>NZ_FNNA01000020.1 GCF_900106665.1 Paracoccus sanguinis
GAACTCGATGCCGGGGCGCTCGCCCGCTACGTGGTGATCTGGCGGCGCTGGCTCGAGGCAGAGGCCGAGGTCAAGCGCCGCGGCCCGGTGGTGAAGACCGCAGGCGGCAACATCATCCAGAACCCGTTCCTCGCGGTGGCGAACAAGTGCCTGGCGCAGATGGGCCAGATCGAGAGCGAGTTCGGGCTGACGCCCTCGAGCCGGACCCGCATCCGCACGGCGGCGCCAGCCGAGACCCGCGACCCGTTCGAGGATTTTCTGAACCGTGGCAGCACAGCGTAAATCCGGCCCCGGGCGGAGGACACAGAGCTGTCCCGTGACCGCCTGGGCTCGCAAGGTGGTTGATGGCAGGATTGTCGCCGGACATCTCACCCGGCTGGCCTGCCAGCGCCATCTGGACGATCTGAAGGCCGGCAAGGACCGCGGCCTCGTCTGGGACCGGGACGCTGCGCTGCACGCGATCGAGTTCTTCAGCCATCTGCGGCACTCGACGGGCGAATGGGCGGGGCAGCCCTTCGATCTGCAGCCGTGGCAGCAGTTCGTGGTGGGCTCCGTCTTCGGCTGGAAGCGGGCGGATGGCTTGCGCCGGTTCCGAACGGCTTATGTCGAGGTGGCGCGCAAGAACGGCAAATCGGCCCTGCTGGCCGGGATCGCGCTCTATGCGCTGGTGGCCGACGGCGAGGCCGGCGCGCATGTCTATGCCGCCGCGACCACCCGCGATCAGGCGCGCATCGTCTTCGGCGAGGCCGAGCGGATGGTCGCGGCGAGCCCGGCGCTCTCGGCCCGGGTCACCCGCACGGTCAACAACCTCGCCGTGCTGCCGACCGCCTCGTGGTTCCGGCCGCTCTCGGCCGACGCCAGCAAGATGGACGGGCTGAACGTGCACTTCGCCGCCGTCGACGAGGTGCATGAGCACCCCGGACCCGAAATCATCCAGAAGCTCAACACGGCGACCGGCGCGCGGCGCCAGCCGCTGATCTTCGAGATCACCACCGCCGGGCATGACCGCCACTCGGTCTGTCGTCAACATCACGAGTTCTCGGTCAAGGTGCTCGAGGGCACGCTGCCGCAGGAGACGGCCGACCCCTGGTTCGCCTTCATCGCCACCATCGACGCGGGCGACGACTGGACTGATCCGAGGGTCTGGGTGAAGGCCAACCCGAGCCTCGGGGTGACGGTGAAGGTTGACGACCTCAAGCGCCAGATCGACGAGGCGCGCGAGATGCCGGCACAGCAGAACGCCATCCGACGGCTGCGGCTGAACGAATGGACCGAACAGGTCACCCG
>NZ_FNNA01000018.1 GCF_900106665.1 Paracoccus sanguinis
GAGGCGGCAAGCCCGAGGATGCGGACGGAGACCCGGCGCGGATCGGCGCGCAGCAGGTTGTAGATTGCCACGCCCTCGAAGAAGTCGCCGCCGGGGCTGTTGATGTCGACGGTGATATTGTCGGCGGTGATGGCGCGGAGCGCTGCCGCGATGCGCCGGGCCGTTACACCTTCGCCGGTCCACCCGCCCGCGCCGATCACGTCAAGCATGCTGATGACGCGGGCGGCATCCGTGGTGCCGTCCCTGTCTGCCGCCCGAAGACCGGCATTCCACCGATCCATCAGTGTAGGGTCGGGCTCATAGGCCTGCACTCTCGGCGGGCGCGACAGGGTGATCTCGGGTGCGTTGCGCAGCGTCATGGCTCTCGCTCCTCTGTGGACGGCAGCGATCCGTCGGCGTCCTGATCCGCGGTCGTGGGCCCCGTCATGTTCGGCGGCGGGTAATAGACATCGCCGCCCTCCCGCGGGTTCTCGTCCTCCAGCGTGCGGATCTCGTTGGGGCTCCAGACGCCCCATTGCAGCCCCTTCACGTAAGCTTCCCAGCGAGCCTTGATGTCGCCCTTCACCAGTGCCGCGCGGTTGAAGCGGGCGTAGAGATCCAAGCGCGACTCCGGGATCAGATCGCGGGCGATGGTCTCCTCCCAGGTCGTGAGGTGATCCTCGAGCGTGTAGGCGACAAAGCCGATCGACTGCTGCTCGATGCCGGTGCCCCAGCTGGTCGACTTCTCGGTGTCGCCGATCATGTGCGGCGGCACCCCGAAGAACATGGCGATGTCGGCGCGGGTGAACTTCCGGCTCTCGATCCATTGCGCGTCCTCGGCCGTCATCGCCATGCGGGCGTAGTCCATGCCTTCCTCGAGGATCAGGTGCCGGCCTTCCTGCTCGCCGCCCGAGCGGAACTCGTCGAGGCCCGCCTTGAGGTTGGCCACCGCCTCGGGCCCGAGGCGTCCGGGGTGGCGCAGCACGCCAGAGACCCGGGCCCCATTGCGGAAGGTCGAGGCGCCGTGCTCCTCCATCGCCAGCGACAGCCCGATCGTCTCGCGGGCATGGGTGATCACCGACACGCCGGTGACGCCATCGAGCGTCATGCCGACGAGGTGGAACATCTCGGACTGCCCGAGCCGCACCCGCACCCCGTCGCGGCGGATGTAGACGTACTCCAGCGTCAGATCGTCCCTCTGCCGACAGGTGACCCGGTCCGGCTGCAACGGGATCAGCTCCCGGACCTGTCCGCGCGAGCGGACGATCATCGCATAGGCATTGCCACGCAGCAGCAGATGCGTCTGCATCATGCGGCGGAACTGCGAGGGTGTCTGCCAGCGGTTGGGCCGGCGCCGCAGCAGGTGCCAGAGCGGATCGTCGGACGCGTCCTCCCGGGTGCGGTCGTCGATGCGCCGGCGCAGCTGCAGCGGCAGCGTGGCGACCGCGCCGGCGATGATGCGCACGCAGGCATGCACCGCTGCCACCGTCAGCGCAGACTCGGGTGAGACAGACATGCCGGCCGCGGTGCCGTGCCCGCCGCGGAGAACCTGTTCGAGTTCCGCCGAGGTGTGGACGAGCGTGCCGCTCCAGGACCCGAGCGCCGCCTGCGGTTGCAGGTCAGGCGGAGGCTGTGGAGGCGCTGCGGGCGCCGCGCTCTCGCGCGCACCAAGGAGACGGGACCAGAGAGACATGCAGTGTTCCTGTCAGAGCAGCATCGGCCCTCGGGCCTGATAGACCGAGCGGCCGGCGGTCTCGTCGCGCAGCATCGCCCGGCCGAGCGCGTTGCAGAGTGCCACAATCCCGTCGATGCGCTCGGAGGAGCGTTCCTTGTCGGGCTTGATGTTGCCGGCCGGGTCGTGCCGGACGGCGACGTTCGAGGCGTTCCAGCGCAGCACCGGGTGACCGCCGTGCCAGAGCAGGCGCGAGACCGCGAGCCGCTCGAGCTCCGCCGTGGGCGCGGCCATGCTCAGGAACCCCTGGCCGAACTGAACCAGGTTGATGCCCTCGTCCTGCAGATGCTGGACGATCTCGCCCGCGAAGGTGCGGTCATAGGCTAGCTCGCGCAGATCGAACCGGCCGGCGAGGCTGACGATCTCCGCCTCGATGAAGGCGAAGTCGGTGGCATTGCCGGGCGTGGCTGTCAGGAACCCCTGGTCGCGCCAGACATCGTAGGGCACGCGGTCGCGCCGGGCGCGGCGCAGTATGTCCTCTTCCGGCACCCAGAACCGGCTGAGCACGATCCACTTGTCCGCGAGGTTCCCGAGCGTCGGATCCCGCGTGGGCGGAAACAGCAGCACGAAAGCCGAGAGGTCGTTGACCCGCGCCAGGTCCAGCCCGCCATAGCATTCACGTCCCGCGAGCAGGCGCTCCACACAGGCAAGCCCGGTCGTGATCTCTGTCCCGCTGGCACTTGCCGGCAGCCCGCCTTCCGCCCAGACCTCCATGTCGAGCCAGCGGGTGACCTGTTCGGTCCATTCGTTCAGCCGCAGCCGTCGGATGGCGTTCTGCTGTGCCGGCATCTCGCGCGCCTCGTCGATCTGGCGCTTGAG
>NZ_FNNA01000017.1 GCF_900106665.1 Paracoccus sanguinis
GAGGCGGCAAGCCCGAGGATGCGGACGGAGACCCGGCGCGGATCGGCGCGCAGCAGGTTGTAGATTGCCACGCCCTCGAAGAAGTCGCCGCCGGGACTGTTGATGTCGACGGTGATATTGTCGGCGGTGATCGCGCGCAGCGCTGCAGCGACGCGCCGGGCGGTGACGCCCTCGCCGGTCAGGCCATCGGCACCGATGACGTCGAGGATGCTGATCGTGCGGCTGCCGGTCACCGACTCCCGGCCGGGACCGGCGCGAAGTCCGGGGGTCCACTTCTCCAGCAGCGCCGGATCGGGGTCCCAGGCCTGCACCTTTGGTGGCCGCGACAGGTTGATCGGCGGTGCGCTGCGCAGCGTCATGGCTCTCGCTCCTCTGTCTCCGGCGGCGGTCCGTTGCCCTCCTGCCCCGCCGTCCGCGGTGCCGTCATGTTCGGCGGCGGATAGTAGACATCGCCGCCTGCACGCGGGTTCTCGTCCTCCAGCGTGCGGATCTCGTTCGGGCTCCAGACACCCCATTGCAGGCCCTTCACATAGGCTTCCCAGCGGGCCTTGATGTCGCCCTTGACCAGGGCCGCGCGGTTGAAGCGGGCGTAGAGGTCGGGGCGTGCCTCCGGGATGAGATCGCGGGCGATGGTCTCCTCCCAGGTCGTCAGGTGATCCTCGAGCGTGTAGGCCACGAAGCCGATCGACTGCTGCTCGATGCCGGTGCCCCAGCTGGTCGACTTCTCGGTGTCGCCGATCATGTGCGGCGGGACCCCGAAGAACATGGCGATGTCGGCGCGGGTGAACTTGCGGCTCTCGATCCACTGCGCGTCCTCGGCGGTCATCGCCATGCGAGCGTAGTCCATGCCTTCCTCAAGGATCAGGTGCCGGCCTTCCTGCTCGCCGCCCGAGCGGAACTCGTCGAGGCCCGCCTTGAGGTTGGCCACCGCCTCGGGCCCGAGGCGTCCGGGGTGGCGCAGCACGCCCGAGACCCGGGCCCCATTGCGGAAGGTCGAGGCACCGTGCTCCTCCATCGCCAGTGACAGCCCGATCGTCTCGCGGGCATGGGTGATCACCGAGACGCCGGTGACGCCATCAAGCGTCATGCCGACGAGATGGAACATCTCGGATTGCCCGAGCTGCACCCGCACCCCGTCGCGGCGGATGTAGACGTATTCCAGTTCCAGATCGTCCCTCTGCCGACAGGCCACCCGGTCCGGCTGCAACGGGATCAGCTCCCGGACCTGTCCGCGCGAGCGGACGATCATCGCATAGGCATTGCCGCGCAGCAGCAGATGCGTCTGCATCATGCGGCGGAACTGCGAGGGTGTCTGCCAGCGGTTGGGCCGGCGCCGCAGCAGGTGCCAGAGCGGATCGTTCGAGGCGTCCTCCCGGGTGCGATCGTCGATGCGGCGGCGCAACTGCAGCGGCAGGGTCGCGACCGCGCCCGCGATGATCCGCACGCAGGCGTGGACGGCGGCCACGGTGAGCGCGGCTTCGGGCGAGACACGAACGCCGGAGGCCGTCGCGGAGCCACCGCGCAGCACCTGCTCCAGTTCTCTGGATGTCTGGACCAGCGTGCCGGTCCAAGTCCCGAGCGCGGCCTGTGGGGCCACACCCGGAGGCGACGGAGCACCGAGACCAACAGCCGGGGCGCTGCCGATCGATGCTGCAGAAGCAGGCGCAGGACCGGCCCGCTCGCGCGAGCCAACGAGGCGGGACCAGAAGGACATGCAGCATTCCTGTCAGCGAAAGGCCCAGTCAGAGTGGCCCGGTCAGAGCACCATTGGCCTGCGGGCCGCGTAGATGGAGCGGCCGGCGGATTCGTCCCGCAGCATCGCCCGCCCCAGCGCGTTGCAGAGCGCCACGATCCCGTCGATGCGCTCGGACGAGCGTTCCTTGTCCGGCTTGATGTTGCCGGCCGGGTCGTGCCGGACGGCGACGTTCGAGGCGTTCCAGCGCAGCACCGGATGGCCCCCGTGCCAGAGGAGCCGCGAGACCGCGAGCCGCTCGAGCTCCGCCGTGGGCGCAGCCATGCTCAGGAACCCCTGGCCGAACTGGACGAGGTTCAGGCCCTCGTCCTGCAGATGCTGGACGATCTCGCCCGCGAAGGTGCGGTCATAGGCGAGCTCACGCAGATCGAACCGGCCGGCGAGACTGACGATCTCCGCCTCGATGAAGGCGAAGTCGGTGGCATTGCCGGGGGTGGCCACCAGGAACCCCTGGTCGCGCCAGACATCGTAGGGCACCCGGTCACGGCGGGCGCGGCGGAGGATGTCCTCCTCGGGGACCCAGAACCGGCTCAGCACGATCCACTTGCCGGCCAGATCCCCGAGCGCTGGATCCCGCGTCGGCGGAAACAGCAGCAGGAAGGCCGAGAGGTCGTTGACCCGGGCGAGGTCGAGCCCGCCGTAGCATTCACGTCCCGCGAGCAGTTGCTCCAGACGGGCAAGCTCCCCCGCGATGTCCGCGCCGCCGGCCGTTACGGGCAGTCCACCCTCCGCCCAGACCTCCATGTCGAGCCACCGGGTGACCTGTTCGGTCCATTCGTTCAGCCGCAGCCGTCGGATGGCGTTCTGCTGTGCCGGCATCTCGCGCGCCTCGTCGATCTGGCGCTTGAG
>NZ_FNNA01000019.1 GCF_900106665.1 Paracoccus sanguinis
CGGGCCTGCGCCTTGACCTCGGCCAGCGTGATCGGCGGTGCGGCCGGTGGGGTGACGAGGACCAGCCGCATCAGTCTTGGGCCTTCCCGTAGACGGCGCGGTCTACGCCCTGACCCGTGAAGTCGGCCTCATCAGGGCGCACTCGCTTGGGGTCGTTCCAGTCAATTGCGTTCTGCGCAGCGGTGGTGCCCTCGCGCGGATTGGCGTCGACGCTCTCGTGCGCCACATCGACCGCATCCGTGACCCCCGGTTCGATGATCGCGCCGGACGCTTCCTCCAGCCCCACCGCAGGTGCCGGATCGGCGACGCCGTGGGTGTCTTCCTCGATTGCCGTCGCATCGCTCTTCGGTGCGGCATCAGTCTTCTTCACAGCCATGATGGCCTCCATTCGGACAAGGGTGAAGCCCGGCGCAAACGCCGGGCCGCTGGGTCAGGCTGCGGCCATCCTGAGGACCCGCAGCATCTCGGGATTGAGCAGCCCGCCGCCTACCCGCTTGGTGGTGTAGAAGTGGACGTAGGGCTTGTTGGTGAAGGGATCGCGCAGCACCCGCACGCCGGCGCGGTCGACGATCAGGTAGCCGCGGCGGAAGTCGCCGAAGGCCAGTGGCATGGCGCCGGGGGCGACATCAGGCATCGCCGCCATCTCGGTCACGGGATAGGCCAGCACGTTCTGCGGCTGGCCTTCGGTGAAGGAGGGCTGCCAAAGGTAGTTGCCCTGACCGTCCTTGAGCTTGCGGATGCTTGCGAGCGTGTTGCGGTTGGCGACCAGACGCGCATTCTGCGCCGCCTGACCGGGCAGCGAGTAGACGAGGTCGATCAACTCGTCGGCGGTGATCGCCGTCGCACTCTCGGCGGTGATGGTCGGGATCGCCCCCCAAGGGTGGGCAGTCGCCTTCGATCCACCCTCGGCATAGGTCAGGACTCCCGAGGGCTTGTTGACGCCGTCGCCCGCGACGAAGGCGATGCCCTCCTGGTAGGCGAACTCGGCCTCGATCTCGCTGGCGATCCACTGCTCGAGGTTGATCGCCGCATCGTCGAGCATCTGCTGGGTGGCGCCCGGATTGGCGTAGATCTCGCCCGGGGTGTAGTCGAGATGCCCGAACTGCGGCGTGCTGGTCTGCGGCCGCGGCGCGGTCTCGCCGACCCAGCCCGAGCCGAATCCCTGGGCCGAGAAGAGCTTGCGGAAGCCTGCACCGGAGATCGTCTGCACCGAGGCGATCTGGCGCATGGGCGAGACCTCGACCAGCTTGTCGGTGATGGTGCGGTCCCATTCGACCGGCGCCAGATAACCGCCTTCGGCATCGGCGCCCTTGTTCAGCGCGGCCGAGACCTCGCCCTTGCGAAAGTGGGCCCGGAAGGCGTCCGTGTAGGCGGCATCGACCGGGCCGGCCGCCATCCCGCTGCCACCGATCCGCAGGGCTGCAATCTGCGCGGCCTGCGCGTCCATGGCGGCTTGCAGTTCGCCGACGGCCGCATTGATGCGGTCGACCTTCTCGGCCCGGACCACATCCTCCTGGCCTTTGCGGAGGGCTGTCAGCTGATCACTGTGCTCGGCCTTGAAGGCCTCGAAGCTCTTCTGCAGCTCGGCGAAGATCTGCTTCGGATCGCCGCTGGCGTCGGCGCGCAGGGCGACGATCCCGCGCGTCAGCGCAGGGTGGGACATCATGTTCATGGGATTGCCTCTCAGGTGAGCGTCTGGATGAGGGACCGCGCGGCGGCGGTCCAGTCGTCGTCAGCGCGCGGCATGACGGATGCGGCAGCGCCCGGCGTGCCGCGGATCTCGGCCAGGAGCGCGCGGCGTTCCGACCGGGGAATGTTCTGGCGGGCGAGCAGCGTGTCGATGCGGCGCAGGGCGCTCGGGGCTTCGGGCTGCACGCCCCCATCACGGGTCACATCGGCGGCCAGGAACCCGTCAGCGAGCCCGGCCGCGACGGCTTCCGGGCCCGTGAACCAGCGTTCGCTGTCCATCCACTCTGCTGCGACCTCGGGATCGACGTCCGCCTTGGCGGCGTAGACCTCCGCCATGGCTGCATCGAAGGGGATCATCGTCTCGGCGGCCGCGGCCATGTCGTGGCGGTTGCCGATGGCGACCACCCAGGCGTTGTGGACCATCAGGAACCCGGCGCGGCCGATCCGGACCTCGTCGCCGGCCATGGCGATCACCGAGGCAGCCGAGGCGGCAAGCCCGAGGATGCGGACGGAGACCCGGCGCGGATCGGCGCGCAGCAGGTTGTAGATTGCCACGCCCTCGAAGAAGTCGCCGCCGGG
>NZ_FNNA01000016.1 GCF_900106665.1 Paracoccus sanguinis
CTGAACGGCGTGGTCTCGCGCATCAACGGCTTCATCGGCGGGATCAATCAGGGGCTCGAAGCGCTCGGGTCGGAGCGGCGCATCTCGCTGGTGCCCGACCTCGACCTTGCCGAGATCGAGAACCGCTTCGAAGGGGCGGCGACCGCCGCGACGACGGCGGCACAGGCGGCCTTCGACCGGGCATTCGAGGACAACCCGCTCACCGCGCCCGATCTCGGGCTCACCGCAGCGGCCAATACCGCCCTCGCAACAGCCAACACCTATCGCGGTGCGGCGCGCAATCTGGCTGAGAGCGCCCGTGCGCCCCTCGAAAGCTGGCAGGCGCTGCGCGACGCGGTCCGCGGCACCGACGAGGACGGCGCCGACGCTTTGGCCGAGACGACCGCTGCGGCGGAGCGGCTGGAGACGGCGCTTGGTCAAGCCGGGCGCGCCGCGACGGGTGCAGGCGCGGCGGCCGGGGCTGCTGCTGCGGCAGCGGAGCCCAATTCTGAGGCCGCCGTCACCGGCTGGCAGGCGGTCACGGCAGCGCTGTCGGACTACGCCAGCAAGGCGCGCGAGATCGGCGGCGATATCGGCCAGAGTCTCGTCGGCGCCTTCCAGTCCGCCGAGACGGCCGTGGGCAACTTCGTGAAGACCGGCAAGCTCGACTTCCGCGATATGGTCACGTCGATGATCGCCGATCTCGCCCAGCTGGCGGCGCGGCGTTTCATCCTCGGGCCGATCGCCAACGCGCTCTCCGGCGTGTTCTCCGGGGCGGGCGGCATCTTCGCCAGCGTCCTGCACGCCGGCGGCATGGTCGGCTCGGCCGGGCCCTCGAGGATGGTCCCGGCCATGGCTTTCGCCGCTGGGCCCCGGATGCATGGCGGCGGCATGGCTGGCCTCCGCCATGACGAGGTGCCCGCAATCCTCCAGCGCGGCGAGCGGGTGCTGTCGCGGCGCGAGGCGCAGAGCTACGGCGCGGGCGGCGGCGTCAACGTGACCATCATGGCCCGCGACGCCGAGAGCTTCCGTCAATCGCGGACGCAGGTCGCGGCCGACATCGCGCGCGCTGTCTCGCTCGGGCGGAGGGGCATGTGATGGCGTTCCACGAGGTCCGGTTTCCCGACAACATCAGTCGCGGCGCGCGGGGCGGGCCCGAGCGGCGCACGCAGATCGTCGAGCTCGCCTCGGGCGACGAGGAGCGCAACGCCAGCTGGGCCAACTCGCGCCGCCGCTACGATGTCGCCTACGGCATTCGCCGCGCCGACGATCTGGCGGCCGTGGTCGCATTCTTCGAGACGCGCAACGGTCGCCTGCACGGTTTCCGCTTCAAGGATTGGGGCGACCACAAGTCCTGCCTGCCTTCGGGCACGCCATCGCCGACCGACCAGATGATCGGCACCGGCGATGGCACGACGACCGTCTTCCAGCTGGTCAAACGCTACGCCTCGGGTGCGCAATCCTGGACGCGCGCCATCGCCAAGCCGGTGGCGGGCACCATGCGCATCGCGCTCGACGGCGTCGAGCAGCTTTCCGGCTGGACGGTCGAAACCACGACCGGCGTCGTCGCCTTCGGCGCCGCGCCGGGCGCTGGCGTCGCCATCACCGCGGGCTTCGAATTCGACGTGCCGGTACGCTTTGACACCGACGTGCTCGACGTGACGCTCGACCTCGAGCGGCTCGGCTCGATCACCTCCATTCCGCTTCTGGAACTGCGCCGATGAAGACTCTCGCTCCCGCCCTTCAGGCCCATCTCGACGAGGGCACGACCACGCTCGCCTGGTGCTGGCGGATTACCCGCGCCGACGGCACGAGTTTCGGCTTCACCGATCACGACCGGACGCTCACCTTCGATGGCACCGACTTCGAGCCCGAGAGCGGGCTCACGGCGTCCGAGGTTCGCTCCGGCTCGGACCTGTCGGTCGATGCGCAGGACGCCGAAGGAGTGCTGACCTCGGACCGCATCACCGAGACCGACATTCTCGATGGCCGCTGGGACAACGCCGAGGTCGAAGTCTGGCGGGTGAACTGGGCCGACCCGGGCCAGCGCGTGCTGATGCGGCGCGGGGCCATCGGCCAGATCCGGCGCGGGCGACTGGCCTTCGTCGCCGAGGTCCGCTCGCTCGCCCATGTGCTGGGCCAGACGGTCGGGCGGACCTTCCAGGCGACCTGTGACGCCGCTCTCGGCGATGCGCGCTGCGGCGTCGATCTGGAGGACCCTGCCTACAAGGGCGTCGGCGCCGTGATTGATCTCCTTCGCGATCGCGCCTTCACCGCCTCGGGGCTGGGCGCATTCACCTCCGGCTGGTTCACCTTCGGGACGCTGGACTGGACCAGTGGCGCGAACACGGGACGGCGAACCGAAGTGCTGGGCCATGACCTCACGGACGGCATCGCCGTGGTGACGCTGCTCGAGGCGCCGGTGCGCGCGATCGCCGAGGGCGACGGCTTCACGATCAATGCAGGCTGCGACAAGCG
Source organism: Paracoccus sanguinis (assembly GCF_900106665.1). Lineage (GTDB taxonomy): Bacteria > Pseudomonadota > Alphaproteobacteria > Rhodobacterales > Rhodobacteraceae > Paracoccus > Paracoccus panacisoli. The sequence goes on from NZ_FNNA01000016.1 coordinate 2,458, forward strand.
GATGGAGACCTGCGGCGCGAAGTTCGCCAACACCGTCAACTTCCGCGGCTTCCCGCACATCCCCGGCCAGGATGCCGTGCTGCGCTACGCCACCAAGGACGGCGGTCATGATGGAGGCGTGCTGTGAGAGGAGCGCTTAGCGAGCCAGAGGTTCGGTCGCCGCGGCAATTTCGCGGCACGCCGCGTCGTCCAGCGGCAGGATTGGGCGGGGAGGGTCGCAGTCGGTCAGGCCCATCTGCCGCGCCATCGCATAAACCACCCGCAGCGAGCCATGGGCTTTGAAGAGTGCCCAGAGCGGGGCAAGCACTTCATCAATCCGGCGGGCCTCCGCCGCATTGCCTGCCATCGCCGCCGCAGTCAGCCGCAACGCGATCTCGGGGAGGATCCCGCCAATCACGCTATACCACGTATCCGCACCGGCCAGCAGCGCCTCGGCGCAGCCCCAGTCCCCGCTGTAGCCAATGGCAAAGTCTGCAGGCAGCGTGCTGCGCAGCCGGGCCAGATCGCTGGCGAGATTGCCTTGCGCGGGCAACGGCATCTTGATTGCAGTGATCCGGGGTACCTGCGCCAGTCGCTGTATTAGCGCGACGTCGAAGTTGAAATGCGTGGTGCTGGGATTGTTGTAAATGTACAGCGGCAGATCGCTTGCGGTCGCAACGGCGCTGTAATGGGCGAAGGCCTCATCCTGAGTCAGAGGCGTGTAGCTGACCGCAGGCAGCAGCACAGCATTTGCCCCAGCCTCAGCCGCATCGCGGGCCAATGCACAGGCCTCGTCGGTGCGCAGCGCTCCGACCCCGACCATCAGCGACACACTGCTGCCCAGCACATCAGCCGCCACAGACACCGCCCGGCGTCGTTCTGCGCGCGTCAGATACGCGAATGTGCCGGTGCTGCCTAGCAGGCCGACCGAACCAAGATCGGGCCGCCGCAACCGCTCCAGCACCCGGACAAGCGCGTCGGTCTGAACGCGCCCGTCCATGGTCGCCGGGGTGATTGGAAAGGCGGACAGACCAGTAAAGTTCATCTCGATAACCCTCAAGGCACGGCAGTCAAACCCATGGTGACGCCACAAATACCGCGGAATGGCAAGGCGGCGCCCACGACGGCACCCAAGGCTGCAGCTGATCCTGAGCGAGTAATTCCGGCTGCGCGCGCGTGGCTCGGCACACCGTACCACGACCAGGCCAGCCTGTGCGGCGTCGGCTGCGACTGCCTCGGCCTCGCCCGGGGCGTCTGGCGCGAGGTCGTGGGTCCAGAGCCGTTCCCGATCCCGCCCTACAGCCGCGACTGGGGCGAGACGGGCCCGCGCGAGGTGCTGGCCGAGGGTGCGCGCGCCATGATGATCGAAGTGTCGCC
>NZ_FNNA01000015.1 GCF_900106665.1 Paracoccus sanguinis
CTGAACGGCGTGGTCTCGCGCATCAACGGCTTCATCGGCGGGATCAATCAGGGGCTCGAAGCGCTCGGGTCGGAGCGGCGCATCTCGCTGGTGCCGGACCTCGACCTCGGCGAGATCGAGAACCGTTTCGAGGGCGCGGCCAGCGCTGCGACCACCGCCGCGCAGGCGGCGTTCGACCGGGCCTTCGAGGACAACCCGCTCACCGCGCCTGATCTCGGCCTGACCGAGGCGGCAAACCGGGCGCTCGAGTCCGCGAACCTCTATCGCGGCGCTGCGCGCGATCTGGCCGAAGGGGCCCGCGCGCCGCTGGACAGCTGGCAAGCGCTTCGCGACGCGGTGCGCGGGACCGACGAGGACGGGGCCGATGTGCTGGCCGAGGCCACCGGTGCTGCCGAGCGGTTCGAGACCGCGCTCGAAGGCGCCGGAAGCGCGGCGACCGATGCTGGTGCCGCTGCGGGAGCGGCGGCAGCTGCCGCTGAACCCAATGTCGAGACGGCCGTCACCGGCTGGCAAGCGGTCACGGCCGCGCTGTCGGAGTACGCCAGCAAGGCGCGCGAAATCGGTGGCGACATCGGCCAGAGCCTCGTCGGCGCCTTCCAGTCGGCCGAGAATGCCGTCGGCGAGTTCGTAAAGACCGGCAAGCTGAACTTCCGCGATCTGGTGACGTCGCTGCTGGCCGATCTCGCGAAGCTGGCGGCGCGGCGGTTCATCCTGGGGCCCATCGCGAATGCGATCTCCGGCGTGTTCTCCGGGGCGGGCGGCCTCTTCGCCAGCGTCCTGCATGCGGGCGGGACGGTCGGATCGGCTGGGCCCTCGCGCATGGTCCCGGCCGTGGCCTTCGCCGCTGCCCCGCGAATGCATTCAGGCGGCATGGCCGGGCTTCGCCACGACGAGGTGCCCGCGATCCTGCAGCGCGGCGAGCGTGTGCTGTCGCGGCAGGAGGCGCAGAGCTACGGCGCGGGCGGCGTGAACGTCACGATCATGGCGCGTGACGCCGAGAGCTTCCGCCAGTCCCGCACGCAGGTCGCCGCCGACATCGCTCGCGCGGTCTCGCTCGGCCGGAGGGGCATGTGATGGCGTTCCACGAGGTCCGGTTTCCCGACAACATCAGCCGGGGCGCGCGGGGCGGGCCGGAGCGGCGCACGCAGATCGTCGAGCTCGCCTCGGGCGACGAGGAACGCAACGCCAGCTGGGCCAACTCGCGCCGCCGCTACGACGTCGCCTATGGCATTCGCCGCGCCGACGATCTCGCCACCGTCGTCGCCTTCTTCGAGGCGCGCAACGGCCGCCTGCATGGGTTCCGCTTCAAGGACTGGGGCGATTACAAGTCCTGCCTGCCCTCGGGCATGCCGTCGCCCACAGACCAGGCGATCGGCACCGGCGATGACGCGACGACCGCCTTCCAGCTGGTGAAGCGCTACGCCTCCGGCGCGCAATCCTGGACGCGCGCCATCGCGAAGCCGGTGACCGGAACCGTGCGCATCGCGCTGTCAGGCGTCGAGCAGCCCTCCGGCTGGTCGGTCAACACCACGACCGGCCTCGTCACCTTCGACGCCGCGCCAGGCCTTGGCGTCGCGATCACCGCGGGGTTCGAGTTCGACGTGCCGGTCCGCTTCGACACCGACGCGCTCGACGTGACGCTCGACCTCGAGCGGCTCGGCTCGATCACCTCCATCCCGCTTCTGGAGATCCGGCGATGAACGACACCGGCAGCTTCGTTGCCGCCGTGCTGCGCGAACTCGCGGCCTCGACGGCCGTGATCCTCGCCGCCTGGGGCGCGCTCGGCGGCGCCACGAACGCGCTGACCACCAAGATGCGGCTGCGCGATGCGCTCCGGCACATCCTGCTCGGCGGGCTGATCGCGGCCGGGATGGGCAGCCTCTCCATGGCCGTGATCACCGCCTGGCTCAGTCTGCCGCCCGAGGCGATCCCCGCGGGCGGGGCGGCGGGCTCGGCCGCATATCTCGTCGGCGTCTTCGGCCCGGCCTTTATCGAGATGCTGCTCGCCCGCCTGCGCCGCGCCAACGAAGGCGGCGGCGATGAATGAACTTCTCCGCCTCGCGCGCTCCCTCCGCTGCGAGCCCACCGATCCCTGGCAGGCCTTCCGCCACCGCTTGGCGGTAGGCCTCGCCGTCGCGGCTCAGATCCTGATCCTATCGCTCCTCCGGTAATCCCATGCACATGACCGACCGGGGCCTTCTGGCCCTCGTCCGGCACGAAGGAATCGTGCCCGGACCCTATCTCGATGTGAAACAGGTCTGGACCTTCGGCATCGGCCACACGGCCGCGGCCGGGCCGCCCGATCCCGCCACCATGCCGCGCGGCATGCCCGGCGATCTCGATGCCGGGATCCGCGAGGCGTTCCGTGTGTTCCGGGCCGACCTCGCGCGCTACGAGGCGGCCGTCCTGCGCGCCGTGAAGGTACCGCTGACGCCGCACGAGTTCGATGCGCTGGTCAGCTTCCACTACAACACCGGCGGCATCGCCAAGGCTGCGCTGACCCGCCACCTCAATGCCGGCAATCGCGTTGCAGCCGCCGACGCGTTTCTGAACTGGCGGCGTCCTGCCTCGATCATTCCGCGCCGCGAAGCCGAGCGCGACCTGTTCCGGCATGGCCGCTATCCCGGAGGCACGATCCCGGTCTGGTCGGTGGATCGCACAGGCCGCGTGGACTTCTCGCGGCCGATCCGTCGCCTCACCGAAGACGAGGCTCTGGCCTTGGCTCGCGCTCCGTTGCCGCCGGTCCTCGATCTTGCGCCCCACGCGCCGACCGGCTGGCTCGTTCGGCTGGCCGCCTTCTTCTCCACTCTGATCCGGAGGGCCTGACCCATGCGCTACGTCCGACCCAACTCGCTCACCTGGTGGGCGGGACTTCTCGCCATGCTCACCGGCATCGCCTCCCTCGCGCTGCCCGCGACCGGACCGTTCGCCGAACTGTCCCGTCTCGTCGCGCTGCTCGCCGGCAGCGGCGATGCCTCGCCTGCGGGGCTGATGTTCCTCGGTCTGGGCCTGATCGGCCTGCGCGACCGGATCGAGCGCGGGTTCCGCGGCGATGCTTGAGTTCCTCGTGGGTCTGGTCGTGGGCGGCTGCCTCGGCGTCTTCGTCGCCGCCCTCTGCGTCGCCGCCGCACGGGGGGAGCGGGACGATGGCTGATCTCCTGATCTGGCTGGTCGCAGCTTTGGGCGCAGTCGGCGGCGTCGTCCTCGGACGGGTGTGGGGGCGCGCGGAAGGGGAAAGCGTGGGCAAACGGGAAGCGGAACGCGATGCGATGGAAGACAAGAGCAAGCGCGTCGAGAGAGGGCGCGATGCGATTCACGATGGCCGCCGCGCTGGCGATCCCGCTGACCGGCTGCGCCGCAACGATGGGCGCTGGTGACGCGGGCTGTGCTTCCTATGCCGAGGCGCGGCTCGCCCGGCCTGCAGCAGAGACCGTCGCAGAGGTGCCGTCCGCATGGGCGGACTGGATCGCCGATCTCGACGACCGCATGACGGGAACCTGCCGATGAAATCCCTCTCGCCCGCCTTGCAGGCCCATCTCGATGACGGCACGACGACGCTCGCCTGGTGCTGGCGGATCAGCCGCGCTGACGACGTCACCTACGGCTTCACTGATCACGACAGGACGCTCGCCTTCGACGGGACGGATTTCGAGCCCGAGAGCGGGCTCACGGCCTCCGAGGTGCGCTCGGGCTCGGACCTTTCTGTCGACGCGCAGGACGCCGAGGGCGTGCTGACCTCAGACCGGATCACCGAGACCGACATCCTCGACGGCCGCTGGGACAATGCCGAGGTCGAGGTCTGGCGGGTGAACTGGGTCGACACGAGCCAGCGCGTACTCATGCGCCGGGGCGCCATCGGTCAGATCCGGCGCGGGCGCTTGGCCTTCGTCGCCGAGGTCCGCTCACTCGCCCATGTCCTTGGCCAGACGGTCGGGCGAACCTTCCAGGCGACCTGTGACGCCGCGCTGGGGGATGCGCGCTGCGGCGTCGATCTGGAGAACACGGCGTTCAAGGGCACGGGTGCCGTGATTGACCTTCTGCGCGACCGAACCTTCACCGCCTCGGGAGTGGATGCATTCATCTCCGGCTGGTTCACCTTCGGCACGCTCGAATGGACCAGCGGCGCGAACGCTGGGCGGCGGACGGAGGTGCTCTGCCATGACGTCACGGACGGCGTGGCGATCCTGACCCTGCTCGAGGCGCCGGTGCGCGCGATCGCCGAGGGCGACGGTTTCACCATCCGCGCGGGCTGCGACAAGCGGATCGAGACCTGCGGCGCGAAGTTCGCCAACACCGCCAACTTTCGCGGCTTCCCGCACATCCCCGGCCAGGACGCGGTGCTGCGCTACGCCACCAAGGATGGCGGCCACGAGGGGTCCGTGCTGTGACGCAACCTCTCGCATCGGCCGACCCCGCGCGCGCCATTGCCATCGCACGGTCATGGCTGGGCACGCCGTATCACGACCAGGCGAGCCTGCGCGGTGTCGGCTGCGACTGCCTTGGTTTGGCGCGCGGCGTCTGGCGCGAGGTGGTCGGCCCCGAGCGATTCCCGATCCCGCCCTACAGCCGCGACTGGGGCGAGACGGGCCCGCGCGAGGTGCTGGCCGAGGGTGCGCGCGCCATGATGATCGAAGTGTCGCC
>NZ_FNNA01000014.1 GCF_900106665.1 Paracoccus sanguinis
GCGAAGTAGCCGTCCGCGACCCGGAAATACCCCTGCAGCTCGACGGTGTCGCCCGCGGTCAGCGGCACCATGGTCTGCAGCCAGATCGCGGTGGCGAGTGAGACGTGGGTGGCGGAGATTTCGCCAAGTGAGCCGCGAATTTCCGTGGTGCCATTCAGCACGAGCCGGCCGCTCATCCGCGCGGTCGTACTGGCGTTGACCTTGTAGAGCAGCGTCGCGCCGAAGAGGTATGTGCCATCCGAAGGCGCCACGAAATTGTTGTTCGCGGCGTCGAAGGCGCCCTGATCGTTGTAGTCGGTGTTGTTCAGGCCAATCTTCGTCCAGGTTCCGACGCCCACGTAGTTGTCGTAGTTCGTGTACGCCTTGAACCGCGGCAGTCGGGGCTGATCGACGATGCCGGTGGCGTTGTTGACGCTCAGCCCGTCGAAGAAGGTGCTGCCGTCGGCCGAGACTGCCAGCCGAAACCGGTCGGAGCCGAACAGCCCCACCAGCGCCTTGGTCACGAAGCCGGTCTGCAGCGTAAGGCCGAGATCGTCGCCCGCAGCCTCCTTGTTCATGGTGTAGAAGAGATCGCCGGTGCCGCCCTCGGCCACGGTCTTCGCCGTCCAGAGCGCGGCGTTCAGCTTGGCCGAGAACGGATTCGACGCATCCGCCGTCGTGCCGACACCCAGCAGCGCTATGTTCTGCAGCACCGCGGGCGTCGTGCCGATCCAGGTCGCGCCGTCATAGACCAGCAGCAGCCCCTCGTCCTCGACCCATGCGCGCCAGCCGGTGCGCGGCGGCAGCCGCAGCCAGGCGCCGTCGGTCCAGAGCGCCACGTTCAGGTCCCAGCCCGCCCAGTCGCCCGTCGCGCCCGAGCCGACGATGTAACGGTCGCCATCGGCGAGTGAACCGGGCGGCGCGGTCAGGTCCCTGTCGAGGACGGAGAGCTGGACGAGCCCGTCGAGGATCCGCAGCGCCTCATTGTGGGTGACATGCTTCTGGGCCTGCGCCGCGAGGATGTAGGGCAGCAGCAGATGGGTCGTGGCGTCGGACATGGGATGGCCTTCAGAACGTGAGCGCGACGGTCTTGGGCGCGCCCCGCCCCACGAGGGCGGAGAGCTGGTAGATGCGGATGTCGAGCGTGTCGCCGGTGGCGAGAAGCGCGCCCCAGTCCGCGGTCTGCTGGGCGGCGGTGTAGAGCGCGCTGGTCGTCGTCGTGCTCAACACCCGTTTCACGATGGTGCCGTTGAGGATCTCGACCTCGTAGGCTTCGAGCTCCTCGCCGAGTGGCACCTCCAGCCCGCCCCAGCTGTCGGCGGAAAGTGCGCGCGACCGGCGTGTCCAGCGGATCGTCAGATCGCCGGGCGTGCGCGGCCTGCGCCACGGCTGCTCGACATGGGCGACTGAGAACGGCCGCAGCCCCACGCCCTCAGGCGGGAAGGCCTGCGCCACATAGGTCTCGTCGCTGACCGGGCGGCTCGCGGGGCCAATGCGCCAGTTCCACGGGATACCGAGATCGGCCTCGGCGATGGGCAGTGACGCAAGCGCGGAATCCAGCACAACGACGCGGGCGCCTGCGGGCGCAGGGTTCCCCATCGCGCCTTCCGTACCCCGCTGGCCGCGAAGGAGCCGGGTGAGCTGATACCGGCCGGGCGCCAGCAGCTCGGCCGTGCCCGCCTGCACGATCTCCCAGACTCCGGGTGCGCTCTCGATCGCGAGCGCGTTCGCCCCGGCGAATAGCGTCAGATCCGTGATGCTTTCGAGGGTGCCGGTCAGCAAATCGACCAACAGCACGTTTCCGAAATCGAAGCGCGACGTGGGCCCCGCGTAGAGATCGGAGACCAGCGCCCCGATCCGGGCGCGACTGCCAAACGTGGTCAGCAACTCGAAGCCATCGGTCGAAGGGCTGCGGAACACCGCCATCTCGCCCGGCCAGGGAACCGCGTGCGCCGCGACCAGCGGCCGATGCGCGGGCTGGTCCTCGGTCAGCTGCGGCAGGTCCATCAGCACCGCGTCCGGCGCACCGAACACCACGGCCCGCGTCAGAGACGCCGCGCGGGGATCGCCGGGCGGCAGATCGTAGGTCGCGCGGTCCTGACGGACCGCCTCGATGCCGCGCGCCTCCGCGTCGGCGATGGAGACGAGCCGCAGATCGACCAGCCGCCCGTCATGCGCCAGCCGGATTGCGTCGGCCGGATCGAGCGCGAGGCGCGAGGGCGGCAGACGAAACGCCGCCGTCTCGCGCCCCACCCATGTCTCCATCAGCGTGCGGCGGCAGCGCCGCTCGGCCTCCTCGGGCGGCACGGCAATCGGGAAGGACTCGGAGGCAATGCGCGTCGTGTCCACGGTGATGCGCCGCGCCTCGACGAGTGCGGCCTCGTAATCCTCGTCGGCGCGCGCGACCTGCCATTTCAGCGCCTGCGGCAGTTCGGTCTCCTGGCCGCGGGTCAGTTCCAGCACGTCGCCCTCGCGAGGGGCGACCAGATCGTCGGGCGCGAGGGTGGTAACGGAGGCCCGGCCGCGCATGATGAAGCGTATCACGCCCTCGGTCTCCACGGCGTCGAAGCCGAAGTGGCGCGACAGCGTGGTGATCGAGGCGCGTGGGCTTTCCAGCGCCGTGATGGCGTAGCCCTCGACCGCGCCCCAAAGCCCGGTGACGTCGATGCGGGACTCGGGCAGCCCGGCGCGGAGACAGAGGTGCCGCACGAGAGCGGCCAGCGACACCGCTCCCAGCCGCCCGGTCAGCCAGTGGCCGAGCCGCCAGTTCGCGACGTCCGTCCAGACGTCTGTCAGCGCCGGGAAGAACGGATAGGGCCGCGCATCCCAAGTCCAGGCGGCGCATTCCGGCACATGCACCATCCGACCGCCATAGACCGAGGACACAGGGTTGTTCGCGGCCTCGCCCCACCAGAGATACGTCGCCTCGAGATAGGCGCGCTGGATCGCGTCATCGCGCCAACCCCGCGAGAAATGCGGCGTGAAGCTCTCCGACGACTTCGGGTCGAAGAAGACGTTCGGCTGGTTCGTGCCCCGGTCGATGGCGGGACAGCCCAACTCGGTGAACCAGATCGGCTTGGACTGCGGCACCCATGCGGTCGGTGTGCCGCTCTCCACCCCGCCCGGACGGTTGTAATGCGCGTTCGACCACCAGGCGCGCAGATCCTTGTAGCGGAAGACCCACGGCTTGCTGGCGGCGCCGTCCGTGATCGGGGTCCGCACCTGCGCCGTTCGGTCGGCCGCGCTGGCATAGAACCAGTCGAAACCTTCGCCGCCCGCGATGTTCCCCTGCAGGTAGGCCCGGCCGTAGATCGCGGGCCAGCCCTCGGCCGCGTCTGCATGCTCGAACCCGTCGCGCCAATCCGACAGCGGCATGTAATTGTCGATCCCGACGAAATCGATCTCCGGATCGGCCCAGAGCGGATCGAGATGGAAGAACACGTCGCCGCTGCCGTCGCCGGGATGGTGTCCGAAATACTCCGACCAGTCGGCGGCGTAGCCGATCTTGGTGCCGGACCCGAGGATCGAGCGGACATCCGCGAGCAGATCCCGATAGGCCTGCACCGCCGGATAGGTGCTGGCGCCCGAGCGGATTGTCGTCAGCCCCGGCATCTCGGTGCCGATCAGGAAGGCGTCCACCCCGCCCGCCGCCGCGCAAAGATGGGCATAGTGCAGCACCATTCGGCGCAGGCCCCAGTCGCCGGGCGTGCCCGTCCACGAGACAGACTGTCCCGAAACGCTGAAGCTCGCGGGCGTGGCTGCGCCGAACAGCGCCGCGACCTGGCTTGCGGCCGTAGCGGTCTTGTCCACGGTCCCCGCGAACCCTGCGGCAGGCGAACAGGTGATCCGCCCGCGCCACGGGAACGCGGGTTGACCGGTCTCGGCGGCATTGTCGGAGTACGGGTTCGGAAGCGTGTTGCCGGGCGGCACGTCCATCAGGATGAAGGGATAGAAGGTGACGCGAAGCCCGCGCGCCTTCATCTCCTGGATCGCCTGCACCACCGCGAAGTCGGACGGCGTGCCGCCATAGACCGGGCGATCCTGGTCGTCGCGGCTGACGAGGAAGGCATTGGCGCGGCTCACGCCGTTGACCGACCAGCTGGCAGGCGTGGTCGACTTGGCCGACACTTCGACGCCCGGCCGGACCCTGCAGGAGCCTGCCCGCAGGTCGTCGCCGAACCACGCCACCACGAGGCTGACGCTCTCGACCGCAGGCGCCATGGCCTGCAGCCGGTCCAGCGCCTCCACCATGTCGGTGGAGTCGGCCAGCGCGTTCAGGTTCTCAGGGATCTGCGCGCCGCCATCGGTCTTGCGGATCGCCTGCGTCGCATAGGTGAACTCGCCCGAGGCCGGGATCATGGTGACGGCGCGGGTCAGCCCCTCGGCGGTGTCGGGATCGGCGAGCGGCCGGAACACCTCGAAGGAGAGCTGCGGCAGGCGGTTGCCATAGGTGGAGAGCGCCAGATCCTCGAAGGCGACATAGGCCGTGCCGCGATAGGCCGGGGTATTCGCCGCGCCCATCCTGGCCGCGATGAACGGGTCCGCCGTCTGCGCCTCGTCGCCCGGATACCAGCGCCAGGTGACGCCGGAGAGGTCCATCGGCTTGCCGTCGGCCCAGATGCGCCCGATGCCGGTGATTCCCCGCCCTGCCGGGCCTCCTCCGCGTCCATTCTCTCCACCGGAGAGAATGGTCCCTGCGGGACCGGCTTCGGAGCCCTCGCAGAGCGCCACGGCGAAGGAGGCGTAGTACAGATACTCGGTGGTCTTGACCTTGCCGCCCCCGCCGCCCTTGCCGCCGCCCTGCGTGGTGGTCTTCGTCTCCTCTCGGAAATCCGTCGCCCAGATGATGTTGCCGCCCATCCGCATGCGCCCGTAGAGCCGCGGGATCACCGCGCCCTCGGTGGCCGAGGTGATGCGCAGCGTGTCGAGCCGCGCGCCCTCGATGCGCTGGGTGGGCGCCAGCGACGAGATGATCCAGCTGTCGACGACCGAGCCGATGCTGGAGCCGATGAAGCCGCCGATGGTCGCGGCGCTGACGCCGAGGATCGCGCCGCCGATGCTGCCGCCGATGGCGGCGCCAGCGGCACCGAGGACAAGCGTTGCCATGTGCGGGGTCTCAGCGTTGCGGGAACAGGAAGGCGAAGGCGACGCGCCGCCGCCAGGATGGGGTGAGCGGTTCCTCGATCACGCCGAGCCGCTCGTAGGCGTGGAGGAAAGTGTCGGGGCCGGTCAGGATCCCGACATGCTTGGCGATGGCGCGCGGCTTCATGCGGAAGAGGACCAGCGCGCCGGGACCGGCCTCGGCAGGCGACACTTCGATCATCATGGCGCGCGCACCCTCGGCCAGCACCTCGCGCGGGCCCGTCTCGCCCCAGTCGCGGCTGTAGGGCGGGATCGGGAA
>NZ_FNNA01000013.1:2500-5809 GCF_900106665.1 Paracoccus sanguinis
TACATGCTTTAGACCGGAGAAGACGTTGCGGGACCTGCCGAAGGTACCCGGAGACATCCCGAGCGATCGGGCGCAGTGATGCGTGGTCTTTCTTCTTCCGGGTCAAATCAAGCGCGATAAGGGCGTTTGGTGGATGCCTTGGCAGCAAGAGGCGATGAAGGACGTGATACCCTGCGATAAGCTTTGGGGAGCCGGGAATAGGCTTTGATCCAAAGATCTCCGAATGGGGAAACCCACCTGAAACTCTGTTATTGTCACCTTCGGGTATCAATAACGGTGTTAACCAGGGACTTGTGACTTGAATACATAGGGTTACAAGAGCGAACCCGGGGAACTGAAACATCTAAGTACCCGGAGGAAAGGAAATCAACAGATACTCCCCCAGTAGTGGCGAGCGAACGGGGACCAGCCGAGCCGTGAGAATGACCGGAATGATCTGGAAAGATCAGCCATAGCGGGTGACAGCCCCGTACGGGAAGTTCGATCGGACGCAGTAAGTAGGGCGGGACACGTGAAATCCTGTCTGAAGATCGGGGGACCACCCTCGAAGGCTAAGTACTCCTTGCTGACCGATAGCGAACCAGTACCGTGAGGGAAAGGTGAAAAGCACCCCGACGAGGGGAGTGAAACAGTTTCTGAAACCGGACGCCTACAAGCAGTCGGAGCTTCCTTGAGAAGTGACGGCGTACCTTTTGTATAATGGGTCAACGACTTGGTCTATCTAGCAAGCTTAAGCCGTTAGGTGTAGGCGCAGCGAAAGCGAGTCTTAAAAGGGCGAATAAGTTAGATGGATTAGACCCGAAACCAGATGATCTAGCCATGTGCAGGATGAAGGTTGGGTAACACCAACTGGAGGTCCGAACCGACACCCGTTGAAAAGGGTCCGGATGACGTGTGGCTAGGGGTGAAAGGCCAATCAAATCTGGAGATAGCTGGTTCTCCGCGAAAGCTATTTAGGTAGCGCCTCGGACGAATACCCTGGGGGGTAGAGCACTGCATGGATGATGGGGGCCCACAGCCTTACTGAGTCTAAGCAAACTCCGAATACCCAGGAGTACTATCCGGGAGACACACGGCGGGTGCTAACGTCCGTCGTGGAGAGGGAAACAACCCTGACCAACAGCTAAGGCCCCCAATTCGTGGCTAAGTGGGAAAGCATGTGAGACTTCCAAAACAACCAGGAGGTTGGCTTAGAAGCAGCCATCCTTTAAAGATAGCGTAACAGCTCACTGGTCTAAACAAGAGGTCTTGCGGCGAAGATGTAACGGGGCTCAAGCCACGAGCCGAAGCTTTGGATGCACTCTTTGAGTGCGTGGTAGCGGAGCGTTCTGTGAATGAACGCCGCCTCTTCTATCCTTCGGGATAGCGGAGGCAACGTTCTGACTGTGAAGCCGGGCCGTGAGGCATCCGGTGGAGTGATCAGAAGCGAGAATGTTGACATGAGTAGCGACAAACAGGGTGAGAGACCCTGTCGCCGAAAGTCCAAGGGTTCCTGCTTAAAGCTAATCTGAGCAGGGTAAGCCGGCCCCTAAGGCGAGGCCGAAAGGCGTAGTCGATGGGAACCAGGTTAATATTCCTGGGCCAGGAGATGGTGACGGATCCTCAGGGTTGTTCGATCTTAACGGATTGATCGGGCAGCTGCGGGGTCCCTGGAAATAGCCCTCCATGAGACCGTACCCGAAACCGACACAGGTGGACTGGTAGAGAATACCAAGGCGCTTGAGAGAACCACGTTTAAGGAACTCGGCAAAATACCTCCGTAAGTTCGCGAGAAGGAGGCCCTGTTCGCAGGCAACTGTGGGCAGGGGGCACAAACCAGGGGGTGGCGACTGTTTACTTAAAACACAGGGCTGTGCGAAGCCGTAAGGCGACGTATACAGTCTGACGCCTGCCCGGTGCCGGAAGGTTAAAAGGAGGGGTGCAAGCTCCGAATTGAAGCCCCGGTAAACGGCGGCCGTAACTATAACGGTCCTAAGGTAGCGAAATTCCTTGTCGGGTAAGTTCCGACCTGCACGAATGGCGTAACGATCTCCCCGCTGTCTCAAACGTGGACTCAGCGAAATTGAATTGTCTGTGAAGATGCAGACTTCCCGCGGTTAGACGGAAAGACCCCATGCACCTTTACTATAGCTTCGCACTGGCATCAGGATTGTGATGTGCAGGATAGGTGGTAGGCGCTGAAACCGGGACGCCAGTTCCGGTGGAGCCATCCTTGAGATACCACCCTTCGCACTCTTGATGTCTAACCGCGGCCCGTTATCCGGGTCCGGGACCCTGCGTGGTGGGTAGTTTGACTGGGGCGGTCGCCTCCCAAAGAGTAACGGAGGCGCGCGAAGGTTGGCTCAGAGCGGTCGGAAATCGCTCGTTGAGTGCAATGGCAGAAGCCAGCCTGACTGCAAGACTGACACGTCGAGCAGAGTCGAAAGACGGCCATAGTGATCCGGTGGTCCCGAGTGGAAGGGCCATCGCTCAACGGATAAAAGGTACGCTGGGGATAACAGGCTGATGATGCCCAAGAGTCCATATCGACGGCATCGTTTGGCACCTCGATGTCGGCTCATCTCATCCTGGGGCTGGAGCAGGTCCCAAGGGTATGGCTGTTCGCCATTTAAAGAGGTACGTGAGCTGGGTTTAGAACGTCGTGAGACAGTTCGGTCCCTATCTGCCGTGGGTGTAGGATACTTGAGAGGAGTTGCCCCTAGTACGAGAGGACCGGGGTGAACGTTCCACTGGTGGACCAGTTGTCGTGCCAACGGCAGTGCTGGGTAGCTATGAACGGACAGGATAAACGCTGAAGGCATCTAAGCGTGAAGCCCCCCTCAAAACAAGGTATCCCTTGAGAGCCGTGGAAGACCACCACGTCGATAGGCCGGAGATGTAAGCGCAGCAATGCGTTCAGTTGACCGGTACTAATGGCTCGATTGGCTTGATTTGATCCGGAAGAAGACAGACCACTGCCTTCTCCATCAAAAGCAACTTGGACAATGCTTCGGACGCGGCCCACAGGTCGCCCCGGAACGCTGAGCGTTTCTTCCCCGGTCTGGTGGCCATAGCACGAGCGAAACACCCGATCCCATCCCGAACTCGGCCGTTAAGCGCCGTCGCGCCAATGGTACTGCGTCTCAAGACGTGGGAGAGTAGGTCACCGCCAGACCTGGAAAGAAACGCAAAAAAAAATCTCTCGGAACGATAACCATCCCCAACCGATCCCGCCTCAACGGATCCCACGGGGAAACCCCCGCCGCACAAGCGGCACGGTCGCGGGGTAGAGCAGCCCGGTAGCTCGTCAGGCTCATAACCTGAAGGTCA
>NZ_FNNA01000021.1 GCF_900106665.1 Paracoccus sanguinis
GCCGCCGCCGCCGTGGCAGCGGCCGCTGCCGCTGGCGTGGCGATGATCCGGTCCGGGCTGCAGACGGTCGACGCGCAGGCCAAGCTTGCGCAGTCGCTCGGCACCACGGTCGCGTCGATCCAGACGCTGGAACGCGCGGGCGAACTGGCGGGCGTGTCGATGTCCGGCATCGAGCAGGCGATCAAGGACCTGACGCGCCGTCTCAGCCAGGCGGCCGCCGGAACCGGCCCTGCTGCAGAGGCACTGGACCGGCTGGGGCTCTCGGCCAATGAGCTGATCGGCCTGCCGCTCGACCAACGCGTCGGCGCAATCAATGCCGCCATCGAGGAGTTCGTGCCGGCTGCGGAGCGCGCGGCCGTCGCGGGCCAGCTCTTCGGCGAGGAAGGCTCCATCGCGATGAGCCGGATCGACACGGCGACCCTGCGCCAGGCGACCGAGGACGTCCTCGCCTTCGGGGTCGTGGTCTCGGAGCAGGACGCCGACCAGATCGAGCGCACGAACGATGCCATCTCCCGGCTCGGTCTGATCTGGCGCGGGCTCTCGAATCAGCTGGCCGTCGCCGCAGCCCCGGCACTGGAAGCCGTCGCCGACGCCATGGCGGCGGTGGCCAGCCGCACTGGCCCGCTTGGCATCGCGATCCGCGGTCTCTTCGACAACATCGGTCGCCTGACCACCTATGCCGCCACCTTCGCGGCCTTCCTCGCGGGCCGCTGGGTCGCCGGCATGGTCGCCGCCGCGCTCTCGGTCCGTGGCCTCGCTACGGCGCTGGTCGTCCTGCGCGGCGCGCTGATCCGCACCGGGCTCGGGGCGCTCATCGTCGGCGCGGGCGAGCTGGTCTACCAGTTCACCCGCCTCGTCTCCGGTGCGGGCGGCTTTGGCGAGGCGATGTCGCTGCTGAAAGACCTCGCCGTCGAGGTCTGGGAGCGGATCCGCATGGGCGCCGCAGCGGCCGGGGCCGCGGCAACGGCGATGTTCTTCGACCTGAAGGCGGACGCCGCCTCGGGCATGCAGAGCGCCAACGAGAGCGTCGTCGGTTTCGGGAATACGGCCGCGAACACCTTCGAGGGTGCCTACGAGGCGATCAAGGCGATCTGGGGCCTGCTGCCCGCCGCCATCGGCGATCTGGCGTTCCAGGCGGCCAACAGCCTGGTCGATGGCGTCGAGGCGATGCTGAACGGCGTGGTCTCGCGCATCAACGGCTTCATCGGCGGGATCAATCAGGGGCTCGAAGCGCTCGGGTCGGAGCGGCGCATCTCGCTGGTGCC
>NZ_FNNA01000011.1 GCF_900106665.1 Paracoccus sanguinis
TTCACCACCGGGCCGCGGCGCTTGACCTCGGCCTCTGCCTCGAGCCAGCGCCGCCAGATCACCACGTAGCGGGCGAGCGCCCCGGCATCGAGTTCTGTCATCACTCCGTGCCGCGCCAGCAGCTGGGCCAGTTCCGTGAACTTCGCAGCGGCCGCATCGTCGAGGTGATCGGGCGGCGGCGGCACCGCCACGACGGGCTGCGGCTCGGCGGGGTTCATCCGGTGCGGCCGCGCCGTGCCCTTCACCAGCTTCAGCTGCGTCGGAAGGGGTTTGCGGCCAGCCATGATCCTGATGTCCCTCTTTCCGCATTGCGAGTGGCAGCTGGACACGCCATCTCGTAGGCATGTGCAATCTCTACAGCCAGACTCGTGCCCAAGAGGCGATGCGGCAGCTATTTGCCGCCGTGGACAAGCTCGGCAACCTTCCTGCCCAGCCGGAGATTTACCCCGACCAAATGGCGCCGATCGTTCGGATCGGCCTGGACGGCGAGCGCGAATTGGTCAGGGCCCGATGGGGACTGCCATCACCGCCCTCGGTCCTGAAGACCGCCCGTGACCCTGGGGTCACCAACGTCCGCAACACCGGCTCGCCTCACTGGCGCCGTTGGCTCGGGCCGCCACACCGCTGCCTCGTGCCACTGACAGCCTTCGCCGAGCCGCGCGGCAAGGGAGAGGGCAACCAGTGGTTCGCGCCAGCGGACGGACGGTCCGTCGCATTCGCCGGCATCCATGTCCCGGGTTGGACCTCGGTTCGCAAGGTCAAGGATGGTCCGACCACGGACGACCTTTTCGCGTTCCTCACCACCGCCCCGAATGCTGAGGTCGCAGCGGTCCACCCCAAGGCGATGCCGGTGATCCTGACCGAGCCTGCCGAGTGGCTGACGTGGATGTCCGCGCCCTGGAGCGAGGCACGTTTACTGCAGAGGCCCTTGGCGGATGGTGCGCTGGAACTTGTCGACGGTGCCGCCTGATACCTCGTGGTGATGAGGACCGAATCCTGCGTTTGATCGTGCGGTTGCAAACGGTGCCAAGGTGATCGAGGCCATGACGGAAAAGGGCGATGGAGATCGTCGCGGCAGCGTTCGCGCCCCCGATGGAACACAGTGGTACCTGTTGCGGCAGGTCAGTGCGGACTGAGCGTTGGGAAGGACAGCGACCTACTACCTCCCCAACCGTTCAAACAACCGCCGCAAGGTGAACGATCGAGCGAGGCTCACCGCCGTGAACACCGCCCCGATCCTCATGTTCTGCGCCAGAGTCGGATTCCAGCCGAACTGCGGGAAGATCAGGATCTGCGTGACGACGGCCACGCCATAGCCGACGAGCACGTTGGCCAGCGACTCGACCAGCGACATGGTGCGTGACTGACTCATGCGGCGTCCTCCTCGTCCTGATCTATCGCGCCGAGGCGCTCGACCGTCACCTCGGCGAAGGTCCGGCCGTCGCCATCGAGGATCGCATCCTTCCCTGTCTCGGCCTGCCAGCGCTCAACGGCGACATCGACATAGGCCGGGCTGATCTCAATCGCGAAGACGCGGCGGCCGTTGGCCTCGCCCGCCATAATCTGCGATCCCGAGCCCGAGAACGGCTCGTAGCAGAGGCCGCCCCTCGCCACGTGCTGGCGCATCGGAAAGCCGAAGGCGTCGAGGGGCTTCGGCGTCGGATGGTCCGGGCGCTCCTGCTTGGCGAAGCTCGGCATCTCCCAGGTCGACGGCAGAGTCTCCTCGGCAACCTTGGGCGGGCGGTTGGGACGGCGCCAGCCCATGAAGCACGGCTCGTGTTTCCAGAGGTAGTGGGACCGGGTCAGGACTCCGCGGTCCTTCACCCAGATGATCTGCTGGTGGACGAAAGCGCCGGCCCGTTCCCAACACTGCTCCAGCATCGCCTGGCGGCGGGAGGCGTGCCAGCAGTACCATGCCGCATCCTCGGTGATGGCTTCCGCCACGGCCGCGCCGATGAACTGGTCATACAGCTCCGCCCCTTGGCTGCTGTCGTCCCAGGTGACGCCGTAGGACTGCGACCAATCCTTGTTGCGCGTCGGGTGATTGCTGCCGTCGTAATCGACCAGATATGGCGGATCGGTCGCGAACAGCACCGCCCGCTCGCCGTTCATCAGCCGGCGGACATCGTCATGGCTCGTGCTGTCGCCGCACAGCAGGCGGTGGTCGCCGAGAAGCCACAGATCGCCAGTCCGCGAGACCGGGTTCCGCGGCGGCTCGGGGATCACGACCGGCGCGGTGGATCCTTGATCGGCATCTTCGGTGCCGGCCAACAGCCGGTCCAGTTCGCCATCCTCGAAGCCCATGATGCCGAGATCGACCCCGGCGTCCTTCAGGTCGCCGAGCTCCAGCGACAGCAGCGCCTCGTCCCAACCGGCGTTGAGCGCGATGCGGTTGTCCGCCAGCACCAGTGCCCGCCGCTGGTTGTCGCTGAGCCCGGTCAGGGTGATCGTCGGCACGGTATCCATGCCGAGCAGTCGCGCCGCCAGCACCCGCCCATGACCGGCGATCAGCGTGCCGTCCTCGGCGATCAGCACCGGGTTGGTGAAGCCGAACTCGCGGATCGAACCCGCAATCTCGGCCACCTGCGCCTCGGAGTGGGTGCGCGCATTGCGGGCGTAGGGAACCAGGCTGTCGAGGGGCCGATAGGCGACCTCGAGTTCACGATCGAGCATGGATTAATTCCTTCGGATCGGGGGCTACCCCCCCCTCGTCATTTTGGCCACGGATGCAGAAAGCTTGGCGCGCGGTCCTGACGTCGAACCGCCCAGAGATCTGACCTCCCCCCGGGTCAGTCGGAGGACTCGCGCCCGGTCCGCCGATTGCCGAAGCCGCCATCCTCGGCAGCGGTCTTGCGGCTGTGGCAGGGGGCGCAGAGCGGCTGCCATCCAGTCTGATCCCAGAACCGGGTGGTGTCGCCGCGATGCGGGGTGATGTGATCGACGGTGTTGGCGGTGGTCAGGCGCCCCTGGCGCTGGCACTCGGCGCAGAGCGGGTGGTGAGCCAGAAACAGCCGCCGTTCTGCCAGCCATCGGGCTGAGCGATAGAGCGCGCGGATTGCCGGGTCGCGCTTGCGGTCGGTGTCGCGGTCACGTTCGCGCTTGTCGCGCCGCCCCACAGGGCGATGGATGGGCGGGCGCTGCGGCATGGTGCCTCGCAACGGGACAGATGCTGGAAGAACGGAACGGGTGGAGAAGACCGGGTGGCGCTCCTGGCGCTCTTCTCCCGATCATGCCCTGCTTGTAGCACGGATCTGTTGCAGGTGTCGAACAGGAATGTGTTGCAACACTCTGGACTCACGACGCATTCAGCCGCGCCGCGATCTTCGTGAGCGCCAGCTGCCAGCGTCGCCACGCCGTCGTCCGGTCGCAACCCAGCTCGCCGGAGATGACCTTCCATGGCACCCGCGCCGCCCGCGACCAGATCAGCTTGCGTTCGGTCTCGTTGATCCAGAGTGCCCAGTCGAAGGTGCGTTCAAGCGCCGAGATCGCCTGCGCCGAGGGCACCACCCGCATCGGCTCCGGCTCCATCGCCGCGATCTCGCGGGCGCTGCGCAGGATCTGCGGCCAGTGGCTGCCGTGACCGCGCGGGGCAGCGGAGGGGAGCCTGCGCAAGGTGCGGAACGCCTCGGCGAAGTGATCGGCGACATCGTCGGCAGTCCAGTTGCGCTCAACCATCGCCGCGCCCTCCCTCACTAGCGCAGGGGCCGTAGAGCTTGCGTCCCAGTTGCGCGACCATCTCGCGCTCCGGCCAGGTCAGGCGCGGATCGTCCAGGCTGACCGCCAGCAGGCCCATGTCCTGCCAGCCGTCGCGCTTGACCTCATCGGGGCTGCGCCGCGTGCCGCCGTAGCCAGGGGGCGTGTAGCGCATCGTCGTCAGTTTCATTCGGGCCATCGTCTTCTCCTGTCGTTCTGGCCGCAGTGGTCGGGTGAGGCAGAGACGAAAGAGAACGGCGGACCGCGGGCACGGACGTCACGGATGGGGGGCTCGGCCCCGAGGCCGGCCCTCCCATACGTAGTATGGGGGGTCCCGTTGTTCGTCCTCCAAAGCGGGTAAGTCTCTGTAGCAAAACAGGAAAAGAGGACGAACAGAGGTCGAACAAGAGGACGAACATGTTCGTCCTCGTCCTGCCCTAATACATTGATTTTGCAGGATTGAGGACGAACAACGGGGGAGGACGAACATGTTTGTCCTGAGGTCGAACAAGAAATCCTGGAGGACGAACAACCGCGGTCGAGGACGATTTCACGCATGGTCGTCCTCCGGATCGGGCCAGTCGCAGGGGTCATCCAGCTCCATGCAGAGGCCGTTGGCGGGCGACTTGTAGTGGCTGGCAACGACCGGTTTGCCGGTCGACAGCACCTCGCCGGTCTCCGGATCGACCTGCGCTTCGCTGCCGAACACCATGCCGTGGACGCAGAGATATCCGAACCTCGAGCGAACGACCTCGTGGCCGAATTCGGTGCCGTCGCGCAGGAAGCGGATATAGCCCTTGGTGCTCAGCACATTGATCCGGTCACGAATCGTCGACTGGCTGCCAAGGCCGAACTGGTTCTCGAACGCCTCGCGGAACTGCGTCGACGTATAGAGCCGCCCCTCGGCGGCCTCGGCGAGCAGGATCGAGAGGATGACGTCGCGCTTGCGATCCCGCTCGGCATCGTGACGGGCGCCCATTTCCTGGCCGACGACGCGTTCGAAGAGCCGGCTGACCTCAACCCATGTGCCCCCGATCTTGTCGACCAGCTTCGGCTCAAGCGCCGGTCCGTTGCGCAGTTCGATCTCGAGGCGACGGGCGGTGCTGTCCTCGTTCGGGCGGTGCAGGATTAGGCCCGTGGTGTAGTAACCCCGGAGCGCGCTGGCGCCGGAGAGGGCCAGGAAAGGATCGTCCTTCACCTGCTGCTTCGAGAGCTTCTTCGTGTGGTGGACGAGGATGACACCGGCATCGGGATTGACCGCCGCCTGCAGCGCCTCGACGCGCTCCCGCAGGAAGAACATCATCGCGCTGTTGTCGTTCTCGCCGGCGCTGCTGCCGTTCGGCCCCGTCGGCCCGCCGTCGAAGACGTTCCGGATCGGATCGATGCAGATGATATCGGGCGGGCTCTCGGGAAAGGCGCTCCGGATCGCCTTAAGCACGCGGGTGACGCCACCGTGGTCGAGCAGCAGCTTCAGCCGCGGGGTGGCCACAAAGCCGTCACGGGCGGCAACAAGGACTGCGGATGGCAGGCCGATCTGGTGGAGGCGCTCGCGCAGGTAGTGATACTGCAGCTCGGCCTGCAGGTAGAATACCCGCAGCGGCCGTGGCGGCGTGAAGCCGAGGAACGGCACGCCGGCAGCCATGTGGACGAGCCAGGAGATCAGGAAGTCGCTCTTGCCGACCTTGGGCGCTCCGCCGAGGACGAGCAGCCCGCCCGGGGTCAGCACGCGAGGCGCGATGATGTCGTCGGGCAGCGCGCTGCGGTCATCGAGCAGCTGGCCGAGGCTGAAGCAGGCGAGCGGGCCTGTCGGCGCCTCCTGCCGCGGCGGCTGCGCAGGTCCGTTGCGTTCGAGATGACGCTGCCACAGCCGACGCGTTTCGGCCTTGAGCCGATCCTCGGGCCACGGTGGCTGCAGCATCGCGGCGTTGTAGCCGCAGATCGCTTCCCAGGCCTCGTCGAGGCTCAGGCGGCCTTCGTGGGCTTGGCGGAGGTAATAGCCGATCGCGGCGCTGGCCCCGTGGAACCGCGTCCAGTCATCCTGCGCGCCCTCGCGCACCGGCGTGGTCAGGACGTCGTCGATCGGGGGCTTGGTGCCGGTGTTGAACTCCAGGGGCGTGCGGGATCGGGACGTCTCCGCCAAGGCCGGCATGGCCGCGACGCGCGCCTCGAACTCGGTCAGATCGACCTCAATGGGCTGCTGGTCGACGATCCGGACCTGCGCCGTCCGTCCATATTTGCCATGGATCGTCCCCGGCACCCGGATCGGCTGGTGAGCGGAGCCGAAGCTGTCATCGCCGCCGACCTTCAGCGCCATCGTCGCCCGAAGCCGGCAGAGCCGGGCCAGGTCCTCGCCCTCGGCCGGCTCAGTCAGCTTCCACCACAGATGCAGCTTGGGCTGTCCCGCCTCCGTCAACCCGCCGCTCTCGATGGTCAGCGTCACCGGGCCGAGGTTGCGGATCAGGTGGTCCCGCTTGGCGGAGATGTCGCCCTCGTCGAGATCGACGACCAGCGCCTGCATCTGCCGGACATGCTCAGCGCGGGCCTCGCCGTTGTGTCCGACCGTGCCGGGGATCACATAGATCGCGCGTCCGACGGACGCGGCGGCTCGCGCGGCTGTGGCGATGATCTCGGGCGCGCCCGCGTCTGCCGGGATCCAGCGCAGATCGTTCGACGGCACCGGCGTCACGCCCTTCTCGGGCAGGCCGCGCAGCGGGATCAGGCCGTCGCACCAGGAAAAGACCACGTCGACAAACAGCGCGATCTGGTCGCGATCGATGCCGG
Source organism: Paracoccus sanguinis (assembly GCF_900106665.1). Taxonomy (GTDB): domain Bacteria; phylum Pseudomonadota; class Alphaproteobacteria; order Rhodobacterales; family Rhodobacteraceae; genus Paracoccus; species Paracoccus panacisoli. The sequence goes on from NZ_FNNA01000011.1 coordinate 6,475, forward strand.
GCGCGCTCATTGCAGCCGCCCTTCGCCCGGCGCCAGATCTGCGGGCTGGACATAAACCGCAAACAGCGGCTCACCGTCGCCGTGCAGGCCTGCTGCCTCGAAGAAGTAGTACCGATCCGGGATGACCAGTTCGGTCAGTTCCCAACGCCGGTAATATCCCGGCAGGCGTTTCAGAAGATCGGGCGGCGGAACGGGCGGCAGCGTCATCGATCAGGCTCGTGAACAGGGGCTTCACCTGGTCAAAAGCCACCCCCGCACGCCGATCGGGACATTGAGGAGGGGAATAATATGTGATATCTATTGCAGCGTGTGATATCGATGGAGGCGGCCGTGGCCCAGATCGTCGTGCGACAGATCCCGGACGAGGTGCATCGCGCCCTGAAGGCGCAGGCGGCCGCCCATGGCCGGAGCGCCGAGGCCGAGCTGCGCGAGATCATCGCTCGCGCGGTTCTGCGCGAGGGCCGGCCACGTGCAGGCGATCTGATGCGCGGCATCTGGTCAGGCGCCGCGATGGACGGGTTCTCAGTCGAGCGCGACCACACCCCCGTGGAGCCGGCCTGCTTCGAATGATCATCCTTGATACGAACGTCGTCTCGGAGACGATGAAGCCGGTCCCCGAGCCGCGGGTGATCGACTGGCTCAACCGCCAGGAGCTGAGCACCCTGCACCTGAGCACCGTCAGCCTGGCCGAACTGCGGTTCGGCATGGCGCGGCTCGAGCCCGGCCGCCGCCGGGATGATTTCGAGGTTCGGCTCGAGCGGATGCTGACGGAGGTCTTTCCCGGCAGGGTCCTCGAGTTCGACGCAGCCGCGGCAAATGCCTTTGGCGTGCTCGTCGCGACGGCGGAGCGGCACGGGCGGACGGTGAGCTTCCCGGACGGCGCGATCGCCGCCATCGCTGCGGCGAACGGCTATCCCGTCGCCACCCGCGATGTCGCGCCGCTCATCGCCATGGGCGTGGACGTCGTCGATCCGTGGAAGCCGATCCCTCCTGGCCCATGATGCTGCCGCAGCGCCACCACGGCGCGCTGATAGCGCTTCCGAGCCGCGGGTTCCGACAGGCCAAACGTCATACCCATTTCGATCTGGCTGGCACCGTCCAGGGCCACGCCGAGAACCAGGTCCGCGTCCCGGCCGATGAGGGCGACGAGGTCGCGCCGCAGCTCCGCGCGCAGACGCAGTTGCTCCGCCCATGAGGGTGGCGCCTCCAGCCAGTCCGGGTCCAGCGACGGGCAGGATTGCTGCCGGGCAGTTTCTCGTCGGGCGGCACGCAGCAGGTCGCGCTCGACGTTCTGCAGCACGGTTGCTGCGATCCGGTTGACCCGGCTGAGGTCAAGCGTTCGGACTTGCTCGGTCGTTCGCGCCAGCAACTCTGACGCGATGTCATCGCGGCTGCCGACGCCCCGCCGCAGGCAGCGGCCGCGGATCGCATCCAGTCCCGGCCAGAGTGCCAGCAGTAGCATGCGGAGGGCCAGGTCAGCGATGCGGTCGTCTTGCTGCGATGCACGCACGAGGGCGGCGAGAATGGCGTTACGCGCACCGTGATCAAGGTGCCCATGATGCAGGGCGCTGAGCAATGCTGTGGGGTCGGCGTACGGCTGCAGGACCGCCTCGGCCGTGCGCATCGCACGGTAGTCGCGTTGGAACTGCAGGGTCGTGGAGGAACGGGCGAGATCGTCACGGATCCCGGACCAGGAATGACACACTGGACGCCAGCCTTCCGGCCGGGCGTCCAGCGCCTCTCTCGGGCCTCAGGGCGTCGTGCGCCTCTGATGATCGGGGGAGTGGGTGGGCGGCGACTTAGCGCGCGGTCGCCTGGTTCAGCGTCCCGCAGCCGCGGCAGGTGGCCGTCGCCGGAAGGCTCACCAGGTATTCGTGCCCGCGCGCAAAGCTCAGATGCATCACACCGTCACGGCGCACGCCCAGCAGCTTGCTGCAGCAGCTGCAGCGCCAGTCGTTCGCAGTGCCCGCGATGCGGGTGGCGAGGCCAGCAGGCACTTTGCGAGCCGGGCGGAAGGAAGTGGGGGTCGGCATTTGGAATGCTCCTCTGTGATCAGGAGCACCCCAAATGAAGCAGCGAATCGGAGTTAGTCAGACCCCCTGAACGGAGTTGGAGCGGAGTTGGAGCTCAGACGGCGATCTCCCACAGTCCGCGCTTCGGGGAGCGCAGGAAGCCGTCCTTCAGTTTATTCCAAAGAATTTGACCAAAAATGTTGCCAAGCGACTGATCGCCAAAGCCAGCCGTCAGGTCCTCCGACTTCATGGGACTCGGATGTGCCTGAACCAGTCGATCGATAACAACCACTCGCTGGGCGCCCACGATCTCGATGGTGCCCTTGCCGGGGACGCTCAACACACCCACGCTATCGCCCGACTTCTGGAACTCGACCGCCGCGCTGCCATGGGCAAGCGATCGGTTCCGACGAAACGCCGTTGCAAGGCTCGTCAGGTCCACAGCAAACTCGGCCGCGTCCGGGAGAATGTGATCGGTGAGCCTGGCAAGCACGTTCGCCGCGAGAGATGTCCCCGGCAGGTCGCCAGCCTGTAGGACAAGGCCGATCCCCTGCTTGTCCCGCGCTCGAAGCTCAGTGTCGATGGCGGCGTGGACACGTTCATCTTCGAGCCTGCGCGCGAGATACAGCGGCACCGCCCGGCCATCGATTTCGAGAGCGCCGAGTGCGACCAGCTCCGGCCTGATGTCCTCCATCGCTGTGATGTCCAGCGCCTTGCCGAGCTGATCGCGCAGGTGGGCCGCAACCCACCCGTCGCGGACCCGATAGACGCGGTAGCGATCGGGCATCGCAGCTGCGGAGGACTGGCCATCGCTCGAGCGCAATTCGGCTCCCCCAGGGGGGACCACGACAGCGGCCACATGCTCCGCGAAATCGTCCTCGTCGTCGACCAGTTCGTCACCTTCCCAACCTGCGGGAACCAGAAACCCGAGATCGAGCAAAGTTTTGACATCTACCCCGCGCTCGAAAAGCCATGAACCGCTGATCCGGTCAGACCCGAGGTTCCACAACGCCAGCAGCGCAGGAAGGACCGCCATGCTCTCTCGGGGCGTCGGTGCCCGCCCGTCCCGCAATATGCCCCAATACCGAAGCAATCGGTGCCCGAGGACCCGTTCAAACGGATCGTCCAGGCTGTGCAGGCTCGTGGTGTTCCGGTCCGTGACGGTAAAGTCGAGAGTACGCTCCCCGTCCACGCCTACGCGACGGTATTGAACCGCAATCTCCACAAACCGGATCGCGAGGGCATTGCGGAATATCCTGTCAAGCCCCGGCTGATCGCTGATCAGCTGTCCGATGTCCTCGTTCAGCGGCGTCGAGACCGACAGCCTGCTGGCGAGGTTGCCGATACTGATGTCCGCGCGGATGACCTGAGCCCGCAGGATGCTCACGTCCTCGAAGTCGGGGATCTCCAGATCGAACCCGCCAAAGAACCGCGCGACGTCATAGGCCTGAAAATCGACGGGTTGTTGCGATGGCTCCTGCTCGAGCACCGTTCTGATGAAGCTCTCGGCCGCGTCATGGCGCAGCTTTCGGGTCCCGGCCCGGACATGCACGCGCCCGGTGCTCGGGGTGTGCACAATCATGATTTCACCGGGCGGGCGAAAATACATTGTCGTGCGCTGCCCGTCGTCGTGGAGTTCCCGCACGCTGGTGGGAGGTTCCGGGTGAACGACCAGGTACATGACCTGAGCGGGTTCATCTCCATCCGGGGGAATGGCGAACCGGTCGACCTCATAGCCGTCGCCCCGGTCAAGCCTCGCGCGCAGATCTTCGAGCAGGGCCCGCAGCGCAAAGGATTCGACATCAGCACCACCGTCCTCCGCAGGCTCGACCATGAACGTCTGATAGTGACGGTCATAGCGGCGATAGAGCCGCAGATGCAGGGTGTTCTCGGCCGCCTCGAACAGCATCGGCTGTTTGAGATATGCTCACAAGCTACGCGCCAGCGCGTCGCGCTGCCCCTCGAACTCGCGCTTCTGCTCTGTCGCCAGTTTGGAGCGAACCAGTCCGTCGAGGGCGAACTGGCCGCGATCTGACGACATGGTGACGATGCGGGCCGCCTCGGTTTCGAGCGGCGACAGCTTCTCCTTGCGCTGCTCGCGCAGCATGGCCGCGGCCGGCACGTTCCCGTCCGCTTCATCCGGATCGAAGTAGTAATCGACCAGCCAGGCCAGTTTGTCGAAAACCCGCATTCGCAGAAACGCGGCGATCATCGACGCATCGGCGTCGCCGAACAGGCGGGACAGGGCGGGGCAGGACCTGGCTGGCGCTCGAACCATGCAGATCTCCATGATCAGAGTTTTCCAACGCTAACCCAAGCGGGGAAAAGCGCAAAATAATCTTGTGTACCGTGTCCCGATCCTCCGGGACGGGTGGCTTTTCATCTTCGAGAAGCCTGTGAGCCCGAGATGAAGCGCCCCAACCCCTTGTCACCCTACCTTATGACACCCGCCGAACGCCGCGCCGAGCTGTGCGCCCTGCTGGCGCTCGGGCTGGTCCGACTTATGAAGCGCGAGCGGGGCGAACCTTTTGACGAAATTGGAGAAATTCGCCTACACTATCCGCCCGACCAATGCCGTCATGCAACCCGGAAGCCAACGGAGAAAGCATGACGACGCACGACCCCATCCCCGCGCGCCTGGCCGCACTCAAGACGACGCCGACGCCCGACTTGAAGCAACAGTGGCGCGACCTGTTCGACAGCGAGCCGCCGCCGTTCAACCGGCGCTACCTCGAAAGCCGCATCGCCTATCGCATCCAGGAACTGGCCTATGGCGGGCTGAAGCCCGAGACGATCCGGCGGCTGGAGCGGCTGGGCGAGGAACTTGACGGCGGCGACAGGAAGAAGCGCGGCATCCGTGCCGACCGTGACCGCCCGATCACTGGCACACGCCTCCTGCGCGAATGGCAAGGCGTCGAACAGGTCGTTACCGTCACCGCCGACGGCTTCGAATGGCAGGGGCGACCCTACAAATCGCTGTCCGCCATCGCCCGTGCCATCACCGGCACCCGCTGGAACGGGTGGACCTTCTTCGGGCTCAAGAACCACAGGGGGCGGACATGACGAAGCCGCCGGAAAGATCGAAGGTCGTCCGCAAGCTGCGCTGCGCGGTCTACACCCGGAAATCCTCCGAGGAAGGGCTGGAGCAGGAGTTCAACAGCCTCCACGCCCAGCGCGAGGCATGCGAAGCCTACATCGCCAGCCAGCGGTCGGAAGGCTGGGTGCTGGTCCGCGATCAATATGACGATGGCGGCGTCTCCGGCGGGACGCTGGATCGGCCCGGCCTGCAGCGGCTCATGGCCGACATCGAGGACGGGCTGGTCGATGTCGTGGTGGTCTACAAGATCGACCGACTCTCGCGCTCGCTCGCAGACTTCGCCAAGCTGGTCGAGGTGTTCGACCGAAACGGCGTGACCTTTGTCTCGGTGACCCAGGCCTTCAACACGACCACGTCGATGGGCCGGCTGACGCTTAACATCCTGCTCTCGTTCGCCCAGTTCGAGCGGGAGGTCACGGCTGAGCGCATCCGCGACAAGGTCGCCGCCAGCCGCAAGAAGGGCATGTGGATGGGCGGGGTGCCGCCCTACGGCTATCGGGTGGAAGCCCGGAAGCTGATCACCGACGAGGAGGCGGCCGAACAGGTCCGCTGGATCTTCGCCCGCTTCCTCGAGATCGGATCGGGCACCGAACTGGCGCGGGAGATCGCGAAGCGCGGCATCCGCACGCAGCGCGGCAACCGGATCGACAAGAAGTACCTCTACCGGATGCTGAACAACCGCGCCTACATCGGCGAAGCGGTCCACAAAGGCGAGAGCTATCCCGGAGAGCATGACGCCATCATCGACCGCAACACATGGGACTGCGTACACGCCATTCTGCAGGAAAGCCCGCGCAAGCGCGCCGCCCGCACCCGCGCCGACACGCCCTCGCTGCTGCGGGGTTTGCTCTACGGCCCCGATGGTGCAGCGTTCTCACCGACACACACCCGCAAGGGCGGGCGGCTGTACCGCTACTACGTGAGCCAGACTGTTCTGAAGCATGGGGCCGGTTCCTGTCCTATTGGCCGGGTGCCAGCGGGTGAAATCGAAGCTGCCGTCATCGACCAGCTGCGCGCCGTGCTCCGGCAGCCCGAAATCGTTGCGGGCACGTGGAAGGTGGCCAGACATAAAGATGCGGGGATCAACGAGGCCGAGACCTACACAGCCCTGACCCTGCTTGAGCCGCTATGGAATGAAATGTTCCCAGCCGAACAGGCCCGCATCGTGGCGCTTCTGGTGGAGCGGGTCGACATCGGCACCGATGGGCTGAATGTGCGACTGCGCACGGACGGTCTGGCAGCGTTGGCGCGCGAGATGGGCCCAGAGGTGGGAGCAGCGGCATGACCCGCACAAAGGCGATCCCAGATACCATCACCGTGCATGTCCCGTTCCGCCTTGTGAAGCGCGGCGGTCGGAAAGAGATGCTTGTGCCCGCCGGTCAGAATGCCCCGCGTCAGCCTTCCGCAACGGTCATCAAGGCGCTGGCCCGTGCGTTCCGCTGGAAGCAACTGCTTGACACCGGCGAGTTCTCGACTGTCTCAGAACTCGCGCACAAGGAGGGGATCTCGACCACCTACCTCGCGCGCATCCTCCGTCTGACGCTCTTGGCTCCTGAAATTGTCGAGGGTGTGCTTGACGGACAGTACAAGACAGAGTTGCTCAAGGCCGCCGTGCAAGCTGACTTCCCATCCGAATGGGAAGCGCAACGCGCTTTGTCTTTGACATGCGACTCAGCAAGTTAGCGTCTATCCATCATCTTACATCTTGGCTAAAGTAGCTCCAACTCGGGGAGGAGCTCACCATGCAAAGCATGTCGGCGCGCGATGCCAAGAACGCCTTCGGGCGGCTGATCGACATGGCGCGGGCCGAGCCTGTTGCCATCGAGAAGTACGGCCGGTCTGTCGTCGTGGTGCTTGCCGTTGAAGAATTCGAGCGACTGACGGCAAAGGCGAAGAAGCAGGTGGCTTCCGGGGCATCGGGCAAACGCCCGGGGCAAGAAGACTGATCAAACATAACAACAGACCGGACAAACCGGCAGGAGACTGAACGACATGGCAAGCCACTCGGACCTGGCGAACTTGATCTGGCAGATCGCGGACCTCCTGCGCGGGCCCTATCGCCCGCCGCAGTATGAGCGCGTCATGCTGCCGCTTGTCGTTCTGCGTCGCTTCGATTGCGTGCTGGCCAATACAAAGGACCAGGTTCTGGCGGAGTATGAAAAGCGAAAGGGTGGAAGGCTGGAGGACGATGCTCTCGACCGGATGCTCAACAAGGCATCCGGGCACCGCTTCCATAACCGTTCGCCGATGACGTTCCAAACGATGATCGGCGATACCCCCAACTTGGCACGCCACCTTTCGTCATACATCAGTGGCTTCTCGGCCAACGTGAGGCGCATATTCGACTTCTTCGAATTCACCAACGAAATCGAGAAGATGGACGAGGCGAACATCCTCTACCTCGTGCTGAAAGAGTTCCTGAAGGTCGATCTGCATCCAGACCGGGTAAAGAACGATCAGATGGGCCTCGTATTCGAAAACCTCATCCGACGATTCAACGAACTGGCCAATGAGACTGCGGGCGATCACTTCACGCCCCGCGAGGTGATCCACCTTATGGTCGATCTTCTTTTCATGGATGCTGACGACGTGCTCAGCAAGCCAGGCACCGTCATGCGCATGCTCGACCCGGCATGCGGCACGGGGGGCATGCTTGCTGAGGCACAGCGCTACATGCGCGATCACCACAAGGAAGCGAAGCTCTACGTCTACGGCCAGGACTATAACAAGCGCGCCTTCGCAACGGCCGCTTCCGACATGCTCATGAAGCAGGTCGACCACAACGGCGGCGGTGAGAACGTCCAGTACGGCGACAGCTTCACCGACGACAAGTTCGAAGGACAGACCTTCGACTACTTCATCGCCAACCCGCCCTTCGGCGTGGACTGGAAGAAGCAGCAGAAGGAAATCGTCCGCCGCCACGAGAAGGCCCCGCAAGACAGCCCGTGGAGCGCTGGCCTGCCGCGCGTGAACGACGGATCCTTGCTGTTCCTGCAGCACATGATCTCGAAGTTCGAGGACGTCGATCCCGAGTCGCAGAAGTATGGCTCGCGTGCAGCCATCGTGTTCTCGGGCTCACCCCTGTTCACCGGGGGTGCAGGCGGTGGCGAAAGCAACATCCGCAAGTGGATCATCGAGCGCGACATGCTCGAGGCCATCGTCGCCCTGCCGGAGCAAATGTTCTACAACACCGGGATCGGCACCTACATCTGGGTCGTCACCAACAACAAGCCCGACCATCGCAAGGGCACCATCCAACTGGTCGACGCGCGCGACATCTGGATGCCCATGGGTCGCAGCCAGGGCGACAAGCGCCGCAAGATCGGCGCGGGCAAGGCACCCGAAGGGGATGATCGCCCGGACGAGCCCGATCAGATCGCCGAGATCGTGCGCCTCTACGGCGGCTACGCCCAGAATGCCAAGTCCAAGATCTTCGACAATGCCGATTTCGGCTATACCCGCGTCACCGTCGAGCGCCCGCTGCGGCTGCGCTACAAGATGACAGTCGAGGACAAGGCCCGCTTCCTCGACGCGGCGCCGCATCTGCTCGACGACATTCAGGCGATCGACCAGGCGCTGGGGCGCGAGCCGGAACTGGATTGGAACAAGGTCTGGGCCAGCATCGAGAAGCTGTTGAAAAAGCGCGAGTCCCGCTGGCGCGCGCCCGAGGTCAGGCTGTTCCGCAACGTGTTCACCGAGAAGGATCCGGAGGCCGAGAAAGTCAGGGAAGGCAAGGGTTTCGAGGCCGACCCCGACCTGCGCGACTTCGAGAACGTGCCGCTGAAAGAGGATATCGACGCCTACTTCGCGCGCGAGGTTCTGCCGCATGTGCCCGATGCCTGGATGGACCGGAGCAAGGACAAGGTCGGCTACGAGATCAACTTCAACCGCCACTTCTATCAGATCACGCCGCCCCGCAGGTTGGTCGACATCGACGCGGACCTGAAGCAGGCGGAGGACGAAATCCTGCGGCTCTTGCGGGAGGTGACGGAATGAACGTCGTTTCTGCCACAGCCGTGCTGCCCGATCAGTGGATCCTCAAGAAGCTGAAATATGTCGCGCGGATGGCCGCCGGTGATGCGATCACGTCCGACGAAATACGCGATGAAGGTGAGTATCCCGTCTTCGGCGGAAACGGCCTTCGGGGCTATACCGACCGCTTCAACCGCGAAGGTGATTTTGTTCTCATTGGTCGGCAGGGGGCACTTTGCGGGAACATCAACTACGCTTCTGGCCAGTTCTGGGCGTCCGAGCATGCGATTGTTGCGGATGTTCAAGGCAACGCAGAAGTTCACTGGCTTGGTGAGCTCCTTACCTTCATGAACTTGAACCAATATTCGCAGTCCGCCGCGCAACCCGGGATTGCCGTTGAGGTGATTGCTAACCTTCCTGTTCCCGTTCCGCCAAGATCGACTCAGAAGGCAATTTCGCGGTTCCTTGTTGCTGAAACCGCCGAAATCGACGCGCTGATCGCTGCCAAGCAGAAGCTGCTCGACCTGATGGCCGAGAAACGGCGCGCCATCGTGGCCGAGGCCGTCATGCGCGGCCTCGACCCTTCGGTCCCGCTGCGTCCCTCCGGCATAGACTGGCTCGGCGACATTCCCGCGCATTGGGAGGCTCTTGATCTCAAATGGGTCGTTGCCCGAGTTACGTCGGGGGTGAGCGTCAATGCAACCGATCAGCCGGCACAAGGTGACGAGCTTGGTGTCCTGAAGACGAGCGCAGTGCTCGCAGGTTCCTTCTTTCCGTCGGAGAACAAGTCGGTCTGGCTTCATGAATACCAGCGCGTTTCTTGCCCCGTGTCGGCAGGTTCAATCATCGTAAGCAGAATGAACACGCCGCTACTAGTCGGGGAGTCAGGGTATGTTGAAACTGACCACCCCAACCTTTTCTTGCCCGACCGGCTTTGGAAGATCGAAACCAAGGTCAAGCGCGCTCTGCCAAGATTTGTCGCTCAGGTGCTGTCATCGCCGATGGTTAGGTCCGCCATCTCGGAAATGGCGACCGGAACGAGCGCCAGCATGAAGAATCTGTCTCAAGAGGACCTGTTGAATCTGCCGATCCCGCTGCCGCCGCTCGATGAACAGCAACAGATCGTCGAACATATCAGCACCGAAACCGCCAAGATCGACCGCCTGCGCACCGCGACCGAGAACTCCATCGCCCTGCTGAAGGAGCGCCGCGCAGCCCTGATCGCAGCCGCCGTGACCGGCCAGCTCGAAATCCCGGAGGCCGCATGAAGATCAGACAGCTCAGCGTTGCCGGACTTCGGGGGTTCGACCAGGCGACTTTCGACTTCGACCCGCAGTTCACTTTGCTGGTGGGTGTCAACGGTGTCGGCAAGAGCAGTGTGCTTGAGGCACTACGTGTGTCACTGTCCCGGGTCATGCCAAAGTTCACGGCAAGCCGTGCGGCGCCTTTGGCGTTCTCGGCTGATGATATTCGGTTGGGCGCCGCATCGTTGACCGTGGACGTCTTGTTTCGCTTTCCTGATGATGCCGAGCAGCGCTTCCTATTGCACAAGCCGCGGGAGAGGTTTGTCGAGGGCAAGGAAGGATCGGTACGCGAAGGGACCATCGAGACGCCTGAAAGGGAGGAGTTCACGCCAGCACGGCTGTCGAAACCGTATCCGGTTGGCTCCCAGCCCATTGCGGTCTATTTCGGAACGCGTCGCTCCCACCCATCCGATGAACAGATAAGGGGTGGCCGGGCGCAGTCTGGGCCCGCTTCGGCTTATGCCGATGCACTTTCCGATGTGCGGCCGCTACACCTGCGGGAGCTTGCTTCCTGGATGCTTGCGCAAGAGGCGCTTGCAGATGAACTGCCGCGGGCGGGCAGCCACCTTGAGGCTCTCAGGTCTGCAGCAGCGCGTTTCTTGCCGACCTGCACGGGCCTGAGGGCGACCAAAAGCGCGGACAAGCCGCATCTTCTGATTTCGAAGGACGGTATTGAACTCGACGTCCGATATCTCTCTGAGGGGGAGAGAGGCGTTCTTGCATTTGCGTTGGACCTGGCGAGACGTCTATCGCAAGCCAATCCGGACTTGGACGATCCCGTCAGGGACGGTATCGCAACCGTTCTGATTGATGAAATCGACATGCACATGCACCCACTCTGGCAGCGACAGATTGTATCTCTTTTGACGGAAACGTTCCGTAGCTGCCAATTTATCGCCACCACTCATTCGCCGCAGGTGATCAGCGAGACGCAGCCAGAGCGAGTTCTCCTGCTGCAAGCGGAGGGGGACCGGATCGCGTCGAGGCGATGCGGACAGGCCTACGGTCTCGACACAAACTACATTCTCGAACACTTGATGGGCACACCCGCAAGGCCAGAGCGCACGAGGCAGAGGATCGCTGCAATTGAAGCTGCTCTCGACGAAGGAGAGCTTGACCAAGCACGCACGCAGCTCGCCGAGTTGCGGAGCCTCATTCATGGCGACGATCCGACCGTTGTCGGCCTCGAGGCGACCATCAACAACCTAGAGGCGCTCGGCGATGCGGACGATCACTAAGGGAGCAGAACCGGCCGGCTTAACTGCTTGGAAGGCGCAGAACAGGGCATTGCCGAACTACTGCTATGCATCTCTCACAGCTGCACACCGGCTGTCTATCCGGACAGCACTCGTGGAAGAGCAGAAGGGTCTGTGCGCCTACACCGGGCGGCGGATCGACATTGATAGTTGCCACATCGAGCACCTCCGGCCGCAGTCGCGCTGTGCGGTTGGTGAAGACGTGGACTACCGAAACCTTGTTGCTAGCGTTCCTGCTCCGAACACGCCACAGTTGCCCTATGGCGCTCATAAGAAGGCCGATTGGCCGACTGTTGCGGATGAACACCTTTTTGTTTCGCCGCTGTCTGCTGGCTGTGCTGGACGGTTCTCATTCCGATTGAACGGAGAGGTTGAGGCCAGCACTCCTAGCGACAACGCGGCAACCCAAACAATTAATCGCCTCGGGTTGAATGACCCTGCGCTAGTCAATCTTCGAAAGGCCGCGATTGACGCAACGCTCCAGATCCGTGGGCGCGGTCCTGCCTCAATTGGCATAGCGGATGCGCGAAGGCGACTTCGGTATCTTGAAGAGGCGGAACAACAGGCTGGGGCACTTGAACCCTATTCGTTTGTTTTGATTCAGGCACTCGATCGGCAGATCCAGCGCATAGAGAAGATCAGGGGGGCGAGAGGTCGGCCATGAACCACGCCCGGCATTCAGAAGGAGCGTTCGAAACCGTCATCGAAGCCACGATGCTGGCGAATGGTGCCGTGCCGGAGCCTGCGTCGGGCTTCGACCGTGATCGCGCAATCTTTCCCGAGACCGTCCTTTCGTTCATCCGCGACACACAGCCGAAGGAATGGAAGGCTCTGGAGGCGCTCCACGGGGAAAAAACTGGCTCCCAGGTCCTTGCCGATCTGACCAAGTGGATGGACCGGGAGGGCTCGCTGGCCACCTTGCGCCACGGCTTCAAGTGCTACGGAAAGACCCTGCGGGTGGCATTCTTCAAGGCGGCGCATGGGCTGAACCCGGAGCTGGAAGCTCGCTACGCCGCCAACCGGGTCGGTCTCACGCGGCAATTGCACTTCTCGAGGACCTCCGAAAAATCCCTGGACGTTGCACTGAGCGTGAATGGCATTCCAGTTGTGTCGGTCGAACTCAAGAACCCGATGAGCGGACAGACGGTCGAACACGCCTTGCACCAGTACCGCCATGATCGTGACCCGCGCGAACCGATCTTTGAGTTCAAGCGGCGCATGCTGGTCCACTTTGCGGCTGACACGGACACGGTGTTCATGACCACGCGGCTTGCAGGTGCGGCCACCCATTTCCTGCCCTTCAATAAGGGCAACAACGGTGGCGCAGGTAATGCGCCCGACCCCAAGGGGAGGAGCTACCGAACGGCATATCTGTGGGAAGAGGTGCTGCAACGAGACAGCCTGCTCGACCTCCTCGCGCGCTTCATTCATCTCCAGGTCGAGGAGAAGCGCGACGACCAGGGTCGAAAGGTCAAGAAGGAAACGATGATCTTTCCGCGGTACCACCAGCTTGAAGCGGTCCGCTCGTTGGTCGACCAGGCATTGAGAGAAGGGGTGGGCAACAACTATCTGATCGAACACTCGGCCGGCAGCGGAAAGAGCAACACCATCGGCTGGCTGACGCACAGGCTCGCATCGCTGCATGACGAAGCGAACGTGCGGGTTTTCGACAGCGTGATCGTCATCACTGACCGCGTTGTCCTGGACAAGCAGCTCCAGGACACGATTTACCAGTTCGAACACAAGCACGGCGTCGTCCAGAAGATTGACGAGGATTCGCGCCAGCTGGCGGAAGCACTCGAAAGTGCCGTGCCGATCATCATCACCACGCTTCAGAAGTTTCCATTCGTCTCGCGTCAGTTGGCCAAGATCGCCGAGGAGCGAGGCGACGCCGAAGGAGGTGTGCTGAAGATGCGCCGGTGTGCGGTGATCATAGATGAGGCACACAGCTCGCAGGGCGGCGAGACAGCAACCGACCTGAAGGAAGTTCTCGGCGGGCAGGGCCTTCGCGAAGAGGCTGCGCGAGCCAGGTCGGCGAACGACGAAGACGACATGGACGAGCTATATCGGTCGATGGCGAAACGCGGCAGGCAGGCAAACCTCAGTTTCTTCGCGTTTACTGCTACGCCAAAGCACAAGACGCTCAAGGTATTCGGGCGCGACGGCAAACCCGCCCACCGCTACACAATGCGCCAAGCGATAGAGGAAGGCTTCATCCTCGACGTCCTAAAGCACTACACGACGTACGCCACCTATTTCCAGCTGCTCAAGGCGAGCGAGGATGATCCGAACGTCGAGCGGAAGAAGGCAGCACGCGCCCTCGCGCGGTTCCTTAAGCTTCATCCGCACAACATCGCTCAGAAAACCGAAGTGATGATTGAGCACTTCCACGCCGCAACGCAGCACAAGATCGGTGGCCGCGCCAAAGCCATGGTGGTGACGGGTTCCCGCCTCGAGGCCGTTCGTTACAAGCAGAGTTTCGATCGCTACGTGAAGGAGAAGGGCTACGCCATCAAATCGCTGGTGGCATTCTCAGGCGTAGTCACGGACGACAAGCTGAAGGACGTCACCTACACCGAGGAAGGCATGAATCTCGGCGTCCGTGAGAAGGAACTGCCGGAGGTTTTTGCGACGCAGGAATACCAGGTGTTGCTCGTCGCCGAGAAGTACCAAACGGGCTTCGATCAACCCTTGCTGCACACGATGTATGTGGACCGGCGGCTTGCTGGCATCCAGGCGGTGCAGACGCTTTCTCGCCTGAACAGAATCCACCCCCTGAAGGAAGACACGTTCGTCCTCGATTTCGTCAACGAGCGCGATGAAATCCGCGAGGCGTTCAAGACCTACTTCGAAGGCGCTGAGGTCGGCGAGGATGTCGATCCGGCCAGGATGTATGAGATCAAGAGCGAACTGGATGCCGAGGGCATCTATGTCGTCGCGGACCTGGACCGTTTCAGCGCCGTCTATTTCAAGCCGCGCCAACGCCAGAGCCCAAACGACCATCAGTTAATGAATGCCGCACTTGATCCTTGCGTGGCCCGCTTCAAGGAGACACAGGAGGAGAAGCCCGACGAGGCCGAGCTGTGGCGCGGCAAGTTGATGGCCTTTTGTAGTCTCTACGGATTCCTCAGCCAGATCATTCCCTATCAGGACACCGACCTCGAACGCCTCTATGTTTTCCTGCGCCACCTCGCGACTAAACTGCCAAAGCGGGGCGCCGGGCCGTCCTATCAGTTCGATGACGAAGTGCGGCTTGAATATTACCGTCTTCAGAAGATCAGCGAAGGCTCGATCAGCCTGAATGATGGCCAAGCCAACCGGCTCGATGGCCCATCCGAGGTCGGAACCGGTGTCCTCCACGAGGAAGCGGTGCCGCTCTCGCGACTCATTGATGTCGTCAACGACCGGTTCGGCACCGACTTCAATCAGGCCGACCAGTTGTTCTTCGATCAGATCGTGGAAGCGGCGATCTCGGATGCAGCCTTGAGGCAGGCGGCAGCTGTAAATCCAGGCGACAAGTTTGAACTCGTTTTCAAGAACCTGCTCGAAACACTGTTCGTTGAACGCATGGATCAGAACGAAGAGATCTTCGCTCGGTTCATGAATGACAAGTCGTTCCAGAAAGTCGTGACTGGTTGGCTGTCATCGGAAGCCTATCGCAAGCTCAATACCACGGCTGAGGCCCAGAACAGCGAGAACCGTGCTACTTCCCAGCCTAACCGTCCGTGAAAGGCGTTCCCAAGTTGAAGCCTCGTTCGATCAACATCTTCCTACTTGATGGCGACCCAAACGGTATTCGGGTCGCACAGATTTCTATGTCGACCATTCAAGCAATTGCCTGTCGAAGGAATCAGCTTCGGCGAGTAAGGGAGGCATTTCCGGAGATTGAGCGTCCTGGTTTTTACCTACTCATTGGCTCAGACGAAAACGAACCCGACAAGCTGATCGCCTATATCGGCGAGTCTGAGGGTATTGGCTCGCGGCTTTACACCCATAATTCGAATGACGCTGGACGGGATCCGAAGGCCTACTGGACCGATACCGTGGTGCTCATCAGCAAAGATGAAAATCTAACCAAAAGCCATGCACGATATGTGGAAGCTTGCCTCATCCGTGCGGTTGGGGGCAATCCACGGTGGCATGTCCCGAACAGCAAACGTCCTTCCGAAGATGCTGGCAAGCTCCCGCTGCCCGACAGGGCGGCCATGGAGGAATTCGTCGACCAGACCAAGACACTTGTCGGTGCGCTTGGGTGGGATCTGTTCCGCGAGATGCGCGGCAGGGCAGCTGAACCGCTGGAACAACTGACTACGTCGGCAGACGAACCGAGCCCGGTTTTCTTTTTCAGGGGGGAAGGATTCTCTGCGGAAATGGTGATCTCTCAATCGGGCGACTTCGTCGTGAAGGCAGGTTCCAAGGCGCGCGCACGCACTACGCCTACTATCCCCAAGGGCACTCTTGCGCTTCGGGAGACGCTTCTGAAGTCGGGCGTCCTTCGCTTTGACGCCAGCACGTTGGTCTTCGCGAGCGATTACAGTTTCACCTCAGCTTCGGCAGCTGCAGCAACGGTGATTGGAGCCAGCGCGAACGGACGCATACTGTGGAAGCTTGCAGACGGGAGGTGCTACGCTGACTGGGAGGCAGAGGGCACACTGCCTCAAGGCGAGCCTGTGGCGAACGTATGAAGAGGAGTTGGATCCCGGTCCGCTCTGCCATGCGCATGGAATCCGATAACAGTTGCCGCAGGGATTGCGCATTAAGTCATCAAAATCAGCGGGTTAACTCGCTGAACCATACGGGCCTAGTTGACAGGTCCGGAGAATATCTGTCGTGAGAGACCGACTTCGGCCCTGCTGGCACTTGGGCCGGTTGACAGCCCCACCCGCATAACCCCCGAAAACAACGGAAAAATCCGGCCGTAGCCGGATGGGGAGAACGCTTTCGCGAAGGCAAGTGGCGGAGGGGATGGGCCTGATATCCAACCTTCTCCATGTCGGAAACGAGTTGGAGAGTCGTCGCGTTCAACCGGCGCGCCGCGGGATCTTCCTGCGGTAGGCATGCCGTTGGACGGGAGCAACGATGCTGGCGGCCGTCGCGACCTGATCTCGTGACGTTGGCTTGGCTTTGCCGCGCCTGATAGGGTCCCTCAGCAAGCGCAGGCCGTTGAGCACCACCAGAACCGTTCCGCCTTCGCGACCGATCACGGCGAGCGGTAGGGGAAGCTCGAAGAACAGGCCGCCCGTGACAAGGATCGCCATCGCACCCATGGCGAAGGCGAGGTTCTGCCGGATGATCCGCGAGGTGCGGCGCGCCAGGCGATGGGCTTCCGCAAGACGCCCCATATCCTCCGAAAGAAGAGCCACGTCCGCCGCCTGCAGTGCGACGTCCGACCCGGCGGCGCCCATAGCGATACCCACATCGGCGCGAGCCAGGGCCGCTGCGTCATTGACGCCATCGCCGACGAAGGCGACCTTGCCGCGGGCAGCCAGTTCGCCAGCCATCCGGACCTTGTCCTCCGGAAGCATGTCGGCGTGGATTTCCTCGGGCCTCAGGCCAAGCTCTTCGCCTATGCCCGTGCGCCGTCATTGGAAAAGGTGATTGCCGCCGGCGCCGATTTCATCGTCCGCTCAGGTTGGCGCACCATACGCATCGTCATTATGGATGGCCATCCGGTCGACTGGAATGCCGTTTATGCGCCGATGCGGATTGGCCAAGTCCGCGAGATCGATGTCTTCATCGAACACTCTGGCCACAAGCAGAAGGGACGCGGCAAGCCTCTGTTTCAGGCAAGGCTCATCATCAAACGGAAAGATGCCGAAGCGGCGGAACGCTCCTTGAAGTCGGCAATAAGTAGACATCAGCGCCGCCGTTCCAGTCAGGTCATGCTGCCGACAACCGTCGCGGCGACGGGGTTCGTCATGTTGCTGACGTCGATCCCGGCAGCCGACATGACGGCTAAAGCCGTTCTGGACGTCTATCGGCTGCGCTGGCAGATCGAACTCGCCTTCAAGCGTCTCAAGAGTGGTCTTGGCATCCACAAGCTTCCGGCCAGGGACGTGCGATTGGCCAGAACCTGGCTGACGGCGCATCTTATCCTGGCGCTGATGATCGAAGAGGCCGTCACCGACGTTCTCGACTCTCCCCCCTGCGACGACGAAACCGTGGTCAACCAGGCCCATGTCGCTGTGGCGGCTGCATAGCCTCCTACGGCATGCGATCCTCACCGTTATCTTGACGGTGCGAACGGCGAGCGAAATCTCGAACAGCTTCGCCGGCATCATGCGCCACATTTGCGATCCACCGAGACGCAGGAAGAACCAGGCTGCTGATGCAAGGAATGCAACCATCCCCTTGACTTAACGCTTGTGGGGCATGGCCTTCCCTTTCGTAGGTAGTTTGCGGAGGGGTGTCAATCAGGCGACAGATCCGGATGACGCTGGACCCGACTGCACCGGGCTGAAGACCTGCACCGATCGCGGGCACGCCGCTATGCTGGCGGGACAATCACGGCTCCGGGACAATCAGCCTGTCATGCGCTTCGTCGCCGATCAACAGGCGTTCGAGGAGGGCTGTCAGGAATGCGGCTCCGACCGCTCCGACAAGCGTGAGCACGATGCGCAGCGTGCTGGCCGAAACCGGGTTCTGCGTCGACAACGCGCCGGCCACGAGCGAGATCATGACCGAGAAAGCGAACTGGTAGACCATCGGCGGATGGGAGCCGTTCATCATCCGGCTCGCGAGAAAGAGACCACCCAGGAACACAAGGATCAGCAGGACGGGAAAGTGCGCCATGTAGTCGAAGGAATAGAGGATGGCGAACGAGATCGCCGCGCCAATCATCGTGGCGAGAGTACGTTCCCACGCCTCGGCATAGAGCTGTTCGCGTGTCGGAAATACCAGCACGAAGACGGCGGCGACGGCGAGCATCAGATTGGCCGCATCGAGAACGGCATAGAGCCAGAACGACAGGAGCAGCAGGACGCCGCCCCGGATGAATGCGCGCAGCACGTGATGGCCTTCGCTGGCCGGCTGGTAGATCTCGACCATCATTTCCTTCGCACGCGGCGGGAACACAGCGTAGAGAAGGGGTATGGCGACAAGGGCGCACAGGCTCGCCTCGATGAAGCCGTCGCGCATGTAGTCCATCATCACGGCGGACGACATGCGCATGACGGACATCAGAACCGCGACGATCGCGACCAGCATGCCGATCGGGTTGCCGGTGCTGAGGATGATGTAATAGGACAGAACGCACAGCGCGCCCGTCAGCGTGATGAGAACCAGCGGCATCGGCCGCGCCAATTCCACCAGCCCGGATATCAAGATCACCATGATGATCATCGCCACAGGCCCGCCGACCGCCTTCTTCGGATCGAACGCCTTGCGCATGCCGGCCATCAGGCCGACGATCAGCGCCGGGGGCAACATCGGCATCGGTGACTGAAGCAGGATCGCCAGGCCGAAGCCGACGACCGCCGCGCTCGACAGCCGGACCGCGAACAGCGGATCGTCATCGACATGCGGGCGCGGTGCGACATACATGGATCGACCTCAATACAGATAGGATAGCCAGGACTGTATCTTGAGAAGTGTCGAGGCCACGCCCGAGATCGGCGTTCCGGTCCCTCCCGCATAGACGACGACGCTGACCTTGGCGCCTGCCTTGACGGTCAATGGCCACGCCTGCATGCCGCCCTCAAGCTCGATGTGGACCGGCATGCGGCGGGCCGGCTCGAACCACTGGTTTTCCGGACGGTTCTGCATCAGGCCGCCGGCCGAGGTGCGGCCCGGATCGATACCCCATGCGATCGAATGGACGCGCCCCCTGAAGGTCTGGCCCGGCATGGCGTCGAACAGGATTTCCACTTCGTCGCCGGGTTCGATGTTGCCGATCTGGTTCTCACGCAGATCGGCGGTGATCCACGCTCCGCGCGAATCGAAGAAGGTCATTACGGGCGAGCCCGCCGCCGCGAACTGACCGATGGCAAGTTGCAGGTTGGTGACGACGCCACGGGTCGGCGCGGTGACGGTCGAATAGAGAAGGTTGAGCTGCGCCTGCTCCAGTTGGAGTTGCGCCGCCATGATCTGCGGATTTGACGCGCCGCCGTCCTTGCCCAGTTGCAGCAGGGCGCTTTGCAGGTCGGCCTCGGCGGCTTCGAGTTGGGCTTCGGCGACACGCAACTCGGCCCTTGCGTTGTCGACCTGCGCCTGGGTCACCACTCCTCGCTCGAAGAGCGACGCGGTCCGGTTGGCGGCGGTGCGCGCGTTCTCGAGACTGGCCCGCGCCTGGGACACGCGTGCCTGAGACGAGGCGATCGCCGCTGCCGAGGCGTCAGTCGCCTGAACGGCCTGCGCCAGACCAACCTCCGCCTGACGGACCGCCAGTTCGAATGGACGGCGGTCGAGCTGGAACAGCGGCTCGTCCTGATCGACGATCGTGTTGTCCTCGACGAAGACTTCGGTCACCTGCCCGGCGACCCTCGGGGCAATCTGCGCAACATAGGCCGACACCGTGCCTCTCGACGAATAGGGCGCGAGCCGGTCCGAGACCGCATACCAACTGACGAACACCGCCAGGACAACCACGAGCAGCGCCGCGATTTTCTTTGCGGGGTTTCCTCGATTTCCGGGCAACGGCTCCGCATTGGGAGCAGCTTCGTCCTCGAGGGTGACGGGAGCCGATTCAGGCTCCGGCTCACTTGCATCTTGCCTGGTGACCAGTGGTGTCGCCGGCGCGTGTTCAACGTCACCGGCATCGTCTCCAGGCTGTGGGGTCCTCTCGGTTGTCATGCGGAACAATCCATCTGGCGCTGTGGGCAAGTCGGCATTATATGTGCTGTCAAGTAACTCTATGGTAGAGCCATATAGATGCAACGGCACGACATGACAAGGGCAGCGGATTCCCGATTGGAAAAGGAGCAACAGTTGCGGCGCGATTTGCGGTCGGTGCTTCGCAAGGTGCTAAGGCTGGACGCCACCGTCGCACGCAGGCTGGGTATCCACGGAACCGATCTCGCTTCGCTGGAATTGCTGGAGACGGCCGACGAGCCGGTGACGCCGACAATGCTGTCGGACTATCTCGGCATCTCGACCGGCTCGGCGACCGCGGCGATCGACCGGCTGGAACGGGCGGGCTTCGTCCGGCGCGTTCCCAACAGCCACGACCGGCGCGGCATCATCATCGAACCCGTAGAGGGCCAGCAGGAGCGGTTGCTTTCGGCATACCATCAGCTCCGGTCGCGCTATGCCGAATTGATCGAAGGCATTTCCGACGACGAACTCGACGTGATCAACCGCTTCCTCAAGGGGATAGAGCGGATAGAACTGTCCTGAAACCCGGATTCGACAGTTTCGCCGCAGATGGAAAGACACGCCGCCGCATGCGCACGCCGGTCTCCCGCGCCGTCGCTTCGAGATCAACGGATTGCGACAGCCGCGTTATCAGAGACTGCCAGTCCGATCAGGGCCTGCCAGTTAATGTTTATGGAATCGGTCGTTCGCATCTGCCCGAGGAATTGCATCATGATTCCAAGTGCCCACCCTTAAGTTAGCGCCTATGGGGATGCCCCCCCCCCCGCAGCCATCAACAAAAAGCCCGGCGTGGCCGGGCTCGGGCAGTCGATCAGGAGAATCGGATATTGAGGCGATAGCGGCCGCGGCGGTCGGACTGGATCAGCTTGCGCCATTCAGGCTGCGTCTTGAACAGGTCCGACATGCGCGTGCAGGAGGAGCCGGCCTCGGCCAGCACCATCTTCCCATGCCGCCATGGCAATTCGCTCGAGGCGGCATCATGGAGAATGCGCACCACGCGCGCCTGGATCGGCCCGAGCAGGAAGGTCCGTTCGCCCAGAATGATCTCGCTGAACTCGTGGCGTTGCTGGAAGACGGTCTCGGATGTCCGTCTTCTGCCGCCCAGCCCATGCCTGGCCTCGGCGCGATGGCGCTCCTCGCGCCGAACGACCAGTTCTTCCTTATGCACCAGGATCCCGTCCTCGGGCTTCAGCACGACGCAATAGCGATCCTTGGGAGCGTCGAAGTGAGAGACCCGGATCGATCCCTCATGGAACAGGCGGTAGACATCATGGGTGCGAAGATCCTGAAGCCCATGGAATGGCGACCGATCCTCGGGAATGGTGAACCACTGTCTGTCGTCTTCCACCTCGTAGCTGCCCTGCTCGAGGAGGGCGCCATAAAGGCGGACCGAGACCTTCAACAGGCCGTTCTCGGCGAGATAGGCCAGATCGCGTGAGAATGGCGGTGCGAAATTAGTCCACGTTAGCGGCGGCATGGTGCTGCTGCGGGCGGCGTAAAAGTCGTCCACCTTTTCCCTTTCTGCGGCTGCAGGGAGGATGGGAGGATCTACAGCGTGGAACTCTATCTCAAGGTTCGTCAGGCCTGTGCTGCTGGTATGAGCCAGCGTCAGGCGGCGACGGAATTCAACATATCGCCGCGCGACACGGTCGCGAAGATGATGACGTTCTCGGTTCCTCCGGGCTACCGGCGGACGGCCGAGGTCAAGCGCCCGAAGCTTGATCCGTTCATCCCGATCATCGAGGATTGGCTGGAGGCGGACCGGACCATGCCGCGCAAGCAGCGGCATACGGCGAAGCGGGTGTTTGACCGGCTTCGCGAGGAATGCGGGTTCACCGGGGGCTACACGATCATCAAGGATTATATCCGGGAACGTAAGCGTCGGGGCCAGGAGGTATTTGTGCCGCTGGCGCATCCCCCGGGGCACGCGCAGGCCGACTTCGGCGAGGCAATGGTTCGGATCGGAGGTGTCGAACAGAAGGCGCATTTCTTCGTGCTGGACTTGCCGCATAGCGACGCCTGCTACGTCCGTGCCTATCCGGCGGCGGTTGCCGAGGCCTGGGTGGACGGTCATGTCCATGCCTTTGCCTTTTTTGGGGCGGTTCCGCAGTCGATCGTCTACGACAATGACCGCTGCCTGGTGGCGAAGATCCTGCCGGATGACACCCGCAAGCGGGCGGCGCTGTTCAGCGGGTTTCTGTCGCATTACCTGATCCGGGATCGCTATGGCCGCCCTGGCAAGGGGAACGACAAAGGCAATGTCGAAGGCTTGGTGGGCTATTGCCGCCGCAACTTCTTGGTGCCGATGCCTGAGTTCGCCAGTTGGGAAGAATTCAACCTCTGGCTGGAGGAGCGTTGCAAGCGGCGTCAGCACGATGTCCTTCGCGGCGAGAGCGAAACGATCGGCGAGCGACTGCAGCGCGATCTCGCCGCGATGCGCCCGCTCCCGGCGGCGCCCTTTGATGCCTGCGATCAAGCGACCGGCCGCGTGTCGTCGCAATCGCTGGTGCGCTACAAGACCAACGACTATTCGGTGCCTGTCGCTTACGGCCATCAGGATGTCTGGATCCGGGGCTATATCCATGAGGTGGTGATCGGCTGCCGGGGCGAAGTGATCGCCCGCCATCCCCGGTGCTGGGATCGCGACGAGATCGTCTTCGACCCGCTCCATTACCTTCCGCTGATCGAGCAGAAGATCAATGCGTTGGATCAGGCGGCACCATTGCAGGACTGGGACCTGCCAGAGGAGTTCGCCACCCTGCGCCGGCTGATGGAGGCACGGATGAACCGGCACGGCCGACGCGAATATGTCCAGGTCCTGCGGCTTCTGGAAACCTTCGATCTGGCCGATCTGCATGCGGCCGTGAGGCAGGCGCTGCAGATGGGGGCGATCGGCTTCGATGCGGTGAAGCATCTCTTGTTGTGCCGGGTGGAGCGCCGGCCACCCCGGCTGGATCTGGACTGCTATCCCTACCTGCCCAGGGCCAGGGTCGAGAAGACCGAGGCCCGCTCCTACATGCGGCTGCTGTCTGTCAATGCGGAGGGCGTGGCATGAGCGACGCCCCGGAAATCCTGCTTGCCCATCACCTCAAGACGCTGAAACTGCCGACCTTCCTACGAGAACACCAGAAACTGGCCCGGCAATGTGCGGCGGAAGGCGTGGACCATGTCCGATATCTCGCCCGGCTCGTCGAACTGGAACTGATCGATCGGGAACGGCGGATGGTCGAGCGGCGCATCAAGGCCGCCAGGTTCCCGGCCGTCAAAAGCCTGGACAGCTTCGACTTCACGGCCATCCCGAAGCTCAACAAGATGCAGGTGCTGGAACTGGCCCGGTGCGAATGGATCGAGCGGCGCCAGAACATTATTGCTCTCGGCCCCAGTGGCACGGGCAAGACGCACATCTCGCTCGGCCTTGGTCTGGCCGCCTGCCAGAAGGGCCTGTCCGTCGGCTTCACCACCGCCGCGGCCCTGGTCAGCGAGATGATGGAGGCCCGCGACGAGCGCCGTTTGCTCCGCCTTCAGAAGCAGATGGCCGGATACAAGCTTCTCATCATCGACGAACTCGGCTTCGTGCCCTTGTCGAAAACCGGCGCCGAACTCCTGTTCGAGCTGATCTCGCAACGCTACGAGCGCGGATCGACCCTGATCACCAGCAATCTGCCTTTTGACGAATGGACCGAGACATTCGGCTCCGAACGCCTCACCGGCGCGCTTCTCGACAGGCTGACCCACCACGTCAGCATTCTCGAAATGAATGGCCAGAGCTATCGTCTCGCCCAAAGCCGCGCCCGAAAGGCCGGCTGACCCCTTTCAAAAAATACCAACGGCACAAGCACGGAACTCTGGTCGGGCTACGCCCTCCCGACGTTCCGTGCTTGTGCCGCTAACTGGCAGACTTTTGCGCCGCCGCGTGGCCGGGTTTTACTCCGCCGTTGACAGCCAAGACCTCGCGCGCCGGCGGGGTCTCGGCCACGAAGGGAACGGCACGCACCGGGAACCGCTCGCCCCACTGGCGTGCCGGCCCGAGATCGACATGGATGAACCCCGATCTCGGGTAGAAGCCGAAGCCGAGGAATCCGACCTCGCGCGCCGCGGCCTCGAAAGCCACCGGGTCGTGGTTCGCCATGGCGATATCGAAGGCGGCGCCGTCGAGGTGCTTCGATCGGGTCGCGCCGCCCACGGCGCGGTTGTGCTCGGGGCTGCGATAGGCGGAACGCACGATCAGCGGCTTGCCGAGCCGGTCGCGCAGCGCCTGCAGCTTGTCGAGCGCAGGTTCGTTGATGAGCAGCTTGCCAGTGCCCCTGCATGCGATTTCGGCCGGGCTGAAGTTCGGCCAGCGCCAGGTGCTCTCCGGCACGTCGCGCCAGTGGCGGTGGAAAGTCGTGGTCATGGGGTCCTCCAGAAAAGAGTTTCCGGCCCCTCGCAGGGCTCGGTGCGTTCGCCGCTCGGGAAGGTCCACTGGACCTTCCCGTCTGCCTGCCAAGCAGACCACGGCTCACCCCGCCACGAGGGCGGGTGCGGTTGGGCTGATGGGTTTGGGTGTTGAGCGGCTACGGGCCGCCGCCGAAGATCTTCAGCTTGATGGCGATGCCCGCGAGCAGCGCCAGCATGACGGCGGTGGTGATCATGCGGACGGCGGTCTGCATGGCGGTGCGGCGCACCAGCCGGATGCAATCGACCAAGGATCGCAGGTCGCGGATGTCGAGCGCGGCCTCGTCGCCGTCGAGCCCGACATCCGCGAGCGCGCGCTTCGCGCCTTCCTCGGCCGCCCGGGTCAGGATCGCCTCGAACTCGGCGTCGGGCATGCGCACGAAGCCCTCGGATCGGGGTGGGTTCATCGGGTCCTCCTTCCGCCGCTCAGCCGACCTTGCAGCCCCAGAAGGACGTGTGGTCGGCGGCGAAGTAGCCGTCCGCGACCCGGAAATACCCCTGCAGCTCGACGGTGTCGCCCGCGGTCAGCGGCACCATGGTCTGCAGCCAGATCGCGGTGGC
>NZ_FNNA01000001.1 GCF_900106665.1 Paracoccus sanguinis
GACTGCGCAAGCTTGGCCTGCGCGTCGACCGTCTGCAGCCCGGACCGGATCATCGCCACGCCAGCGGCAGCGGCCGCTGCCACGGCGGCGGCGGCGGCCACGCGCACACGCCGCGAGAAGGCCGCAAGCCGGGCGTTCGCCGCTTCCATCTCGCGGCTGAGCCGTCCGAAGCCACGCGACCCGGCCTCGCCGACGCCTTCCAGTTCGGCGCGCACCTGCCGTCCGCCCACGGCCGCGAGGCGGACGCTGACCCTCTTCTCAGCCATGGGAGTGATCCATCTGTTCGTTGAGTTTGGCGACCATCACCGCTTCGACGCCGGGCAGCAGTTCGGCCATGGCCAAGGGTGGAATGCCAAGCGCGTCACCTAGGGCAAGCGCGGCCGACATGTCCCAGCCGATCACCGCGCCGGGCAGGACACGCAGCTGTCCGCCGAGCCGGCCGACGAGGTCCCAGACCTGCCAACCCTCCTGAGTTTCCGGACGGTTCAGCCGCGCCGGGCAGTCCGGGCAGGTTTGCGCGCAGGCTTGGCAGTAGCGCTCGCCCCCGCCGAAGGACCATTCGGCGAGAGCGCGGAGACGTTTTTTTCCTGCTCCAGTAGCAGACCCTTCGAGACGTAGGTCAGCTGGAAGGCTTCGAAGATCGGCCAGACGTCGAGCAGCGCGTCGATCGCCTCGGGGCTCGGGTCGATGGCGTTGCCGTCGGCGTTGCCGATGCCGTCCCAGGCGAGCACGGCCCGTCGCGCCAGCGATTTCGCGAAGGCAACGGCACGCTCTTCGTCGGAGGCCTCATCGGGCACGGCCTCGACGGCGGGATCGCTACGGGTCGCCACCATCAGTGCGGTGGTCAGAGGGCGCAGCTGCACCCGGACGCCAGAGGCGAGGTCATGCCAGCGGGGCGCGTTCGTCAGGTCGAGCGTCAGCATCAATACGTCTCCACATCGTTCACGAGGGTTGCGGTGCACATCCGGCCGACGATGCTGTCGCGCGCGGCCTGCCAGTCGAAGGTGGCCTGCACGCCCTGCGGGCCCGCAATCTCGATCCGCGGGCGTGGCAGGTAGACGGCGTGCACGGTAAAGGTGAAGCTTTCGCCCGAGGGCAGGCTGTAGGCGAATTCCATCTCGCAGGCCTCGCCATTGATGGCCTGCGTCACCAGCGTTTGGTCGGCAAAGCGCACCTCGATCCGGCCGGTGAGCGCCGCGATGGACGGGTCCGCGCCGTCGATGCGGCCGTCGCTCCGGATGGTCTCGATCCGGTCGAGGTTGTTGGCATAAGTGATCTCGGCGGAGACCACGTTGCCTAGTGCCGTGCCGTTGCGGGTGATCGCGCCGTTGAAATGGCCGAAGCGCTTCAGCTCCAGCGCGGCGGGCGTTCCGGCACTGGTCGTCGTGCCCACCGTCTCGCCCTGCGCCACCAGCCGCCCCGTTGCGGTCAGGAGCCCCGAGCGCTGCATCTGCCAGGTGATCTGGTCGAGAACGCAGCCGGAATACATCGCATAGCGCGGCACCTCGGGCATGCCGGTCTCGATCGACATCGAGGGCAGCGTCCAGGACCCCGACTGGAACTCGTGGGTGTACGGGGCCTCCGCGCCCGTGGTCGTGGGCGTGCCGAAGGCGGCCTTCAGCCAGAACCCGAAGGCCTCGGCGTCGAGCGGGACCACGACATCGCCATCGGCCGTCACCGCATCCTTGATCGGCGCGAGCGGATCGCGGCCGTAGCCCAGCAACTCCGAGTTCAGCAGCGGCTGCTCGGCGCCGAGCGACGTGCTGGCGAAGGGCATGCGGGTGAAGCCGCTGGCGGGCGGCGTTCCATAGGTCGTCTCGAACGCAAGCGCCATCAGCGCCCGCGCCCCCTGGGCTCGTGCCATTGTGTTCTCCTCGGGTTGTCGGGATCAGCCGAGTGGATCGGCCGTGGAATAGTGCAGCACCACCGGGATCACGGCGGCCTTCAGGCTGGCCGCACCCTCGACCGGCAGGTCCACGGGCCGCGGCGCTTCCGCCTCGACCCAGTCGCAGAGCCCGCCCAGCGTGCGGTCGGCGGCGAGCGCCACGCCGACGCTGGCGGTCAGCGTGTCGAATGCGACGTCTCGGATTGCGCCCTGCACGACCGCCTCGATCTCGGCCCGGTGCTGGTAGTGGTAGGCGAGCGGCGACAGCGTCACCTCCGGCTCCCCCGGCTCGCCATCACGCAGGATCAGCAGGCCGTCAGCCGGCACGCGCTCGGGCAACACGTCACCCCGCAGCGCGGTGGCGGGCAGCGCCGAAAGCCGCGCGTGCAGCGCGGCGAGGATGGATTCGCGGGGTGTCATGGGTCGGCCGAGTTGGAAATCGCGTCGAGCACCGGACAATCGGGGACTTCGGCGCCCAAACACCTGGATGCAGTTGTAGCGAGGACGGATTCGATACGCCGAAGATCCGCGATCCTCGCGCGGACATCGGCAAGGTGCCGCTCCGTCCGTTCCTTGACCTCGGCGCAGGTCGGCGCGGCGCCGTCGCCGAGCCCCATCAGCCCGCGGATGTCCTCCATCGAGAACCCGAGTTCGCGGGCGCGCAGGATGAAGCGGAGGCGTGTGGCGTGTGCGGCGGAATAGACCCGGTAGCCGGCGTCCGTGCGGGGCGGGTCGGGCAGCAGGCCGGTCTTCTCGTAATAGCGGATCGTCTCGATGTTGCAGCCGGTCGCCCGGGCCAGGTCGCCGCGTGTGAAGCCGCTCTCGCGCTCGTGATCGGTCATGGGCAAGTTTCCTCTTGAGCCTGTAGTTGCTACAGACCCTACACCTCTCCTCAATCACAGACGAGAGGTGCGCGACATGGCGCTGACAGACGACAGAACGGACAGCACGGGCGCGGATCACCCGGCCCGAAAGGGCTGGCTCGCGGCGGGCGGGGTGCTCGGCGCATTCCTCGCTTCGGCCTGCTGTGTCGGACCGCTGGTGCTGCTGACCCTCGGCATCTCGGGGGCCTGGATCGGCAACCTGACGGCGCTGGAGCCTTACAAGCCGATCTTCGCCGTGATCGCGCTCGGCTTCATCGGGGCGGGTTTCTGGCAGGTCTATTTCCGCAAGCCGACCGTCTGCGAGCCCGGTTCCTACTGCGCAAGGCCAGCATCGGCGCGCATCACCAAGACCGCGCTCTGGGCCTCGCTGATCCTCGTTGTCGCAGCACTCACCATCGACTGGTGGGCCCCGCTTCTCTACTGACCCCGAAAGGACACCCTCATGAAGAAGATGCTTGCTCTTGCCCTGTTCGGCTTGACCGCCGTCGCGCCGATCACGGCCATCCCTGTTGCCGCGCAGACCGTCGCCGCCGAGCAGACCGTCACCTTCGCGGTCGACAACATGACCTGCGCGCTCTGCCCAGTGACGGTGAAGCGCGCGATGGAAGGCGTCGATGGCGTGCGCACCGTCGAGATCGACTTCGAGGCCCGCACCGCCACGGTGATCTTCGATACCGCCGCGACCAGCCCCGACGCCATCGCGGCAGCCTCGGCCAATGCAGGCTACCCGGCGCGCATCGCGGGCTGACGGGATGACCGAGCAGTCCGATCGCAAGCTGATCGCGACAGGGATCGTAGGAACCGTCATCGCGGCGCTCTGCTGCTTCACGCCGGTGCTCGTGGTGCTTCTGGGCGCCGTGGGCCTGTCGGCCTGGCTGGGTTGGCTCGACTACGTTCTGCTGCCCGCGCTCGCGTTTTTCGTCGCACTGACCGTGTACGCGGTCTGGAGACGGCAGCGGCGACTGAACACTCGAACGGATGGATGACCTGATGAAAGACGATTGCTGCGCGCCCAAGGGCGATTTCGACCTTGCCGTGATCGGCGCCGGATCGGCCGGCTTCTCGGCCGCGATCACCGCCGCGGCAGGAGGAAAGCGCGTCGCGCTCATCGGGCATGGCACCATCGGCGGCACCTGCGTGAACGTGGGTTGCGTACCCTCCAAGACGATGATCCGCGCAGCCGAGGCTCTGCACGGCGCGCAGGCGGCGTCCCGGTTTCCTGGCCTCGTCGGCGAAGCGAAGGTCGCCGACTGGACCGCTCTCGTCGCGGCCAAGGACAATCTGGTCGCGACGCTGCGTCAGAAGAAGTACGCGGATTTGTTGCCGGGCTACGAAGGTGTGACCTATCTCGACGAGGGTCCGGCGCGGCTCGTTCCCGGCGGTGTCGATGTCGGCGGGCGCAGGATCACGGCACCCAAGGTCATCGTCGCCACCGGCGGCCGACCCGCCGTGCCCGACATCCCTGGGGTCCAGAACGCACCATCGCTCGACAGCACGTCGCTGCTGGAGCTGGACCAGTTGCCCGAGACCCTGATCTTTCTCGGCGGCGGCTATATCGGCGTGGAACTCGCGCAGATGATGGCGCGGATGGGCACCCGCGTCACCATCGTCTGTCGCTCGCGCCTGTTGCCGCGCACCGAGCCGGAGGTGGCGCAGGCGCTCACCGAGGCCTTGCGCGCCGAGGGTGTCACGGTTCTTGACGGCGCAACCTATCACGCCGCGCGGCACGACGGGGACCGTGCGATGCTGACCGTGACGGTGAATGGCTCGGAGCGCGAACTGACGGCCGACCGCCTTGTCCTGACGACGGGACGCGCACCCAACACCGAGGGGCTGGGCCTCGCGGAGATGGGCGTCGAGACCGACGCACGCGGTGCGATCCGGGTTGGCGACGACATGCAGACCACGAAGCCCGGCATCTTTGCGGCGGGCGACGTGACCGACCGCGACCAGTTCGTCTACATGGCCGCCTACGGCGCGAAGCTTGCCACCCGCAACGCCGTGTTGGGCGGGGCGGAGCGCTACGACAATGCAGCGATGCCGTGGGTGGTGTTCACCGATCCGCAGGTCGCCGGCGTCGGACTGACCGAACGCCGGGCGCGCGCGGCGGGTCATGACGTCAAGACCAGCGTGCTGGCTCTCGACAACGTGCCTCGCGCGCTCGCCGCCCGCGACACGCGCGGCCTGATCAAGCTGGTCGCCGACCGGGCGACCGACCGCCTGCTGGGCGGCGTGATCATGGCGCCGGAGGGAGCCGACAGTGTCCAGACGCTCGTCATGGCGCTGAAGGCCGGCATGACGACAAAGGCGCTCGGCGAGACGATCTTTCCCTATCTCACCACGGTCGAGGGATTGAAGCTCGCCGCGCAGACCTTCGACAAGGATGTCGCGATGCTGTCGTGCTGCGCGGGGTGACCCGAGCCGTCGATCTAGTGGCTGCCGAGCAAGATTGCGCATCGATGCGATCACAACCTACCCTCCACCCAGTTCGCTACGATCAGCCCCGGCACGCTGTCCAATGCCCGGTTCGCGTCCCGCGTGAGATCCAGCCGCTTCGGCAGCTTGACCTGCGGCACCAGCAGGAAGATCGGCGCGGTGACCTTGCCGCGCCCGGTCTTGGAGCGAGAGACCACCGCCTGGCCTTTCGTGTTCAGCCGTCCCTCCGCCACAAGCAGGCTCGGTCCGGTGCGGCGATAGACGAAGCGCAGGCGGAGGCCACGGCGGCGTTCCCATTCGCCGGGGGTGATCCGGCCGCCGCGGAGGGACTTGCCCGCAGCAGGTAATGGGATCGCCAGCCAAAAGCCGTTCTTCGAGCGGATCAACGGGCCGGTGTCGTGCGCGCCGACGATGACCGGGGCCTTCGACCAGACCAGCGCCGCGGCGTCGAGGCTCTCGCCCGACCTCGGAAAGTTCTGGCTCCGGATCGAGTTGGCGAGCCGAGGGCCGAGCCCCGCGCCGGTGATCTGCAAGCGCCAGGCCGACTTCAGCCCGGTCCCGGCCTCGCGCATGGCGGCCGTCACCGCGCGTTCGCCCGCCGCGACCTCGGCCGCCATCATCGTGACGATGTCGGGATCGATGTCGAGCTTCAGTTTCACGCGGGCCTCAGATCGACGGTCCAGACCAGCCGCTCGCGGCCGCGCACGGGCTCGCCCTGAATGAGGAAGGCGTCGCCATCGATCTCGATGCGGTCGCCGGGGCGCGGGTTAGCCACCTCCGCCACGCGCAGGTCAATCCGGGTGGTCTCGGACCAGAGCCGCGCGTCGCCAAAGTCGGAGACGACATCCGCCCGCCGGGCGACGACGCGCACGAGCACGGGCGCGCCGCCGTCGGCGATGTAGACCGCGTCCCGGCCGACGTTCGGATCGGCGAAGAGCGCGCCCACGGCGGCGGCAAAGGCGCTCATCACAAGGTCGCGTTCAGGCGGACTTGGCCGATGGTGTCACCCGCGCCGCTCGCCACCGCCTCGACAGCCACGCCGATGAGGGTGTTGTCGGTCGCGACCGTGGTGCAGCGCTTGTTGGTGTCGTCCCAATAGACCCTGGCGCCGACGGTCCAGGCCTGGGAGCCGACCTTTGTGATGTCGAAGACGCCGACGAGCGCGGTCTCGACAGGCTCGCCGAGGGCGGCGTCCCCGGCCGCGATGCCGAAGATGGAGCCGACGAGCAGGCCATCGCCGGAGGCGACGGCATAGGGCGCGGTCAGGGTGATGGTGTTGCCGGGCTGGACGTAGTTTTTCATGATGGGTTTCCTCGTGGAAAGACGAAGGGCGGCCCGATTGGACCGCCCCGTATGTCAGGGTTCAGAAAGCGCGCCTTACGCGCCCGGGTTCTTGTAGAGACCGCGCCAATCGATCGCCTTGGCGCCGAAGTCGAGGCGGCACTTGATCTCGACGCCGTCGACGTCGAAGCCGTTGCGGGTCTCGATGTAGGCGCCCTGCTGGCCCTCGAGATAGGCGTACTCGATGGTGTCGATCTGGTTCGGGCTCGCGGCCAGATACCAGGCGGTCTCGCTGGCTGCGTCGAGCCGGGGCTCGCTGATCGGCGCGAGCGTGCGGATCGACTGCGGCACCACGCTGGACGTCGCGGCGGGCACGAGGTTCTGCGCGACCAGCTGCTCGGCCTTCAGTTCCAGCGAGGCCGGCACGATCAGGAAGGCGGGCCGGACGTTCAGCACCGTCTTCTTGTCGAGCCCCGTCTGCTTGGCCATCGCCGCCCGCGCCGCTCCGACGCTGCTCACGTCGAGCGCCGCGCCGGTGCCCGCGAGCAAGCAGGCCACGCTGATCGCCATGCTGCGCGCGCCGGACGGCGCGACCATCGAAGAGATCATGGCCGCGACCAGCTGGCAGTCGCACACGGTGCGCGGCGCGATGGCCGGGGCGCTGAAGAAGAAACTCGGGCTCGAGGTGACCTCGGAGAAGGTCGAGAACCGGGGACGCGTGTACAAACTCCCTGCCGCCTGAGGCACCGGACCCCGACAAGTCGATGGCCGCCGCCCCTACGGGGCGGCGGTCGATCATCCTCGAGAAGGGACGAAATCGATGCAAACAGCCTTTTCGGACTTTGGACCCTTCAGGGATCGGATCGAGGCATCGGACAAACTCCGTCCGCACTGAGGCATAGGTTAGAAGTGCACACGCAGGCGGTGGCGTCTGTCTCGGCTCTTCCGAGGCGTTTCTGCTGCGGCCCGATGGACAAGAGCCTCTTTCCCGCACAGAGTGCGATGTCATGGATATGAGCGAGAAAACAGACAAACAAATTCAGAATCTGATCGAGAACCACCGCCGCGCCGGGAAGCTCGACGCCCCGCTGGCCGTAGCGGCTATCGAAGAACAAGGTCGACGCAACAAAGTATTCAACTTCAAGGCCGGCATCGAGTTCTTGTTGCAGGCGGCGCATGACAAGCGTCCGGTTAACTATCGCCAGTTGGCCGAAGCTGGCGGTGTCCTGAAGCCCGGCGACGTTTGGCACCAACACATGGCCCGGAAGATCCCGCTTTCCCAAATCGTCGACTATGCCCACACCCACGACATGCCAGCTATCACTGCGTTGATTGAGACAACGCAGGGAGTGACGGATAGTATTCTTGCTGGGTTCCAGAAAGGGCTGGACGATACCGGAATTCGCGTGCCATCAGGCATGTCCATAAAAGAGTTCTATTTTTCAGAACGGCAACGTGCCTTCGACTGGGCCGCCTCCCAAGAACCGCCGCTGACCCCTCAGTGAATGTCCGCTCCGTCCTCATAGCCGACCGCCGCTACCGCATCCGGATCGCCTCGAACACCCGCCGCAAGGCGAAGGAACGAGCTATCGACACGATAGTGAAGATAGCGCCCATCTTCAGGTTCTGCGCCAGCGTCGTGTGCAGGCCGAAGATCGGGAAGATCAGGATCTGCGTCATGACCGCGACGCCGTAGCCGACGATCACGTTGACGACGGACTCCACCAGCGACATAAGGCGGGACTGCTTCATGCCGCTGCCTCATCCATCGGCCAGCAGTTCAGCCGCCAGAGTTCGCAGCGCATGCGCCGCAACCAAGGGGACCACGCCGTTGCCACAGAGGCGAAGCCGGTCCACCCGGTGGGCCAACCCATCAGCGCCTCGACGAACAGCGGGTTCAAGGTCCGGCGCGCATCGCAGGTATCGCTCCCAGCCATCGGCGTCACCAGGACCTGGCGGCCAAGCAGGCCGTTCACCGGCGTGTTCGCCAGTGTCGTCGCTCCGTCCTTGTGATCCCGGGCCGTCGGCGTCATCCACATCCCCGCCGAATGGGTCAGGTCGGCCGAGCGGCGGTTGCCCGCGCTCGGCTTGCATCCGTCGTTGGCCATCGGCGTCGGCCACATCACGGCCGTCGTCGCGAGATTCATCCCGTGCTGCCCCGCTGCCTGCGACGGCGTCGGCTTCGTCTGTCGGTTCTCGTTGGCGCTGGCCCTCGGCGTCGGCCAGAGCCGGAGCAGTTCCGTCCGGTTTCCACCACTCGACCGGATCCCAGAGCAGGCGCGCGGGGTTGGCCAGCTGGTCTCCTTCGCGGATGGCAAGGATGAACAGCCGCTCGCGCTTGTGCGGCGCGCCGACTTCCGCCGCCGTGAAGAGGCCTGCCGCAAGCTTGTAGCCCATGCCGACCAGTCCGTTGGCGACTTCGGGGAAGCCGAGCCGGAGATGATGGGCGACATTCTCGAGGAAGACGAAGGGTGGCTCGACCTCGCCTATGATCCGGGCGACATGCGGCCAGAGGTGGCGCGGATCGTCCACACCCCGGCGCTTGCCCGCGACGGAGAACGGCTGGCACGGATAGCCCGCAGTGACGATGTCCACCGCACCGCGCCACGGGCGGCCGTCGAAGGTCGCAACGTCGTCCCAGACAACAGCCTGATCCAGGGACGCGTCTTCCATCCGCGCCACGAGAGTGGCTGCGGCGTAGGTTTCCCGTTCGACATGGCCCACAGCACGATATCCGGGGATGGCGATGGTGAGCCCGAGGTCGAGACCACCTGCGCCGGAACAGAGCGAGAGGCCGAAGAGGCATGCGTCTCCGGCTCCGGAAGCGCGTCCGGAGGAAGGTAAAGCCAGGTCATGCATGTCACGCGGCGGTCTTGCGCTTTCGCGCGGGTTCTGGGGCGGCGTCCGGGTCCGGCGTATCGGCCCGGGCCTCGGCATCGTCGCCCAGCCGCTCCGTCCTCACCTGCGCAAATGTCCGACCGTCACCGTCGAGGATCGCGTCGCGGCCGGTCTCGGCCTGCCAGCGTTCGACGGCGACATCGACGTAGGCCGGGCTGATCTCCATCGCGAAGACGCGACGGCCATTGGCCTCGCCCGCCATGATCTGCGAGCCGGAGCCTGAGAACGGCTCGTAGCAGAGGCCGCCCCGCGCCACATGCTGGCGCATCGGGATGCCAAAGGCGTCCAGCGGTTTCGGGGTCGGGTGATCGGGGCGCTCGTCCTTGGCGAAGCTGGGCAGCGCCCATGTCGACGGGAGGGTTTCCTCGGCGACCTTCGGCGGGCGGTTCGGGCGGCGCCAGCCCATGAAGCAGGGCTCGTGCTTCCAGAGGTAGTGCGACCGGGTCAGAACCCCGCGGTCCTTCACCCAGATGATCTGCTGGTGCACGAAGGCGCCTGCCTTTTCCCAGCAGGCTTCCAGCATCGCCTGGCGGCGCGAGGCGTGCCAGCAGTACCAGGCGGCGTTTTCGGCGATGGCCTCGGCCACGGCAGCCGCGATGAAGCCGTCGTAGAGCTCCGCGCCCTGGCTGCTGTCGTCCCAGGTGACGCCGTAGGACTGGCTCCAGTCCTTGTTGCGGGTCGGATGGTTCGAGCCGTCGTAATCGACGAGATACGGTGGGTCCGTGGCGAACAGGATCGCCCGCTCGCCGTTCATCAGGCGGCGCACATCGGCAGCGCTGGTGCTGTCGCCGCAGAGCAGCCGGTGGTCGCCGAGGATCCAGAGATCGCCGGTGCGCGACGCCGGATTGCGCGGCGGTTCGGGGATGGTCACCGGCGGCACGGAGCCCCCGGCGCCACCTTCTTGACCGTCCCCCTCCGGCACGAAGGCCAGCAGCTTGTCCAATTCGCCGTCCGAGAAGCCGACCAACGACAGATCGAAATCATCGGCCAGCAACTCGTTCAGTTCGGCGGACAGCAGCGCCTCATCCCATGTCCCGAGTTCGGTCAGTTTATTGTCCGCGATCCGGTAGGCCCGTCGCTGCGCCTCGGTCAGATGCCCGAGCACGATCACCGGCGCTTCGGTCAGCCCGAGCTGCGTCGCGGCCAGCACGCGCCCGTGCCCCGCGATCAGCTCGCCATCCTCAGCAACGAGGCAGGGCACGGTCCAGCCGAACTCGGCCATGCTGGCGGCGATCTTCGCGACCTGGTCCGCGCCATGCGCCTTCGCGTTCTTCGCGTAGGGCTGAAGCTTGGCCAGCGGCCACATCTCAATCCGATCCGGGGAAAAGCTCAGCGTCATCGTCAGGTCGTCCTTCGGATCAGGGTGGATGCCCCTGGCTTCCGAACACCGGGGTCCAGACTGGACTCCAGGCGGGGTCCAGCGGCCACCAAGGGTGTCCAGCATCAAGAGTTTGATTTTGCAGTGTTTCAGGCGCGTTCAGGCGGCGCTGGCTTCCGGGTGGCTTCCCAAAAATCCGGCCCTGTCGCTAGCGATGCGTCGTGCTTCGCCCGCCAGCATACGAATGTCGCCAGGAAGGAACCGGAAACTCCCTCGTGGTGGACCCCGGCCAGACCCTTGCTGGATACCGGGGTCCAGACGGCCCCCCGTCAACGCAAGGGGAGAGCGGGCTTTCCAGCGCACTCTCCCCATCTTGCCTTCGGAATAGCATGGATCTGTTGCAGATGTCGAAGGAAAAAGTGTTGCAACACATTGGAGTCACTGCGCATTCAGACGCGCAGCGATCTTGGTCAGCGCCAGTTGCCAGCGACGCCACGCGGTCGTGCGGTCGCAACCCAGTTCCCCGCTGATCTGCTTCCACGGCACCCGAGCCGCGCGCGACCAGACCAGCTTGCGCTCCGCCTCCTCGATCCAGAGCATCCAGTCGAAGGTCTGCTCGAGCCGGGTGATCGCGGCGGCCGAGGGCCAGACCCGCATCGGCTGCGGCTCCATCGCCGCGATCTCGCGGCTGGTCCGCACGATGTCGGGCCAGGTGTTGAAGTAGCCCTGCGCCTTGACGGGCGGCAGCTTGCGGAGGGTGCGGAACGCTTCCTCGAAATGATCGGCGACGCAGTCGGCGGTCCATTCGCGATCAGCCATGGCGCGCCTCCCTGTCGGAAGGACGCGGGCCGTAGAGCTTTTCGCCGAGCTGGCGGACCAGTTCACGCTCGGGCCAGGTGAGGCGGTCGTCATCCGCGGAGACCGCGAGGACGCCCTGTTCCTGCCAGCCCTCGCGCTTGACCTGCTCGGGATCCCGGCGGCGGCCGCCGTAGCCGTGGGGATGCCATCTCATGCGACACCTCCCTTCGTCTCGATTGCCCAGAGCAGGATGGCGATGGCGTCGGCCTCGTTGTCGTCGGCCGGGCTGAAGCCAAGGGCGCGAACGGCGGCGACCATGGCTGCCTTTTCGGCGTTGCCCTTGCCAGCGGCGTGACGCTTGATCGTGCCGACCGGGACGCCCTCGTAGGGCACGCCGCGCAGTTCCGCCCATGCGGTCAGCGTGGCCATGAGCCCGCCGTAGATGTGGCTCGCGTCGGTGCCTGCGTGCCGGCGGACTTCCTCGAACCAGATCGCAGCAACGGGTCCGGACAGCCGGTCAATCTCGGTCAGCCAGTTGGTGAAGCGCAGGTAGCGCATGCCGCCGCCGTCGAAGCGCCCCGGGCGCAGCGAGACGGTGCCGCTGGTGATCAGCCCGTCATGGCCGCGGATCGCCCAGCCGGTTGAGGTGCCGAGGTCGAGCGCGAGGATGCAGCGGTTGCGGGGGGCGTCGAGCGGCAGCGGTTCAAACCTTGCGCCGTCGCAATTGGGGATCAGAGTCGGCTGAGCCATGATGGGTCTCCTTTGCCGGTGGCCTGTGGTGGTGGAAGACGACGGCGGTCTGGTGCTTGGCGGTACGGGGCCGCCGTCGTCGGATCGGAAAGCACAAGGGAGCGTCACGGCGGCGCGCGGGGCTGGCCCGGACGTATGGGAGGAGTGGCCAACCCTGTGGGGTGGCCCTCCCATACGTAGTATGGGGGTTTGACACCTAACTGTTCCGGGGAGGACAAGTGACTGAAATCATTGCGGAATAAGACTTCATCAAGTCTTCGGGCATGAGTTTGGGACCTAACTCTTATTTGCCCGTAACCCGTTGATTTCGTTGAGTGCACAGTTGGCGCTGTCATATGAGTCAGGCCTCACTCATATGAGTTAGGTCGTCCTCCAGCCCCTCCGGGTAGACCCAGACGGCGGGGTTTTCGACCTGCAGGCAGAGCCCCGACTGGGGACATTTGAAGTGGCTGGGCAGGACCGGACGGACCTCGGTGGTGACCTCGCCGGTGGCCGGATCAATCTCCTCGACGGGCGCGCCGAACTGCATTCCCTCGACGCATAGGTAGCCGAACCGGGACCGGGTGACGGGGAAGCCGAACCCCGAGGGGTCGCGCAGGAACTTCACGAAGCCCTTGGTCGCCAGCACGCTGAGGCGCTCACGGATCGTGTGCTTGCTGCCCAGACCGCCCCGGTTCTCGAAGGTCTCGGCGAACTGCATCGCGGTGTAGAGGCGCTCGCTGGCCGCCTCATCCAGCAACATGCCGAGGATGACATCGTGCTTGCGCAGCCGCTCGGCATCGAGCTTGGCGCCGACCTCCTTGCGCACCAGGCGCTCGTTCATCGGGTTCAGCTCGACCCACTCGCCCTTCACCTTGTCGATCAGCTTTCCCGGTAGCGCGGGTCCGTTCCGCAGCTCGATCTCCAGCCTGCGGACGCTGCTGTCCTCGTCGGGCCGGTGCATGAGCAGCCCCGAGGTGTAGAAGCCGCGCAGCGCGCTGGCGCCGGAGAGGGCGAGGAAGGGATCGTCCTTGACCTGATGCTTGCTGGCCTTGCGGGTGTGGTGGGCGAGGATGACGCCCGCGTCCGGATTGACCGCCTCGCGCAGAAGCTCCACCCGGTCCTTCAGGAAGAACATCATGGCGGTGTTGTCGTTCTCGCCACCGCCCTCGGGACCGCCATCGAAGAGGTTGCGGATCGGGTCGATGACGATGATGTCGGGCGGCGCGTCGGGGAATGCAGCCTGGATCGCCTCGGCAACGCGGGCGACGCCCTCCGCGTCGAGCAGCAGCTTCAACTTCGGTGTGGCGATGAAGGTGTCGCGCGCGGCGGCGATCACGGTGGCGGGCAGCGCGATCTGCTGCATGCGCTCGCGCAGGTAGTGATACTGGATCTCGGCCTGCAGGTAGAACACGCGCAGCGGCCGGGGCGGCGTCAAGCCGAGGAACGGCACGCCAGCGGCCATGTGCACGAGCCAGGAGATCAGGAAGTCGCTCTTGCCGACCTTGGGCGCGCCGCCCAGCACCAGGAGCCCGCCCGGCGTCAGCACGCGGGGGCCAATGATGTCCTCGGGCATAGGACTGGTGTCGTCGAGCAGCGCGCCGAGGCTGAAGGTCGGCAGCGGGCTGGCCGGGGCACCGGCATGGGCTGCGCGCAGGAGCGGCGGGCCGTTGCGCTTCACATGCAGCGCCCAGAGCCGTTCGGACTCGGCCTGAAGCCGATCGAGCGGCCAGGACGGGCGCAGCATGGCGGCGTTGTAGCCGCAGATCGCCTCCCAGCCCGCGAAGGGGTCGAGGCGGCCCCCGTGCACGAGGCGTACGTAATGGCCGATGGCGGCGCTGGCCCCCTGGAACCGGGACCACTCGTCGACCGCGCCTTCGCGCACCGGCGTGGTGAGCACCGCGTCGATGCCGGGTTTCGCGGTCGGCGCGGTTGCGTCGCTGGCGAAGCCTACGCCTGGCAGCGGCGGCATGTCGGCGACCTTTTCCGCGAAATCGGCAAGATCCACTTCGACCGAGCGATGCTCGCGGATCTGCACGAGGCGTTGATGGCCGTGCTTGTGATAGACGGTGCCGGGCACCCGGATCGGCTGGTGCGCGGAGCGGAAATGCGTGTCGCCGCCGACCTTCACCGCGATCTCGCCCCGCAGGCGACAGAGGGTGACCAGGTCCTCTCCCTCAGCGGGTTCGGTCAGTTTCCACCAGACATGGAGCTTCGCGGCGCCCTCTGGCGTGCGCCCGCCGCTTTCGATGATCAGCGTCGGCGTTCCGATGTGGCGGGTGACATGGTCCAGCTTGGCCGGGATGTCGCCCGCGTCGAGATCGACGACTATGGCCTGCATCTGCAGCACGTCAGCGGCGCGGGCCTGGCCCTGTTCCTCGACCGTGCCGGGGATGACATAAACCGCAGCGCCTTCACGGTTGGCCCATGCGGCAAAGGTCGTGAGTTTCCCTGGTGCGCTGTCGTCGGCCGCGATCCAGATGTTGTGCGGCTTGCCGTCCCGGCCCTGACCCTTATCGACGAAGCCGCGGAGCGGGATCAGCCCCTCGCACCAGCTGAACACGGTATCGAGGAAGACGGCGATCTGCCCGGGGTCGGGGTCGCAGCCGAAAGGGTTCTCGGACGGCGGCCCGTCGTTGAAGTCCATCCACGGGTTGAAGTGCAGGATGCCGTTGTCGCTCATGCGGGAAGCCTCCAGCAGCGCGCGGACCAAGGGCAGAACCGGCATTCGAAGAAGTCGCGGCTGGCGGCGATGCGGGGCAGCAGCTCGCCGGCGTCGGTGGCCTGCAGGATCCGGACGCCGCGGTCCGACATGCGCTGCGCGAGATCGGCATCGAAGGGCACGAGCTCATGGTGAAGCTCGGCGGTGTCCTTGTTGATCGCTGTGAACACGGCGGGGGCGGCCGAAATGCCCGGCACGCTTGCTTCCATGTAGGCCTGGTAGACGGCGATCTGGGCGGCATAGACGGGCTTGGAGACCGTGACCCCGTCCTTGACGCAGGCGCGCCAGTTCTTCGCGTTCATCGTCTTGCATTCCCAGAGCGCCGGGACGGCGAGGCCGAAGCCTTCCGGGCCGGCGGCAAAGATGCCGTCGACATGGCCACGGATGCGCCCGCCCGCGACAGAGAACCCGAACTGGCCGCCGTCTGGACGGTTGCCTTTTTGCGTGTAGAGCTCGAACCCCGCGCCGCGCAGCCAGCGGATGGCGAGCTCTTCCAGCTCGTGCCCGATGGCAAAGATGCGCAGCAGCTTGCCGGAGAAGTCCTGGCCCTCGTCCTTGGGCGCATCGGCGAACTCGAACTGCAGCGCGCGTTCGCAGGCGTGGCCGAGGCGCGAGCCGCCGAGATAGTCGCGGGGCGGCCGCGTCGCCTGATCGGCGGTGAGGGCCCGATCAACGGCGGCGTTGACCCGGTCGGCAAAGCTGGGGCGGCGGTTATAGTCCAGCATGCTGGCCTCCCTCGTAGCTGCGGTGGGCGAGCCCGTGGCAGGTCGAGCAGAGCCATTCGACCGAGAGCGGCGCGTCATAGTCGTGGTGATGCGCTTCGAGGTCGGTCACGCAGCCACATCGCTGACACCAGACCGGCACGACGATCCGACAAGCCTTGACGGCACGCCTGACGATGCTGTGGGCCCGATATTTCTCGGCGTGGCGCAGGCGATAGCGACGCTGCGCCTCCCGATGCTTCTCGGGGTTCCTGAATTTCTGCGCGTAGGCGCGCTGGTATTCCCGGCGGCAGTCGCGGCACCAGGTCTGCCGACCATCGGGACTGAGCCGGCGGCGTCCGAACTCGCAGACGTCCTTCTCGACGCCGCATTTTGTGCAGAGCTTGGTCAAAACGGCACCTCCGGCGTCTGCGCCCGGGCGATGTCGGACATGGCCTCGCGGAAGCCCTCGACGGCGTCCTCGATCAGCGCGCGCACCTGCGCCTCGGTCAGATCCGCAAGCGGGGTGGCCCAGCCGATCTCGTCCATCAGCAGCGCCACGCGCTTCATGGTGGCGGTGATCGCGGCGCGCTCCTCCTCGGTCAGATCAACCATGGCGAAATGCTCCCGCGCCAAGCGCGTCCAGAAGGACTGGCAGGACATCGAGCAGAACCAGACCGAGGGCCGGGGTCGCTTCGACCGGTGCGGATCGAACCAGCCGAAGCCACGGGTGGGTTGCCGGCAGACAGCACAGAGCGTTCCACGCGGATGCCAGAGTCGCCGCCGGTCCTCGGCCGTGATGGGGATGAAGGTGGACATGGGTCATGCCGCCCTCCGTGCGGGGCTGGCCGCCGTGTCGATCAGCTGGCGGATGGCGCGCTTGTTGAAGCCGAAGGTCATCAGCGCCGAGGCGCGGTAGCGCGTCAGGCCGAAGTCGTGGCGGCACTCGGGCGGTAGGTACTGCAGCTGCTTTTCGGTCGGCGGCTGGCGCAGCCAGGAGCGGGTCTTGAAGGCGCTCTCGTCGGTCTCGTGGGTGTTCAGCCAGTCGTCGGCCTGCGCTAGGCAGACCGTGCGCTCGCCGACGCCGAGCAGATGCGGGCGTTCGCCTTTGGCCCCGCCGATTGCGTACCAGACCCCGTCCAGCCAGAAGATGCCGCCCCAGGCTGCGAAGCCCGTGGCCATCAGCGCGTCGTCCGTGCCGTAGAGGTCGACCCACGCGAAGCTGGACCGCTTCAGCAGGTCGATCTCGGTCATCATGAAGCCCGACAGCGGCGCGGCACCGTCACCTTCACCGGCCTCTTCGTCCTCGCGCGGGAACACCTCGCCGCAAAGCGGGCATTCGGTGGCGGCGAGCGGAATATCGGCGCCGCAGCCGGGGCAGGTCTTGGTCGGCGCCTCGCCGGTTTCGGTCTTGCCGTCGAGATCGACATCCTGTTCCAGCGTGCCGTGGATCAGGCTCGACGTCCCGAAGTCCAGCACGACGCAGTCGGTCTTGACGATGCCGGGGTGTTCCTCGGGATCGACGGTGCGCAGGCCGCGCCCGACCATCTGGATCATGGTGGACTTGTAGGAACTGGGCCGCAGCAGCACGACGCAGGAGGTGGGCGGGTGGTCCCAGCCCTCGGTCAGCACCGCGACGTTGACGACGACGCGGATGTCCCCCGCCGCGTAGTCGGCGAGGATCGCCTTGCGGGTCTCGGCCGCCAGATCGCCATGGATCAGCGCGGCGGAAACGCCCGCCGCCCTGAAGGCGTCGGTGACGTGTTCGGCATGCGCGACGGTGGAGCAGAACACTACGGTCTGCCGGTCGCCCGCCTTCTCCTTCCAGTGCCGGATCACCTCGTCGGTGACGGGGGCGCGGTCCATGATGCCGGCCACCTCTGCCATGTCGAAATCCGACATGGTCTTGCGGACAGAACGCAGCTCGTCCTGCACGCCCACGTCGATGACGAAGGTGCGCGGCGGCACGAGATGGCCCGAGGCGATCAGCTCGCCCAGCCGCACCTGATCGGCGACATTGTCGAAGACCTCGCGCAGGCCCTTCCTGTCGCCCCGGTTCGGCGTCGCCGTGACCCCGAAGATCCGGGCGTCGGGATTGGCCTCGCGCACCCGATCGATGATGCGGCGGTAGCTGTCGGCGACGGCATGGTGCGCCT
Organism: Paracoccus sanguinis; assembly: GCF_900106665.1. GTDB lineage: Bacteria > Pseudomonadota > Alphaproteobacteria > Rhodobacterales > Rhodobacteraceae > Paracoccus > Paracoccus panacisoli. The sequence continues at coordinate 17,809 of NZ_FNNA01000001.1, forward strand.
CATCCACGACCAGCAGGTCGAGACGCGGCATGTCGGCCAGGTTCGAAGCCCGCGCCAGCGTCGGCACCATGGCGAAGGCGACCTTGCCGCCCCAGGACTTCTCCGTGGCGTCGATGACCGAGGTGGCGACGCCCGGCACCACGCGCTGGAACTTGGCGCGGTTTTGCGCCGTCAGCTCGTCGCGATGGGCGAGCACGCAGGCCTTGGCGCCGTCGCCGATCATCTCGCCGGTGACCGCCGAGAGCATGATGGTCTTGCCCGCACCGGTGGGCGCCACGCCCAGCGTGTTGCCGCGGGAGGCGAGCGCAGCCACGCTGCGCTCGACGAAGGTCTTCTGGCGGGGGCGCAGGCGCATGGCCGGTCTCCCCCTTACTGCGCCCAGCTCGGCCGCCCGGCGGCGCCGGGGGCGGACGCGGGCTGACTGGGCTGGGTGGCCGTGGCGGGCTGCTGCGGGGCGTGGCCCTGCGCCGGGGCGGCGGCGAACTGCGGCGCGGCCGTGCCCATCAGCGCGGCGTAGTCGCGGTGATCGGGGGTGACAGCAGCGCGGATCTCGTTCTTGTCCTCGCCGTTGGTGTCGGTGCCGATGTCGATGCGGGCGACGAACTCGACGCCGTCGAGATCGCCGAAGCCGTTGATGCGGCGGCGCGCCTGCGCCTCGGGCGAGTTGTCCTTGTCCGACACGCCGCGCGCCGAGTTGAGGATGCCGCGGATCAGGCCGCGCCCCATGTTGGCCCAGTCAGGGCCCTTCGGGCTGTAGAGGCCGATCAGCGACCAGACCTTGCGGCGGGCGTAGGGCCCCTCGAGCACCGTGTATTCGGCGTCGAGATAGACGGCGCCGGTGGCGGCGCGGCGCGCCCAGCCGCCGGTCCAGCCCTGCGAGGGGTCGTCGAAGCCGCCGGGGCGGAGCGTCAGGCGCACCTTGGCGAGCGTGCCCTTGGGGATGACGTTGGTGTTGGATTGGGCGGAGTTGAAGTCGTTCCAGGGTCCGGACATTGCGCGGCTCCTTTCAGGTTGAGGATGGGACGCGCAGCGGCGTCAGAGGGGAAAAGCCACCCCGGCGACCGGATCGGGACACCGGGCGTGGGGGGAGGCGCTCAGCCATGGCCGGGCTCCTGCGCGGGGGCGGGATCTGCCGGGGTCACCAGCGGCCAGGTCAGGCGTTCGGAGGCAGGCGCCGCGGGGCGATGGATCTTCTCCATCAGCCGGCCAAGATGCGGCGGCTCGACCCTGTCGAGGCGGCCCGAGCGGTCCTTGGCCGGATAGCCCCAGGAGTTCAGAGTCTGGCAGACGAAGGCGCGCTGCGGCTGGCCGCCGGGGTCCGGGATGTCGGCCATGGTGATGACCTGATCGACGATCCCCGGCAGCTCCAGCCCGGTCTTCGAGCCGTCGATCTGCGGCTGGAAGACCTTGCGATTGAAGTCGTCGAGCCTCTCGTCGAGGATGCCCACGAACCAGACATGCTTGCCGCGCGTGTGCTGCAGGTGGGTCAGCCAGCCGATCATCTCGCGGCCATGCAGCCCGTAGGCGCCGCGGATGTCGGGCTTGCCGGTCTTCTCGGAGAACGCCTCGGGTTGGCCGCGGCACCATTGGAAGCAGAGACGACCGGCCACGGTGATCGAGTCGATGAAGACGGTCTCGTACTTTCCGATCACCGCCGGATCGCCGTAGCGCCCGCAGACCTCGTCGAAATGCGCCTGGCTGTAGGGCTGATCCTCGCGCAGCGCCGGGTTCGGCCGCCGATGAACACCGCGAAATCACGGCATTCCTTCCATGTGCGGGGCCGGAGCGTGTCGATCTCCAGCCCCTCGACCGCCAGATCCCCGGCCTCGAGATCGAGGAAGAGCGTGGTCGGGGCGTTCAGCGTCCAGAGCAGACTGGTCTTCCCGATGCCGGACCGGCCGAAGATGACGCCCTTGATACCCTTGCGCTGAGCGAGCCGTTCGTCAGCGCCGATGATGGGAAGGGCCATCACTGGCCCTCCTTCTTCATCACTGCCGCGGCGGCGCGATCCGCGCCGATGCACCCGGCCTCGCGGGCGAGCTTGTAGAGGCGCTTCAGCGCGTCGGCGCGGCGGTAGGCGGCGGTGCTCTCCCGCTCAGCCTCCACGATCGCGAAGGCGATCTCGTCGACGGTCGCCTCGACGACCGGCATCGGCTCGTGCGGTTCGTCTCCGGGACGCTGCGGGAGGGAGAAGGTTTCGGGGAGATCTTCGAGGGCGTAGTTCACCTTGCGAAGACAGGTGATGGCGTCCGGCTGGTCCGGCATGGCGGTTCTCCGTGAGATGATGTGATCAAGGAGGCGCATCACGCGGCCTCGCGGACGTCGGGCGCGGGCTCGGCGACGTAGATCGCCAAGAGCGGCGTCCCGTCGGCATGGGCGCCGGCGTCCTCGATCTGATAGTTGCGGTTGGGCTCGCAGACCTCGGTCAGCTCCCAGCGGCGATAGAGCCCCGGAAGACGCCTGAAATCCTCGAGCGACAGATCGGCAGTGCGGTTCATGCGTGTCTGCTTTCGGTTGGAGGGAAGGCGCTCGGGGCGCTCGAATGGAAAAAGCCACCGGCGGGACCGGATCGGGACATCGGGTCAGGGGATTTCCTCGAGGGCGTCGTTCAGTCGGCGCATCGCGCGCTGGTACCGCTTGCGGGCGGCGGCCTCGGTCAGGCCCAGTGCGGCTCCCGCTTCGGCTTGGGAAAAGCCCTCGACCGCCACGCGGATCACCAGCAGGGCGTCGTCGCCGAGCAGCTTCCGCACGGCGCCGTTCAGCAGTGCGTACCCGTCTGCGCCGATGCCGCGGTTGCCGCTGTCCGCCACCTCGTCGGGATCGGCGCAGCTGGCGAGATATTCGCGTGCCGTGTCGCGCCGGCGCACGCGGATCATGTCGCGCTCGACGTTGCGCAGCACCGTGGCCGCGATCCAGTTGACGCGCCTGAGATCGAGGCTGCGGACTGCCTCGGTGGTGCGCGCCAGAACGTCGGACGCGATCTCATCGGCAGTGCCGAGCCTGCGCCAGATCGATCGGCGGCGGATGGCGTCGAGGCCGGGCCAGAGCGCCAGCAGGAGCAACGTCAGCGCACAGTCGGACGCGGGCCCGTCGCCCTGCGCCGCTCTGACGAGCGCGGAGAGGATCAGGTTCTTCTGGCCCTGATCGCCGGTCGTGCCGTGCAGCCCGTCCAGCAGGGCCGCCGGATCCCGGAACGGTGTGAGGGCAGCCTGCGCACGTCGGACGGCGTCGAAACTGCGCTGGAAGTGAAGGTTGGAAGAAGAATGCATGAGGTGATCACGGATCTCGTGCCACGCGATAGACATCGGACGCCTGCCTTGCGGCCAGGCGTCCGGCGCCTTCTCGTGGCCAGGTCAGGACGTCGCGCGTCTCTGCGATTTCAGGGGATTGGGTGAATGCGCGCGTCAGCGCGCGGGCGCGGTCGCGTTGTTCAGCGTGCCGCAGCCGCGGCAGGTGGCCTGAACCGGGAAGCCCACGAGATACTCGTGCCCCCGCGCGAAGCGCAGGTGCATGCGGCCGTCCCGGCAGACGCCGAGCAGCTTGTCACAGCGCGTGCAGCGCCATTCCGAGTTGTGGTTGGTGGGCTTGGTCTTCGCGGTGCCGGACCAGCTCGTCGGGGCTGCCTGGCGCGAGGGGAAGGGAGTCGGCATGGAAGTGCTCCTCTGATCGATGGAGCACTCCCATTGGCCTGAGGAATCGGAGCCCGTCAGACCCCCCAATCGGAGCCGGATCGGAGCCAGCTGTCAGATTGCGATCTCCCACGGCCCCTTGGCGCCAAGACTTCTCAGAAAGTTGGCCTTCAGCTTGTCCCACAGCGGCTGCTTGAAGATGTTCGACAGGGACTGGTCTTCAGCGATTCCCTTGACAATATCCTTGGTCGACATCGGCGTCGGGCCGTTGTTGTGGGCATCGACCAGCCGCTGGATGATCTGGATGCGGTTTTCGCCCTTGATGTCGATGGTGCCTTTCCCTGGCACGAAGAGGGTCGCGATATCATCGCCGCTACGGGTGAGTCCGACCGTCATGCCTCCACGGGCCAATATCCGATGTCGCCGGAACACGGACCGGAGCTTGTCTGCGACCAACGCGATTTCGGCTTGCTTGGTGTCGATCTGATCAACAAGTGGCGTCAGAACATTGGCCGCCAGGCACGGTCCAGGAGCGGTGCCGGCCTGCAGAACCAGTCCAATACCGAGGTTGTGGCGCGCCCGAAGTTCCGTATCGACGGCAGACCGGACCCTCTCCCGGTCGAGACCACGCGCAAGGTAGATCGGAACATCGCCGCCATCGATGCTGAGCGTTCCAAGGTAGAGGAGATGATCGGTCAGCTTCTCGATGGCGGGCGCATCGAGCGCCTTTTCGAGACTTTCCTTCAGGTGTTGCGCGACCCAGCCGTCACGCACCCGATAGATCCTGTAGCGATCCGGGTTGCCCGCAGACGTCGCCTGTCCCTCAGTGACCTTGAGGTCGGCCACCTTACGGTCTTCTTCCTCCGCATCTCCCTTCTCGATACGAACGACCACTTCGGCTGCCACCGGGCCGACCTCGTCTTCATCGTCGATCAGGTCGTCGCCTTCCCAGCCGGCCGGCACGAGGAAGCCCAGATCGTTCAGGAGGCCAGGATCGACACCGCGAGATTGGAGCCATGCGCCGGTGACCCTGTCAGCTCCGATATCCCATATGGCCAGCAAGGCGGGCATGACAGCCATGCTCTCCTCATCGCCCGGTGCACGGCCATCACGGAGGATGTTCCAGTGTCTGAGCAAGCGATGCCCCAGAACGCGCTCGAAAGGGTCGTCGATGCTGAGAAGGCTGCTCGTGTTGCGGTCGGTGAGCGTGAAGTTGAGGGTTTGCGCCTCATCTCGTCCCGCGCGGAAATACCGGACCGCAATCTCGACGAAGCGGATTGCGAGCGCCCGCTCGAAGATCCTCGGAAGGCCCGGATGGCTGTCGATGATCTCTGAGATGTCCTGGTCGATCGTGGTGGAAAGCGAGAGGCGGTTGGCGAGATTGCCGATGCTGATGTCAGCGCGGATCACCTGCGCGCGGTCGATCACCACCTCGTCAAGTTCCGGCGGTTCAAGATCGAGCCCCTGCAGGAACTGCGAAATGTCGTAGGCCTGAAAGTCGACGGGCTGGTTGGAGTAAGTCTGCTCGAGGGCAGTCTCGATGAAGCGTTCGGCAACTGTGTGCCTGAGCTTTCGGTTGCCTGCGCGGACATGGACCCGCCCAGTCGATGGCGTCTAGACGATCATCGCCTCTCCAGGCGGGCGGAAATAGATGCTCGACCGATTGCCATCGTCATCGATCTCCCGAACGCTCGTGGGGGGATCGGGATGGAATAGCAGGTACATCTCCGCCGCCGGTTCATCGCCGTCCTCGGGGATGTCGAACTTGTCGATGCTGTAGCCGTCGCCGCGATCGAGACGCTTGTTGAGGTCGACCAGAAGCTCGTCGAGCAATGCACTGCCGGCGTCGGGGCCCCCATCGACCGAAGGCTCGGCCATGAAGGTCTGGTAGTGCTTGTCGTAGCGCCGGTAGAGACGCAGGTGCAGGCTGTTCTCCGCCGCTTCAAACAAGCCGTGTTCGTTGGCGTAAGCCCACAGGCTTCGCGCGAGCTTGTCCCGCCGGTTCAGAAGTTCCTTGGCGCGCTCGGGTTCGAGCGTGGTCTTGGCGAGACCTTCGAGGACATACTCGCCACGGTGGCTTGCGATTGTGACGATCCGGGCAGCTTCAGCTTCGAGAGGCCCCAGCCGGTCCTTCTTTTCCTGGGGCAGCATATTTCTGGCAACCGACGGACCGTCCGGATTCTCGGGGTCGAACCTGTAGGGCCCAAGCCAGCTCAGCCTCTCGAAAGCCTTGCTCTTGAGGAATCCGGACAGCAGTTCCGGCTCTGCATCGTCGAATAGCCGAGAAAGATTGGGGCAAGTTCTGGCCGGGGCGCGTACCATATAAATCTCCGAAAATACTGAGCTGAACTATAGATCGCGACCGTAGTGCCTAGCTCGGGGCTCGACACCGCGACGTCGCCTCAGGGGGCCGAGTTGACTAACACCACCCTCCCGGGCCGAGAGAATCGTTAGGGCAAGATTCACGCGCGCGTCCTCGATCAGCGCCGAAATACGGGGACCGATCGGGCTTGCTTTGCACGGCATGAACTCACCTCATCGAACAACTGCTCTCGCTTGATTCAACTCCCGATGATCATGGACAAATCCGTGATCGGCAAGCCCTGATGTTCCCTTCCTGTTCGCATTCACTCATCTCGTTCAGCTGAGATGTCCCGTCGGGGGCGGCTGGGTGGCTTTTGATCGGTAACGACACCACCGAACACGGCTGCCGAGACATGAAACGCCCGAACCCGCTCCCTCCCGACCAGATGACCGCCTCCGAGCGCCGCGCCGAACTCTGCGGCCTGCTGGCGCTCGGGCTGGTTCGGCTGCTCGGGCAGGATGGACGCGAAGTATCTGACAATACTGGAGAACGTTGCCTACACTATCCCGACGACCAATGCCGTCATGCAACTCCAACTCACCGGAGAAACGCATGACGAAGCCCGATCCCATCCCCGCGCGCCTGGCCGCGCTGAAGTCCATGTCCGTCACCCAGTTGAAGGCGGAGTGGCAGACGATCTTTGCCACGGCGGCGCCAAACAATAGTCGGGCGTTCCTCGAGAGCCGGTTGGCCTACCGCATCCAGGAACTGACTTATGGCGGTCCTGATCGCGAAACCCGGCGCATGCTGGACCTGCTAGCCGACGAGGTCGGCGGCACCCTGACACGCAAGAGCCAGATCGCCGATCCTCGCAATCCCGTGGTCGGCACGAGGCTGATCCGAGAATGGAACGGGGTAGAGCACACGATCACGGTCTTGCGGGACGGATTCGAGTGGCAAGGGCGACCGTACAAATCCTTGTCCGCGATTGCGCGGGCGATCACCGGGACGCGCTGGAATGGCTACCGCTTCTTCGGGTTGCGTGAACGAAAGCGGGGGAATGATTGATGGATCAGCGTCCAAATCCCGTCCGCCGCCAGCGCTGCGCTATCTACACGCGCAAGTCGTCCGAGGAAGGGCTGGAGCAGGAGTTCAACAGCCTGCACGCCCAACGAGAGGCCTGCGAGGCCTACATCGCCAGCCAACGCTCCGAGGGCTGGGTGCTGGTCCGCGATCAGTATGACGACGGCGGCATCTCGGGCGGGACGCTGGAACGGCCCGGTCTCAAGCAGCTTCTGGCCGACATTGAGGACGGCCTGATCGATGTGGTGGTCGTCTACAAGATCGACCGCCTGTCGAGGTCGCTGATGGACTTCTCGAAGCTGGTCGAGGTCTTCGACCGCAACGGCGTGACGTTCGTGTCGGTCACGCAGTCCTTCAACACCACCACGTCCATGGGGCGCCTGACGCTGAATATCCTGCTCAGCTTCGCGCAGTTCGAGCGCGAGGTCACGGCCGAGCGCATCCGGGACAAGGTCCGCGCCTCCCGCATGAAGGGCATGTGGATGGGCGGCTATGTCCCGCTCGGGTACGATGTGAAGGACCGCAAGCTCGTGGTGAATGAAGACGAGGCTGCCACCGTGCGGGGCATCTTCGAGAGGTTCGTCGAGGTCGGATCAGCGACCGTGCTGGCCCGCGAACTGCGCCGCAAAGGGCTCCGCAACAAGCAGGGCACCTTGGTCGACAAGGGATATCTCTACAGAGTGCTGGTGAACCGCGTCTATCGCGGCGAGGCGGTCCACAAGGGCAAGGCCTATCCCGGCGAGCATCAGGCCATCATCGACGAGCAGCTGTGGGATCAGGTCCATGCCATCTTGCGGCAGAATCCGCGAAAGCGCGCCAACAACACCCGCGCGCAGGCGCCAGCGCTGCTCAAGGGGCTGATCTTCACGGCCACGGGCGCCGCCATGACCCCGAGCAGCACGAAGAAGGGCGCGCGGCGATACCGGTACTACGTCTCGATGGACGTCATCAAAAACCGCGAACCCAGCGATGAAGGCATCCCGCGCCGTCTTCCTGCCGACCTAGTGGAAGCGGCTGTGGTGACCGAGTTGCGGCGGGTGATGCGCGCGCCGTCGATCACGGCACAGGTCATTGCCCACTTGGCGCGCGAGGGTCACGCCTTCGCCGAGGCCGACGTGATCTCCGCGCTGCAGACGTTCGATGACGTCTGGGGCCAGCTGTTCCCTGCAGAGCAGACCCGGATCGTGCAGTTGCTGGTGCGCCGGGTCACGGTCACGTCCGAGGGGCTGGTCATCGATGTCCGGACTGACGGCGTCTCCGGCGTCATGCGCGACATGATGGCGCCACGAAAGAAGGTGGCGGCGGAATGATGAAACCCGACGAGTCCATCCAGATCTTCGTACCGCTCAAGGTCCGCAAGCAGAACGGGCGACCGAAGATCATGCCGCCCGCAACCTATTTGCCGAGCGAAGACCGGACGCAGGATCCGCATATCTTGCGCGCCATCGGCCGGGCGTGGGGCTGGCGGCGGCGCATGGAGACTGGTGAATTCAACACGGTCACCGATCTGGCGAAAGCCGTAGGGCTGGCCGAACGCCATGTCAGCCGACAGCTGCGGCTCGCCTATCTCGCGCCGGGCGTCCTCAAGCGACTGGTCTACAAGCGCGAGGTGCCCGCCGTGACCCTGTTGAAACTGACCGATGTCGCGGCCCTGCCATGGCACGCACAGCCGGAGCGGGTGTTCGACTGAGGCTCAGTGAAAGCTCGCCTGAAACGCCGTTGCGGTCAGCGAGACATGCGCGTCCAGTGGCGGGTGCAGTTCGAACGCCTTCGGCTCGCGTGAGAAATTCCACAGCCGGAACAGACGCCATTCCGACCGGCGCTCATCGGCCACGGCCAGTTCGTTGCGGGTGATGTGGAACGGCGTGCGCTCCCATCCGTTCGTGGTCTTGACCTCGATCAGCCGGGGTAGCCCGTCCGGGGCGAAACTGGCGATGTCGTAGCCCGCGCCATCGCCATCCTCCTCCGACACCCAGCGCACCTTGCGCGCCAGATCGTCCCGTCCTGCTGTCCGCAGTGCCGCGCGCTCATGCGCCAGCACACGTTCCTCGCCCGCGCGGCCGAGGGCCCGGTTGCGCTCGTCCCGCCCAGCAACGTCGAACTTGCGGGCGATGTGCAGCATCTGGTCCAGTTCCTGCGGAGGCGGCTGGTTCGACAACGTCGGCGGCGGCCCGATCCAGATCTGCGCCGCCTCGCGTAGGCCAGCGGCGGGGTGCAGCCCCGGTTGGCGCCCGAGCCAGGCGGGGTTCAGAGCCAGCCACCGGGCCACGGCATCCACCAAGGTCATCTGGAAATTGAACGCGGGTTTGTAGCCGGGGATCCAGTCCTCGCCGAGGCCCTTCAGCACCGCGCTGATGTTCTGGTGCTTGAACTCGACGGACCCCTCGGACCGGTTGTTCAGTAGCGGCAGGAGCGCCCGGCGATGCTCGGCCTTGCTGTAGCGGCGCGCGGAGATGTCGTCGGCCAGCATCGCGAAGTAATCCGCGACGATCAGGTCGTTCTCTGCATCCGTCCAGGGCCCGTTCGACATTGCGCCAGGCTATGGGCGCGAAGTCTGTTTGTCATCAGAGACTTCTGGCAGGGTCTTGGCTCGCTTCGGACGCTTCCGCCGGACTTGGAGATCGGCCGCCACTGAGCCGTCCTTCTGACCGCCCTGCGCCTTCGTGTTGGTCTCCGTCACCGGATTATCTCGCGAACGGGGCGACCTCATGAACCTGACAACCCATTGGAAATACGAGGATGTTTCGCACCGTCCCGTGGCCGTTGAGGGGCGTTCAAAGAGAGACGCAGGCCATTCGGAGACCCGTTCTGCGTCAAGCGTCCAGTCTCCGAAGGGCGGATGGCCCGGCCAACGCCCTTTGAAACAAAAAGAAAAAAGGCCCCAATCGGGGCCCCTGGACGGATTCAGTATCTGAATGTGGCGGAGTGGAAGGGATTCGAACCCTCGAGACGGTTTCCCGCCTGCACCCTTAGCAGGGGTGTGCCTTCGACCACTCGGCCACCACTCCGCCGGCGGGTCTATCAGCGGCAGCGGCCGGAGAACAAGGGTGAATCGAAGCATCTGCACGATGTTCGTGACCCGTACGGGCGGAACCCGACGCCCTCTCCCGCCCCGACCCGCTCACCCGGCTGCCGAGAAGCCCATTCATCTGGCGCCGACCAAGCAAATCCGTTCTATAGAAGAGGCACTACGGCGGGACGCGCTTCGTTCAACAAACCACAAACCCATGCCGTCCGCGCCTTCCCGGCGACGTGTGCCAGGCCTCCGCGCGGCCCCACCGCGCAGCTCCACGCCACGCCAATCAACCCATCCCGACGACGTTATCGGGCGACCCAGTTTGCCTTGCCCCCGAGCGGCCACCGCGCGTACCCACCGCAAGGCTCCACCCCCTCAGGCGTTGAACAGAAAATGCAGCACGTCGCCGTCCTGCACCTCGTAGCCCTTGCCCTCGACGCGGAACCGGCCGGCCTCGCGGGCGCCCGCCTCGCCGTTGCCCGCGACGTAATCCTCGTAGGCGATGGTCTCGGCGCGGATGAAGCCCTTCTCGAAGTCGCCGTGGATCACGCCCGCCGCCTGCGGGGCGAGCGTGCCAGCGTGGATCGTCCAGGCCCGCGCCTCCTTGGGGCCCACGGTGAAATAGGTCTGCAGGCCCAGCAGCGCATAGGCCGCGCGGATCAGGCGGTCGAGACCCGCCTCGTCCAGCCCCATCTCGCCCAAAAACAGCGCCGCCTCGTCCTCGGGCAGCTGGCTGATTTCCTCCTCGATGCGGGCCGAGATCACCACGTGGCCCGCCCCCTGCGCGCGCGCCATCTCGGCCACGCGGTCGGACTGGGCGTTGCCGGTCGCGGCCTTCGCTTCCTCGACGTTGCAGACGTAGAGCACGGGCTTCGCCGTCAGAAGCTGCAGCATGTCCCAAGCCTTGCGGTCGTCCTCGGCCACCGTGACGGTGCGCGCCGGCTGCCCGGCCTCGAGCACCGCCTGCGCGGCCATCAGCAGCCGGTCCTGGGCCGCGGCCTCCTTGTCGCCGCCCTTGAGCTTGCGGGCCAGGTTCGCGCGCCGCCGCTCGATCGATTCGAGGTCGGCGATCATCAGCTCGGTTTCGATGGTCTCGGCGTCGGCGACCGGGTCCACGCGCCCCTCGACATGGGTGATGTCGCCGTCTTCGAAACAGCGCAGCACATGGGCGATGGCGTCCACCTCACGGATGTTGGCGAGGAACTGGTTGCCGAGCCCCTCGCCCTTGCTGGCGCCCTTCACGAGCCCCGCGATGTCGACGAATGTGATGCGGGTCGGGATGATCTGCTTGGACCCCGCGATCGCGGCGAGCCGCTCGAGCCGGCGGTCGGGGACCGCCACCTCGCCCACGTTGGGCTCGATGGTGCAGAAGGGAAAGTTGGCCGCCTGCGCCGCGGCGGTGCGGGTCAGGGCGTTGAACAGGGTCGATTTGCCCACGTTCGGCAGCCCGACGATCCCCATGCGAAAGCCCATGTTCCATTCCCTTCGATGCGCGTGTCGCGGCCTTCTAGGGCAGCGGCGGCCCTGCGTCCAGCGGGCCGGACGGCGGCCCCCTGCCCCCGCAGCGGCCGCCGGGCCGTGCGGTCCCTGCCCTTCCCCTCGCAGCCCCGCTTGCCTATGACGGGCCAGACCCGACCGCGAGGAGCCCGCATGACCGCCCCCCACCGCGACCCCGATCAGCGCGACCCGAGCCCCAACGCCCCGGCGCCGACCCGCATCGACGCGACCTTCGCCCGGCTGGGCGCCGCGGGGCGCAAGGCCTTCGTCTCGTACGTCATGGCGTTCGACCCCGACCGCGAGACCTCGCTGCAGATCCTGCGCGGCCTGCCGGCGGCGGGGGTGGACGTGATCGAGCTGGGGATGCCCTTCACCGATCCGATGGCGGACGGCCCGACGATCCAGGCGGCCGGGCAGCGGGCGCTTGCCGCGGGCGGCTCGGTCACCGGGGTGCTCGAACTGGTGCGTGCGTTCCGCGAGGAGGATGCGACGACGCCCATCGTCCTCATGGGCTACTACAACCCGATCTACGCCCGCCGCGGCGGCGTCGCGCGCTTCCTCGAGGAGGCTGCCGCGGCCGGCGTGGACGGGCTGATCGTCGTGGACCTGCCGCCCGAAGAGGACGCCGAGCTCTGCCTGCCCGCGCAGGCGGCGGGGCTGAACTTCATCCGCCTCGCCACGCCAACGACCGACGACCGGCGGCTGCCGGCGGTGGTCGAGAATACCTCGGGGTTCGTCTATTACGTGTCGGTCACCGGCACGACCGGCGGCGCGGCCGCCAACGCCGCTGACGTCGCGCCCGAGATCGCGCGCGTCCGGGCCGCCGCAGGGCTGCCGGTCGTCGTGGGCTTCGGCATCGCCTCGCCCGAGGCGGCCGAGGCGCTGGCCGGGGTCGCGGACGGCTGCGTGGTCGGCTCGGCCATCGTGGCGCGGCTCGGGGCGGGTGAGCCGGTGGCCGATGTGCTGGGCTATGTCGAAAGCCTCGCCGCCGGCGCTCACCGGGCAGGCCCGACGGGCTGAGTCCTCCGCGACGCGACGAGGTGGAACGGTGAGCGGGGCGGACGGCGATGCCGGGGCGGATGGCGCGGCCATCACCTTCGACCATCTCGCGGTCGCGGCCGAGACGCTCGAGGCCGGGGCGGCGTTTCTTGAGGAGCGGCTTGGGGTCGCGCCGGACCCGGGCGGCGCGCATCCCCGCATGGGAACCCACAACCGGCTGCTCTCGCTGGGGCCCGAGGCCTATCTCGAACTGATCGCCATCGACCCCGCGGCCCCGGCCCCGGACCGGCCGCGCTGGTTCGGGCTCGACGGGTTTCGCGGGGCGCCGCGGCTGGTCGGCTGGGTGGCGCGGACGACGGCGCTGCGCCCGCCGCCGGGCACCTCGGTCTCGGCGCAGTCGCGCGGCGACCTGCGCTGGCAGATCGCGCTGCCAGAGGATGGCCGCCCGATGGCGGGCGGCGCGCTGCCGATGCTGATCGACTGGCAGGGCGGCCCCCACCCGGCGGAGCGCCTGCCCGACCGCGGCCTGCGGCTGGCGCGACTGGTGCTGGGGTTCGCGGGCCTCTGGCCGGATTGGGCGGCGACCTCGGACCCGCGGATCGAGATCGGACCGGGCGCAGTTCCGCTGCGGGCGCTGATCGAGACGCCATGCGGGGCGGTGTGGCTCTAGCACAGCGCGGGGGACACGACGTGGCGGGCGTCGTGCGAGATGATTCTGGTGTGATTGTTGAGCGGCGGGCGGGTTCTCCGGCCTCAGGTGGCCTGAGGTTGCCCCCGCACAAGAAGCCACGGCGCGCCGCTTGACCTTACGGTATGCACCCGCGTCTCGATCGCAGGTTCCCGGCTCGCAGTTGCTGAGAAAGGCCGGCGTCCGCGGCACGCGGGCGGCGCTCATCGTCTACCGCCGGGCCTCGGACGGCAACGATCCTAGAGATCGCTCGTCTGCCGCAGGAGGCACAGCCGCTCACCGCGTACCGGCCACGCAGCCTCAACGCACGTTGGCCCCTAAACGTGTCACGCGCACGTGAGTGGACCCCGGTGCGCCACTCCAACCTAACGGTCCGTCCCAGCGTGCCGCCGTTCAACCTCCCGGTTCGAACCGGCGCTGCGCCTCTTCAACCTCCCGGTTCTAGCCAGCGCTGTTTCCCGAGTCATCTAGCTGAGCGTCGCACCCAACGCTGCTCCCACAAGGCCGGCCACCCGTCCCATCTTGCCCTCACCGCTGCCGCGCCATGCCGCCCTTCGCCTCCGCGCCCCGCGCCTCGCTGCCCCGCCCGGCCGCTTCAGCACGCTTTTCCCACTCCCCGCCACCCAGCCCCGCCCGGCGCCGCACCGCGGCCGAAGTCCAGAGCCGCGCGCCGGTCGCCTCGGCGGTGGTGAGCCAGGTGAGCCGCCCCCCGCGCACCCACGCCGCCTGCGCCCCCGTCGCCCGCAGCCGCGCCTCGTCGAGCAATACGCAGTCATGCCGCCCCCTTGCCGCCCGGCCCTGCATCACCACGACCGCCCCCCCGGTGCAGGCGCGCTCCAGCGCCGCCGCTGCGCCCTTTCCCGAGAGGTGGTGCAGCGCCAGCCCGCCCACGCGGCTGACCCGGTCGCCGCGTGGGCCGGTCCAGCCGGGCCGCGCGGCGGCGGCCTCGGCGCTGGCCGCGTCGCCGTCGGCGCGCAGCCAGCTGTCGGCGACGAAGGCGCCCGCGGGTTTCGAGAGCGCCCGCCCCTCGGCCGTCATCACCCCCACGGCGCTCGCGTCCCCGGCGACGATCAGCGTCGGCCGCGCGCCCGCGACCCAGATTCCCGCGGCAAGCGCGACCGCCGCCAGCGCCACCCCCGCCAGTCCCCGCGCCGCACGCCGCCCGAGCGGCGCGCTCAGCGCCAGCAGCGCCACGGTGGCCCCGGTCCCGCCCAGCGGCAGCACCGCCCAGTGCGGCGCGCTGACGGTGGAGACCGCCCCCGCCCAGCCGGCGACCATCTCGCCCACGCCCAGCATCCAGCGCGTGCCCCACCCCATCGCCCAGAGCGCCGGCCCGGCGAGGCCCAGCGGCGCCAGCAGCGCCGCGATCACGCCCGCCGGCATCACCACCGCCCCCATCACCGTCACCACCAGCAGGTTGGCGATGAGCCCGTATTGCGCCGAGCGGTTGAAATGCGCCGCCGCCAGCGGCGCCGTCGCCAGCCCCGCGATCAGCGAGGACAGCACCAGCAGCGCCACGACCCGCAGCACCCAGGGCAGCCGGTCGGCGTGCCGCGACCAGACGGGAAAGACGAGGATCAGCGCCGCGGTGGCGGCAAAGCTCATCTGGAACCCCGGCGTCACCAGCGCCTCGGGCGCCACGGCGAGGATCGCCAGCGCCGCCACCGCCACCGTCCTGAGCGACAGCGCCCGGCGGTCGAGCAGGATCGCCCCGAGCATCACCGCCACCATCAGGAACGCCCGCTCGGTCGGCACCCCGCCGCCCGAGAGCCACAGATACGCCCCCGCCGCCGCCAGCGCCCCCAGCGCCGCCACCTTGTGCAGCGGCCGCCCGGCCAGCCCGCGTCCCACCGGGCTCGCCATCAGCCCCGCCAGCGCCAGCCTGAGCGCGGCATAGACGAAGCCCGCCACCATGCTCATGTGCAGGCCCGAGATCGAGACGATGTGGTAGAGGTTCGAATCGCGCATGAGCTGGTTCGTCGCCTCGGCGATGCCCGAGCGGTCCCCGGTCATCAGCGCCGCGGCGACCGCCCCCTCCTGCCCGCCGATCGCGTCGCGCATCGCGGCCCCCAGCCGCAGCCGCAGGGCGGTGGCGTCAAGCCAGCGCGGCGGGGCGGGCGCGACGGTCAGGATCGGCGTCCGGGTATAGCCGACCGCGCCCAGCCCCTCGAAGAAGGCGGCGCGGCGGAAGTCGAAGCCCCAGGGCTCGGCCGGGCCGGGGTTCGGCCCCAGATGCCCGGTCAGCATCACCCGCGTGCCGGGCGGCGGCAGCGCCTGCGGCTCGGTCAGCGAGATCCGCACCCGGCGCGGCGTCCGTTCGGGGGCGGTGTCGCGCAAGCGCACCTCGTCGAGCGTCAGGCGCATCCGGTCGCGGGCCGAGCGGTCGATGTCGGCCACCCGCCCCTCGATCGGGCCATAATAGCGGAAGTCGAGCACCGGCGCGGCGACCAGATGCGCCCTGAGCCCCGCGGACAGGAACCCGCCCGCGACCAGCGCCAGCGCCAGACCGGCCATCCGCACCGGATCGGCGCGCGCCCACCCGATCCGCCCGGCCAGCGCCGCGCGCCGGACGGCCCATCCGGCCCCCAGCGCCGCCAACAGCAGAAGCGCTGCTGCGGCATAGGCGCGGGCGCCCGGCTCGACCGTCAGGGCGAACCACGGCCCGATCCCGAGCGATAGAAACAGCGGCGCCCAGACGATCAGCCCGGCCTGCCCGACCCGGGTGTCGTCGCCTTCCAACTCCTCGCGCCGCGCCTTGCGCCGCACCAGCGCCTGCCACAGCCGCAGGCCGAGCGCCCGCGGCCCCCGCGCCTGCCGCGGTGTCAGCCCTGCGTCGAGCGCCGCCAATCCTTGTCTCTCCCCGTCCGCATCGCGTATCCCTCGGCCAACCCTAACCGCGCGGCCTTTCCAGAAGGTTAACGCCCGCCCGGGTGACCACCGCCGCGGCCGAGAGACAGGACCGACCCATGACGCCCCCCGCCCCCAGCCAGCCTGCCCCCGACGCGCCCGTCGTCACCCGCTTTGCCCCCTCCCCGACCGGCTACCTGCACATCGGCGGCGCGCGCACGGCGCTGTTCAACTGGCTCTACGCCCGGGGCCGGGGCGGACGCTTCCTGCTCAGGATCGAGGACACCGACCGCGCCCGCTCGACGCCCGAGGCGACGGCGGCGATCCTCGAGGGGCTGACGTGGCTCGGCCTCGACTGGGACGGCGAGCCGATCAGCCAGGCCGGGCGCGCCGACCGCCACGCCGAGGTCGCGCGCGAGATGCTCGCCGCCGGCACCGCCTATCCCTGCTACACCCCCGCCGACGAGATCGCCGCCTGGCGCGAGGCGCACCCGAACCAGGTGTTCCAGAGCCCGTGGCGCGACGCCGACCCGGCCACCCGGCCCGACGCGCCCTATGCCATCCGCCTGCGCGCCCCGCGCGAGGGCGTCACGGTGATCCACGACGCGGTGCAGGGCGACGTGACCTTCCGCAACGACCAGCTCGACGACATGATCCTGCTGCGCTCGGATGGGACACCCACCTATATGCACGCGGTGGTGGTGGACGACCACGACATGGGCGTGACGCATATCATCCGCGGCGACGACCACCTGACCAACGCCGCCCGCCAGGCCCAGGTCTATGCCGCGAACGGCTGGGCGCTGCCGGTCTTCGCCCATATCCCGCTGATCCACGGCACCGACGGCAAGAAGCTGTCCAAGCGCCACGGCGCCGTCGGGCTGCACGAGTTCGCCGCAATGGGCTATCCGCCGGCGGCGATGCGCAACTACCTCGCCCGGCTGGGGTGGAGCCACGGTGACGACGAGCTGTTCTCGGACGCCGAGGCGCAGGCGTGGTTCGATCTGGACGGGATCGGCAAGGCGCCGGCGCGGCTCGACTTCAAGAAGCTCGAGCACGTCTCGTCGCACCATATCGCGCAGATGGACGACGCCGCCCTACTGGCCGAGATCGCGGCCTTCCGCCAGGCCACCGGCGCGCCGGCGCTGACGCCGCGTCAGACAGAGCGGCTGACCCCGGCGCTGGGGGTCCTCAAGGCCAAGGCCCGGACCCTGCCGCAACTGATGGAGCAGGCGCATTTCGCCCTCGTCGACCGCCCCGTCGCGCGCGACGACAAGGCGCAGGCGGGGCTGGATGCGGTATCCGATGGTATACTGCCAGAATTGACTGCTGCGTTGCAGCATGTTAACTGGAATCGCGACGACCTGGAGGCCGCGGCGCAGCGGATCGCCGAGGCGCACGGCGTGGGGCTCGGCAAGATTGCGGCGGGGTTGCGCGCCGCGCTGGCAGGGCGCAGTTCCACCCCCAGCGTATTCGACATGATGCTGGCTCTGGGCCGCGAGGAAAGCCTGGCCCGGCTGGCGGACGCGGCGTCCTGACGCCGCGCCGAGGGGTCTGCGGCGGCTGCCGCAGGGGTGACCGGCGCGCCCGCGCGCCGATGCGAGGACAAAGGTGGCCCGGTGCCGCCCGACGAGTGACCCGGTCCCGCGGGACCAAGAGGCGAAAAGGAACGTGCGATGGCCGAAGCCAAGACTGCCCGGATCACGGTGAACGACAAGGACATCGACCTGCCGGTGCTGACCCCCACGGTCGGGCCGGACTGCGTGGATATCCGCAAGCTGTATGGCCAGGGGGGCGTGTTCACCTTCGACCCCGGCTTCACCTCGACGGCGGCGTGCGAAAGCGCGATTACCTACATCGACGGTGACCAGGGCGAGTTGTGGTACCGCGGCTATCCGATCGAGCAGCTGGCGGCCAAGTCGCACTACCTCGAGGTCTGCTACCTGCTGCTGCACGGCGAGCTGCCGAACAAGTCGCAGATGGACGATTTCGAGACCCGGGTCACCCGCCACACGATGGTGCACGAGCAGATGCACTATTTCTTCCGCGGCTTCCGGCGCGACAGCCACCCGATGGCGACCATGGTCGGCGTCGTGGGCGCGATGTCGGCCTTCTACCACGATTCGACCGACATCAACGATCCGAACCAGCGCGAGATCGCCTCGATGCGGCTGATCGCCAAGGTGCCGACGATCGCGGCGATGGCCTATAAATACTCGATCGGCCAGCCGTTCGTTTATCCGAGGAACGACCTCGATTACGCCTCGAACTTCCTGCACATGTGCTTCTCGGTCCCGGCCGAGCCCTACCACGTCGATCCGGCGCTGGCCCGCGCCATGGACCGCATCTTCACCCTGCACGCGGACCACGAGCAGAACGCCTCGACCTCGACCGTGCGGCTCGCGGGCTCGTCGGGCGCCAACCCCTTCGCCTGCATCGCGGCCGGCATCGCCTGCCTGTGGGGGCCGGCGCATGGCGGCGCCAACCAGGCCGCGCTCGAGATGCTGGAAGAGATCGGCTCGGTCGACCGCATCCCCGAATACATCAAGCGCGCCAAGGACAAGGACGATCCCTTCCGGCTGATGGGCTTCGGCCACCGGGTCTACAAGAACTTCGACCCGCGGGCGAAGATCATGAAGGAATCGGCCGACGAGGTGCTCGACATCCTCGGGATCGAGAACAACCCGACCCTGCAGGTCGCCAAGGAGCTTGAGAAGATCGCGCTCGAGGACGAGTACTTCGTCTCGAAGAAGCTCTATCCGAACGTCGACTTCTACTCGGGGATCATCCTGTCGGCGATGGGGTTCCCGACCTCGATGTTCACCCCGATCTTCGCGCTGTCGCGCACCGTCGGCTGGATCTCGCAGTGGAAGGAGATGCTGGGCGACCCGGACAACAAGATCGGCCGCCCGCGCCAGCTCTATGTCGGTGCCGACCGGCGCGACTATCTGGACGTCGACAAGCGCTGAGCCGCGCCGACCGTCAAGACGAAGGGGGCCCGCCGCGGCCCCCTTTTTCATTCCACGAGTTCGGCGAGCTGCGCGAAGGTCGCGCCCCAGCCCTCGGCAAAGCCCATCGCCGCGTGCCGGTCGCGGTCCTCGGCCGACGCGTGCAGCACCCGCGCGGTCAGCCGCGTGCCGCCCGCGTCGGGCACGAGCGTCAACTCGGCGGTCATGAACGGCGTCCTGGCTGGCCGGAACCCGGCCGAGAGCGCGTCCGTCCACACCAGCCGTTGCGGCGGCTCGGCCACCAGCACGCAGCCGCCCGCCTCGCCCTCCGCATCTGCGGCGCAGTCCTCGGCCGCGCCGTCCGGCCCCTCCATCTGGATGTCGAAGGCCCCGCCCGGATGCGGCTCGACCACCGCCGAGGTCACCCGCCACGGGCGCGGCGCGAACCAGCGCGACAGCTGCTCGGGGTGGGTCAGGGCGGCCCACACCGCCTCGGGTGCGGCGTCGATGCGCCGCGTGATGACAAGGTCGTTGCCCTCGGTCGTGGTCGTGGCTGGCATGGCGGACGCTCCCCTCAGCGGTCCGGGACAGGGTGAGGCGTCGCCCGCGCGACCGTCAAGGCCCCGGTTCCGCGGTGGGCGGCGACGTGCTAGGCCTTGCCGTGATCCGGCTGCGACAAGGGGGCGCGCGATGAACCTGCTGTTCGCCAACGACCGGCGCGGGACCTATCCGCCCAGCCTCTATGCCGAGCAGAACCCGCCGCTGCCCCCCTTCCCGCCCCTGCGCGGCGAGGCGCGGGCCGACGTGGTGGTCGTCGGTGCGGGCTACACGGGCCTCTCCGCCGCGCTGCACCTCGCGCGCGCCGGGCGGCGGGTCATCGTGCTCGAGGCGCAGCGGGTGGGGTTCGGCGCCTCGGGCCGCAACGGCGGGCAGATGGGGTCCGGCCAGCGCCTCGACGTGGCCGACCTCGAGCGGCTGGCCGGCAAGCCCGCCGCCCGCCGGCTCTGGGACATGGCCGAAGAGGCCAAGGCCCTGACCCGCGCCCACGCGGCCGAGGCCGGGGTCGCGGTCCACGACGGCATCGCCCACGCCGCCCGCAGCGCCGCCGAGGTCGCCCACGCGCACGAGAATGCCGCCCGCCTCGCCCGCGACTACGGCTACGACCGCATCACCCCGCTGGACGGCCCGGCGCTTTCGGCGCTGATCGGCACCGGCGTCTATGCCGGCGGCGACCTCGACCGCGGCGCCGGGCACCTCGACCCGCTGGCGCTGGCGCTGGGGATGGCGCGGCTGGCCCGCGACGCGGGCGCGGTGATCCACGAGGGCGCCCATGTCCACGCCATCCGCCACGCCCGTCGCGCGACCGAGACGACCATCGTGCAGACCGGCACCGGGCGGGTGCTCTGCGACCACGTCATCCTCGCCGCCAACGGCTATCTCGGCCACCTCGACCTCGGCGTGGCGGCCCGGGTCATGCCGATCAACAACTACGTCGTCGCCACCGAGCCGCTTGGCCCCCGCGCCGACGCGCTGATGGCCGAGAACGTCGCCGTCCACGACACCCGCTTCGTGGTGAACTACTGGCGGCTCTCGGACGACCGGCGGCTGGTCTTCGGCGGCGGCGAAACGCTGGGCTACCGCTTCCCCCGCGACATCGCGGCCAAGGTCCGCGGCCCGCTTGAGCAGGTCTACCCGCAGCTCAGGGGGGTGCGGATCACCCACGCCTGGGGCGGGACGCTGGCGATCACCATGAGCCGGCTGCCGCTCTTCGCCCGCCCCGCGCCGAACTGCCTGTCGGCGAGCGGGTTCTCGGGCCACGGGGTGGCGCTCTCGAACCTCGCCGGGCGGCTGATGGCCGAGGCGGTGATGGGGCAATCCGAGGGGTTCGACACCATGGCCGCCCTGCCCGCGCGGCAGTTTCCCGGCGGCGCCGGGCTGCGCTGGCCGCTGCTGGTGGCCGGGATGGGCTGGTACTCGCTGCGCGACCGGCTGGGCGTCTAGGGCGCGGCGTCAGGCCGGCCGGGGTCGTCGCCCACCGCGCCCTCGGCGCGCGCCTTGCGCGCCCGGCGGGCCAGCCGGCGCTGGTGATAGACCTCGACCAGCGGCACCGTCAGGCGGTGGAAGAGGAGCGCGGCGATCAGCCCCGGGATCAGCCCGCCGACCATGTAGGGCAGGAACACCGCCTGGGCGAAGTCGACCAGCCGGTCCCATTCCGCCGGCCGGCCGTCGAGCACGGCGAGCAGGTTGCGCAGGAACTGCCGCGTGGCGCCCGAGAACGCCTCGAGGATCAGCATCGGGTCGATGCTGCCCCCCTGCCCCAGCATCCACCGCCCGAGCGTGATCGCCACGACCGCGATCACCGGGATCGTCAGCGGGTTGCCGACGAAGCTGCCGATCACCGAGGCGAGCACGTTGCCGCGGATCGCCAGCGCCAGCGCCATGGCCCCCACGACGTGCAGCCCGAAGAGCGGCGTGAAGCTGATGAACACCCCCGCCGCCACCCCGCGCGCTACCCGCTGCGGCGGGTCCGGCAGGCGGCGCAGCCGGTGCACGCGGTACTTGATCGCCCGCCACCACCCGCCGCGCGGATAGACGATGTCGCTGGCCATCTGCGAATAGCTGCGGGGCTTGCGGCGGAACATGGGCGTCTCGGGCGGGCGGATGGCGGTGTGTCCGCCACTGTCCACCAGCCGTCCGCGGAGGGCAACCGGATCGCGGGAGTGTGTGGCGGGCGGGGTGCTTCAGAACGGTGCGGCAAGGCGCGAACGTGGCTGCGCCGGATCAACGAGTTTCCAGCGGGACCGCTCTTGATCACGCCTCCGCCCCTAACGCCGTTCGGGTTCGCCCCCCCGCACCCCGCAGGGCCCCCTCAGACCACCGCCGAGGGATCCCGGATCCGCGCCACCTGCGCCACGTCGCTCTCCGCCTCGAGCGCCGTCATCAGCGCGTGCAGGTGCTCGCTGTCGCGCAGGTCCACGTCCACCCGCAGGCGGTAGAAGTCCGGCTTGCGGTCCAGGAACTCGAGGTCCGAGATGTTCGCCCCCTGCGCCCCGATCAGCGTGCAGATGCGCCCCAGCACACCTGCGTCATGCCGGATCGTCAGGTTCAGCCGCGAGGAGTAGACCGCCGGGTGCCGCCCCTCGCGCCAGCGCAGGTCGACCCAGCGCTCGGGCTGGTCCTCGAACCCCGCCAGCACCGGGCAGTCGATGGCGTGGATCACCACGCCCTTGCCGCGATAGGTGATGCCCACGATCCGCTCACCCGGCAACGGGGTGCAGCAGGGGGCGCGGGTGAACTCCTGATCGGCCTGCAACCCGGCGACGGCACGGCTTGCGTCGATCTCGTCGGCCGAGGGCGCGAGGTCGGGCCAGAGCGCCCCGATCACCTGCTGGGCCGAGATCTCGGCCGCGCCGATCCGGGCCAGCAGCTCGTCCGCGCCCGGCATCGCCAGCGCCTTGGCGGCGGTGCGCAGCGCCTTGTCGGTGACCTTGCGGTTGACGTGCTCGAACGCCACCCGCACCAGCTCGGACCCGAGCCGGATGAAGCGCGAGCGGTCCTCTTCGCGCAAGGACCGCCGGATCGCCGCCTTGGCCCGGCCCGTCACCACGATGTCGAGCCAAGTGGCCTGCGGACGCTGGCCCGAGGCCGCGATGATCTCGACCGACTGGCCGTTCTTCAGCCGCGTCCACAGCGGCACGCGGATGCCGTCCACCTTGGCGCCGACGCAGGAATTGCCCAGCCGCGTGTGGATGGCATAGGCAAAGTCGATCGGCGTCGCGCCCTTGGGCAGCTGGATCACGTCGCCCTTGGGGGTGAAGCAGAACACCTGGTCCTGATACATCTCGAGCTTCACGGCCTCGAGGAACTCGTCGTGATCCTCTTCCCCGAAGCGCTCGGTGAGGCTCGCCAGCCACTCGGCCGGATCGACCGCAAAGGGGTTCTTCGACCGCACCCCGTCGCGGTAGGCCCAGTGCGCGGCGACCCCGGCCTCGGCCACCTCGTGCATGGCGCGGGTGCGGATCTGCACCTCGACGCGGGTGCCGTCGCGCGCCGAGACGGTCGAGTGGATCGAGCGGTAGCCGTTCGACTTGGGCTGGCTGATGTAGTCCTTGAACCGCCCCGGCACGGCGCGCCAGCGGCGGTGGATGATCCCCAGCGCGCGGTAACAGTCGGCCTCGGACCGGGTGATGATGCGGAAGCCGTAGATGTCCGAGAGCCGCGAGAAGCTGAGCTGCTTTTCCTGCATCTTGCGCCAGACGCTGTAGGGGCGCTTGGCGCGGCCGAAGACCTCGGCCTCGATCCCCTCGGCGTCCAGCGCCGCGCGGATGTCGGCGGTGATCCGCGGGATGATGTCGCCGGTCTCTTTCTGCAGCGTCACGAAGCGGCGGATGATCGAGTTGCGCGCCTCGGGGTTGATGACCTTGAAGGCCAGGTCCTCAAGCTCCTCGCGCATCCACTGCATCCCCATCCGCCCGGCGAGGGGGGCGAAGATGTCCATCGTCTCGCGCGCCTTCTGCACCTGCTTGTCGGGCCGCATTGAGCGGATCGTGCGCATGTTGTGCAGCCGGTCGGCGAGCTTCACGAGGATCACCCGCAGGTCGCGGGACATCGCCATGAAGAGCTTGCGGAAGTTCTCGGCCTGCTTCGAGTGGGTGCCGGAGAGTTGCAGGTTGGTGAGCTTCGTCACCCCGTCCACGAGGTCGGCCACGTCGCGGCCGAACAACTCGGCCACCTCGCCCCAGGTCGAGCGGGTGTCCTCGATCGTGTCGTGCAGAAGGGCGGTGACGATGGTCGCATCGTCCAGCCGCATCTCGGTCAGGATGGCGGCGACGGCGACGGGATGGGTGAAATAGGGTTCGCCCGAGTGGCGGAACTGCCCCTCGTGCATCCGGCGGCCATAGTCATAGGCCCGCCGGATCAGGTCCTCGTTGGTCCGCGGGTTGTAGTTGCGGACCAGCGCGACGAGGTCTTCGACGTCGATCCGGTCCAACCCGTGCCGCCTCTGACCTCAGCCCCGGCCTTGCGCCTCGAGCATCATGCGCAGCATCCGCTCTTCCGATTCCTCGTCGGCGGGCTTGGGACGGTCGATCTCGGCCCCGAGCAGAAGCGCCATCGCGTCCTCTTCGGGCTCGTCCACCTCGATCTGGGTCTGAGTCTGCTCGATCATCCGCTCGCGCAGCTCGTCGACCGGCTGGCCCTCGTCGGCGATCTCGCGCAGCGCCACGACCGGGTCCTTGTCGTTGTCCCGCTCGACCGACAGCGTGGCCCCGGCGCCGATCTCGCGGGCGCGGTGGGCGGCGAGCATCACCAGGTCGAACCGGTTCGGAACCTTGTCAACGCAATCCTCGACTGTGACGCGGGCCATGAGCTACCTTTCCGAATCGACTGGTGGGGCAAGGCGGCATAGGTGGGGGTGCGGACCGGGAAAGTCAAGCCGCGCTGCCCCCCGGAGGGTTTTCAGCCGCCTGTCACACCTGCGCCCGCCCGCCCTCGGGCGCCATCCCCGCCAGCCCCTCGGGGCCGAGCGCTGCCAGCATCGCGGCCACGCTCTGCCCCAGCCGCGGATGCACCCAGCCGGGCGCGATCTCGGCCAGCGGCGCCAGCACGAAGCCGCGGTCCTGCAACCGCGGGTGCGGCAGGATCAGCCGGTCGGGGGCGACCTGCACCTGCGCCGCGGCCGGCAGGGCGCGCCAGCGGTCCTGCGTCGCCGCGTCGGGGCGGACCTCGCCCCCCATCGCCAGCAGGTCGAGGTCGATCACCCGCGCCCCCCAGCGCGTCCCGTCCCGCACCCGGCCGAGATCTGCCTCGACCCGGTGCAAGGCGGCCAGCACCGCCTCGGGCGACATCGACCCCGCCGCCACCACCGCGGCGGCGTTGACGTAGTCCGGCCCCGACCCCGCGGGGTGGGCCGGGGTGCGCCAGAATCGGCTGACCGCGCGCAGCCCCAGCCCTTCGGCACCGAGCCGGCCCAGCGCCACGCGCACGGCGGCCTCGGGCGGACCTGCCCAACAGGACAGGTTTGCGCCAAGGGCGAGCAGGGCTAGGTTTTCTCGCAGCATCCGCGGTGGGTTGGCGGGTCCGGCTTGGGTTTGTTCGGCAGGGGACTGGGGCATTGTTTTACAAGGACGACCGACTGGCGCTGTTCATCGACGGCGCGAACCTTCATGCCGCGACCAAGGCGCTCGGGTTCGATCTCGACTACAAGCTGCTGCGGCAGGAATTCGAGCGGCGCGGCAAGCTGGTCCGCGCCTACTACTATACGGCGCTGCTCGAGAACGAGGAATACTCGCCCGTCCGGCCGCTGATCGACTGGCTGAACTACAACGGCTTCGCCATCGTCTCGAAACCGGCGCGGGAATACACCGACTCGATGGGCCGGCGCCGGGTCAAGGGCAACATGGACGTGGAACTGGCGGTCGATGCGCTGGCGCTGGCCCCGCGGCTCGACCATGCGGTGCTGTTCTCGGGCGACGGCGACTTCCGCCCGCTGGTGGCGGCGCTGCAATGCCAGGGGGTGCGGGTGTCGGTCGTCTCGACCATGCGCAGCCAGCCGCCGATGATCGCCGACGAGCTGCGCCGGCAGGCCGACAACTTCATCGAACTCGACGCCCTGCGCGAGATCATCGGCCGCCCCCCGCGCGAGACCCGCGACCCTGCCGAGCCTGCCCCGGCGGTCGAGGCCTGATCTGAACCGCCGATCTTAACCCTTGGGTAAGATCGGCCGAGACGTTCGCGCCGCCGCCGCGTTATGATCCGAGCCGTATCGAGGACCATTGTGCCATGACCCGCAACAACGACGACGGCAAGACCGCCCCGCTCGGACCCGAGCGGTTGCTGCGCCTGTCCGACTTCGACGCCCGCAGCCCGGACCGGGTGGCGGGGGCGCTGCGCGACTACTGGCTGTCGCTGCGCCGCGGCCGGGCGGTGCCCTCGCGCGCCGATGTCGAGCCGGCCGGGCTGCGCGCCGCCCTGCCCTTCGCCTTCATCCTCGAGCGGGTGGCCCCCGGGGCCGCGCGCTTCCGCCTCGCCGGGCGCCACCTCGTCGACCTGATGGGGATGGAGGTGCGGGGGATGCCTCTCTGCTCGGTCCTCAACGCCCCCTCGCGCGGGCGGCTGAGCGACGTGCTCGAGGCGGTGTTCAAGGGACCGCAGATCGCCGAGCTGGACCTGATCGGGCCGGTCGGCTACGGCCGCCCGGCGCTGACCGGGCGGATGCTGCTCATGCCGCTCAAGTCGGACCTGGGCGACGTGTCCCGCGCGCTCGGGTGCCTCGCGACCGAGGGCGAGATCGGCACCGCCCCGCGCCGCTTCGACATCGCCGCCGACCGCGCGATGCCGGTGGTCGAGGGCGCGCGCGTCCTGACCCCGCAGCCCTCGATGCACGGCTTCGCCGAGCCGCCCGCGCCGTGGCGCGGCGAGCCGTTCGCGGCCGACGACGCCGACTCCCCGGCCCCCGTCCCCCGGCGCCGTCCCGCGGCCGGGCGGCCCCCGTCGCTGCCGACGATGCCGCCGCTCTTCGACGCGCCCGCGCCGCGCCCGGCGATCCGCGAGGACGAGACGCCCGAGGAGCGCCGCGCCCGCTTCCGCGTCATCTCGAACGACTGAAGACCGATTGACGACAAAGGGCGCCCCGCGGGGCGCCCTTCGGTTTCGGCAAGGCCGCTGCGCTTCAGACCGCGTCGCGCAGCCCGACCGGGGTGCCGGTGCGCCGCGCCCGCAGCTCTTCGGCCACGAGGAACGCCAGTTCCAGCGACTGGCTGGCATTCAGCCGCGGGTCACAGGCGGTGTGGTAGCGGCTCGACAGATCCTCGTCGGTGACCGCCCGGACGCCGCCGGTGCACTCGGTCACGTCCTGTCCGGTCATCTCGAAATGCACGCCCCCCGGCACGCTGCCCTCGGCGGCGTGGACGGCGAAGAACTCCCGCACCTCGCGCAGCACCTGGTCGAACTGCCGGGTCTTGTAGCCCGAGGCCGCCTTGATCGTGTTGCCGTGCATGGGGTCGCAGCACCAGAGCACGTTGGCCCCTTCCGCCTGCACGGTGCGGATCAGCCGCGGCAGGTGGTCGCCCACCTTGCCCGCCCCGAAGCGCGCGATCAGCGTCAGTCGGCCGGCCTCGTTGGTCGGGTTCAGCGTGGCGATGAGCCGCTTCAGGTCATCCTCGCTGATCGAGGGGCCGCATTTCAGCCCGATCGGGTTCTGCACCCCGCGCAGGAACTCGACATGCGCCCCGTCCGGCTGCCGGGTGCGGTCGCCGATCCAGAGCATGTGGCCCGAGCCCGCCACCGGCAGCCCGGTGGTCGAGTCGATCCGCGCCAGCGCCTCTTCGTATTCCAGCAGCAAGGCCTCGTGGCTGGTGTAGAACTCGACGGTGCCCAGCTCGTGCGCCGTCTCGGACGACACCCCGGCCGCCTGCATGAAGGCCATGGCGTCGCTGATCCGGTCGGCGATGGCGCGATACTCCGCCGCCTCCGGCCCGCCGGTGAAATCGGCGATCCAGCTCTGCACCCGGTGGATGTCGGCATAACCCCCGGTCGAGAATGCGCGCAGCAGGTTCAGCGAGGCCGCCGCCTGCGTGTAGGCCTGCAGCATCCGCTGCGGGTCGGGGACGCGGGCCGCGTCGGTGAAGTCGAAGCCGTTGATGATGTCGCCGCGGTAGGAGGGCAGCTCGACGCCCCCCATCACCTCGGTCGGCGCCGAGCGCGGCTTGGCGAACTGCCCGGCCATGCGACCGACCTTGACCACCGGCATCTGCGCGCCCCAGGTCAGCACCACCGCCATCTGCAGCATCACCTTGAAGGTGTCGCGGATGTTGTCGGCCGAGAACTCGGCAAAGCTCTCGGCGCAGTCGCCGCCCTGCAACAGGAACGCCCGGCCCGCGGCGGCATCGGCCAGATGCGCCTTGAGGCGGCGCGCCTCGCCCGCGAAGACCAGCGGCGGAAAGCGCGACAGCTGCGCCTCGACGGCGTTCAGGGGGGCGGCGTCGGGATAGTCGGGCATCTGCACGCGCGGCCGGGTGCGCCAGCCCTGCCGGCTCCAGTCCGGGGCGCCCGCGGAACGGCGGGGGGCCTCGGTCTTGGCGCTGAGCGGCATGGCGGTCGAACTGGTATCCTGCGGCATGACGGACGATCCTCGATGAAACACCGGGCGAATATAGTGACGCCGCGCGGGCGAGGAAAGCCGGTCCGCGGCACCCGGCGGGCCGAGGGGCGCACGGATGGTCCTGCATAGCGGCTATGCAGCGGGTGCTTTCCTTTCGGCGGCAACCTGCCTAGTCTCTCGTTCCAGACTGTGTCTGGAGAACGGATCACCATGAAGAAACTGCTGCTCGCCACCGCCGCCACCGCGCTTTCGGTCGGCATGGCCACCGCCGAGGACGTCAAGATCGGCATCTCGATGGGCTTCACCGGCCCGCTCGAGTCGATGGCGCCGCAGATGGCCAACGGGGCCGAGCTCGCCATCAAGGAGATCAGCGAGTCGGGCAAGCTGATGGACGGCGCCAAGGTTGAGGCCGTGCGCGCCGACAACACCTGCGCCGACGCCGCAGCCTCGGTCGCCGCGGTCGAGCGGCTGGTGACCTCGGACAAGGTCAACGGGATCATGGGCGGGATGTGCTCGGGCGAGACGATCGCCAGCCTCGAGCGCGTGGCCGTGCCGAACGGCATGGTGATGATCTCGCCCTCGGCCACCTCGCCGGCGCTCTCGACCATCGACGACAAGGGCTTCTTCTTCCGCACCTCGCCGTCCGACGCCCGCCAGGGCGACGTCATGGCCGACATCGCGCTCGAGCGCGGGGTCAAGTCGGTGGCGGTCACCTACACCAACAACGACTACGGCAAGGGCCTCGCCGAGGCGTTCAAGACGGCCTACGAAGGCAAGGGCGGCAAGGTCACGATGATCGCCGCGCATGACGACGGCAAGGCCGACTATTCGGCCGAGGTCGCGGCGCTGGCCGCTGCCGGCGGCGATGCGCTGGCCGTGGTCGGCTACGTCGACCAGGGCGGCTCGGGGATCGTGCGCGGGGCGCTCGATTCCGGCGCGTTCTCGACCTTCATCATGCCCGACGGGATGGTGGGCCAGGCGCTGATCGACAAGTTCGGCGCCGAGCTCGAGACCTCGTTCGGTCAGAACCCCTCGTCCGAAGGCGCCGGCCGTGACAAGTTCACCGAACTCGCCAAGGCCGCGGGCTTCGACGGCAGCGCCGTCTATTCGGGCGAGGCCTATGACGCCGCCGCCCTGATGCTGCTGGCGATGCAGGCCGCCAAGTCCACCGATCCCAAGGTCTACAAGGACAAGATCATGGAGGTGGCGAACGGCCCCGGCGAGAAGATCGGCGTGGGCGAGCTGGCCAAGGGCCTCGAGCTTTTGGCCGCCGGCACCGACATCGACTATGACGGCGCCTCGTCGGTCGAGCTGATCGAGCCGGGCGAAAGCGCCGGCACCTTCCGCGAGGTCGATTTCAAGGGCGGCACGCTCAACGTCGTCAAGATGCGCTGACACGCGCGCCGCCGCAGTCCGGGGCCCGTCCCCGGCCGCGGCGGACGCCGGACCTACGCCGTGCCCCCGCCCGGGGCGCGGCGGAACCCGCGGACAAGGCGGCCATCAACGGACCGCCGCCGCACACACAGCAGGGAGAAGACCAGAATGAAGAACCTGATGCTCGCCACCGCCGTGGCAGCTCTCACCGCCTCGGGCGCGCTGGCCGCCGACGTCAAGCTGGGCGTCTCGCTCGGCTTCACCGGCCCGCTCGAGTCGATGGCGCCGTCGATGCTCAAGGGCGTCGAGATGGCGGTCAAGGAAGCCAACGACTCGGGCAAGGCGATGGACGGCACCACCTTCTCGATCGTCCAGGCCGACAGCACCTGCGCCGATGCCGCCGCCGCCGTGACCGCGGTCGAGCGGCTGGTGACCTCGGACAAGGTCGCGGGCATCGTCGGCGGGATGTGCTCGGGCGAGACCATCGCCAGCCTGGAAAAGGTCGCGGTGCCGAACGGCGTCGTGATGATCGCCCCCTCGGCCACCTCGCCCGCGCTGACCACGATCGACGACAAGGGCTTCTTCTTCCGCACCGCGCCCTCGGACGCGCGCCAGGGCGAGGTGATGGCCGACATCATCCTCGAGCGCGGGATCAAGTCGGTCGCCGTGACCTACACCAACAACGACTACGGCAAGGGCCTCGCCGAGTCGTTCAAGTCGGCCTACGAGGGCAAGGGCGGCAAGATCACCATCACCGCCGCCCATGACGACGGCAAGGCCGACTATGCGGCCGAGGTCGCGGCGCTGGCCGCCGCCGGCGGCGACGCGCTGGTCGTGGCGGGCTACGTCGACCAGGGCGGCTCGGGGATCGTGCGCGGGGCGCTCGATTCGGGGGCCTTCAACACCTTCGTCTTCACCGACGGCATGGTCAGCCAGACCCTCGTCGACAAGTTCGGCAAGGAGCTCGAGACCTCGTTCGGCCAGAACCCCTCGGCCGAGGGCGAGGGCCGCGACGCCTTCATCGCCAAGGCCAAGGAGTCGGGCTTCGAGGGCTCGGACGCCTTCGCCGCCGAGGCCTATGACGCCGCCGCGCTGCTGATCCTCGCCATGCAGGCCGCCAAGTCAGCCGATCCCAAGGTCTACAAGGACAAGGTGATGGACGTGGCCAACGCCCCGGGCGAGAAGATCATGCCCGGCGAGCTGGCCAAGGCGCTCGAGCTGCTGGCCGACGGCAAGGACATCGACTATGTCGGCGCGAGCGCCGTCGAACTGGTCGGCCCGGGCGAAAGCGCCGGCACCTACCGCGAGGTCGACTTCAAGGGCGGCACGCTCAACGCGGTCAAGACGCACTGATCCGGTCGCGGCGCCCGCCCGGTGCGGGGGCCGCGCGCCAGCCGCCGCCGGCGGGGGCGGCACCTGACCAGACTGGCGGCGCCCTGCGGGGCGCCGCGGCCCCGGCGGGAACGGCCACCGGGCGCGAGAGGGAAACGAGGGACGCATGATCCAGGTCCATGACCTGCACCGGCATTTCGGGGGCTTCCGCGCCGTGGACGGGGCGAGCCTGACCATCGCCACCGGCTCGATCACCGGCCTGATCGGCCCGAACGGCGCGGGCAAGTCGACGCTCTTCAACGTCATCGCCGGCGTCCTGCCGCCCACCTCGGGGCGCGTGGTGATGGACGGCGAGGACATCACCGGCCTCGCCCCGCACAAGCTCTTCCACAAGGGCCTGCTGCGCACCTTCCAGATGGCGCATGAGTTCTCCTCGATGACCGTGCGCGAGAACCTGATGATGGTGCCGCCCGCGCAGTCGGGCGAAACGCTGTGGAACACCTGGTTCGGCCGCAAGCGCATCGCCGATCAGGAACGCGCGCTCCTCGCCCGCGCGGATGAGGTGCTGGACTTCCTCACCATCAGCCACGTGGCCGAGGAAAAGGCCGGCAACCTCTCGGGCGGGCAGAAGAAGCTTCTGGAACTCGGCCGCTGCATGATGGTCGACGCCAAGATCGTGTTCCTGGACGAGGTCGGCGCGGGCGTGAACCGCACGCTGCTCATGACCATCGCCGACGCGATCCTGCGGCTGAACAGGGAACGCGGCTACACCTTCTGCGTGATCGAGCACGACATGGATTTCATCGGCAAGCTCTGCGACCCGGTGATCGTGATGGCCGAGGGCAAGGTGCTGGCGCAGGGCTCGGCCGACAGCATCATGCAGAACGAGGCGGTGATCGAGGCCTATCTCGGCCGCGGCCTCAAGAACAAGGTCCAGGCCGAGATGGCCGAGGAAACCCGCCGCCACGAGGGCCACGGCGCCCAGCCCGGCCTCGGCGCCGAGGCGGGCCGTCCCGTGAGCGCGTCGGGGGCTGCGACCTCGCCGGGCACCACCCGAGGACCGCTGGGCGAACTCGACGACCCCGGCACCGAGGTGCGGCCATGATGCAGACCCAGACGCAAACCCAGACCCAGACCCAGACGCCGGCCCATGCCCGCCCGCGCCCCGGCGCCGCCGGCACCCGCCCGGACGGCACCCTGCCCTATCTCTCGGCGACCGGGATGCGCGGCGGCTACGGCAAGGCCGACATCCTGAACGGCTGCGACCTCAGCGTGGACCGCGGCGAGATCGCGGTGATCGTCGGCCCCAACGGCGCCGGCAAATCCACCGCGATGAAGGCCGTGTTCGGGATGCTCGACCTGCGCGAGGGCACGGTGACGCTCGACGGGCACGACATCGCCGGGCTCACCCCGCAGGACCGGGTGCGCCGCGGCATGGGCTTCGTGCCGCAGACCGCCAACGTCTTCCCGACCATGACGGTCGAGGAAAACCTCGAGATGGGCGCCTATATCCGCGACGACAATTTCCGCGCCACGATGGAGCAGGTGTACCACCTCTTCCCCGCCGTGGCCGACAAGCGCCGCCAGAACGCGGGCGAGCTGTCCGGCGGCCAGCGCCAGCAGGTCGCGGTGGGCCGGGCGCTGATGACCCAGCCGAAGCTTCTGATGCTGGACGAGCCCACCGCGGGCGTCTCGCCCATCGTCATGGACGAACTCTTCGACCGCATCATCGAGATCGCCCGCACCGGCATTTCGATCCTCATGGTCGAACAGAACGCCCGCCAGGCGCTCGAGATCGCCGACATCGGCTATGTGCTGGTGCAGGGCACCAACCGTTATACCGGCACCGGGGCCGAGCTGATGGCCGACCCCGAGGTGCGCCGCACCTTCCTCGGGGGCTGACCGATGCGCCGGCTCGCCCCGCTGACCCTCGCCCTCGCCCTGCCCGCGGCCGCGCTGGCGCAATCCGCGCCAGCGGCTCCGGCCCCGGCCACGCTGCCGCCCGCGGTGGCGGCGCTGGCCGACCCGCCGTCGATCCACGACCCGGCCGCGGTCAATCCCGCCACCGCGCTGCCCGCCGACGCGATCCTGCCCGGTGCGGCGGGCGTGCGCGGCATCGCCTGCGCGCTCGACCCCGCCTCCGACGGCACCGCCCGCAGCGTTGCGGTCATCCACCCGTGGTCCGCCGCCCCGATGCTGATCGGCCCCGAGGGCCCGCGCCCGGCGCGGTTCTTCAAGCGCGGCCGCACGCTGATCTTCGACGCCGGCCGCACGGTCCTCTACATCGACCGCGACCACCACCACGCCACGCTGAGCCTCAGCACGCCTCGCGCGGTCCAGAACCTGCGCGGCCTCTGCCGGGTGACGCCATGACCCCCTCTGCCGCCCCTCGGGCTGGACAGAAATATCCCCGCCGGAGGCATCCCGCGGCCCCGTCCGCGATCCGCCGCCCGCAGGGCGCCGCCTCTGCGCCCGCGCGTCACCGCGACGCCCCCTCGAGAGAGAGCTGATGGACCTGCTGAACGCGCTCGTCGCGATCCTGAACTTCGTCGTCATCCCCGCCGCGGCCTACGGCGCGCAGCTCGCGCTCGGCGCGCTGGGGGTCACGCTGATCTACGGCATCCTGCGGTTCTCGAACTTCGCCCATGGCGACACCATGGCCTTCGGCACCGCCATCGTGATCCTGCTGACCTGGTGGCTGCAGTCGATGGGGGTCAGCTTCGGCCCGCTGCCGACGGCGCTGCTGGCGCTGCCCCTGGGGATCGCGCTTACGGTGGTGCTGGCGCTGCTGACCGACCGCTGGGTCTATCGCCACTACCGCCGCGTCAAGGCCGCGCCGATCGTCGTCGTCATGGCCTCGGTGGGCGTGATGTTCGTGATGAACGGCCTCACCCGCCTGCTGATCGGCGTGGGCGAGATCCAGTTCGCCGACGGCGCCCGCTTCGTCGTCTCGGTCCCGCAGTTCCGCGCCTGGACCGGACTCGACGAGGGGCTCGCCCTCAGGACCACGCAGGTCATCACCCTGGTCGTCGCCGCCCTCGCCGTCTGGGCGCTCTTCCGCTTCCTCAACCGCACCCGGGCCGGCAAGGCGATGCGCGCCTATGCCGACAACGAGGATCTCGCGCTCCTCTCGGGCATCGACCCCGACCGGGTGGTGCGGCTGACCTGGATCATCGCCATCGCCCTCGCGGTCACCGCGGGCACGCTTTACGGCCTCGACAAGTCCTTCAAGGCCTTCAACTATTTCCAGATCCTGCTGCCGATCTTCGCGGCCGCCATCGTGGGCGGCCTCGGCAACCCGATGGGCGCCATCGCCGGCGGGTTCCTGATCGCCTTTTCCGAGGTCGCCCTGACCTACCCCTGGAAGAAGATCGCCGAATATCTCGGGTTCGAGCCGACCGGCCTGCTGCAGATGCTCGGCACCGAATACAAGCTGGCGATCAGCTTCGTCATCCTGATCGTCGTGCTGCTGGTGCGCCCCACGGGGCTGTTCCGCGGCAAGGCCTACTGACCCGCGGAGCCGCCGATGTCCTCCACCCGCCAAGCCGACACCTCCGCCAGCCCGCTGCGCGGCCCGCTGCTGTTCGCCGTACTCGCGGTGCTCTTCGTGCTCGAGGGCACGGTCTCGAACGCGCTCTTCTCGGGGTCGTGGAACAGTTCGCTCGCCATCCTCAACATGGGCCTGATCTCGGCGGTGACCGCGCTCGGGGTCAACATGATCTGGGGCTATGGCGGGCTCTTCAACGCCGGCGTCGTGGGCTTCGTGGCGCTCGGCGGCCTCGCGCCTGTGCTCATCTCGACCCAGCCGGTCGCGGGCGCCTGGGCGGCGGGCGGGCCGCGGCTGATGCTCGCGCTCGCGCTCGGCCTCGCCACGCTGGTCCTCGCCATCGCCGCCGCTGGCCGCCTGCGCCGCGCCGCCCGGATCTGGGTGCCGGCGGCGATCCTGATCGGCGGCTACATCCTCACCCGGCAGGTCTTCGACCCCGCCATCGCCGCGATCGAGGCCAACAACCCGGCGAACGCCGGCAACATCGGCGGCCTCGGGCTGCCGGTCCTGCTGTCCTGGCCGGTCGGCATGGTCTTCGCCGCGCTCGCTGCCTGGGGGGTGGGCAAGGTCGCGCTGGGGCTCCGCTCGGACTATCTCGCCATCGCCACGCTGGGCATCGGCGAGATCATCGTGGCCATCCTCAAGAACGAGGGCTGGCTCGCCCGCGGCGTCCTCAACATCACCGGCATCCCGCGCCCGGTCCCCTACGAGCTGCAACTGCAGTCCAACCCAGACTTCGTCGCCGCCGCCGCCCGCTGGGGCTATGACGCCGCGACCTTCTCGGGGATCTACGTCAAGCTCTGCTACCTCGCGATCTTCGTCGCCGTGGTGCTGACGCTGATCCTGCTGGCCGAGCTGGCGCTGCACTCGCCCTGGGGCCGGATGATGCGCGCCATCCGCGACAACGAGACCGCCGCCCGCGCCATGGGCAAGGACGTCACCCGCCGCCACCTGCAGCTCTTCGTGCTCGGCTCGGCGGTGATCGGGCTTTCGGGGGCGATGATGGTGACGCTCGACGGGCTGATGGCGCCGGGCGGCTACAACCCGCTGCGCTACACCTTCCTCATCTGGGTGATGGTGATCGTCGGCGGCTCGGGCAACAACTGGGGCGCGGTGCTGGGCGCGGTGCTGATCTGGTTCCTGTGGATCAAGGCCGAGGTCTGGGGCCCGGCGCTCATGTCGCTCCTGACCCTGCCGCTCTCGGACGGCCCGCTGCTGCGCCACCTGACCGAGACCGCGCCGCAGATGCGCTTCCTCGCCATGGGCCTACTGCTGCTCGCGGTGCTCCGCTTCGCCCCGCGCGGCCTCCTGCCCGAGCGCTGAGCCGCGGGGGCCAGCCCCCCGGCCTCGCTTCGGGCTGGACAAAAATATCCCCGCCGGAGGCATCCGGCGGTCCCGCCCGCGCCTCGCGCGGGTCAGCGTGCCCCCGTCAGAGGTCGAGCCGCCCGGTCTCGCCCGCCGCAAAGCGGCGCAGCACGGCGGGATAAAGCCGGTGCTCGGCGGCCAGCACCCGCGCCGCCAGCGTCTCGGGCGTGTCGCCCGCTTCGACCGGCACCCGCGCCTGCCCGAGAATCGGCCCGCCGTCGAGTTCCGGCGTCACCAGATGCACGCTCGCCCCCGCCTCGGCATCCCCGGCCGCCAGCGCCCGGGCATGGGTGTCGAGCCCGGGATAGAGCGGCAGCAGCGAGGGGTGGATGTTCAGCATCCGCCCGGCAAAGCGCGCAACGAACCCCGGCGTCAGGATGCGCATGAACCCGGCGAGGCAGATGATGTCCGGCCGCGCCGCTTCGAGCGGCGCGAGCAGCGCCGCCTCGAACGCCGCGCGGTCGCCCCGGAAGGGCCGGTGATCGACGGCAGCCGTCGGGATGCCGCGGGCGGCGGCCTTGGCGAGCCCCCCGGCGGCAGGATCGTTCGACAGCACCAGCACCGGGCGGGCCGGGTGGTCGCCGGTCATGCTGTCGGCCAGCGCGACCATGTTCGACCCGCCGCCCGAGATCAGGATGGCGACCCGGCGCGGACCCTTGGTGACGGCCCCGCTCACCACGGCGCCGTTCACCACAGCGTGCCGGTGTAGCCTACGCCGGCGCGGCCGCCGACCTCGCCGATCTCGCGCACCGTCTCGCCCGCGGCGCGCAGGCTGGCGGCCAGCGGCTGCGCCCGGTCGCGCGCCACGACGAGGATCA
This sequence comes from Paracoccus sanguinis, assembly GCF_900106665.1. Classification (GTDB taxonomy): domain Bacteria; phylum Pseudomonadota; class Alphaproteobacteria; order Rhodobacterales; family Rhodobacteraceae; genus Paracoccus; species Paracoccus panacisoli. The sequence continues at coordinate 54,357 of NZ_FNNA01000001.1, forward strand.
TGCCGATCCCGCAGTTGAAGGTCTTGAGCATCTCGGCCTCGGACACCCCGCCCTCTTCGGCGAGCCAGCGGAACAGGGCCGGCGGCTCCCACGCGTCCAGATCGACGATCGCGCCGAGTCCCTCGGGCAGCACCCGCGGCAGGTTCTCGGTGATCCCGCCGCCGGTGATATGGGCCGCGGCATGGACCCCGCCCGCGCGCATCGCCTCGAGCACCGGGCGGACGTAAAGCCGCGTCGGCTCGAGCAGCGCAGCCCCCAGCGTGCCACGGCCAAAAGGCGCCGCGGCGTCCCAGCCGAGCCCGGTGCGCTCGACGATCCGGCGCACCAGCGAATAGCCGTTCGAATGCACCCCGCTCGAGGCGAGGCCCAGCAGCACGTCGCCCTCGGCCACGCCCTGCGGCAGATGCGCCCCCCGCTCCATCGCGCCGACCGCGAAGCCGGCAAGGTCGAAGTCGCCGCCGTGATACATCCCCGGCATCTCGGCGGTCTCACCGCCGATCAGCGCGCAGCCGGCGGCCTTGCAGCCCGCGGCGATCCCCTCGACCACCGCGGCGGCCTGCGCCACGTCGAGCTTGCCGGTGGCGAAATAGTCGAGGAAGAACAGCGGCTCGGCGCCCTGGCAGACGAGGTCGTTGACGCACATCGCCACCAGGTCGGTGCCGACGCCTGCGACGATCCCGGTGTCGATGGCAATCCTGAGCTTGGTGCCCACCCCGTCGGTCGCGGCGACCAGCACCGGGTCGGCATAGCCCGCGGCCTTGAGGTCGAAGAGCGCTCCGAACCCGCCCAGCCCCGACATGACGCCGGGCCGGTCGGTGGATTTCGCGGCCGGCTTGATCCGGTCCACCAGCGCGTTGCCGGCATCGATGTCCACGCCCGCCTGGGCATAGGTCAAGGCGCTGTTCTCGGTCATCGGGGCCCCCTCGGTGATGCTGCCCCCCGATAGCGCAAGCCCGTGCGGCCCGCAACGCGCCGCGCTTGACCCGGGCGCCGCGGCTGACTAGGCGAAAGGCGTGGGGCTGTAGCTCAATGGTCAGAGCAGGGCGCTCATAACGCCTTGGTTGGGGGTTCAAGTCCCTCCGGCCCTACCACTGCCTAGCGGCCGCTCGGCGAGGTAATGCCGCACCGCGCCGATCACGTGCCGGAAGCGGTCGCCGCCCAGGTGCTTGCCGCCGTACCAGCGCGTCACCACGACCACGTGGTCGTCCAGCCCCTCGGTCTCGAGCATCCGCAGGATGATCGCGCCCGCGCCCGCCTCGCCGTCGTCGGCCTTGAGCCCCTCGCCCCCGATCCGCGCGGCCCACGAGTTGTGGGTGGCCTTGGCGAACCTCCGCTGCGCCGTCAGCGCGGCCAGCGCCGCGTCGATCGCCGCGCGGTCGGCGACCGGGCCGCCCGAGACGGCATAGACCGAGCCGCGGTCGCGGATGATCCGGTCGAAAGTGGTCAGTGTCATGCCGCCCCGTCCGCCGCGCGGGCCAGCGCCACCCGCATCAGCACCGCCTGCGCGGGCAGGCGCAGCGCCTCGGCGGCGGCCACGCGGTCCGGGGTGAAATGCCCGGCGCGGTCGAGCAGGTTGACCGTGCCGATCACCCGCCCCCCGACCGTGACCGGCAGGTTCAGCGCCGCACCGCAGCCCAGCCGGGCAATGGTGGCGTGGTCGAAGAGCAGTTCGGCAACCTCTTCGGGCGTGTTGGCGACCCAGGTCCGGCGGGCGCGGATGACGATCTCGGTCCAGCGGTTCTCGGGCAGCGGCTTCTCGCCGCCGACCGGGTAGGTGTCGGGGTCGCTGGTCCAGACCCGTCGCGCCATCCCCGTGTCGGGGTCGAGCGCCATGACGGTGTAGAGCCGCGCCCCGACCGTCGCCTGCACCAGCGCCTCGAGCGCCCCGAGTGCCGCCTGCGGGTCGGGATCGGCGAGTGCCGCGCTCAGATCATGGCTCATGGGAGGGGCGCTTTCGTCGGCATGGCATTCGCATGAACCGTGCATGAACGCTGCACGAACCTTGCACGAACATCAGAACAGCCCGACGACCTCACCGGCGGCATCGAGGCCGATGCGGTCGGCGGCGGGTTCGCGCGGCAGGCCGGGCATGGTCATGATGTCGCCGCAGATCGCCACGACGAAGCCTGCGCCGGCCGACAGCCGGACCTCGCGGATCGGGATGACGTGGCCCTCGGGCGCGCCCAAAAGCTTGGGATCGCTCGAAAAACTGTACTGCGTCTTGGCCATGCAGACCGGCAGATGGCCGAAGGCGGCCTGCCACTCGTCAAGCTGGCGGCGCACCGCGGGCAGCGCCTCGACGTGATCGGCGCGGTAGATGCGGGTGCAGATCGTCTCGACCTTCTCCCACAGCGGCAGGTCGTCGGGATACAAGAGGTTGAAATCGCTCTGCGTTTCGGCGGCCGCGACGACCGCCCGGGCGAGATCCTCGGCCCCTGCCCCGCCCTCAGCCCAGTGGCGGCAGACGACCGCCGTCACCCCGACCGCCGCCGCCGCGTCGATGATCGCCTGCGCTTCCGCCTTGGAATCGCTCGAGAAATGGTTGATCGCCACGACCACCGGCGGGCCGTAGAGGCGCAGGTTCTCGATATGCCGCAAGAGGTTCGGCAACCCGCGCCGGACCGCCGCGACATCCTCGGTCCCGAGGTCGGCCCGCGCCACCCCGCCGTTCATCTTGAGCGCCCGCACCGTCGCCACCAACACCACCGCCGCGGGCCGCAGCCCGGCCGCCCGGCACTTGATATCAAAGAACTTCTGCGCCCCGAGGTCGGCCCCGAAGCCAGCTTCGGTCACGACGTAATCCGACAGCCGCAGCGCCGTCCGCGTGGCGATGACCGAGTTGCAGCCATGCGCGATGTTGGCGAACGGCCCGCCGTGGACGAGCGCCGGGTTGTTCTCGAGCGTCTGGACGAGGTTCGGCTGCAGCGCGTCCCTGAGCAGCACCGTCATCGCCCCATCCGCCTTGAGGTCGCGCGCCGTCACCGGCCGCCCGTCGCGGGTCCGGGCGACGATGATCCGCGCCAGACGCTCCTGCAAGTCATTGAGATCGTTCGCAAGACACAGGATCGCCATCACCTCGGAGGCCACGGTGATGTCGAAGCCGCTTTCCCGCGGGGTGCCGTTCGCGGGGCCGCCCAGCCCCAGCACCAGCGACCGCAGCGCGCGGTCGTTCATGTCCATCACCCGCCGCCAAGCCACCCGCCCCGGGTCGATGTCGAGCGCGTTGCCCCAGTGGATGTGGTTGTCGATCAGCGCCGCGAGCAGGTTGTGGGCGCTGGTGATGGCGTGGAAATCGCCGGTGAAGTGAAGGTTCATGTCCTCCATCGGAATGACCTGCGCCCGCCCGCCACCGGCCGCGCCGCCCTTCATCCCGAAGTTCGGGCCGAGGCTGGCCTCGCGGATGCAGACCGTCGCGGCCTTGCCGATCCGGTTCAGCGCATCGCCCAGGCCCACCGTGGTGGTGGTCTTGCCCTCGCCCGCAGGCGTGGGGTTGATCGCGGTGACGAGCACCAGCCGCCCCTCGGGCGCACCGTCGAGACCGGCGATGAAATCGCGCGAAATCTTCGCCTTGTCGTGGCCGTAGGGCAGGATGTCGCCGGCCCCGATGTCGAGCCGTGCGGCGATCTCGGCGATGTTGCGCGGGGTCGCGGCGCGCGCGATCTCGATATCGGTCAGCATGATGTCCCCCCCGTGGTCGGCCCCGGTCTGGACGCCGGGTGGCGGCACCCTAGCCGCGGCGGCGCGGTGCCGCCAAGCCCGACACGGCATCGCCGCCCGAGGCTGGCCCCGGACGGCGATCTGTCCCTGTCCCGCGGTTACTCCGCGCGTCTTGGCTCAACTCGACAGGTTCCCCGCCCGGTCCCGGGTCGGAGGTCGTGCCCGGCCGGGTGGCCGGTCATTTCTGCGGGCTGCGGCGCCCGTCCGGTTCCCTGGCGACGCCCTTGAAGGGGCCGTCAGTGGACTTGCGGTCCATGAACTCGCCGGTCCTGGTGTCGCGCTTGACCCAGTCGCCCGAGGGGTGCTGCGTCTGGGTGCGGTCGGTGACCGATCCCTTGCGATAGCCGTCTCCGGTGTTGGTCGCCATCTCGCCCTCCGTTCAGCTGCAGCCCGAGGTGCCGCCGCAGGTGTTGCACTTCATGCAGGTGCCGTTGCGCACCAGCGTGTAGTTGCCGCACTCGCCGCAGGGGTCGCCCTCATACCCCTGCATCTTCGCCTTGGTGCGCGCGTCCATCGTCACGGCGACGGTGGTGCTTTCGAAGACCGCGGCCTCCTCGGCCAAGCCCGAGGCGACGGCGACGGTCGAGACGCCGCCCTGCAGCACCATCAGCTCTTGCGGCATCCGCTTGCGCAGGTAGCCCGTCGAGCTGATCTGCTTGAGCAGCTCGACCGACTTCGAGGCGCCGGTCTCGGCCGGGACCAGCTCGGGCTGGCCTTCGCGGTGGCCGTTACCCAGGTCGTCGAAGCTGGTGCCGTTCGGCTTGACGTGGGCGAGGTCGGTCCGGTCGAGGTAGCTGACCGCCAGCTCGCGGAAGATGTAGTCGAGAATCGACGTCGCGTTCTTGATCGAGTCGTTGCCCTGCACCATCCCCGCCGGCTCGAACCGGGTGAAGGTGAAGGCGTCCACGAATTCTTCGAGCGGCACGCCGTACTGCAGGCCCACCGACACGGCGATGGCGAAGTTGTTCATCATGGCGCGGAAGCCCGCACCTTCCTTGTGCATGTCGATGAAGATCTCGCCCAGCTTGCCGTCGTCGTATTCGCCGGTGCGCAGATAGACCTTGTGGCCGCCGATGATCGCCTTCTGGGTATAGCCCTTGCGGCGCGCGGGCAGCTTTTCGCGGTTCGAGCGGATGGCCTCCTTGACGATGATGCGCTCGACGATCTTCTCGGCGATGACGGTGGCCTTTTCCTGCGCCGAGCCGGATTCGAGCACCTCGGCGGCCTCGTCGTCATCCTCGACCAGCGCGCTCGCGAGCGGCTGCGAGAGCTTCGAGCCGTCGCGGTAGAGCGCGTTGGCCTTGATCCCCAGCGACCAGGACAGCTCATAGGCCGCGAGCGCGTCGGCGATGGTGGCCGAGTTCGGCATGTTGATGGTCTTCGAGATCGCGCCCGAGATGAAGGACTGCGCGGCGGCCATCATGCGGATGTGGCTGTCCACCGACAGGTAGCGGGTGCCCTTCTTGCCGCAGGCATTGGCGCAGTCGAAGACGGCGTAATGCTCGGGCTTGAGGAACGGCGCGCCTTCCAGCGTCATCGTGCCGCAGACGTGGTCGTTGGCCGCGTCGATCTGGGCGCGGGTGAAGCCGAGGTGGCGCAGCAGGTCGAAGCCCGGGTCCGACAGCTTCTCGGCCGGGATGCCGAGGGTGCCCTTGCAGAAATCCTCGCCCAGCGTCCACTGGTTGAAGACGAAGCGGATGTCGAAGGCGGACGCCAGCGCCGCGTCCACCTTTTCCAGCTCGCGCGGGCCGAAGCCGTGGCCGACCAGGGCTGCGTGGTTGATGCCGGGGCAGTTGCCGAGCGAGGCGTGGCCGACGGCGTAAGCCACGATCTCCTCGATCTGGGCCGAGCCGTAGCCGAGGGTTTCCAGCGCCGCCGGCACCGACTGGTTGATGATCTTGAAGTAGCCGCCGCCGGCCAGCTTCTTGAACTTCACCAGCGCGAAGTCGGGCTCGATCCCGGTGGTGTCGCAGTCCATGACGAGGCCGATGGTGCCGGTCGGCGCGATCACCGTCGTCTGGGCATTGCGGAACCCGTGCTCTTCGCCGAGCGCGAGCGCCTTGTCCCAGGCCCGCTGCGCCATGACGGCGAGCTCCGGGTCGGGGCAGTTCTCCACGTCCAGCGCCACGGGGGCGACGTTCACCGCCTCGTAGGCCTCGGTGCCGTGCGCCGCGGCGCGGTGGTTGCGGATCACCCGCAGCATGTGGTCGGCGTTCTTCGCATAGCCCGGGAAGGGCCCGAGCTCGCCCGCCATCTCGGCCGAGGTGGCGTAGCTGACGCCGGTCATCAGCGCGGTCAGCGCCCCGCAGAGCGCCCGGCCCTCGTCGCTGTCATAGCCAAGCCCGAGGTTCATCAGCAGTCCGCCGATGTTGGCATAGCCGAGGCCGAGGGTGCGGAAGTCGTAGCTGCGCTGCGCGATCTCCCTGGACGGGAACTGCGCCATCAGCACGCTGATCTCGAGCGTCACGGTCCACAGCCGGGTGGCGTGCACGTAACCCTGTGCGTCGAACTGCCCGCCATTCAGGAAGGTCAGCAGGTTCATCGACGCGAGATTGCAGGCCGTGTCGTCAAGGAACATGTACTCCGAGCACGGGTTCGAGCCGCGGATCGGCCCGTCCTCGGGGCAGGTGTGCCAGGCGTTCACGGTGTCGTGGAACTGGATGCCGGGGTCGGCGCAGGCCCAGGCGGCATGGCCGATCTGATCCCACAGCTCGCGCGCCTTGACGGTCTTGGCGGTCTTGCCGTCGGTGCGGCGGATCAGCGCCCAGTCGGCATCCTCGCGCACCGCCTTGAGGAAGGCGTCGGTGACGCGGACCGAGTTGTTCGAGTTCTGGCCCGAGACCGAGGCGTAGGCTTCCGAATCCCAGTCGGTGTCGTAGGTCGGAAACTCGATCGAATCAAAGCCTTGGCGGGCGTATTGCAGAACCCGGTTGATGTAGGTCTCGGGGATCATGGCGCGCTTGGCGGCGCGGATCGCCCCCTTCAGCGCGGCGTTCTGGGCCGGATCGGTGGCGCCCTCTGCGCTGCCATCCCACTGACGGATCGCCGCGAAGATCTCGTTCAGCTTCGCCTCGTGCTGCTTCGAGCCGGCGACCAGCGAGGCGACCTTCTGCTCCTCAATGACCTTCCAATTGATGAACTGCTCGATGTCGGGGTGGTCCATGTCGCAGATGACCATCTTGGCCGCCCGCCGCGTGGTCCCGCCCGACTTGATCGCGCCCGCCGCGCGGTCCCCGATCTTGAGGAAGCCCATCAGCCCCGACGACTTGCCGCCACCCGAGAGCTTCTCGCCCTCGCCGCGCAGCGACGAGAAGTTGGTGCCGGTCCCCGAGCCGTATTTGAACAGCCGCGCCTCGCGGACCCACAGGTCCATGATCCCGCCCTCGTTCACGAGGTCGTCCGAGACCGACTGGATGAAGCAGGCGTGCGGCTGCGGGTGCTCATAGGCGCTGTCGGACTTGACCAGCGCGCCGGTGCGGTAGTCGACGTAGAAATGCCCCTGGCTCGGGCCGTCGATGCCGTAGGCCCAGTGCAGGCCGGTGTTGAACCACTGCGGGCTGTTCGGCGCCCCCATCTGCCGGGCGAGCATGTGGCGCATCTCGTCGTAATAGGCGCGGGCGTCGGCCTCGGTGGTGAAGTAGCCGCCCTTCCAGCCCCAGTAGGCCCAGGCGCCGGCCAGCCGGTCGAACACCTGCCGCGCCGAGGTCTCGCCCACGTTCCGCTCACCCTCGGGCAGCGCGGCGAGCGCCGCCTCGTCGGCGACCGAGCGCCACAGGAACTCGGGGACGCCCTTTTCCTTGACCCGCTTGAGGCGCGCGGGCACCCCCGCCTTGCGGAAGTATTTCTGCGCGATGACGTCGCTGGCGACCTGGCTCCAGCCCTCGGGGACTTCGACGGCGTCGTTGCGGAACACCACGGTGCCGTCCGGGTTGCGGATTTCCGAGGTGGTGGTGACGAAGTCGATGCCGCCGTAGGCGCCCGTTTCGGTGGTGGTGTAACGCCGGTCGATCTTCATCCTTCGCCCCTCTGGTCCGCGGTCTCGGGCCGCGCTGGTTGGTCTGGTCCGGGCCGCTTGCACGCCCCCCGCCGGCTGGCGGAAGGCGGGCGGCGAGGGTGCCGCCGCGGCGCTGTCGGTTGTCGTGTCACCCCTCGGCCGGCAACTAGATGTGGTGGTCTCGTCCGCCGGCTCACACAAAGTGAAGCGTCGGAGCCGTCTCTTCAAGCGGATTATTTGCGCCGTCGACGGACATCTTTGGTTGACACGCCGGAGTTGTGACGCCCCGATCGAGCTGCGACTCGAAGGTTAACGGCGCTTGGGAATCACCGCGGCGCGGCCGAAAAAATCAGCCCCGCGCGCGCCTTGGGGGCGGTCGTTCAGCAGTTATCAAGGGTTGTCCACAGGGCCATCCACAGCGCGACCCCTGCGGGGGGATCAGGCCGGGGTGGCGAGGATGCCACGGTCGGTGACGATCGCATCGAGCCGCTCGTCCGTCGCCGTCGCGGGAATCGCTGGCAGCTGCTGCCCCGCCCAGCCGAGCCCGATCGCCGTGACCGGCCCGGCGGCGCGCAGCCGGGCCAGCGTGCGGTCATAGAACCCGCCGCCGTAGCCCAGCCGCTGCAGCGCCGCGTCGAACCCGACCAGCGGCACGATCAGCACCTCGGGCGTGACCTCGGGCGCCGAATCGGGCGGGTTCGAGGTGCCGAAGCTGCCCGGCACCAGCGCCTCGCCGCGCCAGAGGCGAAAGACCAGCGGCTGCCCACGCCCCGGCACCACGGGCAGGCACAGCGGGCCGTCGTGGGCCTCCATCGCCGGACGGGGATCGGCCTCGCCGCGCATCGGCCAGTAGCCGGCGAGCACCCGCCCCGCGTGGGGGGCGAGCGCCCGCCTCAGGTTCGCCGCCAGCGCCGCCGCATCGCCGCCCGCAAGCCGCCCGGTCAGCGCCTGCGTCCGCAGCGCCGTCTTCTGCGCCACGACATCCGCGTCCACGTCACCGCCCACGGCGCACCCTCACAACAGGATCACGGTGGCGAGGCCGAGGAAGGCCAGGAACCCCATCACGTCGGTCAGCGTGGTGACGAACGTGCCGGAGGCCAGCGCCGGGTCGAGCCCCAGCCGCTCGAGCGTCAGCGGCACCAGAACGCCCCCCAGCGCGGCCACGATCTGGTTCACGATCATCGCCATCGCCAGCACCATCCCCAGCTTCGGATCGCCGAAGATCAGCGTCCCCGCGAGGCCGAGGATCAGTGCCAGCCCCATGCCGTTCAGCATCCCCGCGAAAAGCTCGCGCCGCACGACGCGGCGGGCGTTGCTCGAGGTCAGGTCGCGGGTGGCCAGCGCCCGCACCGCGACCGCGAGCGACTGGGTGCCGGCGATGCCGCCGGTCGAGGCGACGATCGGCATCAGCGCGGCGAGCATCACCAGCGACGAGATCGTGTCCTCGAAGCGCGAGATCACGATGGCCGAGAGCGACGCGGTGAAGAGGTTCACCACCAGCCACGGCAGCCGCTGGCGGGCGGTGGCGAAGGCGCCGTCCGAGACGTGGCTTTCCTCGTTGACGCCCGAGAGGCGCAGCATGTCCTCTTCGTGCTCCTCGTCCAGCACGCCCATCGCGTCGTCGATGGTGATGACGCCGACCAGCCGGTCGTCGGCATCCACGACCGGGGCCGAGATGAGGTGATACTGGTTGAAGGCGTAGGCCACGTCGCCTTCGTCCTGCAGCACGCCGATGGTGCGGAAACTGTCCTCGGCGATGTCGGCCAGCCGGGTCGTGCGCTGCGCCGAGAGCAGCCGGCCGAGCGTCACGTAGCCGACCGGATGGCGGCGCGGATCGACCAGGATGACGTGATAGAACTGGTCCGGCAGCCAGTCCTCGCGGCGCAGGAAGTCGATGGTCTCGCCCACCGTCCAGTGCTGCGGCGCGGTCACAACCTCGGACTGCATCAGGCGGCCGGCGGAGTATTCGGGATAGGTCAGCGACTGCTCGACCGCGACCCGGTCCTCGGCGTCGAGCGCGGCGAGGATCTGTTCGCGCTCGGGCGGGTCGAGGTCCTCGAGCAGGTCCACCACGTCGTCGGTGTCCATCTCGCGGACGGCCTCGGCCACGACCTCGCGCGGGAGCTGCTCGATGACCTCCTCGCGCAGCGATTCGTCGATCTCGGTCAGGATCTCGGCGTCGATCTCGCCCGAGTAGAGGCGGATGAACTCGCGCCGCCGGTGCGGCGGAAGCTGCTCGATGAGGTCGGCGATGTCGGCGCCGTGGACGGGTTCAAGCAGTGCGTTCAGCCCGGCCGCGTCGCCCGCGTCGATGGCCTCGACGACCTCGGCCACCAACGCGCGGGCGGGGACGAAGTCGTCGTCCTCGGGGTCGTTGTCGCGCGGGCGCGGGTCAGTCATGCGGGCGGCCTTCGGCAGAGGGTGGGTTGCGGCGCGACCATAGGCCGTTCACCCGCCCCGAGACAATGCACCGGGACCGAGGGCGCCGCGACGCAAGCTGTCATTTCGCCGCCAAAAAACCGGCACAGGTCGGCGTATCGCGCGGCACGTCCAACCGCCGCGCGGCGTCGTTCTCGCCGATTTACCCCGGGGGGGGGGGAGGCGGCCGTCAGCGGCAGGGGGCCGCGCCCCCCGCCGTGCCTCAGCCCCGGTCGCCGTCGCCGTCCCCGTCGCTGCCGCCCTCGGCGATCTCGAGGCCCGACGAGGTCGCCTGCGTGATCCGCGGGTCCTGCTGCTCCTCGCCCCGCGGCCGGGCCGTTGCGGCCTCGGCCTCGGCGTAGTCCGCCGCGGCGGGGGCGCCCGACCCCGGGGGGCCGCCCAGGGCCTTCTTGCCGCTCTCGCCCAGCTCTTCGGCATTGACGATGCGGACCTCGCGGTGGGCGAAGGGGATCTCGATCCCTTCGGCGGCGAAGCGCTCGATGATCTGGTGGCGGATCTCGGACTGCACGCCCATGCCCTGGTTGATGTCCGACAGGATGGCGCGGATCTCGAAGTCGAGGCTGTCGGCGCCGAAGCCCATGAACAGCACGTTCGGCGCCGGGTTGATCAGCACCGTCGGCTGGTCCTCGGCGATCTCGCGCAGGATGTCGACCACCCGGCGGGTGTTGCTGCCGTAGGCCACGCCGACCTTGATGATGATCCGCCCCTGCAGGTTGCCGCGGGTCCAGTTGGTGACCTCCTTCGAGATCAGGTCCGAGTTCGGCACGATCACGTCTGTGCGGTCGAAGGTCTGGATCTGGGTCGAGCGCACCGAGATGCGCTTGACGTAGCCCTGCGACTGCCCGACCTGGATCCAGTCGCCGACCGCCACGGGACGCTCGACCAGCAGGATGATCCCCGAGACGAAGTTCGACACGATGTTCTGCAGGCCGAAACCGATACCGACCGACAGCGCACCGGCGAGGATGGCAAGGCTCGACAGGTCGATCCCGGCCGAGGTCACAGCGAGCAGCGCCGACAGGAAGATGCCCACGTAGCCGAGGCCCGAGACGGCGGCGTTCTTGGCGCCGATGTCCAGCCGGGTGCGCGGCAGGATCGAGGTCCGCACCGTCCCCTGCACCACCCGCGTCGCCATGTAGCCGAGCGTGAAGACCACGACGAAGGTCAGCACCGCCCCGGGCGAGAGCTTCACCCCGCCGAGCGAGAACCCGTTGCGCAGGCTCGTCCACGCCTCGCCGAGGTCGGAATTGCTCGCGCCCCAGATCAGCGCCAGCAGCGGCATCGCCAGCACCACGAGGCCGAAGCCGATCAGCACCGGCGCCAGCGCATTGCGCGACATCCCCCGGTCGCGCTTGACCACGGACCAGAGGTCGGTGGCGAACTCCTGCAGCACGATCACCAGCATGGCGAGGCCGATGGTCAGCGCCGCCGGCCACAGGATCGAGTTGGCAAGCGTCACGAAGCCGATCACCGCCAGCACGGGGCTGGCAAGCGCGATCAGCCGCGCCGCGGCGCCGAGCGCGGCCATGACCTTGCCGGCATAGCCCGTCTGCTCGGAGGCGTCGTGCTCGGGCCGGTGGCGCAGCACCAGGCCGAGGCGGAAGAGCAAGAGCGCCCCCACCACGATCAGCGGCAGGTGCCAGACCGCCGCGGCGGCATCGCTCACCTCAAGCGGGATGCGGCTGCCGGTGCCGGGATCGGTGCGGATGCCCGACAGCGGCAGGACCGCCTGCCCGGCGATGTGGTGGACCGCCAGCGCGGCGGCCATCGAGATGCCGTAGAACTGGCCGCGCTGGCGCTGGACCTCGGGGTAGCAGATCGGCGGATCGCCGGTCAGGGTGAAGAACCGCAGCGACAGCCAGCGCCCGGTGAAGAACAGCAGCGCCGCCACCGGCAGCACCATCAGCAGCGGCCGTGCCCACGACCCGGCCAGCCCGGTGGTGTCGAGCGCGCGGACCAGCAGATAGGCGCCCGCGGTGGGGATGGCGATCTGGCCCAGCGACACGGCAAAGGCCACCGCGTCGCGGGCATAGTCGCTTGCCCGCGAGCCGAGGCGCGAGGGCAGCGAGTCGATCCACCGCCGCCCGTAGATCAGCAGCCCCAGCGCCAGCGCGAGATACAGCCCGATCAGCGGCAGCCGCCCGATCAGCGCCCGCCCGGCGGCGCCATAGGTCCGGTCGCGCACGTCGCCGGCGATGCCGTTGAGGACCGTCATCCCCTCGGAGGCCGCAGCGATCAGGCTCGACGGCAGCAGCGGCGAGGGGCTGAGCTTGAGGATCGCGTCGGCCTGCCGGGTGCGGGCGGTCTCGTCGATGGCGCGCACGAGGCTGTCGGCGCGGCTGTAGGCCTCGACCGCGCGCAGGCCGGGGGCCTGCAACTGCGCGAGCTGCTCGGTCAGCTCCTTGCGGCGCTCGGCGATCTCGGGGGCCTCGGTCTCGCCCTCGGCGGGCGCCGGGCCCAGCGCCGAGATCTGGTCGCGCAGCGTGGCGATGCGCGGGGCGTTGAGCGACTGCGCCTGCAGGAAGCGGTCGCGCCACGAGACGATGTCGGCGCGCAGCCGCTGCAGCGTCTCGGTGGTGGCGCCGCCGGCGTCCACCTCGTCCTCGGCACGGCTCGCGATCTGGTTCCACGCCTGATAGTCGGGCTCGGTCTGGGCCAGCGCCGGCGGGGCCACCGCCAGCGCCAGCCACAGCGCGGCCAGCGCGGCGAGAAGGACGGCGGACCAGCGGCGGCGGGGCGCGGGGGTGGCGCGGGCAGTCAGTGCAGCAGCCATCCCGTCAGGCCTCGGTCACGTCCGGCAGGGCCGATTCGCGCGTCTCGAGCCAGTGCGGCACCGGCAGGCCCTTGTCGCGCAGGAACACCGGGTTCCAGAGCTTGGTCTGGTAGCGCGTCCCCGAATCGCAGAGCACCGTGACGATGGTCTTGCCCGGCCCCATCTCGCGCGCCATGCGGATCGCGCCCGCGACGTTGATCCCCGACGAGCCGCCGAGGCACAGCCCCTCGTGCTCGAGCAGGTCGTAGAGAATGGGCAGCGCCTCGCTGTCGGGCACCCGGCAGGCGAAGTCGGGGGTGAAGCCGTCGAGGTTCGCGGTCACCCGCCCCTGCCCGATCCCCTCGGTGATCGAGTTGCCGGGCGCGTCGAGCTCGCCTTGCGTGTACCACGCAAACAGCGCCGAGCCCTCGGGGTCGGCGATGCCGATCTTCACCCCCTTCGGCTGCAGCGCCATCCCGACCCCGGCGAGCGTCCCGCCCGAGCCCACCGAGCAGATGAACCCGTCCACCCCGCCCCCGGTCTGGTCCCAGATCTCGGGGCCGGTGGTTTCCAGATGCGCCTGCCGGTTGGCGGTGTTGTCGAACTGGTTCGCCCAGACCGCCCCGCCCGGCAGCGTGGCGGCCAGCGCCTCGGCCAGCCGGCCCGAATAGCGGACGTAGTTGTTGGGGTTGCGGTAGGGGGCGGCGGGCACCTCGACCAGCTCGGCGCCGGCGAGGCGCAGCATGTCCTTCTTTTCCTGGCTCTGGGTCTCGGGGATCACGATGACCGAGCGGAAGCCCATCGAGGCGCCGACCAGCGCGAGGCCGATGCCGGTGTTGCCCGCGGTGCCCTCGACGATGGTGCCGCCCGGGCCCAGCGCCCCGCGCGCCACGGCGTCGCGGATGATGTAGAGCGCGGCGCGGTCCTTGACCGACTGGCCGGGGTTCATGAACTCGCACTTGCCCCAGATCTCGCAGCCGGTCGCCTCGGAAGCCCGGTTGAGCCGGATGAGCGGCGTGCGGCCGATCAGGGCCGCGAGATCGGATGCGTTGCGCATGGTCAGCCCTCGCTGTTGATCCTGCCGTTTAACCAGCCGGGGACGAGCGCGGCAACCCGTCCGCCGCGGGCGAAGGCCGTGGACGCACGCGATCGTGGGCAGAGTTGAGGCGTGCGGGCCGTCGCGGTTGGCGCGCCGGGGCCGTCGCCGCAGGCGCACAGGCGCAGTCAACCGCGGTTGCCCCGCACCACGTCCGGGGGGCGGGTTGCGGCGGCGACGGCCCAACCCCTCGCACGGCCCCTTGCACCCGCCGCCCGGGCAGGATCATCCTGCCGCCATGAGCCAGACGCCGCCCCCCGCCCCCGCCCCCTCGCGCCCGCTGAACCTCGCCGCGCACGTGCTGGCCGCGGGGCAGGCCACACCCGAAAAGCTCGCCCTCGCCGTCGTCTCGCCGACCCGGGCCGACCGCTGGTCCTACGGGCGGCTGACGGCGGCGGTGCGGGGAACGGCGACGGGGCTGCTCGCCCGCGGGCTCAGGCCGGGCGACCGGGTGCTGCTCAGGATCGGCAACGAGCCTGCGTTCCCCATCGCCTATCTCGGCTGCATCGCGGCGGGGTTGGTGCCGGTCCCGACCTCGGCCATGCTCACTGCCCGCGAGGTGGGCAAGATCGCCGCCGAGATCACCCATGCGCTGACCATCGCCGGCCCCGGCATCGCCCTGCCCGAGGGCGACTCCGCCCCGGTCCTGCCGGTGGCCGAGCTGGCCGCGATGGCGACCCTGCCCCCCGCCGAGTTCGCCGAGGGCGACCCGGACCGGCTGGCCTACATCGTCTATACCTCGGGCACCTCGGGCCAGCCGCGGGCGGTGATGCACGCGCATCGCGCCATCCTCGCGCGGGCGATGATGTTTCAGGGATGGTACGGGCTCACGCCGAACGACCGGCTGATGCACGCGGGCGCCTTCAACTGGACCTTCACCCTCGGCACCGGGCTGATGGACCCCTGGACGGTCGGCGCCACCGCGCTGATCCCGGCCGAGGGCACCGCGCTCGAACAGATCCCGCTGCTGGCCGCGCGGCACGGTGCCACGATCCTCGCCGCCGCCCCCGGCGTCTTCCGCCGCATCCTGCGCGCCGACTGGGCGCCGATACCCAGCCTTCGGCACGGGCTGACCGCGGGCGAGCGGCTCGACCCCGCGCTGCGCGACGCGTGGCGGGCGCGGACGGGGACGGAACTCCACGAGGCGATGGGGATGTCCGAGTGCTCGACCTTCCTCTCCGGCTCGCCCGCGCGGCCTGCGCCGCCCGGCACGGCGGGCTATCCGCAGCTGGGGCGGCGGGTGGCGATCCTGTCCGAGGACGGGGCCGAGAACCCGCCCGGCACGCCCGGCGTCCTCGCCGTCCATCGCAGCGATCCGGGCCTGTTTCTCGGCTATCTCGGCCAGCCCGAGGAGACCGCGGCCCGCCATCAGGGCGACTGGTTCCTGACCGGCGATCTGGCCGTCGCGGCCGAGGACGGGGCGATCTCGACGCTCGGGCGGGCCGACGACATGATGAACGCGGGCGGGTTCCGCGTGGCCCCCGCCGAGGTCGAGGACGTGCTCGCCCCCGTGCCCGGCGCGGGTGACGTGGCGGCGGCGGAGCTGACCGTGCCGGGCGGGGCGTCGATCATCGCCGCGTTCTGGACCGGCGACGCGACGCAGGACGCGCTCGCGGCCGCGGCCGCGACGGGGCTGGCCCGCTACAAGCAGCCGCGGCGCTATGTCCGCGTCGACGCCCTGCCCCGCACGCCGACCGGCAAGGTCAACCGCCGGGCGCTGCGCGAGGCGCACAGGCCCGAACCCGGCTGACCCCCGGCTGACGCCGCGGGCGGGCCTGTCCCCGGCTCACTCGGGGAAGCGGATCACGTCCAGCGGATACTCCATCACCGCCTGCAGCGGCTGATCGAGGTCCTCGCTGAAGGCGAACACGTGCAGCGCGTCGCCGTGCAGCACGACCCGGCAGAACCGCCCCTCGCGGGCCAGCGCCTTGGGGCATTCGGCGAGGTCGGCGTGATCGACCGTCGCCTCGAACACCTCATAGGTCATCACCGCCATCGGCACCGGACGGGCGGGGACGAGGTTGATCGGCGCGGCCACGCCCGCCGTCTGCGGGCCGGTCTCCATCTCGCCGGGCTGCGAGGCGAGCGCCGGGGCTGCGGCGAGCACGGTTGCGGCAAGGATGCCGGCGGAAATCCTGTTGCGGATCATTCGGTTGGCCTTCTCGGGCTGGTTGCCCGAAATCCTTATCGCTTTGCTAAGGTAACGGGGCTGCGCCGAATTGTCGCACCCCCGCCTGTCAGCCGGTGACGCCGCCCGTCCGCCCTCGGTCCCACGGCGTCACCGCAGCGCAGGCTTGCCTGCGCCGGGCGGTTGCCGCAACAAGGCGCCCTGTGCCCCCGACCCTCTCCCGACCCGCAGGACCGCCCATGACCCGCTTTGCCGCCCCCATCGCCGAACAGATCTGGGACATGAAATACCGCCTGCGCGACGCCGACGGCACGCCGCGGGATGGCTCGGTCGAGGACAGCTGGCGGCGCGTCGCCCGCGATCTCGCCAGCGTCGAGGCCGACCCCGCCGCGTGGGAGGACCGCTTCTACGCCGCGCTCGAGGATTTCCGCTTCCTGCCGGCCGGCCGCATCCTGTCGGGCGCGGGCACGGGGCGGTCGGTCACGCTCTTCAACTGCTTCGTCATGGGCACCATCCCCGACAGCATGGAGGGCATCTTCCAGTCTCTCAAGGAAGCCGCGCTCACGATGCAGCAGGGCGGCGGGATCGGCTACGACTTCTCGACCATCCGGCCCAAGGGGGCGCCGGTGACGGGGGTGGCGGCGGATGCCTCGGGGCCGCTGTCGTTCATGGACGTGTGGGACGCGATGTGCCGCACGATCATGTCGGCGGGCTCGCGCCGCGGGGCGATGATGGCCACCATGCGCTGCGATCACCCCGACATCGAGGCCTTCATCGCCGCCAAGCAGGACAGCGCCCGGCTGCGGATGTTCAACCTGTCGGTGCTGGTCACCGACGAGTTCATGGCCGCGCTCAAGGCCGATGGCGACTGGCCGCTGGTCTTCGGCGGGCAGGTCTACCGCACCCTGCGCGCCCGCGATCTGTGGGACCGGATCATGCGCGCGACCTATGACTACGCCGAGCCGGGGGTGATCTTCATCGACCGGATCAACGCGATGAACAACCTCGCCTATGCCGAGACGATCGCCGCGACCAACCCCTGCGGCGAACAGCCCCTGCCGCCCTATGGCGCCTGCCTCCTGGGCTCGGTGAACCTCGCCCGTCTGGTCCGCGACCCCTTCGGCCCCGAGGCGTCGCTGGACGAGGACGCGCTGGACGAGCTGGTGACCGTCGCCGTGCGGATGATGGACAACGTGGTAGACGCGAGCCGCTTTCCCCTGCCCCAGCAGGCCGCCGAGGCGCGCGCCAAGCGGCGCATCGGGCTGGGCGTCACCGGGCTTGCCGACGCGCTGATGATGGTCGGGCTGCGCTACGGCGCGCCCGAGGCCGCCGCCGCCACCCGCGGCTGGATGCGCCGCATCGCCCGCGCGGCCTATCTCGCCAGCGCCGATCTGGCGCGGGAAAAGGGCGCCTTCCCGCTCTACGACGCCGAGGCGTTCCTCGCCTCGGGCTTCATGCAGCGGATGGACGAGGACGTGCGCGCCGCGATCCGCACCCACGGCATCCGGAACGCGCTGCTGACCTCGGTCGCGCCCACCGGCACGATCTCGCTTTACGCCGGCAACGTCAGCTCGGGGATCGAGCCGGTGTTCGCGCTGAGCTACACCCGCAAGATCCTGCAGAAGGACGGCACCCGCAGCGAGGAAGAGGTGGTGGACTATGCCGCGAGCCTCTGGCGCGAACGGATGGGCGACGCCCCCCTGCCCGACTGGTTCGTGGACGCCCAGACGCTCGACCCGCTCGACCATGTCGCCATGCAGGCGGCGGCGCAGGAATGGGTGGACAGCTCGATCTCGAAGACTATCAACTGCCCGCCCGACATCCCGTTCGAGGCGTTCAAGGACGTCTACCTCGCCGCGTGGGACCAGGGCTGCAAGGGCTGCACCACCTATCGCCCGAACGCCGTGACCGGCTCGGTCCTGTCGGTGGCCGAACCCGCCCCCGCCCCCGCCACCGCGCCCGCAGAGCAGCTGCCGGCGGTCTATCTCGAGGCGCCGATGGACAGGCCGCAGGCGCTCGAGGGGGCGACCTACAAGCTCAAGTTCCCGGGCAGCGAGCACGCGATCTACATCACCCTCAACGACATCGAGGAGGGCGGCCGGCGCCGGCCGTTTGAGGTGTTCATCAACTCGAAGAACATGGAACATTACGCCTGGACCGTGGCGCTGACGCGGATGATCTCGGCGGTGTTCCGGCGCGGCGGCGACGTGTCCTTCGTGGTCGAGGAGCTGAAGGCCGTGTTCGACCCCCGCGGCGGGGCCTGGATCGAGGGCCGCTACGTCCCCTCGATCCTCGCCGCGATCGGCGGCGTGATCGAGCGGCACATGGTGGCGATCGGCTTCCTCGCCGCCGAGGGCGCGGGGCTGAAGGCCGACCCGACCGCCGACGCCGCGCCCCCCGCGCCGGGGGCTGTGCCGGTCGGTCCCTCGTGCCCGGCCTGCGGGATGCCGGGGATGCGGATGGTCGAGGGCTGCCTGACCTGCCCGAGCTGCGGCCACTCGAAATGCGGCTGACGCCGGATGCGGCAGGGTTTCTGCCGCATCCGCCCTTGACTTTCAGACCCCCGGCCCCGATCTAGGCCACGTCTAGGAACCCGCTGCCGCGTGAGCAGCCGCAGTCTGACTGCCAAGGGCCGGACGCTCAATCGGTTTCCCCTCTCACGCAGGGTTGCCCGCGGGACTTCGTATCGCCCCGCGCCCCTGACGTTGCCGCGACCGACCCCTGACCGGGGCGGCGTCGGCGTGATCTTTCCGCGCGGCCCGATACGGGGGCGGCGCCACAGGACCATGAGAATATGACTGACAACATGACCCAAGCCCGCCCCGCCAACCCGGCCGGGCGCACCCAGAAACCCCGCCGCAGCGGCGACGCCCCCCATCGCGGCCCCCGCGAGGGCGCGCACGGCACCGACGGCCCGCGCGGCAAGTCGCGCTTCGACGCCGACAAGCCGAAATCCGCGGGCTTCGGCGCCCGCCGCGGCCCCGGCCGCGCCAAGAAGGCGCGCGCCGAAGGCCAGGCCGAGCCCTTCATCCGCCGCGCCATCCCCGAGATGGACACGGCCTTCACCCGCATGGGCATCGACCCGCGCGTGGCGATCAACCTGCCCGAGCTGGGGCTGAACGAGCCGACGCCGATCCAGGCCGAGGCCATCCCGGCGCTGGTCGCGGGCCGTGACCTGCTGGGCCTCGCCCAGACCGGCACCGGCAAGACCGCCGCCTTCAGCCTGCCGATGCTGACCCGCCTCGTGAGCAAGGGCGAGCGCGCCGAGCCGATGAGCTGCAAGGCGCTGATCCTCGCCCCCACCCGCGAGCTGGCCACCCAGATCGCCCAGAACGTCGAGGCCTTCGCCCGCGGCACCGGCATCCGCAGCTTCCGGGTCGTCGGCGGCGCCTCGATCAACGTGCAGGTGGACCGCCTCGCCCGCGGCGTCGACGTGCTGATCGCCACGCCCGGCCGCCTGATCGACCTGATCGAGCGCAAGGCTGTCCGCTTCGACCAGACCCGCTATCTGGTGCTGGACGAGGCCGACCAGATGCTCGACATCGGCTTCATCCACGCGCTACGTCGCATCGCCAAGCTGCTGCCGGCCGAGCGCCAGACGATGCTCTTCTCGGCCACCATGCCGAAGCTGATGGAAGAGCTGGCCGACAGCTATCTGACCGATCCGGTCCGCGTGGCGGTGAACCCGCCGGGCAAGGCCGCCGAAAAGATCGACCAGGGCGTCCACTTCGTGAACCAGGGCGACAAGGCGGCGCTCTTGGCCGAGTATCTCTCGAAACACCCGGGCGAGCTTGCGATCGTCTTCGGCCGCACCAAGCACGGGTCCGAGAAGCTGTCGAAGCTGCTCGAGAAATGGGGCTTCTCGGTCGCCGCGATCCACGGCAACAAATCGCAGGGCCAGCGTGAGCGGGCGCTCTCGTCCTTCCGCTCGGAAGAGACGCAGGTGCTCGTGGCGACCGACGTCGCGGCGCGCGGGCTCGACATCCCGCAGGTGGCGCATGTTTATAACTACGACCTGCCGAACGTGCCCGAGAACTACGTCCACCGCATCGGCCGCACCGCGCGCGCCGGGCGTGACGGCCGCGCCGTGGCGTTCTGCGCCCCGGCCGAGGTCGGTGAGCTCAGGGCCGTGGAAAAGGCCATGAAGGCGCAGATCCCGGTCATCGGCGGCGAGCCGCCGGCTGGTCCCGTGCCCAGCCCGCGCAAGCCCGGCGCCCGCCCGCAGGGCGACGGTGCCGCCCGCAAGCGCCCGGCGCGCCGCCCCTCGCGCGCGCCGAAGGGCCAGCAGCGCGGCTGACCCCGCGCCCGCCTCGATCCTGTCCAGCCCGGCGCCCCCCGCGTCGGGCTGGATCTTTTCGGCCCCCCCGTGCGCCCGGCCCTTGCAGCCGCCGCGCCGAGTTGGCACCCCGCGGCATGGCCAAGCTCTATTTCCACTACTCGACGATGAACGCCGGCAAGAGCACGCTCCTGCTGCAAGCCGCCCACAACTACCGCGAGCGGGGCATGACGCCCCTGCTGCTCATCGCGGCGCTCGACACCCGCGCGGGGCCGGGGCGGATCGGCAGCCGCATCGGGCTCGGCGCCGACGCCATCGCCTTCGACGCCGACACCGACCTCTTCGCGCTGATCGCGGCCGAGGGCCCCGACGCCGCCTGCATCTTCGTGGACGAGGCGCAGTTCCTTACCCCCGCGCAGGTCTGGCAGCTCGCCCGGGTGGCCGACGACCGCGGCCAGCCGGTCATGGCCTACGGCCTGCGCACCGATTTCCGCGGCGAGCTGTTCCCCGGCTCGGCGGCGCTGCTCGCGCTTGCCGACGACCTGCGCGAGGTGCGCACGATCTGCCATTGCGGGCGCAAGGCCACGATGGTGGTGCGGCTCGGGCCGGAGGGCGCGGTGCTGCGCGAGGGCGCCCAGATCCAGGTCGGCGGGAACGAAAGCTACGTCTCGCTCTGCCGCCGCCACTGGCGCGCGGCGATGGGCGCCTGAGCCGGTTCAGGGAATCTTTACCGCCGCGCTGTAGGACGAGACCGGGGGTGAGCGTTGCGGCAGCGCTGCGGCTGCGTTAACCCTGACGCCGAACCGGCAAAGGACGACCCATGCGGCTTTCATCGCTTCCTCGCACCGCCCGCGGCGCGCTTGCTGCCGCGATCCTGGCGCTGACCGCGCTGCCCGCGGCGGCGTTCGACACCACCGCCCGCGCGGCCTGGGTCTATGACGTGGCCACCGGCACGGTGCTGATGGAAAAGGACGCCGACCGGGCGATTCCTCCCGCCTCGATGTCCAAGCTGATGACCGTCTACATGCTGTTCGACGCGATCCAAGAGGGGCGCGTCAGCCTCGACACGCGCTTCCCCGTCTCGACCAAGGCCCGGCAGATGAAGGGCTCGACGATGTTCCTGAACGAGCGCGACCGCCCGACGGTGGAAGAGCTCATCAAGGGGATCATCGTGCTCTCGGGCAACGATGCCTGCGTGGTCGTGGCCGAGGGGCTGGCCGGCACAGAAGAGGCCTTCGCCCGCGAGGCGACGGCCCGGGCCAAGGCCCTGGGGCTGACCGAGACGCATCTGACCAACGCCTCGGGCTGGCCGGACCCCGGGCACCGGATGTCCACCCATGACCTCGGCGTGCTCGCCCAGCACCTGATCACGGACTTCCCCGAGCTCTACAAGAACTTCTCGATCAAGGAATACGCCTTCGACAACCGCGCGCCCGCCAACCGCCACAACCGCAACCCGATCCTCGGGCTCGGGATCGGCGCGGACGGGCTCAAGACCGGTCATACCGAAGAGGCGGGCTACGGCCTCGTGGGGTCGGCTGTACAGGACGGGCGGCGGGTGATCTTCGTGCTCAGCGGGCTCGGGTCGGAAAAGGCGCGGGCCGAGGAATCCGAGCGCATCGTCAACTGGGCCTTCCGCCAGTTCACCATGAAGACCGTGGTGCCGAAGGGGGAACGGGTGGCCTGGGCGCCCGTCTGGCTGGGGGCCGCGCGGCGGGTGGCGCTGACCACGCAGGACGGCGTGAATGTGCTGATCCCGGCCGGGGCGGCCGCGGGCGTGACGGCCGAGGCGGTGTTCGACGGTCCGATCGAGGCCCCGATCACCGCCGGGCAGCGGCTGGGCGAGCTCGTCGTGACGGTGCCGGGGTCGGTGCAGTCGCGCCTGCCGCTGGTCGCCGCCGATGACGTGCCGCGTGCAGGCTTCATGGGCCGGATGCAGAACGCCGCGATGCGGCTGGGCCGTCAGGCCGCCGCCGCCGTCGGCGGCTGACGCGCCGGGGCCCGCGGACGGTGTTCATCAGCCTCGAGGGCATCGACGGGTCGGGCAAGTCCACCCAGGCGCGGCGTCTGGCCGAAGCGCTGAGGGCCGAGGGACGCGAGGTCGTGCTAACCCGCGAGCCCGGCGGCGCGCCGGGGGCCGAGGACATCCGCCGCCTGCTGGTCGAGGGCAGCGCCGACCGCTGGTCGGCCGAGACCGAACTGCTGCTTTTCACTGCCGCGCGCCGCGATCACCTCGAACGGACCATCCGCCCGGCGCTCGACCGCGGGGCATGGGTCGTGACCGACCGCTTTGCCGACTCGACCCGCGTCTATCAGGGGGCGACCCGCGGCGACCTGCGCGGAGCGGTCGATGCGCTGCACGCGCTGATGATCGGGGTCGAGCCGGACCGGACCTTCGTGATCGACCTCGACCCGGCCGAGGCGCTGGCACGGACCCTGCGCCGGCAGCAACCGGGCGATCTCCCGCCCGCCGCCGAGCTGGCCGAGGCGGCCGCGCGCGCCGTCGCCGCGCCGCCGGTCGCGGCCGTGCCCGCCGGCACCCACCTTCCGTCAAGCGACGATGCCGCCGCCGAGGACCGCTTCGAATCGATGGGCCTGCCGTTCCAACGCGCGCTGCGCGACGGGTTCCGGGCGCTCGCCGCGGCCCATCCCGACCGCATCCGCCTGATCGACGGCAGCGGCCCGGCCGAGGCAGTCGCCGCCCGCGTTCGCGCGGCGCTCTGAGGATGGCCCGCGACCTCGCCCCCGACGACCCGCCGGTCGAATCCGACCGCGTCCCCGGCGCCCCGCACCCGCGCGAGACGCCCCGCGTCATCGGCCAGGACGAGGCCGCGGCCGGTTTCCTCGACGCCGCCGCTGCCGGCCGGCTGCACCACGGCTGGCTGATCACCGGCCCGCGCGGCACCGGCAAGGCGACGCTCGCCTGGGCCATCGCCCGCTGGCTCATCGCCGGCGGCGAACCCGGCCGGCTCGAGGTCGACCCTGACCACCCGGCCGCCCGCCGGATGCGCGCGCTGGCCGAGCCGCGGCTGCATCTCGTGCGCCGCAGCGAGGATGACAAGGGCCGCCTCAGGGCCGAGATCGTCATCGACGACATCCGCCGGATGATCGAGTTCTTCCACCTCTCGGCCATCGACGGCGGCCGCCGGGTGGTGATCATCGACGCCGCCGACGACATGAACCCCCAGTCCGCGAACGCGGTCCTCAAGATGCTCGAGGAACCGCCGCGCGACGCCATGCTGCTGCTCATCTCGCACCAGCCCGGGCGGCTCTTGCCGACGATCCGCTCGCGCTGCCGGCAGCTCCGCCTCGGGCCGCTCGCACCCGACGACATGGCCGCGGCGCTGGCCCCGCTCGAGGTCGAGGGCGACCCGGCCCGCCTGGCCGCGCTTGCCGCCGGCTCGGTGGGCGAGGCGCTGCGGCTTGCCGGGCAGGACGGGCTTTCGCGCTACGGCGACCTCGTGGCGCTGTTCCAGACCCTGCCGCAGATGGACCGCAGCCGCGCCGCGGCGCTGGCCGAGACGGCGGGCGGGCGGCCGGGCCCGGACGGCGATCCCTTCGACCTGACCATGACGCTTCTCGACCGTTTCCTCGCCCGCGCCGCCCGCGCCGGCCTGATGGGCCCGCCGCTGCCCGAGGCCGCGGACGGCGAGGCCGCCCTGCTCGCCCGCCTGTCCCCCGACGAGCCCGCCGCGCGCCGCTGGGCCGAGGCGCAGGCCGAGCTGTCGGCGCGGGCCCGGCGCGGCC
Source organism: Paracoccus sanguinis (assembly GCF_900106665.1). Classification (GTDB taxonomy): domain Bacteria; phylum Pseudomonadota; class Alphaproteobacteria; order Rhodobacterales; family Rhodobacteraceae; genus Paracoccus; species Paracoccus panacisoli. Next base: position 78,506 of record NZ_FNNA01000001.1, read on the forward strand.
GGGCGGTCAACCTTGACCCCGCGGCGCTGGTGATGGATATGCTCATGACCCTCGCCCAGACCGGCGCCGACGCGCCCGCGCGGGGATGAACGCTGACCCCGAGGCCGGGACCGATCCGATGAGCACCGACGCACCCCGGCCCGCCCGGTCCCCCGAACCCGTGGCGCAGAACCCTGCGGACCGTCCGCAGCTCGTGGACAGCCACTGCCACCTCGATTTCCCCGATTTCGCCGGCGAGCTGCCGGCGCTGGTCGACCGCGCCCGCGCCGCAGGCGTCACCCGGATGGTGACGATCTGCACCCGGTTGCGGCTGGAACCCTCGGTCCGCGCGATTGCCGAGGCGCATGACGGCGTCTTCTACGCCGCCGGCACCCACCCGATGTATGCCGCCGAAGAGCCGCTGGCGACGGTCGAGGATCTCGTCGCCCTCTCCCGTCACCCGAAGTTCGTGGGCATCGGCGAGACAGGGCTCGACTACCACTACACCGCCGAAAGCGCCGCCCGGCAGGCCGAGAGCCTGCTGGTGCACATCGAGGCCGCGCGCCGCACCGGCCTGCCGCTCATCATCCACGCGCGCGACGCCGACGACGACATGGCGGCGATCCTGACCCGCGAGCACGCGGCGGGCGGCTTTACCGGCGTGATGCACTGCTACACCTCGGGGCCGGCGCTGGCCGAGGCGGCGCTCGGGATCGGCTTCTACCTGTCGATGTCGGGCATCGCGGCCTTCCCGCGCTCGACCGAGCTGCGCGAGATCTTCGCGGCCGCCCCCCGCGACCGCATCCTGGTCGAGACAGACGCCCCCTACCTCGCCCCGCCCCCGCACCGCGGCAAGCGGAACGAGCCCGCTTACGTCGCCCACACCGCCAGGGTGGGTGCGGCGCTGTTCGAGATGGAGGAGTCCGCGTTCGCCGCCCTGACCAGCGCCAACTTCGACCGCCTGTTCACGCGCGCCGCGGGGGCCGCGGGGTGAGCGCGCCGGCCGGGGGGCAGCTTCGCGCCGTCATCCTCGGCTGCGGGTCGTCCGGCGGCGTGCCGCGGCTCGGCGGGCATTGGGGCGCCTGCGACCCCGAGAATCCGAAGAACCGCCGCCGCCGCTGCGCACTGCTGGTCGAGCGCCACGGCCCCCGCGGCGTCACGCGGGTGCTCGTCGACACCGGCCCCGACCTCGTGCCGCAGCTGACCGACGCGGGCGTCGGGCTGCTGGACGGGGTGGTCTGGACCCATGCCCACGCCGACCACATCCACGGCATCGACGACCTGCGCCAGATCGTCCACAACCGCCACAGCCTGCTGCCCGGCTGGGCCGACGCGCCGACCGAGGCCGCCTTGCGGACCCGCTTCGGCTATGTCTTCGAGACGCCGCCCGGCTCGGGCTATCCGCCGATCGTGACGCTGAACCGGATCGACGGGCCCTTCGCGATCGAGGGCGCCGGCGGGGCGCTGCACCTCACCCCCTTCACCGTCGATCACGGCGCCACCCCGGCGCTGGGGTTCCGGATCAGCGCCGGCGCGGGCGCCCCTGCCCTCGTCTATCTGCCCGACGTCCTGGAAATCCCCGAGGCGGCCTGGCCCGCGATCATGGAGCCCGAGGTCTTCATCTGCGACGCCCTGCGCTACGCCCCGCACCCGAGCCACGCGCATCTCGCCCTGACGCTGGAGTGGATCGCGCGGTCGCGGGCGCGGCGCGGGGTGCTGACGAACATGCACATCGACCTCGACCATGACGCCGTCATGGCCGAGACCCCCGACCACATCGTCCCGGCCCATGACGGGATGGACATCCGGCTGTGACGGCGCTCTTCGACGTCATCCTGCCGGTCTTCCTGGTCATCGGCTTCGGCTATCTCGTGGCTTGGCGGGGGCTTTTCGCGCCGGCCGCGGTGGACGGGCTGCAGCGCTATGCGCAGAACTTCGGCGTGCCGGTGCTGCTCTTCAAGTCGATGGCGGCGCTGGACCTCTCGGCCGAGTTCGACCCGCGGCTGCTGGTGTCGTTCTACGCCGGCGCGCTCGCCTCGTTCCTCGTCGGCTGGGTCGTCGCGCGCCGCGTCATCGGCCGGAGCCCCGAGGATTCCGTCGCCGTCGCCTTCGCCTGCCTCTTCTCGAACTCGCTGCTGCTCGGCATCCCGATCATGGAGCGCGCCTACGGCACCGAGTCGCTCGCCGGCAACTTCGCCATCATCGCGCTGCATTCGCCGATGCTCTACACACTCGGGATCACGGTGATGGAGTTCACGCGCGCCCGCGGCACCGGCGTCTCTGCGGGTCGCGTCGCGGGGCGGGCGCTCCGGGGGGTGCTCAGGACGCCGCTGGTGATCGGCATCCTCAGCGGGCTGACGATGAACGTGCTGACCATGGCCGGGCTGGTGCTGCCCGGCGGCTTCTGGGCGGCGGTCGAGATGATCGCCCGCTCGGCGCTGCCGGCGGCGCTGTTTGCGCTGGGGGGCGTGCTGCTGCGCTACAAGCCGCAGGGCGACGCGGCCTCGATCGCGCTGATCTGCGCCTGCTCGCTGATCCTGCACCCGGCGCTGACCTGGTGGCTGGGGCAGATGCTGGGCCTGCCCGTGGCGGGGCTGCGTTCGGCGGTGGTGACGGCGGCGATGGCGCCGGGGGTCAACGCGTACCTGTTCGCCAATCTCTACCAGTCAGCGATCCGGTCGGCGGCGTCCTCGGTCCTGATCGCCACGGCGCTGTCTATCCTGACGATCTGGGGCTGGCTCGCGCTGCTGCCCTAGGCCCTGACGCCGGAACGGGGCATCGGTGGGCTAGGGCGTTCTCGTCAGCGCAACAGTGCGGTCGAGGGCGGCGGAGACCGCGAGCGCCGGGGTCGCGGCAGCTCCGGCCGAGCGCCGCGTGGCGGGCTCGTCCCCCCACCCCGCCCTCACGCCGGGGTCAGCCCACGCAGACGCTCGCCCCGCCGCCGCAGCACCTCGACCGTCGCCAGCAGCGCGATCGAGAAGATCACCAGCAGCGTCGCCACCGCGAGGATGGCGGGCGAGATCTGCTCGCGGATGCCGTTCCACATCTGCCGCGGAATGGTCTGCTGGTCGGGGCCGGCGATGAACAGCACCGCGACGACCTCGTCGAACGAGGTGACGAAGGCGAACAGCGCCCCCGAGATCACGCCGGGCAGGATCAGCGGCATGGTGATCTTGAAGAACGTGGTCCGCGGGTTCGCCCCCAGCGAGGCCGCGGCGCGGTTCAGCGACTGGTCGAACCCGATCAGCGTCGCCGTCACGGTGATGATGACGAAGGGAATCCCGAGCGTCGCGTGCGCAAGGATCACGCCGAGGTAGGTGTTGGCGAGGCAGCCCGAGTTCGACAGCATCGGCGCCAAAAGGCGGCCGATGGTGCTCGTCGTGTCCACGCAGGTCGAGGAGTAGAAGAAGAACATCCCCGTCGCGGTGATGATGATCGGCACGATCATCGGCGAGATCAGCACCGCCATGATGATCCGCCGGAACGGCATCTCAGGGCGCGACAGCCCCAGCGCCGCCAGCGTCCCCAGCACGGTGGCGAGGATCGTCGAGAAGAACCCGACGATCAGCGAGTTCTTCGCCGCGTTCAGCCACTTGGCGTTGGCCCAGGCGTCCGCCCACCAGCTCGCGTCCCGCGGCGCGTCGGCCCGCGACCTTCCGAAGGTCAGCAGCGTGTCGTACCAGCGCATCGAATAGCCGTCCGGGTCGAAGGACAGCATCTTCTCGGTGAAGGTGAAGTAGGGCTCGGCGTTGAAGCTGAGCGGGATCACCACCAGGATCGGCGCGATCAGAAAGACGAAAATCGCCACGCAGATCGCGATGTAGGTCCAGTGCCAGACCCGCTCCAGCGGCGAGGCGTAGGTGGGCAGCGCCATGTCGGATCACCCCAGCTTGAGATTGTCGATCCCGACCAGCCGGTCGTAGATCCAGTAGAGCACCAGCACCGCGCCCAGCAGGATCGCCGCCAGCGCCGCCGCCATCGACCAGTTCAGCGTCTCGGTCATGTGCATCGCGATCATGTTCGAGATGAGCTGCCCGGTCGAGCCGCCGACCAGCGCGGGCGTGATGTAGTAGCCCACGGCCAGGATGAAGACGAGCAGCGCCCCGGCCCCCAGCCCCGGCAAGGTGAGCGGGAAATAGACCCGCCGGAACGCCGTCCACGAGGTCGCGCCCAGCGACTTGGCGGCGCGTACGTAGCTCGGGTTGATGGTCCGCATCACCGAATAGAGCGGCAGGATCATGAACGGCAGCAGGATGTGGGTCATGGCGATGACCGTGCCGAGCTGGTTGTAGATCATCTGAAGCCGCTGCTCGTTGCCGATCACCCCCAGCCAGACCAGCAGGTCGTTGATCACCCCCTGCTGCTGCAACAGCACCATCCAGGCCGTGGTCCGCACCAGAAGCGAGGTCCAGAACGGCAGCAGCACGAGGATCATCAGCAGGTTCGACTTCCGCATCGGCAGCGTCGCCAGCAGATGCGCGATCGGGAAGCCGAGCAGGAAGGTGGTGAAGGTGATCAGCAGCGACAGCATCAGCGTGCGCTTGAAGAGCATCACGTAGACCTGCTGCTGCGGCGGGGCCATGACCACGTTGCCGGCGTCGTCGCGGGTGCGGTCCACCGCGGCGAGGTAGAAGTTCGCGGTGTACGCCGTCGAGGCATTGCGCATCGCCCGCCACAGCATCGGCTCGCCCCATTTCGGGTCGGCATCCAGCAGCGCCTCGCGGTAGGGCGGCTCGAACCCGTCGCGCGCCTTCCGCCCGGTGGCGGTGAAGAGCGAGCGGGTGCCGGGCACGTCATAGTTGATGCGCGTGCCGACGATCCCCACGGTGCGGTTGTCGGCCGCGGCCTTGAGGTCGGCGGCGAGCGCGGCAAAGGCGCTTTCGTCCGGCTGGGTGCCGGGCTTGTGCTCGGCGAACCAGGCCGAGGTCTGCGGCATGTTGGCCGAGAAGCCGTCGTTGTACATCGAACGGTGCAGCATCTGCCCGATCGGAATCACGAAGGTGATGACGATGAACGCCAGCAGCGGCAGCACCAGCATGAAGGCGCGGCGCCGCGCCTTGGCCTGGCTGCGGGCCAGCGCCCGGGCGAGCGGGCGGCCGTCGGCGGTGGTCAGCGGCGCGCCGGGGGCGGTCACGGTCGGGCTGGCGCCCGAGGCGCCGGCGACCACGGCGGCGTGGGGGTCGAGTGCAGATGCCATGCTCGGGTCCTTCCTCTCAGCCCGCGGCCAGCCAAGCGGCGAAACGCTCGCGCAGCTCGGTCTCGTGTTCGGCCCAGAACTGCGGGTCCACCGCCAGGGCGGTGGCGACGTTGGCGGGGGCGGTCGGCAGATGCGGGGTCATCGGCACCGGCGCGCCGCGCTTGGTGGTCCCTGCGAAATTGCCCACCATCGCCTGCGACGAGAGCCGCGGGGGACCGTAGGGCAGCTCTTCGGCGAAGCGCGCCAGCGGCTCGGGCGCCGTCGAGGCCGCGACGAAGGCCAGCGCGCCGGCGCGGTTCGGGGCGCCCTTGGGGATCACCCAGCCCTCGAGTTCGTAGATCTGCGCGTCCCACAGGATCGCCAGCGGCAGCCCGTCCACCTCGGCCGCCTTGAAGATGCGCCCGTTGTAGGCCGCGGCCATCGCCACCTCGCCATCGGCAAGAAGCTGCACGGGCTGGGCGCCGGCCTCCCACCAGACGACCTCGTGCTTGATCGTGTCGAGCTTGGCGAAGGCGCGGTCCTGCCCCTCGGGCGTGGCGAGCAGCGGATAGACCTGATCGCGCGGGACACCGTCGGCAAGCAGCGCCAGCTCAAGCGTGAACTGCGGGGTGCGCGACAGGCCACGGCGGCCGGGGAAGCGCGTCAGGTCAAAGAAATCCGCCGCCTGCGTCGGCGCGGCGCGGCGCGCGTCATAGGCGATGACGGTGGAATAGATGTCGGTCGGCACGAAGCACGGCCCGAGCGTGCCGGGCATGAAGTCCGCCGTCGCGGCCGTGCCGTCCGGGGCGGGGACGAGGGTGGCGGGGTCGATCGGCTCGACCTCGCCCTCGTCACACAGCCGCATCGCGGCCCCCTGCCCGACGCTGGCCACGTCGGTGGTGACGTTGCCGGCCTGCACCTCGGCGTGGACCATGCCGTGCGGGTCGTCGCTGTCCGAGAACCGCACCATCGTCCCGGTCGCCTCGGTGAAGGGGCGGGCCATCGCCACCTCCTGCGCGGCCGAGAAATCGCCGCCCCAGGACAGCACCCGCAGCTCACCCGCACCGGCCCAGGGCACCGGGGCGACCGAGACGAGCAGCGGCAGAAGGGCAAGGCGCATCAGCATGGCAAGGGGTCCGTGAGTTGGGGACCGGGGCGCCCGCGACGGGCGCCCCGGCGCGCGGGATCAGCTGGCGAGCCAGGCGTTGAAGCGCTCGGTCAGCTCGGTGCCGTGGTCGGCCCAGAAGGCGGCGTCGTTGACCAGCCCCTTCTCGGCGTTCTCGGGGGTCGAGGGCAGATAGGGCGCCATGTCGGTCTTGCCGTCCTTGTACTTGCCGACGCTGGCCGCCGCCGACTTCCGCGACGGGCCATAGGCGATCATGCTCGACATCACGGCCTGCCGGGCGGGGTCCGAGGCGAAGGCGATGAACTTCATCGCCGCGTCCTTGCCGGGCGCGCCCTTGGGGATCACCCAGTAGTCCATGTCCAGGTTCACGCCGTCCCAGACGAAGCCGAAGTTCTTGCCCTCGCCCACGATGGCGTCGAAGATCCGGCCGTTGTAGGCCAGCGTCATCGACACCTCCTTGTCGGCGAGCAGCTGCGGCGCCTGGGCCCCGGCTTCCCACCAGACGACGTCGCCCTTGATCGTGTCGAGCTTCTTGAACGCCCGGTCCACGCCCTCGGGCGTCGAGAGCACGTCATAGACCTCGGCCGCGGGCACGCCGTCGGCCAGCAGCGCGAACTCGAGCGCGTATTTCGGCCGCTTGATGATGCCGCGCTTGCCGGGGAACTTGGCGGTGTCGAAGAAATCCGCGACCGTCTGCGGGGCGCCGTTCGGGAAGGCGTCCTTGTCATAGGCGATGGCGGTGGACCAGACCATGATCGCGGTGCCGCACTCGTTGAGCGCGCTCGGCAGATAGTCGTCGGCCGCGGCCGAGCCGTCCGCGCCCTTGGCCAGCGCCGCCGGATCGATCGGCTCGATCAGCCCCTCGTCGCACAGCCGGATCACGTCCGACTGCTCGACCTCATAGACGTCCGAGGTGATGTTGCCCGCCTCGACCTCGGCCTTGAGCTTGGCGGGCGGGTCCGAGGCGTCGAGCACGCTCGTCTGGATGCCGGTCGCCTCGCTGAACGGCTTGACGTAGGCCTCCTCGACCGTCTTGGCGAAGGCGCCGCCGTAGGTGGTGACGTTCAGCGGCCCCTCGGCCAGGGCGGGCGCGGCGATCAGCGCCAGCGCGGTGCCGAGGATCAGTCTGGTCTTCATGATGTCTCTTTCCCCTCCACGAAAATGGGCGCCGGCGCCGGTCAGGCCCGCATCGGCGGCCCGGATACCCCCCGCACCACGCGGCGCGGGGGACCATTGCAACCCGTTCGTCAGCCAGCCAGCCAGGCGTTGAAGCGCTCGCTCAGCTCGCCGTCATGATCGACCCAGAAGTCGAGGTTCGAGCTCAGGCCCTTCTCGAGGTTCTCGGGCGAGGTCGGCAGGTGCGGCCCCATCGGCTGGTCCTTGCCGGCGATGTTGCCGACGAGGCCCGAGGCCGACTTGCGCGGCGGGCCGTAGCTGATCTGCTCGGCCGCCTTGGCCAGCTGCGGCGCCTCGGTCGAGAAGGCGATGTAGTCCATCGCGTTCTGCTTGTTCGGCGCGCCCTTCGGCACCACCCAGCCTTCCATCTCGTAGATCTGGCCGTCCCAGATGATCTTGAACGGCTTGCCCTCGCCCACGGCGGCGTTGAAGATCCGGCCGTTGAAGGCATAGGCCATGGTCACCTCGCCATCCGCCAGCAGCTGCGGCGGCTGGGCGCCGGCTTCCCACCAGATCACGTCCTTCTTGATGGTGTCGAGCTTCTTGAAGGCGCGGTCGACGCCCTCGGGGGTGCCCAGAACTTGATAGACCTCGGCCGCCGGCACGCCATCGGCCATCAGCGCCAGCTCGAGGTTGAACTTGGCGCCCTTGCGCATGGTGCGCTTGCCCGGGAACCTGGCGGTGTCGAAGAAATCGGCCGGGGTGGCGGGCTTGGCGTCGGCGAACTTGCTGTCGTCATAGGCCAGCACCATCGAATAGACGTCGGTGGCGACGAAGCATTCGGTCACCGCGCCCTCGATGAAGTCGTCCTTGGCGGCCTCACCGCCCGGACCGGCTGCCAGGATCGCCGGGTCGATCTGCTCGAGCGCGCCCTCGTCGCACAGCCGCACCGCGTCGGCATATTCGACCGAGGCCACGTCGGCGGTGACGTTGCCCGCCTCGACCATCGCCTTGATCGGCGTGGCGGGGTTGTCGGCGTCGGTCACGGTGATCTTGATGCCGGTCTTTTCCTCGAACGGCGCGTTATAGGCGACCTTGTGGCTTTCGCCGTAGGACCCGCCCCAGTCGAGCACGTTCAGGACCTTGTCCTGCGCCGAGGCAGCGCCGGCGAGCACCACCAGCGCGGTGGTCGAGATCAGCAGCTTCTTCATGTCTCTCTCCTGTTGGTCTTGTCGTTGATTGGGTCTGTCAGACCGGGTCGAGCGCCCGGGCATCCTGCGGGTTCCAGCCGATGCGGATGTGCTGGCCGGGCGACAGCCGGGTCTGACCCAGCGTGTTGCGGAACTTCATCACGAACTCGTCGCTGCCCGCCACCTTCATCCGGGCCCGCAGGATGTCGCCCATGTAGATCACGTCGCGCACCTCGGCGTCGATGGTGTGGGCGCCCTGCGGCATCATCTCGGGCTTGAACTCGACCCGCTCGGGGCGGATCGAGACGAGCGTCGGCTGGCCCGCCTCGCGGACGTTGACCGCGGTCGCGTCGATCAGCTCGCCATTCGGCAGGCGAACCACCGCGCGCTCGCCGTCGAGCTTCTCGATCACGCCCGAGAGCTTGTTGTTCTCGCCGATGAAGCCCGCGACGAAGCTGTTCTGCGGCTTCTCGTAGAGCTCGGAGGGCGGCGCGAGCTGCTGGATGCGGCCGTCGTTGAAGACCGCGATCCGGTCCGACATGGTCAGCGCCTCGCCCTGGTCATGCGTGACATAGACCACGGTGATTCCCAGATTCTCGTGCAGCGCCTTGATTTCATACTGCATATGCTCGCGCAGCTGCTTGTCGAGCGCGCCGAGCGGCTCGTCCATCAGCACCAGCTTGGGGTCGAACACCAGCGCCCGGGCCAGCGCGATGCGCTGCTGCTGGCCGCCCGAGAGCTGCGCCGGGCGGCGGTTCTTGAACTTGCCCATCTGCACCATGTCGAGCGCGCGGGCGATCCGGCTCTCACGCTCGGCCTTGCCCATGCCGCGCACCTCGAGCGGGAAGGCGAGGTTCTCGCCCACCGACATATGCGGGAATAGCGCGTAGCTCTGGAACACCATGCCGATGCCGCGCTTGTGGGGCGGGACGTCGTTGATGTTCTTGCCGTCCAGACGGATCTCGCCGTTGGTCGCGGTCTCGAAGCCGGCGAGCATCATCAGGCAGGTCGTCTTGCCCGACCCGGACGGCCCGAGCATCGTCAGGAACTCGCCCTTGCCGATGTCCAGGTTGAGGTCCTTCACCACAAGGGACTGGCCGTCATAGCTTTTCTGGACATGGTCGAAGACGACGAAACCGTCGCTCCTGGCCGAAGACGTACCCACGCGCCCCTCCTTGGTCGGTCCGATGCGGTGCGAGACTAAGCGGCGATCACCGCGCGCCGCAATCCGAATCTAGCGGTCAGGGGCCGATGAACGCGGCAGGCTTGCGTCATTTCGGTGGCAGGATTGCGACAGCGAGCGGGCGCTTCGGACAGGAAAAAGGGGCGCCCGGTTGCCCGGAGCGCCCCTCATTCATGGTGCGGTCGAGAAGACTCGAACTTCCACTCCGGTTAGGGAACAGCGACCTCAACGCTGCGCGTCTACCAATTCCGCCACGACCGCATTCCGTGGTGGGCGTGACATAGCCGCGCCCGCCGGGTTTGAAAAGGGGTCATTCGGCGGCGACGACACGTCCCGGCAGATAATTCAGCACTGGCGCCAGCCAACGCTCGGCCTCGGCCAGGCTCATGCCCTTGCGGGCGGCGTAATCCTCGACCTGATCGGCCTCGACCTTGGCCACGCCGAAGTAATAGGCGCCGGGATGACCGATGTAGAGGCCCGAGACCGACGCCCCCGGCCACATCGCCATCGACTCGGTCAGCTCGACGCCGGTCGCCTCGGTGGCGGCCAGCAGCGAGAAGAGGGTGGATTTCTCGGTGTGGTCGGGCTGCGCGGGATAGCCGGGCGCGGGGCGGATGCCGGGGTAGGATTCGGCGACCAGCTCTTCGGTCGAGAGCGCCTCGTCCGGGGCGTAGCCCCAGTAGGACCGCCGCACCCGCTCGTGCAGCATCTCGGCCATCGCCTCGGCGAAGCGGTCGGCCAGCGCCTGGACGAGAATCGCCGAGAAATCGTCGTGCGCGTCGCGGTAGGCCTGGGCGCGGGCGGTCTCGTCGCCGGCCGTAACGACGAAGCCGCCGACCCAGTCGGACTGCCCCTCGGGCGCCACGAAGTCGGCGAGCGCCACGTTCGGCCGCCCGTCGCGCTTGGGCAGCTGCTGGCGCAGCGTGTGCAGCGTGGCGAGCGGCGTGGTGCGGTCGTCGCCGGTCCACAGGCGGATGTCGTCGCCCACCGCGTTGGCGGGCCAGAAGCCCACCACCGCGCGGGGCTTGAACCAGCCCTCGTCGATGATCCGCGCCAGCATCGCCTGCGCATCGGAGAAGAGCGCGCGCGCCGCCTCGCCCTGCTTCGGGTCGTCGAGCAGGCGCGGATAGACGCCCTTCATCTCCCATGTCTGGAAGAACGGGGTCCAGTCGATGTAGCGGGCGATCTCGGCCAGATTCCAGTCCTCGACCACCCGCGGGCCGGTGAACTGCGGCGCGGTGGCCCGGTAGGCGGCCCAGTCGAGCTTCAACGCGTTCTCGCGCGCCGCCGCCAGCGGCAGGCGCTCGCGGTCGGTCTGGCCGCGGGCGTGACGTTCAGCCACATCCTGATATTCGGCCCGCAACTGGCTGACATAGCCTGATTTTGCCTCGCCCAGCAGGTTCGCCACCACGCCCACCGCGCGGCTCGCGTCGGTGACATAGACGGTCTGCCCGGCGCGGTAGCGGGGGTCGATCTTGACCGCCGTGTGCACGCGGCTGGTCGTGGCCCCACCGATCAGCAGCGGGATGTCGAAGCCCTCGCGCTCCATCTCGGCGGCGACATGGACCATCTCGTCCAGCGACGGGGTGATGAGGCCCGAGAGCCCGATCACGTCCACCCCCTCGGCCCGCGCGGTCTCGAGAATCTTCGTCGCCGGGACCATCACGCCGAGGTCGATGATCTCGTAGTTGTTGCACGACAGAACGACGCCGACGATGTTCTTGCCGATGTCGTGGACGTCGCCCTTGACCGTCGCCATCAGGATCTTGCCCGCCGAGCGGGCGCCGCCACCGGCCTTCTCGGCCTCCATGTAGGGCAGCAGGTGGGCGACCGCCTGCTTCATCACGCGGGCCGACTTGACCACCTGCGGCAGGAACATCTTGCCGGCGCCGAAGAGGTCGCCGACGACGTTCATCCCCGCCATCAGCGGCCCCTCGATGACGTGCAGCGGGCGTTCGGCGGCAAGCCGCGCCTCTTCGGTGTCGGCCGCGATGTATTCGGTGATGCCGTTGACGAGCGCGTGCTCGAGCCGCTTGTCCACCGGCCAGTCGCGCCAGCGCAGGTCCTTTTCGCGCCCCTTCGCGCCGCCCTCGGCGCGGAACCGCTCGGCGAGGTCCAGCAGCCGCTCGGTGGCCGAGCCGCCGGCGGCGGGGCGGCGGTTCAGGACCACGTCCTCGCAGGCCTCGCGCAGCGCGGGGTCGATCTGGTCATAGACGGCGAGCTGGCCGGCGTTGACGATCCCCATGTCCATCCCGGCCTGGATCGCGTGATACAGGAACACCGCGTGCATCGCCTCGCGCACCGGCTCGTTGCCGCGGAAGCTGAACGACAGGTTCGAGACACCGCCCGACACATGGACGTGGGGCAGCGTCTGGGTGATCCGCCGGGTCGCGCCGATGAAGTCGTTGCCGTAGTTGTCGTGCTCTTCGATCCCCGTCGCCACGGCGAAGATGTTGGGGTCGAAGATGATGTCCTCGGGCGGGAAACCCATCTCGGTCAACAGGTTGTAGGCGCGGGTACAGATCTCGACCTTGCGGTTCTCGGTGTCGGCCTGGCCGGTCTCGTCGAAGGCCATGACGACGACCGCGGCCCCGTAGAGCCGGCAGAGCCGCGCCTGGGCAAGGAACGCGGCCTCGCCTTCCTTGAGCGAGATCGAGTTCACCACCGGCTTGCCCTGGACGCATTTCAGCCCGGCCTCGATCACCTCCCATTTCGAGGAATCGATCATGACCGGGACGCGGGCGATGTCGGGCTCGGCGGCGATGAGGTTGAGGAAGGCGGTCATGGCGGCGGCCGAATCGATCAGCCCCTCGTCCATGTTGATGTCGATGATCTGGGCGCCGTTCTCGACCTGGTCGCGGGCCACGTCGAGCGCGGCGGGATAGTCGCCCGCGGTGACGAGCTTGCGGAAGCGCGCCGAGCCGGTGACGTTGGTGCGCTCGCCCACGTTGACGAAGGGGATGGCGTCGGTCTTGACGAAGGGCTCGAGCCCCGAGAGGCGCAGTTTCGGTGCGATGTCAGGGACTTGCCGGGGCGCCTTGCCGGCGACGGCGGCGGCGATGGCGGCGATGTGCTCGGGCGTCGAGCCGCAGCAGCCGCCGACCACGTTGACCAGCCCCTCGTCGGCGAAGCCGGCGATCTGGGCGGCCATCTGGGCGGCGGATTCGTCGTATTCGCCCATCTCGTTGGGCAGGCCGGCGTTCGGATAGGCGCAGATCAGCGTGTCGGAAACGCCTGACAATTCAGCCAGATGCGGGCGCATCGCGGTGGCGCCGAGCGCGCAGTTGAGGCCAATGGTCAGGGGGGCCGCGTGGCGCACCGAATGCCAGAAGGCGGTGGGCGTCTGGCCCGAGAGGGTGCGGCCCGAGAGGTCGGTGATCGTCCCCGAGATCATCACCGGCAGGCGCAGGCCGGTCTCGGCAAAAACCTCTTCGGCAGCGAAGATCGCGGCCTTGGCGTTGAGGGTGTCGAAGATCGTCTCGATCAGGATCAGATCCGCGCCGCCCGCGACAAGGCCTCGAATCTGCTGGGTATAGGCCGCGCGGAGCTGATCGAAGGTGACGGCCCGGAAGCCCGGGTCGTTGACGTCGGGGCTGATCGAGGCGGTGCGGTTCGTCGGCCCCAGCGCCCCCGCGACCCAGCGCGGGCGGCCGTCCTGCGCGGTCGCCGCGTCGAGGGCGCGGCGGGCGAGGCGGGCGCCCTCGCGGTTCAGCTCGAACACCCGCGCCTCCATCCCGTAGTCGGCCTGGGCGATGGTGGTCGAGGAAAACGTATTGGTTTCAACGATGTCCGCGCCCGCGAGCGCATAGCGCAGGTGGATCGCCTCGATCGCCTCGGGCTGGGTGAGGTTCAGCAGGTCGTTGTTGCCCTGCTGCGGGTGGTCGGCGTGCAGGTGGCAGCCGCAGCCCCCGGAACGGTTTGATTCGCCAAGGAAATCCGCCTCGCCCAGGCGCAGGTTCTGGATCTGCGTGCCCATCGCCCCGTCGAGGATGAGGATGCGCTCGCGGGCGGCGGCGCGGATGGCATCGAAGGCGGGGGAGAGGCGGGGCATGGGACGGACTCCGGGCGGGCGGTTTGCGGTGGATATAGGCCGCGCGGGGGGAAATGGAAAACTCATGTTGTGCGGGGTGAAGTTGAGCGGGTTTCACGTTGTGGGTTGGCGCGCGACGGGGCCGGTTAGGAAGCCGCGAGCGATCACGGCGAAAACGGCACTGCACATCCCGTGCACCGTTCGCCTGATGTTCATGCACCGTTCATGCACAGTTCATGCGAACGATCGTGCGCACCCGACGACCGCGCTCGGCCGGGCTGGGACGCTGCCCCCTTGCACGCGGCGGCGGGTCGGGCCACCTCGGCGCCATGACCGCGACGCTTCCCACCCCCGACACCGTGACGCTGCCCCCGCTCGAGGGGAGCGCGGTCGAATGGCTGCTCACCCCCACCCCCGTCGGCCACCCCGAGGCGGTCGAGTGGATGGAGGCGCGGGTGGCGGCGATCCTTGCCGGCACGGCGCCCGAGACGCTGTGGCTGGTCGAGCATCCGCCGCTCTATACCGCGGGAACCTCGGCCCGGGTCGAGGACCTGACCGATCCGGGCCGGTTTCCGGTCCATCCCACCGGGCGCGGCGGGCAGTACACCTATCACGGGCCGGGGCAGCGGGTGGTCTATGTGATGCTCGACCTCAACCGCCGCGGGCGCGACGTGCGGGCCTTCGTGCAGGCGCTCGAGGGGTGGGTGATCGACGCGCTGGCGGGGTTCGGCCTGCGGGGCGAGATCCGCGAGGGCCGGGTGGGCGTGTGGATCGCCCGCCCCGACCGCCCTTCCCTGCCCGACGGGACGATGCGCGAGGACAAGATCGCCGCCATCGGCATCAAGCTGCGCCGCTGGGTCAGCTTCCACGGCCTGTCGATCAACGTCGAGCCGGACCTGTCGCATTACGCGGGAATCGTCCCCTGCGGGATCAGCGGGCACGGGGTCACGAGCCTCGTGGACCTCGGTCTGCCGGTCGGGATCGACGATCTGGACGCCGCCCTCAGGGTCACGTTCCCGCGACATTTTGCCGGTTGACCGAACCATTTGACTTATGTCGTGTTGCGGGATTGCAGGCGGTGCTATGAGCTGTCCATGACGGCGCGCCCGAGGGGCCGCTGCGCCGCGCAAGCAAACGTCAAACGCCCTGGAAGGACGACCCGATGAAGATCAGCCTTTACGCCACTCTCGCCATGTTCGCCCTGGCCGTTCCGGCCGCAGCCCAGGACGCCGCGGGCGACCCCGTCAAGGGCGAGAAGGAATTCAACAAGTGCAAGGCCTGCCACATGGTGCAGGCGCCCGACGGGACCGACATCGTGAAGGGCGGCAAGACCGGCCCGAACCTCTACGGCGTCGTCGGCCGCAAGGCGGGCACCGAAGAGGGCTTCAAGTACTCGGACGCGCTGGTGAAGCTCGGCGAGGCCGGTGAGGTGTGGTCGCCCGAGGACCTGATGCACTACATCACCGACCCGAACAGCTACACGCAGGAAAAGACCGGCGACAACAAGCTGAAGACCAAGATGACCTTCAAACTCGCCAAGGGTCAGGCGGACGTGATCGCCTTCCTCACCCAGCACTCGCCGGACGCCGGCGCGGCCCCGGCCGCCGGTTCGGCGCCTGCCGCGGCGGCCCCGTCGGCAGCGGCCCCGGCGGCAGCGGCCCCGGCTGCGGCAGCCCCTGCGGCGGCGGCCCCGGCGGCTGGCGCGGCGCCCGCGGCCCCGGCCTCGAACTGAGCCGCGGCGGGCGGGCCTCGTGTCCGCCCCACCGGCGCCTCGGCCACGCTGGCCTGGGTGACCTGACAGCGCGCCCCGGATGCAGGACGCATCGGGGGCGTTCCTCTTGCCCCCCGCGCGGGCTAGCCGAGGCGCGACCTGAGCCGGATCGCCTCCCTGCCCCCGCCGGTCGGCACCGCTGCATTTATCTGCGGCCGCCGCTGCGCGGACGCATTGCCTCACTCGAATTCGTGACCTAGAACCGGACCGGAGTCCGCCGGCCACGCCAGCCGGGCCGGGTCCGATTCTGAGGAGAGCATTCGCATGGCTGACGCCGCCGTTCACGGCCACGGTGAGCACCATGACACCCGCGGGTTCTTCACCCGCTGGTTCATGTCCACCAATCACAAGGACATCGGGGTCCTGTACCTCTTCACCGCCGGCGTCGTCGGGCTGATCTCGGTCTGCTTCACCGTCTACATGCGGATGGAGCTGCAGCATCCCGGGGTGCAGTACATGTGCCTCGAGGGGGCGCGCCTGATCCCCGCCGCGGCCGGTGAGGTCTGCACCCCGAACGGGCATCTATGGAACGTGATGATCACCTATCACGGCGTCCTGATGATGTTCTTCGTCGTCATCCCGGCGCTGTTCGGGGGGTTCGGCAACTACTTCATGCCGCTGCACATCGGCGCGCCGGACATGGCGTTTCCGCGGCTGAACAACCTGTCCTACTGGCTCTACGTCGCCGGCGTCGCGCTGGGGATCGCCTCGCTGCTGGCGCCGGGCGGCAACGACCAGATGGGCTCGGGCGTGGGCTGGGTGCTCTACCCGCCGCTGTCGACCACCGAGGGCGGCTATTCGATGGATCTCGCGATCTTCGCCGTCCACGTCTCGGGCGCCTCATCGATCCTGGGCGCGATCAACATCATCACCACCTTCCTGAACATGCGCGCCCCGGGCATGACGCTCTTCAAGGTGCCGCTGTTCGCCTGGTCGGTGTTCATCACCGCCTGGATGATCCTGCTGTCGCTGCCGGTGCTGGCCGGCGCCATCACCATGCTGCTGATGGACCGCAACTTCGGCACCCATTTCTTCGACCCCGCCGGCGGCGGCGACCCGGTGCTCTACCAGCACATCCTGTGGTTCTTCGGGCACCCCGAGGTCTACATGATCATCCTGCCGGGCTTCGGGATCATCAGCCACGTGATCGCCACCTTCTCGCGCAAGCCGATCTTCGGCTACCTGCCGATGGTGCTGGCGATGGCCGCGATCGCGATCCTCGGCTTCGTCGTGTGGGCGCACCACATGTACACCGCCGGCCTGTCGCTGACCCAGCAGGCGTATTTCATGCTGGCGACGATGACGATCGCGGTGCCGACCGGCATCAAGGTCTTCTCTTGGATCGCCACGATGTGGGGCGGCTCGATCGAGTTCAAGACGCCGATGCTCTGGGCCTTCGGCTTCCTGTTCCTGTTCACCGTCGGCGGCGTGACCGGCGTGGTGCTGAGCCAGGCCCCGCTCGACCGGGTCTATCACGACACCTATTACGTCGTGGCGCACTTCCACTACGTGATGTCGCTGGGCGCGGTCTATGCGATCTTCGCCGGGGTGTATTTCTGGATCGGCAAGATGTCGGGCCGGCAGTACCCCGAGTGGGCGGGCAAGCTGCACTTCTGGGCGATGTTCATCGGCTCGAACCTGCTGTTCTTCCCGCAGCACTTCCTGGGCCGCGAGGGGATGCCGCGCCGCTACATCGACTACCCTGAGGCCTTCGGCTACTGGAACAACATCTCGTCGATCGGCGCCTATCTGTCGTTCGCCTCGTTCCTGTTCTTCATCGGCGTGGTGTTCTACACCCTCTTCGCCGGCAAGCGCGTGACCGAGAACAACTACTGGAACGAGTACGCGGACACGCTGGAGTGGACGCTGCCCTCGCCGCCGCCCGAGCACACGTTCGAGCAGCTGCCCAAGCGCGAGGACTGGGACCACGCCCGCGCCCACTGAGCGTGCGCTGAGGTTGAAGCGGCCCCGGAGCGATCCGGGGCCGTTTTTCTGTCGGAGGTGAGGATGCCCGCGCTGGTCCCCGAGCTGAGCGTGTCGGATTTCCCGGCGGCGCTCGCGTTCGATCTCAGGCTCGGCTGGGCGGTCGTCCATGACCGCCCCGAGGACGAGTTCGCCCCGCTGCGGCTGGGCGAGGGGCCGCAGGCGGCCGAGGTGATGCTGGACGGGCTGCGGACCGGGCGCAACTTCGACGCCGACCTGACGGCCGCGGACCGGCCATTCGGGCGCGGCCTCAACCTCGAGATCACGGCGCCCGCGCTCGCGCCGCCGCTGGACCATCCGCTGGCCCTGCCGGTTGAGGAGATGTGGTACCGCGCCGGCGCGGTCGAGACCGGCGTGCGGCAGTTCATCGTTGCGGACCCCGACGGCTACCTGCTGCGCTTTTCCGAACCGCTCGGCACCCGCCCCTACGCGGGCCCTGCGGCGAGGGGCGGCCATGCCTTATGAGTGGCAGCCCGCCTCTGCCGAGGGCCGGCGGGTGCTGCTCTGGCGCCACCGCTCGCTGACGCCCGAAGGCTTCGTCTGGGTCATGGGCGGCGCGGCGGCGGCGCTGGTGCTGCCGCTGGTCGCGGTGATCGGGCGGGCGGTGATGTGGGGGCTGCTGCCGTTCGCGGCGCTGGCGCTGTGGGGGCTGTGGCGCGGGGTGCAGCACGGCTGGCAGAACGGCGGGACGCGCGAGGAGGTGGTGCTGGAGCCCGCGCGGCTGACCGTGACCCGCCGCGATCCGGGCCGGGCCGACCGGGTGTGGCAGGCCAACCCCTACTGGGTGCGCCTCGCGCTGCGGCGGGACGGGCCGGTCGAGGACTACCTGACGCTGACCGACGGCAGCCGCGAGATCGAGCTCGGCGCCTTTCTCGACCCCGCCGAGCGGCGGGCGCTGCGGGCCGAGATCGAGGACGCGCTGGCCGAGGTGCGGGCGCCGCGCTGACGGCTGATAACGCGGCCTTATGGTGCTGAGCCACTGGCCGAGCCGCACCCCGCGCGTCCGCCCGCGCGGCGCCTGCCGCGCCACAACAGGCTTTCGCCGACCGCCCGGGCGTGGCAGAGAGCGTCACGCGCGCCCCGCCCCTTGCCCCTGCAGTTCGCCCGACCAGATCACCCGACCATGACCACCACCCTGCCCCGCAGCCGCGCCGACCGACGCCGCGCCGCGTTCCGCCGCAAGGGCGGGCGGGCGGCGCGGATGTTCGTGCTGCTCACGGTGCTGATCGACGCGACCGGCATGGGGCTGATCTTTCCGGTCATGCCGAACCTGCTGGAAGAGCTGACCGGCCAGAACCTCGCCGGGGCGGCGGTCTGGGGCGGAATCCTCGGGACCGCCTATTCGGCCATGCAGTTCCTGTTCGGGCCGGTGGTGGGCAACCTGTCGGACGCCTACGGGCGGCGGCCGGTGATGCTGACCGCTCTGTTCGTCATGACGATGGACTATATCCTGCTGGCGGTCGCGCACACCGTCACGCTGATCCTGATCGGACGCATCATCGGCGGGATCATGGCCGCCACCCACGCGACCGCCGCGGCCTATATGGCCGACATCTCGACGCCCGAGGAAAAGGGCCGCAACTTCGGCCTCATCGGCGCGGCCTTCGGGGTCGGGTTCGTGCTCGGCCCGGTGATCGGCAGCCTCGCCTCGGTCATCGACCTGCGGGCGCCGTTCTGGATCGCGGGCGCGCTGGCTGCGGCGAACCTCGTCTTCGGCTGGTTCGTGCTGCCCGAGACGGTCACCCGCTCGATCCGCCGGCCGTTCTCGTGGGCGCGCGCCAACCCGCTCGCCTCGTTCGCGGCCATCGGGCGGCTGCCGGGGCTTCGCCCGCTGCTCGCAGTCTTCGCACTCTTCAACCTCGCGGGCTACGTTTACCCCGCGGTGTGGAGCTTCTTCGGCAAGGCGCGCTTCGGCTGGGACCCGCTGCACATCGGGCTGTCGCTGGCGGCCTTCGGCATCGCCATGGCCTTCGTCCAAGGCGTGCTGGTCGGCCCCGCGATCCGCCGCTTCGGGGTCTGGCGGACGGTGATCCTGGGCTTCTCGCTCGAGATCGTGGCCTTCCTCTTCTACGGGGTGGTGGCCAACCCGGTGCTGGCGCTGGCCTTCACCCCGCTTGCCGCCATCGCCGGGCTGGGCGGGCCGGCGCTGCAGCAGATCATGTCCAACATCGCCCGCGACGACCAGCAGGGCGAGTTGCAGGGCGTGCTCTCCTCGGTCGCGGCCATCGCGATGGGGATCTCGCCCCTGATCATGACGGCGATCTTTGCCTTCTTCACCCGCGAGAGCACCCCGATCTATGCGCCGGGGATGCCCTTCGTCGCTGCCGCCGCGATGATGGTGCTGGCGCTCGCGATCCTGTGGGCCTACCGCCCGCGGGGCGCGGTGGTGCCGCCGGCCGAGGCCGCGGGACGCCCGCCCGGCGCGGCCTAGCGCGGCTTGCCCCGCGCGCCCGTCTGCGCTATACGCGCGCCAGTCCCGGGCGACGGGATGGTGTGACGGGGCCACAACAGGCCGCTTGAACTCGGGTCGGGCAATTTGCCGCGACCCTTTGTCGTTGCCACGGGCCTGCCAATCACCAGACCGGCGGAGCCAACCGCCCGGCCCGCAACAACGTCAAAGGATTGATCAGCCGCATGGCAAAAGCCGCGACCATGGAGGAATTCGAAGCCCTCCTCAACGAAAGCTTCGAAATCGACACCCCGGACGAAGGTTCGGTCGTCAAGGGCAAGGTCATCGCCATCGAGGCGGGCCAGGCCATCATCGACGTCGGCTACAAGATGGAAGGCCGCGTCGATCTGAAAGAATTCGCAGCCCCCGGCGAAGAGCCCAACCTGTCGGTCGGCGACGAGGTCGAGGTCTATCTCGACCGCGTCGAGAACGCCCGGGGCGAGGCCTCGATCAGCCGCGAGAAGGCCCGCCGCGAAGAGGCGTGGGACCGGCTCGAGCAGGCCTATGCCAAGGAAGAGCGCGTCGACGGCGCCATCTTCGGCCGCGTCAAGGGCGGCTTCACCGTCGACCTCGGCGGCGCCGTGGCGTTCCTGCCCGGTAGCCAGGTCGATGTGCGTCCGGTGCGCGATGCGGGCCCGCTCATGGGTCTCAAGCAGCCGTTCCAGATCCTCAAGATGGACCGCCGCCGGGGCAACATCGTCGTCTCGCGCCGCGCGATCCTCGAAGAGAGCCGCGCCGAGCAGCGCGCCGAGGTCATCTCGAACCTGCACGAGGGGCAGGTCGTGGACGGCGTGGTCAAGAACATCACCGAATACGGGGCCTTCGTGGACCTGGGCGGTGTGGACGGCCTGCTGCACGTCACCGACATGGCCTGGCGCCGCGTCAACCATCCGTCCGAGATCCTGTCGATCGGCGAGACCGTCAAGGTCCAGGTCGTCAAGATCAACAAGGAAACCCACCGCATCAGCCTGGGCATGAAGCAGCTCCAGTCCGATCCGTGGGATACGGTGGCCGAGAAGTTCCCGATCGGCTCGGTCCACAAGGGCCGCGTGACCAACATCACCGACTACGGCGCCTTCGTCGAGCTGGAGGCCGGGATCGAGGGTCTCGTCCACGTCTCGGAGATGAGCTGGACCAAGAAGAACGTGCACCCCGGCAAGATCGTCTCGACCTCGCAGGAGGTGGACGTCATGGTGCTGGAGATCGACGAGCAGAAGCGCCGCGTGTCGCTGGGTCTCAAGCAGACCATGCGCAACCCGTGGGAAGTGTTCGCCGAAACCCACCCGGCCGGCACCCAGATCGAGGGCGAGGTCAAGAACATCACCGAGTTCGGTCTGTTCGTGGGCCTCGACGGCGACATCGACGGCATGGTGCACCTGTCGGACCTGTCGTGGGACCAGCGCGGCGAGGATGCGATCCAGAACTACCGCAAGGGCGACGTCGTCCGGGCCGTGGTGCAGGAGGTCGACACCGACAAGGAGCGCATCAGCCTGTCGATCAAGGCGCTCGAGAACGACACCATGACCGAGGCCGTGGACGGCGTGAAGCGCGGTTCGGTCGTGTCGGTCACGGTGACGGCGATCGAGGACGGCGGGATCGAGGTGGAGTACAACGGCGTCAAGTCGTTCATCCGCCGCTCGGACCTGGCCCGCGACCGTCAGGACCAGCGCCCCGAGCGCTTCTCGGTCGGTGACACGGTGGACGCCCGCGTGACCAACATCGACACCAAGACCCGTCGTCTGGGCCTGTCGATCAAGGCGCGCGAGATCGCCGAAGAGAAAGAGGCCGTCGAGCAGTACGGCTCGTCCGATTCGGGCGCGTCGCTGGGCGACATCCTCGGCGCGGCGCTGAAGTCGCGCGGCTGAGCCGAGGCTCGGACTGAAGACACCGGCCGCCCCCGCCTTGCGTGGGGGCGGCCATTTCATGTGCAGCGGCAGCGGGTTGCGCGAAACCTCTGCAACCTTTAGCCGAGACGCGGCGTTGGGCGACAAGTCTCGGCGCCGGTCCATGGTGCAGCTCATGGACCCTCGCCCCCCAGTTCCAGGCATGACGGGTTTTGCAACGATGATACGGTCCGAACTGATCCAGAAGATCGCCGACGAGAACCCGCATCTGGTCCGGCGCGACGTCGAACGGATCGTGGCCACCGTCTTTGACGAGATCACCGGGGCGATGGCCCGCGGCGACCGGGTCGAGCTGCGCGGCTTCGGCGCGTTCTCGGTCAAGAAGCGCGACGCCCGCATGGGCCGCAACCCGCGCACCGGCGAGGCGGTCGAGGTCGAGCAGAAGCACGTCCCGTTCTTCAAGACCGGCAAGCTGCTGCGGGATCGGCTGAACGGGCTGGACAGCGACGGCTGAGCGCGGCAAGTCCTGTCGGATCAGCTCTTGGGCGCCCGCGCGCAGCGCAACGCGCGTCCGGGGCCGGAATGAATCGGAGAGTTCGGGATGCGCTATCTTCGCATGATCTTTGTCGCGGTGCTGGCGTTGGCGCTGCTGACGGTGGCGCTGGCCAACCGCCAGCTGGTGACGGTCGGGCTGTTCCCGGGCCAGCTCGATGCCTATTTCGGCGGCGGCTGGGCGGCGCGGATGCCGCTGTTCCTCGTGATCCTGCTGTCGCTGCTGATCGGGATGCTGCTCGGGCTGGTGTGGGAATGGATGCGCGAGGCGCATCTGCGCCAGGAGTCGGCGCGCCGGGCGCATGAGCTGACCCGGCTCGAGCGCGAGGTGGGCGGGCTGCGCACTACCCACGCCGCGCCGCGCGATGAGGTGCTGGCGATTCTGGATGCGCCGCGCCGTCCGGGCGCGACCGCTGCGGCCCCGACCGCTACGACCCCTGTCACAACCAATGCCCCGGCGCTGGTCCGGCGCTGAGCTGGTGACCCACAACCTACCTGCAGGCCGCGCGATGAGCGCCGCCGTCAAGATCTGCGGCCTGACCCGCGCCGAGGATGCCGCCGCCGCCGCGGCGGCGGGGGCGCGCTTCGGCGGCCTCGTGTTCTTTCCCCGCTCGCCCCGTCATCTCGACGTCCCCCGCGCTGCCGCCCTCGCCCGCACCATGCCGGAGGAGCTGGCGCGCGTGGGGCTGTTCGTGAACCCGACGGATGAGGCGCTCGACGCGGTGCTGGCCGAGGTGCCGCTCGACATCGTGCAACTGCACGGGGGCGAGACCCCCGCGCGGGTGGCCGAGGTGCGGGCGCGCACCGGGCTGCCGGTGATGAAGGCGGTGGGGATCGCGGCGCCCGCCGATCTGGACCGGCTCTGGGATTACGGGCTGGTGGCCGACCTGCTGCTGGTCGATGCCAAGCCCGCGCCGGGGGCGGCGCTGCCGGGCGGCAACGGGTTCGCCTTCGACTGGCGGTTGCTGGTCGGGCGGCGGTTCCTCAAGCCGTGGATGCTGGCCGGCGGGCTGACGCCGGACAACGTGGCCGAGGCGATCCGCCTGACGGGCGCGCCGGCCGTGGACGTCTCGTCCGGGGTCGAGAGCGCGCCCGGCGTCAAGGACGCGGACCTGATACGCGCCTTTGCCCGCGCCGCCGGGGCGGATGCGGCGGCCGAGGCCGGCGCCGGGTCTCCATGACCCCTGTCCCGCCCGTGTGGCGCGAGGCGACCCGCGCCGATGTCGCCGCCGTGGTGGCGCTGCTATCCGACGACCTGCTGGGACGCGGGCGCGAGGGCACCGACCTCACCCCCTATCTCGCCGCCTTCGACGCCATGCGGCGCGAGGGCGACAACCGCCTGATCGTCGCCGAGGCCGAGGGCCGCGTAGTCGCCTGCTACCAGATCACGCTGATCAGCGGGCTGTCGCTCTCGGCCGCGCGGCGGGCGCAGATCGAGGGGGTCCGCGTCGCCGCCGAACGCCGCGGCAGGGGCCTCGGCGCGGCGCTGATCGCGGATGCCGAGGCGCGGGCGCGCGCCGGGGGTGCGACGCTCCTGCAGTTCACCACCAACGCCGCGCGGACGGATGCGCAGCGCTTCTACCAGCGGCTCGGGTTTACGCCCTCGCACATCGGATTTAAGAAGACCCTCTAGCCCCGCGCCCCTCTGCCCCTTGGCGCGCGGCCCAGCCAGGAGAGCGCGCGCATGGCCCAGGATCTCGTCAACAGCTTCATGTCGGGCCCCGACGAACAGGGCCGCTTCGGCATCTTCGGCGGCCGCTTCGTCAGCGAGACGCTGATGCCGGTGATCCTCGACCTTGAGGCGGAATACGGCCGGGCCCGCAACGACCCGGCCTTCGCCGCCGAGATGGACGATTTGTGGCGCAACTATGTCGGCCGTCCCTCGCCGCTCTATCGCGCCGACCGGCTGACCGAGCGGTTGGGCGGCGCCACGGTCTATCTCAAGCGCGAAGAGCTGAACCACACCGGCAGCCACAAGATCAACAACGTGCTGGGGCAGATCCTGCTCGCCCGCCGGATGGGCAAGACCCGGATCATCGCCGAGACCGGCGCCGGCCAGCACGGGGTGGCGACGGCCACCGTCTGCGCCAAGTTCGGGCTGAAATGCGTCGTCTACATGGGCGCCCACGACGTCGAGCGCCAGCAGCCCAACGTGTTCCGCATGAAGCTTCTGGGCGCCGAGGTGGTGCCGGTGCGCTCGGGGCGCGGGACGCTCAAGGACGCGATGAACGACGCGCTGCGCGACTGGGTGACGAACGTGCGCGACACCTTCTACTGCATCGGCACGGTGGCGGGGCCGCACCCCTATCCGGGCATGGTGCGGGATTTCCAGACCGTCATCGGCCGCGAGACAAAGGCGCAGCTGATGGAGGCCGAGGGACGCCTGCCCGACACGGTGATCGCCGCAATCGGCGGCGGGTCGAACGCGATGGGGCTCTTCCACCCCTTCCTCGACGACCGCGAGGTGCGGATCATCGGGGTCGAGGCCGGCGGCAAGGGCGTGGACGAGACGATGCAGCACTGCGCCAGCCTCACCGGCGGGCGGCCCGGCGTGCTGCATGGCAACCGCACCTATCTCTTGCAGGACGACGAGGGGCAGATCCTCGAGGGGCACTCGATCTCGGCCGGGCTCGACTATCCGGGCATCGGCCCAGAGCACGCGTGGCTGAGGGACATGGGCCGGGCCGAGTATGTGAGCGTCACCGACACCGAGGCGCTCGCGGCCTTCACCCAGCTTTGCGAGACCGAAGGGATCATCCCGGCGCTCGAACCCGCCCACGCGCTGGCCCATGTGGCCAAGATCGCGCCCGACCTGCCGCGCGAGCACCTGATCGTGGTCAACCTCTCGGGGCGCGGCGACAAGGACATCTTCACCGTCGCCCGGCACCTCGGCGTGGCGATCGAGGGCTGAGTCTCGGTCGCCGCCGTTGCCGGTGTTCCGTCAGCGGGTGAGCGTGAGGACGTTCAGCACCGACTCGCGGTAGGGCAGCGGGAAGAGGATCCGCGCCCGGTCGGCGTCGATCGGCTCGAGCAGGCCCACATCGGGCAGCGTCTCGGTGCCCTGGGTGTCCATGTCGTCGGGGAAGTCGGCATAGGGGCGCGGCGCCTCGCCCGCCACGAAGGTCGAGCCGAGGTAGACCCAGACACCGTCGTCATGGTGCAGCGTGCCGCTCGTGCGCTGCGAGCCGGTCAGCTTCTCGAAGCGCAGCGCCGTGCCGTCGCGGGTGATGGCGCAGCGGAAGGGCGGGTAGCTGACAGACGCCTGCAACCCGCCGATCTTGGTCATCCGGCAGGACCAGTCGCCGATCAGCGCCTCGGGCGTGGCCGCCAGCGCCGCGCCGCGCAGCGTGTCGGCCGCGTCGGCCGCCTGGGCGGCGCTGCCCTGCCCCAGCGCCTGGCGCAGCGCCGCCCCGGTCGCCCGGTCGAGCGCCTCGAGCCGCGCGGCATCCTCGGGGCGGATCCGGGTGCCGTCGGCGAGCGGATCGGCGGCCGTAGCGGTCAGCGGAAGCAGCGAGAGCACTGCGGCAAGGGCGAGGCGGGTCATGGCGATCTCCTTGTCGGTCAATGGCTTGGGCGGCAGATTTGAGCCGCCGTCAGCGGTCCCGCTCAACCGCATGGGCGCGCAGCAGTTCCAGCGGCACGATCTCGGTCGCGCGGATGTGCGTGGCCTCGAGCACCACCTGCGGGGCGGCATATTCCTGTGCCGCCTGCAGGAACCGCGCGGCGCAGAGGCACCAGCGGTCGCCGGGCTTGAGGCCGGGAAAGCGGTACTCGGGCCGCGGGGTCGAGAGGTCGTTGCCGAGGTATTTCGAGAGCGCGAGGAACTCGGCCGTGACGATCACGCAGACGGTGTGGCTGCCCGCGTCTTCGCGCCCCGTGTCGCAGCAGCCGTTGCGATAGAAGCCGGTGAGCGGGTCGGTCGAGCACGGCTCGAGCCGCGTGCCGAGGACGTTGCGCGAAGGCTCCATCGTCTGTCCTTTCCGGTGAGGGCGGCGCGGGTTGCGGCGGCCGGACCGGGGCGCTGCCCCGGACCCCGGGATATTGGCGCAGGGAAGAGTTCAGCGAAAGCGATCTGTGAGGGCGCGCAGGCGGCTGGCGAGGTCGGGCTCGGGGTCGGGCGCAGGCGGCGCGGCGGGGGGCGCGGCGGGCGCAGGCGCAGGCGCCGGGGCGGGGCGGGTGCCGCTGTTGCGCGGCGGCGCGGTGCGGGCGGCGACGGCGTTCTGGAACCGCGCGCCGTCCCCCGCCGCCAGCGCCGGCGCCCCGTCCGAGATCCCGCGCAGCAGGTCGTCGAGCATCGCCTCTTCGGCCTTGGCGAAGTCCGAGAGCACGTAGCCCGCGACCCGGTCCTTGTGGCCGGGGTGGCCGATGCCGATGCGGGCGCGGCCGTAGGCCTCGCCGATGTGCTGGTGGATCGAGCGCAGCCCGTTGTGGCCGGCGTGCCCGCCGCCCTGCTTGACCCGCACCCGCCCCGGGGCGAGGTCCAGCTCGTCGTGCAGCACGATGACCTCGGCCGGGGTGAGCCTGAGGTAGCGCATCGCCTCGCCCACCGCCTGCCCCGAGAGGTTCATGAAGCCCTGCGGCTTGAGCAGCGTCACCCGCGCGTCGCCCAGCCGCCCCTCGGCGGTGAGCGCCTGAAAGCGCGACTTCCACGGCGAGAATCCGTGATCGGCGGCGATCCGGTCCAGCGCCATGAAGCCGACATTGTGGCGGTTGCCCGCATATTTCGCGCCCGGATTGCCCAGGCCTACCATCAGCAGCATCACGGAAATCCCCGGTCCCTTGCGGCGGACGTTGCCCGTAACTAAGACTCTGTCAACCTTTCGCCCCTATGAAAGGTCCCTCAGGGCCGGGACCAGCGGCGATTCGAGATACACATCAGGCAACGGCAGGGACGACAGGCGCGAGATGCACGATCCGGCAGAATTCTACATGAACACGCTCGTCCCGATGGTGGTCGAACAGACGTCGCGCGGCGAGCGCGCCTACGACATCTTCTCGCGCCTGCTGAAAGAGCGGATCATCTTTCTGTCGGGTCCGGTCCATGACGGGATGGCGACGCTCGCCTGCGCGCAGCTTCTGTTCCTCGAGGCCGAGAACCCGAACAAGGACATCTCGATGTATATCAATAGCCCCGGCGGGTACGTGACCGCGGGGCTCTCGATCTACGACACGATGCAGTATATCCGGCCGCGGATCTCGACGCTGGTGATCGGCCAGGCGGCGTCGATGGGCTCGCTGCTGCTTGCCGCGGGCGAGAAGGGGCAGCGCTTCTCGCTGCCCAACAGCCGGATCATGGTCCACCAGCCCTCGGGCGGGTTCCAGGGCACGGCCTCGGACATCCTGATCCATGCGCAGGAGACCTCGAAGCTGAAGCAGCGGCTGAACGAGATCTACGTCAAGCACACCGGCCGGACGCTGGAAGAGGTCGAGGCGGCGCTCGAGCGGGACCGGTTCATGTCGCCCGAGGAGGCGAAGGACTGGGGCCTGATCGACGACATCCTGGCCGACCGCGGCAAGGCGGTGCCGGAGACGTGAGGTCCCGCGGCCGGGCGCGCCGTGCGGTGCGACCGGTCGATTGCGACGGAAATGCGGGATTGTGACCGCCGCGCGGGCTGCCTAACATGGGCGGACGCATCCGGACCGGGCGTTGGGCGCAGCCCGCGGGCCCGGCGAGGGGACGGCTAGACGACGAACCCCGGGGCCACGGCCGCAGGGCACCTGACGAACGAGGACGACGACGATGGCCAACCAGCCCGGCGGTGACAGCAAGAACACGCTCTACTGCAGCTTCTGCGGCAAGAGCCAGCACGAGGTCCGCAAGCTCATTGCGGGCCCGACCGTGTTCATCTGCGACGAATGCGTCGAGCTGTGCATGGACATCATCCGCGAGGAGACGAAGTCCTCGGGGCTCAAGTCGGGCGACGGGGTGCCGACCCCGCGCGAGATCATGGCCGTGCTCGACGACTACGTCATCGGGCAGGAGCACGCCAAGCGCGTGCTCGCGGTGGCCGTGCACAACCACTACAAGCGGCTGAACCACTCGTCGAAGACCGACATCGAGCTGGCGAAGTCGAACATCCTGCTGATCGGCCCGACCGGCTGTGGCAAGACGCTGCTGGCGCAGACGCTGGCGCGGATCCTCGACGTGCCGTTTACCATGGCCGATGCGACCACGCTGACCGAGGCCGGCTATGTGGGCGAGGATGTCGAGAACATCATCCTCAAGCTCTTGCAGGCGTCGGAATACAACGTCGAGCGGGCGCAGCGCGGCATCGTCTACATCGACGAGGTCGACAAGATCACCCGCAAGTCCGACAACCCCTCGATCACCCGCGACGTTTCGGGCGAGGGGGTGCAGCAGGCGCTGCTGAAAATCATGGAGGGGACGGTCGCCTCGGTGCCCCCGCAGGGCGGCCGCAAGCATCCGCAGCAGGAGTTCCTGCAGGTCGACACGACGAACATCCTGTTCATCTGCGGCGGCGCGTTCGCCGGGCTCGACCGGATCATCGCGCAGCGCAACAAGGGCACCGCGATCGGCTTTGGCGCCTCGGTCAAGGACAATGATGAGCGCGGGGTGGGCGAGCTGTTCAAGCAGCTCGAGCCCGAGGACCTGCTCAAGTTCGGGCTGATCCCCGAGTTCGTGGGCCGCCTGCCGGTGATCGCCACGCTGACCGACCTCGACGAGGAGGCGCTGATCACCATCCTGACCGCGCCCAAGAACGCGCTGGTCAAGCAGTACCAGCGGCTCTTCGACCTCGAGGACGTGAAGCTGACCTTCACCGACGACGCCCTCAAGGCGATCGCGCGGCGGGCGATCAAGCGCAAGACCGGCGCCCGCGGCCTGCGCTCGATCATGGAGGACATCCTGCTCGACTCGATGTTCGAACTGCCGGGTCTGGGCAGCGTGACCGAGGTGGTGGTCAACGAGGAGGCGGTGGACAACCCCGCCGCCAAGCCGCTGCAAATCCACGCCGAGCCGAAGAAGGAGCCGGCAGCCGCGGGGTGATGCTGCGGGGTTGGGTTTTGGTGTTTAGCGGGGGCGCCCTGCCGCGGTGAGGGGGGGGGGCGCCTCTTGCGTTTCGCTGGCGCCTTTTTCGTTCCGCTTGCTCGCTTAGTGGCTATTGCGTTGCGTTGGGCGACCGCGGCAAGCATCGCGGTCGGGATGGGCCCGATGGGCCGGTGGAGCCGGTCGTGGCAACCGACTTTGAGGACGCGAGCGAACGCTTGGCCGGTGTCATACCGTGGGAGAGCCTGCTCGGCTCGATGCTCGAGTTGCCGGAGGTGGGCAGCTTGACTGAGGTGGTGAACGAGGAAGCGGTGGTTAACCCTGTCTCAAACCGTTGCAGATCCATACCAAGCCGCAGAAGGAGCCGGCCGCCGCGGGGTTAGCTGAGGCAGGCGGGGCCCTGGCTGGGTGCCAGGCCGGAGCAGGGCAGCGTGACCGAGGTGGCGGTCAACGAGGAGGCGGTGGACAATCCCGCCGCCAAGCCGCTGCGCATACACGCCGAGCCGAAGAAGGACCGGCCGCGGCGGGCTAACGCTGCCGGGCTGGGTTTAGTGCTTAGCGGGGCGTCCTACCACGGTGAGTAAGGGGAGCCTCTCGCGCTTCGCTGTCTCGGTACGGGACTGTCGCCGCATTTAAGGTGATGGCGGCAAGCATCGCGGCGGGTGGGTCGGCCCATGCGGTCGGCGGCTCCAGCGCGGCAACCGAACATCGCCGTCCGCGAGCGGACGCTTGTCTGATGTCAGACGTGGGAGAATCTTCCCGAGCCACGAGCTGGATCACCGCGGTGAGTTGATGCGGATGTCGCTGCCCGCGGCTTGGCGCGGATGGGCTGCCCTCAGCGTCCCGGCGATTGACCGTGCGACCTAGTATGAACCGGCACTTCGCGCGTCGTCGGCCTCGCTGACATAGTTGGGCCGGTCGCCGGATGGCTGGTAGTCTGGGCAGCCCGGTCCAGGGTCAAGGTATCAGGCGCCAATTGCGTGTGCAGTGCCCCTGCGGCGTGCCACCGTGCCGAGATGCTCCCGGCAGAGGTTGCGCACCTCGACATCGGAAGGAGCCCCGGTGTTCTTCCTGAAGGTTTCGGCTTTTCCCCCTGCCCAACGCTGACCCAACTCCGCGAGCCGCCCTCCCCATACCTGCGCGGCAAAATGCCGCCCCGCGCCTCGCCCGCGCCGACCGCACCCCCCGCGCCGCCCGGTTGCGCCGCCGGCGAAAGCTTCGCATGATCCGGCCAACTGCCGCGCCATGACAGGGACCGACGATGACCACCGATTTCGACATGCTCGCCATCGACGAAGGCCTCGACGAGGATTTCGAGCTCGACCTTGAGGACGCGATGCTGCCCCGGCAGATCGCCGCCGCCTACAAGGAGATGCATCCGAACCCCCTGCCCCGCCAGATCTACTACACCGAGCTGCTGCGCCTGCAGTCCGAGCTGATCAAGCTGCAGGACTGGGTCAGCCACTCGAAGGAAAAGGTCGTCGTGCTCTTCGAGGGCCGCGACAGCGCCGGCAAGGGCGGCGTGATCAAGCGCATCACCCAGCGGCTGAACCCGCGCGTGGTGCGCACGGTGGCGCTGCCGGCGCCCTCGGACCGCGAGAAGACCCAGTGGTACTTCCAGCGCTACGTCCCGCACCTGCCGGCGGGGGGCGAGATCGTGCTCTTCGACCGCAGCTGGTACAACCGCGCCGGCGTCGAGCGGGTCATGGGTTTCGCCGACGAGCCGCAGGTCGAGCAGTTCTTCCAGGACGTCCCGGAGTTCGAGCGGATGCTCGTCCGCTCGGGCATCCGGCTGGTGAAATACTGGTTCTCGATCACCGACGAGGAACAGCAGATGCGCTTCCTCATGCGCATCCACGACCCGCTCAAGCAGTGGAAGCTGTCGCCGATGGACCTGCAGTCCCGGGTGCGCTGGGAATCCTACACCAAGGCCAAGGAGGAGATGCTCGAGCGTACCTCGATCCCCGAGGCGCCGTGGTACATCGTCCCGGGCAACGACAAGAAGCGCGCGCGGCTCAACTGCATCAGCCACCTGCTGGGGCTGATCCCCTATACCGACATCGCGCATGAGCCGATCAGCCTGCCGGACCGGGTGTTCAACCCGGATTACGAGCGCGACACGCTGCCGCGCGAGCTCTACGTGCCCGAGAAATACTGATGCCCCGCGCGTACTGGGTGGCCCACGTCACCGTCGATGACCCGCAGGGGTATGAGGCCTACCGGGCCGCCAACGGCGCGGCCTTTGCCCGCTTCGGCGGCCGGTTCCTCGTCCGCGGCGGGCCGCAGTCGGTGGTCGAGGGCACGGCGCGCCCGCGCACGGTGGTGATCGAGTTCGCCAGCCGCGCCGACGCCGAGGCCTGTTATGCGAGCGCCGAGTATCAGGCGGCGCTCGCCCTGCGCCGACCGTGCAGCCAGGCGGACGTGGTGATCGTGGACGGCTGGGACGATCCCGCCGCGGGCGCCTGACGCAGGTTCCGCGCGCCCGTCCCGCGTCGCGCCGCGGGCGGTTGAAGCCGTTGACCTTCATCATGTTGCAACCGCCGCGGACGCGTTGGATACTCGGCCCATGTTCAGGAATCTGCTGCCACGGCTGTTTGGTGAGACGCCGCCCGAAACCGGGCTTTCGGCGGATGACGCCGAAATGGCCGTCGCGGCGCTGCTGGTGCGCATCGCGCGGGCCGACAACCACTACACGCAGGCGGAAAAGGCCCGGATCGACGCGCTGCTCGGGCGACGGCAGGGGCTGACGCCGGCGCTCGCCTCGGACCGGCGGGCGGCGGCCGAGATGCTCGAGGCCGAGGCCCCCGACACCGTCCGCTTCACCCGCGCGGTGAAGGAGCGGATCCCGCTCGACCAGCGCCGCTCGGTCATCGCGGCGATGTGGTCGGTGGCCCTGACCGACGGGCCGCGCGGCGCGGCCGAGGAATCCGCGATCCGGCTGGCGGCGAGCCTGCTGGGCGTCAACGATGTGGATAGCGCGCTGGCCCGCCAGTCGGTCGAGGGCGGAAGCCTGAGCTGACCGCCCGAGGCGCGTCCGGCACGGCCACGAACCCGTTGCAATTCATCCCGGCTTTGCGCCAGATGGGCGGATCATGACGCCCGCCATTCCCTCGCCGTCCCCCGCCCCCCTCGGCACCGCCCCCGCTGCCGATGCGGCGCCGGTCATCCGCATCAACGGGCTGCACAAGGCCTATGGCGCGCTTGAGGTGCTGAAGGGCGTCGACCTGACCGCGCCGCGCGGCCATGTGGTCACGCTCATCGGCTCGTCGGGGTCGGGGAAATCGACGCTGCTGCGCTGCTGCAATCTGCTTGAGATCAGCCAGCGCGGCGACATCGTGATCGAGGGTGAGCCCGTGCGCTGGACCAGCGACGGCCCCGCCCGCCAGCCCGCCGACCGGGCGCAGGTGCGCCGGCTTCGCACCAACCTCGCGATGGTGTTCCAGCAGTTCAACCTGTGGTCCCATCTCAGCGTCCTGCAGAACGTGATGGAGGCGCCGGTGACGGTGCTGGGCCAGCGCCCGGCCGAGGTCGAGGCGCGGGCGCGTGCGCTGCTCGACAAGGTGGGCATCGGCGACAAGGCCGAGGCGTGGCCCGCGCAGCTTTCGGGCGGCCAGCAGCAGCGCGCCGCCATCGCCCGCGCGCTCTGCATGGAGCCGCGCGCGCTGCTCTTCGATGAGCCGACCAGCGCGCTTGACCCCGAACTGCAGCAGGAGGTGGTGAAGGTCATCAAGGACCTCGCCGCCGAGCACCGGACGATGATCCTCGTGACCCACGACATGCGGCTGGCGGCGGACGTGAGCGAGCACGTCCTCTTCCTGCACAAGGGCCGGGTCGAGGAAGAGGGCCCGCCCGAACAGGTTTTCCGCGCACCCCGGACGGACCGGCTGCGCCAATTCCTCAGCGCGACCATGGCCGCCTGAGACAACACGACCGACAGGAGAGAGTGATGAAGAAACTGATGCTTGCCGGGGCCGTTCTGGCCCTGACCGCCGGGATGGGCATGGCCGAGAACCTGCGGATGGGAACCGAGGGCGCCTATCCTCCCTACAACTTCGTCAACGACAAGGGCCAGCTCGACGGGTTCGAGATCGAGCTCGGCAACGCGCTGTGTGAAAAGATCGACGCCCAGTGCACCTGGGTCAAGAACGACTGGGATTCGATCATCCCGAACCTGGTGGCGTCGAACTATGACACCATCATGGCCGGCATGAACATCACCGACGAGCGCAAGAAGTCGATCGCCTTCTCGGAAGCCTACACCCCGCCGCCGCCCTCGGCCTATCTCGCCAAGACCGCCGATGCCGACATCAACGGCACCGTCTCGGCGCAGACCAACACCATCCAGGCAGCCCACGTGGCCGAAACCGGCGCCACGCTGGTCGAGTTCGCCACCGGCGAGGAGACCATCGCCGCGGTCCGCAACGGCGAGGCCGACGCGGTCTTCGCGGACAAGGACTTCCTCGCCCCGTTCATGAAGGATTCGAACGGCGAGCTGGTGTGGGTCACCGGTCAGGACAACGTCTCGCTGGGCGAAGGCATCGGCATCGGGATGCGCCAGTCCGACACCGAGCTGAAGGCGCGGTTCGACAAGGCCATCGAGGAGATGAAGGCCGACGGCAGCCTCGACGCGCTGATCGGCAAGTGGT
Organism: Paracoccus sanguinis; assembly: GCF_900106665.1. GTDB lineage: Bacteria > Pseudomonadota > Alphaproteobacteria > Rhodobacterales > Rhodobacteraceae > Paracoccus > Paracoccus panacisoli. Next base: position 112,557 of record NZ_FNNA01000001.1, read on the forward strand.
TCGGCCCCGAGGCCAAGACCTTCGCCGCCGAGGCGAAGGCAGCCGCGGCAGCTCCGGCGGCGACCCCTGCGGCGGCTCCGGCGGCGGCAGCATCTGCGGCGGCGGCTCCGGCGGCTGACGCGGCGGCGGCCCCCGCGGCCCCGGCCGCGGCGCCTGCGGCGGATGCGGCGGCCCCGGCCCCTGCGGCCCCGGCCAGCAACTGATCCGGCCCTGACCGAGGCCGCCGTCCCGCGCTCGGGGCGGCGGCCTTGCCTCGCCCCATGTTCGCCCAATGCGCCGACCCCAAGGCCCTCGACGGCCTCGCCTGGATGCTGTGCTACCTCACCTCGGGGACGCACCTGCTGTTCTATCGCTCGTTCGGGATCGTCCTGCTGCTGCTCGTCGCCACCGCGCCAATCGCGCTGGCGATGGGGTTCGCGGGCGCCATGGCCGCACGCTCGCGCCTGACGCCGCTGCGCTGGCTGGGCAAGACCTACGCCGCCATCGTCCGCGGCGTGCCCGACATCATCTTCTTCCTCTTCGTGCCAATCGCGCTCGACCAGGGGCTCGAGTGGCTGCGCAGCCGCGTCTATTGCGACCCCTCGGTGCCGGTCCGGCAGGGCAACGAGTTCGTCGTCTGCCCGGCCGCCAAGCTGCCGCTGTCGAACGCCGCGCCCTGGGTGCATGACCTCTACGGCATCACGCTGGCCATCGTGGCGTTCTCGTTCGTCTTCGGCGCCTTCGCCGCCAACGTCCTTTACGGCGCCATGCAGGCCGTTCCGCGCGCCCAGCTCGAGACGGGCGAGGCCTACGGCATGAGCCAGCGGCAGATCGACCGCCGCATCCTGATCCCGCAGATGTGGACCTATGCGCTGCCCGGCCTCTCGAACCTGTGGATGATCCTCATCAAGGCCACGCCGCTTCTGTTCCTGCTCGGGGTCGAGGACATCGTCTACTGGGCGCGCGAGCTGGGCGGGTCCAAGACCTCGACCTATGCCTATCCGCACGGCGACTGGCGGGTGTGGTATTTCCTGGCGCTGCTGGTGTTCTACCTCGGCATGACCTGGATATCGCAGCGGGTGATCGACCGGCTCTCGGGGCGGCTGTCGCGTGGGCAGGCGACGATGGCGGGTGAGCGGATGCGCCACGCCGGGGCCGCGCCATGAGCTGCGCGCAGACCTTTGCCGACTATGCCCTGCGCTCGATCGGGATCGGCGCGCGCGGCCTGCCGCGCACCGACTTCGACCTCTGCCACCAGTTTGTGCTGATCGGCTCGGGGCTGATCTGGAACCTCTATTTCGGCATCCTCGCGCTGGCCGTGGGGTTCTTCCTCGCCACGGCGCTGGCGCTCGCCAAGGCCAGCGACAACCCGTGGCTGCGCCGCCCGGCCGAGGCCTTCATCTTCGTCTTCCGCGGCAGCCCGCTCTTCATCCAGTTCTTCCTCGCCTATTCGGCGGTGGTGCTGCTGCCGCGCGAGGGGTTGAACGTGCTGGGCGTCACCATCCCGACCGCGTGGCTCGCCCGCGCCTGGGCCGGGGCGCTGATCGTGCTGATCCTGAACACCGCCGCCTATTCGGCCGAGATCTTCCACGGCGGCCTGCGCAACGTGCCCAAGGGCGATCTCGAGGCCGCCGAGGCCTACGGCCTCTCGGGCTGGTCGCGCTTCCGCCGCATCGTCTGGCCGACCATGCTGCGGCTGTCGTGGCCCGCCTACACCAATGAGGCGATCTTTCTCTTCCACGCCACCACGCTGGTGTTCTTTTCGGCGTTTCCGGCCGTGCAGCAGATGGGCGACAGCCTGTATTACGCGAGCTATCTGGCCGACAAGACCTTCAACCCCTTCGTGGCCTATCCGATCGTGGCGGGGTATTTCATTCTTCTGACCCTCGGGCTCATCGCCCTTTTCGGGGTCGTCAACCGGCGGCTGAACCGGCATCTGCCGGGCGCCGCCCAGCGGCTGAGGTATCGGCCCAAGCTCATCAGGTGAACGAACATGGACTGGCTGAGGGACCACCCGGAGGTCAAGACGATCCGCGTCGCGGCGGCCGATCTGAACGGCGTCGCACGCGGCAAGCGCATCCCGGCGCGCTTTGCCGACAAGCTGCTGACCGAGGGGACCAAGTTCCCCTATTCGGTGCTGAACATGGATATCTGGGGCGAGGACGTCGAGAACTCGCCGCTGGTGTTCCAGGCGGGCGATCCCGACGGGCTGTTGATGCCGACCGAGCGCGGCTTCATGCCGATGCCGTGGCTCGACGCGCCGACCGGGCTTCTGCCGCTCTGGATGTTCCACCCCGACGGGCGGCCCTATGACGGCTGCCCGCGCCAGGCGCTGGCCCGCGTGGTCGAGCGCTACAAGGCCGCGGGGCTGACCCCTGTGGTGGCGACCGAGCTTGAGTTCTTCCTCGTCGACGACAGCCAGTCGGGGCATCTGCAGGTGCCGCCCTCGCCGCGCTCGGGCAAGCGCCGCACCGGGGCCGAGACGCTGAGCCTGCGGGCGCTCGACGCCTTCGACAAGTTCTTCACCGACCTCTACGACAGCTGCGAGGCGATGGACATTCCCGCCGACACGGCGATTTCCGAGGCCGCCCCGGGGCAGTTCGAGATCAACCTGATGCACCAGCCCGACCCGCTGAAGGCGGCGGACGATGCGTGGCTCTTCAAGCTGCTGGTCAAGGGTCTGGCGCGCCGCTACGGCTTTGCCGGGTCGTTCATGGCCAAGCCCTATCACCTGTTCAACGGCTCGGGGATGCACATGCATTTCTCGGTGCTGGACCGGAACGGCGACAACATCTTCGACGACGGCACCGACGCGGGCTCGGACCGGCTGCGCCATGCGGTCGCGGGGTGCCTGGCCGCGATGCCCGGCTCGACGCTGGTCTTTGCCCCGCACGAGAACTCCTACGACCGATTGGTGCCGAATGCCCATGCGCCGACCGGCATCGGCTGGGCCTACGAGAACCGCACCTCGGCGATCCGCATCCCCTCGTCGGGCCCCAAGGCGCGGCGGATCGAGCATCGGACGCCGGGCGGCGACGTGAACCCCTATCTCACCACGGCGGTGATCCTGGGGGCGGCGCTCAACGGGCTCGAGGACCGGGCCGAGGCGCCCGCCCCGATCAGCGGCAATGCCTATGACCACCCGCTCGAGCAACTGCCCGCCGACTGGGGCGCGGCCATCGACGCCTTCGAGGCCTCGCCCGAGATCCGCCGCATCCTGCCCGCGCATCTGATCGAGAACTTCGTGATGACCAAGCGGCAAGAGGCCCACTACATGGCCGAGCTGTCGGACGAGGAGACCGTCGAGCTCTATCTCGACACGGTGTAGCGGCGGCGCGGGGTTCCGCCGAGCCGGGCGAAAACAGCTTTCACCGCTGGGTCGCGCGGCCTATATGGGCCATCGGCCAGACAGGGCGCGCGGGCGACTCGTGCGGTCACAGATCAACAATGGCCTCGGGACAGCAGGCGGCAAACGGGCCGCCTGAAAACGGGCAGACGAAGGATTACGGCACATGGCATTCGGCGGTCTGTTTTCGACCGATATCGCGATCGACCTCGGGACGGCGAACACGCTGATCTACGTCAAGGGCAAGGGCGTGATCCTGAACGAGCCCTCGGTGGTTGCCTATCACGTCAAGGACGGCAAGAAGCAGGTCCTGGCGGTGGGCGAGGACGCCAAGCTGATGCTGGGCCGCACGCCCGGCTCGATCGAGGCGATCCGGCCGATGCGCGACGGGGTCATCGCCGACTTCGACAGCGCCGAAGAGATGATCAAGCACTTCATGAAGAAGGTGTTCCGCCGCACCTCGTTCTCGAAGCCCAAGGTCATCGTCTGCGTGCCCCACGGCGCGACCCCGGTGGAAAAGCGCGCCATCCGCCAGTCGGTGCTTTCGGCCGGGGCCCGCAAGGCCGGGCTGATCGCGGAACCCATCGCCGCGGCCATCGGCGCGGGGATGCCGATCACCGAGCCGACCGGCAGCATGGTCGTCGACATCGGCGGCGGCACGACCGAGGTCGCGGTGCTCTCGCTCGGGGACGTGGTCTATGCCCGCAGCGTCCGCATCGGCGGCGACCGGATGGATGAGGCGATCGTCAACTACCTGCGCCGCAATCACAATCTGCTGATCGGCGAGCAGACCGCCGAGAAGGTCAAGACCTCGATCGGCACCGCGCGGATGCCCGACGACGGGCGCGGCGCGGTCATGCAGGTGCGCGGCCGCGACCTCTTGAACGGCGTCCCGAAGGAAGTCGAGATCACCCAGGCGATGATCGCCGAGGCGCTGGCCGAGCCGGTGCAGGCGATCTGCGAGGCGGTGATGATCGCGCTCGAGGCGACGCCCCCCGACCTCGCCGCCGACATCGTGGACCGCGGCGTGATGCTGTCGGGCGGCGGCGCGATGCTGGGCGAGATGGACCTTGCGCTGCGCGAGCAGACGGGCCTGATGATCAGCCTTGCCGACCAGCCCATGAGCTGCGTGGCGCTGGGGACCGGCAAGGCGCTGGAATACGAAAAGCAGCTGCGCCACGTCATCGACTACGACAGCTGAGGCCGCCGATGGCGCGCCGCAGCCATGACTACGCGACGCCCGTGCGCCGCATCCTCGTGGCGCTGCTGGTGCTGGTGCTGTTCGGGATGTTCCTGTTCTGGCGCATCGACAGCCCGCGGGCCGAGCGGATGCGCGCGGCCTTCGTGGACCGCTTCGTGCCGTCGCTCGACTGGGCGATGGCGCCGGTCACGGCCGCGAGCCGGATGGTCGCGGGGGCGCAGTCCTATCAGCGCCTCTACCAGCAGAACCAGGAGCTGCGGCGCGAGCTGCAGAAGATGTCGGCCTGGAAAGAGGCCGCCGTCCAGCTTGAGCAGGAGAACGCCAAGCTTCTGGCGCAGAACAACGTCCGGCTGGACCCGGCGCTGACCTCGGTCTCGGGCGTGGTGATGACCGATGCGGGCACCGCATTCCGCCAGTCGGTGCTGCTGAACCGGGGCGCGCGGGACGGGATCCTCGACGGCTGGGCGACGATGGACGGGCTGGGGCTCGTCGGCCGCATCTCGGGCGTGGGGCAGACCACCAGCCGGGTGATGCTGCTCACCGACCCCTCGTCGCGGCTGCCGGTGACGATCCAGCCCTCGGGGCAGCGGGCGCTGCTGACCGGGGACAACACCCCCTTCCCGGTCCTCGACTTCATGGAATCGCCCGAGGACGTGCGCCCCGGCGACCGCGTGATCACCTCGGGCGACGGCGGCCTGTTCCCGCCGGGGCTGCTGGTCGGCCAGGCGGTGCAGGCGTCAGACCGGCGAATGCGGGTGCGGCTCGCGGCCGACTATGGCCGGCTCGAGTTCCTGCGCGTGCTGCGCTCGCACCCGGCCGAGCAGCTGGCCGACGCGGGCGGGCTGATCCCGCCGCCGCCGCCCAGCTTCATCGGCCCGCCCCTGCCCCCGCGCCCCGCCCCCTCGCCGGTCGGCACGGCCGAGGCCGCCGCCGCGGCGGGCGCCGTGCGGGCGACCGACTCGCCCGCGCCCGAGGCCGACCGCGAAGTCCAGGCCGAGGACTGAGCCGGTGCTCGACGCGCCCCGCCAGCGCCGGCTGATCGGCCAGGCCCTCTACCTCGCCGCAAGCCTCGGGCTGATCCTCGTGGCGCTGCTGCCGCTGTCGCCCGGCGCGATCCGCTGGCCGGGGCCGGACTGGCTGATGGCGTTGACCCTCGCCTGGGTGCTGCGCCGCCCCGAGCAGGTGCCGGTGCTGTCTGTGGCGGCCGTCATGCTGCTGGCCGACGTGCTGTTCCTGCGCCCGATCGGCCTTGGCGCCGCCATCGCCGTGGTGGCGACCGAGGCCGCGCGGCGGCGCGAGACCCGCTGGGCCGAGCAGGGGTTCGTGGCCGAATGGCTGCGGGTCGGCGCGCTCGTGGCACTCGGGCTTCTGGCCGAGCGGGTGGTGATGACGCTTTTCGTGATCCCCCCGGCGCTGGCGCCGCTGCCGCCGTTGGGGCAGGATATCCTGCGCCTGATCGCCACGCTCGCGGCCTATCCGCTGGTCGTGGTGGTGCTGCGCGCCTTCGGCCTGCGCCGCGCCGCACCCGGAGAGATGGACCTCGCCTGACCCCCGCCTGCCCCTCGCCTGACCCCCGCCCGCCCCCTGCCCGAAGCCCTGCCTGACCCGCGAATGACCTGACCCGATGAAGAAATCCGCCCGCGAGATCGTCGACAGCTCCCGCCAGATCACCCGGCGCGGGCTGATGCTGGGCGCGATTCAGGCGGCGGTGGTGGCCACCCTCGGCTGGCGGCTCAAGACCATGCAGCTTGACCGCGCCGACGAGTTCCGGCTGCTTTCGGACGGCAACTCGATCAAGCTGCGCCTGCTGCCCCCGGCCCGCGGGCTGATCCACGACCGCAACGGCGTGCTGCTGGCCGGGAACGAGGCCAACTACCGCGCCACCATCACGCGCGAGGAGGCCGGCGACCCCTCGCTGGTGATCGCCCGGCTGCGCCACCTGATCCCGATGACCGACACCGCCGTGGCGGCGCTTCTGGCCGAGATCAACCGCCGCAGCGCCATCACCCCCATCGTGATCGCCGACCGGCTGAGCTGGGACCAGTTCTCGTCCATCGCCGTCAACGCCCCGGCGCTGCCCGGCGTCTCGCCCGAATCCGGCCTCTCGCGCAGCTATCCGCGCGGCGGCGACTTCGCCCATGTGCTGGGCTACGTCGGCCCGGTCTCGGACTTCGACCTCTCGAAGATGGAGAACCCCGACCCGGTGCTGATGCTGCCCGAGTTCCAGCTTGGCAAGCTCGGCGTCGAGGCCAAGCTCGAGACCGAGCTGCGCGGCAAGGCTGGCACCCGCAAGGTCGAGGTGAACAGCGCCGGGCGCGAGATGCGCGAGCTGGAACGGATCGAGGGCCAGCAGGGCGAGACGGTGCAGATGACGCTCGACGCGGGCTTGCAGAACTTCGCCATGCAGCGGCTGGGCGAGGAATCCGCCGCCGCCGTGGTGCTGGACGTCGAGACCGGGGACATGCTGGCCAGCGCCTCCTCGCCCAGCTTCGACCCGAACCTCTTCGTGCGCGGCATCTCGAGCGGCGACTACAAGGCGTTGATGGAGCACGACCACCGCCCGCTCGCCGACAAGACGGTGCAGGGGGTCTATCCGCCCGGCTCGACCTTCAAGATGGTCACGCTGCTGGCTGGGCTCGAATCTGGGCTGATCAACGCCAACTCGCATTTCTACTGCCCGGGCTACACCACCGTCGCCGGCCGCCGCTTCCATTGCTGGAGCCGGGGGGGCCACGGCTCGGTCGGCCCGGTCCAGAGCCTCGAGCGGTCCTGCGACGTCTTCTATTACGAGCTGGCGCAGAAGATCGGCATCGACCGGATCGCCGAGATGGCCCGGCGGCTGGGGATCGGGGTGCGCCCCGACCTGCCGATGTCCGCCATCGCCGAGGGCATCGCCCCCGACCGCGCCTGGAAGAAGGCCCGCCACAACCAGGACTGGCAGATCGGCGACAGCCTCAACGCCTCGATCGGGCAGGGCTACGTGCTCGCCTCGCCCCTGCAGCTTGCGGTGATGACCGCGCGGGTGGCGACGGGGCGCGAGGTGATGCCGCGGCTCGTCCGGGCGGTGGACGGGGTGGCGGTGCCGGTGACGCCGTTCGCGGACCTCGGGCTCGGCGAGAGCAGCCTCAGGATCGCGCGGGCCGGGATGGACGCGGTGATGAACGGCGACCGGGGCACCGCCGCCAAGTCGCGGATCGTCGCGCCCGAGTGGCGGATGGCCGGCAAGACAGGCACCAGCCAGGTGCGGAACATCACCGCCGCCGAGCGCGCCCGCGGCGTCATCTCGAACGACCAGCTGCCGTGGATCCGCCGCGACCACGCGCTCTTCGTCTGCTACGCCCCGGTCGAGGCGCCCCGCTATGCCGTGGCAGTGGTGGTCGAACATGGCGGCGGCGGCTCGGCCGTGGCCGCGCCGGTCGCGCGCGACATCCTGCTGTTCGCGCTCGCCGGCGGGATGCCGCCGCTCGAGGCCTATCCCCCCGGCCAGCGCGGCGCCATCGAGGAGATGCGCGCCCGCCTGCGCCTCATGCCCGCGCCGGTGGCGCAGGCGACCGGCCGGGCGCGGGCGTGATCGCGGCATGAGCGGGGCATGAGCGCGGCATGAGGCTAAGGGCATGAGCAGCTATCTCGACTACAAGTCCGACCAGACGCCCACCGGCTGGCGCAAGATCCTGTATCTGAACTGGCCGCTGGTGTTCCTGCTGACGGCGGTCGCCTCGGCCGGGTTCCTCATGCTCTACTCGGTCTCGGGCGGGCGGGCCGAGGTCTGGGCCGAGCCGCAGATCGAGCGCTTCGTCGTCGGCATGATCGCCATGATCGCGCTCGCATTCACGCCGATCTGGTTCTGGCGCTCGATCTCGGTCGTGGCCTACGTCGCCTGCGTCCTGCTGCTCTTCGCGGTGGATGTGTTCGGGCACAACGCGATGGGGGCGCAGCGCTGGCTGGACGTCGGGCCGGTCAAGCTGCAACCCTCCGAGATCACCAAGATCGCCCTCGTCCTCGTGCTGGCCGCCTATTACGACTGGCTCGACCTCTCGAAGGTTTCGCGGCCGCTCTGGGTGCTGATCCCGGTGGTGCTGATCCTCACCCCCACGGCGCTGGTGCTGGCGCAGCCCGACCTCGGCACCTCGGTGATGCTGGTCGCGGGGGGCGGGATCATGATGTTCGTGGCCGGGGTGAGCCTGTGGTACTTCGCCGCCGTGATCGGCGCGGTGGGCGGGCTGGTGGCGACCGTGCTCGAAAGCCGCGGGACCAGCTGGCAGCTCTTGCACGACTACCAGTATCGGCGGGTGGACACCTTCCTCGACCCGACCAGCGACCCGCTGGGGGCGGGCTACAACATCACCCAGGCGCAGATCGCGCTGGGGTCGGGGGGCTGGTCGGGGCGCGGCTTCATGCAGGGCACGCAGTCGCGGCTGAACTTCCTGCCCGAAAAGCACACCGACTTCATCTTCACCACGCTCGCCGAAGAGTTCGGCTTCGTCGGCACGATCAGCCTGCTGACGCTCTATGCGCTGGTGATCGGCTTCTGCCTCTACTCGGCGCTGACCAACCGCGACCGCTTCGGCAGCCTGGTCACGCTCGGCATCGGCGGCACGTTCTTTCTGTATTTCGCCGTCAACATGAGCATGGTGATGGGGCTGATGCCGGTGGTGGGGGTGCCGCTGCCGATGGTGAGCTATGGGGGCACGCAGCTGATGATCCTGCTGATGGCGTTCGGCATCGTCCAGTCCGCCCACGTCAACCGGCCGCGCTGATGCCCGTTCCGCCATGTGAAACGACCCGAGGCACCCGCTGATGCGCGCCTTTTTCGCCGCCCGTTCCGCCATGTGGAGCGACTGGGCCCCGGCGCTGACCGCCGCCTGCCCCGAGCTCGATCTCGCGCGCGAGGGCGACCCGGCCAGCTTCGACGCGGTGATCCATGCCCCCGGCTACCCCGAGGACGGCACGGCGATGGACTTTCGCCCCTTCACCCGCGCCCGGCTGGTCCAGAGCCTCTGGGCCGGGGTCGAGCGGATCGCGCCCAACCCGACGCTGACCCAGCCGCTCTGCCGGATGGTCGATCCGGGGCTGGCGCAGGGGATGGTGGAGTATTGCGCGGGCTGGGTGCTGCGCGCCCATCTGGGCATGGACCGCTATGCGCAGGACGGCATCTGGCGCAACGACACCGTGCCGCCGCTCGCCGCCGAGCGGTCGGTGGTGGTGCTGGGGATGGGCGAACTCGGCGCCGCGGTGGGCCGGGCGCTCGCGGCGCTCGGGTTCCGGGTCACCGGCTGGTCGGCCTCGGGGCGGCCGGTCGAGGGGCTCGAGGTGCTGCCGGGCTCCCGTCTCGACGAGGCGCTGGCGCGCGCCGAGATCCTCGTGACGCTGCTGCCCGACACGCCCGACACCCGCGACCTGCTGGACGCGGAGCGGCTCGCGCGGCTGCCACGGGGCGCGGTGCTGATCAACCCGGGCCGCGGCACGCTGGTGGTCGAGGAGGCGCTGATCGCGGCGCTCGACGCAGGCCGGCTCGGCCATGCGGTGCTCGACGTGTTCCGCACCGAGCCGCTGCCCGCCGGGCATCCATTCTGGCGCCACCCCGGGATCACCGTGACCCCGCATATCGCCGCCGAAACCCGGCCCACCACGGCCGCGCGCTTGGTGGCCGAGAACCTGCGCCGGGCGATGGACGGCCGCCCGCTGCTCTATCAGGTGGACCGCAACCGCGGCTACTGACCGCGTCTCGTCTGCACAAATATTCCGGGGGGAGTCCCGGAGGGACGGGGGGCAGCGCCCCCCTTACCAGCGCAGCCGCGGCGGGGCGTCGGGGTCGCGCCGGGGCGGCGCGGGCGCGGGCGCGGGCGCCGCGGGCTCGATCGTCACCGCGCCCTGCGGCAGGGCCAGTGTCTCGAAGGTCACGTCCAGCCCGCCAGAAATCTCGGGCAGGAAGGCCGCGAGTTCGGCCAGCGCCTTGGCGATGGCCGGGCGATCCGCCTCGGCCGCGCCCGCCACCGCCAGCAGGTGGCCGGTCCGCCCGTCCGGCCAGACCGCCCCCACCAGCGCGGCCCCCGCGATCATCCCCGCCATGTCGCCCAGCCGCCCGGCCAGCGGTTCAGCCAGCACGGTCAGCGCCTCGGGGGCGGGCGGCGTCAGGCGCAACGGGGCGGCCTCGGCGGCCTCGGGCGCGCCCGCGAGCGCGCCGACCAGCCAGCCCAGCGCCGCCGCGTCGAGCAGCATCTCGGACGCCCGCCCCGGATTGACGAGCAGCCCCTGCCCCGCCGCCGCAAGCTCGGCCGCAAGCACCCGCCCCGGCAGCGCGAGATGCGCGACCGGACCGCCGAGGAACCCGGCCAGCGCCGCCGCGTCGTCGCAGGCGAGCGCCACCGGCCCGCCGGGCAGGTCGAACATCCGCAATTCGGCCCGGTCCCCGGCGGGGTCGCGGGCGAGGGCCACGTAAAGCTCGGTATCGGCCAGCTGGCGTAGGACCAGCGCCCGCTGCGCCGGGTCGGCATCGTGGAACGGCACGCGGGCGGACAGGCGGTCGAGGGGGGTGGCGTCGGTCATCGGGTCGTCTCTCCCGGCATCGTCTGGGCGGGCGTTGGGTCCAGCGTCCGGGCCAGCGTCTCTTGCAGCGCCGGCAGCAGCTCGGCCGCGAACCACGGGTTGCGCTTCAGCCACCCGGTATTCCGCCACGACGGGTGAGGCAAGGGCCAGACCCGCGGCGCGTGGTCCCGCCAGCCGGCCACCGCCGCGGTCACGTCGCGCAGCCCGAGGTGCCAGCGGATCGCGTGGCCGCCGATGAGCAGCGTCACCTCGGGGGCGATGTCGGTCAGCACCCGCGCCCGCCACGTCTCGGCGCAGAGCCGCGGCGGCGGCAGGTCGGCGCCCGCGGCGTCATAGCCCGGAAAGCAGAACCCCATCGGCACGATGGCTACGCGGCTGCGGTCGTAGAAGGTCGCCTCGTCCACCCCCATCCACGCCCTGAGCCGCTGCCCCGAGGCATCGGTGAAGGGCCGCCCCGAGAGATGCACCCGCATCCCCGGCGCCTGGCTGGCGACGAGCACCCGCGCGCCGCGCGCGAACCACACCACCGGGCGAGGCGCGTGCGCCGTGGCGGTGGCGGCAAACCGGTCGGCGCAGAGGCGGCAGGCACGTAGCTCGGCGGCGACCGGCGGCTCGTGGGCGGCGCGGTCGGCGGGGGCCTGCGCCGTGGCCGGTGCGGCGGCCGGATCGGCCACGTCGGGAGAGGGATGGGGTCTGGGCATGGGGTCCACAGATAGGCGCCCGTCAGGGGAATTACAGGCAGCATTTTCACGATCCGCTGTGCCCAGATGGACAGAACGGCCCTGCGGGACTATCTAGGCGGGCACGGGCCGCCGTCTCATCCGCGGTGCGGCCCGCTCACCCGCCCCTGTCTGCCCCGGCCGGTCGCGTGCCGGCCGTTCCCGCCGTCCCCCACCCCGCCGAGCCCAGGACCCGCCGCCTCATGCTGGAATTCGACAATGTCTCGAAGTCCTTCTGGACCGGCACCCAGCGCAAGGTGATCCTCGACCGGGCCTCGTTCCGGGTGAACCTGGGCGAGTCGCTGGGCATCCTCGCTGCCAACGGCACCGGCAAGACGACCATCATCAACATGATGTGCGGGCTGGAAAAGCCCGACGAGGGCCGGATCCGCGCCAACTGCCGGGTGTCGTTCCCGCTGGGCTTCACCGGCGGGATCATCAACCGCCTGTCGGCCAATGAGAACGCCCGCTACATCGCCCGGATCTACGGGCTCGACCCGGATTACGTCTCGGCCTTCTGCCGCTGGCTCTGCGACATCGACGAGTATTTCGACCGCCCGGTGGGGGTCTACAGTTCGGGGATGCGCTCGCGGCTGACCTTCGCGCTGCTGCTGGCGCTCGACCTCGACATCTACCTGATCGACGAGGGGATGCCCTCGACCACGGATGTCGAGTTCAACCGCAAGGCGGGGACGGTCCTGCTCGAGCGGCTCAAGACGGCGACGGTGGTGGTGGTGTCGCACCAGGCCGCGACGCTGGAAAAGTTTGCCCGGCGCGCGGCGGTGTTGCGCGACGGACGTCTGTTCATGTTCGACACGCTCGACGAGGCCAAGCAGTATTATGACTACACCGCCTAAGGTCCGCCGGTTTCACCTGAGCGCCGCGGAATCCCCGGTCGCGGCCGTGCGCGGCAGCCCGGCCCCGGCCCCGGCGCCCAGCCAGCCGCCCGCAGGCACCCCGCCCCGCGCGGCGATCCGGGTCGAGCTGCAGCGCGGCGCGCGGTCGGGGGCCGAGGCGGCGGCGAACCTGCCCCTGCCCGGCGCGGCCCAGCCGGGCGGGATCGACCGGCTGTTCGCGGGTGAGAACGACGACGGCTTCGGCGACACCCGCTTCCCGGGCGCCGCCCCCAAGCCCGAGGCCACCCCTGCGCCGGGCGCACCCGCCACGCCCGCTGACCCGGCCGCCGCGGCCGCCCCAACCGCACCCGCCACCGAGGCCGAGCGGCTCGCCGCGATCCGGGCCGAGAACCTGACCGGCCGGCAGCTGCGCATCGCCCGGCGCATCGCCGCCATGCACGGGATCGAGGTCGCCACCGACGCCGAGGCGGTGCTGCGCCTGCGCGACCGCGGGATCGACCCGTTCAACCGCGGCGCCGTGGGCCGCATCCTCGCCGATGCCGGGACCGAGGCGCAGGCCGCGCCCTCGCCCCAGGCGCCGGTGCGCTTGCCCGACCCGGCGCTGCCGACCCGCGCCCGGCGCCGCGACTTGGCCAAGGCCGCGCCCCCCGCCCTGCCCGGGCCCCCCAACGCGCCCGGCCTGCCCTCGCGCGAGATGCTGACCGAAGAGCGCCGCGCGGCCGAAATCTTCCGCATCCAGCGCGACATCGCCCGCCGCCGCCGCCGCAACCTGATGATGCTGATGGCGCGGCTGGCGTTCTTCGTCGGACTGCCGACGATGATCGCCGGCTGGTACTACTTCACCCAGGCGACGCCGCTTTACGAGACGCACTCGCAGTTCCTGATCCAGCAGGCCGACTCGGGCGGCGGCAGCGAGCTTGGGGGGCTGTTCTCGGGCACCCAGCTGGCCACCAACCCCGACAGCGTGTCGGTGCAGGCCTATCTCAGCTCGCGCGCCGCCATGCAGCGGCTGGACGAGGAGCTGGGCTTCACCCGCGCCTTCCAGGACCCGGCCATCGACCCGCTGAAGCGCCTGCCCGCCGATGCCACGCAGGAACAGGCCTACGGCGTCTACAAGGACTCGGTGAAGATCGGCTACGACCCGACCGAGGGGGTCATCAACCTCAACGTCATCGCCCCTGACCCGACGCTCTCGCACGACTTCAGCGTGGCGCTGATCCGCTATGCCGAGGGGCAGGTCGACCAGATGACCGCGCGGCTGCGCGACGACCAGATGAAGGGCGCGATCGAGCGCTACGAGGATTCCGAGCAGAAGGTTCTCGACGCGCAGAACCGGGTCCAGCAGCTGCAGGAAAAGCTCGGCGTGCTCGACCCGATGGCCGAGAGCGGGGCGGTGATGAGCCGCATCGCCAGCCTCGAGAGCGAGCTGTCGAAGAAGCAGCTCGAACTCGGCCAGCTCGAGGCCAACCCGCGCCCGAACCAGAGCCGGGTGCAGGGCGTGCGCGGCGACATCGGCCGGCTTGAGACGATGATCGCCGAGACCCGCTCGCAGCTGACCGTGAACCAGGGAGACCGGGCGTCGCTTGCCTCGATCTCGGGCGAGCTGAGGATCGCCGAGAGCGACCTGACCACCCGCCAGCAGCTGCTCGCCGCCGCCGCGACGCAGATGGAAAGCGCGCGGGTCGAGGCCAACAAGCAGGTCCGCTACCTCTCGCTCTCGGTGGCCCCGGTGCCGCCCGACGAGGCGACCTATCCCAAGGCGCTGCAGAACACGATCGTGGCGTTCCTGATCTTTTCCGGAGTTTACCTGATGATGTCGCTGACCGCCTCGATCCTGCGCGAACAGGTGTCCACATGATCCGCGACAACGGCTCGGAAGCGCCGGGGACGCTGGGCGCGGGGGCGGCCGGCGACCAGCGGACGGTGGCCGCGGGCAACGTGGTCTTCGGCAACGACCTGCCGCTGGTGCTGATCGCCGGGCCCTGCCAGCTCGAGACGCGCGACCACGCGTTGCGGCTGGCCGGGGTGCTGGCCGAGGCCTGCGCCGCCGCCGGGGCGGGCTTCGTCTTCAAGGCGAGCTACGACAAGGCCAACCGCACCTCGCTGTCGGGGCGGCGCGGGGTGGGGATCGACGAGGGGCTGGAGATGCTGGCCGCCGTGCGCGACGCCTTCGGCTGCCCGGTGCTGACCGACGTGCATGACGCCGAGCAGACGGTCCGCGCGGCCGAGGTGGCCGACATCATCCAGATCCCTGCCTTCCTCAGCCGGCAGACCGACCTGCTGCTGGCTGCGGGCCGCTCTGGCGCGGTGGTCAACATCAAGAAGGGCCAGTTTCTCGCGCCCTGGGACATGCCCAACGTGGCCGACAAGGTCGCCTCGACCGGCAACGAGCGCATCCTGCTGACTGAGCGGGGGGTCAGCTTCGGCTACAATACGCTGGTCGCGGACATGCGGTCGCTGCCGATCATGGCCCGGACCGGCTGGCCGGTGGTGATGGACGCGACGCACTCGGTCCAGCAGCCGGGCGGCCAGGGCGGCTCGTCGGGCGGCCAGCGCGAGTTCGCGCCGGTGATGGCGCGGGCGGCCGTGTCGCTGGGGATCGCCGGGGTGTTCATCGAGACGCACGAGACGCCCGACACGGCGCCCTCGGACGGGCCGAACATGATCCCGCTCGACCGGATGCCGGCGCTGATCGCCAGCCTGATGCGGTTCGACGCGCTGGCCAAGGCCGACCCGCTGCGGGTCTAGGCCGCAAGGATAGCGCGGGCGGCGGCGTGGGCCGAAGCCCAGGCCCACTGGAAGTTGTAGCCGCCGAGCCAGCCGGTCACGTCGACCACCTCGCCGATGAAATGCAGCCCCGGCACGCGCCGGGACTCGAGGGTGCGGGCGTCGAGGTCGCGGCCGTCCACGCCGCCCAGCGTGACCTCGGCGGTGCGGTAGCCCTCGGAGCCGACCGGGCTGATCGTCCAGGCCGACACCCGGGCGGCGAGCGTCGTCAGCACCCGGTCGGGGACATCGGCGAGCCGGGCGGCCCCCAGCCCCATCTCTTCGGCAATGGCACCGGCGAGCCGCGCGGGCAGCACCCGGCCCAGCACCGCCGCCGGGTGGCTGCGCCCCGCCTGCCGCTTGGCCGCGATCAGCTCCGCCGCGAGGTCGTGCCCCGGCGCGAGGTCGAGGCGCAGCGCCTCGCCCGGCCGCCAGAAGCTCGAGATCTGCAGGATCGCCGGCCCCGACAGCCCGCGGTGGGTGAAGAGCAGCTGGTCCCGGAAGCGCGGCGGGCGCTGGCCCTTGCGCGGTGCGGTGGTGGTCTCGGCCACCGCCTCGACCGACAGCCCGGCGAGCGGCGCGGTCTGCGCCAGCTCATGCGCGCCGAAGGTCAGCGGCACGAGGCCGGGGCGCGTTTCGACGATGCGGTGGCCGGTCGTCTCGGCGATGCGGTAGCCGATGCCCGTCGCGCCCATCTTCGGGATCGACTTGCCGCCGGTGGCAACGACGACGTGGCGCGCCTCGATCGGTCCGGCCGAGGTGTGGACGACGTGCGGGGAGCCGGGCGAGATTCCCTCGACCGCGACGCCGAGGCGCAGCTCGGCCCCCTCCATCCGCCGGCGCAGCATCTCGACGATCTGCTTCGCGCTGCCGTCGCAGAAGAGCTGGCCTTCGGTCTTTTCGTGCCACGCGATGCCCGCCCGATCGACAAGTGCAACGAAGTCCGCCGGGGTGTAGCCCGCCAGCGCCGAGGCGCAGAAGCGCGGGGTCTCCGACAGGAAGCGGTCGGGCGCGGTGGCGAGATTGGTGAAGTTGCAGCGCCCGCCGCCCGAGATGCGAATCTTCTCTCCCGGCGCGTGGGCGTGTTCGAGCACCAGCACCCGCCGCCCCTGCCCCGCGAGGCTGCCCGCGCAGAACAGCCCCGCCGCGCCGCCGCCGAGAATGAGGATGTCTGCACGCTCCATTCCTGGGGCGATATAGGTGGCGCGGGGCGGGGACAAGTTGCGGGGATGGCGGGTCTGAGTTCTGGGGGCGAGGGAGGGGTTCGGGCTCGTATAACAATCTGACGGGACGGCGCCGAGGGCGCTTTGACCTCAGCGTGGATGCGGCATTTTCGCACGCAGTGAATAGTACTTGGACTCTTCGCATGTCATGATACTGGATCAGGCGCAGGCAACACGAAGCAGCCCAGCGGTCTTCAGAGAGCTTCAATCGCGCCAAGGTTGTTAACTTTGTCAGAGCGTGAGGTCGCTTGGAGACAGTTTGCGAGAACGAAATGCCCTCACCTTCCGTCTCATTGGGCTGGCTCTGCCTCTCGCCGGATACGCGCAGGCGGACAGCCATTGCGGGGTGCGTTCACGGCGATGTCGGAGCGGCAGCGCCGTACCGTCCAAGAGGAACTCAAGACCGCGGGCTTCTATGAGGGCCGGGTCGACGGGTCTTACGGGCCGGGCACCGAGCGTGCGCTGGCGGAGGGAGCCGCCTTCATCAGCGAGAACAGTCGGGGAGAGGCCCGGTACGATCTGCGCTCGGAGGCCGGGATCCGCGCGTATCTGAGCGATCTGGCCGACGGAACGGCCGCTGCGTGGCTGTACGGCGAGGGCAATGAGGCCGATCTCTCGGTTTCTGGCTGACCGATTTCGCAGGCGCTGCGCAGGTGGGGGCTTCTTCGCGTTCACCGTAGTGGCGAGCGTTAGACTGTTGGGCGTCACGATGGTGTCGGCTATCCCACCCACAGTCCGGTGAGCAGGTGAGCAGGCGAGCAGGTGAGGCTCGGTCAAGTGCGGAGATCGGTAAATGCTCATCTGAAGCTGCGGCATCGTTCCTGCGCTTCAGCCAGGTACCGCTGAAGGCGGGCGACCGAGACGCAAGCAGTGGCGCGTGTCGCACCGCTTAGAGGCCGCCGCAGAGCATCGCTCGGGATCAGCAGCCGCTCGGGCTGCGATCCGCCCGCGCACCCCTAACCCTCAGTGTCTCAACCGCACCGCCCCCGCCCGCGCTTCACCCGCCCAACCCCTCACCAGCATCGAGCGCCAGCACCGCCTCGGCCATGACCTCGGCGCCGAGGGCGATGGCGTCGGGCTCGGCCCATTCCTCGGGGCAGTGCGAGCGCCCCCCTCGGCAGGGCACGAAGACCATCGCCGCCGGTGCGATGCGGGCCATGAAGGCCGCGTCGTGGCCCGCGCCCGACACCATCCGGCAATGGCTCGCGCCGATTCGATCGGCGGCGGCGGCGAGCGTTTCGACCAGCCCCGCGTCCATCGGCATCGGATGGTTGTCCGACAGCAGCCGCGCGGTGCCGGTGATCCCGGCGGGCTGGTCGGCGACGCGGGCCTCGACCCAGGCGAGGAAATCCTGCATCGCCGCCCGCTCGGGCGCGCGGGCGTCGATGAGCAGGCGGGCGCGACCGGGGACGACGTTCGCCGCGCCCGGCTCGATCGCAAACTCGCCGACCGTGGCGGTGAAATGGCCGCGAGCGGCGCGGGCGGTGGCCTCGGCGTCGATCTGCCCGATCAGGGCGGCGGCCGCGACCAGCGCATCGGCGCGGCGCCCCATGGGGACGGTCCCGGCATGGTCGGCCTGGCCGGTCAGCACCACCTCGATGCGCTCGATCCCGGCGATGGCGGTGACGAGGCCAAGGTCGATCGGGCCGCCCTCGAGCACGGTCCCCTGCTCGATGTGCAGTTCCAGAAAGGCGCGGATGCCGGTCGCGGGCTCGAGCCGCTCGGGGTCGCCACCCACGTCGCGCAGGGCCTGCGCGAGCGTGCGGCCCTCGTGGGTCAGGCCCAGCCAGGCCTCGGGGCGCACCCCCGCCATCGCCCGCGAGCCGATGCAGGAGACGCCGAAGACCGAGACCTCCTCGGCCAGAAAATCCACCACGGCGAGGTCGTGGCGCAGGGCGATGCCGCGCTCGGCCAGCATCCGCGCCACCTCGAGCGCCGCGATCACCCCCGCCGTGCCGTCGAAGCGGCCGCCGTCCGGGACGGTGTCCGAGTGGCTGCCGAGCATGATCGTCCCCAGCTCCGGCTCGGTGCCGGCGCGGGTGCCGATCAGGTTGCCGCCGGCGTCGGTCCTGAGGCTCAGCCCGGCCTGCGCAAAGGCGCCCGCGACCCAGGCGCGGCCCTCGTCGAAACGGGGCGAGAAGGCGCGCCGGGTCCACGGGCGGTCCGGGTCGGTGATCGCCGCGAGAGCCGTCAGGTCGGCCTCGATCCGGTCGGGGCTGACGCGCAGGTTGCGGGGCGGCAGGGTGGGGGCAGGGGTCGCGTCGGGCATGAGGGGCCTCGGGTTCAGCGCCCCGGTGCGGGGCCGGGTGTCGTTCTAGCGGCCCCGCCGGGGCGGCGCGAGCCCCCCTACCCCGCGAGCAGTGCCGCGTTGCCGCCGGCGGCCGTGGTGTCGACGCAGAGATGCCGCTCATGGACCGCGTGGGCCCGGTCGGGCATCGCCGTGACCAGCGGCAGGATCGGCCCCGGCCGCGCCGCGAGCGACTGGGCATAGTCCCGCGACGTCTCGGCGTCGCCCCACCAGAGCACGCCTGAGAAGCCGTCGAGCCGCGCCAGCGCCGCGGGCTCAATCCGCCCCGCGACCGTCACCGCCCGGCCGCCGAGCGCGCGGACCGCGTCGGCCTGCGCCTCGGCCGCCGTCCGGCCAGGGCCGAGGCAGAGAAGCGGCGGGCGCGGCGTGAGGCTCAGCCGGTTCAACTCGCCCGTGGGGCCTGGCATCAGCCGGGTCTCGACCGGCGCTGCAGGCCCCGCCGCGGCCAGCGCCGCCGCCACATCGGCCAGCGCCGCGGTGCCATCCGGGGCCCCTGCCGCCGCCCCCGGCTCGGGCGCGTAAAACCGCGGCAGGTACAGCGGCCCGCCCGCCTTGGGACCGGTCCCCGACAGCCCCTCGCCACCAAAGGGCTGGCTGCCGACGACCGCGCCGATCTGGTTGCGGTTGACGTAGAGGTTGCCGGCGTGGACCGCGTCCGTCACCTCCTGCACGCGGCCGTCGATGCGGGTGTGCAGGCCGAAGGTCAGCCCGTAGCCGCGGGCGTTGATGTCGTCCACCACCCGGTCGAGGTCCTCGGCCGCGAAGCGCGCGACGTGCAGCACCGGGCCGAACACCTCGCGGTCGAGATCGCCGATCCCGCCGACCTCGATCAGCGTGGGCGGGATGAAATGCCCACCCTTGGGGGCCGCGACCTGATGGGCGATGCGCCGGCCGGCGAGGTAATCCGCGATCCCCTCCTGCGCCTCGGCGTCGATCACCGGGCCCACGTCGGTCTCGAGCCGGGCCGGGTCGCCGACCCGCAGCTCGTCCATCGCGCCCGCGATCATCTCGGTCAGCGGGGCGGCGATGTCGTCCTGCACATAGAGGCAGCGCAGCGCAGAGCAGCGCTGCCCGGCCGAGCGGAAGGCCGAGGCGACCACGTCGCGCACCGCCTGCTCGGGCAGGGCGGTCGAATCGACGATCATGGCGTTGAGCCCGCCGGTTTCCGCTATCAGCGGGGCACCGGGGGCGAGATGCTCGGCCATCGCCCGGGCGATGGTCTGCGCGGTCTCGGTCGAGCCGGTGAACACCACCCCCGCCACGCGCGGGTCCGAGGTCAGCGCCGCCCCGACCGTGCCCCCCTGCCCCGGCAGCAGTTGCAGCGCCGCAGCCGGCACGCCGGCCTCATGCAGCAGCCGCACGGCGATGGCGGCGACCAGCGGCGTCTGCTCGGCGGGCTTGGCCAGCACTGCATTGCCCGCCATCAGCGCCGCCGCGATCTGGCCGGTGAAGATCGCCAGCGGGAAGTTCCACGGGCTGATCGCCGCGATGATCCCGCGGGGCGGGCGGTCCACCCCCTCGCCCTCGGCGGCGTAGTAGCGCAGGAAATCCACCGCCTCGCGCAATTCGCCCACCGCGTCGGCGCGGGTCTTGCCCGCCTCGCGGGTCAGCGCCGCGAAGATCGGGCCGAAGTTCGCCTCATAGAGGTCGGCGGCGCGGCGCAGGGCGGCGGCGCGCGCGGCCGGCGGGGCGTCCCACGGGCGGGCGTCGGCGAGGGCGCGGGCGACGGTCGCGGCGTCGGCCTCGGTCACCTGCGCCACGGTCGCGCCGGTGGCGGGGTTGCGCACCGGCTGCACCATGCCGGTCGGGGCCGAGACGGTCAGCGGCGCCGCATCGGGCACCGTCACGTCGCGCGCCGCGTCGATCCGCGCCAGCGTGGCCGCATCGCTGAGGTCGAAGCCTCGCGCGTTCACCCGCCCGGCGCCGAAGATCGCCGCCGGGGCCGCGAGGCCCTTGGGCGCCCGCGCCTCGGAGAGCGCCGCGAAGGGGTCGCGGGCGATCTCGGCCGGGGTCACGCTCTCGTCGACGATCTGGTGGACGAAGGACGAGTTGGCGCCGTTCTCGAGCAGCCGCCGCACGAGATAGGCGAGCAGGTCGCGGTGCGCGCCGACCGGCGCATAGATGCGGCAGCGGCCCTTCGTCTCGCGCAGGACGATGTCGTGCAGCCGCTCGCCCATGCCGTGCAGGCGCTGGAACTCGAACCGGATGTCGCCCGCCATCTCGAGCACGGCGGCCACGGTCTGGGCGTTATGGGTGGCGAACTGCGGATAGATCCGGTCGGCCATGCCGATCAGCTTGCGCGCGTTGGCGAGATAGCTCACGTCGGTCGCGATCTTCGAGGTGAAGAGCGGAAAGTCGGGCAGCCCCTCGACCTGCGCGCGCTTCATCTCGGTGTCCCAATAGGCGCCCTTGACCAGCCGGACCATGATCCGCCGGTCAAGCCGCGTGGCGAGCGCGTGAAGCCAGTCGATGACCAGCCCGGCGCGCTTGCCGTAGGCCTGCACCACCACGCCGAAGCCGTCCCAGCCGGCGAGGCTTTCGTCCGACAGCACCGCGCAGATGACCTTGAGCGACAGCACCAGCCGGTCCTGCTCCTCGGCGTCGATGTTCATCCCCATGCCGGCCGCCTTGGCGGCCTGGGCGAGGCGCAGGACGACGGGCACCAGCTCCTCCATCACCCGCGCCTCCTGCGCGACCTCGTAGCGGGGGTGCAGCGCCGAGAGCTTGATCGAGATGCCGGGGTTCTGCGCCACGTCCGGTTTGTCGCAGGCGCGCGCGATGGCGGCGATGGCGTCGGCATAGGCGGTCTCATAGCGCGCCGCGTCGGCGGCGGTCATCGCGGCCTCGCCCAGCATGTCGTAGCTGTAGCTGTAGCCCTGCGCCTCGCGCGTGCGGGCGCGGTCGAGCGCGGCCTCGATGGTCTCGCCCAGCACGAACTGGCGCCCCATCTCCTTCATCGCGCGGGTGACGGCGGCGCGGATCACCGGCTCGCCCAGCCGCCTGAGCGCGCCGCGCAGCGTCCCGGCGATGCCGCCCTGCGCGTCGTCCAGCACCTTGCCGGTCAGCATCAGCGCCCAGGTCGAGGCGTTGACGAGGCTCGAGGATGCCTCACCCAGATGCCTGCCCCAGTCCGAGGGCGCGATCTTGTCCTCGATCAACGCGTCGATGGTGTCGCGGTCGGGGACGCGCAGCATCGCCTCGGCCAGGCACATCAGCGCCACGCCCTCGCGGGTCGACAGCCCGTATTCCGACAGGAAATGCTCCATCAGCGAGGGCTTCGCCTCGGCGCGGATGCGGCGGACGAGATCCTCGGTCCGCGCGGTGATGCGGGCCCGGGCCTCGGGCGACGGGGCGGCCGTGGCGAGGTCGGCCAGAAGCGCGGCCTCGTCGCGGAACTTGGCGTCGGTGGTGAAGCGGTCGAGGTCGGGCAGGCTCATGGTCGGGCATCCGCGCGAAAGGGGTTCAGGCCCGGATATAGGACGTTGCGTATGGACGATTCGACCAAAGATGGCGAGGATGACAGGCGATCAGACCATATTGGGGGCGCCGGACTGACATGACCGACCAGCTTGACGCCGCGAACCGCAAGATCCTGCGCGAGCTGGTGGCTAACGCCCGCATCCCGATCAGCGAGCTGGCGCGCAAGGTCGGGCTGTCCAAGACCCCGGTCGCACAGCGCATCCGCGCGCTCGAGGCGATGGGGCTGATCACCGGCTACCGCGCGATGCTGTCGCCGCTGAAGCTGGGGCTGACCCACGTCACCTTCATGCAGGTGCGGCTGTCGGACACGCGGCAGAAGGCGCTCGAGCAGTTCAAC
This sequence comes from Paracoccus sanguinis, assembly GCF_900106665.1. GTDB lineage: Bacteria > Pseudomonadota > Alphaproteobacteria > Rhodobacterales > Rhodobacteraceae > Paracoccus > Paracoccus panacisoli. The sequence goes on from NZ_FNNA01000001.1 coordinate 135,319, forward strand.
GCCGAAGTCCGCGCCATCCCCGAGATCGAGGAGTGCTACATGATCGCCGGCGGCTTCGACTATCTGCTCAAGGTCCGCTCGCGCGACATGATCGAGTTCCGCCGCCTGATGGCCGAGCGCATCTCGGCGCTGCCCCATGTCGCCGCCACCTCGAGCTTCGTGGCGATGGAGGCGGTGGTCGAGCAGGGCTGGACCCCAAGCTGAGCCGCGGCCGCGCGGCAGCGCTGCCGTCGGCCATTGCCCTCACCCCCTCTGCGGGCTAGGTGGCAAGGGACGACCGCGCCGTGCGGTCCGGGCCGCGGGCCCTGCCCCGACGGCAGCCCGGCCCGGGGGCCAGACGGCGCACGAGGCGGCACGGGAAGGGACGGCCCATGGAAATCTTTACCGCAGCCGGGTTCACGGCGCTGCTGCAGGTCATCGCCATCGACCTGGTGCTGGCGGGCGACAACGCCATCGTCATCGGCCTTGCCGCCGCCGGCCTGCCGCGCGAGCAGCGCAACAAGGCGATCCTCGTGGGCATCATCGCGGCCACGGTGCTGCGGATCTTCTTTGCCCTCATCACCACGCAGCTTCTGGCCATCAAGGGCCTGCTGCTGGTCGGCGGCCTGCTGCTGCTCTGGGTCTGCTACAAGATGTTCCGCGAGCTGCGCGCCGGCCACCCCGACCCCGAGCATCTGGAAGAGGTGATCGCGGGCGACGGCGACAACGTGGTGACGGCGACCGGCAAGGCGCCTCCGCGCAAGACATTCGCCCAGGCCGCGATGCAGATCGTCATCGCCGACGTGTCGATGTCGCTCGACAACGTGTTGGCGGTGGCGGGGGCGGCGCATGGGCACACGACGGTGCTGATCGTCGGGCTGGTGCTCTCGATCGCGCTGATGGGCCTAGCCTCGACCTGGATCGCGCGGGTCATCAACCGCTATCCGTGGATCGCATGGGCGGGCCTGCTGGTGATCCTCTATGTCGCGCTCAAGATGATCTACGAGGGCAGCCACCAGCTCGGCTGGATCTGAGGCCGCCCCTTCCCGCCCACTGACCCCGGCCCGGCGCCTGCCGCGGCCGGGGTTTCTCGTTCGGGGGCGAGGCCGGTGGGGCCGCTCAGCGCAGCAGGCCGGGGTCCGGGCCGAGCGCGAGGCCGGGGAAGATGCGGTCCTCGATCACCCCCGGCGCGATGCCGAAGAGCCCGCGCAGCGCCCAGCCGGCATAGGCGCGCACGTCGCGCGTGGGCATCAGGTCGCGGTCCTGGTAGAGCGCGCCCTCGCCCAGCCCCGGCCAGTCGCCGAGCACGCGGCCGCCGCGCACCGCCCCGCCCGCGAAGAGAATCGCGCCCCCGGTGCCGTGGTCGGTCCCGCCCGAGCCGTTCTCGCGCGCGGTGCGGCCGAACTCGGTCAGGGCGAGGGCGGCGGTGCGCGACCAGTTCGGGCCAAGCCCCGCGCGCAGGGTCAGTACGGCCTCGGCCAGTTGGCCCAGCGGGCGGGTGATGACCTGCGCCTGCCGGGCGTGGCTGTCCCAGCCGGTGAGCGAGAAGGCCGCGATCCGGGTCGCACCGTTCAGCCGCCCGGCGGCAAAGGCGGCCAGCCGCGCGCCCTCGCCCTGCGGGCCGCCCCGGCGTCCCTCGCCCGCCATCGCCCCCGCCCCGCCGATCAGTGCCGCGTCGGCAGCGGCGTCGCGGAACAGCGGGTCGTCGTGGTAGACCTCGGCCAGAAGCCGCTGCGCCTGCGGGGTCAGCGCCAGCCGCGCCTCGGGCGCCCAGCTCAGCGCATGGGCCGGGCCCGAGAGGATCAGCATCTCCTCGGTGCCGACCGAATAGGCGGTCTCGGCGGTGGCGCCCGGGATCTCGGCCAGCAGGCGGTTGAGCCAGCCGCCCTTCTGCTGGTCGATGGGCAGGTCGTTGCCGGTCCCCGCCTCGAGCAGGTCCTGCCCGTCGAAATGGCTGCGCTTGTCGCGGTAGGGCGTGGCCGCGGCGTGGGCGAAACCCAGCTCTCCGGCCTGCCAGAGCGGCATGAGGTCGGCCAGCGCCGGGTGCAGCGCGTAGAACCCGTCGAGGTCATGGGCCCCGCCCGCCGGCCCCACCGACAGCGCCGGGCGCAGCGCCCTGAGCGCCGGGTCGCCGTAGGGCTGCACCACGTCCAGCCCGTCCATCGCCCCCCTGAGCACGATGACCACGAGCCGGTTCTCGCCCGGCACGGCGGCAAGGCTGATGGTGCTGAGCCACGGGTGCGCTGCCGCCGAACAGGCGGCGAGCGTGGCGGCCCTCAGGAAGCTGCGGCGGGTATGCATGGCGTCCCCCTTTTCAGCGGCGGTTGAAGTCGGTCGAGGCGAGGACGAGGGCCACCCCCTCGCGCACCGTCTCGGCCCGCGGGACGGCGGCGGCGAGCGCCTCGGACGCGCTGCCGCCGAGGGCGGTGTCGATCAGCGCGCGGGGGTCGGGCAGCGGATCGACGAAGCGCGCGGGCACCCTCAGCGCCCAGTCGATCCGGGCCGCGAGCGTCTGCGGCGTGATCCAGTCGGCGGCGGCCTCGGGCCAGCCGTCGGGGCCGCGGGCGCGGACGAAGGGCTGGCCCATGCGGGCAAGCGGCGCCCAGAGCAGGCGGTTGGCGTCGGGCGGCACCAGCGCCAGCACCTCGGCCCCCGTCACGCCGAGCGCGCGCAGCCCGGCCACCACGAAGTCGAAGGGCTGGCGCGCCTTGGCCCGGAACGTCGCGCCAAGGTCGGGGTGGCCGGCCAGCACCGCGTTGACCTGCGCCAGATCGCCGCCGCTGCCGCGCAGGGTCGCGGCGAGATCCTCGACCAGCCCCGCGGGCGGGTCATCGGCGGCGAAATGAATGGCGAGCTTGCGGGCCAGATGCGCCGCCGTGGCCGGGGCGGCGGCGAGGTCGCCGAGCGCGCGGGCGATCTCGGCCAGCCCGTCGCGGTCGTCGCCGCCGTAGCGGCGGCCCAGCACCGTCTCGGCCCCCGGCTCAGCCATCTGCGGGCGGTAGGGCACCGGGTTGCGGGGGTTGAAGCTGAGGCCGGTGAAAAGCTCGGCCAGCGCCCGCACGTCGCCCTGCGCGTAAGGCGCCCCGACCCCGAGCGTGTGCAGTTCGAGCACCTCGCGCGCGAGGTTCTCGTTCAGCCCCAGCCGCTCGCGCGACCGCCGTATGGCCGCGCGCGAGTTCGGCCCGACGCTGCTCGTCTGGTTGAGATAGACCAGCATCATCGGGTGGGTGACGGCGGCCACCACCATGTCGCCCAAGCGCCCGCCGAGGTTCGGGCGGATCGCCTCATCGACCAGCGCGGCGGCCAGCAGGTGCTGCGGCGGGTTCTGCGGCACGGTGGTGAAGTGATCGGCCCAGAACTGCACGAGCCGCTCGCCGAACCCCGAGGGCGCGTCGAGCGCCCGCGCGATCCGCCGTTGCAGCACGACCAGCCGCTGCTGGTCGATCGCATCGGCCAGCGCCTTGTAGCCCGCGGGGTCGAGCCTGCCCGCGTCCCGCGCCTTGCGCGCGTCGTCGAGGCGGATAATCGCGGCGGTGGCCTCGTCGCGGGTCCAGCCGTCCGGGCGGGCGGCGTCCGCGACCCCCGCGAGCACGCCCGCGAGGTCCGCAGGCGGGGCCAAACGCGGCGAGAGGCCGAAGCCCAGCCGGATCGCGGCGAGGGCGGGATCGTCGGGCGGGCGCATCGGCGCGTCCTCGGGCGCGGGCTGCGCCCCTGCCGTTATCGCAGGGCCGGGGCGGGCGCGCACCGCCCCTCACGCAAAGCTGATGCGCGGCGGGCGGCAACCCGCCTGCCGCTCAGTCGGGGCCGCGCGCGCCGGCCGCTCAGGCGTCCTTCGGCAGCACCCGCAGGCGCAACTCGCGCAGCTGCTCGTTCGTGGGCTCGCTCGGCGCGCCCATCATCAAGTCCTCGGCACGCTGGTTCATCGGGAACATGATGACCTCACGGATGTTGCTCTCGTCGGCGAGCAGCATCACGATCCGGTCGATGCCCGCGGCGCAGCCGCCGTGCGGCGGGGCGCCATAGCGGAACGCCTTGACCATGCCGCCGAATCGCTTCTCGACCTCGTCGCGGCCGTAGCCGGCCAGTTCGAAGGCCTTGAACATGATCTCGGGCGTGTGGTTGCGGATGCCGCCCGAGATCAGCTCGTAGCCGTTGCAGGCGAGGTCATACTGCCAGGCGTGGACCTTGAGCGGGTCGCCCGAAAGCGCCTCGAGCCCGCCCTGCGGCATCGAGAAGGGGTTGTGCGAGAAGTCGATCTTGCCGTCGTCGCCGCGCTCGTACATCGGGAAATCGACGATCCAGGCGAACTTGAACTGGTTCTCGTCGATCAGGCCCAGCTCGCGACCGATCTCGGTCCGGGCGCGGCCGGCGACGGCCTCGAAGTCGGCCGGCTTGCCGCCGAGAAAGAACACGGCATCGCCCTCGCCCAGCCCAAGCTGGGTGCGGATCGCCTCGGCACCCTCGGGGCCAAGCGCCTTGGCGACGGGGCCAGCCGCTTCAATTGGACCAAAAAACGCGTTGAATATGCGTCCCATCTCGTCGACTTTTTGACTTTGATGTGCTTTCTGAATACGAACAAGCGCTTGGCGGTCTGACTCCAGCTGCTCTTCTGGGTTAACCACTTCGCTGACCGGAGTGTTGAGCAACTCCTCAAGCGATGTTGCGCTGGAACGTTTCCGCCAGAAGATGTAGCCCATCCCGGGCAGGCCCTGCGCCTGCGCGAAGGCGTTCATCCGGTCGGCGAACTTGCGCGAGCCGCCGGTCGGCGCGGGGATGGCGCGTATCTCAGTGCCGTCCTGCTCGAGCAGCTTGGCGAAGATGCCGAAGCCCGAGCCGCGGAAGTGGTCCGAGACGTCCACCATCTCGATCGGGTTGCGCAGGTCCGGTTTGTCGGTGCCGTACTTCCGCAGGCTCTCGACATAGGGGATCAGCGGCCAGTCGGCGTCCACGCGGCGGCCGCCGCCGAAGGTCTCGAACAGGCCCTGGATCACCGGCTGGACGGCCGCGAACACGTCCTTCTGCTCGACAAAGGACATCTCGATGTCGAGCTGGTAGAAATCGGTGGGCGAGCGGTCGGCGCGCGGGTCCTCGTCGCGGAAGCAGGGCGCGATCTGGAAGTAGCGGTCGAAGCCCGCCACCATGATCAGCTGCTTGAACTGCTGGGGGGCCTGCGGCAGGGCGTAGAACTTCCCCGGATGCAGCCGCGAGGGCACGAGGAAGTCGCGCGCGCCCTCGGGCGACGAGGCGGTGATGATCGGGGTCTGGAACTCGGTGAAGCCCGCGTCCCACATCGCGTCGCGCAGCCATTTCACGACCCGTGCGCGCAGCATGATGTTGGCGTGCAGCGACTCGCGCCGCAGGTCGAGGAAGCGATAGGCGAGGCGGGTTTCCTCGGGGTAGTCCTGGTCGCCGAAGACCGGCAGCGGCAGCTCGTCGGCGGGGCTGAGGATGGCCACGTCGGTGGCGTAGACCTCGATCTCGCCGGTCGGCAGCTTGGGGTTCACCAGCGCCGCGTCGCGCAGCTTCACGCGCCCGTCGATGCGGATGACGGTCTCGGCGCGCAGCTTTTCCAGCGTGGCAAAGGCCGGGCTGTCGGCGTCGGCGATCACCTGGGTCATGCCGTAGTGGTCGCGCAGGTCGATGAACAGCACGCCGCCGTGGTCGCGGACCCGGTGGACCCATCCCGACAGGCGGACGGTCTGGCCGGCGTCGGCCGCGGTCAGGGCGCCGCAGGTGTGGGTGCGGTAGGCGTTCATCGGGCTGTCCTTTGTTGTCCGCAGCGCTTCAACGCCGCAGGGCGCGCGGTGTCAAGCCGCAGGACCCGGGCGCCGGCCGGGACGCGCCGGATATTTGCCGACGAGCGCGGGTGCGGCGGGCGCTCAGAATGGCCGCACCACGTTGCCGGAATAGAAGAACGCCCCCATCCCGACGACGAAGAGCACATTGCCGGCGATGGCGTGGGCGACCCAGGCGGCCGGGAACCCGCGCTGCTGGTAGAGGCGGGCGAAGATCAGCCCGCCCACGAAGGTCATCACCGCCACGACCGCCGACCAGTACATGAGGTGGGCGAAGGAAAACACCGCCGCGTTCACCAGCCGGGCGCTGCGCGCGCTGCCCATCAGGGGGGCGTAGCGGTGGAAGTAGAGGGCGCGGAAGATCAGCTCCTGCGGCAGCGCCGAGAGCAGCGGGTAGAAGATCAGGATGAACGGCACGAAGCGCAGCCACGCGCGCGAGGTGTTGATCTGGAACCCTGGATGGGTGGCTACCATGATCGCGTAGCCGGTCAGCCCCACGCCGAGGCTGAACAGCGCCATGCGGCCCCAGCGGATCCGGCGCCAGCCGCGGACGAGCTCGCGCCAGTCGAACTCTCCGGTCCACCAGATCAGCGCCAGCCCGGCGAGCGTGAAGCCGAAGAGCGCCGGGAACAGCCCGCGCGGCGGCAGGAACAGCGCCATCGCCAGCGGCGCGCCGATGAAGAGGACGAGGAACTCGGCCCAGCGTCCGGCGCGCTGCATGGGATCAGCGCTGCGACCGGGAGGCCACCCAGCGGTTCCACTGGGCGCGACTGCCGGCAAAGGCGTTCAGATCGACGTTGCCGCCGAAGCCCGGGGACGTCCCCGTGCCGGTGTACTGCCAGAAGGTCCAGCGCTGGCCGGGGTAGATCCGCGACGGGTGATCGGCGACCGAGCGCAGCCAGAACTCGGCCCTGACCTGCCCCAGTGCGTTGTCGTGGTAGAAGTCGACGGTGGTGTAGATGACCGGCCGCTGCCCGTAGTGATTGCCGACGATGGTCAAGAAGGTGTTGATCTCGCGGTGCACCTCGGCGGGGCTCGGGCGGAAGCGGCAGGTCCGCGACTGGTGGTTCCACTCGAGGTCCAGCACCGGCGGCAGCGCGCCGCGCTCACGCGGGACGTTGGCGATGAACCACGCCGCCTGCTCGGCGCCCGAGCGGCAGAAGTAGTAGAAGTGATAGGCGCCGCGCGGGATGCCGGCCTGCCCGGCCCCGGCCCAGTAGGTGCGGAAGGCGGGGTCCGAGTGGTCGGCACCCTCGGTCGCCTTGATGAAGGCGAAGCTGATGCCGGCCCGGCGGGCGGTGTGCCAGTCCACGTTGCCCTGATAGCGCGAGACGTCGACGCCGTGGACCTGGTGGTTGTAGGGGTGGCCCGAGGTCCAGACATGGGGCGCGCTGTCGCCGAGCGCAGGCACCGCGCCGCCGACGAAGCCGCCCTGCACCGACTGGCCCGAGCCGATGCTCGCGTCCGTCACCACGTGGCGCGTGCTGCCGCCCCCGCAGCCTGCCAGCGCCGTCATCGCCGCCAGCGCGACCGCCTTGATCCAGAGTTTCATGCGTCCCGCCTCGATCCCGTATTTCTTCTTTTGCCCGGGACTATTCCACAGGCCCGCGGCAAACGCCAAGCGGACCCGGCGGCGGCGGTCAGGCGGGGCCGTTCACGAAACCGTCAGCGGCCGCGTGGGGTCAGTTCATGTCGGGCACCATCTTGCCCGGGTTCATGATGTTGTTGGGGTCGAGCGCCCGCTTGATCGTGCCCATCACGGCCCAGGCGGGGCCGTGCTGCGCCTCCATCAGGCCGCGCTTCCCGACCCCGATGCCGTGCTCGCCGCTGATCGTGCCGCCGACGGCGAGCGCGCGGTGCGCCATGCGCTCGGCCACGCCCTTGGCGATGGCGATCTCGGCCTGGTTGCCGGGCTCGAGCAGCATCAGCACGTGGAAGTTGCCGTCGCCGACGTGCCCCACCACATCCCCGATCAGCCCCGAGGCGTGCATGTCGGCCGCAGCCGCCGCCACCGCCGCCGGCAGCTCGGACATCGGCACGCAGATGTCGGTGCTGATCCCCGTGGCCCCGGGGCGCAGCTTCAGCGCCGCGTAATAGGAGGCATGGCGCGCCGCCCACAGCCGGTTGCGCTCTTCGAGGCTGGTGGCCCAGGCGAAGCCCGCGCCGTGATGCTCTTCGGCGATAGCGCCGAAGAGCTCGGCGTCGCGCTTGACCGCCTCGGGGGCGCCGTTGAACTCGACCATCAGATGCGGCTGCTCGGGGTAGTTCGAGCCGAGATGCAGGTTCACCGCCCGCATCCCGAGCGCGTCCATGAACTCGATCCGCGCCATCGGCACGCCCATCTGCATGGTCTGCGCGACGCAGGTCACCGCGTCCTCGAGCGTCGGGAAGGCGCAGACGGCGGCGGCCACGTCCTCGGGCTGGCCGTGCAGGCGCAGCGTCAGCTCGGTGATGATCCCGAGTGTGCCCTCGGACCCGACCAGCAGCGCGGTGAGGTCGTAGCCGGCCGAGGATTTCGCCGCCCGGCTGCCGGTGCGGATGATGGTGCCGTCGGCCAGCACCGCCTCGAGCCCCAGCACGTTCTGCCGCATGGTGCCGTAGCGGACCGCCGTGGTGCCGCTCGCGCGGGTCGAGGCCATGCCGCCGAGGCTGGCGTTGGCGCCGGGATCGACGGGGAACATGAGGCCGGTGGCGCGCAGTTCGGTGTTCAGCGCTTCGCGGGTGACGCCGGGCTGGACCACGGCCAGCAGGTCGGCGGGGCGGATGTCGAGCACCCGGTCCATCCGCATCATGTCGAGAACCAGCCCGCCGCGCACGGCGAGCGCGTGCCCCTCGAGCGAGGTGCCGGTGCCCCAGCCGATCACCGGCACGCCGTGGGCGTTGCAGATCTTGAGGACGGCGGAGACCTCTTCGGTCGTCAGCGGCCAGGCCACGGCATCGGGCGGCGGCGCGCTGTGGAACGTCTCGGACGCGCCATGCAGCGTGCGATCCGATTCGCCGGTGGACAGCCGGTCGCCAAGCACCGCGCGCAGTTCCGAGAGGATGTGATCGGCGATGGGCATGGCTGGGGTCCTCGGGCTCGAGCGGCAGGGGGTGACGGCGCGCAGTCTTGCACCCGCGGGGCCCGAGCCTCAACCCCGGATGGCATACCAGATCGGGCTTCTTGCCGGCCCGATTACCCCTGCCCCGCTGCCGAAGCGCGGCGGCAGGCGGTCAGACCGTCAGATCGCCCAGCGGCGCCGTGGCTGCGGCCAGCCAGCCGCGCAAATCGGGGGGCAGCCGCGGCCCGCACTCGGCCGCGACGCGGGCGTGATAGGCGTCGAGCCAGGCGATCTCGGCCCGGCTCAGCATCCCCGGCTCGATCAGGCGCCGGTCGAGGGGCACCAGCGTCAGCGTCTCGAACCCCAGAAGGTCGCGCCCGTCCGGGCCGGTCGCCGGCTCGACCGCGATCAGGTTCTCGAGGCGGATGCCCCATTCCCCCTCGCGGTAATACCCCGGCTCGTTCGAGAAGATCATCCCCGGCTCGAGCGGCAGTTCGGACCGGCGCGAGATCCTGAGCGGCCCCTCATGGACGCAGAGCGCCGCGCCGACGCCGTGCCCGGTGCCGTGGTCGAAATCCATCCCCGCCTGCCACAGCGGCGCGCGGGCCACCGCCTCGATGTCGCGCCCGGCGAGGCCGCGCGGAAAGCGCAGCCGCGACAGGCCGATCAGGCCCTGCAGGACGCGGGTATAGGCGTCGCGGGCGGCCTCGGGCGCAGGGCCGACGGCGATGGTGCGGGTGACGTCGGTGGTCCCCATCGGATACTGCCCGCCCGAATCGAGCAGCAGCAGCTCGCCCGCGCCCACGGTCCGGTTGCTCGCCTCGGTCACGCGATAGTGCACGATGGCGCCGTTCGGCCCGGCGCCGCTGATCGTGTCGAAGCTGATGTCGGTGGCCCCCGCCTCGCGGCGGAACCCTTCGAGCGCGCGGACCACGTCGATCTCGGAGAAGCGGCCGGGGGTCTGGGCGTCGATCCACGCGAGGATGCGGACCATCGCCACCGCGTCGGCGAGATGGGCGTCGCGCATCCCCTGCAACTCGGCCGCGGTCTTGCGCGCCTTGGGCAGCGCCACCGGGTCGCGGTCGCGCACCACGGTCGCGCCGGCCGCCGTCAGCGCCGCGGCGACCGCCACCGGCGCGCTTTCGGGGTCGATCCGCACCGCGCCCTTCAGGGCCGACAGCGCGGCGGCGAAATCCTCGGGCGGCGCGATGGCGACGGCGTTGCCCAAGGCTGCGCGCACGTCGGGCGTGAACTTCTCTGGCGCGGCGAACAGCTGCACGGCGCCGGTGTCGTCGATGATGGCGAAGCTCTGCACCACCGGGTTGCGGGGAATGTCGGCCCCGCGCAGGTTCAGCAGCCACGAGATGCTGTCGGGCAGCGTCAGTACCGCCGCCCCCTGCCCCGCGGCCTTCAGGTCAGCCGCCACCTGCGCCCGCCGCGCCTCGGCCGACGCTCCGGCCAGCGCCTCGGGGTGCAGGCGCGCCGTGCCCACGGGCGGGGCCGGGCGGTCGGTCCAGATCGCATCGACGGGGTTCTCGACAGGCATCAGCGTGACGCCGCTGCCGTCGAGCTTCGCGGTAAGCGCCTCGATCTCGGTCACGCCGTGCAGCCAGGGGTCGAACCCGACCACCCCGCCTTGGGGCAGCGCCGCGCGCAGCCAGTCGGCGGCGCCGGTCTCGGGCCAGTTCACCGGGGTCAGCACCGCCGGATCGGTCTCGGCCCGAACCTGCACCCGGTAGCGGCCGTCGATGAAGACGCCCGCGCGGTCGGCGGTCACGATCGCGAAGCCGGCGCTGCCGGAAAACCCGGTCAGCCAGCGCAGCCGCGCGTCGCAGTCGGCCACGTATTCGCCCTGATGCGCGTCGGCGCGCGGCACCAGCACCGCATCGATCCCGCGGTCGGCCATCCACGCCCGCAGCGCGGCGATGCGCGGGGCGGCGTCCGCGGGCGCGGCGCCCGACTCGAAGCTCTGCCAGCCCATGCCCGGCCCCCTCAGTTCGACGCCGCCGGACCCAGCAGCGGCGCCGGGTCCGAGGCCCAGCCGTGCCGCGATTGCCCGGTGGCGAGCCCGGCCCGATAGACGGTGTTCATGTAGACCGGATCGAACGGCAGCCCCTGCGGCAACCGCAGTGCCGGCGGCACCGCGGTCACGTGGAAGTCGAAGCCGTCGCGCCGGGCCAGCCGCTCCATCTCGGTGATGTCGACCAGCGACTGCGCCTTGATCATCGTGCTGAGGCTGCGCCCGGCGATGGCCAGCGCGTTCTGCGCCACCGTCTCCGGCTCAGGCGAGAGCTTCGAGTTCCGCACCACCCACATCCGCCGCGGCCCGCGGCGCGGCGGCAGCGTGACCTCGGGCGGATAGGCGAAGACCCCGCGGGTCACGCCGCCGTCCACGTGCATCTCCTGGAAGCGGTGGCCTTCGGCGACGACGTCGATGGCGACCGGCGGGAAGGCCGCTGGGATCGAGGCCGAGGCGAGCAGGATGGCGCGGATCAGGTCGACCCGGTCGGGCTGGCCCGAGGCCGCGATGCGGCCGATGTCCCAGATCACCTGCCGCTGGGCGTCGAGGTTGGTGGTGCCGATCAGCAGCATCCGCCCTTTGCGCCGCTCGGCCGCGATCTCGTCCACCATCGTCGGGGTGACGATGGCGGCGATGCGTTCGCGCAAGGGCGAGCTGTCGCCGACCGACGGCGCCCCGGTCAGCACCTGCAGCGGTTTCAGCAGCACCACGTCCGAGCGCCGGGTCTGGGTGTAGGACCGCTTGAGCTCGTTGTCGTACCGCGGTCCGAGGAACGCGAGCGGCGCGATCAGCGCCCCGGTCGAGACGCCGGTGACCATGTCGAACTCGGGCCGGTCGCCGCGCTGGGTCCAGCCGATCAGCAGCCCGGCGCCGAACGCCCCGCCGTCGCCGCCGCCCGACAGCGCGAGGATGTCCACCGCGTCGGTGCCGCGTAGCCGCGCGAGCGCCGCCGTGCCCAGCGAATCGGTCTGCGCGTCGCTGGGGCCGATGACGTTGCCATAGGCACGGATGCGGCCGTAGCCGGGCGGCTCGGCCGTGAGCGTCACGGATGCGGGCACCGCGGGCAGGTGGCGCACCGGCCCGAGGTCGCAGGCGGCGGTCGAGAGTGCCGCAGCCAGCAGCACGAGTGTGCGGGCGCCCCGGCCCGCGCGGTTCGCTGTCGTCATCCGGTCCCGGCCCCTGCCTCTCATGCCCATCTTCACCCTCAGCGCCGCGCGCTGCCGGCCAGCGCCCGCGCGCGTTTCCGCGGATCGCTTTCGAACAGCGCGGCGAGCTGTTCGGTGATCGCCCCCGCGAGCTGCTCGGCGTCGGTGATCGTCACCGCGCGCTGGTAGTAGCGGGTCACGTCATGGCCGATGCCGATGGCGATCAGCTCGACCTGGCGGCGCTTTTCCACCATCGCGATCACGTCGCGCAGGTGCTTTTCCAGGTAGTTCGCCGGGTTCACCGACAGCGTGGAATCATCGACCGGCGCCCCGTCCGAGATCACCATCAGGATCTTGCGCGCCTCGGTCCGCCGCACCATCCGGCGGTGCGCCCATTCCAGCGCCTCGCCGTCGATGTTCTCCTTCAGGAGTCCCTCTTTCATCATCAGCCCGAGGTTGGGGCGCACCCGCCGCCACGGCGCGTCGGCGGATTTGTAGATGATGTGGCGCAGGTCGTTGAGCCGCCCCGGCGTGGCCGGGCGCCCGGCCTTGAGCCACGCCTCGCGGCTCTGCCCGCCCTTCCAGGCGCGGGTGGTGAAGCCGAGGATATCGACCTTGACCTGGCTGCGTTCGAGCGTGCGGGCCAGCACGTCAGCGCAGACCGCCGCGATCGAGATCGGCCGGCCGCGCATCGAGCCCGAGTTGTCGATCAGCAGCGTCACCACCGTGTCGCGGAACTCGGTGTCCTTCTCGACCTTGAAGCTGAGCGGCGTCGTCGGGTTCGCCACCACGCGCGCAAGGCGGCCGGCGTCGAGCACCCCTTCTTCCTTGTCGAACTCCCAGCTGCGGTTCTGCTGCGCCTGCAGGCGGCGCTGCAGCTTGTTGGCCAGCCGCGAGACCGCGCCCTTCAGCGGTTCGAGCTGCTTGTCGAGATAGGCCCGCAGCCGCTCGAGCTCGGCCGGCTCGGCCAGATCCTCGGCCCGGATCTCCTCGTCGAAGGTCTGGGTGAAGACCTTGTAGTCGGTCGAGGCCTCGCTGACCGGCGGCGGCAGCTCGGGCGGCATCTCGCTGTCCGGCATCTCGGCGTCTTCGACCAGCTCCTCCTCGGACTGGTCGTCGAGGCTGACCTGCGCCTGGCGCTCGTCCTCGGTCCGCTCCTGGCTGCGCTCGGGGCTGGCCTCGGCGTCGTCGCCCTCCTGCTCCTCGCGGGACTGGTTGTCGCCCGATTCGGGATCGGGCTCGGCGTTCTCGTCGGCCTCGTCCTGCTGCGGCTCGTCGGGGTCGTCGCCCAGCTGGTCGCCGTAGCCGAGTTCCGCGATCATCCGCCGGGCGAGCCGCGCGAAGGCCGCCTGATCGGCGAGCGCCGCGTTGACGTCGGCGAGCGCGCCGCCCGCCTGCTGCTCGACGAACGGGCGCCACAGGTCGGCGACGTGCTGGGCCGCGGGCGGCAGCGCCCGCCCCGTCGCGGTCTGCCGGACCAGATAGCCGGCCGCGGCGGCCAGCGGCGCGTCGGCGGCGGCGCGGATCTGGCCGTAGCCCTTGCGCTCGGCCTCGGCCCCGAGCCGCGCGTCGATGTTCGACAGCGCCCCGGGCATGTCGCGGGCCCCCAGCGCCTCGCAGCGCGCGGTCTCCATCGCCTCGTAGAGCTCGCGCGCCATCGGCCCCGCGGGGGCGTAGCGGGCGTGGGTGGCGTCGTCGTGGTGGCGCAGCCGCATGGCGAGCGCATCGGCGGTGCCGCGGGCGAGCAGGATCTCCTCGCGCGTCATCCGGCGGCTGACCTGCGGCAGGCGCATGGTGTCGCCCGCGACGCCCGAGGGGTCGGCGGTGTAGGTGACGTTCAGCTCACGCTCGTCGGCCAGCGCGCGGGTGGCCTCGGCCAGCGCCTTCTTGAACGGATCGGCGGGGTTGTCGGCGGGTTTCATGGGGGTGTTGTAGGCCGTTCCGGGGCGGCTGTCCATACGGCGCGGCGGGCCGCGACGCGCCGGACCGGGGGCGCTGCCCCGGACCCCGCGGTATTTCCGCCGGAAAGAAACGATGCCGCACCGGGCGACGTTGGGGCGCGACGCCCGACCCGGAGGACCGCCCATGCGCCGCGCCGCTTTCTGCCTTCTGCTCACCACCCTTGCGCCGCTGCCGGCGCTGGCGGCGGACGCCTGCCGGGCGGAGTATCAGCGGGGCTTCACCGAGGGGGTGGCGGCGGTCAACGCGCAGTTGGGCGCCGTGACCGCGCAGATGCAGCGCGACGTGCAGGCGCAGGTGAATGCCCAGCTCGCGGCGCTGGACGCGCAGCGCAACGCGGAACTCGAGGCCCGTCTGGCCGCGGCGCAGGGCGAGGCGCTGGCGGCGCAGGGGCCGGTGCAGGCCCGTGGCGCGGGCGGGGTGGCGGTGATGCCCGCGATGCCGAGCTTGCCGCCGCTGGTGCGCGCGCCAGGGGGCGGGATCGCGCCCGCGCGGCCGGACGGCACGTTGCCGGGCGCTGCGGCGACCGCGGACATGGCGGCGCGCGGCGCGGCGGGGCTGCCAGACGATCCGGCGGCGCTGCCGGCCGGGACGACGATCACCATCTCGGACCCGCAGGCGCTGCCGCCCGAGCTTTACCGCGCGCTGGTCGACTTCACCCGCTGATCTCGCTGACCGCGACGCTCTGGCGCTGCATGGTGGCGTTGGTCATCGTGGTCAGGAACGCCACGTCGAGCGCGTCGCGGCCGACCGCGATCAGCGCCATCTGGTCGGCGTGGGCCATCCCCGTCGCGTCGATCAGGTGCCATGCGCCGTCCAGATAGACCTCGGTCACCGCGTGGAAGTCGGGCGGCGTCACGCCGGGCGCGAAGACGCTGGCGATGCGCGCCGGCACCTGGGCCGCGCGGCACAGCGTGATCATCAGATGGGCGTAGTCGCGGCAGACCCCCTGCCGGTCGATGAAGCTGTCGATGGCGGTGGTGTCGATGGTGCTCGACCCGCTGACATAGGTCAGGTGGCCGGCGATCCAGTCGCGGATCGCCGCGACCCGCGCACCCCCGGTCAGCCCGCCGAACTGCTGGCCCGCGAAGGTCACGAAGCGGTCCGAGGGGCAGTAGCGCGAGGGCAGCAGATAGCGCAGCGCGTCGCCCGGCAGCTGGTCGAACGGCACGTCCGAGAGCGCCGCGAAGTCCGGGCGCGGCCGCGTCACCTCGACCTCGGCGCGGTAGCTGCAGGTCAGGTGGTCGGCGGCGCGCACGACGATCTTCTCGCCAATCCCCTCTTCGCCGGGGACGCGGGCGAAATGCTCGAGCGGGCCGAGGTCGATGTGGGCCTGCACGATCTCTTGCCCCAGCGCGCCGGCGGCCTCGATCGACAGGATGGCGGGGCCGGGCGCGCTCAGCGCGTAGTCGAGCGCGACGTCGATCGAAAGGCGCATGGCAGGTCCTGCTGAGGCTGGGGCGTGGCCGCCATCCCTACGCGGCGCCCTCGCCCCGGCAAGGGGGCGGGGCGCGCGACGTGGCGACGGATCGGGACGGTGGGGGCCGGCTGCGCTCAGCCGGCGCGGGCTGCCGCGCTTTCAGGCAGTTCCTCGTCGAAGAGGCGCTGGTAGAACTCGGCCACCGTCTGGCGTTCCAACTCGTCGCACTTGTTCAGGAAGGTCAGCCGGAAGGCATAGCCCACGCTGTCGAAGATGCGCGCGTTCTGCGCCCACGAGATGACCGTCCGCGGGCTCATCACCGTCGACAGGTCACCCTGCATGAAGGCGGTGCGCGTCAGGTCGGCCAGCGTCACCATCTGGGCCACGATCTTGCGGCCCTTCTCGGTGTTGTACTGCGGCACCTTGGCGATGACGATCGCCGTCTCGGCGTCGTGGCTGAGGTAGTTCAGCGTGGCGACCAGGTTCCAGCGGTCCATCTGGCCCTGGTTGATCTGCTGGGTGCCGTGATAGAGGCCCGTCGTGTCGCCCAGGCCCACCGTGTTGGCGGTGGCGAACAGGCGGAAATACGGGTTCGGGGTGATGACCTCGTTCTGGTCGAGCAGCGTCAGCTTACCGTCCGCCTCGAGCACCCGCTGGATCACGAACATCACGTCCGCGCGCCCGGCGTCGTATTCGTCGAAGACGATCGCGGTCGGGTTCCTGAGCGCCCAGGGCAGGATGCCCTCGTGGAACACGGTGACCTGCTTGCCGTCCACCAGCTTGATCGCGTCCTTGCCGATCAGGTCGATGCGGCTCACGTGGCTGTCGAGGTTGACGCGCACGCAGGGCCAGTTGAGGCGCGCCGCGACCTGCTCGATATGGGTGGATTTCCCGGTGCCGTGGTAGCCCTGGATCATCACCCGGCGATTGTAGGCAAACCCCGCGAGGATGGCGAGCGTGGTGTCGGGGTCGAACTTGTAGGTGCTGTCGAGGTCCGGCACGCGCTCGGTGCGCTCGGCGAAGCCCCTGACCTTGATGTCGCTGTCGATCCCGAAGACGTCGCGGACGTCGATCTCTTCGGTCGGTTTCGCGTGCATATCCAGATCGGCCATCGCTCGGTCCCCTTCGCCTGTCGAGCCGTGATGGAGCATCCGCGCCCGGGGTGCAAGGGACCGCGGGGGGCCTCGCTCGTCTGCGGCGCGCGTTAGGCCGGACGCTGCGGCGCTGCGGGCCCGGGCCGCGCGAACCGATTGACGCGTCCGGCGTTCACGGGCACCACCGGGGACTGAACCTTAGACGAGAGCACCGAGATGAGCGGACTGATCGCGCTTCTGGACGATGTGGCGGGGATCGCCAAGGTGGCCGCGGCCTCGGTCGACGACGTCGCGGGGATGTCGGCCAAGGCCACCGCCAAGGCGGCCGGCGCGGTGATCGACGATGCGGCGGTGACGCCGAAATACGTCCACGGCTTCGACGCCGACCGCGAGGTGCCGATCATCTGGCGCATCGCCAAGGGCTCGATCTTCAACAAGCTGGTGATCCTGTTGCCGGTGGCGCTGCTGTTGTCGGCCTTTGCGCCCTGGGCCATCGCGCCGCTGCTGATGGTCGGGGGCGCCTATCTCTGCTTCGAGGGGGCCGAGAAGGTGTGGCACGCGATCTCGGGCGGCCACGACGACCACGCCGAGATCGAGATCGACACCAGCGACCCCGCCCATCTGGAGGAGGAAAAGGTTGCGGGCGCGATCAAGACCGACTTCATCCTCTCGGCCGAGATCATGACCATCGCGTTGAACGAGGTGTCGCGGCTGGTGGTCGAGCAGGACATCCACGGCCCCGGCAAGTTCGCCATGGAGGCGGCGGCGTTGGCCTTCGTCGCCGTCATCATCACGGTCGGGGTTTATGGCTTCGTCGCGCTGATCGTGAAGGCCGACGACTACGGCGTGGCGCTGGTGCGGACCCGCTCGGGCTTCTGGGCCTCGGCCGGGCGGACGCTGGTGCGGGCGATGCCGGGGTTCATGAAGGTGCTGACGGTGATCGGCACCGCGGCGATGATCTGGGTCGGCGGCAACATCGTCATCCACGGGCTGCACGAGCTGGGCTATCACGCGCCCTACGACTTCATCCACGCCCAGGCTGAGCGTGCCGCCCATGCGGTGCCGGCGATGGCCGGGGCGGTGAGCTGGTTCGTCACCGCGCTGATCGACGGCATCTTCGGGCTGGCGCTGGGGCTGCTGCTCATCCCGCTGTCGAAAGCGGTGATCGCGCCGCTGTGGCGCGCCGGGCAGCGGGCGGTGGGCAAGGCCTGAGACAGGCAAGCGGCGGGCTTCCCCCCGCGACCGCGGCCTGATTTGGGCAATTGAGCCCAGAAAGACGCGGCGCGGGCGGTGTCGGCCCGCGCCGTTTCCGTCAGCGGCGGCTCAGACCCCGCGCGAGCGACGCACCCCAGAGCACCGTCAGACCGGCCGAGATCAGCGCGTTCCACGCCGCCATGCTGAGGCCGAGGAACACCCACGCCGGCTCGTCACAGCGCACGACCTGCGCGCCGCGGATGCGGCTCACGAGGTCCGCCGCGCTGATGGTCGAGAGATCGGCGACCCCGCCGGCGCACGCGCTCGGCCCCGCCCACCAGTGCAGCTCGACCCCGGTGTGGTAGAGCGCAAGCCCCGTGGCCACCGCCGCCGCGACCATCCCGAGGCCGGCCCAGAGCGGGCGGTATCCGGCCAGCAGCACCACCGCGCCAACCAGCAGCGCCGCAAGATGCGGCCAGCGCTGCAGCAGGCACAGCTCGCACGGGCGATAGCCCGCCGCCTGGAACCCGAGCGCAGCGAGCAGCAGCAGCCCCGAGGCGGCCGCGGCAGCAAGCGCCAGCGAGCGCGGGGCGAGGGGGTCGGTCATGGGAAGGCTCCGAAGGGAAAGGGGGATCAGTGCGGGCGCCAGGTGACGACGCGGTAGAGATAGACGAGCACCACCGCCGCCACGACGAGTTTCGAGACCGGGTCGATCACATCCGCGACACGCCCGTAGTTGGCCGAGAGCAGGAACCCGGCCGCGGTCAGCAGCCCGGTCCAGATCGCCGAGCCGAGCAGCGTCCAGGCGAGGAACCGCCCCCAGCCCATGCGCGCGATCCCGGCCGGGACCGAGATCAGCGTCCGCACCGCCGGGATCATCCGGCCGAGGAACACCGCCTTGCCGCCGTGCCGGTCGAACCACGCCTGCGCCCGGTCGATGTCGCCGGGCGAGACGGTCATCACCCGCCCCCAGCGCGCCGCCCACCGCTTGAGCCGGGGCGCCCCGACCCAGGCGCCGAGGACGAACCAGAAGCTCGTCCCGAGCGCCGAGCCCGCGATCCCCGCGATCAGCGTGGGCAGCAGCGCAAGCCGCCCCTCGGCCACCAGGTAGCCGGCCAGCGGCATGATCACCTCGGACGGGATCGGCGGAAAGATGTTCTCGAGCAGCATCAGCGCGAAGACGCCCGGATAGCCCCAGGACCCGATCACCGACACCACCCAGTCGAACATCCGCCTTGCCCTCGCCGTTTCTCGTGCCATGCGCGCGCGCCCCCCGGGGATCGGGGGCCGCTGCGCCCTGCCCGGCCTGCGCCCGGCGGGGCCAGAAACCCCGCCTTGCAGCAGCCGTCAACCCTGCGTAACCATTCGCCATCGACGCGCCCTGCCCCCGATCCGGCGGCGGCGCAGCCTTCTGGAGGACGACGCGAAATGGAATGGCGTGGCCGCCGCGGCAGCGGCAATATCGAGGACCGCCGCAGCATGGGCTCGGCCGGTGTCGGCGGCATCGGGCTCGTCGGGATGCTGGTCGTGCTCGCGGTGGGGTATTTCTTCGGCGTGGACATCTCGCCCCTCGTCGGCGGGATGGAGCAGGGGCAGCCGACCGAGCAGCGCCAGCTGACCGCCGAAGAGCAGGAGATGGGCCAGTTCGTCTCGGTCGTGCTGGCCGACACCGAAGAGGTGTGGACCGACGTGCTCGCCCGGCAGGCCAACATGGACTATCAGAAGCCCAGCCTCGTGCTGTTCTCGGGCGCGGTGCAGTCGGCCTGCGGCGGCGCCTCGGCGGCGATGGGCCCGTTCTACTGCCCGAACGACCGCAAGGTGTATCTCGACACCGACTTCTTCCGGGTGATGAAGGGCAAGATGGGCGCCGGCGGCGATTTCGCCTATGCCTATGTGATCGCCCACGAGATCGGCCACCATGTCCAGAACCAGATCGGCATCCTGTCGAAGGTGAACGAGATGCGCGCCCGGGCGTCCGAGGTGGACTCGAACCGCATCTCGGTGCTGACCGAGCTGCAGGCGGACTGCTTTGCCGGGATCTGGGCCCGGCAGGCGAGCGAGAAGTTCGGCACCATCGACCAGGGCGACATCGAAGAGGCGATCAACGCCGCCCGCGCCGTCGGCGACGACATCCTGATGGAAAAGGCCGGCCGCGCGCCGATGCCCGACTCGTTCACCCACGGCTCGGCGGCCGAGCGGTCCGAGTGGCTACAGCGCGGGCTGGCCTCGGGCGACCTTCGCCAGTGCAACAGCTTCGCCGAGGCGGGTCTCTGACACCGTAGCCGCGCCAGACGCGACCACGCCGCGCCGCGCCCCACCCCGGGGCGCGGCGCTTGCGCTTTCCAACCTGCCGCACACCCCTCGGGCGGGATTGAAGACCCGGGTTTGTTGAACCTAGCGGCGGTGGGTGATAGACCGCACATCAACAACATATCGAAGGCGCACCCGTGGCCGACACCCCCGAAGACCTGCCCGAAGACCTGCCCCCCGAGGACCAGACCGACGCCGCGACCGACGCGGGCGGCGAGGATGCCGCGTCCGGGGGGGCCGGGGCGCTCGTCATGCCCCATGACGGGCCGACCATCGACATCGCCGAAGAGATGCGCTCGTCCTATCTCGACTACGCGATGTCGGTCATCGTCAGCCGGGCGATCCCGGACCTGCGCGACGGGCTGAAGCCGGTTCACCGCCGCATCCTCTTCGCGATGGACGAGACCGGGAACACCCACGACAAGCCCTATCGCAAGTCGGCGCGGCCCGTGGGCGACGTGATGGGGAAATACCACCCGCACGGCGACAGCGCGATCTATGACGCGCTCGTCAGGATGGCGCAGGACTTCTCGATGTCGCTGCCGCTGCTGGACGGGCAGGGCAACTTCGGCTCGATGGACGGCGATGCGGCCGCGGCGATGCGCTATACCGAGGTGCGCATGGCCAAGGCCGCCAACTGGCTGCTCATGGACATCGACAAGGACACGGTCGAGTTCCAGGACAACTACGACGGCAAGGACCGCGAGCCGACCGTGCTGCCGGCGCGGTTCCCCAACATGCTCGTCAACGGCGCCGGCGGCATCGCCGTCGGCATGGCGACCAACATCCCGCCCCATAACCTGGGCGAGATCGTCGACGCCACGCTGGCGCTGATCGAGAACCCGGACCTGCCGACCGAACGGCTGCTCGAGATCGTGCCCGGCCCCGACTTCCCGACCGGCGGGATGGTTCTCGGCCGCTCGGGCGTCCGCAAGGCCTATCTCGAGGGGCGCGGCTCGATCGTGGTGCGCGCCCGCACCCGGGTCGAGACGCTGCGCGCCGGCCGCGAGGCCATCGTGCTGGACGACGTGCCCTATCAGGTCAACAAGGCCACGCTGATCGAGCGCATCGCCGAGCTGGCCAAGGAAAAGAAGGTCGAGGGCATTGCCCACGTCCAGGACGAATCCGACCGCCACGGCGTGCGCGTCGTCATCGAGCTCAAGCGCGACGCGACGGCCGAGGTGGTGCTGAACCAGCTCTACCGCTTCACCCCCATGCAGACCTCGTTCGGGGCCAACATGCTGGCACTGAACGGCGGCCGGCCCGAACAACTGACCCTGCGGGACTTCCTGACCCACTTCATCGCCTTCCGCGAAGAGGTGGTGGCCCGCCGCACCGCGTTCGAGCTGCGCAAGGCGCGCGAGCGCAGCCACATCCTCTGCGGTCTGGCCGTGGCGGTGTCGAACGTGGACGAGGTGGTGGCGACGATCCGCGCCTCGAAGGATGCGGCCGAGGCCCGCGACCGGCTGATGGAGCGGCGCTGGCCGGCGCACGACATCCTCGAATACCTCAGGCTGATCGACGACCCGCTGCACCCCGTGAACGAGGACGGCACCTACAACCTGTCCGAGACGCAGGCCAAGGCGATCCTCGAGCTGCGCCTGCAACGCCTGACCCAGCTCGGCGTGCAGGAGGTGACGGACGAGCTGAAGGCGCTGGCCGACGCGATCCGCGACTACCTCGCCATTCTCGCCAGTCGCGCCCGGATCATGGAGATCATCTCGGCCGAGCTGACCGAGGCCAAGACGCTGTTCGCCGTGCCGCGCCGGACCGAGATCGTGGACTGGGCGGGCGATCTGGACGACGAGGACCTGATCGAGCGCGAGGACATGGTCGTGACCATCACCTCGGGCGGCTACATCAAGCGCACCCCCCTGTCCGAGTTCCGCAGCCAGCGGCGCGGCGGCAAGGGGCTGTCGTCGATGGCCACCAAGGAAGACGACGTGGTGACGACGCTGTTCGTTGCCAACACCCACACCGAACTTCTGTTCTTCACCACCGACGGGATGGTGTACCGGCTCAAGACGTGGCGGCTGCCCTTGGGCGGGCGGACCGCGCGCGGCAAGGCGCTGGTCAACATCCTGCCGATCGACGGCGGCACCTCGATCGCGGCGCTGCTGCCGATGGACGCGCCCGAGGCCGAATGGGACGACTATCAGGTGATCTTCGCCACCGACGGCGGCGAGGTGCGGCGTAACGCGCTGTCGGATTTCACCAACATCATGCGCAACGGCAAGATCGCCATGAAGCTGCCCGAGGGCGTGAGCCTGATCGGCGTCCGCATGGCGACCGACGGCGACGACGTGATGCTGGTGACGGCCAAGGGCCGGGCGATCCGCTTTGCCGCGACCGACGTGCGGGTGTTCCAGTCCCGCGGCTCGACCGGCGTGCGCGGCATCCGGCTGGCCGAGGGCGACCGGGTGGTGTCGATGTCGGTGATCCGCCACTTCGAGGCCGACCCGGCCGAGCGCGCGGCCTACCTCAAGATGCGCCGAGCTGTGGCCGGCGCGCTCGATGACGGGGCCGAGGCGGACGAGGATGACGAGGCCGCCGAAGGCGCGACCGAGGGCGCGATCACGCAGGAGCGCTATGCCGAGATGTCGGCCGCCGAGGATCTGATCCTGACGGTGACGGCGCAGGGGGCGGGCAAGATCAGCTCGAGCCACGGCTACCCGCTGCGCGGCCGCGGCGGCCAGGGCGTGATGGCGATGGACCGCGCGATGCGCGGCGGCGACCTGGTGGCGAGCTTCCCGGTCGAGCCGGGCGACCAGATCATGCTGGCGACCTCGACCGGCCAGTCGATCCGGGTGCCGGTGGACGGCATCAGCTTCCGCTCGCGCACCGCGGGCGGGGTGCGGGTGTTCAACACCGCGGGATCGGAAACCGTCGTCTCGGTCGCCCGGGTGGCCGATCAGGGCGACGAGGCCGAGGACGAGGCGGGTAGCACCGAGGGCTGATGCGGGGAGCTCTCGGGCGGGCTTGGGGCTAGAACGTAGCCACTGCCGCATGGTGAGCGTGCTTGGTCGACGGTGCCTTGGCGGATCAGGGCGACGACACGGGGCACGCGGCCGGCACCGCCAAGCGCTGACAAGCGACCACGTTCGCCGGCCGTAGGATCACGCCAAGGCAGCCGGTGGTGTCCGTGAGCTAATGTGGTCAACGGCTCCGTTGCGCTCCTCACAAGGCGGCCAGCGTCTAGAGGCGGAGCGGTAAGGTCGCCCGATCCCCCATGACGGCCCCAGGCGACCCCATAAGCACCTGCCGCTAAGCCGTGAGCTCACCCCGCCAGCAGTTCCAGCGCAGCGGCGTGCAGCTCGGGCGTGGCGGCGGCGATCACCCGGCCGCCGTGGTGGGCGGGGCCGCCCTGCCAGTCGGTGACGATCCCGCCCGCGGCCTCGACCACCGCGATGGGCGCCACGATGTCATAGGGCTGCAGCCCCGCCTCGATCACCAGATCGACGCAGCCGAGCGCCAGCAGCCCGTAAGCATAGCAGTCGAGCCCGTATCGCGTCAGCCGCACCGCCCCTGCCACCCGGCGGAAGGCGGCGCCATCCTCGGGCGTGCCGACCTCGGGGAAGGTCGTCATCAGCGTCGCCTGCGCCAGCGCCACGCCGCGCCGCACCCCGAGCGACGCGAGCCCGTGCGGCGAGGCGATGGCGGCGGTCCCGAGGCCCCCCTCGAACCGCTCGCCCGTCCAGGGCTGGTCGATGATCCCGTAAATCGGCCCCTTCGCATCGGTCACCCCGATGAGCACCCCCCAGCTCGGCGCGCCGCAGAGATAGGCGCGGGTGCCATCGATGGGGTCGAGCACCCAGGTCAGGCCGCTGGTACCGGGGGTCGGCCCGTACTCCTCGCCCACGATGGCGTCGTCGGGCCGCCGCGCGGCGAGGATCGCGCGCATCGCGCGCTCCGAGGCGCGGTCGGCCTCGGTCACCGGGTCGAACCCCGTGGCCAGCTTGTTGTCGGGGGCGAGCGCCGGGCTGCGGAAGAGCCGAAGGGTCTCGGCCCGTGCGGCGTCGGCCATGGCGGCGGCGGTCTCGCGCAGCGCGCGGGCCAGATCGGCGTCGGGCGCGCGGCGCAGTCGGTCGGGATCGGTCATCGGCGCAGCCTTCCGGGCAGGGTCGGTTCAGCCGCGAGGCTTAGCCGACCGCCCGCCCCCGCGCCACCCGGCGCCGCCGCCGCCGCCGTGTCCGTGGCCGTCAGGCCGACAGCGAGGTCGGGTTGGCGCTGACCGACAGCACCCGGGCCAGCTCGAAGATCTGCCGGCGCTGCGCCTCGGGGATGCTGTAATAGGCGCGGATCAGCTGCAGCGCCTCCTTGTCCGAGATCAGGTCGAACTCGGCCGGCGACGCGCCGTCCAACCCCTCGAAGAAGAAGGCCACGGGCACGTCCATCGCCTTGGCGATGTCCCACAGCCGCGAGGCCGAGACGCGGTTCATGCCGGTCTCGTATTTCTGGATCTGCTGGAACTTGATGCCGACAGAATCGGCGAGTTGCTGCTGAGTCATGCCGATCGTCCAGCGGCGATGCCGGATCCTCTGGCCGACGTGCACATCGACAACGTGTTTCATCGGGAACCTCGTGCAAGTGATACGGGAAATAACGCTGCGAAACGCAATCTGCGAGAATAATCGCATGACAAACAGGGACCTCTGCCTAAAAAGACAGGTCCGGCGGGCCTGACCCAGGGGCGTCGCGACGAGGGGGAATGACATGGACCGGATGATCCGAATCAACGCCACGGGCGAGGGCCCGACGCTGGTGACAGGGGCGGGCGCGGCGCGCCCCGTGCCGGGACCGGGCGAGGTCGCCGTGCGGCTGCATGCAGCGGCGCTGAACTTTGCCGACCTGCTGATGGCCGAGGGGCGCTATCAGGACACCCCGCCGGTGCCCTTCACCGCCGGGCTCGAGGGCGCGGGCGTGGTCGAGGCGGCGGGTCCGGGCGTCACCCTTGCCCCCGGCACGCGGGTGGCGGTCAGCGCGCACGGCACGCTCGCCGATCGGGGCCTGTTCGCGGCCGACCGCTGCACCCCCATCCCCGACGCCATGCCGATGGAGGACGCGGCCGGCTTTCAGGTCGCCTACGGCACCAGCCACCTCGCCCTGACCGGGCCGGGCCGGCTGGCGGCGGGCGAGACGGTCGCAGTGCTGGGCGCCGGCGGCGGGGTTGGATTGACGGCGGTCGAGATCGCCGCCGTCTCGGGCGCCCGCGTGATCGCCATCGCGCGCGGCGCCGACAAGCTGGAGGCCGCCGCACGCGCAGGGGCGACCGAGCTGATCGACAGCGCCGAGGTCGAGGACCTGACCGCGACGCTCAAGGCGCTCGGCGGGGTGGACATCGTCTATGACGCCGTGGGCGACGCGCCGGGGCTGGCGGCGTTCCGGGCGCTGCGTCCGGGCGGGCGGCACCTGCTGATCGGCTTTGCCGGCGGGCGACCGCCCGCGCTGCCGCTCAACCATGCGCTGGTCAAGAACATCTCGATCATCGGCTTCTACTGGGGCGGCTACCGCATCACCGATCCCGCCGCCCTGCGCGCCAGCCTCGACGCGGCCTTCGCGCTTTATGCCGCGGGTCGCCTGCGCCCGACCACCGGCACCGTCCTGCCGCTCGAGGAGGCCGCCGCCGGCTACGCGCTGCTGCGCGGCCGCGGCGCGGTGGGCAAGGTCGTGCTCTCCATCGCGCCCGAGCCGGGCCGGGCGTGACGCCCCCCCGCGGCACGCCGAAGGGGGCCGTTTTTCGCCGCCCGGCGGTTGAAAACCCGCGGTGCGGCCACGATATTTCCGGGACAGTCCGCCTTGGCGCGGGCTGCAGAGCTTACTCGATCAAGGAACGACGATGGCAGACTACAACACGATCCGCCGCCCGGCCACGACGGCCCCCCGTGCTGCGGTCTATGACGAAGGCCTGCGGGCCTACATGAACAAGGTCTACAGCCTGATGACGGCCGGCATGGCGGTCAGCGCGGCTGTCGCCTGGGGCTTCGCCGAAATGGCCGGCGGCCCGGGCGCCTGGACCGAGTTCGGGCGGGTGATCTACCAGTCGCCGGTGCGCTGGGTGATCATGTTCCTGCCCCTCCTGATGGTGTTCGCGTTCGGCGCGGCGCTGAACCGGCTGTCCACGCAGGGCGCCACGCTGATGTTCTATGCCTTCGCCGCGGCGATGGGCGCCTCGCTCAGCTCGATCTTCCTGCGCTACACCGATGCGTCGATCGTGACGACGTTCCTCGCCACCGCGGGCGGGTTCGCGGCGCTGTCGCTCTATGGCTACACGACCAAGCGCGACCTGACGGCGATGGGGCGGTTCCTGATCATCGGTCTCGTTGGCCTAATCATCGCGATGATCGTCAACATCTTCGTCGGCTCGGGCGCGGTCGCGTTCGCGATCTCGACCATCGGCGTGCTGATCTTCGCGGGCCTGACCGCCTATGACACCCAGCGGATCAAGAACACCTACCTTGAGCTTGCCGCGTCCAACAGCGACTTCATCGGCAAGTCGGCGATCATGGGTGCGCTGACGCTGTACCTGGACTTCCTGAACCTCTTCACCTTCCTGCTGAGCTTCATGGGCCAGCAGGAGTGATCCTCAGGCACTGAGTTGACGGGGGCCGGCGGAAACGCCGGCCCTTTTCGTTTGGGCCTTGGAGAGGCCTGAGGAGCCAGCGGCGGGAGCCAGCGGTCACTGGTCAGGCTGGCTCACCCTGCTGGGCCCTGAGAGGGCCGATCCAGTCCCGGAGCGCGAAAGCGGTCACCAGCATCGCCTCGATTTCCTCGATGGCCGCCTCGATCTGCTCGTGATCGGCATCGGCGCAGGATGCAGGTGACCCGCCTCGTCCTTGACGAAATGAAGGTTCATCATCTCCGACCGACCCTCGACTTTGAACCACGCCCCGTGGACCGCCCGGTTCCGGTAATCGACCCGCTCTTCCACGCGGTGGCAGAAGATGGACACGTCAGCAGCCAAGTCAGCGGGCAGGTCTTTGGTCATCGCCCTTACAGCGCGAAGCAAGGTCTTCCTGCTCTTTCGCGCCTTGATCTCCTCTTGGATGAAGAGACGCGATTGGAAGCCGGGCAGCATTTCGTGAAGCGTATGCTCGATATGGCCGGCCACGACGACGTAGTACCCAAGCCGGGCAAAGAACTCGGGCGGAAGTCCGAAAGGCTCAGTCATCGCCGCTCCAGCAACGTCAGCCGTGTGTCTGAAATCTTTGGGAAAAGTGGCAGCCCGTAGGGGAGTCGAACCCCTCTTTTCAGGTTGAAAACCTGACGTCCTAACCGATAGACGAACGGGCCACCGTGGCGCCTCTCAGCGTCTGCTGCGCGGCGTGGAGCGGTGTTTAGGCGACCCTGCCGGGGGCCGCAAGCAGAAAATGATCCCCTCGGCGATCTTTCCTCTCGGCCCCGCCCCGCCCGGGGGGCGGGCCGCCCTGCCCCGCGCCTCAGGCCGCCGGCGCGGCGTCGTCCAGACGCAGCCGCACCCGCCGCCGCCCGCCCCAGACCGACAGGTCGAGCCGCCCGGCCAGGTGAAACCGCCGCCCGTGCGCGCCGAGCAGCGCGGGGCCCAGCGGGCCCTGCATCGCCCCCCAGCCAACCGCGTCGAGCGCCGGCGCGCCGGGGCTGCGGGCGCGCAGGCGCAGGTGGCCGTCGCCCATCGTCTCGACCCGCTCGAGGATCACGTCGGCCAGCGCAAACCGCGGCGCCGGCGCCGCCGCCCCGAACGGCCCGGCGCGGTCCAGCGCTTCGAGCAGATCGACGGTGGCGAAGGCCGGGTCGAGCAGCCCCGAGATCCGCAGCCGCCCGGCCTCGGCCCGCCCCGCGAGCGCCGGGGCCAGCAGCTCGGACAGCCGCGCCATCGCTGCGGGAATCGCCGCCTCGGCCACCGTCAGTCCGGCGGCCATCGCGTGCCCGCCGCCCTTCTCGATCAGCCCTTCCGCGGCCAGCCGCTGCACCGCGCGGCCGATGTCGACGCCGGGGACCGAGCGGGCCGAGCCCTTCCCCACCCCGCCCGCCACGCCGATCACAACCGAGGGCAGGCCGCTCGCCTCTTTCAGCCGGGCGGCGACGATGCCGACGACGCCCGGATGCCAGCCCGCGCCGGCCGCCCAGGCGAGGCTCGCGTCGCCGCGCGCCTCGGCCTGCGCCACGGCCTCGGCCCGCACCCCGGCCTCGATCGCGCGGCGGTCCTGGTTCAGCGCGTCGAGCTCGGCGGCGAGCCGCGCGGCCTCAGACGGGTCGCCGCAGCTCAGGCACAGCGCGCCGAGGTCGGCGCGACCGACCCGGCCGCCCGCGTTGATCCGCGGCCCGAGCAGGAAGCCGAGGTGGAAGGCCGAGGGCGGCCCGTCGAGCCGCGCGGCATCGGCCAGCGCCACCAGCCCGGGCCGCTCGCGCCGGGCCATGATGGCGAGGCCCTGCCGCACGAAGGCGCGGTTCACCCCGATGAGCGGCGCCACGTCGGCCACCGTCGCCAGCGCCACCAGATCGAGCAGCGGGATCAGCGCGGGCTCGGCCAGCCCCCGCGCCCGCAGGCCGCGGTTCGCCTGCACCAGCGTCAGGAACACCACCCCCGCGGCGCAGAGATG
Source organism: Paracoccus sanguinis (assembly GCF_900106665.1). Lineage (GTDB taxonomy): Bacteria > Pseudomonadota > Alphaproteobacteria > Rhodobacterales > Rhodobacteraceae > Paracoccus > Paracoccus panacisoli. Next base: position 163,852 of record NZ_FNNA01000001.1, read on the forward strand.
GCCGAGGCTGCCGTCCTCGTCGGCCCGGTTGGGGTTCACGACGGCCAGCGCCGGGGGCAGCGTCTCGCCGCCCTGGTGGTGGTCGAGGACGATGACCTCGGCCCGCCCTGCGGCGGCGAGCGCCTCGTGGCTCAGCGTCCCGCAGTCGACGCAGACGATCAGGTCATGGGCCGCCCCCAGCGCCGCGATGGCGGGGGCGTTCGGGCCGTAGCCCTCGTCGATCCGGTCGGGGATGTAGAGCGTCGCGTCCCGCCCCTGGGCGCGCAGCCAGGCGAGAATCAGCGCCGCCGAGGCGCCGCCGTCGACGTCGTAATCGGCAAAGACCGCGATCCGCTCGCCGCCCACCGCCGCCGCCACCAGGCGCTCGGCCGCCACGCCCATGTCGCGCAAGGACAGCGGGTCGGGCAGCAGGTCGCGCAGCTTGGGTTCGAGATAGCCGCCCGCCGCCTCGGGCGCGACACCGCGCGCGGCGAGGATGCGGGCCACCGGCAGCGGCAGGGCGGCGGCTTGCGCCAGCCCCTCGGCCAGACGCTCTTCGGCGGGATCGGGGCCGGCCCAGCGGCGGCCGGTCAGCGACGCCTCGACGTTCAGGAATGCGGTCATGGCGCGCTTGTCGCCAAGGCGGCCGCCTTAGGCAACCCCCTCGGGCAACGCGCCACGGGCCGGCGTCTTTCCGGCCCGAACACCCATCGGCGGCGCAGCCGGGGCCGCGCCGCCGGGTCAGGTCAGCGGATCGGGTTGCGGTAGAACACCCGCCGCACCGACCCGGTCTTCGAGCGCATGAGAATCGTCTCGGTCTCGATGAACTGCGGCTCGCGCCGCAGCCCCTGCACGATCGAGCCGTTGGTGACGCCGGTGGCCGAGAAGATCACGTCCGCCGTCACCATCTCGTCGCGCGAATAGATCCGGTTCAGGTCGGTGATCCCGGCCTTGGCGGCGCGGCCCCGCTCGTCGTCGTTGCGAAACAAGAGCCGGCCCCACATCTGCCCGCCCATGCACTTGAGCGCCGAGGCCGCGAGCACCCCCTCGGGTGCCCCGCCCGAGCCCATGTACATGTCGATGCCGGTCTTCTCGGGCTCGGCCACGTGCATGACGCCGGCCACATCGCCGTCGGTGATCAGCCGGATCGCGGCGCCGGTGGCGCGGACCTCGGCGATCATCTCTTCATGGCGCGGACGCTCGAGGATGCAGACGGTGATGTCCTCGGGCTTGACCCCGCCGGCCTTGGCCAGCGCGTGCACCCGCTCGGTCGGCGTCATGTCGAGGCTGACGACGTCCTGCGCGTAGCCCGGCCCCACCGCCAGCTTGTCCATGTAGACGTCGGGCGCGTGCAGCAGCGTGCCGCGCGGCGCCATGGCGATCACGGTCAGCGCGTTCGGCATGTCCTTGGCGGTCAGCGTCGTCCCCTCGAGCGGGTCGAGCGCGATGTCCACCTCGGGGCCGGTGCCGGTCCCGACCTCCTCGCCGATATAGAGCATCGGCGCCTCGTCGCGCTCGCCCTCGCCGATCACCACGACGCCCTTGATGTCGAGCATGTTGAGCTGCTCGCGCATGGCGTTGACCGCGGCCTGGTCGGCAGCCTTTTCATCGCCGCGGCCGATGAGGCGCGCCGAGGCATGGGCTGCCGCCTCGCTCACCCGGGCGAGGCCCAGCGAGAGCATCCGGTCGTTGAAATCCTTGGGCGCGGTCATCATCAGGTCTCCTGCGGGTTTGGCCGCTGTTACGCCCGCCCCCCCGCGGCGGCAAGACTGGGGGCGCTAACACGGGGCGTGCGGGGGTGGCGCCGCTCAGTCGGCCGACAGCTCGAGCGCCAGCGCGTGGATCCGCGGGACGATGTCGCCCAGCGTGCGGTTCACCAGCCGGTGCTGCTCGACGCGGCTCAGCCCGGCCAGCGCCGGGGCGCTCATGCGGATGCGCCAGTGGGTCTGGCCGCCCTCGCGCCAGCCGGCGTGGCCGTGGTGCTGGTGGCTCTCGTCGATGACCTCGAGCCGGGTGGGCGCCAGCGTGGCCAGCCTTTCGCGCATCTCGTCGGCAATCTCTCGCGTCATGGGGCCGGTTCCTCTTTCCCTCGGGTTCAAATGCCCTACACTCCCGGTCCCGAGTCGAAAAGCAGGGCCCCATGACCAACAGCGACCCGTTCGGTTTCGATATGTCCGCCGCGTCGGACAAGAAGCGCCGCGCCAAGGGCCGGCGCGGGATGTCCGGTGCGTTCGAGACGTCGACCCGGCGCTGCGACAAGGTCGGCTGTTCCGAACCGGGGCAGTACCGGGCGCCCAAGTCGCCCAAGCAGCTCGACGACTACTTCTGGTTCTGCAAGGACCACGTGCGCGAGTACAACGCCAACTGGAACTATTTCCAGGGCCAGTCCGAGGCCGAGTTCCAGGAGTTTCTGGACAACGCCACGGTGTGGGAGCGTCCGACCCGCCCCTTCGGCCGCGCGACGCAGGAACAGGCGTGGGCGCGGCACGGCGTCAACGACCCGCTCGAAATCCTCGGCGCCAACGGCACCAACCCCGAGGCGCGCAGCCGCGCCACCCGCAAGCTGCCCCCGACCGAGCGCCGCGCGCTCGAGATCCTCGACGCCCGCGACAGCTGGACCCGCGCGGAAATCCGCAAGCAATACAAATCGCTGGTGAAGGATCTTCACCCCGACATGAACGGTGGCGACCGCTCGGACGAGGACCGTCTGCAAGAGGTCGTCTGGGCCTGGGACCAGCTCAAGGACAGCCGCAGCTTCAAGGAGTGAAGCGGGCGGGGGCGTGATTTGCCGATGCCGTAACGGGGTTGTCGCTGAGCCGCGCGACGCTCGAGCTGTGGAGCGCCCTCATGGGAAAAGCCACGCGCTAGGTGTGCGTGCTATTCGTCCGCGGTCCAAATCCTCACTGACCGAGCAAGGACCGAGCGACCGAGTAACAAAAGAGTGCGCAACGACACGCCCCCAAAAGTCGATGGCCCGCCGATCCGGCGGGCCATCAGCATTTAACGCACCCGCCTTACGGCGCGATGGTCACCTTGCTCATGTAGTCGGGCTTCTCGACCGCGCCGTTCGCCGCCTGATCGCCCTTCTTGATCGCGTTGAGCACGTCCCAGCCCTCGATCAGCTGCCCCACAACGGTGTACTGCCCGTCGAGGAAGTTGGCCGGCGCGAGGTCGATGAAGAACTGGCTGTTGGCGCTGTCCGGGTCGGCCGAGCGGGCCATCCCGACGGTGCCCGCGCCGAACGTCACGTCACTGAACTCGGCCTTGAGGTCGGGCAGGTCGGACCCGCCCATGCCGGCCTGGCTCGTGTCGCCGTCGTGGCGGCCGTGCTGGACGTCGCCGGTCTGGGCCATGAAGCCGTCGATGACGCGGTGGAACACCACCCCGTCATACTTGCCCTGCTGGGCGAGCGTGGTCAGCCGCTCGACATGGTTGGGCGCCTTGTCGGCATAGAGGTCGAGCACGATCTTGCCCTTGGGCTGGCCGGCCGCGTCGGCGACCTCGATCACCATGTTCGGGCCGGGGCCGTCGGTGGCCTTGGGGGCCGCGACCTGGGCCTGGGCCACGCCGGCGGCGAGGATCAGGGCGGAGGACAGGAACAGCTTACGCATCGGCAGCCACCTTGACCGAGATCATCCGGTCGGGGTTCGCCGGCGGCTCGCCCCGGGTGATCTTGTCCACGAACTCCATCCCCGAGACGACGCGGCCGTAGACCGTGTACTGCCCGTTCAGGAAGTCGTTGTCCTTGAAGTTGATGAAGAACTGGCTGTTGGCGCTGTTCGGGTTCGACGACCGCGCCGCCCCCAGCGTGCCGCGCGAATGCGGCAGCTTCGAGAACTCGGCCGGCAGGTCCGGCAGGTCCGACCCGCCGGTGCCGGCGCGCCGCGCATCGCCGCCCTCGCGGCCATGCTCGACGTCGCCGGTCTGGGCCATGAAGCCGTCGATCACGCGGTGGAACGCGACCCCGTCATACTTGCCGGCGCGGGCCAGCTCTTTCATCCGCGCGCTGTGCTTGGGCGCCACCTCGGGCAGCAGCTCGATCACCACCGGGCCGTCCTTCAGCTCGATGATGATGGTGTTTTCGGGGTCCTTGATGTCCGCCATCGGGGTCTCCTCGTCGTTGGTCCGGGATCGGTGTCCGGCGGCCGGTCTAGGCCGCGAACCGTGCCCCCGCAACGCCCGACGGACGGCTGCGGGTCCATGCCGCCCGGCCGCCGCGGGGTTGACGATGAGTTGACGCGACCGTGAAGCTGTCGGACAAGGCGCCAGCACCGCGCCCGCGAGGAGTAAGAGACCATGCCCCGTTTCCACACCATCGACGACCTGGACCTCGACGGCAAGGTGGTCCTGACCCGCGTGGACGTGAACGTCCCGGTCGAGGACGGGCGCGTGACCGACGCCACCCGCATCGAGAAGATCGTGCCGACCATCAAGGCCATCCAGGCCAAGGGCGGCATTCCGGTGCTGATGGCCCATTTCGGCCGTCCCAAGGGCCAGCCGGTCGAGGCGATGAGCCTGCGCCAGGTCCTGCCGGCGCTCGAGGCGGCGTTGGGCCAGCCGGTGGCCTTCGCCGAGCACGCCATCGGCGGCGACGCCAAGCGCGCGGTCGCCGCACTGCAGCCGGGCAACGTCCTGCTGCTCGAGAACACCCGCTTCTATCCGGGGGAAGAGGCGAACGACCCGACCTTCAGCGCCTCGCTCGCCGCGCTGGGGCAGGTCTATGTGAACGACGCCTTCTCGGCCGCCCACCGCGCCCACAGCTCGACCGAGGGCGTGGCGCGGCTGCTGCCCGCCGGCGCGGGCCTGCTGATGGAGGCCGAGCTGAATGCCCTCAACGCAGCACTGGGTGAGCCCGAGCGGCCGGTGGCGGCGGTGGTCGGCGGGGCCAAGGTCTCGACCAAGCTCGAGCTGCTCGGCAATCTCGTCGAGAAGGTCGATCACCTGATCATCGGCGGCGGCATGGCCAACACCTTCCTGCTGGCCAAGGGGGTCGAGATCGGCAAGTCGCTGGCCGAGCCGGACATGGCCGACACCGCCCGCGACATCCTGACCAAGGCCGCCGAGACCGGCTGCCAGATCCACCTGCCCGTCGACGTGGTGGTGGCGCGTGAGTTCCGCGAGGATGCGCCGCACGAGCTGGTCCCGGCCGAGGCCTGCCCGCCCGACGCGATGATCGTCGACGCCGGCCCGCAGACGGTCGAGGCGATCCGCGGCGTCTTTGCCGCCGCGCGCACGCTGATCTGGAACGGCCCGCTCGGCGCCTTCGAGATCCGGCCGTTCGACGCGGCCACCAACGCCGCAGCCCAGGCCGCGGCAGAGCTGACGCGCGAGGGCAAGCTCGTCTCGGTCGCCGGCGGAGGCGACACGGTGGCGGCGCTGAACAAGGCGGGCGTGGCGCAGGACTTCACCTTCATCTCGACGGCGGGCGGCGCCTTCCTCGAATGGATGGAGGGCAAGGACCTGCCCGGCGTCGCGGCGCTGATCGATTCCAAGCGCTGACGCACGGCGTCGCATAGACATGACGAAGGGGCGGCCCGCCGGGCCGCCCCTTTCCACATCGCGGGGTGTAGGTCAGTTGCTCGCGGCCGGGGTGGTCGCCGCCGGTCCGGTGGTCGTCGCGGGCGGCGTCGTGGTGGCGGGCGGCGTGGTGGTCGCCGGGGCCGCCGGCACCGCCGCGTCGGTCGCCGCGGGGGTCGCGCCCTGCGTCGTGGTGCTGACCGCATCCGAGGCCGGGGCGTGCTCGCCCACCGGCTCGGGACGGCCGTTCATCCAGCCGAACACCAGCGCCGCGATGCCGGCCAGCAGCAGCGCCGCGACGATGGCGATCAGCGCCGGGCTGTGGCGGCGAGCGCTGCGCTCAGGCGTGTTTTCGTTGTGGGACATGGGGCTACCTCGCTGCGGAAGGGCGGTGGGGTGTCGGGCGGTGCGGGTGGCGGTGCGCACCCGGTGTGGAACCAGAACCCCCGCGGGCGCGGCAGGGTTCCGGCAGGGGGGGCCGCCGCGCCGCCCCCTCTCCCCGCGCGGCTGACGCCCCACCGTAGCCGTTAGCGCAACCGGCCTTTCCCTCGCCCGGCGGTCTGCTAAGGGGTCGCCAACCTGATCCGTGAACCGTGGAGCGCCTCCGATGCAGATGACCGACACCGTCAAGAAGATCCTCGCCAACTATGAGGGCGAGAACCCGGGCGTGAAGGGCAATCTGGCCCGGATGCTGATGACGGGCAAGCTGGCCGGCACCGGCAAGATGATCATCCTGCCCGTCGACCAGGGCTTCGAGCACGGCCCGGCGCGCAGCTTCGCCAAGAACCCGCTCGGCTACGATCCCCACTACCACTACCAGCTCGCCATCGACGCGGGGCTGAACGCCTATGCCGCGCCGCTGGGCATGATCGAGGCCGGCGCCGACAGCTTCGCGGGCCAAATCCCGACGATCCTCAAGTGCAACTCGGCCAACTCGCTGATGTCGGACACCGCGGGCAAGAACCAGGCGGTGACGGCGACGGTGCAGGACGCGCTGCGGCTGGGCTGCGCCGCGATCGGCTTCACCATCTATCCGGGCTCTGACATGGCGCTCGACATGTTCGAGGAGATCTCGGAGATGCGCGCCGAGGCGGCCTCGGTCGGCATCCCGACGGTGATCTGGTCCTATCCGCGCGGCGAGGCGATCACCAAGGACGGCGAGACCGCCATCGACATCGCGGCCTATGCCGCGCAGATCGCGGCGCTCTTGGGCGCGCACATCATCAAGATCAAGCTCTCGACCGACCACCTCGAGAACAAGGACGCCAAGAAGGTTTATGAGGATCAGGGGATCGACATCTCGACCCAGGCCAAGCGCGTCGAGCACTGCATGCAGGCGGCCTTCGGCGGGCGCCGGATCGTGGTGTTCTCGGGCGGTGCGGCCAAGGGGTCGGACGCGGTCTACGAGGACGCCATCGCCATCCGCGACGGCGGCGGCAACGGCTCGATCATCGGCCGCAACAGCTTCCAGCGCTCGCGCGAGGATGCGCTGGCGATGCTCGGCAAGCTGGTGGACATCTACCTCGGCAAGGCCTGATCCGTTTCAGGTTGAGGAGTGGACGGGCGGCGCTGCGGCGCCGCCCGTTTTCGTTTCCGGCGTTGGATCGGGCCGAGGCGTCGGCCTGACCGGCGCGGGGTTTCCCTTTCCGCGCCGCGTGCTTTAGGGAGAGCGCAAAGTCACGGGGGCCGGCCATGTCGTTCTTTTCCAAGCTGCGCGAGCGTCTGACCAAGTCGTCCTCGAAGATCGGGACGGGGCTGGATGACCTGATCGGCCAGGGGACGGACGCGGCAGCGGCTGCGCCGCGCCCTGCGCCGGAGCCTGCGCCGACCTCTCAGCCTACGCCCGCCCCGCAGCCTCCTGCCCCTGCCCCCGCCCCGCAATCCCCGACGCCCGCGCCGCAGCCCGCCCCGCAGACGCCCCCGGCGCCTCGCCCGGCCGCGCCGCAACCCGCCTCGCAGCCCGGCCTGATGGGCCGGCTGTTCGGCGGCGGCGCCCCGGCCGAGCCGCGGCGTGAGCTGGACGACGCGATGCTCGAGGATCTCGAGGACATGCTCATCGCCGCCGACATGGGGACCGAGACCACGCTGCGCGTCACCGCCAACATCGCCGAGGGGCGGATGGGGCGGAAGATCAGCGCGACCGAACTGAAGCAGGCGCTTGCCGACGAGGTCACCCGGATCATGACCCCGGTCGCGCGGCCGCTGCCGCTTTACACCAAGAAGCCGCAGGTGGTGCTGGTGGTGGGCGTCAACGGCTCGGGCAAGACCACGACGATCGGCAAGCTCGCGAGCCAGTTCAAGGCCGCCGGCAAGTCGGTGGTGATCGCGGCGGGCGACACCTTCCGGGCCGCGGCAGTCGAGCAGTTGCAGGTCTGGGGCCAGCGCGCGGGCGTGCCGGTGATGGTCGCGGCGCAAGGGTCGGACCCGGCGAGCCTCGCCTATGACGCGATGGCGCGGGCCGAGGCGGAGGGCGCGGACCTTCTGCTGATCGACACCGCCGGGCGGCTGCAGAACCGCGCCGACCTGATGGAGGAGCTGGCCAAGATCGTCCGGGTGATCCGCAAGCGCGACCCGTCGGCGCCGCACAACACCCTGCTGGTGCTGGACGCGACGACGGGCCAGAACGCGTTGAGCCAGGTCGAGACGTTCCGCAAGCTCGCCGACGTCTCGGGTCTGGTGATGACCAAGCTGGACGGGACGGCGCGCGGAGGCGTGCTGGTGGCGCTCGCCGATCGGTTCGGGCTGCCGATCCATGCGATCGGGGTGGGCGAGCAGATCGACGACCTCGACGCCTTCGAGCCGGACGAGTTCGCCCGCGCGCTGGTCGGGCTGTAGCGGCGCAACGTTCGCGCAACACCCGTCAGCGGCGCGGCGGATGAACGCGCCCGGCGTAGAACCGGCGCAGGCCGGGTTTTGCCGGAAATGGCGATGCACGGGGCGTGCAGGGTTCCTGCAACGTTCGTGCGATGTTCATGCACAGTTCATGCGAACGATTTCGCCTTCACCCCGCGCCGCGCATGAAAAAGCCCGCCGCGCGGGGGCGGCGGGCCGGATCGGGCATAGGGCGCTAAATCAGCGGGCCGCGTCGCCGTGGTCGACGGGCGAGCCGTCCTCTTCCTCGAGCAGCTGGCGGGCGTTGGCGGCGTCGGCCGACAGCCAGACCTTGCCGCCGTCGACCGAGGCGACGTTGCCCATCGGGATGTAGTGATGGTGCTCCATCTTCACCCCGTGCGCCTCGTCCTTGCGCTTCATCTTGATGCGGTCGCCGTCCATGTGGTCGACCACGCCGACGTGCACGCCGTCGGCGCCCACGATCTCCATGTCGTCCTTGATCTGGCTTGCGTCTGCCATGGGTCTGTCTCCTCGGATGGGGGCATGGGTGCCCCGGACCCGAGGGCAACGCCGTCTGCCGCCCTTCGGTTCAGACCGTCTCGACGCCCGGGGCCCGCAGGCCCAGCCGGGTCAGCAGGGCGCGCAGGTCGGGCCGCTCGACCGCGCTGCGGGCGGCGAACAGCGTGGCCTGGCTGGGGTGGATCAGCGCCCCGTCGAGGATCTTGAGGTTGTTCGCCCGCAGCGTCTCGCCCGACGAGGTGATGTCGGCGATGGCCTCGGCCGTGAGGTTCGCCACCGTGCCCTCGGTCGCGCCCTGGCTGTCGACGAGCTGGTAGTCGGCGACCTCGTGCGCCGAGAGGAACGCGCGCACCAGCCGGTGATACTTGGTGGCGATCCGCAGGCGGTGGCCGTGGGCGGCGCGGAAGTCGCGGGCGATGGCGGCGAGGTCGTCCAGCGTCTCGCAATCCCGCCAGCAGGCCGGGACTGCGATCACCAGATCGGCGTGGCCGAAGCCCATCGGCGCGATCTCGGTCACGTCCGAGCGCCAGCCGGCGAGTTTCTCGCGCACCAGATCCGAGCCGGTGACGCCAAGCTGGATGCGGCCGGCGGCGAGTTCGCGCGGGATCTCGCCGGCCGAGAGAAGGACGAGCGACAGGCCGTCCACCCCCTCGACCTGGCCCGCGTATTCGCGGTCGGCGCCGCTGCGGGTCATGCGCAGGCCGCGGGCGGCGAACCAGTCGAAGGTCTGTTCCATCAGCCGACCCTTGGAGGGGACGCCGAGCTTGAGGGTCTGGGTGGGGGCCGGGGTCAGCATAGCGCGGCCACCAGCGCGGGGCGGATGATGCCGCCGACGGCGGGGATGGCCCCGCTCCCGCTCCCGCTCCCGCCTCCGCTCCCGTTCCCGGACCCCTGCCCCAGCACCGCGGTCAGCGCGTCGTAGCGCCCGCCCGAGGCGACCGGGGGCCAGTCGGGATGGGCGGGGGCGGTGAAGGAAAAGGTCATGCCGTCGTAATACTCCATCGTCCGCCGCCCGTGGCTCGCGTCGAAGCGCACCGTCTCGGGGTCGATGCCGCGGGCGGCGAGCGCGTCGAGGCGGCCGGCGAGACGCTCGACCGCTTCGGCGATGGCGGGGATGTGGTCGGCGAGCACCCGCAGTTCCGCCAGCGCCACCGGCGCGGGGCCGGCGATGGTGAAGAGCCGGTGCAGCCGCTCGCGCCAGATCGCCGGCAGCGCCGGGCTGACGGCGCCGCGTTCCAGCCGGGCGATCCGGTCATGCATCTCGGCGCGGGTGCGCTCGCCCGTCCAGGGCGCGCCGTTCACGGCGAAATGCCGCGGCGGGACCGGGTGCGAGAAACGCTCGAGCAGCGATTCGAAGCGGCGCGGGCGCCAGATGTGGTGGCGCAGCGCCGCGCGGCGGTCGTCGGGCAGCGGCAGCCCGTCCACCGCGTCGAGCAGCAGGTCCATGTCGCCCATCGTGGCGTCGAGCCCAAGCGGCGCGAGGATGCCGTGGAAGAGCGCGAAGACCTCGGCATCGGCCTGCGGCTCGCGGCTGAAGAGCTCGAACCCGGCCTGCAGGTATTCGTTGTCGCGCGGCGTCTCGGGGCGGGTGTCGCCCTGGTCCTGCTTGCGGAAGACCTCGCCCAGGTAGCAGTAGCGGGCCGGGTCGGCGCCACCCGCCATGTGCATCTGCACCACCGGAACGGTGAAATCGGGGCGCAGCATGACCTCGCCCCGCACCGGGTCGGTGGTGACATAGGCGCGGGCGCGGATGTCCTCGCCGTAGAGGTCGAGCAGGGTTTCGGCCGGCAGCAGGATGTCGGGGGCGACCTCGGTCGCGCCGGCGGCCCGGAAGGCCTCGAGAATGCGGCGGCCGTGGGCCTGCGCGGCGGTGCGGGGGGCGAGCGGGCGGGTCATCTGCGGCTCAGCGGGCGAGGATGCCGCGCACGGTCTCGACCAGGTCGGCGCGCGGGACCTCGACCTGCGCGGGCTGGGATTTCCATTCCTCGACAGAGGCTTGCGCGGCAATCTTCGCGCCGAGGATGAGGTCTTTGACCTGCACCACGCCGCGCGCGGCCTCATCGGCGCCCGCGATCACCGCGACCGGGGCGGCGCGCTTGTCGGCGTATTTGAGCTGGTTGCCGAAGTTCTTGGGGTTGCCGAGATAGACCTCGGCGCGGATGCCCGCGGCCCGCAGTTCGGCCGCCATCGCCTGATATTCGGCCATGCGGTCGCGGTCCATGACCGTGACCACGACCGGCCCGCGGGCGGTCGTCTCGGCCGGGTTGCGGGCCCTGAGCGCCGCGAGCAGGCGGTCGACGCCGATCGAGACGCCCGTGGCGGGCACCTTCTGCCCGGTGAAGCGCTCGACCAGGTCGTCGTAGCGCCCGCCCCCGGCGACGCTGCCGAACTGGCGCGGGCGGCCCTTGTCGTCGAGGATCTCGAATGTCAGCTCGGCCTCGAACACCGGGCCGGTGTAGTAGCCGAGGCCGCGGACCACCGAGGGGTCGATGACCACGCGGTCGGGGCCGAGGCCGGTCGCGGCCAGCAGCGCCGCGATCTCTGTCAGCTCGGCGACGCCCTCGGCGCCGACGGTCGAGCCGCCGACGGCGGCCGTGAGGTTGGCGAGCGTCGCCTCGTTGGTGGCGGCGCGGGCGGTGAGGAAGGCGAGGATGGGGGCGGTCTGCGCCTCGGTCAGGCCCACGCCGTCGATGCGGGCGCCGCTCTCGTCGGTGCGGCCCTGGGTCAAGAGCGCGCGGACGCCCTCGGCGCCGACCTTGTCGAACTTGTCCACCTGGCGCAGCACGTCGGCGGCCTGTTCGGGGGCGACCGCCGCGGCCTCGAGCACGCCGTTCAGCACCTTGCGGTCGTTGACGCGCACCAGATAGTCGCCGCGCGGGATGCCCGCGGCCTCGAGCGCGTCGGCCAGCATGGCGATGATCTCGGCATCCGCGGCGACCGACGCGGCACCCACGGTGTCGGCGTCGCATTGATAGAACTGGCGGAAGCGGCCCGGCCCCGGCTTTTCGTTGCGCCAGACCGGGCCCATCGCGTAGCGGCGATAGGGCGAGGGCAGGTCGTTGCGGAACTGCGCCGCGACGCGCGCGAGCGGCGCCGTCAGGTCGTAGCGCAGCGCCAGCCAGTCGCCCGAGCCGCCGCCGGGGACCTGTTCCTCTTGCCACGCGAAGACGCCCGCGTTGGGGCGGTCCACGTCGGGCAGGAACTTGCCCAGGGCCTCGACCGTCTCGACGGCCGAGGTCTCGAGCGCGTCGAAGCCGTGCAGGCGATAGACGGCGGCGATGCGCTCGAGCATGAGGTTGCGCTCGGTCACGTCGGCGCCGAAGCTGTCGCGGAAGCCCTTGGGCGGCTCGGCGCGCGGGCGGCGGGGTTTGTCCTTGGCCATCGGTCTGATCCGTGAGATGCCGGGACCGCTTAGCGGAAGGGGCCGGGATGGACAAGTTTCAGACGCTGGAAGAGCGGATCGCGCATCTGACGCGGGCGGTCGAGGAGCTGTCGGACGTCGTCACGCGGCAGGATGCCGAGCTGAGGCGCCTGTCGCGCCGGGTCGGGCTGCTGATGGAGCGCGAGGCCGACCGCGAGGCGGCGGAGGGGACGATCCCGCTCGCCGACCAGCGCCCGCCGCATTGGTGAGCCGCCCAGCCGCCCGCGCGGGGGGGGCGGGCGGCGGGAGCCTCCGGCGGGGATATTTGGGTCCAGCCCGAGGGGTCAGCGTTCCGCGGGGCCGAGGCGGTGCGGGGCGGTGAGCGCTTCCGGCGTGCTGGCCGCGAGCGGCGGGCGGCGGGTGAAGGGCGGGGGCGCCGCGGGGTCGGTCTCGGCGGGAGTTTCGGCGGGTGCGGGGTCGAAGCCGGGTTCGTCGTAGGCATCGACCTGCTGGGCCGCGGCGACGCCCTCGGCCGCGCCCGCGTCGGGCCAGTCGGCGGGCGGTGCGGCCGCAGGCGTCGCGGGCGCGGCGGGGCGCGGGGTGCTGACGACGGGGGCGGCCGCCGGGCGCGCCGGGGCGGCGTCCGAGGGCGCGGTGGCGGCCGGCGCCGGCTGGGCGGGTGCGGCGGGACGGGCCGGGGCGAGCGCGCGGCGGAACACCAGCACGTTGTGATAGACCGTGCTGCGGCTCGTCAGCCCGCTGCGCTCTTCGCTGGGCAGCGTCTCGGCGCGCACGTATTCCCAGCCGTTCGCGGCCATGCGGTTCATCTCGGTCAGCAGCGCGAAGCTGAAGCGCTCGGCCGGGGTGCGGGCGCCGCGGGCCTTTTCACCCCGCGCCGGGGCGGGGATCACGGTGTATTCGTAGAGCTGCTGCACGCTGGCCTCCGGTTGTCCGTCGTCGGACCGGAGATAGGGCATCCGCGCCCGCCGGACCAGAGGCGGCGCGCCGATTGACCGGCGCCCCGTCCGGTGAGAGGGATGGCGCGGCCGGGGCGGACCGGCGCGCGAGAGGCGAGCGATGCTGAACATCCTGAGTTTCGTCGGCGGGCTGGCGCTGCTGGTCGCGGGCGCCGAATTGCTGGTCAAGGGCGCCTCGCGGCTGGCGATCTCGTTGGGGCTGACGCCGCTGGTCGTGGGGCTGACGGTGGTGGCCTTCGGCACCTCGGCGCCCGAGATCGCCGTTTCGGTCGGCGCGGTGGCGGGCGGGCAGACCGACATCGCCATCGGCAACGTGATCGGCAGCAACATCCTGAACGTGCTGTTCATCCTCGGCTTGAGCGCGCTGATCATGCCGCTGGCCGTGGACCGGCAACTGATCCGGCAGGAGGTGCCGATCATGATCGGCGTCACCGGGCTGCTGCTGGTGATGCTGCGCGACCGGATGCTGGGGATGGGCGAGGCGGGGCTGCTGCTCGCGCTGCTCGTGGCCTATACGGCGTTCGTGGTGATTCAGTCGCGCCGAACGCTGCGCGCGGGCAGCGCCGCCGACGAGCCGGCCCCGGCCGAGGACTGGGCGAGCGGGCGGCTGGTGCAGGCCGGGCTGATCCTCGGCGGGCTGGTCGGGCTGGTGATCGGGGCGCAGCTCGTGGTCAGCGCCGCGGTCAGCTTTGCCCGCGCGCTGGGGGTGAGCGACCTCGTCGTGGCGCTGACCATCGTGGCGGCGGGCACCTCGCTGCCCGAGATCGCCACCTCGCTGACGGCGGCGCTGAAGGGCAACCGCGACATGGCGGTGGGCAACGTGGTCGGCAGCAACCTGTTCAACATCCTCGGCTGCCTCGGGATCGCCGGGCTGGTGGCGGGGCCGGCGGGGCTGACGGTCGCGCCCTCGGTGATGGCCTTCGACGCCTGGGTGATGATGGGGGCGGCGGTCGCCTGTCTGCCGATCTTCCTGACCGGCTGCCGGATCGCCCGGTGGGAGGGGGCGGTCTTCCTCGCCTACTACGTCTTCTACGTGGGCTATCTGGTGCTGGCCGCCGAGGACTATCACCGGCTGCAGGGCTATACGCGGGCCATGCTGCTGTTCGTCATGCCGCTGACCGTCCTGACCGCGCTGGCCATCTGGCTGCGGCCAAAGCCTCAGCCGCGTTGAGGCGGGGCCGACGGCAGCGCGGTGCGCCCGCGCGCCGCCGAGCGCCCGGCCTTCAGAGCCCGAGCTTCTTCGCCACCAGCTCGTTGACCGCGGCCGGGTTGGCCTTGCCGCCCGAGGCCTTGAGCACCTGGCCGGTGAACCAGCCGGCAAGCTTGGGATTCGCCTTGGCCTTTTCCACCTGCGCGGGGTTGGCGGCGATGATCTCGTCCACCGCGGCCTCGATCGCGCCGAGGTCGGTGACCTGCTTCATGCCGCGCGCGGCGGCGATTTCGGCCGGGTCGCCGCCCTCGGTCCAGACGATCTCGAACAGGTCCTTGGCCATCTTGCCCGAGATCTCGCCCGAGGCGATGAGGTCGAGCACGCCGCCGAGCTGCGCCGCCGAGACGGGCGAGGCGCCGATCTCGAGCCCCTCCTTCTTCAGCCGCCCGAACAGGTCGTTGATGACCCAGTTGGCCGCCTGCTTGCCGTCGCGGCCCTGTGCCACGGCCTCGAAATAATCGGCGTTCTCGACCTCGGCGGTCAGCACGCCGGCGTCGTATTCCGACAGGCCCAGCGCCTGCACGAAGCGCGCCTTCTTCTCGTCGGGCAGTTCGGGCATCGAGGCCGCGATGGCGTCCACCCAGCCCTGCTCGATCTCGAGCGGCAGGAGGTCGGGGTCGGGGAAATAGCGGTAATCGTGCGCCTCTTCCTTGGAGCGCATCGAGCGCGTCTCACCCTTGTCGGGGTCGTAGAGGCGGGTCTCCTGCACCACCGCGCCGCCGTCCTCGAGGATGGCGATCTGGCGGCGGGCCTCATACTCGATGGCGGCCTGGATGAAGCGCAGCGAGTTCATGTTCTTGATCTCGCAGCGGGTGCCCAGATGGCTGAAATCCTGGGTCTCCTGATAGCGCTCGTAATCGCCGGGCTTGCAGACCGAGACGTTGACGTCGGCGCGCAGGTTGCCGTTCTGCATGTTGCCGTCGCAGGTGCCGAGATAGCGCATGATCTGGCGGAGTTTCGCGACGTAGGCCGCAGCCTCCTCGGGCCCGCGGATGTCGGGGCGGCTGACGATCTCCATCAGCGCGACGCCGGTGCGGTTGAGGTCGACGAAGCTGAGCGCCGGGTCCATGTCGTGGATCGACTTGCCGGCGTCCTGTTCGAGGTGGATGCGCTCGATCCGCACGCGGCGGGCAAGCCCCGGGCCCATGTCCACGATCACCTCACCCTCGCCCACGATGGGGTGGTAGAGCTGGCTGATCTGATAGCCCTGCGGCAGGTCGGGGTAGAAGTAGTTCTTGCGGTCGAAGGCCGAGGTCAGGTTGATCGCGGCCTTGATCCCGAGCCCGGTGCGGACCGCCTGGGCCACGCAGAATTCGTTGATCACCGGCAGCATCCCCGGCATGGCCGCATCGACGAAGGCCACGTTGCTGTTCGGCTCGGCCCCGAAGGCGGTCGAGGCGCCCGAGAAGAGCTTGGCGTTCGAGGCGACCTGGGCGTGGACCTCGAGGCCGATGACCAGCTCCCACTCTCCCTTCGCGCCCGAGATGACCTTGGGGGCGGGGGCGGTGAAATCGAGATGGTCGAGCATCGCGGGCGTCCTTTTCGAGTGTCGGCCGGTTCTAGGCCGCGCTCGGGTGCGGGGCAAGGGCGCGGGTGGGGTGGGGTGGGCCGGTATTCGGGCCCGAAAGAAGGGGTGGGGCGCGCGCAGGGCGGCGGGTCCGCCCGGTCGGACGCGCCACGTACGGTCGGTGAGGCACGGGTGGGCGCGTCCCCTGCCCCTGCCCCTTGCCCAAGCCCTTGCCGCCGCTCCCCCGGCCCCTGCCCCCTGCCCTTGCCGCTTCGTTCCCGTTCACATACCCATTTCCCGACGCTGACCGCCGAGCCGGACGATGACCCGACCTTTCCGCCGCCGGGTTCTCTACATCCCCGGCTATGACCCCATCCCCCCGCGCCGCTACCGCGAGCTCTACCGCCGCGAGGGGGCGCGGCAGGCGGCGATCTCGGGCTATCGGCTGGGGTTCGGGGCGCGCGGCGACCGGACGGGATTCGGCTGGGGGGTGACGGGCGATTTCCCCGAGGGCGCGGCCGAGGCCGAGGTCGAGGTGCTGGTCTGGGCCGACGTGGTGGCGGGCTCGATGGGGCACTCGATCCCCGCGACCTACGGGCAGCTTGTCCGCACGGCCTGGGCCTATGTCGGCTCGGGCGCGCTCTGGCGGCTGATGCGGCTGCGCCGAGGGCCGGTGATCGCGGCGCTCTATCCCATCGCGGTGCTGCTGGCGCAGGCGCTGGCCGCAGGGCTGCTGGCGGTGGGGGTCGCGGTGCTCGGGGCGCGGCTGGTCCACTGGCTGCCGGGGGTGGTGCTGGGGCTCGCCGCTGGGGCCGCGCTGCTCGGGTGGTTCCGGCGCATCGACGGGCGGGTCTTCGCCTATTACCTGATGCACGACTATGCCTTCACCGCGCAGGACGGGGGCGCCTATCCGCCCGCGCTCGAGGCGCGGATCGCGGTCTTTGCCGACCGGGTGGCAGAGGTTCTGGCGGGCGACTGGGACGAGGTGCTGGTCGTCGGTCATTCCTCGGGCGCCTATCTGGCGGTCTCGGTGCTGGCCGATCTCGTGCGCGCGGGACGCGCGGCCGAGGACGGGCGGCTGGCGCTGCTGACGCTGGGGCACGTGGTGCCGATGGCCTCGTTCCTGCCGCGCGCCGGGCGGCTGCGGGCGGACCTGCGGTGTCTCTCGGCGCGGGCCGAGGTGACGTGGGTGGACGTGAGCGCGCCGGGCGACGCCTGCTGCTTCGGGCTTTGCGACCCGGTGGCGGTGTCCTCGGTCGAGCCCGAGGGGCGGGTCGGGCCGCTGGTGCTGTCGGCGGCGTTCAGCCGGACGCTCTCGCCCGAGACGCAGCGCGCGCTCAGGGGCCGGTGGTTCCGGCTGCATTTCCAGTATCTCTGCGCCTTCGACCGGCCCGAGGGCTACGATTACTTCGCCATCACCGCGGGGCCGTTGCGGCTCGGGGCGCGGTTCGCCGGGCGCGGGCATTCGCCGGGGCGGATCGCGCGGGCGGTGAACGACTGGCCCGGTCGGGCCGAGGGGGCGCCATGAGCGCGCCGCCGGTCCCGCCGAAGCCGCCCTCGACCGAGGGGCGCGGCAGCGTGCTGCGCTATGCCCGCGCGTTCCGGCGCGACCTCTTGTCGGCGCTGCCCGCGCGGCTCTACCGCGCCTGGATGGCCGAGTTCCGCAGCCCGCTGATCCACTCGGTCGTCTGCAACGATCCGGCGCTCGTGCGGCTGGTCTTGCAGGAGCGGCCGGGGGATTTCCCCAAGTCCGCGCGGCTGCGCGAGGGGCTGGCGCCGCTGCTCGGCCGGTCGGTCTTCGTCACCAACGGCGCCGAGTGGGCGCGGCAGCGGCGGATCATCGACCCGGCGTTCGAGGGCGGGCGCCTGCGCGAGACCTTTCCCGGCGTGCGCGACGCGGCGCTGGCGCTGGCCCAGAGGCTCGGCGCGCAGGCGGGGCGCGAGATCGACCTCGAGCCCGAGACGAGCCATGCCGCCGCCGATGCGATCTTCCGCACGCTCTTCTCGATCCCGATCGAGGACGCCACGGCGGCGCGGGTGTTCGCGGCCTTCCGCGCCCATCAGGACGCGCAGCCGATCGTGAACCTCGCCGCGCTGCTGCCCTGGCCCGCGTGGCTGCCGCGCCCGCACGGGCGGCGGACGCGGGCCACGGCGGCCGAGATCCGCGGCCTGATCGCCGCGCT
This sequence comes from Paracoccus sanguinis, assembly GCF_900106665.1. Lineage (GTDB taxonomy): Bacteria > Pseudomonadota > Alphaproteobacteria > Rhodobacterales > Rhodobacteraceae > Paracoccus > Paracoccus panacisoli. The sequence goes on from NZ_FNNA01000001.1 coordinate 181,937, forward strand.
GGTCGCCGCGCGGGCCGAGGCGATTGCGGCCGGCACCGCGCCCGACGATCTGGCGACCAAGATCATGACCACGCCCGACCCCGAGACGGGGGCGGGCTTCTCGCCCGCCGAGATGGTGGATCAGGTGGCGATCTTCTTTCTGGCCGGGCACGAGACCTCGGCCAGCGCGCTGGCCTGGGCGCTGTGGCTGCTCGCCGCCTTCCCGGACTGGCAGGAACGGGTGGCCGACGAAGCGGCCGCGGTGCTGACCGGCGAGGCGCCCGAGTTCGCCGCCGTGGCGCGGCTGCGGGTGGCCCGCGCGGTCTTCCGCGAGGCGATGCGGCTCTACCCCCCCGTGCCGATGATGGTGCGCGAGACGACCCGCCCCGAGGTCTTCCGCGAGCGCCCCCTGCCGCGCGGGACGCAGGTGGTGATCTCGCCCTGGCACCTGCACCGCCACGCGCGGCTGTGGGACGACCCGGACGGCTTCGACCCCGGCCGGTGGGAGACGGAGAACGGCCGGGCCTGCGCGCGAGCCGCCTATGTCCCCTTCAGCGCCGGGCAGCGGGTCTGCCCCGGCGCGGGGTTCGCGATGGTCGAAGGGCCGCTGATGCTGGCGCTGATCTGCCGCGACCTGCGGCTGACCCGCGGCGCGGTCGATCCGGTGCCGGTGGCGCGGCTGACGGTGCGGGGACGCGACGGCATCCGCGTGCGGCTGTCGCGGCGCGGCTGAAGCGCGGGCTCAGCGCGCCCGCCAGCGGCGGTAGAGCCGGACGAGCAGCACCGCGCCCGCCACCGCGCCGAGCGCGCCCGCGAACATCCCGAGCAGCCGCACGACGATCCAGAACAGCACGCCGCCGAGGGCCCCGCCCAGCGCGCCCACCACCGCCGCCTGAAGCGTCGATTCGCGGTCGTTGTCGGCCATGAGGAACCCGGCGAGCACGCCGACGAGAGCGAAGATCAGGATCATGCCCGGCGATATGGGTCGCGCGGCGAGCGGTTCAAGGACGCCGGGTCAAGGACGGTGGGTCAAGGGCAAGGGTCGAGGGCAGCGGTTCAAGCGCCGGGGTCAGGCCCGCGCCCCCAGCCGCGGCACCCCGCCGGGGTTGCGCGCATCGCTCACCCCCATCCGCAGCCCCGCCCCGATCCGGTGCGCGAGCGCCGACCAGGCGGCCGCCGTCGCCGCCGGCAGCGTCCGGTGCAGCGTGGCGTCGAAGAGCATCAGCCAGTCGTCGAAATGCCCCGGCCGCACGTCGCCCGCCGCCATGTGCACGCGCATCGGATTGCCGTCGTAACCGCGCTCGTAAAGGATCGCGTTGCGCCAGAAGGCAGCAATGCGCGCCTCGTGCGCGGGCCAATCGGTGACATGGGCGGCGAAGACCGGGCCCAGCACCTCGTGCCGGCGCACGGCGGCGTAGAAGACCGCGACCACGCGGTCGATCTCTTCAGGGGTGACGGGGAAGCGGGGCGGGATCATGCGCCTGACATGGGCCGCCCGGCGCGAAACGGCAAGCGGCGCGCCGTCGCAGGGCGCAGAGGGGGGCGAGTGATTGACGCCCGCCCCGGGCAGATGCGACGGGCGGGGCTCATGCACCGACCGACGGGGACCGAGATGCCGCATTACACCGATTCGCTCACCCAGCTCGGCCGCCCGGCCGCGCTGCCCGCCTCGCCCGACGAGGCGGTGCTCGAGCGGGTGCCGAACCCGCAGCCGGGGGCGCTTTACGCGGTGCGCTTCACCCAGCCCGAGTTCACCAGCCTCTGCCCGCTGACCGGCCAGCCGGACTTCGCCCATCTGGTGATCGACTACGTGCCCGGCGACTGGCTGGTCGAATCGAAGTCGCTCAAGCTGTTCCTCGGCAGCTTCCGCAACCACGGCGCCTTCCACGAGGACTGCACGGTGGGCATCGGCCTGCGGCTGGTCGAGACGCTCGCGCCGCGCTGGCTTAGGATCGGCGGCTACTGGTACCCGCGCGGCGGGATGCCGATCGACGTGTTCTGGCAGACCGGCGCCCCGCCCGAGGGGCTGTTCCTGCCCGACCAGGGCGTGCCGCCCTATCGCGGCCGCGGCTAGGCGCGCTGGGTCGGGCGGGGTGCAGCGCGGAGCTTTCGGCAGGCGCCGGAAAAACCCCCTTGCACCCCCCGACCCTTGCCGATACATCGCCCCGCACGGTCCGAGACGGACCACCGGCGCTGTGGTAGCTCAGTGGTAGAGCACTCCCTTGGTAAGGGAGAGGTCGAGAGTTCAATCCTCTCTCACAGCACCATCCATATTCCTGACATCGCCGGAAGATCGAGCCATCGCGGCGCTGACCCTGGCGTTACAGCCGGGCTGAACGCCACCTGTGCCTGGCACGGAATCGTCACAGGGTTGCTGCGGGCTCATCCCCGATGCCCCAACGAGCCGGCCACCGTGTCGGGGATCGGCATCCCCTCCCCCACACCTCCTCGTCGGGGCTTTGCGCCTGCCTGCCTGCGGGGCTACCGTTCGGCATGGACCTGCGCTTCCCCCACCACCGCGATGACGGCTGCCCCGTGACCCCCTGCCCCGCCACACCCTCGGCCGCCGATGCTTGAGCGCCGCGACCCGCTGCGCGGGCTTCTGGGCGTCGTGCTCGGGGCGCTGCTGGTCGCGCTGACCGGCTGGTTCCTCGTCATCGGCAAGGCGGTGGTGCTGCCGATCATCATCGCGGTGATCTCGGTCTACGTGCTGACCGCGGCGAGCCACGCGCTCGCGCGCCTGCCCTGCGGCGCGGCGCTGCCCGAGTGGCTGCGGCGGGTGGTCGTGCTGATGGCGTTCCTCGTCGCGGTGATCACGCTGGCCGCAGTCATGACCTCGACCGCCGATCAGGTGCGGGTGCGGCTGCCCGAGTATCAGCGCACGGTCGCGGCCCTGCTGACGCGGGTCTTCGACAGCGTGGGCGCCGACCGGCCGGACTGGCAGGCGCTCTGGGACCGGCTGGTGGCGCGGATCTCGTTCGCACGGCTGGCGGGGACGGTGCTCGCCTCGATCAGCGCGGCGGCGGGGATGGTGTTCATGGTCGTCGTCTACGCGATCTTCCTGATGGCCGAGCGCGACGCCTTCGGCCACAAGATCGCCGTCGCCCTGCCCGCCGAGCACCGCGACCGGGCCGAGGCGATCATCCGCGCCACCAACACCGCGATCCGCGACTACCTCGCGATCAAGACGCTGGTGAACGCGATCCTCGCGACGATCTCGTTCGTCGTCATGTGGGCCTTCGGGGTGGATTTCGCGCTCTTCTGGGCGATCCTGATCGGGCTTCTGAACTACATCCCCTATGTCGGGTCGATGCTGGGGGTGGCGTTCCCGGTCGTCCTGTCGATGGCGCAGTTCGGGGCGCTGTCGACCACGCTGGGGATCGCGGCGCTGCTGACTGCGGCGCAGGTGTGGGTCGGCAACGCGCTCGAGCCGCGGCTGATCGGGCGGACGGTGAACATGTCGCCCTTCGTGGTCATGGTGGCGCTGGCGCTGTGGTCCTCGCTCTGGGGGATCGCGGGGGCGATCCTCGCGATCCCGCTGACCTCGATCATCGCCATCATCATGGCCAATTTCCGCTCCACGCGGCCCTTTGCGGTGCTGCTGGCCAAGGACGTGAGCGTGTTCGAGGACCACCCGGCCGCGGCCCGGCCGGGGCCGCATCGGCTGGACGCTCGGCCCCGCGCCGATTAACAGGGGCGAATGACCGACACCCTGCCGCCCACCCTGCCCGACGACGAGCCGCCCGAGGACGAGCCGACCGGCCAGCCGGCCCCCGCCCCCGCGGCGCGGGGCGGGGCAAAGGCCGGGACGGCGCGCACCACCACGGGCGGGCGCGAGGCGCGGCTGGGTGCGGCGCTGCGCGCCAACCTCGCGCGGCGCAAGGCACAGGCACGCGACCGCGCCCAGAACGAAGGCCGCACCGACGACACCCCCGCCCGCGCGCAGGCGCTGAACACGGACGCGCGCAGCACGGGCGCAAGCGAGGACTGATGGACACGATTCTGGTGCGCGGCAACGGGCCGCTGAACGGCGAGATCGCCATTGCGGGGGCCAAGAACGCCTGCCTTACGCTGATGCCGGCGACGCTTCTGACCGACGAGCCGCTGACGCTGACCAACGCCCCGCGGCTGTCGGACATCCGCACCATGACGGCGCTGCTCGCCTCGCTCGGGGCCGAGGTGGCGAGCCTGCAGGACGGCCAGGTGCTCGCCATGTCGAGCCATGCGCTCACCAGCCACACCGCCGATTACGAGATCGTGCGGAAGATGCGCGCCTCGATCCTCGTCCTCGGCCCGATGCTGGCGCGGGATGGCGAGGCGGTCGTCTCGCTGCCCGGGGGCTGCGCGATCGGGGCGCGGCCGGTGGACCTGCACCTCAAGGCGCTGGCCGCGATGGGGGCAGAGCTCGACCTGCGCGACGGCTATGTGCACGCCAAGGCGCCCGCGGGCGGCCTGCGGGGGGCGGTGGTCGAGTTTCCGCTGGTCTCGGTCGGGGCGACCGAGAACGCGCTGATGGCCGCCACCCTCGCCCGCGGCACGACGGTGCTGAAGAACGCCGCCCGCGAGCCCGAGATCGTCGACCTCGCCCGCTGCCTGCGCCGGATGGGCGCGCGGATCGAGGGCGAGGGCACCGACACGATCACCGTCGAGGGCGTGGACCGGCTGGGCGGCGCCACCCATCCGGTCGTCACCGACCGGATCGAACTGGGCACCTATATGCTTGCCCCGGCGATCTGCGGCGGCGAGGTCACCTGCCTCGGCGGCCGCATCGACCTGGTCGAGAGCTTCTGCGAGAAGCTGGACGAGGCCGGGATCGCCGTCACCGAATCCGAGCGCGGACTGACCGTCAGCCGCAAGAACGGCCGGGTGCGGGCGGTCAACGTGCGCACCGAGCCGTTCCCCGGCTTCCCGACCGACCTGCAGGCGCAGATGATGGCGCTGCTCTGCACCGCGGACGGGGTCAGCGACCTGGAAGAGACGATCTTCGAGAACCGTTTCATGCACGCGCCCGAACTGACCCGGATGGGGGCGCGGATCGACGTGCACGGCGGCCATGCCCGCGTGACCGGCGTCGACCGGCTCAAGGGCGCGCCGGTGATGGCCACCGACCTGCGGGCCTCGGTCAGCCTGATCCTCGCCGGGCTCGCGGCCGAGGGCGAGACGGTGGTGAGCCGCGTCTATCACCTCGACCGCGGCTACGAGAAGGTCGTGCGCAAGCTGCGCGGCGTCGGCGCCGACATCGAGCGCATCAAGGAGGCACCCGCGCATGAGTGACCCCGTTCCGAACGGCGATGCCCGCAGCATGGGCCGCGACGCGAGCTTCGCGGACGCCGATCCCGACCGTCCGCTGGCGATCCGGGCCGAGGATGCCGAGGATCTCGCGGTGCTCGCGGCGCTTGCGCAGGATTCGGTGCTGACCGTCGCGGACGCGGTGTGGGACCGCCAGAGCCGGCATTTCGCCCTGCTGCTGAGCCGCTTCCGGTGGGAGGACGCGGACGCCGCCGAGGCCGAGGGCCGCCCGTTCGAGCGGGTGCGCACGATCCTCGCCATCGGCGACGTGACCGCGGTGCGCCACGACGGGATCGACCGCTCGGACCCGGGGCTGGTGCTGTCGCTCCTGGACCTCGAATGGCGGCCGGGCGAGGACGGGACCGGCACGCTCATCCTGCAGTTCGCGGGCGACGGCGCGGTGGCCGTGGATGTCGAGGCGATGTGCGTCGATCTGCGCGACGTGGCCCGCCCGCACCGGGCGCAGGCGGCCGCGCGGCCGCAGCACGGTGATTGACGCGATCCGCGGCCGCCTGTGGCGGCCGCGCGCGCCGGTCCTGTGGCAGCTCACCCCGGACCGCGCGGCCGAGTGGCGGGCGATCCGCGCCGCCGCGCTGCGGGATGCGCCGCTCGCCTTCGCCCTCGGCGCAGGCGACGCCGAGACCGACGACAGCGCCGACCCGCTGATTGAGGCGCGGGCGCATCTCGCGGCGGTCGAGGTCTGGGCCGCGGGCCCGCGCGAGGGTCAAGCCAAGGCGATCGCCGGCTGGCAGCCGGGCTGGACGCCGGGCACCGAGGACATGGGCTGGATCACCGGGGTCTTCACCGCCCCCGAAGCGCGCGGCCGGGGGCTGACGGCGCTGACGCTGGGCCGGATCGCCGAGCGCGCGGCGGCGGCCGGGTTCCGGCGGCTCGGGCTGCGGGTCGGCAGCGGCAATGACGCCGCCCGGCGCTGCTATCTGCGTGCGGGGTTCCAGCCGGTCGGCGCGCCGTTCCTGAACGAGCGCGGCCTGCCCGAGATCGAGATGCACCGCCCGTTGCCAGCCCCCGCCGCCTCTGCCCGCCGGAGCGCTTGAGGCCCCCGGCGCCAGCCGCTAACAGCAGCCTGAACCCGGCCCCGCCGCCCCCGGCGGCCCCTCCGGCGAGGAGATCACCATGCCCGTCACGCTCAACACCTCGGACCCGGATTTCGAGACCGGCTTTGCCGCCATGCTCGCCGCCAAGCGCGAGGATGCCGCGGACGTGGGCGACGCGGTGGCGGCGATCATCGCCCGGGTCAGGGCCGAGGGCGACGCGGCACTGGTCGAGCTGACCAACCGCTTCGACCGCACCGACCTGACCGCCGACCGCCTGCGCCTGACCGAAGGAGAGATCGACGCCGCCTGCGCCGCGGCCGACCCCGAGGACCGCGCGGCGCTGGAACTCGCCGCCCAGCGCATCCGCGCCTATCACGCACGGCAGATGCCCGAGGATGCGCGCTGGACCGACGAGACCGGCGCCGATCTCGGCTGGCGCTGGACGCCGGTGTCGGCCGCGGGGCTCTATGTGCCCGGCGGGCAGGCGAGCTATCCCTCGTCGGTGCTGATGAACGCGGTTCCCGCCCGGGTGGCGGGCGTGCCGCGGCTGGTGGTCTGCGTGCCCGCCCCCGAGGGGGTGCTGAACCCGCTGGTGCTGGCCGCCTGCCGCATCGCCGGGGTGGACGAGGTCTGGCGGGTCGGCGGCGCGCAGGCGATCGCGGCGATGGCCTATGGCACCCAGACGATGCAGGCGGTGAACAAGATCACCGGGCCGGGCAACGCCTATGTGGCCGCCGCCAAGCGGCAGGTCTTCGGGCGGGTCGGGATCGACAGCATCGCCGGCCCCTCCGAGGTACTGGTGATCGCCCAGGGCGCGCAGAACCCCGAGTGGCTGGCCCTCGACCTGCTGGCGCAGGCCGAACACGACGCCGACGCGCAGGCGATCCTGATGACGCCCGACCCGGCGCTGGCGATGGCGGTGGTGGCGGCCGTGCACCGCATCCTGCCCACCCTGCCCCGCGCCGCCATCGCTGGCGCAAGCTGGCGCGACCACGGCACGGTGATCGTGACCCGCGACCTGGCCGAGGCCGCCGCGCTGTCGGACCGGATCGCACCCGAGCATCTCGAGCTGTGCGTCGACGACCCCGAGGCGCTGGCCGCGCAGGTCCGCCACGCCGGCGCGATCTTCCTTGGCGGGTGGACGCCCGAGGCGGCGGGCGACTATGTCTCGGGGCCGAACCACGTCCTGCCCACGGCACGCTCGGCGCGGTTCTCGTCGGGGCTGTCGGTGGTGGATTTCCTCAAGCGCACCACGCTCTCGCGGCTCGATCCGGCCTCGCTCGGGGCCATCGGCCCGGCGGCGGTGCGGCTGGCCGAGGCCGAGGGCCTGGGCGCCCACGCCCGCTCGGTCGCCGCGCGGCTGGCGCAGGTGAACGGGTGAGCGCGACCGAACTCGTGGGCTTTGCCGCGGCGATCCTCGGCACGGTCTGCTGGCTGCCGCAGGTGGTCAAGACGTGGCGCAGCCGGGCGGTCGACGACCTCTCGTGGGCCACCAACCTGCTCCTGTTCGCCACGGTCACCATGTGGCTGAGTTACGGCTTGATCAAACGCGACGCGCCGTTGATCCTGTCGAACATCGTGGCGGTGCTCAGCATCGGCGCGATCCTTGTGGCCAAGCTGCGCTGGGGGCGCCGATGACCGAGACGCTTGCGAAATCCCGGCTGTTCCGGGTCGAGATCGACGACACCGCCCTGCCCCCCGCCACCCCCGAGATGGAGCAGGAGCGCCGGGTCGCGGTCTTCGACCTGCTCGAGGACAACTCGATCAGCCTGCCCGCGCGCGGCGAGGGCGCCGCGCCCGAAGGCCCCTATGCGCTGCTGCTCGCGGTGCGCGACCGCCGGCTGGTCTTCGACCTGCGGGCCGAGGACGAGGCGCCGGTGGCCGAGTTCCACCTGTCGATGGGCCCCTTCCGGCAGGTGGTGAAGGACTACTTCCAGATCTGCGAAAGCTACTTCGACGCCGTGAAGCGCCTGCCCCCGGCGCAGATCGAGGCGATCGACATGGCCCGCCGCGGCATCCACAACGAGGGCGCGCGGACCCTGCAAGAACGGCTCGAGGGCAAGGCGAGCGTCGACATCGACACCGCCCGGCGCCTCTTCACCCTGATCTGCGCGCTGATCGCGGATTGACCCGGGTGGGTGTGCCGGCCGATCCTGCTGCCTCGGCCGCGGCCGCCCCCGCGGGCCTCGCCGCGGAGGTGCGGTTCCCGGCCTCGGTGCTCTTCTGCTGCGATCACAACGCCATCCGCTCGCCCATGGCCGAGGGGATGATGAAGAAGTTCTACGGCCGCCGCGCCTATGTGCAGTCGGCGGGCGTCCACAACGACATGGAGATCGACGGCTTCGCCATCGCGGTCTGCCAGGAGATCGGCGTCGAGCTCTCGCGTCACCGCACCCGCAGCTTTGAGGAGATGCGCGACTGGGGCGACGATCTGGGTCAGTTCGACCTGATCGTGGCGCTGACCCCGGCCAGCCAGCGGCAAGCGCTCGAGCTGACGCGCAGCTATCACCTCGACGTGGAATACTGGCCGATCATGGACCCGACCGGGATGGCCGAAAGCCGCGAGGCGCGGCTGGGCGTCTATCGGCAGGTCCGCGACCATATCCGCAGCCGGATGCTGGCGCGCTTCGGCCCGGCGCTCGACCCAGAGCCCTGAACACCGAGCCCTGATCGGGCCGGAGGTCCGTCAGGGCCGCCAGTCGAGGAAATTGCCCAGCATCGCCAGCCCCAGCCGCTGCGACTTCTCGGGGTGGAACTGCAACCCCACGATGTTGTCGCGCGCGACGATCGCCGTGACCGGCCCGCCGTAATCGACGCTCGCCACGAGGTCGGCGGGGTCCGCCACCCGGAACTGCCAGCTGTGGACGAAATAGGCGTGCCCGCCCGCCGGGATGCCGGCGAGGATCGGGTGCGGTCGCGCGACCTCAAGGTCGTTCCATCCCATGTGCGGCACCTTGAGCGCCGGGTCGGCCGGCGTGATCCGCTCGACCCGGCCGCCGATCCACCCGAAGCCGGGGGTCGGTCGGTACTCCAGCCCCTCGTCGGCCAGCATCTGCATCCCCACGCAGATGCCGAGGAACGGGACGCCCCGCCCCATGACCGCCTCGGTCAGCGCCTCGAGCATCCCCGGTACCGCGTCGAAGGCCGCCCGGCAGGCCGGGAAGGCCCCGTCGCCCGGCAGCACGATGCGGTCGGCCGCCGCCACCACCGCGGGGTCCGAGGTCACCGTGACGTCCGCGCCCCGGTCGCGGCCGGCCAGCGCCACGGCCTTTTCGGCCGAGTGCAGGTTGCCGCTGTCATAGTCGATGATGGCGACGCGCATCGGACCTACAACGCGCCCTTGGTCGAGGGCAGCGCGTCGCCCAGCCGCGGATCGGGCTCGACCGCCTCGCGCAGCGCCCGCGCCACGGCCTTGAAGGCCGCCTCGGCGATGTGGTGGGCATTCAGCCCGTGCAGCAGGTCGACGTGCAGCGTCATGCCGGCGTGGGTCGAGAGCGCCTGGAAGAACTCGCGCACCAGCTCGGTGTCGAAGGTGCCGATCTTGTCGGCCGGAAACGGCAGGTTCCAGACGAGGTAGGGCCGCCCCGACAGGTCGAGCGCGGCGCGCACCAGCGTGTCGTCCATGGCGAGGTGAAAGCTGCCGTAGCGGCGGATGCCGCGCTTCTCTCCCAGCGCCTCGCGCAGGGCCTGGCCCAGCGCGATGCCGCAATCCTCGACCGAGTGGTGGTCGTCGATGTGCCGGTCGCCGTCGCAGTTGAGCGTGATGTCGATCAGCGCGTGGCGGGCCAGCTGGTCGATCATGTGGTCGAAGAAGCCGATGCCCGTGACGCTCTCGGACCGGCCGGTGCCGTCGAGATCGACGCGGACCTCGATCCGGGTTTCGTTGGTCTCGCGGGTGACGGTGGCGGTCCGGGGGGCGCGGCGCGGGTCCATGGCGGTGTTTCCTCGGCTGACGGTCGGTCCATGGTGAACGGGGCGGGCTTAGCCCATCCGCGCGATCGGGCGCAATGCGGTCGCGCGCGGGGCACTCGGGCGCAATGCATTGGGGCGCGCGGGCGCCAGCGCGCAGGTCAGGCGAGCCACAGCCCCTCGGCGCGCAGGCGCTTGCGGATCGCGCGCTCGGGCGGCAGCGGGCGCGCGCCCGCGAACATCGGGCGGATGCGGCTGCGGCCGAGGCCGGCGCGGATCAGGCGCTCGCCCGCCTCCCACCCGTCGATGAGGGGGGCGATCTCGGGCAAGGCGGCGAGCGCCTCGATCTCGGCCACGGCGCGGTCCGATTCGCGGGCGTAGAGCAAAGGCAGGCGGCGCCAGTGGCAGGTCACGTCGCCGTCCACCCCCGCCAGTTCCGGCCCCGGGCGGCCGCCGCCGAGGCTGTGGATCACCAGCGGCAGCACGATCTGGTCGAGCCACGGGTCGAGCGACTGGCAGGCCAGCGCCTCGCCCGGATCGTCGCGCACCGCCACCGCCCAGTCGCGGAAGCGCTGGCCGAACAGCGCGGGGTCGGCCCCGAAGAACCAGCCCGCGTTGAAGTAGAGGAACCGCTCCCAATGCTCGTCGGGCTGGGTGCGGTCGAGCGTGGGGGCGATGTCGAGCCCGAAGCGGTCGTAGAGCGAGGCCCAGATGTCGTGATGGCCCGGCCCGTAGAGCGGCGGGCTGGGCCACGTCCCGGTGCGGCGCATCGAGGCCGCGGGGCGGGCGAAGTCGAAGGGCACCGCGCCGAGGTCGCCGAGGATCAGCGTGTCGCTGTCGAGGAACAGGAACGGCCGTCCCGGCTCGAGCACGCCCAGCGCCTCGATCTTGTTGCCGTGCGGGTAGCTGGCGCCGAAGTCGCGGGCGACGAGCGGCCGGATCTCGGCGCCAAAGCCGGTGAGGGCGCCGCGGGCGGGGTCGCTCATGCGGGTGGCGCGGCCCGCCCACGCGGCCTCGGGCTGCGGCTCGGCGACGATCAGGCGGCCGGGGAAGCCCGGCGCATTGCGGCGCAGGCTGGCGGCGAGCAGCGCGGCCTGCCGGTCGATGCCGCCGGCCTGGGCGACGATGAGGATGTCGAAGGGGGTTGGGCGGGGGCGCTCTTCCGTGGGTCGGGGTGCCGTGCGGGCGGATGCGCGGGCCGGGGGCGTGGCGCTCGCGGGCGATCCGGCGTCTGCGGCGGGTTCGGCCTGCGGGGCGTTGCGCTCAGACGCCTTGGCCTGCGCGGCGGTGCGGAGCGCGTGGCGTTCGGCCTGACGCTGGGCCTTGTGTGCGGCCCGCTCGGCCTGCCGCGCTGCCCGGCGCGCGGCGCGCTCGGCCTCGGCGGCGGCCTTCCGGTCGGGGTTGGGCCGGGCGGTACGGTCGGGATCGTCGCTGCGGTTGGTCATGGCAAGCCCGTGGCGCGGCACCGTCCACCGGTCAAGCCGGATCGGTGCGGGATGAGACCACCAGGGGGAGGATGGTGGGCGACCCTGGAATCGAACCAGGCATGGGTCTCCCCGGCGGAGTTACAGTCCGCTGCCGCACCTTGCAGCACGTCGCCCGACGCCGGGGGTGATTAGCCGCGGGGCTTCGGGTGGTCAAGCGGTTTTGCGGCGGTGGTTGGAGCGTGGTGTGGCCTCACGTCCTCGAGCGGCGCCGCGGGGGCTGGCGGCGTTGTTGGGTGTCCCGTTTGGCGAGGGTCCAAACCCGACGGCGCGACCGGATGCGGAGGGTGGCTGCACCCGAGAAAATCCGTCCTGAGCGCATGGAGGACTTGAGACCGGGGCATCCAGAAGAACGGCGAACGAGAGGGTGGAAAGCCGGAGAGCCTGCGAACGAGCGAGCCGGTGCAATGGAGAGAGGGAGAGATGGAGCGATGAAGGGTTAGACAGCCACACAGCCCGAGACCCAAAGGGCCACAGAGCCAGCGATCAATCCCCCCGACCCCGCCCGACCTCCCGCACCGGCGCCACAAACACCACCGTTCACCCCTGCCCCTTGCGCCGCACCCCCGCGCGGGTGATCACGGGGCGGACAGGAGAGCCCATGACCAGACCCCCCGCCCCCCGCACCCCCGACGGCGCGCCGCGCAAGACCAAGAAGCCCGCCTGGGTGATCGACAAGGAACGCGCCCGGCGCGCCTCGGCGGCCGAGACGGTGTGGCTCTTCGGCCTGCACGCCGTGCGCGACGCGCTGTTGAACCCCAACCGGACCCGGCTGCGGCTGGTGCTGACACGCAACACCGCCGGGCGGCTCGAGGACGCGCTCGCCGCCTCGGACATGACGCCCGAGATCGTCGATGCGCGGGTCTTCGACCGCGAGGTGCCGCTCGACCCCGGCAGCGTCCACCAGGGCGCGGCGATCGAGGTCAAGCCGCTCGGCTGGGGCGCGCTCGACACGGTCGCCGCCGAAGGGGGCGGCGCGGGGCGGGCGCTGGTCGTGGCGCTCGACCGCGTCACCGATCCGCACAACGTCGGCGCCATCCTGCGCTCGGCCGAGGTGTTCGGCGCCCGCGCGGTCATCGCGACCGCCCGCCACGCCGCGCCCGAGACCGGGGCGCTGGCCAAGACCGCCTCGGGCGCGCTCGAGCGGCAGCCCTATCTGCGGGTCACGAACCTCGCCGACGCGCTGATCGCGCTGAAGGAGATGGGCTATACCGTCATCGGCCTCGACGGCACCGGCACCGAGACCCTGCCCGAGGCGCTCGCCGCGCTGCCGGGGCGGGCGGTGTGCCTCGTCCTCGGGGCCGAGGGGCCGGGGCTGCGGGACAAGACGCTCGAGACCTGCGACCGGGTGGTGCGCATCCCCTTTGCCGCGGATTTCGGCTCGCTCAACGTCTCGAACGCGGCGGCGGTCGCGCTTTACGCGGCGGCGACCGGCTGAGGCGCTGTTGCGCGGACGCAGCACGGGCGGTCACAACTGGGCGACGGGAGGGCCGCGCGCATTGCGACGAAAGTCGCGGGATGCCACATCGACCTCATGTCCCGCCCTTGCCCGAAACGCCTCCCGATGTCCGTGCGCCGCCTCTCCCTCGCCCCCCTCGCGCTCGCGCTGAGCGCCGCCCTCGGCCTCGCGGCCGGGCCGGTCTGGGCGCAGACGGCGGTCGGCGGGATGGACGTAGTCAGCCTGCGCGACAGCGGCCGGGCGATTGCCGGCGACGATGCGATCTCGACCCATTGGCGCGGCCGCGAGTGGAGCTTCGCCAACGAGGCGAATCGCGCCACCTTCGAATCGAACCCCTCGGCCTATGCGCCGGGCTTCGGCGGCAACTGCCCGGTGGCGCTGTCCGAGGGCGCGCGGCGCCCGGGCCTGCCGGATTTTCCGGTGGTGATCGGCGGGCGGCTTTATCTCACCAGCAGCGGCGCGGCGCAAAGCGCGATGCGGGCCGATCCCGACGCCATCCTGGGCCGGGCGGCGACCGCCTGGGCCAATCTCAAGAACTGAAAATCACGAAACCGCGAGAGGTCTGGAACCGCAGGCCGGTGATGCGCATTTACATCGGGAACACGGACCACGGAACGGTCCTGTTCGGATCACTGTCCCTCGTTCCGCGACTCGCGCCCGGTCTCTGACCGGGCGTTTTTTTTTGGCCTCGCCGGTCAGGCCGCGGCGGCGCGCTGGAACGCCGGACGCCGGCGGCGGGTTCGGCTGGCAGAACCATGAGGGACACCGCCATGACCGCCCAATCCGTCACCGCTGCCGACATCGCCCGCATCGCCCGCGAGACCCGCGCCATCGCCGTCGTCGGCCTGTCGCCCAAGCCCGAACGGCCGAGCCACGGGGTCGCCCGCTTCCTGCAGTCCCAGGGCTACCGCGTCGTCCCGGTGAACCCCGGCCACGCCGGCCAGACGATCCTGGGCGAGACGGTCTATGCCACGCTTTCGGACATTCCGGCCGAGGCCGGGATCGACATGGTCGACATCTTCCGCCAGTCCGACGCCGTGCCCGCCATCGTGGACGAGGCGCTCTCGGCGCTGCCGGGACTGCGCACGATCTGGATGCAGCTCGGCGTGAGCCACGCCGCGGCGGCTGCCAAAGCGCAGGCGGCGGGCCTGACGGTGGTGCAGAACCGCTGCCCGGCCATCGACTTTCCGCGCGTCGGCCTCTGAGCGGCCCTGCGAGCGCCGGGCATGACGCAGCGGCGCTTTTGGCCTTTTCAACGCCTCTCGCGCTTGTATAGTCCGGGCCCATGACCCGGACCCTGCCCCTTGCCACGTCCCGTTCCGCCGGCGCCCAGCCGGGCGCGCGGGCCGTGCTGCGTCTCCGCGGTCTGCTGCTTCTTACGCTGCGCTGAGCGGGTCCGCCGGGCCGCCGCTCGAGCCAGCGCAGCGCCCGGCCCCCCTCACTGACCGACGCAGCCAGGATGCCCCCCATGACCGATTCCGCCACGCCCGCCCGTGACGCCACCCAGACCCGTGACGCCAGCCGGGTGCTGATCTTCGACACCACCCTGCGCGATGGCGAGCAGTCGCCGGGCGCCACCATGTCCCACGCCGAGAAGCTCGAGATCGCCCAGATGCTGGACGAGATGGGCGTGGACATCATCGAGGCCGGCTTCCCCATCGCCTCGGAAGGCGACTTCGCCGCCGTCTCCGAGATCGCGAAGCAGGCCCAGACCGCGGTGATCTGCGGCCTCGCGCGCGCGCAACTGCCCGACATCGACCGCTGCTGGGAGGCGGTGCGCCATGCGCGTCGCCCGCGCATCCACACCTTCATCGGCACCTCGCCGCTGCACCGGGCGATCCCGAACCTCGACATGGACCAGATGGCCGAGCGGATCCACCAGACGGTGAGCCATGCGCGCAACCTGTGCGACAACGTGCAGTGGTCGCCCATGGACGCCACCCGGACCGAGCATGACTATCTGTGCCGGGTGGTGGAGATCGCCATCAAGGCCGGCGCCACGACGATCAACATCCCCGACACCGTGGGCTACACCGCCCCGCGCGAAAGCGCCGAGCTGATCCGCATGCTGCTCGAGCGGGTGCCCGGCGCCGACGAGATCATCTTCGCCACCCATTGCCACAACGACCTGGGGATGGCGACCGCCAACAGCCTCGCCGCGGTCGTGGCGGGCGCGCGGCAGATCGAGTGCACGATCAACGGCCTGGGCGAGCGCGCCGGCAACACCGCGCTGGAAGAGGTGGTGATGGCGCTCAAGGTGCGCCACGACATCATGCCCTTCACCACCGGCATCGACACCCGCAAGATCATGGGGCTGTCGCGCCGCGTGGCGCAGGTCTCGGGCTTCCCGGTCCAGTTCAACAAGGCCATCGTCGGCAAGAATGCCTTTCTGCACGAGAGCGGCATCCATCAGGACGGGGTGCTGAAGAACGTCGAGACGTTCGAGATCATGCGCCCCGCCGACATCGGCCTGAACGAGGCCAACATCGCCATGGGCAAGCACTCGGGCCGCGCGGCGCTGCGCGCCAAGCTGGCCGATCTGGGCTATGAGCTGGGCGACAACCAGCTCAAGGACGTGTTCGTGCGCTTCAAGGCGCTGGCCGACCGCAAGAAAGAGGTCCACGACGACGACCTGATCGCGCTCATGCAGGACAGCATGGCCAACACCGACACCGACTATCTGCAGGTCCGCAAGCTGCGGGTGGTCTGCGGCGGCGGCGAGCCGGCGATGGCGACGCTGACGATGGTCGTGGGCGATGCCGAGCGGACCGAGACCCGGCAGGGCGACGGGCCTGTCGACGCGGCCTTCAACGCGGTCGATGCGATGTTCGACCATCACGCGACGCTGCAGCTCTATCAGGTCCACGCGGTGACCGAGGGCACCGACGCGCAGGCCACCGTCTCGGTGCGGCTGGAGGAGGACGGGCGCATCGCCACGGGTCAGTCGGCGGACACCGATACGATCCTCGCGTCGGTCAAGGCCTACACGGGCGCGCTGAACCGGCTGAAGGTGCGGCGCGAAAAGACCGCGCCGGACAGCGACGCCAAGCAGGTGTCGATGTATTCGCACTGAGCGGAGCCGGGCACGGGGGTTGCCTCCGTGCCCGGCCGACGCTGTGTGAAAGGCTTTGGTGGCCTCAGTGACCGTTGAACGGGGCGACGTTGAGCCCTCCGTTCGGCACCGCGGACGCCTCGATGCGCCCGCCCGGCCTTGGATCAAGGCGAACGCTGCCCCTCGCGGGACAGCGTTACCCCTCACCCCAGCCGATAGTTCGGGCTCTCGCGCGTGATCTGCACGTCGTGGACGTGGCTCTCCTTCAGCCCGGCGCCGGTGATGCGGACGAACTCGCAGCCGCGGCGCATCTGCTCGACCGTGGCGCAGCCGGTATAGCCCATCGCCGCGCGCAGGCCGCCGACGAGCTGGTGGATCACCGCCGCCGCCGGGCCCTTGTAGCTGACCTGGCCCTCGATCCCCTCGGGCACCAGCTTGTCCGAGGCCGCGTCCTTCTGGAAATACCGGTCCGCCGAGCCGCGCGCCATCGCGCCGAGCGAACCCATGCCGCGATAGGATTTGAACTGCCGGCCCTGGTAGAGGATCACCTCGCCGGGGCTCTCGTCGGTGCCGGCGATGGCGCTGCCGACCATGGCGCAGGCAGCGCCCGCGGCGATCGCCTTGGCGAAGTCGCCCGAGAACTTGATCCCGCCGTCGGCGATGATCGGCACGTCGCCCGCCCCCGCCACCGCGTCCATGATCGCGGTGAGCTGCGGCACGCCCACGCCCGCGACGATCCGCGTGGTGCAGATCGAGCCCGGCCCGATCCCGACCTTGACCGCATCCGCCCCCGCATCGACCAGCGCCCGGGCCGCCTGCGCGGTGGCGACGTTGCCGGCGCAGATCTGCTGGCCCGGATAGGCCGCGCGCAGCCGCGCCACGGCCTTGGAGACACCCTCGGAGTGGCCGTGCGCGGTGTCGATCACCACCAGGTCCACGCCCGCCTCGATCAGCGCCACGCTGCGCTCGAACCCCTCGTCCCCGACGGTCGAGGCCGCCGCCACCCGCAACCGCCCGCGCTCGTCCTTGCAGGCGAGCGGGTTCAGCACCGACTGCTCGGTGTCCTTGAGCGTCAGAAGCCCGGTCAGCGCCCCGGCGTCGTCGGTGATGAGCAGCTTCTCGATCCGCCGCGCCTTCATCAGGCTGATCGCCTCGTCCCGGTCGGCGGGCTCGCGCAGGATCGCCAGGTTGTCGCGCGACATCATCACCCGCACCGGCGTCCGGTCGTCGCTGGCGAAGCGCATGTCGCGGTTGGTCACGATGCCGACCACACGGCCCTCGGCATCGACCACCGGAAAGCCGGTGACGTTGAAGCGCGCCCGCAGCGCCTTGGCGTCGGCGAGCGTCTGGTCGGGGCTCAGCGTGATGGGGTTGTAGACGATCCCGCTTTCGAACCGCTTGACGCGGCGGACCTCGTCGGCCTGCTGCTCGGTCGTCAGGTTACGGTGGATGACGCCCAAGCCCCCCGCCTGCGCCATGGCGATGGCCATGCGGCTTTCGGTCACCGTGTCCATCGCCGACGAGATCAGCGGGATGTTCATCGGGATCGAGCGGGTGACGTAGGTGGTGGTGTCGGCCGTGGACGGCATCACGTTCGACGCCGCTGGAACCAGAAGAACGTCGTCGAAGGTCAGCGCCTCGCGAATCTGCATGGGATGCAATCCTGTCAGGGGTTCGTTTGGCAGTTCCCCCTTTCACGGGACGCCGGGAAAGTCCAGCGCGGCCGAAGCGTCCCCGCTCAGGCGATGGCGGCGTTGGTCCGCGCGGCCAGGCGCCCCTGCGCCCAGGCCTTGAGGACGAGGAACAAGATCGGCAGCACCACCAGCGTCGCCAGGACGAGCGTCCCGCCGGCGACCAGTCGATGGCTCTCGGTCGGGACCGCGCGCCACAGCGTCACCCACAGCCCGGCGGTCGCGGCGAGCGGAAAGGTCAGCGCCCCCCAGAGCGGCGAGAACCCGTCGGCGAGCAGCCAGCGCCCGCCCACCGCCAGCGCCAGCACGCCGGCGAGCGCGGCCCAGGCGAAGGCGGTGCCCGCGCCGGTCCAGCCAAGCCCCAGCGCGACCGTCCCGAACAGCGCCACCGGCGCGAGGTGGATGGCGAGCATCGGCCGCAGCGGCGGCGGGACACGCATTTGGGCCGCCTGCGCGAGGCTCAGCCCCCAGATCACCAGCGCGGCGGCGAGGCTCGGCCAGAACAGCCAGCCGGCGAGGCCCGGCCACCCGAGCACGAGCGCGGCGCGGGCCGCGACGATCCAGCCGGTGAAGCCGAGGTGGAAGGCGGGCGTCACGCGCCGCTGCTCGGCCGGGCCGCGGCGCAAGACGCTGACCAGCACCGCCAGATAGGCCGCGTGCAGCAGCATGGTGGCGATGAGCAGCCCGCGGCCCAGCCCCGGCGCCGCCATCACCCCGATCAGCGCCGCGAGCAAATAGAGCGACAGCACCCCCGCCGCGACCCCGGTGCGGCCCGGCAGGACGGTCAGCTCGTCGGCCAGCACCGCGGGGCGGCGGATCAGCTTGACCGCATAGGCCGTCACCGCAAAGAGCCCAAGCGCCACCGCCATCCCCGCCCCCATCTGCGCCAGCCCGAGCGGCAGGCCAAAGGCCCCCGCCCCGCCCAGCCACGCCAGCGCCAGCGCCAGCGTGCCGAGAATCGGCGGGAACATCGCGGGCGGCGTGCGCCGCCACAGTCCGGGCGGCACGGGGCGGGGCATGGCGAAATGCAGGCGGTCGCGTGTCATGGCGCCATTCTGCCCAAAGCTGCGGCGCTGACCAGCCACCGCGTCGGCCCGAGCGTTGCGCCCGCGCCACGCAACCCCCGCCCGTTCCATGCAACGCTGCGTCATTTCGCCGACGTGATTGACCCAAGCCCCCCCTCTGCCCCTAGCTTGCACCCGACGGCCGCCGACCTGCGGCCTGAGGGAGGACATCCTGAAACATACCTTAACCGGCGCCGCGGCGCTGATGCTGACGGCCGCTCCGGTGCTGGCGGGCGGGATCGAACGGGCGCCGCAGTCGCTCAACATCCTGTTCGAGCCGGGCAACTACGTCGAATTCTCGGGCGGGCGGGTCACGCCGGACGTCTCGGGGCGCGACCTCGCGCTGCGCGGGCCGGGCGGCGTCGTCGTCTATCCGGGCGGGCGCTCGACCGGCGACGTGGCGGACGACTACAGCTTCGTCGGCATGGGCTTCAAATACCAGATCAACGACCAGCTCTCGGCCGCGTTCATCATCGAGCAGCCGTTCGGCACCGACATCCGCTATCCGAACCTGAACCCGGCGTCGGCGACCCAAGGGTCGCTGAACCTCGGCGGCACCTACGCCACGGTCGACTCGACCACCTACACCGCCCTGCTGCGCTACAAGTTCGACGATCGCTTCGGCATCCACGGCGGTCTGCGCGGCTCGCGCGCGTCGGGTGACGTGGGCCTGCGCGGCGCGGCCTACGGGCCGGTCAACGGCTACGACGTCGACCTCGACAGCGCATGGGGCACCGGCTACGTGCTCGGCGCGAGCTGGGAAAAGCCCGAGATCGCGGCCCGCGTCTCGCTGACCTACAACTCGCCGATCGAGCATGACTTCGACACCACCGAAAGCGGCCCGGCGATCGATCCCGATGGTCCCGGCCCGCTGCCCGCGCTGCCGCTGCTGAACGGCAACAGCGAGACCACGGTCAAGACGCCGCGCTCGTGGACCCTCGAGGGTCAGACCGGCGTTGCGCCCGGCACGCTGGTGTTCGGCTCGATCCGCTGGGTGAAATGGTCCGAGTTCAAGGTCGATCCCGACCGCTTCACCGCCGTCACCGGCGGCGGCCTGGTCGACCTGGACGACACCACGACCTACGTGATCGGGGTCGGCCGCAAGTTCACCGACAACTGGTCGGGCGCGCTGTCCTTCACCTACGAGAAGGCGGGCAACAAGCTCGTCTCGCCGCTGTCGCCCACCACCGGGCGCAAGGGCATCTCGCTGGCGGCGATCTACACCCAGGACAAGTGGAAGATCACGACCGGCGTGAGCTACTTCAAGCTCGGCGACGCGACCCCGGAAACCGGGACCCCGGACGTCGCCCGCGCCTCGATGACCGACGCCGACGCGCTCGGGGTCGGGATCAAGGTCGGCTACAGCTTCTGAGCCGCGCTTGACGCACATCAACGGGGCCTCGCGCAAGCGGGGCCCTTTTTGCTGCGCGCGCCGGCCCGTCCCCTTTCGCCCGCCCCCCTTTCGCTCACCCGGCCCGAGGCTTAGCTAGACGGCGACAGAACGGGGACAAGCGATGATCTACGACAGCGGGCAGGCGTGGCGGGCGGCGGCCGACAAGCGGGTGATGCTGTTCGGGATGTCGGGTCTCGGCAAGACGCACATCGCCTCGATGCTGCGCCGGTCGGGGGACTGGTTCCACTACAGCGTCGATTACCGCATCGGCACCCGCTACATGGGCGAGCTGATCGCCGACGAGTTCAAGCGCCACGCGATGAAGCTGCCGCTGCTGCGCGAGCTGCTGCTGACCGACTCGGTCAGGATCGAGTCGAACATCACATTCCACAACCTCGCGCCGCTCTCGACCTATCTCGGCAAGCCCGGCAACCCGTCCCGCGGCGGGCTGGCGTTCGACGAATACAAGAAGCGCCAGAACCAGCACCGCACGGCCGAGATCGCCGCGATGGCCGACAGCGGCCATTTCATCGAGCGGGCGCGCGCGCTTTACGGCTATGGCAATTTCGTCTGCGACACCTCTGGGTCGATCTGCGAGGTGGTGGACCCCGAGAACCCCGCCGACCCGCTGCTCGAGCGGCTGTCGGCGCTGATGCTGCCGATCTGGATCCGGGGGACCGAGGCGCACACGGCCGAGTTGGTGCGCCGCTTCGACGCGGCGCCGAAGCCGATGTATTACCAGCCCCGGTTCCTCGACGACGCCTGGGCGGCCTATGGCGCGACCCACCCCGGGCCCGTGGACCCAGACCCCTTCGTGCGCTGGACCTACGCCCGCGCGCTCGCCCACCGCCAGCCGCGCTACGCCGCCATGGCCCGGCGCGGCGTCACGGTCGAGGCCGACGAGGTCGCCGCCGTCGCCACGCCCGAGGATTTCGTCGATCTCGTCGCCCGCGCCATCGACCGCAAGACCGAGGAGGCCCGCTGATGCCGATCACCCTGCCCGAGAACCTGCCCGCCTATGACATCCTGGGGCGCGAGGGGGTGATGGTGATGACCCCCGACCGGGCGGCCAAGCAGGACATCCGCCCGCTCAGGATCGCGCTGCTGAACCTGATGCCGAAGAAGATCCAGACCGAGAACCAGTTCGCCCGGCTGATCGGCGCGACGCCCTTGCAGATCGACCTGTCGCTGATCCGCATGTCGGACCACGACAGCCGCAACACCGCGGCCGACCACATGGTCTCGTTCTACCGCCGCTTCGCCGAGGTCGAGGCCTCGGGCGAGCGCTTCGACGGGCTGATCGTCACCGGCGCCCCGGTCGAGCACCTGCCCTTCGACGAGGTCACCTATTGGGACGAGCTGCGCCGCGTCTTCGACTGGGCGCAGAGCCACGTCCATTCCACCTTCGGCGTGTGCTGGGGCGGCATGGCGATGGCGTGGCATTACCACGGCGTCCCCAAGCTGCTGCTCGAGGACAAGGCCTTCGGCTGCTTCCGCCACCGCAACCTCGCCCCCGCCTCGCCCTATCTGCGCGGCTTCTCGGACGACGTGCTGATCCCCGTCAGCCGCTGGACCGAGATGGCGCAGGCTGATCTGGACCGGGCGGGGCTGGCGACGCTGCTCGCCTCGGACGAGGTGGGGCCGTGCCTGGTCGAGGATGCCGGGAACCGCGCCCTCTACATCTTCAACCACCTTGAATACGATTCGGGCACGCTGAAGGAAGAGTATGACCGCGACGTGACGGCAGGAAAGCCGATCGAGGTGCCAGTGAACTATTACCCGGATGACGATCCGTCGCAGGTCCCGACGAACCGTTGGCGTAGCCACGCGCATCTGCTTTATGGCAACTGGATCAACGAGATTTACCAGACCACCCCGTTCGACCTCAACGACATCGGAAGGGACTGACGATGGCAGACAGCGCCGCCCCGAAATCCGCCAAGACCGGCGAAAAGCCCGGCGACAAGACCGGCGACAAGACCGACCCCAGGGCGGGCGCGAAGGCGGCCCGGACCGACGGCAAGGCGGGCGCCAAGTCCGAGTCCAAGGGTGACGGCAAGGGCGACGGCAAGCCGGGCGAGTCCGGGGCCAAGGCGGCGCGCCCCACGCCCGAGATCCCCTTCGTGGGCGAGATCTCGGAATACTTCCACAAGGGCGCCCCGCCCGAGGTCCGCCGCGCCATCGAGGCGGCGGGCAAGAAGGACATCCTCGACCCCGACTACCCCTATCGCGCCGAACTGCCCAAGGCCGACTACGAGGCGCACGGCGAGATCCTGCAGGTCGAGCTGGTCAAGATGCTGCGCGACATCATCTCGACCGACAAGCGGCTGGTGGTGCTGTTCGAGGGCCGCGACGCCGCCGGCAAGGGCGGCACGATCGAGGTCGTGCGCCAGAACCTCAACCCGCGCTCGGCCTATATCGTGGCCCTGCCCAAGCCCAACGAACGCGAGGCGAAACAGTGGTATTTCCAGCGCTATGTGGCCCAGATGCCCGGCGCGGGCGAGATCGCGCTCTTCGACCGCAGCTGGTACAACCGCGGCGTGGTGGAAAAGGTCTTCGGCTTCGCCTCGGACGCGCAGCGGGCGCATTTCTTCCGCCAGCTCCCGGATTACGAAAAGCTGCTGGTCGAGGACGGCGTGATCCTCGTCAAGCTGTGGCTGAACGTGGGCCGGGCCGAGCAGCTGCGCCGGTTCCTCGCGCGTGAGCAGGACCCGCTCAAGCAGTGGAAGCTGAGCTGGATCGACGTCGAGGGTCTGGCCAAGTGGGACGAATACACCGTGGCCATCCGCGAGACGCTGTCGCTGACCCACACGCCGGTGGCGCCTTGGACGGTGATCCGCTCGGACGACAAGCGCCGGGCGCGGATCGCCGCGATCCAGACCGTGCTGCACCGGGTCGATTACGCCGGCAAGGACCTGTCGCTGATCGGCACCCCCGACCCGCTGATCGTCGGCGGCCCCGAGATGCTGGTGCGCTGAACCGGGGCCCTGGTGCCGGTCTCGGGCGCGGCCCCCGGTGGCGGTGCTGCACACGTCCCCTCACCGGGCCGCGTGTTGACGCCCGCCCGGCCCCGCGCCACCCTCCGGCGCTGCAACCACGGGGAATGAACCCATGACCGCCCTCTCCGCCCGCGTCCGGGCGCCGCTCGCCCTCGCGCTCGGCCTGCTGCTCGCGCTCATGCTGGCGCCGGTCACGGGCCGGGCGCAGGCGCTGCCGGACTGGCAGCACACCTCGATCAACGATTTCGCCGGCCTGCTCACGCCCGCCGACACCCGCGTGCTGGACGAGGCGCTGATCGCGCTGCACGACCAGACCGGGGTCGAGGGCACGGTGGTCACGCTGACCGACCGCGCCCGCTACGGCGGCACCGACGGGCTCGAGCCCTTCGCCACCCGGCTCTTCAACCACTGGGGCGTGGGCGACCGGACCCGCAACGACGGCTTCATGGTGCTGGTCCTGCCCGGCGACCGCGAGGCGCGGATCGAGCTCGGGCGCGGCTACCCGCCCGAGGCGGGGCTGATGGCGCAGGACATCATGAACCGCGTCATGCTGCCCTCGTTCCGCGAGGGCGACTATGCCCGCGGGCTGCGCGAGGGCACGCTGGCCGTGATCGACCGCATCGCCCGCCCGCACGCCGCCGGCCAGCCGATCGCGCGCCCACGCCGGCAGTCGCCGCTGCCGGGCCTCGCCGCCTTCGGGGCGATGGTGGCGGGGATGTTCGGGCTGCAGGCGTGGCAGCGCCGGCGCCGCAACCGCTGCCCCCAGTGCGGCCACCAGGGCCTGACCACCGCCGCCGAGCCGATCCGCGAGGACCAGCCCGACGGCGGCTGGCGCACCGCGACCGAGACCCGCACCCGCCGCTGCCCCGCCTGCGGGTGGGAGGCGAGCCGCATCGCCCCCCTGCCCACCGTCACCTGGTACGACCGCACCGGGCGGCGCGAGCGGGTCGAGCGCGTGGGCAACCGCGGCGGCGGCTCGTCGGGCTTCGGCGGCGGCTCGTCCTCGGGCGGCGGCGCCTCGGGCCGCTGGTAGCCCGCCGGGCCACGCGCGCCGATGCGGCGCTTGCCCCGCGACGGGCGCCGCCCTAACACCGTCCCGACCGTATCTGAGGGAGGGGTTTTTCACATGGATATCAGCACCGCACGCGCCGTCGTCACCGGCGGCGCCTCGGGCCTCGGCGCCGCCACCGCCGCCCATTTCCGCGCCCGGGGCGCGCAGGTCGTGATCCTCGACCGCGAGGCGGCGGGCGAGGGCTACGCCGACGGCATCGGCGCCGGCTTCGCCCGGACCGACGTGACCGACGAGGCCTCGGTCACGGCCGCGCTCGACGCCGCGGTCGAGCGGATGAGCGGGATCGACGTCTGCGTGAACTGTGCCGGCATCGTGATCGGGGAAAAGACGCTGGGGCGCGAGGGGGCGCACCGGCTCGACAGCTTCCGCCGCACCATCGAGGTGAACCTGATCGGCAGCTTCAACGTCCTGCGCCTCGCCGCCGAGCGCATGGCCCGCAACGGCCGGGCCGAGGACAACGGCGTGATCGTCAACACCGCCTCGATCGCCGCCTTTGACGGGCAGGCCGGACAGGCCGCCTATGCGGCGTCCAAGGCCGCGATCGCCGGGATGACCCTGCCCATCGCCCGCGACCTCGCCCGCAGCGCCATCCGCGTCTGCGCCATCGCGCCGGGCATCTTCGGAACGCCCATGCTGCGCGGCCTGCCCCAGGACGTGCAGGACGGGCTTGCCGCCGAGGTCACCAACCCCAAACGGCTGGGCGACCCCGAGGAGTTCGCCCGCCTCGCCGCCTTCATCGTCGAGAACCCCTACATGAACGGCGAAACGATCCGCATCGACGGCGCGTTGCGGATGCGCTGAGGCGCGCTGCGCCCCGGCCATTCCCCGCAAAGGTGCCTGCCATGTCCGACCGCCCCGACTCTGCCGCCCCGACCGACGCTGCCGCCCCCGGCCAGTGGCCCGCCACCCCGGCCGAGGCGCAGGCGCCGGTCACGCCCGGCGAGGACGCGCCGGTCGACTGCCTGGTGATCGGGGGCGGCCCGGCGGGGCTGACCGCGGCGATCTATCTCGGCCGGTTCCGGCGCCGGGTGATGCTCGTGGACCGCGGCGACGGGCGGCTGAAGATGATCCCGCGCTCGCACAACCACGCCGGCTACCCCGAGGGTGTGGTCGGCACCGACCTGATCGAGAACATGGCCGCGCAGGCCCGGATGTATGGCGCCGAGCTGGAACAGGGCGAGGTCACCACGCTCGGCCGCGACGGCGAGGGGTTCCGCGCCGAGTGGAGCGGCGGCGCCCCGATCCGCGCCCGCACCGTGCTGATCGCCACCGGCGTGGTGAACCACCGCCCGCCGCTGGCCGAGGCCGTCCACGATGACGCGGTGCAGCGCGGCCTGCTGCGCTACTGCCCGATCTGCGACGCCTTCGAGCAGGCGGGCCGCCGCATCGGCGTCCTGGGCGGCGACCGTCACGGGCTGGCCGAGGCGCTGTTCCTGCGCAGCTACAGCCCCGACATCACCCTGCTGTCGCTGACCGGCGAGACGCTCGACGCAACCGAGCAGGACGAGGCGCGGATCGCCGGGGTCACCGTCATCCCCGCGCCCGTCTCGGGCTTCGACTTCGACGACGACACGCTGACCCTGACGCTGGCCGACGGGGACCGCGTGACGCTCGACACGCTCTATGTCGCGCTCGGCTCGCACACCCGCAACGGGCTGGGGATGGACCTCGGCACCGAGCTGGTCGAGGGCGAGTGCTTCGCCACCGACCCCCACCAGCGCACCAGCGTCGAGGGCGTCTATGCCGCGGGCGACGCGGTCGAGGGGCTCGACCAGATCAGCGTGGCGATGGGGACCGGGGCGCGGGCCGCGGTGGCGATCCACAACGACCTGCGCGCCAAGGATGGGCAGGTGCTGAAGGACTAGGGTCCGGCAGGACCCGCTTTCAGCAGCACTAGCCCCCGGCCGCCAGCGCCGCCCCCACCACGTCGAGCGCCGCGGCCAGCCGCTGGTCGATCACGTCGAGGTAGCGCGTCCAGTCCAGCATCCCGCCCAGCGGCGCGGCCCCGTCCGAGATCCCGCGCAGCCCGATCAGCGGCACGCCATGCGCCATGCAGGCGCGGGCGACGGCATAGGTCTCCATATCCACCATCTCGGCGTCGATGGCGTCGTAGCCCGCGCCCGAAACGATCGCCGCCCCGGTCGAAAGCCGCGCCGCGGGCAGCCCCGGCACGGTCCTGAGCGGCAGCACCGCCGGCAGGCCGGCGAACGGGGTCTCGCCCTTCGGAAACCCCAGCGGCGAGGCGTCCATGTCGCGGTAGCCGACGCTCTCGGCCTGATAGACCGCCGCCTGCTCGAGCCGCCGCGCCCCCGCGCTGCCGAGGCAGACGGCGAGATCCGGCAGCGCCCCCTGCCCCGCCAGCCGCGCGAGCGCCACGGCGGCCGAGAGCGCGGCCTCGACCGGGCCGACCCCGGTCATCACCGGCGTGATCCGCGCCCTGAGTGCCGGCCCGTACTCCGCCGCGGCCGCCATCAGGAACAGCACCCGCCGCCCGCCGAGGCGGGTGACGGGCACGGGATCGGGAAGGGCTTCGACGGTCACGGGGGATGTCCTTGGCAGGGGCGGTTGCCACCGACCTGCCCCGCGCGTGGTCCCGACGCAAGCACCATGGACGGGGATGGCGGCAGGCGCCCCCCACGCCCGGCACACACCCCCGTGCCCCGGGCCGCCGCCCGCCCTCTCGCGGTCTTGCGCGGGCGCATCTTGCCCCACGCCACCGCCACCGCTAGCGTCCCCCCAGCAACCCGCGCCCCGCGACCATCCCCGGAGGACCCGCCTTGACCTTCCTGCGCTCGACCGCGATCACCCTTGCCCTCTCCGCCCTCGGCACCGCGGCGCTTGCCGCCGATCCCGAGCTCACGGTCTTCGACTGGGCCGGCTTCGAAGAGCCGTCGATCTTCCAGGGCTACATCGACAAGCACGGCACGGGGCCGACCTACGCCTTCTACGGCGACGACGACGAGGCCTATCAGAAGCTCGCCTCGGGCTTCAAAGCCGACGTCGCCCACCCGTGCAGCCAGATGGTGTCGAAATACCGCGACGCCGGGCTGATCGAGCCGTGGGACACCTCGCGCATCGCGGCCTTCGCCGACATCGACCCGCGGTTCCTCAACTCGCCGGTGTTCAAGGACGACCAGGGCGTGTGGTACATCCCCACCGACTTCGGCTCGACCGCCATCGCCTACAACACCGAGAAGGTGCCGGCCGAGGACGTGGCGACGCTCAACGTCTTCATCAACCCGGCCTATCAGGGCCGCACCACGCTGCCCGATAGCGCCGACGACGTCTGGGCGCTGGCCTATCTGGCCACCGGCGTGACCGACTGGACCCACGTCACCGACGAGCAGTTCCAGAAGGCCGCCGACTGGCTGCGCGAGGCGCACAAGAACGTCAGCGCCTATTGGGCCGACCCGGCCGACGAGGCGCAGATGATGGCCTCGGGCGCGGTGGACGTGGCGTGGTCGTGGAACGACGTGCTCGCGCTTCTGCGCAAGGAAAACTATCCGGTCGGCTATCAGCGGGCGGCCAAGGAGGGCTCGTCCACCTTCTTCTGCGGCTTCGTGAACCTGAAGAGCGGTCAGGGCAGCGAGGACAAGATGTATGATTTCATCAACGCCTGGCTCGACCCGTCCTCGGCCAAGGGGCTGCTCGACACGATCGGCTACGGCTCGACCAACGTGAAGGGCCTGGCCACGGTGTCGGACGACCCGCGGGTGAAGGAGCTGGGCGAGACCGGCGGCCCGATCCTCGCCCAGACCCCGAACGACCCGGCGCAGCGTGAAAAGCAGCTGGCCGAGTTCGAGAAGATCAAGGCCGGGTTCTGACCGACCCCTGGGGCGCGCTGACGCCCCCCGGCGGGCGGCCGGCGCGCCGCCCCCATCCCCAAGCGATCCGGCGCCGCGGCCCGACCCGCGGCGCGCCCGACCGAACAGGAGAAGCTGATGAAACGCCGTGTCTTTCTGTCCACCGCCGGCATGGGCAGCGCCGCTGCCATGCTCGCCGCCCCGGCGCTTGCGCAGGGCAAGCCCAGCATCAGCTGGCGCTTGACCTCGAGCTATCCGAAAAGCCTCGAGACGCTGTGGGGGATTTCCGAGCAGGTCGCGCGGCGCGTGTCCGAGATGACCGACGGCGGCTTCCAGATCCAGCCCTTCGCGGCGGGCGAGATCGTCCCCGGCCTGCAGGCCATCGACGCGGTGAGCGACGGGACCGTGGAATGCGCCCATTCGCTCGGCAGCTTCAAGATCGGCACCGACCCGACCTGGGCCTTCGACACCTCGCTGCCCTTCGGGCTCAACACCCGCCAGACCATCGCCTGGCTCTACTACGGCGGCGGGCGCGAGCTGGTGAACGAGTTCGTGGGCAAGTCGAACCTGCGCTCGATCCCCTCGGGCAACACCGGCGCCCAGATGGGCGGCTGGTACCGGAAAGAGATCACCTCGCTCGCCGACCTGCGCGGCCTCAAGCTGCGGATCGCGGGCCTGGGGGGCACCATCCTCCAGCGCCTCGGTGTGGTGCCGCAGCAGATCGCGGGCGGCGACATCTATCCGGCGCTCGAGCGCGGGACGATCGACGCGGCCGAGTTCTCGGGCCCCTTCGACGACGAGAAGCTGGGCTTCCAGAAGGTCGCGCAGCACTACTACTACCCCGGTTGGTGGGAGGGGACGGCAAACGTCGGCCTCTACGTCAACCTCGACAAATGGAAGGCGCTGCCGGCGCATTACCAGGCCGCGCTCGAGGCCGCCTGCGCCGAGGCGATGACCCATTGCGTGGCCAAGTACGACAACGGCAACCCCGACGCGCTGATGCGGCTGATGGCGCAGGGAGCGCGGGTCCACGCCTTCCCCGACGACGTGCTTTCCGCGGCGTTCGCCGAGTCGCGCAAGCTCTATGACGAGTACGCCGCCTCGAACGAGAGCTTCCGCAAGATCTACGAGAACTGGTCGGCCTACTGGCTCAAGCAGCAGCAGTGGCTGCGGGTGGCCGAGCTGCCCTATGACTTCGTGACCTCGGCCCAGGCCGCCGCGCTGGCGCAGGCGTCCGCCGCGCAGCCGCCGGCCGAAGCGCCCGCCGCGCCGGCCGCGCCCGGCGCCCCGGCCAGCAACTGAGACCGTCGGCGGGGGCGTCAGCGTCCCCGCCGCGCCTTCCGGGGGGACCGCGCATGGACAGCGACGAGCAGGAGCGTATCGCCTTCGACCAGCCGGCCTTTGCGCGGCTGCTGGGGTTCAGGCTGATCTCGGTCGCCCCCGACGAGGTGGTGGCCGAGATGGCGGTGACGCCCGAGCTCGCCAACCGCAACGGGGTCATGCACGGCGGCGCGATCATGGCGCTGGCCGACAACCTCGGCGGCACCGCAACGATGATCAACCTGCCGCCCGGCAAGACCACCACCACGGTCGAAAGCAAGACCAACTTCCTGCGCCCGATCCGCATCGGCGACACCGCGACCGCGCGGGCGGTGCCGCTGCACAAGGGGCGCACGACGATGGTCTGGCAGACCACCATCACCCGGCCGGACGGCAAGGCCGCGGCCGTGGTCACGCAGACCCAGCTCGTCATTGAGTGGACCGGCTAACCGGTCAGGCGAGCGGGATCGCGTTCCCCGCCTTGCCCGACTGATAGGCTGCCGAGAGCTCCGCATAGGCCTCCGCGATCCGCTGCGCCCGCGCGCGCAGGGCGGGCTGGCGGGCCGGATCGGCGCCCGCGATCACCTCGGCCACCGAGCGGGCGCGCCAATAGGCGTTCTCGCGGCGATACCCGCCCGGGTCGAGCGTGAAGACCTCCTTGAGGATGCGCAGGTCATGCGGGATGGCGAAGCTGTCGCGGCTGTCCTCGTGGGTGAAGAAGTCGAAGAAATTGTCGAACCCCGCCCAGGTGATCGCCGACAGGCACATCGAGCAGGGCTCGTGCGTCGACAGGAAGATCAGCCCGCGCGGATCGGGCGGCTCGGGCAGTTCGTGCAGGGTCTTCAGCAGATGCACCTCGCCGTGCCAGAGCGGGTTCTCGGTCTCGGCGTTGGTTTCGGCCAGCACCACCGCGCCGTCGGATTTCCGCAGCACCGCGGCGCCGAAGATCTTGTTGCCGCGCGCCACGCCCTCGCGCGTGAGCGGCAGGATGTGGGTCTCGAGCGCGTCGAGCAGCGCCTCGGCCAGCGCCGTGTCGTCGAGGGGGATGTCGCTGGCGGGCGGGGTGGCGGGCGTGGCGCTGGGGGTCATCGGTCATCCCTCTCGTGTCGGTTCAGCCTCAGGGTCACACGGGAGGGTGCGTCGTGGCCACCGGAAAGGCGGGTCGTTCCGCAACGTGGAATGGCGACGTGTGCCCCAGTCGACCGGTAACTGAGCCGTTCCACAATGCGAAACGCGCGGCAGAGGGCCGCGCGTTTGATCAGTCAAAAGATTCAGCCGCTCAGCGGGCGCGAAGCTCGCCGGACACCGGGTCGATCTTTTCCTCAACCTTGGCCCCGGCGGTGGTGTAGTACTCCACCTCCCAATAGCCGTCGTCGTCCCAGCTCACCTCGTCGATATAGGCGAGGTTGGCGCCGGCGCGGGTCTCGATGGCGGTGACGACCTCGGACAGGCGCTTAGCCCCGGCGGGGGGCGGGGTGTCGGCGGCAGCCGCAGCACCGGCGAGCGGCAGGGCGAGGGCGAGAGACGCAAGGGCGGGCACAAAACGCATGGGACGTCCTTTCCTGGTTGCGCTATCGGAACGCGTCTGACCGGGGCAAAGGTTCCGTCCCGACGCGCCTCGCCCCGCGTCAGCCCGCCCGGCGAACGCCCCCTGTTGAGGCCCTTGCACGGCGCCCTGCTGCCGCCTATCTTGATCCTCGTTCGGGGCAACCCGGACTATGGACATAAACGCGCAGGTAATAAGCGGATCGGACCCGGGGGCGGTACCCGGCGGCTCCACCATCCATCCCTCGTTGGGGGCGAATGGGGCCGAAACAGGATCGACGAACGTCTAAAGCTGTTTGCTTTGTCTCGGTGAGGTACCACCGTTATCGGTCCGAAAAGTACAGTTGCCAACGACAACCGTGCTCCGGTGGCTCTGGCTGCGTAAGCAGTTCGAGTTATCGAAACCTAAGTCCTTGCGCTTAGCCGCGTAAGGCGGGGCCCCCAGGCGCCTGGCAACAGAAGCCTGGGACTTTCTTCCCCCTATCCCCAGACCCGTCCGGGCTTCCGCTCGTCCCCCCGCTGTGGCACCAACGCGCCACATCGCAAGGCGGGCCCTTCATGCTGACCATCCATCACCTGAACGAAAGCCGCTCGCAGCGGGTCATCTGGCTCGCCGAGGAACTGGGCCTGCCCTACGAGCTGGTCCGCCACCAGCGCGCCCCAAGGACGATGCTCGCCCCCGCCTCGCTCAAGGCGCTGCACCCGCTGGGCAAGGCGCCGCTGGTCGCGCACCGGGGCCGGGTGCTGGCCGAGACCGGGGCGATCGTCGCGGCGCTCGCCCGCGGCTCGGCGCTGCTGCCCGACGAGGGCACGGACGAGGGCGACGCGGTGCGCTATTGGCTGCATTATGCCGAGGGGTCGGCCATGCCGCCGCTGGTGATGCGGCTGGTGCTGGGGCGCATCCCCGCCTCGGTGCCGTGGCCGCTGCGCCCTGTGGCGCGGGCCATCACGGGCGGGGTCGAGACGGCCTATCTCGGCCCCGAGATGACCCGCCAGCTCGACTGGTGGGAGGCAAGCCTGACCGGCGACAGCTGGTTCGCCGCCGGCCGCTTCACCGCCGCCGACGTGATGATGAGCTTTCCGGTCGAGATGGCGGCCCTGCGCGGCGGGCTGGCCGACCGCCCGGCGACGCGCGGCTGGCTGGACCGCATCCACGCCCGCCCGGCCTACCAGCGCGCGCTGGTGGCGGGGGGCCCCTACTCCGGCGCCGGCACGGGCGAGAGGACCGCATGATGACGACCGAGACGCTTGAAACCGAGTCCCCCGACGCCCTGATCGCTCGCATGGGCGCCGCCGCGCGCGAGGCTGCGGCCGAGCTGGCCGTCGCCACCCCCGCGCAGAAGGCCGCCGCCCTGACCGGGGCCGCCGCGGCGATCCTGTCGGCGCAGGACGCCATCCTCGAAGCCAACGCCCGCGACCTCGCCCATGCCGAGGACAAGGGCCTCGCGCCCGCCATGATCGACCGGCTGCGGCTCGATCCGACGCGGATCGCGGGCATCGCCGAGGGGTTGCGCGCGGTCGCGGCCCAGCCCGATCCGGTCGGGCGGGTGCTCGCCGAATGGAACCGGCCGAACGGGCTGCACATCCAGCGCGTGGCGACGCCGCTGGGGGTGCTGGGGGTGATCTACGAAAGCCGCCCGAACGTCACCGCCGACGCAGGCGCGCTGGCGCTCAAGTCCGGCAACGCGGTGATCCTGCGCGGCGGGACGGATTCGCTGCAGTCCTCGGCGGCGATCCTCGCGGCGATGGCCGAGGGGCTGCGCGCCGCGGGCCTGCCCGGGACGGCGATCCAGATGGTGCCGACCCGCGACCGCGCCGCGGTGACGGCGATGCTGCGCGCCCAGGGGCTGATCGACGTCATCATCCCGCGCGGTGGCAAGGCGCTGGTCAGCCTCGTCCAGACCGAGGCGCGGGTGCCGGTCTTCGCCCATCTCGAGGGCATCTGCCACGTCTACGCCGACGCCGACGCCGATCTCGACAAGGCGCGCCGGGTGGTGCTGAACGCCAAGACCCGCCGCACCGGCATCTGCGGCGCGGCCGAATGCCTGCTGATCGACCGCGGCTTCTTCGCCCGCCACGGCGACGTGCTGATCCGCGACCTGCTGGAGGCGGGCGTCGAGGTCCGCGCCGAGGGCGAGCTGGCCCAGATCCCCGGCACCACGCCGGCCGCGCCCGACGATTTCGGCCGCGAGTTCCTGGACATGATCATCGCCGCCCGGCTGGTCGACGGCGTGGAGGGCGCCATCGCCCATATCCGCCGCTACGGCAGCCAGCACACCGAGAGCATCCTGACCGAGAACGACGCGACCGCGGCGCAGTTCTTCCAGCGCCTCGACAGCGCGATCCTGATGCGCAACGCCTCGACCCAGTTCGCCGACGGGGGCGAGTTCGGCATGGGCGCCGAAATCGGCATCGCCACCGGCAAGATGCACGCCCGCGGCCCGGTCGGGGCCGAGCAGCTCACGAGCTTCAAGTATCTCGTGACCGGCGACGGGACGGTGCGGGGGTAAGCCGGGTCAGAAGCTGATCTCGGCGCCGGTCTCGTCCACCTCCCACGTCACGGGACGGGCGAGTTGCGCCGCCATCCGGCCGAGTAGCGGGAAATGCACCGCCGCCGCCGGGGGCATCGGCTGCATCGGCGCGGCGTCCCCGTCGAGCCAGCGCCACAGGTCGCGGTCGATGCGCATCCGCGTCGCCTCGCCCACCACCCGCCAGCCCGGCGCCGTGCGGCAGATCAGCACCCGCCCGCCCCAGGGCATGGCGCTGTCGAGGCAGAGGAACGACAGCAGCAGCATCCGCGCCTCGGGCCGGGCGAGGTCCCCCTGCCCGTTCAGCTCGACCGTGAGCCGCGTGCCCTCGGTCACGTCGCCGAGCAGCTGGGCGATCTCGGGCAGCGCCACCCGCGCATCGGCGGGCGCATGGCCGAAGGCGCTGCGGAAGAACCGCAGCCGCGCCCGCGCCGCCCGCACGCTTTCGGTGATGAGGCTCAGCTCGGGCGATCGGGCGAGCCCCGACTGGTCGCCCGACATCTCGAGCAGTTCCACCCCGTTGCCGATCGCGCCCAAGGGCGACACGAGGTCGTGGCAGAGCCGGGCGGCGACGAGGCTGGCGAGGTCGGCGTCGGGGACGGTGGCCGCGGTCGCCGCGTTGATGATTGTCGGCGCGGTCATCGTCCGCTAGCCTCTCGGCCCGACGACAAAGGAGCGCCGATGGTCAACGACATCCTCGAGCCCGGAATGCTGGTGCGCCATCCAGGCGCGCCCGAGTGGGGGGTGGGACAGGTCCAGTCGCGGATCGGAGATCGGGTGACGGTCAATTTTCCTGAGGCAGGCAAACAGGTTCTGGACGGTCGGCGGGTGGTGCTGGAATTGGTCATCATTTCAACAGTTACGGATCAATCACGTTAATGTGGACGTGCAACCCTAAGGTGTGTCAAGCGGAAATCCGCCGATCCCCCACGTTGGTCCGGCGGGTTGCCGCGCAACCACAACGGGCAGCTGCGGGGCGCGCGTGGTGACCCGGGCGCCGAATTGGCTCGAAACGCGGCTTGCGACCAGCGAGGCCGACCTGCGCGGGGCGCAGCGCCTGCGCTACCGCGTGTTCGTCGAGGAGCTGGGCGGCGACGGGCCGCTGGTCGATCACGCCGCGCGGCTCGAGCGGGATGACTTCGATCCGGTCGTCGATCACCTGATCCTCGTCGACACCCGCCGCGACCCGGCCGAGGGCGATCACGTCGTCGGCGTCTACCGCCTGCTGCGCGGCGAGGTGGCGGAGGGCTTCGGCCGCTTCTACTGCGACGAGGAATACGATCTGGCCCCGCTGCGCGCCTCGGGGCGGCGGCTGGTCGAGCTGGGGCGGTCCTGCGTGGCCGACGAGTTCCGCGGCGGGATCGGGATGTTCCTGCTGTGGAACGCGCTGGCCGACTATGTGCTCGGGCACGGGATCGAGATCCTGTTCGGGGTGGCGAGCTTTCACGGCACCGACGTCGAGGCGCTCGCCCCGGCGCTGGCGTGGCTGCATCACCACCACCTCGCCCCGCCCGAGCTGCGGGCCACGGCGCGGCCGCCGAACGCCACGCGGATGGACCTGATCCCCGCGGAGGGGCTGGACCGGAAGGCGGCGATGACGGCGATGCCGGCGCTGATCAAGGCCTATCTGCGGCTCGGCGGCGTCGTCGGCGAGGGCGCGTGGATCGACCATGCGTTCAACACCACCGACGTGTTCCTGCTGATGGACACCGCCGCCATGTCGGACCGGCACCGCAGCTTCTATCAGGACCGCCGGCGCGAGGAATGAGGTCGCCCGAGCGCGCCCCCTCTCCCGCCGCCCCGGCCTCCCGCGCGCAACCGGCACCCCGCGCCACGGACGCGACATGGCGCGGTGCCGCGCCCCCGCCGCTGCCCCGGCCCGGGCCGCTCGGCTGGGGGCTGGCCGCGGTGCGCCTGGTCGCGGTGCTGCTGGTGCTGGGCCCGGGCGTCCTGCTGATCCTGCAGCTGCGCGGGATCGAGCGGCTGGTCGCGGGCCCGCGTCGGCCGGTCACCGGGCCGTGGGTGCAGGGGGTGTGCCGGCTGACGCTATGGTGCCTCGGGATCGGCTGGCGGCGGGTCGGGGCGCCGATGCGCGGCCCCGGCGCAATGGTCGCGAACCACTCGAGCTGGCTCGACATCCTCGTGCTGAACGCCGCGGCGCCGCTGTTCTTCGTGTCCAAGGCCGAGGTCGCGGGCTGGCCCGGGATCAACATCCTGACCCGGGTGACGAACACCCATTTCGTCACCCGCGACCCCCGCCTCGCCCGCCAGCAGGCAGCCGAGTTCGCCGCCCGCACCCAGGCCGGGCACCGGCTGCTGTTCTTCCCCGAGGGCACCTCGACCGACGGGCGGCGGGTGCTGCCGTTCAAGCCGACGCTGTTCCAGGCCTTCCTCGATCCCGACCTGCCGGCGGGGCTGGCGATCCAGCCGGTCAGCGCCGCCTATGCGGCACCGCCGGGGCGCGACCCCGCGTTCTACGGCTGGTGGGGGGACATGGCGCTGGGGCCGCATCTGCTGGCCGTGCTGGCCCAGCCGCGGCAGGGGCACGTGACGGTGACGCTGCACCCGCCGATCCCGGTCGCGGGGCATGACCGCAAGAGCCTCGCCGCGGCCGCCGAGGCGGCGGTGCGCCGCGCGGCCCCGGCCGCCTAGAGCGGCCAGAGCAGCGGGATCATCAGGCAGGCCACCACGCCGGTCACGATGTCGAGCGGGATGCCGAGCCGCATGAAGTCGGTGAACTTGTAGCCCCCCGGCCCGTAAACCATCATGTGCGTCTGATAGCCGATCGGGGTCGCAAAGGCGACCGAGGCCGAGAACATCACCGCCACCACATAGGCCCGCGGATCGTGGTTGAGCTGCTGGGCCAGCTCGATGGCGATGGGGGTCAGGATCACCGCCACGGCGTTGTTCGAGAGCAGCTCTGTCAGGATCAGCCCGAGGAAATACACCGTCACCAGCGTCCAGAACGGCGAATGCCCCGCCAGCAGCGGCGAGATCTGGTCCACGATCAGCTTGACCGCGCCAGTCGAATCGAGCGCCTCGCCGATCGCTAGCATGGCGAAGATCATGGCGAGCAGCCGCGCCTCGACGAAGCCGAAGGCCTCGTCGGGATCGACGCAGCCGCTGATGAGAATGATCGAGGCGGCGAGGAACGACAGCGCCATGATCGGCGCCACGTCGAAGGCGGCCAGCACCACCACGCCCAGAAGGCAGGCGGTGGCGATGGGCGCGTGCTTGCGGCGGAACGGCTTTGTCGTGGGGTGGCTCACGTCCACGAGGTCCATGTCGGCGGCAAGCCGGGCGATGTCCTCGGGCGCGCCCTCGAGGATCAGCGTGTCGCCGACCCGCACCTCGAGGTCGTCGAGCTGGCGGCCGATGTTCTGGTTCCGGCGATGCGCGGCGATGGCGTAGACGCCGTAGCGGCGGCGCAGGCGCAGATCGCCCAGCCGGCGGCCGATCATCCGGGCGCCGGGCGAGATCAGCACCTCGACCGTCTCGGTCTGCACCGAGCTGAGCTTGTCGAGCGCCCGCAGGTCCTTGTTCTGCTGCATCTCGAGCAGGTCGGCCATCTCGGACCGGATCACCACCCGGTCGCCGGGCTCGAGCACCACGTTGGCCATGTCGCGGCGCAGCGATGCGTCGCCGCGCAGGACGTCGATCACCCGCACCGCCTCGCGCTTGAACATCTTCACCTCGTTGACGTTCATCCCGACGATGCCGCTGTCGGCGGGAATGGCGACCTCGGTGAAGTATTTCATCTGCGCCCGGTCGGTCAGGAACGACGCCATCGAGCCGCGGTCGGGCAGGAGCCGCCAGCCCACCAGCGCGATGAACGCCCCCCCGGCGAGCGTTACCGCGATGCCGACCGGGGCGATGTCGAAGATGCCGAACGGCTCCATCCCCTTCGAGCGCACGACCCCGTCCACGAGCAGGTTCGTCGAGGTGCCGATGAGCGTGATCATCCCCCCCATGACGGTGAAATAGCTCAGCGGCATCAGCAGCTTCGAGGCCGAGATGCCGGCCCGCTTGGCGACCTGGATGACGATCGGGATCATCACCGCGACCACCGGGGTGTTGTTCATGATCGCCGAGGCGAGGCAGACGAAGACGAACATCGCCGCGATCGTGGCGATGGGCCGCTCGCCCGCCCGGGCCGCGACCATGCGGCTGAGCTGGTCGAGCGCCCCGGTCCGAAGCAGGCCGCCCATGATGATGAACATGAAGGCGATGGTCCAGGGCGCGTTGTTCGACAGCACCTCGGTCGCGTCCTTGAGCGGCACGAGGCCCAGGACGAGCATCAGCGCGGCGGTGCCGAGCGCGATGACCTCGGGCGGTTTGTCCTCGCGGATGAAGAGCACGAACATCACGGCGACGATGACCAGCGTGGTGATCGCCGCGGTCTGCCCGCCGAGCGCTATCCCGAACATCGACGCCTCTTGACCTTGGCCCGCGCGCGGGCGGTTCGGCGCAGGGTTGCCTCATGTCGCCGCGGCCCGCAAGCGCGCGGCGCGTGCCCGCGACGCCGGGTCAGCGCGGCGCGTGGCCGCGGCGCCGCGCGGGGGGGCGGGGCCGGGCCGCCTCCGGCGGGGATATTTGGGTCCAGCCCGAGGTGGTGGGTGGTGTGCTCAGGGGGGCGAGGGCGCCATGCTCGTTCTGGCGGTCGGCGGATCCCCGCGGGGGCAGCCGTGAGCCGGACGGGGCGCGGCTCAGGCCGCGGGGGAGGGGCTCAGGCGTCCGCCCTCGCGCACCGGCTCGACCGACTGCGCGAGGCCGGTGCGGTCGTCGGTGACCACCAGCACGCCCGAGAGCGTGGCCTCGCCCTCGGCCGGGACGAAGCGGCCCTGCGCCATCCCGGTCAGGAAGCGCCGCATCGGCTCGTCCTTCTGCATCCCGATGATGCTGTCGTAGTCGCCGCACATCCCGGCGTCGGACTGATAGGCCGTGCCGCGGCCGAGCACCGCGGTGTCGGCGGTCGGCACATGGGTGTGGGTGCCGACGACGAGGCTGGCGCGGCCGTCGCACCAGTGCCCCATCGCCATCTTCTCGCTCGTCGCCTCGGCGTGGAAATCCACCACCGCGGCCTGCACCCCGCCGCCGAGGACATGGGTGCGCAGGACCGCATCGACGGCGCTGAAGGGGTCATCGAAGGGCCGCTTCATGAACACCTGCCCGAGCGCCTGGGTCACGAGCACCTTGCGCCCGCGCCGGTCGGCGTAGACCCGCGCCCCGCGGCCCGGTGCCTCGCGCGCGAAGTTCAGCGGCCGCAGGATGCGCGGCTCGCTGTCGATGAAGGCCATCATGTCCTTCTGGTCGAAGGCGTGGTCGCCCAGCGTCACCACGTCGGCGCCGGCCTCGAGCAACAGTTTCGCATGCGGCGCGGTCAGGCCCATCCCGCCCGAGGCATTCTCGCCGTTCACGATGGTGAAGTCGGCCCTGAGCCGCGCCTTGAGCGGCTCGAGCCGCTCGGCGATGGCCCGCCGCCCGGCCCGGCCCATGACATCGCCGAGAAACAAGATCCGCATGGAGGCTCGCTAGCCGGTTCCGCCCCGCTTCTCAAGCCCGCGGGCCGCGGGCGGCGTCGGGGGGCGTCATCCCCGATGGCGCCTGCCGCGGCCGCGGGCTAGAGAGCGGCCATGCGCGCGCCCGACACCCAGACCGACTCGCCCCGGGGCCTCGCACTCGCCATCGCCACCTATCTCATCTGGGGGTTCCTGCCCCTCTACATGCGCGAGATGGCGCATATCCCGGCGACCGAGATCATCGCCCACCGGGTGCTCTGGTCGCTGCCCATCGCGGCGGCGGTGCTGGCGGTCAAGGGCGGGCTCGGGACGGTCGTCGGCACCCTGCGCCAGCCGCGGCTGGTGCGGATGGCGGCGCTGACGGCGGTGCTGATCTCGGTCAACTGGCTGATCTATGTCTGGGCGGTGACCCATGACCGGGCGCTGCAGGCGGCGCTCGGCTATTACATCAACCCGCTGTTCTCGATCGCGCTCGGCGCCGCGCTCTTGGGCGAGCGGCTGACGCGGGCGCAGCTTGCGGCGATCTCGCTCGCGGTGATCGCGGTGCTGCTGCTCACGTTCTCGGCCGGCGGGCTGCCGCTGGTGGCGATCGGCTTGACGCTGAGCTGGGGGATCTACGCCTATTGCAAGCGCAGCCTGCCCCTGCCCGCCAACGAGGGGTTCACGGTCGAGGTGCTGATCCTGTCGCTGCCGGTGCTGGCCTATGTGCTGTGGCTCGCGGCGCGCGGCGAGGGGCATTTCGGCGCCAACTGGCACGACACGCTGATGCTGATCGGCAGCGGCGCGATCACCGCCGTGCCGCTGATGCTTTACGCCAACGCCGCCAAGCTGATCCGGCTGTCGACGATCGGGGTGCTGCAGTACATCGCGCCGACGATGGTGTTCCTGACGGCGGTGCTGGTCTTCCACGAGCCGTTCACCGGCGTCAGCCGCATCGCATTCCCGCTGATCTGGGCGGCGCTCGCCATCTATACCGCGACGCTGATCCGGCGCCGGCGGCGCAACGACGGGATGCGCTGACGGCTCAGCCCGGCGGATCCACCAGGCGGAGCGCCCCGTCCGGCAGCGGGCGCTGCAGGTGGCGCGCTACGGCCCAGTCGGCACCCATCCATGCCTGCCAGTCCGCGGGCGCGGTGAGGATCACCGGCATCGCCTTGGGGTGGACGGCGGCGACCTCGGCGTTCGGGGCGGTGGTGAGGAAGGCGAAGAGGTCGTCCACCGTCTCGCCGTCCCGGACCTTGCGCAGCGAACGCCAGCCGCGGGTCTCGATTCCGGCAAAGAACGCGGGCCGGTCGTCGGCGAGGGCGAACCACTGGTTGCCGCGGCCGGCGCCGCAGGGCTCGGCGAAGGCGGTGAGCGGCACGAGGCAGCGGTGCGCGGGGCCGAGCCACCGGCGCCAGTGGGGCGAGACGGTGTTGCGGATGTTCGTGACGCCGGGATCGCGGGCGGTGCGCAGATACTGCGGCGGTGACGGCATCCCCCAACGGGCGAGCGCCAGCGCCAGCCCTCCCTCGGCCGCGTGGCGGATGATCGGGGCGCGCTGGTCGGGGTAAAAATCCGCGGGGGCGAGGTTCACGCCGCGGTCGTCGAGCCCGGCGAAGAGCTGTCGCATCGCCTCTTGCGGGCGGCGGTGGGTGTAGAGGTTGCACATCCGGCGCGGCCTCCCTGGCCCGGTGGGGGGTGGCGGCATGGTGGGCGGTGAGGGGCTCGAACCCCCGACATCTTCGGTGTAAACGAAGCGCTCTACCAACTGAGCTAACCGCCCGCGCCGCCGCTTATGCGGCGCCCGGCGGGTGCGCGCAAGCACGCAGGGCGGCGCCCGTTCGGCAAGGGCGATTGCCGGGCGTCGGGAAAGCCCTATGCTTGGCCCTCCAGCCGCCCGGATGGTTCGCCGATGCCGCCCACGACCACCAGCTACCGCACCATCAAGGCCGACCTCCTGACCCGTATCCAGGCTGGCGAGTTCCCGCCCGGCACCCGCCTGCCCGACGAGATCGACCTCGCCGAGCGCTTCGGCGTCGCCCGCACCACCGTGGCCCGCGCCATGCGCGAGCTGGTCGACGACGGGCTGATCGAGCGGCGGCGCAAGGCCGGGACCCGCGTGAGGCTCGCCCCGCTCAGGCAGGCGCGGGTCAAGATCCCGCTCGTACGCGACGAGATCGGCGAGATGGGGGCGGAGTACGGCTACCGGCTGCTGCACTCGGCCATCACCCCCGCCCCGCCCGAGGCACAGGCGCGGCTGAAGATCGGGGCGCGGACCCGGGTGCGCCATCTGATCTGCCTGCATCTGGCGGACGGGGCGCCCTATCAGTTCGAGGATCGCTGGATCAACCTCGCCGCCGTCCCCGACGCCGCCGAGGCCGATTTCACCGAGAGCGGCCCGAACGAGTGGCTGGTCGGCAAGATCCCCTACAGCAGCGCCGAGATCGCCTTTTGCGCCGCCGAGGCCGACGCGGAGCAGTCCGCGGCGCTGGAGTGCGCCGCGGGGGCCGCGCTGTTCTGCATCGAGCGGCGGACCCAGTGGCAGCGGCGGGTGCTGACCTGCGTGCGGCTCGCCTATCGGCACGGCCACCGGCTGATGACGCGCTACTGACCGCCGCCGCAGGTGCTTGGGCCAGAAAGACTGTGGCGCCTCAGCCGTCCCGCAGCGGACGCACGGCGGCGCGGTAGGCGGCGGTGATTGCCTCACGCGCGACGTGGCGGCCGCCGCGGACCATGTGGCGCCCGCCCGACCAGACGTCGGCCACCATCTCGGGGCCGCCGGCCATGGCGAAGCTGTCGAGGATGGTGTCGCCCGCCAGCCCCTCGAGGTCCGGGTGGGTCATGTCGAGCGCGAGCAGGTCGGCCGGCTCGCCCACCGCGATCACCCCTGCCCCGCGCCCCGCCGCCTGGGCCCCGCCCCGCGCGGACGCCTCGAAAATGCGGCGCCCGGTGGACTGCTCGGCGGTGGCGAGCGCGGCGCGCGAGTGGTCGCGCAGGCGCTGGCTCGTCTCGAGCTGGCGCAGCTCTTCGGCGAGCGAGATGCGGATGTTGCTGTCCGAGCCGAGCGAGATCGCCCCCCCCGCCCCCATCCAGCGCACCCCGTCGAAGATCCCGTCGCCGAGGCTCGCCTCGGTGAGCGGGCAGAGGCCGGCGACCGCGCCGGTGCGGGCCAAGCCCTCGGTCTCTGCCGGGGTCATCTGGGTGAGGTGGATCAGGCACCAGCGCGGCGAGAGGTCGAGATGGTCGAGCGCCCATTCGACGGGCCGGGCGCCATAGGCGGCGCGGACCTCGTCGACCTCGGGGATCTGCTCGGCGAGGTGCATGTGGATCGGGCCGTCGGTGAGCGCGGCGAGCGGGGCGAAGTCCTCGGGCGCCACAGCGCGCAGCGAATGGGGGGCGACGCCGAGGCGGGCGTCGGGCAGCGGCGCCAGCGCCCGGGCCGCCGCCTCGACCAGCCGGGCGTAGCGCTCGGGGTCGTTGCCGAAGCGCAGCTGCCCGCCCGCGAGCGGCCGCCGGTCGCAGCCGCCGAAGCGGTAGAGCACCGGCAAGAGCGTCAGGCCCATGCCCGAGGTCGCCGCCGCCGCCGCGATTCGCGCCGACATCTCGGCGAGGTCCGCGTAGGGCTGCCCGCCCGGGGCGTGGTGCAGGTAGTGGAACTCGACAGTGCTGCCGAAGCCCGCCTCAAGCATCTGCATCTGCACGAGGGCGGCGATGGCCTCGACCTGCGCGGGGGTGATGGTCTCGAGAAAGCGGTACATCAGCGCCCGCCAGGTCCAGAAGCTGTCCTCGCCCGCCCCGCGCCGTTCGGTCAGACCCGCCATGGCGCGCTGGAAGGCATGCGAGTGGCTGTTGGCGGGCGCCGGGACCAGCACGCCCGCGCGGTGATCGCCGGGGGCGGCGGGCCCCTGCCCCACCGCGGCGATGCGCCCGTCGGGGCCGAGCGTGATCCGGACATCCCGCGCCCATCCCTCGGGCAGCAGCGCCTCGGCAGCGTGAAGATGGGCCATCGCGGGAACCTCGCTTGACAGGAATATGCGTAGTCATAATACTTGACACCGACGACGCGACAAGCCCGGGAATCGCTGCCCGGGGCCTGGGGGCCGAATGATCCTGACCGACGCGACCGTGGCCGAGGCCGCCCTGACCCACGAGGGGGTGGGCTTCACCGTCACCGAGGGGCAGGCGATCGCGCTCGACGGCGACCGGATCGCCTGGGTCGGACCCGCCGCCGAAGCGCCCGAAGGGCCGCGGCAGAGCCTCGGGGGGCGGCTGGTGACGGCGGGGCTGATCGACTGCCACACCCATCTGGTCCACGGCGGCGACCGCGCGGTCGAGTTCGACATGCGCCTGAACGGTGCCGCGTACGAAGAGATCGCGCGGGCCGGCGGCGGCATCCTGTCCACGGTCCGCGCCACCCGCGGGGCGTCGGACGCGGCGCTGCTCGACTCGGCGCTCGCCCGCGCCGACCATCTGATCGCCGAGGGGGTCACGACCATCGAGGTCAAGTCGGGCTACGGGCTCGACGTCGAGACCGAGCTGCGGATGCTGCGCACCGCCCGCCGGATCGCCACCGAGCGGCCGGTGCGGATCGTCACCACCTGGCTCGCCGCCCACGCGCTGCCGCCCGAGTACAAGGACGACCGCGCCGCCTATCTGCGCGAGGTCGCCATCGACGGGCTGGCCGCCGCCCATGCCGAAGGGCTGGTCGATGCGGTGGACGGGTTCTGCGAGGGGATCGCCTTTTCGGTGGCCGAGATGGAGCAGCTGTTCGACGCGGCGGACCGCCTCGGCCTGCCGGTCAAGCTGCACGCCGAGCAGCTCTCGGACCTCGGTGGCGCGGCGATGGCGGCGCGGCGCGGGGCGATCTCGGCCGACCATCTGGAACATCTCGGCG
This sequence comes from Paracoccus sanguinis, assembly GCF_900106665.1. GTDB lineage: Bacteria > Pseudomonadota > Alphaproteobacteria > Rhodobacterales > Rhodobacteraceae > Paracoccus > Paracoccus panacisoli. Next base: position 225,974 of record NZ_FNNA01000001.1, read on the forward strand.
CCGACGGGATCGCGGCGATGGCCGACAGCGGCACGGTCGCGGTGATGCTGCCCGGCGCCTACTACACGCTGCGCGAGACGCAGGCCCCGCCCATCGCCGCGCTGCGGGCCGCGGGCGTGCCGATGGCGCTCGCCACCGACTGCAACCCCGGCACCTCGCCGCTGACCTCGCTGCTTCTGACCATGAACATGGGCGCCACGCTCTTCCGCATGACCCCGGCCGAATGCCTCGCGGGCGTCACCTCCCACGCCGCCCGGGCGCTGGGGCTGGACGACCGCGGCCGGATCGCGCCGGGGCTGCGCGCCGATCTGGCCGTCTGGAACGCCGCCCACCCGGCCGAGCTGAGCTACCGCATCGGCTACAACCCGCTTCACGCCCGCATCTTCGGAGGCGACCTTGCCTGACACGCTGACCCTCACCCCCGGCGCGGCCACCCTCGCCGATCTCGAGCGCATCTGGCGCGAGGGGCTGGCGGTCCGGCTCGACCCCTCGGCCCGCGCCGGGATCGAGGCGTCGGCCGCCCGGATCGCCGCCGCGGCCGCCGGGGACGCGCCGGTCTACGGGGTCAACACCGGCTTCGGCAAGCTCGCCTCGGTCCGCATCGCGCCCGACGACACGGCGACGCTGCAGCGCAACCTGATCCTGTCGCATTGCTGCGGCGTGGGCGACCCCATCGAGACGCCGACCGTGCGGCTCATCATGGCGCTGAAGCTGTTGAGCCTCGGGCGCGGCGCGTCGGGGGTGCGGCCGGTGCTGGTCGACCTGCTCGAGGCGATGCTGGCGCGCGGCGTGACCCCGGTGATCCCCGCGCAGGGATCCGTTGGCGCGTCGGGCGACCTCGCGCCGCTCGCCCACATGGCGGCGGTGATGTTGGGCGAGGGGCGCGCGATCCATGACGGCCGCGAGATGGGCGGCGCCGAGGCGCTGGCCGCCGCGGGCCGCTCTCCCGTCGCGCTGAGCGCCAAGGAGGGGCTGGCGCTGATCAACGGCACCCAGGTCTCGACCGCCTTCGCGCTGGCGGGGCTCTTCGACGGGTTCCGCGCGGCGCGAGCGGCGCTCGTCGCCTCGGCCATGTCCACCGACGCGATCATGGGCTCGACCGCGCCGCTGCTGGACGAGATCCACACGCTGCGCGGCCACCGCGGCCAGATCCTCGCCGCCCGGGTGATCCGGGGGCTGATGGAAGGCTCCGAGATCCGCGAGAGCCACCGCGAGGGCGACCAGCGCGTGCAGGACCCCTATTGCATCCGCTGCCAGCCGCAGGTCACCGGCGCCTGCCTCGACGTGCTGTGGCAGGCCGCCCGGACGCTCGAGGTCGAGGCGAACGCCGCGACCGACAACCCGCTGGTACTGTCGTCGTCGGGGCGGATCGTCTCGGGCGGGAACTTCCACGCCGAGCCGGTGGCCTTTGCCGCCGACCAGATCGCGCTGGCGCTGGCCGAGATCGGCGCGATCAGCCAGCGCCGCATCGCGCTGATGGTCGACCCGGCGATGAACTTCGGCCTGCCCGCGTTCCTCACGCCCGAGCCGGGGCTGAACAGCGGGCTGATGATTGCCGAGGTCACAAGCGCCGCGTTGATGAGCGAAAACAAGCATCTGGCGAACCCTTGTTCGACGGATTCGACCCCCACCAGCGCCAATCAGGAAGATCACGTCAGCATGGCGGCGCACGGGGCGCGGCGGCTCGCGCGGATGAACGCGAACCTCGCCCATATCGTCGGGATCGAGGCGATCTGCGCCGGGGCCGGGCTCGACGCGCGCGCGCCGCTGGCCACCTCGGCGCCGCTGGCCCGGGTGCTGGCCACGCTCCGCGAGGTCGTGCCGCCCATGGGTCAGGACCGCTATCTCGCGCCCGAGCTGACCGCGGCGGCGGGGCTGGTCGCGGGCGACGCGCTGGCAGAAGCCGCGGGCGGGTGCGAGGCCGTCCGGCCCGGCGCCTGGGCCGAGGGCTGGGGGGCATGAGCGGGCCCTTGGCCGGACTGCGCGTGCTCGACCTGACGCGCGTGCTCGCGGGGCCGTTCGCCACCGCGATCCTCGCCGATCTGGGGGCCGAGGTGGTCAAGCTCGAACCCCCCTCGGGCGACGATTACCGCGCCATCGGCCCGTTCCGCGACGGGGAATCGGCGCTCTTCGCGCTGACCAACCGCGGCAAGCGCTCGGTGGTGGTGGACCTCAAGGCGCCCGAGGGGCAGGCGCTGGCGCGCCGGATGGCCGCGGGGTGCGACGTGGTGGTCGAAAACTTCCGCCCCTGCGTCGCCGCGCGGCTGGGCCTCGGGGCCGAGGCACTGCGGGCCGAGAACCCGGGGCTGGTGGTCTGCTCGATCTCGGGCTTCGGCCAGTCGGGGCCGGACACCGCGCTGCCCGCCTATGACATCATCGTGCAGGCGCTCTCGGGCTGGATGGACGCGACCGGCGAGGCCGGCGGCGGCCCGCTGAAGGTCGGCGAGGCGCTCGGCGACGTAGCCGCTGGGCTTTACGCCGCGATCGGCATTCTCGCGGCGCTGGTCGGGCGGGGCCGCACCGGCGAAGGCGCGGCGCTCGACGTGGCGATGCTCGACTGCCTCGTGGCGATGCTGCCGACGAGCCACGCGCTGCACCTCTATGCCGGGCAGAGCGTCGCGCGGGTGGGCAACCGGCACCCGCTTTCGACCCCCTTCGGCGGCTACCGCACGGCCGATGGGCACGTGATCATCGCGGTGCTGGGCGCACGGCAGTTCGCGGCGCTCTGCCGGCTGGTCGGGCGCCCCGAGGCGGCCGACGACCCGCGCTTTGCGACCGACGAGTGGCGCACGGCGCATGAGCCCGAGATCCGGGCGCTGATCGAGGACTGGTCGGCGGGGCTGTCGACCGACGACGCGGTGGCGGCGCTGCGGGGGGCGGACATTCCCGCCGCGCCGATCCTGACGCTCGCGGGGCAGTTGGCCTCGGCGCACGCGCAGGCCCGCGACCTCGTCGCCGAGCTGCCGCATCACCGGCTGGGTCGCGCCCCGGTGGTGGGCCAGCCGCTGCGCTTCGATGGCGCGAAGCCTTTGGCCCCGACCGGCACGCCCGCGCTGGGCGCGGACACTCGCGCGGTGCTCGACGGGCTCGGGCTCAGCGCGGACCAGATCGCCGGGCTGGTCGCCGCCGGCATCGTGCAGGAGACGCAAGCATGAGCGCACACACCCACCGGCTGGCCGAGGGCGAGGCCGCCTTCCTCGACGTGCTCGCGCGCTTCTGCGCCGAGGAGATCGCGCCGAAGGCCGCGGCCACCGACGAGACCGGCGCCTTCGTCCACGACCAGCTTTCGGCACTGGCCGGGATCGGGATGATGGGCGCGAACCTGCCCGAGGCGTGGGGCGGGGCGGGCATCTCGGCCCCCGCGCTCTTCGAGGCGGTGGCGACCGTCGCAGGCGCCTGCGGCTCGACCGTTTCGGCGCTGACGGCGCATTACCTTGCCACCGACTCGGTCCTGATCGGCGCCGACGACGAATTGCGGGCCCGCATCCTGCCGGCGGCGGCCGAGGGGCGGGCGCTCGGCGCCTTTGCCCTGACCGAGCCGAATGCCGGCTCGGACCCCGCCGACATGAAGACCCGCGCCACGCGCGAGGGCGACGGCTGGCGGATCAAGGGCCGCAAGTGCTTCATCTCGAACGGGGGCGTGGCGGATTTCCTCGTCGTCTATGCGGTCACCGACCCGGCGGCGGGCCACCGCGGCATCTCGGCCTTCGTGGTCGAGAAGGGCACGCCCGGCCTGACCCCCGGCCGGGTCGAGCAGACCATGGGCCTGCGCGGCGGCCATGTGTGGGAACTCGACCTCGACCTGATGGTGCCTGACGCGAACCGCCTCGGCCCCGAGGGCAGCGGCTTTCGCACCGCCATGGCGGTGCTGGACAACGGCCGGATCGAGGTCGCGGCGATGGCCGTGGGCATCGCCCGCGCGGCGCTGGCCGCGGCGCGGGACTGGGCCAAGTCGCGCATCATCGGCGGCGCGCCTCTGGCCCAACGGCAGGGCATCCAGTGGATGCTGGCCGACATGGCCACCGACCTGGCCGCCGCCGAGCTGATGGGCCACGAGGCCGCCCGCCAGCGCCAGGCGCTGCACGACGGGACCGGCGGGCGCTTCGGCATGGCCGCGAGCCAGGCCAAGCTCTTCGCCTCGGAAGCCGCGGGGCGCATCGCCGATGCCGCGCTGCAGATCTACGGCGGCTACGGCTTCACCCGCGACTTCCCGCTTGAACGCATGGTCCGCGACCTGCGGATCATGCGCATCTACGAGGGATCGTCCGAGATCCAGCGCAACGTCATCGCCGGCCGACTGCTCGCCTGAAAGGACCGCCCCATGACCGAGACGCGACCCACGAACCCGCGCCACAACGCCCGCGACATCTATCCGGCCACCGGCACCGAGATCAGCGCGAAAAGCTGGCTGACCGAGGCGCCGCTCAGGATGCTGATGAACAACCTGCACCCGGACGTGGCCGAGAACCCGCATGAGCTGGTGGTCTATGGCGGCATCGGCCGCGCCGCCCGCACGTGGGAGGATTTCGACCGGATCGCCGCCAGCCTGCGGGCGCTCGACGAGGACCAGACGCTGCTCGTCCAGTCCGGCAAGCCGGTCGGCGTGTTCCAGACCCACAAGGACGCGCCGCGGGTGCTGATCGCCAACTCGAACCTCGTGCCGCACTGGGCGACGTGGGAGCATTTCAACGAACTCGACCGCAAGGGTCTGGCCATGTACGGGCAGATGACGGCGGGCTCGTGGATCTACATCGGCACGCAGGGCATCGTGCAGGGGACGTATGAGACGTTCGCCGAGGCCGGGCGGCAGCATTACGGCGGCGACCTCAAGGGGCGGTGGATCCTGACCGCAGGGCTCGGCGGCATGGGCGGCGCGCAGCCCTTGGCGGCGGTGATGGCCGGGGCCTGCTGCCTCGCCGTCGAGTGCGACGAGACCCGCGCCGATTTCCGCATCCGCACCCGCTATTGCGACGAAAAGACCCACAGCCTCGACGAGGCGCTGGCGATGATCGACCGCTGGACCAAGGCGGGCGAGGCCAAGTCGGTGGCGCTGATCGGCAACGCCGCCGAGGTGTTCCCCGAAATCTTCCGCCGGATGCAGGCGGGCGGCATGCGCCCTGACATCGTGACCGACCAGACCTCGGCCCACGACCCGCTGCACGGCTACCTGCCGCTCGGCTGGTCGGTCGCCGAGTGGCGCGCCCGGCAGGAGACCGAGCCGCAGGCGGTCGAGCACGCCGCCCGCGCAGCGATGAAACAGCACGTTGCGGCGATGGTGGATTTCTGGAACGCGGGCGTGCCGACGGTCGATTACGGCAACAACATCCGGCAGGTGGCGCTCGAGGAAGGGCTCGAGAACGCCTTTGCCTTTCCCGGCTTCGTGCCCGCCTACATCCGGCCGCTCTTCTGCCGCGGCATCGGGCCGTTCCGCTGGGCAGCGCTCTCGGGCGACCCAGAGGACATCTACAAGACCGACGCGAAGATGAAGGAGCTGTTCCCCGAGAACGCCCATCTGCACAAATGGCTCGACATGGCGCGCGAGCGCATCGCCTTCCAGGGCCTGCCCGCGCGGATCATGTGGATCGGCCTGGGCGACCGGCACCGGGCGGGTCTGGCGATCAACGAGATGGTCCGCAATGGCGAGCTGAAGGCGCCGGTGGTGATCGGCCGCGACCACCTCGATTCCGGGTCGGTGGCCAGCCCCAACCGCGAGACCGAGGCGATGAAGGACGGCTCGGACGCGGTGTCGGACTGGCCGCTGCTCAACGCGCTTCTGAACACCGCGAGCGGCGCGACCTGGGTCTCGCTGCACCACGGCGGCGGCGTGGGGATGGGGTTCAGCCAGCACTCGGGCATGGTGATCTGCTGCGACGGGTCCGAGGACGCCGACCGGCGCCTCGCCCGCGTGCTGTGGAACGATCCGGCCACGGGCGTCATGCGCCACGCCGATGCGGGCTATGACATCGCGCTGGATTGCGCGCGCGAGCATGGGCTGAACCTGCCCGGCATCCTCGGATGAGGATCGTCCGCCGCGCCGAGCTGACCGGGCAGCCGTGGCGGAACGGCGGCGGGGTGACGTGGCAGATCGCCGCCGGCCCCGAGGGCGCCGACGTGGCGGCCTTCGACTGGCGGCTCAGCATGGCCGAGGTGGCCGCGGACGGGCCGTTCTCGGCCTTTCCCGGCATCGACCGGACGCTGACGCTGATCGAGGGCGCAGGTCTGGCGCTCGACTTCGGCGGGGGGACGGTGCGGCTCGCGCCGGGCGACGCGCCGCTGAGCTTTCCGGGAGAGGCGCCGGTGACGGGACGGCTCATCGCCGGGCCGGTGATCGACCTCAACGTGATGACCCGCCGCGGGGTGCTGAGCCACCACGTCGAGCCGCTGGCCGCAGGCGAGGCCGCCCCTGCGGGGACGGTGGCGCTGGTGGCGCTCAGCCCCCAGCCGGGACCGGCGGGCGGCGCGGGGCTCGCCCCCGGCGACACGCTGCTGGCCGATCCGGCGGGCGGTCTGGACGGATTGGCGGCAGCCGGCCCCGCGCTGGCCGTCGTCCTGCGGCCGGCCCGCCCGCAACGCTGGATTTCCGGTGCGGCCGACGCTTAGATCGGCCCGCCACATCAGCGGCGCCCGCCGGGCAGGACGCCGCGTTCAACCCGCCCGACAGGAGAGGACCGACACCATGACCATCCGCACCACCCTGCGCGCCGCGCTGCTGGGCGCCGCGACGCTTGCCTTTGCCGCCACCGGCGCGCTGGCCGACCAGCTCGCCGACATCAAGGCCGCGGGCAAGATCGTCACCGCGACCGACATGCACTACGCCCCCTTCGACATGCTGAACAACGGCACCTACGAGGGCATGACCAAGGACCTGTTCGACGAGGTCGCCAAGGAAATCGGCGTCGAGCCGGTCTATCAGGACATCCCCTGGACGGCCGAGCTGCCGGGCCTCGAGGTCGGCAAGTTCGACATCGTGATCGCCCCGGTCACCGTGACGGCCGAGCGGCTCGAGCGCTACACCTTCACCCCGCCGATCGCCGACGCGACCGTGTCGCTGGTCAAGGCGGCCTCGAACAAGGACCTGACCAAGCCCGAGGACATCAAGGGCAAGACCGTCGGCGTCCAGCAGGGCACCGCGCAGTTCCGCCAGCTCGACGCCTATGGCAAGGAGCTGGGTGGCGTCACCGTCAAGGAATACGGCACCACCGACGAGGCCTATGCCGACCTCGCCGCGGGCCGTCTGGACGCGGTCGCGGGCTCGCTGCCGAACCTCACCTATCTGGTGAAGAACCGCCCCGAGACCTTCGCGCTCTTCGAGCCGGCGCAGTTCGGCAAGCCCAGCTACTTCGCCTGGGTGCTGCGCAAGGGCGACGAGACCGAGAGCTTCCGCAAGGCCATCGAGGACGCGATGAAGAAGATGACCGCGGACGGCCGCGTGAAGGCGATCCAGGAAAAGTGGCTCGGCGCCTATACCGAGCTGCCGATCGAGCCGACCGCCAACTGATCGCGTGAACCGGCCGGGCGGGACAGCCGCCCGGCCGCCTGCTTCCTTCGCTGACGGGCGCCCATGTTCTCGGTCCAGACCTTCCTCGACGCCTTCCTGCCGCTCGCCTGGGCGGCCCGGCAGACGCTGCTCGTCTCGGTCCTCGGCATCGCGCTGGGGTTGGTGATCGGGGTCGCGGTCTGCGCCATGCGGCTGTCCGGCTCGGGCGTGCTGCGCTGGATCGGGGCGCTGTGGGTCAGCTTCCTGCGCGGGGTGCCGCTGCTCGTGCAGCTTCTGCTGATGTTCTACCTGCTGCCGGTGATCGGCATCGACGTGCCGCCGCTGGTCGCCGCCGTGGTCACCGTCGGCATCTGCGCCAGCGCCTATATCTCGGAAATCTGGCGCGGCGCGATCGCCGCCCTGCCCCGCGGCCAGGCCGAGGCGGCGCAGGCCATCGGCATGGCGCCGGTGGCGATCTGGCGTCGGATCATCCTGCCGCAGGCGGTGGTGATGTCGCTGCCGGCGCTGGTCAACGAGCTGATCCTGATGGTGAAGGCCTCCTCGCTCGTCTCGGTCGTGGGGATCATGGAGCTGACCCGCGCCAGCCAGGCCCAGGCCGCCACGACCTTCCGGCCGCTTGAGGTCTACCTCGCCGCGGCCTGCATCTATCTGGCCATCAACCTCTGCCTCGCCGCCGCCGGCCGCTGGCTGGAAGTGCGGAGCGCGGTGTGATGGACCTGTCGATCCTTCAGCAATACGGGCCGATGCTGCTGCGCGGCTTTGGCGTGACGGTGTTCTGCTGGCTCGCCGGCACGGTGCTCAGCATGGCCTTGGGTCTCGTGATCGCGCTGATCCAGCGCTACGGGCCGCGCTGGGTCAACTGGCTGCTGCGCGTCTATATCGAGGTGATCCGCGGCACCCCGTTTCTCGTCCAGCTTTTCGTGCTGTATTATGGCGGGCCGCTGGTCGGTCTCAGGCTCGACGCGCTGACGGCGGGGCTGGTGGGGCTGACGGTCTATGGCAGCACCTATTTTGCCGAGATCTTCCGCTCGGGCTTCAACGCCGTCCCGCGCGGCCAGATCGAGGCGGCCCGCGCCGTGGGCCTGTCCGAGCCCGTGATCGTCCGCCGCATCCTCTTGCCGCTGGCGCTCGTCTCGGCGCTGCCGGCGCTGGTCAACTTCTCGATCATCCTGACCAAGGAAACGGTGATCCTGTCGATCATCACCGTGCCCGAGCTGATGTATCAGGTGCAGCGGATGTCGACCGAGACCTTCCGCTTCCTCGAGGCGAACTTCGTCCTCGCGCTGTTCTTCTGGGGGCTGGTCGAGACGATCTCGCGGCTCGGGCGCCGGCTCGAGGCGCGCGTCACCCGCCATCTCATCGAAAGGAGCTGAGGCATGGCCGACGCCGCCTCTGTCGACATCCGCAAGGTCAGCAAGTTCTTCGGCCCCTTCCAGGCGCTGAAGGAGGTCGACCTGCACATCCCGCCCGGCAAGGTGACCTGCCTCATCGGCCCCTCGGGGTCGGGCAAGTCCACGCTTCTGCGCTGCATCAACTTCCTTGAGGAATACGACTCGGGCGAGGTCCGCATCGACGATTGGCTGATCGGCTACGAGAGCCCCGGCGGGCGCAGGATGAGCGGGCGCCGTCTGCGCGAGATGCGGCGCGAGATCGGGATGGTGTTCCAGCAGTTCAATCTGTGGCCGCACATGACGGCGCTGCAGAACGTGGCCGAGGGGTTGCAGCAGGTGCGCGGCCTCTCGCGCGCGGCGGCCGAGGCCGAGGCGCGGGCGGCGCTCGACAAGGTGGGGCTGGGCGACAAGACCGCGAACCATCCCGGGCGGCTGTCGGGCGGCCAGCAGCAGCGGGTCGCCATCGCGCGCGCCATCGCCATGCAGCCCCGCGTAATGCTGTTCGACGAGCCGACCTCGGCGCTCGACCCCGAGCTGGTGGGCGAGGTGCTGTCGGTGATGAAGCGCCTGGCCGCCGAGGGCATGACCATGGTCGTCGTGACCCACGAGATGGGCTTTGCCGCCCATGTCGCCGACCGCGTGGCGTTCATGGAACGCGGCGAGATGGTCGCCGTCGGCTCACCGGCCGAGATCTTCGCCCGCCCCGAAGACCCGCGCATCCGGTCGTTCCTGCAGAGCTATCACGAGCGCAACGCGTTCGAGGTGTGAGCGGCAGCGCGCGGGGAGATTGGCCGGCGCGCGACGCTGTCCCGCTGTCCCGACCGCGACCGACTGGCGGGCCGATTTGGCGACGTCCGGTCTCGTGCCGGCAGGGCCGGCGTTCCCCCGCGACCCCGGGCGGCAGCCGGTCACGCCACCCTGCCCCGGCATCGGGACGGAAAAGGCGCCGGGGCCTTTCAGCCTCGGCGCCTCGGGAATGATGGTGGGCGATAACGGATTTGAACCGCTGACATCTTCGATGTGAACGAAGCGCTCTACCGCTGAGCTAATCGCCCGGTAGCGGGGTTCTTAGTCCGGGACGCACCCGGCGGCAAGCCCCCTTTTCACGGGTTTTCGCCATCCGTCCCGCTCCGCATCCAAGGCGCCACCGCACCCCTGCGCCAACGAAAAGGGCGCGCGCCTTTCGACGCGCGCCCCTGTTCTCTCGGCCTCAGGCCCTCAGTGGGCCGTGGGCGCCGCCGCGCTCTCGCGCAGCGCGGCGAGGCGCTTGGCCTCGGCGATCTCCCACGCGGCCTCGTCCCACTCCATCGGCTCGGGCATCCGCACCAGCGCGTGCTTCAGGACCTCGCGGACGTTCGAGACCGGGATGATCGTCAGCCCCTCCTTCACGTTGGCGGGGATGTCGGCCAGATCCTTCTCATTCTCCTGCGGGATCAGCACCGTGCGGATGCCGCCGCGCAGCGCCGCGAGAAGCTTCTCCTTCAGCCCGCCGATGGCCAGCGCGTTGCCGCGCAGCGTGACCTCGCCCGTCATCGCCACGTCCTTGCGGACCGGGATGCCGGTCATCACGCTGACGACCGAGGTGACCATCGCCAGACCCGCCGACGGCCCGTCCTTGGGCGTCGCGCCCTCGGGAACGTGGACGTGGATGTCCCGCTTCGAGAACTGCGGCGGCTCGATCCCCAGCTCGGGCGCGACCGAACGGACGAAGCTGGCGGCGGCGTCGATGGATTCCTTCATCACGTCGCCGAGCTTGCCGGTCGTCTTCATCACGCCCTTGCCGGGCAGCTTCAGGGCCTCGATCTGCAACAGATCACCACCCGTCTGCGTCCAGGCGAGGCCCGTCACCACGCCGACCTGATCGTCCTTCTCGGCCAGGCCATAGCGGTGCCGGCGGACGCCCAGATAGGCCTCGGCCTTCTCGGGCGTCACCTCGACGGACTTGACCGTCCCCTTCAGGATCTCGGTCACGGCCTTCCGCGCCAGCTTGGCGATCTCTCGCTCGAGGTTCCGCACCCCCGCCTCGCGGGTGTAGTAGCGGATGACATGGGTCAGCGCCTCGTCGGTCACCGAGAACTCGCCCTTGCGCAGGCCGTTCGCCTTGATCTGCTTGGGCAGCAGGTGCTGGCGCGCGATCTCGCGCTTCTCGTCCTCGGTGTAGCCGGCGAGAGAGATGATCTCCATCCGGTCAAGCAGCGGCCCCGGCATGTTGTAGCTGTTGGCCGTGGTCAGGAACATCACGTTGGACAGGTCGTACTCCACCTCGAGATAGTGGTCCACGAAGGTCGCGTTCTGTTCCGGGTCCAGCACCTCAAGCATCGCCGACGCCGGGTCGCCCCGGAAATCCTGCCCCATCTTGTCGATCTCATCGAGCAGGATGAGCGGGTTCGTCGTCTTGGCCTTCTTCAGCGCCTGGATGATCTTGCCGGGCATCGAGCCGATGTAGGTGCGCCGGTGACCGCGGATCTCGGATTCGTCCCGCACCCCGCCCAGCGAGATGCGGATGAACTCGCGCCCCGTGGCCTTGGCGACCGAGCGGCCGAGCGAGGTCTTGCCGACGCCGGGCGGGCCGACGAGGCAGAGGATCGGCCCCTTCAGCTTGTCCGAGCGGGTCTGGACGGCGAGATACTCGACGATCCGCTCCTTGACCTTCTCGAGCCCGTAGTGGTCGGCGTCGAGCACGCGCTCGGCCGCGCCGAGGTCACGCCGGGTGCGCGACTTGACGCCCCACGGCAGGCTCAAGAGCCAGTCGAGGTAGTTGCGGCTGACCGTGGCCTCGGCCGACATCGGCGACATCGCCTTGAGCTTCTTCAGCTCGCCCAGCGCCTTTTCACGGGCTTCCTTGCTGAACTTGGTCTTGGCGATCTTCTCTTCGAGCTCGGCGAGTTCGTTCTGGCCCTCGTCGCCATCGCCCAGCTCGCGCTGGATCGCCTTCATCTGCTCGTTGAGATAGTACTCGCGCTGCGTCTTCTCCATCTGGTTCTTGACGCGGCTCTTGATCTTCTTCTCGACCTGCAGAACCGACATCTCACCCTGCATCAGGCCATAGACCTTCTCGAGCCGCTGGGCGACGTCGAGCGTCTCGAGCAGCTCCTGCTTGCGGGCGATGTCGATGCCGAGGTGGCCCGAGACGAGATCGGCCAGCCGGCGCGGGTCAGCCGCCTCGGCCACCGAGGCCACGGCCTCCTCGGGGACGTTCTTGCGGATCTTGACGTATTTCTCGAACTCTTCGGCGACCGCGCGCAGCATCGCGGCGGCGCTTTCGGCGTCCCCGTCGGTCTCCTCGAGCGGTTCGGCCGAGGCTTCGAAATACTTCGGATTGTCGGCAAATCCGGTGATGCGGACACGGCTCTGCCCCTCGACCAGCACCTTGACGGTGCCATCGGGCAGCTTGAGCAGTTGCAGCACGTTGGCCAGCACCCCGGTTTCGTAGATGCCGTCGCTGTCGGGCTCATCGACCGAGGCGTCGCGCTGCGCCGCCAGAAGGATCGGCCGATCCTGCGCCATGACGGCCTCGAGCGCCCGCACCGACCGCTCGCGCCCGACGAAGAGCGGAACGATCATGTGCGGAAACACAACGATGTCGCGAAGCGGCAGCACCGGATAGGTGGTGGTATCGGTCATCTGTCGTCCTTTCCTGCCCGGACCGGACGGCCCCCAAGATGGCGGGCACAGGCGGTCCTGCTTGTGAATGCAATCTAGGAACCGCAAAGCCGTGCTGCAATCCCGGCAACCCGTCGCGCGCGCTTGTGATCACAACGCGTCTGCGGCGCGGCCGGGCGGCCGTCAGCGCGGGATCGTGACCTCGGCCCTGAGGCCGCCGAGCCGGTGACCCTGCGTCAGCCGCAGCGTGCCGCCGTGGCCGCGCACGATCTCGTCGGCGATGGCGAGGCCGAGCCCCGTCCCCTGCCCCTGGTCCTGGTTGCGCGCGGGGTCGAGGCGCACGAAGGGGCGCAGCGCGTCCTCACGCCGGTCGGCGGGGATGCCGGGGCCATCGTCCTCGACCGCGATGCGAAAGCTGCGCGCGGTCACCGCCGCCTCGATCTCGGCGCGGGTGCCGTAGCGGACGGCGTTGCCGATCAGGTTCTCGATCGCCCGCCGCAGGGCCATCGGCCGCAGCGAGAGCGTGGTGCCCGCAGCCGGGTCGGCCGAGAACCCCGCCAGCCGCACCGCCTGCCCGCCGCGCTGCGCATCGGCGACGATATCCTCGAGGAAGGCGCGGGCCTCGACCGGCTCGGTCACCGTCTCCTGCGCCTTGGCGCGGACGTGGTCGAGGAAACCCTCGATCATCGTCCCCATCTCGGCCACGTCGCGCTCCATATCCGCGATCTCGGCGCGCTCGGGCGGCAGGTCCGGCGAGAGCATCGAGAGCCCGAGCCTGAGCCGGGTCAGCGGCGTCCTCAGGTCGTGGCTGATCCCCGACAGCATCAGCTTGCGCTGCTCGTTCTGGCGCTCGATCCGGCCGCGCATCTCGACGAAGGCGCGCCCGGCGCTGCGGACCTCGGCGGCGCCGGCCGGGCGGTAGGGCAGGATCTGGCCGCGGCCGTAGGCCTCGGCGGCGATGGCGAGGCGGCGGATGGGCCTCAGCTGGTTGCGCAGGAAGATCGAGGCGATGCCGCTCATCAAGAGCGAGGTGCCGAGCATCAGCACCAGCAGCTGGTGCGGGTTCGAGGCAGTGAGCCGGCTGCGCGGAAAGTCCAGCACGAAGGGCCGCCCGCCGCCGACCAGCACCCGGACCCGGCGGATGTCGCGCAGGTCCACGGTCTCGACCGTCGGCACCGCCGCGTGCAAGGCCGAGATCACCACCCGGCCCGAGAGGTCGTAGAAGCGCCGCGCCTCGACCAGCCCCTCGGGGGCGGGCAGTTCGAGCGTCAGGCCCAGCGGCACGGCGATCTCGTTGCCTGCGGCGCGGGCGGCCTCGATGTCGGCGGCGCCCTCGACCCAGTCGGCGATCAGCTCAAGCTCGGCCGCCGCCGAGCGGACCATCTGCCGGGTCACGTCCTCGAAGTGGCGCTGCAGGAACATGACGGTGACGACCAGCGTCACCACCACCACCGGCAGGAACAGGATCAGCGCGGCCCGGCCGTAGAGCCCGCGCGGCATCAGTCGCTTGAGCCAGTCGAAGTTCATCGCCCTTCCCGCCTGCCGCACCCCGGCCCGCCTGCGCCGGCCACCTCGCGCGGCCGACTGGCCGCGCCGCTTGCGCCCGCCGCGCAGCCGGTCCAGCCTAGTCGGATGAGCGAGCCTGCGAAAGTGCGCGTGATCCGCGCCGACAACCCCTCGCCCCTGACCGGGCCGGGCACCAACAGCTTCCTGATCGGCACCGACGAGGTCGCCGTCATCGACCCCGGCCCCGACGACCCGGCCCATGTCGCGGCGATCCTCGAGGCGGCCGAGGGCCGCATCTCGCATATCCTCGTGACCCATCCGCACCTCGACCACTCGGCCGCCGTGCCGCGCCTCGCCGCGGCGACGGGGGCGCCGGTGATGGCGTTCGGCACCGCCGAGGCGGGGCGCTCGCCCCCCATGCAGCGGCTGGCCGAAGCCGGGGCCGTGGGCGGCGGCGAGGGCGCCGATGCGGCCTTCCGCCCCGACGTGACGCTGGCCGACGGCGACGTGCTCTGCGGCGCGGGGTGGGAGATCACGGCGATCCACACCCCCGGCCACATGGGCAGCCACCTGAGCTTCCGGCTGGGCGATGCGGTGCTCTGCGGCGATCTGGTGATGGGGTGGGCGACGACGCTGATCTCGCCGCCGGACGGCGATCTGGTAGACTATCTGCGCAGCCTCGAGCACCTCGCGCTGCTGGCGCCCCGCGTGCTCTATCCCGCGCATGGCGACCCGGTGACGGACCCCCTGCCCCGCCTCGCCGAACTCGCCGCCCACCGTCGCACCCGCACGGCCCAGATCCTCGCGGCGTTGGACGCCGCGCCCGGCACCGCCGAGGCCCTCGCCGCGCGCATCTACACCGAGATCCCCGCCGCGCTGCTGCCCGCCGCCACGCGCAACGTGCTGGCCCATCTCGTGGCGCTGGGCGACCTTGGCGCGGTCGTGCCCGAGGGCGGGCTGACGGCCGGGGCGGTCTGGTCGCGCGCCTGAACCGCGTCGCCGCGGGGGCCGGGGAGCGAACGTAACGGCGAGGCGAAAATTTCTCGGCGCCCCCTCTGGACGCACCCGCCACCCGCTGCTACATGGCCCCCGTGTTCCGGCGTAGCTCAGCGGTAGAGCAGTTGACTGTTAATCAATTGGTCGTAGGTTCGATCCCTACCGCCGGAGCCAAATCTTACAACCTAGCTTGTTGATAAGATTGGCATGTATGACACGCGATAGTGAACCTACCCCACAAGATACCCTACAATCAACTTAGTGCCACTTGGCGGTGTTCAATGGCCCTGGACGCCGCTGCGGTAGTCTCGACACGTTCACGAACTATGGCACTGAACGTAAAGCCTTACGGTTGAAACCCGAAAAGGTTAGCATCGCCCATCCCCACTATCGCTGTAGGTCATTGCTTTGGCGTCGAACTGTGACGATCCATCGCGTACCATTGGGACGCAAGAGGCAACCGAAGCATCGACATTCCTTTTCGCCAGAACCGTTTCGCTTCTTCCGCCAAGTTTAGTTGATGCACAGAGGTAAAATGCGAGATATCGGAATAGAAAGATTCCTGTCAGATCCAATGTTTGGTTATCGGCACGATACTTTCTCTAGTTTTCCAATAAACGAATTGATGTCAGACTATAGGAATATTTGTCTAATATCTAACACAATTGAGTCAGTTTCCAATCCGTACGACGCTTCGAGATTGGCAGTGTCATTCACAAGACACTACAGATTAAGTAATTTCATGAAGATAGTGTCTCCAAGTTCAATCAAGGAAGATACAATAACAGACAACAGGTTTAAATACCTAGAGAATAAGATTGTTCTAGGAGTCGAGAAGGCGGACGGCTTAGAACTCGAATGCTGCGCACCGAACTGCAATAACAAAGCAAAAAAAACGATCTCACTCCATTCAAAAGAAGGGAGTTCTGGAGACGATCTCAAATAAAGAAAACAAGGTCTACCAGACCAAAGCCACCGCTTTCTCTGGCGCGAACTTCATGCAGGAGGTAGGTTGGAATAACGCCTCAACATTCCCGGGATTCTGTAGTGATTGTGAGAGAACTCTATTTTCGAAAGCAGAACGCAGAGACGCACAACTCGACAAGCCAAACATAGAAATATTGATTTGGAGAGCCCTTTGCCATACGCGCTTCCGCAGAGCCCAGGAAGTGCAGTTACGGGGTCACATTGTATCCAAGCCGGAAGCCTATGATCTATCGAGAGAGCTTGATGACATTCTCATAGTAGCAAGCTCAGCACTGCTTTTGAAGAACAGAATACATTCTTTCAGAATGATAGACTCATGGGTCGCTTCCTTAGAACATAATCTCGGAGGAGGGACGGCGCGGCACGTTCATTTAGCTCTTAGAGTTCCCGGACTTCCATTTGTAGGCGCGGGGATAATACCGATATACTACGACTTTGATCGCAAGCGCGTGCAACCAGCCGATCGATTCAATGTGAATACGCAATCTCTTGCCTATACAACGTGCGTAATGGATGGCGCAACGCATATAGTTCTGTGCGCAAAGAGAGGGGACTCTAAAACCGTAAGATTATTGACGAACATGGCCCGAATGGATAGATACTTGCTCTCATCTTTTCTTCCCCAGATTATCATGGGGGGCTCGGATACCGTATACTTTTCAATTGATTATTGGGACAAGCAAGCAACCGAGTTAGATAAGCACATTGTAAGACACGCGTACTTAATGAACCTTCCTCAAATGGTCTTCCCTTTCTGGGGCGCAATGAGTCAAGTATGCGTTGATGACGTCAGAATTGTATAGGGACTACTTGAATAGGAATGAGGCAACGATCTAACTCGCTTTCTGCACTCAGTATTCAATGAATTATCGTCCATAAAAGAATGGCTAGTCTACAGTGTCGAAGCTTGACACAATTTAGAAGTTGCAGCTTCGTCGCTTGCGACCATGCGGTTCTGAGGAATCCTTCCCTCGCATCCTTAACCGCCCCCGCACCCACCCCCTCACGTCGCGGCAAACGTCTCCGACAGCGCGCGCTGCAGGAAGTCGATGAACCGCCGTTGCTTCTCCGGCAGCGGGCTGACCGGGGGCCACACCGCCATCACCGGCAGCAACCGCGTCTCAGCGTCGGCCAGCAGCTGCACCAGCCGACCGGCAGCCACCGCATCCGCAACGATGAACGACGGCAGCATGGCCAGCCCCAGCCCGGCGATGGCCATGTCCCGCATCGCCTCGCCATTGTTCATGACCACGCGCGAGGTGATGCGCGGCGCGATCCACCGCGGCCCCTGCCGGAACTGCCATAGCGCGGAATCGGCCAGATGGGTGTAGCCGATGGCCTGATGTGCGCTCAGATCCGCAGGCGTCAGGGGGGTGCCGTGGCGGGCCAGATAGTCGGGGCTCGCGACGATCACCTGGCGCTCCTCGCAGAGCTTCTTGCCGATCAGCGCCGAGTCGCGGGCGCCGCCGATGCGGATGCCGACGTCGAACCCCTCGCGCGCCAGATCGCGGGCGCGGTCGTCGAAATCGATGCGCATCTCGAGCCCCGGATGGGCCGCCGCGAAGCGGGCGAGGATCGGCGACAGGACCGTCGTGCCGAAGCTCATCGGGGCGGCAATCGCAAGGCTGCCGGTCAGCGCCCCGTTCTGGCCGCCCCAGGCAGCGCTATCGGTGGCCGCGGTCAGCTCGGCCAGCGCCGGGCGCAGCCGTTCGGCAAGGCGCAACGCGGCCTCGGTCGGGGCGATGCGGCCAGCGTTGCGGCGGAAGAGGGCCGCGCCGATGGTCGCCTCGAAATCCGAGATGCGGGTCGAGACGACCGACTTCGACAGGTTCAGCCGCGCAGCCGCAGCGGTGACCGTGCCGGTTTCCAGCACGGCCAGAAACGTCTCGATCTGGTTGAGGTCATAGCGCATGGCGGCAGTGTCACCCGCGGGGCCCTCGTTCGCAAGCGCCGAACGCGGCATTCGCCCCCTCCCAAGTGGCGTTCGGCAGGTCCGGCGCGCATATTTGCCCCGAACCCATCACGAAGGAGGCCTTGCATGCAACTGACCGGCATCCATCACCTGACGGCAATCACCGCCGACGCGCCCGGCAACAACCGGTTCTATACCGGCACGCTGGGGATGCGGCGGGTCAAGAAGACCGTCAACCAGGACGACACCTCGGCCTATCACCTGTTCTTCGCCGATGGCGCGGGCAGCCCCGGCACCGACCTCACGTTCTTCGACTGGCCGGCGGCGCCCGAGCGGCGCGGCACCCGCTCGATCAGCCGCACCGGCCTCAGGGTGGCCGAGGCGAGCCTCGACTACTGGGCGGCGCGCTTGGGCGAGGCGGGGCTGACGCGGGGCGCGCCGGGCACCACCGACGGCCGCGCCACGCTCGACTTCGAGGACCCCGAGGGGCAGCGCTTCCGCCTGACCGCCGACACCACCGGCACCCCCCGGCCGTGGGACCGCAGCCCGGTCCCGGCCGAGCACCAGATCCGCGGGCTCGGGCCGATCACCATCTCGGTGCCCGAACTGGCGCCCACCGAGGCGGTGCTGACGCGCGTGATGAACATGCGCCGGGTCCGCGACTATCCCGGCCCGGACGGGCAGGTGCATGTGTTCGAGATGGGCGACGGTGGCCCGTCCGCGGAGCTGCACGTGGCGGTCGAGCCTGACCTGCCCACGGCGCGGCAGGGCGCGGGCGGGGTGCATCACGTGGCCTTCCGCGTCCCCGATGTCGCGGCGATCCACGACTGGACCCAGCGGCTGCGCGATTTCCGCATCCCGAACTCGGACGAGGTCGAGCGCTACTACTTCCGCAGCCTCTATTTCCGCGAGCCCGGCGGCAACCTGTTCGAGATCGCCACCGACGGCCCCGGCTTCGCGGTGGACGAGCCGTTCGAGACGATGGGCGAGGCGCTGTCGCTGCCGCCGTTCCTCGAGCCGCAGCGGGCCCGGATCGAGGCCGGGCTGCGGCCGATCGACTGACCCTCGACGAGGCGATGAACCGTGGCACCACACCCAGCGAACCCGCCGGCCCTGCGCCGGCGGGTTTGTCGTTGAAGGCCGCCCCGCGGGCCGCCATAACTTTGTTTAACTCGGATCGGAGAGTGCGATGGCGGTAGCAGGCTTGGGTCCGGTGATCGGACCGGCAGTCGTCCTGATGGGGGCCGCCGTGATCGCGGTGCCGCTGTTCCGGCGCCTCGGCCTCGGGTCGGTGCTGGGGTATTTCGCCGCCGGCGCGCTCGTCGGCCCCTCGCTGCTCGGCCTGTTCACGGACCCCGAGACGATCCTGCATTTCGCCGAACTCGGCGTGGTGATGTTCCTCTTCATCATCGGGCTCGAGTTGCGGCCGCAGAAGCTCTGGACGATGCGCGGGCAGATCTTCGGCCTCGGGCTGGCGCAGGTCTCGCTGGCCGTCGCGCTGCTGACGGCGGCGGGGATGCTGCTCTTCGGCCTGCCCTTGGTGACGGCCTTCGTCGCCGGGGCGGGCTTCGTGCTGTCCTCGACCGCCGTCATCATGTCCACGCTGCAGGACCGGGGCGAGATCGCCAGCGCCGAGGGGCAGAAGGCGGTGTCGATCCTGCTGTTCGAGGATCTGCTGATCGTCCCGCTGCTGGCCATCGTCGCGGTCCTCGCGCCGGGCGGCGAGACGGAAGGCGGGGCCATGGCGGTCCTGCTGCCGCTGGCGGGGCTCGCCGCGCTGCTGGTGGTCGGGCGCTGGCTGCTCGACCCGTTCTTCGGGCTGCTCGCCCGCGCCCGCTCGCGCGAGGTGCTGACCGCGGGCGCGCTGCTGGTGGTGCTGGGCGCGGCCTTGCTGATGGAGACGGTGGGCCTGTCGATGGCGATGGGCGCGTTCCTCGCCGGGGTCATGCTCTCCGGCTCGAGCTATCGCCACCAGATCGAAACCGACATCGAGCCATTCCGCGGCCTCCTCATGGGGCTTTTCTTCCTTGCGGTGGGGATGTCGCTCGACCTGCGGGTGGTCGCGGCCGAATGGCCGCTGCTGTTCGCCATGCTCGCCGCCTACGTGGTG
This sequence comes from Paracoccus sanguinis, assembly GCF_900106665.1. Classification (GTDB taxonomy): domain Bacteria; phylum Pseudomonadota; class Alphaproteobacteria; order Rhodobacterales; family Rhodobacteraceae; genus Paracoccus; species Paracoccus panacisoli. The sequence goes on from NZ_FNNA01000001.1 coordinate 245,977, forward strand.
GTCAAGGCCATCGCCATCTACACCGTGGCGAGGGTCTTCGGCAGCTCCAACATCGCTGCGCTCAAGCGCACCGCCATGTTCGCGCAAGGGGGCGAGTTCGCCTTCGTGCTCTACAGCGCCGCCGCCTCGGGCGGGGTGATCGACGCGCGCGAGAACGCGATCTTCGGCTCGGTCGTGATCCTGTCCATGGCGTTCACGCCCCTCATCCTGATCGCCGCCGACCGGCTGCTGCGCCGCGACGCCTCGATGGAGGGGGTGGAGCGCGCCCACAACCTGCAGGGCCAGGCGCTGGTCATCGGCTTCGGTCGCTTCGGCCAGATCGCCCTGCAGATGCTGCTGGCGCGGGGGGCTCCGGCGTCAATCATCGACACCGACCCGGACCGCATCCGCGAGGCCGAGCGCTGGGGCTTCAAGGTCTATTTCGGCGACGGCAGCCGTCTGGACGTCCTGCACCACTCGGGCGCCGAGGATGCCGAGGTCATCATGGTCTGCGTGGACGACCCCAAGGTGGCGACCCGCATCGTCGAGCTGGTGCGCCACGAGTTCCCGCAGGCCAAGCTGCTGGTGCGCGCCTATGACCGCAGCCACGCGGTCGAGCTGATCCACGCGGGCGTCGACTACCAGATCCGCGAGACGGTCGAGTCGGCCTATCTGATGGGCGCGCAGGGCCTGCGCGCGCTCGGCTGTTCCGAGGCCGTCGTCAGCGAGACGCTGCAGGACATCCGGTCGCGCGACAACGAGCGGCTGGGCCAGCAGGTCCAGAACGGCGCCATGGCCGGGCGCGACCGCCTGTATCAGACGCTCACCCCCGAACCTCTGGTCAAAGCGAAAAAGGACACTGCATGACGACGATCCTCGGTCTTTCCGGCAGCCTGCGCCGGGCGTCCTTCAATGCCGGCCTCTTGCGCGCCGCGGTCGAGCTGGCGCCCTCCGGCGTCACGATCGAGGTCGGCGACATCCGCGACGTGCCGCTCTACGATGCCGACGAAGAGGCGAAGTCGGGGCTGCCGCCAGCGGTCGAGCGCCTGCAGCAGCAGCTTGCCGCCGCCGACGGGCTGCTGCTGGCCACGCCGGAATACAACAACGGCATCCCCGGCGTCTTCAAGAACGCCATCGACTGGATGTCCCGCGGCGAGGGGCTGCGGCTCTTCAAGGGCAAGCCGGTCGCGGTGATGGGCACCTCGCCCGGCGGGTTCGGCACGATCCTGTCGCAGAACCACTGGCTGCCGGTGCTGCGCTACCTCCGCTGCTCGATCCGCGCCGAGGGGCGGCTGATCGTCTCGCGCGCCGGAGCCGTCTTCGACGACGAGGGCAACCTGCACGACGAAAAGACCCGCGAGTTGGTCCGCGAGTTCGTGGCCGAGTTCGCCGGCACGCTCTGAGACAAGCAAAGGTCCGGCGCAGCGGCCGGACCTTTGTCGGTCTTGCTCGGATCAGGCCCCGGTCACTTCGCCGGGCCGGCACCGAAGATGAAGGCCGAGAAGGTGGGCGAGCCGAAGGCGAGGTCGCGCCCGGTCACGAACCCGTCGCCGTCGGGATCCGAGTTCTTGAACTCGTCATCCGCCGTGGCCAGCACCTCGTCGCGGGTCGCGATCTTGTCGCCGTTCGCGTCCCAATAAGCGAAGATCTCCTGCTTCATCGAGGTGAAGTCCTCGGACTTGCCGTTCAGCTCGGCGACGTAGCTGAAGCCGGGGTCCCAGGCCATGAACTCGGCCTCGTCCACCTGTCCGTCGTTGTTGCTGTCCATCGAGGCCCAGACGAGCCGGGTGAACTCGCGGAACTCGTCGCGGTCGATCTTGTCGTCGTTGTTGGTGTCGAAGGACGCAGCGATGCGGCGCATCACGTCGATCTGTTCAGGAAAGTTCTGCGCGGCCAGCGGGGCGGCCAGCGCGACGACGAGCGCCAGCCCGGTGAGCGTGGTCGGCGTCAGCTTCGAAGCCTTCATGTCGTTCTCCTGCTCGATGGTGCGGCCCGGCAGGGCCATGGTGTGGTCTCGGCATCGTCCCGGCGCGGCGGCTGCGCAGCCACCGCGCCGCGTTCTTCCCAGGTTCAGATCTTGCCGTCCTTCATCAGGCTGAAGCGCTTGGGGAAGTACCACTGCAGGACCTCGCGGAACTTCGGCGAGTCCGGGCGGGCCCAGTTGCGCATCAGCTCGGACCCGAACTGGATCGCGGTGATCGGCGTGGCCCCGGCCTGCCGCATCCGCTCGATCGCGGCGTGGTGGGCCACCGGCGAGATGCCGCCCACGGCGTCCTCGACCGGGTAGCAGTGCAGCCCCTCGGCCTGCATGTCGATCACCGGGAAGGTCAGGCACACCTCGGTCCAGAGCCCCGCGATGACGATGTTCTTGCGCCCGGTGGCGAGGATGGCGTTGCGGAAGTCCTCGTCCTCCCACGCGTTGACGCCGCTGCGGTCGATTTCCTCGACGTCGGGCAGCTCGGCCAGGATTTCCTCGGCGGTGCCGGTGTTCACGCCCATGTCCACGCCGACCGTCGAGACGATCACCGGCACGTCGTAGGCACGCGCGAACTTGCAGAGCGCGATGACATTGAGGTTGATCTCCTCGGCCGAGGACGAGGTCACGGTGCGGTACTGCTCGGGCTGATAGTCGATCAGCGCGATGGCGCAGTTCTGCGGGGTGAGCAGCCGGTCGGAGGTCTGGTCGCGGATGGGTTCGGGCTGGGTCTTGGGCATGGGGTCCTCTCTCAGGGGTCTTCGCCGGGTTTGGTGGTGAACAGGTCGGCCCATTCGGGGTGGCGGGCATACTGGGCGCGCACATAGGGGCAGACCGGGATGATGCGGAACGCGTTCGCCCGCGCATCCTCGAGCATGAAGTCGAGCAGGGCCTTGGCCACCCCCTTCCCGCCCATGGCGTCGGGCACCCCGGTGTGGTCGGCGCTGATCACGCCGTCGCCCCGGTGGGTGAAGGTGATCTCGCCCTCGGCGTCGATGCCGTCGATGCGGGCGACGTAGCGGCCGTGCCGGCCCCCGCTGTCTTCCTTGGTGATGGTGATGTCGCTCATCGTCTCAGAACTCCCTCTTGAGGATCGTGCGGTCGATGGAGGGCGGCCCCGCGCCCCAGGCCGCGAGCAGCAGCGCCGCCACCGTCCAGATCGCCGAGAGGCCCTCGGCCTTGAACTGGACCATGTGCAGGAAGGTGGCCCCGCCATCGGCGCCGAGGTTGCGCAACCCGTCGGCGGTGAAGAGCGACGCCTGCCCGGGCAGGGCCGCCATCCCCTCGGGCGTCAGCAGCGCGGTGCCGTAGGGGTGGGTGACGTGGAACCAGTAGGTGACGGCGAGCATCACGCCGTTCGCCAGCGCCGCCGGGCGGGTGAGGAACCCGACAAGGATCATAAGCCCCCCGACGAACTGCAGCACCGCGAGCACCGCCGACCACAGCCAGCCGGGATACATCCCGATGCTTTCGGTGAACCCCGCCATGCCGAAGGGGGCGGTGATCTTGGGCCAGCCCTCGACGACCAGCAGGGCGCCGACCAGCACCCGCAACCCGAGATGGGCGAGCGGCTGTGCCACGCGATCGTAGAACGGCCCGAGGCCGGGCAGGATCAGCGGCGTGTCGGAGTCTCTCATGTGTTCCCCCTCTGACGCAAAGGGGCGGCCCCTGCGGACCGCCCCTTGTCTCTCAAGCCGCGCGCGCCGTCATGGTCGCCTTGGCCCACCATGCAAGCTCGTCGAGCATGGCGTTCAGCGAGGGCGTCAGCACCTGCTCAACCTCGGCCATCTCGGCATTCTGGCCGATCGGCGAGGTCTTGAAGAACTCGCCGCCGCCCAGGTGCACCGCGTTGCGCAGCGGGACCATCTGCAGCTCGATCCCGATGCCACGCAGATGCTCGACCGCGCGGGCGGCCCCCACGCCGCCATAGCCGAGCGCGGCCATCGGCTTGCGGTTCCATTCCGTGTAAGCTTGGTCCAGCGCGTTCTTCAGCGACCCCGAGATCGAGTGATTGTATTCGGCCGTCACGAAGATGTAGCCGTCAAACTCGCCCACCTTCTTCTGCCACGCGACCGCGCGGGGGTCGCTCGACGGCACCCAGGCATTCGACGCCACCTCGTCGAAGAGCGGAAGGTCGAAGTCGCGCAGGTCCACGAGTTCGAACGTCATGTCGTCGCGTTGCCGCGCCTTCTCGAGCAGCCAGTTGGCGGGCTTGTCGGCAAATCGGCTCTGGCGGGTCGATCCGATGATGATCGCGATGTTGGGCTTGGTCATTTCACGTCCTGATTTCGTCCGGGGCACGTGGTGTGCCCAGCTTCGCAACCTTAAGTGACCCTTACCGGCGTTCGGGACCAGCCTATATAAGAAGAAAGCCGCGTTCGGCTGACACGAACAAGACATCTCTTGCTCAAATCTTGCAAGCCCCTAACTCTCTGACCCAGAGCGCGGGGCTCTCCCGCCGGTTAGGAGCACGAAGATGCGCAAGATCGTTGACACCACCACTGCACCGCGCGGCCATTGGGTCGGCGACGGCTTTCCCGTCCGCTCGCTGTTTTCGCACATGTCGGGCCGGTCCGAGACCACGCCCTTCCTGATGCTCGATTACGGCGGGCCGCATCATTTCGAACCTGCGACGCGCCCGCGCGGCGTCGACGTCCACCCGCACAAGGGCTTCGAGACCGTCACCATCGTCTATGAGGGCGAGGTGGAGCATGGCGATTCGACCGGGCGCGGCGGCGTCATCGGCCGCGGCGACGTCCAGTGGATGACCGCCGGCGACGGGATCCTGCACAAGGAGTTCCACAGCCACGACTACACCGCCAGGGGCGGGATGTTCGAGATGGTGCAGCTGTGGGTGAACCTGCGCGGCCAGGACAAGTCCGCGGCGCCCGGCTACCAGAGCATCACCGACGCGCAGATCCCGGCAGTCGAGCTGCCCGACGGGGCGGGGCGCGTCCGGGTCATCGCCGGCAGCTATGGCGACGCCAAGGGGCCGGCCTCGACCTTCACGCCGATGGACGTGCTGGACCTGCGGCTGAACGCCGGGGCGACGACGACGCTGACCCCGCCCGAGGGCTGGAACGTGCTGGTCGTCGCGCTGTCGGGCGAGGTCATGGTGAATGCCGAGGCCAAGCTCACCGGCCCCGCCGTGGCGCGCCTCTCGCGCGAGGGGGGCGGCGTGGTGATCGAGGCCGCGAGCGACGCCAAGCTGCTGTTCCTCGCCGGTGAGCCGATCGACGAGCCGATCGCCGCCTACGGCCCCTTCGTGATGAACACCGAGGGCGAGATCCGGCAGGCGATCCAAGACTTCAACGCCGGAAAGTTCGGGCGTCTGTAAGCGCGCCGGGCGGCGGGGCGACCCGCCGCCCGCCCTTGCAAGGAGTGTCACATGGACCAAGACATCACGCTGGGCAGCCGCACGGGCCTGCCCGAAGACCTGCTGTTTTTGACGCGCAAGCACCCGCGCGGCACCTGGCGGGGGCAATCGGCGCTCGCCGGAACGGGCGAGATCTGGCTCGGCAACCACGATTACTTCCGCGCCATCACCGCGAAGATCGCCGACCAGCTGACGCGGCTGCGCGAGGACGGCGAGACGACCTATGACAGCGCCCCGGCCCTGCGGCGCCACATCGGCAGCCTGCTGGGCAGTCTCGACGGACACCACCGGATCGAGGATCACCATTATTTCCCCGCCTTCCAGCGCGTCGAGCCGCGGCTGGTGCGCGGGTTCGAGATCCTCGACGCCGATCACCACCTGATCCACGACGCCATCGACGAGCTGGCGGCGGTGACGCAGGCCAGCCTGCGCCGCCTCGGGCAGGCCGAGGGCGTGATGACCGGCGACCAGAAATATGCGGTCGACGATCTGGCCGCGACGGTCGATCGCATCGCGCCCCTGCTGCGCCAGCACCTGGCCGACGAGGAGGACATCGTGATCCCGCTGATCCTCGAGCGCGCCAAGGCCGACCCGGAGTTCGGCGCATGACGACGATCCTCATCCTGCTGATCGCCGGGGTTCTGGGCGGGGTCCTGCTGGGGCTTCTGGGGGTGGGCATGGCGCTGGTCGCCGTGCCCGCGCTGGTGTTCTCGCTGCCGCTGCTGGGCGTGCCCGCGGCGCAGGCGCCGCTGGTGGCGCTGGCGACCTCAATGGGGATCGTGACCATCGGATCGCTCAGCGCGGTCACGGCGCATCACCGCATGGGCAACGTCGACTGGGCGCTGTTCCGGCGCATCGTGCCGTTCAGCCTGATCGGCCTGCTGGCCGGGTCGGCGCTGGTCACGGTGCTGCCGCCCATGGCCCTGCGGGTGATCTTCGCGGCCTTCCTCGTGTTCATCGCCGCACGGATGCTGCGCGGGTGCAAACCTTCGCCGGGCGCGGGGTCGGCACGCCACGACCGGCTCGCCGGGGCCGCGATCGGCACCGCCGGGGCGCTGATCGGCGCGGGGGGCGGCGTCTTCATGGTGCCCTATCTTTCGGCCCGCGGCGTCAGCATGGTCCGTGCGGTGGCGAGTTCCGCCGCGATCGGCCTGCCGGTGACGGTGCTGGGGTTCGTGTTCCACGCGCTCCGCCCGCTCGAGGGGATCGCCGCGCCGATGCTGGGCTCGGTCCATCTGCCCGCGCTGATCGGGCTGGGGCTCGGCGGGGTGATCGGCGCGCCGTTCGGGGCGCGTCTGGCCGCACGCCTGCCCGGGGATGCGCTGAAAAAGGGCTTTGCCGTGCTGCTGCTGGTGCTGGCCGCCGCGCTGGCCCTGGGATTGTAGGAGCAAGAGAATGCCGACCGTACCTGCGCCGCGCCCGATGGCGCGCGACCCGCGCGCCTGGGCGCTGATCCTCGCCGCGACGCTCACGATCCTGTCGAACGCGACCATCAGCCCGGCCCTGCCGGGGCTGGAGGCGAGCTTTGCCGACCACCCCGACGCCGCCCGGCTGGTGCGCCTTCTGGTGACGGCGCCGGCGCTCGCCGTGGCGCTGATCGCGCCCTTTGCGGGAATCATCACCGACCGCTTCAGCCGCCGCCGCCTGCTGCTCGGGGGGATCGTGCTTTACGCGGTGGCCGGGACCGTCGCGGCGTTCATCCCGACGCTCGAGGGGATGCTGGTCAGCCGCGTGGTGCTGGGCATCTCGGTCGCGGCGATCATGGTCGCCCAGACCGCCCTGATCGGCGATTATTTCGAGGGCGCCGCGCGCGGCCGTTTCATCGGCTGGCAGATGGCCGCGACGAACTTCGGCGGCTTCGTCTTCATCCTCGCGGCCGGCTGGCTGGCGGCGATCTCGCCGCGCTGGCCCTTCGCGCTCTACGCGGTGGGCTTTGCCTATCTGCCCTTCATCGCCGCCGTGCTGCGCGAGCGGCCCGTGGCCCCCACGGGCGAGCCCGCGCATCGCCCCGCGGCAGAGCCCGCCGCCCCCGGCTGGGCGGGGCGCGTCGCGGTGCTGGCCGGGATGGCGGGCATGACCTTCGTCATGTTCTACATCGTGCCGGTCCACCTGCCCTTCTACCTCGCCAGCCTGGGCCTGTCGGACCCCGCGCTGACGGCGCAGGTGATGGCGGCCACGACCGTGGCGGGCGGGCTGACGGCGCTGGCCTTCGGCCGGGTCAGGGCCCGGCTGGGCGGCCGGGTGACGCCTGCGCTCGGCTATCTGATCGTGGCGGCGGGGTTTTCAGCGATGGCGGCGGCAGGGGGCGTGGCCGGGCTGATCGCCGCCAACGCGGTGCTGGGGATCGGGCTGGGGCTGGTGATGCCGAACTTCATGACCGCCGCGCTGAACGTCGCCCCCGCGCATCGGCGGGGGGCGGCCTCGGGCGCGATGACCACCGCGATCTTCACCGGCCAGTTCCTGTCGCCGCTGCTGACCGGGCCGCTCTTCGACGCGCTCGGCTATCCCGGCGGGCTGCGCGTCGCGGCGCTCGTGGCAGTCGGTTTCGCCGGTCTCGCCGCGCTGGTGCTGGCGGATCGCTAACCCGCCAGCCACCCCTGCACCGCCGTCAGATCGGCGCCGGACAGCTCGTGCCCGGCCTCGATCAGCCGGGCATCGACATCGGCCCCGGCGGCCTTCAGCGAGGCCTCGAGCGGCGGGGCCATGCGGCCGTAGGGGTCGCGCGCCCCGGTCGTCATCAGCACGCGCGTGCCGGTCAGGTCGGCCGCGGGCGCGTCGTCGAGAACCTCGATCCCGCGCAGCAGCACCGCGCGCCGCAGCACGCCCGGATGCAGCCGCAGGATCGCGCCCAGCAGGTTCGCGCCGTTGGAATAGCCGAGGAACGTGAGCGCGTCGGCGTCGAGCCCGTAGCCGCGCACCGCGCCCGCGACGAACCCCGCGAAGGCCTCGGCCTCGGCGGCGATGTCGTCCTGGTCGTAGGTGAGCGGGTCGAGGCGCCGGAACCAGCGGTTGATCCCCTCCTCGGTCGAACGTCCGCGCACCCCCAGCAGGGTCGCGCGCGGGTTGATCCGCGCGGCCAGCGGCATGAGGTCGGTCTCGGACCCGCCCGTACCGTGCAGCAGCACCAGCACCGAGCCGTCGGGATCGTCCGGCGTGTGGAAGCGGTGGACGAAGGGCAGGTCGCGCATCGGCATCCTTTCCGCGCCGGGCCGCGCGAACTGCGGCAGGATCACCCGCAGATCGGCGGCGCGCGCCTGATCGTGGGGCGGGACGAACAGGCTCTCGCCCAGGTGCTCGGCCGGCTCGTCCACGGTGAAGCCCGGCGCATCGGTCGCATATTCGAAGAGCGTCCCGGTCGGTTCGCGCACATAGAGCGACATGAAATACTTGCGGTCATGGACCGCGGTCGCGCCGTCATGATCGCCCAGCGCGAGCCGCATCGCCCGCACCGCCTCGACGTCGGGGGCGCGGAAGGCCACGTGGTCGAACACACCCGTCCCCTGGCCGCCGGTCACGAAGCCGGCCGAGCCGCGGATGTCCACCACATCGCTGTCCGAGGCCATGCGGATGAACAGGCCGTCGCGGCGCTGCTCGGCATAGCCGAAGCGGTTGAGGAAGCCCGCCACCGTCTCGGCATCCTCGGTCAGGATCGTCACCCCCCTGATCCGGGTCGGCGCCGTCGGATCGTCAAGCGGCGCCTCGGCCGGCATGTCGAGGCCGACCAGCTTCACGATGATCCCGTCCGGGTCGCGCAGGCGCAGCACGCTCTCGCCCATCTCCTGCGCGGGGCCGCTGACCGGCACGCCCGCCCGCATCGCCCGTGTCAGCCATTCGCCAAGGCATCCCGGCGCGACGGCAAAGGCGATCTCGGAGACCTGCCCCAGACCCACGCGCCCTGCCGCCCCGTCCTGCCACACGAGAAACGTCACGATCGAGCCCGGGCTGCCCAGCCGGTCGCCGTAGAACAGGTGCAGCTGCTCGGCGTCCTCGTAGCCGCCGGTCTGCTTGACCAGCCGCAGGCCCAGAAAGCCCGCATAGAAATCCACGTTCTTCTGGACGTTGCGGGTCAGGGCGGTGACGTGGTGGATGCCGGTCGTCACGCAGCGGCCTCGCGCGCAAGCACGCGCTGCACCGCCTCGTCGGCGGCCAGACGGTCGTGCAGCGCCTGCACGTTCGGGAAATCGGCGATCCCGCCGGGCAGCATCTTCACGCCCCAGCGGATCATCGGGAACGCATAGGCGTCGATGACCGAGCGCGTCCCGCGCCCCTCGCCCAGGACCCAGTCGCGGCCCTCGAGATGGGCGTTCAGCGCGGCCATCTGCTTGCGCACGAGCTTGTGGCCGGCCTCGACCACCGCCTTCTTCGCGGCGTCGTCCGTAGCGACCGTGTAGCGGTAGGGCATGAACACCGGCCAGAAGGCCGCGTGCATGTCCGAGGTGAAGAACGCCGACCAGCGATGCGCCTCGGCGCGCTCGCGCAGGCTGTCGCCGCCCGTCAGCCCGGCCTCGGGGTGCTTGTGCGCGAGGTATTCGAGGATCGCGCCCGCCTGGGTCAGCAGCCAGCCGTCATCCTCGCGCAGCGTGGGCACCGCGCCGGCCGGGTTCACAGCCAGCAGCTCCTTGCTGCCGATCTGGACCTTGACCGCCTCGTAGGGCGCCCCGATCCATTCCAGCACGATATGCGGTGTCAGCGAACAGGCACCGACGGCGTAGTACAGCGTGGTCATCAAGCCCTCCCCTTTTGGCGCAAATCTTTCGCGCGCGACGCGGCTTGTCCAGCGAAAGCCGCGTTCGGGGGCGCAGAACGCGTTCCGGTTGATCGGTTTGCCGCAGCGGGCTAGCGTCAAGCTAAAAGCAGGAGGAACGCATGAGCTGGAACCCCGCCCTCGCACCCGCCTGCCCCGACGAGATCGGGGTCGATGCCATCGAGACGCTGATCATCCCGCGCGCCCGCGACCTGGGCGGGTTCGAGGTCAAGCGCGCCCTGCCCGCGCCGCGGCGCCAGATGGTCGGGCCGTTCATCTTCTTCGACCAGGCCGGCCCCGCAGAGTTTCTGACCGGGCAAGGCATCGACGTGCGCCCGCACCCGCACATCGGGCTGGGCACCGTCACCTATCTGTACCGCGGCGATTTTCATCACCGCGACAGCATCGGCACCGATCAGGTGATCCTGCCTGGCGCGGTCAACTGGATGGTGGCCGGCAAGGGCGTGACCCACTCTGAGCGCACGTCGGCCGCGGGCCGCGCGGGGCCCCACAGCCTCTACGGCATCCAGACGTGGATCGCGCTGCCCGAGGACCGCGAGGACATGGACCCGATCTTCGAGCACCACGGCAAGGACAGTCTGCCGGTGATCGAGGCCGAGGGCGTCCGCGCCAACCTGATCCTCGGCCACGCCTACGGCGAGCGCGCGCCCGCGACGCTCTATTCAGAGACCTTCTATCTGGACGTGACGCTTACCCCCGGGGCGCGCTTTCCGCTGCCCGACGACCACGAGGATCGCGGGCTCTACATCACCGAAGGGTCGGTCCGCATCGCCGGACAGGATTTCGCCGCCGGCCAGATGATGGTGTTCCGCCCCGGCGACAGCATCACCGTCGCCGCCGGTGCGCAGGGCGCGCGGCTGATGGCGCTGGGCGGGGCGACGCTGAACGGGCCGCGCCACGTGTGGTGGAACTTCGTGTCGTCCTCGCGCGAGAAGATCGAGGAAGCCAAGCGCGAATGGCGCGCCGCCGACTGGGGCATGGGGCTCTTCGACCTGCCGACCGGGGACCGGGCAGAGTATATCCCGGCGCCGGAGTAGCCGCCGGGCGCCTCGGCACCGCCGCCCGCGCGTGCGCGTCGAGGCCGGGCCGACGCGCGCGCCGTGGCCCGTCAGCAACAGCGCGCGTCCGCAAGGACCGGGCGCTGCCGCTCACCCTTCCCCTCAGGCCCGCCGAGGCTTAGGGTGCCGCGCATGACCTGACATCCGGTCCTTCGATGTAGCCCGGTGCCCTGCCTTCTGGCGGGGCGTGGCCATATGGAAGGCTCCGCCATGTTCAGGAACTACATCGACCAGCATCGCCTGGTCGGCGCCGTCGACTCCCGGCTCGATGCCGCCTCCCCTGCCCTTCATCCCCACCGTCCGCAACTGCGCCGCCTGCTGCTCAGCTGGCTTCCCACCATGGCGCTGGGCACCCGCACCATCGCCGAGGGGCGCGACCCGCAATGGGCCCGCGACCGGTCGAGCCAGGGCGAGCGCCTCTACCGCCTCGGGGCCGAGGGCGAGCTGGCTGCACGACGGCTGGCCAGCGACCTTCTCTTCGACGTCGAGCGGCTGGTGATGATCGGCGCCGACGACGCGCACCCGTTTCGCGCCCGCGCGGCGCGGGCGCTGCGGGGGATGCCGCACTGGACGGCGCTCACCGACTGGAACGACTGGGAGGGACCGCCGGAAGACCTGTCCCAGCGCCTCGGCCTGTCGCAGATCCTTCTCGCGGCGGACGCGGCGGACCGGCGGCGCGGCGAGGACGCCCGCCACGCCAGCCCCGCACGGCTCACCGCAGGCCGGCTGACGGGCCGCCGCACGACGACGCTGGGCGAGGTCCTGGCGCTGGGACGCGAGGCGCGCAACTGCCTGTCGAAGCACGGCGCGGCGCGCGAGAGCATCGCGGCCGGCCACGACGTCTGGGCGCTGCGCGACGGGCCGACGCTGGTGGCGCTGATCGAGGTCGGTGCGGACGGGGTGGTCCGCCAGCTGCGGGGCCCGCGCAACGGTACGCGCTTCACGGGCTACCTGCTCGACATCGTGCAGTTCTGCACGGCGGTCGGGTTCAAGGTGGGGATGGGTATCGAGATCAAGCTGGCCGACCTGATGCCCGCGCCGTTGCAGGTGACGGACGACGCCGGGCTCGACCTCGCGCGGCTGATCCGTGGGGTGGCCCGCTGACGACGAAGCCCCCGCCGCGCGTCCGGGCGCGGCGGGGGCCTCGCAGATCACCGGGGGCGCTCGATGCGCCCCCGGGTCGTCCGATGGCGTCAGCGGTTCCCGACCGAGAGTTCCGCAGCCTGCCGCCCGCGCAGCAGGGCATAGGCCGCCCCGGCCGCAACGAAGGTCGCCGGCGCCGAGAAGCTGCCCAGCGCCCCGCCTGCAAGATGCAGGATCAGCCCCAGCACCGACGCCGCGATCCAGGCGCCCAGGCCCGCAGGGTTCACCGCCGGGGTGTCGCGCAGCCGGAAATGCGTCGCGTCGTGATCGACGCCGCCCCGCCCCTCGGTGACGATATGGACCAGCGCGATGGCGACCCAGGCGACCACGAAGATGCCCTGATAGGCCAGCGCCTGCAGGATGTAGTGGAACACGTCGGCCAGCATCAGCACATAGGCGATCACCCCCACCACGCAGGCCCAGACGACCTTGGGCAGCCGCAGGCGGAAGGCGGTCTGGGCAAAGCTCTCCATGTTGACGGCGGCGAGATAGTAGTTCGCGGTGTTGATCCGCGTCTGCGAGATCCAGACGAAGGCCAGCCCGGCAAAGCCCATCAGCTGGATCAGCGCGAGGACGACCGAGACCTCGGTGACGCCGCCCTCGGTCGGCAGGCTCGCGGCGAGGAAGATGCCGACGAGCCCGTTGAGCAGGAAGGCCACGAGGTAGAAGGGCGCGCCGAAGTTGACCTTGGCGTGGTATTCGCGGTCCTCGTCGCGGCCGAAGCGGGCGTAGTCATAGGTGAACATCATGAGGATCCAGACCCCCATGAAGGCCACGAAGCAGTTCCACCAGCCGGTCGCGGGCGCCCCGCCCGCGGGGCCGAGCTTCAGCCAGGCATCCGAGTAGCCGTATTTCGAGATCGCCAGCACCACCGCGGACAGAAGCCCGATGAGGTAGAAGGGCAGCAGCACGCCGTTGAACTTGTCGAGCCAGTTCTGGATCGACCCGAAGATCAGCAGCACCGAATAGACCACGACGATCAGCGCCGCGACCGGATAGGCGATGCCGGCATAGCTCTGCAGCGCCAGCGCGATCACCGACCCCTCGAACACGGCATAATAGATCGCAGTGGCAAAGAAGATCAGCGTGGCGACCGCCGCCCCCGTCTGCCCCAGCAGGATGCGCGAGAAGAGCGAGACCGACAGCCCGGTACGGATCGCGTGCCGCACCAGCACCGCGTTGACCGCCGCATAGGCGATCACCGACAGCACCAGCCCGATGATGGCGTTGACCGAGCCATAGGCCAGCGCCAGCGAGGCCGAGACGACGAGATAGAACATCGCCGAGCAGACCGACCACCAGGCCATGGTCAGCGGCATCCGCCCCATGCGCTGATCGGGCGGAACGGGGCGATCGGAAAACTCCAGCCCTTCGGCTGGATCGACAGCGGTTTCGAGACTTCCGGCCATATGCGTGCACTCCCTGCTGAACGGGCCGCCTTGTCTGCCCGGATGGGGCGCGGCCTCTGGACTGCGGGTCATGGTGGGGCGACCGGATCAGCGCGTCTTGCGCGGGGATGCACGAAGATTTGCATCTGCGCGCGCCGCCCCGCGCGCGGCGGTCGGCGGGGCCCGAAGGCCCCGGCCGTCAGCCCTCGGACTGGCGCTCGGCGCGGCGGCGCCAATCGCTCGGGGTCATGCCGAAGCGGGCCCGGAAGAGGCGCGAGAACTGCGCCTGGTCCGAGAACCCGAAGCGATAGGCGATGACCGCCAGCGGTACGGCGCGGGCGGTGGCGATCTCGTCACGCGCCGCGATCAGCCGCTCGTCGCGGATGAACTGGGACACGGTCGCCTCGGTGTCGCCGAACAGCTCGTGCAGGTAGCGCTTCGAGATGCCGCAGGCATCGGCCACGAACTCGGGCGAGAGCGCGGGATTGGGCAGGTTCTGCCGGATCACCTGCTCGGCGCGGCGCAGATGCCCGGCGCGGACCGAGCTCTGCGCCTCCTCCCCCCCGCCCGCGCGTTCGTCCAGCGCCAGCGCCAGCACCTCGACGATCTGCCGGCCGAGGATGTTGGCCGCGTGCGACTGGCTGAGCGGCAGGGCCTGCAACTGCCCCATCATCGCGGTGAAGAGCGCGGGCAGCCCCGCGCCCGCATCGATCGCCTGGGCGCAGAACCGGTCCGGGCTGCGCAGCTTTTCGGACAGCGCGCGCTTGCCCACCTTGAGCACCGCCAGCTCGTTCGGCGCGCCATAGCTGAACCGATAGGGCTCGTCCCCGCGCTCGATGATGAAGCCGCCGGGGTTGCAGCGGACGCTGCGCCCGAGCTGGTGGAACTCGACCGCGCTGCGGCGCGGGACGGTGACGAGGTAATCCTCTTCCGTCGTCGAGGTGATGTGGCGGGTGTGACGCTCGTAATGCAGCGGCTCGGTCTCGAGCCGCGACAGCGACACCGCCCCGATCTGGCGCCGCTCGAGCTGGCCGCAGAAGCGGTCGGCATCGCGGAACGTCAGGTGCAGGGGAAAATAGGTGTCCGCGATCACCCGCTCCCACTCGGCGGCGCGATGGGCCGGGTTCGTTCCGGCCGTGCAATAGGCAGTCGACTCCATCCGCCATCCCCCAAGCGCGGTGAGACATCGTGCCGCGCCCCCGGTCGCCCGATCAAGAATTTTTCGTGTCGACCGCGGGCTGGTGCGCGGATCGACAAGAGCGGGCGCGCCCGGCGGCAAATCCGCGCCTTGCATGCACGGATCGTCAAGCAATCGCTCACTTCGCTGCAAGCGCGCCGGACACGATCGCGCCAGTCTGGAGGGATCAGAACCGGCGCCCTGCACGCCGGCAGACACGGGAGGAAGCACCATGCCCAGACGCAATGTCGATCCGATCACCCTGTCGGTGGTCCGCGGCGTCCTTGAGACCACCCAGCGCGAGATGACGCTGACGCTGGAACAGACCGCACGGTCGAGCGTGTTCAACCTCGCGCACGACTATTCGACCGCGCTCTTCAACCACACGCCCGAGATGATCCTGCAGGGGCAGGACATCCCGATTCACCTCGGCAGCCTGATTCCGGCGATGAAATCCGTCGCCAGGTTCTTCGAGGGCGACATCCACGAGGGCGACCTGATCCTGCACAACGACCCGGCCTACGGCGGGTCGCACATCATCGACACCTGCATGTACTACCCGGTGTTCTACCAGGGCGAGCTGGTGTTCTGGACCGTGTGCAAGGGCCACCTGACCGACATCGGCGGCCCGGTGCCCGCCGGCTACAACCCCAACGCCACCGAGATCTTTGCCGAGGGCCTGCGCATCCCGCCCGTCAAGCTGTGGGACCGCGGCAAGCCGCGCAAAGACGTGATGAACCTGCTGCTGACCAACATGCGCGCCCGCCGCGACCAGGAGGGCGACTTCAACGCCCTGATCGGCGCCTGCCAGGTCGGCGCCCGTGCGCTCGTGCGGCTGATGGACAAGTACGGCAAGGACGTGGTGCAGGACTGCATCGCCGAGCTGCTCGACATGGCCGAGGCGCATATGCGCAAGCTGATCGCCACGGTCCCCGACGGCACCTACACCGGCACCGCGATCCTCGAGGATGCCGGCCACGGCTTGGGGGATTTCGAGATCACCGCGACCGTGACCATCAAGGGCGACGGCTGCCACATCGAGATCGCCTCGCCCCCGCAGGTGCCCTATTTCATCAACAGCTACGAGGGGAACAGCCACTCGGGCGTCTATCTGGGCCTGATGATGTTCGCGCAGCTGCCGCCGCCCTACAACGAGGGGCTGTATCGCTGCGTGACGACCGACATGGGGCCCAAGGGCACGCTGTGCAACGCGAAGTCCCCCGCCCCGCACATGAATTGCACCACGACCCCGATGGAGACGCTGACCGACGCCGTGCGCCTCGCCTTTGAACAGGCGGCACCGCAGAAGGTCTCGGCGAGCTGGGGCCACGCCAACGGCTGCAACATCGCCGGCTGGGACACGCGTCACGACGAGGAGTACGTGACGATGGTACTCGCCTCGATCATCTCGGGCGCCGGCGCCACGGCCAGCCAGGACGGCTGGCACGCCTGCGGGCCGGAGTGCTGCTTCGGGGCGCTGACCTCGGGCGACATCGAGATGCTGGAACACAGCTACCCGATCATCATCCACCGCTATTCGCTGATGGAGGACTCGGGCGGGGCCGGCAAGAACCGCGGCGGCTCGGGCACCTGCTGGGAGGTCGAGCCGATGGACAAGCCCATGACGCTGATCACCTTCGGCGAGGGGCGGCGCATCCCGGCGATGGGGGCTGCGGGCGCCAAGTCCGACATGATCGCCCCCAAGGTCGGCCGGCTCGAGGTCACGCGCAACGGCGAGACGCAGATCATCACCGAGAACGTGATCGAGACGATCCAGCCCGGCGAACGCGCCGCCAACAAGAACCCCGGCGGCGGCGGCTACGGCAACCCGTTCGAGCGCGACATCGCCCGCGTGATCGAGGACGTGCGCAACGGCCTCGTCAGCATCGAGGGCGCGCGCCGCGACTACGGCGTGGTCTTCGCCGATCCCGCGACCTTCAAGGTCGATCACGCCGAGACCGAACGCCTGCGCGCCGCCTGACCCCGGCCCGTTCTTTCCTGCCCCAAATATCCCGCGGGGTCCGGGGGCGCGAAGCCCCCGGTGGTCCCGCCCGAGACAAGGTTTGACCCCATGCAGAACCGTTACCGCCTCGGCATCGACGCCGGGGGCACCTTCACCGACTTCATCCTCGCCGACCGCGAGGGCGACCTGCGCATCTTCAAGGCGCTCTCCACCCCGACGCGCCCGACCGAGGCGATCCGCAACGGCCTCGCCATCATCGAGGAAGAGACCGGCCTCTCGCCGCGCGAGATCGTCTCGAACGCCGACCTGTGCATCAACGGCACCACCGTCGGGCTGAACGCGCTGATCACCCACACCGGCGCCAAGACCGGCCTCATCGCGACCAAGGGCCACGAGGACAGCATCGAGATCCGCCTCGGTCACAAGGAGGACGGCTACCGCTACGACCCGGAATATCCGCCGGCCACGATGCTGGTGCCGCGCTACCTGCGCCGCGGCGTGCCCGAGCGGGTGCTGTCGAACGGCACCGTGCACACCCCGCTCGACGAGGAAGCCGTGCGCGACGCCTGCCGGCATTTCCTCGCCGAAGGGGTGGAATCGGTCGCGATCAGCTTCGTCTGGTCGGTCCTGCACCCCGACCATGAGAACCGCGCCGCCGAGATCGTGCGCGAGATGATGCCCGACGTGCGCCTGACCGTCGGCAGCCAGCTCTACCCGCAGGTGCGCGAGTACACCCGCACCTCGACGGCGATCGTCAACGCCTATCTCGCGCCCATCCTGCAACGCTATGTCGAGGCGATCGACGGCTATTTCCAGTCGCTCGGCGCCCGCCACCCGGTGCGCTACTTCCAGTCGAACGGCGGGCTGGCGCTCGGGCGGATCGTCTCGGACCAGTCGGTCTACGCGATCAACTCGGGTCCGGCCTCAGCCCCGCAGGCGGCGCTCTGGCTGGGCGAGCCGTGGGGGTTCAAGGACATCATCACCGTCGACATGGGCGGCACCAGCTTCGACATCACGCTCACCCGTGACGGGCGGGCGAACGTGTCGAAGAACATCGACTTCCTGCGCTACCGGATCGGCATCCCGATGATCCAGGTGGAAACCCTGGGCGCGGGCGGCGGCTCGATCGGCTGGATCGACGCGATGGGGCTGATGCAGATGGGCCCGCAGTCGGCAGGCTCCGAGCCCGGCCCCGCCTGCTACGGTCAGGGCGGGACGCGGCCCACGACCACCGACGCGAACCTCGTCCTCGGCTATCTCAGCCCCGAGGGGCTGGTGGGCGGGCGCCTGCCGCTCGACCTGCAGAAGGCGCGCGAGGCGATCCGCACCCATCTGGCCGAACCGCTGGGGATCAGCATCGAACAGGCCGCCTACGGGATGTTCACCATCGTCAACAACAACATGGTGAACGCCATCCGCCGCGTCTCGGTCGAACGCGGCTACGACCCGCGCGACTTCGTGCTGAACTGCGCGGGCGGGGCCACCGGCGCGCACATCACCGCGCTCGCGCGCGAGATGGGGATCCGCAAGATCCTCGTGTCGAAACTCGCCTCGGGGCTCTGCGCCTTCGGCCAGATCCTGTCGGACGTGAAGTACAACTACATGGCCCCCGCCCCGATCCGGCTGGAAGGCGCCAAGGCCGCCGCGCGGCTCGACTCGCTCTTCAACGAGCTCGAGGCCCGCGGCCGCGCCGATCTGGCCGAGGACGGGTTCGCCGACAAGGACATCACCATCCGCCGCAGCCTCGACATGCGCTACGTCGGGCAGGTCCACGAATGCACCGTCGACGTCGATCCGTTCGAGGTGAACGAGGCCTCGCTCGACCGGCTCAAGGCCGCCTTCCACGCCCGGCACGAGGAGCTCTATACCTACGCCGAGCCGCAGAGCCCGGTCGAGATCGTCAACGTCGAAAGCGCGATCACCGGCGGCGTGGACAAGCCCGGCCGCATCACCATCCCCGCGGGCGAGGGCGCGCACGCCGCGCTGGCGGGAACGCGCGAGATGATCTTCAAGCGCGACGGCCAGGCCCACGAGACCCCCGTCTACGACGGCGCGAAACTGGGCGCGGGCGACCGCGTGACCGGCCCCGCCGTCATCGAGGAGGTGACGACCACCATCGTGATCGAGCCCGGCTGGTCGGCGGAACTGGACGCCTCGGGCGTCTATATCGTGACGCTGGCGCCGTCCGAGGGCGTCACGGCCATCGCGCGGATGATCAAGGAAACCGCCTGAACCCCCGACCCGGGCGGCGCGCACCAGCCGCGTCGCCCGGCCCTACAGATAGGGCGGCGTGCAGGCCGAGACGACCTCGGCCGCACGGTCGCCGACATTGCGGAAGCGGTGCGGCCGGCGCGAATCGAACAGGAAGCCGTCGCCGGCCTTGAGCAGCTCGGTCTCCTCCCCCACCGTCACCTCGATTTCGCCTGCGATGACGATCCCGCCCTCGTGCGCCGGATGCTCGAGCATCTGGTCGCCCGTGTCCGCGCCCGGCTCGTAGCGCTCGTGCAGGATCTGCAGCCCGTGCGCGCGGGCATCGCCCACCTGCCGGATCACGATCCGCCCGCGCGGATCGTCAAGCGCCGCGTGCAGCCGGGCGGTCAGGTCGCGCATCTCGCCGGGCCGGAAGAACACGGCCTGCGACGCGGGCGCATCCGGCTCGAAAAACTCGGACATCGAGAGCGACAGACCGCCCAGTATCCTGCGCAAAGATGCGACCGAAGGGCTCGACCGATTTGTCTCGACCATCGAGATCTGCCCATGCGGCACCCCCGAAGCCTCGGCAAGCTGCCGCTGCGAGAGCCCTGCCTGCACGCGCAATTCTCTCAGCCTCGCGCCGATGTCGAACTCGTCCACTCCCTGCCCCCGCAGTCCCCAACCTGTCGCCGGGCGCGCGAAGTCTTGTCGCCGGGCGCACAGGATCACCGATCCATCTTGCGTGCAATCTTGAGCGCGGGGTAGCGCAGGGTCAACCCGAACCATGAGGTCTGCCCATGTCCCGCGCCGCCGATCTGTCCGCCCGCAAGTCCCGCGCCGTCGCCCGGGGCGTCGCCACCCGCGGCATCTTTGCCGCCCGCGCCGAGAATGCCGAAATCTGGGACGCAGACGGCCGCCGCTTCCTCGACTTCGCGGCCGGCATCGCCGTCACCAACACCGGCCACCGCCACCCCCGCGTGATGGCCGCCGTGGCCGCGCAGGCCGAAGCCTTCACCCACACCTGCTTCCACGTCGCGCCCTACGAGGGCTACGTCCGCCTCGCCGAGCGGCTGAATGCCCTGACCCCCGGCGACTTCGCCAAGAAGACCATGCTCGTCACCACCGGGGCCGAGGCGGTCGAGAACGCCGTCAAGATGGCCCGCGCCTTCACCGGCCGGTCCGGCGTCATCGCCTTCAGCGGCGGCTTCCACGGCCGCACGCTGCTCGGGATGGCGCTGACCGGCAAGGTCGCGCCCTACAAGAAGGGCTTCGGCGCCATGCCCCCCGAGGTTCATCACGCCCCCTTCCCGAACGCCTTCCACGACATGCCCGAGGCGGTCGCCCTGACCGAGCTCGAGCGTCTGCTCGCGGCCTCCGTCGACCCCGAGCGCATCGCCGCGATCATCATCGAGCCGGTGCAGGGCGAGGGCGGGTTCACCATCGCGCCGGCGGGGTTCTTGCGCGCGCTGCGCACGCTCTGCGACCGGCACGGGATCGTGCTGATCGGGGACGAGGTGCAGGCGGGCATGGCGCGCACCGGGCGGATGTTCGGGTTCGAGCACGCGGGCGTCGCCCCCGACCTCGTGACCATGGCCAAGGGGCTGGCGGGCGGCTTTCCGTTGTCGGCCGTCACCGGCCGGGCCGAGATCGTCGACGCCCCGGCGCCCGGCGGCCTGGGCGGCACCTACGCCGGCCATCCGCTGGCGGTCGCGGCGGCCGAGGCGGTGCTCGACGTCATCGCCGAAGACGACCTCTGCGCGCGCGCCGATCAGATCGGCCGGGTGATCCGCGACCGGTTGACCGCGCTCGCCGCGCGTCCGGGCTTCGCCTGCATCGGCGAGGTCCGCGGTCTGGGCGCGATGAACGCGATCGAGTTCGTGACCGACCGCCGCACGAACGCCCCCGACGCGGCGATCACCTCGGCCATCGTGGCCGAGGCCGAAGCGCGGGGCTTGATCCTGCTCGCCTGCGGGACACGCTACAACGTCATCCGACTGCTGCCGCCCCTGACCATCCCGATGGATCAGCTGGACGAGGCGCTGGACATCCTCGAGGCCTCGATCGCCGCCGTCGCGCTGCGCGCGGCCGCCTGACCCACGACCGCCTGACCCTCGGCCCGGGCGTCCGCCGCCCGGGCTCACCGCGCCCGGCTTGCCAAGCACGGCGGCCGGGCGCAGACTTTGGCCCATGCGACGGCGGCGCCAAGGCCGGGGCGGGCACGCCCCGCACCTCGGCAGGGTTCGGGAGGCAGGCGCATGACCCGGCACGTCACCATCAGCTACAGCGCCCTGCCCGGCACCGCCGCCGGGGTGGCGCGCACCGGCGGCGCGTGGTGATCGCGGACCGCCCCGCGGGCGTCGCGGGCGGCGAGGGGCTGGGCGCGAACGGCGCGCAGCTGCTGGCCGCCTCGGTCGGCGGCTGCTTCTGGAATGACCTGCACAGCATCGGCGAGCGGCTGGGACTGCCGGTCACTGGCGCCGGCGTCGAGGTCGAGGTGGTGCTGGCCGGCCAGCCATCCCGCGTCGTCCGCATCGAGGTCGAGGCGCGGCTGCCCCCCCACGCCCGCCCGGTCTTCGAGGCCGCTTGCGCCGAGACGATCATCGGTCAATCGCTGATGGCCGCGTTTCCGGTCCAGTTCCGCATGACCGAGATCGGCTAGAGGGCGCAGCCCCCATAGCCCCCCCCCCACGCGGCGAGGCCTGCCCAATCCCTGCCCATGCTGCCCGCGGATCAGCCGCCTGCGCCGCTCGGGCGACGCACACCGCCTCCCCCGCCCCGCCCGCCGCTTCCGCCCGCGCGACCGACCGCGCAGCCTCGGGCCGCACCCCAGCCCGCAGGGACCGATGACCCGCCTAGGCATCCTGATCGTCGAGCCCGACCGCGAGCGCGCCCTGCGCATCGTGGACGGACTGCGCGCGACCGGGGACCACGACATCACCGTGCTGTCCGAGACGACCGCCCTCGCCCGCCGGATCGCCGCGCACGATCCCGACATCGTGCTGATCGACGTGGCCGACCCGTCACGCGACGTGCTCGAGGAGCTCGCCCTCGTCTCGGGCCCGATGGAGCGGCCGGTGGCGATGTTCGTCGACCGCTCGGACGAACAGATGACCCGCGCCGCCATCGAGGCCGGGGTCTCGGCCTATGTCGTGGACGGGCTGCGGCCCGAGCGGGTGAAGCCGATCCTCGATGCGGCCATCGCCCGCTTCCACCTGTTTCACAAGATGCGCGCCGAGCTGGCGGCCACCCGCGCCGCGCTGGAAGAGCGCAAGACCATCGACCGCGCCAAGGCGATCCTGATGAAGGCGCGCGGCATCGACGAGGGGGCGGCCTATGCGCTCTTGCGCAAGACGGCGATGGACCAGAACCGGCGCATGGCCGAGATCGCCCAGCAGCTGGTGATGGCCGCGGGGCTGCTGACATGAGCCTCACCCGCCTGCGCCTCGGCTATCTGCCCCTGACCGACGCCGCGCCGCTGATCGTGGCGGCCGAGCTGGGGTTCGCGGCCGAAGAGGGCCTCGCCTTCGACCTCGTGGCGCTGCAGAGCTGGGCGCAGAGCCGCGACATGCTGGGGCTCGGGGCGGTGGATGCGGCGCAGATGCTGGTGCCGCTGCCCATCGCCCAGACCCTCGGACTGGGCCCGGCCTACCCGCCCTTCGACCTGCTCATGGTCCTGTCCGTGGGCGGCGAGGCCATCGCCGTCAGCGCCCGGCTGGCCGAGGGGCTGCGGGCGCGCGGCCACGGCTTCGCGCTGAACGATCCGGCGGCCGCCCGCACGGCGCTGGCCGCGGTGGCCGGGCCCGAGATGACGGTCGGCGTCCCCTTCCCCTTCTCGACCCACACCGAGCTCGTCTGGCGCTGGTGGGAGGGGGGTGAGACCGGCGTCCGGCTGACCATCTGCACGGTGCCCCCGCCCCGCATGGCCGAGGCGCTGTCCGAGGGCGAGGTCGACGCCTTCTGCGTGGGCGAGCCCTGGGCCTCGCACGCGGTCGAGCGTGGCGCGGGCACGCTGCTTCTCGCCGGTCGCGCGATCTGGGCGGCGCCGCCGGAAAAGGGGCTGGTCGTCACGCGTGAGTTCTCGACCCGCCGCCCCGACGAAACCGGCCGGCTGATGCGGGCGGTGTGGCGGGCGTGCCGCTGGCTGGATATGCCGGGCAACCGCGCCACGGCGGCCGAGATCCTGTCCCGGCCCGCCTATCTCGACCTGCCGCCGGAGCTGGTCGAGCGCGGCCTGATGGACCGGCTGCACGTCAGCGCGGCGGGCGAGGTGCGGCGCTTTCCGGGCTTCATCCGCTTTCACGACGGCGCGGCGAACTTTCCCGCGCGCAGCCTCGCCGCCGGTTTCGCCCGCCGCATCGCCCGGCAGCACGGGCTTGAGGTCGAGGCCGCCATGCAGGCCGCAACGGGGTGTTTCCGCCCCGACCTCTACCGCCAGCACCTGCGCGCCGTCGGCGCTGAGCTGCCAGCCGACTCGGCCCCGACCGCCCGCCCGCAAGGCGAGCTGATTCTGCCCGCGGATGCCGCGGTCGACGGCGAAACACCCGCGCCGCCGTTCACGGCGCGCTGAGTTTTCGGGCAAAGCGCGGCAAGACTGCGGAGAAATGATGCTGCGACCGCAATACTGCAACGCAGCGCTTGACGGGTGAGAACCGCACAGCGACCCTGAACTCAAGCGCCGGGCAACGAGGTCCGACCGCAGCGACGGCCGCAAGGGCGCGGCCTTTTCCCCACCATGGCAACGACGCCACCGCTGTCCGTCCCGTCGGGACGGTGCCGGTGGCCTGTCCGCGTTCGATCACGCCAGAGGAACCGCCTCATGACCTCCTCCCTTCCGACCCGCCGCCGTTTCCTGACCTCTGCCGCCGGGCTGGCCGCGACCGTGGCCGCGGCCCGGCTGGTCCTGCCGCAGGGCGCCTGGGCCGCCACGCCCGCGCCCGAGGTGACCGGCTGCAGCCTGGGCTACATCGCCCTGACCGACAGCGCGCCGCTGATCATCGCGGCGGAAAAGGGCCTCTTTGCCAAGCACGGGATGCCCGACGTCAAGGTCGAGAAACAGGCCAGCTGGGGCGCCACGCGCGACAACATGGCGCTGGGGTCGGCCGCGGGCGGGATCGACGGCGGGCATCTGCTGCGGCCGAAGGTGCATCTCTACTCCACCGGCAAGGTCATGCAGAACCAGAAGCCGCTGGCGATGTACACGCTGCTGAACCTCAACGAGAACGGCCAGGCGATCTCGGTCGCCAAGGCCCATGCCGAGACCGGCGTGGGCCTGTCGAGCGCCCCGCTGCGCGAGGTCTTCGCGGCCCGCCGCGCGGCCGGCGGCGAGGTGCCGGTGGCGATGACCTTCCCCGGCGGCACCCATGACCTGTGGATGCGCTACTGGCTCGCCGCGGGCGGCATCGACCCGACCAAGGACGTCAACCTCATCGTCGTGCCGCCGCCGCAGATGGTCGCCAACATGAAGGTCGGCAACATGGAGGCGTTCTGCGTCGGCGAGCCGTGGAACGAGCAGCTCGTCCGGCAGGGCATCGGCTTCACCGCCTGCACCACCGGCGAGATCTGGAAGGGCCACCCCGAAAAGGTGCTGGGGATGCGCGCCGACTGGGTGGACGCCCATCCGAACGCCACGCTGGCGCTGATTCGCGCGGTGATCGAGGCGCAGATGTGGTGCGACGACCGCGCCAACACCGACGAGATGGCCGCGATCATCGGCCGGCGCCAGTGGTGCAACGTGCCCGCCGGCGACATCGTCCCGCGCCTCAAGGGCGAGGTGACCTACGGCAACGGACGCAGCGAGACCCGGCCGGAGCTGGCCATGACCTACTGGGGCGAGGGAGGCGCGGCCTCCTATCCGTGGAAGTCGCTCGACAGCTGGTTCATCACCGAGAACAAGCGCTGGGGCACCCTGCCGGGCGACCTGGACACCCGCGCGCTGGTCGATCAGACCAACCGCGCCGACCTGTGGCTCGAGGCGGCCAGGGGGCTGGGGCTGACCCCGGACTTCGGCGACAGCCGCGGGGTCGAGACCTTCTTCGACGGCGCCAGCTTCGATCCGGCCGACCCCGAGGGCTACCTCGCGCGGCAGTCGATCAAGGCCATGGCGTGAGGGGGGCGGTCATGCCGGTCGTCGCCCTGAAGGCCCCGCCCTCCGTTCCTCGCGCCGGGCAACCTCAAACCCCTGACGCCACCCCGGCGCCGTCCAGGGACGCAAGCCGGGCACGGATCGCGCGCCTCCCGGCCGTGCCCAGGCCGCGCCCCGACGCGGCGCGCGTGGCCCGCCGTCTGGCCGGGGCGGTGCTGCCGCCGCTGGTCGTGCTGCTGGTCCTGCTCGGCCTCTGGCAGCTCGCCTTTTCCGGCCCCGAGTCGGGCCTGCCCACCCCGCTCGCAGTCTGGCGCGAGAGCGGCGACCTGCTGCTCGACCCGTTCTATGTCGCGGGAACGCAGGACATGGGGCTGGGCTGGCGGGTGCTCGCCTCGCTCGAGCGGGTGGCATACGGCTTCGGCCTTGCCGCCGTGGTGGGGGTGCTCACCGGCGCGGTGATCGGCCAGTCCGACCTGATGATGCGCGGCTTCGACCCGATCTTTCAGGTGCTGCGCACCGTGCCGCCGCTGGCCTGGCTGCCGATCTCGCTCGCGGCCTTCATGGACAGCGGGCCGAGCGCGATCTTCGTCATCTTCATCACCGCCATCTGGCCGATCATCATCAACACCGCCGCGGGCGTGCGCGCCATCCCGCAGGACTATCGCAACGTCGCCGCCGTCCTGCGCCTCAACCAGATCGAGTTCTTCTGGAAGATCATGATCCCCGCCGCCGCCCCCTACATCTTCTCGGGGCTCAGGATCGGCGTCGGGCTGTCCTGGCTGGCCATCGTCGCGGCCGAGATGCTGACCGGCGGCGTGGGCATCGGCTTCTTCATCTGGGACGCGTGGAATTCCTCGCGCCTGACCGACATCATCGTGGCGCTGGTCTACATCGGGCTGACGGGGTTCGTCCTCGACCGCCTGGTGGCCCTGATCGGCCGCAGCCTCTCGCGGGGGACGGCATGACCCATCTCATCATCGACCACGTGAGCAAGAGCTTCGCCCGCGGCGCGCGGGTGACCGAGGTGCTCTCGGACATCCGGCTGACCATCGGCAGGGGCGAGTTCGTCAGCATCATCGGCCACTCGGGCTGCGGCAAGTCCACGCTGCTGAACCTGATCGCCGGGCTGACCGAGGTGACCCGCGGCGGCATCATCCTCGACGGGCGCGAGATCACCGGCCCCGGCCCCGACCGCGCCGTGGTGTTCCAGAACCACAGCCTTCTGCCTTGGCTGACCGTCTATGACAACGTGCGGCTGGCCGTGACCAAGGTATTCGGCGCGGCCAAGTCGCGGACCGAGCAGCACGACTGGATCATGGCGAACCTCGACCTGGTGCAGATGACCCACGCCGCCGACAAGCGGCCGGGCGAGATCTCGGGCGGGATGCGCCAGCGGGTCGGCATCGCCCGCGCCCTGGCGATGGAGCCGAAGATCCTGCTGCTGGATGAGCCCTTCGGCGCGCTCGACGCGCTGACGCGGGCGCATCTGCAGGACGCGGTGATGGCGATCCACGCCCGCCTCGGCAACACCATGATCATGATCACCCATGACGTGGACGAGGCGGTGCTGCTGGCCGACCGCATCGTGATGATGACCAACGGCCCCGCCGCCACCATCGGCGAGGTGCTGGAGGTGCCGCTGCCCCGCCCGCGCGACCGCATCGCGCTTGCCGCCGACCCCGATTACCTCCGCGCCCGCGAAGCCGTGCTGCGGTTCCTCTACGAACGTCACCGCTTCGTCGAAGCGGCGGAGTGAGCATCATGACCCAGCGACTTGTGGTGATCGGGGCCGGGATGGCCTCGGGCCGGCTGCTCGAGCAGCTCTTCGAGGCGGGGTACCAGGGCCACGTCACCCTGATCAACGCCGAGCCGCGCGGCAACTACAACCGGCTGATGCTGTCGCCGGTGCTGTCGGGCGAAAAGACCTATGAGCAGATCGTGACCCATGACGCGGACTGGTATGCCGCGCACGGCGTCACCTGCCGCTTCGGCGAAAGCGTGACGGCGATCGACCGGGCCGCGCGGACGGTCAGGACCAGCGCAGGCTTTGTCCCCTACGACGCACTGGTCATCGCCACCGGCTCGGCGCCGTTCCTGATCCCGGTCGCCGGGCGCGACCTGCCCGGCGTCGTGACCTATCGCGACCTCGAGGACACCAACGCCATGATCGCCGCCAGCCAGCCCGGCGCGAAGGCGGTGGTGATCGGCGGCGGCCTGCTGGGGCTCGAGGCCGCGGCGGGGATGGCCGCGCGCGGGGCCGAGGTGACGGTGATCCACCTGATGGGTCACCTGATGGAACGCCAGCTCGATCCCGCCGCGGGCTACCTGCTCCAGCGCGACCTCGAGGCGCGGGGCATCCGCGTCCACTGCAAGGGCGCCACCAAGGCAATCCTCGGCCGCGACCGGGTCGAGGCGGTGCTGCTCGAGGACGGCACGATCCATCCCGCCGACCTCGTCTGCATGGCGGTCGGCATCCGCCCCGAGGTGCGGCTGGCCACTGACGCGCATCTCGAGATCGGGCGCGGCATCACCGTGGACGACCAGATGCGGACCTCGGACCCGGCGATCTTCGCGCTCGGCGAATGTGTCGAGCATGACGGCCAGGTCTTCGGCCTCGTCGCGCCGCTCTACGATCAGGCGAAGGTGCTGGCCGCGACGCTGATGGGGCAGGACGCCGCGTTCCGGCCGCAGCAGACGGCGACGAAGCTCAAGGTCACCGGCGTCGATCTGTTCAGCGCCGGCGATTTCGCCGAGGCGCCGGGGCGCGAGGACATCGTGTTCCGCGACCCCGGCCGGGGCATCTACAAGCGCCTCGTGCTCGAGGGCGGGCGGCTGGTCGGCGCGGTGATGTACGGCGACACCGCCGACGGCTCGTGGTTCTTCGACCTGATCCGGCAGGGTACCGACGTCGAGCCGATGCGCGACACGCTGATCTTCGGCCCGGCGTTCCAGGGGGGCGCCTCTGTGGACCCTCTGGCAGCCGTTGCAGCCTTGCCGCCTGAGGCGGAAATCTGCGGCTGCAACGGCGTCTGCAAGGGAACCATCGTCGCCGCCGTCGAGGCGGGCGCCGGCACGCTGGACGCGGTGCGCACCGCCACCCGCGCCAGCGCCTCGTGCGGCAGCTGCACGGGACTGGTCGAGCGGGTCATGGCGCTGACGCTCGGCGCGGATTTCCGGCCCGAGGCGAACCCGCCGATGTGCCGCTGCACCGACCACACCCACGACGAGGTGCGGCGCCTGATCCGCACGATGGGCCTCAAGTCCATCCCGGCGGTGATGCAGGAGCTGGGCTGGACCACCGCGGGCGGCTGCGCCTCCTGCCGCCCGGCGCTGAACTATTACCTGCTGGCCGACTGGCCGACCGAGTACCGCGACGACCGCCAGAGCCGCTTCGTCAACGAGCGCAACCACGCCAACATCCAGAAGGACGGCACCTATTCGGTCGTCCCGCGAATGTGGGGCGGGGTGACGACGCCCGACGAGCTGCGCGCCATCGCCGACGCCGCCGACCGCTACGCCGTGCCGATGGTCAAGGTCACGGGCGGCCAGCGGATCGACCTGCTGGGCGTGCGGAAGGAGGACCTGCCCGCGATCTGGGCCGACCTCAACGCCGCCGGGATGGTCTCGGGCCACGCCTACGCCAAGGGCCTGAGGACCGTGAAGACCTGCGTCGGGACCGAGTTCTGCCGCTTCGGCACGCAGGATTCGACCGGCCTCGGGATCCGGCTGGAAAAGCTGCTGTGGGGGTCGTGGACGCCGGCCAAGGTCAAGCTCGCCGTCTCGGGCTGCCCGCGCAACTGCGCCGAGGCGACCTGCAAGGACATCGGCGTGGTCTGCGTCGAGTCGGGCTACCAGATCAGCGTCGCGGGCGCCGCCGGCATGGACGTGAAGGAGACCGAGCCGCTGATCACGGTGGCGACCGAGGACGAGGCGCTCGAGGTGATCGCGGCCTTCACCCAGCTCTACCGCGAGAATGCCCGCTACCTGCACCGGATCTACAAATGGGTGGCCAAGGTCGGGCTGGCGTGGTGCCAGGCGCAGATCGCCGATCCCGTGACGCGCCGGGCGCTCTACGACCGCTTCCTGATCTCGCAGTCGGTCTATCAGGCCGATCCCTGGGCCGAACACGCCGCCGCGCCGGCCGCGTGGCAGCCCGTTGCCGACCTGACGCTGAGGGCCGCGGAATGACCATGATCGACATCGCCGCGCTGGACGACATCCCGCGGCAAGGGGCGCGGGTGGTCCGCACCCCGCAGGGCTGCGTCGCGGTGTTCCGCACCGCGACCGACGAGGTCTTCGCCCTCGACGACCGCTGCCCGCACAAGGGCGGGCCGCTGTCCGAGGGGATCGTGCACGGGACGCAGGTGACCTGTCCGTTGCACGGGCTGGTCTTCGACCTCGCCACAGGCCTGTCCACCGGACCCGAGGCCCTGCGCGTGGCGACCCGTGCGGCGCGCATCGAGGGCGGGCGGGTGCTCATCGACGCGACCATCCTCGCCCGGCGGACGGCCGCATGACCGCCGCCCCCCGCCGCCCCGCCGAGGGGACCCCGCTGCGCACCACCTGCCCCTATTGCGGGGTGGGCTGCGGGGTAATCGCCCGCCCCACGCCCGCGGGCGGCATCGAGATCGCGGGCGACCCCGATCACCCGGCGAACCGCGGGCGGCTGTGCGTCAAGGGCGCGGCGCTGGGTGAGACGCTGGGGACCGCGCACCGGCTCTTGTCGCCGCGCATCGACGGCGCCGACGCCAGGTGGGACGCGGCCCTCGGGCTGGTCGCGGACCGGTTCGCCCGCGCCATCGCCACGCACGGGCCGGATTCGGTCGCCTTCTACGTCTCGGGCCAGCTGCTGACCGAGGATTACTACGTCGCCAACAAGCTGATGAAGGGCTTCATCGGCAGCGCCAACATCGACACCAACTCGCGGCTCTGCATGGCCTCGACCGTGGCCGGCCACCGGCGCGCCTTCGGCAGCGACACGGTGCCGGGGCAGTACGAGGATCTCGAAGAGGCCGACCTCGTGGTGCTGGTCGGCAGCAACCTCGCCTGGTGCCACCCGGTGCTCTACCAGCGCCTCATGGCCGCCCGCGCGGCCCGCGGCACGCGCGTCGTGGTGATCGACCCGCGCCGCACCGCCACCTGCGAGGGGGCGGACCTGCACCTGCCGCTGGCTGCGGGGGCGGATGCGCATCTCTTCAACCTGCTGCTCTGCCATCTGGCCGCGCACGGGCATCTGGACGCGGCCTACCTGCGCCACGTGACCGGCCTTGCCCCCGCGCTCGACGCCGCACGGCGCAGCCGGCCCGCCGACACCGGCCTGCCGCCCGAGACGCTGGCGCGGTTCCTGTCGCTCTGGGCGGGGACCGAGAAGGTCGTCACGGTGTATTCGCAGGGCATCAACCAGTCCGACAGCGGCACCGACAAGGTGAACGCGATCCTGAACTGCCACCTCGCCACCGGGCGGATCGGGCAGCCCGGCATGGGGCCGTTCTCGGTCACCGGCCAGCCCAACGCCATGGGCGGGCGCGAGGTCGGGGGCCTCGCCAACACGCTCGCCTGCCATCTCGAGTTGGAGAACCCCGCCCACCGCGACGCCGTGCAGGCGTTCTGGACCGCGCCCACCATGGCGGCGGGTCCGGGGCTGAAGGCCGTCGAGATGTTCCGCGCCGTCGAAGCGGGGCGGATCAAGGCGCTGTGGATCATGCACACCAACCCGGCCGCGACCATGCCCGACGCCGACCGGGTGAGGCGCGCGCTCGCCGGCTGCGCGTTCGTCGTCGTCAGCGACATCCGCGCCGACACCGACACCGCCCGGCTGGGCCACGTGCTGCTGCCCGCGACGGCGTGGGGCGAGAAGGACGGGACCGTCACCAACTCGGAACGCATGATCAGCCGCCAGCGTGCGTTCCTGCCGGCCCCGGGGCAGGCGCGGCCCGACTGGTGGCAGCTCGCGCAGGTCGCGCAGCGCATGGGCTTTGCAGGCTTCGACTGGACGGGTCCAGCCGCCATCTTTGCCGAGCACGCCCGCCTGTCCGCCGTCGCCGCCGCGCTGGGGGGCGACTTCGACATCGGCGCCCTGAGCGGGGTCGACTATGCCACCCTCGCCCCGTTGACCTGGCCGCAGGGGGCCAGCACCCAGCGTCGGTTCTTCGCCGACGGCCGCTTCCACACCCCCGACGGCCGGGCGCGGATGATCCCCGTCACCGCCCGCCTGCCGGCGCCGGGGCCCGACGACCGGTCGTTCCGCCTGAACACCGGGCGCATCCGTGACCAGTGGCACACGATGACCCGCACCGGCCTCGCGCCCCGCCTCGCCCGGCACCTGGGCGAGCCCTATCTCGAGATCCACCCCGCCGACGCCGCCCGCCTCGGCCTCGCGCCCGCGAGCCTGGCCGAGGTCGAGGGTGCCGGCGGCCGCGCCGTGCTGCGGGTGCTGTTGAGCGAGGCCGTCGCCCCGGGCCACCCGTTCGCGCCGATGCACTGGACGGGCGAAACGGCGCCCACCGGCCGGGTCAACGCGCTTGTGCCGCCGCTGACGGACCCGGTCTCGGGCCAACCGGCGAGCAAGTCCGCGCCGGTCTCGCTCCGCGCCTTTCCGGCCGCGTGGTACGGCTTCGCCATCAGCCGCGGCGCGCTTCGCCCGGACTGCGACTACTGGGCCACGGCGCCCGTGGCGGGGGGAATGCAGGCCGAGCTGGCCGGGACGGCCGTGCCCGCCGACTGGAGGGCGTGGGCGCAGGGCCTCTTCGCCGGCGCGACGCCCACGCTGACGGTCGAGGACGCCGCCCGGGGCGTCCACCGCCTCGCCGTGACCGACGGGGGACTCGTAAACGCGGCGCTCTTCGTCGCGCCTGCGCCGGTCCGGCTGGCGCGCGAGCACGTGGCGGGCCTGCTGGGACGACCGGCGCCCGAGATGCTGGCCGGCCTGCCCGCCCGCGAATGCCCCGACCCCGGCCCCATCGTCTGCGCCTGCCTGAACGTCGGGATGAACACCATCCTGAGCGCACTGTCCGCGGGCCGGGCTGACAGCGTCGAGACGCTGGGCCGGCTGCTCGGCGCGGGCACGAACTGCGGCTCGTGCCGGCCGGATCTCGCCGCGCTGGTCCGGCGGCAGGATGCCGCTGCCTCCGCGTCGGCCGCTGGGCAGGCGGCCGGCGGCGAGACATCGGGCGAGAGGACGGGGGTGATGCTCGAGGCCCCCGCGACCTTCTGCGCCTGACGCTCGTCGTGCAGCGGGGTCCTGGGCGCCGGTCAGGCCCCTGATCGGCGACGCTCACGGACCCGCGCTCGCCAAGCCTCGCAACCACAACGGCTCAAGCTGCCGCCCGCTGCACTACCCCGTCACCGTCCCCACCATCACGCCGGCTCTGGAACTCCGCCCCGTCTTCCCCGAAGGTCCGTCACGGGCGCTGGCCGGCAACCCGAGCCGGCGCCGCACGCTGCCATGGCTGTAAGGGGTCCCCATGTCGCACACGCAAATCGCCATCGTCGGGGCGGGGCTGATCGGCCGGGCCTGGGCGTATGTGTTCGCCCGCGCCGGGTCGACCGTCCGGGTCTGGGACGCCGATCCCGCCGCGCTCGACCGCCTGCCGGCCGAGATCGCGGCGATGATCGACGCCGCCGGGGGCGACCCGGCCATCGCAGCCCGCATCCGCGCCGTGCCGACGCTGGCCGAGGCGCTCGACGCGGCGGGGCTGGTGCAGGAGAACGGCCCCGAGCGGATCGAGGTCAAGCGCGAGCTGTTCGCCGCGATGGATGCCGCGGCCGCCCCCGGGACGATCCTCGCCTCGTCCTCGTCGGCGCTGCCGGCGTCGGCATTCTCGGCTGGGCTGCCCGGCGCGGCGCGCTGCCTCGTCGCCCATCCGGTCAACCCGCCCCATGTCGTCCCGGTGGTCGAGCTCTGCCCCTCGCCCGCGACCGACCCCGCCGTCATGGCCCGCGCGCAGGCGATCTATGCCGCCGCCGGACAGGTGCCCGTCCTGCTCTCGCGCGAGATCGAGGGGTTCGTCCTCAACCGCCTGCAGGCCGCGCTGCTGGCCGAGGCGATGCGGCTCGTCGACGAGGGTATCTGCACGGTCGAGGGGCTGGACGATACCGTCAAGCACGGGCTCGGCCGCCGCTGGGCGATCATGGGCCCGCTCGAGACGATCTCGCTCAACGCGCCCGACGGGGTGCCCGACTACATCCGCCGCTACGGCCCGATGCTGGCGGGGCTGGCCGACAGCTGCGCCCAGGGCGACGCCTTCACTGCGAGCGCCGCCGAGCGGGTCGCCGCCGCCTTCCCCCAGCGCGCCACGCCCGAGGGCGTCCGTGCCGGCACCGCCTGGCGCGACGCGGAACTCGCCGCGCTCGACACCCACCTGCGCAGCCGCGCCCGAAAGGACTAGGACCATGGCCAAGACCCGCAAGACGATCATCACCTGCGCCGTGACCGGGGCGATCCACACGCCATCGATGTCGCCGCACCTGCCGATCACCCCGGCCGAGATCGCCGAGGCCGCCATCGGCGCCGCCGAGGCCGGCGCCGCCATCGTCCACCTGCACGCCCGCGACCCGCAGGACGGCCGCCCCGACCAGTCGCCCGAGGCGTTCCTGCCGTTCCTGCAGGTCATCAAGCAGCGCTCGGACGTGGTGCTGAACCTCACCACCGGCGGCGCCCCCACCATGACCATCGAGCAGCGGATGAAGCCCGCCGCGACCTTCCGCCCCGAGGTCGCCTCGATGAACATGGGCACGATGAACTTCGGCCTCTTCCCGATGCTCGACCGCTTCGAGGGCAAGCTGAAGCACGCGTGGGAACAGGATTATCTCGGCAACCGCGACATCGTCTTCCGCAACACCTTCGGCGATCTTGAGCGGGTGATGACCGATCTGGGCGCCAACGGCACGCGCTTCGAGTTCGAGTGCTACGACACCTCGCACCTCTACAACCTCAAGTATTTCCACGACCGCGGCATCGTGAAGGGGCCGCTGTTCATCCAGACGGTGTTCGGGCTGATGGGCGGGATCGGCGCGCACCCGGACGACGTGATGCACATGAAGCGCACCGCCGACCGGCTGTTCGGCGACCAGTACCGCTGGTCGGTGCTGGGGGCGGGCAAGAACCAGCTGCCGATCGCGGCGATGGCCGCGGCGATGGGCGGCAACGTCCGCGTGGGGCTCGAGGATTCGCTCTGGGCCGGGCCCGGCAAGCTGGCCGAGACGAACGCCCAGCAGGTGCGGCTGGTGCGCCAGATCATCGAGGGGCTGGGGCTCGAGGTCGCGACCCCCGACGAGGCGCGCGAGATCCTCGCGCTGAAGGGCACCGACGATCTGCGGTTCTGAGGTCCGCCACACCTCGCGCTGCGCAAGGCGCCTTCGTTCGACAGGACAGAACGCCGGTTTCTCGGAACCGGCTCTGGCCGCCGGCCCGCCGGAGGGCCAAGTAGGTGGCACACCCGGCGCGTGCACCGGCAAGCGCCCATCCGTGACTGCGACAGACGAAGGACCGCTGCACCATGACCAAACCGCATATCGCCATCATCATCGGCTCGACCCGCAAGGCCCGGTTTGCCGACAAGCCCGCGAACTGGCTGCTCGAGAAAGCCAGCGCCCGCGACGACATGACCTTCGAGCTGGTCGATCTGCGCGACTTCGACCTGCCGTTCTTCGACGAGGTCGCCTCGAACGCCTGGGTGCCGTCCAGCGATCCGCGGGCCGTGGCCTGGCAGGACAAGATCGGCAGCTTCGACGGGTTCATCGTCGTGACGGGCGAGTACAACCACTCGATCACCGGCGCGCTCAAGAACGCGCTGGACCAGGCCTACAAGGAATGGAACCGCAAGCCGCTGGCCGCGATGGGCTATGGCGGCGTGGGTGCGGCCCGCGCGATCGAGCATCTGCGCACGATCGGCGTCGAACTGCAGATGGTGCCGCTGCGCAACGCCGTCCACCTGGGCGGGGGCGAGTTCTTCAAGGTCTCGCCGCTGGGTCAGAACGGCGAGATGAGCACGGTGGAAGAGGTGCTGGCCCCGTCGCTCAACGCCATGCTGGACGAGCTCGCGTGGTGGGCCAACGCGACGATGGCGGCGCGCGCCGCCTGACGGACTGGGCCGGGGGTCGCCCCGGCCTCCCAACCCCCGACTGGACAGGAAGCGACACGAATGACCGACGTCACCATCACCCGCGAGGACGGCGGCCCCGGCGGCCGCTACGTGGCCCGGATCGAGGGCCTCGACGCCGAGGGCGAGCTGACCTTCACCCGGCAGGGCGAGGGCCTCATCAGCGCCGACCACACCGGCGTCCCCGACGCGATGGGTGGGCGCGGGGTGGGCAAGGCGCTCGTGCAGGCGCTGGTGGCGGACGCGCGGGCGAGTGGCGAGCGGATCGTGCCGCTCTGCAGCTTCGTGCGCGCCGAGGCGGAACGTCATCCCGAGTGGGCCGATGTGTTCGCCGATCCAGGCGATGATCGGCAGTAAGGTCTGACCTGCACCTCGTGACCCGGGGCGGCCGAGAGGCCGCGCCCGGGTTTTCTGTTCAGGTGGCGCGGGCTCGCGGCCCCCCTGCCGCGCTCACGGGAGCGTCTTGGCGCTGCTCCGCTCGATTACGATGCAACCGATCTGCCTGCGGCCCGCCGCAACAGGCAGGCCCCGCTCGCCCGCGATGTTCGGCACGGCCGCAACAGGCCCCCGACCGGCGAACGGGCGTCGGAATCTTCGCCGAACGCTGGGTTCCTCGCCCGCGCCGTCGCCACCCGCTTGGCCCGGCGGCCGGCGTTTGGCATCGTCACCGCGACGCCCGAGACACATGCGAGACGACACGCCATGAACCTGCGCAAACCCCTCGGCCTCGCCATGCTGCCGCTGCTCTTCGGGCTGCTGTTCTTCGCCGCCTCGCTCACCCCCTCGCTCATCCCGCGCAGCTGGCAGGTGCAGGGCGCGCTCGGCGGCCTCGTGGCCGCGTTGGGATACCTGATCGCGCGGTTCTGGCTCAGCCTCTGGCGGGCGCTGATGCTGCCCGAACTGCGCGGACGGGCGGCGGACGTGGCCCATGCGGTGCTCGCCGCGCCGGTCCTCGCGGCGCTGGCCGTCTGTCTCGCGCAGGCAGGCGAGTGGCAAAACGGCATCCGCACCCGCATGGGGATGGCGCCGATCGAGACGATCCAGTCGCTGCCGATGCTCGCGCTCGCCATCACCGTCTTCACCGTCCTGATGCTGGCGGGGCTGATGATCCGGCTCAGCTTCGACGCCGTGCGGCAGCGGCTGGCCCGGCACATGCACAGCCGCACGGCCGATGTCGCGGGGCTGCTGCTGGTGCTGATCGCGCTGCTGATCGTCACCCGCGACGGGGTGCTCGACCGGGTGATCGCGGGGCTCGACGCGTCCTACACCGCGGCGCAGGCGCTCTTCGACACCGCGCCGCCGCCGCCCGCGGACCCGGCCCTGCCGGGCAGCGCCGCCTCGGGCATCGACTGGGCGGCGATGGGCCAGCCCGGCCGCGATTTCGTCACCGGCGGGCCGTCTGCCGAAGCGATCGCTGCCTTTTCGGGGCGCCCGGCGCTGCGGCCGGTCCGGGTCTATGTCGGGCTTGCCCAGGACGAGGATCCCGCGATCCGCGCCCGCATCGCGCTCGAGGAGCTGAAGCGGGTCGGCGGGTTCGACCGCAAGGTGCTGGTCGTGGCGCTGCCGACCGGCACCGGCTGGCTCGACCCCGGCAGTTTCGACGTGCTCGAATACATGCACAACGGTGACGTGGCCACGGTCGCGGCGCAGTATTCCTATCTGCAATCGCCGCTGGCGCTGCTGCTTGAGACGAACTCGGGGCTCGAGCAGGCGACTGCGCTGATCCGCACAATCCACGCCTACTGGCGCAGCC
This sequence comes from Paracoccus sanguinis, assembly GCF_900106665.1. GTDB lineage: Bacteria > Pseudomonadota > Alphaproteobacteria > Rhodobacterales > Rhodobacteraceae > Paracoccus > Paracoccus panacisoli. Next base: position 282,929 of record NZ_FNNA01000001.1, read on the forward strand.
TGCCGCGCGAGATGCGGCCGCGGCTCTACATCCACGGGCTCAGCCTCGGCGCCTGGGCCTCGATGCACGGGACCGACCTCTTCGCGCTGCTCGACGAGCCGATCGACGGGGCGTTCTGGACCGGCTCGCCCTTCCCCTCGGGCTTCTGGGCCGAGGCGACCGCGGCGCGCGACCCGGGCAGCCCGCACGTCATGCCGGTGGTGGGCGACGGGCGGCTGATCCGCTTCGCCTCGCACCTGCGCGACGCGGGCGGGCCCGAGGGATGGGGTCCGATGCGGCTGATGTTCCTGCAGTATCCGAGCGACCCGATCGTGTTCTACGAGCCGGCGTCGTTCTGGCGCGCGCCCGCCTGGATGCGCGAGCCGCCGGCGCCGGACGTCTCGCCCGAGCTGCGCTTCGTTCCGGTGGTGACGCAGTTCCAGCTGGCGCTCGACATGGCGCTCGCCACCACGGCGCCGGCGGGCTACGGCCACAGCTACTATGCGCCGGACTACGTCGGGCCGTGGGCCGCGGTCACCGCGCCCGAGGGGTGGACCGCCGCAGACAGCGACCGGCTGGCCCGGCACTGCGACCGCGGATTTCAGCAGGGTTGCCCGGACTGATCCGCGGCTGAGCTGCGACCGTCCCGCTCAGCGCGGCGCGACGCTCGACCGGCAGATCAGCCGCAGCGCGTCGGCGAGGCTCGGGCGGTCGTTCGGGGACTGGACGACATACCCCGTCCAGAGCGTGTGCAGCATCTGCGACAGATGCAGTGGCGGAACCTGCCACTTCACCCCGTGCCGCGCCGCGAGCCCGTCGAGCAGGCGCGCGAAGTCTGTGTGATAGGCCGCCCGCAGGCGGTCGAGATGGGCGGCGAAGTTCGGGTCGCGGCGGGCGTGGAGGTAAAGTTCGATGGTCAGCCGGGCCGGCACCGGCTGGTCGCCCAGCTCCTGCAGCCGGGCGGCCAGCAGCGACAGGTCCTCGTCCAGCGAGCCGCCGACCATCCGCGCCATCAGATCCTCGATCTCGCGGATGGCGGCGTGCATCTGCTGCTCGAGCAGCGCCAGCAACAACTCCTCCTTGTCGGTGAAGTTGGAATAGAACGCGCCCTGCGAGAACCCGGCCCGCTCGCACACGCCGCGGATCGAGGCGGCCGCCACACCGCCCTCGGCGATGATGTCATTGGCGGCCTCGATCAGGCGGGACCGGGTTTCCTCTTGCATCTGGGCGCGGCTGCGGCGCTGCGGCAGCTGGGTCATGTGCGACGGTCATCCTTCTGCTGCAGGCTGAGCGTCGCCGCGAGGCGCCGCACCACTCCGGTAATGGCCTGACCACCGGCGCGGATCAACAGACTTGCATCCGCCCCGATCGGCCCGCCGTCGTCATGCTCGGGCAGCGGCGGCAGGATATGGGCATAATAGGTGTTGCCCAGCAGCTTGTGCAGCAGCCGCTCGCCCGGGAAGGGCTGGTTGCTGTTGAGCGCCCGCGCGGCCTTCAAGAGGTTGCGGATGTCGTACTGCGTCGGGCTGAGGTCCGGCACCTGCTTGGGCAGGTCGAGCAGCGTATAGGCCGCGATCCGCCCGGTGCGGACCGAGCTTTCCACCGTGAACACCACGTCGTTGCGGGTCTCCACGAACTGCCCCAGCAGCGCGAGGTTGGTGCAGCCCTCGGGTACGATCTCGGGGCGGTCGCCCCTGGCGCGCGGCATGAACTGCGCGGTGATGTAGGGCATGAGCGCCAACCGGACCTTGGTCTGCTGGACGATGCCGTCGAGCTGCGACTGCGGGATGCCGAGGTGGTGGCAGAGCTCCGACAGGATCTCGCGCCCCGTGCACTCGGGCATGGTCTTCTTCACCTTGTCGCCGGGCTTGTCCATCAGCAGCGCATAGACCCAGACCACCAGCGTGTCCTTGGGCTGGTCGGGGAAATGCGGCTGGCGGTTGATGGTGACGCTGAGCACCCAGGACGAGTCGGTGAAGGTGATGATCCCGCCGGTCGCGGTGCGGCCCGAATAGGGGTCGTTGACCGACAGGTCGGCCAGCCGCTCGGTCAGCGCCGACGGCTTGCAGGTCAGCGTCGCGGATTCCCACATCGAGCGGTCGGGCTGGCTGTAGAATTTCTCCGGCTTGCCGAAGACCGGCGACCTGGAGGCGAGGTTGCGCCACAGCGTCCAGTCGCTCTCGGGCCCCGGCTCGCCCTCGAAGCGGATGCGGGGCGGGGCGGTGTCCATGTCGCCGTAGCTCGTGCCCTCGGTGATCGAGCCGGGCAGCGCGAAGACGAGGTCGCGAGGGCCGACCGCGATCTGCTGCGGGGTGCCGTCCACGACCGCGTGCAAGGCGGTGACGGTGCGGGCGCCGTCCTTTTCATCGAAGCTCATGTCGGTGACGCGGGTGCCGAAGCGGAACGTCACGCCGCGGTCCTTGAGGTGGCGGACCAGCGGTTTGATGAAGCCGTCGTTCTGGTTGTACTTCGGGAACACCAGCGCCGACATGTCGGTCAGCCCGTCGATCGAGTCGACGAAGCGGTGCACGTAAAGCTTCATCTCGAGCAGGCTCTGCCAGTTCTCGAAGGCGAACATCGAGCGCCACAGGAACCAGAAGTTCGACTGCAGGAAGCCCTCGCTGAACCAGTCCTCGATGGTGAGGTCGTCCAGGTCCTCTTTCCGGGCCAGCATCAGCCGGACGAGTTCCCACTGCTGCGGCTTGGTCAGCCCGAGGGTCGAGAAGTCGCGGATCTGGCCCTGCTTGTGCATGAGCCGCGCCTTGGACCAGTTCGGGTCGGCGTCGTTGACCATGCGGTATTCGTCAAGGACGCTGTAGCCCTCGGGCAGTTCCAGCGCCTGCACGTCCTGCAGCATGTCCCACAGCTGGTCGTAGTTCCAGTTCATCTCGCGGCCGCCCCGGACGATATAGCCGTCCTCGGGGTTGCCGGCCCCGTCCATCGACCCGCCCGAGACCGGCAGCGCGTCGTAGACCGTGATGTTGGCCCCCGGCATGTGGCCGTCGCGGATCAGGTAGAACGCGGCCGCGAGCCCGGCGATGCCGCCGCCGATGATCAGCGCCTTGCGATCCGTCACCCCCTCGGGCGCGAACGGCTTGTGGCGCTGGTAGGTGCCGATCATGTCCGGCTGGGGCAGGGTGTTCTGCTTGCTGTGGTGCCAGTAGCCGGCGGTGGCGTCGGGCTGATGGTCCACGGGGCGCGGTGCATGGGGATAGGCGGGATTTCGCATGACGTGTCCTCTTTTTCTGATTCGCAGTCCGGAACTTGAACGGAACAGGTCGTTCCTGCGTTTCATAGATGACACTAGTACTTCAGATTTCAATTGATATCCAAACTGACGCTGCGGAAACTCGGATATCACTTCATATCTCAAACCCCTGACCCGATATCTGCTTCAGGCACACCGAACCGCCCCCCCGAACTGCCCCTCGAACCGCCTTGCCGAAAGGATCGCCCGATGACCGACAACTACGTCCGCTACACCCCCGAGGTCGAAGTCCCGGTCGAGGACGAGGCGCGCCTCATCGCCGAGATCACCGACCAGATGTCCGAGACGAACCTGGAGGCATTCGAGCGTCACCGGCACGCCATCCGCGACGCCCACGCCAAAAGCCACGGCGTCCTGACCGGCACGCTGACCATCCCCGCCGACCTGCCCGCGCATCTGCGCCAGGGCGTCTTCGCCCAACCGGGCGAGTACGACGTGGTGGCGCGGATCTCGTCGGCCCCCGGCGACATCCACAGCGACGAGATCCCCCAGCCGCGCGGCTTCGCGCTGAAGATCATGGGCGTCGAGGGCAACCGTCTGCTCAAGCGCGACGACAGCCACTCGCAGGACTTCCTGATGGTGAACCTGCCGGTGCTGCCCTTCGGCGACATCCCGAAATACAAGCAGATGCTCGGCCTGCTCGAAAAGCGGGCCCAGGCGCCCCAGCGGGTGCAGCGCTTCGGCGCCGCGGTCGCCCGCAGGCTCGAGAACGCAATCGAGGCCGTCGGCGCCACGCCGGGCGTGACGCTGCAGGGTCTGGCGCTCTCGAACGACAACCTGCTGGGCGAGACGTTCTTCACCCAGGGCGCGCTGCGCTTTGGCGACTACATCGGCAAGGTCTCGCTCGCGCCGCGGTCCGAGAACGTCCGCGCGCTGACCGGCCAGCCGATCGAGGACATGTCGTATTCCCGCATCGAAGAGGTCGTGCGCGACTTCTTCCGCGACAACGAGGCGGTCTATGACCTGCGCGTGCAGCTCTGCACCGATCTGGACGAGATGCCGGTCGAGGATGCCGCGATCCTCTGGGACGAGGAGAAATCCCCCCAGCAGGTGATCGGCACCGTTCGCTTCGCCCCGCAGGACAGCTTCAGCGACGCGCGGCGCGTCTATGCCGACGACGTGCTGTCCTTCAACCCGTGGCAGGGGATCACCGCGCACCAGCCGCTCGGCTCGATCATGCGCATCCGGCGCACCGTCTATGACGTCTCGTCGGACCGCCGTCACCGGCTGAACGCCGTGACGCGGACCGAGCCCGCGTCGGCCGCCGACATCCCCGCCTGACCCCCCTCCCCTCCCCCCTCACCCGATCAGAGAAAGGACCACAGCCATGGCCGAGAAACTGCGCGAGACCGGCGGCGACCCCCGCCTCGAGGACGAAAGCAAGCTGGCCGAGATCCGTCGCCGGATCGAGGAGGTCGCGACCGACGCCCCGACGCTCGCGAAGATCGCGCTCGAGGCGATCATCCGCAAGCACAACCCCGACCTCAAGGGCACCGCCCAGAGCGCCGGCCGCGCCGGGATGCAGTCGGGCAACGTGTCCGAGCTGACCGCCATCGCCGACCTCAAGCCCGGTGGCGCCGACCGCCTGCGCCGCATCTTCAACCTGACGAACGGCAACATGGACGGCGCGCAGCGCGTCTCGACGCTGCACGACATGCGGTTCGTGTTCCTCGACAACGACACCAAGATCCTGTTCGCCACCACCTATGACGGCGACTGGGACGCCTACATCAACGACTTCGCCACCAAGATCCCCGAGCTGATGGACCTGCTGTTCCAGAACGTCGAGGGCTGGCCGGGCATCGACAGCCCCGAGGTCAAGGACTTCATCGCCGATCACCAGATCGACGCCTCGGGCTGGTTCGTGGCCAACCCGCAGGTCACCGTCGTGGACGTGCGCCGCTATCAGCGCACCGAGCACGCGCTGAACGAGTTCCTCGACACGATGAACAAGAACGCGGACGTGGACGACACGACCCGGGCGGCGATGAAGAAGCTGACCGACGAGATCGCCAAGCCCGAGCCGGTGGACTACTGAGATGGCGCTACTTTCCCGCATCAAGCAGCGGTTCTCGCGCGACAAGGTGGACCTGCAGCTGGACGACATCCAGGCGCTGATCCTGCGCAACCGGCCCGAGCCCTATTGCGGCGTCCACGCGATGCTGCACGTAGATGAGGCCGAAGGGGGGCGCGACCTGATTGCGCGCCTCGCGCCGCACATCCCCTCGGCCGACGGGTTCCACGACGACCTCGACGCCTGGACCGGCGTGGCGATCAGCCACGCGGGGCTCAAGGCGCTCGGCCTGCCCGAGGACACGCTGAAGACCTTTCCGCTGCCCTTCCAGCAGGGCATGGCGGCCCGCGCCGACATCCTGCGCGACTTCGACGAGAACGCCCCCGAGCACTGGGACGAGGCGTTCCGCGAGGGGCACTGCCACATCGCCCTGACGATCTACGCCGTGGACAAGGCGGCACTCGACAAGGCGGTGGAGAAGGCGAAGGGCGAGCTCGACAAGTCGAGCGGCGTCACGCTGCTCGGCACGCACGAGTTCGCGGCCGACGAAGAGGCCAAGAACCCCTTCGGCTTCCGCGACTCGATCGCGCAGCCCGACATCAAGGGCAGCGGCGTCGACCCGTGGCCCGGGGACCAGGAGGCGATCGCCCCGGGCGAGTTCATCCTCGGCGAGAACAGCGAGACCGGCAGCCCGCTCGGGATGCCCGAGCCGGCCGATCTCGGCCGCAACGGCAGCTATGTCGTGCTGCGCAAGTTCATCAGCCGGGTCGGCGCGTTCAACGACTTCGTCAAGTCGCACGCCGAGGGCGCCGACGCCCAGCACCTGCTGGCCGCCAAGATGTTCGGCCGCTGGCAGTCGGGCGCGCCGCTGGTGCTGTCGCCCGAGCATGAGGACAAGGAACTCGGCGACGATCCGGCGCGCAACAACGACTTCGACTTCTCGAACGACCAGAAGGGCCTGATGTGCCCGATGTCGAGCCACATGCGCCGGATGAACCCGCGCGACGGGCAGATGACGATCCTCACCGACGTGAAGATCAAGCGGATCATCCGCCGGTCCTCGACCTTCGGGCCGAAGTGGACGCCGGACGTCACCGCCGCCGACGACGCGGCCGAGGATCGCGGCATCTTCTTCATCTTCATCAGCGCCCGGGCCTTCGACACGATCGAGTTCATGCAGCAGGAGTGGATCAACCGCGGCAACTTCATCGACCTCGGTGAAGAGCGCGACCCGATCGTGGGCCTGCATCCCGAACCGGGACAGTTCACCATCCCCGAGGAGCCGGCCCGCAAGCGCATCAACGGCGTGACGACGTTCAACCGCATGGCGGGGGGCGAATACATGTTCATGCCGTCGCTGACCGCGCTGCGGTGGATCGGCGAAGGCAGCTGGGCCAAGTGACGCCAAGCTGACCGGCGTAGCAACGCCGGTCAGCCCCTCCCTCGCGCAGGTCCGCCCCCCCTCACCTTGGGGGAGCATACCCGAGGCGCGGAACCCGTCGCCGCGCGCTCCTCCCCGCGCAAGGCGGCCCGGGCCGGCAGAGCGATCTGCCGGCCCCTTTGATTCCTTGCCCCCGCCGTAGACTCGGGGGGTTGCCAATCCGCCCCGGCCGGGGATGTTCAGCGGAATGGACCCGACCCTCTCCCCCGGTTTTCGCCAGACCGCCGACGCCGCGGTGATCGTCGCCTGCGACGGTGCCTACCTGCCCTATGCGGGGGTGCTCGCGGCCCAACTCGCGGCGGTCGAGGGGCAGGGGTTCGACGTGCTGATCGGCTCGCCCGAGCCGCTGGCCCTGCCGCCTGCGCTTGGCGCCGCAGGGATCGGCCATGTCGCGGCGCAGGACGCGGGGCTCGCGCAATCGCTGCCGCTCGACGCACGCCGCTCGCTCGCCACCTATATGGAGATCTTCCTGGCCCGCGCGCTGGCCGGGCGCTGGCGACGCATCCTCGTGCTGGACGCCGACATCCTGCTCGAGCGCGGCGACCCGACGCCGCTGCTCGCGGCTGACCTACGCGGGCGGGCGGTAGCGGCGGTACGCGACAACCGCCAGTGGCGCAATCCCGGCAAGCGGACCCCGGACCAGAAACAGCTCGGCCGCCCCGCCGCCCCCTACTTCAACGCGGGCGTCGTGCTGATCGACACCGACGCCTGGGCCGCGGCCGACCTGTCGGCGCGCTGCGCCGCCTTTGCCCGCAGCCACCTCGCCGGGATCGGCCGCGACCAGGCGTTGCTGAACGGGGTGCTGAACGGCGACTGGACTGAGATGAGCCCGCTCTGGAACTGGCAGTTCACCTGGGCCTCGGCGCATCTGACCGCGATGGCGGACCCCTGCCTCGTCCATTTCATCGGCCCGGCCAAGCCCTGGCTCGCCGCCGCGGCCGGCATCGTGCCGATGCGCTACCGCGCCGCCTATGCCGGGCTGCCGCCGGGGCTGGCCGCCCCCGACCTCACGCGCCGCGCCTGGCCCGACCGCCGGACGCTCGGCCGCGCGCTCTTGCGCCAGTGGCGCGCGGCGGGGCCGATGCTCGACTATCTCGCGGCGTTCCCCGACCCTTACGCGCTCATCGACCCGCGCTGAGCGGTCAGCGCGCGCACCTGCGCCGCCAGCGCCGCGATGTCGTCGTCGGGGATGCCCAGCTCGTCCAGATGCGCGGCGGTGTTGAACAGATACTCGGCGTTCGGCCCCCGCCCGCCGTGGGCCGAGGCGATGATCCGCGCCTGTTCCTCGATCCCCAGCCCGCCGCAGTACTGCCAGTGCTCGGGGCGCATGACATAGGTCAGCGCCTCGACCCGCCGTCCGTCCGCCAGTTCGAGCGGCACCAGCGCCTCGCGGTAGGCCTCGGTCACCAGCTCGCGGGCGCGCAGCGCGGCGTGGACCTCGGGCCAGAGCGGCGCCTCGACCCTGAGCGCGAGGCCCGTGCAGAGATGCCCCGGCTGCGCCTCGAGCCCGAGGACCAGCCCCGGCGCCTCGGCGGTGCCGCGATGCTGGATCGAGCGCAGGCAGAAGCTGCGCCGCCAGCCGTCGGCCTGCGCGATCACCTGCTCGGCGACGGGGAACTCGGGCGCCCACATCAACGAACCATATCCGAACACCCAGCCGCCGTGATGCATCCCTTGCCCTTTCGCTTGCCGGCAGGTTAGGCCGGGCAGGCAAAGTTGCAAGCGCGCCCCCACGGCACGGGCGACAAGCTGGGCGGGGACCGAATGCGCAGGCTGATCCTTCTGGTTCTGGTCGTCGCGGCGGCGCTGGCCGCGGCGTGGCTGGGCGGCGAGACCTGGCTCGCGCGCGAGGCCGCGCGCCGCATCGCCGACGACCCGCAGATCGAGGCCGCCTCCGTCACCCCCCTGCGCCGCATCGACCGCATCGGGCTGCATCTCGCGGAGCTGAAGTTTGCGACCGAGGCCGGGCCGGCGACGCTGCCGGCGCTCGACCTCTGGGCCGCGCCGACGGCGCCGACGACGTTTCACGCCACCCTGCCCCCCGCGCTGACCCTGCCCGGCGACCGCGCGCTCGCGCTGACCGGCGGCGGGATGAGCCTGCGCGTCTCGCCCGGCAACGGCATGGCGATCGGCGCGGCGGGGGCCAAGGCGAGCGCCGTCACCCTCGACGGGGCGCCGCTGGCCGAGGGGGTGGACGTCACCGCCACGCTGACGCCGATGGGCGGCCACGCGCCAAAGGCGGCGCGCGCGAGCTATCGCGTGGCGGGCACGCTCACGCAGCTTGTCCCCGCGGCGCTCGGCCCGGTGCCGCCGGCGCTGGCCGAGGCGGGGCCGATCGGGATCGACGGGGCGGCGCAACTCTACCTCACCGGAGCGCTGAAACCGGGCGAGGAAACGCCGCCGCGCCTCGTCGGCGTGAACTCGGACGGGGTCAGGCTTCAGGTGGGCGCGCACCACGCGCGGATCAGCGGCCACGTCACCGCCGATGCCGAGGGGCGCGCCGCGGGCGCGGCCTTCGTCGACACGCCCGACCCGCGCGGCTGGCTCGACCTCGCCGCGGCGCTGGGGGCACTCCCCGCGCAGGTGGTGCCGCTCGCCACCACCGCGCTGCGCACGGCCTCGGGCGCCGAGGTCACGCTGCCCGCCGGCATCACCGCGCCGCCCCCGCCGCCCGAGGGCACGCTGCGCATCACCCTGATCTTCCGCGACGGGCGCAGCTTCCTCGGGCCGATGCCCATCGGCCCGGCGCCGCTGTTCGCGCCCTGAGGCCGCGCCTCAGCCCGGCCCGGCCCCGCGGCCGAAGTCGGGCGCGGCGGTGTCCTGGCCGGCCTCGATGATCCCGCGGCGGATGTTGCGGGTGCGGGTGAAATAGTCGTGCAGATGCTGCCCGTCGCCCATGCGGATCGCGCGCTGCAGCACGAACAGCTCTTCGGCGAAGCGGCCGAGGATATCCAGCGTCGCCTCGCGGTTGTGCAGGAACACGTCGCGCCACATCGTCGGGTCCGACGCGGCGATCCGGGTGAAGTCGCGGAAGCCCGCGGCCGAATAGCGGATCACCTCGGACTCGGTCACCCGCCGCAGGTGGTCCGCGACGCCGACCATCGTATAGGCGATCAGGTGGGGCGCGTGGCTCGTCACCGCCAGCACGAGGTCATGGTGCGGCGCCTCCATCACCTCGACATTCGCGCCCATCGCCCGGATCAGCGCCTCGAGCCGCGAAAGCGCGTCCGCGTCGGTCCCTTCCAGCGGGGTCAGCAGCCACCAGCGGTTGCGAAAGAGCGAGGCGAACCCCGCCCGCGGGCCGGAGTGCTCGGTCCCCGCCAGCGGGTGGCCGGGGATGAAATGCACCCCCTCGGGCAGATGCGGGCCGACCGCGTCGATCACCGCCTGCTTGACCGAGCCCACGTCGGTCACGATGGCCCCCGGCGCCAGATGCGGGGCGATCTCGGCCGCGACGTCGGCCATCGCCCCCACCGGCACGGCGAGGACCACGAGATCGGCGCCCGCGACGGCCTCGGCGGCGGTCTCGAACACCTCGTCCACCAGCCCGATCTCGGCCGCCGTGGCGCGGGTCTCGGCCGAGCGCGCGTGGCCGGTGATCCGCCCGGCGAGCCCCCCCGCCCGCATCGCGTGCGCCATCGAGCCGGCGATGAGCCCCAGCCCGATCAGCGCCACCCGCTCGAACCGGGCGCTCATGGCGCGGTCTCCGCGTCGCGGGTGGCCATGAACTGGCCGATGACATGGGCGACGCGGCGGCAGGACGCCTCGTCGCCGACGGTGATCCTGAGGCACGCGGGCAGGCCGTAGCTGGCCACGCGGCGGACGATGATCCCCTCGTCCCGCAGGCTGGCGTCGCAGGCCTCGGCGGTGGCGGCGTCGGCAAAGCGGGCGAGGATGAAGTTCGCGTGCGAGGGGTCCGAGGGCACCCCCCGCTCGGTCAGCGCCGAAGCGAGCCAGCCGCGCAGCCGGGCGTTCTCGGCCCGCGCGTGCTCGGCGTGGGCGCGGTCGCGCACCGCCGCCTCGGCCCCGTCCAGCGCCACGTTCGACAGGTTGAACGGCCCGCGGATGCGGTTGAGGACGTCGATGACCGCGCGCGGCCCGTAGCCCCAGCCGACCCGCAGCCCGCCCAGGCCGTAGAGCTTCGAGAAGGTGCGCGTCATCACCACGTTGGGCAGCCGCGAGGCGAGCTCGGCCCCGCCGTCATAGTCGCCGCCCACATACTCGGCATAGGCCGCGTCGATGACGAGGATCGCCTGCGGCACGGCGGCGGCCAGCCGCTCGAGCTCGGCCAGCTCGATCATCGTGCCGGTCGGGTTGTTGGGGTTGGCGACGAAGATCAGCCGCGTGGCCGGCGTCGCCGCGGCGATCAGCGCGTCGATGTCGGTGACGCGCTCACGCTCGGGCGCGGCCACCGGCGTGGCACCCGCGGCCATGGCGCTGATGCGGTACATCAGGAACCCGTGCTCGGTGAACAGCACCTCGGTTCCCGGCCCGGCATAGGCCTGGCAAAGGAAGTGGATGATCTCGTCCGAGCCCACGCCGCAGATGATCCGGTCGGGATCGAGCCCGTGCACCTCGGCGATGGCGGCGCGCAGCCGGGCGTGGTCGGTCGAGGGGTAGCGGTGCATCTGGTGCGCCGCCCGCGCCACCGCCTCGCGCGCCTTTTCGGACGGGCCGAAGGGGTTTTCGTTCGAGCTGAGCTTCAGCACGTCGCTGCGCCCCGAGAGGGTGGCGGTCCCGGCCTCGTAGAGCGCGATCTCCATGATCCCCGGCTGCGGTTCGATCGCGGCGCCGATCTGCGGTTCGACCGGGGGCGGAAGCGGCTGGCTCATCGGAGGTCCTCTGGCTCGGGTGAGCCGTCTTTAGACAGGCGGCGCGCGGTTGGGAAGGGCGCGGGGTGCGCGGGGGGTGGGCGGCGTGTGTGCGGGCGGGCGTCCTCGTCCCGCGGTCAGGCGTGCGGCCCGGCCTGCGCGCCCGGACCCCGGCACCGCGCGCCGAAGCGGGACGGCCCCTCTCGCCCGCCCCACCCCACGGCCCGAGGCACCGCCCGCCCCCGCCGAAACCGCCCCCCGTCTGACGTTCCCGCGACCCCGCCCTGCCCCCGCTTGACCCTGGGCGGCGGCGGGCCGACAAGACCGCCATGCAGCCCGCCGATCCGCCTCCTCTCCGCCTGTCGGACTTCGACTTCGATCTGCCCGAGGGGCTGATCGCCACACGGCCCGCGCGCCCGCGCAGCGCCGCGCGGCTGCTGGTCGCGCAGGGCGACCGGATCACCGATGCGACGGTCGCGGACCTGCCAGCGTTCCTGCGCCCCGGCGATCTGCTGGTCCTGAACGACACCAAGGTGATCCCGGCGCGGCTCACGGGCACCCGCACCCGCCCGACGCCCCAGGGCGACGCCGTGGCCCGCATCGAGGTCACGCTGACCGAGCCCACTCCCGAGGGCGGCTGGAAGGCGCTGGTCAAGCCGCTGCGCAAGCTCAAGCCCGGCGAGGTGATCCGCTTCGGCGACCACCTCTCGGCCCGCGTCACCGCCATCGCCGAGGGCGAGGCGACGCTGGCCTTCGACGCCGTCGGCGCGGCCTTCGACGCGGCGCTGGCCGAGGTCGGCGCCATGCCCCTGCCCCCCTACATCGCCGCGCTCAGGGCGCCTGATGCGCAGGACCGCACCGACTATCAGACCGTCTGGGCCCGCGCCGCGGGCGCCGTCGCCGCCCCGACCGCGAGCCTGCATTTCGACGCCCCCCTGCTCGCGCAGCTCGCCCGGGACGGGGTCGAGTTCGTCCACGTCACGCTCCACGTCGGCGCCGGCACCTTCCTGCCGGTCAAGACCGACGACGTCTCGCAGCATCGGATGCACGCCGAGCGCGGCATCGTCACGCCCGAGGCCGCCGCCGCCATCGCCCGCGCCCGGACCGAGGGGCGGCGCGTCATCGCCGTCGGCACCACCGCCCTGCGCCTGATCGAGAGCGCCGCAGACGCGGACGGCACCATCCGACCCTTCGACGGGGCGACCGACATCTTCATCCGCCCCGGCTACCGCTTCCGCGTCACGGACGGGCTGATGACCAACTTCCACCTGCCGAAATCGACGCTGCTCATGCTCGTCTCGGCGCTGATGGGGCAGGACCGCATCCGCGCGATCTACGCCCATGCCATCGCGGCGCGCTATCGCTTCTTCAGCTACGGCGACGCCTCGCTGCTTCTGCCCGAGGCATCATGCTGAGCGTCCTGCGATCCACCTGGCCGCTGCTGGCCGGGGTCATGCTGCTCATGGTCGGCAACGGGATGCAGGGCACGCTGCTCGGCATCCGCGGCGCGCATGAGGGCATCCCGACGAACCTCATGTCGGTCGTCATGTCGGCCTATTTCGGCGGCTTCGTGCTGGGCAGCCTGATCGTGCCGGGGATGATCCAGCGGGTCGGCCACGTCCGGGTCTTCGCCGCGCTCGGCTCGCTGATCTCGGCGGTGCTGATCCTCTATGCGGTCGACACCAACTGGATCGCCTGGGTGCTCTTGCGGCTGGTGATCGGGTTCAGCTTCTGCGGCGTCTACATCACCGCCGAAAGCTGGATGAACGCGAGCGCCGGCAACGAGACGCGCGGCCGGGCGATGTCGGTCTATTTCATCGTCCAGATGTTCGGCCTCGTCATCAGCCAGATCCTGATGAACGTCCCCGACCCGGGCGGCTGGCTGCTCTTCGTCATCCCCTCGGTGCTGGTGTCGCTGGCCTTCACCCCGATCCTTCTGTCGCAGGTCGAGGCGCCGCGGTTCGAGAGCATCGCGCCGATGAGCATTGCCCGGCTCTACCGCACCTCGCCCTTGGGCTGCGTCGGCATCTTCCTCGTCGGCGGGGTGTTCTCGGCGCTGCTGGGGATGGGCGCGGTCTGGGGCGCGGTCGCGGGGCTGAACGTGCGCGAGATCTCGGCCTTCGTGGCGGCGATCTGGGTCGGCGGGCTGCTGGCCCAGTATCCGGTCGGCTGGCTCTCGGACCGGATGGACCGGCGGGTGCTGATCGCCGGCCTCGCCATCCTCGGGACGCTCGCCACCGCGGCCGTGGTGCTGTCCGAGCCGTCGATCTGGGGCTACCTCGCGGCCTCGGCGCTTCTGGGCGGGGTAGCCAACCCGATCTATGCGCTGCTCATCGCCTATACCAACGACTCGCTCGACAGCCGCGACATGGCGGCGGCCTCGGCCGGGCTTCTGCTCATCAACGGCGGCGGGTCGGTGTTCGGGCCGATCGTCACCGGCTGGCTGATGTCGGCGATCGGGCCGGTCGGGTTCTGGGTCTATATCCTCGTGCTGCTGGCGATCCTGTCGGGCTATGCCGGCTGGCGAATGACGCGCCGCGCGACGCCTGCGCAGGACCAGGCCTTCGCCATCCTCTCGCCCGCGGCCACCCCCTTCGGGGTCGAGACCGCTCTGGCCGAGGCTGGCGATTCCACCGGGCCGCTGCCCACCCAGCCGCCCGCCGACTCGGCGGCCGCGCGGCCCCACCCGCTCGACGAGGACTGACCCGCCATGCCCGACTCCCGGCCCGCACCACCCGCCGCTGACGTGTCGCCCGCCGAGGTGGTCGGCTTCTGGGTCGACGAGGTCGGTGCCGACGGCTGGTATGCGCGCAGCACCTCGCTGGACCAGACGATCCGCGACCGCTTCCGCCCCGCGTGGGAGGCCGCGGCGACCCTCGCCCCCGACTGGGCCGCCCGCGGCCCCGAGGGCGCGCTCGCCGCGCTGATCCTGACCGACCAGTTCCCGCGCAACATGTTCCGCGGCGACCCGCGCGCCTTCGCCACCGACGCGCTGGCGCTGCGTCTCGCCGATGCGGCGATCGCCGCCGGTCACGACATGGCCACGCCCGAGCCCGCGCGGCAGTTCTTCTACCTGCCCTTCGAGCACAGCGAGTCGCTGGCCGATCAGGACCGCGCCATCGCGCTGTTCGCCGAGCGGATGCCGGGCGAGAACCTGCGCCACGCGCGGCTGCACCGCGACGCCATCGCGGCCTTCGGGCGCTTCCCGTGGCGGAACGCGGCGCTCGGCCGCACCTCGACGCCGGCCGAGCAGGCGCTGCTCGACGCGGGCGGTTACGGCGCGCTCGTCTCGGGCAAGGTGGTCCTTGCCGACCTCGGGTGAGCCTGCGATTGTGACCCGACGTCACACGGTTACGGCCGCAGGTTAACGGGGGACATGGGATGGCGCAGCAATTCGACGTGGTGGTGATCGGCGCCGGACCCGGCGGCTATGTGGCGGCGATCCGCGCCGCGCAGCTCGGGCTGTCGGTCGCCTGCGTCGAACGCGAGCATCTGGGCGGCATCTGCCTCAACTGGGGCTGCATCCCGACCAAGGCGCTGCTGCGCTCGGCCGAAGTGTTCCACATGATGGAACGCGCCAAGGACTACGGGCTGAAGGCCGGCGACGTGGGCTTCGACCTCGACGCGGTGGTGGCGCGCTCACGCGGGGTGGCCAAGCAGCTGTCAGGCGGCGTCGGGCACCTGCTCAAGAAGAACAAGGTCACCGTGATCATGGGCGAGGCGACGCTGACCGCCCCCGGAAAGCTGAGCGTCAAGACCGACAAGGGCACGGACGAGATCACCGGCAAGGCGATCATCCTCGCCACCGGCGCGCGGGCGCGCGAGTTGCCGGGGCTCGAGGCGGACGGCGATCTGGTCTGGACCTACAAGCACGCTCTGGTGCCGAAGCGGATGCCCAAGAAGCTGCTGGTGATCGGCTCGGGCGCGATCGGGATCGAGTTCGCGTCGTTCTTCAACACGCTCGGCGCCGAGACCACGGTGGTCGAGGTCATGGACCGCGTCCTGCCGGTCGAGGACGCCGAGATCAGCGGCATCGCCAAAAAGCAGTTCGTCAAGCAGGGCATGACGATCCTGGAAAAGGCGACGGTCAGGAAGCTCGACCGCAAGGGCGGCACGGTGACCGCCCATATCGAGACCGGCGGCAAGACCGAGACGCGGGACTTCGACACGGTGATCTCGGCCGTGGGGATCGTCGGCAACGTCGAGGGGCTGGGGCTGGAAAAGCTGGGCGTCAAGATCGACCGCACCCATGTCGTGACCGACGAATACTGCCGGACGGGGGTCGAGGGGCTCTACGCCATCGGCGACGTGGCGGGCGCGCCGTGGCTTGCCCACAAGGCCAGCCACGAGGGCGTGATGGTCGCCGAACTCATCGCCGGCCAGCACGCCCACCCGTGCAAGGCCACCAACATCCCCGGCTGCACCTATTGCCAGCCGCAGGTCGCCTCGGTCGGGCTGACCGAGGAAAAGGCCAAGGCCGCCGGACACGAGGTCAAGGTCGGCCGCTTCCCCTTCATCGGCAACGGCAAGGCCATCGCGCTGGGTGAGCCCGAGGGGCTGGTCAAGACGGTCTTCGACGCCAGGACCGGCGAGCTTCTGGGCGCCCACATGGTCGGCGCCGAGGTCACCGAGCTGATCCAGGGCTACGTCATCGGCAAGACCGCCGAGCTGACCGAGGAAGACTTCATGCACACCGTCTTCGCCCATCCGACGCTGAGCGAGATGATGCACGAGTCGGTTCTGAGCGCCTACGGTCGGGCGATCCATTTCTGAGGGACGCCGCGGCGGACACCCCGCTTCGGCGGGGCGGGTGGGGCAAGACCGAGCGCCTTGAGGCCCGTGGCTTCAGGGCTGCAGGCATCAGCGGTCGTCGTGCCAACCGCACCTGACCGTCAGCGCTGTCGGCACGGGCGGCACGCTCTCCGATCCCGCGGTGCGCGGCCCCTCCCCCCCGGCGCGGCGCCCTACCAGAGCGCCGGATCGGAAAGCGGCGCGGCACAGCGGCTGGTGCCCCGCAAGGGCGGGAGCGCGCCCGACGCCTCGCCCCCGGGCGGCCGGCCGAGCCACCCCTGCGGCATCGACAACGGGAACGGCGGTGCCGTCTCGCGCGGGTCGAGCGGCCGAAACCCCAGCCGGCCGTAGAACGCCGGGTCGCCGTAGGTCAGCACCGCGTCGACGCCCTCGGCGTCCAGCGTGGCCAGCGCCTCACCGAGCAGCCGCTGCCCGATCCCCTCGCCCTGCCGCCCCGTCGCGACCGCCATCGGCGACAGCAGCAAGACCCGCCGCGGGTCGTCCGAAAACGCGAGCGGCGAGAACAGCACGGCCCCCACCAGCGCGTCGCCCTCGCGGGCGAGGAACGCCTCGGCCGCTGGTGCCGGCCCAGCCAGCAGCGCGGCGGCAAGCCGGCCGACTCGCGCGCCCTCGGCGGGGCCTTCGGACGCCGCGAAGCTGTCGTGGATCAGCGACGCGATCTCGCCCGCCGGGTCAGCCGCCTGTCGCGTGACCCGCAGCACCGCTACCGCCCCACCACCATGTCATCCCGGTGCACCAGCGCGGTGCGCGGCGCGTAGCCCAGCAGCGCCTCGATCTCGTCGCTGCGGCGCCCGGCGATCAGCGCCGCGTCGGCGGAATCGTAGCGCACGAGGCCCTGCGCCAGCGCCGCGCCCTCGGGGCTGCGGATCACCACCGGGTCGCCGCGGTGAAAGGCGCCGCTGACCGCCCGCACCCCGGCCGGCAGAAGCGAGCGCCCCTGCCCCAGCGCCCGCGCGGCGCCGTCGTCCACGACCAGCTCGCCCCGCGGCTTCATCGCCGCGATCCAGCGCTTGCGCGCCGCCTGCGGGTCGCCCTCGGGCAGGAACCACGTCACCCGCGCGCCGGAAGCGACCGCCGACAGCGGCCGCAGCACCGAGCCCTCGGCAATCGCCATCGCGCAGCCGCCCGCGACCGCGGTGCGCGCGGCCATGAGCTTGGTCTTCATCCCGCCCTTCGACAAACCCGAGACGGGATCGCCGCCCATCGCCTCGATCTCGGCCGTCAGATGCGCGACCACCGGCAGATGCCGGGCCGTGGGGTCGGTCTTGGGGTTCGCGGTGTAGAGCCCGTCCACGTCCGACAAGAGCAGCAACTGGTCCGCCCCGCAGGTCACCGCGATCTGCGCCGCCAGCCGATCGTTGTCGCCGTAGCGGATCTCGTCGGTCGCCACCGTGTCGTTCTCGTTCACGATCGGCACCACGCCGAGGCTCAAGAGCGTCTGCATCGTCGCCCGGCTGTTGAGATAGCGGCGGCGGTTCTCGGTATCCTCGAGCGTCACCAGCACCTGCGCGGTGGTGACGCCGTGCGGGGCAAGCATCTCCTCGTAGGCGCGGGCGAGCCGGATCTGCCCCACCGCCGCCGAGGCCTGCGCCTGCTCCAGCGTCAGCGCGCCCGCGGGCAGGCCCAGCACCCGGCGGCCGAGCGCGATCGAACCCGACGACACCAGCACCACGTCCGCGCCGCGCCGCCGCCAGTCGGCCACGTCGTCGCAGAGGCCGCGCAGCCAGTCCGTCCGCAGCCCCTCGGCCCCGACCAGCAGCGCCGAGCCGATCTTGACCACCAGCCGCCGCGCGGCGGCGATGTCCGGGGTGGCGGGCATGGCGGTCTCGGGCATGGCGGTCTCGGGCATGGCAGGCGCGGCCCTCACGGCTGCCACGTCGTCCGCGGGGCGGCGACCGGGGCGCGGGTCGGCTCGATCGCGGTCCAGAGCGCGCGCAGCACCTCGGTCACGCCCTGGCGCGAGACGCCGGACATGACCATGACCGGCCCGCCGATCTCGGCCTCGAGCGCGGCGCGGCGCTCGGCCAGCGTGTCCGCGTCCAAGGCATCGGCCTTGTTCAGCACGGTGATGCGGGGCTTGGCCGCCAGCACCTCGGAGTAGGCCTCGAGCTCGGTCAGGATCGTGCGCGCGTCACCCGCCACGTCCTCGGCGGTGCCGTCGACGAGGTGCAGCAGTACCGCGCAGCGCTCGACATGGCCGAGGAACTGGTCGCCAAGGCCCCGGCCCTCGCTCGCGCCCTCGATCAGGCCCGGAATGTCGGCCATGACGAACTCATGCCCGTCCACGCCGACCACGCCCAGGTTCGGGACCAGCGTGGTGAAGGGATAGTCGGCGATCTTCGGCCGCGCGTTCGACACCGCGGCGAGGAAGGTCGATTTCCCCGCGTTCGGCAGCCCCACCAGCCCCGCGTCGGCGATCAGCTTGAGCCGCAGCCACAGCGTCCGCTCGACCCCCGGCAGGCCGGGGTTGGCATGGCGCGGCGCGCGGTTGGTCGAGGACTTGAAGTGAAGGTTCCCGAACCCCCCGTTGCCGCCCTTGGCGAGCAGCACCCGCTGGCCCGGCTCGGTCAGGTCGGCGACCACCGTCTCCTGGTCCTCGTCGAGGATCTCGGTGCCGGCCGGAACCTTCAGCACGATGTCGTCGCCCGAGGCGCCGGTCATCTGGCTGCCCATGCCGTGCTGGCCCGAGCGGGCGAAGAAATGCTGCTGATAGCGGAAGTCGATCAGCGTGTTCAGCCCCTCGACCGCCTCGGCCCAGACATCCCCGCCGCGGCCGCCGTCGCCCCCGTCCGGGCCGCCGTATTCGATGAACTTCTCGCGCCGGAACGAGACGCAGCCCGAACCGCCGCCGCCCGAGCGGATATAGACCTTGGCGAGATCGAGGAACTTCATGGCGCGGTCTTTCCTGCGGGCGGATGGGGAGTGGCGAGGGGGCGGGGCAAGGCGCAGGGATACGCCGCCCCGCCCCGCGCCGCAAGCGCGCCGCCCGCGCGGCCGCCGGGCGCCGTCAGCCACGGGCCCCGCGCCACCGCGCGGCGCGGCCTTTCAATTCCCGCGGCCCGTGCCCACATCCGCTCCATGAGCACCCCATCCGCACCCCAGTTCGACAACTCCTACGCCCGCCTCGGGCCGGGGTTCTTCAGCCGCACGCCGCCGACGCCGGTGCGCGGCCCCGGGCTCGTCGCCGTCAACCGGCCGCTCGCGGCGCGGATGGGCCTCGACCCCGACTGGCTCGAGAGCGAGGCGGGGCTTGCCATGCTCGCCGGCAACGCCGTCCCGCCGGGGGCCGAGCCGATTGCTCAGGCCTACGCCGGGCACCAGTTCGGCGGCCTCTCACCGCAGCTCGGCGACGGGCGCGCGGTGCTGATGGGCGAGGTCGTGGCCCCCGACGGGCTGCGCTTCGACCTGCAGCTCAAGGGCTCGGGCCCGACGCCCTTCTCGCGCCGCGGCGACGGGCGGGCGTGGCTCGGCCCGGTCCTGCGCGAGTTCCTGCTGTCCGAGTTCATGGCCGCCGTGGGCGTGCCCACCACCCGCGCGCTGGCCGCCGTCACCACCGGCGAGACGGTCTGGCGCGAAAGCCCGCTGCCCGGCGCGGTGCTGACCCGGGTGGCGCAGAGCCACATCCGCGTCGGCACCTTCGAGTTCTTCGCCATCCGCGGCGACCTCGACCGCCTGCGCGCGCTGACCGAGCACGCCATCGCCCGCCACTACCCCGACGCGGGCGACGCCGCGGGGCTGTTGCGCGCCGTGGTCGCGGCGCAGGCCGAGACGGTCGCGCAGTGGATGGCGCTCGGGTTCGTGCACGGGGTGATGAACACCGACAACATGGCCGTCTCGGGCGAGACCATCGACTATGGCCCGGCGGCCTTCCTCGACGGCTATCACCCCGACACGAAGTTCTCGGCCATCGACCGGGGCGGCCGCTATGCCTATGCCGAACAGCCCCATGTCGCGGTCTGGAACCTCGCGCAGCTCGCCAGCTGCCTGATCCCGCTGATGGGCGCGGACACCGACGCGGCCGTGGCCGAGGCGACCGCGATCGTGCACGGCTTCCCGCCGCTCTACGACGCCGCCTGGCTGCGCCGATTCGGCGCCAAGCTCGGCCTCGCCGATGCAGACGAGGCCGCGCGCCCGCTGATCGAGCGGCTGCTCGGGCTGATGGCGACCAGTCGGGCGGACTTCACCCGCGTGTTCCGCGGCCTCGTGGACGGCACGGCGGCCGACGAGTTCCTCGACCCCGCGCCGTTCCGGGACTGGCAGCGCGACTGGCAGGCGCTCGGGCCCGACCTGTCGCTGGCCGCCGCCGCAAACCCCGTCCGCATCCCCCGCAATCACCGCGTTCAGCAGGTGATCGACGCGGGCGTGACGGGCGACTTCGCCCCCTTCCACCGGCTCTGGGCGGCACTCGACGCGCCGTTCGAGGCGCGGGCCGACTGGGACGACCTGAGCCGTGCCCCGCTCGAGACCGAGGCGGTGCGGACGACCTATTGCGGCACCTGATCCCCCCCGACCTCGCGGGCCCGGGTCCGCGCGAGGCGCCCGGCGCCCCGGCTGCGCGCAGCCTCTGGAACTCGGGCGCGCGGCGTGACACTCAGGCGCCCATGACCCGGACCCTGCGCGTCGCCAGCTACAACCTGCACAAGGGCCGCGGCATGGTCGGGCCGCACGCGCCCGAGCGCAATCTTCAGGTCATCGCCGATCTCGATGCCGACATCGTGGCGCTGCAAGAGGTGGATTTCCGCTTCGGCGGCCGCCCCGAGGCGCTGCCGCGCGGCATGATCCGCGAGGCGACGGGCATGGTCCCCGCCCCCCATGTGGCGACCAGCGGCCAGTCGCTCGGCTGGCACGGGCAGACCATCCTCATGCGCCCCGAACTGGCCGCGGGTGCCAACGTCCGCCGCCTGCCCCTGCCGGGGATCGAGCCGCGCGGCGCGCTGGCGCTGCGGCTGGCGGCGCCGGATGCGCGCGGGCTGACGGTGATCGTCATGCACCTCGGGCTTGCGCGCTCGTCGCGCCGCGCGCAACTGGCGCGGCTGATCGCCAAGGCGGTGCGGATCAGCGGGCAGGATTTCGTCATGACCGGCGACTTCAATGAATGGCACGACGACCGCGGCCTCGAATCGCTCGCCGGGCTGCAGGTGGTGGCGCCGGGGCCCAGCTGGCCCGCACCCTGGCCGATGCTGCGCTATGACCGGCTGGCGCTCTCGGCCGGGCTGACGCTGCACGCGAGCGGGGTCCACGACAGCCCCTTGGCGCGGCGCGCCTCGGACCACCTGCCGATCTGGGCGGATATAGCGCTATCAGCGCCCTGACCGGGTTTCCCCGCCCCGCGCCCGGCGCTATGAGACCCCCAACATGAGACCCCCGACCCAGCACCGGAGCGCGCCATGACCGCCATCATCGACATTTTCGCCCGCGAGATCCTCGACAGCCGCGGCAACCCGACCGTCGAGGTCGACGTGACCCTCGAGGACGGCACCATGGGCCGCGCGGCGGTGCCCTCGGGCGCCTCGACCGGGGCGCATGAGGCGGTCGAAAAGCGCGACGGCGACAAGAGCCGCTATCTCGGCAAGGGCGTGCTCGAGGCGGTGGCCGCCGTCAACGGCGAGCTCAGTGAGGCGCTGATCGGCGAGGACGCGACCGAGCAGCTGGCCATCGACGCGCTGATGATCGAACTGGACGGCACCCCGAACAAGTCCCGCCTCGGCGCCAACGCCATCCTCGGCGTGTCGCTGGCGGTCGCCAAGGCCGCGGCCGAGGCCTCGGCCCTGCCGCTCTACCGCTATGTCGGCGGCGCGGGGGCGCGGCTGCTGCCGGTGCCGATGATGAACATCATCAACGGCGGAGAGCACGCCGACAACCCGATCGACATCCAGGAATTCATGATCATGCCGGTCAGCGCGGACTCGATCCGCGACGCGATCCGCATGGGCTCGGAAGTGTTCCACACGCTGAAGAAGGAGCTCTCGGCGGCCGGCCTCGCCACCGGCGTGGGCGACGAGGGCGGCTTCGCGCCGAACCTCTCCTCGACCCGCGACGCGCTCGACTTCATCCTGCGCTCGGTCGAGAAGGCGGGCTACCAGCCCGGCGACGACATCATGCTGGCGCTCGACTGCGCCTCGACCGAGTACTTCAAGGGCGGCAAGTACGAGATCAGCGGCGAGGGGCTGTCGCTGACCCCGGCCGAGAACGTCGAATATCTGGCGAAGCTCTGCGCCGACTACCCGATCCTGTCGATCGAGGACGGCTGCTCCGAGGACGACTGGGACGGCTGGAAGCTTCTGACCGAGCGGCTGGGCGGCACGGTGCAGCTGGTGGGCGACGACCTGTTCGTGACCAACCCCGCGCGCCTGGCCGAGGGGATCGCGCGCGGCTGCGGCAACTCGCTGCTCGTCAAGGTGAACCAGATCGGCACGCTCAGCGAGACGCTGGACGCGGTGCGGATGGCCGATCGCGCCGGCTTCACCTCGGTGATGAGCCACCGCTCGGGCGAGACCGAGGATTCGACCATCGCCGACCTCGCCGTGGCGACCAACTGCGGCCAGATCAAGACCGGCAGCCTCGCGCGGTCGGACCGGCTGGCGAAGTACAACCAGCTGATCCGCATCGAGGAAATGCTGGGCGCGACGGCCGAATACGCCGGCCGCTCGATCCTGCGCAGCTGATCGCCCCGCGCGGGGGGCGCGCTGCCCCCCACGCCGCGCCCACGAGACCGCCCGACCGGGCGGCTCGGTCACTCATCCCCCCTCGGGCTGGACCCAAATATCCCGCGGGGGTGCGGGGGCGCGAAGCCCCCGCGGGCCGCGCGCCACCGCGGGACGCCGCACACGCCCGCAGAATTGTCCCGCCCCCCGGTGGCGCCCGCCGGCGCGAGTGCCTATCTTGGCAGCAACCCCATAGCTGCGAAGGGCACCTGCCGTGACCCAATCCATTGCCACCACCTCCGCCCTCCCCAACCCGCCCCGCTCGGTCGTCGAGGCGATGAAGCGCGGCGCGCTCGGGCGCTGCCCGGCCTGCGGCGAGGCGCGGATGATGCAGGGCTACCTCACGGTGCGCGACACCTGCCCGAACTGCGGCGAGGTCCTGCACCATCACCGCGCCGACGACGGGCCGGCCTATTTCACCATCCTTGTCGTCTCGCATCTGGCGGCGCCGCTGCTGCTGCTGATCTACACCCTCTACCGCCCCTCGACCGAGGTGCTGATCGCGGCCTTCCTCGGCGGCGCGGCGCTGCTGTCGCTGTTGCTGCTGCCGGTGTTCAAGGGCGCCTTCGTCGGGCTGCAATGGGCCAAGCGGATGCACGGCTTCGGCGGCGACGACCCGCATCTCGCCCCCGACCCGCACCACCTGCCCGCGGCGGATGAGGCCGCGCGGTGAGCCTTGCCGACGGCGCGGCACCGGCCGCCGACCTGCCCAAGGACCGCATCCGCGACGCGGCGACGATCATCCTGATCAACCGCGACCGCGCCGATGGACCGGCCGTCCTTATGGGGATGCGCGGCTCGGCCGCGGCCTTCATGCCGTCCAAATACGTCTTTCCCGGCGGCGCCGTCGACCCCGAGGATGCGGCCGCCCCCTGCCCCGACGCGCTGTCCGACACCTGCCGCGCCCGGCTGGCGGTCGAGCCCCTGACCGGCGTCGGCGCCGACGCGCTGGCCCGCGCCGCGCTGCGCGAGATGGTCGAGGAAACCGGGCTCAGCGTCTCACCCAGCGCCGACGACCCGCTGCTCTTCGTGTTCCGCGCCATCACCCCGCCGGGCCGCCCGCGGCGCTTCGACGCGCGGTTCTTCCTGATCGACGCGCGCAACATCACCGGCGACCCGAACGACTTCTCGGCCGCCTGCGACGAGCTGAGCCACCTGCACTGGGTGCCCCTCGCCCAGGCGCGCGAGCTGGACCTGCCCTTCATCACCGAGGTGGTGCTGGCCGAGGTCGCGGCGCTCGTCGCCCGCACCCAGGGGCCGCTCGCCGAGCCCGAGACGGTGCCCTTCTTCGACAACCGCGGCGACGAGCCGCGATTCGTTCAGCTGTCCTGATCCCTGAGCAGCCGGTCGAGCTGCGCCCGCTCGTCGGCCGACAGCGCCGGGGGCGGCGCTGCGTCGGTCTGCCGCCGGCGCAGGAACAGCCACGCCCCCAGCGCCGCGAGCAGCGCCATCACCGGCCCCGCCCAGTAGAGCAGCAGGTTCGCCCCCTCGGCCTTCGGCTCGAACAGGACGTATTCGCCGAAACGCTGGGTGACGGCCGCGATCACCTCGGCGTCGCTGTCGCCCTCGGTCAGCCGCTCGCGGACATAGAGCCGCAGGTCGCGGCTGATGGGGGCGTTCGACTCGTCGATGTTCTCGCCCTGGCAGACCGGGCAGCGCAGCACCTGCCCGATCTGGCGGGCGCGATGCTCGAGCGCGGGGTCGGCCAGCACCTCGTCGGGCTGGACCGACCAGGCGGCCTGCGCCAGCACCACGGCCAGCATGGCAAGCGTCGCCCTCGCCCCCATCCGCGCGCCCATCCGCGCCTTCATTCCGCGGCCACCGCGTTGCGCGGCGCGCGCCGGGCCGCCGCGGCGATCCGCCAGCGGCGGTCGGACAGGCTGACCAGCCCGCCCAGCGCCATCAGCCCCGAGCCGAGCCAGATCCAGAAGGCGAAGGGCTTGAGATAGGTCCGCACCGCCCAGCCGCCGCCCTGCTGCGGGTCGCCGATCACCAGATAGATGTCGCCGGTGAAGGCGCTGCGGATCGCCGCCTCGGTCGTCGGCATCGCCTGCACCGGGTAGACGCGCTTCTCGGGCGACAGCACCGCGATCTCGCGCCCGTCGCGCACCACCCGCATGTCGGCCATGGTCGAGACGTAGTTCGGCCCCTGCACCTCGCGCACGTCGATGAGGGTGATGTCATAGGCGCCGACGCGGAACGTCTCGCCCTCGCGGGCCACGCGGATGTCCTCGACCTGCCAGGCCATCAGCAGGCTGATGCCGACGAAGACGACGCCCAGCCCCGCGTGGGCGATGACGCGGCCCCAGTCGGCACGCGGCAGGCGCGTCAGCCGGATCGTCTCGCGCCCGGCGCGCTGCCAGATGTCGATCGCGGCCCCGCCGATCAGCCAGGCGCCGAGCGCCGCACCGATCACGGCCAGTGCCGAGTGTCCCGTCGAGACCGCATAGACCAGCCCCGCCACCGCGACGGCAAGGATCGCCGCCGGCGCCATCGTGGCCATCGCCCGGCCCAGACGGCCGCGCTTCCACGGCAGGATCGCCCCGATCGGCAGCGCGATCGCCAGCGCCACCATGAAGGGGGTGAAGGCCTGGTTGAAGAACGGCGCCCCAACCGAGAGCTTGCGGTTCCACGCCATCTCGGCGACCAGCGGCCAGATCGTCCCGATGAAGACCACGAACGCCGCCACGGCGAGCAGCAGGTTGTTCAGAAGCAGCGCCCCCTCACGCGAGACCGGGGCGAACACGCCCCGCGCGGTCATGGCGCCGGCGCGCGCGGTGAAGAGCGTGAGCGCGCCCCCCACGAAGGCCGCGAGGATCCCGAGGATGAACACCCCCCGCGTCGGGTCGCTCGCAAAGCTGTGGACCGAGGTGATGACGCCCGAGCGGACGATGAACGTCCCGATCAGCGAGAAGCCGAAGGCGATGATGGCGAGCAGGATGGTCCAGCTTTTCAGCGTCTCGCGCTTTTCGACCACGATGGCCGAGTGCAGCAGCGCGGTCGCCAGCAGCCACGGCATGAAGCTCGCGTTCTCGACCGGGTCCCAGAACCAGAAGCCGCCCCAGCCGAGTTCGTAATAGGCCCACCACGACCCCAGCGCGATGCCGATGGTCAGGAACACCCAGGCGGCCAGCGTCCACGGCCGCACCCAGCGCGCCCAGGCGGCGTCGACCCGCCCCTCGATCAGCGCGGCCACGGCGAAGCTGAACGACATCGAAAGGCCGACATAGCCGAGGTAGAGGAACGGCGGGTGGAAGGCGAGGCCGGGGTCCTGCAGCAGCGGGTTGAGGTCGCGGCCGTCGAAGGCGGGGACCTCCATCCGGGTGAAGGGGTTCGAGGTGAAGATCATGAAGGCGAGGAACGCGGCCCCGATCGCCCCCTGCACCGACAGCACCCGGGCGCGCAGCGCCGGCGGCAGATGCTCTCCGAAGGTCGCGGCCGCGGCCCCGAACAGCGACAGGATGGTGACCCAGAAGAGCATCGAGCCCTCGTGGTTCCCCCACACCCCGGTCACCTTGTAGAGCATCGGCTTGGCCGAGTGGCTGTTCTCGTAGACCAGCGCCACCGAGAAGTCCGAGGTGACGAACGCCACCGTCAGCGCCGCGAAGGCGATGCCGATCAGCCCGAACTGGGCCAGCGCGGCGGGGCGGGCGGCCTCGATCCAGGCGGGCCAGCCGCGGGTCGCCCCGACCATCGGGACGATGGTCTGGAACAGCGCCACGGCGAGCGACAGGATCAGGGCGAAATGACCCAGCTCGGCAATCATGCGAAAAGCCCCCCGGAGAGATACCGGGGGGCAGAGTAGTCCCTGCGCGCCGCGCCGACCAGCCCTGTGCGGCGCGGCGCGGGGTCACAGAGGCGTCACTGTCCGGGCCGGCCGCGCCCCCGCCGGGCCGCGGCCCAGTCCCGCAGCGCGGCGTTGTCGGCAAAGTCGTCCGCCGGGGTCGTCGCCGGGCCGGACACAGGGGCCGTCGCCGGGGTCGTCGCAGAGGCCGTCGCCGGGGCCGAGGCGACCTCGGGCGTGGCGACCGAGGGCTCGTCCAGCCGCTCCTCGATCTCGGCCTCGACGGTCGCGGCGGCCCCCGCAGCCGCGTCGAAGCCCGGCAGGATCGGCGCCCGCCAGTTATCCTCCCCGGCTTCCGTCCCCGGAATGACCGGCGCCCGCCAGTCCTCGGCCGCCGCGGCCCCCGTCACCCGGGCCCGCACCGTCGCGCGGGGCCAGACCCGGTGGCGAAAGTAGTGTGCCTCGCGGGCGCCAAAGTAGAAGCTGACGATCGCCCCCATCAGCCACCAGAGCGGCTCGGGCACGAGCGCCAGCCCCTGCATCCGGGCCGAGAACCCCACCGGCTCGACCATCGCATAGACGAAGAGCCCGATGGTGCCGAGGGTCAGCAGCGGGCGCGGCAGCCGGTTCAGCCCGTTCATCAGCGCGTCGAACCAGTGCGTGCCCGCGCCCGCGAACTCGGCCTGGTGCTCGGCGATGGCGCGGGCATAGGCCTCCTCGTCCAGCTCCATCCGGCGGGTGGCGCTGGGGGTGAGGATCTGGGCCATGCCGCTTGCGGCATTGCCCACGGCGGTCACGGTGGCACCGGCGCCGAGGAAACGGTCGATCATGCCCATCGGGCGGTCCTTTCGCGGTGCTCTGCGGCGGTGAGGTGATAGCGCGGGGCGATGAAGGCCTCGGCGCGGGTGATCCAGCCGCCCTTGCCGCCGTCGCGGCGGCGGGCGAACTTGCGGCTGGCCGGGCGGGCGTCGGCCAGCGCGTAGTAATAGTTGCGCCGCGCGATGCCGTAGGCGTCGGCCAGATGCGCCGGGGCGGCGGCGGCCGCGGCGGCGACGGCGGCGATGGTGCGCGGCCCCACCACCCCGTCATCGGCGCAGGCAAACCCCATCCGCGTCACCAGCCGTTGCAGCAGCCGAACCGCCTGCGCGCCCGCGTTCACCTGCATGTCGAAGACGCTCGCCTGCACCCCCGGCGGCAGCCGGTCGAGGCGCGGGGCGCGGAAATAATGCTCGACGTAGATCCGCGCGGCGTCGCGGGCCGAGAGCGCCCGCACATCCGCCCGGTCGATCCGGCCGTCGCCGGTCAGGTCGCGCCCCAGCCTGCGCAGCGTGCCGAGCGTCACCCCGTGGTTGGTCGCGCCGCCCGGGTCGTCGGGGTCATCGACATACCCCCCCTCGCGCGCGACGATCTCTGCCGCGATCTCCTCGACCGTCTGCATCCCCGGCCCCCCTTTTCGCCCGATCCGAGGCGGAAAAGTTGCGCGGGGGCGTTAAGGGGCCGTTAACCAGCCGCGCGTTGCCGGCGGCGGGTCAGCTGTTCGGCGGCTGATAGACGCCCTGCTCCTTGAGCGAATCGGCGACTTCCTTGGGCATGTAATTCTCGTCGTGCTTGGCGAGGATCTCGCTCGCGACGAAGGTGCCGTTCTGCATCGAGCCGGTGGCGATCATCCCGGCATTCTCGGCGAAGAGGTCGGGCAGCACCCCCTCGAACCGCACCGGCACGGTGGCGCCGCCGTCGGTCACGGCGAAGGTGATCACGTGGCCGTCGCCGCGCTTCAGCGTGCCCTGCTCGACCAGCCCGCCCAGCCGGAACACTTCGTCGGGGTCGGGGTGGAACTCGGCCAGCTGGCTCGGCGAGCGGTAGAGGTTGATCCCGTCGCGGAAGCCGTAGCCGATCAGCGCGACCGCCAGCACCAGCGCCACGGCGGCGGCCGCGAGGATCTGGATGCGGCGCTTTTTCTTGAGGGATTTCATGTCACTCTCCTCGATTTCTCAGGCCGCCTCGAAGTGGATCGGATGACGCAGGAACTGCGTCGCCTTGGCCGTCACGCGGGCCGGATCGCCGGTGGTCAGGAACCGCGACCGGGTCCCCTCGCCGCGGAACTCGGGCCTGCGGGCAAGATAATCCTCGAGGCTTTCGGCCACCAGACCGGCCTGCGAATAGACCTGCACCGACGGCCCCAGCGCGGCCTGGAACACGTGCTCCATCAGCGGGTAGTGGGTGCAGCCGAGCACCGCGGCCTCGGGGTGCGGCATCCGGCGCTTGAGGGCCTCGACGTGGCTCGCCACCAGCGCCTCGGCCAGCATCTCGTCGCCGTCCTCGATCGCATCGACCACGCCGCCGCAGGGCTGCGCCTCGACATCGACGCCGATGGCGCGGAACGCCAGCTCGCGCTGGAAGGCCCGGCTCGCCACCGTGGCGGGGGTGGCGAACAAAGCCACGTGCTTGACCGCCACCTCGCGCGGCGGCGAGTTGTCGCCCCACTGCCGCTCGGTCAGCGCCTCGATCATCGGGACGAACACGCCCAGCACGCGCTTGTCGGGCGGCAGCCACGTCTCTTGCATCCGCTTGAGGGCGGCGGCGCTGGCGGTGTTGCAGGCGAGGATCACGAGGTCGCAGCCCTCGGCCCACAGCCGCTCGACCCCCGCACAGGTGAGCGCGAAGATGTCGTCCGGGGTGCGGGTGCCGTAAGGGGTGTGGGCGTTGTCGCCCAGATAGACCAGCGGGAGGTCCGGCATCCGCCGCGCAATGGCCTGATGGACGGTCAGGCCCCCCAGCCCCGAATCGAACACGCCGACGGCCATTCCACGCTTCTCCGCTGTTGGTCCGAGGGGGTTTCTAGGCCGTGTGGCCCGCGAACGCCATGACTTCGGTCAGAGCGTGGCCGTCACGCTCGCGTGGCGGCCGGACCAGAAAGACGTCCGCACGCCGCGCGCGAGGCGTCTCTCCGGCCCAGCGACCTGTCGCGTGACGGCGGGCTACTCCGCCGCCATGGCGAGCGGCGGCCGCGCCGGGCGCCCGCCGGCCCGGAACTCGGCCAGCAGCTCGGCCCGCCGTTCGGCGGCCTTGTCGGCGGCGGCGTCCTTGATGAAGCCGTAGCCGCGGATCTGCTGGGGCAGCGCCGCCAGCTCGCGCAGCGTCTCGAGCGTCGCGGGCGTCACCTGCGGCAGAAGCTCGGTCATGTCGCGCTCGTACTGCAGGGCCAGCGCCCGCTCGCGCCGCCGCTCGCCCTGCCAGCCGAACACGTCGAGCGGCGTGCCACGCAGCCCCCGCATCCCGGAGAGGATGCGGAACATCGGCAGCATCCACTCGCCGAAGTCGCGCTTCTTCGGCCGGTTGTCGGGGTCCTGCCCGCCGAGGAACGGCGGCGCGAGGTGGAAGGTCAGCTTGGTGTCTCCCTCGAACACCCGCGCGACGTTCTCGGCCGTGGTCAGGTGCAGCCGCGCGACCTCGTACTCGTCCTTGATCGCGAGCAGGCGGTAGAAGCTGTCGGCCACCGTCTCGCGCAGCTCGGCGGGCGCGAGATCGACGAGCTTGAGGAAGCGCCGCTTGAGGCGCTCGCCCTGATAGCCGACCAGCCGCTGCGCGCGGTAGGCGACCGGATCGACGCGCTCGGGGTGGGCGCCCATCGCCTCGGTCTGGGCGGGGTGCAGCGCGGCCCAGCGGCCGATCTGGAAGGCCCGCTTGTTTTCCTCGGCCTTGGCGCCGTTCAGCTCGATCGCGCGCAGGATCGCAGCCTCGCTGAGCGGGATCAGCCCCTGCTGCCAGGCCGCGCCCGTCACCACCATGTTGGAAAAGATCGAATCGCCCAGATAGCGCTCGGCGAGGCTCTGGGTGTTCAGGAACTCCACCCGCTCGCCCAGCCGCGCCTGCAGCGACAGCTTCAGCCGGTCGCCGGGGACGTGGAAGTCGCGGTTGCGGGTGAACTCGCCGGTGATGATCTCGTGGTCGTTGATCACCGCGCCGGTGCGCCCCTTGGTCATCAGCCCCAGCGTCCGCGCCCCGGCCGAGACGACCAGATCGCCGCCGATCACCGCATCGGCCTCGCCCACGGCGACGCGGATGGCGCTGATGTCCTCGGGGCGGTTGGCGAGCCGCAGGTGGATGTGGACCGCCCCGCCCTTCTGGGCCAGGCCCGCCATCTCCATCATCCCCGCGCCCTTGCCGTCGAGCTGCGCGGCCTGCGCCAGCACCGCGCCGATGGTCACGACGCCGGTGCCGCCGACGCCGGTGATGACGATGTTGTGGGTGCCCTCGATCTCGGGCAGGCGCGGCTCGGGCAGCGCCGGCAGGTCCAGCGCCTCGGCCGCCGGGCGGCGCAGCTTGCCGCCCTCGACCGAGACGAAGCTCGGGCAGAAGCCTTTGACGCAGCTGTAGTCCTTGTTGCAGCTCGACTGGTCGATGGCGCGCTTGCGGCCCAGCTTGGTGTCGAACGGCACCACCGAGACGCAGTTCGACTGCACCGAGCAGTCGCCGCAGCCCTCGCAGACCTCGGGGTTGATCCAGATGCGGCGGTCCGGGTCGGGGAAGGCGCCCTTCTTCCGGCGCCGGCGCTTTTCGGCCGCGCAGGTCTGGATATAGACGATCGCCGTCACGCCCGGCACCGTCTCGAGCTCTTTCTGCACCGCCATCAGGCTCGCGCGTTCCTCGAAGCGGATGCCCGCCGGGAAGGCCGCGCGGTCCACGACCTCCTTTTCGTCATGGGCGACCACGACGGGCACGCCCAGCGCCCGCAGTTCGGCCACGATCTGCGGCGCGGTCAGCTCACCCTCGTTGGGCTGGCCGCCGGTCATCGCCACCGCGTCGTTGAACAGGATCTTGTAGGTGATGTTGGTCCCCGCCGCTTTGGCGGCGCGGATCGCCAGCGACCCCGAGTGGTTGTAGGTCCCGTCCCCAAGGTTCTGGAACACGTGCGGCCGGGTCGAGAACGGCGCCTCGCCGATCCAGTTGGCGCCTTCGCCGCCCATCTGGGTGAAGCCGGTGGTCTCGCGGTCCATCCACTGAACCATGTAGTGACAGCCGATCCCCGCATAGGCGCGGCTGCCCTCGGGCAGCTTGGTCGAGGAGTTGTGCGGGCAGCCCGAGCAGAACCACGGCGTCCGCACCGCGATCTCGGGCGCGTTGTCGGCGCGGCGTGACTCGGCGATGCGGCCCAGCGCCGCCTCGATCCTGTCGGTGCGCCGCCCCTCTTCGATCAGGATGCCGCCCAGCTTGGCCGCGATCATCACCGGGTCGAGCGCGTAGCGGGTCGGGAACAGCTCGACCTGACGCCCGTTCTCCCACGTGTCGCCCTTGTGCCAGCCATAGACGCGGCGGCCGCGGCGGTCGTCGAAGATCGCCTCCTTGACCTGCACCTCGATCAGCTTGCGCTTTTCCTCGACCACGATGATCAGGTCGAGGCCTTCGGCCCATTCGTGGAAGCTGGTCATGTCCAGCGGCCACGTCTGGCCGATCTTGTAGGTGGTGATCCCCAGCCTCTCGGCCTCGGCTTCGTCGATGCCCAGCAGCCCCAGCGCGTGCACCACGTCGAGCCAGTTCTTCCCCGCCGCGCAGATGCCGATCTTCGCGCCCGGCTTGCCCCACATCCGCCGGTCCATGCGGTTGGCGCGGCTGAACGCCTCGGCCGCGAAGCGCTTGTAGTCGATCATCCGAGCCTCTTGCGCGACCGGCGTATCGCCGAGGCGGATGTTCAGCCCGCCCTCGGGCATGAGGAAATCCTGCGGGGTCACGAACTTGAGGCGGAAGGGGTCGCCGTCCACGACCGAGGTCGCCTCGACCGTGTCCTTCATCGTCTTGAGCCCGGTCCAGACCCCGGCAAAGCGGCTCAGCGCCCAGCCGTAGAGCCCGTAGTCGAGGATCTCCTGCACGCCCGCGGGCGAGAGCACCGGGATATAGGCGTCGATCATCGCCCAGTCGGACTGGTGGAGGACCGTCGAGCTTTCGCCGGTGTGGTCGTCGCCCATCGCCATGACCACGCCGCCGTGGGGCGAGGTGCCGGCCATGTTGGCGTGGCGCATCACATCGCCGGTGCGGTCCACGCCGGGGCCCTTGCCGTACCAGAGCGCGAAGACGCCGTCGTACTTGCCCTCGCCGCGCAGCTCGGCCTGCTGGCTGCCCCAGATGGCGGTCGCGGCCAGATCCTCGTTCAGCCCCGGCTGGAAGCGGACGTTGGCGGGCCCCAGCAGCTTGCCCGACTTCATCATCTGCAGGTCGACGCCGCCGAGGGGCGAGCCGCGATAGCCGGTGACCAGCCCTGCGGTGTTGAGCCCCGCCGCCTTGTCGCGCGCCGACTGCATCAGCATCAGCCGCACCAGCGCCTGGGTGCCGTTCAAGAGCACGTGGCGGCGGGCCACGTCGAATCGGTCGGCCAGCGAAATATCCTGAACGCTCATCTTGGCTCCTCCCCAGCTCGGACGGCAGGTGGGATTATAGGTCAGAAAAACTGACCGATAAAGTCCTTTGTGCCCGGCGAGCAAAACGATAAGGGTTGCGGAAAATACATGACTGCCATGCGGCCGTGGGCGAGGGATGCAGCGATGATGGATTGGGACAAGCTGCGAATCTTTCACGCCGTCGCCGATGCCGGCAGCCTGACCCACGCCGGCGACACGCTGCACCTGTCGCAATCCGCCGTCAGCCGGCAGGTCCGCGCGCTCGAGGAATCGCTCGGCACCACGCTCTTTCACCGCCACGCCCGCGGCCTCATCCTGACCGAGCAGGGCGAGATGCTGTTCGACGCCACCAAGGCGATGAACCGCAAGCTCGACACCACCGCCGCCCGCATCAGGGACAGCGAGGAGCACGTCTTCGGGGAGCTCAAGGTCACCACCACCGTGGGGTTCGGCACGCTGTGGCTGGTGCCGCGCCTCTCCAAGCTCTACGCGCGCTATCCCGAGTTGAAGATCGACCTGATGCTCGAAGAGCGGGTGCTCGACCTGCCGATGCGCGAGGCCGACGTGGCGATCCGCATGAAAGAGCCGAGCCAGGCCGACCTGATCCGCCGCCGACTTCTGAACATCAAGATGCAGCTCTACGCGACGCGCGCCTATCTCGACCGAGTCGGGACGCCGGCCACGCTGGCCGACCTCGCCCCGCACCGGCTGATCTGCCAGAACCCGCAGACCCCGCAGGTGTCCTCGGGGGCGGCGCTGACGCAGATGCTGCTGCCGCACACGTCCAGCTCGACGCTGATGGTCAACAACTACTTCGGCGTCCTGCAGGGGGTGCTGAACGATGTCGGCGTCGGGGTTCTGCCGGACTACTTGACCACCGATTTCCCGCATCTTCTGCGGGTGTTGCCTGAGGTCGAGTCAACCGAGGTGCCGGTGTTCCTCGCCTTCCCCGAAGAACTGCGCAGTTCACGCCGCGTTGCAGCATTCCGCGATTTCGTTCTGGAGGAAATACTGGCCATGCGACGCCCGTCAGGCGAGTGACGGCGGCCGCCCGCGCCCTGCGCGGCCTGTGGCCATGCAGCACCAGCATGGCCGTCATGCTGCAACGGCAGCAAAACCATGCTTGTCAATCAGGCGGTGCGACCCTTATTTGGGCAGTGAAGCGATGGGCAGCCCATCTCTTCACCTCCCTGTTGGACTTAGGCCGGGCGAAAGCCCGGCTCTTTTTTTTGTCCCGCGCCCTGCGTCCTTCCCGCCAACTCGTGCGTTCAGCCTCGCGCGGCAGGCACGCAGACGTGTGCGCCCGGGGTGGCTGAGCGCTCCCCGCCCCACGGGTCAGAAGGTCGCGGCTGTTATATGATAACACGCGACATACCCATGGAATACCGCACAATCCTTGCCGGCCTCGCCTTCGGCCTGCTCGCCAGCCCGGCGCTCGCCGCCCAGTGCGGGGGCACCGTCAGCTTTCCCGACGGCGCGACCGGCACCGTCGTCAAGGGCAGCGTCTCGGGGCTCGAGACCTGCGATTACACCCTGTCCGCCCGCAAGGGTCAGACGCTGCGCGCCTCGCTGGGCGATTCGCGGCTGGACCTGATCGCGGTCGAGCCGGTCGAGCATGACTTCGTCTCGGGCGACGCGCTGGTCCTCGACCGCACCGGGCCGGTGACGCTGCGCGTCCTGCAGACCCGCGCCGCCGCCCGCCAGTCGCAGGCCGCCCGTCCCTTCAAGCTGAGCGTCAGCATCGACGGCCCGCTGCCCAAGTCGAAGGGCGCGGCCCAGTCGGCCGGCACCGCCGCGGCCCCGGCCGTCAAGACGGCCGGCAAGCCGGCGGCAAAGGCCGCGGGCAACCAGTGCAAGGGCAGCGGCGCGCTGACCGGCGGCACCGCCAACAGGCGGGCGCGCTCGCGGGCGACGCGGTCTGCCGCTACACCCTCTCGGGCAAGGCCGGCCAGTCCGTCTCGCTGCTGCTCGACGCCCCCGCCGGGGTCGAGGTCTGGCTGCGCGCCCCGGGCGCCGACACCGCCATGCCGCTCGACCCGTCGTCGGCGGTGACGCTCGAGGCGTCGGGCGACTATGCCGTCACCATCGGCCGCACCCGCAACGACGCCCGCAAGGGGGGCACCCGCAACTTCTCGGCCGTGCTGAACGTCGAGTGACCGACCGGGTCGACCGGGGGGCCTTTGCGCCCCCCGGTCACGCCCATCGCCCCGCCGTCCCCCCGTGGCCACGCGGGCCCCTCCTGCCCTTCCCTCGCGCCGCGCCAGCCCCTAAAAGGCGCCGCAACACGGGTGCGATGCCGAAGGCGATCATGGGGGCGATCATGCAGGAACCGACCATCACCGACGAGCTGATCGCCGCGCACGGGCTCAAGCCCGACGAATACCAGCGCATCCTCGACCTGCTCGGCCGCGAACCCAGCTACACCGAGCTCGGCATCTTCTCGGCGATGTGGAACGAGCATTGCTCGTACAAATCCTCGAAGAAATGGCTGCGCACCCTGCCCACCACAGGCCCGCAGGTCATCTGCGGCCCCGGCGAGAACGCGGGCGTGGTCGACATCGGCGATGGCCAGGCGGTCGTCTTCAAGATGGAGAGCCACAACCACCCCTCCTACATCGAGCCGCACCAGGGCGCCGCGACCGGCGTCGGCGGCATCCTGCGCGACGTGTTCACCATGGGCGCGCGGCCCATCGCGGCGATGGACAGCCTGTCCTTCGGCCGCCCCGAACACCCGCGCACCGCGCATCTGGTCAAGGGCGTGGTCGAGGGGATCGGGGCCTACGGCAACGCCTTCGGCGTGCCGAACGTCGGCGGAGAGGTCCGCTTTCACCGTGCCTATGACGGCAACTGCCTCGTCAACGCCTTTGCCGCGGGGCTCGCGGACGCCGACCGCATCTTCTACTCGGCCGCCTCGGGCGTGGGGATGCCGGTCGTCTATCTGGGCGCCAAGACCGGCCGCGACGGGGTCGGCGGGGCGACCATGGCCTCGGCCGAGTTCGACGAGTCGATCGAGGACAAGCGCCCGACCGTGCAGGCCGGCGACCCCTTCACCGAGAAATGCCTGCTCGAGGCCTGCCTCGAGCTGATGCAGACCGACGCGGTGATCTCGATTCAGGACATGGGCGCGGCCGGCCTCACCTGCTCGGCGGTCGAGATGGGCGACAAGGGCGGGCTCGGGATCAAGCTCACCCTCGACCACGTCCCGCAGCGCGAAAGCGCCATGACCGCCTATGAGATGATGCTGTCGGAAAGCCAAGAGCGGATGCTCATGGTGCTGCGCCCCGAGAAAGAGGCCGAGGCGCGGGCGATCTTCGAGAAATGGGACCTCGACTTCGCCGTGATCGGCGAGACCATCGCCGAGGACCGCTTCCTCATCCTGCACGGCAACGAGGTGATGGCCGACCTGCCGCTGTCGAAGCTGTCGTCGAGCGCGCCTGAATACGACCGCCCGTGGGTGGCGACGCCCGCCGCCGCCGCGCTGACCGAGCTGCCCGAGATCGCCCCGATCGCGGCCCTCAAGGCGCTGATCGGTTCGCCGAGCTACGCCCACAAGGGCTGGGTCTGGGAACAGTACGACACCCAGGTCGGCGCCGACACGATCCGCAAGCCGGGCTTGGGCGCGGGCGTCGTGCGGGTCCACGGCACCGGCAAGGCGCTCGCCTTCACGAGCGACGTGACCCCGCGCTACGTCAAGGCGAACCCGGTCGAGGGCGGCAAGCAGGCCGTGGCCGAGGCGTGGCGCAACCTGGTCGCGGCCGGCGCCACGCCGCTTGCCGCGACCGACAACCTCAACTTCGGCAACCCCGAGAAGCCCGAGATCATGGGCCAGTTCGTCGGCGCCATCCAGGGCATCGGCGAGGCCTGCCGGGCGCTCGACTTCCCCATCGTATCGGGCAACGTCTCGCTTTACAACGAGACCGACGGCCAGGCGATCCTGCCCACCCCCACCATCGGCGGCGTCGGGCTGATCGCCCAGAGCAGCGACCTGATCCCGGGCCTGCCGCGGCAGGGCGACGTGGCGCTGGTGATCGGCGCCACGCACGGCCACCTCGGCCAGTCGGCGCTCGCCGCCGAGGCCTTCGGGATCGAGACCGGCGACGCGCCCCCCGTGGACCTCTCGGCCGAGCGCGCGCACGGCAGCTTCCTGCTCGCCCACCGCGCCCATGTCGGGGCGGCGGCGGACCTCTCGGACGGCGGGCTCGCGCTCGCGGCCTTCGAGATGGCCGAGGCGGCCGGCATCGGCGTCACGCTCGATGCCGCCGACATCCCGACCCTCTTCGGCGAGGACCAAGCCCGCTACATGATCGCCGCGCCTGCCGCCGAGGCCGAGACGCTGCTCGAGGCCGCCCGCGCCGCCGGCATCCCCGCCGCCCTCGTCGGCCGGTTCGAGGGCGACCGCGTCACCCTCGGCACCGACAGCGCGCCGCTGGCCGAGCTGTCGCGGCTCTACCGCAGCGCCTTCGCCGCCGCGATCCACGGCGAGCTGCCCGACCACGCCTGACCAGCAAGGCTTCTTCCTTGCAAAAATATCCCGGGGGGAGGCCGCAGGCCGGGGGGCAGCGCCCCCCTTCAGCGGCCCCCTTCAGCGCGCCCCCGCCCACTCCGGCAGGATGATCGTGAAGCGGCTGCCCGCGCCGCGGGTGCTCTCGATCTTCAGCCGCCCGCGGTGGCGCGCGACGATGTGCTTGACGATGGCGAGCCCCAGCCCGGTCCCGCCCTTCTCGCGCGAGCGGTGGTTGTCCACGCGGTAGAACCGCTCGGTCAGCCGCGGCAGGTGCACCTCGTCGATCCCCTCGCCGTCGTCGGCGACCTCGACCGCCCAGCCGGGGCCGCGCAGCACCGGCTCGTGCGGGACATGGGTCAGGGTCACGCGAACCTCCCCGCCCGAGGCCCCTCCCTGCCGTGCCCCGTACTTGATCGCGTTCTCGATCAGGTTGTGCAGCACCTGCTGGATCTGGTCGGCGTCGCCCGCGACCTCGGCGGTCACCCCGGTGCCGATCTTGACCAGCGCCGTCCCCGCCGCCTGCGCCGTCGGCGCCAGCGTCGCGCAGGCCGAGCGGATGAGCCCCGCGAGGTCCACGCGCTCCGACGGTCGCCGCCGCTCCTCCTGCTCGACCCGGCTCAGCGACAGCAGGTCGCCGATCAGCCGGTTCATCCGCCCCGCCTCGCGGTCCATGATCGCGAGGAACCGCTCGCGCGCGGCCGCGTCATTCCGGGCCGGGCCGCGCAGCGTCTCGATGAAGCCCATCAGCGCGGTCAGCGGGGTCTTCAGCTCGTGACTGACGTTGGCGACGAAATCGCGGCGCATCTGCTCGGCGTGCTCGACGCCCGAGGTGTCCTCGATCACCACCCCCGCCCCAGGCCGCCCGTTCAGCGTCAGCGGCGTCACCGTGACCACGCAGTTGCGGTCATGCCCGCGGGCCGAGATCGTCACCGACAGCCGCTGCGCCGCGCCCGCCCGGTCGAGCGCCTGCTCAAGCGCGCGGTTCACGAGGCTCTGGCGCAGCACGGTCACGAAGGGGCGGTCGGTGATCCCCTCGCCCAGCATCGCGGTCGCGGCGCGGTTGCCGATCACCACCCGGGCGGCGGCGTCCACCACCAGCATCGGCACCGGCACCGCCTCGGCCAACTGCTGGAGCGCGTCGCCCTGCATCGCGCTCAGTCGATCCGCCGCAGCCCGGCGCGGAAGCGGGCCGCGTTCTCGCGGTAGCGGGCGGCCGAGCCGCGCAGCGCCTCGATCGCGGCGGCGTCGAGCATCCGCACCACCTTGCCGGGCGCGCCCATGACCAGCGCGCCGGGCGGAATCTCTTTCCCCTCGGGGATCAGCGCACCGGCGCCGATCAGCGCCCCCGCCCCGATCACCGCGCCGTTGAGTACCGTCGCCCCCATGCCGATCAGCGCGCCGTCATGGACGGTGCAGCCGTGCAGGATCGCCTTGTGCCCGACCGTGACATCGGCGCCGAGCCTCAGCGGATAGCCCATGTCGGTGTGAAAGACGCAGCCGTCCTGCACGTTCGAGCCGGCGCCGACCCGGATTTCCTCGTTGTCGCCGCGCAGCACCGCGCCCCACCAGACGCTTGCGCCCGCTTCCAGAACGACGCGCCCCATCAGCTGCGCGTCCGGCGCCACCCAGGCGTCCGGCGGGATCTCGGGGGCGATCCCGTCCAGTTCCCAGATCATCGCGGCTCCTCCATCAGCTTGCGCACGAACGGCCCCAGCGCCGGGCGGCGCTCGCGGCGCAGCCGCTCGGCGCTCAGGATGGCGCGCAGGTCGCTTTCGGTCGCGTCGAGGTCGTCGTTGACCAGCACATAGTCATACTCGGCCCAATGGCTGATCTCGTCGCGGCTTTTCTGCATCCGCCCCGCGATCACCTCCTCGCTGTCCTGGTCGCGGTCGCGCAGGCGACGCTCCAGCTCGCTCAGGCTCGGCGGCAGGATGAAGATCGAGACGACGTGCGGGGCGAGCGACGAGGCGCGGATCTGCTGCCCCCCCTGCCAGTCCACGTCGAAGAGCGTGTCGCGCCCCTCGGCTATCGCCAGCTCGACGGGGCTGCGCGGGGTGCCGTAGCAGTTGCCGAACACCTCGGCGTGTTCCAGCATCTCGCCCGCCTCGACCATCGCCTGAAACCCGGCGTGGTCGGTGAAATAATAGTGCTGGCGGTCGATCTCGCCCGGGCGCGGCTTGCGGGTGGTGGCCGAGACCGAGAATTTGAGCGAGGGGTCCCAGTCCATCAGCCGCCGCGCCAGCGTGGACTTGCCCGCGCCCGAGGGCGACGAGAGGATGATCAGCAATCCGGATCGCGTGGTCTGCGGCATCCCTTGTCCCGGCGTCGTGGCGCGCTTGCGCGTGTGACGCCAGATGCCGCGCCGCGGCGGGAAACGTCAAGGGCGGGGCGCCGGCGGGCCGCCCGCGGCATGGACAGCACGCCCCCTGCGGGCTAGGGATCGCCCCATGAGCACCACCCTGCCCCTCGACACACAGGCCAAGCCGCCGCTGACGCTCTACCTCGCCGCGCCGCGCGGGTTCTGCGCGGGCGTGGACCGGGCCGTGCAGATCGTGGAACTCGCGCTCGAGAAATGGGGCGCGCCGGTCTTCGTGCGCCACGAGATCGTCCACAACCGCTTCGTCGTGGACGGGCTGCGCGCCAAGGGCGCGGTGTTCGTCGAGGAACTCGACGAGGTGCCCGACGACCGCCCGGTGATCTTCTCGGCCCACGGCGTGCCGAAGTCGGTCCCCGCCGAGGCGCGGCGGCGCGAGATGATCTATGTCGACGCCACCTGCCCGCTGGTCAGCAAGGTCCACGTCGAGGCTGAGCGTCACCACGAGGCGGGGTTGCAGATGGTGATGATCGGCCACGCCGGCCACCCCGAGGTGCTGGGCACGATGGGCCAGTTGCCGCCGGGCGAGGTGATCCTGGTCGAGACGGTCGAGGATGTGGCCACCGTCGTCCCCCGCGACCCCGCGCGGCTCGCGTGGGTGACGCAGACGACGCTGTCGGTCGATGACACCGCTCAGGTGGTCGAGGCGCTCAAGGCCCGCTTCCCGGCCATCGTCGGCCCGGCCAAGGACGACATCTGCTACGCCACCACCAACCGCCAGGCGGCGGTCAAGGCCATCGCCGGCCAGATCGACGCTTTGCTGGTGATCGGGGCGCCGAACTCGTCCAACTCGCGCCGTCTGGTCGAGGTCGGACGTGCCGCGGGCTGCGACTATGCGCAGCTGGTGATGCGCGCCGCGGACATCGACTGGCGCGCGCTCGACGGCATCCGCACGGTCGGCGTGACCGCCGGGGCGAGCGCGCCCGAGGTGCTGGTGGACGAGGTCATCGCCGCCTTCCGCGACCGCTACGACGTGGCGCTCGAGCTGGTCGAGACGGCCCGCGAGCGGGTGGAGTTCAAGGTGCCGCGCGTCCTGCGCGAGCCCGGCTGAAAGGGTCGTCCTGATGCGGCTCTATTCGATGCCTTCGTCGGGCAATTCCTACAAGGTCCGGCTCTTGCTGGCCCTTCTCGGCCGCGACTGCGAGATCGTGGATTGCGAGCACGGCTCGGTCGCCAAGGAGGACGCCCGCGCGACCGGCGCGCTGCCGTTCGGCAAACTGCCTGCGCTTCACCTTAACGACGGGCGGCGGATCGCGGAATCCAACGCCATCCTCTGCTTTCTGGGCGAGGGCACGCGCTTCTGGCCCGCCGACCCGGTGACCCGCGCGCAGATGCTCGCCTGGCTCTTCTGGGAGCAGTATAACCACGAACCGGCCATCGCGGTGCGCGCGGCGCTGCGCAACTATCCGCATCGCGCGGCCGACGCCACGCCCGCGCGCCTCGCCGACCTGCTCGACCGGGGGCACACCCATCTGCAGACGATGGAGGATCGTCTCGCCGCGCACGACTGGCTGGCGGGCGAGGCGATCAGCCTCGCGGACCTCTGCCTTTATGCTTACACCCATTCGGCCGGCGTACTGGGCGGGTTCGAGATGGCGCGGTTTCCCGCAATCAACGACTGGCTCGCGCGGGTTGCCGCGCAGCCCGGCTACAAGGGCCTGAATGACTGACCTTCACGCCTGGACCGATGGCGCGTGCAGCGGCAACCCCGGGCCCGGCGGCTGGGGGGTGCTGATGCGGGCGCTGGACGGCGAAACCGTTGTCAAGGAACGGGAATTGTCGGGCGGCGAGGCCGCCACGACGAACAACCGGATGGAGCTGATGGCGGCGATCTCGGCGCTCGAGGCGCTGACGCGGCCCAGCGCGATCACCATCACCACCGACAGCGCCTATGTGAAGAACGGCGTCACCGGCTGGATTCACGGCTGGAAGAAGAACGGCTGGAAGACGGCGGACCGCAAGCCGGTGAAGAACGCCGACCTCTGGCAGCGTCTCGACGCCGCGCGCGACCGCCATCAGGTGACCTGGGCCTGGATCAAGGGCCACGCCGGCCACCCCGAGAACGAGCGCGCCGACGCCCTCGCCCGCGCCGGCATGGCGCCCTTCAAGTGAGAAAAAGATGAGCGGGATCAGCGGGTTGATCTGGGCGCTCGACTATCTCTCGGCGGTCGTGTTCGCGATCACCGGGGCGCTGGTGGCGAGCCGCCGGCAGCTCGACCTGACCGGGTTCATCTTCATGGCGGCGATGACGGCGGTGGGGGGCGGGACGCTGCGCGACCTCGTGCTCGGCCGCGATCCGGTGTTCTGGGTGGCGCGGCCGGGGCTGGTGGTGGCGGCCGCGGCGGCGGCATTCGCCGTCTTCTGGACCGCGCATCGGCTGGAAAGCCGCTACAGCTGGATCCTGTGGCTCGACGCGGTGGCGCTGGCGATCGCGGTGCCGGCGGGGGTCGGCGTGGCGCTCGCGGGCGGGTTCGGGCCGGTGATCGTGCTGATCGCGGGCGTCGTAACTGGTTGTTTCGGCGGGCTTATGCGGGACGTCGTCGGCAACGAGGTGCCGCTGGTGCTCAAGCAGGGCGAGCTCTACCTCACCGCCGCCTTCGGAGGCGCGCTGGTGGCGCTGGCGGTGGTCTGGCTGGGGTTGCCGCGCGAGGGTGCGCTGGTCGGCTGCGGGGCGGCGACGTTCCTGCTGCGCGCGGGGTCGTTGCGCTGGGGGTGGGCGCTGCCCGTCTATCGGCCGCGCCCGCCGCGGGTCTGACCGGACCCCGCCGGGCGCCCGAAACACCCTGCACAGCCCGTGCGATGTTCATGCACCGTTCGTGCGATGTTCATGCACAGTTCATGCGAACGCCGCAGCCTCACCCGTCACAGCGGCGGGATGTCGCCCTCGGCGCGCTCGGCATGGAACCGCGCCACCCAGGCATCGAGGCTGCCGGTGTCGATGGCCGCCCGCATCTCGCCCATGATCTGCTGGTAGTAGTGCAGGTTGTGCCACGTCAGCAGCATCCCCGAGATCATCTCGCCGGCCCGGAACACGTGGTGCAGATAGGCGCGCGAATAGCTGCGGCAGGCCGGGCAGGTGCAGGCATCGTCCAGCGGCCGCGGGTCGTCGGCGTGGCGCGCGTTCTTGATGTTGACCACCCCGTGCCGCGTCCACGCCTGCCCCGTCCGCCCCGAGCGCGAGGGCAGCACGCAGTCCATCATGTCCACCCCGCGCTGCACCGCGCCCACGATGTCGTCGGGCTTGCCGACCCCCATCAGGTAGCGCGGCTGGTCCGCCGGCAGCAGCGCGGTC
Source organism: Paracoccus sanguinis (assembly GCF_900106665.1). GTDB lineage: Bacteria > Pseudomonadota > Alphaproteobacteria > Rhodobacterales > Rhodobacteraceae > Paracoccus > Paracoccus panacisoli. Next base: position 326,304 of record NZ_FNNA01000001.1, read on the forward strand.
GCATAGTCGAGCACGCCGAACATCGCCTCTTGCCCCTCGCCCACCGCGAGGCCGCCGATGGCGTAGCCGTCGAAGCCGATGCCGCGCAGCGCGGCGGCGGATTCCTCGCGCAGGTCGCGTTCCACGCCGCCCTGCATGATCCCGAAGAGCGCGTGTCCCGGCCGGTCGCCGAAGGCGTCGCGCGAGCGCTGCGCCCAGCGCATCGAGAGGCGCATCGCCTCGGCCTGGCGTTCGTGCGAGGCGGGCAGCGCCGGGCATTCGTCGAAGGCCATGACGATGTCCGAGCCGAGCAGGCGCTGGATCTCCATGCTCGTCTCGGGCGAGAGCATGTGGCGCGAGCCGTCGATGTGGCTCGCGAAGGTCACCCCGTCCTCGGTCAGCTTGCGCAGATCGGCGAGGCTCATGACCTGGAAGCCCCCCGAGTCGGTGAGGATCGGCCCCTCCCAATTCATGAAGCGGTGGAGGCCGCCGAGCCGGGCCACCCGCTCGGCCCCGGGGCGCAGCATCAGGTGATAGGTGTTGCCCAGCAGGATGTCGGCGCCGGTGGCGCGGACGCTTTCGGGCAGCATCGCCTTGACCGTGCCGGCGGTGCCCACGGGCATGAAGGCCGGGGTGCGGATCTCGCCGCGCGGTGTGGTGATGATCCCGCGCCGGGCCGCGCCGTCGGTCGCGCGGAGGGTGAAGGAAAAGCCGCTCATCTGGGCCTCGGGACTGGAAAGCGCGACCTGTAGCCGAGGCCCCGCCCCGGCGCAACCGACGCCAGGCCGCGCGGGCGGTTTGTTCTTGTGATGTTCTCGCCCCGGCCCTATCTTCGGGGGATGAAACCCGACCTTGCCCGCAAGCTCGCCATCCTGTCGGACGCGGCCAAATACGACGCCTCCTGCGCCTCGAGCGGGACGTCGAAGCGCGATTCGCGCAAGGGCGGGCTGGGGTCCACCGAGGGCGCGGGCATCTGCCACGCCTATACGCCGGACGGGCGCTGCATCAGCCTGCTCAAGATCCTGATGACGAATTTCTGCATCTTCGACTGCGCCTATTGCGTGAACCGGGTCAGCTCGAACGTCGAGCGGGCGCGGTTCTCGGTCGAGGAGGTCGTCTCGCTCACGCTCGAGTTCTATCGCCGCAACTATATCGAGGGGCTGTTTCTCAGCTCGGGCATCATCCGCTCGCCCGACCAGACGATGGCCGACATGGTGCGGATCGCGCGGACGCTGCGGCAGGAGCACGGGTTCAAGGGCTACATCCACCTCAAGACGATCCCCGACGCGAGCCCGGAGCTGATCGACGAGGCGGGGCTCTATGCCGACCGGCTGTCGATCAACATCGAGCTGCCGCAGGACGAGTCGGTGCGCCGGCTGGCGCCGGAGAAGCGGCCCGAGACGATCCGCACCGCGATGGCGCGGGTCAAGGGCGCGCGCGAGGCGAGCCGGGATCGCAGCCACACCGGCAAGCGCCCGGCGCGGTTTGCCCCCGCCGGGCAGTCCACGCAGATGATCGTGGGGGCCGACAGCGCCAATGATGCGGCGATCCTGACCACCTCGGCGCGGCTTTATGCGGGCTACGGGCTGAAGCGGGTCTATTACTCGGCCTTCTCGCCCATCCCCGACAGCTCGTCGGTGCTGCCGCTGGTCAAGCCGCCGCTGATGCGCGAGCACCGGCTTTATCAGGCCGACTGGCTGATGCGGTTCTACGGCTTCGAGGCCGACGAGATCGCGGCGGCGACGCCCGAGGGGATGCTGGACCTCGCCGTGGACCCCAAGCTCGGCTGGGCGCTCGCCCACCGCGACCAGTTTCCGGTCGATGTGAACCGGGCGCCGCGCGAGATGCTGTTGCGGGTGCCCGGCTTCGGCACGCGGACGGTGCAGCGGGTGCTGGCCGCGCGGCGGCAGCGGACGCTCGGCTGGGACGATCTGGTGCGGATCGGGGCGCTGATGGGCAAGGCGCAGCCCTTCGTCACCCTGCCCGGCTGGTCGCCCGGCGGGCTCACCGACAGCGAGGGGCTGAAGGCGCGGTTCGCCCCGCCGGCCGAGCAGCTGAGCCTGTTCTGATGCACCGGGTGGTGCTGCCCGAGACCGGCAGCTTCGCGGCCTGGCGCGACGCCGCGCGGCCTCTGGCGGCGCACGGGGTGCCGGCGGGCGACGTCGAGTGGGTGGTGGGCGAGGCCGCCGCGCCGTCCCTCTTCGCCCCCGAGCCTCTGCCCGCGGGCGAGGGCCGGGCGCTCACCGTGCCCAAGGGCTTCGTGGAGCTCGCCGAGCGGGTGATCCTGCACCGCGACCCGGCCGCGCCGGGGCTGCTTTATGAGGCGCTGCTGCGGCTGCAGTCCCGGCGCGGGCTCTTGGCCGACGCGGGCGATCCGCTGGTCCGGCGGCTGGGGATGCTCGACAAGGCGGTGCGGCGCGACATCCACAAGATGCGCGCCTTCGTCCGCTTCCGCGAGCTGCCCGCGGACGGCCCCCGGCGGCGCTTCGCGGCATGGTTCGAGCCCGAGCACCGGATCGTCGAGGCGAACGCCGGGTTCTTCTGCCGCCGCTTCGCCGACATGGACTGGGCGATCCACACCCCCGACCTGTCGGCGATCTGGCAGGACGGGGCGCTGTCCTTCGCCCCCGGCGCGCCGCGCCCGGACCTGCCCGACGACGCCGCCGAGGCGCTGTGGGCCACGTATTTCGCCAATATCTTCAACCCCGCGCGCATCAAGCTCGGCTCGATGCGGCAGCATATGCCGTTGAAATACTGGAAGAACATGCCCGAGACGGGGCAGATCCCGGCGATGCTGGCGGCCGCCGAGGGGCGCGTGCGCGCGATGCAGGCGGCGCAGGCGACCGCCGCCCCGGCAAGGGCAGCGGCGATCACCCAGCGCACCCGCGCGGCGATGCCGCAGCCGCCCGCGCGGATCGAGACGCTGGCCGATGCGCGGGCAGCCTGCGCCGCCTGCACGCGCTGCGATCTCTGCCACGCCGCGACCCAGAGCGTCTTCGGCGAGGGACCCGAGGATGCCGCCCTGATGCTGGTCGGCGAGCAGCCGGGCGATCAGGAGGATCTGGCCGGCCGCCCCTTCGTCGGGCCGGCGGGGCAGGTGCTTGACCGGGCGATGGCGGCGGCGGGGGTGGAGCGCGAGGGGGCGTGGCTGACCAATGCGGTCAAGCACTTCAAGTTCGTGCCGCGCGGCAAGCGCCGGCTGCACCAGCGCCCGAACGCGGGCGAGGTGCAGGCCTGCCGCTGGTGGCTGGGGCTCGAACGCCAGCACGTCGCGCCGCGGCTGACCGTGGCGTTGGGGGCCACGGCGGCGCTGGCGCTCACCGGGCGCGGCGACGCGATGACTCGGCGCCGCGGCTCGGTCGAGGCGACGCCGGACGGGCCGGTGCTCTTGACCTGGCACCCCTCGCTGATCCTGCGCCGCCCGGACGCGGCCGAGGCCGAGGCGGCGATGGCCGAGTTGACCGCCGATCTGGCCCGCGCGCGCGAGCTGCTCGCGGAGCGAGCTAGCGGATCAGGATCGCCCTGAAATCATTGACATTCGTGCCGGTCGGGCCGGTGACGAACAGATCGCCCAGCGCCTCGAACCCGTGGTAGGCGTCGTGGGCGGCAAGCAAGGCGCCCGCGTCCAGCCCCAGTGCCCTGAGCCGGGCGGCGGTGGTGCCGTCGGCGAAGGCGCCGGCATTCGCCTCGGACCCGTCGATGCCGTCGGTGTCGGCGGCGAGCGCGGCGAAGGACGTGCCCTCGGCGGCCTGGGCGAGGGCGAGCAGGAACTCGGTGTTGCGACCGCCGCGGCCCGGGGCGCCGCGCAGCGTGACGGTGGTCTCGCCGCCCGACAGCAGCACCACGGGGCGAGGGAAGGGGCGGTCGCGCAGCGCGATCTCGCGGGCGATGGCGGCGTGGACGCGGCCAACCTCGCGCGCCTCGCCCTCGATGGCGTCCGAGAGGATCACGGCGGGCACGCCCTCGGCTGCGGCACACGCCGCAGCGGCCTCGAGCGAGAGCCGCGCCGAGGCGATGACCCGGACCTCGTTTCCCGCGAAGACCGGGTCCGCGGGGTCGGGCGCCGCGCCCGCGTCGCCCTCAAGCCAGGCGGCCACCGCGGGCGGCAGGTCGATCCGCCAGTCGCGGGCGAGCCGGCGGGCTTCGGCGCGGCTGGTCCGGTCGGGCACCGTCGGCCCCGAGGCGACCTGCGCCGGATCGTCGCCCGGCACGTCCGAGACGATGAGCGAGACGACCCGCGCCGGATGCGCCGCCGCGGCGAGGCGCCCGCCCTTGATCCCCGAGACCTGCTTGCGGATCGCGTTCATGACCGAGATCGGCGCACCGCTCGCCAGCAGCGCGCGGTTCAGCGCCGCCTCGTCCTCGAGCGTGAGCGCCCCCGGCGGCATCGGCAACAACGCCGACCCGCCGCCGCAGATCAGGGCGACGACGAGGTCGTCGGCGGTAAGGCTTTGGACCGCCTCGAAGAGCGCCGCCGAGGCCGCGCGACCGGCCGCGTCGGGCACCGGATGGGCAGCCACGAACACGCGGATCGCCCGGGTCGGCGCGCCATAGCCGTGGCACGTCACCACCACCCCGCTCAGCGGCCCGTCCCAGAGCGTCTCAAACGCCTGCGCCAGCTGCGCCGCGCCTTTCCCTGCCCCGACGACGACCGTCCGCCCGCGCGGCCGCTCGGGCAGGTGGCCGGAGAGCGCCCGGCGCGGATCGGCCGCCGCCACGGCAACGTCGAAGAGGGTGGTGAGGAGGTGTCGGTCGGCTGGGGTCATGGCGGGGGCTTTTGGGTCCGGGGGAGGCTAGCGCGGTTCGGTGGGCTCGGGAAGCTGTGGGGGGCGACTGAGGGGAACTGAGAGCGGTGGTGGAACAAGTTATTCGCTCGGCGTTGTGGCGGCTGGATATTTATTGCCCGGATGTTCGACGAGGGTGTGGGGGGGCTGGATTTGCAGCGCAAGGTTAGCGAGGCAGGCCGGAGTGATCTCGTCCGGCCGGTCACGAGAACAGGGGAGACAGTTGGGACAACAGCGGTTCGTATGCGCGTGTGGCGCCGGGTGCGAGGATTAATCTGACCCATCGCAGGATGTCAGGAAGCGTCCGGGCAAAGGGGCTGCCACACACCGTGGACGGCGCACAATCGCGGAAGAAAATGCAGCCACCGCCCGCGTCGCCCCATGTAGACCAAGCAGCCGCGAGCGCCGTGGACGGTCTCATTGTGGTGGAACTGTGGGCTCCATCGTTCGGTTTTTGTTAGCTTGACGCTAGCCGCGCAGGGGTCTGGGGCGCGGGTGATGAAGTTACCCCAGGCCTCCTGAAGCATTGGGAAGAAGAGGCGGCCTCAAAGGCATGAGCAGGTGACGCGAGCAATCACGGGCGGATCGAAGCAGCGGCATGGTGCGATGCCTCCGTCGCGGACTGCGGCGCGCTCTGGCGCGAACAGCGCGGTCGCGGTGTGGCGCTTGGCGCTGCGGTAAGATGTTGCGGGAGCGTGCGTCGGGCAGAGGCTGGTCGGGTGGAAGTATGAACTGCTGAAGACCGGGACGGCGGCTAGACAAAGTTCGGAGCCTAGTTCCGCTGCGCGGCAGCCTCTCACCAATGAACGTATCACCGTCCGCCGTTTGCCGGTTTAACCCACGAAACCGGCGTCCCACACACCGACGTCGGGGCCTACTAAAACGGGCATTAGAGCCGAATTCGGAGCAAACCAGCACGGACTCTTTTGCACCTCGCTTAGGTTCGCGCCTCAGTCTCCGCTTACAGCTTCCGAAAGCAGTAGGATTGTCCGGCGTATACGAGCTGGGTCGATTGAGTCCGGCCATCCCCATCCCCTCTCCCCCAACCGCTTTGGGGTTGCGAGGCGGCAAGGGTTGCACTAGATGCCTCGTCAGGCACCCGTAGCTCAGCTGGATAGAGCGCCACCCTCCGAAGGTGGAGGCCACACGTTCGAATCGTGTCGGGTGCGCCAACCCCCTGTCATACTCCTATTTCTCGAGTAGCGCCGACAGGCAGATCCTTTACTTCTCGAGTAGCTGCTGACTGCTACGCGGCTACAAATCGTTGCTCACAGGATGTGTTCTTACGGATATCCGGCAACGTGCCGCCGAGAGCTACCCTGGAGGCGGAGTGCCTCTCACTCGCACCCCCATCCCCCAGCGCCGCGCAACACTCCCCTCCCAACCACAAAATTCTTCTCCCCTACAAGCTGGCCAAACCAAGACGCTCCGTCAGCCCAACCTCTCCCTTAGCCGCTCTGCCACCGACCGCAGCGGCATACGCTCCAGTGCGGCACCCGCAGAGCCTCCTCCGCCTGCGGCAACCTCGACGGCAAAAGCAGAGAGCGCTCCAGCCGTCTGCGCCATCCGGTCGAGATCCTGCAGCGCCACCATCGCAGCCAGCAGCGCCTCGCCGCTCAGCGGCGTTCCGTCAGCCGCCGCGATCAGCGGCACGTCCTGAAGGCGCAGCAGCCCCTCGGTCAGCAGCGCCAGCTCGTCGGCGAGGGCCGACAGGATTTGCCCGGGCTCCATCAGAACCGCCCGATCACGGCCTCGAGGCAGGCCTTGAGGTCGGCCGGCGTGAAGGGCTTCTTGATGAAGTTGTTCATTCCCATGGACTTGCCGCGGTCGATGATCTCCTTGTCGGCGCGGCCGGTGATGAGGATGAACCCGACACCGCGGGTCGGCGCCTGGCTGCGCAGGCTCCGCAAGAGCGTCAGCCCGTCCATGCCCGGCATGTTGAAGTCCGAGAGCACCAGATGCACCGGGCGCCTGGCGATCTTGGTCAACGCCTCCTGCCCGTCGGCGGCGTGGTGGACGTTGCGGATGCCCATCGCCTCGAGCGCCTGCACGATCAGGCCGCGGCTGGTGGACATGTCGTCCACGACCATGATGTGAAGCTGGTCCCTGATGCTCATGTCTCGCCCCTTCCCGGGTCGTACTGATAGACGGTGTGCCCGACCGGCCGCAGCCGCGTGCGCAGGTGGTCGGGGATGCGCTCGGAGTGGCCGATCAGCAGCCACCCGCCCGGGCGCAGCTGCCGGCAGAACTTGTCCCACAGCCGCAACTGGGCGGCGGCGTCGAAGTAGATGATCACGTTGCGGCAGAAGATCACGTCGAAGGGCCCGTCGAAGGTCCAGGCGCCGTGCAGGTTCATGTGCTCGAACCGGACCATGTCGCGGACCGGCTGGCGCAGGACCCACTCATCGCCTTCGGGGGCGAAGAACCTCTGGCGGGACTGCGGAGGGATGCCGGTCAGCTCGCCGTCGCGGTAGCGGGCGCTGCGGGCGCGCTCGAGGATCGCGTGGTCGATGTCGGTGGCGACGATGGTCGCGCGGCGCCCCGCCTCGCGTGCGGCGATGGCGATGGAATAGGGCTCCTGCCCCGACGAGCAGCCGGCCGACCAGATCCGCAGCGCGCGGGGGTCGCCGGGGGTGGACGGGAACACCGTCTCGCGCAGGAAGTCGAAGTGGTGCGCCTCGCGGAAGAAATGGGTGAAGTTGGTGGTCAGCGCCGAGACGAGGTGATCGCGCTCCCCGGCGAGCGCGCCGTTGTCGAGCCGCTGGACGTAATCGGCGAGGCTCGTGCAGTTGTTCGCGGCAATCCGCCGGTGCAGGCGCGAATCCATCATGCCGCGCTTTTCCGGTCCGAGGACGATGCCGGCCTCGCGGTAGATCAGGTCGGCGATCCGCGCGTAGAGCGGGTCCGCGAAGCCGGCGGGCGGTGCGTGAAGGTCGGGGGGGGACATGGTCACGCCGCGCTGTCGGTCTGGTGGGCGGGCAACACCGATTGCAGTTCGAGCATCCGGATGAGCCGGTTCTCGACCAGCGTCAGGGCACTGATGCAGGCGTTGTCCTTGTCGGCGGCCAGGTCGGGGGGCGGCTGCAGGTCGCTGGTGGCGACGGCGAGGATGTCGGAGACCGCGTCCACGAGCAGCCCAGCGGTCTGGCCGTTGATCGAGACGACCATGATCACGTTGCGCTCGTCGCCCTCGATCGGCGGCATCCCCAGCCGCACGGCGAGGTCGATCACCGGCAGCACCGTGCCGCGCAGGTTGATCACCCCCTTGACGTGCGGCGGCGAGAAGGGAAGCGGCGTGGCGCGCGACCAGCCCCGGATCTCGCGTACGGACATGATGTCCACGCAGTATTCCTGTTCGCCCACGCGGAAGGCCAGCAGCTCGATCTCGGCTGCGGCGCCGGGCGTGGCTGAGGATAGGGGCGGGTTGGGGTGAAGGTCGGTCATGGCGTCATCCTGCAAGCGCTTGGTCCGGCTCGGCTGCGGGCCGGGCGGGACGGGTGAGGTCCGAGGGGTCGAGGATCAGCGCCACCTGGCCATCCCCGAGGATGGTCGCGGCGGCCACGCCGGGGACGGGGCCGAAGTTGCGGTTCAGTCCCTTGATGACCACCTGCCGCTGCTCCATGATCTGGTCGACGATCAGCGCGGCGCGGCTGCCGTCCTCTTGCGTGGTGAGGATGACGATCGACTCGCGCGCCGTGCGGGGGCCACGGCGGAAGCCGAGCTGCACCCCGAGGTCGAAGAGCGGCACGAGGTCGCCGCGGATGTGCAGCAGCTCGGTGCGGCGGCCGACGCGGCGGACGTTCTCGGATGAAAAGGTCGCCGTTTCGACGATGGCCGAAAGCGGCACCACCAGCGTCTGGTCGGCGACCCGCACCACCATCCCGTCAAGCACCGCGAGCGTCAGCGGCAGCGAGATCGAGAACTTCGTTCCCACCCCCGCCTCGCTGGTGATCGTGACGCGGCCGCCGAGCGCGGTGATGGAGCTTTTCACCACGTCCATCCCGACGCCGCGGCCAGAGAGCGCCGAGACCTGACTCGCGGTGGAAAACCCGGGCAGGAACAGCAGGTTGTCGATCTCGCTGTCGGTCAGCTGGGCGTCGGCGGCAATGAGCCCCTTGGCCACCGCGATCTCGCGCGCGCGGGGGCGGTTGATGCCGGCGCCGTCGTCGGCGACCTCGATCAGCACCCGACCGGCGCGGTGCGAGGCCGAGAGGGTGATGATCCCCTCGGCCGGCTTGCCGGCGGCGCGGCGCCTCTCGGGAAGTTCGATGCCGTGATCGACCGAGTTGCGAATCATGTGGGTCAGCGGATCGGCGAGACGCTCGATCACGGTCTTGTCCACCTCGGTCGCCTCGCCCTCGGTACGCAGCCGCACCTCCTTGCCGACGGCGGCGGCGGCCTCGCGGATGATGCGAGCCATGCGCTGGAAGAGCGGCTTCACCGGCTGGGCGCGGATCATCATGACCCCGTCCTGGATGTCGCGGGTGAGCATCATGAATTCTTCGAGGCCGTTCATCACCGAGCTGTTCTCGGCCATGCCCGCCTCGGAGACGCTTTGCGCCAGCATCGCCTGGTTGATGACCAGCTCGCCCACGAGGTTCACCAGCCGGTCCACCCGGTCGAGATCGACGCGGACGGTCGCGGACGGCGGCTCGGCCTCGGGGCGGGTCGAGCGCGCCCGGGGGGCGGCGCCGGGGGTGGGCTCGTCGGCGTTGGCCGCCGCGACGATGGTGTCGGCGTCGAGCCGCAGCGGCGGCGCTTCGCCGGCGGTCGCGGCGATGTCGGCGGGCAGCGGAAGCTCGGACTGCGGAGTTTCGGGCAGAGGCGGTTCGGACATGGCGCTCTCGACAGGATCATCGGCAAGAAAGGGGTCCGTCCCGCCTTCGGGCCCACCCGGCGGCAGCGGGGTCGCGGCGGGCGCGATGGTCAGGTCGCAGACGTCGGTCACGAAGTCGAAGACCTCGCGGATCTCGGCCTCGGTCACGTCGCCCTGCAGCAGGATCGTCCAGCCGAGACGCGGGGCCTCGGCCGCCTCGGGCGCCGACGACAGGTCATCGGGGACGTGGCAGCGCAGCTCGGCCTCGCCGAGGGCGGCGAGGGCGCGCAGGATCAGCAGCGGCTCGTTGCCGCTGGTGAAGAGGTCGGCGTGGGGCGTGAAGTCGATCCGCCACGCGGGCAGGTCCGACGCGACGCTGTCCGTGGCGTCCGTCGCAGCCGGCTCGTCGCCCTCGGCCTCGAGCGGCCCGAAGCCCTCGAACCCCGGCAGGTCGAGCGAAAAGCCGAGCCCGCTGGGGGTGAAGTCCACCGGCTCGTCCTCGACCGGGGCGGCGTCGCCCATCAGCGCCTCGAGCGCCGCCAGCATCGGCTCGGCGCCCGCGGGGGGCGGCTCGTCATACTGGGCGGCGCGAATGTGGTCGTGCAGCAGGTCGGCGCCCTGGATGAAGAGCCGCGTCGCCTCGGGCGTCAGCGCGAGCTTGCCGGCGCGGAGCTGGTCGAGCACCGTCTCGAAGCGGTGCGCAAAGCCCACCAGCGCGTCGAAGCCAAAGGCCCCCGCGCCCCCCTTGATCGAGTGGACGGCGCGGAAGACGACGTTGATCGTCTCGGCGTCGCCGCCATCCTCGTCGAGGATCACGAGCGCGTCCTGCAAGCTCTCCATCAGCTCGTCGCACTCGACGAAGAACGAGGCGCGGATCTCGGCCATCGGGTCGGTGGACATCGCCGCGCCTCCTCAGCCCGTAACCATCTGGACGGTCTTGACCAGCTTGCCCGGATCGAAGGGCTTGACGATCCAGCCGGTCGCCCCGGCCTCGCGCGCCCGCGCCTTGAGTTCGGGGGCGCTTTCGGTGGTGAGCACCAGGATCGGCACGCCGCGCATCCGCTCGATCGCGCGGACCGCGCGGATGAAGCCGAAACCGTCGAGCCGCGGCATGTTGATGTCCGAGATGATCGCGTCGGGCGCCATCCCCTCGAGCACCTCGAGCCCGTGCACTCCGTCATCGGCGGTGGTGACGGTCATGCCGGCGGCGCCGAGCGCAAGGCGCACCATGTCGCGCATGGTCCGGCTGTCGTCCACGGCGAGGATGTTGAGGCTCATCGCGCGTCCTCCGCCCCGAACCATCGGTCAAGGCCCATCACCGCCACCGCCTCGTCGAAGGCGGGCGAGCGCGGGCCGACCTCGAGCCGCAGCCCGGCCGCGGCCCAGCGCTGGCGCGCCGCCACGAGCAACTGCGCGGCGAGCGCGCCGAGATGGGTCACCCCGCCCGCGTCGAGGCTGAGGTCGGCGCCGTCGCAGGCCCCGAGCCGTTGCGCGAGCGGCCGCACGGCGCCCAGATCGAGCCGTGCATCGAGCGTCAGCACCGCCGTCATCGCCTGCACCCCTGTCCCGTCCCCGTCGCCATGTCCGTCCCTTCCCAAACCGATTCCCGCTTTGCGCCGTTATGGGCACCGATCGCTTAAGGTTCGGTTGATGGGGCCCCGCCGCCGGGTCGCAGTCAGGCGAAAAATCGCTAAAATGCCGCCGAACGGCGCCCCGATCCGGGCGCTGCGCCTTGCAACTGCGGCGGATTGGCCCTATCTCGCGCGCACTTCACAGGCGGGGGCGGGCCTCTGGCGGGAGACATCCGCCACGGTCCACCGGTTGGGGCGGCCCATGCGGTTGCGTCCTGAAACCCCTGCCCCAGGCGCAAACCGGAAAGGACATGGACATGGCGCTTCCCGAATACTCCATGCGTCAGCTGCTCGAAGCTGGCGTTCACTACGGCCACCAGACCCAGCGCTGGAACCCGCGGATGGCGGAATACATCTACGGCGACCGCAACGGCATCCACATCATCGACCTGACCCAGACGGTCCCGATGCTGGACCAGGCGCTGACCGTGATCCGCGACACCGTGGCCAAGGGCGGCCGGGTGCTGTTCGTCGGCACCAAGCGGCAGGCGCAGAAGGCCGTGGCCGAAGCGGCGGAAAAATCCGCGCAATTCTACATGAACCACCGTTGGCTCGGCGGCACGCTGACCAACTGGAAGACCGTGTCGCAGTCGATCCAGCGCCTCAAGCAGATCGACGAGGCGATGTCGGGCGGCGCCGAGGGGCTGACCAAGAAGGAACGCCTCGGGATGGAGCGCGAGCAGGCCAAGCTGCAGGCGAGCCTCGGCGGCATCCGCGAGATGGGCGGCCTGCCCGACCTGCTGTTCGTGATCGACGTGAACAAGGAAGACCTCGCCGTGCAGGAAGCCAACAAGCTTGGCATCCCGGTCGTCGCGGTGGTTGACACCAACTGCTCGCCCAAGGGCGTGACCCACGTCATCCCGGGCAACGACGACGCGGCCCGCGCCATCGCGCTCTACTGCGACCTGGTCGCGCGCGCGGCGCTGGACGGGATGTCGGCGCAGATGGGCGCCGCGGGCGTCGATCTCGGCGCGCTGTCGGACGCCCCGGCCGAGGACATCGACGACCTCGAGGCCGCGGACGCCGAGGCCGAGACCGCCGGCGCCTGAGCCGCGCCGTCACGGGACTTTCATCAGGCGGGGCCAGACCCCGCCTGACGCATTGACCAACAAGGAGAAGACCATGGCTATCACGGCCGCGATGGTGAAAGAGCTGCGCGAATCGACCGGCGCGGGGATGATGGACGCCAAGAAGGCGCTCGAGGAGACCTCGGGCGACATGGAGGCCGCGGTGGACTGGCTGAGGACCAAGGGTCTGGCCAAGGCCGCCAAGAAATCCGGCCGCGTGGCCGCCGAAGGGCTGGTCGCGGTCGCCGTCAAGGACGGCAAGGGCGTGGCGGTCGAGGTGAACTCGGAAACCGACTTCGTCGGCAAGAACGAAGAGTTCCAGTCGATGGTCCGCGGCATCGCGGAAACCGCGCTCGGCACCGCTTCGGTCGAAGAGCTGGCGGCGGCGCCCCTGAACGGCAAGCCGGTGAGCGAAGTGCTGACCGACGCGATCGCCAAGATCGGCGAGAACATGACCCTGCGCCGGATGGTGACGGTCGAGGGCGACACGGTCGTCTCGTACGTCCACAACGCCGCGGCGCCGAATATGGGCAAGATCGGCGTGCTGGTCGCGCTCAAGGGCGACGCCGCCAAGGCGGCCGAGCTGGGCAAGCAGATCGCCATGCACATCGCGGCGACCTCGCCGGCCTCGCTCTCCGAGGCGGATCTCGACCCGGCGCTGGTCGAGCGTGAGAAGTCGGTGCTGACCGAGCAGGCCCGCGAATCGGGCAAGCCGGATTCGGTGATCGAGAAGATGATCGTCGGCCGGATGGCCAAGTTCTTCGAAGAGGTGACGCTGCTCGGGCAGAAGTTCGTCATCAACCCGGACGTGACCGTGGCCCAGGCGGCCAAGGACGCGGGCGTCGAGGTGACGGGCTACGCCCGCGTCGCCGTCGGCGAGGGGATCGAGAAGAAAGAGGAAGACTTCGCCGCCGAAGTCGCCAAGACGCTGAAAGGCGCCTGATCCTCAAGGCCGCGGCGTCACGCACGGCATCAGGCCGGTCCCTGTGGGGGCCGGCTTTTTTGTTGCGTTGGGGGTGGGGCGGCGGGCGGCGGGGTGCTGGGTTGGAGACGGGCGGCAGGGGGCGGGGCGCCGCGAGAGTGGCTAACGCCGCGGCCCGTGACCCACGCGGAAAGACGGGCGGCCGGGGGAACCGCTGAGCGAACTGCGGTGACGGCACCCCGCGCTGGCCCTGCCGTGCAGAGGCGCCGATGCGGCGGCCAATAGCCGGGAGACCGGAGGCTTTGGAGGTGCTCGGTATCAGATCAGGCGTCAGCCGCCGGGGCGTTGACGTGCTCGCGCGAGGCCCTAGGGACCGGCTGACGCGGCGACCAGCGGGCGAGGCTTTGGCTATCTCCAACGGGTCAACGCCGCGATCGGGAGGGGATTGGGGAGGCCACGCGTGCGTGGGGCGTTGCCAGCCTGAGAGCCGCAGCGGCTAGAGGGTCAGCAAACCCCCACGCAGGGACGACAGAACCACCGAAAGCCGCGCGACAATGCCCGGCACCGGTACCGTGGGGATGCGGCACAGCGGTCCCCCAGCACACCTACCCCCAAATTCAGCCGGTGCGCGGGCCGCCGGGGGCGGTGGGGGCGGGCTCGGCGAGGCCGGCGGCGGCGGGGTCGTCGTTCACCGGGACCGAGACCGTGGGGTTGACCTCGACTGCCTCGGCGGGGGCCGGAGCGCCGCGCTCGGCGGGGGGCGTTGCGGTCGCCTCAGCGCCCGGCCGGGGGGAGGATGGTGCAGCGGGTGCCGTCGCCCCGTTCCCCGGCAGCGGGGTGTCCGAGGGGCTGGCCACGCAGGGCAGCTCGGGGTCGGGCAGCGCGTTCAGCGCCTCGGCCAGCGACTGCCCCCACCGCGAGGAGATCATGCTGTAATAGGGGTCCGCCTCGCCCATCCGCAGCCGCGTGGTGGCGAAGCTGTCGCGGGCCATCAGCGTCACGTCCACCGGCAGCCCGACCGAGAGGTTCGCTTTGATCGTCGAATCGAAGCTCACCGTCAGCAGCTTGACCGCCTCGCGGAAGCTCATGTCGGGGCGGTAGGCGCGCACGATGATCGGGCGGCCGTATTTCGTCTCGCCGATCTGGAAGAACGGCGTGTCGGGCGTGGCCTCGATGAAGTTGCCCTCGGGGTAGATCAGGAACAGCCGCGGCGGCGCGCCGGCGATCTGCCCGCCGAGGATCATGCTGGCCGAGAACTTCGAGGCCGCGGTCTGCCCGGCGGCATCCTCGCGCCGCTTGATCTCGTCGCGCAAGAGGTCGCCCAGCATCTGCGCCGTGGCGAACATCGACGGCTGCGAGAGCAGCGACATCCCGCGCTCGTCGGGCGCCGCGGTGCGGTCCTCGAGCCGGCCGACCACGGCCTGGGTGGTGGCGAGGTTTCCGGCCGTCATCAGGACCAGCGTCCGCTCTCCCGGCTGGGTCCAGACGCGGGTCTTGCAGAACACCGACACGTTGTCGACGCCCGCGTTGGTGCGGGTGTCGGACATGAACACCAACCCGCGGTCGAGCATCACGCCCACGCAATAGGTCATCGCCGGCGTCTCCTTCTGGCGCCCCGCGCGTGTGCGGGCGGCGGTCGTCTTATGGTCATTGCTCGCCGACGTGCAAGTGGACGTGCAGGTCTTCGGCGTGGGCGCCGTAGCGGACCCCGCCCATCGGCGCGGCCTCGTCATAGTCGCGCCCGACGGCGAGGCGCACGTAGCGGTCGTCCGGGCTGATCCGGTTCGAGGGGTCGAAGCCGACCCAGCCCAGCCCCTCGAGATGCAACTCGACCCAGGCGTGGGTGGCGGTCTGGTCCTCGCGGTCGTCGAGCCTCAGGTAGCCCGAGACGTAGCGCGCCGGGATGCCGAAGCGGCGGGCGACGGCGGCCATGACATGGGCGTGGTCCTGGCAGACCCCGGCGCCGCGGGCCAGCGCCTCTTCGGCGGTCGTGGCGGGGTGGGTGTCGTCCACGTCATAGGCCACGGCGTCGGCGACCGCCGCCATCATCCGGTGCGCGAGGCCGAGGCCCACCTGCCCCGCCACCACCGGCGCCACCGCCGGTCCGCCCGCATCGGGCCCGCCGAGGTCCGCGACCAGCCGCGCCACCCCCTCGCCCGGCATCGTCAGCGCCGTCGGCCGGGTGAAGAGCCACAGCGGCGCCAGCGCCCGGTGCGGGCCGAAGACGCCCGCCGTCTCGCGCGTCTCGACCACCCCCTCGGCGGTCACGGCGACCCGGTCGCAGCCCTGCGCCATCGAGACCAGCCACACCTCGTTGCCCAGGTGGTCGCGGAAGGCCACCTGCCGCTCGACCCCCTCGAGGCCGATGCGCCAGTCGATCACCCGCTGCGGCCCGAGGCTGCGGGGCGTGACGCGCAGCCGCATGACCCCGTAGTTCGGCGCCGCCTCGTAGCGATATTCGGTGCGGTGGCGGATCGAGAGCAGCATCGGGTCACTCCGTGAAGCGGTAGTCGCGGGCGATCGCCGCGGCGAGGCGCGCGTTGTCGGCCAGGAAGGCCTGCAGGAACTCGTGCAGCCCCTCCTCGAACACCTCGTCGATGTCGCGCTCGGAGAGCATCCGGTTCAGCGCCTCGGCCTCGGCGTGGCAGGGCTGGCGGGTGCCATAGTCCCGCGCCAGATCGGCCAGCGCGGCCGAGATCTCGGCGTGGCAGAACGCCAGCGAACGCGGCATCCGCCGGTTCAGGATCAGGAAATCGGCGGTGTTGGCGGCCGAGATGTCGGCGTCATAGAGCCATTTGTAGGCCTTGTGCGCCGAGACCGAGCGCAGGATCGAATCCCATTGCGTCTGGTCGAGCGCCGAGCCGACCCAGGCGGTCGAGGGCAGCAGGTGGTAATACTTGACGTTGAGGATGCGCGCCGTGGTGTCGGCGCGTTCCAGGTGCAGCCCGAGGCGGATGAACTGATAGCCCGGGGTGCGCAGGATGGTGTTGACCGTCATCCCGCGGATGAGCGCCGTGGCCTGCTTGATGCGGCCCAGCACGGCGGGCAGGTCGGCCTCGCGCACCGGCCGGGCGAGCTCGTCGGCGACCATGCGCCAGGCCTCGTTCACGGCCTCCCACGCGTCGCGGGTCAGGGCGGTGCGGACCATGCGGGCGTTGGTGCGGCCCTGCAGCAGGCAGTTGCGGACGCTCGAGGGGTTCTCGGGCGCGCGCAGCAGGAAGTCGATGGCGGTGTCGGGGTCGGGCTGGTCGTCCAGCGCCCCGTGGGTGGCGGTGAAGGCCTCGAGCACGCCGGCGCTTTCGAGGACCGAGCGCCAGTCGGCCTCGGCGGTGCCGCGGGTCAGGGCCATGTGCAGGCCGGCGTCGACCAGCCGGGCCATCGCCTCGCCCCGCTCGATCTGGCGGGCCATCCAGAACAGCCCGTCGGCGGTGCGGCCGAGGAGGATGGTGCGGGAATGGGCGGTCATTGCTGCCCCTCCGTCGCGGT
Source organism: Paracoccus sanguinis (assembly GCF_900106665.1). Lineage (GTDB taxonomy): Bacteria > Pseudomonadota > Alphaproteobacteria > Rhodobacterales > Rhodobacteraceae > Paracoccus > Paracoccus panacisoli. The sequence continues at coordinate 342,989 of NZ_FNNA01000001.1, forward strand.
GGGTTGGGCGGGGGTGGGCTGGGTGTCAGGCGGGGTGGAGGGGGTTGGGCGCTGCGACTGCGACTGCCTTTGCCCCTGTGCCTCTCCCTGCGACTGACCCTGGGCCTGTGACTGTCCCTGTGACTGACCCTGCGATTGTCCCTGTCCCTGCCCCTGCCGCATCGGCACCCGTGCCCCGAACGCGCCGCGCCCGTTGGTCACGGCGGACGCCCCGTCGCGCAGCACCCAGGTGTCCTTGGTGCCCCCGCCCTGCGACGAGTTGACGACCAGCGAGCCCTCTTTCAGCGCCACCCGTGTAAGCCCGCCCGGGACGATCCGCACCCCGTCACCGACCAGCGCGAAGGGCCGCAGATCGACGTGGCGCGGCGCCAGCCCCGCCTTGGTCAGCACCGGACAGGTCGAGAGCGCCAGCGTCGGCTGGGCGATATAGTTCGCGGGCCGGGCCTTCAGCTTTTCGGCGAAGGCCTCGCGTTCGGCGCGGCTGGCGGCGGGGCCGACCAGCATCCCGTAGCCGCCCGAACCATGCACCTCCTTCACCACCAGCTCGTCCAGCCGGTCGAGGACATGGGCGAGGTTCTCGGGCTCGGAGCAGCGCAGCGTCGGGATGTTCGACAGGATCGGTTCTTCGCCGGTGTAGAAGCGGATGATCTCGGGCATGTAGGAATAGACCGCCTTGTCGTCGGCCACCCCGGTCCCCGGCGCGTTGGCGATGGTGATGTTGCCGGCGCGGTAGACATCCATGATCCCCGGCACCCCCAGCACGCTGTCGGGGCGGAAGCTCAGCGGGTCGAGGTAGTCGTCGTCGATCCGGCGATAGAGCACGTCGATGCGGCGATAGCCCTCGGTCGTGCGCATGGCGACGTGGCCGTCGACCACCCGCAGGTCGGCGCCCTCGACCAGCTGCACCCCCATCTGGTCGGCGAGGAAGGCGTGCTCGTAATAGGCCGAGTTGTTCACCCCCGGCGTCATCACCGCGACCGCGGGCTGCGCGGGCGCGCGGGCCGGGCGCGCCGCCGACAGCGAGCGGCGCAGGAGCTTGGGATAGTCCTCGATCGGCTCGACCCGGTTCTGCATGAACAGCTCGGGGAAGAGCTGCATCATCGTCTCGCGGTTCTCGAGCATGTAGCTGACCCCCGAGGGGGTGCGGCAGTTGTCCTCGAGCACCTGGAACTCGTTCTCGGCGGTGCGGACGATGTCGGTGCCGACGATGTGGGTGTAGATGCCGCCGGGCGGCGTCATGCCGATCATCTGCGGCAGGAAGGCGTCGTTGGTGGCGATCAGCTCGAGCGGGACGATGCCGGCGCGGATCACCTCCTGCCGGTGATAGATGTCGTGCAGGAACGAGTTGATGGCGCGGACCCGCTGCTCGATCCCGCGGGCGAGCCGCGCCCACTCGGCGGCCGAGAGGATGCGCGGCACGATGTCGAAGGGGATCAGCCGCTCGGTCGCCTGTTCCTCGCCATAGACGGCGAAGGTGATGCCGGTGCGGCGGAACACCTCTTCGGCGTCGGCGGCCTTGCGGGCCATCAGGTCGTCGGGCTGGCTGGCGAGCCAGCGGGAGAACTCGGCATAGGGGGCCCGCACCCCCTGCCCCTCGGTCATTTCGTCGAACGCAGTCATGGTCACCTCTCGGGGACCACTGTGGCGCGGCGCGGGCGGCGGGGGCAAGGGGATGGGGCGCGTGCTCCGGCCCCCGGGGGGCACGCTGCCCAAGGCTTGGGCAGTCGCGCCGGGGTGCCCGCGCGGCTCAGCCGAGCGAGTAGCCCGTGCCGCGGACCGTGCGCACCGGGTTGTCGCCGCCATGCGCCATCAGCGCCTTGCGCAGCCGGCCCACGTGGACGTCGATGGTGCGGGTATCCACATAGATGTCGCGGCCCCACACCCGGTCGAGCAGCTGCTCGCGGGTCCAGACCCGACCCGGACGCTCCATCAGCGTCGAGAGCAGGCGGAACTCGGTCGGGCCGAGGTGCAGCGTCTTGCCCGAGCGGAAGACGCGATGCTCGCCCGCGTCCAGCAGGATGTCCTGGAAGCTTAGCCGCTCGCCCATCGTGGCCGGGCGGGTGCGGCGCAGCTGGGTGCGCAGCCGGGCCATCAGCTCGACCACCGAATAGGGCTTCACCACGTAGTCGTCGGCCCCGGTCTCGAGGCCGCGCACCCGGTCGCCCTCGTCCGAGCGGGCCGAGAGCATGACGATGGGGATATGGCGGGTGTCGGGGTCGGCCTTGACCCGGCGGCAGATCTCGATGCCCGAGACGTTCGGCAGCATCCAGTCCAGCACCATCAGGTCCGGGTTCTCTTCGGCCACCAGCAGCAGCGCCTCGTCCCCGGTCTCGGCCGAGACGACGCGGAAGCCCTCGGCCTCGAGGTTGTAGGTCAGCACCTCACGCTGGGCGCCCTCATCCTCGACGAGGAGGATGCAGGGTTGCTGAATGCTCATCGGGTCTCCTCCGTGTCATCAGGGCGCGCGCGGGGAAATACCGGCGCGCGCCGGGTTGGCAGCGGCGGGCGCGGCTCAGCCGGCGCCGGGGGCGGGACGCGGCGCCGGGCCCGCGCCGGGGTCGGCGGGCGCTTCGACGGGGGGCCGGGCGACGCTGTCGCTTTTCGGGCGCGCATCCTCGGGCAGCGTGCCCGAGACGAGATACAGCACCTGCTCGGCGATCGAGGTCGCGTGGTCGCCCATGCGCTCGATGTTCTTGGCGATGAAATGCAGGTGCATGCACGAGGTGATGTTGCGCGGATCCTCCATCATGTAGGTGAGGAACTCGCGGAACAGCGCGTTGTACATCTGGTCGACCTCAAGGTCGCGCGCCCGCACGTCCGCGGCCAGCGCCGCGTCGCGGTGGACGTAGCTGTCGAGCGCATCCTTGAGCATCGTCTCGACCGTGCCCGACATCCGCCGCAGCGCCATGCCGGCGCCGTCGATGGCCGGCAGATGCGACAGCACATGGGTGCGCTTGGCGATGTTCTTGGCGTAGTCGCCCACCCGCTCGAGGCTGCCCGAGATCTTGATGACCGTCAGCACCACCCGCAGGTCGGTGGCGTTCGGGGCGCGCAGCGCGATCACCCGCGCGGCTTCCTCGTTGATCTGCTGCTCGAGCGCGTCGATGGCGCGGTCGCGGCGGCGGACCTCTTCGGCCAGCTCGTCGTCGCGGGTCTCGAGCGCGCGGGCGGCCTCGTCGATGGCGGTCTCGACGAGCCCGCCCATCTTGACGACCAGCGCCTGCACGGTCTCGAGGTCGCGGTCAAACGCCGAGGCGATGTGGCGGTCGGTGGTGTTCATGGGGCAGTCCTCCGGTCGCGTGCCTGCGGGTTAGCCGATGCGGCCCGAGATGTAGCTTTCCGTCCGCGGGTCCTGCGGGCGGGTGAAGATGTCGTCGGTGTTGCCGTATTCCACGAGGTTGCCGAGGTGGAAGAAGGCGGTCTTCTGGCTGACGCGGGCGGCCTGCTGCATCGAGTGGGTGACGATCACCACCGAGAACTCGGACCGCAGCTCGTCGATCAGCTCTTCGACCTGGGCGGTGGCGATGGGGTCGAGCGCCGAGCAGGGCTCGTCCATCAGCAGGACCTCGGGCGAGGTCGCCACGGCCCGCGCGATGCAAAGCCGCTGCTGCTGGCCGCCCGAAAGCCCGGTGCCGGTCTCGCCCAGCCGGTCCTTGACCTCGTCCCACAGCGCCGCGCCGCGCAGCGCGCGCTCGACGATCTGGTCAAGCTCGGCCTTGTTGCGGGCCATGCCGTGGATGCGGGGGCCGTAGGCGACGTTGTCGTAGATCGACTTGGGGAACGGGTTCGGCTTCTGGAACACCATGCCCACCCGTGCGCGCAGCTGCACCGGATCGACGCGGCGGTCGTAGATGTCGTCGCCGTCGAGCAGCATCCGCCCCTCGACCCGCGCGATCGGGATGGTGTCGTTCATCCGGTTCAGGCAGCGCAGGAAGGTGGACTTGCCGCAGCCCGACGGGCCGATGAAGGCGGTCACGGTCTTGTCCAGCAGATCGACGTTCACGTCCTTGATGGCGTGCTTGGTCCCGTACCAGACCTGCACGTCGCGGCACTCGAACTTGATCTCCTTCGCGTCGGTGTCCACGGTTCTCTCCGCCAGTCGCATATCGTTCATCTTAGGGATCCCCTTGATCGCTCACCAGCGCCGTTCAAAGCGGCGGCGCAGATAGATGGCCAGAAGGTTCATCGCCAGCAGGAACACCAGCAGGACGATGATGGCGCCCGAGGCGCGCTCGAAAAACGCAGGGTCGGCGCGCTGGGTCCAGTTGTAGACCTGCACCGGCAGGGCCGAGGCGGGCTCGAACAGGCCCTGCGGCGGGGCCGACGGGTAGTTGGCGACGAACGCCACCATGCCGATCAGCAAGAGCGGCGCGGTCTCGCCCAGCGCCTGCGCCAGCCCGATGATGGTGCCGGTCAGGATGCCCGGCATGGCCAGCGGCACGACGTGGTGAAAGACCGTCTGCATCCGGCTCGCGCCCACGCCCAGGGCCGCGTCGCGGATCGACGGCGGCACCGCCTTGAGCGCGGCACGGGTCGAGATGATGATCGTCGGCAGCGTCATCAGCGTCAGCACCAGCCCCCCCACGATGGGCGCCGAGCGTGGCAGCCCCACCAGGTTGATGAAGATCGCCAGACCCAGGATCCCGAACACGATCGAGGGCACCGCCGCGAGGTTGGCGATGTTGACCTCGATCAGGTCCGTCAGGCGGTTCTGGGGGGCGAACTCCTCGAGGTAGATGGAGGCCGCGACCCCGATCGGCAAGGACAGCACCAGCACGATCAGCATCATGTAGAACGAGCCGAGGATGGCGATCCCGAGGCCCGCCGCCTCGGCCCGGTTGTCCGAGCTGTCGGTGCCGGTGATGAAGCTGGGGTTGAAGCGGGTTTCCAGCTCGCCGCGCGCCTTGAGCGCCTCGGCCAGGTCGAACTGCGCCACCGAGGTGCGGGCGTCGCCGGCCGCGGATTCGCGGCTGACCCGGCCCTTGAACATCCCGTCCACGCGCGAGCTGGTCAGCGCCGGCACCTCGATCAGCGAGCCCACAAGCCCCGGATCGGCCAGCACCGCCTGCCGCAGGTCGGCGCGGGCCTGGGCCGAGAAGAACCCGGCCAGGTCCTTGTCGGCGAGGTCGGGGATGGCGATGCCGTTCGTCTCGACGAAGCCGCGCAGCGAGTTTTCCAGCAGCTTGCCGTAGCTCGTGGTCAGCACCTTGCTCATCGCCGCCGGGTCGCGGGTGCCCTGCGGATCGACGACCGAGGCCTCGATGGTCACCGGGATGGTGGCGTAGGTCTGCACGAAGGCGGTCGAGCCGTCGCGGATGATGGTGAAGAGCAGGAACACCAGCGCCAGGATCGCCGTGGCGATGGCCGCGACGCCATAGGCGCGGAACCGCCGCTCGGCCGCGTTGCGGCGCTTGGTGCGGGCGTCCTGCACCAAAAGCGACTTGCGGGCGCGCGGCGCGGCGCTGCCGCCCACGGGGCGCGGCGGGGTCGAGGTGACGTCGGTCATTCGTACTGCTCCCGATAGGTGCGCACGATGTAGAGCGCGAAGACGTTGAGCCCGAGGGTCAGGACGAAGAGCGTCAGGCCCAGGGCAAAGGCGACCAGCGTCTCGGGGCTGGCGAAGTCGTTGTCGCCGGTCAGCTGGCCGACGATCTTGACGGTGATGGTGGTCATCGCCTCGAACGGGTTGGGGCTGATGCGCGCCATGGCGCCGGCGCCGAGGACGACGATCATCGTCTCGCCGATGGCGCGGCTGGCGGCCAGCAGCACGGCGCCGACGATCCCCGGCAGCGCCGCGGGCAGCACCACCTGGCGCACCGTCTCCGAGGGCGTCGAGCCCATGGCGAGGCTGCCGTCACGCAGCGACTGCGGCACCGCGTTGATGATGTCGTCCGACAGCGAGCTGACGAACGGGATCAGCATCATCCCCATCACCAGACCCGCGGTCATCACCGAGGACGCGCTGTTGCCCAGACCCATCGGCTGCGCCAGCCAGTCGCGGATCAGCGGGCCGACGGTGACGAGCGCAAAGAGGCCGTAGACGATGGTCGGGATGCCGGCGAGCACCTCGATGGCGGGCTTGACCAGCGACCGCACCCGGGGCGTGGCGTACTCGCTCATGTAGATCGCGGCGAAAAGGCCGATCGGCACCGACACCAGCAGCGCGATCAGCGAGATGTAGAGCGTCCCCCACAGCAGCGGCAGCATCCCGAGCTTCGAGCCGCCGCCGAAGGACGGCGTCCACTCGGTCCCGAAGAAGAAGTCCTGCCACGGGTAGAGCTGGAAGAAATGCACCGATTCGAAGACCAGCGAGAGCACGATCCCGATGGTGGTGAAGATGGCGATCATCGAGCAGAGGATCAGCAGGCCGCGCACGACCTGCTCGACCACGTTGCGGGCGCGGAACTGCGGCGTCGTCCGCATCAGCGCGAAGCCGAGCCCGCCGAGCGCCAGCACCAGCGCGAGGCCGGTCAGGATCCGCCCGCCGGTGCGGGTGAAGTCGCCATAGGACTGCGCGGCGCGCAGGATGTGGGGGGTGGTCGAGACGCGCAGCCCGGCGGCGCTCAGCCGGTCGAAGGCGGCGCTGTCCTCGGGGGTGAGGGCGGCGACCTCGGCCGGGGTCAGCACGTCGCGGGCGACGGCGGCGTTGAGCTGGCTGGCCGAGCGGCGCACGTCCTCCATCACCAGCCGGCGGCTGTCGCTGTCCGACATGGCCTCGGCCGGGATGGCGCGGTGGACCACGCGGTCGATGACCAGCGGCTGGGCGATGCCCCAGAGCAGCAGCACCAGAAGCGCCGGGACGGCAGTGAACAGCGCCACGTTCCAGCCGTAATAGGTCGGGCGCGAGTGCAGCACCCTCGTGTTGCCGTCCACGGCCCGGACCGAGCGGGTGCGGCCGAGGACATAGCCCACGACGGCGAGGGCCAGGACGATGAGTGTGATCCAGAGGGTCGGCATGGTGCCTCGCAGCATGGGTGCGCCCGTCGAGCGGCCGGGACGCGGGGAGGCCGGCCCCGCCGGGCGGACGCGGGCCAGCCTCGGGTCGAGGCGGCGCGACGGACGCGGCGGCCGCGGTGCCGGCAGTCTAGCAGATGCGAACGCCCGAGATCACGAGGGCAGACTCGGTTCCGGGGCGTCCGGGGTGAGGCGGCCCCCGAAGGGACCGCCCGTCGGCATCGGGTGGCGCAGGGCCGGCCCCGCGGGGCCATCCTCGCGCCGTCCCGGATCAGGGCATGGTGATCGTGGTGCCGTCCGCGACGGTCTTCTGCACGTCGGCCAGCTTGGGGTCCGGCACCAGGCCATAGGTCGCCAGCGGGCCGCCGGGACCGGCGATGGCGTCCGAGACGAAGAACTCGGCATATTCCTTCAGGCCCGGGATGACGCCGATGTGGTCCTTCTTGACGTAGAAGAACAGCGGGCGCGACACCGGGTATTCGCCCGACGCGATGGTGTCGGTCGAGGGGGTCACGCCGTTGATGGTGGCGACCTTCAGCTTGTCGGTGTTGTTCTCGTAGAACGACAGGCCGAACACGCCCACGCCGGTCTTGTTGCTGTCGATGCGGGCCAGCGTCTCGGTGTAGTCGCCGTCGATGTCGACCGACTTGCCGTCGGTGCGGACCGCCTTGCAGGCGCCCTCGCCCTTCTTCTCGTCGCCGCCGTTGGCCTCGACCAGCGCCTCGAGCGCGCCGGCTTCCTTGCAGCCCGCGATCAGCACCTTCTCCTCGAACACTTCACGGGTGCCGTGCTTGGTGCCGGGGATGAAGGCCATGATGTCCTGGTCGGGCAGCGACGGGTTCACGTCCTTCCACTTGGCGGCGGTGTTCGGCACCACCTTGCCGTCCACGACCACGTCCTTGGCCAGCGCCAGGAACACGTCCTTGGGGGTCAGCACGAAGTCGGCGCCGGCCTTGTCGCTGGCGAAGACGATGCCGTCGTAGCCGAACTGGACTTCGACGATGTTCGTCACGCCGTTGGCCTTGCAGGTCTCGAGCTCGGCCGGCTTGATCGGACGCGAGCTGTTGGCGACGTCGACGGTGTTCTCGCCCACGCCCTCGCAGAACTGCTTGAGACCGGCCGACGAGCCGCCGCCCTCGACCACGGGGGCCGGGAAGTCGGTGTTTTCGGCGAAGGCCTCGGCGACGATGGTGGCGTAGGGCAGCACGGTGGACGACCCGGCGACCTGGACGTTGTCGCGGGCGGCGGCGGCGGTCGCCGACAGCGCGACGATGGCCAGCGCCGAGGCGGAGAAAGTCAGCTTGTTCATGGCAGGCTCCTGCAGTTGGGTGGCGTGGCCGCCACGGGGCGCGACCTATCGCGGAAGTGCGACGGTTTCGTGACAGTCTCTTGACGGTTTCATGTCGCCGCCGGCGCCATCGCCGGTTGACGCCGCGTCGGAAACCCGCGTTGTCTGGGCCACGCCCGATCCGGGCCGCCCTCACGGAGAATACCGCAGATGCTGACCATCCACGGCGTCACCCGCTCGCGCGCGTCGCGGCTGATCTGGCTGTGCCACGAGCTGGACCTGCCCTTCCGGCAAGAGCCGGTGATCCAGGCCTACCGGCTGGCCGACGCCGACGCGCCCGACGCGCCGATGAACACCCGCTCGCCCGCGTTCCTGGCGCTGTCGCCCGCGGGGGCGATCCCGGTGATCGAGGATGACGGGCTGGTGCTCTTCGAATCGCTGGCGCAGACGCTGTATCTGGCGCGCAAGCATGACGCGAACGGCATCGGCCCGCGCGATCCGGCCGAGGACGCGTTGATGATGCAGTGGTCCTTCTATGCCGCGACCGCCATCGAGCCCGACGCCCTGACGATCCTCTTCCTGCACGCCCGCGGGCAGGAACAGTCGGGCGAGGATGCCGCCATGGTCGCGAACGCCGCCGAGCGGCTGGTGCGCCCGCTCAAGGTGCTCGACGCGCATCTGGCCACGCAGTGGCACCTGGTCGGCGGGCGCTTCACCGTCGCCGACCTGAACATGGCCGAGGTGATCCGCTACGCGCAGGGCTACGGCGCGCTGATGGCGCAGTTTCCGGCCATCGAGGCGTGGCTGGCGGCCTGCCAGTCCCGCGACGGCTTCCGCCGGATGTGGGAAGCGCGGATGGCCGAGCCGGAATAACGGATTGGGGTGCAGGCAGGGACGGAGATTGAAATATGCACCCGGATATGCGATATTCCGTGCATTCACCCGGAGAGTGCCATGACCCGCCTGCTCACGAACCACATCGCCACGATCACCGAGCTGCGCGAACCGCACAAGGTGCTCGAACGCTCGGGCGGCAAGCCGGTGGCGATCCTCAAGAACAGCGCCGTGGTCGCCTATCTGGTGCCTGAGGAGGCGACGGTCCCCAACGTCCGCTATGCGACGATGGACGAGGTGATGGAGTCGCTCGAGCGCACCCGTGAGATCGCCCAGCCGGTGCTCGACTATCTCAAGGACAAGTAATGTCCGCCTATCTGCTTCCCTCGGCCGCGATGGTCGAGGCGATCCATGATGCTGTCCTGAACCCGGGCGAGCTGGCCGGCCGGGCCCGCGACAAGTCGCTCGAAGGCGCACTGGCGCGGGTCGAGAACCGGCTTGCATACGGCCTCGTCGAGGATGTCGTCGGTCTGGCTGCGGCCTATGCGATGGCCATCGCGCAGGGTCATTGCTTCAACGATGCCAACAAGCGGACGGCCTACCGGGTGCTGATCGTCGTGCTCGACATGAACGGGGCGCCCGTCCCCGTCGTGGCCGAAGACATCATCGGCCAGAAGATCATCGCGCTGGCGCAGGGCAAGATCGACGACGGCGCGCTCGCCGACTGGCTGCGTGAGCGGACCTGACCCGCTCCCCGACGGCGCTGCGGGTCGCTGGCGCCGGGCTGGGGCATTTGGGCCAGAAAGACGCCGCGACGCCGCAAGGGTTGCCCCGCCGCGGCCCGGCGTGGGATAAGCCCGAAAACGACAAGCCGAGCAGCCTTCATGTCCGATGATCTTCTCAGCGGCGCCAGCGCCGCGACCGACAGCTATTCCGCCGCCTCGATCGAGGTGCTGGAAGGGCTGGAACCCGTTCGCAAGCGGCCGGGGATGTACATCGGCGGCACCGACGAACGCGCCCTGCACCATCTTGTCGCCGAAATCCTCGACAACGCCATGGACGAGGCCGTGGCCGGCCACGCCAGCCGCATCGAGGTCGAACTGCTGGCCGACCACTCGGTCGTCGTGCGCGACAACGGCCGCGGCATCCCGGTCGATCCGCACCCCAAGTTCCCCGGCAAGTCGGCGCTCGAGGTGATCCTCTGCACGCTGCACGCCGGCGGCAAGTTCACCGAAGGCGCCTATCAGACCTCGGGCGGTCTGCACGGCGTCGGCGCCTCGGTCGTCAACGCGCTGTCGGACCGGATGGTCGTCGAGGTCGCCCGCAACCGCGAGCTGTGGCGGCAGAGCTTCTCGCGCGGCATCCCGCAGGGTCCGGTCGAGAAGATCGGCCCGTCCCCGAACCGCCGCGGCACCACCGTCACCTTCCACGCCGACGAGCAGATCTTCGGCCACCACCGCCTCAAGCCCGCGCGGATCATGCGGATGGTCAAGTCCAAGGCCTATCTGCATTCCGGCGTCGAGATCCGCTGGCGGACCGAGATCGACGACGGCGAGACCCCGCGCGAGGCGACCTTCCACTTCCCCGGCGGCCTCTCGGACTACCTCGCCGAGCAGCTCGGGGGCGCCACCACATACGCCGACCGCCCGTTTGCCGGCCTGGTCGAGTTCCGCGAGCGCTTCGGCGTGCCGGGCAAGGTCGAGTGGGCGATCAACTGGACGCCCTCGCGCGACGGCTTCATCCAGTCCTACTGCAACACCGTGCCGACGCCCGAGGGGGGCACGCACGAAGGCGGGTTCTGGACCGCGATCCTCAAGGGCATCCGCGCCTATGGCGAGCTGACCAAGAACCGCAAGGCCGAGAACATCACCCGCGACGACCTGCTGACCGGCGGCTGCGCGCTGGTGTCGTGCTTCATTGCCGAGCCCGAGTTCGTCGGCCAGACCAAGGACCGCCTCGCCACCACCGAGGCCGCGCGGCTGGTCGAGGGCGCGGTGCGCGACCATTTCGACAACTGGCTGGCCGCCGACACCAAGTCGGCCGGCGCGATCCTCGATTTCCTCGTCCTGCGCGCCGAAGAGCGCCTGCGCCGCCGGCAGGAGAAGGAGACGGCGCGCAAGTCCGCGACCAAGAAGCTGCGCCTGCCCGGCAAGCTGGTGGACTGCTCGGCCACCGCGCGCGAGGGCACCGAGATCTTCATCGTCGAGGGCGACTCGGCCGGCGGCAGCGCCAAGGCGGCGCGCGACCGGGCGACGCAGGCGCTGCTGCCCCTGCGTGGCAAGGTGCTGAACGTGCTCGGGGCGGCGTCCTCGAAGCTGTCGCAGAACGCCGAGTTGAGCGACCTCTGCCAGGCGCTCGGCGTCGGCATGGGGACGCGCTTCAACGTCGACGACCTGCGCTATGACAAGGTCATCATCATGACCGACGCGGACGTGGACGGGGCGCATATCGCCTCGCTGCTGATGACGTTCTTCTTCACCCAGATGCGGCCGCTGATCGACAAGGGGCACCTCTACCTCGCCTGCCCGCCGCTCTACCGGCTGACGCAAGGGGCCGAGCGGGTCTACGTCGCCGACGAGGCCGAGAAGGAGGCGTGGCTTGCCAAGGGCCTCGGCGGCAAGGGCAAGATCGACGTGCAGCGCTTCAAGGGCCTGGGCGAGATGGACGCCAAGGACCTGAAGGACACGACGATGAACCCGGCCTCGCGCAAGCTGATCCGGGTGTCGATCGACGACGAGGACGGCGGCGAGACCGGCGATCTGGTCGAACGGTTGATGGGCAAGAAGCCCGAGCTGCGGTTCCAGTATATCAGCGAGAACGCGCAGTTCGTGGAGGAGCTGGACGTCTGAGGCCTTGATCCCCCGAATTTATATGTGCATATAAATGTTCGAGTGGGACGACGACAAGCGCGCGGCGAATCTGGCCAAGCATGGTGTCGATCTGGCCGCTGCCGGACGGCTTGACTGGGGTTCAGCGCTGACTGTCCCTGACGAGCGGGGGGATTATGGCGAGGCGCGGTTCGTGTCGATCCTGCCGCTGGACCGTCGCCTGCACGTCTGCGTCTGGACGTGGCGCGCGCGGGCGCGGCGGATCATCAGCCTGCGCAAGGCCAATGCGCGAGAGGAGCGGTTCTATGGGAAAGAGCTATATTGACCCCGACGGCAGCGCAGTCGAACTCGACGCCGAATGGTTCGCGCGCGCCAAGCCCTCGACCGAGATTCCCGAACTCGCCGAGGTCATCCGGCGCGGCCGCCCGCCGCTGCCCCAGGACGAGCGCAAGCAGCGGGTGACGATGTATCTTGACCGCGACCTGATCGAGGCGCTCAAGGCCGACGGCCGCGGCTGGCAGACCCGCGCCAACGCGCTGCTCAGGAAGGCGGCGGGGTTGTAGGTTTTCCCTGCGCGCCGAACAGCCCCAGAGTGGACCCTTCTTCAAGGCGCGCCCTGCACCGGACAGGGCCAGAGTCCCCCTACCGCTGCAACGTCTCCACATACCCCTGCAGCGCCACCAGACGTGCGGGCGTGGGCACGCGCAGGCCGTCGCCCGCGTCGAACATCACCTTCGGGCCGCGGCCGATCTCTTCGCCGAACTGCGGCATCGGGCTGTCGGTCTTGCCCATCGTATAGCCGTCGATCCGCGCCATCACCCGCAGCCTCGGGAAGGTGCCGCCGTTGCGGCGCGCAAGCTGCGTGAGGTCCGTGGGTCGGGGCGAGAGGCCCGCGGCCGCCGGACCGTCGCCGCGCCCTGTCGGGCCGTGGCAGGCGACGCAGTATCGGGCGTAGTCGGCCGCACCCTGCGCGGCCTGCGCGGCGGCGGGGCCGGTGGGGCGCGGGGCCTCGGCCTCGGGCACGCAGCCCGTCAGCAGCAGGGCGGCGCCCATTGCGGCCAGGGTCGGTCTGGCGAACATCATCCTCGGTCCCTCGCTGGTTTTGCCCGCGACTCTGCCCGCCCGGGCCACCCCGCGCAACCCTCGCCGGGCCTCACCCCAGCCGCACGACCCGGTCCATCCGCCCCGCCAGCTCCATGTTGTGGGTGGCGATCAGCGCGCTGAGGCCGGTCTCGCGGACTACCTCCATCAGCACCGCAAAGACCTGATCCGAGGTGGCGGGGTCGAGGTTGCCGGTCGGCTCGTCGGCCAGAAGCAGCGCCGGCCCGTTGGCGAGCGCGCGGCAGAAGGCCACCCGCTGCGCCTCGCCGCCCGAAAGCTCCGCCGGGCGGTGATCGGCGCGGGGGCCAAGGCCGACACGGCCCAAGAGGCCCGCGGCCCGCGCACGCGCGGCCGCGTCGGGGACGGCGTTGGCGAGCTGCGGCAGGACCACGTTCTCCAGCGCCGTGAACTCGGGCAGCAGGTGGTGGAACTGATAGACGAAGCCCAGCTCGCGCCGCCGCGCCTCGGTCCTCGCGCGGTCGCCAAGGCCCGTCATGTCGCGCCCGTTCAGCCAGACCCGGCCCGCGTCGGGGGTGTCGAGCAGCCCCGCGATGTGCAGCAGCGTCGATTTCCCCGCCCCCGAGGGCGCGACGAGCGCCACCACCTCGCCGCGGGCCACGCTCAGGTCCAGCCCGCGCAGCACCTCGACGGCGGCAGGAGAGCCGGGATTGTAGGTCTTGCTGACCCCCTCGAGCCGCAGCACGTCCTCTCGCACGTCACTCATGGCGCAGCGCCTCGACCGGGTTCATCCGGGCCGCACGGCGGGCCGGGAAGATGGTGACGAGGAACGACAGCACCAGCGACAGGCCGACCGCCTTGGCGATGTCGATGCCCCTGAGCTCGGCCGGGAGGCGATAGATGCCGCGCACCGCGGGGTCCCACGCCCCCCCGCCGGTCAGCCAGTTGATGCCCGCCATGATGCTGTCGATGTTGAGCGCGAGGAGAACGCCGAGGATCACCCCCGCGATCGTCCCGATCACCCCGGTGAAGGCGCCGCAGAGGAAGAACACCCGCAGGATAGCGCCCTCGGTCAGCCCCATCGTCCGCAGGATGCCGATGTCGCGGCCCTTGTTCTTGACCAGCATGATCAGCCCCGAGGTGATGTTCATGGCCGCGATCAGCACCAGCACCGACAGGATCACGAACATCACGTCATCCTCGATGTCGAGCGCCGAGAGGAACGACCCCGAGGCGTCGCGCCAGGTCCACACGACGCTGCCCGGCACCGCCTCGGTCAGCGCAGGCGTCAGGCGGTCCACCCGCTCGGGGTCGGAGGCGTAGACCTGGATCTCGTCCACCTCGCCCTCGCGGTTGAAATAGGACTGCGCCTCGGGCAGCGGCATGTAGATGCGGGTGCGGTCGATGTCGTAGCGCCCGACGGTGAAGACATAGACGACCTCGTAGGTGGCGATGCGCGGCGTGGTGCCGAACGCCGTCTGCGCCCCTTGCGGCGAGATGAGCTGCAGCCGATCGCCCACCGAGGCGCCGAGGTCGCGGGCGATGCCCGAGCCGATGGCGATGCCGCGGTCAAAGGCGTCGATGTCGCCCGCCCCCGTCTCGGGGTCGGCGACGCGGGGGATGGCCTTGAGGTCGGCGAGCGACAGCCCGTGCACCTCGGCCACGTTCGAGCGGTCGCCGACGCTGGCCATCACCTGCCCCTTCACCACCGGGTCGGCGCGGGTGACGCCAGGGATCGCCTCGATCCGCGCCACGGCGTCGGGATAGTCGCTGATGGTGCCGGCGACGGTATAGACCTCGTCGGTCAGGTCGTTCACGATCTGGCCGGGGGGCATATAGACGGTGGTATGCGCGTTGGCGCCGAGGATCGTGTCCACGAACTCGGTGCGGAAGCCCGAGCGCACGGCGAGGGTGGCGATCAGCGCCATCACCCCCAGCGCGATGCCGATGAGGCTGATCCAGGTCATGGTCGAGACCCCGCCCTCGGCGCGACGGGCGCGCAGGTAGCGCCAGGCGATCAGGAACTCGTAGCGCGAGAACGGAGGGGGGTTCGCCATGCCGGGCGGCCTTTCGTCGGGGTCGCGGCAAACTGGCCGCGGCGGACGGGGTTGGCAAGCCGACATTGGCGTGAGGCGGGGGCGAGGGCGCCTTCGCCCCGACACGACAAGGCGCGCGCGCCCCCATGCAGCGCGCGCGCCCGTCGAACGGCTGTCACGGGGCAACCCATGCCTGCCCCGCGCTGTCGCCGGGCCGCGCGGCTTAAGGCCCCGCGGCCCGGCGGGATCTCAGAGCACGAAGTCTCCGCTGGTATAGGCGCTCGCCACCACGGCGCCGTCGAGGATGCGGATCGTCATCTCGGCCACCGCATCGGCGTCGGTGTTGAAATAGACGAGCGTGTCGGTGCCGCTGGTCCCCGCCCAGGCGGTGCCGGCGCCGCCGGGGGCGGTGCCGCGCCAGGTGAAGCCCTGGTTTCCGGCGATCAGGTCGTTGGCGTCGATGGCCTGGACGTTGATCCGGTCGCCGCCCGCGACGCCGGCGCCGTCGAAGCCGTCGATCCAGTCGATGCCACCGGTGGTCGAATCGGTGGTGGCGAGGAACTGGAAGATGTCCTCGCCGATCCGGCCCATCAGCCGGTCCGACCCGTCGCCGCCCTGCAGCACGTCGTTGCCCGCACCGCCCACTAGGATGTCGAACCCGCCGCCGCCGCGCAGCACATCGTCGCCGCCGTTGCCCCAGATCCGGTTGCTGTCGCCCGACCCGATGATCGTGTCGTTCGAGCCCCCGCAGGTGACCCACTCGAAGCCCGTGAAGCTCTCCCCGGCCTGGTTGGTGGCCCCGCTCGCCATGTCCATGAAATAGGCATAGTTGCCGTTGCTGATGTAGAGCAGGTCCGTGCCGGCGCCGCCGTCCATCGTCTCGGTGCCCACCGGGGCGCCGGCCACCAACACGTCGTCGCCGTCTTCGCCCAGATAGGTGCCGAAGCCGCCCGAGATGATCCGGTCGTTGCCGGTGCCGCCCCAGATCGAGTTGACCGACCCGCCGCCGTTCAGCGTGTCGTTGCCGGCGTTGCCGCGGATGGTGTCGTTGTCCTCCTGTCCGAAGATGACGTCGCTGCCGTTCGAGCCGGCGATCAGGTCGGACCCGGTCCCGCCATACAGCGTGTCGCCGACGGTCGACCCGAGTTCGCTGGTCGAGGTCATGGCGTAGATCGAGTCGTTCCCGTCGTTGCCGTAGATGACGTCGGCGTCGAAGTTGCCGCCGATCAGGTCGCCGCCGCTGGTGCCATAGACGGTGTCGTTGCCCGCGCCGCCGTCCATCACGTCGCCGACCCCGTTGTCGCCGCCGCCGGCATCCAGCCGGTCGGCGCCATCGCCGCCCCACATCGTGTCGGCCCCGCCGTCGCCATAGAGCGAGTCGTTGCCGTCCCCGCCGTCGAGCGAATCATTGCCGCCGCGGCCGGCGAGCTCGTCGTTGTCGGCCTCGCCCAGCAGCGTGTCCGCGCCGAGCGAGCCGACCATGTCGTCGTTGCCGGCGCCGCCGTACATCCGGTCGGCATAGCCCGAGCCGTCGATATTGGCGGCGGTCATGGCATACATGCGGTCGTCGCCGCCACCGCCATAGAGAACGTCGGCCAAGAAGTTGCCGTAGATCGTGTCGGCCCCGTCGGCCCCGTAGATCGTGTCGTTCCCGTCGCCGCCGTCCATCAGGTCGCCCACGGCGCCCGCGTTCTGCAGCACGTCGTTGCCCAGCCCGCCGCTAAGCTGGTCATAGCCCAGCCCGCCATACAGGCTGTCGTTGTCGGCCCCGCCGTCCATCACGTCGTCGCCGTTGCCGCCGCTCATGTAGTCGGTCCCGGCCGCGCCGAGCATCGTGTCGGCGCCGCTCGCGCCATAGAGCACGTCATTGCCCAGCCCGCCGGTCATCCAGTCGCCGACGAACGACCCCGCCACATCGGTCGAGGTGTTGGCGTAGATGGTGTCGGCGCCGTCCCCGCCGTTGAGCGAATCGCCGTCCAGACCGCCGTTGATGATGTCGTTGCCCGAGCCCGCCACGACGGTGTCGGCGCCGCTGAGGCAGTTGATGATGTCGCCCGACCCGTCCGACAGCCAGAAGAGCGGCGAGAAGAAGGGCTGGTCGTCGGTGAAACCGATGACGTTCGACCCCGCGATGGCGGTGTCGTTGCCGTTGGTCCCGGTAAAGATGGCCATGAAACTCGTCCTCGATAAGGCCGGCGGGACGCAAGGCGCACCGCGCCGGCGGCATTGTACACGTCGGCCTCTCGCGGGGTGCGCGGATGCGCCGGCGGCTCTGCCGGCCCCTCGCGGGCCCCACGGGCCCACGGCATCAATCTACCACCGGGGTCGGGGGGCAGCGTCCCCCGTTCGGGGGATGGGCACGGGCCGAACGGGTGACGCGCTTTCGCGCGCCCCGCCCCCCCCCCGCGACCGGCTCACGCCTCGCGCGAGACCAGCGCCACGAGCTGCGCCTGCCGGTGGGTGTCGGTCTTCTGGAAGATCTGCTTGAGGTGATGCCGCGCGGTTTCGCGCGACATCCCCAGCGCCGGGGCCGCGTCGGTCAGCGAGCTGCCGCAGGCCAGAAGCGCGGTCAGCTCGGCCTCGCGCCGGGTCAGGCCGAACCCGTCCATCAGCGCGTGCGGGTCGCGGCTCGGCGGGTCGTCGCCCGCGGGGTCGAGCGTCACCAGCAGCGCCGCCGCCCCGTGCCAGCTCGTCGGCACCGCCTGCAGGCGTTGCTCGGGCAGCGCGGGGTCGCGCGGCCTCAGCGTCAGGTCCACGCCCCGGCCGAAGCGGGCGGCGAGGCCAATGCGGGCGCGGATGAACTCGGCATTCTCCCACCCCGCCAGCGACAGCCGCCCGCTCTCGCCGCCGGTCTCGCGCACCAGCGGCGGGTGGTGGGCGAGTGCGGCGGCATTCGCCTCGAACACTCCCTCGTCGGGGCCGATCAGCACCGCCGGCCCCGGCAGCGCCCCGAGCAGCGAGGGGCCCTGCGGCCGCGCCTCGGCGGTCGGGTCGCGCAGGCCCAGCGTCACGCTGCGCACCATGTGCGGGCGCAGCCGGTTGAGCCGCCCCACCGCCTCGCGCGAGAACCCGGCGGCGCCGGCCTCGCGCTCGAAGGTGAAGACGAACCGGCGGCCGTCCGGGGTCCGGTGCAGCGTCGCGGTCTGGTCCCAGAGGCCCAGCCGGTGCAGCGTCTCGACCGCCGGGCGGCGGGCGACGGCGGCGGGAAAATCGGCCTCGTGGACGAAGAGCGCGTCCCCCACCCGGTCGAGCCTCCCCGCGCACGAGGCAAAGAGCCCCGCCTCGACGAAGTCACGCAGGGCCCGTTCGGTCCGCCGGGTGGCGTAGAAGCTGGTGCCCGCCGCGCTGCCGGGGGCGGCGCTGTCCATGATCAGGCAGCCGCTGGCGAACCCGGTCGAGGCGCAGATCGCGGCAAGGATGTCCGGCCAGCGCTCGGGCTCGAGCGTCGCCTGATAGATCAGGTCAAGGATCGCCTCGGTCTGTCGTGACACGCGCGGCCCTCCCCGCGTCGGCAGCGTCCACTCGAGCCTTTAAATCGCACGCCAGTATAACGCGCGGATCACGGCCGCGGTCGCATCATTTTTGCGTCGGACGGTGAGGACGCGCGCCCCCTCGGCCGCGCCCATTGCCGCACCCCGCGCGGCCTGCCACAAGGCGGGCCATGGCCAAGCCCGTCACCGCCTTCACCTGCACCGCCTGCGGCGCCGCGCACCGCAAGTGGTCCGGCCGCTGCGACGCCTGCGGCGAATGGAACTCGATCGTCGAGGAGGCGCCGCTGAGCCAGGGGCCGGGCCGCGGCCTCGGCGCCCAGCGCGGCCGCGTCGTGGCGCTGAGCGGGCTCGCGGCGGACGAGCCGCCGCCGCCGCGCACCCCCTCGGGGATCGAAGAGCTGGACCGGGTGCTGGGCGGCGGGCTGGTGCCGGGCAGCGCGATCCTCGTCGGCGGCGATCCGGGGATCGGCAAGTCCACGCTGATGCTGCAGGCCGCCGCCGCCTTCTCGCGCAAGGGCGCCAGCGCCATCTATCTGTCGGGCGAGGAAGCCGGGGCCCAGCTCAGGATGCGCGGCCAGCGCCTCGGCCTCGCCGACGCGCCGGTGCGGCTGGGGACCGAGACGAGCCTGCGCGACATCCTGACCACGCTCGACGCCGAGCGGCCCGAGGTGGCCGTGATCGACTCGATCCAGACGCTGTGGAGCGACACGGTCGAGGCCGCGCCGGGCAGCGTCGGGCAGGTCCGGGCCGCCGCTCACGAGCTTGTGACCTTCGCCAAGCGCACCGGCGTCGCGGTCGTCATCGTCGGCCACGTCACCAAGGACGGCCAGATCGCCGGGCCGCGGGTGGTCGAGCACATGGTCGACACCGTGCTCTACTTCGAGGGCGAGCGCGGCCACCAGTTCCGCATCCTGCGCGCGGTCAAGAACCGCTTCGGCCCCTCGGGCGAGATCGGGGTGTTCGAGATGACCGGCGCGGGCCTCGCCGAAGTCACCAACCCCTCGGCGCTGTTCCTGTCCGAACGCGGCCAGCCGGTCGCCGGCAGCGCCGTCTTTGCCGGGATCGAGGGCACCCGGCCGGTGCTGACCGAGGTGCAGGCGCTGGTCGCGCCGTCGACGCTCGCCTCGCCCCGCCGGACCGTGGTGGGGCTGGACGGGGGGCGGGTCTCGACCATCCTCGCGGTGCTCGAGGCGCGCTGCGCGGTGCCTTTCGCGGGGCTCGACGTGTTCCTGAACGTGGCCGGCGGGATGCGGGTCGCGGAACCCGCCGCGGACCTGGCCATTGCGGCGGCGCTCTTGAGCGCGCGCGAGGATCATCCGCTGCCGGCCGAGACCGTCTTTTTCGGCGAGATCAGCCTCTCGGGGGCGCTCAGGCCGGTGGGGCAGGCCGAAAACAGGTTGAAAGAAGCGCGGAAACTTGGTTTTTCCCACGCGATGCTGCCCGCGGTCCAGAAGGTCGAGGGCGGCGAGGGGCTGACACTCTCGCGGGTGGCTGACCTCACGAGTTTCACGGGCGAGACGTTCGGGGCCGGCTGACCCCACGCCGCCCCCAAAGCACGGGCCGCGCGGGCGGTCCGCATCGAGGGCGGAGACACATGGACGGATTCACCCTGATCGACGGCATCGTCGCCGCGATCATCATCCTGTCGGCCATCCTGGCCTATTCGCGCGGCTTCGTGCGCGAATCGCTGGCGATCCTGGGCTGGATCGGGGCCGCGGTGCTGGCCTTCATCTTCGCCCCGGCGGTGCGGCCGCTGATCGCCCAGATCCCCTATCTGAACAGCCTGATCGCCGACAACTGCGAGTTGGGCACCATCGCCGGCTTCGCGGTGGTGTTCGCCCTGGCGCTGGTGCTCTTCTCGATCCTGACGCCGCTGTTTTCCTCGGTCGTTCAACGCTCTGCGCTGGGCGGGGTCGATCAGGGCATGGGCTTCCTGTTCGGCGTGGCGCGGGGCATCCTGCTCGTCGTGATCGCCTTCATCGTCTATGACCGGATCATGACGACCGAGCGGGTGGCGATGGTGGACCAGTCGCGCTCGGCGCAGGTGTTCCAGCAGATGAGCGGGCGGCTGAACCAGCAGATCCCGCAGGACGCGCCCGGCTGGCTGGCCGCGCGGTTCGAGCAGCTGGTGCGCGACTGCGGCCCGACCGCGACGGCGCCGGCCGCAGCGGGGACCTCGGCCGCGACCACCACGACGACGACCACGACCACCACGACGCCCGCGACCCCGGCCGCGCCGGCCAACTGACGGCGTTGCGCGCCCGCCCCGCGCGGCGGGCGTTGCGCCGGGCGTATGAACGGCGCGGGGCGGCACGGCGGAAATCCCCACTTTTGCCGGAAACGGCGATGCACGACCCGTTCGGGGTTCGTGCATCGTTCATGCACAGTTCATGCGAACGAGTCCCGCCGCCCCCTCCCCGTGCCCCGGCCCCCGGGACCATCGGATGCGGCGTCTGGCGGGCGGGGCGCCCTGACCCCGTGACTTTCCCGCGCCGAGTGCCTATCTCTGCCTCATCCCGACAGACCCTGTCCTGCCCTTCCCGACTCGGCCGCGCGTCCGGCCAGAAGCCCCGAGCCCCAGCCATGTCCCAGCAGCCTTTCCTCGCCGACCCCTTCGACAGCGACCGGCTGCACGAGGAATGCGGCGTCTTCGGCGTCAACGGCGTCGCCGAGGCGGCGAACTTCGTCGCGCTCGGGCTGCACGCGCTGCAGCACCGCGGGCAGGAGGCGGGCGGCATCGTCGCCTTCGACCCCGACAAGGGGTTCAACAGCGCCCACCGCTTCGGCTACGTCCGCGACAACTTCACCAAGGCCTCGCTGATGGAGACGCTGCCGGGCGAGCTCGCCATCGGCCACGTCCGCTATTCGACCGCCGGCGCCAAGGGGCCGGCGATCCGCGACATCCAGCCCTTCTTCGGCGAGTTCGCCATGGGCGGCTGCGCCATCGCCCACAACGGCAACATCACCAACGCGCTGGCGCTGCGGCGCGAGCTGATCGAGCGCGGCTCGATCTTCCAGTCCGGCTCGGACAGCGAATGCATCATCCACCTGATGGCGCGGTCGATCCAGCGCAACATCCCTGAGCGGATGAAGGACGCGCTGCGCCGGGTCGAGGGGGCGTTCTCGGTCATCGCCATGACCCGCACCAAGCTGATCGGGGTGCGCGACCCGCTGGGCGTGCGCCCGCTGGTGCTGGGCCGGCTGGGCGAGGGCGCCTATGCGCTCGCGTCCGAGACCTGCGCGCTCGACATCATCGGGGCCGAGTTCGTGCGCGAGATCGAGCCGGGCGAGATGGTGGTGATCTCGAAGGGCAAGGTCGAGACCTCGCGCCCCTTCGGCCCCTCGACGGGGCGGTTCTGCATCTTCGAGCACGTCTATTTCAGCCGCCCCGATTCGATCATCGGCGGGCGCTCGGTCTATGAGACCCGCAGCCAGATCGGGGTGGAGCTCGCCCGCGAGGCGCCGGTCGAGGCGGACCTCGTCTGCCCGGTCCCCGACTCGGGCACCCCGGCGGCGATCGGCTATGCGCGCGAAAGCGGCATCCCGTTCGGGATGGGGATCATCCGCAACCAGTACATGGGCCGCACCTTCATCGAGCCGACCGAGCAGATCCGCAACATGGGCGTGCGGCTGAAGCTGAACGTCAACCGGGCGCTGGTGCGCGGCAAGCGGGTGGTGCTGGTGGACGATTCGGTGGTCCGCGGGACCACGAGCCGCAAGATCAAGGACATGATCCTCGATGCCGGCGCGGCCGAGGTGCATTTCCGCATCGCCTCGCCCCCGACCGCCTGGCCCTGCTTCTACGGCGTGGACACGCCCGACCGCGACAAGCTGCTGGCCGCGCACATGACGCCGGACGAGATGCGCGAGTGGATCGGGGTGGACAGCCTCGCCTTCGTCTCGCTCGACGGGCTTTATAGGGCGGTGGGCGAGGCCAAGGGGCGCGATGCCCGGGCGCCGCAGTATTGCGATGCGTGTTTCTCGGGCGATTATCCGGTGGCGCCGTTCGACCAGCTCGAACGCGGGTTCCGCATGAAGCAGGACCCGATGTCGGGCGATTGCGAGGCGGAAGAGGACCAGTCGGGCTACGAGCCGCTGGACCACACGCTCAGCCCCAACAGCGCCACCCGCGCCGCCGAATAGGCCCCCTCAGCGCGACCAGTCGAGGACGGCGGTGGCCACGCCCCCGGCGATGCCGGTGGTCAGCCGCGCGCCGGATTGCTCGGCCAGCTTGGCGGCGATGGTGAGGCCGAGGCCGGTGCCCTCGGACGCCGGGTCGCGGTCGAGCCGGCCCATGCGGAACCGCGCCCCGGGCCCCACCGGGTTGGTCACCGTCAGCCGCGGTCCCGCCGCGAGCGTGACCCGGACCGGGCCGGTCCCGTGGCGCAGCGCGTTCTCGGCCAGGTTGCGGATCAGGATGGCGATGCCGTCGGCGTCGCCCTCGACCACCGCGGTCTCGAGGTCGCCGTCATCGTAGGCGAGCGGCCGCCCCGGCAGCGCCGGCAGATCGTCGAGCGCCATCGGCACCAGCGCTGCGAGGTCCACCGGCCCGCGCGCCAGCCCGATCCCCGATTCGGCGCGGGAAAGCTGCAACAGCCGCTCGGTCAGCGCGGTGATGCGGTCGAGCGCGGCGACGATCCGCCCGGCGTCGGCCGCGACCTCGGGGCGGCGGGCGAGCAGCTGCGCCTCGGCCCGCGCCGCGGCGACGGGGGTGCGCAGCTCGTGGGCGGCGTGGGCGGCGAAGTCGCGCTCGGCGGTCATCAGCCCCTGGATGCGGGCGAGGTAGCGGTTGAGGTTGGCCGCCACCGGCGCCAGCTCCGCCGGCAGCCCGGCGCTGTCGAGCGGCGCGAGGTCAGCCGCATCCCGCCCCGAGAGCGTCGCCGACAGCGCCGCCACGGGCCGGAGCGCCTGCCCCAGCGTGCGCCGCACCGCCCACATCAGCGCCAGCGCCACCGGCAGCATGGCGGCGAGGAGGCCGCGCAGGCTCTCGATCAGCTCGTGGCGGCGCAGCGCCAGCGGCTCGCCCAGTTCGAGGCGGCGGCCGTCTTGCAGCGTCACCCCGGCCACCACCCAGCCGCCGCGCCGGGTGATCTCGGCCTTGCCGGGGGGCGTGGCGGGGCCGGGCGCGGGGGGCCAGGGCGGCGCGGGAGGCCCCGCCTGCCGGGGCGCTGCCCCGGACCCCGGGATATTTGGGTGCAAGGAAGAGGGGGGGATCAGGGCGAGGAAGCGGTCGTCGCTCGGCAGCGCCGGCAGCGCCGCGCCGTTGGCCGCCATCGCCGCGAGGAGCTGCGCCTCGTGCCCGAGCGCGTCGTCCAGCGTCTCGCCCGTCTCGTGGTCGAGGACGGCGATGGCCACCGCCACCGCGAGCAGCCAGCCTGCGCCGGTCAGCGCCAGCACCCTGAGCGAGAGCCGCCGGGTCAGGCTGTAGCCGGCCGGCGCGCGGGGCGGCGTGGGCTGGGCGGGGGCCCGGGCGGGGGGCATGGCGGGGCCGCTCACGGGATCAGGTAGCCGAGGCCGCGGCGGGTCTCGATCACCCCCTGCCCCAGCTTGCGGCGCAGGCGGCTGACGTAGACCTCGACGGCGTTGCCCTCGATCTCGGCGTCGAAGGCAAACAGCGCGTCCTCGAGCGCGGGCTTGCCCAGCACCCGCCCGCGGGCGCCGAGCAGCGTGTCGAAGAGCGCCCATTCCCGCTGGGTCAGCCGGACCTCGGCGCCGCCGGCGTGGACCCGGCGGCGGGCGCGGTCCACGGTGACGCCGCCAAGGTCGATGACGGTCGCCGGGCTGTCCTGCCCGCGGCGGGCATTGGCGCGGATGCGGGCGGCGAGCTCCTCGAGGTCGTAGGGCTTGACGACGTAGTCGTCGGCGCCCGCGTCGAGGCCCGCGATGCGGTCGCTGATCTGGTCGCGGGCGGTGGCGATGACGATCGGCGTGCGGTCCTGCGCCGCGCGGCGGGCGCGCAGGAACCCCAGCCCCGAGCCGTCCGGCAGCCCGAGGTCGAGCAGGATCAGCGCATATTCGGCCACCGCCACGGCATCCTCGGCCTCGGCCAGGGTGGCGGCGCGGTCCACCGCATGGCCCTGCGCGGTCAGGTGGCGGGCCACGGCCTCGGCCAGGGGCGCGCTGTCCTCGACGATCAGAAGGCGCATGAGGGGGTCCTTTCGGCGTTGGTCTGCGTGGGGGTTGCGGCGGGGGGCATCCTGCCCCGCGCATCCTGCATGGCGTCGCAAGCTGACCGCAAGCTGACCGGGGCAAACACCCCCCATCGCAACTGCATCTTCACGGGAGACATCCGATGCGTCTGACGATTGCCGCCGCCGCCCTGATGGGCCTGACCGCCCTGACCCCCGCCTTCGCCGCCGAGGTCGAGTGCAAGCAGCCCGAAGCGAGCTGGAAGCCCGTCGAAGAGCTGAAGACCAAGCTGACCGCCGAGGGCTGGACGATCAAGAACGTCAAGACCGACGAGGGCTGCTACGAGGTCTATGCCACCGACAAGGACGGCAAGAAGGTTGAGGTCTACTTCGACCCGGTCACCTTCGAGCCGGTCGGCGAGGACAGCTGAGATGGCCGCCGCGACCACGCCGATGGTTCCCGTCTGGGACCGCTTCGTCCGGGTCTTTCACTGGTCGCTGGTGGGGCTGATCGCCGCGGCCTGGCTGACCGAGGACGCCAAGCGGGTCCACATCTGGATCGGTTACACGGTTCTGGCGCTGGTCGCGGCGCGCCTGGTCTGGGGCGTCGTCGGCAGCCGCCACGCGCGGTTCGCCGACTTCGTCGCAGGCCCGGCCCGGGTGCTCGGCTATCTGCGCGACCTCGTCCGTGGGCAGGAGCTCCGGTACCTGGGCCACAACCCCGCCGGCGGCGCGATGATCGTCGCGCTGCTGGCCACGATCCTCGTGACCTGCATCTCGGGCTGGCTGATGGGCACCGATCGGTTCTGGGGTTCGGAGCTGATGGAAGGCATCCACGAGACCGCCGCCACCCTGATCCTGGTGCTGGTGGCCGCCCACGTCGCCGGGGTAGTGTGGGAATCGCTGCACCACGGCGAAAACCTGGTGCGGGCCATGATCACGGGACGGAAACGCGCATGACGGAATACTCGCAGGACGCCTCGGCCCACCCCGAGGCGCCGCACATGATCAACCGGGCCAACTGGCTCAGGGCGGCGGTGCTGGGGGCGAACGACGGCATCGTCTCGGTCAGCGCGCTGATCGTGGGCGTGGCCGCCGCCGACCCCTCGCCGCAGGCGATCCTGATCGCCGGCGCCGCGGGGCTCGCCGCGGGCGCCATGTCGATGGCGGCGGGCGAGTATGTTTCGGTCTCGAGCCAGTCCGACATCGAGCGCGCCGACCTCGACCGTGAGCGCACGGCGCTGGCCGAGATGCCGGACCAGGAACTCGCCGAACTCGCCGCGATCTTCGAGAGCCGCGGGATGACCGCCGCCACCGCGCTGCAGGCGGCGCGCGAGGTGACGCTGCACGACGCGCTCGGCGCCCACGCGCGCGAGGAACTGGGGCTGCATGACGTGAACCAGGCCAATCCGCTGCAGGCGGCGCTGGCCTCGCTGGTGACCTTTGCCATTGCCGCGGCGGTGCCGCTGGCGGCGGCGGTGCTGGCGCCGGCCGGGATGGTGATCCCGGTGGTGCTGGTCGTGACGCTGGTCGCGCTGGCGATCCTCGGCGCGGTGGGGGCACGGGCCGGGGGCGCGCCGCTGTTGCCGGCGACGATCCGGGTGCTCGTCTGGGGCGCCTTCGCGATGGCCGTCACCATGGGGGTGGGCCGGATCTTCGGCATCTCGGCATGACCCTGCGCACGAGAGGGTGCCCGTGAAGGGGCTCGCCACCCGGGCCGGAATGCTGGTGCTGGCCGCGCTGATGCTGGCCGTGGGCTGGTTCGGCGGGCTCTACCAGTCGGGCAACTACCACGCCGTGCTGCCGGGCGAGCTCTACCGCTCGGCCCAGCTCAGCGGCGAGGAGCTGAGCGACCGGATCGCCCGCGACGGCATCCGCAGCGTGCTGAACCTGCGCGGCTCGAACCCCGGCGCGGCGTGGTACCCGCCCGAGGTCGCCGCCGCCTCGGCCGCAGGCGTGGCGCATTACGATGTGCCGCTGCTCTCGTCGCAGTCGCTGAGCCGGGCGGATGCCGAGCGGCTGGTGGCGCTGATGCGCGACGCGCCGAAGCCGCTGCTGGTCCATTGCGAGGGCGGGGCGGACCGCACCGGGCTGGCCACCGCGCTCTATCTCGCAGCGACGGGGCATCCGCTGGATCAGGCGGCGGGCCAGCTTTCGGCGCGCTACGGCTTCGTCGGGATCGAGGGGGTCACGCGGCCCTGGCCGATGTGGGAAAGCTGGGAACGGCTCGGCCCGGCGCTGGCCGGGTCGGCGCAGGTCGGGGCGCACGATGCCGACGTGGCGTCCTCCGAGCCAGTTGAGGGGGCGGCCGACCCGGCCCCGCCGCCCGCGCCGGCTGAGGGCGGCGACGGCACCGGCGGTGCCTAGACCAGCGCCTCGATCAGCGCGCCATAACGACGCTCGGTCTCGGCCTGCGCCTCGGCCACGCCGGGCAGCGCCAGAAGCCGGGCGTATTCGGCGCGCAGCCGGTCGCCGTGGCGGGCCGCGAACCCGGTATCCTGCACCCGCAGCCGCGCCAGCCGGTCGAAATACATCGTGTCGTGGCGGGTGTTCGCCTCGCTCACCGGCCGCGCGCCGCGGCCGCGCAACTGCCGCAGGCAGTAGGCGGCGAGCGATTTCACCGCGTAGTGATTGTAGTGCGCGAGCCCGTGGCGGATGTCGGCCACCGGCAACCGGCGCAGGTTGCGCCACAGGTGCGGGTCGTCGCCCGGCAGGGTGAACCGCGTCCCGTCCCCCCGCATCACCGTCAGCGGCGCCGCCCCGGAGTAGGCGGTGACGCTGTGGTTGTGGATGGCGCCGAACCGGTCGAGCCCGCGGGCCAGCGACTTGACCGGCGCGTTGTGGGCCGAGCGCGCGGCGGCGCGGCGGGTGAACTGCTCGGTGACGAGGCCCGGATGCCAGAGCGGATCCTCGGTCGAGCCGAAGGTGTGGGGGTTGAGGATGATGATGTCGGCATCCGCGCCCGCCGCGTCGGTCAGGTCCTGCACCCGGCCCGCGCCGGTGGTCACGTCGAGGAACTCGTCGGCGTCCAGCACCATCAGCCACTCGGCGCGGTCGAGCCCGTGCGCCTTGCGCATCGCCGCATAGGCGGCGTGCTGGGGGATGTCGCGGGGCGCCAGCGTGCTGCGGTGGTGGGTGACGGCGCCGGCCGCGTCGAGCGCGTCGAGCACGAGGTCGGTCCCGTCACGGCAGTCGTTCGAGGCGATGAACAGGCGGTCGAAGCCGATGGCGCGGTGGTGGGCGACGTATTCGAGGACATAGGGCCCCTCGTCCCGCATCGACGAGAGCAGGACGTGGCCGAGCCCGCTCACGCGCCCGTCCCCGGTCGGGGGCCGGCGGGGCCGCGCGAGACGGGACGGGAGGGGCGGCGCATGGCGGTGGTCCGGCTGGGGGCGGGCGGGGTGGAGAGGGAGGTAAGGCCGGGCGGACGGCGGGGCAAGGGGCGGGGGATGTTGGGTGGGAGATGGAGATGCGCGGGGTGCCGCGCTTTGTCGCCACGGGGTGCGCCTTGCTCCGGTGCCACCCTCCGGGCGGCGGCCTAGCGGTTAACATTGAAGGGCGGAAGTGTGGCGAGGGGCGCGAGGGCCAATCGGACGGAACGGCAGGCGGCGCGGGCCGGGACGCAGTGAAACGCCGGCCTGTTGTGGGACACAGGGGCCGTCGGGGGGCGCGGGCCCTCGCGGCGATTTCGAGGGCCGGGTGGTCGCGTCGATGGTTTAGGGGTGCGGACTGCTGCTGCACCCCTCCGACGCGCCTAGCCCCTCTGCGCCGCTCCATTGCTCTCAGCCCCGCCCCACCCGTCCAGTCGGCGTCGTAACTTGAGGTCAGGCCGGTCGCGCGGCGTTGAGAGGTCGGCAGGGCTGGGAGACGGCAGGGCAAATGCCGGAGGCAGGGAGGCCGGGTCACGCAGAGCGATGGGGGCGCTGGGGCGCAGGCTGCTGCACCCCCCCTACCCCGCCACCACCGTCCAGTCGGCGTCGTAGCGGTATTCCTCGAGGTTCGGGCCGTCGCCGCAGCGGTCCACCACCGCGAACAGCCCCGGCTCGGCCAGTGGCGTCAGCACCCCGTGCCATGCCCGGCGCCGCAGGTTGATCCCCTGCCCCGGCGCGGTCAGGAACGCCTGCGGGCGGCCCGGCACCCCGCCCTCGTCGGGGGCCACGATCACCAGGAACGGGTGCTCGGTCATCGGCAGGAACGCCTGCGAGCCGAGCGGGTGGCGCTCGACCAGCCGGAAGGCATAGGGCAGCGTCACCGCGCCCGAGC
Organism: Paracoccus sanguinis; assembly: GCF_900106665.1. Taxonomy (GTDB): domain Bacteria; phylum Pseudomonadota; class Alphaproteobacteria; order Rhodobacterales; family Rhodobacteraceae; genus Paracoccus; species Paracoccus panacisoli. The sequence goes on from NZ_FNNA01000001.1 coordinate 371,870, forward strand.
GGAAGAGCGACAGGCCGACCGGCTCGGCATCCAGCCGGGCGCGGTCGTGCCAGCGCCCGCAGCGCCCCTCGTTGATGATCCGGTCGGGCGCGCCCGCCGTCTCGAGCACCTCGCCCCAGGGGGCGAAGGCGGCGGCGGTCAGCGGGGCGGCGCGGAGTGTGCGGTCGGGGGGCGTCATGCGCGGTCCTTGTCCATTCTTCGCCGAAACGAGAGGCTGAATGTCGTTTCGCAATATTGTCTGCCCGCCATCCTGCGGTATCACCGGACCAGATACCATGCTTGAACGGGGGGCTCATGCCCGGTTTTCTGACCACCCACGTGCTCGACACCGTCGGCGGACGCCCGGCGGCGGGGATGCGCATCACGCTCTACGCGCTCGACGGTGAGCGGCGGCAACTGGCCGAGGTCGTGACCAACGCCGACGGGCGCACCGACGGCCCGATCCTGCCCGAGGCCACCTTCCGCACCGGCCGCTACGAGCTGGTGTTCCACGTCGGCGACTGGCTGGACGCGCAGGGGCATCAGGCGGCCGGGCCGCGGTTTCTCGACGAGGTGCCGATCCGCTTCGGGATGGCCGAGGACGACCACTACCACGTCCCGCTGCTCGTCTCGCCCTACGGCTTCTCGACCTACCGGGGCAGCTGACGCATGGACCCGATCATCCTGCACGACTGGGCGGCGCTGGCGATCCGCTGGCTGCACGTCGTCACCGCCATCGCCTGGATCGGCTCGTCCTTCTACTTCATCGCGCTGGACCTGGGGCTGCAGAAGGCGCCCGGCCTGCCCGAGGGCGCCCACGGCGAGGAGTGGCAGGTCCACGGCGGCGGTTTCTACCACATCACCAAGTACCTCGTGGCGCCGGCGCGGATGCCCGAGCACCTGACCTGGTTCAAGTGGGAGAGCTATGCCACCTGGCTGACCGGCCTCGCCATGCTCGCCGTGCTCTACTGGGCGCAGAGCGAGCTGTTCCTCATCGACCCCGCCAAGATGGAGCTGGCGCGCTGGGAGGCGATCGCGATCTCGGCCGGCTCGCTGGTCGTGGGCTGGGTGATCTACGACACGCTCTGCAAGAGCCGGCTGGGCGAGAACCCGACCACGCTCATGCTGCTGCTGTTCGTGCTGCTGGTGGCGATGGCCTGGGGCTATGACCAGGTGTTCACCGGGCGCGCCGCGCTGCTGCATCTGGGCGCCTTCACCGCCACGATCATGACCGCGAACGTGGCGATGGTCATCATGCCGAACCAGCGCATCGTCGTGCGAGACCTCAAGGCGGGGCGGCGGCCGGACCCGAAATACGGCAAGATCGCCAAGCTGCGCTCGACCCACAACAACTACCTGACGCTGCCGGTCGTGTTCCTGATGCTCTCGAACCACTACCCGCTGGCGTTCGCGAGCCGCTACAACTGGCTGATCGCGGCGCTGGTGTTCCTGATGGGCGTCACCATCCGGCATTTCTTCAACACCAAGCACGCCCGCAAGCCGTGGCCGTGGTGGACCTGGGGGGTGACGGCGCTGCTGTTCGCGGCGGCCGTGTGGCTCTCGTCGCTCGGCACCCAGCGGCTGCCGGACGAAGAGCGGCTGACCACCGCGCAGGCGCGGCTGATCGAGGACCCGCATTTCGACGACGTGCGCAACATCGTGCTGGGCCGCTGCTCGATGTGCCACGCCGAGACGCCCGGCTGGCCCGGCATCGCCACCGCGCCGCGTCGGATCGTGCTTGAGACCGACGCCCAGATCGCCCGAACCGCGCGGGACATCCTGACGCAGGCCGGGCTGACCGACGCCATGCCGCCCGGCAACGTGAGCTTCATGGAGCCCGCCGAGCGCGCCGTGATCCGCGCCTGGATCGACAGCGCCGGGCGGGGGTGAGGCGCCGGGCGCGCGGCTGGGCCTCGGTCCGGGCGCGCCGGGCCGGAGCGGGGGCCGACGCGCCGTGCGTCCAGCCCCGCCCGCGGCCCTCCGCTCAGATCAGGAAGAAACTGTCGCGGAACTCGTCGAGCGTGACCCCGGTCACGATCAGGTCGTTCGCGCCGGCCCCGTCCACCATGATGCCGTTTCCCCACACGCGGCAGGCGGCCAGCACGTCGGCGCGGCTGGCCAGGCCCAGCGCGTCGGCGTCGAGCGCCACGCGATCGACGCCGTGCTGAAAATCCAGCACCACGTCGCGCCCGCCGGTGAAGACGAAGCGGTCGGCCCCGGCCCCGCCGGTCAGCCGGTCGTCGCCCGCCCCGCCCGCCAGCGTGTCGTTGCCGCCGTTGCCCCAGAGCGTGTCGTTGCCCGCTAGTCCGTCGAGCCGGTTGGCGCCGCCGTTCCCGGCCAGCCGGTTGGCGCCCGAATTGCCGGTCCCGGCGAGGTTCGCGGTCCCCTCGAGCGTCAGGTTCTCGAGATGCGCGCCGAGCGTCCAGCTGACCGTGCTGCGCACGCTGTCGGTGCCGCCGCCGGCGAGCTCCACCACCGTGTCCCCTTGCGTGACCACGTAGCTGTCGTTGCCGCCCAGCCCGACCAGCCGGTCGCGCCCGAGGCCGCCGTTCAGCACGTTGGCGCCGTCCGTGCCGGTCAGCACGTTGTCGAGCGCGTTGCCGACGCCCCAGGCGGCCGCGCCGGTCAGGCTCAGCCGCTCGATCCCGTCGCCGAGCCGATAGCCGGTGGCGGCGAAGACGTGGTCGGTGCCGGCACCCGGCGCCTCGATCACCACGTCGCGGCTGTCGTCGACGATGTAGCGGTCGTTGCCGGCGCCCCCCTCCATCCGGTCCACGCCGGCGCCGCCGATCAGCAGGTCGTCGCCGCCATTGCCCAGCAGCGTGTCCGCCCCGGTCAGCCCGATCAGCGTGTCGTTCCCGCCGCTGCCCGAGATCCGGTCGGCGCCGCGCAGCACGTCGCGCAGGATGCCCTCGATATCACCCTGGTCCATCATCTGGACGAAGCGGTAGGCGTCGAGGTTCAGCCCCGTCGCCGTGTAGGACACCGCGCCGCCGACGGTCTGCGTCACGCTGGTCAGCTGGCCGTAGACGCCATAGGCGTCGAAGGTGAAATGCCCGCCGTAGCGGGTCACGACCTGCCCGGCGGTGATGGTGATGTGGGTGCTGCCGTACGAGGTCAGCGCTCCGTAGGAGATGCCGAGGTTGCTCATGTCCGCGGCCATGCGGATGTCGATGTTCGCCATGTGCGAGGGTACCTTTTAAGAACGCGCCGGGCGGCGCCGCGGGACCAGCGTTAGCACGCCGCCGTCACCGATCAAGCGCGCCCTTGGCCCGCTGCGTCACCGCGCCACGGGCCAGGCGCCGCGGCGGTCAGGCCACCGCCCCCTTCAGCGCCTTCACGGCGAAATCCACGAAGAGCCGCACCTTGGGGTCGAGGAACTCGCGGTGCGGGGTCAGCACCCCGAACTCGACCGGCAGCGGCGGGGTCTCGGGCAGCAGCTCGACCAGCCGCCCGGCGGCGAGGTCGTCCGCCACCTCGTAGCGCGGACGGTTGGCGATCCCCGCCCCGGCCAGCGCCCAGTCGGTCAGCACCGAGCCGTCGTCGGTGTCGAACCCGCCCGCCACCATCAGCTTCACCGGCCCCGCCGGGGTGTCGAGCACCCAGTAATACTCGGGCGAGCGCGGAAAGCGCAGCAAGAGGCAGGTGTGGGCCTTGAGATCCTCGGGCGCCGTGGGCGTGCCGCGGGCGGCGAGATAGGCGGGGGCGGCCACCAGCACCCGCGGGCAGGGGCCGATCTTGCGGCGGATGAGGGCGGATTCCTCGGGGTGGCCGAGGTAGAAGGCGACGTCGATCCCCTCTTCGACCATGTTCACGGCGCGGTCCGAGAGGCGCAGGCGGACCTGCACCTCGGGGTTCTCGGCCACGAAGCGCGGGACCAAGGGCGCGACCAGCCGCCGCCCCGCGACCAGCGGCGCCACCACCCGGACGACGCCCTGCGGGGTGCCAGAGGCGGTGGCGACCGCGGCCTCGGCCTCGTCGAGCGTCGCCAGCACCCGGCGGGCGTTGTCGTAGAGCACGCGGCCGATCTCGGTGGGTGTGAGGGTCCGCGTGGTGCGGTTCAGCAGCCGCACCCCGAAGCGTTCCTCGAGGTCGCGGATGCGGGCCGAGGACGCCGCCGGCGACAGCCGCATGTCGCGCCCGCCCGCGGTGATCGAGCCGAGCTCGACCACGCGGACGAACACGCGCAGGCTCTCGAGGTAGGACATGGGGGCCTTTCTTTCGCCGGGGCGTAAACTGTTCACGCACGGACGGGGTTTCTGCAAGGGCGGGCTTGCCCCAGAATGGCCGCGGCAGCAGCATGGACCGATCATGGGCGACCCGATCCGCTTTCTTCTCAACGACACCGAGATCAGCCTGACCGAGGCGGCCCCGGGCGACACGCTTCTCGACTTCGTGCGGCTCGGGCGGCGGCTCACCGGCACCAAGGAGGGCTGTGCCGAGGGCGACTGCGGCGCCTGTACGGTGCTGGTCGGGCGGCTGACCGAGGGCGGGCTGGTCTATGAGCCGGTCAACGCCTGCATCCGGTTCCTCGCCGCCTGCCACCGCTGCCACATCGTCACGGTCGAGCACCTGAGGGGCGCGGACGGCGGCCTGCATCCGGTGCAGGCGGCGATGGTCGAACATCACGGCAGCCAGTGCGGGTTCTGCACCCCGGGGTTCGTGATGGCGCTCTACGGGCTGTGGATGACCAACCCCGACCCCTCGGTGGTCGAGATCGAGACGGCGCTGCAAGGGAATCTCTGCCGCTGCACGGGCTACGCGCCGATCGTGCGGGCGGCGCAGGCGGCGGGCCGCGCGGGGGGCCAGTTGCAGGACGCGCTGGCGGTCGAGCGCGCCGAGGTCGCGGCCCGGCTCGCGGCGATCCCGCCGGGGGCCGAGGTCCAGCGCGGCGAGGCCCGCGCGGTGGTGCCCGCCGACACCGACGCGCTGGCGGCCGAACTTACCGCCCACCCCGAGGCGACGCTCGTCTCGGGCGCGACGGACGTGGGGCTGTGGGTGACGAAGCTGATGCGCCCGATCGAGCCCGGCATCTTCATCGGCCATCTGATGAAGGACATCGAAGAGACCGACGCCGACCTCCGCATCGGCGCGGGCGTGACCTTTTCCGAGTTCGCCCCGGTGGTGCGGGCGCATTTCCCCGAGGTCGAGGATTACCTTCTGCGGATCGGCGGCTGGCAGATCCGCAACGCGGGCACCGTCGGCGGCAACATCGCCAACGGCTCGCCCATCGGCGAGATGCCGCCGCTGCTCATCGCGCTCGGGGCGCGGATCGTGCTGCGCCACGGCGACGCGCGGCGCGAGATGGCGCTCGAGGACTACTTCATCGCGTACGGGCGTCAGGACCGGCGGCCGGGCGAGTTCCTCGAAACCATCATCATCCCGCGCAAGGGGGATGCGATCATCGCCGCCTACAAGCTCTCGAAGCGGGTGGCGGCGGATATCTCGGCCGTGGCGGCGGGGTTCCGCCTCACCGTCGCGGGCGGGCGGATCACCGGCGCCCGCGTCGCCTTCGGCGGCATGGCGGGCATCCCCAAGCGGGCGGGGGCGGCCGAGGCGGCGCTGGAAGGCGCGCCCTTCGCGGCCGAGAGCTTCGAGGCGGCGGCCGCGGCGGTGGCGGGCGATTTCACCCCGCTCAGCGATTTCCGCGCCTCGGTCGCCTATCGGCAGGCGGTGGCGGCCAATTTCTTCCGGCGGTTCTGGCTCGAGCAGGCGGGGATCGCGGTTCCGGTGCGGCTGGACCGCGCGGTGGCGGAGGCAGGATGATGGACCAGCGCACCCCTTATGCCGAGGTCGCGGCCAGCCGCGACGTGCCGCACGAATCCGCCACGCTGCACGTCACCGGGCGGGCCGACTATACCGACGACCTGCCGATCCCCGAGGGCGCGCTGCACGCGGCCTTGGGCCTCGCCACCGTGGCGCATGGGACGATCCGGCGCAGGGACCTCGACGCGGTGCGCGCCGCGCCGGGGGTGGTGGGGGTGCTGACCGCCGCCGACATCCCCGGGCGCAACGACGTGAGCCCGATCGGGCGGGGCGACGACCCGATCCTCGCCGACGGCCGGGTGATGTTTCACGGCCAGCCGGTCTTCGCGGTGATCGCCGAGACGCGCGAGGCCGCGCGCCGGGCCGCGACGCTGGCCGAGATCGACTATGACGACGCGCCCTTCGTCCTCGACCCGGTGCAGGCGCTGGCCGCCGGCGGCGCGCTCGCGGTCGAGGGGATGACGCTCAGGATCGGCGAGGCCGAGGTGGCGCTCGCCGCCGCGCCGCGCCAGGCCGAGGGGCGGTTCGTGATCGGCGGGCAGGACCATTTCTACCTCGAGGGGCAGATCGCGCTGGCGATCCCCGGCGAGGGTGACGAGATGACCGTGTTCACCTCGACCCAGCACCCGACCGAGGTGCAGCACATGGTGGCGCACGCGCTGGACGTCGCGGCGCACGCGGTGGTGGTCAACGTGCGGCGGATGGGGGGCGGGTTCGGCGGCAAGGAAACGCAGATGAACCTGTTCTGCTGCATCGCCGCCATCGCCGCGCGGCGCTGGGGGCGGGCGGTCAAGCTGCGCCCCGACCGCGACGAGGACATGATCGCCACCGGCAAGCGCCACGACTTCGTCGTCGACTACCGCGTGGGCTTCGACGACGCGGGCCGCATCCTTGGCGTCGAGGGCGACTGGTACGCGCGCTGCGGGTTCTCGGCGGACCTGTCGCAGGCGGTGACCGACCGGGCGCTGTTTCACGCCGACAACGCCTATCGCTACCCGGCGGCGCGGCTGACCTCGCATCCCCTGCGCACCAACACGGTATCGAACACCGCCTTCCGCGGCTTCGGCGGCCCGCAGGGGGTGATCGTCGCCGAGCGGATCATCGAGGACATCGCCTATGCCACCGGGCAGGACACGCTCGCAGTGCGCAAGGTGAACCTCTACCGGAACGGCGACCTGACCCCCTATCACCAGGAGGTCGAGGACCAGATCCTGCCGCGCATCTTCGCCGAGCTCGAGGCGTCCTGCGACTATGACGCCCGCCGGCAGGGGGTGCTGGACTTCAATGCCCGCGCCGAGGCCGCCGGCAGCCCCATCCGGCGCGGCATCGCGCTGACGCCGGTGAAGTTCGGGATCAGCTTCACCGCCACGCATTTCAACCAGGCGGGGGCGCTGGTGCACCTCTATGCGGACGGCTCGATCCAGCTCAATCACGGCGGGACCGAGATGGGCCAGGGGCTGCACACCAAGGTGGCGCAGGTCGTGGCCGAGGCCTTCGGCGTCGATCTGGCGCTGGTGCGGGTGACGAAGACGACGACCGAGAAGGTGCCGAACACCTCGGCCACGGCGGCGTCCTCGGGGACCGACCTCAACGGCATGGCGGCGCTGGACGCGGCCGGCAAGATCAAGCGGCGGCTGGCCGAGTTCCTGGGCCGCGCCAAGGGTGTCGCGCCCGAGGCGGTGCGGTTCGAGGGGGGCGAGGTCATCGCCGGGGACGACCGGACGCCCTTCGCCGAGCTGGCGCAGATGGCCTATCTCGCCCGCGTACCGCTGTCGGCGACGGGGTTCTATGCGACGCCGAAGATCCATTGGGACCGCAAGGCCGGGCGCGGCCGGCCGTTCTATTACTACGCCTATGGCGCGGCCTGCGCCGAGGTCGCGGTGGACACGCTGACCGGGGAATACGTGATCGAGCGCGCGGACGTGCTGCATGACGTCGGCCGCTCGATCAACCCGGCGATCGACGTGGGCCAGATCGAGGGCGCCTTCGTGCAGGGCACCGGCTGGCTGACGAGCGAGGAGCTGGTCTGGGACGACACCGGACGGCTGAGGACGCACGCGCCCTCGACCTACAAGATCCCGCTCGCCTCGGACCGGCCCAAGGTCTTCAACGTGGCGCTGGCCGACTGGTCCGAGAACCGCGAGCCGACCGTGCGGCGGTCCAAGGCGGTGGGCGAGCCGCCGTTCATGCTGGGGATCTCGGTGTTCGAGGCGATTGGCCATGCGGTCGCCTCGGTCGAGGGCTACCGCGTGGCGCCGCGGCTCGATGCGCCGGCGACGCCCGAGCGGGTGCTGATGGCGGTCGCGCGGCTGAGGGGCGCGGCATGACCCGTGGGGCGCGCAGGGGGACCGGTGCCGCGGGGGAGGCGGCCCGGAACGACGCGATCCGGGTGCGCGTGGCGGGCGTGCGCGGCTCGGCCCCGCGCGAGGTCGGGGCCGAGATGATCGTCACCGCCGATGCGGTCACCGGGTCGATCGGCGGCGGGGCGCTGGAATACATGGCGATGGACCGCGCGCGGGCGATGCTGGCGAAGGGCGAGCGTAAGGCCGCGATGGACGTGCCGCTCGGCCCCGAGATCGGCCAGTGCTGCGGCGGGCGGGTGGCGCTGAGCCTCGACCGCGCGCCCGCGACGGTGCCGCCGCCGGGGCCCGAGGTGCTGGTCTTCGGCGCGGGCCACGTCGGGCGGGCGCTCGCACGCGCCTTGACCCCCCTGCCCGTCCGGGTGCGGCTGATCGACAGCCGGGCCGAGGAACTCGCGCAGGCCGGCTGCGTCCCCCAGACCCTGACCGCTCTGCCCGAGGCCGAGGTGCGCCGCGCGGACCCCGGCGCGGCCTTCGTCATCGTCACCCACGATCACGCGCTGGATTTCCTGATCGCGGTCGAGGCACTGGCGCGCGGGGATGCGGGCTATGTGGGCATGATCGGCAGCGCCTCGAAACGCGCGGCCTTCCTGCGCCACGCGACGCGGGTCGGGGTGGACGCGGGGCGGCTGACCTGCCCCATCGCCGCCCACGCCCCCCGCGACAAGCGCCCCGAGGTGATCGCGGCCTTCGCCGCGGCCGAGATCATGGCCGCGCTCATGACCCACGCGCGCGTGCCCGCATGAGCGACACGCTGATCCGCGGCCGGGTGCTCGGCTTTCACGCAGACCCCGAGGAGGTGGCGGACGCCCACCTCTACCTCGAGGACGGCGCGGTGCTGGTCCGCAACGGGCGCATCGCCGCGGTGGGCGACGGGGCGGCGCTGGCCCGCGCCCATCCGCAGGCGCGCGAGATCGACCACCGCCCGCACCTGATCCTGCCCGGCTTCATCGACCCGCATATCCACTTTCCACAGGGGCAGGTGGTGGCAAGTTACGCCGCAGCCCTGCTCGACTGGCTGAACGACCACACCTTCCCGGCCGAGGCGGCCTTTGCCGATCCGGCCCACGCGGCGCGGATGGCCGAGGCGTTTCTCGACCTGCTGATCGCGCATGGCACGACCACGGCCTGCGCCTTCGGCTCGGTTCATCCGGGGTCGATCGACGCGCTGTTCGCCGCCGCCGAGGCGCGCGGCATGGCGATGCTGGGCGGCAAGGTGATGATGGACCGCAACGCCGCGCCGGCGGTCCACGACACGGCGCAAGCCTCGTATGACGATAGCCGGGCGCTGATCACCCGCTGGGCCGGGCGCGGGCGGCTGACCTATGCCATCACGCCGCGCTTCGCGATCACCTCGACCCCCGAACAGCTCGCCGCGGCCGGGGCGCTGGCGGCCGAGTTCCTTGATCTGCCGATTCAGACCCATCTGAGCGAGAACCGGGCCGAGATCGACTTTACGCTGAGCCTCTATCCCGAGGCGCGCGACTACCTCGACATCTACGACCGCTTCGGGCTTCTGGGACCGCGCAGCCTGATGGGCCACGCCATCCACCTGACCCCGCGCGAGATCGCGCGGATGGCCGAGACCCGCACGCGGGCGATCCATTGCCCGACCTCGAACCTGTTTCTCGGCTCGGGGCTCTTCGACCGCACCGGCCTGCGGGCGGCGGGGATCGTGACCGGGGTGGCGACCGACATCGGCGGCGGCACCTCGTGGTCGATGCTCAGGACGCTGGACGAGGCCTACAAGGTCAGCCAGCTGCGGGGCGCGCGGCTGAACCCGCTGGCGGCGTTCCACTGGGCGACGCGCGGCAACGCGCTGGCGCTGGGGATGGCGGACCGGATCGGGACGCTGGCCGAGGGCTCGGACGCCGATCTGGTGGTGCTCGACGCCCGCGCGACGCCGGCCATGCGGCTGAGGGCCGAGCGGCTGCGGGGGCTCGAGGACGAGCTGTTCCTGCTGCAGACGCTGGGGGACGACCGGGCGGTGGTCGAGACCTACGTCGCCGGCCGCCCGGCCAAGTCGGCGGCGGCCTGACCCCCGCTTCGGCCGGAACGGCGGCGGCGGCGGCGCTTTGCCCGGCGCCGCCCGAAAATCGTGCAGAGCGCCGGGTTTACAAGCGGAATCCGGCAGCTAACGTAACGTCCATTCGCCACCTGCGCGCCCCGGACAGCCTCCCGGGCGCCATCACCAAGGGATCCTTCATGAGCGCCGTCCTCACCGCCCCGCCCGCCGCCTCGTTCCGCGATTCGGTGGACCGGATGTTCACCGAGGCCGCCCAGCTCATGGACCTGCCCCCGGGGCTTGAAGAGAAGATCCGGGTCTGCAACTCGACCTATGTCGTCCGCTTCGGCGTCCGGCTGCGCGGCGAGATCCACACCTTCACCGGCTACCGGGCCGTCCACTCGGAACATCAGGAGCCGGTCAAGGGCGGCATCCGCTATGCGCTCAACGTGGACCAGGACGAGGTCGAGGCGCTGGCCGCGCTGATGAGCTACAAATGCGCGCTGGTCGAGCTGCCGTTCGGCGGCTCAAAGGGCGGGCTGACCATCGACCCGCGCGCCTGGGACGAGGACGAGCTGGAAAAGATCACCCGCCGCTTCACCTATGAGCTGAGCCGGCGGCGGCTGATCTCGCCCGCGCAGAACGTCCCCGCCCCCGACATGGGGACCGGCGAGCGCGAGATGGCGTGGATGGCCGACGCCTACAAGCGGCTGCACCCCGAGGACATCGACGCACGCGCCTGCGTCACCGGCAAGCCGATCAGCTTCGGCGGCATCGCCGGGCGGATCGAGGCGACCGGGCGCGGCGTGCAATACGCGCTGCGCGAGGTGTTCCGCACCCCCTCGGTCCTGACCCGCGCGGGGCTCTCCGGCACGCTCGACGGCAAGCGCATCGTGGTGCAGGGCCTGGGCAACGTGGGCTTCCACGCGGCGCAGTTCCTGTCGACCGAGGACGGGGCGCGGATCGTCGCGGTGGCCGAGCGCGACGGCGCGGTGATGAACCCCGCAGGGCTCAACATCCTCGAGCTGCAGGCGCACATGAAATCGACCGGCGGGGTCCGCGACTTCCCCGGCGCGACCTTCGAGCCCGACTCGGCCAAGGCGCTGGAGCTTGACTGCGACATCCTGATCCCCGCGGCGCTCGAGGGGGCGATCCACCGCGGCAACGCCGAGGGCATCCGCGCCCCCCTCATCGTCGAGGCCGCGAACGGCCCGATCACCGCCGAGGCCGACGCGATCCTGCGCGCCCGCGGCGTAGTCATCGTCCCCGACCTCTACGCCAACGCGGGCGGCGTCACGGTCAGCTATTTCGAGTGGGTCAAGAACCTCGGCCACATCAGCTTCGGCCGGATGGAGCGCCGGCAGGAGGAGGCCCGCCACCGCATCCTCGTCGAAGAGCTCGAGCGGCTGTCGGCGGACGAGGGGCTGGGCTGGACGCTCTCCGAGGGGTTCAAGCAGAAATACCTGCGCGGCGCCGACGAGCTTGAGCTGGTGCGCTCGGGGCTCGACGACACGATGCGGGGGGCGTTGCAGAACATGGTCGCGGTGCTCGAGACGAACGCCAAGGTGCCGGACCTGCGGACTGCGGGCTACATGGTGGCCATCTCGCGCATCGCCGCGAGCTATCGCGCGCTGGGGCTGTAGGGCCGGGATGGCGCTCGCAGCAAGCGTGACGATCCGCGAGGCGGGGCCGGCGGATGCCGGGGCGATCGCCGCGATCTACAACGACGCGGTGACCGGGACGACGGCGGTCTGGAACCTGACCCCCGTCGATGCCGCCAACCGCGCCGCGTGGATGGAGGGGCGGCAGGCGGCGGGCTATCCGGTGCTCGTGGCCACCGGCGCCGGTGGCGCGGTGCTGGGCTACGCGAGCTTCGGCGACTGGCGGGCCTTCGACGGCTACCGCTTTACCGTCGAGCATTCGGTCTATGTCCGGGCGGACGTGCGCGGCGGCGGCATCGGGGCCGCCCTGCTCACCGCCCTGATCGACCGGGCGCGGGCGCTGGGCAAGCACGTCATGGTAGCCGGGATCGCCGTCGAGAACACCGGCTCGATCCGCCTGCACGAGCGGATGGGGTTCCGCCAGACCGGGCACCTGCCGCAGGTGGGGGCCAAGTTCGGGCGCTGGCTCGACCTCGCGTTCCTGCAACTCGAGCTTGACGACCGGCCGGCGCCCGGTCCCGACCCTGCGCCTGACGCGCCCTGACCGGCCCGAGCCTTGCACCGGCGCCGCGGGCGGCTTATCTGACAGGGAACTGCTCGTTGGGGCGCCCCGCGCGGGGCTGAGATGTGCCAGGCACAGCACCCATCGAACCTGATCCGGGTCATGCCGGCGAAGGGAACGGGCCACGCCGCAGACCTCTCTGCGGTCCATTCCCCCGCACCGGACGACCCCACCTTGGGGGGACGACATGGCGATTGCGCTGACCATCGCGGGGTCGGACAGCGGCGGCGGAGCCGGCATTCAGGCTGACCTGAAAACCTTTTCCACGCTCGGCGTGTACGGTGCCAGCGCACTGACCGCGGTCACCGCCCAGAACACCCGCGCGGTGACGCGGATCGAGGGCGTGTCGCCGGCGATGATCCGGGCGCAGATCGCGGCGGTGCTGGACGACCTCGACGTGGCCGCGGTCAAGATCGGGATGCTTGGCACGGCCGAGGCGACCGAGGCGGTGGCCGACGCGCTTAAGGGCTGCGCCGCACCCATCGTCCTCGACCCGGTGATGATCGCCAAGTCCGGCGACCGGCTGATCGACGCGCCGGCCATCGCGGCGATGATCGACCGGCTTCTGCCGATGGCCACGGTGCTGACCCCGAACCTGCCCGAGGCGGCGCGGCTTCTGGACCGGATGGTGGCGCAGGACGCGACCGAAACCGCCGCCCAGGGCGAGGCGCTGCGCGCGATGGGGCCGACGTGGGTGCTGATGAAGGGCGGCCACGCCGAGGGCGACACCCTGACCGACCTGCTCACCGGCCCCGAGCCCCGGCGCTTCGCCGCCCCCCGGATCGCTACCCGCAACACCCACGGCACCGGCTGCACGCTTAGCGCCGCCATCGCGGCGGGGCTCGCCCAGGGCCTGAGCGTGCCCGAGGCGGTCGCCCGCGCCCACGGCTGGCTGCACCAGGCCATCGTCGCGGCCGACCGGCTGCACGTCGGGTCGGGGCACGGGCCTGTGCATCACTTCCACGCCTGGTGGCCCGCATGAGCCGCGCGACGATCCTCGGCGCCGGGGTCATGGGCCTCTGCGTCGCGACCGAGCTGGCCCGGCGTGGCCATGCGGTGACGGTGGTCGACCCCGCGTCCGGCCCCGGCGGGCACGGCTGCTCGTGGTGGGCGGGCGGGATGCTCGCCCCCTTCTGCGAATTCGAGAACGCCGAAGAGCCGGTCCTGCGCCACGGCCAGGCCGCCCTCGACTGGTGGGAGGCGAACGCCGGCGGCGTCACCCGCGCAGGGACGCTGGTGGTGGCGCTGGGGCGCGACCGGCGCGAGCTGGACCGCTTCGCCCGCCGGACCCAGGCCTTCGACCTGCTCGACCCCGGCGCGATCGGCGCGCTCGAGCCCGACCTCGCCGGGCGGTTCGAGCGGGCGCTGTTCTTCTCGGGCGAGGCGCATCTCGACCCCCGAGCGGCGCTGGCGGCGCTGGTGGCGGGGCTGGCGGCGCGGGGCATCACCGTCCAGCCGACGCTGCCGGCCGAGCCGGGGCAGATCATCGACTGCCGCGGGCTCGCCGCGCGTGACATGCTGCCCGACCTGCGCGGGGTGCGGGGCGAGATGCTGGTGCTGCGCTGCCCCGAGATCAGCCTTGCGCGGCCCGTGCGGCTTCTTCACCCGCGGGTGCCGATCTACCTCGTGCCGCGCGGCGACGGGGTGTTCATGATCGGCGCCACGATGATCGAGAGCGACCGCCGCGGCGTCGTCACCGCGCGCTCGGTGCTCGAACTGCTGAGCGCGGCCTTTGCGCTGCACCCGGCCTTCGGCGAGGCCGAGATCCTCGAGCTGGGGGCCGATGCGCGCCCGGCCTTCCCCGACAACCTGCCCCGGATCGGGCGGGCCACCCACCCTGACGGGGGCGAGAGGCTCTACGCCAACGGCCTCTACCGGCACGGCTACCTGCTGGCGCCCGCGGTCGCGGTGCAGCTGGCCGACCATTTCGAGACGGGCGCACAACCGGAGTTCTGGCATGAAACTGACGATCAACGGTGAGCCGCGCGAGATCGACGCCGCGACCGTGGCCGAGGCGCTCGCCGCCGAGGGGCTGGCCGAGGCGCGCGTCGCCACCGCGCTGAACGGCGCCTTCGTTCCGGCCGGCGCGCGGGCGGATACGGCGCTGTCGCCCGGCGACGCGCTGGAAATCGTCGCGCCGATGCAGGGGGGCTGAGATGGCGGTTTTCTATGGCACCGAGGTCGCCTCGCCGCTGATGCTGGGGACCGCGCAATACCCCTCGCCCGCGATCCTGGCCGAGGCGTTCCGCGCCTCGGGCGCCGGGGTCGCCACGGTCAGCCTGCGGCGCGAGGCGGGCGCGGGGCAGGATTTCCTGCGCCTGGTCGAGGGGCTGGGGGTGCGGCTGCTGCCCAATACCGCCGGCTGCCACACCGCGCGCGAGGCGATTACCACCGCGCAGATGGCGCGCGAACTTCTGGGCACCGACTGGATCAAGCTCGAGGTGATCGGGCACAGCGACCTGCTCTCCCCCGACGTCTTCGGGCTGGTCGAGGCGGCCCGCGCGCTCAGCGCCGAGGGGTTCAAGGTGTTTCCCTACTGCACCGAGGACCTGTCGGTCTGCGAGCGGCTGCTCGCCGCGGGCTGCGAGGTGCTGATGCCCTGGGGCGCGCCGATCGGATCGGGCCTCGGGCTGGCGAACCCGCACGGGCTCAGGGCGCTGCGCGCGGCCTTCCCCGAGGTGCCGCTGGTCGTGGACGCGGGCATCGGCCTGCCGAGCCACGCGGCGGCCGCGATGGAACTGGGGTTCGACGCGATCCTCCTGAACACCGCCGTGGCCCGCGCCGGCGACCCGGTGGCGATGGCCCGCGCGATGGCGCAGGCCGCCGAGGCCGGGCGCGCCGCCCACCGCGCCGACCCCATCGAGCCGCGCGACATGGCCACCCCCTCGACCCCGGTGATCGGCAAGGCGTTCCTCGCATGACCGCGCCCCCCGCCCCCCTCTTTCCCCCTTTCTTTCCTGCGCAAATATCCCGCGGGGGTGCGGGGGCGCGAAGCCCCCGCTGCGGCGGCGACGAAAGGACCAGATCGTGACCCTGCCCCGGTTCTACCCGATCTTCGACAGCGCCGACTGGGTGGCGCGCGGGCTGGACAGCGGCGCGCGGCTGATCCAGCTGCGGATCAAGGACGCCGACGAGGCGGCGTTGCGCGCCGAGATCGCCCGCGCCCGCGACATGGCCCGCGCCAAGGGGGCGCTGCTGGTCGTCAATGATCACTGGCGCCTCGCCATCGACCTCGGCTGCGACTGGCTGCATCTGGGGCAGGAGGATCTGGACGACGCCGACCTGCCCGCGATCCGCCGCGCCGGGCTGCGGCTCGGCGTCTCGACCCATGACGAAGCCGAGCTGGACCGGGCGCTCGCCACCCGGCCGGACTACGTGGCGCTGGGGCCGGTCTGGCCCACGATCCTCAAGGCGATGAAATGGGCGCCGCAGGGGCTCGCGCGGGTGACCGCGTGGAAGGCCCGCACGGGCGACGTGCCGCTGGTGGCGATCGGCGGGCTCACGCCCGAGCGCGGGCGCGCGGCGCTGGCGGCCGGGGCGGACGTCGTCTCGGCGGTGACCGACATCACCCTGAACCCCGACCCCGAGGCGCGGATGCGCGAATGGCTCGACGCGACCGGCGAGGGCGCGCGGGCGTCCGGCGCCGAGGGGTATCTAGACCAGACAGACAGCGGAGGAGACACCGGCCGATGAGCGACCGCCACGCCCGCCAGATCGTCCTGCCCGAGGTCGGCGCCGCCGGCCAGGCGCGCATCGCCCGCGCGCATGTGCTGATCGTGGGCGCGGGTGGGCTCGGCTCGCCCGCGATCATGGCGCTGGCCGGGGCCGGGATCGGGTCGATGACCATCCTCGATCCCGACGTGGTCGAGACAGGGAACCTGCACCGCCAGCCGATCCATGCCGGCCGCGTCGGCTGGGGCAAGGCGCAGTCCGCGGCGGCCTTTGTCGCCGCCCTCGACGATGCGGTCGGCGTCAACGCGCGGGCCGAGCGGCTGACGCCCGCCAATGCGCCGGCGCTGGTGGCCGAGGCGCAGGTGGTGCTCGACTGCGCCGACAGCTTCGCGGTGAGCTATATCCTCTCGGACGCCTGCGCGGCGGCGGGGGTGCCGCTGATTTCGGCCTCGGCGCTGGGGATGGGCGGCTATGTCGGGGGGTTCTGCGGCGAGGCGCCCTCGCTGCGCGCCGTGTTCCCCGACCTGCCCGAGCGCGCCGCGACCTGCGCCTCGGCCGGGGTGCTGGGGCCGGTGGTGGCGATGCTCGGCGCGGCGCAGGCGCAGATGGCGCTGGCGGTGATCCTCGGGCTCGCGCCCTCGCCGCTGGGGCAGCTCGTCACGCTGGGGCCGGGGCTGCGCTTCGGCGGGTTCCGCTTCGACGGAGCGCCGGAGGCGGCGGACCCGCTGCGCTTCATCGACGCGGCCGACCTCGGGCCGGCGGATTTCGTCGTCGACCTGCGCGGACCGGACGAGGCGCCCGTGCCCGTCTCGCCCGACGCCCTGCGCGGCACGGCCGACGCGCCCCCCCTGCCGCCCGAGGCGCACGCCGGCCGCACCGTCTATGCCTGCCGCTCGGGCCTCAGGGCCTGGCGCGCCGCCCGCGCCGCCGCCGCCCGGCGGCCCGGGCTGCCCATCGTCCTCATCGCAACCGGAGATCCTGGATGACCCTGACCCGCACCCTCGCCGCCGCCGCCTTCGCGCTGCTGGCCCAGCCAGCGCTGGCCGCCGACAAGATGACGCTGATGCTGGACTGGTTCATCAACCCCGACCACGCGCCGATCATCCTCGCCCAGGACAAGGGCTTTTTCGCCGACGCCGGGCTCGAGGTCGAGATCGTGGCCCCCGCCGACCCCGCCGACCCGCCCAAGCTGGTCGCCGCCGGCCGCGCCGATCTGGCGGTGAGCTATCAGCCGCAGCTGCATCTGCAGGTCCACGAGGGCCTGCCGCTGGTGCGCGTCGGCACGCTGGTCGGCACGCCGCTCAACTGCCTGATGGTGCGCGAGGACGGCCCGGTGAAGACGCTCGCCGACCTCAAGGGGCGCAAGATCGGCTATTCGGTCTCGGGGGTCGAGCAGGCGGTGGTGGCGGCGCTGCTCAAGACCGCGGGGCTGACGATGGACGACGTCGAGATGGTCAACGTCAACTGGTCGCTCACCCCGGCGCTGATGTCGGGGCAGGTGGACGCCACCATCGGCGCCTATCGCAACTTCGAGCTGACGCAGATGCGGATCGCGGGCGGCACCGGCAAGTGCTTCTTCGTCGAGGAGAACGGCCTGCCCGCCTATGACGAGCTGATCTTCGTCGCCAACCGCGACAAGCTGGACCGCGCGCGGGTGAACCGCTTCCTCGGCGCGGTCGAGCGGGCGACGCAGTTCATGCTGAACCACCCCGACGAGGCGCGCGAGGTGTTTGCCGCCCACGCCCCCGACCTCAAGGACGAGCTGAACACCAAAGCCTGGGACGACACCTTCGGGCGCTTCGCCATCTCGCCCGCGGCGCTCGACCACGGCCGCTACGCGCGGTTCGAGGCGTTCCTGCACGACGCGGGCCTCGTCCCCGATGTGCTGCCGGTCGACCGGCTCGCCGTCGACCCGGGGGCCGCGGAATGAGCGCCCTGCCCGAGGCCCCCGCCTATGGCCGCGCCTTCGCGGCCTGGCGCGGGGCCTGCGCCGCGGACTGGCACGCCTATACCCACCACCCCTTCGTCGAGGGGATGCGCGACGGCACCCTGCCCCGGGCGGCGTTCCTGACCTATCTCGCGCAGGACTACCGCTTCCTGATCCACTTCAGCCGCGCCTGGGCGCTGGGGGTGGTCAAGGCCGGCACGCTGGACGAGATGCGCGCCTGCTCGGCCACCGTGCACGCGCTGGTCGATGGCGAGATGGCGCTGCACGTCGGCATCTGCGCCGCAGCAGGGATCGACGCCGCCGCGCTCGAGGCGACGGTCGAGGCGCCCGAAAACCTCGCCTACACGCGCTATGTGCTCGAGGCGGGGTATTCGGGCGACTTCCTCGACCTGCTGGCAGCGCTTGCGCCCTGCGTGCTGGGCTATGGCGAGATCGGGCTGCGGCTCGCCGCGACGGCCGCGCCCGACACGCCCTATCGGGACTGGATCGAGACCTACGCCGGCGCCGACTATCAGCAGACCTGCCGCGAGGTGGGGGCGCTGCTCGACGCCGCGCTGGCGCGACGGCTGGGCGCCGCGCCCGAGGCGCTGCCGCGCTGGGGCGAACTCGCCGACCGTTTCGCCACCGCCACACGGCTTGAAGTCGCGTTCTGGGGCCTGGGCCGCGCATGACGGCGGCGGCCGGCACCCCCGGCGAAGATGCGCGCGCCCGGCCGATCCGGGTCGCGGGCGAGGTGCCGGGGTTGTTCGCGCCGCTGACGCTCGACCTCGTGCCGGGGCGGGTCACCTGCCTGCTCGGCGCCTCGGGGGTGGGCAAGTCCACGCTCTTGCGGCTGCTGGCCGGGCTGCCCACCGGCGTCGATTTCCGGGGCACGGTCGAGACGGCGCCGGCGGCGCTGATGGGGCAGGATGCGGGGCTGTTCCCGTGGCTGACCCTGCGCGAGAACGTGGGCCTCGGGGCGCGGCTCAGGGGCGAGCGGGCGGACCCGGCCCGGATCGCGGCGCTGATCGCGGCCGTGGGGCTGGAAGGGTTCGAGGCGCGGCTGCCCGCCAACCTCTCGGGCGGGCAGCGCCAGCGCGTGGCGCTCGCGCGGACGCTGGCCGAGGACCGGCCGCTGGTGCTGCTGGACGAGCCGTTCTCGGCGCTCGACGCGCGGCTGCGGCTCGACATCGGGGCGATGGCGGTGCGGCTGCTCGCGGGCCGCACCGTGCTGATCGTGACCCATGACCCGGCCGAGGCGGCCCGGCTGGGCGACCGCATCCTCGTGCTGACGCCCGCGGGCCTGACCGCCCACCCGGCTCCCGCGGGGCCGGTGCCGCGGCCCCATGACGCGCCCGGCGTGCTCGCCGCGCAGGCGGCGCTGACCGACCGGCTGATCGCATGAGGGCGCTGGCGGGCATCGGGGTGGCGCTGCTGCTCTGGCAGGCGGCGGTCTGGCTGACCGGGCTGCCGCCCTACCTGCTGCCCGGCCCCGCGCGGGTCGCCGAGGCGCTGTGGGCCGGGCGCGCCGAGTTGTGGACCGCCGCCGGCTATACCGCCCGCGCGACGCTGGCGGGGCTCGCGCTCGGGACCGCGATCGGGGTCGCGGTGGCGCTGGCGATGGCCGCATGGCGGCCGGTGGGGCGGGCGCTCTCGCCGGTGCTGATCGTGAGCCAGGTCATCCCGGTCTTCGCGCTGGCCCCGATCCTGACCCTGTGGCTCGGCTTCGGACTGGCCCCCAAGGTCGCCATGGTGGTGCTGATCGTGTTCGTGCCGGTGGCGCAGGCGCTCTATGACGGGCTGATGGCGCCGCCGGCCGCGCAGATGGACGTGGCTCGCGTGATGGGCGCCGGTCGCTTCGCCATGCTGCGGCACCTGCGGCTGCCGGCGGCGCTGCCGCGGCTCGCCTCGGGGCTGCGGCTGGGGGCGATCTATGCGCCGGTCGGCGCGGTGATCGGCGAGTGGGTGGGCGGCGCCCGCGGCCTCGGGGCGCTGATGATCCAGGCCAACGGGCGGATGAAGACCGACCTGATGTTCGCCGCGCTGATCGTGGTCGTGGCGCTGTCGCTGGTGCTTTACACCGTGATCGACCGCGGGCTGGCGCGGGCTCTGGCGCGGCGCGGGTTCTAGGCCCGTCCCAGCGCCGCGGCGATCAGCGAGGGGATCGCGTCGGTGGTGCCGATGGCGGCGGTCAGGGGCCCGCGGTCGCCCCAGTCGGCGGGGATGTCGTCGGTGGTGTGGCTGCCATTGGTGGCAAAGAACGGCAGGCAGACCGCCGGGCCGTCCGGCGCCACGTCGGCGAGATGCGGCGGCTCTTCCAGAAACACCGTCAGCACCTGCGCGAAGCCGGGCGGCAGCGCGGCGGCAAAGGCGCGGGTGGCGTCGGCGGAGGCGCTCGACTTCGACGAGCCGTGGCCGACCACGACCAGCGTGGTCTCGGCCGGGTCCAGCCCGGCCGCCGCGGCGGCCGCGCGCGCGAGGTCGGCGCCCAGCGCCGGCAGCGCCGGGTCGAAGCCGAGCGGGGGCAGGACGGCGTAGCCCTCGACCCCCGCCGCGGTCAGGCGGCGCGGCATCTCGGAGTTGACGAACCAGCCGCCGGCCATGAACAGCGGATAGATCGCCCGCACCCCCCTGAGCGCCGCGAGGCTGCGCGGGCAGGCGAGCGTCGCGCCCGCGACCGGGGCGCCGAGCCGCGCCGTCACCCGCGCGGCCAGCGCCTCGAGCTCGGGTTGGAGGACGCCGGGGTTGCCGGGCTGGCCGTGCGCCACCACCGCGAACTGCGGGTCGGTCACCGCGGGCGCCTCGCAGGTGCAGCCGGCGCAGCGGGGCGGCAGCGCGGTCATGCCGCGTCCTCGCGGAAGGCCGCGGCGAAGGCCTCGGGCATCGGGAACTCGGCCAGCGCACGTTCGCGGGCCGCGGGGGACATCTTGCGGGCGGTCTTCTGGACGATCCGCAACAACTGGTCGGGGTCCTGCGTGGTGGCAAAATCGCCGAGGTAGTGGCGGATGAAGGTGAAGCAGGCCACGTCCTCGAGCGCCTGCACCTCGGCGTCGCGCTTGATCCCCTCTTTCCGCAGCATCCGCCCGGCGGCCTCGACCTCGGGCTCGGGGTAGCCCGCGTCGCGCATCAGGCCCATGACCCGCTCGGCGTGGCGGCGGCCCTGCTCGCGCCGCCAGGTCAGATAGCCCTCGCGCCCCTCGGGGTAATCCTGCCGCGGCAGCGTCCAGCGCTCGATGTGCTGGCCGCGGCAGGCGATGGCGAGCGGGTCGGACGCCTCGGGGTAGAGCAGCGCCTGCTCGGCGGTCATCCGCTGGCCGTAGAGCAGCTCGACCGGGGCGCCGTCCTCACGCCGCGGATCGGCGGCGTTGGCGGCGTCGATGGCGGCGAAGACCGCGGCGCGGCGGGGGGAGGGCGAGGTCATGGGCAGGTCCGGGTTGGGGTCGTCAGGCCCAAGGGATGCCACGGGCCCGGCCCGGGGTCCACCGCCCTGCCGCGCCCTGCCCTTGCCAACGCGCGTGCTGGCGCACATACCCTGCGCCATGCTCGGTTTCGTCGCCCCCCGCCTCGTCCTGCTGTCGGTCCCCAAGACCGGCACCACGGCGCTCGAGGAGGCGCTGGCCCCCCATGCCCAGCTCGCGCTGCGCGGGCGGGCCGAGATCAAGCACCTGACGCTGGCGCAGTATCACGCCCGGATCGCGCCGATCCTGCGGGCCATCCCGGGTCCTCCGTTCCGCACCGTCGCGGTGATCCGCGAGCCGCAGTCGTGGCTCGACAGCTGGTATCGCTACCGGACCCGGCCGCAGATTGCGGGGCGGCCGCGCTCGACCGCCGGGATCGGGTTCGACCAGTTCGTCGAGGAATACCTCGCCCCCGACCCGCGCCCGGCCCGCGCGGCGCTGGGACGGCAGTCGGGGTTTCTCGACCCCGGCAAGGGCGCGGGAGTGGACCTGCTCTTCCGCTACGAAGCGCTCGACGCGCTGGTGGCGTTCCTCGAGGGGGCGCTGAAGACCCGGCTTGCCCTGCCGCGGCGCAATGTCTCGCCCCCCGGGGACACGGCACTGCCGCCGGCGCTGGCCGCCCGGCTGCGGGCGGAGCTGGCCGAGGATTACGCGCTGTGGGACGGCGCGCTGGTCGCGCCGCCAGCCCCGTCAGCCCCGTAAAGCGCACGCGCCCGGTCCTCGAAGGCGCGGACGATGCGCGACATCGCCTCGCCGAAGACGACGCCGATCACCCGGCGCAGGATGGCGTTGCGGAACTCGAAATCGACGAAGAAGCGCACCTCGCAGCCGCCCTCGGGGCGGTCGGTGAACTGCCAGCCCGAATGCAGGTGGCTGAACGGGCCGTCGAGATAGCGCGTGTCGATGCGCTTTTCGGCCGGAAACAGCGTGACGCGGCTGCCGAAGCGTTCGCGGAAGACCTTGAAGCTGATGACGAGGTCGGCCTCGATGACCTCGGACCCGTCCGGCCCGGGGCTGCGCAAGCGGATGCGGGCGGCGCTGTTCCACGGCAGGAACTGCGGATAGCTTTCCACATCGGCCACGAGGTCATACATCTGCTGCGCCGACCACGGCAGGATTCGGGTTTCGGCGTGTTGCGGCACGGGCAGTCCTTCGCAGTCCGTCACGGGCGACGACGGGGGCTGTCTAGCAGACCAGAAAGGCGGACGACAACATGATGTGGCTGCTCAGGGCGGTTCAGTGGGTCCGCAACCCGCCTTCGGGCGCGCAGGTGCGGGTGGTGGTGGCGATCGTGGCGGCGGTGATCCTGCTCGGCACGGTCGAGTGGATGGGCTGGTGGCCCGAGTGGGCGACGCTCGACGCCCGCAGCCACCGGATGCTGCGCCCCTGAGGCCGGTCAGCCGCCCAGCGGCACGCGGCAGATCAGGTGAAAGCGGCCCTCGGCGTCCTCGCCCATCAGCGCCAGCGCGGTCAGCGGATGCGGGTCGGGCAGCAGCGGGGCGAGGCGGGGGCCGAGGGTGTCAATGACCCCGGCGGCGGCCTCGGGCGAAAGCGGACCGGTGAGCGTCATGTGATGGCGGAAGCGGTCGAGCACCTGCGGATAGCCCCAGCGGTCGAGATAGGCGCGCCCGGTCGCGTCCAAGCTGGCCGGGTCGCGGCGGGCGATCTCGGCCGGCGAGAGGGGCGCGCGG
This sequence comes from Paracoccus sanguinis, assembly GCF_900106665.1. Taxonomy (GTDB): domain Bacteria; phylum Pseudomonadota; class Alphaproteobacteria; order Rhodobacterales; family Rhodobacteraceae; genus Paracoccus; species Paracoccus panacisoli. The sequence continues at coordinate 394,951 of NZ_FNNA01000001.1, forward strand.
AAGCGGTCGAGGTCGGTCACGACACGGGCCGCGAGTGCGGTCAGCGCGGGGGGCTGCGGGTCGGGGATCAGCGCCACGAAGCGTGTGTCCCCCTCGCCCAGCGCCGCCAGCGTCAGGCGCGGCAGCGCGACCGAACCGAGGGTGGCGCAGAGGGCGGCGAAGGCTTCGGCGAGCGCGGCGGGGGTGGAGCCGTCGGCGAGCCGGAACGGCGCCTTGATCGTGGCGTGGAACCCGTAGCGGCGGGGGACCGCGGTAACCGCTTCACCGCCGGCGGGGGGCAGCGGGGCGCCCGCGATGGCGTCCCAGCCGAGCCACGCCGCGCCGAACCGCGCCAACGGATCAGGGCCGAGGTCGTAGATGGCGTAGCGTCGAAACTCCTGCATCATCCCCTCGCCGGCAGCCGATGGTCACTCCGTGTCAGCGCATCCATCGTCAGCATACGAAAAGGGGCGCCCCGCCGGACGCCCCCTCATGTCGATCGCCTGGCGATCAGCCGTGGCGACGGAAGAAGTCGTTCATCTTCTCGTCAACCTCGGTCTTGGTCCAGCCATACTTCTCCTGAAGCTTGCCGGCCATCTTGTCGCGGTTGCCCTCGATCTGGGTGATCTCGTCGTCGGTGAGGTCGCCCCACTGCTCTTTCACCGAGCCTTTGAGCTGGTCCCACTTGCCCTGGATGATGTCCCAGTTCATGTCGCACACTCCATGTTGATGCGTCTGGGCTAACAACGTCGCGGGAGGGGGTTGGTTCCCGCCTCACGCCACCCGGTCGCGCGGATCGGCGCCGTCCCGCACGGCTGTCAGATTGGCCAGCGCCCGCAGCGCCATGTCGGTGCGGACGGCCTCGGCGGCGGTGCCGAGATGGGGCAGCAGCACCACGTCCTCGCGCCGGATGAGCGCCTCGGGCACCTCGGGCTCGCGTTCGTAGACGTCGAGCCCGGCGCCACCGATCCGCCCCGCCTCGAGCGCCGCGATCAGCGCCGCCTCGTCCACCACGTCGCCGCGGGCGATGTTGACCAGGATCGCGCCGGGGCGCATCGCGGCCAGCTCGGGCGCGCCGATCAGGTGGTGGGTGGCCGCCCCGCCCGGCACGGCCAGCACCACGATGTCGGCGGCGCCCAGCAGCTCGGCCAGCGGCACCTGCCGCGCGGGGAACGGCAGGCCCTCGACGGTCGAGCGGTTGTGAAACAGCACCTCCATCCCGAAACCCGCGTGGCAGCGCTGGGCGATGGCCTGGCCGATGCGGCCCATGCCGACGATGCCGACGGTGCGGCCGGTGACGTGCATCCCCAGCATCTGCGTCGGGTGCCAGCCGGTCCAGCGTCCGGCGCGGACCAGCCGCTCGCCCTCGCCCGCGCGGCGCGCGGTCATCAGGATCAGCGTGAGGGCGAGGTCGGCGGTCGCCTCGGTCACCACGCCGGGGGTGTTGGTGACGATCACGCCGGCGGCGCGGGCGGCGTCCACGTCGATGTGGTTGTAGCCGGCACCAAAGTTCGCCAGCACCCGGGCCCGCGGCGGGGCGGCGGCCAAGGCCGCGGCGGTGAAGCGGTCGCCCAGCGTCGGCATGATCGCGTCATGGGCCGAGAGCGCCGCGGCGGCCTCGGCCTCGGTCAGCGGCACGGTCGAGTCGCGGAAGGCGGCGTCGAAGGCCGCGGCGATGGCGGCCTCGGCCGCGGCGGTCATGCGGCGGGTGACGAGCAGGCGCATCAGAACATCCGCCCGCCGTTCGGGACCGGCTGACCGGGGCCGATCAGCACCACCTCGCCCTCGGCGTCGGGCAGGCCGAGGACCAGCACCTCGGACAGGAACTTGCCGATCTGCCGGGGCGGGAAGTTGACCACCCCCAGCACCTGCCGCCCGACCAGCGCGGCGGGGTCGTAGTGGCGTGTGATCTGGGCCGAGCTGCGCCGCTCGCCCACGCCGGGGCCGAAATCGACCCACAGCTTGATCGCGGGCTTGCGGGCCTCGGGGAAGGGCTCGGCGCGCAGGATGGTCCCGGCGCGGATGTCGACCCGGGCGAAATCTTCCCACGCGATCGGGGCGGCGGGGCCGGAGCCGGGCGCGCCGCTCATGCGCCGAGCTCGCGGCCGCGGGCGGCGGCGGCGGCGACGGTGCGCCGCATCAGCGGCGGCAGGCCGTCGGCTTCGTCCATCAGATGCGCGAGGCCCGCGGCGGTGGTGCCGCCGGGCGAGGTCACCGCCTCGCGCAGCCGCGCCGGGTCCTCGTCCTCGGCCACGGCCAGCGCCCCGGCCCCGGCGACGGTCGCGCGGGCGAGTTCCAGCGCCAGCGCGGGCGGCAGCCCCTCGGCCGCACCGGCGGCGGCGAGCGCCTCGATCAGGTGGAAGACATAGGCGGGACCGGAGCCTGAAACGGCGGTGACGGCATCCATCTGCGCCTCGTCGTCCAGCCGCACGACCCGGCCCACGGCCGCCATCAGCGTCTCGGCCAGCGCCATCTCGGCCGCCCCGGCGCGGGCGTTCCCGACGATGGCGCTGATCCCCTGGCCGATGGCGGCGGGGGTGTTCGGCATGGCCCGCACGATGGCGGCGTCGGGGAAGGCCCGCTCATAGGCCGCAAGCGTCACGCCCGCGGCGACCGAGAGCACCAGCGTGTCCCCCTCCCCCGCCGCCGCGCGCTCGCTCAGCACCCCGCTCATCATCTGCGGCTTGACGGCCAGCACCAGCACCGCGGGGTCGTCGGGCAGCGGCCCCTCGGTCGCCACCCCGCGCTCGGCCAGCCACGCGGGCGCGTTCGGGTCGATCACCCGCACCGCCCCGGGCGCCAGCCCGCGCGCGAGCCAGCCCTTGAGCAGCGCCCCGCCCATCCGGCCGCAACCGACGAGCACCAGCCCCCTGTCGTTGAGTTCCGCCAGTTCCATCCGCGCCCCCATCCTGTTGTGCGGGCAGGGAAGCGGATCGCGCCTTGGGTGTCCAGAGGCCGGGGTTGGCTCATCTTGCCGGGGGAACCGCCTGGACCCCAAGCGCCCGGCGTTCACTTGCCCCCACGGCCCCGCGCTTACGCCCGGCCGTAGGCCTCGGCCAGCGCCACCTCCATCGCCGCCTGCGGGGTGGCGTCGCCCCAGCAGGCGAGCTGGAAGGCCGGGTAGAACCGCTCGCAGCCATCCAGCGCGCTGCGGATCATGTGGTCGATCTGCTCGGGCGAGGCGACCATCTCGCCCGCCAGCACCAGCCCGTAGCGCCAGACCATCAGCCGCTGCGGCGCCCAGAAGGTGAAGCCGCCGTCCCACACCGCGTCGTTGGCCAGGTTCAGCACCTCGTAGAGCGCGCCGAGCCGCGCCTCGGGCGGGTCCATGTCGAAGCTGCAGACGAGGCGCAGCACCTCCTCGCGCGGGGACCAGGCGAGCGTCAGCGAATAGCTGCGCCACTGGCCCTCGACCGTCAGGGCGATCTGGTCGTCGGCCATGCGGTCGAAGTCCCACGCATGATGGGTGGCGACCGTCTCGGCGATGTCGATCGGGTGGATCTCCTCGCTGTGGATATACGTCTCCAGCTGCGCCATCTGCCTGTCCCTTGCCTCAGGTGGCGGGGTTTATCCCCAGCCCTTGGTTGCTGGCACCATACCGGGCGGTCTGGGGCCGGACTGCTACAAGATGTTGGTCAGGCCGAATCGCAGGATTTGTAAAGTGAATTCTGCATGACGGGCGCCCGCGCGGCCCCCGCTTTCGCCCGGCGGCGGTTGCATCGGCGGCCCGCGCTTGCCACATCCTTGGGCACGAGCAGTCAGGATGGCCAATGCAGCGCGTGACACTTCCCGAACGGCCCGGCTGGCGCGACCGCGCGGCCGAGCTGGGCTTCACCTTCGCGGACATGGGCGGCGAGCCCTACTGGGACGAGACGTCGGCCTATCGCCTGACCCTGCGCCAGGTCGAGGATGACATCGAGGACCCCGCCACCGCGCTCCACGCCATGTGCCGCGAGGCGGTGGCCCATGCGGTCACCTCGGAGGAGTGGCTCACCCGGCTCGCCATCCCCCGCCCGCACTGGGATTTCGTCGAGCGATCCTGGGCGAATGGCGAGCCCGAGCTCTACGGCCGCTTCGACCTTGCCTATGACGGCCGGGGTCCGGCGAAGCTGCTGGAATACAACGCCGACACGCCGACCTCGCTTTACGAGAGCGCGTCGTTCCAGTGGCTCTGGTTTGAGGAGAGCCGCGACGCCGGCGTGCTGCCCCCGCAGAGCGACCAGTTCAACCGCATCCACGAGGCGCTGGTCGAACGCTGGGCCGAGATCTGCGCCCCGGGCGAGGACGTGCATTTCGCCGCCGACCGCGACAACCCCGAGGATTATGCCACCGTCGAGGCGCTGGCCTGGGCCGCGCGCGAGGCGGGGCTGGGGGCGCACTTCACCGCGCTGACCGGCATCGGCATCACCGACGAGGGGCAGCTGGCCGACGAGGACGACCGGGTGATCGGCACGCTCTTCAAGCTCTACCCGTGGGAGGACATGCTGCGCGACGACTTCGCCGCGCATCTGCAACCCTCGCAGACCCGCTTCATCGAGCCGCCGTGGAAGGCGGTGCTGTCGAACAAGGCGCTGCTGCCGCTGCTGTGGCACCTGTTCCCGGGCCACCCGAACCTGCTGCCCGCGTTCATGGCCGAGGATGTCGAGGCCGCACGGCGCGGCGCGCCCACCCCCTTCGCCGCCGCCATCGCCGAGGCCGAGCCGCAACTGGCGCGAGGCTTCGTCACCAAGCCGATCTTCTCGCGCGAGGGGTCCGGGGTTGTCATCACCGAGGCCGGGCGCGAGACCGGCCGCGCCCCCGACGACGCCTATTCGCACCACCCGCAGGTCGTGCAGGCGCTCGCGCCGCTGCCGGTCTTCGACGGGTTCCACCCGGTGCTCGGCGCGTGGATCGTGGGCGAGAGCTGCGCCGGGCTCGGCATCCGCGAGGACCGCGACCGGATCACCCACAACCTCTCGCGCTTCAAGCCGCATTTCATTCAAGGATGACGCCCATGCAAGTTCCGCCGTCCGCCCGCCCCGTGCCTGCCCCTGCCCCCGCGCCCGCCCCCGAAGCCACGCCGCGCCGGTCCAAGCGCTCGCGCCACGTGGCGCTGGTGCTCGCCGGCACGGCGGTGATGGCGCTGGCCGCCTGCGAGGATGACAAGGTGGACGCGCAGGCCTTCCCCGACGTGGAAAGCTGCATCGCCGCGGCCGAGCGGGACGGGCTTTGGTTCACCGCCGACGACTGCCGCACCCAGTTCGCCGCCGCCCAGAAGGAGCTGATCGAGACCGCGCCGCGCTACGAGTCGCGCGAGCTCTGCGAGCAGGAGCACGGCGCCGGCGCCTGCGGCCCTGACCCTGCGGCCGGCGGCCAGGCCGCGGGGGGCGAGGCGGCGGCCCAGCAGCAGCAGGGCGGCGGGTTCAGCTTCATGCCGCTGCTGGTGGGCTACATGATGGGCTCGATGCTCAGCCGCGGCGGCGGGGTGTTCAGCCAGCCGATGGTGCGCACGCCGGGCGGGTTCTCGACGCCCTCGGGCAACCAGACCTTCGCCAGCAACAGCGGCGCGGGCAAGGTGCCGGCGACGACGTTCAACCGCGCGCCCTCGACCATCGGCAAGGCGCCGATGACCCGCGCCCAGGTCGCCCAGCGCGGCGGCTTCGGCGCCGCCGCCACGGCCCGGACCCCGACCGGCGGCACGAGCACCCGCAGCGTCGGGGGTTAAGCGAGGGGCTCGGGGGGATCGCCCAGCGCGGCGGCTTCGGCGCCACCGTCATGGCGCTCACCCCGACCGGCGGCACCGGCACCGGCACCGGCAGCGTCAGCGGCTGAGCATGGGCCTCACGCGCCTATCGGCGGGACCTCGGGCCGCTGACCCCGTTGGGCTTGGCGCCTCATGCCCCACGCTGGCATCGAGCCCCTCACCCCGGCGGGCTTGGGACGTCATATTCGGGGCTATGAGCCTGATCCCCAATGACTCGCTCGGCGCGCCCACGGGAGGCGTTAGGCCGTGCCCCCGGCAAGCTTCTGGCTCGGCAGCACGGCGGGCCGTCGCCCCACCTCGGGGCACACACCCCAGTAGCCGTCGAGCTCGATGTCCGGCGGACCTCCGACCGCCCAGCCGGCGATCTCAAGAGCACGCACCCCTTCGGTCCTCGGGCCGCGCACCCATCTGTCGTCGTGTCGCGCACCCCGACGCGGGATCCCCCGCCCCGACCCCGCCCAAACCCTCACCGCCCCCCACACCCGTCCCGCGCCCGCACCCCCCTCCCTGCCCGGGTCTTGCACCCGCCGCGCCCGCGGCGCAGGGTCGCGGCGGCCCCTTGAGCGGGCCGCCTGTCGGAGAGCTGACCCATGACCCCGGACCGCCAGTCCGCCCGGATGCGCGAGATCTGCGCGCTCGCCCCCGTCGTCCCGGTCATCGTGATCCACGATGCCGCCCATGCCGCCCCGCTGGCGCGGGCGCTGGTCGCGGGCGGGCTGCCGGTGCTCGAGGTGACGCTGCGCACGCCGGCGGCGCTCGACGCGATCCGGGCCATGGCGCAGGTCGAGGGGGCGGTGGTCGGCGCGGGCACGGTGCTCAGCCCCGATGACATCCACCGCGCGCGCAGCGCCGGGGCGACCTTCGCCGTCTCGCCGGGGCTGACCGACACGCTGATCGCGCCCTGCGAAAGCTGCGCCCTGCCGCTGCTGCCGGGCGCGGCCACCGCCTCGGAAGCGATGCAGGCGCTTGAGGCGGGCTACCACATGCTCAAGTTCTTTCCCGCCGGTCCGGCGGGCGGGCCGGCCTATCTCAAGGCACTGGGCGGGCCGCTGCCCGGCATCGCCTTCTGCCCGACCGGCGGGGTCTCGGCCGAGAACGGACGGGACTATCTGTCGCTGCCGAACGTGGCCTGCGTCGGCGGCAGCTGGGTCGCGCCCGAGGCGATGATGCGGGCCGGCGACTGGGCCGGGATCGAGGCGCTGGCGCGGGCCGCGGCGGGGCTCGCGCGGTGACGGCCGAGGTCGCGGACACGCCCGCCAACCGCAGCCGCGCCTGGCGCAACGTCTGGGTGCTGATGGGCGCGCAGGCGCTGGTCGGGGCGCAGATGTCGATGGTGTTCATCACCGCCGGGCTGGCGGGCGCCATGATCGCGCCGAACCGCTGCCTCGCCACCCTGCCGGTCTCGATGGTGATGCTGGGCTCGGCGCTGTCGGCGCGGCCGCTGTCGGGCTTCATGGCCCGGCACGGGCGGCGCGCGGGCTTCACCGTCGCCTGCACGATCGCCGCCGTGGGCGCGGCCATCGCCTTTGCCGGGCTCGAGACGGGCAGCTTCGTCGTCTTCACCCTCGGCTGCACGCTGATCGGCGTCTACATGTCAGCTCAGGGCTTCTATCGCTTCGCCGCCGCCGACGTGGCGCCTGCGGCGCTGCAACCGCGGATGATCTCGCTGGTGCAGGCCGGCGGCCTCGCCTCGGCACTGATCGGGCCGCAGCTCGCCAAGGCCACGGCCGAGATGGGCGGCATCCCCTTTGCCATGACCTTCGCGGCCATCGTGGCGCTGAACATGGTCGGGCCGCTGATCTTCGCGCTGCTGCGCATCCCGTTACTGCCCCGCCACGCGGCGCAGGCCGCGGGCGGGCGGAGCCTCGGTGAGATGCTGCGCACGCCCGAGATCGCCGTGGCGATGATCTGCGCGATGGTCTCCTATGCGCTGATGAACCTGGTGATGACCTCGACGCCGCTGGCGATGGTCGGCTGCGGCTATCAGACGGCGGATGCGGCCAACGTCGTCTCGGTCCACATCGTCGCCATGTTCGCGCCGGCGTTCTTCACCGGGCACCTGATCACCCGCTTCGGGGCGCGGACCATCGTCGCGGTCGGGCTGCTGATCCTCGCCGCCGCCGGTGCGGTGGCGCTCACGGGGGTCGAGATCGACCGCTTCTACCTCGCGCTGGCGCTGCTGGGGCTCGGCTGGAACTTCGGCTTCATCGGCGCGACGGCGATGCTGACCGCGGCCCATACGCCGGCCGAGCGGGGCCGCATCCAGGGGGTCAACGACGCGGTGGTGTTCGGGGGCGTGTTCCTTGCCTCGCTGTCGTCGGGCGGGCTGATGGGCTGCGCCGGCGGGACCGCGCAGGCCGGCTGGTCGGCGGTCAACATGGCGATGCTGCCGTTCCTGATCCTCGCCGGCGGGGCGCTGATCTGGCTGACCCTGCGCCCGCGCGAGACGCGGTGACGCCGGCGGGGCGCTGCCCCGGACCACGGGTTAAGTGCGAGACGCCGGGCGGCGCCGCTCAGCCCGTCGCGGCGTCGATGATGGCGCCCGCGGCCTCGATGGTGGCGTCAAGCCGGGCGGCGAGCGCCTCGAGGCTGTCGGTGCCGGTCTCGCGCAGCAGGAACTCCTGCCCGCCGCGGCCGATCTGGTCCATGTCGAGCGGCCGGTCGGTGAGCAGTCGCCCCCCGGACTGAAGCGCCCAGAGGAACCGCCGCGCGTCGCCGAGCGTCCGCGCGTCCGCGGCCGAGACGAGCCCCGCACGCTGGCCCGCGCGCAGCTGCCCCACCGCGCCGCGGGCCGGGGCGGCGGTCCTGAGCGCGAGCGACTGGGCGAAGAGCTCGATGTCCTGCAGCCGGCCGCGGCCGACCTTCGCCTCCCACCGGCCGTCGGGCTGCTTGGCGGCAAAGACGCGCCGGCGCATGTCCGCGAGGTCCGGCACCACCGCATCGCGGGTGCCGCGCGCGGCCAGCACCTCGACCCGCAGCGCCTCGAGCCGGGCGGCGAGCGCGGGGGCCGTGCCGGGCGGCAGCGCGCCGGGGATCACCCCCACCACGCGGGCGCGGGTGAGGGCTAGATGCTCCCACGTCCAGGCCTCGTCCATCTGGTAGGCGCGGAACGACTCGATCGAGGTCGCGACCGGCCCCTGCCGCCCCGAGGGGCGCAGCCGCATGTCGACCTCGTACAGCCGCCCCGCCGCGGTCGGCGCCGACAGCGCGGTCAGCAGCGCCTGGGTCAGGCGGGCGTAATAGGGCCGGGTGGCGAGCGGGCGCGGCCCCTCGCTGCCCTCGGCCCCGGCGGGGTCGTAGATCACGATCAGGTCGAGGTCCGAGGCCGCGTTGAGCTGGCGCGCCCCGAGCGAGCCCATGCCCAGCACCGCCGCCCCGTGCCCCGGCGCCGGGCCGTGGCGGCGGGCGAACTCGGCCGCGACGATTGGGGCGAGGGACGCCACCGCCGCATCGGCAATGTCGGCGTAGTGCTGGCCCGCCTCCTCGGCCTCGATCAGCCCGCGCAGGTGGTGGACGCCGACCCGGAACTGCCACTCATGCGCCCAGCGGCGGGCGGCGTCGAGCGCCCGTTCATAGCCCCCCTGCGGCGCGGCGAGCGTCTGGTCGAGCAGCACGGCCAGCGCCTCGCGCAGCGCCTCGGCCCCCGGCCAGGGGGCGAAGAAGCTGCCGGCGAGGACCGCGTCCAGCACCTCGGGGTGGCGGGCGAGATGCGCGGCCAGCGCCGGCGAGGTGGCGCAGATGTCGCCCAGCAGGTCGATCAGCGAGGGGTTTGAATCGAACATCGAGAAGATCTGAACACCGGCCGGCAACCCCTTGAGGAAGCGGTCGAACCGGTCGAGCGCCTCGCCCGGGTGCCCGGCCCGGAACAGCGCGGTCAGGATGCGCGGCTCGATGCGCGAGAAGATCTGCTGGGCGCGGGCCGAGCGGAGCGCGGGATAGGATCGCCACCCCTCGACCACCTCGGCCTGCGGGCCGGTCAGCTCGGGGCGCGGCTCGGACGCGGTGCCGCTGCCGGGGGTGAAGAAATCACCGGTGAGGGTCTCAACCCGCGCCAGCCGCGCCTCGAGCCGGTCGGACCAGGCGTCGAGGTCGGTCTCGGCGTCGAGGTGGACGACCGGGGCCAGCCCCTCGCGGGTCGCGGGCAGGATGTGGGTCTGGGCGTCGTTCACCATCTGGATGCGATGCTCGATGCGCCGGTGCTGGGCGTAGTGGTCGGTCAGCTCGGCGGCGACCTCGGCCGGGATCCAGCCCTTGGCGGCCAGCGCCGCCAGCGCGTCCACGGTGCGGCGCGGGCGCAGGTCGGGGTAGCGGCCGCCGGCGATGAGCTGGCGGGTCTGGGCAAAGAACTCGATCTCGCGGATGCCGCCGCGGCCCAGCTTCATGTTCTGGCCCAAGGCCCGGATCTCGCCGTGCAGGCCCTTGTGGTCGCGGATCCGGCGGCGCATCTCGTGGGTGTCCTCGACGGTGGCGAAGTCGAGGTGGCGGCGCCAGACGAAGGGCCTGAGCGCGGTCAGGAAGCGCTCGCCCGCGCCGAGGTCGCCGGCGCAGGGGCGAGCCTTGATGTAGGCCGCGCGTTCCCAGCTTCGCCCCTCGGCCTCGTAATAGCTGAGCGCCGCCGAGGCCGAGATGCAGACCGGGGTCACCGAGGCATCGGGGCGCAGCCGCAGGTCGGTGCGAAAGACATAGCCATGCGCGGTCGGGTCCGAGAGCGTCGCCGCCGCCTTGCGGGTGGCGCGGATGAGGCTGGCGCGGACCTCGTGCTGGTCCTCGGGCGCATAGGCCGCGTCGTCGTAGAGCACGATCAGGTCGATGTCGGACGAATAGTTCAGCTCGCGCGCGCCCATCTTGCCCATCGCCAGCGCGAAGATGCCGCCCGCAACCGGCGCTGCGCCGTCGCGGGGCTTCGGCAGCTTGCCGCGCCGGGCCTCGTCGGCGACATGGGCGGCGAGCGCGAGGTCGGTGGCGCGGTCGGCGAGGTCGGTCAGCGCCCCGGTCACCGCGTCGAGATCCCAGACCCCGCCGAGATCGGCGAGCGCCGCAAACAGCGCGACACGCCGCTTCGCCTGCCTGAGCGCCGGGCCGAGGTCGGCGGCGGCCAGCGCCTCCATCCCCGCCGTCTCGGCCTGCACCAGCGCCGCCGGGGCGGGGTCGGTGCCGAGCGTCGTGGCGAGCCACGCGGCCTCGCGCTCGATCAGCCCCGAGAGATAGGGCGAGGCCCCCGCCGCGCCGGTCACGAGGGCGCCGAGCGGCGGGGCGAGGCCGGGCAGCAGCGCCGCGGCCCTTGCGCCGCGGGCGGGATCGGTCGGATGGGGCGTGCGGGTGATGCGGGCGGCGAAATCCATGCGCGCGACCCTAAGCGCCCGCGGCCTGCCGTCAACGGGATGCAAGGGCGCAGGCGGGCGCCCGAGGGGGCATTCCAGCGCAGCGTCCGGGCGCGCGTCCGCGGTGCCTTCGCAATTCCCCGCTTGGCCTGCGATATTTCTGTTGCTAGGGTTCGCCAAGACGCCGATCGCAGGGCCCAGTATTGCCTCGCGCCCTACCCGCTCCGACAGCCCGAACCCGACGCCGCATGAACTGCCAGAACGTCGCCCCGCATGGTCCGTCGCCGGTTCCGGCCACCTGTCAGCCGGTGCGCTGATGCGTCACAGCCTGCCCTCGGCGCCGCAGTTTTACGTCACCGCCCCGCAGCCCTGCCCCTATCTGCATGGCCGGGCCGAGCGGAAGCTGTTCACCGCCCTGACCGGAGACCGGGCGCGCGAGCTGAACAACGCGCTGTCGCGGCAGGGCTTCCGCCGCTCGCAGAACGTGGTCTACCGGCCGAGCTGCGAAAGCTGCGTGGCCTGCATGTCGGCGCGCATCCGGGTGCGCGACTTCACCCCCTCGCGCAGCCAGCGCCGGGTGCTGCGGCGCAATGCCACGCTGCGCCGGGCCGCCACCAGCGCCTGGGCCACCGACGAGCAGTTCGAGCTGTTCCGCCGCTATCTCGACCACCGCCATGCCGACGGCGGCATGGCCGACATGGACATCTTCGAATTCGCGGCGATGATCGAGGAAACCCCGGTCCGCACCCGCGTCTTCGAGTATCGCGCCCCGCCCCCGCCGGGTGCGGCGCCGCGCGACGGCGACCTCGCGGCGGTGTGCCTGACCGACGTTCTCGATGACGGGCTGAGCCTCGTCTACAGCTTCTACGACCCGGCGCGCTCGTCCGACAGCCTCGGCGCGTGGATGATCCTCGACCACGTGGCGATGGCGCGCGAGGCCGGGCTTCCCTACGTCTACCTCGGCTACTGGGTGCCGGGCAGCCGCAAGATGGCCTACAAGGCCGGGTTCGACGCGCTCGAGATCTACAAGGGCGGGGTCTGGCAGGACATCGGCCACCCCGGCGACCACGAGGGCGAGACACACCCGCTGGCCATCGACCCGATCGTCGAGCAGGTCGCGCGCATCCACCTGCCGAGCGACTGAGGCGGCCCCCCTCTTCTTTCTTGCCGAAATATCCTCCGGGGGTCCGGGGGTGGAAAACCCCCGGTCCGGCCGTGCCACCCGCGCGCTGCGGAAAAATCGCCCCGTTGCGAAATAATGTTGCGCGGCGACGGGGTGCGCGCGTCATTTTCCGCGCCGAGTCGCATTGACCCTCCCTGCCGGCGCCTCTAGTTTGCGGCGGCGCAGCAGGGGCCTTGCCGCTCTGCCGCAAATCCCTTGGTTGGAGTGCAGGATATGTCCCGAAGCATGACGGGTGCGAGAATGGTGGTCGAGGCGCTGAGGGATCAGGGCGTCGATACCGTATTCGGCTATCCCGGCGGCGCGGTCCTGCCGATCTACGACGAGATCTTCCAGCAGAACGACATCCAGCACATCCTCGTGCGCCACGAACAGGGCGCCGTGCACATGGCCGAGGGCTATGCCCGCTCGACCGGCAAGCCGGGGGTGGTGCTGGTGACCTCGGGGCCCGGCGCGACAAACGCCGTCACCGGACTGACCGACGCGCTGCTCGATTCCATCCCGCTGGTGGTGCTGTCGGGCCAGGTGCCGACCTTCATGATCGGCACCGACGGCTTCCAGGAGGCCGACACCGTCGGCATCACCCGCCCCTGCACCAAGCACAACTGGCTGGTGAAAGAGACCGACGCGCTGGCCGAGACGATCCACAAGGCCTTCCACGTCGCCACCTCGGGCCGCCCCGGCCCGGTGCTCGTCGACATCCCCAAGGACGTGCAGTTCGCCGAAGGCCGCTACGTCGGGCCGAAGCAGGTCGAGGTGCCGCGCTACGCCCCGCCGCGCAAGGGCGACACCGCCGCGATCACCCGGCTGGTCGAGCTGATCGAGCGCGCCGAGCGCCCGGTCTTCTACACCGGCGGCGGCGTCATCAACTCGGGCGCTGCGGCGAGCCAGCTTCTGACCGAGCTGGTGGACGCGACCGGCTTCCCCTGCACCTCGACGCTGATGGGGCTGGGCGCCTATCCGGCCTCGGGCAAGTCGTGGCTCGGGATGCTCGGGATGCACGGGCTTTACGAGGCCAACATGGCCATGCACGACTGCGACCTGATGATCTGCGTCGGCGCCCGCTTCGACGACCGCATCACCGGCCGGGTGGCGGATTTCAGCCCCGGCTCGGTCAAGGCGCAGATCGACATCGACCCCTCGTCGATCAACAAGGTGATCCGCGTGGACGTGCCGATCGTCGGCGACGTGGGCCACGTGCTCGAGGATCTGTTGAAGATCTGGAAGTCGCGCGGCCGCAAGACCAACCCCGCCGTCCAGCAGTGGTGGGCGCAGATCGAGCAGTGGCGGGCGAAGAACTGCCTCGGCTACCGGCCCTCGGACAGCGTCATCAAGCCGCAGCACGCGATGGAGCGGCTGGAGGCGCTGACCGCCGGACACGACCGCTACATCACCACCGAGGTCGGCCAGCACCAGATGTGGGCCGCGCAATACCTGCATTTCGAGGGGCCGAACCGCTGGATGACCTCGGGCGGACTGGGGACGATGGGCTACGGCCTGCCGGCCTCGATCGGGGTGCAGGTCGCGCACCCCGAGGCGCTGGTCATCAACGTGGCGGGCGACGCCTCGTGGCTGATGAACATGCAGGAGATGGGGACCGCGGTGCAATTCCGCGCCCCCGTCAAGCAGTTCATCCTGAACAACGAGCGGCTGGGCATGGTGCGCCAGTGGCAGCAGCTTCTGCATGGCGAGCGCTACAGCCAGTCGTGGTCGGAAAGCCTGCCCGATTTCGTCAAGCTGGCCGAGGCCTTCGGCTGCAAGGGCCGGCAGGTCAGCGACCCCGCGGAACTCGACGACGCGATCCGCGAGATGATCGCCTATGACGGGCCGTTCATCCTCGACGTGCTGGTCGAAAAGCACGAGAACTGCTTCCCGATGATCCCGTCGGGCAAGCCGCACAACGAGATGCTGCTGGGCGACATGGAGGCGGCCGAGGACATCGGCACCGCCATCCAGTCCGACGGCGCGGTTCTGGTCTGAGGGGGCGGTCATGTCGGCATTGAAGATCGAGCGCGGCGCATCCAGCCATTCGGCCTATGACCTGCGCGACTATCACGCGGCGGGCGAGGAGCGGCACACGCTCGCGGTGGTGGTGGACAACGAAAGCGGTGTCCTCGCCCGGGTCATCGGGCTCTTCTCGGGGCGCGGCTACAACATCGACAGCCTGACCGTGGCCGAGGTGGACCACACCGGCCACCGCTCGCGGATCACGCTGGTCACCCGCGGCACCCCCGCGGTGATCGAGCAGATCAAGGCACAGCTCGGCCGGATCATCCCGGTTCACGAGGTCCACGACCTGACCGTCGAGGGCGCCTCGGTCGAGCGCGAGCTGGGGCTCTTCAAGGTCGCGGGCACCGGCGAGAAGCGGGTCGAGGCACTCAGGATCGGCGACATCTTCCGCGCCAACGTGGTCGATTCGACGCTCGAGAGCTTCGTCTTCGAGATCACCGGCACGTCGGAGAAGCTCGACGCCTTTGCCGAGCTGATGCGCCCGCTCGGACTGGCCGAGGTCGCCCGCACCGGCATCGCGGCGCTGGCGCGCGGGCGCTAAGTCACACCGACAGGCTGCTTTCCGGCCCTCCGGGCCGGTCGAGCAGTGCGGTCAGCCGACCGCGGCGAGCATGGGACGCCCCCTCGCGGGACGGGTCCGGGCCGTGAGACGTTCGGCGAGCCGCGTTTCTCCGCCCAGCATCCGCAGCGTCAGGATGCGGCGCAATTCGCCGTCGCAGGCCGTCGTGACCTCGACCGTTGCGCCCTGGTGGGGCCAGGGACCCGCGAGATCAAGCGCCGCCGGACCGGCCAGGTAGGCCAGCGCCCCGTGGTCCTCGCACCACACTACGGCCTGTCGACGACACGCCGAGCTCCACAGCACGATACCGAACAAAGCCTTATCCTTTCGCTGACGCGAGAAAATCTCTGAAATCCAATCTGGACGTGAAAACCGACAAACCGGCCGCAGAAAAAGCTGACGTCCCGGGACAGGGTGACCTTACGTCAACCCGTCACGACTAGAGGAACGGTTCCATCACGGTTCTGTCAAGAATGATCTGCGCGACTTACCGCCACGCGGTAGAAATTGTCGCCAGAATGTGGTCCCGCGAACGTCAGCGCGGCGACTTTGACCGCCGCGAGGGCCGCGCGGTTGCACAAAAATGAAGCGCCATGGGCCGCCGAAGGGCGAGCCCAGCGCAGCCCTCCGCGGTTACCCGCTCAGCGCGCCGCGCCCGAGGCCACGTCCGCCACCGCCTGCGCGACCCGCGCCTGGCGCTGCGCCCGCGAGGGGTGCGAGCCGAGGATCTTGTCGCCGGGATCGGGGATCCGGGCGAAGAACTGCGCCCCGCGGACCGGGTCATAGCCCGCGTTCAAGGCCACGATGGCGCCGAGGTAGTCGGCCTCGAGCTCCCACTCCTTCGAGTAGTAGCGCGCGCCGAACTGCGCCCCCATCTGCTGGGCCGCGCGGATCGAGGCCGGGTCGGCGCCCGAGGCGGCGGCGATGCCCGACAGGATCACCGCGCCCGCCGTGGCCGCCCCGCTTTTCTGGTCGATGTGGTTGAGGATGTGGTGCGACGCCTCGTGGCCAACCACGAACGCCAGCTCGTCGGTGTTCCGTGTCGCGGCGATCAGCGACAGGGTGAAGCCGATCACCGGGCGGCCGTTGCGGTCGAGGGTCTGGAAGGCGTTCGGCTCCATCCCCGGGCGGTCGTCCACGACGAACTGGAAGTCGCAGTTGATGGGCGCCCGGCGGCGCTGGACGCATTCGCGCTCGACCGCAGGCTCCATCGCGCGGATGACGCTGACAAAGGCCATCGCCGCGCCGCGCGCGGTGGGCGGCGTGTCGGTCCGGGTCGGCGCGGGCGCGGTGACGGGGGTGGGCGCCGGGGTGGGGGCCGGGCCGGGCGGCAGCGGCGCCCCCGCCGGGGTCACGGCGCAGCCCGCGAGCAGCGCCACGCCGGCCAGCGCCGGGACGAGACCCCGCCAGCCGCGGGACAGGGCCCCGGCAGCGGCCGTCGCCCGCCGATTCGTCTCGCCCCGCGGGGTCATCGCTGCCGTCATCGCCTGCACCTGTCCGTTCATGCGTCCGCACCGGCCCCGCCGCCTGACGGGCCGGCAGCCCCGACCCGCAGGCCGCCTGCCTGCCGTTCGCGCCAAGCTACAGCCCCGGCGAGGGGCCGCAAGTCCGCGGCTCTTGCCCCGGCCGCCGCCTCACGCGATTGTTGCCGGGGCGCATCGCTCCGGTCGTCCGCGTCCGGCGTTCGGCCCCTGCCCCGACCCCCAAGCCCGACCCTGAAGCCCGACCCTGAAGACCCGACCCGAAAGGACCCGTTCCCATGTTCACCATCGAGCACGAGTTCGACGCGACCGTCATCACCCTCGTCGATGAGGCCGACCCGGGCACGCGGCCGCTGAACGAGGACGTGGTGATCCTGACCTTCGACGACCGCGTGGTGGTCGAGCAGATGGAGCCGGGCGGCGACGGCGTGGCGCGCGTGGTCCTGACGCTGCGCCAACTTGACGAGTTGCGCGCGGCGCTGGACCTGCCCGAGGGGAACTATCGCCTGCAGCGCCAGCGCTGAGGGCGCCTCGGGTCAGTCGAGCCGGAACAGCTTGTCCCGTGACCCCGCCCCGCCCGCCAGCACCAGCCGGGTGGGCGCGACCCCCAGCGCCCCGGCCAGCAGGCGGCGCACGGCGTCGTTGGCCTTGCCGTCCGCGGGCGGCGCGGTGGTCCGCACCTGCACCCGCCCGCCCTCGTCCAGCGCCACCGCGTCGCGGCCGGCGCGCGGCGTCACCCGCACGGCGATGCGGGCGCCGCTGACGGCGAGATGCGAGAGATCGGGCAGGTCGCGGGCCATCGGCGCTCCGGTCTGATCCGACAGGCGATGCGGGGGCGGGGCCGGTCGTCAAGCCCCGCGCGCCCGCTTTCCCCCGCCCCGCTGTTTCGCTAGGACAGGCGCGACGCCCGCGCGACGCCCGCGCCGGGCCCCGATTGCGGAGAGCGCCCATGCAGCACATCGACCCCCAGACGCTGTATTTCATGCGCCACCGCCGGTCGCACCCGCCGCGCACGCTGCTGGCCCCCGGCCCCGACCGGCACGAGTTGATGAACCTGCTGACGCTCGCGGCGCGCGTCCCGGACCACGGCAAGCTCGGCCCGTGGCGCTTCGTCGTGCTCGAGCGCGCGGCGCTCGACCGGCTCGCGCCCGCGCTGGCCGACCATGTCGCGGCGGCGGGCGGCGACGCGGCGGCGGTCGAAAAGGCGCGCTCGGCCTTCGATTCGCCGCTGATCGTCGCGGTCGTCTCGTCCCCCGTCGATCACCCCAAGGTGCCGGAGTGGGAGCAGTTCCTCTCCGCCGGCGCGGTCTGCCTGTCGCTGCTGAACGCGGCGCTCGCCGCGGGCTATGGGGCGGCGTGGCTCAGCGGCCCGGCGACCGACCCGGCCTTCGCCACCGCCCACCTCGGCCTTTCGCCGCGCGAGCGGGTGGCGGGCCTCGTCCACATCGGCCGCCGCGGCCCGGCCGACGTCCCCGAGCGGCCCCGCCCGGACGTGGACGAGCGGACCAGCTTCCTGTGACCGCCGCGATCCAGGCCCTCGTCCTCGGCTGGCTGGACCTGCTCAGGCCGCGGGTCTTCGGCGTGCTGGCGGCGGGCGTCGCCCTGACGCTGGCGCTGTTCGTGGCGCTGCAGGCGGCGGCGTTCTGGGGGCTGCGCGTCTGGGGCCCCGAGGCGATCACCCTGCCCTGGATCGGCCGCGTCCCGATCGGCGAGGCGCTGTCCTGGGGCTCGCTCGCGCTCTTCCCGGTGATGAGCCTGTTTCTGGCTGCGCCGGTGGCTGCGGGCTTCGCGGGGCTCTTTTCCGAGCGGGTGTCGAGCACCGTCGAGGCCGCACATGGCTATCCCGCCGGGCGCGAGCTCGACTTTCTCGACGGGCTGATGGACAGCCTCGTGGTGCTGGGCGCGGTGGTCTTGGTCAGCGTCGGGCTGCTGCTGCTGACCCCGCTGGTCGGGCCGCTGGCGCCGGTGCTCTTCTACGGCGCCAACGGCTGGCTGCTGGGGCGCGAGTTCTTCCGCATGGCCGCCCGCCGCCACCTCGACGCCGACAGCGCCGAGACCCTGCGCCGCCGCCGGGCGGGCGCGGTGACGGCGCTTGGCATGGGGGTGGCGCTGCTGCTGACGATCCCGGTGCTGAACATCGTCATTCCGGTGCTGGCGGCAGCGGCGTTCACCCACCTTTTCCATTTGCTCGCGCGGGCCGAGATCGCCCGCCCGCGCTGACGGCCCCCGCCCGACCGCTCGCAATCAGCGGCGGTTGAAGTCCATCATCGCGGCGCGGGTGATCCAGCCCTGCTGGATGACCCACCAGACCAGCGCCACCAGCAGCGCCGCGATGAGCGCAGCGATCAGCCCTTTCTTGCGCAGCATCGGCCGGTCCGGCGCGCCCGCGGGCGTGCCGGGGACCACGGCGCCGGCCTCCTCCTGGCTGCGGTGGCCCCAGGGGAGGAGCAGGAATAGCACCAGAAAGAACAGCGTCGCGAACAGGACCAGCGCGCCGGTGATGGACATCAGACCTGCTCCAGCTCGATCAGCGTGCCGTTGAAGTCCTTGGGATGCAGGAACAGCACCGGCTTGCCATGCGCGCCGATCTTCGGCTCGCCGGTGCCGAGCACGCGGGCGCCCTGCGCTTTCAGCGTGTCGCGGGCGGCGAGGATGTCCTCGACCTCGAAGCACATGTGATGGATGCCGCCCGAGGGGTTCTTGTCGAGGAAGCCCTTGATCGGGCTGTCCTCGCCCAGCGGGTAGAGCAGCTCGATCTTGGTGTTCGGCAACTCGATGAAGACGACCGTGACGCCGTGATCGGGCTCGTCCTGCGGCGCGCCGACCTTGGCACCCAACGTGTCGCGGTATTGCGCGCTGGCCGCCGCGAGGTCGGGGACGGCGATGGCGACATGGTTCAGGCGTCCGATCATGGGGTTCCTCCGGGGCGCGTGGCGGTGTGGGGCCTCATTAGAACGGGGCGGGGGCGGGGAAAAGCCCGTTAACCGACCGTTCACCCCGGCAGGGTAGCGTCGAGGGAGACAGCGATTCGAGGGGACCGCGCCATGACCGGAACAACGACTGCGACGGACGACGACGCCATCCCGCTGTGGCGGGCCGCCCTGCCCGGCCGCCCCCTGACCGGGCTGACGGTGCTGGTGGTCGAGGATTCGCGCTTCGCCTCCGAGGCGGTGCGGATGCTCTGCCTGCGCTCGGGGGCGCGGATCCGGCGGGCGGACTGCCTGCGGACCGCGGGGCGGCACCTGCAGACCTACCGCCCGACGGTGATGATCGTGGACATGGGGCTGCCCGACGGGAACGGGGCCGAGCTGATCGCCCGCATGGCGCGGCAGAGCCCGCGGGTGCCGGTGCTGCTCGGCATGTCGGGCGATCCCGACGCCGAGGTGATGGCGCGGGCGGCGGGTGCGGACGGGTTCCTCGCCAAGCCGGTCGAGAGCCTCGGGCAGTTCCAGCAGCTCATCCTGGCGGCGCTGCCCCGCGACGCGCAGCCGCAGGGGCTGCGGGTGGTGAGCGGCGAGATCGTCCACCCCGACCGCGGCGCGCTGCGCGACGACCTTGCCCACGTGGCCGAGGTGCTCGCGGCGGCGGCGGACACGACGGCGATCGACTACATCGCCCGGTTCCTGGCCGGCGTGGCCCGCTCGGCCCGCGACGAGCCGCTCGAGAAGGCCGCCTCGGCGCTGGCCCGCGACCACTCGGCGGGGCGGGCGCTGGCGGCCGACCTCGCACGGATCAGCGGGCTGGTGCAGGACCGGCTGGCCGCGGCGGGTTAGCAGTCGGGTCGCGCGGGCGGAACCGACTGAGGCGGGTCCATGTGATTGAGTGGGCGGCGGCCTCGGGGTGCGGGCTCGGGTGTCTGAGTGCGGGTGCGTGCGTCGTGCGGCGCCGGACAGGAGCTTTGAGCGTTCGGCTGTGGCCGCTGGCCCTCTTGCCAAAGGACGACGAATGGGCAGGCTGGATGCGTAGTGCGGCTGGCGGGTCCACGCGAGGGCGATGCGCACCGTACCTTCGCGACCCGCTCACTCGCTCGGCCACGGCCGACCCGCCCGCTCACGGGCCCGATCCCGCCACGTGAAAGGAGACGCCTTGCCGAACCCGCTTGGAGCCCCCGTCCCCGGCTTCACCCCGCCCCCGGCCCCGCCCGCTGTGCCGATCGAGGGCCGCTGGGTCACCCTCGAGCCGCTCGACGCGGACCGCCATGCGGCCGAGTTGTTTGAGGCCAACGCGGGGGCGGACGCGGTCTGGGACTATCTCGGCTACGGGCCCTTCCCCGACCTCGCCGCCTACACCGACTGGCAACGCCGCATGGCCGGCGGGGCGGACCCGGTGTTCTACGCCCTGCGCGACCACGCCTCGGGCCGGATCGGCGGGGTCGCCGCGTACCTGCGGATCGACCGCACGCATGGCGTGATCGAGATCGGCCACATCCAGATCTCTCCCGCCCTGCAGCGGCAGACAGCCACCTCCGAGGCGATCCTCCTGATGATCCGCTGGGCCTTCGGCGCCGGCTATCGGCGGGTCGAGTGGAAATGCGATGCGTTGAACGCCCCCTCGATGCGCGCCGCCGCCCGCTACGGGTTCCGCTACGAGGGGACCTTCCGCCAGCACATGATCGTCAAGGGCCGAAACCGCGACACCGCGTGGTGGGCGATCACCGATGCCGAATTCCCCGCGCTCGACCGCGCCTACGCAGCATGGCTGACGCCCGGGAACATGGACGCGGCGGGTCGCCAGCGGACCGCGCTCGGGGATCTCATTGCGCGCGAGCGCGATGCGGGCGGGTCGCCTGACTAAGGGGAGCGGGCGATTGGACGTCGAGACGAGCGCGAGCAGCCCGCTATGCGCGCGAAGGGGGGGTAATATCTGGGGGGGTGCGGCTTATGCCCCGAGCCGTTACAGCGGCACGGGAAGAGTCCGGCGAATATTGCCATGGCGTAAGTCTTTAGCCGTGACGCCGGCCTATCAATCAGGCTTTTACTTTTGTGGCGTGCTCGTGGTGCAGTTCGAGAAAGGACGCCCGTGAGTAGTACCGTCCGCCCCACCTCGCTGCCCTTTACGCCTCTTCGCCTGCTTCACGCCTCTTTGCCTGACTGCCCGTCCTTCGTCGGCTGACTGTCCGTCGAGCCAGTCCGGTTCATGCCGCGGCGGGCGAAAGGAGAGATCGGACTCGGTCAGACAGCCGATGTGGCGTCGCGCCGCGTACGTCAGCTCGGCAGGCTATCGATCAAGCCACGCCGGCCGATCCCGGCGGTGGATTGGCAAACTCGGTCGGCTCTGGGTTGCCAGCTGAAAAGCAACGTCGAGCGGGGAACGTTGCTTCATCGCGTTGTCCATCAAACCAAGCCGGATTGGACCTGGCGGAAAGGCTGAAGGCCCGGTCGGGCTCGGTCTGACAGCCGACCCAATGCGTCACGCCCGGGCATGCTACCTCCACTGGCTGTATTTAAAGCCACGCCTGTTGACGCCTGCGGTGGGCCGTAGGGCACGGGCAGACTCGACTGAGAGTCCATGCAAAGCGCCACGCCGGACTCCCTTCGTCACCCCCTACGTAAACTGACTGTTCCTAGCCTCGCCGGTTGATGCGAGGGTTGGAGCGGAACGCAACATACGCCCCGCTCTGACAGCTCACCCAAAGTATCATACCAGGCGCGCTACTTAAGCTGACTATCCTTCGAACCGCGGCGGTTGATCCCCGCCGTGGGGCGGAAGGCGCGGTCCGCCTCGGTCTGGCAGCCGATGCAAAGCGTCACGCCCGGCACGGCGCGGCGCCGGGCTTCGGGGATGGGCTCGCCGCAGTCGGCGCACTCGGTCAGGCTCTCGCCGCCGCCGCGCTGGCGCAGGCGCATCCGGGCGAGCGCCTCGGCGGTGCTCACCTCGATCTGCTCGTTCACTGCCCCGTCGGTCGCCCAGCCCCCGGCCATCGCGCGCTCCTGCTGCCATCTTACGCCTCCAATCTGGGAACCCGGGACGGCCGCTGCAAGCGTCGGACGCGCTCGTCCGACCGCTTCGGCCCTGTTTTCGCGGCCTTAACCGGAACCGGGGCGGCGCGGTGCGGTTGACTTCGGTGCTGGCCCGCCGCACTCTTCTCTGCAAGGAAAGGCCCCTCATGAGCGAAAAGACCCTGACCCGGATGGACCTCGCCGAGGCCGTGTTCCGCGAAGTCGGACTCTCGCGCCACGAAAGCGCGCAGCTCGTCGAGAGCGTGCTCGGCCATGTCTCGGACGCCCTCGTGCGCGGCGAACAGGTCAAGCTGTCGTCGTTCGGCACCTTCTCGGTCCGCGACAAGAGCGAGCGTGTCGGCCGCAATCCCAAGACCGGCGAGGAGGTGCCCATCACCCCGCGCCGGGTGCTGTCGTTCCGCCCCTCGCACCTGATGAAGGAGCGGGTGGCGGCGGGCAACCGCTAGCCGGCCGCGGAGATGGCCGCCGCCGCGACCAAGGCAGCTGATGCTTAGATCGGTTGATATACCGCTGGCGGGCGTCGGCTGGCTGGGTCTAGGCCGCGGCCCCACCCCGCCCGGCCCGTGGCGCCGGTCATGACCAAGTCGCCCCAGGCCTTTCGCAGCATCGGCGAGGTCGCACGGCTGGTCGAGGTCGCCCCCCACGTCCTGCGCTATTGGGAGACGCAGTTTCCGGCCCTCTCGCCGGTGAAGCGGGCGGATGGGCGGCGATATTACCGGCTCGATGACGTGCTGCTGGCGGCGGGGATCTGCGAGGCGCTGCGCGAGGATGGTCTGACGATCCGAGGCGCGCGTCGGCTCATCTCGCAGGACCGGGGGGCGGGACTGCGGGCGCGCGGGCGGGTGCGGTTGGCCGATCGGTTGGGTCTGGAGGCTGACGCCGACGCAGCAGTCGCTCCAACCTCTGTCACGTCAGACCCTCCGGTGGAGCAAATCCCGGCGGGTCCGGCACCTCAGCCGTCCTCCGCAGTCGGCGGACAAGGCGCGGGGCCAGTCGCCGCGCCACCCGTCCCCCGTCGCAAGACATCACAGCCCCCCGCGCCCGATGCGCTCCCGCTGTTCCCCGACCTGCCGGACGCAGAGGCCGCCGCTCACGAAGGGTGTGCCGATGCCGCAGGCCGCTGGCTCGCACGGCTGACGGCGACGGCCGCGGCGCTGCGCCGGCACCCCTCCCCCTTGCCACCCGCTGCACGGCCCCTGGCCGACGCCCTGCGGGCCGCCGCACGCAAACTGACCGACGCGGAAACCTGAGCGGGAAAGCCGCGAGGCCTCGACCACGCGCCCCACACATCCGGCGCGGCGAAAACCTCGCCGTCCGCCACCACCGCCCCTTGTGCTGCCCGACGGCTTCGCTCTATATGGCCGGCGTCGGGCCGTGGCGCAGTCTGGTTAGCGCGTCCGTCTGGGGGGCGGAAGGCCGCGAGTTCGAATCTCGCCGGCCCGACCATCACGAACCGCCCACCCTTCGGGGTGGGCGTTCGCATATCCGGGGGGCCGGAAAAATCTCGGGAGGACTCAAGATGAACGGCGTGCTTCCCGACACCGCCCTGCGCCGGATGATCGCCGAGGGCGCAATCGCTGCCGAGACCCCCATCGGCGAGGGCCAGATCCAGCCCGCGAGTCTCGATCTGCGGCTGGGCGGCCACGCCTGGCGCCTCAGGGCCTCGTTCCTCGCCGGCCGCGGGCAGAGCGTCGCCGGGCGGCTCGCCGATTTCGAGATGCACCGGATGGACCTCTCGCAGGGTGCGGTGCTTGAGAAGGGCTGCGTCTACCTCGTCCCGCTGATGGAGCGGGTGGCGCTGCCGCCCGGCGTCGAGGCGGTGGCGAACGCCAAGTCCTCGACCGGGCGGCTCGACCTGCTGACGCGGCTGGTGACCGACGACGGGACCGAGTTCGACCGCCTGCCCGAGGGCTATGACGGCCCGCTTTACGCCGAGATCTGCCCGCGCAGCTTCTCGGTGCTGGTCCGGCCGGGGATGCGGCTCAGCCAGATGCGGTTGCGGCAGGGTCAGGCGGTGCTGGACGATGCGGGTCTCACGGCGCTGCACGCGACCGACCCGCTGGTCGATGGCACGCCGCTGATCGACGCGGGGCTGGGGTTCTCGGTCGATCTGCGCCCGGCCGAGGGCGACCTCGTCGGCTATCGCGCCCGGCCGCACAGCGGGGTGATCGACCTCGACCGGATCGGCGCCTATGACGCGCGGGATTTCTGGGACGAGCTGCGCACGACCGAGGGGCGGTTGATCCTCGACCCCGGCGCCTTCTATATCCTCGTCAGCCGCGAGGCGGTGGCTATCCCCCCCGACTACGCCGCCGAGATGTCGCCCTATCTGGCGATGGTGGGCGAGTTCCGGGTGCATTACGCCGGGTTCTTCGACCCCGGCTTCGGGCATGGCGCGGCGGGGCGCGGGGCGCGCGGGGTGCTCGAGGTGCGCTGCCACGAGGCGCCGTTCGCGCTCGAGCACGGGCAGGTGGTGGGGCGGCTGGTCTATGAGCGGATGGCGGCGCGGCCCGCGCGGCTCTATGGCGCGGGCATCGCCTCGAACTATCAGGGCCAGGGGCTGAAGCTCGCCAAGCAGTTCCGCTGACCCGGCGCCGCGCAGGCTGCGCCGCCGGGCCGTGTTTGTTGGGGCCAGTAAAAAGCCGGTCGCGCCGAGGCTCAGCGGCTCATGCGGCGGGCGATCTGGGCCGCCTTGCGGGCGCGCTTGACCGCCTCGCGCGTGGCATGGGCCTGCTGGCGGCCCTTGGCGGTCAGCTTGCCCTTGGCGTCCTCGCCGCCGTTGCGGCGCGCCATCACGTCCACGCCCTTCTTGATCCCCCAACCCATCAGCGCGCCGGTCAGGACGCGGCCGAAGCGGCCTACGATGCCGTTCATGTTCATGGTGCAGTCCTCAATCGCCGAAGAGGTCGTCGTCCGGTCCGCCCGCGGCCGGCCCGTCATCGGCGTGACTATCCTCCTCGTCCCGCGCCGCCGCAAGGGGGCCCGAGGGCGGGGTCGCATCCAGCAGCCCCGCGGCGCGCAGCTCGGCCAGCCCCGGCAGGTCGCGGGTCGAGGCGAGGCCGAAGTGGTCGAGAAACGCCTCGGTCACGACGAAGGTCACCGGGCGGCCCGGCGACTGGCGGCGGCGCCCGAGGCGGACCCAACCGATCTCGATCAGCTGGTCGAGCGTGCCGCGGCTGACGGCGACGCCGCGGATCTCCTCGATCTCGGCGCGGGTGACGGGCTGGTGATAGGCGACGATGGCCAGCGTCTCGGTCGCCGCGCGCGACAGGCGCCGGGTCTCGGTCACCTCATCCTGCATCAGGAACCCGAGGTCGGCAGCGGTGCGGAAGGCCCAGCCTTCGCCAAGCCGGGCCAGCTCCACCCCCCGGCCGGCGTAGCGCGCCCGCAGGCGGCGCAGCGCCTCGGCCGGGTCGGCGCCGGCGGGCATCCGCGCGGCCATCTCGGCCAGCGTCAAGGGCGTCGGGCTGGCGAAGAGCAGCGCCTCGACCATCCGCTCCTGCGCGTCGAGCGGGGGCGGCGGGAAGGGGATCGGGTCAGTCATGAGTGGGCCGGGCGCGCAGCGTGATCGGGCCGAAGACGCCGCTCTGGCGCAGCTCGACCCGACCCTGGCGGGCGAGCTCGAGCGAGGCGGCAAAGGTCGCGGCGGTGGCCGAGCGGCGGCGCGCCGGGTTGCCCGCCCAGCCGTCGGGCAGGAACTGCATGAGATCGGTCCACTCGCCCGCGTAGCCGATCATCCGCCGCATCCGGTCGAGCGCCTGTTCGAGCGTCCATGTGTCGCGGCGGTCGAAGGCGAAGGGGCGGAACTCGTCGCGGGTCCTGAGCCGCGCGTAGGCCTGCATCAGGTCGATCAGCCCCGCCTGCCAGCGCACATGGCGGGTGCGCTGCACCGTCTCGGGCGCGCCGCGGGCAAAGCGATCCTGCCCCAGCCGGGGCCGCCCCATCAGCCGCGCCGCCGCCTCGCGCATGGCGTTGAGCCGTTCGAGCTGGAAGGCGAGATGGGCCGCCATCTCGTCGGTCGAGGGCCCCTCGGCGTCGGGATCGGGCGGCAGCAGCAGCCGCGACTTGAGATAGGCGAGCCACGCGGCCATCACGAGGTAGTCGGCGGCAAGCTCGATCCTGAGGCTGCGGGCCTCGTCGACGAAGGCGAGATACTGCTCGGCCAGCGCCAGCACGCTGATCTGCATCAGGTCGACCTTCTGCGTCCGCGCCAGCGTCAGCAGCAGGTCGAGCGGCCCGTCATAGCCCGGCACGTCGACGACCAGCGCCTCGTCAGGGCGCGGGTGGGCGGGCTGTGGCGCGGGATCGAAGGGCAGCGGCTCGGTCATCGTCCCAAGCCATGCGAAGCGGGCGGGCGGCTGTCAACCGTGGGGTGAGGGACGGGTGGCCGCGCACGAAAAAGGCCGCCCCTCGCGGGACGGCCCATCCGACGATCCGGGATAAGGATCAGTTCTTGGCGTAGTATTCGACGACCAGGTTCGGCTCCATCTGCACGGCGTAGGGCACGTCGCCCAGCGCCGGGGTGCGCACGAAGGTGGCGGTCAGCTTGCCCATGTCCACGTCGAGGTAGTCGGGCACGTCACGCTCGGCCAGGCCCACGGACTCGAGCACGATGGCGAGCTGCTTGGACTTGTCGCGGACCGCGATCACGTCGCCTTCCTTGACGCGGTAGGACGCGATGTTCACGCGCTGGCCGTTCACGGTCACATGGCCGTGGTTCACGAACTGGCGGGCGGCGAAGATGGTCGGGACGAACTTGGCGCGATAGACCACGGCGTCCAGGCGACGCTCGAGCAGGCCGATCAGCATCTCGCCGGTGTCGCCGCGCAGGCGCTCAGCCTCGGCATAGATGCGGCGGAACTGCTTTTCGGTCAGGTCGCCGTAGTAGCCCTTGAGCTTCTGCTTGGCGCGCAGCTGGGTGCCGAAGTCCGACAGCTTGTTCTTGCGGCGCTGGCCGTGCTGGCCGGGGCCGTATTCGCGCTTGTTGACCGGCGACTTGGCGCGGCCCCAGATGTTCTCGCCCATGCGGCGGTCGATCTTGTACTTGGCAGACGTGCGTTTGGTCACGGCTGATCTCCTTTTGTGCGTTTCAAAAGGGCGTTGTCCTTTGGGCTTGCGCCCCGACAGGCTTCCCCTTGCGGGGTCCACCAACACCAATGGAAGCGGCGCTTATAGGCGGCCCGCGGGCAGAGTCAACCCGCCGACGCGGGCGCCCGCGGCGCCGGCGGCGCGCCCGAGAGCCAGTGCATGATGACCCAGGCCAGCGCCGAGCAGACCAGCGTCGCCACCGCGACTGGCTCGGCCGTGCCATCATAGGCGAGGCCCACCGGCGCCGCGATCAGCACCGCCGCCAGCGTCGAGACCGAGGCCGTGACCGACGCCGTCATCCCGGCCAGGTGGCCCATCCACTGCATCGCGAGCGCGTTGAGGTTGCCGAAGGTCAGCCCGGCCATGGTGAAGACGCTGACCGCCCAGAGGAAGAACGCCGGAAACCGCAGCGCCTCGGGCAGAACCCCGGTCCAGAGCGTCAGCAGGAACAATCCCGACATCCCGACCTGCATCGCATAGGCGCCGCGCGCGATGCGCCGCATCCCCAGCCGCATCACCAGCCTCGCGTTGAACACCGTCCCCGAGGCGGCGAGCAGCGCCAGTGCCGCGAACCACAGCGGGAACTGTGCGCCCTTGCCGTAGGTCTCTCCGAAGAGCTGCTGGGCGGAGCTGAGCAGCGCGAACATCTGCCCGAAGCCCAGCGACATGACGAGGGTGCAGAGCAGCACCTGCCGGTCCGACAGCACCTCGCGCGCGCCCTGGGCGAGCGCCCGCGGGCGCAGCGGGCGGCGCGCCTCGGGCGGCAGCGTCTCGGGCTGGCGCAGCGAGAACCACAGCCAGCCGATCAGGGCGAAGAGCACGAAGCCGCCGAAGACGGCGTGCCAGCCGCCAAGCCAGATGAACCCCTGCCCGATCGAGGGCGCGAGCGCGGGCACGATCATGAACACCGTCATGATGAAGCTGGTGATCCGCGCCATCTCGCGCCCCTGATAGAGGTCGCGGACAAGCGCCGTGCCGACGATCCGCGGCCCGGCCGCACCGAGCCCCTGGACGAAGCGCGCGACGAGCAGCGGGGTGAGCGAGTTGACGAACAGCGCCGCGATCGCGCCGACGAGGTAGACCGAGAAGCCGATCCCCATCGCCCGCTTGCGCCCCAGCGCGTCCGAGATCGGACCGGCGAAGAGCGTGCCCACCCCCATCCCGGCGACGAAGCTGGTGAGGATGAGCTGCGCCCGGTTCACGTCGTCGGGCGTCAGCTCGGTGGCGATTTGCGGCAGGGCCGGCAGCATGGCGTCGATGGAAAACGCCACCGTAGCGAAGAGAAAGGCGAGCATGGCGATGAGCTCGCCCTGCGGCAGCCGGCGCGCCGCCTGAGTGGAGTGGGGCATGATCGTGATCCTCGCGCCCGCAGGCTGACGCGGCGTTATGGGCGACGCGCGGGGCGGGTGCAATGCGGTCGGACGGGACCGCGTCAGCAAAGCTTCAAGGGGGGGGATGGTGCCCGGAGGCGGATTCGAACCACCGACACGCGGATTTTCAATCCGCTGCTCTACCAACTGAGCTATCCGGGCGCCCTGCGGGGCGTTGCCGCCCGTGGGTGGAGCGTTCCTAGACAGTCGCGGCGGGGCTGTCCAGAGGCAAAACGCGGCTCAATCGTCGTCGCGGCGGTCGCGCGTGTCGCCCTCGGGCGGGACGGACGCCGGGTCCACCGGCTCGCCCGGGATGGCATAGTCGCCGCGCAGCCAGCGGGCGAGGTCCACGTCGGCGCAGCGCCGTGAGCAGAACGGGCGATAGGCCGGGTCGGCGGGGCGCTGGCAGATCGGGCAGCTCACTCCGGCTCTCCGGCGGTGGCGGCGACGGCGGCCAGCGGCACGCGGTCGCGCTTGCGGTTCAGCTCGTAAAGCCCCATCGCCGTCCAGCCGATCAGCACCGTCTCGGTCCCGTCGGCCTTGAAGGCGGCGCGCAGCACCTGCTCGATCGTGCCGCGGTCGCGCTTGGGGCTGGGGGCGAAGTCGATCACCACCTGCCCGCCCAGGCCCCGCAGCCGAAGCTGGCGCGGCAGGTCGCGGGCCAGCGCGATGTTGGCCTTGAGCGCGGCCGCGGGCGTGGTGTCGCGGCCGGTGTTCACATCCACGGCGACCAGCGCGCGGGTCGCCTCGATGACGGCGAAGCCCCCGCCGGGCAGGTCGAGCTCGTCATCGAGCAGCGCGTCGATGGCGGCGGCGACGCCATGGGTGTCGAAGCTGTCGTCGCCCTCGTCCACCGCGTCGGGGGCGGGGTCGGCCCAGTCGGTCCAGGCCGCGCGCCACGGCAGGTCGGCATCGACCAGAAGCTCGGGCCGGCCCGAGACGTCGCCCATCACCTCGACCGCGAGGCCGGCGAGGCTGCCCGCCTCCTCCGCCACCTCGGCATCCTGCGCGGCGGCGGCGGCGCTGCGAATCACCAGGCCGAGCGTTTCGGGCGCGCCGGCGGCGGCCAGCGCCGCCTCGCCCAGGGCGGTCAGGCGGGCGCGCACGCCCTCGTCGCGGATGCGGCGTGAGACGTTGACGCCGGGCGCGCCGGGGGTGGCGAGCGCCGTCTGGCCGCGGAAGATCACCCGCTGGGTGCAGGGGATGGCCTTGCCGTCATCGGCCACGCCCGAGACCTGGACGATCAGCGTCTGCCCCTCGCTCAGCCCCTTGGCGTCGCGCAGGAAGCCGCGCTCGCCCTCGGGCAGGCGCAGGAAGACGCCGCCCTGCCCCTTCACCAGCCGGTCGACCACCGCCCGGCAGACGCTGCCCGGCGGCAGCGGGGTCAGGCCCGACAGGTCGAACAGCAGGTCCTGCAACTGCCCGTCCACCATCAGCGCGGCGGCCTCGCCCCCGAAATGGCGGCCCAGAACGACCTGACGACCCTTCATCCGAATTCTCCTGTCACGGGCGCGGCGAGGGGCTCAGCGCCCGGCGCAGCGGTGATCCCGGCGGCGGCCAGCAGCACCGCGGTCTCGGCCAGCGGCAGGCCGACCACGGCGGTGAACGACCCCTGCAGCCACGGCACGAAGGCCGCGGCGGGCCCCTGGATGGCGTAGCCCCCGGCCTTGCCGCGCCAGTCGCCCGAGGCGACGTAGGCGGCGATCTCGGCGGGGGTGAGCGGGCGGAAGCGGACGGTCGTCTCGACCAGCCGGTGCCGCGCGCGACCCTCGGCGGCGACCGTCACGGCGGTCAGCACCCGGTGGCGGCGACCCGAGAGCAGGCGCAGGAACGCGGTCGCCTCGGCCGCGTCGGCGGGCTTGCCGAGGATGCGGCGGCCGGCGACCACGGTGGTGTCGGCGGCCAGCACGACGCCCGGTTCGACCGCCGCCACCGCGGCGGCCTTTTCGGCGGCCATGCGCGCGACATAGGCGCGCGGCGGCTCGGCCTTGCCGGGGGTCTCGTCGATGTCGGCGGGGATGATCGCGTCGGGCACGATCCCGATCTGGGCCAGCAGTTCCAGCCGTCGCGGGCTGGCCGAGGCGAGCACCAGGCGCGGCCGCGCGCCCTGCGCGGGCCCCGCTGGCGCCTTACTTGAAGCGGTAATTGATCCGACCCTTGCTGAGGTCGTAGGTGTTCATCTCGACCTGCACCTTGTCGCCGGCCAGAACCCGGATGCGGTTCTTGCGCATCTTGCCCGCCATATGCGCGATGATCTCATGGCCGTTCTCGAGCTCGACCCTGAATGTCGCGTTGGGCAGAAGTTCCTTCACGACGCCGGGGAATTCGAGCATCTCTTCCTTGGCCATGATCTCTCCTGTAGGGAATCCGCCTGTCGCGGACCTGCGCCATATGCGGCGAAACCCCGGCTTTTTCAAGAGGGGCGTGCGGTGGGCCGTGCGCGCCCGCCGCCGGCGTGACGAATTGCCGCCCGAAGCGGGTGTTCACGGCCCGGTCACGGGTCTTTGCCGGCCGTTCACGACAATTTCGGGGAACGTCCTCGCGGGAATGAGGTTTGATGCGCACATCGCCCGCGTTGCGGGCACGAGCACGCAGCCTTGCGCCCGACGCGGCGCCCGAGACAAGGAAACGCCATGCGCCGGATCTTTCGTGACACGACCGCCATCGCCCTGGGGCTGGGGCTGACCCTGCCCGCGCTCGCCTCGGCGCAGACGCTCAGCGCCGCAGATGCGGCGCGGGTGGGCGCCGAGCGCGCGGCCAACATGCCCGAGCTGGCCCGGATGCTGGACGAGGAGATCGGCGACGGGCTGACCGCCGACAAGCTGGTCTGCGTGATGAATGCGCCCAAGCCCTGCCCCGAGGCAGCGCCGCAGTTCACGCCCGAGGGGATCGCGGTGCAGCTGGTCGAGGACGGCAGCTTCATCCTCGCCCCCGCCCCGCAGCAGACGATGCGGGTGAAGGATGGCGAGCTGGTCCCGGTCGAGGGCAGCAAGATCTACGGCAAGCCGCTGGCAGCCGCACCGGCCGCCGAGCCGGTGGTGACCGCGGCTGCGGCCCCGGTCGAGGCGCCGGTGGTGGTGCCGGCCGAACCCGTGGCAGAGGCGCCGGCCGCCGAGGCCCCGGCCGCCGAACCGGCGGCCGAGCCTGACGCCGTGGGCGAGGCCGCGCGCGCCGCCGCCAAGGAGGCGGCCGACGCGGCGAAGGACGCCGCCAAGGACGCCAAGGAGGCTGCGAAGGACGAGATCAAGGCCGCGAAGGACGAGGCCAAGGACGTCGCCAAGGCGGCGAAGGATGAGGCCAAGGCGGCGAAGGACGCCGCGAAGGATGCAGCCGCCGAGGCGCGCGACGCAGCCAAGGCCGAGGCGGCGCCCTCGGACGACGAACTGGCCCGGGCGCTGGCCGAGCGTGCCGCCTCGGCCGAAGCGGCGGCCACGCCGCCCGCCCCGGCGACCCCGGCCGAGGCGGCGACGGCCGCGCCCGTCGTGACCCCGGCCGCGCCGCCCGCGACCCCGGCCGAGACCGTCTCGGCCGCCCCGGCCCCCGCGGCCCCGAGCGCAGCCCCGGTCGTCACCCCGGCCCCGCAGGCCGCCGCCACGCCGGCCACCCCGCCCAGCGCCGGCGCCGCCCCGGTCGTGACCCCGGCGGTCCCCGAGGCGCAGGCGTCGGCCACCCCGGCCGCCCCGGCGCCGTCGGCCGCCGAGCAGGATGCGCTGGCCGAGGCGCTCGCCGCCGCCAAGGCGATCCCCGAGGCGACCGCCAAGGAAACCGACGCGGCGCGCGAGGCCGCTGCCGCCGCCGAGGCGCCCGCCGTCGCGGCGCTGGCCGAGAGCGCGGCCCCGGTCGTGACCACCGACAAGACCACGGTGACCGAAGCCACGAGCCGTGCCGCCACCGAGGATTTCTCGACCGACCTGCGCGGCGCCGCACGTGACGCGGTCGCCGCGGCGGCCGCTGCCGCCGCCGCGGGCGGCCAGCCGGTGGTGACGCCTGCGCCCGAAGGCGCGACCACGACCCCCGCCCCCGCGCAGACCGCGTCGGGCGACCGCGACAGCGACCTCGAGAGCGCGCTCAAGAACATCGTCCTGCCGGCGCTGGCGGGGATGGCGGTCGGCTCGGTCCTCTCGAACAACCGCGAGGTGGCGCTCAACACCGGCGACCGCGTGGTCGTGACCCGCGCCGACGGCAGCCAGGAGGTGATCAAGGACGACAACGCCCTGATGCTGCGCCCCGGCTCGACCGTGCAGACCGAGGAGTTCGCGGACGGCTCGTCGCGCACCATCGTCACGCGCGAGGATGGCAGCCAGGTCGTCACCATCCGCGACGCCGACCTGCGGGTGCTGCGCCGCACCGTGGTCCACCCCGACGGCACCACCACCGCGCTGATCGACGAGACGCAGGCGGTGCAGCCGGTGGACATCGCGAGCCTCCCCCGCCCGGCCGAGCCGATCATCGTGATGCCCGGCCAGACCGTCTCGGACGAGGCGCTGCGCGAGGCGCTGCGGCGCGAGACGACGGTGGACCGCAGCTTCACCCTGGGCCAGATCCGCAACATCCCCGAGGTACGGGCGCTGGTCGCGCCGGTGGACATCCAGGCGATCACCTTCGACACCGGCTCAGCGGCGATCAAACCTGACCAGGCGCAGGCGCTGGCGAGCCTTGGCCGCGTCATCGCCGAGCAGATCCGCCAGAACCCCGGCGAGATGTTCCTGATCGAAGGCCACACCGACACGGTGGGCGCCGACGCCATGAACCTCGCGCTGTCGGACCGGCGGGCGGAGTCGGTGGCGCTGGCGCTGACCGAGTTCTTCCGCGTCCCGCCGGAGAACATGGTGGTACAGGGCTACGGCGAGCAGTTCCTCAAGGTCGCGCGCGAGGGCGACGTGCGGGCCAACCGCCGCGCCGCGGTGCGCCGGATCACCGACCTGCTGGCCCGGAACTGACCGGCCGAGATGAAATGGGGGGCCGCGGGATGACCGCGGCCCCTTTTGCGTGCGCGGGCCTCAGCGCCGCCGCCAGACCGTGGTAACCGTCTCGCGTCCCGCCAGCGCCGCCGCAGCCGCGCCAAGGTCGAAGCCCGGCAACGTCTCGAAGGCATCGGCCAGCGCCGCCGCCCCGGCCGCCTCGACCGGGATCAGCAGCGCCTCGCCGTCGCGGGTCCTGAGCCGCCAGTGCGGGTGGCCGTTCAGCCTGAGCAGCCGGATCTCGGCCAGCTCGCGCAGCGGCACCTCGCCGCCGAGCAGCCTTGCGCCGAAATAGCGCACCGCGCCCTCCTCGACCTCGACGAGGCCGGGGGCGGCGATCTCGGCCCGAAAGCGCATCCGCCGGCACGCGCCGACGCCCCAGACCGCGGCCACGGCGAGGATGGCGAGGCCAAGCGGCTGGAAGAACAGCCCGCCCCACGACGCGATCCACGCCCCGCCGAGGCCCACCGCGACGGCGGCCAGCACCTCGCGCCAGGGCCGCAGCCGGGCGGCGAGTTCGGGGCGGATCAGCCCCCCGCTCACAGCCTGAGCGTCATGTCGCGGTGCGGGATGCCGGCGTCGTCATACTCCGGCCCCTCGGCGGCAAACCCGAACTTTTCGTAGAAGGCGATCGCGTGGGTCTGCGACCCGAGCCGCGCCTCGGCCACCCCGCGGTGGCGCAGCTCGGCGAGCGCCGCCCGCATCAGCGCCAGCCCCGCACCCGTGCCGCGCGCCTCGGCCAGCACCGCGACCCGGCCGATCTTGGCGGCCGCCCCGTCGATCAGCAGCCGCGCGGTGCCGACCGCGCGCCCCTCGGCATCGCGGGCCAGCAGATGCACGGCGGTCGCGTCGTACTCGTCGTGCTCCAGCTCGGGCGGGACGTTCTGTTCCTCGACGAAGACCCGCTGGCGGATGGCCATGCAGGTGTCGAAATCCTCGGTCACCGCGACGATCATGCGAAATACCGCGCGAGGATCGCCTGATAGATGTCCTTGAGCTGGCGCACCTGCGCGGCCGGGACGCGCTCGTCCACCTGGTGCATGAAACTGCCGACCAGCCCGAACTCGAGCACCGGGCAGTGGTCCTTGATGAACCGCGCGTCCGAGGTGCCGCCGGTGGTGGACAGCACCGGGGTCACCCCCGTCGCCTCGGCCACGACCTCGCGCACGAGGCTCACGAAGGGGCCCGGCTCGGTCAGGAAGCTCTCGCCCGAGACCGCCACGTCGACCCCGAAGCGCACCCCCGTCTCGGCCTCGACGGCGGCGGCGCGCTCGCGCAGCATCGCGGTCAGGCTGTCGCCCGAGTGGCGGTCGTTGAAGCGGATGTTGACCACCGCCGTAGCCTTTTCCGGGATCACGTTCGAGGCCGGGTTGCCGCAGTCGATGGTGGTGACCTGCAACCCCGAGGGGTCGAAATGCGCCGTCCCCTCGTCCAGCGGCGCGGCCGTCAGCCCCGCGAGCAGCCGCACCAGCGCGTGCAGCGGGTTCAGGGCGCGGTGCGGATAGGCGGCGTGGCCCTGCTTGCCGGTCGCGGTGAAGGTCGCGGTCAGGCTGCCGCGGCGGCCGATCTTGATCATCTCGCCCATGACCTCGGGGTTCGACGGCTCGCCGACGATGCAGGCGTCCATGCGCTCGCCCTCGGCCTCCATCCAGTCCACGAGCGCGATGGTGCCGTCGCGCGACACCCCCTCTTCGTCGCCGGTGATGGTCAGGATCACCGCGCCGTCGGCGGGCGGGGTCTCGCGGACGAAATCCATCGCCGCGGCGACGAAGGCCGCGACCCCGGACTTCATGTCGGTCGCGCCGCGGCCCCAGATCACGCCGTCGACCTCGACCCCCGAGAAGGGCGGATGGGTCCAGCTCGCCGGGTCGCCGGGCGGCACCACGTCCGTGTGGCCGTTGAACCCGAAGCTGCGCGCCGCCCCCCTGGCGCCCCAGCGGGCGAAGAGGTTCGGGGTGCCGTTGCGGTCCACCCGGCGGGTCTCGAACCCCGCGTCGGTCAGAAGCCCCTCGAGCAGGACCAGCGCGCCCCCCTCTTCGGGCGTGACCGAGGGGCAGCGGATCAGGCGGGCGGTCAACTCGGCGGCGTCGGTGCTCATGGGGGGCGGCCTTTCAGTCCATCGTGAGGGCGCGGCGCACGAGGTTCAGGCCCGTCAGCACCAGCAGGATCAGTGTCCAGCGCCGAAACTGCACCACGTCCATGCGGTCCTGCAAGGCAAAGCCCAGCCGCATCCCCACGAAGGCCGGCACCGCCATCAGCGCCGAGAGCGGCAGGGTCTGGGCGTTGAGCACGCCCGAACCGAGATGCGCGACCGTCAGCGCCACCGCGCCGATCAGGAACACCACCCCCTGCACGCGGATCTGTTCCAGCTTCGGCGCCCCGATGGAGAGCAGATAGACGATCAGCGGCGGCCCCCAGATGCCCGAGATCCCGCCGTAGAGCCCGCCGATGATGCCGCTGACGATCTCGGCCCGTCGCCGGCGGTGGATCGGCAGCGCCAGCGGGCGGCCCGAAAGCTGCCAGAGCGCGAAACCCGTGATCGGCGCCCCGAGGGCCAGATACATGGCCCAGGCCGGCAGGACCCGGGCGAAAGGCGCCGAGACGAAGATGAACAGCACCACCATGGCGATGTGCCAGCGCACGTGGCCCGCGCTCTCCCACGCCGCGCGCAGGCCCTGGCGCGTCGCCTGCTGGATGTTGGTCATCAGCGTCGGCACGATCAGCAGCGCGAGCGCGGTGGGCGCCGGCAGGAACGAGCCGAAGGCCGACATCATGATCATCGGCATGGCAAAGCCGATGGCGCCCTTGACGAAGCCCGCGACGAAGGTGACGGCCACCGCGAGCAGCAGCAGGTGAGGGTCGAGCCCGAACATGGGCGCGACCTTAGCCTGCGCCGGGGCGGCGGCAAGGGGCCAGCGTTCGTGCGGGCGACGCAACAATGCTGCGCGCCGCTACGTTGCAGCGCAGCATCGTTGCGCTGCGCCTGCGAAGGTTCTAGAGGTCGGGCAATCTCACAGCCCGCCTGCCCGAAGGGAATCGCCCATGCTCGACACCGCGTCCGTCCCCGCCCTGACCCAGGCCAGCGCCGCCGCCCTGCTGCCCGAGATCGAGGCCCTGCAGGCCCGTGCCACCGCCGCGCTGCGCGAACGCGTCGGCGGCGGCAAGATCGACTCCGAGGCGCTCGAGGTCGAACAGCACGCGGCCCACGCGCTGTCGTGGCTCGCGACCTATGTCGAGGCGCTGCGCCAGATGTCGGCCTGGGCCGAGCGGCTGGGCGACGGCTTCGGCGAGATCGAGGGGCTGATCCTGACCATCGCGTTCGGCGAATACCTGACCCAGATCGCCGGCGGCATCCCGATGAGCCAGACCGAGTTCGCCCGGCTCTCGGACCTCGGCGTGGACTGGCAGCCCTCGGACGCGGCCCGCGCCGCGATGGCGGGCAACACCCCCGCCGCCCGCGCCCGCCTCGTCGCGTTGATGCAGGAGAACCACGGCCGCGCGACCTTCGGTGCTACCGGGCTCGACGAAGACCTCGAGATGATCCGCGACCAGTTCCGCCGCTACGCCGACGAGCGGGTGATCCCCGAGGCCCACGGCTGGCACCTCAGGGACGAGCTGATCCCGATGGAGATCATCGCCGAGCTGGCCGAGCTGGGCGTGTTCGGCCTGACCATCCCCGAGGAGTTCGGCGGGCTCGGCCTTTCCAAGGCCAGCATGGTGGTGGTCAGCGAAGAGCTGTCGCGCGGCTATATCGGGGTCGGCTCGCTCGGCACCCGGTCCGAGATCGCGGCCGAGCTGATTCTCGTCGGTGGCACCGAAGAGCAGAAGGCGAAATGGCTGCCGGCGCTCGCCTCGGGCGAGATCCTGCCCACGGCGGTGTTCACCGAGCCCAACACCGGCTCGGACCTCGGCAGCCTGCGCACCCGCGCGGTGCGCACCGAGGACGGGTGGCAGGTCACCGGCAACAAGACCTGGATCACCCACGCCGCCCGCACCCACGTCATGACGCTGCTCGCCCGCACCGACCCCGAGACGACCGACTGGCGCGGGCTGTCGATGTTCCTCGCCGAAAAGACCCCCGGCACGGACGAGGCCCCCTTCCCCACCCCCGGCATGACCGGCGGCGAGATCGAGGTGCTCGGCTACCGCGGCATGAAGGAATACGAGCTCGGCTTCGACGGCTTCAAGGTCGCGGCCGACAACCTGCTGGGCGGACAGCCGGGCCAGGGGTTCAAGCAGCTCATGCAGACGTTTGAATCGGCCCGCATCCAGACCGCGGCGCGCGCGATCGGCGTGGCGCAGTCGGCGCTTGAGCTGGGGATGCAGTATGCGCTGGACCGCAAGCAGTTCGGCAAGGCGCTGATTGCCTTCCCGCGGGTGGCCGACAAGCTGGCGCTGACCGCGGTCGAGATCATGATCGCGCGGCAGCTGACCTACCACTCGGCGTGGCAGAAGGACCACGACAAGCGCTGCGACCTCGAGGCGGGGATGGCCAAGCTCTTGGGCGCCCGCGTCGCCTGGGCGGCGGCGGACAACGCGCTGCAGATCCACGGCGGCAACGGCTTCGCGCTGGAATACGCGATCAGCCGGGTGCTCTGCGACGCGCGCATCCTCAACATTTTCGAGGGCGCGGCCGAGATCCAGGCGCAGGTGATCGCGCGGCGGCTGCTGGGCTGAACTGACGGCGGCCCGCCCGGCAGGCCCGCCCGGTATCTGAGCCAGAAAGATGTCGGCCCCGCGACCCGGTTGGCCGCTTCTTTCTGGCCCAAATACCCCCCGGCGCCGGTCGCCCGCGGCGCGCCGGGCAGCCGGCGCGATCCGGCGTTGCGCGAATGGCACGGCACTGTGGCACGACGGCCGATCTGACGCGGCTGTGCATGGACTTTCGGGCCTGCGGGTGGCAGGGCGTCACGATCCACCTCATCACGCTGCCCCTGAGGAATTTATCACGATGAAACGTCTTGTCTGCCTCTCGGCCTCTGCGCTCGCCCTCGCCGCGCTGGCCGCCTGCGGCCCCGCCGCCCCTGCCCCGGGCACCGAGGGCATGGGCTTCGAGGGGGGCATCCCCTTCGGCACCTACACCGTCGTCGGCTTCGGCAAAGAGGCCGTGCCGACCCGCAGCGCCACCATCCGCCTGACCAAGAACGCGTTCTCCGGCAACGGCCCGTGCAACACCTTCACCGGGGTGAACGCCGCGACGCTGCCCGCGATCCAGGTCGCGACGATGAACTGGACCGACAACCCCTGCGGCCACAAGGGCTTCGAGGGGCGGTTCATCAACGCCATCACCCAAGCCAACGAGGCCGTGTGGGAAGGCGGCGTGCTGAAGATCAAGAGCCCGCTGGGCTGGATCACCGCCGAGCGCTCGGGGAACTGAGGCCGGTTTCACGGCAAGGGGGAAGGCCGTCCCGGCGCGGGGGCGGCCTTTTCGCGTTCAGGGGCTGGTGAGGCGCTGCACCAGCCGCCCCCGCGCGGCGGGCAGCGGGCGGCCAACATGGGCCTCGGCCATGCGGGCGAGGAAATGCCCGCTGAGCGCCAGCCCCGCGGCCAGCCCCTCGCGCCCCGCAGGGCCCGTGCCGCCCAGCAGCGCCGGCAGCGGCATCAGCCGGTCGGCCCACGCCCCCGCGCCGTCCGCCGTCACCGCGTGCCCGGTCCGCGGCGAGACATAGGCGAGCCCGTCGCGCGCCCCCGTCACCGCGCAGCGGTCGAGCGCGAGGCCGAAGCCCAGCTCGTCGAGCAGCGACAGCTCCCACCCCAGATACTGTGCGGCCCAGTCGCCGCCCACGTCCATAAGGTCCAGCAGCGCCTCGGTCGCGTCCGTCAGCCGCGGGTGGGGGTCGCGCTCGGGCAGGGCCCAGCCGACCAGCGCCGCCACCGCGTTGAGCCCGGCGAGCGCACCCGCGTCGGCCATCAGCCCGGACCGGGCGCGCGCCGGTTCGGCGATCAGGCTGCCCAGCTGGTCGTCGAGCCGCGCCCGCCAGCGCAGCGCGACCCGGTTGCCGGGCTGCAGCATCGCCGCCCGCTTGACCGACCCGCCCCCCGGCACGAGGCCGCGCAGCAACCCCGCCTCGCGCGTCAGCATGGTGACGATGGCCGCGTGCTCGCCGTGCCGTCGCCGCGCGATGACGGTCGCCTCGCCTGCCCATTCCATCGCGCCTTCCTTTCGCCGCCACGCTGCCGCAATCTCGGGGCGGCGAACAGGGGGACGTGATGCTCAAGACGTGGATCGAGGCGCAGCCGCGGCTGGTCGAGGTGGCCGCCGGCCGCGCCCCCGCCGACATGGTGATCCGCGGCGGCATCTGGGTCGCGGTCCACTCGGGCGAGGCGCTGCCGGGGCACGACATCGCCATCGCGGACGGGCGGATCGCCTGCGTGGTGACGGATGCCTCGGCCAACATCGGCCCCGCGACGCAGGTGATCGAGGCGGCCGGCCGCTACATGATCCCCGGGCTGATCGACGCGCACATGCACATCGAATCGGGGATGCTGACGCCCGCGCGCTTCGCCGAGGCGGTGATCCCGCACGGCACCACGGCGCTGTTTCACGACCCGCACGAGATCGCCAACGTCATGGGCCTCGACGGCGTGCGGCTGATGCGGGACGAGAGCCTGATTCAGCCGATCACCATGCTGACGCAGATGCCCTCCTGCGCGCCCTCGGCGCCGGGGCTCGAGACGACGGGGCACCCCATCTCGGCCGGCGAGGTCGCCCAGGCGATGGGGTGGGAGGGGATCGTGGGCCTGGGAGAGATGATGAACTTTCCCGCCGTGGCGGCGGGCGATCCCGCGATGCTCGAGGAGATCGCGGCCACCCGCGCCGCGGGCAAGACGGTCGGCGGGCACTATGCCTCGCCCGACCTCGGCCGGCCCTTCGCCGCCTACGCCGCGGGCGGGGCCGAGGACGACCACGAGACGACCGCCGAGGCGCAGGCCATCGCCCGCGTCCGGCAGGGGATGGGGGCGATGCTGCGCTACGGCTCGGCCTGGCATGACGTGGCGGCCCAGATCACCGCGATCACCGTGCGCGGGATGGACCCCGCGGGCTTCATGCTCTGCACCGACGATTGCCACGCGGGCACGCTGGTCCACGACGGGCACATGGACCGGGTGGTGCGCCACGCCATCGCCTGCGGCTGCGACCCGCTGGTGGCGATCCGCCTCGCCACGCTCAACACCGCGCGGCACTTCGGCATGGCGCGCGAACTGGGCAGCCTGACGCCGGGGCGGCGGGCGGATGTGATCCTGACCTCGGACTTGACCGCGCTGCCGATCGAGCTGGTGGTGGCGCAGGGCCGCGTGGTGGCCGAAGCGGGGCGGCTGACGGTCGACTGCCCGCGCATCGACTGGCCCGCCGCGGCGCGCGGGTCGGTGCATCTCGGCCGGCGGCTCGCGGCCGAGGATTTCACCGTCCCGGCCACCGGCACTCGCGCCACGGTGCGGGTGATCGGGGTGGTCGAGAACCAGGCGCCGACCCGGGCACTGACCGCTGATCTGCCGGTGGAGGACGGCTTCGTGGTGCCCGAGGGCGAGGCGGCCCGCATCGCGCTGGTCGAGCGGCACAGGGGCACCGGCGGGGTGGTCAACGGGTTCGTCTCGGGCTTCGGCTATCAGGGCCGGGTCGCCGTCGCCTCGACCATCGCGCATGACAGCCACCACATGATCGTGGTCGGCACCTGCGCCGAGAACATGGCCGCCGCGGTGGCACGGCTGGGCGCGTTGCAGGGCGGCATCACCGTCTTCCGCGACGGGGCCGAGCTCGCCCATGTCGCGCTACCCATCGCCGGCCTCATCTCGGACGCCCCCGCCGCCGAGGTCGCCGCCGCCGCCGAGGCGGTCAACGCCGCCATCCGCGCCTGCGGCTGCACGATGAACAACGCCATCATGCAGCACGTCCTGCTGGCGCTGGTGGTGATCCCCGAGCTCAGGATCTCGGACCTCGGGCTGGTGGACGTGACCCGCTTCGCCCTGACCGAGGTGGTCGCGGGCTGAGCCCGCGGGCGGGATGTCAGTCCAGTTCGCTGGCCGTCGAGCCATCCCCGTCGCGGGCCACCGCGAGGCGGCGCGCGCGGGGGCCGAAGGCGTCGAAGAGCTCGTGCCCGGTGCCGGTCAGCACCGCCTGCGCCGGCAGCGCCGCGATCTCGTCATAAAGCGCCGCGCGGCGGTCGGCGTCGAGATGCGCCGCGACCTCGTCGAGCAGCAGCACCGGGCGCTCGGCGACGAGCGCGCGGGCGTTGGCGAGGATCAGCGAAAGCAGCAGCGCCTTCTGCTCGCCCGTGGAACTTAGGCCCGCGGGTTGGTCGGACGGTCCCCACCACGCACCGAGATCGGCGCGGTGCGGGCCGCTGAGCGTGCGCCCCGCGGCGGCCTCGCGCGGACGCTGGTGGGCGAGGCGCTCGGCGATGCGGGCCGGGTCGGTGTCGTCGGCGAAGCCCTCGCCCGGCAGCAGCGCGAGGCGGGCGGCCGGAAAACTCGTCGCCGCCCCCGCCTGCGCCGCGGCGATCCGGTCGAGCGCGGCGAGGCGGTTCAGGGTCAGCGCCGCGCCCGCCTCGGCCATCTGCGCCTCGAGCGCGCGGAACCAGCCGGGGTCGCGGATCTCGTCCCGAAACAGCCGGTTGCGGTCGCGCATCGCCTTCTCATAGGCCAGCGCCACGCCCGCATGACCGGGCAGAAAGCTCAGCGTCAGCCGGTCGAGAAACCGCCGCCGCCCCTCGGGCGTGTCGGTCCACAGCCGGTCCATCGCCGGCGTCAGCCAGATCATCCGGGTCAGCGCGCCGAGCGCGAGCTGCGGCTCGGCCTTGTCGTCGATGCGGGTGCTGCGCGGCTCACCCGGGGCGGCGCCCGTCTCGACCGGGCGGCCGTCGATCACCGCGCGGATGCGCCAGCCCGCGCCGACGCCCTGCCGCGCCTGCTCGGCGGGTGCCGCGCCGCGCAACCCGCGGCCCGGCGACAGCATCGACAGCGCCTCGAGGATGTTGGTCTTGCCGGCCCCGTTCGGGCCGAAGATCGCCAGCGGCCGGTCGTCGAAGCCGAGGTCGAGCCGCGGCCAGGACCGGAACTGCGCCAGCGAAAGCTGCGTCAGCGTCACACGCGCATCGGCATGACGACATAGACGGCCGAATCGTCGCCGCCCTCGCGGATCAGCGCCGCATCGCCCGAGCCGTTGAACAGGAACACCGCGTTCTCGCGGTCGATCTGCGCGGCGATTTCCTGCAGATACTTGGCGTTGAAGCCGATCTCGAGCGGCTCGTCGGCATAGGCGACCGCCAGCTCCTCGTCGGCCGCGCCCGCGTCGGGGGCGTTCACCGACAGAACCAGCCGGTCCTCGTCAAGCGCCAGCTTGACGGCGCGCGAGCGTTCGCTGCTGACGGTGGCCACCCGGTCCACGGCGCGGGCGAAATCGGCGGCGTCGACCTCGAGCCGGCGGGCGTTGGCGCGCGGGATGACGCGGGTGTAGTCGGGGAACGTGCCGTCGATGACCTTCGAGGTGAGCGTGATGGTGGGCGTGGCGAAGCGCACCTTGGTCTCGCCCACCGACACGGCGATCTCGGTCTCGTCGTCGTCGAGCAGCTTCTTCAGCTCGGCCACGGTCTTGCGCGGGACGATCACGCCCGGCATCTCGGCCGCGCCCTCGGGCAGCGGCGCATCGACGCGCGCCAGCCGGTGCCCGTCGGTCGCCACGCAGCGCAGGCTGGGGCCGCCCTCGCCCTCGGCCACGTGCATATAGACGCCGTTGAGGTAATAGCGTGTCTCTTCGGTCGAGATTGCAAAGCGCGACTTGTCGAAGAGCCGGCGCAGCACCGCCGCGGGGGCGGCGAAATTGGCGGCGTATTCGGTTGAGGCCATCGCCGGGAAATCCTCGCGCGGCAGCGTGGCGAGCGAAAAGTTCGAGCGCCCGGCCTGCACGGTCAGCCGGTTCGTGGCGGCATCCGCGGCGATCTGGACCAGCGCCCCGTCGGGCAGCTTGCGGGCGATCTCGTTCAGCAGCGCGGCGCTGACGGTGGTGGCGCCGGGACGCTCGACCATCGCCGGGGCGCGGTCCACCACCTCGGTGTCGAGGTCGGTGGCGCGGAAGCTCACGCCGTCGGCCGTCGTCTCGATCAGCACGTTGGCGAGGATCGGGATGGTGTTGCGGCGTTCCACGACCGACTGGGCCTGCGCGACAGCCTTGCCCAGCGCCGCCTTTTCGATCGAGAACTTCATGGCTTTGGCCCTTTGGCTGTCAGGTGCGCGGCCCGCCGCCGCGCGCACAGTTTCGTCATCGTTCGGGTGGGGTCAAGCCGCCGCTTACGCCTCGAGCGCGCGGCGCAGCAGGTCGATGTCCTCGCTGAGGCTGCGGTCCTCGCCGCGCAATTCCTCGATCTTGCGCACGCCGTGCATGATCGTGGTGTGGTCGCGGCCGCCGAAGCGCCGCCCGATCTCGGGCAGCGAACGCGAGGTCATCTGCTTGGCCAGATACATGGCGATCTGCCGCGGCCGGGCCAGCGTGCGGACCCGCTTGGGCCCCACGAGGTCCGACAGGCGGATGTTGTAGTGCTCGGCCACCTTGCGCTGGATCTCCTCGACCGAGACCTTGCGGTCCGAGGCGCGCAGGATGTCGGCGAGACACTCCTGCGTCATGTCGAGGTCGATCTCGCGCCCCATCAGGCTGGCGAAGGCGAAGAGCCGCTGCAGCGCGCCCTCGAGCACCCGCACGTTCGAGGTGATGCGGTGGGCGAGGAACTCGAGCACGCCGTTCCCGAGCACGAGGCCGGGGTAGGTCTGGCGGAACTGCTCGGTCTTGGATTGCAGGATCGACAGCCGCAGCTCGTAGTCGGTGGGGTGCAGATCGACGATCAGCCCGCAGGAGAGGCGCGACTTGATCCGCTCCTCAAGATCCTTGATCTCGCCCGGCGCGCGGTCGGCCGAGATGACGATCTGCTTGCCCTGATCGACCAGCGCGTTGAACGTGTGGAA
Source organism: Paracoccus sanguinis (assembly GCF_900106665.1). GTDB lineage: Bacteria > Pseudomonadota > Alphaproteobacteria > Rhodobacterales > Rhodobacteraceae > Paracoccus > Paracoccus panacisoli. The sequence goes on from NZ_FNNA01000001.1 coordinate 439,556, forward strand.
GAATTCTTCCTGCGTCGAGTCCTTGCCGGCGATGAACTGGACGTCATCGACCATCAGCACGTCGACGGTGCGGAACAGTTCCTTGAAGTCCATGACGGTGCGCTCGCGCAGCGCCTGGACGAAGCGGTACATGAATTGCTCGGCCGAGAGATAGAGGATGCGCGCGCCCTCGTCGCGGACCCGGCGCTCGGCGGCGATGGCGTGCATGAGGTGGGTCTTGCCGAGCCCGACGCCGCCATAGAGGAACAGCGGGTTGAAGGTCACGGGGCCGCCCTCGGCCACCCGGCGGGCGGCGGCGTGGGCGAGCTCGTTCGGCTTGCCGACGACGAAGTTGTCGAAGGTGAAACGGGTGTCGAGCGGCGCCGACATCTCGTCCTCGCGCAGCGGGCCGCGGGCGCGGACGGGCGCGGCAGCGGGGGCCGTTGCAGCGGCGGGCGCGGCGTTGGCCGCCGGCGCGGCGCGGCGCGCGGGGGCGGGGGCGGCGGCGACGGTGAAGGTCACGCGTTCGACCGGGGCACCCTGCCGGACAAGCGCCTCGACGATCGGGCGAGCATAGTGGCGCGACACCCAGTCCGAGAGGAACCGGGTCGGGCAGACGATGTCGGCTGCACCGGAATCGATGGCCCGCAGGCTCAGCGGGGCCAGCCAGGTCATGTAGTTGTTGGCCCCGACCTGCGCCTCGAGTTCGGGCCGCGCCCCCGCCCACAGCTTGTCCATTCGTCCGTCCCTCGTGTCCCCATCCCCGCCGGGAACGCCGGCGGGCCAGTGCAACAGCGCCATGACAGGAAACGGCAACAGATCGGACGTCCGCCGCAATCAAGCGGCGACAGAGGCCCGGGGGCCCCGACCGATCTGTCCCGGGTCGTCCGCGGCCGGTGGCAGCCGGCGCGGACAGCCGCGGCGCCGCGAAACCCTGCGTTGGGCAGGCTTCGGGCCGCGCGCTGCGTCCGGGCGGGGCGGCGGCAGCTGGCCTCTCCCGGACGGTTCTTCCCTGTCACGACGTGAATCGCTTCCGAGACGCTAGCGCCAAGCGCGACGGCCCCGCAACCGAACTATGAACTTGACAGCACCTTTGTGGGGCGAATCTGCCACTATGCCGCAGTAGGCATAATACACATAAAATACAGCAGCTTGCCCGAACGGGCGATGCTGCGGATGCGAAAGGGCGCGGCCGCCGGATGCGGTCCGCGCCCCTGTGCGGCGGGCGATGCCGGGCGGCCCGAGGGGCGCCGCGGCGGCGCCGGATCAGGCCTGCGAAAGGGCTTTCACCCGCGACGCCAGGCGCGAGATCTTGCGCGAGGCGGTGTTCTTGTGGATCACGCCCTTGGTCACGCCGCGCATCAGCTCGGGCTGGGCCGCGGTCAGCGCCTCGGCCGCGACCTTCGCGTCGCCGCCGGCGATCGCTTCCTCGACCTTGCGGATGAAGGTGCGGATGCGCGAGCGGCGCGCCTTGTTCACGGCGGTGCGGCGTTCGGTCTGGCGGGCGCGTTTCTTGGACTGGGGCGTGTTGGCCATGAGGATCAGCTTTCGGGTCTGTTGCGTTCAAATCTCGTCGTCATCGCGCAAACCGCGACCTGCCGCCCGGTCCCCGAAGGGACAGGCGGTCATGGTTCATGCCTTAAGCGGGCCCACGCGCATGTCAGGGGGCGCCTATAGACGAGACGCCCCGCCAAGGGAAGCCCGAATCGCCCCCCGCCCTGCCCGGCCCGGCCCCGGCCTCAGCGGTCGCGGAACTGCGCCTCGCGCTTTTCGGCGAAGGCGCTCATCCCCTCGGCCTGGTCCTCGGTGGCGAAGAGCGCGTGGAAGGCCCGGCGCTCGAACAGAAGCCCCTCGCGCAGGGTCGTCTCGAAGGCGCGGTTCACCGTCTCCTTGGCGACCTGGGTGGCGATGGCGGACTTGGCGGCAATCTTGCGGGCCGCGCCCATCGCCTCGTCCATCAGCTTGTCGGCGGGCACCACGCGGCTGACCAGTCCCGAGCGCTCGGCCTCGGCCGCGTCCATGAAGCGGCCGGTCAGGTTCATGTCCATCGCCTTCGACTTGCCGACGAAGCGGGTCAGGCGCTGGGTGCCGCCGATCCCGGCGATGACGCCGAGGTTGATCTCGGGCTGGCCAAACTTGGCGGTCTCGGAGGCGATGATGAAGTCGCACATCATGGCGAGCTCGCATCCCCCGCCCAGCGCATAGCCCGAGACGGCGGCGATGATCGGCTTGCGGATGCGGTTGATCTGGTCGATCTCGCCCCCGAAGAGGTCGCCCATCAGCACGTCCACATAGGACTTGTCGGCCATCTCCTTGATGTCGGCGCCGGCGGCAAAGGCCTTTTCGCTGCCGGTCAGCACGATGCAGCGCACGGCCGGATCGGCGTCCGCGGCCGTCAGCGCCGCCGCCAGCTCACCGATGAGCGGGGCGTTGAGCGCGTTGAGCGCCTCGGGACGGTTCAGCCGGACCAGCGCGACACGGTCGGCGATCTCGACGAGGATGGTCTGGTAGGCCATGCGGGTTCCCCCCTTGCTGTGCTTGAGCCGGTGCTAGCAAAGCCCGGGCAAGGGGGGAAGTGGGCGGCGCGGGGCGCGGCGATGGCGGGGGTCAGTGCTGGCAGGTGGGGCAGTACCAGGTCGAGCGCCCGGACTGGACGATCCGCCGCACCGTGCCCGCGCAGCCCGGCCGCGCGCACGGCTGCCCCTCGCGGTCATAGACGCGGAAGCTGTGCTGGAAATACCCCAGCTCACCCGACGCCTGCCGGTGGTCGCGCAGGCTCGACCCGCCGGCGGCGATCGCCTCGACCAGCACCGCGCGGATGGCCGCGTGCAGGGCCACAAGCCGCGCCGGGCCGATCCGGCCCGCGGCCCTGAGCGGGTGGATGCCGGCCCGGAACAGCGCCTCGCACACATAGATGTTGCCCAGCCCCGCGACGATCCGCTGGTCGAGAAGCGCCGCCTTGACCGGCATCCGCCGGCCCCGGAACGCCGCCGCGAGCACCGCCGGGGTGAAATCGTCGGAGAGCGGCTCGGGGCCGAGGCTGGCCAGCAGCGGATGTGCCTCGCCCGGCCTCACGAGATCGACCGCGCCGAACCGCCGGGCGTCGTTCAGCGTGACGGTCACCCCGGCTTCGGTCGTCAGGATCAGGTGGTCGTGCTGGGGCAGGATCGCCGGGTCGTAGTGAAAGCTGCCGAGCGCCGCGCCCTCGACCCGCACCCGCCCCGACATCCCGAGGTGGACGAGCAGGCTCGGCCCCCGGTCGAGATCGGCCAGCAGGTACTTCGAGCGCCGGCGCAGATCGGTCACCCGCGCCCCGGTCAGCACCTGCACCAGATCCTCGGGCATCTTCCAGCGCAGGTCGGGGCGGCGCTGCTCGACCCGCGCGATGCGCTGGCCGGTCAGATGCGGCGCGAGGCCGCGCCGGACGGTTTCCACCTCTGGCAGTTCTGGCATTTCCCCCCCATCCGCTGCATGGTGCCGCCCGACCCGCAGGGCCGCGCCCTTCGCGCCCCGCCGCATGGACCGAGAGCTATGACCGACGACCGCCCGACACAATCCGCCGCGCCCGCGACGCCTCCCTCCGGCGACGGGGCGGACGACGCGCGCGCGCGGCAGACCCATTTCGGCTTCCGCGACGTCCCCGAGGGCGACAAGGCGGGGCTCGTTCACGGGGTGTTCTCGCGCGTCGCCTCGAAATACGACGTGATGAACGACCTGATGAGCGTCGGCGTCCACCGGCTGTGGAAGCAGGCGATGATGGACTGGCTCGCGCCCCGCGACGGGCAGGCGCTGCTCGACGTGGCCGGCGGGACCGGCGACATCGCGTTCCGGTTTCTCGACCGCGCGCCGGGGGCACGGGTAACCGTCTGCGACATGACCGAATCGATGCTGGTCGAGGGGCGCAAGCGCGCCGAGGCGGGCCGCCTGGCCGACCGGCTGGCCTGGGTCACGGGCGACGCGATGGCGCTGCCCTTCGCGGATGCGGGCTTCGACCGCTACACGATCAGCTTCGGCATCCGCAACGTCACCCGGATCGAGGCGGCGCTGGCCGAGGCCTACCGGGTGCTGCGGCCCGGCGGGCGGCTGATGGTGCTCGAGTTCAGCCAGCTGCCGGTGCCGGCGCTGCAATGGGCCTATGACCGCTACTCCTTCAACGTGATCCCGCCGCTGGGGCAGCTGGTGGCGAGCGACCGCGACTCCTATCAGTATCTCGTCGAGTCGATCCGCCGGTTCCCGGATCAGGAGCGCTTTGCCCAGATGATCCGCGACGCAGGCTTCGGGCAGGTCGCCTATCGCAACCTCTCGATGGGGATCGCGGCGCTGCATTCGGGGTGGAAGCTGTGAGCGCCGTGCCGGCCGGGGGCGCCCCGGACCACGGCCGAGCGGGGGTTTTCCACCCCCGCACCCCCGGAGGATATTTGCGTCCAGCCCGAGGCGGCTGCCGGGCGCGGGGCCTGCGGGCACGGGGCCGCGGCTGATGCGCGGGCCCCACAACATCTGGCGGCTGATCCGCACCGGCGCCACCTTCCAGCGCACCGGCGCGATGGGCGCGGCGCTCGACGCGCTCAGCGCGCCGCCGCGGGTGCGGGCCGCCGCGCGGATCATGGGCTGGCCCTTCGCCTGGCTCGGCTATGCGGGCGACCCCGCCCTGCCCCCGGTGACCCGCGCGATCACGGCGCTGGGGCCGGCCTACATCAAGTTTGGGCAGATCCTCTCGACCCGCCCCGACGTGGTCGGGACCGGCATGGCCGAGCAGCTCAGGATGCTGCAGGACCGTCTGCCGCCCTTCCCGACCGCCGAGGCCCGCGCGCTGGTCCAGTCCGAGCTGGGCGCGCCGGTCGAGACGCTGTTCAGCGCGTTTTCCGAACCGGTCGCGGCGGCCTCGATCGCCCAGGTCCACGAGGCGCGGCGCGCCGACGACGGGGCGCGGGTCGCGGTCAAGGTGCTGCGCCCGGGGATCGAGGCGGCCTTCCGGCGCGACATCGACGCCTTCCACCTCGCCGCGGGGATGATCGAGCGGCTGTCGCCCGGCAGCCGCCGGCTGAGGCCCCGCGACGTGGTGGCGCATTTCGAATCGGTGGTGTTGGGCGAGCTGGACCTGCGGCTCGAGGCCGCTTCGGCCTCGGAGTTCGCCGAGAACACGCGCGGCGACGCGGGGCTGTCGGTGCCGCTGCCGCACTGGACGCTGAGCGCGCGGCGGGTGATGACCAGCGACTGGGCCGACGGCATCCCGATGGCCGAGGTCGACGCCATCGCCGCCGCCGGCCACGACCGCCATGCCCTGGCCGAGCGGCTGATCCAACTGTTCCTGAACCACGCGCTGCGCGACGGGTTCTTTCACGCCGACATGCATCAGGGGAACCTGCGGGTGGCGCCGAACGGCGACATCGTGGCCTTCGATTTCGGGATCATGGGCGAGATCGACGAATACACCCGCCGGGTCTATGCCGAGATCATCTACGGCTTCATCCAGCGTGATTATCACCGCGTCGCGCGGGTGCATTTCGAGGCCGGCTACGTCCCCCCCGACCGCGACATGGCCCAGTTCGCGCGCGCACTGCGCTCGGTCGGCGAGCCAATCTTCGGCGCGGACGCTTCGCGCATCTCGATGGCGAACCTGCTCGCGTATCTCTTCGAGGTCACCGAGCGGTTCGGGATGGCGACGCGCACCGAGCTGATCCTGCTGCAGCGCACGATGGTGGTGGTGGAGGGCGTCGCTCGAAGCCTCGATCCGCAGATCAACATGTGGGCGGCGGCTCGCCCGGTGGTCGAGCGCTACATCCGCGACAACCTCGGCCCCCGCGCGGCGGCCCGCGACGGCCTGCGGGCGCTGCAGGCGCTGGGGCGGCACGGGCCGCTGCTGCCGGAACTCGTGGACCGCCAGATCGACCGCCTGTCTCGCCCCGCCCCCCCCGCGGTGGTTGTCGAGCGCTCCCGCCCGGGCGAGGCGGTCTGGGCAGTCGTATTGCTTGGGCTGGGTGTGCTGGTCGGGCTGGCGCTGGGGTAGCGCCGGGACTGGCGCGCGCGTTCTCTTAGGCCGGCCCGGTTCGCCAGGGGGTCAACGGATGTCGAGCCCCCCAAAGACGACGACAGCTAAACCCAGACATAAACTGGCGAGCGTTGCCCGACTGCAGCTCGCCGATCGCGTTTCTCAGTCATTGCGCTAGCTCTCTCACCAGCGCAGTGCGCGGCTCCGCCCGCGTCTATTCGGCCGTCTTTTACTTGAGCTGCGTAAGCTTACGCCCCCATGAAAGCGCCCGCGACCTCACCCAAGCAACGCCAGCGCGGCGTTATATGACGACTGGGTTCCTGTCGCACCACCCGCGCGGACCAAGAATCGCGTCAGCAGTTTCTCCACGCTGGCCGAATCTGAGAAAGCGCTGACCGACGAACTGCCGGTCACCCGCTGAGTTCGCTCGGCGAGTTCGTCCGCCTGCCGGTCGATCGGCAGCTTGCCGAACTCCTTGCCCAGCCCCAACGCGCCTTCGAACACCTTGCGCAGTGGCATCGAACCCAGAATGCTGAACCACTTCCCGCGGTCCGTCGCTCCAGACGCCGCAAGCAACGGCAACTCCCGCTGAGCATTCATAGCCAGCCGCAGATTGCCGTCGGCAGTGCCGACCCGCCGCTCCAACTCAGCCGCCACGTGGCGCTCGGTGACCGTCGCAACCAGCCCGGTCGCCCGCTTGCCGCCGGCGCCGAAGCCAAACGCCTCCGCCATCGTCCGATATCGTTTGTCGCCGAGCCGGTTCGCCAAGCTCCGCGGATCGGACAGATCCGATTCGAGCACCTTGCGGATAAAGAACCGCTTGCTCGCGTCCGCCTCGAGGCCGTAGGCGCTCAGCGCGGTGCGCAACAGCCGAGTGTCGCCGACCAGCTGCTCCGCCGACGTCACGCTGGCCATCCGCTTGCGGAAATGCTCGTTGTCGCGTGCGATCGCCGGGTCGCGGGCGATGATCCCGCGCTGGAGCGTTGCGGTCCGGGACAGGATCTTCCACCCCGCGTAACCGCCTGCACCGACGACCGGCTGATAGCTCATGAGAGCTGCGCGAACAGTCGCGCCTCTCGGCCGAGAAGACCACGCAGTCGGCGCAGCGCCTGGTAGACGTTCCCGGCAGCCACATCCGCCGTCGCACCGTCAAGCGCGGCCCGGCTGTCCCGGTCGTCGAAGACCTGCGAGAGCTGCTCGATCCCCCGCATGAGGTCGCGCCGGCCGGGTTCGGCCTCCGCGTCCCCCGACAGGATCATCTGGGCCGCAAAGCAGACCCGGGCCACCGGGGTGGCAACGTCGTCGGGGTGAATCGCCTCCTTCAGTCGCAGGATGTTGGCGTTAGGGGTACGGATCGCGATCCGTGCCCGCCGATCACCGTTCTCGATCACGGCGCCGTTGATCAGGACCCGCTCACCCGGAGCGAGCTTGAGGATGAGGCCGCTCATGCCGCAACCTCTCCGCGCAGACCCTTCATGATCGCCAGGTTGACGTCGATCATCGCGGCGGGCTCGGCGTGGCCGGCAATGGCCCGGTGCGACTGGCGGATGGAAAAGATGGCGAGCGACAGGAGCCGCGCCTTCAGGTCATCGGGCAGATCGTTGCCGTCGTCCGCCAGATCCGCGGCGAGGGTCGACCACAGGTCGGCATTCACGGCGGCGGCGCGGGCGAGCGACATCTCGCCCCGGCTGGCGCGCTGAAGATCGCGCGTCACTCTTGAGAAGGCGTCGTATTCCACGTCTCGGTGCGAACGTACGGTGTTGAAACCGGCGCCGCGGGCAAAGTTGCCTGGGGCTTGCATGGTCAAGGGGGCGCTCCCTTCAAGCTGCGTGGGGGAAGGCCGGGGCGACTATGCCGCCCCGGCCGGTGTCATCAGCCGCGGAACAGCGCGAGGATGTTCTGCGGCGCCTTGTTGGCGATCGACAGCGACTGGATCCCCAGCTGCTGCTGGGTCTGCAGCGCCTGCAGGCGGGCAGAGGTTTCTTCCATGTCGGCATCGACCAGCGCACCGATGCCGGTCTTCAGCGAGTCCCCGAGCTTCGACAGGAACTCGGTCTGCATCTCGATCCTGCGGCCCACCGAGCCAAAGGAGGCCGCGGAGGTCGCCGCGGTCGAGATCATCGCGTCGATCGCGCCGAGCGCCGCCCGGGCGTTGACCTCGGTGCTCACCGACAGCGTCGCCAGTCCACCGAGGGCACCGGCCCCCGCGTTGGAGAACTGTGCTGTCACCCGCAGGTCAGTGGTGCCCGTGTTGGTGATGTTCAGCTCACCCGGGGCGCCCTGGTCGTAATCCACGCCGACCCCGGCGATCCCAAGCTTCTCGATCGCCGACTTCAGACCGACGGCGACGATGTCGGCGGGCGAGGAGGCGGCGGCATCCTCGGTCGTCAGCGTATAGCTGGCGACCTTGTCACCGATCGTCACCGAGATCCGGTCACCCGCGGCGAGCGTCGCGGCACCGTCGATCGTGATGGCCTTGCCCGCGGTGTCGCCCGCATTGAGGAAGAACGCCGCGGTATCGCCAGCGCCCGATGCCCCTTCGGACCCCGCCAGCGCTGCCTTGCTGACATAGCCGCCGGTCGAAAGGTTCGACCCCGCGACGGTGATGCTGGACGAGGTCGACCCACTGGCCGAGCGGTCGATCGCCGAGAGGAAGTCGACCGTGGCGGTCGACCCATCGAGCAGGTTCATGCCGTTGACCTGCGACGATTTCACGACGCCGTCGATCTGCTTCTTCAGGTTGGTGACGTCGTCCTGCAGCTTGCCGCGATCGGCCGAGGTCTGCGCGGTGATGATCGTGTCGCGCATCTTCTTGAGCAGGGCGGTAACCTGCTCGGCGCCCTCGCGGGCAGTGCCGACGGCCGCGCCCCCCATCGACAGGCTCGACGAGATGGCCTTGAAGCCGCTGACATCGGCCTCCATGACCTGCGAGATCGCCCAGACGGCCGCGTTGTCCTTCGCCGTCGCGACCGACTTGCCGGTCGAGATCTCGTCCTGGGTCTTCGCCATGGCCGAGTTGATGCCCTTGAGGGTCTGCAGCGCGACCATTGCGCCGTTGTTGGTCAGAATGCTGGACATTGTGTCCTCCTGCAATTCGGGCGTCGTTCCGGCGCCCGGGTTTCACGAAAGGCGGCCATTCTGACCAGCGGGTTTTCCCCGGCATCGTCTGATGCAGTTCCCGGTTTAACCGGCAACAGCTAACGAATACTGAATCGCGCCATTGAAACCAGAGCTGCAATAGACCGGATTTTCATCAAAACTTCTGGCTCGCTTCGACGAGTGAGGTGGAGACGCGCTGGCGCCCCCCGCGATCATAGACGTCGAGACCCCCGTGGCCCTGCGCCAGCTCCTCAAGCCAGCCGCGCGCCGCGTCGATGCCGCTCAAGGCTGCCTGGGCCAGCCGGGACAGGCGCTCGAGTGCGCGCGTGCACTCCCCTTGCTCGGCCGGCTCCAACGGTCGCCGCTCGACCGACCGATGAAATCTGGTCAGCAGAGCCTCGGCCTCGGACGGATCACCCTCTATCATGGCCATGCAGGCCGCCTCGATCAGTCCTACCCGGTCAACCATCCGTGCGTGCCCCCCTTGCGCCCAGCCCGAGTTCCAGCCGTTCCGCCATGGCATCGGCATATTGATCGATCAGGAAGGACGCGAATTGCGATTCGCCGACTCCGCCTGAGAAGGCACCGCGGCGTTCGGCCGGCATTGCAATCTTGAGCATCTCGGACAGGAAAGCCGCCTCGAGCTTGTCAGCGAATTTCGTCGGCGCTGGCCGCACTGTCGGACTATTCATCGGAAATTCGATCATCGACACGCTCCGTTAAGAATGGATATTTTTACATCCTAAACGGTGGCGGTAAATATTTGGTAACCCGAAGCCGGTAATGATCGAGACATCGATTCGTTCGGGGTGGTTGCCGTGACACCGATTGCGTTAATGACGACGCTGCCCTCTGCTCCTGCAGCCGCCCCATTCCGCGCTGCGCCGAAAGCAGCCGAGGCTGGCTTTTCAGCGGTGCTTGCCGCGCTCGAGGGCGTCTTTGCCGCGAGCGTGGGTGATCAGCGTTCCGGCGATCAGCAGGTGGAGCGGGAAGCTGAGGACGCAAACGCTGGAGAACCATCCGCGGTGCTGGGCGAGGATGATGTCCCCGCGGAGTTTCAGAACGACGCGGACGTCGAAGATTGCCTCGGGCTTCAGGCCGACGCGGTGCCTGCGGGTTGTGTCACGTTGCTGGCCGCAGTTGGTCCGCTAGGCCCAGCCCTGCCTGTGCTTCGACCGCCGTTGGGCGGCGTCCCCACTCCGGAGGAGGCAAGTTTTGCCCGGACGTCCGAGATGCAAGAAAGGGACGCCAAGACGTTACCCCCCTTCTCGGGAGCGACCGGAAACTCCAAAGTTCGTGTCGGAGACATCGACGAAAAAGTAGCGATGTCGTCTGCGCGTCACGGCGTTGCCCGGGCGGATTCTCCCCCTCAACCCGACACTATCTCGTCTGCCGCCGATGCTCTTCCGCCCCGCGGGGGAGCATCGCGTCCCGGAAAACAGGCATTATCGCCTCCAAGCGATGTCACGAAGCCGCATGCGGCGGAGGGTCAAATTTCACCCGACCAATTGGAATGCCCGAGTCCTAGGCATTTGATACTTCCAGTCGTCGCCTCCCACGACAGCGGTCCGACGCACCGCGTACGATCGGAAAGTGCTATCGGAGCGATCGCCCAATGTCCCCCCGGGGCGCTCAAGCCTCTCTTTGCGGAGGCCGCTCCCATAGAACGCCCGACTGAGCAAGTCCTACCTCGGTCGTCGGACGACGCAGTCTCGGTATCCGCGCAGCAGGCACCGGTGTCCGACCGGTCGTCGCCACCGGGAGTGCAGACTGTCTCGGTACCCCATCTAAAAGGGTCCGCCACCCCCTCCCTTGAGGTATCATCGGCGGCCAACAGGATCGCCCCATTGGCAAAGGGGGCGCGGTCGCCCTTGGCCGACTCACCCGTTCGCGCTGGGGAGTCGCGCACGCTTGAGCCTGTCCCCCTCACACACCTGAACTCTCCCGCTGCAGCGTCGACTCCCACCTCAACGCCACTTGCAGTGTCTGCGCCTCCCACGCGGCTCGCGACGGAGACCGAGAGGGCGCCGATCAAAGCGGCTATGTCACAGGTGTATGACGCTCCTGCTCCCATACGCTCGCATACAGTGACGACCGCTAACCAGCCGCCGCCCGTCCAACGCTCGGACGGCGAACATTCGGTTTCGACCGCTAGCGACCGCGACGAGCCGTCTGGCGGCAGCGAGCTTGCAATGCAGGACCGGAGCAGTGTTGCCGCTCTGCTGAGGGGGCTGCCAGCCACGACGCCCACGGTTGCGGCGATCCCCGTTACTGGCGATTTCGCCGGGCCGAAAAGCGTTCCGCTGGCCGAGCCGATTCGCCAGATTGCCGATGCCATTGTTCGGACCCGCGAAGGAGTCGTTGAGATCACGCTCGATCCGATCGAACTGGGCCGCGTAACAGTAACCCTCGCGATGGACCGCCATCAGTCATTGGGGATCGTTGCCGAGCGCCCTGCAACGCTCGAGCTGATCCGCGGCCACACCGACCAACTCCTGCGCGACCTGCGCGATCACGGGATGCCGGACGCGCGTCTCGACTTCCTCCGCGGTCCCGATGGCCCCTCCGCGGAGCGCCACCTCCCCCCGCCCGCGCGGGCGGGCATCGACGACGGGCGGACGGGATCGAACCTCGCGGGCGGGCAGGGCTCCGGCAATCAGCCCTCGGGCGGGTCGAGCGACCATAACCAGTCGCAGCGACCGCCGGTCTACGACCGATCTCGGACGGAATCACTGGACACCGTAGCGCAAACCGGGCCCGCGAGCGCCGACACCACCCCGGCGCTGCGTGCCCGGGGCAGCGGGCGCCTCGACCTGCGATTATGATCGGATCGAAGAAGCTCGTCAGCGAAAGCTGAAACTTCCGCCGGCACCGGACCCACTTGCCGGTCTTCCCCCATCCACGCAACCCGCCGGACACCGCATGACCCAACTGCTCTCAGGCCTGCCGACCGTCTCCACCACAACCGCGGCGCGGCCGCTTCTTCCCGGCCCCGCCACGGGCTACCCCGCGGCGTCTGAATTTGCGGCCGCTCTTGACCAAAGCCCCCTCGCCGCCAATGCCACTTCGACGTTCGACCCTTACGGGAGCGGGGACATCATGCCTAAAGCCACCCCCGCCCGGCGTCTGATGAGCGCGAATGCGCCGAGTTCAGCCACAGGCACAGCGGCCGCTGCGCCCGACATCGCCGAGCCGGCGCCGGACGCCGGGGTCACGGGGTCGGGGTTCGCTGGCGGGGATTTCCAGACCTTTCTCAAGATGCTGACCACGCAGATCAAGAACCAGGACCCTCTCAACCCGATGGAGGGCTCGGATTTCGCCGTCCAGCTGGCGACCTTCTCGGGGGTTGAGCAGCAAGCGCGCACCAACCAGTTGCTCGAACAGATGACGGCGGCGCGGGCGGAGGGGCTGGGCAGCGTCGCAGGCTGGATCGGTAAGGAGGTCCGCACGACGGCCCCCGTCTGGCACGGCGGCGATCCGCTGCGGCTGGACGTCCGCCCGGCAGAGGACGCCACCTCGGTCCAAATCGTGGCGCTCGACCGATATGGACGCGAGGCCGCGCGCGAGACGCTTCCCGCCCAGCCGGGCGAGATCACCTGGTCCGGCCGCGCGGCGGATGGAACGGCACTGCCCCCCGGACCCTACAGCTTCAAGCTGGTCAGCCTGCGCGGGGCTGACATCGTGAAGACGGCGCCAGTCGGGGCCTACGCGCGGGTCACGGGCGCCGAGCTGACCTCGCAGGGGCTGCGGCTGACGCTGCCCGGTGGCGCGAGCGCGCTCGAAAGCGAGGTGACGGCGCTGCGTGATCCAGCGTGACGCGCGAGTACGTTGCGGGAGAAGGCGTAAAGCAGCGAAGCTGGAAACGCGCCCGGCGGTGATGTGGGTGCGACTTCTACAGGGCGGCGAGAGAGTGTCGAGGCTGTTAAGCCGTCGTCTCGGTGCAGCGAGACCACGACGTCGGCGGAATCACTGCGCTGCAATGGGATCGCTGGGCAGGTCGCTGATCGGGCCATGCATTAAGTCGCCACGTATGCCGCGCTGCTACTCGACGCATGGAAGCTTCGCTCGCCCCCGCAGCGAGCGAGTTGGCTGCTTTTGAAGCGGCCGAGCGCCGCGCTTGCATCGCTCCGATCCAAGGCCCCTTGTTGGCGCTAGCCAAGCAGCAGTCCATCGGGTCAACTGCTCGCTTGCGACCGAAAAGGCTGTACGCTTGATTGGATTAATATCGGTGTCCCAACCAGCGATCTCTTCCTGCCAGCGCCAACCAATTCGCCACGCTATGGGTGCTGCTGGTCCGATCAGGATGAGCCGATATGCCGGCGTCCTACGAAAGTTGTGGGCCGTCTTCGATCAGTGCGCCACGTGCCTCTCGCAATGTGTGCTGGGTGTCCGGACAAGGGTATTCCTCAAAGTTCACCGCGGATTGCAGCCGCTCTCAGGCTACCCAAGCCCGCGCGGGGAGCCGGTCTAGGAGACTAGACTGCCGTGTCGCTGGCGGAGGCAAGGCGCAAGGCGGGAGCGATCCGGGCTGACGAAAAACGCGCAGTCTGCACAGTGACCCGTGCGTCGTGACCGTGACCAATCGGTCGTCCGCGTCATCCTGGAGTTCAGGCGCGACACGCGCTCCTCCACCAAACACCCGCTCGCGACACCACGCCACGGCACCCCTCGCCCGGCCGCGCCGCCCAGACTCACGAAAGATCCCCTGCCCACCCCGCCCCGCCCACCCCACCCTTGCGCCCGAACCCGCGCCGACTATAACCCCGGACGATTTGCACACCGACGATCCGAGGGGCCGCCATGCCGAAACGTACAGACATCTCCTCGATCCTGATCATCGGCGCAGGGCCCATTGTCATCGGCCAGGCCTGCGAGTTCGACTACTCCGGCGCCCAGGCCTGCAAGGCGCTGCGCGAAGAGGGGTACCGCGTCATCCTCGTCAACTCGAACCCGGCCACCATCATGACCGACCCCGAGATGGCCGACGCGACCTACATCGAGCCGATCACCCCCGAGATCGTCGAAAAGATCATCGCCGCCGAGCGGCCGGATGCGCTGCTGCCCACGATGGGCGGGCAGACCGCGCTCAACACCGCGCTGGCGCTGGCCGATGCGGGGGTGCTGCACAAGTATGATGTCGAGCTGATCGGCGCCCAGCGGGCCGCCATCGAGATGGCCGAGGACCGCAAGCTCTTCCGCGAGGCGATGGACCGGATCGGGCTGGAAAACCCGCGCGCCACCATCGTCAGCGCGCCGAAGCGGCCCGACGGTAAATACGACATCGCCGCCGGCGTGGCCGAGGCGATGACGGCGCTGGACGAGATCGGCCTGCCCGCGATCATTCGCCCCGCCTTCACGCTCGGCGGCACCGGCGGCGGGGTCGCCTACAACCGCGACGACTATGAGGCGATCGTCCGCTCGGGTCTCGACGCGAGCCCCGTCGCGCAGGTGCTCGTCGACGAAAGCCTGCTCGGCTGGAAGGAATACGAGTTCGAGGTCGTGCGCGACCGTGCCGACAATGCCATCATCGTCTGCTCGATCGAGAACGTCGACCCGATGGGCGTCCACACCGGCGATTCGATCACCGTGGCCCCGGCCCTGACGCTGACCGACCGCGAGTATCAGCGGATGCGGAACGGCTCGATCGCGGTCCTGCGCGAGATCGGGGTCGAGACCGGCGGATCGAACGTGCAGTGGGCGGTGAACCCCGCCGACGGTCGCATGGTGGTGATCGAGATGAACCCGCGGGTCAGCCGCTCTTCGGCGCTCGCCTCCAAGGCCACCGGCTTCCCGATCGCCAAGATCGCCGCCAAGCTCGCCGTCGGCTACACGCTCGACGAACTCGACAACGACATCACCCGCGTGACGCCGGCCAGCTTCGAGCCGTCCATCGACTACGTCGTGACCAAGATCCCCCGCTTCGCCTTCGAGAAGTTTCCCGGCTCGAAGCCCGAGCTGACCACCGCGATGAAGTCGGTGGGCGAGGTCATGGCCATCGGCCGCACCTTCCACGAATCTCTGCAAAAGGCGCTCGCGTCGATGGAGAACGGGCTGACCGGCCTCGACGAGATCGCGATCCCCGGCGCCACCGAAGAGGGCAAGCCCGCCTTCATCCGCGCCCTGAGCCAGGCCACCCCCGACCGCATCCGCGTCATCGCCGAGGCGATGCGCGCCGACCTCACCGACGACGAGATCGCCCGCGTCACCCGCTTCGACCCGTGGTTCCTCGCCCGCATCCGCGAGATCGTGGACGCCGAGCACGAGGTCCGCCACCGGGGCCTGCCCGACGCCGACGGCCTGCGCCGCCTCAAGATGATGGGCTTCACCGACGCCCGCCTCGCCCATCTTGCGGGGCAGGACGAAACCCAGATCCGCCGCGCCCGCCGCGGCGCCGGCGTGACCCCGGTTTTCAAGCGCATCGACACCTGCGCCGCCGAGTTCGAGGCCCAGACCCCCTATATGTATTCCACCTACGAAGCCCCGGCGATGGGCGACGTGGAATGCGAGGCCCGCCCCTCGGACCGCAAGAAGGTCGTCATCCTCGGCGGCGGCCCGAACCGCATCGGCCAGGGGATCGAGTTCGACTATTGCTGCTGCCACGCCTGCTTTGCCCTGACCGCGGCGGGGTATGAGACGATCATGGTCAACTGCAACCCCGAGACCGTCTCGACCGACTATGACACCTCGGACCGCCTCTATTTCGAGCCGCTGACCCTCGAGCACGTGCTCGAGATCCTGCGCGTCGAGCAGGAGAACGGCACGCTGCACGGCGTCATCGTCCAGTTCGGCGGCCAGACCCCCCTCAAGCTCGCCAACGCGCTCGAGGCCGAGGGCATCCCGATCCTCGGCACCACCCCCGACGCCATCGACCTCGCCGAGGACCGCGAGCGCTTCCAGCGCCTCCTCAACGACCTCGGCCTCAAGCAGCCCGTCAACGGCATCGCCCACTCCCCCGACGAGGCGCGCGAGATCGCCGCCCGCGTCGGCTTCCCCCTCGTGATCCGCCCGAGCTACGTCCTCGGCGGCCGCGCGATGGAGATTGTGCGCGACATGGACCACCTCGACCGCTACATCACCCACGCGGTCCAGGTCTCGGGCAAGAACCCCGTGCTGCTCGACAGTTACCTCTCGGGCGCGATCGAGGTCGACGTCGACGCCCTCTCGGACGGCGAAACCGTCCACGTCTGCGGGATCATGGAACATATCGAGGAAGCCGGCGTCCACTCGGGCGACAGCGCCTGCTCGCTGCCGCCGCACACGCTTGACGCCGCCACCATCGCCGAGCTGAAGCGCCAGACCGAGGCGATGGCCCGCGCGCTCAACGTCGTCGGGCTGATGAACGTGCAGTTCGCGATCAAGGACGGCGCGATCTACGTGCTCGAGGTCAACCCGCGCGCCTCGCGCACGGTGCCCTTCGTCGCCAAGGCCACCGATTCGGCCATCGCCTCGATCGCCGCCCGGCTGATGGCGGGTGAGCCGCTGTCGGCCTTCCCCCACCGCGCCCCCTACCCCGCGGGCGTCGGCCCCGACACGCCGCTGCCCTACGCCGACCCGCTGACGCTGGCCGACCCGATCACGCCGTGGTTCTCGGTCAAGGAGGTCGTGCTGCCCTTCGCCCGCTTCCCCGGCGTCGACACGCTGCTGGGCCCCGAGATGCGCTCGACCGGCGAGGTGATGGGCTGGGACCGCAACTTCCCGCGCGCCTTCCTCAAGGCCCAGATGGGGGCGGGGACGCATCTGCCCGAGGGCGGCCGCGTCTTCGTCTCGGTCCGCGACACCGACAAGACGTCCGAGATGGCCGCCGCGATGCGCGACCTCGCCGCGATGGGATTCGCGCTGGTGGCGACCGCCGGGACGGCGGATTTCCTGTCCGCGCAAGGGGTTGCGGCCGAGCGCGTGAACAAGGTCTACGAGGGCCGCCCGAACATCGTCGACCGGCTGAAGAACGGCGACGTTGCGATGGTGCTGAACACCACCGAAGGCACCCAGGCCATCGCCGATTCCCGCGACATCCGCTCGGTGGCGCTGTACGACAAGATTCCCTACTTCACCACGGCCGCCGGAGCGATCGCCGCCGTGGCCGCGATCCGCTCACGCGAGGAGGGGGACGTGGGGGTCAGGACGTTGCAGGGGTGAGGGGGTTCTAAATGGGAGCCAGAGCCTCAGAAGGCTCTACCATCGCCGCGAAAGTGTCATCCATTGCCCTAATAAAATGCACCATCACCATCGAGTGGACTTTTGCAACCTTCACTCTCACACGCAAAAGTTGGCCCGGTGAAATTTCAAAAGCCCGCTCAGTGCCAAACAGGTCTCTTTGTACAGCACTAAAGTGGTTTGTTGCTTCAATCGACTTATGAGCAATCCTATTCCTGATCTTCTCCGCATTGGTTAGCATTTGCTCTCGAGACGCAAGCATCGGGGCTAGCGGCCAACCGTCACGAAGATAATTTGTCGACGTCGTCCGAACCTCCGACGGCTTCGCCCAGCTTAAAAATTTGTAGCCTGCCTTGGTCAGCAGCCTCGCTTTCCCTTCGTCGGTCAAATTTAAATAAGAGTGAGCCCCGTGACCATTTAGTGATAATCCACCAGTCACGTAATGCAAAAAACATTTTTCAATGGCGGATTCGTACTCAGTAAATATTCGCAGAAATTGCGCTTCCGCAATCGTATCGCTAAGGCAATCATCGGAAGATACGTCCTCCCGTGCCGCTGGCAATCCTTCCGCCGCCTCTTTAGCGGCAGCAAAGGTCATGCGCACGCTCTCCGAAAAACTTATAAAGTTATCGCCCTGCATCGTTAATGCTCGCCAGCACGTACTTTGCTCTTTCAATTCTGGCTTCCGTATCGGTCGTTCTTCTTTGAGCGTAATTGATAAACTTGGCTACTGAGGCGGGCACGTCCTCCTGCGGGTCTTCTGTGTACTTATCATACAGAGCACTGATTTCTCCGAGCGCTTCACGCCATGCGATAATTCCCGCATTATTCAATGGCGGCTCAGGAGACGGCGCTGGCTCATCAGGCTCAACCATACCGACGAGACCGTATTTAGAATGGGCAAGAGCGGTAAAGAGAGTATAGAACCAGTGAGGGCGAGACCAGTTCGTCGACGCCAGCGTCTTAGCAGGGTAGATGGCCCCCACCTGAGCCATCACTTCGTGAAACCGCTCTTTCGCCTCCTCTATTTCAGGAACCGGCTGATCAAAAACCTCATATTTCCGGTATATTTTTTCGACATTCTTGTTGGTCTGCACGCCATCAACCAAAGAAACAAGCAAATCTGACGCCAACTGCGCCTCTCCCATTCGCGAAACAGCTTTTTCGGTCAATACCTTCCCATCGAGCCAGTACTTAGCATATGCATGACCTAGTTCGTAGGCGCACGTCTTGAACTGCCCCAGAAATTTTGCGTTCAGCTTTTCTTGCGCATTGAGAGTGACCGAATAGGTGTTAATCCGAGCGAATATATCCAATATGTCCGCGAGCGAAAGATTAAACAGGAGATCAACGCCAACTTCATATTGCAAAAAGGCAGTCTGAGCATCCTCGGAAAGTTCGGAAAACTTCATGCCCCCGAACTCCTTGTTGTGCGTCGGAAGAACTGAGAACGAATCGCTCAAGAACTCCAGAATAGTTCGTATGCGCTGCTGGCCGTCAACAACCGTTCTAACGTTTTTCTTATCCACCAAGTCCTGCATTAATATTACTTTCGGCATAGGCTTGCCGCGCAGGATTGTATCCACCAAGAAGGACTTGGCCTTTCGCGTCCAGACACTACGCCTTTGAAATTTTGGCGACAAATCAAGGAGCGAATTCGCATGCCACTCCGCGAAATCTGCTATGCTGTAAGCTCGCGCGTCAAACTGCTTCATCGTGGGCCCCATTTATCCTTTGGTATTCTATGCAGTTCCTCACCACGTGCAACAGCGATAAGTTGGTCAGCATCGGCGTCATCTCGCCCTGCGCGAAACCAAATTTAGCTTAGCACCTCACTCCCTCGCCCTCAACCAAGCCATCCGATCCGCCCGCTTCCCCGCCTTCTCCTCCCCCATCGGCACCCCCGGATCGTCGCTCATCCACTCCGCCATCTGGGGGTCGATCTCGTCCATCGGCTTCTGGGTGTCGCCCCAGCCGGGTTTCGGGCCGTTCAGCCCCTCGCTGTCGCGGCGGCGCAGATAGTCCATCGTCTCGCCCCCTTCGAGCACGCCGGCCAGCCGCGCGTGCATGAACCCCGCCAGCACCCGGTTCATCCGCGGCCCGTAGCCCTCGCCCAGGCTGCGGAAGAACCGCAGCACATCCTCCTCGATCATCAGCGTCACCCGCACCTTCTTGCCCGAGCCCCGCTCGCGCGCCAGCTCGTGCCAGGCGTCGGGCACCCGCCCCTCGGTCAGGATCTTCTGGTGCAGGTCCCATTCCAGCCGCCGCATCACGTCGGCCATGTAGTGATAGTTGACCCGCCGCGCCGCCTCGGCCTTGCTCTGCGCCATCGCCCGCCCTCCCCGGTTGAGGCGCCCATCCTCGCCCCCGCGGGTTAACCGGGCATTAACCACCCGGGCGGTGGCGTTCGCATGAACTGTGCATGAACGCTGCATGAACGTTGCACGAACGGCAGACGGGATGTGCATCCCCCTTTCGGGACCGGAGTCCCAAATGCGCGCCCCGCCTTCCCCTTCCCGCGCGCCTT
This sequence comes from Paracoccus sanguinis, assembly GCF_900106665.1. Classification (GTDB taxonomy): domain Bacteria; phylum Pseudomonadota; class Alphaproteobacteria; order Rhodobacterales; family Rhodobacteraceae; genus Paracoccus; species Paracoccus panacisoli. The sequence goes on from NZ_FNNA01000001.1 coordinate 459,304, forward strand.
GCGTATGTCCCCTGAAAACGGGGGTCTCATGAGCGTCAACAGCTTCGGCCGCATCTTCGTCGTCACCACCTGGGGCGAGAGCCACGGCCCCGCCCTCGGCGCCACCGTGGACGGCTGCCCGCCCGGAATTTCCCTTGCGGAATCAATGATCCAGCCGTGGCTCGACCGTCGCGCGCCGGGCCGCTCGAAGCTCACCACCCAGCGGCAGGAGGCCGACCAGGTCCGCATCCTCTCCGGCGTATTCGAGGGCAGGACGACCGGCACACCGATCCAGCTGATGATTGAAAACACCGACCAGCGCTCGCGCGACTACGGCGACATCGCCGAGCGATTCCGCCCCGGTCACGCCGACATAACCTATTGGCAGAAATACGGAATCCGCGACTACCGCGGCGGCGGCCGCTCGTCGGCGCGCGAGACCGCCGCCCGCGTCGCCGCCGGCGGCGTGGCCCGCGCGGTCCTCGCCCAGCTCGCGCAACCCCTCCGCATCACCGGTTATATGGTGCAGATGGGCGAAAAGATCGCCGACCGCAGCCGCTTCGACCTGGCCGAGATCGACCGCAACGACTTCTTCCTGCCCGACGCCGCCGCGGTCCCCGAATGGACCGACTACCTGACCGGCATCCGCAAGGACCAGGACAGCGTCGGCGCGATGGTCGAGGTGCTGATCGAGGGCGCGCCCGTCGGGCTCGGCGCCCCGGTCTATGCCAAGCTCGACACCGACCTCGCCGCGGCGATGATGTCGATCAACGCCGTGAAGGGCGTCGAGATCGGCGAGGGCATGGCCGCCGCCGGCCTCAAGGGCACTGAAAACGCGGATGAAATTCGCATGGGCCCGGACGGGCCGGTGTATCTGTCGAACCACGCCGGCGGCATCCTCGGCGGCATCTCGACCGGGCAGGACATCACCCTGCGCCTCGCCGTCAAGCCGACCTCGTCGATCCTCACCCCCCGCCGCTCGATCACCACGCGCGGCGAGGAGGTCGATGTGATCACGAAAGGCCGCCACGACCCCTGCGTCGGAATCCGCGCGGTGCCGGTCGCCGAGGCCATGGCGGCCTGCGTCATGCTCGACCACCTGCTGCTGGACCGCGCCCAGACCGGCGGGGTCCGCGGTCGGATCGGTTAGGCGGCGGCCGCCAGCTCGTCCCAGATCGCGAGCGCCTTCGAGCCGTACATCAGCGACGGCCCGCCGCCCATGGTCACCGCCATGGCGCAGATGTCGCCCAGCTCTTCGCGCGTGCCGCCATGCTTCATCAGCGCCTGCAGGTGGAACGCAATGCACGGCTCGCAGCGGGTGGCGATGGCGATACCGAGGGCGATGAACTCCTTCTCCTTCGCGCCCAGCACGCCGTTCTTCGTCGCGCCATGCTCGAGCGCCATGAACCCCTTGAGCGTCTCGGGGACGAGCTTGCTCAGCTCCTTGTTCATGGCGCGCTGCTCGGCCATCTTCTCGGTCGCAGACATTCGATTGCTCCTATATGAGACGCCCCGGCTTACCGCCCGGCACGGCGGCTCGGCAAGTCCCCGCACACTAAAGGCTCAGGCGGCTGAGCGCTCCACCTCGATCCGGAACGGCGTGACCGTCACGCGCTCGCCTTCGAAGACGCAGAACGAGCCCTGCGGGATCTCGAGCCAGCCGGTCTCGTCGCTCTCGAGCGGTTCGGACACGACAGCCCGCCCGCCCCGCGTCTCGGACCAGCGGTGAAACAGCGTCGGCGCCTGGTCGTCGGACGCATAGCGCACCGCATAGAGACGTTCGCCGTCCGACAGCGCGCAGGTGAGCCGCACATGCGGCGCCGTCCCCCGGGCGCGGGCCAGCCCCTCGAACCGCGCGGTGGCGCGGGCGAGCGCGCCGCAGGGGTCGCTGTCCAGCCCCTCGCCCAGGGCGCAAAGGAACAGCGCCTCGCTGTCGGTCGCGCCCTTGCGGTGCGCGTAGAGGTCGTCGGGGATCAGCACCTCGGCCGACCGGCGCCACAGGTCATAGCCGCCGAACTGGCCGTTGTGCATGAAGCTCCATCGGCCGACGGTGAAGGGGTGGCAGTTGTTGCGGCTGGTCGCGGTGCCAGTCGAGGCGCGAACATGGGCCATGAAGAGATGCGAGCGCACCGTCGCCGTCAGGCTGCGCAGGTTCGGGTCCGACCAGGCCGGCATGACGTCGCGGTAGAGGCCGGGTTCGGGCCGGTCGCCATACCAGGCGATGCCGAAGCCGTCGGCATTGACCGGGGTGTGGCAGCGCGTGGCCCCGTGGCTCTGGCGGACCAGCGAGTGGCCCGGCCGGCTCACGATGTCTTCCAGATAGATCGGCTCGCCCAGATAGGCCGCCCAGCGGCACATGCCCGTCCCCTCGCGGTTTCTCGTGATTTGCCCGCAACGTAACAGGCAAATCTCAAGAAATCACTACGTTTCAGCCGGCGCCGTTTTCCTCGACGATCACAAGGTCGCGCTCGGACGCGCCGCGGGCATTGTCCAGCGCCGCCTGATATTCCGGCGAGCGATAGCAGGCCTCGGCCGCCGCGAGGCTCGGGAAGCGGGCCACCACGTTGCGGGCCCGATCGTTCCCCTCGAGCTGCACGTAAGCGCCCGAGCGCGAGAGGAACACGCCGCCATGCGCGGCAATCGCCGGACCCGCGGCCTTGGCGTAGCGGCCGTAGGCCTCGGGATCGGTCACCTTGACGTGGGCGATCCACAACGCGGTGCGGGTCTCGGTCATGCGCGCTCTCCGATCAGGGTTTCGACGGCGGCGATGGCGGCGTCAGCCTCGGCCAGCGAGGGCGCGCCGCCCTGGGCGCGGTCGGGCCGCCCGCCGCCGCCCTTGCCCCCGAGTGCCGCCACGGCGGTCTGGACGATCTCGACGGCGCTGAGCCGGTCGGCGAGATCCGGGGTCACGGTTGCCGCGACCGTCGCCTTGCCAGCGTCCTCGCCCATCACCAGCACCGCGCCGGTCCCCAGCGCGCCCCGCATCTGGTCGGCCAGCGCGCCGAGCTCCTTGCCCGAAACACCCTCGACCCGCCGGGCGATCAGCTTGATTCCGTTGATCTCTTTCGGCGCCGCCTCGCCCTGCGCGCCGCCCATGGCGAGCTGCCGCTTGAGCTGGGCGATCTCGTTCTGCATTGCCTTGCGGTCGTCGGCCATCGCCTTGACCCGCGCCACGACGTCGCCCGCCTGGGCCTTGAGGAGGCCGGCGATGTCCGACAGCTGCCGTTCGGCGTCGCGCAGATGCGCGAGCGCGGCCTGCCCGGTCAGCGCCTCGATCCGGCGGACCCCGGCGCTCGAGGCACTGTCGCCCAGCAGCACAAAGGCGCCGATGTCACCGGTGCGCGAGACGTGGGTGCCGCCGCAGAGCTCGATCGAGTAGGTGTCGCGGTTCGCTCCCTTGGCCGACCCCTCGCGGCGGCCCATCGAGACGACGCGCACCTCGTCGCCGTATTTCTCGCCGAAGAGCGCCTGCGCCCCCATCTCGCGGGCGTCGTCGGGCGCCATCAGCCGGGTCTCGACCGGGGTGTTCTGGCGGATGATCGCGTTCACCTCGGCCTCGATGCGGGCCAGCTCGTCCGTGGTCAGCGCCTTCCCGTGCGAGAAATCGAAGCGCAGCCGGTCGTCGGAGTTGAGCGAGCCCTTCTGCGCGACGTGATCGCCCAGCGCCTCGCGCAGCGCCTCGTTCAGCAGGTGGGTGGCCGAGTGGTTCGCCCGGATCGCGCCGCGCCGGTCGTGGTCGACCGACAGCGCCGCGCCCTGCCCGCGGGTGATCTGGCCCTGGGTCACCTCGGCCTGGTGGATCACGAGGCTGCCGGACTTGCGGGTGTCGGTCACGCGGGCGGCGCCGGTGTCCGTCTTGATCAGCCCGGTGTCGCCGACCTGCCCGCCGCTCTCGGCATAGAACGGCGACTGGTTGACGACGATGGCGACCTGCGCGCCCTCGCCCGCCGTCTCGGTCTCGGTGCCGCCCTCGACCAGCGCGAGGATCTGGCCCTCGGCCTCTTCGGTGTCGTAGCCGAGGAACTCGGTCGCCCCGAAGCGGTCGGCGAGCTCGAACCAGATCGCCGCGTCCTTCGCCTCACCCGAGCCGGACCAGGCGGCCCGCGCCTTGGCCTTCTGCTCGGCCATCGCGGCGTCGAACCCCGCGACCTCGACCGCGCGCCCCTGCTCGCGAAGCGCGTCCTGCGTCAGGTCGAGCGGGAAGCCGTAGGTGTCGTAGAGCTTGAACGCCGTCTCACCGGGCAGATCCGCCCCTTCGGGCAACCGCGCGAGCTCGTCGCCGAGCAGCCGCAGGCCGCGATCGAGGGTCTGGCGGAAGCGCGTCTCCTCGCCCTTCAGCGTCTCTTCGATCATCGCCTGGCCGCGGGCGAGCTCGGGGTAGGCGGCGCCCATCTGCCGGACCAGTGCCGGGACGAGCTTGTGCATCACCGGGTCCTGCGCGCCCAGCATATGCGCGTGGCGCATGGCGCGGCGCATGATCCTGCGCAGCACATAGCCGCGGCCCTCGTTCGACGGCATCACCCCGTCCGCGATCAGGAAGCTGGTCGAGCGGAGGTGGTCGGCGATGACGCGGTGGTGGACCTTGCCCGGCCCGTCCGGGTCGCTGCTGGTGGCGTGGGCCGAGGCCTCGATCAACGCCCGCATCAGGTCGGTGTCGTAGTTGTCGTGCTTGCCCTGCAGCAGCGCGCCGATCCGCTCGAGCCCCATGCCGGTGTCGATCGAGGGGTTCGGCAGCGGCTTCATCGAGCCGTCCTCGAACTGCTCGAACTGCATGAAGACGAGGTTCCAGATCTCGATGAAACGGTCGCCGTCCTCTTCGGCCGAGCCGGGCGGGCCGCCCCAGACCTGCGGGCCGTGATCGTAGAAGATCTCGGTGCAGGGGCCGCAGGGGCCGGTCGGGCCCATGCGCCAGAAGTTGTCGTCGGTCGGGATGCGGATGATCCGGTCGTCGCCGAGCCCCGCGACCTTCTTCCAGATCGTCGCGGCCTCGTCGTCGGTGTGGTAGACGGTGACCAGCAGCTTGTCGCCGGGGATGCCGAAGTCGCGGGTCAGAAGCTCCCACGCGTAGGGGATCGCCTCTTCCTTGAAATAGTCGCCGAAGCTGAAATTACCCAGCATTTCGAAGAAGGTGTGGTGCCGCGCGGTGTAGCCCACGTTGTCGAGGTCGTTGTGCTTGCCCCCGGCGCGGACGCATTTCTGCGCCGTGGTGGCGCGGGTGTAGTCGCGGTGCTCGAGGCCGGTGAACAGGTTCTTGAACTGCACCATGCCCGAGTTGGCGAACATCAGCGTCGGGTCGTTGCGCGGCACGAGCGGCGAGCTGTCGACGCGGCGGTGGCCGTTCCGTTCGAAGAAGTCGAGATAGGTCGAGCGGATGTCGTTCAGACTGGCCATGAGCGGATTCCTGCGGCGGGATGCGGCGGCCACATCTAATCCCGCGCCCGCGCGCTGTCCAGAACGGGTGGGCGGTGGTCAGGGGCGGGAGGTGGCGGTGGGGTGGAGTGATCCAAGCCCTGACTTCCCCGGTAAGGTCCAAACGTTGGCGTCGACCGGACCAAGCATTGCACCGATCCACGCTGGCCATCTGCCTGCCTCGGCGCCACTCCTGCGCGAGTTGATCGCGAGGCTGACACCCGTGTTCGGGCCCCGGCACCAACGCAATCACTTCGTCCGGAACTTCAGCACCTTACCCAAAAGCCGCCAACCCCACGCCGCACCAGCCGCGCGGGGCTGCTGACGCCCTACTCCTCGGTCAGCGCCTCGTCATCCCCTTCGGGTCCGGCGCCGAAATCGAGTCCGTGGCTCGCCCGAATACGGTCCTCGATGGCAAAGGCCACGTCGGGATTGTCGCGCAGGAACTGCTTGGCGTTCTCGCGCCCCTGCCCGATCCGCTCGTCGCCATAGGAATACCAGGCGCCGGATTTCTCGACCACGCCGGCCTTGACGCCCAGGTCGATCAGCTCACCGACCTTCGAGATCCCCTCGCCGTACATGATGTCGAACTCGACCTGCCTAAACGGCGGCGCCACCTTGTTCTTGACCACCTTCACCTTGGTGGCGTTGCCCACCACCTCGTCGCGGTCCTTGATCGCGCCGGTGCGACGGATGTCCAGCCGCACCGAAGCATAGAACTTGAGTGCGTTGCCGCCGGTCGTCGTCTCGGGGTTGCCGAACATCACCCCGATCTTCATGCGGATCTGGTTGATGAAGATCACCATGCAGTTCGACCGTCCGATCGAGGCGGTCAGCTTGCGCATCGCCTGGCTCATCAGGCGGGCCTGGCTGCCCATCTGCATGTCGCCCATGTCGCCCTCGATCTCGGACTTGGGGGTCAGCGCTGCCACCGAATCGACTACGACCAGGCTCACCGCGCCCGACCGCACGAGCGTATCGACGATCTCGAGCGCCTGCTCACCGGTGTCGGGCTGCGAAATCAGCAGCTCGTCGAGGTTCACGCCCAGCTTGCGCGCATACTGCGGATCGAGCGCGTGCTCGGCGTCCACGAAGGCGCAGACCCCGCCCTTCTTCTGCTCTTCGGCCACCACATGCAGTGTCAGCGTCGTCTTGCCCGAGCTTTCCGGCCCGAAGATCTCGATGATCCGCCCCTTCGGCAGACCGCCGATCCCCAGCGCGATGTCGAGCCCGAGCGAGCCGGTCGAGGTCGCCTCGATCTCGGCCACCGGGTTGTCGGCGCCGAGCCGCATGATCGAGCCCTTGCCGAATTGCCGCTCGATCTGCGCCAGCGCGCTGTCGAGCGCCTTCTGCCGGTCCGCACTACGCTTGTCGTCCATCTTCAGGATGCTCGCCCCAGACATTCTTGCCCACCCTCTAATCCAATGCCCGGTTGCGCACAACGCGCCCGGTTTGTTCACTTCCTGTTCTTGTTCCCTGTTTGCCCCAATATCCGTGCCGACGCAACGCCTTTGGTCCCGCTGATTCGAGAGCTTCGGTGAAAGAAGTTAAGAAACGATTGACCGGCTTTCGGCTTGCCGCGGGCGCCTGGGCGTCCCAATTAGGTCCGATGCGTTGTCCTGCCCCACGCCGCCCATGACCCCCGCCGCCCGCGCCAGCGCCGCGATCGAGATTCTCGACGACATCCTCGCCGGGTCGCCTGCCGAGCCGCGGCTGATCCGCTGGGCGCGATCCAGCCGATATGCCGGATCGGGTGACCGGGCCGCGGTGCGGGACCTCGTCTTCGACGCGCTGCGCCGGCGCCGCTCGCATGCGGCGCTCGGCGGCGCCGATACGGGCCGCGGACTGATCCTCGGCGCGCTGCGCGAGGCGGGCCACGACCCGGACACGATCTTCGCCGCCGCGCCCTACGCCTCACCGCCCCTCACCCCGGCGGAGCGCGACGCCGGGCGCCCACCCTCGCGCGCCGAGGCCACCGACCTTCCCGACTGGATCGCGGACCGGCTGGCGGCCGATCTCGGCAACAACTTTCCCGCGGTGGCAAGCGCCCTGCGCGAGCGGGCGCCGGTGTGGCTGCGCGTCAACCTCGCGCGCGGCACGCGCGAAAACGCGCGCGCGGAACTGACGGCCGCGGGTGTCGAGACCTCCGCCGATCCGCGCTGTGACACCGCGCTTCTGGTGACTAGCGGCGCCCGGAGCGTGCAGGGCTCGGCGGCTTATCGTGAGGGGCTGGTCGAGTTGCAGGACCTCTCGCCGCAGATGGCCTGCGCCGCTCTTAACGTCGGGCCCAAGGTGCGTGTCCTCGACCTCTGCGCCGGCGGAGGCGGAAAGTCCCTCGCGCTCGCCGCCCGGGGCGCCAAGGTGACCGCCTGGGACGCCACGCCGGCCCGGATGCGCGACCTGCCGGCCCGCGCCGCGCGGGCGGGGGCGGCGATCGACATCGCGCCGGCGCTTCCGTCAGGGCCGTTCGATCTGGTCGTGGCCGACGTGCCCTGCTCGGGTTCGGGCACCTGGCGACGGACGCCGGATGCGAAGTGGCGGCTGACCACGGCCGATCTGGAGCAGTTCGTCGCCGTCCAGGCCGGGATTCTCGACACCGCGGCCGCGCGGGTCGCGCCGGGGGGGCGGCTCGCCTACATGACCTGCTCGCTGTTTGCGGCCGAAAATGCCGGGCAGATCGATGCCTTCCTGCGGCGGAATCCAAGCTTTGCGCTGAATGGCCAGCGCACCCTGACACCGCTCGACGCGAGCGACGGTTTTTTCGTCGCCGAACTCAGTTCATTAATGCCTGCTTAACTTGCCGCCCCTATCGTCAGAGCGATCCTGATGACGAGGGTGGCATGAAGCTAATTGCCAGCGCGCGCGCGGCCACGATCCTTCCCCTGCTGATGCTGCCGCTCGCGGTCGCCTCGCTGTGGCTGCTGGTTGCACCGCACGTGGTCGAGCCGCGGGTGCTCGTCATCGTCGGCGCGGTGGTGGTGGCGTGGTATCTGCTCGGCGGCTGGATTGCCGTGCAGCGCCTGTCGCAGGGGGTGACCCTCGCGCGCCAGGCACGGGCGGCGCGCGGGGCGCTTGCGGCCGATCCGGGCTGCGCCTGGCTTGTGGATCCTGACGGGTTGGTGCGCGGGCAGTCGCCGCAGGCCGAGCGGTCCCGCGACCTTCTGGGCGCGCCGATCGCGGCGTTGCTGCAGCGGGGGCGCGCCGATCCGGGGGCGGTTGCGGCGCGGCTGCTCTCACGGGCCGCCGAGGGGCGAGGGGCCGAGGTCGCGCTGCCAGACGGGCAGAGGGTGACGGCGGCACGCCTGCCCGGATCGCGGCTGCAGGTCTGGCGGATCGCCGTGCCCGAGCCGGCCGACGACGCCCCTGAACCCGGCTCCGAGGCCGCGCAGGTCATGCCACTGGATCTGGCAGGAATGCCCGTGGCGATGCTCGACATGGACGCGATGGGACAGGTCAGGGCCGTGAACCCTGCTGCCGAGGCGTTGCTGGGACGGGTGCCGCCCGGGGCGTCGATGGGCGACCTCCTCGACGGGCTGGGCCGGCCGCTCTCCGACTGGATCGCCGAGGTCCGCGAGGGTCGCAGCCTCGGGCGCGGCGAGGTGATGCGCACCCGTTGCGAGGGGCAGGAGCGCGACGTGCAGGTGACGCTCGCCGCAGCGCCCGGGGTGGACCGCATCGTCGCCGTTCTGACCGACGCCAGCGCATTGCGCACGCTCGAGGACCAGTTTGTCCAGAGCCAGAAGATGCAGGCGATCGGCCAACTTGCAGGCGGAATCGCGCATGATTTCAATAACCTGCTCACGGCCATCAGCGGCCATTGCGACCTGCTGATGGTTCGGCGCGACACCGCCGACCCGGACTACGACGACCTCCACCAGATTTCGCAGAACGCCAACCGCGCCGCGGCGCTGGTGCGCCAATTGCTGGCGTTCTCGCGCAAGCAGACCCTGAAGTCCGAGATCGTCGACCTGCGCGACACGCTGTCGGACCTGACCCACCTGCTCAACCGCCTGGTGGGCGAGCGGATCGTGCTGACGATCACCCACGACCCCGCGCTGCGCCCGATCCGCGGCGACGCGCGGCAGCTCGAGCAGGTGCTGATGAACCTGGTGGTGAATGCCCGCGATGCGATGCCGTCGGGCGGCGAGATCGCCATCCACACAGAGAACCTGCGCCTCGGGACGGGCCGCACGATGGAGGGGGCCAACCTGCCCCGCGGCGACTACGTGCGCATCACCGTGACCGATCAGGGCTGCGGGATGCCGCCGGAGGTGGTCGAGAAGATTTTCGAGCCGTTCTTCACCACCAAACGCGTCGGTGAGGGCACCGGCCTCGGGCTTTCGACGGCCTACGGGATCGTGAAGCAGACCGGCGGCTACATCTTCTGCCGCAGCACACCGGGTGAGGGGACGGTGTTCTCGCTCTATTTCCCCGCCCGAAAAGCCGGCAAGCCACCGCCCCCGCCTGTTGAAGCGTCCGCGCCGGCAACGCTGCCCGGCGGCGCGGCCGAGCGGCGCCGCGTCGTGCTGCTGGTCGAAGACGAGGCGCCGGTCCGCTCGTTCGCGCGGCGGGCGCTGAACCTGCGCGGCTTCGACGTCATCGAGGCCGACAGCGGCGAGGCGGCGCTGACCATCCTGCGCGACGAGGCGCTGACGGTCGATCTTCTGGTGAGCGACGTCGTGATGCCCGGGCTTGACGGCCCGAGCTGGGTCCGCGAGGCTTTGGTCAAGCGGTCCGGCACGCCGGTGATCTTCATGTCCGGCTACACCGACGTGCCGCTGACCGAAGGGCAGGACCCGGTGCCCAACGCGTTGTTCCTGGCCAAGCCGTTCTCGCTCAGCGAGCTTGCCGCCAGCGTCGAGCGGCACCTCAGCGACAGCGGCGGTATCGGGCCGGATGCGGGCCAGGCCGCCTCGTCGCCGCCTCGCCCGGCCGGGGCTGCCGCTCCGGCTGTGCGTAACTGAACGATGCGCCGCGCGACCGCTGGACCCGACCCGATTGGCGCTTTACGAGGGCGCATGGTCCAGACCCGCCCGAGCGCCGCATGACCCCCTCCGAGCCCCAGGTCCTGTCCAGGGCTGCGGACAGCTTGTCGGCAGCAAGGACGGCTGGCTCGGCGCACTCCTCCTCCGATGCTCCTGTCGCGCCTTCGTCCGCGCGCGTGTCGGGCTGGCCCATGATCGCATCGCTGGCCGCGACGCTGCTGCTCGGCGCGGCCCTGACCTTCGCCACGTCCCGGCTTGAGGACCGGGCGGCGGCCGCGCGCTTCGACCGGCTCGCCGATCTCGTCATCGGCAGCTTCCAGCAGCGCATGGCGCAGCATATTGCCCTTCTGCGGGCCACCCGCAGCTACCTCGAGGCCGAGCATGGCGCCGTCGAGGCGGAGGAGTTCGCGAGCTACGTCGCCGACCTGCGGCTGGCCGAGAACTCGCCCGGCATCCAGGGAATCGGCTACGCGCCGCTGGTCGATGCCGCGAGCCGTACGGCCGTCGGCGCGCAGCTCTCGGCGCGCGCCGGGCGGCAGGTCGCCGTCGCGCCCCCGACTTCGGAGCAACCGGTCCTCGCCCCCATCGCCGCGCTCGAGCCGCAGGATGATCGCAACCGGCGGGCGCTCGGGTTCGACATGTATTCCGAACCGGTCCGACGCGCCGCGATCACGGACGCGCTGCGGCAAGGCGAGGCGCGCGCGACGGGCCCCGTCCAGCTGGTTCAGGAAATCACCGCAGACAAGCAGACCGGGTTCCTGATCTATCTGCCGACCCGGCAGACGCTGGCCGGCCTGCCCTCGGCGCGACCGGAGGCGGTGGTCTATGCCCCCTTCCGCGCGGGCGACCTGACCCGAGCCGTGCTCGCCGGCCTGCCCGACCTGCCGCTCACGCTGCGCGTCGTCGACCTTGGCGCGCCTGAGCCTGCGCTTTTCGACGATACCCCGGGGTCCGTGCCGCGGCAGCTGGCCGCGCGGACCGCGATCCGTGAGATCGATGTTTCGGGCCGACGCTGGCAGTTCACCCTGACGCCCACGGCCGAGTTCCGCACCGTCCGCGATCGCTCGGCCAGCATCACCGTCGGGGCCCTGTCAATTCTGCTGCTGGGCGCGGTGGGCGTCGCCATGCTGAGCCTGCGGCGCGCGCTGGATGCAGCGCGGCGCACCGCGGAACTGGCCGAGCGGCAAGCGGCTGACCGCGCGCTGCTGCTGCGCGAGATGCAGCACCGGATCAAGAACCACATTGCCCGGATCCAGGCGATCGCACGGCAAAGCGCACGGGGCGCTCGCGATCTCGCCGATTTCGAACGCATCTTCGGCGGGCGCCTTGCGGCGATGGCCAAGGCGCAGGACGCGCTAGGGCGGGACGGCGCCGGCCGGGCCGACCTGCGGACGCTCTTGAGGGACGAGTTGGCCCAGGTGCTCGACCCTGCCGTCGTCGAGGCGACGCTCGACGGCCCCGCTGTGACCCTGGGGGCCCGCGAGGGCCAGGCGGTCGGGCTGGTGGCGCATGAGCTGGTCACCAACGCCATGAAATACAGCCGCCATGGGCAGAGAGGCGGCGACGCGGGCGACGGCCTCTCCATCTCCTGGACGGAGGAGATGGTTGAGGGCGCGAGGTGGCTTGAAATCACTTGGCGAGAGCGTCCCGTCGTCGGGACGACAGCTTCTGGCAACGACGCGCCGACAGCGACGGGTGCTGCAATCGCGAGCGGGACAGCCGGCGCTGACGGCTTGGGTAAAGCTAACGCCGCAGCCTCGGCCTTCTTCGAACGCTCTGGAGTCGAGAGCAAAATTCGGTCGGGGGGTCGCGAGCGGGTCGGAACGGAAGACCGCGACAGCCACGGAGCCGTTCGACCAACTCAACCCAGCGCGGATGTTCCGCCGCAGCTGCCGGAACGGCGGTCGGCCGTGCCCCCGGCGTCCGATCGCGCGGGGAGTCTGCCAGCCGACGGCGGGTTCGGAACGCAATTGATTGAAGCTCTCATTGAAGGCGACCTTGGTGGACGCTTTAACCGCAGCTTCGAGGCGACGGGCATGATTGTGAAAATCAGTTTCCCGCTCAAGGGCGAGTAAGCCTCACAAAGGTTTAAGTGCCGCACAACCGAGATCGATCCGAAATAAATCAGGTCTCCGGTCTGAAGGACACGACCGGGGGTCAATACCAGCAACGGCGTCTGCGGCTGATCGGGGAGCGTGTCGGCCGAAGCGACTCGATAGCGGTCGTCCCATGAAGGTTGTTTCCTTTGAGCAGACACGTCCTGCCATCACGGCGAAGCGAACCGACAAAAACCGCCGGGCCGCGACAATTGCGCGTTGTCTGCGCATGCGAATCCGATCGCGACGCTGCGTGGGCTGGCTGAGCCCAGTGACCCGGCTTGAGAACGCGGCTTGGATATACCGGCCAAGATACTTGGCAGGACCAAGAACACGTTGCACTCAACGTGTCGAAAGTCTCCTGCCCCTTTAGAGCGAGGTCGGGAGATGGCAAGCCGCGCTCTGCAGGTGGCGGGTCAGGGGTTGGCACCACACCGGCTGCCAAGCTGTACCTGCTAGGTTGCGTGGTAGGACGACCCCGGAGTGGTATAGGATCGTCAGGCCGCGAGGGTCGGCCTTTAAAACCGGGTCAACCACCGAACCAACTCCGGCGCCAGTAGAGATCGCCGTCCGCCGGTTCGCAATTGCGGGATTTGTGCTTGAGCACGCGAGCATAACCGCCCTGACTGACACGGCAAATCCTGATCCAGCTGCTGCACGGAAAACCGGCGGCCGTAGCGGGTCGTTGGTTAGCCACAATGTTTTGTGGCATGGGTTTGAGTCCCTCGATTTCGGAGGAACCTAAGCCAGCATTCCTTATTCTCACGACCGCTCTTGAAGCGAGCCTCGTCCATGACCGCCGCGACCACCTCATCAAAAAGTTAAACAACTAGAGCCACTTGCCTCGCTCACTAACCGCCCGCACAAACCCGTTGTCGGGGGCCGCACCCAACGCCCCCTAAAGCGCATCCCCCTCCCCCTCACCTGGCGGCGTCTCGACCAGCCCCGGGACCGGCGCCCCCTCCTCGACCCGCGCCGCGCGGTTCCGGGCAGCGAACAGCGCCCCGCGCGTCGCCCCGATCAGCGCCCCGCGGCTGGCCGCCACCACCGCCAGCGACCCCGGTGTCCCGGTCCGCGGCGCACCGAGCGGGGCGCCGAGCAGCGTCAGGCGCTCGCGGGCGCGGGCGACCTTGCCGGGGTCCACGGGACCGGCGAGGGCAAAGCGGTTGTAGGTCTCGGCCGTCCCCACCATGCCGTCGAACCCGCGCTGCAGGAACGCCGCCCGCAGCTCGTCGAACCGCGCGAGATACTTCGTGGCGTTCACCGCCGTGCGCGAGTGGAACGCACCCGCCGCGCGGCGCCAGTCGCCCGTCTCGGCGTAGAGGTCGCGCACGAAGCGCGCGGCATAGCGGGCGTTCTCGAGCGGGTCGAACATCTCGACCACCGAGGGGAAGTTCTCGCCGTGCCAGCGGTAGTTGAGCTGGAAACACCCGATGTCGAGGTTCAGGCGGCCCTGGTCGATGCGGTCCTGGGCGAAGGCCAGCGCCTCGGCCGGGTCGTCGAACCAGCTGCCGGCGCCCTCGGCATTGACGCTCCACGCCCAGGGGCGGACGATGCCGGCGCGGCGGCGGCCGGTCTCGGTCAGGGTCAGGGTGGCCAGGATGTCCGGGGGCACCCCGACCTCGGCGGCCGCGGTCAGTGCCGCCCATTCGCAGACGGCCGCCGGCTGGTCGGCCGGATCGACCGCCGCCCGCGCCGCCCACGGCGCCAGCACCAGCATCAGGATCACCATCACCCGCGCCATGCTGCCCCCTGCGTCACGCCCGTTACGAGAGGCCTAGCACCGAAGGCTTAAGACGAGGTTGACGTCAGCCGAAAAGCTCGCGGCAGAAGCTCAGCCCCTCGACCAGCGCGTCGACCTCGGCGCGGGTGTTGTAGAGCGCAAAGCTCGCCCGCGCCGAGGCGGGGATGCCGTAGAACTGCATCAGCGGCATCGCGCAATGCGTCCCCGCCCGCACCGCGATCCCGCGCTTGTCGAGGATCGTGGCGATGTCGTGGGCGTGCGCGCCCTCCATCGTCATCGAGAAGATCGCGCCCTTCTGAGCCGCATTTCCCTGCACTGACAACCAGTTGAGCGCCCCGAGCCGCTCGCGCGCATAAGCCCCGATCTCGGCCTCGTGCGCGGCGATCCGCGCCATCCCGAGCCCCATGAGATACTCGAGCGCGACGCCGAGGCCGATCTGGTTCACGATCCCCGGGGTCCCCGCCTCGAACCGCAGCGGGGGGTCGGCGTAGCTGACCGCCTCGCGCGTGACCTCGCGGATCATGTCGCCGCCGCCGAGGAAGGGGCGCATCTCGGCCTGCCGCTCGCGGCGGATCCAGATCGCGCCCGAGCCCGAGGGGCCGTAGAGCTTGTGGCCGGTGATGCAGTAGAAGTCGCAGCCGAGCGCGGCCACGTCGACCGGCATGTGCACCGCCGCCTGGCTGCCGTCGACGAGCACCGGCACGTCGGTCCCCCGCGCGATCGCGCCCACGTCCACGATGGTGCCGGTGACGTTCGACATATGGGTGACGGCGATCAGCCGGGTGCGCGGGCCGACGGCGGCCAGCACCTTGTCGGCGGGCAGGCTGCCGTCCGGCTCGGGTTCGACCCAGCGCAGCACGACGCCCTGCCGCTCGCGCAGGAAATGCCACGGCACGATGTTGGCGTGATGCTCGAGCACCGAGAGCAGGATCTCGTCCCCCGGCTGCAGCCGCGGCGCGGCCCAGGCGTAGCTGACGAGGTTGATCGCCTCGGTCGAGCCCGAGGTGAAGATCACCTCGTCCTCGTGCGGCGCGCCGAGGAAGCGGGCGATGATCCCGCGCACCCGCTCGTAATTCTCGGTGGCGAGGTTCGACAGGTGATGCAGCCCGCGGTGGACGTTGGCGTATTCACCCGCATAGGCGCGGCTGATCGCGTCGATCACGACCTGCGGCTTCTGCGCGCTCGCGCCGTTGTCGAGATAGACCAGCGGCCGCCCGTTCACCTGCGTCGAGAGGATCGGGAAATCGGCGCGGATGGCGTCGAGGTCGAGGCTCATGTGGGCACCCCCGGGATCAGGCCGAGCGTCGCGGCGAGCATCGACATCAGCAGGCTGGTGAGCATCACGGTCCCGAAGATCCCCAGCACCACGAAGAACGGGTTGCGGAAGCCGTGCACCGCCATCGTCATCGCAACGATCAGATAGGCCGCGATCAGCAGCGTGGCGAGGCCGACGAGCGCGCCGAGCGGCGGCAGCACCACGGTCAGCACCAGCTGCAGCGCCTGCAGCGTGATCAGCACCGCTTCGACCCAGCCGATCGCCAGCAGCGCGTCGCCGAACTTGCCGGTGCCGCCGAAGATGCGCCCGACCTCGGCCAGCAGGAACGCGGCCAGCGTCGCCGAGGCGACCTGCACGCCGGCCATCGCCATCGGCTCGCGGGCGAGCGCGGCCAGAACGCCAGCCCCCTCGGCCGAGCCGGGCAGCAGCTGCGCGCCGAGCCAGCTCAGCACCGCCGAGAGCGCCGCGGTGGCGAGCACCAGCGACCAGGCGTCGCCGGTCGTCAGCGGCAGGCGGCGCAGCTGTTGCCAGGCGATCAGCGGGTTGCGCAAGGTCAGTTTGATCAGCGGGATCATGCCGGCTCTCTTTGCAGGGTCAGGGCGCGCAGCCCGGCGATCCAGAACAGCAGGAAGGCGGCGCCGGCCACGGCGTGAACCAGCGTGAGCCCCGGCCCCGGCCCGACCAGCCCGGCCACCAGCCCGCCCAGCAGCATCACCGGCGCGGTCGCCGCCAGCGCCCAGGTCAGCGCCAGCCGCGCGAGCCGCCCCTCGATCCGCCCCCCGGCCGCGCGGATCAGCGCGCCTGACAGGGTTCCCACGGCCATCACGATCAGCGGCATCAGGAACAGCGTCGCCAGCAGTGCCCCGCCCAGATGCGCCTGCAACGGCACCGAGGGGTCGAGCATTGCGGCGCGCGCATGGCCGGGCCACTGGGCGACGAAATAGACGGCCATCGTGCCGAACAGCAGCGCCAGCATCGCCGGCTCAGGCATCGCGGCCATCCCCCGGACCGCCCGGCCCGGCGCCCGCCAGGTCGAGAGGATACGCGGGATCAGGCCCATGCCGCGCGGCGGACGGCGTGTCATGGCGTGCTCAGGCCCCCGCCCCGCCCGGTCCCGGCAGCGCCGTGGCCCGCGCGGTCAGCCAGTCCTCGAGCCGTTCGCCGATCTGGGTCCGCAGCGCCTCGTCCTCGACCTCGTCCAACGCGTCGGCGAGGAAGGACAGCACCAGCAGCACGATCGCCCGCTCACGCGGCACCCCGCGCGAACGCAGGTAGAAGAGGGCGGTCTCGTCCAGCGCCCCGGTGGTCGAGCCGTGGCTGCACTTCACGTCGTCGGCGTAGATTTCCAGCTCGGGCTTGGCCAGGAACTGGCTCGCCTCGTCCAGCAGCAGCGCCTGGCTGATCTGGTAGCCGTCGGTCTTCTGCGCCCCGGGCTTGACGAGGATCTTGCCCTGGAACACCCCGGTGGCGCCGTTCTTCAGCACCTTCTTGAACACCTGCCGGCTTTCACCGCGCAGGCCGCCGTGGGTGACGAACACCGTGTCGTCCTGGTGGAAGCCGTCGCCGTCGCCCAGCACCGCCGCCGCGACATGGGCGAGCGCGTCGTCGCCCGCGATGTCGATCCAGCTTTCCTGACGCATATGCGCGCCGTCCACCGACAGCGCAAAGCTCTTCAGCGCGGCGCCCTCGGCCAGCCGGGCGAAGAGATGCGAGACCGAGACCCGCGGCTGCCCGGCCCGATGCGCGGCGACATGGTTCAGCCGTGCGCCGGCGCCGAGATCGGCCTCGATCACCACGTTGCCGCGGGCGCCCACGATGCCGTTCTCGAGCAGCGTGAGCGCCGCCCCGGGCTCGAGCCGCAGGACGTGGTGGCAGAGCACGTCGGCCGCGTCGTCGCTGCGGCGGTAGAGGATCTGGACCGGCCGCGCGACCGAGCCGGTCACCCGGATCACCGCCCCGTCCCGGGCGGCGGCGGTGTTCAGCGCCGCGAAGGGGCGGCGCACCGGCACCTGCCCGGCGGCCTCGAGCACGCCGTAGGCGGCCCCGACCCAGTGGCCCGGCTCGGCGTCGGCGCGGCTGAGCGGGGCGATCTCGATCCCTTCGGCCTCCAGCGGGTCCGAGGCCGCGGCGTCGAAGGCCCCGTCCACGAACACCAGGCGCAGCCGGTCGATGTCGGCAAAGAGCGGCGGATCGCCGAGCGCCGGGTCCACGGCCACCGGCCGCGGCGCCTCGGCGTTGAACGGCGCGGGGTCGGTGTAGCGCCAGTATTCATCGCGCGGACGCGGCAGGCCCATGGCCCGCAGGCGCGCGGCCGCCTCGGACCGCGCGGGGGCCAGCGTGCCGTCGCGCGCGATCCCCACGGTCAGCCCGTCGAGCCGCGCGGCCAGCGCGTCGCGCGGCGCGGGCGTGCCGCCCTCGACGGTCGGGGTCTGCTGGGTGAGGGTCGCGGCGTCAGCCATCGACGGCCTCGCTCAGGATGTCGGCATAGCCGTTCTGCTCGACCTCGAGCGCCAGCTCGGGCCCGCCGGTCTTCACGATCCGGCCGTCGTGCATGATGTGCACCACGTCCGGGCGGATATGGTCCAGCAGGCGCTGGTAGTGGGTGATGACGAGGAACGCCCGCTCGGGCGAGCGCAGCGCGTTCACCCCTTCCGCCACCAGCCGCATCGCGTCCACGTCGAGGCCCGAGTCGGTCTCGTCCAGGATGCACATCCGCGGCTCGAGCATCGCCATCTGCAGGATCTCGTTGCGCTTCTTCTCGCCGCCCGAGAAGCCCACGTTGACCGGGCGCTTCAGCATCTCGGCGTCGATGTCGAGGCCCTTGGCCTTCTCGCGCACCACCTTGAGGAACTCGCCGGCGGTCAGCTCGGCCTCGCCCCGCGCCTTGCGCTGCGCGTTCACCGCCGTCCGCAGGAAGGTCATGTTGCCCACGCCCGGGATCTCGACCGGATACTGGAACGCCAGGAACAGCCCCGCCGCGGCGCGTTCCTCGGGCTCCATCTCCAGCAGGTCGGCGCCCTCGAGCGTCGCGGTCCCCTGCGTGACCTCATAGCCGTCGCGGCCCGACAGCACATAGGAGAGCGTCGACTTGCCCGACCCGTTCGGCCCCATGATCGCGTGGACCTCGCCCGCCGGGACGGTCAGGTCGACCCCCTTGAGGATCTGCCGCGAGCCGTCCTCGAGCTCGGCGTGGAGATTGGTGATGTTCAGCATTCCTGACCCCTCGGGCGCCGGCTCAGCCGACGCTTCCTTCCAGTGAGATGGCCACGAGGCTCTGGGCCTCCATGGCGAATTCCATCGGCAGCGCCTGCAGCACCTCGCGGCAGAAGCCGTTGACGACCAGCGCCACCGCCTCTTCCTCGCCCACGCCGCGGGCGCGGCAGTAGAAGAGCTGGTCGTCATCGACCTTCGAGGTGGTGGCCTCGTGCTCGACCCGGCTCGAGGTGTTCTTGACCTCGATGTAGGGCACGGTGTGCGCCCCGCACTGGTCGCCGATCAGCAGGCTGTCGCATTGGGTATAGTTGCGGCTGTTCGTCGCCCGCGGGTGCATCGACACGAGCCCGCGATAGGTGTTCTGCGCCCGTCCCGCGGAAATCCCTTTAGAAACAATGCGCGAGCGGGTGTTCTTGCCAAGATGGATCATCTTGGTCCCGGTGTCGGCCTGCTGGGCATTGTTGGCGATGGCGATCGAGTAGAACTCGCCCTGGCTCGCCTCGCCGCGCAGGATGCACGAGGGGTATTTCCAGGTGATCGCGCTGCCGGTCTCGACCTGGGTCCACATGACCTTGGCGCGCGCCTCGCGGCAGTCGGCCCGCTTGGTGACGAAGTTGTAGATGCCGCCCTTGCCCTCTTCGTCGCCCGGAAACCAGTTCTGGACGGTCGAGTACTTCACCTCGGCATCCTCGAGCACCACGATCTCGACCACCGCGGCGTGCAGTTGGGCGGTGTCGCGCTTGGGCGCCGTGCAGCCTTCAAGGTAGCTGACGTGGCTGCCCTTGTCGGCGATGATCAGGGTGCGCTCGAACTGGCCGGTGTTCTCGGCATTGATGCGGAAATAGGTCGACAGCTCCATCGGGCAGCGGACGCCCGGCGGGATGTAGACGAACGAGCCGTCCGAAAAGACCGCGCTGTTCAGCGTGGCGAAGAAATTGTCGGACTGCGGCACGACCGAGCCAAGGTACTTGCGCACCAGCTCGGGGTGGTTGCGGATCGCCTCGGAGATCGAGCAGAAGATCACCCCCGCCTTGGCCAGCTCGTCCTTGAAGGTCGTGCCCACCGAGACGCTGTCGAAGACCGCGTCGACCGCCACCCGCCGCGCCTCGGCCGGGGCGCCCTCGGCACCCTCGATCCCGGCGAGGATCGCCTGCTCCTTGAGCGGAATCCCCAGCTTTTCATAGGTGGCGAGCAGCTTCGGATCGACCTCGTCCAGCGACTTCGGCTTGACCGCCATGCTCTTCGGGCGGGCGTAGTAATACTGGTCCTGATAGTCGATCTCGGGATAGTTGAGCATCGCCCAGCGCGGCTCCTCCATCCCCTGCCAGCGGCGGAACGCGGCCAGCCGCCACTCGGTCATCCACTCGGGTTCATCGTTGCGCTGCGAGATCAGCCGGACGATGTCCTCGCTCAGCCCCTTGGGGGCGTATTCCATCTCGATGTCGGTGTCCCAGCCGTATTTGTAGGACCCCATGCTGGCCACGGTCTCGACCGTCTCGCGGTCCACGCCCTCGCGGACGTCCAGTTCCTGCGGGCCCGTCTCCGCCATCATGGTTTCAGCCATCGGCCTCACCTTCCCTGCTTGCTCTGCCAGCGGGCGCGGGCGGAAAGCCACGCGGCGGCAAAGCGGTCCAATTCCTCTGGCGTCGTCGTCGCCCCGAACGACACCCTGAGCGCGCACCCGGCATCCGCCTCAGGCACGCCCATCGCCCGCAACACCCCGCTGGATCGGACCTTGCCCGACGAGCAGGCCGACCCCGCCGAGACGGCGAAACCGGCGAGGTCCATCTGCATCACCTGCGTCTCTCCGCGCCAGCCGGGCGTCAGGATCGACAGCGTCTGCGGCAGCCGGGGGGAATCGCGTCCCGGCAACATAGTGTTTCCGTCATGATCTTCCAGCCTCATCGCCAGCCGGTCGCGCATTTCGGCCAGTTTTTCCGCCATTCCCGCCGCGAGGTCGCGCTGCGCCGCCACCGCCGCGGCCGCGAAACCGGCGATTCCGGCAAGGTTTTCGGTGCCGGCGCGGCGCCCGCTCTCTTGCCCGCCGCCGCGCAGCCGGGCCGGACGGTCGGCGCCCGCGCGCAGGATCAGCGCGCCCACGCCGCGCGGGCCGCCGAGCTTGTGGGCGCTGACGAACCCCGCCTCGACGCCGAGCCAGTCGAAGGCAAAGGGGATCTTGCCGAACGCCTGGGTCAGGTCGCTGACCGCGAGCCCATGCGGCAGGTCCTGGATCACCCCGGTCTCGCTGTTGGCGAGCTGCAGCGCGGCGCCCGCCGGGTCCGCGACCGTCACCCGCCCGCTCGCCTCGACCAGCAGCGTCTCGGCGCACCAGGCGCGGACCGCGTCATGCTCGATCCCGGCGCAGGTGAGCCCCTGCCCCTCGAGCGCCAGCGCCGCCGCCTCGGTCGCGCACGAGGTAAAGACGATGTCGGCCTGCGCCGCGCCGAGCGCCTCGGCCAGCGTCTCGCGCGACCGCTCGAGCAGCATCTTGGCCGCCCTCCCCTCGGCATGGACGCTCGAGGGGTTGCCGGTCACGTCCAGCGCCTCAGCCATCGCCGCCCGCGCCTCGGGCCGCAGGGGCGCGGTGGCGTTCCAGTCGAGATAGACGCGGCTCACGGCGCCTCGTCCGGCGCGGCCGCCCCCTCGCCCAGCGCCGCGGCGATGCGCCCGGCGAGGCGGCGCGCGACCTCGGTCTTGGGCAGCCGCGGCCACGGCTCGGCGCCGTCCGCGGTGACGAGCACCACGGCGTTCTCGGCGCCGCCCATGATCCCGGTGACGGGGC
The DNA here is from genome assembly GCF_900106665.1 of Paracoccus sanguinis. Classification (GTDB taxonomy): domain Bacteria; phylum Pseudomonadota; class Alphaproteobacteria; order Rhodobacterales; family Rhodobacteraceae; genus Paracoccus; species Paracoccus panacisoli. The sequence continues at coordinate 480,788 of NZ_FNNA01000001.1, forward strand.
GGACGTCGTTGGCGACGATCCAGTCGCAGCCCTTCCGCGCCCGCTTGGCGGTGGCGTTGGCCACCACATCGTCGGTCTCGGCCGCAAACCCCACCACCAGCGCGGGGCGCCGGTCCGAGCGGCTGATCCAGGCGAGGATGTCCGGGTTTTCCGCCATCTCGAGCGCCGGGGGCCGACCCGAGCCGTCCTTCTTCAGCTTGCGGTCGGCGGCGTTCACCACGCGCCAGTCGGCCACCGCGGCGGCCATGACCGCGGCGTCGGCCGGCAGCGCGCCTTCCACCGCGTCGCGCATCTCGCGCGCCGTCTCGACCGCGATCACCTCGACGCCCGCGGGCGGCGGCACTTCGGCCGGGCCGGTGACGAAGCTGACCCGCGCGCCCAGATCGCGCAGCGCCGCGGCGATCGCGGTCCCCTGCGCGCCCGACGAGCGGTTGGCAATGTAGCGCACCGGGTCGATCGGCTCATGCGTCGGGCCAGAGGTGACGATGACGTGGCGACCTGCGAGCGGACCGGGCGCGGTGGGACACGCGGCGCCGGGGTTGGGGCGGTTTGCGCTGGTCGGACCGGCGGATTCCGGTTGGGCCTGCACCGGGCCAGCGGCGCCTGTCGCCGTATGGTCCTCTGCGGCAAGACCCGATCCATCAGTCGTGTTGCTCGGCTCCACATTGGTCCCGCCGGCATCAAGCGGCGCATCCTCGCCCATCCCCGCGAGCGGCGCCACCGTCTCGCCACGCCCAGTTGCCCCCGCCGCCGCGCGGACGGCAGAATCCGGCGTGAGCCGCAGGATGGCGTCGGTCAGCCGCAGCGGCGCCTCTGCCCCGCGGCCCGTCTCTTCGGCCAAGCCGCCACCCGAACCTGGGCCAGCCGCACCGCCACCCAAGGCCTCGCGGATCGCCGCGACGATTGCCGCAGGCTCGGCCATCCGCCCCTCGCCCCACTCGCCGCAGGCCATCGCCCCGACATCGGGTCCGACCGTCAGGATCCCGTCGCCGCGCAGGGTCTCCAGATTGCGGCGCGTGGCCGGATGCTCCCACATCCGCACATTCATCGCCGGGGCGATCAGCACCGGCTTGTCGGTCGCCATGAGCAGGGTCGAGGCGAGGTCGCCCGCCAGCCCCGCCGCCATCTTCGCCATGAGGTCCGCCGTCGCCGGCGCAACCACGACCAGATCGGCCGCGCGTGACAGCTGGATATGCCCCATCTCGGCCTCGCGCGTGAGGTCCCAGAGCGCGGTGTGGCACGCCTCGCCCGACAGCGAGGCGAGGGTCAGCGGGGTGACGAACTGCGCGCCCCCCTCGGTCAGGACGGTGGTGATCCTGACGCCCGCCCCGGAGAGCAGCCGGATCAGCTCGGGCGTCTTGTAGGCCGCGATCCCGCCCCCGACGATCAGCAGAACCCGCCGCCCCTGCATCCCAGCCTCCGCCTCTCGCCCATGCGCCCTTCGGCGCCTCGACGGGCGCCGGTCACGCCAGTCCTAGGCGACCCGTGGCGGCGGGGCAAGGAATGGGCGGGGCGGCGCGGGAACCTAGCGGCCAGCGGCCAGCGGCCAGCGGCCAGCGGCCAGCGGCCAGCGGCCAGCGGCCAGCGGCCAGCGGCCAGCGGCCAGCGGCCAGCGGCCAGCGGCCAGCGGCCAGCGGCCAGCGGCCAGCGGCCAGCGAGGGGGTGGCTTTCCGAGCCAACGTGCAAGCGGAAATCCGCCTCGCCCGCAAAAATGTTTCGTCAGCTTCTCGTTGTTCCCCCCTCCTTCACGCCGCCGCGGCAAACGGCAACCGGTAGCTGATCGCCTCGGCCAGATGAGGCGCGCGCACCCGTTCGCTGCCGTCGAGGTCGGCGATGGTCCGGGCCGTCCGCAGCACCCGGTGATACCCGCGCGCGCTCAACCCCAGCCGCTCGGCCGCGCGCAGGATCAGGCTGCGGCCCTCGGCATCCGGGGCCGCGATCTCCTCGAGCACCCCGCCCGAGGCATCCGCGTTCACCCGCAGCGTCGGGTGCGCGGCAAAGCGGTCGGCCTGCACCGCCCGCGCCGCGGCGATCCGGGCGGCGATCCCGGCGCTGGCCTCGCCCGCCGCGGGCTGCTCGAGATCGCCGATCGCCACCGGCGGCACCTCGATCCTCAGGTCGAAGCGGTCCATCAGCGGCCCCGACAGCTTGCCGAGATAATCCGCCCCGCACTGCGGCGCGCGGGCACAGGCGCGCGCGGCATCGGCGAGATGCCCGCAGCGGCACGGGTTCGCCGCCGCCACCAGCAGGAAGCGGCAGGGATAGCGCACGTGTGCGTTGGCCCGCGCCACCACCACCTCACCGATCTCGAGCGGCTGGCGCAGCGTTTCGAGCACCTGGCGCGGGAACTCGGGCAGTTCGTCCATGAACAGCACGCCATTGTGGGCAAGACTGATCTCTCCCGGCCGCGCCCCCCGCCCGCCCCCGACCATGGCCGCCATCGAGGCGGTGTGATGCGGGTCGCGATAGGGCGCCGCCCGTGAGATCGCGCCCTCGCTCAGCATCCCCGCGAGCGACTGGATCATCGACGTCTCGAGCGCCTCGGCCGGCGTCAGCTCGGGCATCAACCCCGGCAGGCGGGCGGCGAGCATCGACTTGCCCGACCCCGGCGGCCCCACCATCAGCAGGTGATGGCGGCCCGCCGCGGCGATCTCGATGGCGCGCTTGGCGCGCTCCTGCCCGCGGACGTCGGCCATGTCGGGTCCCGGCGCGGGGGGCCGCACATCCCCGGCCCGCGCCTGCGCCACCGGCGCGCGGCCGGTCAGGTGGTCGACCACCTGCCGCAGGCCCTGCGGCGCCACGACGGGCACCGCCCCGACCCATGCCGCCTCGGCCCCGCAGGCGGGAGGGCAGATCAGCGTGCGCTGCTCGTCGGCCGCCGCCACCGCGGCCGGCAGCGCCCCGGCCACCGGCACCAGCCGCCCGTCAAGCGCCAGTTCGCCGAGCGAAACCACCGTCGCCAGCTCGTCGGCGGGCACGAGATCGAGCGCGGCGAGGATGGCGAGCGCGATGGGAAGGTCGAAATGCGAGCCCTCCTTCGGCAGGTCGGCGGGCGAGAGGTTCACCGTGACCCGCTTCGACGGCATGGCAATGGCCATCGCGGCGAACGCCGCCCGGACCCGCTCGCGCGCCTCGCTCACCGCCTTGTCGGGCAGGCCTACGACGGTGAAGGACGGCAGCCCGGGCGACACCGCCGCCTGAACCTCGACCAGCCGCGCCTCGATCCCGTCAAAGGCGACGCTGTAGGCGATTGCGACCATCCGGTGCTCCCTCGTTTCGAGGGGACGTTAGCTGCGAGCGGTTGAGAAAGAGTTAACAGCGACCGCGCGAAGGGGAATGCTGTGTGCTGGCGCGTTCCCGACGCATACTTTTAAGGGTGTAGCCAGATACATCGCCGCGAACGCTTCCGTCAGCGACCTTACGCCGCCCGCCGGCGCTCGATCGCCTCCCAGATCAGCGCGGCAGCGTTGACCCCATCGAACCGCTCGAGCTCCTGGATGCCGGTCGGCGAGGTCACGTTGATCTCGGTCAGCCAACCGTCGATCACGTCGATCCCGACGAAGATCTGCCCCTTCTCGCGCAGGACCGGCCCGATGCGGGCACAGATCTCGCGCTCACGATCGGTCAGGCCGACCTTCTCGGGCCGTCCGCCAACGTGCATGTTGGACCGGGCCTCGCCCTGCGCCGGGACGCGGTTGATCGCGCCCACGGGTTCACCGTCCACGAGGATGATGCGCTTGTCGCCCTTGACCACGGCGGGCAGGTATTTCTGCACGATCACCGGCTCGCGGTTCATGCCGCCGAATAACTCGAGCAACGCCGACAGATTGGCGTCGGCCTGCGGCAAGTGAAAGACGCCCGCGCCGCCATTGCCATAGAGCGGCTTGAGGATGATTTCGCCGTGACGCTGGCGGAAGCCGCGGATGGCCCGCACGTCGCGGGCGATCATGGTCGGCGGGGTGAGGTCGGGGAAATCGAGAACCATCAGTTTCTCGGGCGAATTCCGCACCCAGAACGGGTCGTTCACGACCAGCGTGGCCGGATGGATGCGGTCGAGCAGGTGGGTCGAGGTGACGTAGGCCATGTCGAACGGGGGGTCCTGCCGCAGCCAGACGACATCGAATCCGGACAGGTCGACGGTCTGCCACTCACCGAAATCGACGTGGTTTCCCGCCTCGCGGCGCAAGGTGACGTCGCGCCCGTGCGCGAGCAGCCGCCCCTCGTCGAAGATCAGCCGATCGGCCGTGTACTGGAACAGGCTGTGGCCCCGGGTCTGGGCCTCGAGCCCCAGTCGAAAGGTCGAATCCCCGTCGATCGAGACCGCCTCGATCGGGTCCATCTGCAACGCGACCTTGAGGCTCATCCCGGCTCTCCGCTCACCATCAATCGGTGCCGGTTGTCGCGCGACCGGCTCGGCGATGCAAGGCGCGGTCAGTTCAGGCCGAACGCGTTCTCGATGACCTCGACCCGGCCGGTCGCGTCCACCAGCGCGGCGTCGAAGCGGATGTCGGTCAGCGCGCCACCCGGAAGCTTGTCGGCATAGATGAGCGCTGCCGTGCAGATGCGGTCCATCTGCCGACGCGACAGCCGGGCGGCGGCCGCGTCATGGGTATCGGCCTTTTTCACCTCGACGAAAACCACGGCCTCGCCGTCGCGGACGATCAGGTCCACCTCGCCGGCTGGGCTGCGCCAGCACCGCTCGAGAACCTCGGCCCCGCGGTCCCGGTAGTGATCGGCCACGCGGGCTTCGGCCGAATGGCCGCTGGCGTGGGCAGCCAGTCCCCGGGCGGCGCGCACCCCGGCGGGGGCGGTTCGGGGGCGGGTCTGGGTGACCCAGGGCATTGCGGTCTGCATCACTCACCCTCCTGCATGGCCAGAGCCATGCGATACACATCCTTGCGCGCCCGGCCCGTCTCGGCCGCCACGGCCGCGGCGGCGTCGCGCACCGTCATCGTCGCCAGCCGCCCGGCGAGGGCGGCCCGGACACCATCATCGTCCGCCAGTTCCGCCGGGCGTGGACCCAGCACCACCACGACCTCGCCGCGAAGCCCCTCGTCGGGGATGCCCGCCGCGATTTCGGCGACCGTGCCTTGCCGGACTTCCTCGAACTTCTTCGTCAGTTCCCTGCACACACAGATAGCGCGATTCGGGTCAAGTTCGCACAACTCTTCCAACATTTCCTTAACGCGCCTCGGACTCTCGAAGATTACCGCCGTCGTGCCGACCCCGGCGACCTCGGCGAGCCACCGGCGGCGGGCGCCCTGCGCCGAGGGGGCGAAGCCCGCGAAGAGGAACCGGTCGGTGGGCTGACCCGCGACGCTCAGGGCCGCGAGCAGCGCCGAGGCGCCGGGCACGGCGTGGACGCGGCCGCCGGCGGCGGTGACCTCGCGCGCCAGGGTGAAGCCGGGGTCGGCCACCAGCGGCGTTCCCGCGTCCGAGGCATAGGCGACCGCCTCGCCGCGGCCGATGGCGGAGAGGATTGCCGGGGTCGAGCGGGCGGCGTTGTGATCGTGGTGGGCCACGATGCGGCGCCCGCGCAGCGGGATGCCGTGGATGGCGAGCAGGTGGCGGAGGGTGCGGGTGTCCTCGGCCGCCAGAAGATCGGCGGCGTTGAGCACGTCGAGCGCCCGCAGGGTGATGTCGCGCGCCGTGCCGATCGGGGTCGCGACGAGGTGCAGCCCCGGCTCGAGCCGTGCGGCCAGCACGCCCGCCGGTACCGGCTGCGGGGCCGCGTGTGCGGCGCCGCCGCTGCCGTCGTCGTCTGATCCCGCCATGTTAAACCTCCGCTGCGAGCGCCCCGTCCGCGGGGCCGTGTCGCGCCGCCCCGGCGCGCCCTCGGGGCCCCGCGCGCACCGGCCGGTGCGCCCCTGACCTGCCGGGTCGGTCAGGTTGCCACGCGGCACGGAACAAGACTACCCTGCCCCGCATCCGGCACCCCAGAAAGAGGGAATCACCCGCATGTCCGCCACTCTCACGGCCCGCCCGGCTGCGCTCTGGCGCCGCCCCCTGCTGCGGGTCGCGGCCCTCGTCTCGGCGGCGGCGCTCGCCGCCTGCGCGCCCACCGAACCCACCGCAACCGGCGCGCAGACCGGCCCGATGATCGATCCGTCCCAGCCGGTCCAGGTGGCGCTGCTCGTGCCCGGCGGCTCGGGCGATCCGAACTACGACTACATGTCCCGCTCGATGGCCAACGCCGCGCGGATGGCAGTGGCCGACGCGCAGGGCGCGCGGATCGACCTGCGGGTCTACGAATTGGGCGACGACGCGGGCCAGGCCGTCGCCATGGCCAACAAGGCCGTGGCCGAGGGCGCCAAGGTCATCGTCGGCCCGCTGCATGGCGAATCGGCCAACGCGGTCGGCAACGCCGTCCGCGGCCGGGTCAACGTGCTGTCCTTCTCGAACAACGCCGACATCGCCGGCGGCAACCTCTTCGTGCTCGGCAACACCTTCGGCAACACCGCCGACCGGCTCGTCTCCTACGGCGTCAAGCAAGGCCTGCGCCGCTTCCTGATCGTCCACGAGAACGACGTCGCCGGTCAGCTCGGCGGCGCCGCGATCGAGGGCGCCATCGCCCGCAACCGCGGCACGATGGTCGGCAAGACCGGCCACGGCCTCAGCCGGGCCGAGATGGACGCCATCGCCCCGACCATCGCCCGCGCGGCGGCCCAGAACCAGGCCCAGGCGCTGTTCGTGACCGGCAATCACGCCGAGGCCCTGCCCGAGATCACCGCGGCGCTCGCCAGCGCCGGCGTGTCCTCGCGCTCGATCCAGCTCATGGGCCTGACCCGCTGGGACGTCCCGGCAAGCCGCGCCGGCCTGCCGCAGCTGCAGAACGGCTGGTTCGCGGTCCCGGACCTCGGCCGCATGGCCGCGTTCAACGCCCGCTACCGCGCCGCCTACGGCGAGAACCCCCACGACTTCGCCACGCTTGCCTATGACGGCGTCTCGGCGATCGCCGCCAACGTCCGTGCCGGGCGCGCCAACGCCGTCACCACAGCGGGCCTGACCCGGGGGGCGGGCTTCGCGGGCATCCAGGGGCCGTTCCGGCTGCGGCCCGACGGGTCGAACCAGCGCCAGCTGTCCGTCGCCACGCTACAAGGGGGCAAGCTGGTCGTGATCGACCCGGCGCGGTCCAGCTTCGGCGGTTTCGGGTTCTGAACTTGGCCCACCCCGATCCGGGCGCCGCGCCCGGCCGCGACGCGGTGACCGCCATCCAGAGCGCCCCGGCCCTGCCCGGGGCGCACCCGCTCTTCGACCCGGCCACCGCCCAGGTGGCCATCGATGCGGCGCTCGTCGGCGCGACCGACGCCCGCGACATCCGCGCCCGCACCGTCGCCCTGCTGACCACCGCCCGGGCCGAGGCGATGGCCGACATCGTCGCCGGCCTCGCCACGCACCCCCGCAAGGGGCGCGAGACGGTCCGCGCCATCGCCGCGCTGACCGACGCCACGGTGCAGGCGATCCACCACGTCGCCACCGTGCACCTGCACCCCAACCTCGCGCCGACCGAGGCCGAGCGCCTCGCCGTCATGGCCGTCGGCGGCTACGGCCGCGGCGAGATGGCGCCCCATTCGGACGTGGACCTGCTGTTCGTCCACCCGTGGAAACCCGCCGGCTGGATCGAGAGCGTCGTCGAGTCGATGCTCTACATGCTCTGGGACCTCAAGCTGAAGGTCGGCCAGGCCACCCGCTCGGTCGACGAATGCCTGCGGCTGGCCGAGGGCGACATGACCATCCGCACCAGCCTGCTCGAGCACCGGCTGATCTGCGGCGACGCCGTGATCGCGCAGGAGCTGCGCGACCGGCTGTGGCCCGAGCTCTTCAGCCGCACCGTCCCCGAGTTCATCGAGGCCAAGCTCGCCGAGCGCAGCGCCCGCCACCAGCGCCAGGGCGGGCAGCGCTACGTGCTCGAGCCGAACGTCAAGGAGGGCAAGGGGGGCTTGCGCGACCTCCAGACCCTCTACTGGATCGGCAAGTACATCCACCAGGTCGACCGGGCGATCGAGCTGGTCGATCTGGGCCTCTTCACCCGCGAGGAGCACACGACCTTCTGGGCGGCCGAGGACTTCCTCTGGGCGGTGCGCTGCCAGCTGCATCTCGCCGCCGGTCGGGCGGCCGACAAGCTCAGCTTTGACATGCAGCTCGAGGTGGCCGAGCGCATGGGCTACCGCGATGCGGGCGGCCGGCGGGGCGTGGAAATCTTCATGCAGGAGTATTTCCGCCACGCCACACGAGTGGGTGAGCTGACCCGCGTGTTCCTGACCGCGCTCGAGCAACGCCACCTCTACCGCGCGCCCCTGCTCGAGCGGTTCCGCCGCCGCCGCGTCCGGCCGGGCTTTCAGGTCGAGACCGGCCGCCTGACCGTCGCCGACCCCGAGCATTTCTTCGACGACCCGCTGAACATCCTGCGCCTGTTCGAGGAGGCGCTGCGCACCGAGATCCTGCTGCACCCCGACGCCATGCGCCGGGTGGCGCGCAACCTGCGCCGCTTCGACGACAGCGTGCGCACCGACCCCGAGGCGGCGCGCATCTTCCTTGACCTGCTGCTGCGCCACGGCAACCCCGAACGCGCGCTCCGGCGGATGAACGAGCTGGGCGTGCTCGGCGCCTATATCCCCGAGTTCGAGCGCATCGTCGCCATGATGCAGTTCAACGTCTATCACCACTTCACCGTGGACGAGCACCTGATCCAGTGCGTGGCCGAGCTGGCCCGGATCGAGCGCGGCGAGGTGGTCGAGGACCTGCCGATCGTCAGCCGGATCATGGGAGGCCCGATCGACCGGACGGTAATCTATCTCGCCACGCTGTTGCACGACATTGGCAAGGGCCGCCCCGAGGATCACTCGATCATCGGCGCCCAGCTCGCCCGCCGCATCTGCCAGCGGCTGGGGCTCTCGGCCGAGCGGACCGAGCTGGTCGAATGGCTGGTCCGCAACCACCTGCTCATGTCCGACGTGGCGCAGAAGCGCGACATCGCCGACCCGCGCACGCTGCGCGACTTTGCCAAGGCGGTGCGCTCGCGCCGCCGGCTCGACCTGCTGCTGGTGCTGACGGTCTGCGACATCCGCGGCGTGGGGCCAGGGACGTGGAACAACTGGAAGGCCGAGCTGCTGCGCAAGCTGCACCGGCTGACGGCGGACGCGCTGGAAAACGGCCTCGAGGACGTGAACCGCGAGCAGCGGGTGGACGAGGCGCGCCGCTCGCTCAGGCATCTGCTGACCGCGCAGGGCTGGGCGCCGGCCGACATCCGGGCCGAGACGGGGCGGCATTACGACAGCTACTGGCAGGGCCTGCCGACCGACAGCCAGCAGGTGTTCGCGCGGCTGCTCAAGGGCATCTCGGCCGAAGAGATCCGCATGGACCTCGACCCCGACCTGCGCCGCGACGCGACCCGGGCGGCGTTCGTCATGGCCGACCACCCAGGCCTCTTCTCGCGCCTCGCCGGGGCGCTGGCGCTGGTGGGCGCGAACGTGGTGGACGCGCGCACCTATACGACCCGCGACGGCTATGCGACCGCGGTCTTCTGGGTGCAGGACGCAGAGGGGCGGCCCTATTCCTCGGAACGGCTGCCGCAGCTGCGCCGGATGATCGAGCGCACGCTGGCGGGCGAGGTCGTCCCGCGCGAGGCCTTCGCCGACCGCGACAAGGTCAAGCGGCGCGAGCGCGCGTTCCGCTTTCCGACCCACGTCACCTTCGACAACGAAGGGTCCGAGATCCACACGATCATCCAGGTCGATACCCGCGACCGGCCGGGGCTGCTTTATGACCTGACCCGGACGCTGGCCGCCAACCACATCCAGATCGTGAGCGCCGTGATCGCCACCTATGGGGCGCAGGTGGTCGACAGCTTCTACGTCAAGGACATGTTCGGGCTGAAGATGCACCAGCAGTCCCGCCGCGACGCGCTGGAGCGCAAGCTGCGGCAGGCGATCCGCGAGGGGGCCGAACGGGCGGCGGGGTAGGCAGGGGTTGCCGCTGGTCCCGGGCGACGGCGGCCGATGGGTGTTTGCGCCAGAAAGAAGCGGAGCGCGCGGCGCAAGGGCTGGTGGCGTCGCGCGGCCCCTTGCGGCGGGCGGGTCCGCGGGGCTAGGGCGGCGCGCGAAGGGCAGGACCGGAAGGGACGAGAATGCGCGGCGGCTTGGTGCGGGGCTTTGTCTCGGTCGGATTGTGGACGTTCCTGTCGCGCCTCTCGGGCTTCGTGCGCGACATCCTGATGGCCGCCTGGCTCGGGACAGGGCCGGTGGCCGAGGCGTTCCTCGTCGCGCTGTCGCTGCCCAACATGTTCCGGCGCTTCTTCGCCGAGGGCGCCTTCAACACCGCCTTCGTGCCGCTGTTCTCCAAGAAGCTCGAGGGGGGCGACGACCCCCAGCGCTTTGCCCAGGACGCGTTCTCGGGGCTGGCCTTCGTGGTCGCGGTATTCTCGGCGGTGGCGATGATCGCCATGCCGGGGCTCGTGTGGCTGATGGCGGCGGGGTTCGCGGGCGACGCGCGCTTCGACCTCGCGGTCGAATACGGGCGGATCACTTTCCCCTATATCCTGCTGATCTCGCTCGCCTCGATGGTGTCGGGGGTGCTGAACGCCAACGGCCGCTTCACCGCGGCGGCGGCGGCGCCGGTGCTCTTGAACCTGCTCTTCATCGTCGGGATGCTGCTCGGGCGCGCGCTCGGCTGGGATCTCGGGCTGACGCTCGCCTGGGCGACGCCGCTGACCGGGGTGGCGCAGCTCGCGCTGGTCTGGTGGGACGCGAGCCGCACCGGCTGGCGCTTCACCCCGCGCCGGCCGCGGCTGACGCCGGACATGAAGCGGCTCTTGACCATCGCCCTGCCCGCGATCTTTGCCGGCGGCGTGGTGCAGGTGAACCTGCTCGTCGGCCGCCAGGTCGGCTCGTTCTTCGAGGGCGCGATCGGCTGGCTCAGCTACTCGGACCGGCTCTACCAGCTGCCGCTCGGGGTGGTGGGGGCCGCGGTCGCGGTGGTGCTGCTGCCCGAGCTGGCGCGCCGGCTCAGGGCGGGCGACGAGGCGGGCGGACAGTCGGCCTATTCGCGGGCGACCGAGTTCGGGATGTTCCTCACTCTGCCCGCCGCCTGCGCCATCGCGGTGATCGCCGTGCCGATGGTGGCGACGCTGTTCGAGCGCGGCGCCTTCGACGCCAACGACACCCAGCAGACGGCCCGCGCGCTGATCGTCTACGCCCTCGGACTGCCCGCCTTCGTCATGCAGAAGATCCTGCAGCCGCTCTATTTCGCGCGCGAGGATACCCGCACGCCCTTTCGCTTCGCGCTGGTGTCGATGGTGGTCAACGCGGCGGTGGCGTTCGGGCTGATGGGCACGGTCGGGTTCCTCGCCGCGGCGCTCGGAACGACGATGGCCGCGTGGTTCATGGTCGCCCAGCTCTGGTGGGGAACGCGCGGGATGGGCACGGCCGCCCGGGCCGATGCGCGGCTCATCCGCAGCCTGCCGCGCATCCTGATCTCGTCGCTGCTGATGGCGGCGGGGCTCTGGGTCCTGCGCCGCTGGCTCGCCGCCGACGGCGAGGGCGACCCGCTGGGCCTCGCCATCCTCGTCTTCGGCGGCGCCGCGCTCTATTTCGCGCTGAGCTTCGCCACCGGCGCGATCCGCCCCGCCGACCTCAAGGCTGCGGTGCGCCGCAAGCGCTGACCGCGCGTCTTTCTTCCCTGCGCAAATATCCTCCGGGGGTCCGGGGGTGGAAAACCCCCGGTCCGGTGGGGCCGCTCAGCGGTGCCGGATGCGCCCCCGCAGCCGCGCCAGGCCGCCCGGGACCAGCACGAAGGACATCAGGAACCCGATCACGAACCCCGCCACCTCGGCGATCCAGTTCTTCCCCGCGCCGCCGAACAGCACCCCGAAGATCAGCTGGAACGCGAGCAGGAAGCCGATCAGCGTGAAGGCGCGGAACTGGTTGGCGTGCTCCTCGCCCAACCGCGCCCAGAGCAGAAAGGTGAACGCGCCCAGCAGCCCGTAGACCGCCGGATACCCGCCCACCAGCGGATCGAACCGCATCTGCGGCAGCGCCGCCGCGATCGCGGCATAGACCGCCGCCCCGCCGACCGCGGCGCCGGCAAAGACCACCGCCACCGCCCAGGGCCGCATCGCCCGCGCCACCATGTTGCCGAGCGCCAGCAGGAACACGAGCACGAAGAGCGCGTGGGTCATCGAGTAATGCACGAAGGGATAGGTCAGCATCCGCCACAGCTGGCCGCCGGCGACGCTGTGGCGGTCCCAGGCGCGGATCAGGAACTCGGGCGCGAAGGCCGTCCGCTCGACCATGATCTGCCGCGCCGCCTGCCCCGCGCCGCTGCCGCCCGACAGGAACCCCAGCCGCCCGAGGCCGAAGTAGAGTTCGGACGCGAGGATCGGCAGCGCCAGCAGCCAGATGACCGCGGGCACGGGGTTCACGGGGCTTTCGTCGTATCCGGCTCGCATCTGTCGTCCTCTCGCGTGGCGCAGCAAGCGCCCGTCCGGGGGCAGGGAGTTGCGCCCGTTCGGACCAAGGGGTAATCCGGCGCCGATCCTTTTTCCAGCAGGCAGGCCGATGGCGCGCGTTCACTCTCCCCGCATCTTTTCCGGCATCCAGCCGTCCGGGGGGCTGACGCTCGGCAACTACCTCGGCGCGCTCAAGCGCTTCGCCGAAGGCCAGGGCAAGGTCGAGACGGTGTTCTGCCTCGTCGACCTGCACGCCATCACCGTGTGGCAGGACCCCGAGGCGCTGCGCCGCCAGACGCGCGAGCTGGCGGCGGGCTTCATCGCCGCGGGCGTCGATCCCGCGCAGTCGATCCTCTTTGCGCAGAGCCACGTCCCGGCCCATGCCGAGCTCGGCTGGATGCTGAGCTGCGTGGCGCGGATGGGCTGGATGAACCGCATGACCCAGTGGAAGGACAAGGCCGGCAAGAACGCCGAGGCGCAGTCGCTGGGCCTCTTCGCCTATCCGGCGCTGATGGCGGCCGACATCCTCGCCTATCAGGCGACCCACGTCCCGGTGGGCGAGGACCAGAAGCAGCACGTCGAACTGACCCGCGACATCGCCGCCAAGTTCAACCACGACTACGACACCGACTTCTTCCCCCTGCCCGAGCCGGTGATCGAGGGCGCCGCGACCCGCGTGATGTCCCTGCGTGATGGCACCAAGAAGATGTCCAAGTCCGACCCCTCGGACGCCAGCCGCATCAACCTGACCGACGACGCCGACACCATCGCCCAGAAGATCCGCAAGGCCCGCACCGACGCCGACCCCCTGCCCGGCAGCATGGAGGGGTTGAAGGACCGCCCCGAGGCCCGCAACCTCGTCAACATCTACGCCGCACTGTCGGGCGAGGCGCAGGACGCGGTGCTGGCGCGGTTCGAGGGGCAGGGCTTCGGCGCCTTCAAGCCGGCGCTCGCCGATGTGGCGGTGGCGGCGCTCTCGCCCATCACCGCGCGGATGAGCGAGCTGGTGGCCGACCCCGACGCCATCGACCGCATCCTGCAGGACGGCGCGGCCCGGGCTGACGCCATCGCGGCGCCGATCGTGGCCGAGGCGCGCGAGATCATGGGGATGATCCCCGCCCGCCGCTGAGGCAGGCGCACGGCGAGCCTGACCGGGTTACGGGCGCGGCGTCACGCCCGCGCTCCGCGCACGGATCAGGGCCCGGCCCTTCGGGTCCATCCCGCCGCGGCACAACCCGCCGCCACGCTGCCCAATCCTCGGGCAAACTGCGCGCCGGGCGACCGGGGACGTAACGGCGCCCGCCCCGGCCCCTTCCGACGGCGGCCCCCGCCGCGCAGCCTCGGGCCATGCTCGATGCCCAGGTCCTGACCCCTCTGCCGACCGCCCCCCGCCCCGTGCGCCACCAGCGCAGCCACGGGCGCGCGCGCGTGGCGCTGGAGGGCGGGCGCATTGCGGCGCTCGCGCAGTCCGGGTCGGCCAAGGCGATGCTGCACCTGCCGCCCGCGACCGAGACGCCGCAGGTCGTGTTCCTCAACACCTCGGGCGGGCTGACGGCGGGGGACCGCCTCGCCTTTGCGCTCGACCTCGCCGACGGCCGCGCCACCGCCACCACCCAGACCGCCGAGCGCGCCTATCGCGCCGAGGGCGGCCGCGCCGCGGTCGAGGTGACGCTCAGCGCCGGTCCCGGCGCCCGCCTCGACTGGCTGCCGCAAGAGACGATCCTGTTCGACGGCGCGGCGCTCGACCGGCACACGCGCGTCGACCTCGCCCGCGACGCGCGTTTCCTCGGGATCGAGACCATCGTCCTCGGCCGGGCGGCGATGGGCGAGACGGTCGCCACCCTCTCGCTGACCGACCGGCGCGAGATCCGCCGCGGCGGCGCGCCGCTGCTCATCGACCCGCTGCGGCTCGACAGCGCCGCGCTGGCGCGGGGCGGCCAGCCGGCGCTGCTGGCCGGCGCACGGGCCTTCGCCACGCTGATCCTCGCCGCGCCGGGGGCCGAGGACGCGCTCGCCCCCGTCCGCGCGGCGCTGACCGAACCCGGCGTCACCGCCGCCGCGACCGGCTGGGACGGGCGGCTGATCCTGCGCGCCCACGCCCCCGACGCCTGGCCGCTGCGCCACCAGCTCGCCCGGATCGTCGCGCTGCTGCGCCCCGAACCCCTGCCCCGCTGCTGGCAATTCACCCCCGAGAGGGCCGCATGAACCTGACCCCCCGCGAAAAGGACAAGCTGCTCGTCGCCATGGCGGCGATGGTGGCGCGCAACCGCCTTGCCCGCGGCGTCCGGCTGAACCACCCCGAGGCCATCGCGCTGATCGCCGATTTCGTCGTCGAGGGCGCCCGCGACGGCCGCAGCGTCGCCGAGCTGATGGAGGCCGGCGCCCAGGTCGTCCGCGCCGAGGACTGCATGGAGGGCATCCCCGCGATGATCGAGACCGTGCAGGTCGAGGCCACATTCCCCGACGGCACCAAGCTCGTCACCGTCCACCACCCGATCCGCTAGGAGCCGCCGATGCGCCTGCCCCCTCTCGCCGCCCTCTCGCTCGCTGCGCTGACCCTGCCCGGCGCCGCGCTCGCCCATCCCGGCCACCCGCTCGGCGGGCTGGCCGGGGGGGTCGCGCATCCGATTGGCGGGGCCGACCACGTGCTCGCCATGGTCGCGCTGGGTGCGCTGGCGGCGCAGACCGGCGGGCGGGCGGTCTGGGCGCTGCCTGCCGGGTTCGTCGCGGCGATGCTGGCGGGC
The DNA here is from genome assembly GCF_900106665.1 of Paracoccus sanguinis. Lineage (GTDB taxonomy): Bacteria > Pseudomonadota > Alphaproteobacteria > Rhodobacterales > Rhodobacteraceae > Paracoccus > Paracoccus panacisoli. Next base: position 495,977 of record NZ_FNNA01000001.1, read on the forward strand.
GGGGCGGCGGGGGCGGCGGGGCTGCCGTTTCCGGCGGTCGAGCCGCTGATCCTCGCCTCGGTCATCGTGCTGGCCGCGCTGGTCGCGCTTGCGGTGCGGCTGCCGCGCGCCGCGCTCATCGCCATGAGCGCGGTCTTCGGCGCCGCCCACGGCTGGGCGCACGGGGCCGAGGGGCCGGCGACCGGCCTCGCCGCCTATGCCGCCGGGTTCGCGGCGGCGACGGCGGCGCTGCACCTCGCGGGCATCCTCGCCGCGCGGCTGCTGCCGCGGCTCTCGACCCGGATCGTGGGCGGGGCGACCGCGCTCGCCGGCGTCGCGCTGGCGGTGGCCTGACATGATCCCCGGCGAGATCCTCCCCGCGCCCGGCACGCTGACGCTGAACGCCGACCGCCCGGCGCTGACGCTGATGGTCGCCAACACCGGCGACCGCCCGGTGCAGGTCGGCAGCCACTACCACTTCGCCGAGACGAACCCCGGCCTCGACTTCGACCGCGCCGCAGCGCGGGGGATGCGCCTCGACATCCCCGCCGGCACCGCCATCCGGTTCGAGCCGGGGCAGCGCCGCGAGGTGCAGCTCGTGCCGTTCGGCGGCGCGCGGCAGGTCTGGGGCTTCAACGGCCAGATCATGGGGGCGCTCTAGATGTCGGTCGAGATCGCCCGCCGCGACTATGCCGCGATGTTCGGCCCGACCACCGGCGACCGGGTGCGGCTGGGCGACACCGCGCTGGTGATCGAGGTCGAGCGCGACCTGACCCTCTACGGCGAAGAGGTGAAGTTCGGCGGCGGCAAGGTCATCCGCGACGGCATGGGCCAGTCGCAGGCGACGCGCGCCGAGGGCGCGGTCGACACGGTCATCACCAACGCGCTGATCCTCGACTGGACCGGCGTCACCAAGGCCGACATCGGCCTGCGCGACGGCCGCATCGCCGCCATCGGCAAGGCCGGCAACCCCGACACCCAGCCGGGCGTCACCATCGTCATCGGCCCCGGCACCGAGGTCATCGCCGCCGAGGGCCGCATCGTCACCGCCGGCGGCATCGACTGCCACATCCATTTCATCTGCCCCCAGCAGGTGGACGAGGCGCTGGCCTCGGGCGTCACCACGCTGATCGGCGGCGGCACGGGCCCCGCGCACGGCACGCTCGCCACCACCTGCACGCCGGGGCCGTGGCACATCCGCCGGATGCTCGAGGCCGCCGACAGCCTGCCCGTCAACATCGGCCTCGCCGGCAAGGGCAACGCCAGCCGCCCCGCGGCGCTGGTCGAGATGGTCCGGGCCGGGGTCTGCGCGCTCAAGCTGCACGAGGACTGGGGCACCACCCCCGCCGCCATCGACTGCTGCCTGACGGTGGCCGAGCGTCACGACGTGCAGGTGATGATCCACACCGACACGCTGAACGAAAGCGGCTTCGTCGAAAACACCCTCGCCGCCATCGCCGGGCGCACCATCCACGCCTATCACACCGAGGGCGCGGGCGGCGGCCATGCCCCCGACATCATCCGCGTGGTCGGCGCGCAGAACGTCATCCCGTCCTCGACCAACCCGACCCGGCCCTACACCGTCAACACCATCGAGGAACACCTCGACATGCTGATGGTCTGCCACCACCTCGACCGCCGCATCCCCGAGGACGTGGCCTTCGCCGAAAGCCGCATCCGGCGCGAGACGATCGCCGCCGAGGACATTTTGCACGACCTCGGTGCCTTCTCGATCATCTCGTCGGACAGCCAGGCGATGGGCCGGGTGGGCGAGGTGGTGACCCGGACCTGGCAGACGGCGCACAAGATGCGCGTTCAGCGCGGCCGGCTCGACGGCGAGACGGGCGAGAACGACAACCTGCGCGCCCGCCGCTACGTGGCGAAATACACCATCAACCCGGCGGTCGCGCACGGGATCAGCGCCCACGCCGGCAGCGTCGAGCCGGGCAAGCGCGCCGACCTGGTGATCTGGCACCCCGCCTTCTTCGGCGCCAAGCCCGAGATGGTGCTGGTCGGCGGCCAGATCGCCGCGGCGCAGATGGGGGATGCCAACGCCTCGATCCCGACCCCGCAGCCGATGGCGATGCGGCCGATGTTCGGGGCGCTCGGCCGGGCCCGCCACGCCGCCGCGGTCAGCTTTGTCAGCCGCGCCGGGCTCGAGGCCGGCGCCTGCGACGGGCTGGGCAAGGCCGCGGTCGCGGTCGAGGGCACCCGCGGCATCGGCAAGCGCGACATGCGCCTGAACGACGCGACGCCAGTGATCGAGGTGGACCCCGAGACCTACGAGGTCCGCGCAGACGGCGTCCTGCTGACCTGCGAGCCGGCGGCCGAACTGCCGCTCGCGCAACGCTATTTCCTGTTCTGACCGAGAAGGAGAGACCCATGCTCATGGCCGATGGAGACACGCTCGGCACCGCCTGCGCCACCACCGCCGAGACCGCCGGCCGGCGCGTCGTCGGGCGGGTCGTCATGGACTACGAGGCCCGCTGCCTGCGCCGCCGCCGCCTGATGACCGAGGGCGGGGCGGCGTTCATGGTCGATCTGCCGCGCACCGTCAGCCTCGACGCGGGCGCGGCCTTCGTGCTCGAGGACGGCTCGGCCGTCGAGGTGGTCCCGGCGCGCGAGCCGGTGCTGCGGGTCGAGGGCGACCTCACGCGGCTCGCCTGGCACATCGGCAACCGCCATTGCCCGTGCGAGATCCACGCGGACCACCTGGTGATCCGCGCCGACCCGGTGCTGGAGCAGATGCTGGCGCAGCTTGGGGCGCGGGTGACGCGTACCCTCGCCCCCTTCCGCCCCGAGGGGGGCGCCTACGGGCATGGCCGGACCTTTGGCCACAGCCACTGAGGGTGCCGCGGCCGACGCCTTCGCCGACGCCTTGGCCAACGACGACGCCGCGGCCCGGCTGGTCGCGGTGCAGCTGCTCTCGCCCGCCTTCCCCACCGGGGGCTTCGCCTATGCGCAGGGGCTCGAATGGGCGATGGACGCGGGGATCGTCACCGACGCCGCAACGCTCGGGGACTGGATCGGGGCGGTGCTCGCGCATGGGGCGCTCTGGTCCGACGCCGTGCTGCTGGCGCTGGCGCTGCGGCCGGGCGCGGACCCCGCGCGGCTCGACGCGCTGGCCCGCGCGCTCTGCCTCTCGCCCGAGCGGCTGACCGAAACGCTGGAACAGGGCGCGGCCTTTGCCCGCACCGCCGCCGCGCTGGGGCTGGGCGCCCCCAGCCCCGCCGCCCTACCCGTCGCCGTGGGGCGGGCGCTGGCGCCGCTGGGCCTGCCCGCGCCCGAGGTGCTGGCGCTCTACCTGCACGGTCAAGCGCTCAACCTGACGCTGGCGGCGGTGCGCTTCCTGCCGCTCGGGCAGACCGAGGGGCAGCGCCTGCTCGCCGCGCTCGGCCCCGCGATCCGCGCCACCGCGGCCCGCGCGGCGGCCGCCGACGAGGCCGCGCTCGGCACCTGCGCGCTTGGCGCCGAGATCGCCCAGATGCGCCACGAAACCATGCCCACGAGGATCTTCCGCTCATGACCGAGTTCTCCGATGCCCATCATCCGCCCGCCCACGGTCCCCTGCGAGTCGGCATTGGCGGCCCGGTCGGCGCGGGCAAGACGACGCTCACCATCGAGCTCGCCCGCGCCCTCGCCCCGCGCCTGTCGATGGCGGTGATCACCAACGACATCTACACCCGCGAGGACGCCGAGGCGCTGATGCGCGCGCAGGTGCTGCCGTCCGAGCGCATCCGCGGGGTCGAGACGGGCGGTTGCCCGCACACCGCGATCCGCGAGGACGCCTCGATCAACCTCGCCGCCGTCGCGGACCTCTCGGCGGCCTTCCCGGACCTCGAGCTGGTGCTGATCGAGTCGGGCGGCGACAACCTCGCCGCGACCTTCTCGCCGGAGCTGGCGGACCTGACGATCTATGTGATCGACACGGCGGCCGGGCAGGACATCCCGCGCAAGAAGGGGCCGGGGCTGGCGCGCTCGGACCTGCTGGTGGTCAACAAGACCGACCTCGCGCCCCATGTGGGGGTGGATGCGGGGCGGCTGGAAACCGACGCCCGCGCCGCGCGCGGCACCCGTCCGGTGGTGATGGCGGCGCTGCGGCACGGCACGGGCGTCGATCAGGTGGTGCGCTTCATCGTCGAGGCGGGGGGCCTCGCCCCGCGCTGACCCCGGCGCGACCCTCGGGGCACGCAGATCGGCGCGCGGGTGGGCACCTCTGGGGGCTGGCGGCGATAACGGGCCGGAAGGTGCGGAACAGCGCGCCTTGGGCGCCTCGGGTCGCGGGCAACCGCCACGGCCCGACGCTCGCCCGGAGGCGGTCATGCCCGGCTCAGAACAGCGCCAGCTGATCTCCCGCCCGCGGCGGCGGGCCGAAGCGCGCGGCGTCAAGCGGCGGGCTGTCGGTGTCATACCCCAGCCGTTTGCGGGCAAGGCGGAAGCGCTGGTGCAAAAGCTCGGCCTCGACCCCCTCGCCCCGCATCCGGCTGCCGAACCGCGGGTCGTTGTCGCGCCCGCCGCGCACCGCCTGGATCCGGGACATCACATGGGCCGCCTTGCCGGGGTGGTGCCGGTCCAGCCAGTCGCGGAACAGCGGCGCCACCTCGAGCGGCAGGCGGATCGGGATCATGCTCGCCGTCGCCGCCCCCGCCTCGCGCGCCGCGGCCAGCAGCGCCTCGATCTCGTGGTCGGTCAGGCCCGGGATCATCGGCGCGCACATCACCCGCACCCGCACCCCCGCCCCGGCCAGCGCCCGGATCATCCCGAGCCGCGTGGCAGGCGCCGGGGCCCGCGGCTCCATTTGCCGGGCGAGCGTCGCATCGAGCGTCGTCAGCGAGACGCCGACGAACACCTGCCCCCGTTCCGCCATCGCCCCGATCAGGTCGAGGTCGCGCAGGATCGTCCGGCCGCGGGTCACGATGCTGACCGGATGGTTCCAGGCCGCCAGCACCTCGAGGCAGCCGCGCATGATCCCCAGCCGCGCCTCGACCGGCTGATAGGGGTCGGTGTTGGTGCCGAAGGCGAGCGGGGCGACCGCATAGCCGGGCCGGGCGATCTCCTCGGCCAGGCGGGCCGGCGCCTCGGGCTTGGCGGTGATCCTTGTCTCGAAATCCAGCCCCGGCGAGAGGCCGAGATAGGCGTGGGTCGGGCGCGCGAAGCAGTAGATGCAGCCGTGCTCGCAGCCCCGATAGGGGTTCACCGAGCGGTCGAAGGGCACGTCGGGCGACTGGTTGCGGGTGATGATCCGGCGCGGCCGCTCGGTCGTGATCTCGGTCCTGAGCAGCCGCTCGTCGGGCGGGGTGTCCCAGCCGTCGTCCTCGGGCACGGACTGATAGGGCTCGAACCGCGCCGCCGGGCGGTGGGCGGCGCCGCGGGCCTTCAGCGTCTCGTCGGGGTTGCGGGGCGGCAGCATTCCTCGAGATTAGAACATTGCGCGAACATCGGCAATCCCGCCGGTCCCTCGCCCCGCCTGAGCGCGCAAGCCCGCCGCGCCTGCCTCCAATCGGCGGGAAACCCCGCGGGCGCCTTTTCAATCCCCGCCCGCTTCCCCATATTCACAAGGAATCGGAGGTCCGAATGCCCCTGCCCCACTTCCTCGCCCTCGTCGCGGCCGTCACCGTGGCCGCCGCGCTGTCGGTCGTTGCCGCGCTCATGGTGGGGGTGCCGCTCACGGTGCTGGCGCTTGGCGCGGCGCTCGCGGCGCTGGTCGCGCATCTGGCGGTGCGGCTCGGGCATGGCTTCGACGGCGGCCCGCCGCATTCGCCGCAGGCCTGAGGCGTTAGGGGCGCCTCAGCACTCTAGCTCGGCGTCCCAGTACAGGTAATCCATCCAGCTGACATGCAGGTGGTTCGGCGGGAAGCGCCGGCCGGCGGCGAGCATCTCTTCCGACGAGGGCCGGCGCGGCGCCCGCCGCAGCTTGAGGCCCGAGGACCGCAGGCTCTTGTTCGCCTTCTTCAGGTTGCAGGGCGAGCAGGCGGCGACCACGTTCTCCCAACTCGTGAGCCCGCCCTTCGAGCGCGGCACGACGTGGTCGAAGGTCAGGTCGCCGCGCGAGCCGCAGTACTGGCAGCAGAACTCGTCCCGCAGAAAAAGATTGAAGCGCGTGAAGGCCACGCGCTTCCTGGGTTTCACATAGTCCTTGAGCACCACGACCGAGGGGATGCGTATCGCCTCGCGCTGGCTTCGCACGACCTCGTCGTACTCGGCGAGGATCGCCACGCGGTCGAGGAACACCGCCTTGATCGTCTCTTGCCAGGGCCAGAGCGACAGCGGGTAGTAGCTGAGCGGACGGTGATCGGCGTTGAGCACCAGCGCCGGATTGCGCCTGAGTGCGGCCGGGTCGCGCACGAACTGGGTGCGGAAATCCGTATCCAACCGTCGATCGTCCAGCATCCGCGCGCGCCCCTTTCCGACCGCCTGCCCCTTGGACTTCTGACGCCGACTATATCCTGCGTCAGACGGCTGGCAAGCCTCTGCATATGGCCGTGTTGACGCAGCAATGCCCCGCCCACGCGACAGGCGCATGACGGTGTCGCGACAGGGCCGTGACAGGTAACTGCCGCCCCTGCCGCGTCTTTCCGGCGCAGATACCCTCGCCTCAGGCGAACCGCGCCGCGGACGGCGCGCGCGGGGTCAGCGCGGCGGGGCCTCGCCCAGCACGCGGGTGATGAACCCGAGCGCCGCGCCTAAGCCATCGGGCGAGATGCCGTGCCCGGTGCCCGGCATGGTGTGGGTGGCGACCTCGAACCCCGCGCCCTTCAGCGCCCGCTCGGCCAGCCCGAGGTCGGCATAGGGCACCATCGGGTCCTGGTCGCCGTGGATCAGCATGACCGGCGGGCGGACCCTGACCTCGCCCAGCATCTCGGGCGCAAGCAGCCGGCCCGAGAACCCGACGATCCCCGCCACCGGCGTCTCGCGCCGCGGCAGGACGTGCAGGGCCATCATCGTCCCCTGCGAGAACCCGACCACCACCAGCCGGGCCGGCGTCAGCCCCTCGGCCGCCAGCACCGTGTCGAGGAAGGCGTCGATGTCAGCCACCGACTTCGCCATCGAGGCCTTCGCGTCGGCCTCGCTCGACCCGTCGAGCCAGGGGATCGGAAACCACTGGTAGCCCATCGGATTGTTGACGCAGCGCTCGGGCGCGTCGGGGGCGTAGAAGGCGGTGCGCGGCAGGTAGCGCCCCAGCGGCTCGGCCAGCCCCAGCAGGTCGGCCCCGTCGGCGCCATAGCCGTGCAGGAACACCACGACCGACGAGGGTTTCTCCGGGCCCCGGCGTCCCGATTGCAGCGTGCGCGTCATGTCGTCCCCTCGCGTCCCTTGGCGAGCCGGTAATAGGCCCAGAGCCCCCGCGCCGCAACCGACCGCCACGGCCGCCACGGCTCGGCCAGCGCCGCCAACGCCCGGCCCCGCGGGCGCTCGGGCAGGCCATAGAGCAGCCGCGCGGCCTCTTGCAGGGCGAGGTCGTCGGGGGCGAAGGCGTCGGCCCGGCCGAGCGCGAACATCAGGTAGATCTCGGCCGTCCAGCGCCCGATGCCGGGCAGCGCCACCAGCGTCTCGATCACCGCCTCGTCGGGGGCGCGGGCCAGCGCCGCATAGTCGATCCCCGCAGCGGCGATCCCGCGCAGGTAGCGGATCTTCTGCGCCGAGAGCCCGCAGGCCCGCAGCACGTCATCCCCCGCCGCGAGGATCGGCGCCGGTGCGTCCAGCCCCGCCGCCGCAAGCCGCCCCGAGATCGCCCGCGCCGAGGCCACCGACAGCTGCTGCGAGACGACCGCATCGAGCAGCGCGCCAAACCCGTCCGCGCGGCGCCGCAAGGGCAGCGGCCCGAGGTCGGGCAGTACCCGCGCCCAGACCGGGCAGACTGCCGCCAGATGCGCCGCCCCCTCGGCCAGGTCGGCGTCGGCGGCGATCTGCCTCACCGCCGGTCCTGCTCGATGGTGTTGGCCCAGGCGCGGGCGGATTCCTTGAGGCGGGTCTCGAAGGCGGTCGAGATATGGGTGCGCAGCGCCGCCTCGGCAGCCTCGGCATCGCCGGCGGCGATGGCATCGACGATGGTCTGGTGCTCGGCCAGCGATTTCTCGCCCCGGCCCTCGGCGGCCAGCGAGGTGCGCGCCATCAGCGCCATGGTGCGGTGCACGATGTCGAGCTGCTGGACGAGATAGCGGTTGTGCGACGCGAGGTGGATCTGGTGGTGGAAGCGCCGGTTGGCGCGGCTCAGTGCCTGCGGATCGTCGATGATCCGGCGGTCCTCGATCACCATCTGGCCCAGCACCCGCGCCTCCTCCCGCGTCGCGTGGCGGGCGGCGAGGCGGGCGGCGAGCGCCTCGAGCTCGGTGCGCACGGTGTAGAGTTCGGCGAGCTGGTTGTGGTCGAGCGTCGCCACGATCAGGCTGCGCCCGTCGCGGGTCAGCATCGACTGGGTTTCGAGCCGCTGCAGCGCCTCGCGCACCGGCGTGCGGCTGACGCCGAAGCGCTCGGCCAGCTCGGATTCGACCAGCCGGTCGCCGGGGCGATAAGTGCCGTTGTCGATCGCCGACAGGATCAGGGAATAGGCGTCCTTCATGGGCGGGCAGGTTCGGCGCGGCGCGGCCGAAATGCAAGGCGGCAGACGATGGCCGGCCCGGTGGTGCCGTCGCGCGGCAACCTGCCACGCGATGACGGCTGTCACATCAGGCCCGGCCACCCCGGCGGCGAGCGGGGCGCAGCAGATGGCGAGCACATCCGAACCGGACCTGCGCCGGCAGGTGACGATCGCGGGGCAGCCGCACGCGGTGCTGTGGGCCACGGAAAGGCTGGGACCGGCCAACCCGGATGCCTTCCCCCCCGGTCCGTCGGATCAACTGCTCCGGGCGGTGCTTGACTATGGCTCGGCCGACGCGGTGGCCGCGCTGGTCGGCGGCGGTCCCACCGAGGCGCTTCGGATCGACGCGCCGGCGTGGTTTCCGGCCGCGCTCTCGCCCGGCCAGCCCCTCGATGTCATCCGCCACCACGGCACGCAGGTGTTCATGGATGCGGACGTCATGAGCGTGCCCGCGGCGCCCGGCCTCATCCTGCCCGAGCGCCGGTCGTCCTGACCGCCGCCCGCGTCCCGTGCCTTGCCGGCGCGGCGGGGCTGCGTTAGCCGGCCGTCGAGGACGCGGCGCGGAGGGGGTGAGCGATGACAGCCGAACACCGAGCGAACGGCGGCGCGGCCGCCACAAGCGCCGCGCTGGCTGCGGATTTCGCCCACGTCGATGTCTGGATCTTCGATCTCGACAACACGCTCTACCCGCCCGAGGCGCGGCTCTTCGACCAGATCGAGCGGAGGATGACGGCGTATGTCGAGCGCCTGCTGGGCGTCGCGCCGGCCGAGGCCGACCGGCTCAGGGCCCATTACTGGCGCGAGCACGGCACGACGCTGGCCGGGCTGATGGCCGAGCACGGCATCGACCCGGTGGCCTACCTCGACGAGGTGCACGCCATCGACATGGCCGCGCTGACCCCCGACCCCGACCTTGCCGCGGCGATCCGGGCGCTGCCGGGGCAGAAGATCGTCCACACCAACGCCGACGCCGCCTATGCGGGCCGCGTCCTCGCCCATCGCGGGCTCGGCGTCTTCGACGCGATCTACGGCATCGGCGAGGTCGGCTATCACCCCAAGCCCGACCCGCGCGCATTTGCCGCGGTGCTCGAGGCGCACGGCATCGACCCGGCCCACGCGGCCATGTTCGAGGATGACCCGAGGAACCTCGAAGTGCCGTTTTCGCTGGGAATGCGTACGGTTCTGGTCGGCCCCGGCCGGCACGGACCGGACCCGCTGGCTGCCGACCACCGGCACGGCGACCATGTGCTGTGGCGGACAGCGGCCCTCGGCGACTTCGTCGCGGCGCTTGCCGCAGCCCTGCCCGGCGTGGCAATGTCGCGCTGATCCGATCACACGACCCGACCACGAGGCTTATCATGGCGCACCCCAACACCTCCTCGGCCACCACCGCCGAAGCGATGACCCATGCCGTCAGCGGCGACGAGGCGATGCAAACCAAGCGCGAGCGCCAGATCGCCGGCCGGCTGCTGATCGGCGTGGTGCTGGCTGCGGTGCTGGTGGCGGTGCTGGTGGTGCTGTTCGGCCTGCCGGCGCTGACCATGGTCGGGCTGGTCGCCACCGTGCTCGTCTTCGTGGTGCTGATCGCCTACGCCACAGGGTACTGACCGTGGCCGCGCCGGGGGCCACCGCCCCCGCGGGGACGGCCGGCAGCACCGACACGGTCGACGTGCTCGTCTCGGGCGGCGGCGTCGCGGGACTGGCCGCGGCCGCGGCCTTCGGCGCGCAGGGTCTGTCGGTCGTCTGCGTCGACCCCGCCCCGCCGGTGACCGAGGAATCCGCCGCCGGTGCAGATCTGCGCACCACCGCCTTCCTGCAACCCTCGGTCGCGCTGCTCAGGCGCATCGGGCTGTGGGACCGTCTGGCCCCGCACGCTGCCCCCCTGCAGGTCATGCGGATCGTCGATGCCGGCGGGGCCGAACCCGTCGCCCGTCTGACGCGCGAGTTCGACGCGTCCGAGATCTCGGGCGAGCCGTTCGGCTACAACCTGCCCAACTGGCTGCTCAGGCGCGAGATGACCGCGCGGCTGGCCGAGCTGCCGGGCGTCAGCTTCCGCCCCGGCACCGGGACCGCGGGGCTGGCGGTGCGCGAGGATGCGGCGCTGGTCGATCTGTCGGACGGCGCCCGCGTCCGGGCGCGGCTGGTGGTCGCCGCCGACGGGCGCAACTCGGCCGTGCGGCAGGCGCTGGGAATCGGCGTGCGCACCCTGCGCTACGGGCAGAAGGCGCTGGCCTTTGCCGTCACCCATGAGCGCCCGCACGACAATATCTCGACCGAGATCCACCGCTCGGGCGGCCCCTTCACGCTGGTCCCGCTGCCCGACCGCGAGGGGCGCCCCTCGTCGGCGGTGGTCTGGATGGAACGTGGCCCCGAGGTCGCGCGGCTGCGCGCCCTGCCGCGCGCGGCCTTCGAGGCGGCGCTGAACGACCGCTCGGCGGGGGTACTGGGGCGGCTCACGCTCGCCACCGGGCTGACCGAGTGGCCGATCATCAGCCAGATCGCGGATGCCTACACCGGCCCCCGCACCGCGCTGATCGCCGAGGCCGCCCATGTCGTCCCGCCGATCGGGGCGCAGGGGCTGAACATGAGCCTCGCCGACCTGACGGCGCTTCTGGACCTGATGGGGCCGGATCCCGGCGATGCCGCGGCGCTGGACGCCTATGCCCGCGCGCGGCGCCCCGAGGCGCTGGCGCGGCTGATCGGCATCGACGCGCTGAACCGGGCCAGCATGATGCGGCTGCGCCCGCTGCGCGACCTGCGGGCGGCGGCGCTGGGGGGGCTTTACGCGCTCGCCCCGGTGCGGCGGACGATGATGCGGGCGGGGCTGGGGCTGCGCTGAACCGGCGACGGAGGTCCCCGCCGGGGCCGTCGCCGGGTATTTGGGCCAGACAGACGCCTAGAGGTCGCGCAGCAGCGCGTCGAGCTGGCGCCGCCGGGCGCCGTCGACCTGCGGCAAGGGCGCATCGCCGCGCAGCATCGCCAGCCGGCCGATCACCGTGTCGTCCGAGGTCAGGCGCTGGACGATCTCGGCCACGAAGGGGGTGACGGCCAGCGCTGCGGCCTCGGGGTCGTCCAGCAGGTCGCCGATCCGGCCCAGCAGGTTGTCCACCATGTCGCCGCGCCCGGGCCAGAAGGCCTTGAGCCCGTCGAACATCTCGTGCCCGGTGGCAAAGCGCTGGCGCGGCGGCCAGGGGCGCGGCGGGTGATAGATGCGGCGCTCCGTCTCGGCCAGCTTGACGAGGTTGGCGAGCCCCGACCCCATCATGGCGAGCGTGCGCTCGGCCAGCGCCCGGCCCGGCAGGTCGGCCACCGTGTCGCAGACCGAGATCAGCCAGCGCAGGCTGAGATCGGCGGCGAGGGGGGCGCCGAGTTCGGCCGTCACCCGCCCAAACAGCGTGGCCGCATGGGCGTCGCCCGGGTCGCGGCGCAGGATCACGATGGTGCGGGCCAGCAGATACGCCGCCTCGGAGCGGTCGCCGAACTCGGGCCGCAGCCGGTCGAGATGGACGGAAAGGTCCCGCTCGCGCCCCGGCCAGCCCTTGGCCCGCGGCCCCGGCAGCCGGCGGGCAATGAGCGCCGCAAGGTCGCAGTCGGGGGGCGGCAGATGGGGATGGGTCATCGGCGGATCGGGCTCTCAACGGCGGCGCGGGCGCGGCGCGGGGGCCGTGAAACCCGGCATTTTGCATCCATTGCCGGGCCGGGCGTTCTGGACACCGAAAGTTGCGCGGTGTAGGCGCTCTGCCGACACATCCGAAACCGAAGGGGCGAGATAAGACCATGCGCGTGTATTATGACCGGGATTGCGACGTCAACCTCATCAAGGACAAGAAGATCGCGATCCTCGGCTATGGCTCGCAGGGCCACGCCCATGCGCTGAACCTGCGCGACTCGGGCGCCAAGAACGTCGTGGTGGCGCTGCGCGAGGGCTCGCCCTCGAAGGCCAAGGCCGAGGGCGAGGGCCTGCAGGTCATGGACATCGCCGAGGCGGCGAAATGGGCCGACCTGATCATGTTCACCATGCCCGACGAGCTGCAGGCCGAGACCTACAAGAAATACGTCCATGACAACCTGCGCGAGGGCGCGGCGATCGCCTTCGCCCACGGGCTGAACGTGCACTTCGGCCTGATCGAGCCGAAGAAGGGCGTGGACGTCATCATGATGGCGCCGAAGGGCCCGGGCCACACGGTGCGCGGCGAATACGTCAAGGGCGGCGGCGTGCCCTGCCTCGTCGCGGTCCACAACGACGCCTCGGGCAAGGCCATGGACCTCGCGCTCAGCTACTGCTCGGCGATCGGCGGCGGCCGCTCGGGGATCATCGAGACGAACTTCCGCGAAGAGTGCGAGACCGACCTCTTCGGCGAGCAGGCGGTGCTCTGCGGCGGCCTGGTCGAGCTGATCCGCATGGGCTTCGAAACGCTGGTCGAGGCGGGCTATGAGCCCGAGATGGCCTATTTCGAGTGCCTGCACGAGGTGAAGCTGATCGTGGACCTGATCTACGAGGGCGGCATCGCCAACATGAACTACTCGATCTCGAACACCGCCGAATACGGCGAGTATGTCTCGGGCCCGCGCATCCTGCCCTACGACGAGACGAAGGCGCGGATGAAAGAGGTGCTGCGCGACATCCAGACCGGCAAGTTCGTCCGCGACTTCATGCAGGAGAACGCGGTCGGCCAGCCGTCCTTCAAGGCGACCCGCCGGATCAACGACGAACACCAGATCGAGCAGGTCGGCGCCAAGCTGCGCGAGATGATGCCGTGGATCTCGAAGGGCAAGATGGTGGACCGCGCCCGGAACTGATCCGGCGGGACCAAGGGGGCCTCGCGCCCCCGGCCGGTCACGCCCGGCCGCGAACGAGAGGGGCGCCCGCCGTGGCGCCCCTTTGCCTTGCCGGGCGGGCGAAGGGGCGGCAAGCTGACCGGGCGAGCGCAGCCGAGGACCGCCATGACCCTGACCCAGCCCCCTCACCCCGGCATCTTCGACGAACCGCCGGTCGCGGCCGACACCCTGTCCCACCTCGGCCCGCTGCGCGGTCTGGCGGGGCGGTGGCAGGCGGCGAAGGGGGTGGACACCAGCCCCAAGGCCGACGGGCCCGAGACGAAGCCCTATGTCGAGCACGCCAGCTTCGAGGTGATCGACGGGCAGACGAACGGCCCGCAGCTCTTCTACGGGCTGCGCTACCATATGCACATCAACACGCCCGACGAGAAGATCACCTTCCACGACCAGATCGGCTACTGGCTGTGGGAGCCGGCGACCGGGCTGCTGCTGCAAAGCGTGACCATCCCCCGAGGGCAGGCGCTGCTGGCGCAGGGGCACGCCGGCGCAGACGACCGCAGCTTTACGGTCGAGGCGGTGCGCGGCGCCACGACCAACGGCATCGCGTCGAATCCGTTTCTGGACCAGAACTTCCGCACCGACCGCAATCGCTGCGCGATCACGCTGCACGACGACGACAGCTGGTCCTATCGGCTGGACACGACGCTGATGGTCGAGGGCAAGGCGTTCGACCACTACGACACCAACCGCCTGCGCCGGGTCGGGCCGCCGCAGCCGAACCCGCTCGCCGCGGGGTGAGGCGTCACAGGTCGTTGTGGCTGTTGAGCAGCTCGGCGGCCGATACAGTGCGCCCGTCGCTCATCCGGCACAGATCGGCGCGGCGGCCGCCCGAGGTGCGGTGGATGACCGTCCCGCCCGTCCCCTGACAATAGAGCGCCGCCGGATCGACGATGGCCGACGAGGTCACGCTGCGCTGGGTCGTGGTGGGGGCCGGTGCGCCGCAGGCGGCGAGCGTCAGGACCGCAAGCGCGGTGACGAGGGAAGCGGGGGCGCGCATCGGGTTCCTCCTCCAAGATATCCCTGTCCCAACCGCGCGAGAGGGGAAAGGTTCATTCCTCGGTGACGTCGATCACACCCTCGACCGCGCGCAGCGTCTGGCGCATCCGCGGCGTCACCGGCACGTCGTCGCCCACGGCGATGTCGTAGACCCGGTGCCCCTCGCGCACCCGCAGCAGCAGCGGCCCGCGGCCCTTGGCCGAGACGGCGATCTCGGCCGAGGCCGCGCGCAGCCGGTCGAGCACCGCGACGGCGGTGGGCGCGTCCGCAACCTCGACGGCCAGCTTGCCCGAGCCCGCATCCGCCACCGCATCCTCGAGACGCTGCACCCCGCGGGCCAGCATCTTGACCTGATCGCCCGAGGGCTCGGCATTGACCGTCAGCAGCACGTTCTGCCCCGGCTCCAGCAGATCGCGGTGGGCGTCGAGCGTGTCCGAGAACACCGTCGCCTCGTAAAGCCCGGTCGGGTCCGAGAGCGTGACGAAGGCATAGCGCGTGCCCTTGGCGGATTTCTTCTCGGCCCGCGCCGCCACCGTCCCGGCGATCTGGGCCGCCAGCGGCCCGTCGAGCGACGCCGCCTGCACCTCGGCCAGCGTCATCGCCCCCTTGCGCCTGAGCGCCGGCAGATAGTCGTCAAGCGGGTGGCCCGAGAGGTAGAACCCGACCGCCAGCCGCTCTTCGGCCAGCTTCTCGGCCGGCATCCAGACCTTGGCGAGCGCCGGGCGGGGGGGCGGCAGGTCCTCGCCCCCGCCGAAGAGCGAGGACTGGTTCGAGACCTCGGCCGCCTGCACCGCCGCCGACCACGCCATCAGCCCGTCGAGCGAGGCGAGCACCCGCGCCCGGTTCGCGTCGAGCGCATCGAAGGCGCCGGCGCGGGCCAGCATCTCGAGCGCGCGCTTGCCGATCTGCTTCATCGGCACGCGGCGGGCGAAATCGTTGAGGTCGCGGAAGGGCGTGTCGCCGCGCGCCGCGACGAGGACGCGCATCGCCTCGACCCCCACGTTCTTCAGCGCGCCGAGCGCATAGACGATCCGCCCCTCGCTGACCGAGAACGTCGGCTGCGAGACGTTGACCGAGGGGGCCACGATCTCGATCCCCATCCGGTCCACCTCGCGGCGATAAACGGCGAGCTTGTCGGTCAGGTGGATGTCGCAGTTCATCACCGCGGCCATGAACTCGACCGGGTGGTTGGCCTTGAGCCAGGCGGTCTGGTAGCTGACCACCGCATAGGCGGCGGCGTGCGACTTGTTGAAGCCGTAGTTGGCGAACTTTTCCAGCAGGTCGAAGACCTCGCCGGCCTTCTTCGCATCCACCCCCTGCGCCACGCAGCCGTCGACGAACTTCGGCCGTTCCTTGGCCATCTCTTCGGCGATCTTCTTGCCCATCGCGCGACGCAAGAGGTCCGCGCCGCCGAGCGAATAGCCCGCCATGACCTGCGCGATCTGCATCACCTGTTCCTGATAGACGATGATTCCCTGCGTCTCGGCCAGGATGTGGTCGATGGTCGGATGGATCGATTCGAGCGGCCGGACCCCGTTCTTGACGTCGCAATAGGTGGGGATGTTCTCCATCGGGCCGGGACGGTAGAGGGCCACCAGCGCGACGATATCCTCGATGCAGGTGGGCTTCATGCGCCGCAGCGCATCCATCATCCCCGAGGATTCCACCTGGAACACCGCCACGGTGCGGGCGCTGGCGAACAGGCGATAGGAGGCCTCGTCGTCCAGCGGGATCAGGTTGATCTCGTCCACCGCCCCCTCGGGCGGGTCGTAGAGCCGGCGCCCGTCCGCCGCGATGTGCAGGTGCCGCCCGCCCGCGCGGATCAGGTCGACGGCGTTCTGGATCACCGTCAGGGTCTTGAGGCCGAGGAAGTCGAACTTGACCAGCCCAGCCTGCTCGACCCACTTCATGTTGAACTGCGTGGCCGGCATGTCCGACCCGGGGTCGCGGTAGAGCGGCACGAGCTGGTCGAGCGGCCGGTCCCCGATCACCACCCCCGCGGCGTGGGTCGAGGCGTTCCGCAAGAGCCCCTCGACCTGGCCTGCATAATCGAGCATCCGGCGGACGTTCTCCTCGGCGGCCGCGGCCTCGCGCAGGCGCGGCTCGTCGGCCAGCGCCTTGGCGATCGAGACGGGCTTGACGCCCTCGACCGGGATCATCTTCGACAGCTTGTCGCGCTGCGGGAACCCCATCCCCAGCACGCGGCCCACGTCGTGCACGGCCGCCTTGGACAGCAGCGCGCCGAAGGTGATGATCTGCCCCACCTTCTCGCGGCCGTATTTCTGGCAGACGTAGTCGATCACCTCTTCCCGGCGGTCCATGCAGAAGTCGATGTCGAAGTCCGGCATCGACACCCGCTCGGGGTTCAGGAAGCGCTCGAACAGCAGCGAATAGCGCAGCGGGTCGAGGTCGGTGATGGTCAGCGCATAGGCGACCAGCGACCCGGCCCCCGAGCCGCGGCCCGGACCCACGGGGATGCCCTGCGCCTTGGCCCACTTGATGAAGTCGGCGACGATCAGGAAATAGCCGGGGAAGCCCATCTGCTCGATGATCCCCAGCTCGAAGTCGAGCCGCGCCTCGTACTCGGCCACGCTGACCGAATGCTCGATCACGGCCAGCCGGGCAGCGAGCCCCTCGCGCGCCTGCCTGCGCAGCTCGTCCACCTCGTCCTCGGCGAAGCGCGGCAGGATCGGCTTGTGCTTGGCGACCGCAAAGGCGCAGCGGCGGGCGATCTCGACGGTATTCTCCAGCGCCTCGGGCAGGTCGGCGAACAGCGCGGCCATCTCGGATTCGGACTTGAAGTCGTGGTTGGCGGTCAGCCGCCGCCGGGGCGCGGCCTGATCGACCAGCGCCCGCTCGCGGATGCAGATCAGCGCGTCATGGGCGCCGAACATCGCCGGATCGGGGAAATGCACGTCGTTGGTGGCGACCAGCGGCAGCCCCAGCGCATAGGCCAGCTCGATCATCCCCGCCTCGGATGCGACCTCGGCCGGCATCATCTGGCCGTTGTCCATCATGTGCCGCTGCAACTCGACGTAAAGCCGGTCGCCGAAGGCGGCGGTCAGGTCGCGCAGATGCGCCTCGGCGTCCGCGCGGTGGCCGGCCGCCACCATCTGGCCCAGGGGGCCGCCCGCACCGCCGGTCAGGCAGATCAGCCCGCCCGCGTGGGCCGCAAGCTCGGCCATCGTCACATGGGGAAAGTCGCGCGGCGGGGTGACGTAGAGGCAGGTCGACAGCGCCATCAGGTTCGCCCAGCCCGCCGCATCCTGCGCCAGCAGCACCACCGGCCCGCAGGCGGGGCCTGCGTCGAGCGTCATCTGGCAGCCGACGATCGGCTGTACCCCCTCGTCCATCGCCTTGACCGAGAACTCGAGCGCGGCGAACAGCGCGTTGGTGTCGGTCAGCGCGACCGCGGGCATCCCCTTCTTGGCGGCCAGCCCGGCCAGCTTCTTGACCGGGATCGCCCCCTCGAGCAGCGAGTGTTCCGAGTGGCAGCGCAGGTGGATGAATCGGGGGGTGTCGGTCGGCATGGGGGATGACTAGCACCCCGGCCCCCGGGGCAGAAGGGGCGGGCGCGCGGCGCCTGACCCGCCCGCGCCACGTAAACTCTTTACGCCGCGGCAGAGGCTTGGCAGGACCGCGAGGATGATTGTGCCGCAACGTTTTCGGGCTAACGTGGGCGGGTTCGACGGCGGGGCTCTCGTGACGACAGACGTGCTTTTCCGGGCCGAGGGCCTGACCAAGACCTATCCGGGCGTGCGCGCCAACGACGCCGTGTCGTTCGACGCGCGCCCGGGCGAGATCCACGCGCTTCTGGGCGAGAACGGCGCGGGCAAGTCCACGCTGGTCAAGATGATCTACGGCCTCGTGCGACCCGACGCGGGCACCATGACGCTCGGTGGCCAGCCCTATTCCCCGGCCGATCCGCGGGCCGCGCGGGCGGCGGGCGTGGGGATGGTGTTCCAGCATTTCAGCCTGTTCGACGCGCTGACCGTGGCCGAGAACGTGGCCCTCGGCATGGACGCCCCGCCGCCGCGCGCGGCGCTGGCGCGGCGGATCGCGGATGTCTCGGCCGCCTACGGCCTGCCGCTGAACCCCGCGCGGCGCATCGCCTCGCTCTCGGCCGGGGAACGCCAGCGGGTCGAGATCGTGCGCTGCCTCCTGGGCGGGCCGCGGCTGTTGATCATGGACGAGCCGACCAGCGTGCTGACCCCGCAGGAGGCCGAGATCCTGTTCGCCACGCTGCGCCAGTTGGCCGCGCAGGGGACCGCGATCCTCTATATCTCGCACAAGCTCGAGGAAATCCGCGCCCATTGCGACCGCGCCACGATCCTGCGGCACGGGCGCGTCGTGGGCACCGTCGATCCGCGCGCCCATTCGGCCCGCGACCTCGCGGCGATGATGGTCGGGGCCGAGATGCGGATCGTGGACCGCTCGGGGCGGCAGGCGGGGGCTGAGCTGCTGGCGGTCAGGGGCCTGACCTCGGCGGCGGGGATCGACGGGACGCCCTTGCGCGACGTGGGGTTCGCGGTCCGCGCGGGCGAGATCCTCGGGATCGGCGGCGTCGCCGGCAACGGGCAGGAGGAGCTGATCGCCGCCCTTTCGGGCGAGACGACCGGCCGGCCCGGCACGGTGACGCTGGCGGGCGCGGATGTGTCGGCGCTCGGCCCCGAGGCGCGCCGGCGGGCGGGGCTTCTGGCGGCGCCCGAGGACCGGCTGGGCCACGCCGCGGTCCCCGAGATGAGCCTGACCGAGAATGCCATCCTGACCGCCGCGACGCGGCAGGGGCTGGCGAAGGGCGGGATGATCGACCATGCCGCCGCGCGCCGCTTTGCCGAAGGCGTCATCGCGGGCTTCGACGTGCGGACCCCGGGGGCGTCAACCGCCGCGGGGGCGCTCTCGGGCGGCAATCTGCAGAAATTCGTCATCGGCCGCGAGATCATGCAGGAACCCCGCGCGCTGATCGTGAACCAGCCGACCTGGGGCGTGGACGCTAGCGCCGCCGCGGCGATCCGGCAGGCGCTCCTGGACCTCGCCGCGCGCGGGGCGGCGGTGGTGGTGATCAGCCAGGACCTCGACGAGCTTCTGGAACTCAGCGACCGCTTCGCGGCACTGAACGAGGGGCGGCTGTCGGCCCCCGTGCCGACCGAGGGGCTGACGCTGGAACAGGTGGGCCTGATGCTCGGCGGCGCGCATGGGATGGAGGTCGCCCATGTTGCGGCTTGAGCCTCGGACCAACGCGCCCTGGTGGCTGGGCATCGCCACGCCGGTCATGGCGGTGCTGGCGACGATGATCGCGGGCGGCCTGCTGTTCGCGCTGATGGGCTTCGACCCGGTGGCGGCGATCCGCACGATCTTCTGGGACCCGCTGTTCGGGCAGGCGGCGGCCTATTCGCGGCCGCAACTGCTGGTCAAGGCCGGGCCGCTGATCCTGATCGCCTGCGGCCTCGCCATCGGCTTTCGCGCCGGGATCTGGAACATCGGCGCCGAGGGCCAGTACATCGTCGGCGGCATCTGCGGGGCGGCCGTGGCGCTGGCCGCCTATCCCGCCGAGGGGGCCTGGATCTTCCCGGCGATGGTGATGGCCGGCGCGGCCGGCGGCTGGGCCTGGGGGATGATCCCGGCGGTGCTCAGGAACTGGTTCGGCGCCTCCGAGATCCTCGTGTCGCTGATGCTGGTCTATGTCGCGCAGCGGCTGGCGGCGTGGATGGCCTTCGGCCCGATGCGCAACCCCGAAGGGTTCGGGATGCCCGGCTCGCGCAACCTTCAGCAATACCCGCCCGCCGCCAACCCCGAGCTGATCGCCGGGACCGGCATCCACTGGGGCGTGATCGCGGCCGCGGTGGCGGTCGTCGTGACCTGGGTGCTGATGACCCGCCACATCCGCGGCTTTCACATCCGCGTCGCGGGCTTCGCCCCCCGCGCCGCCCGCTTCGCGGGCGTGCGGCCCGAGGCGCTGGTCGCCTTCTGCCTCGGGCTGTCGGGCGCGCTCGCCGGGATGGCGGGGCTGTTCGAGGCCGCCGGGCCGGGCGGGCAGATCACCGACAGCTTCGGCTCGGGCTACGGCTTCACCGCGATCATCGTGGCCTTCCTCGGGCGGCTGCACCCCTTGGGCATCCTGCTCGCCGGGCTGCTGCTCGCGCTGACCTACATCGGCGGCGAACTCGCGCAGCTCATGCTGTCGCTGCCCGCTGCGACCGTGCAGGTGTTCCAGGGGATGCTGCTCTTCTTCCTCCTGGCCTTCGACACGCTGGGCCGGTTCCGCATCCGCTGGGGACGACCGGGGGAGGCACGGGCATGATCCTCGACTGGACCACATTGCTGCTGCTGATGTCGGCGGCGACCCCGATCCTGCTCGCCGCCCTGGGCGAGGCGGTGGTCGAGCGCGCGGGCGTCCTCAACCTCGGGGTCGAGGGGATGATGATCACCGGCGCGCTGGCCGGGTTCGCGCTGGCGCACGCCACCGGCTCGCCCGCGCTGGGGTTTCTGGGCGGGGCGCTGGCCGGGGCGGCGCTGTCGATGATCTTCGCGGTGCTGACCCAGTATCTGCTGACCAACCAGGTGGCGACGGGGCTGGCACTGACGCTCTTCGGCCTCGGCCTCACGGCGATGTTCGGCAAGCCCTACGAGGGGGTCAAGGCGCCCACCATGCCGGGCGGCCCGCTGGGGATCAACTGGGTGATCTGGGCGGGGCTCGCCCTCGTGCCGCTGATCTGGCTGGCGCTGAACCGCACCCGACCCGGCCTGATCCTGCGCGCGGTGGGCGAGAACCACGACGCCGCCCACGCGCTCGGCTACAAGGTCCGCGCGGTGCGCGTGGCGGCGATTGCCCTGGGCGGGGCGCTGGCGGGGCTCGGCGGGGCCTATGTCTCGATCGCCACGGTGCTGCAATGGACCGAGGGGATGACCGCGGGCGCGGGCTGGATCGCGCTTGCCATCGTCGTCTTCGCGGGGTGGAGCCCGTGGGGCGTTCTCGCCGGTGCCTGGCTTTTCGGCGGCGTGACCGTGATGCAGCTTCGCCTGCAGGCCGCGGGCGTCGCGGTGCCGGTGCAGCTGCTCTCGATGGCGCCTTATCTTGCCACGATCCTCGTCCTCGTGGTCATATCGGCGCGGCAGAAATACGCGCGCTCGGCCAGCGGCGCGGCCCCGGGATCGCTGGGCCGCAGCTTCCACGCGACGCGATAAGCACCCGACAGAGGAGATCACGATGACCCGCAGACAACTTCTGGCCTCGGCCGCCGCGCTGGCTGTGGTGGCCATGCTGCCCGCCCTGCCCCACGGCGCCGCCGCCGCGACCCCGATCCCCGAGGGCGAGAAGCTCAAGGTCGGCTTCATCTACGTGGGCCCGGTGGGCGACGGCGGCTGGTCCTTCCAGCACGACCAGGGCCGGCAGGCGATCGAGAAGGAATACGGCGACCGGGTCGAGACGACCTTCATCGAAAGCGTGCCCGAGGGCGCCGACGCCGAGCGCGCGCTGACCCAGCTCGCGCTTGCCGGCAACAAGCTGATCTTCGCCACCTCGTTCGGGTTCATGGACGCGGTCATCAACGTGGCCAAGAAGTTCCCGGACGTGAAGTTCGAGCACGCGACCGGCTACAAGCGGGCCGACAACGTGGCGACCTATGACGCGCGCTTCTACGAAGGCCGCGCGGTGATGGGCACCATCGCGGGTCGGATGACCAAGTCGAACAAGATCGGCTACATCGGCTCGTTCCCGATCCCCGAGGTGGTGCAGGGCATCAACTCGTCCTTCATCCACGCCCGGAAGGTGAACCCGGCGGTCGAGATGAAGGTGGTCTGGGCCTACACCTGGTTCGACCCCGCGAAAGAGGCCGACGCCGCATCGGCCCTGATCGCCGAGGGGGTGGACGTGATCCTGCAGCACACCGACTCGACCGCGCCGATGGGCAAGCTGCAAGAGGCGGGCGGGATCGGCTTCGGCCAGGCGTCCGACATGGCGGCGTTCAAGCCGACGCCGCGGGTCAGCGCCATCATCGACAACTGGGCGCCCTACTACGTCAAGCGCGTGGGCGAGGTGCTGGACGGGACCTGGACCAGCTCGGCCACCTGGGCCGGCATCGGCGAGGGCGAGGTCGAGATCGGCGAGATCACCGACGCGGTCCCCGCCGAGGTCAAGGCCGAGGCCGAGGCGCTGCGCGACAGGATCGGCAAGAAGGAATATCACCCCTTCACCGGCCCGCTGAAGAAGGCGGACGGCAGCGACTGGCTGGCCGAGGGGAAGGTGGCGACCGACGAAGAGCTGTCGCAGATGAACTTCTTCGTCGAGGGCATCACCGCCCAGATGCCGAAGTAGGCGCGGGCGGCGCCGTCGGACCGGGGCTCTGCCCCGGACCCCGGGATATTTAGGGCAAAAGAGAAAGGGGGGTCGGCGAACCGGCCCCCCTTTTGCTGCGCCCGGTAGCGGGCGCATGACGCAGTCTCGGCGTTATTCGAGGTGGCTCTCAATGAACCACAGGTCCTTGTCGGCCTGCTGCGAAGCGGCGGTCAGGATGTCGGCGGTGTCGGCGTCGCCCGCCTCGTCGGTGGTATCGATCGCCTCGCGCACCCGCGCGCCGTACTCGCGCAGCCGGGCCGAGATCTCGCGAATATGGTCGGCCGACTTGGTGAGGTCGGTCGGATAGGGCTTGAGCTTGGTCGCCTTGGCGACCTCCTCCACGGTGCCGACGGCCACGCCGTCGAGCTGCTGGACGCGCTCGGCCATCGCGTCGATCTGCGGGTCGAGCCGCGCCTTCACGGCGTCGAACAGCTCGTGAATGGCGATGAAGTTCGGACCCTTGACGTTCCAGTGCGCCTGCTTGAGCGCCATCGACAGCGACGCCGCATCGTTCATGCAGCTCTGCAGTTCGGTGATCGCGGTCTTGCGGGCGTTGTCCTTGAGACCCTGAAGATTGACGGCCATGTCATGCCTCCTTGAATTGGGACTGTCCCCCAATCAACGGCCCCCCGGCGCAGGGGTTCCGGGCGCATGGCGGCCATGCAGGGCCGGCCCGGCGTGCCCCACCCCCGCAACGCGAACGGCGCCCCCCTTGAGGGAGGCGCCGTCGAAAGCATCGCCGAGGCCGAGGATCAGGCCGTGGCGGTCTGGATGAACTTCACCGCGTCGCCGAAGGTCTGGATGGTCTCGGCGGCGTCGTCGGGGATCTCGATCCCGAACTCTTCCTCGAAGGCCATGACCAGCTCGACCGTGTCGAGCGAGTCGGCGCCCAGATCGTCGATGAAGGAAGCGGTCTCGGTGACCTTCTCTTCCTCGACGCCCAGGTGCTCGACGACGATCTTCTTCACGCGATCAGCGATATCGCTCATGTCTCGTTCCTCAGTTGCGGGCGCTCCGCCCGGATGTTGCCGATCCCTGAACCGGCGACAGCCGCGGGCGGTTCCGCGCGGCCTTGGCCTCGGGATATAGCACCGCTCGTCCCCTCTGCAACTGGTTTCACGACGGCGCGATGCGGGCGGCCGGACGGCCGATCAGAGCATCGCCATGCCGCCGTTCACGTGCAGCGTGGCACCGGTGACATAGCCCGCCGCGGGGCTGGCGAGATAGACGACGGCGGCCGCGATGTCGTCGGCCGACCCCATCCGCCCGGCGGGAATCTGGGTCAGGATGCGGGCCTTCTGCTCGCCGTTCAGCTTGTCGGTCATCGCCGTCTCGATGAAGCCGGGGGCCACGCAGTTGACGGTGATCCCGCGGCTGGCGACCTCATAGGCCAGCGACTTCGACATCCCCACAAGCCCGGCCTTGGCGGCGGCATAGTTGCCCTGCCCCGGGTTTCCGGTGGCGCCCACGACCGAGGTGATCGAGACGATCCGCCCCCAGCGCGCCTTCATCATCCCGCGCAGCACGCCACGCGCCAGACGGAAGGACGAGGTGAGGTTCACGTCCAGCACCTCGGCCCATTCCGCGTCCGACATCCGCATGAACAGGTTGTCGCGGGTGACGCCGGCGTTGTTGACCAGGATGTCGACCGCGCCCATCGCCTCGGCTGCCTTCTTCGGCAGCGCCTCGACCTCGGCCGTGTCGCCCAGATTGGCGGTGACGACATGGGCGCGATCGCCCAGCCGCTCGGCCAGTTCGCGCAGCGGCGCCTCGCGGGTGCCCGAGAGCGTCACCTGCGCCCCCGCCTTGTGCAGCGCGGCCGCGACGGCGCCGCCGATGCCGCCCGAGGCGCCGGTGATCAGCGCCGATTTTCCGGTCAGGTCGAACATCGCGGGTCCCTTTCTTCCTTGTTCAAATATCCCGGGGTCCGGGGCAGAGCCCCGGTCCGGCCTCAGCCCCTGAGGGCTGCCAGATCCGCGGGCGTGCCGAAGTTGCGCGTCACCGCGCCCGGCACGATGCGCTTGATCATCCCCGACAGCGCCTTGCCGGCCCCGATCTCCCAGAACTCGGTCACGCCCTGCTCGGCCATGAACGCGACCGACTCGCGCCAGCGCACGGCGCCCGTCACCTGCTCGACCAGCAGCTGCCGGATCGCGCCGGGTTGCAGCACCGCCTCGGCCCGCACGTTGGCGACCAGCGGCACGGCGGGTTCGTGAATGTCCACGCCGGCCAGCGCATCGGCCATCACCGTCGCCGCCGGCTGCATCAGTGCCGAGTGGAAGGGCGCCGACACCGGCAGCATCAGTGCCCGCTTGGCGCCGCGCTCCTTCGCCAGCGCGGCGGCGCGTTCCACGGCGGCCTTGTGGCCCGAGATCACCACCTGCGCGGGATCGTTGTCGTTCGCGGCCTGGCAGACCTCGTCCCCGGCGGCCTCGCGGGCGATCTCGTCCACGGTGGCGAAGTCGAGCCCCAAGATCGCGGCCATCGCCCCCTGCCCCACCGGCACCGCCTCCTGCATGGCCGTCCCGCGGATCTGCAGCAGCCGCGCCGTGTCGCTGAGGCTGATCGCGCCGGCCGCGCAGAGCGCCGAGTATTCGCCGAGCGAGTGGCCCGCGACGAAGGCCGCATCGGTGATCGCAAATCCCTCGGCCTCGAGCACGCGCATCGCCGCGACCGAGGTCGCCATCAGCGCCGGCTGGGCGTTGCGGGTGAGCGTCAGGGTCTCGATGTCGCCCTCCCAGATCAGCGCCGAGAGGTTTTCGCCCAGCGCCTCGTCCACCTCGTCGAAGACCGTGCGGGCGGCGGGATAGGCCTCGGCCAGCTCGCGGCCCATGCCGATGGTCTGGGCCCCCTGGCCCGGAAAGACGTATGCGCGCATCTGTGGCTCCATTGGATTTGCCCCGGGCATAGCTTTTGCGCGCCCGGCAGGCAACGTCCGCGCGCGGCAGCCAGGGTCGCAGGGGGGCGTCGCCCCCGTCCCTGCGGGACGCCCCGCAAGGGTATTTCGGCCACGAAAAAGGCCGCCCTCGGAAAAGGGCGGCCGCAGCGTCTCACGGTTTGGGCGGGGTCAGCCGACCAGTTCGAGGCCCGAGAAGAAGAAGGCGATTTCCTCTTTCGCGGTCTCGGCGGCGTCCGAGCCGTGGACCGAGTTCTCGCCGACCGAAAGCGCGTATTCCTTGCGGATGGTGCCCGCGTCGGCGTTGGCCGGGTTGGTCGCGCCCATCACTTCGCGGTTCTTGGCGATGGCGTTCTCGCCCTCGAGCACCTGCACGACGACCGGCTCCGAGGCCATGAACTCGACCAGCTCGCCGTAGAAGGGGCGATCCTTGTGGACCTCGTAGAACTTGCCGGCCTGGGCGGGCGACAGGTGGATGCGCTTCTGCGCGACGATGCGCAGGCCGGCATCCTCGAATTTCTGGTTGATCTTGCCGGTCAGGTTGCGACGCGTCGCGTCGGGCTTGATGATCGAGAGGGTGCGTTCGACAGCCATGATGTCCTCCGGAAAATGTCGGGGTTGCGATTGCGCGGCGCGGTATCACGCGCGCCGGGGGATGGAAACCCCGCGGGGAGGCGCCACGCCGCCGCCCGCGGGGCGCGCCTTTGTCGCCACAACCGCGCGGTGAAAGCCGCCGCGACGTTACGGTGCAGGTTGAACCGGAGCGGTGACGGACCGTTACTCTCGAAGGACCGACCGTTCACAACCGGAACTGGAGTGACCTCATGAGAAACTGGGGACTTTGGCTGGCCGCGGGCATCATTTCGTTGCTCGGCGGCATCTTTGCCTTGGCCAACCCGCTGGCGGCGACACTGACCGCCACGCTGCTGGCCGCCTGGGCGTTCATCGTCGTGGGCATCCTGACCATCGCCTCGGCCTTCGCGGATCAGGGCTGGGGCGGGCGCATCGCCGCCATCCTGCTGGGCATCCTCATGGTGCTGCTGGGCGTCAACCTTGCCGGCGACCCGCTGGCCGGGACGCTGTCGCTGACCATGGCCACCGCCATCCTGCTGGTGGTGCTGGGGATCGTGCGGATCTCGCTGGGCTTCAGCTTCCGCACGCCGGGCGTGCGGTTTCTGCTGATCATGTCGGGGGCGCTGTCGCTGCTGCTCGCCTTCATGATCTACAGCAACTGGCCGCAGTCGGCGGCGCTGGTGCTGGGCCTGTTCCTCGCCATCGAGCTGATCTCGAACGGCATCTCGCTGATCGTGCTGGCGATGGACCGCAAGGGCCACATCGCCTGACCTGCACCATTCGGGGCCGAGGCGTGCGTCGCCCGGCCCCGAACCCTCCGGCCCCGCGCCGGGGGCCGCCCGTCAGGAAGCCGTCACAGCAATGACGTCGATCCGTCATGCTGGCCCGTTAGTGCCTCGAACATCCCAACATGACGAGGCGACTTCCAATGATCTCTCCCCTCTTCCGCTCGGCCGCGCTGGCGGCGTTGATCCCGGCCGCGGGCCTGGCCCAGACGGCGCCGGCCCCGGCCACGCCCGCGGCGACTGACGCCCCGGCCGCGACCGCCACGCCCGCCTATGACTTCGCGGCGGCCAAGCGGGACGCGCTGACCTATGGGCCGCGCCCGTTCTATCTGATCGACCGGCTGCCGGCGGGGGCGCTCAAGGACAAGCTCAACGCCTGCCGCGGGCAAGCGCCAAAAGTCTCGTCCTTCTCGATCGGCCACCGCGGCGCGCCGATGATGTTCCCCGAGCACACCGTGGAATCGAACCTCGCCGCCGCGGCGATGGGGGCGGGCGTGCTGGAATGCGACGTGACCTTCACCAAGGACAAGACGCTCGTCTGCCGCCATGCGCAGAACGACCTGCACACGACGACGAACATCCTGGCCACGCCGCTCGCGGCGAAATGCGTGACCCCCTTCGCCCCGGCGGCCGAGGTCACCGACGCCAAGGCCGAGTGCCGCACCGCCGAGCTGACGCTGGACGAGTTCCGCAGCCTTTCCCCCAAGATGGACAGCGCCGACAAGACCGCCACCACGGTCGAGGCCTACATGAAGGGCAACCCGGGCTGGCGCACCGACCTCTATTCGGACGGCGCGCATCTGATGACCCACGCCGAGTCGATCCAGCTCTTCAAGGCCCTGGGCGCCAAGTTCACGCCCGAGCTGAAAGAGGCGATCGTCGAAATGCCGTTCGACGGCTGGACGAACGAGGATTACGCCCAGGCCATCGTGGACGAGTACAAGGCCGCCGGCATCCCGCCCGCGGACGTGCACCTGCAGACCTTCGAGATGGTCCACATGGACCACTGGCTGAAGGCCGAGCCCGAGTTCGCCAAGACCGCCGTCTATCTGGTCGATCCCGACCGCGTGGACGGGTTCGATCCCGAAAAGCCCGAAAGCTGGGGCGAGTACGCGCCGCAGCCGCTGGCCGACAAGGGCATCCGCACGCTGGCCCCGCCGCTCTTCGCGCTGGTCGCGCCGGGCGAGGGGCACGACATGGTGCCCTCGGCCTATGCCAAGGCGATCAAGGCGGCGGGGATGGACATCATCACCTGGTCGCTCGAGCGGTCGGGCCCCATCGCGCGCGGCAACGGCGGCTGGTATTACGGCAGCGTCAAGAGCGTGGCGACGGACGACGGCGCGATCTACGAGATGGTCGACACGCTGGCGCAGGAAGTCGGCGTCAAGGGCATCTTCTCGGACTGGCCGGCGACCGTGACCTATTACGCCAACTGCATGGGCATCGAGTGATCCGATAGGGGACAGGGCAGCCTCCGGGCTGCCCGACCTCAAACGAAAACGGGCAGCCCCGCAGGGCTGCCCGTCGATCGTTCCACCGAGCCCTCAGGCTCGCAGCGGCTCAGGCTCAGACGAACGCGAGGTTGATCGCCGATTCGCGGCCGTCGCGGCCACGCTCGAGGTCATAGGTGACCTTCTGGCCGTCGGCCGGGGCCGAGAGGCCCGCGCGCTCGAGTGCCGAGACGTGCAGGAACACGTCGCGGTTGCCGTCCTGCGGCTGGATGAAGCCGAAGCCTTTGGTGGGGTTGAACCATTTCACGGTGCCGTTGGCCATCGTGAGATCTCCTGTCGTGATGCCGCCCGCGGAATGCGGCGGCCCGGCGCAGTCAGGTCGTAAAAGCAGCCTGCAGCCGGGTAACGGAGACAGAAGGCAGATAGTCGGTAACGTTGCCCGACCCACATGGACCCGTTCGGGTCGGATTACAAGGGGCGTCGCGTTCGCCGACCCCTCCCCCCCCCCCGGCCCGTTGACGCGGCCCCGCGCGTGCGGCAAGGCGCAGCCATGCTGCGGATCGACGACATCTCCTATTCCATCGCCGGCCGGCCGCTGTTCGAGCAGGCGAGCGCGGTCATCCCGGACGGCCACAAGGTCGGCCTCGTCGGCCCCAACGGCGCCGGCAAGACGACGCTGTTCCGGCTGATCCGGGGCGAGTTGGGGCTGGACGGCGGTGCGATCACCCTGCCCGCCCGCGCCCGCATCGGCGGGGTGGCGCAGGAAAGCCCGGCCACCGACGTCACCGTGCTGGACACAGTGCTGGCCGCCGACACCGAGCGTCACGCGCTGATGGCCGAGGCCGAGACCGCCACCGACCCCCACCGGATCGCCGAGATCCAGACCCGGCTGGCCGACATCGACGCCTGGTCGGCCGAGGGGCGGGCGGCGGCGATCCTGCAGGGGCTCGGCTTCTCGACCGAGGATCAGGCCCGGCCGACCGGCGACTTCTCGGGCGGCTGGCGAATGCGGATGGCGCTGGCGGGGGTGCTGTTCGCGCAGCCCGACCTGCTGCTGCTGGACGAGCCGACCAACTACCTTGACCTCGAAGGGGCGCTGTGGCTGGAAGGCTATCTGGCGAAATACCCCCACACGGTCATCGTCATCAGCCACGACCGCGGGCTTCTGAATCGCGCCGTAGGGTCGATCCTGCATCTCGAGGATCGCAAGCTCACGCTCTATTCCGGCGGCTATGACAGCTTTGCCCGCATCCGGGCCGAGCGCCGCGCGCTGCAAGCCGCCGAGGCCAAGAAGCAGGAGGCCCGCCGCGCCCATCTGCAAAGCTTCGTCAACCGTTTCCGCGCCAAGGCGACCAAGGCCGCGCAGGCGCAGTCGCGCCTCAAGGCGCTGGCGAAGATGGAGCCGATCGCCTCGCCCGAAGAGGCGAAGTTCCACCGCTTCACCTTCCCGCAGCCCGACCAGCTCTCGCCGCCGATCCTGTCGCTCGACGGCGTGTCGGTCGGCTACGGCGACCGCGCGGTGCTGAAGCGCCTGAACCTGCGGCTGGATCAGGACGACCGCATCGCGCTGCTGGGCCGCAACGGGCAGGGGAAATCGACGCTGGCCAAGCTGCTCGCCGGGCGGCTCGAGCCGATGGAGGGGCGGCTGGTCCGCTCCGGCAAGCTCAGGGTCGGGTATTTCGCCCAGCATCAGGTCGACGAGCTGCGTCTGGACGAAACCCCGCTCGACCACGTGCGCAGCCTGCGCCCGGACGAGGCGCCGGCACGGCTGCGCGCCCGGCTCGCGGGCTTCGGGCTGATGGAGGCGCAGGCCGAGACGCGCGTCGCCTCACTCTCGGGCGGGCAGAAGGCGCGGCTGTCGCTGCTGCTCGCCACCATCGACGCACCGCACCTCTTGATCCTCGACGAGCCGACCAACCACCTCGACATCGAAAGCCGCGAGGCGCTGACCGAGGCGCTGAACGACTATACCGGCGCGGTTGTGCTGGTCAGCCACGACATGCATCTGCTGGAGCTGGTGGCGGACCGGCTGTGGCTCGTCTCGGGCGGGGCGGTGACGCCCTATGCCGAGGATCTGGAAACCTATCGCCGCAGCCTGCTGACCGCCGACGAGCCCGAGCGCCCGCGCGAGGCGGCGAAGCCCGCCCCGCGCCGCCCAAGCCGCGACACCGTGCTGGAATTGCGCGCCGAGGCGCGGCGCTGCGAAGAGCGGGTCGAAAAGCTGACCGACATGCTCGACCGGATCGCCGCGAAGATGGCCGACCCGGCGCTTTACGACGACCCGGCCGAGGCCGAGAAATGGGGCCGCAAGCACGCCGAGGCGACCGAGGCGCTGCCGCGCGCCGAGGCGCTGTGGATGGACGCGCTGGAACGGCTCGAGGCGGCCGAGCGGGGCTGAGGCGGGGCGGGGGCTCGGCTGGAATGAGCCGATGCCGTCGCCCCACCCCGCACCATCGCTGGACAGGCGGCCCGGCAGCCGTCAGATTCCGCGCCAAAACCTGACCGAGGGACAGCCCATGCCAAACCATCTCGCCGCGCTCGCGGCTCTCGCCGTGCTCGCGGCCTCGCCCGCCCTCGCGCAGGAAGGTTGGGGCGTCGCGGCCGACATCGGCCTTGGCGCCGAGGTCGAGCCGGACTGGCTCGGCGCCAAGGACATGAGCACCGGGCCGTGGGTGATCTTCCGCAACTTCGACGTGACCGCACCGGGCGAGACGGCGGGGGACGAGGGGACCGCGGACGGGTTCCGGGTCGGCCCGACGCTCAACTGGCGCGGCGGCCGCAAGGCGGACGATTCGGACGCGCTCGCCGGCCTCGATGACATCGACGGCACGGTCGAGGCCGGGCTGCGCTTCCGCTATACGCAAGGGCCGGCCAGCGCCTATGTCGTCGTCCGCAAGGGCTTCGGCGGGCACGAGGGGATCGCCGGGGCGGTCGGGGCCAAGCTGCGGATGACGCCGCGCGAGCGGCTGACCCTCTGGCCGGGGATCGAGGCCAAGTTCGGCAACGACCAGTTCGCCCGGACCTGGTTCGGCGTCACCGCCGACGAGGCGCAGCGCAGCGGCTATGCCGAGTACTCGCCCCAGGGCGGCATCTATGCGGCCGGCGTCAAGCTTGAGGCGCGCTATACGCTGACCGACAGCCTCGCGCTGGTGGGTGAGGCCGAATACGCCCGCCTCGTCGGCGATGCCGCCGACGCGCCCTTCATCGAGGAAAAGTCCCAGCCCTCGCTGCGACTGGGCGTCGTCCACCGCTTCGACCTGCGGTTCTGACCGCGCCTGCCATGCAGCGGCCGGGGGTTTCCCCGGCCCGGCCGGTCCCCTATATAATCCCTCAGCTATTCGAGGGGAGCCGTCCCGCATGACCCAGCAGGCCCAGAAACAGGTCGAACCGATGATCGAAGGCGCGCCGCTGATCGCGCCCTCGACGACCGACCATCCGCTTTACGACAGCGTGGTCGAGGCCTGCCGGTCCGTCTACGACCCGGAGATCCCGGTCAACATCTTCGATCTCGGGCTGGTCTACACGATCACCATCGACGACACCGACGCGGTGCGGGTCATCATGACGCTGACCGCGCCCGGCTGCCCGGTCGCGGGCGAGATGCCGGGCTGGGTCGCCGATGCGGTCAACGCCTTGCCCGGCGTGCGGCAGGTGGATGTCGAGATGACCTTCCAGCCGCCCTGGGGGATGGAGATGATGTCCGACGAGGCCCGCCTGGAACTGGGGTTCATGTGACCCCTGCCCCGCCCGGCCCCGCCCGCCGGGCGATGCTCGCGGGCGATCCCTATGACGCCGCCGACCCCGAACTCGTCGCGCTGCGCCAGCGCGCCCAGCGCCTGACCGCCGCGCGAAAGGGGGTCGAGAGCGACCCCGACGATGCGGCAATCCTGTCCGAGCTGCTCGGGACGTGGAACGGGGCGGTGATCCGCGCGCCCTTCGCGGTCGATTATGGGCTGCACATCCACTTCGGCCCCGGCTGCTTCGTCAACTACAACTGCGTGTTCCTCGACGTGGCCGAGATCCGGCTCGGCGCGCGGGTGCAGGTCGGGCCGGGGGTGCAGCTTCTGACCGCCGTCCACCCCCGCGACGCGGCGCGCCGCGCGACGGGGGAAGAGAGCGGCCGTCCGATCCGCATCGGCGATGACGTCTGGATCGGCGCCGGGGTGCTGGTCCTGCCGGGGGTAACGGTGGGGGACGGCGCGATCCTTGGCGCGGGCGCCGTCGTCACCCGCGACGTGGCGCCGGGCGCGACGGTCGCGGGGAACCCGGCCCGCCCGGTCGGGACGCCTTAACGGCTGCGCGGCCCGCGCCAGCTGTCCACCCAGTTCCGCATCCGGCCAGCGGCCTTGCGGGTGTTCGCCACCACCTCGGCCTGCGCGGCATCGGCGCGGGCGTCGATATGCTCGATCACCCGGCCCGCGCGGCGGGTCCGCGGCTCGATGCTGCGCTCGTGGAACTGGTTCCACATCCGCCACAGCAGCAGCAGCAGCGCCCCCATCACCCCCAGGATCACCAGCGCCGGCCAGTTCAGCGGCCGGTCACCCGGCCCTGCCACCTGCCGCATCGAGATCGCGTTCGGATAGATCGTGGCCCACGACACCCGCCACCCGTACGAGGTGACGTTCATCCACCGCGGCGCGTCGGCGGTCGAGACGCTGTCGGCGGCGATCGCGTGCAGGTTCGAGCTGTCGTATTTGAAATACGGCGGCCAGATCCAGCCGGTGTCCTCGTTGCGATAGACATAGGGCCGCCCGTTCGGCTGCACCGTGGCGATGTAGCGGATGTCGCGCCGCCCGTCGGCCGTCTGCACCGTCCCGGTATCGGGCGAGGCATAGAAGATCCCGTTCCAGCCCAGGTCGGTGATCTGGTTGTAGACGTTCGTCACCCGCACCGTGTGGCGCGAGGGCAGCGCGTAGTCGAGGAACAGGAACACCAGAACCCCGAAGATGACGCCGAGGGCGACCTGAAGATTGCGCACCAGAGGGGCTCCTTACCGATGGTAGTTCACGAAATAGATGATGACCATCAACGCCACGGTGGGCAACACGAACACCAGCGCAACGAGGCGGGCACGCAGCGTCCGCTCGAATCCCACCATCGAACGCCGCACGAAGACCCGGCGTTCCGGGCTGTCGCCGGCGCGGTCGGGGTGGCGGGCGTCCCACGTCTCCTCGAGCCGCTCGCGCTGCAGCGAGCGCAGGTAGAGCGAGATCAGCACGTAGAACAGCGCCTCGATGGCGATGAGGATGGCGGCAAGCCGGATGATGGCCATCAGCGTGCCGCCCCCCACGGCCCGGGCGCGGCGGCCCGCTCGGTCAGGTTCACGCGCGCGGGGCCTGCCGCACGGCCCCACGGGCCGGCTGGGGGCACCGCCGGGGCGCGGCGGTCGGGCGCGCCCGGCTCACCCATCCCCGGCTCGGGGCCGAACAGGGCCTCGCGCGTGCCCTCCTTGTCGATCTGGTATTCGCGGGCCAGCTGGTCGGCGACATAGCGCTGCTTGGCGGCGTCCCACGACTGGTAGCGGCGGTAGAACACCGGCTTGTTGAGGATGAAGAGCGCCCGCACGTCATGGGGCGCGAGTTCCGCGAGCAGCTGGTTCACCGCATCCCGCCACGGCCCGGCGGTGGCGCGCAGCGCGTAGAAATAGGCGGCGTTGCCCGAGTCGATCACCGGCCAGTCGCCCCCCGCCTCAACATAGCGCAGGATCGCCGAGAGGCCGCGCAGCTCGGCCGGCATCTCGGCCGGGTCGAGCCGCGCCGCCGCGCGCCGCAGCGCCGCCCGGCTGCCGTCGCCGGGGTCGATCCCCGCCCGCGTCGCGGCATCGACGAGGATGAAGTCGATCTTCTGGCGCAGCACCGCCGCGGTGTCTGCCCCCGGCGCCGAGGCGATCGGCTCGGCGAGGCTCGCGCGGGCGAGCCAGGCCGCGATCTCGTTGCGGTCGTCGAGCGTCATGCTGCGCACGCCCGGCAGCGCGACCCGCTGCGCGGGATCGGTGAACACCACCCCCGGCTCGCGCCCCGAGCGGATCACGTAGACGCCGCCGAACGCCGGGGTCCAGAAATCCGGCACGTCGAAGCTGGTGTGCGCCAGCCGCACCGGGTTGCGGGTCACGTCGCCGGATTTCTTCGCCTGCTCGATCATCTCGGCGATCAGCACGTCGTCCCACCAGGCGTCGGGCTGGCTGCGGAACCGCTCGATCATCGCAGTCAGGCGGTCGGCCTCGGCGACGTGGTTGCCGGTCGTGTCGGCGCTGATCCGCACCTTGCGGATGTCGAGAAGATCGGCCGGCGCCGCAACCTGCCAGACCTCGTCGTCGATCTCGCCCACCACGGCGTCGCGGGCGGTGAGGCTGAAGAGCTGGCTTTCGTTGTCGGCGATGAAGCGGCGCAGGATCGCGCGATAGACCGAGAGGTCCGCCGACAGCATCGGCGCGGTCTTCTGCTCGGTCGTGAGCAGGATGAACTGCCGGTTGCCGCCCTTGGGGTTGAGGTAGTCCAGATCGTCCAGCTCGTCCCCGATTTCGGGAGAGAGGCCGGTGAGGTCGATGTGGAATTCGGTCAGCTCGGTGGTCTTGCCGGTCAGCTTCTCCAGCGCGCGGTTGTAGAGCGCGACCCAGGCGGGGGAGTCTACCCGCAGGAGGTTTCCGAACATCAGGCCGCGTTCGATGAGGAGGTTCATGTCCGTGTCCTCGACAGGATCACGGCATTCCCGAGCGCACACGCCATGAGGATGCCTACCATGACAAATCCGCCCGCGAAGCTGGCGGCAGCCACGTCGTTCCCAAGGCAATGGCCCGGAGTGAAGGGCTCCTGCCAATACGCGCCGTGGCGCTCAAGGCTCGTGGCATACATCGTGAGCAACCCGGCGAACGCGATCGAGCCGGAGATAACCACGGACCAGCCGGCGCCGCGCGGCCGCACGAGGGTGGAGCCGGCGACGACCGCGAAGAGGATGGCAATCAAAATGGCGCGGCCCATCAGTGCCCCGCCCCCTCATACCGTCTCTTCGCCTCGGCCATCCGCTCCATCCCGCGCACCGTCTCGGCGATGGCGCTTTCGTCGGCCGTCTCGGCATAGCGCCATTCGCTGTCGGCGTAGCGGTTGATTTCCTGCACCACCATGGACGGGGTGATCGGCTGGCGCAGGGCGGCGATCATGTCGAGCTTCCGGTCATAGGGCTGGTGCAGAAACGGCTCGGGCGAGGTGAACCACTCGTCCGGCATCTCGAAATCCATCGCGCGGGTCTTGATCGCGTCGGTGATGTTCTTGACGGCGCGGCCGGTGAAGCGCGGCTCGGCCTCGGCGATGGCGTGCAGGTAGGTGCCGATCTCGGCCAGCGTGTCCACCGGGCCCAGCCGCGCCGACACCTTATCCCAGATCGCGGCCAGCGAGGCCTCGGCCGGGCGGACGTGGCCGGCATAGCCCTCGCGCACCGCGGTGCGGATTTCCTGCGCCTTCATCAGGTCGTGCTCGCCCACCGGGATGTTGTGGCGCTTGCCCAGCAGCAGGGCGAAAATGTCGATGTAGTCCTCGCGCGTCTTCGGGCCGTCGATCAGGAAGCGGGCGCCGGCGCGCTGGCGCAGGGCGTCGTCGATCGACTCGGCGTGGTTCGAGAACATCCCGAAGGTCGCGTTGCCGCGCACCACCGTCCCCGCGCCGGCGAAGGCATCCATGAGCACGGCGGTGATCTCCTGCTGGCCCGAGGAGGACTGCCGGTCTCCCCGCCGCCCCGCCACCTGGTCGATGTCGTCGATGGTGCCGAAGCCGATCACCGCGGGGTCGATCACGCTGTCGATGAACGCCCGCGCGTTCTGCCCCGACTTGCCCTGATAGCTGTCCACGTTGTCGATGCCGAGATTGGCATAGCGGAACGGGTAGCCCGCGACGGTGCAGTAGTTGTTGATCAGACCCGCCATCATCTGGATCAGCGTGGTCTTGCCGGTCCCCGGCCGCCCGTCGCCGAGGAAGGTGAAGATGAAGCCGCCGAGTTCCACGAACGGATTGAGCCGCCGCTCGAAATCGTAAGCGACCAGCATCCGGGACAGCCGCATCGCCTGATGCTTGGCGATGGCGTTGCCGACGACCTCTTCGGGACGCTTGAAGGCCATCTGCACGGGCTTGCCGCGGGCGCGGGTGGCCGGCGCGAAGCCCGCGATGGGCAGGTCGTCGGCCGCCACCCGCCAGCGGGCACCGGTGAAGGCCTGGGTGCGCGGCGCGGTCTCGGCGCGGGCGCGGACGGCGGCGGCGAGCGCCTCG
Organism: Paracoccus sanguinis; assembly: GCF_900106665.1. Lineage (GTDB taxonomy): Bacteria > Pseudomonadota > Alphaproteobacteria > Rhodobacterales > Rhodobacteraceae > Paracoccus > Paracoccus panacisoli. The sequence continues at coordinate 532,664 of NZ_FNNA01000001.1, forward strand.
GCGAAGGCGAGCGTGATCGCGGCCACCGCCTTGTCGTCGGGGGCAGCGGCCAGCTTCTGGTCCAGCTCCCACAGCGCGCCCTGCAGGGCGAGGTGGGGGGCGTCGGTCAGGATTTCCGAAACGCCGCCGATGTCGGGGCTCTCGGCGCCCGCGTGCTCGGCCAGCAGGAAGCCGGTGGCGTTCGCCAGCACCGACAGCACCGCGAGCGACTCGGCGGCCAGCATCTCCTTGAAGGCGCCGGCCTGCTCGGGCGGCAGGCGGTTTTCGAGGTTGGCGCGTTTCAACTCGGCCGCGCCCGAGCGGGCCGACACCTCGTCCCCCACGGCAAGCGCGATGGCGAGCGCCCGGCGCAGGGCACGCAGCACCGTTGCCGACAGCGCCGAGGGCAGGTCGTCGCCCCCCGCCCGCTCGATCCGCTCGACCAGCCGCACCGCGCCCGGGCGCTGCGTGGACAGCCCCGCCAGCCCCGGCGTGGTGGACCGGAAGCGCGAGGTCCGCGGGATGCCGGGCGAGCGTTCCGCCTCGGCCACCGGCACGGCCGTGGCGAGCCGGGGGGCATGGTCAAAGCCGGTCAGCAGGGAAAGTGCCTGCGGGTAGTGGGCGCGGACCTTCGCCTCGGGCAGCTCCATCTCGTCGCGGGTTTCCATCAGTTCACCCCCATCACCCGCCCGTCGGGCATCGGCACGTATTTGCGGATGCCCCGAAAGCCCGGCGGGTCGAGCCGCGCCAGCGCCTGATAGGGCCGCTGCGGGATGACCAGCAGCCGCTGCGCCGCGGTCAGCCCCTGCCCCATGCCATGCGTCTCGGCCGTGTCGATCCTGTAGACCTGCTTTTCGACGACGCTGAACAGCCCCGCGTTCTGCATTTCGACGCGGGCCGATTGCAGATCCTCGACCGCCATCGCCAGCGCCCAGTCCTCGCCGGCGCTCGCATGGGCATCCTCGAGCACCGACTTGATCGGCCCTTCCTGCACGGTGAACTCGCGCGAGTGGATCGGCCCCAGCGTCACCCGGCGCAGCCGCCACGGGTGCAGCGTGTCGAAATCCGCGTCGAACCCCTGCGCGATGGTCAGAAGCTGCAATGCCCCGACCGACTGCGCCAGCAGATGCGCCTGCGCCTCGGGCCAGCGCTTGGCGTCGTCGGGCAGCGGCCGGCGGCCGGTGTCGTCGCAGTCCATCAGATAGACGACCGGCAAGTTCTGGCGGCTGTCATAGACGCCCCAGTGGATCAGCCAGCGCCGCCGGTGCCCCTCTTGCCCCAGCCCCAGCGCCATCGGGTGCATCTGCGGCCAGAAGAGGCCCCCCGCCGCCAGCGCCTCGTAATACATCCGCTGCGAGAGCGCATATTGCAGCTTGTTCGGGTGCCGCAGGTCCGAGACGATCTCGCGGATCATGTCGTCCTTGATCGCCTCGGCGGTGGGGGTGCGGGCCAGTTGCTCGCCCGCCTGCGCGGCATCGGCGGCGGTCTGGGCGACCTCCTGCCAAATGGGGAAGCCCGAGTCGTGGATGTCGATCACCAGCCGGCGCGACAGCGGCCCCTCGACGCGCGAGGCGACGAGATACTTCATCGACAGCGCATCGACGCTAGCGAGCAGCGCCCGCAGGTAGCCCTGGATCACCTGCGTGTCGGTCGGGCCGAACACCCGGTCGCGCACCATCTCGGCCAGCGCCGGGGGCAGCGCCGCCGCCACCCGCCGCAGCTGCAGGAAATAGCCGCGCGCGATCAGGTCGTCCGCGATCTCGCGGTGGTCGGCAGAGAGGCCGGCGGCGGGATTGCTCACTTACGAGCCCGAATACAGGTTCTTGTCGTGCTTCTCGACGATCTCGCTGAACCGGCGGGCGAAGCGCTCGTCGGCCTTGGCCTTTTCCTCGAGCACCTTGCGGGCGAACACCATGTGCTCGCCGTGGGCTTCCAGCATGTCGGCCATCTTCTCGTTCGTCGCCGCCCCGATGCCGGCCATCGCGGTGGCGGCCTCCTGATCCGTCCTGACGCCGATCTCGTTGATGCGGTGGGCGATGTCCTGCTGCTGGGCGGTCTTCAGCGACTTGGTGAGCGCGTCATAAAGGACCACCCGCTGCTTGGTGTCGGTCTGCAGCTTGTTGATCAGCACCATCTGGGTCGCGGCCTGGTTCTGGAGGCTGTCCACCCAGGTCTTGCCCGACTCGATGTAGCGTTCGAGCGTCTGGCTGCGGGCGAGCGCCACCTGCTCGGCCTGAACCAGCTCGTTGTGGTCCTTGTTGGCGTTCGCCAGCTCGGTTTCCAGCTTGGTGCGGTCGCTCGGATCGACCGTGCTCGCCACCTTGTTCTCCAACTCGATCAGGCGCGGGTCCATCGCCTTGATCCGCTCGCGCAGGCTTTCGAGTTCCGCCACCGCCGCCTCGCGGTCGGCGAGCGTCTGGGTCAGGTTGCCCTCGACCTTCACCTGCTGGTCCTTGAGCAGCGCCAGCTGGTCCTGCAGCAGCCGGGTGATGACGTCGGACTTGGAAATGAGGTCCTGCAGCTTGTCGTCGATCGAGGCGTGGCGCAGCCGCTCCTGCCGCATCGACTCGGACTTGCCGCGGGCGAAGATGCCGACGAAGCTCTCCCACCCGGTCTTCGAGCGCATCTGCTCGAAATCCTTGGAAAACCCCGCCGTCACGTCGTCCAGACCCATGATCAGTTCGGCGATGTTGGCGTTCATCGCCTCGGTGTGCTTGTGCACGTCGGCCAGCGTCGCATTGGCGATGTCGAGCGAGGGGGCGTTCACCGCAGTATCCGTGCGCACCATCCGATCCAGCGTGGTGCCGATCTCGGTGATCTTCGATTGGGTGGCAGCCACCTCGCGCTGGCTGTCGATGATCTGCTGGTCGAGGCTGGCCATGCGGGAAGACTCCGTTCACTGGGGCGGCGCAAGTAACGCGCGGAAAACACGCGCATGGCAAGGGTGGTTCCGGGGACGGGCGCGGTCATTGCGCGCGCCCCGCCCCGCGCCTAGGGTCGGCGCATGGACCCGCTGCACCACGCCATCGCCGCCCGCCGCGACGCGCTGATCGCGCTGACGCAACAGCTCATCCGCATCCCCACGCTGAACCCGCCGGGGCGCCACTACCGCGACATCTGCGAGGCGATCGCCGCGCGGATGGAACCGCAGGGCTGGCGGTGCGAGATGATCCGCGCCCACGGCTCGCCCGGCGACAGCGAGGCCTATCCGCGCTGGAACGTGGTCTGCACCCATGACGCCGGGCGGCCCGGCGACACGGTGCATTTCAACAGCCATCACGACGTGGTCGAGGTCGGCCACGGCTGGACCCGGGACCCGTTCGGCGCCGAGTTCGTCGAAGACGAGGACCGCATCTACGGCCGCGGCGCCTGCGACATGAAGGGCGGCCTCGCCGCCAGCATCATCGCCGCCGAGGCCTACGTGGCGCTCAATCCCGACCACGCCGGGCGCATCCAGATCAGCGCCACCGCGGACGAGGAATCGGGCGGCTACGGGGGCGTCGCCTATCTGGCCGAGCACGGGCATTTCGCCGACGTCCAGCACGTCATCATCCCCGAGCCGCTGCACAAGGACCGCATCTGCCTCGGCCACCGCGGCGTCTGGTGGGCCGAGATCGAGACCCGCGGCCGCATCGCCCACGGCTCGATGCCGTTCCTCGGCGACTGCGCGGTGCGCCACATGGGCGCGGTGATCGACGAGATGGAGCGCACACTCTACCCCCTCCTCGCCGGCAAGCACACGGCGATGCCGGTGATCCCCGAGGGGGCGCGGTCCTCGACGCTGAACATCAACTCGATCCACGGCGGCGCGCGCGAGCCCGAGGACGGCTACACCGGCCTGCCGGCGCCTTGCGTCCCCGACCGGTGCCGGATCGTCATCGACCGCCGCTTCCTGATCGAGGAACAGCTGACCGAGGTGAAGGCCGAGGTCCGCCGCCTGCTGGAAAAGGTCAGGGCCGAGCGACCGAGCTTCTCCTACGAGATCCGCGACCTCTTCGAGGTGATCCCGTCGATGACCGACAAGGATGCGCCCGTGGTCCGCACCACCGCCGCGGCGATCGAGCGGGTGCTGGGCATCGAGGCGGGCTATGTCGTCAGCCCCGGCACCTACGACCAGAAGCACATCGACCGGATCGGCAAGCTGAAGAACTGCATCGCCTATGGACCGGGCGTGCTCGACCTCGCCCACCAGCCCGACGAGTGGATCGGGGTCGGCGACATGATGGACAGCGCCCGGGTGATGGCGCTGGTGCTGTCGGACCTGCTGGGGACGGATTCCCATTCCCCCGCGCCCGTGGCATGATCGCGGCGCAACCACCCCGAGGCGCCCCGATGGCCCGTCCGACGCAGAACCTGACCCAGTCCGCCGCGCGCCCTGCCGCGCGGGCCGGGCTGCCGGTCGGGTCGGTGGTGTTCTTCCTGCTCGCGCTGCTGCTCGGGCTCTACTTCGCCTTTGCCGCTGTGCAGGGGCCGTCCGGCATCCTGCGCCGGGTGCAGCTCGAAGCCGAGACCGCCGACCTCGTGGCCGAACGCGACCGGCTGACCGCGCAGGTGGCCGAGATGCGCAACCTGACCCGCCGGCTGTCGGACGACTACCTCGACCTCGACCTGCTGGACGAGCGCGCCCGCGACGTGCTGGGGCTGGTCCGGGCCGACGAGCTGATCGTCCGCTAGGCAGACGCGGGCCCGTGCGGACCCCGCGCCTGACCCCGCGTCACAAAACACCTTGCACCTGCCACGGGCCCGCGTCAGGAATGGTTCAACGTTGAACCACCTTGCCCGCACGGTCCTTTCCAGTTCCCCGGAGGAAACGCATGGCCCGAAAACCGCACCCGACCCCCGCCGCTGACACCCCCGCCCCGGACAGCGACAAGGCCCCCGCCGAGGCGCGGACCGACACCCCGGCCAACGTCTCACGCGACGATCTGCTCAAGTACTACCGCGAGATGCTGCTGATCCGCCGGTTCGAGGAAAAGGCCGGCCAGCTTTACGGCATGGGCCACATCGGCGGCTTCTGCCACCTCTACATCGGACAGGAAGCGGTGGTCGTCGGCCTCGAGGCGGCGGCGAAAGAGGGCGACAAGCGCATCACCTCGTACCGCGACCACGGCCACATGCTCGCCGCGGGCATGAGCGCGCGGGGGGTCATGGCCGAGCTGACGGGCCGCGAGGGGGGCTACTCGAAGGGCAAGGGCGGCTCGATGCACATGTTCTCGAAAGAGAAGCATTTCTACGGCGGCCACGGGATCGTCGGCGCGCAGGTGCCGCTGGGCGCGGGGCTTGCCTTCTCGGACAAGTACAAGGGCAACGACAACGTCACCTTCGTCTACTTCGGCGACGGCGCCTCGAACCAGGGGCAGGTCTACGAGACCTACAACATGGCCGAGCTGTGGGACCTGCCGGTCGTCTTCGTGATCGAGAACAACCAGTACGCCATGGGGACCAGCATGAAGCGGTCCACCAAGTCCACCACGCTCTATGGCCGCGGCGAGGCGTTCGGCATCCCGGGCGAGCAGGTGGACGGGATGGACGTGCTGGCCGTCAAGGCGGCGGGCGAAAAGGCGGTGGCGCACTGCCGGGCCGGCAAGGGACCCTATATCCTCGAGGTGATGACCTACCGCTACCGCGGCCACTCGATGTCGGACCCGGCGAAATACCGCACCCGCGAAGAGGTGCAGAAGATGCGCGACGAGCGCGACGCCATCGAGCACGTCCGCCAGCTTCTCTTGCAGGGCAAGCACGCGACTGAGGACGACCTCAAGGCGATCGACAAGGAAATCAAGGACATCGTGAACGACTCGGCCGAATTCGCCAAGGAGTCGCCCGAGCCGGCCGAGGCCGAGCTCTGGACCGACATCTACGCCGACGCCGACGTGTGAGGGGGAGAGACATGGCAACCGAGATCCTGATGCCCGCACTGTCCCCGACCATGGAGGAGGGGACGCTGGCCAAGTGGCTGGTGAAAGAGGGCGACACGGTGAAATCCGGCGACATCCTCGCCGAGATCGAGACCGACAAGGCCACGATGGAGTTCGAGGCCGTCGACGAGGGCACCATCGGCAAGCTGATGGTGGCCGAGGGCACCCAAGGGGTGAAGGTCAACACCCCCATCGCCCTGCTTCTGGACGAGGGCGAGGACGCCAGCACCGCCGCGGCGTCCGGCGGTTCTTCGGATAAGGCCTCCGCCAAGGCCTCCGACGCCGAACCGCCCGCCCGCGCGGGCGAGGGTGAGAACAGCCGCGACGAGGCGGGCGAGGCCCCCGACACCGCCCCCGCCGCGGCGAAATCCGCCGTCGAGGCGGTGGACACCCCCGAACCCGACGCCGAGCCCGACTGGCCCGAGGGCACCGAGGTCCGCCAGATGACCGTGCGCGAGGCGCTGCGCGAGGCGATGGCCGAAGAGATGGAGCGCGACGAGACCGTGTTCCTGATGGGCGAGGAGGTCGGCGAGTATCAGGGCGCCTACAAGATCAGCCAGGGCCTGCTCGAGCGGTTCGGCCCGCGCCGGATCGTGGACACCCCGATCAGCGAGATGGGCTTCGCCGGCATCGGCGTCGGCGCGGCCTTCGGCGGGCTGCGCCCCATCGTCGAGTTCATGACCTTCAACTTCGCCATGCAGGCGATCGACCACATCATCAACTCGGCGGCCAAGACGCTCTACATGTCCGGCGGCCAGATGGGCGCGCCGATGGTGTTCCGCGGCCCAAACGGCGCCGCCGCCCGCGTCGCGGCCCAGCACAGCCAGGACTTCGCCGCCTGGTATGCGGCCATCCCCGGCCTCAAGGTCGTCCAGCCCTACTCGGCCTCGGACGCCAAGGGCCTGCTCAAGACCGCGATCCGCGACCCGAACCCGGTGATCTTCCTCGAGAACGAGATCCTCTACGGCCGCAGCTTCGACGTGCCGGTGATGGACGACTTCACCATCCCCTTCGGCAAGGCCCGGATCGCCCGCAAGGGATCGGACGTGACCATCGTCAGCTTCGGCATCGGCATGGCCCACGCGCTCGAGGCCGCCGAGACGCTGGCCCAGGACGGGATCGAGGCCGAGGTGATCGACCTGCGCACGCTGCGCCCGCTCGACTACCCCACGGTCCTCAAGTCGGTGCAGAAGACCAACCGCTGCGTGACCGTCGAAGAGGGTTTCCCGGTCGGCTCGATCGGCAACCACCTGTCGGCCTGGCTGATGGAGAACGCCTTCGACTGGCTCGACGCGCCGGTGATCAACTGCACCGGCAAGGACGTGCCGATGCCCTACGCCGCGAACCTCGAACGCCTCGCCCTCGTGACCGCCGCCGAGGTGGTCGAGGCGGTGCGCAAAGTCACCCACCGGTAAGGAGCGCGCGACATGGCCACCGAGATCCTGATGCCCGCGCTGTCCCCGACGATGGAGGAGGGGACGCTCGCCAAATGGCTGGTGAAAGAGGGCGACACGGTCAAGTCCGGCGACATCCTCGCCGAGATCGAGACCGACAAGGCCACGATGGAGTTCGAGGCCGTGGACGAGGGCACCATCGGCAAGCTGATGGTGGCAGAGGGCACGCAAGGGGTGAAGGTCAACACCCCCATCGCGCTGCTGCTGGAGGAAGGCGAGGACGCCAGCGCCGCCGAGGCCGCCCCGTCGAAGCCCGCGGCCGCCAAGGCGGAGGCGCCGAAGGACGAGGCCAAGCCTGAGACGAAATCCGAGACCGCGAAACCCGACGCCGGCGCGGCGAAGCCCGCCGAGGCCCCGGCCCGCGGCAAGGGCGAGCGCATCTTCGCCTCGCCCCTCGCCCGCCGGATCGCCGCCGAGAAGGGCATCGACCTCGCCGGGCTGACCGGCTCGGGCCCCAAGGGCCGGATCGTCAAGGCCGACGTCGAGGGGGCCAAGCCCGGCGCGGCCCAGCCGGCCGCCCAGCCAGCCGCCGCGAGCCAACCCGCCGCAGCCAACGAGGCGCCGAAACCCGCCGCCGCACCGCAGGCCGCCCCCGCGGCCGCCCCGCAGGGGATGTCCTACGCCACCGTCGCCAAGATGCTCGAGGGCCGCGAGACCGAAGAGGTCGCGCTCGACGGGATGCGCCGCACCATCGCCGCGCGCCTGTCCGAGGCCAAGCAGACCATCCCGCATTTCTACCTGCGGCGGTCCGCCAAGCTCGACGCGCTGATGGAATTCCGCGGCACGCTCAACACCCAGCTCGAGGCGCGCAAGGTCAAGCTGTCGGTCAACGACTTCATCATCAAGGCCTGCGCGCTGGCCCTCCAGCAGGTGCCGGACGCCAACGCCGTCTGGGCCGGCGACCGGATCATCAAGCTGAAACCCTCGGACGTGGCGGTGGCCGTGGCGGTCGAGGGCGGGCTCTTCACCCCGGTCCTCAAGGACGCCGACAAGAAGACCCTCTCGGCCCTCTCGACCGAGATGAAGGACCTTGCCGCCCGCGCCAAGACCAAGAAGCTGGCCCCGCACGAGTATCAGGGCGGCAGCTTCGCCATCTCGAACCTCGGGATGTTCGGGATCGAGAACTTCGACGCGGTCATCAACCCGCCGCATGGCGCGATCCTCGCGGTCGGCGCCGGCATCCCGACCCCGGTGGTCGAGGACGGGCAGGTGGTCATCCGCAACATGATGTCGATGACGCTTTCGGTCGATCACCGCGTCATCGACGGCGCGCTCGGCGCGCAACTGCTCGAGGCGATCGTAACCCATCTCGAGAACCCGGTCGGGATGCTGGCCTGACCTCCCCCCACCGCAAACCCGAAGGGCTGCCCGCACCGGCAGCCCTTCTTTCTTGCCCAAATATCCTGGGGTGAGCGCCGCAGGCGCGAGGGGCGAAGCCCCTACTCGGCCGCCTCGCCCTTCGGCGCCCGGTTCAGCCCCACCATCCGCTGCGCGAAGCGCCCGAGCCGCCCCTGCCCGCCGTGCAGCAGCGAGAACAGCGACGGCACGAAGAGCAGCGACAGCAGCGTCGAGAGCAGCAGCCCGCCGATCACAGCAATCGCCATCGGGGCCCGGAACTCGGACCCCTCGGCGGTCGAGATGGCCGAGGGCACCATCCCCGCCGCCATGGCGATGGTCGTCATCACGATCGGCCGCGCCCGCTTGTGCACCGCGTCGAGGATCGCGTCGCGCTTGGCCGCGCCCGCGTCCATCGCGGCCAGCGCGAACTCGACCAGCATGATCGCGTTCTTGGTCACGATCCCCATCAGCATCAGGAAGCCGATCACCACCGGCATCCCGATCGCATAGCCGGTCAGGTACAGCGCGAACATCGCCCCGCCGATGGCCAGCGGCAGCGACAGCAGGATGGCGATCGGGGTGACGAAATTGTGGAAGAGCAGCACCAGCACGACATAGACGAGCAGGATCCCCGACCCCATCGCCGCCGCAAAGGCCGAGAACACCTCGCCCATGATCTCGGCGTCGCCGGCGGTCTGGAACTCGGTCCCCGGCGGCAGGGCAATCTTCCCCTGCAACGCCTTCACCTCGGCCGCCACCGGCCCGAGGATCGCCCCGTCCACCAGGTTCGCATCCACCGTCGTCCGGTAGCGGCGGTCATAGCGCGAGATCTCCGTCGCCCCGGCCGAGAAGCTGACGTCCGCCACCGCCGCCAGCGGCACCTGCCCCGCCTGCGAGGGCACGCGCAGGTTCCGCAGCTCCATCAGGTCGTTCCTCGCCTCGGCGTTCAGCCGCACGAGGATCGGGATCTGCTCGTCGCCGGCGTTGAACTTGGCAAGGTTCGCCTCGCTGTCGCCCAGCGTCGCCACCAGCAGCGTCTGCGCCATCGCGCTGGCCGAGACGCCGAGCTGGGCGGCCAGCTGGGTCTTGGGCGCGATCTGGATTTCCGGGCGCTGCAGGTTCGCCGACGAGGTCACGCTTTCCAGCGACGCCATCTTGCGCATCTCGGCCACCAGCAGGTTGGCGGCCTCGGCCGCGCCGTCCTCGGTGTCGCCCAGCACGCTGATGGTCAGGTCGTTGCCGCCCTGCTCGTTCTGGAAGTTCAGCCGCACGTCCGGGGTGCCGGCCAGCTCGTCCTTGAGCTGCGCCTCGATCTCGAACTGGCTGCGGTCGCGGTCCTCCTTGCGGCCGTAGTTGATCATCAGCCGCGACTTGGTCACCGAGTCGGTGCCGCCCATGACGAAGACCGACTGCACCTCGGGGATCTCGGCCACCCGCGCCGAGAGGCTGCGCGAGATCGCCTCGTTCGCGTCGATGGTGGCGCCGGGCGGCAGCTCGACCTGCACCTGGCTGCGGCCAACGTCACCCGCGGCGATGAACTCGGTCGGCAGCAGCGTGGCCGAGTAGATCGAGCCCGCGAACACCCCGAAGCCCATCAGCATGGTCAGGAAGCGGTGCCGCATGGTCCAGCGCAGCGTGCCCATCAGCCCGCGCATCACCCGCCCGTCCTCGGGCTCGTGCGCGCCGCCCGCGCCCCGCATGAAATACGCGGCGAGCATCGGGGTGATGATCCGCGCCACCAGCAGCGAGAACAGCACCGCCACCGCGACCGTCAGGCCGAACTGCTTGAAATACTGCCCGGCGATCCCGCCCATGAAGCTGACCGGCGCGAAGACGGCGACGATCGACATCGAGATGGCGATGACCGTGGTGCCGATCTCGGTCGCGGCATCCTCGGCGGCCTGATAGGGGTCGACGCCCATGTGGATGTGGCGGACCACGTTCTCGATCTCGACGATGGCATCGTCGACGAGGATGCCAGTGACCAGCGTGATCCCCAGCAGGCTGATGCCGTTGAGCGTGAACCCCAGCATGTCCATCACGAAGAACGTGGGGATCACCGACAGCGGCAGAGAGATCGCGGCGATCAGCGTCGCGCGCCAGTTGCGCAGGAACAGCATGACGACGATCACCGCGAGCGCCGCGCCCTCGTAGAGCGTCTCCATCGCGTTGTGATAGGACTGCGAGGTGTAGGTCGTGGCGTCGTCGATGAGCGTGATGCGCAGGTTCGGATGCTGGGCGCCGATCTCGGCGAGCCGCGCCTTGGCGCCGTCGCCCGCCACCAGGTCGGACTTGCCGGTGGCGCGATAGACCCCGAAGGCCACCACCGGCCGCCCGTCCAAGAGCGCGAAGCTGCGCTCTTCGCTCGGCCCGTCGATCACCGTGCCGAGCTGGTCCAGCCGCACCGTCCGCCCGCCCGCGCCCAGCGAGATCGGGGTTGCCGAAAGCTGCGCCACCGTGTCGGCCGAACCCAGCGTGCGGATCGAGTATTCCGTCCCGGCAAGGTCGCCGCGCCCGCCGCCCATGTTGATGTTCTTGGCCCGCAGCTCCTGGCTGACACCGGCGGCGGTCAGGCCCAGGGCCAGCAGCCGGTCGGGGTCCAGCGCCACCTCGATCTGCCGGTCGGCGCCGCCGATGCGGCTGACCTGCCCCACCCCGTCCACGGTCGAAAGCTGGCGGCCGATCACGTCCTCGACGAACTTCGACAGCTCCTCGATCGAGCGAGTCGGGTCGCTGACCGCATAGGTCAGGATCGGCATCCCGGTCACGTCGAGCCGCCGCACCAGCGGCTCGGTGATCCCCTCGGGCAGGTCCGAGCGGACGCTCGCCACCGCGTCCTTGATGTCGTTCAGCGCCCGGTCGCTGTCGGTCTCGAGCGTGAACTCGACGGTCACGCTGGCTGCCGAATCGCCGGCGGTCGAAGTCATGTGCCGCACGCCGGTGACGTTGGCGATGGCGTCCTCGATCGGCTTGACGACCTGGCTCGTCAGCTCGGACGGCGCGGCGCCGGGCTGGCCGACGCTGACCGAGATGATCGGCAGGTCGATGTTCGGCATCGCCGTGACCGGCAGGTTCAGGAAGCTGTAGATGCCGACGATGATGAGGACGAGGAAGATCGCGATCGGCGGGACGGGATGGCGGATGGACCAGGTCGAGAGGTTCATGGCCGCGCCTCGCCCGAGGTCGGGGGCGTGCCCGCGGCGACCGCCGGGGTGACCGCCTGCGCTGCTGCGGCGGGTGCCGGGGCCGCGGGGTCGGCCGGCGCGGGGGTTGGGGCCGCCGGGGCCGCGGGCGCCGCCTCGGCCGGCGTCTCGACCAGGGACACCGCGTCGCCGGTGGCGAAGAACGCCCCGGCCCGCGCGATCACCGTCTCGCCCACAGAGAGCCCCTCGAGCACCTCGCGCCGCCCCTGCCACAAGAGCCCGGCGTTCACGGGGCGGGATTCCACCACGCCGCCCGCGACCACCTGCACCCGGTCGCCGCGGTCGTCCGACAGCACCGCCGTTGCGGGCACGGTCAGTGAGCGGCGGCGCAGCGTCACGATGTCGCCGCTGGCAAAGAGCCCGGTCAGCAGCCGGTCGTCGTCGGGCAGCGCCACCCGGACGAGGCCGAGGCGCGTGACCGGATCGACGGCGGCAGGCAGCTGCCGCACCTCGCCACCGACCGGGCCGACGCCCGCCACGTTCAACTGCGTCTCCTGCCCGATCTTCAGCTCGGGCAGCGCGGCCTCGATCACCTCGCCCTCGAACTCGACACTGCCATCGGCGATCAGCGTGAACATCGGCTCGCCCGCCGGGCTAGCGATGCCGCCGAGCTGCGCGGCCCGCGCCGTCACCCGCCCGTCCACCGGGGCCACGATCCGCGTCCGGTCGAGGTTCAACTGCGCGAGGTCCAGCGCCGCCTGCGCCTGCGCGCGGCTCGCCTCGGCCACCGCCAGCCCGTCGCGGGCCGAGGCCGCCGCCGCCTGCGCCGCCGCCTCGGCGGCCTCGGCCTGGTCGAGCGCCGCCTGCGTGCCCGAGCCCGAGCGGCGCAGCGACCGGGCGCGGTCGCCCGCGGCCACGGCCTGGCGCTGCGCGGCCTCGGTGCTGGCGATCTGGCTTTGGGCCTGGCTGACGCCCGCCACGGCGCGCTGCAGCTCGGCCTGCGCCTGCGCGAGCTGCGCCGACAGCGTGGCATCGGCCAGCCGCGCGAGTTCCTGCCCCTTCTCGACCCGGTCGCCGGCCTCCGCCCCGAGCGCCACGATCTCGAACCCCGAGACCTGCGGATAGACCTGCACGATCTGCCGCGCGACGAGCGTCCCGCTGAGCGGCACCCGCGCCTCGACGTCGGCCATCTCGGCCACCGCGGCGGTCACCGTGGGGGCAGTGGCGGCGCCCTGCGGGGCGGCGGGGGCGTCGGCGGCCCGCGCGGGAACGGCCCCCGTCATCGCGGCGGCGGCCACCATCAGCGCGGTCAGGATCGGCGGCAGGCGCATCGGACGGCATCCCCGGTCTTCTGCCCGGATGGCCCATGCCCCCGGGGTCGGACCGTCACGACGGCCCTGCCGGCCCCGCGGCGGGGCCGGATCAGGCTTCTCACATAGCTTTCCTTGGCCTCGACAACAATGCACCAGCCCGTGCGCGGCCCGCTTACAGCCGGATGCTCGTCACCCCCGGCAGCCGCAGCTCACCCAGCAGGTCGCGCAGCTCTTGCCGGGCCGCGACGTTCGAGAGCGACAGCGCCTGCGTGCCCACGTCGCGCAGGTCCAGCAGCGTCAGCCCGCGCGGGAAGAGCTCGCGGAACACCACCCGCTCGGCAAACCCCGCGGCGACCCGGAAGCCGATCCGCCGCGACAGCCGGTCCAGCGCCTCGCCGACCTTGCGCTTGTTGTGCATCTCGGTCGTGCCGAGCCGGTTCCTGAGCACGATCCAGTCGATCGGCCCCGCGCCCGCCTGGCCGCGCAACTGCCGCGCTGACCAGACCATCTCGGCATAGATCGAGGGGCCCAGCACCTCGCCCTCGGGCGACATCCGCGCCAGCAGGTCGAAGTCGATGAAGCTGTCATTGAGCGGCGTCACCAGCGTGTCGGCCAGCGTGTGGGCCATCTGGCTCAGCTTGGTGTGCGAGCCGGGGCAGTCGATGACGATGAAATCCTGCCGCGCGTCCATCTCGCCCAGCACGTCGGACAGGGGATCGGCGCTGTCGCGGGGCAGCTCGGCCAGCGCCGGCGTCGGCAGCGCCAGCCCCTCGCGCGCCATGAACGCGGCGCGGTTCTCGAGGTACCGCCCGAAGCTGCGCTGCCGCACGTCGAGATCGAGCGCGCCGACCCGGTGCCCCATCCGCGCCAGCGCGGTGGCGACGTGCATCGAGGTCGTGGACTTGCCCGAGCCGCCCTTTTCGTTGCCCACGACGATGATATGCGTCACGAATCGCCCCTGATGCCTCTCGGCCGCAGGCTAACCGCCCCGTCCGGCGGTGTCAGGCCGCGGCCGGCAATCAGTTGTGGACAAAGAGCCCGTTGACCAACCTCGCGGCCCGACACATATTCCCCGCGAAGAATATGAACAGGAGGCACCCATGCCCCCCTCTGCCCCCCGCACGCCCATCGTCAAGCCGTTCTTCGACCGCCCGACCGGCAGTCTGCAGTACGTCTTCCACGATCCCGAGACGATGCACGGTGCGATCGTCGATCCGGTCTGGAACTTCTGCCCCCGCGCGGCCCGGACCTGGACCGCGGACGCCGACCGCATCCTCGCCTATGTCCGCGAGATGGGGATCACGGTGGACTGGGTGCTCGACACCCACCCCCATGCGGATCACCTGTCGGCGGCCGTCTATCTCTCCGAGCAGCTCGGCGGGGTGCCGCGCGGCATCGGCGCCAAGGTGACCGAGATCCAGGCGCTGTGGCGCGAGATCTACAACGACGACACGCTGCCGCAAGACACGAGCCCCTGGGACCGGGTGTTCGAGGACGGCGACGAGTTCATGGTCGGGTCGATCCCGGTGCGGGTGATGCTGTCGCCCGGCCACACGCTCGCCTCGGTCACCTATGTCGCGGGCGACGCGGCCTTCGTGCACGACACGCTGATGATGCCCCCCTCGGGCAGCAGCCGCGCCGATTTCCCGGGCGGCAGCGCCGAGGTGCTGTGGCGCTCGATCCGCGCGATCCTCGACCTGCCGGCCGAGACGCGGCTCTTCATCGGCCACGACTACCCCGAGGGCGGCGACGCGCCGCGCTACATGGCGACGGTGGCCGAGCACCGGCTGACCAACCAGCACGTCAAGGACGGGGTGCAGGCGGCCGAGTTCATCGCCCTGCGCGAGGCCCGCGACCGGACCCTGTCGCTGCCCGTCCAGATCCTGCACGCGCTGCAGGTGAACCTGCGCGGCGGCCGCCTGCCCCCGGCCGAGGACGACGGGCGGTCGTATTTCAAGATCCCCGCGAACTACTTCGACCGCCCCAAGGGCTGAGGCCGGAAACGCAGAACGCCGCCCCGAGGGGCGGCGTTCGCAATCGGTGCGAGGGGGAAAGGGCTCAGAAGCCCAGGCCCGCGTATTTGTTCTTGAAGCGCGAGACGCGCCCCCCGGTGTCCATCAGCTTCGCCGAGCCGCCGGTCCAGGCCGGGTGCGACGTGGGGTCGATGTCGAGCGACATGGTGTCGCCCTCTTTGCCCCAGGTCGAGCGGGTCTGATAGGTGGTGCCATCCGTCATCTTGACGGTGATCATGTGGTATTCGGGATGGGTTTCGGCTTTCATCGCGGCACCTCAGGCGTTCGGGTTGGCGTCGGCCTTGGGGGCCTTCGGCTTGTAGTTCTGCACTTCGGCGATCCGGGCCGATTTGCCGCGGCGATCACGCAGGTAGTACAGCTTGGCACGGCGCACGCGGCCGCGGCGGACGACCTCGATCGACTCGATGTTGGTCGAGTAGAGCGGGAAGACGCGCTCGACGCCCTCGCCGAACGAGATCTTGCGCACGGTGAACGAGGCGCCCAGCGTCTCGCCGCCCTTGCGGCTGATGCACACGCCCTCATAGTTCTGGACGCGGCTCCGGGTGCCCTCGGTCACCTTGAAGCCGACGCGCACGGTGTCGCCGGCCTTGAAATCCGGGATGGTCTTGCCGAGGGCCGCGATCTGTTCGGCCTCGATTTCAGCGATCAGGTTCATCGCCCTGGTCCTTTCGTTGCTCGCGGCGGTCCCGCGATTGGTGTGATGCGCCCGAGAGCTGCCGGTCCTTAGCCGAGTCCCCACCGTCGAGATGGGCCCGCCACAGATCGGGGCGACGTTCCTTGGTCAGCCTTGCGGCCTCGTCCGCCCGCCATTGCGAAATGGCCGCGTGATGGCCGGAGAGCAGAATCTCCGGTATCCTGCGGCCTTCCCATTCGGCGGGCTTCGTGTACTGCGGATGTTCAAGCAGGCCGGAGGAAAAGGATTCCTCGGCCAGGGACGCCTGATTCCCCAGCACGCGCGGTATAAGGCGGACGGTCGCATCGATCAAGACCTGCGCGGCCAGCTCTCCGCCGGTCAGGACATAGTCGCCGATGCTGATCTCCTCGATCCCGCGGGCGTCGAGGATGCGCTGGTCCACCCCCTCGAAGCGCCCGCAGATCAGCGTGACGCCGGGGCCTTCGGCCAGCGCCCGGGCCCGCGCCTGCGTCAGCGGCGCCCCGCGCGGCGAGAGATAGACCACCGGCAGCCCCGGCGGGGTCCGGTCGAGCGCCGCGGCCAGCACGTCGGCGCGGATCACCATGCCCGCCCCGCCGCCCGCGGGGGTGTCGTCCACGTTGCGGTGCCGGCCGATGCCGTGCTCGCGCAGGGCGACGGTCTCGAGCCGCCACAGCCCCTCGGACAGCGCCTTGCCGGTCAGCGAGAGGCCGAGGACGCCGGGGAACGCCTCGGGGAACAGCGTCACGACATGGGCGGTCCAGGCGCCGGCGACCTCGGGCGGTTCCATCAGGTCGCGCGGGCGGACGCTGGCGCGGATGGCCACGCGGCCGTGCGAGCGGGGGGTGGCGGGCGCCTCGGCGGTCACGGCCGCGGCCCCTCGTCATCGTCGCGGGTCAGGCGGCCCGCGTCGTCCAGCATCCCGTTCACCGCCGCGTCGCGGCGCGCGGACCAGAGCTGCACCGAGAGCCCCGTCCCCGCCAGCGCCAGCAGCACCGGCGGCAGCGCCCCCCAGCGCGGGGTCCAGCCGGTCGCGCGGGACACCCAGAGGCCGAGGCCCCAGAGCGCGCCCGCGACGACCGCGTTGACCGCGACGCCCAGCGCCGGGATCGCCGGGTGGGACCAGCGCGCGGGGTCGGTGGTCAGCATATAGCGGGCGGCAAAGATCGCCGCGAAGAGGCCCACGCTGTAGCCCCCGGCCCCGCCCAGCCCGGCAAGGAAAGGCGTCGCCAGCACCACGAAGCCGGCCAGCATCAGCAGCCGCAGGCGGGTGGCGAGGGGGGCGAGCGGGTCGCTCATTCGTCGCTCTCGGGCGGGTCGGCGACGATGCGGCGGGCGCTCAGGTCCACGGTCGGCACCGCCGCGCGGGTGAAGGGCACCAGCAGCGTGCCGGATTGTCCATGAATCTCAAGGATGTCACCCGCGCCGTGGTCGTGGATCGCCCGCACCCGGCCGAGGCTCGCGCCGCCGGTATCGACCACCTCGAGCCCGATCAGGTCGGCGTGGTAGAACTCGTCATCGCCCAACGCCGGCAGGGCCGCGCGGTCGGCCCAGAGGGTCACGCCCCGCAGCGCATCGGCCTGTTCCTTGGTCTCGACGCCCGAGAGCCGCGCCCCGAGCCCGCCGTTCACCGGCCGGGTCAGGGTCACGGCAAAGCGCCGGGCGCCGTCCTCGGTGGTCAGCGTCCCGTAGGTGGCGATGTCCTCGGCGGTCGTGCAGAAGCTCTTGAGCCGCACCTCGCCGCGGACGCCGAAGGCCCCGGCGATGGCGCCCACGCAGGTCTTGTCGGTCATGGCGAACGCCCCTCGTGCTCAGGGAAAGCTCTGGAAAAGCAAATCGTTGCGGCCCCTTGGACCGCAGCGGCGCAGGGCGGGCGGCAGGCCTGTGCGCGCCCCGCGCCGTTGCTGTGCGGCCCGCGCTCGGGGGTGGTCCCCCGGCGCGGGCCGGACGGATCACTCGTCGGCCTTGGCGGCGTCGGCGGCAGCCTCGTCGGCAACCTCGACCGAGGTTTCCTCGGCGGCGGCGGCGGGGGCGTTCTTCGCCTCTTCCGCGGCGGCGCGGGCGGCTTCCTCGCGGTCGGCGCGCTTCTTCGCGCGCTCTTGCGCGGCCTTGCCGGGCTCACCCTTCTTGGGGTTGGCGCGGTCGGATTTCTCTTTCACGCCAGCGGCTTCGAGGAAGCGGGCCACGCGGTCGGTGGGCTGGGCGCCCTGCGACAGCCAGTGCTGCACACGCTCCATGTCCATCTTGATGCGGTCCTCGCTGTCCTTGGGCAGCAGCGGGTTGTAGGTGCCCAGCTTCTCGAGGAAGCGGCCGTCGCGCGGCATCCGGCTGTCCGAGGCGACGATCGAGTAGTGGGGGCGTTTCTTGGACCCGCCGCGGGCGAGCCGGATCTTCATAGCCATGAGGTATCTCCTTGGTATGGCTTGGTTATTTTTGCAGTTGCTCGTGATGCCGGATCACTTCCGAGATCACGAAGTTCAGGAACTTGCGCGCGAAGGCCGGGTCGAGGTCGGCCTCACGCGCGAGCCGTTCGAGCCGCTCGATCTGGGCCGCCTCGCGCGCCGGGTCCGAGGGCGGCAGCGCGTGTTCGGCCTTGAGCCGGCCCACGCCCTGGGTGTGCTTGAACCGCTCGGCGAGGGTGAAGACGAGCACCGCGTCGAGCCGGTCGATCGAGGCGCGGTGCTCGGCGAGGATCGCCGCCGCCCGCACCGCCGGATCGGCCGAGGTGGCGTCTGCATCGGGGGCGATGTTCGTCTGAGGTTCATGCATCGTTCGTGCACCGTTCATGCGAATGCCGTTCATACGAGTCCGCCGTGGACGCCGCCGCAGCGACCGCGCCCATCGGATGCCGCCAGACCCCCAGCGCGCCACCGTCGGGGTGGGCGGGGGGCACCGCGGCGTCCGGGTCGCGGACCGCGCCCAGCCGCTCGGCCAGCGCGATCGAGCGGGCGTTCTCGAGGTCGATGTAACTGACCGAGGTCGCCCAGCCGAGATGGGTGCGGGCGTGGTCGCGGACCGCCGCCGCGGCCTCGGCCGCGAGCCCCTGCCCCTCATGGGCGTCGTCCCACAGCATCCAGCCGATCTCGTGCTCGGGCCAGGTGTCGGGGAACCACGGGCCGGCCATGCCGATGGCGCGCTCGGCGCCGGTGCGGCTGTCGCCCCGGACGATGGTGAAGGGGCCGAAGCCGCGCAGCACCCAGTGCCCGAGGATCGTGCCGAAGGCCCGCCACGCGCGCCCCGGCTCGGTCGTGCCGCCGACGAAGCGGGCCCGGTCCGAGCCGAGGAAGGCGCAGAACGGCGCCGCGTCCCACGGCTCGGGCGCGCGCAGGATCAGGCGCCTGGTGTGGATCACGGGGGTGCCGGTCAGGGTGACGGTCATGCCGTGCCCTCCGCGGGGTGGCGCCAGATGGTGCAGGGGGCGCCGCGCAGGGTGATCTCGCGCTCAGGCACCGCGCCCAGCCGCTCGGCCAGGCGGATCGAGCGGGTGTTGCCGGGGTCGATCAGCGAGATCGGCGCCGGGTGCCCCTGCCCGCGCCACCAGCGGCGGACGGCGAGCGCGGCCTCATGCGCCAGCCCGCGGCCCTCGAACCCGTCGAAGATGTGCCAGCCGAGTTCCGGCTCGGGCCAGTCGATGTGGTGGCCGATGCCGAGCCGCCCGGCGGTCGCGCCGGTCGCGCGGTCCTCGGCCGTCCACCAGCCGAAGCCGCGCAGCAGCCAGTGGCCGAGCATCCCGCGCAAGCCGTCCCACGCCGCGTAGGGCGCCGGGTTCGCCCCGCCGACGAAGCGCGCCCGGTCCGAGGCCGCGAAGGCGGCAAAGGCCGGCAGGTCGGCCATGCGCGGCTCGCGCAGGACCAGCCGCTCGGTCTCGATCACCGGAATCTCGACGGACAGCACCGGCATCACTTCTTCCCGAACAGCCCCGAAAGCCCGCCGGGCAGGTTCAGCCCGCCGAGCTGGCCGCCCAGACCCTTCTGGTCCTGCAGCATCTTCGTCGCCTCGGCCATCTTGGCCGGATCGACATCGGCCAGATCCGGCAGCCCGCCGCCCTTGCCGGACATGGCGCGCATCGCCTGCTTCAGCATCGCGCCCTTGCCCATCTTGGACACTTTCTTCATCGTGTCCGCCATCTGGCGCTGCATCTTCAGCAGCTTGTTCAGCTCGGCCACGTCCATCCCGGCACCCGCGGCGATCCGCTTCTTGCGCGACGCCTGCAGCAGGTCGGGGTTGGCACGCTCCTTCTTGGTCATCGAGTTGATGAGCGCGATCTGGCGGCGGATCATGGTGTCGTCGATGCCGGCGGCCTCGGCCTGCTTGGCCATCTTGCCCATGCCGGGCATCATGCCCATGATCGACTGCATCCCGCCCATCTTCTGCATCTGCTCAAGCTGCCCGCGCAGGTCGTTCATGTTGAACAGACCCTTGGCGAAGCGCTTCATCATCCGCTCGGCCTGCTCGATCTCGAGCGTCGCCTGGGCCTTTTCGACCAGCGCCACGATGTCGCCCATGCCGAGGATGCGGCCGGCCACGCGCTCGGCGTCGAACGCCTCGAGCGCGTCCATCTTCTCGCCCAGACCCACGAAGCGGATCGGCTTGCCGGTCACCGCGCGCATCGAGAGCGCCGCCCCGCCCCGCCCGTCGCCGTCCATCCGGGTCAGCACGACGCCCGAGACGCCGACCTTGGCGTCGAACTCGGTCGCCACGTTGACGGCGTCCTGGCCGGTCAGGCCGTCCACGACCAGCAGCGTCTCGCGCGGGGAGGTCACGTCGCGGACCTGCTGGACCTCGTCCATCAGCGCCTGGTCGATGTGCAGCCGGCCGGCTGTGTCGAGCATGTAGACGTCATAGCCGCCGAGCGAGGCCTGCTGCTTCGCGCGCCGGGCGATCTGGACCGCGCTCTCACCCTTGACGATGGGCAGGGTGTCGACGCCGATCTGGGTGCCGAGGATCGCGAGCTGCTCCATCGCCGCCGGGCGGTTGGTGTCGAGGCTGGCCATCAGCACGCGCTTCTTCTCACGCTCCTTCAGGCGGCGAGCGAGTTTCGCGGTGGTGGTGGTCTTGCCCGAGCCCTGCAGGCCGACCATCAGGATCGGCGCCGGGGGGTTGTCGATCCTGAGCGCGTCGGCCTCGCCCTCGCCCGAGAGCATGGCGATCAGCTCGTCGTGGACGATCTTGACGACCTGCTGGCCGGGGGTGATCGACTTGGTGACGGCCGAGCCGGTGGCCTTGGCGGTGACGGCGCGCACGAAGCTGCGCACCACGGGCAGCGAGACGTCGGCGTCGAGCAGCGCCTGGCGCACCTCGCGCATGGCGGCGGTGACGTCATCCTCGGTCAGCGCGCCCTGCTTGGTCAGGCGGTCGAAGACCCCGCCAAGGCGGTCGGACAGGTTCTCGAACATCGCGGGCCTCCGCAGCAAAACGACAGGACCCCCGTGGGCGCAACCGCGCTGACGGGGGGCGATCCCCGACCGGCGGGGACCGGAAGGACGTCCTTCCGGGAATCCGGGTGGACATTCCATCCCGGGCGGCGAGAGTCAAGCGCGCAAAGGAGACCGCCCCATGAGCCAGAACCCCGGCCTGAACCCCGCCCCGCCCGTCAGCCGCTTCACCGTCCCGAACCTGCGCGCCCTGCCCCCCGACATTCAGGAGATGATCCGCGCGGTGCAGGAAAAGTCGGGGTTCGTCCCCAACATCTTCCTGGCCCTCGCCCATCGCCCGGCCGAGTTCCGCGCCTTCTTCGCCTATCACGACGCGCTGATGGAGAAGGACGAGGGGCTCACGAAGGCCGAGCGCGAGATGATCGTGGTCGCCACGAGCGGGCTGAACCGCTGCCAGTATTGCGTCGTGGCGCACGGGGCGATCCTGCGGATCCGGGCCAAGGATCCGCTGATCGCCGACCAGCTGGCGATCAACTGGCGCAAGGCGAACCTGTCGGACCGGCACTGGGCGATGCTGCAATTCGCCGAGCTGGTGGCGATGGACGCCGATTCGATCACCGAGGACGACCATCTGGACATGGCCGAGGCGGGGTTCTCGGCCGACGAAATCTGGGACATCGGCGCGATCGCGGCGTTCTTCGGGATGTCGAACCGGCTGGTGAACATGGCCGAGATCCCGCCGAACGAAGAGTTCTACCTGATGGGCCGGGTGCCGAAGGGCGTTTGAGCCGCGGGCCGGGTGGGTTAACATTTCCGTGTTCAGGCTTTGGAGGAAGGAGCCGCGGAGATGAACGGGTGGAAACCTCTGGCCGTCGCGCTGGTGCTGGCCGTTGCCGCCGGCACCGGGGCGCCGGGCCCGGCGGCGGCGCAGGACAGGTCGGTGTTCGACGTGCTGCTGTCCTCGCCGCGCTACCGCAATTTCGTCAAGCTGGCGCAGGTGTCGGGCATGGACGTCACGCTGATGTCCAGGGACGACATCACCGTGCTGGTGCCCGCCGACCGGGCGCTGGCCGCGATGGGCGAAGGCAACCTGCGGGCGCTGATGCAGAGCCCGACGGCCGCGCGGCGGCTCGTCGGGTGCCACGTGATCGGGCAGGAGCTGCGGGCCGGCGACCTCTACAACCGCGCGGTCAAGAAGCGCGCCCCGGTGCAGGTGCGGACGCTCGGCGGCTGCCGGCTGAGCGTCACCGGCAAGGACGGCAAGCTGTTCGTGAACGGCCGGTCGGTCGTCAAGACGAACATCCCGGCCAGCAACGGGCTGGTGCAGGAACTGAACGGCGTCCTGCGCTGATCAGCCGCCGCGGGCGGTGTCGCGCAGCGCCCGCGCCTGCGCCGCCGCGCCCCGGATGGCGCTGGCGTAGGTCAGCACATCGATGGCGGTGGCGACGAAGCGCGCGCCCTCGGCGATGGCGCGGGCCGCGACGGCGGGCTCGGTCCAGATGATCCCCGGCGCCTTTCCCGCCGCGGCGATGCGGCCCAGCGCGTCGCGGATCGCCGCCCGCACCTCGGGGTGGTCCATCTCGCCCGGGTGGCCCATGTCGGCCGAGAGGTCCGCCGGGCCGATGAACACCCCGTCCACGCCCGGGGTCGCGGCGATCTCGTCCAGCGCCGCCAGCCCGGCGCGCGTCTCGACCTGCACCCCGAGCCAGATCTGGGCGTCCGCGGTCGCCATGTAGTCGGGGATCGCCGAAAACCCCGAGGCCCGGGCCAGCGCCGCCCCCACCCCGCGGTGGCCGTGCGGGGCGTAGCGGGTGGCGCGCACGAGGCGGGCGGCCTCGGCCGCGCTCTCGACGAAGGGGATCAGCAGCGACTGCACCCCGATGTCGAGCGCCTGCTTGATCGCCCAGTCCTCGCCCATCGGCAGTCGGACCACGGCGGGGGTGCCGGAGGCCTCGATCACCCTAAGTTGGGCCATGATCGAGCGGAGGTCGTTCGGCCCGTGCTCGCCATCGATGAGCAGCCAGTCGAACCCGGCGCTCGCGGTGATCTCGGCCGCGTAAGCGTCGGCAAAGGCGACCCACGCCCCGACCAGCACCTCGCCCGCGGCGAGGCGCGACTTGAAGCGGTTCTCGGGTGCGGGCATCGGCCTCTCCTCTCGCGGCGCGCCCCTTGGTGCCAAGGGCCGGGACGGGGCACAAGCGCCCGCCTCGGGCTGGACCCAAATATCCCCGCCGGAGGCTCCGGCAGCGCCCACAGGCACCGCCGGCTGGGTATCCGGGCCAGAAAGAAGCCGGGGGCGCGCGCCTCAGGCGGCGCGGTCGGCCGGATCGACGAGGGCCACGAGGTCCATCATGATCCGGTTCAGCTCGAAATCCTTGGGGGTATAGACGCGCGCGACGCCCATCGCGGTCAGGCGCTTGGCGTCTTCGTCGGGGATGATCCCGCCGACGGTCACCGGGATGTGCCCCAGCCCCGCCGCCCGCATCCGCGCCAGCACGTCCTCGACCAACGGCAGGTGGCTGCCCGAGAGGATCGAGAGGCCGACGACATGGGCCTCCTGCTCCTGCGCGGCGGCGACGATCTCGGCCGGGGTCAGGCGGATGCCGTCATAGGTGATGTCGATGCCGCAGTCCCGCGCGCGGAAGGCGATCTGCTCGGCGCCGTTGGAATGCCCGTCGAGCCCCGGCTTGCCGACCACGAACTTGAGCCGCCGCCCCAGCCGGGCACTGACCGCATCGACGGCCTCGCGGATCGGCTCGAGCCCCTCGGTGCGGTTGCTGGGCGAGGGCGAGACGCCCGTCGGCCCGCGGTATTCCCCGTGCACCTGCCGCATCACCCCCGCCCATTCGCCGGTGGTGGCCCCGGCGCGGGCCGCGGCGATCGAGGCCGGCATCACGTTGCGCCCGGCCGCGGCGTCGGCGCGCAGTTGCGCCAGCGCCGCCTCGACCGCGGCGGTGTCGCGGGAGGCGCGCCAGTCGTTCAGCCGGGCGATCTGGTCGGCCTCGACCGCCGGATCGACGACCATGATCCCGCCGTCGCCCGCGGTCAGCGGCGAGGGCTCGCCCTGCTGCCAGCGGTTGACGCCGACGACGACCGTCTCGCCGGCCTCGACCCGGTTCAGCCGGGCGGCGTTCGATTCGACCAGCCGCGCCTTCATGTAGTCGATGGCCGCGATCGCGCCGCCCATCTCATCCAGCAGCTTCAGCTCGGCCCGCGCGCCGTCCTTGAGCGCCTCGACCTTCTCGGCCACCGCCGGGTTGCCGTCGAAGAGGTCGCCGAACTCCAAGAGGTCGGTCTCGTAGGCCATGATCTGCTGCATCCGAAGCGACCACTGCTGGTCCCAGGGCCGCGGCAGCCCAAGCGCCTCGTTCCACGCCGGCAACTGCACGGCGCGGGCGCGGGCGTTCTTGCTGAGCGTCACCGCCAGCATCTCGATCAGGATGCGGTAGACGTTGTTTTCCGGCTGCTGCTCGGTCAGGCCGAGGCTGTTGACCTGCACCCCGTAGCGGAAGCGGCGGTATTTCTCGTCCTCGATGCCGTAGCGGTCGCGGGTGATCTCGTCCCAGAGCTCGGTGAAGGCGCGCATCTTGCAGAGCTCGGTGACGAAGCGGATGCCGGCGTTCACGAAGAAGCTGATCCGCCCGACCATCGCCGGGAAGTCCTCGGGCGCGACCTTGCCCTTGAGGTCGTCGAGCACCGCGATGCCGGTGGCAAGCGCGTAAGCGAGCTCCTGCTCGGGCGTCGCGCCGGCCTCCTGCAGGTGATAGGAACACACGTTCATCGGGTTCCATTTCGGCAGATGCGCCTGGGTGTAGGCGGCCACATCCGTGATCATGGCGAGGCTGGGCTTCGGCGGGCAGATATAGGTGCCGCGGCTCAGGTATTCCTTGACCAGGTCGTTCTGCACCGTGCCCTGCAGCGCCGCGATCTCGGCCCCCTGCTCTTCGGCCACCGCGATGTAGAGCGCAAGCAGCCACGGCGCGGTGGCGTTGATCGTCATCGAGGTGTTCATCTGCTCGAGCGGGATGGCGTCGAACAGCGCCCGCATGTCGCCCAAGTGACAGATCGGCACGCCGACCTTGCCGACCTCGCCGCGGGCCAGCACGTGGTCGCTGTCATAGCCGGTCTGGGTCGGCAGGTCGAAGGCGACCGAAAGGCCCGTCTGCCCCTTGGCGAGGTTCGTGCGGTAGAGGGCGTTCGACTTTTCCGCCGTCGAGTGGCCGGCATAGGTGCGGAACAGCCAGGGTTTGTCCTTGGTGGCCATGACGGGCGCCCTTCGCAAGATTCTTTCGGTTGGAGCCAGATAACGGTCAGATTGCTGCGCCGTCAATTCGCCGCAGCGCGGCGAAACGCAGCGGCGTCAACCTGACCTTAACCTGTGCTGGGCTAGAGAGGCATAGGCAGGCGAATCGGCGCGGTGACGGCACGGCGGATCGGACATATTGTTGCGTGACCCTACGGCGGTCCTATTGCAATGTTGCGCGGCGGCGAATACCGCTGGGCGCCAAGACCGCGGCGATTCTGCACTGCGGCACGACATGAGGAGATGCCCATGGCCCTGGACGCCCCCAGCCCGATCGCGCCCTATGATGCGCCGCAAAAGGATCTCTACGAGATCGGCGAGATGCCGCCGCTCGGCCATGTTCCGAAGCAGATGTACGCCTGGGCCATCCGCCGCGAGCGTCACGGCGAGCCCGACAAGTCCTTCCAGGTCGAGGTCGTGGACACGCCCGCGATCGACAGCCACGAGGTGCTCGTCCTCGTGATGGCGGCGGGCGTCAACTACAACGGCATCTGGGCCGGTCTCGGCCAGCCGATCAGCCCCTTCGACGGCCACAAGCAGCCCTATCACATCGCCGGCTCGGACGCCTCGGGGGTGATCTGGGCGGTGGGCGACAAGGTCCGCAACTGGAAGGTGGGCGACGAGGTCGTGATCCACTGCAACCAGGACGACGGCGACGACGAGGAGTGCAACGGCGGCGACCCGATGTATTCGCCGACCCAGCGGATCTGGGGCTACGAGACGCCCGACGGCTCGTTCGCGCAGTTCACCCGGGTGCAGGCCCAGCAGCTCATGCCGCGCCCGCGCCACCTGACGTGGGAGGAGAGCGCCTGCTACACGCTGACGCTCGCCACCGCCTACCGGATGCTCTTCGGGCACGAGCCGCATGAGCTGAAGCCGGGCATGAACGTGCTGGTGTGGGGCGCCTCGGGCGGGCTTGGGTCGTTCGCGATCCAGCTGATCAACGCGGCCGGCGCCAACGCCATCGGCGTGATCTCGGAAGAGGACAAGCGCGAGTTCGTCATGGGCCTTGGCGCCAAGGGCGTCATCAACCGCAAGGACTTCAACTGCTGGGGCGCGCTGCCCAAGGTCGGCAGCGAAGAGTACAAGCAGTGGTTCAACGAGGTCCGCAAGTTCGGCAAGGCGATCTGGGACATCACCGGCAAGGGCAACAACGTCGACATCGTGTTCGAGCACCCGGGCGAGGCGACCTTCCCGGTCTCGACCTTCGTCTGCAAGAAGGGCGGCATGGTGGTGATCTGCGCCGGCACCACCGGCTTCAACTGCACCTTCGACGTGCGCTACATGTGGATGCACCAGAAGCGCCTGCAGGGCTCGCACTTCGCGCATCTCAAGCAGGCGAGCGCGGCCAACAAGCTGATGCTCGAGCGCCGGATCGACCCCTGCATGAGCGAGGTCTTCCCCTGGGCCGAGATCCCCGACGCGCACACCAAGATGCTGCGCAACCAGCACAAGCCCGGCAACATGGCGGTGCTGGTGCAGGCGCCGGTGACCGGGCTCAGGACCGTCGAGGACGTGCTCGAGGCCGGGCCGACGAAGGGCTGAGCGGCGGTTTTCGGTGAAATGGGGAGAGGCCGGCGGTTCGCCGGCCTTTTCCATTTGGTAACGGTGGGCCTGGGTAACGCCGGTCAGGCGCGCCCTGCACGGCAAGCCGTTGGGGTAGCCGCCGCGCGGAGTCGGCTGAGCGCGCGGCGCGGCGCGTGCCTGCGCGAAGGACGGGCGGCGGGCGGCAGGGCTGAGCCTCGCGTGCGCCGTAATTCCCGGCAAGGGTTGGCGCGGCGCCAGCCTCCCTCCCGCCGCACCGCCTCGCGCGCGGCCCGGGGCTGCAGCTCAGAGGGTCTCGCCTGAGGGGGTCTCGCCCGAGGGGGCCTCGCCGGGGGGCTCACCGGCGGAAAGCCGATCGGGGTGACTAGCGGCGTGAACTGCTGGTCTGGGCGGCGCAGCTCGCCCCCCGGGCACGGCGTACACGGCGTGATGAGAGCCATTCCTCCGGCGTGGCGCCGGCGCGGCGCCAGTCTGCCGGCGAGGGAGGGACGCAGGCCGGGCGACGGCCGTATGAACCGCGCGGGCGCCGGGCCTCCCACCCGCCGCAAGCCATGGCGCCCCCAAGCCCCTGGCAGCTCCGCCGGACAGGCGCGGGGGCAGGGAAACGGTCGTCCTCTGCCCCCTCATAAGCCTGGCCGCGCCGTGCGTGGGCCGAACACAGGTAACGGGGTGGCAGAATCTTTGTGCGGGCTGCACAGGACCGAGCGGTACGACCGACAGACGGCGGGCACGCCGGGACGGGGGGCACATCTCGTGGCAGCAATCTGCGGCAGTCCCCGGGCAACACTAGACCCGTGAACCCGCGCGAACCACGAGGCGCAGGCCTAGGTCCGCCTCCCGGCCAGCCCCTCCGGCTCACACCACACGCGCACCCCCCGACCCGCTCACTCCCCCACTTTGTAGCTCTGCGGCGGCTGCGCGGTGTCCTTGAGCTGGCTCACATCCACCCCCGCCGTCTCCAGTGCCTTGACCGCCTCGGCGCGGGTCGCGGCATCAAGCTCTGGCGTGCGGGCCAGGATCCAGCCGATGTTCTCCTCGGGCGAGCGGACCGCCGCCCACTGGTACTTCCCGTCCACCACGTCACTCGCCGCGGCGACGGTGTAGTTCACCCCCTGGCTCATGTCCCCGACCGGGAACTGAACGTCGAGGGTGTTGAAGTTGCCGCCCACGACCGTGGCGGTGCCCTCGATCGTCGCCACCGCGCCGCCGGGGCCGTCGCAGCGGTTCGTCACCGTCACCTTCTCTCCCGCGAGCGCATAGGTGGCGGTCACACCGCCTGTGCACATCTCCTGGAACTTGGCCGGGGTGCGGGCGATCTCGTACCACGTGCCGACATAGGCCTCGGGGTCGATCTCGGTCTTCGCCACGGTGCCGGCATCCTGCGCAAACGCAGGCGTCAGGGTCAGCAGCGACACGGCGAGGGCTTGGGCGATCTTCATGACGGTCTCCTGTTCCGGGTTCGTGGCCCAACGCCCCCCTGCCCCCGACGTTCCCCTCTCGCCGCCCTAGCCGGGTTGCCGCGGCGGCCGGGCGGGCTAGAAGGGGACATGACCCCGCCCCCCGACCCGGACCCCGCCCCGGCCGCCACGCTGCCGGTTGCGCCCACCCTCTCACCCGATCAGGCGGACGCCTGGGACGCGCTGGCCGAGACGCTGGCCGCGGCGGGCGTGGACCTCGTGATCGAAGAGGTCAGGCCCGCGACCGAGGGCAAGGGCCGGGTGATGGCGGTGCTGGGCAAGGCCGGCTCGGGCAAGACGCTGCTGCTGGCCGAGCTGACGCGGGCGCTGGCGGCGGCGGGTGTGCAGGTGGTCAGCGGCGACTATGAGGGGCGCCGGCGCAAGGACGCGCGGACCGTCGCCGTGCTGGCCCCGACCAACAAGGCGGCCTTCGTGCTGCGCACCCGCGGCGTCCCCGCGACCACCATCCACCGCATCCTCTATACCCCCGTCTACGACCCGCAATACGAACGCCTCGCCGACTGGCTGGCCGGGACCGGTGAGCGCCCGGTGATCGAGGGGCTGAGCGAGCCGGCGCTCGACCGGGCGCTGGCGTTCTACCAGCAGCACGGCTCGATCCCCGGGGCGCTGGCGGCGGCGGGGCTGCGGGGGTCGGACTTCATCCAGGGGTGGAAGCGGCGCGAGGATGCGCTCGACATCGGGCTGATCGACGAATCCTCGATGCTCGACGAGCGCCAGTTCGACGACCTGCGCGAGATCTTTCCGGTGCTGGTGCTGTTCGGCGACCCCGCGCAGCTCGCCCCCGTCGGGCAGTCGGGCGAGATGGTCTTCGACCGCCTCGCCGCGCCGCAGAAGCTGATCCTGCACCGCATCCACCGGCAGGCCGACGACAGCCCGATCCTCGACCTCGCCCATGCGCTCGGCGACCCCGAGGTGGATTTTCCCGCCTTCGAGCGGCTGGTGCGCGAGGCCGCCGCCGGCGACCCGAGGGTGATCTGGGCCGAGCGGGTGGAAAGCGACCTGATGGCGCGCAGCCCGGTGCTGGTCTGGCGCAACGCCACGCGGGTGCGGCTGATCTCGGCCTTCCGCGCCGCCCACGGGGCGCCGGGGGACGCGCTGTTGCCGGGTGAGCCCTTGATCTGCGACGGGATCGAGCTGCCGCTGAAGCACCGCAAGAAGCGCATCGACCTCGAGGCGCGGGGGCTCATCAAGGGCGCGCAGGTGGTCTATCTCGGCCCCGGCCGCAAGCCCGGCTTCTCGCGGCTGCACGTGATCGGTGCGCCCGAGCCGCGGCTGTCGGCGGCCAGCATCGTCAAGATCGAGACGCCGGACGTCGAGGAACCCTTCATCCCCTTCGCCGCCCGGATGGGGGCGGCGTTCCTGCACGGGGCGGCGGTGACGATCCACAAGGCGCAGGGCTCGCAATGGCCCGATGTGCAGGTCTTCGCCCCCGATATCTCGGCTGCCGCCTGGTCGAACCGGACCGAGGCCGGGCTGCCCTTGTGGAAGCGCCTCGCCTATGTGGCGATCACCCGCGCGCAGGAGCGGCTCTACTGGGTGACGCGGGCGCGGCTCGCACGGCCGCAGACGGGGCTGTCGGTGGACGATCTCGCCGCCGAAACCGCGCCGCTGTCGCTCGAGGCCGAGGCCGAGGCGGACTGAGTTCTTCCTTGCCCAAATATCCCGGGGGACGCGCCAACGGCGCGGGGGGCAGCGCCCCCAGCCTCACTGCCCCCAGCGTCAGCGCCCCGAGGCGCGGCGGGCGTGCCGGACGATGTCGGCGTCCTGCAACTGCTCGATCCGCAGCCGCAGCGCCTCGGTCAGCGCTTCGCGCGGTAGCCGCGTCTCACGCGCCAGCCGCAGCACGCCGAAATGGACCCGCGCGATCTCCTGATAATAGCGCGTGAAGGTATAGTTGATCGACGCCCCGGCGAGCGCCCCGAAGACCGGCGTCGCCTGCGCCGCGAGCTTCTGACCCAGCACCGCGGCAAAGCGGGGCGCGATGCGGGCGATCAGCGTCTGCACCGTCTGGCCGGTGACCGACAGCCGCGCGGCCAGCAGCCCGAGGTCGGTGCCGTCGTCGTCCGACATCGGCCCCGCGGCGGCAAAGACCCGCAGCGCCTCGGACCGGACCTCTTCGCTGGAGGTGTCGAAGCCGTGCTCTTCGGCGATGTCGAGGATGGCGCGCAGCAGCATCGTCACCGTCACCGGCAGCTCGACCATCGCCCCCGGCAGCCCCGCGACCCCGCCCGCTGCGCCCGAGACGGTCGAGGCGAGGCGGTTGAACCAGTCGCCGCGGTCGCGGACGTAGTTGCGCGACCGGCTGGCCGCCCCGAAGGCTCCGTTCAGCGCCCCCAGCGCGATGTCGTCCAGCCGCCCGCGCACGAAGCCCGGCAGCCGCTCGATCAGCCCCTGGGCGCTACCGCCGATGCGGGCGAGGATGTCCATGCCCATCCCGCCGGCATCGACGTAGCGCCGCGCCAGCTTGTCGATCTGGACGTGGACCGACGGGTCGTCGATCGGCGGCAGGACGGCCTGGCGGCGGGATACGGAGCTTGCGGGCATTGTGTCTCTCTCCTCGGGCGGTCGGTCTGGCGGTGGTGTCAGGCTGAGCGGGCAGAGCGCGCGGCCCCCGCCGGGGTGGCGTGGGAGGCCTCGGGGGCCTCGACCTCGACGCAGGACGAACGCATCTCGGGTGTGTCCTCGATCTCGGCCAGCCCGGCCAGCACGTCGGGCCGGGTTTCGCGCGTCACCGCGCCCGCGACCCCAACCCAGGCGCCGGGGCGAAGTTCCAGACCCAGCACCCGGTCGGGGTTGGTGGGCGGCGGCATCTCCACCCCGGTGAGCTTGGCAAAGCCGAAGCGCTGGTAATAGGGCGCGTCGCCCACGAGCATCACCCGCCCCCAGCCCATCGCGCGGGCGCGGGCGAGGCTCTCGCGCATCAGAAGCCCGCCCAGCCCCTCGCCCTGCGCGGTCGGGTGCACCGCCACCGGGCCGAGCAGCAGGACCGAGCGCCCGCCGACCCGCACCGGCCAATAGCGGATCGCCGCCACCAGCGTGTCGTCGCTGCGCAGGGTGAGGCAGAGTTCGGGCACCGGCGGCACCCCGTCGCGCAGGCGATAGGAGGAGAGCGCCGTGCGCCCCGGCGCGAAACACAGGTCGAGCAGCGCTTCGACCTCGGGCGCGTCGGCATCGGTTTCGGGGCAGAGGTCATACATCGGCAACGGCCCTCGGCAGGGAGGAGGGGACGGCAGGCGCCGCACCGCCGCGGGTTAACATCCACAGCCGCGGCTTTGAACGGCAAAACTGCGTGTGCGGGATGAGGGGGCGCGGTGCGGCGGGTTGGGGGCGCGCGGTGCGGCGCTGTCGGCTGGAGCGCTCGGCGGGTTGCCATGCGATGAGGGCGAGAGTGCCCTGGGGGTTGGGCGCAGGGGCGGGGTCAGGCGGATGGCGAGCTGACGCGCGGCGGTTGGGGGCGGTGCGAACGGCGGCGCGGGGCGGGTTGCGACAGCGTGGCCGCGGGTTCCAACGCACTCCGGCTTGCGGCGCGGGGGCGGGCCGGGCAGGATGCCGCCGGCCGGGCTGACCCAAGGGCCGGGCTGGACGCGGGCGGCCGGTGCACGGCCCCCTGCCCCCACGCACCGCCCTGCCGCCGACCCCGCCCCACCACCCGAACCGAGGAGGCCCTGCCGATGTTCGACCGCCCCGAGGCCGGCCACGGCCTGCCCCACAACCCGTGGAACGCCATCGTCGCCCCGCGCCCGATCGGCTGGATTTCGTCCCGCGGGCGGCTGGGCGACAACCTCGCGCCCTATTCCTTCTTCAACGCCACCGCCTATGTGCCGCCGCAGGTGATGTTCGCCTCGACCGGGGCGAAGCCCGACCGGCCGGGGACCAAGGACACCGTGGCGCAGGTCGCGGAATCGCGGGTCTTCTGCATCAACATCGCCGATGGGGCGCTGGCGCAGGCGATGAACGCCTCGACCTCGGCGCAGCCGGCGGGGGTCAGCGAGTTCGACCTCGCCGGGGTCACGGCGCTGCCGTGCGAGACGATCGACTGCGCGCGGGTGGCCGAGGCGGCGGCCTCGATCGAGTGCCGCGCGACGCGGATCATCCGCCAGGCCGGCGAGGCCAACCACGTCGTGCTGGGGGTGGTGACCGGGGTCCACATCCGCCCCGATTGCCTGAGGAACGGGATCTTCCGTCCGGCGACAGGGTGGCTCGCGCGGCTGGGCCACAACGATTATTGCGTGGTCACCGACACCTTCTCGATGGACCGCCCCGCATGACCTCTCTGCGCCCGCAAAAGACCGTCAAGGACTACATCCGCAGCATCGTCGATTTCCCGGTCGAGGGGATCGTGTTCCGCGACGTGACCACGCTGTTCGCCGACGCGCGCGGGTTCCGCATGGCGGTGGACCAGCTGCTCTCGCCCTATGCGGGGGTGCCGATCGACAAGGTCGTGGGGCTCGAGGCGCGGGGCTTCATCCTCGGCGGCGCGGTGGCGCATCAGCTCACCACCGGCTTCGTGCCGATCCGCAAGAAGGGCAAGCTGCCCGGCACGGTGATCAGCCAGGCCTATCAGCTCGAATACGGCGAGGCGGTGATGGAGATCCACGACGACGCGCTCAAGCCCGGCGAGCGGGTGCTGATCGTCGACGACCTGCTGGCGACCGGCGGCACGGCGCAGGCCGCGATCGACCTCTGCCGCCGGCTCGGGGCCGAGGTGGTGGGCGCGGCCTTCGTGATCGACCTGCCCGAGCTCGGCGGTCGCGCGGTGGTCGAGGCGGCGGGGGTCGAGGTCCACGCCCTGACCGAGTTCGACGGCCACTAGCCCGCGGCGGCGTGGCCGGGCATCCCGGGCAGCGGGAAGATGCGGTCGTAGGCCCAGTTGAACAGGTAGCCGTAGACCACGTAGAAGCCCGCCACCCCGAGGTCGAAGAGGAAGG
Organism: Paracoccus sanguinis; assembly: GCF_900106665.1. GTDB lineage: Bacteria > Pseudomonadota > Alphaproteobacteria > Rhodobacterales > Rhodobacteraceae > Paracoccus > Paracoccus panacisoli. Next base: position 566,123 of record NZ_FNNA01000001.1, read on the forward strand.
CGTGCCACAGGCTGATGCCGAGCACCCAGGCCACGAAGGGCAGCAGGATCACCAGAAGCCCCGCCTCGAACAGCACCGCGTGCAGCGCGCGGACCGGGTGCGTCTTGACCACGCTGCCGCGCAGGCGCCGCAGCGCGTGGTCGAAGCCGAGGTTGTAGAGATAGTTCCAGATCGTCGCCACGACCGACGAAACGACCCCCACCACGCCGAGCGCGCCGAGGTCGAACCCGGTGATCAGCCAGCCGCCGCCGATCAGGAACACCAGCCCGACGATCTCGAACAGCACCGCGTGGCGGATGCGGTCGGGGGTGGTGCGCATGACGGGCGCGGGGGCGGTGGCGGGGGACACGGGGGAATCGAGGCTGGGCACGGCAGGCGCTCCGTCTGTCAGGCGGGTCGTCCCGGCAATCGCGGCCCGGTTCGGGCAACAGGTCGTCCTGTCGCGGCCCGGATACCGGCCCCTGCGCCCCGGTTCAACCCAGCACCGCGCCGGGGTTCATGATCCCCGGCGGGTCGAGCGCCGCCTTGATCGCCCGCATCGCGGCCAGCCGCGCCGGATCGCCCCAGCGCGCCAGATCGGCGGTCTTGAGGCGGCCCACCCCGTGCTCGGCCGAGAACGAGCCCTCGCGCGCGACGACCATCGCGTGCACGGCCTCCTGAATGCGGGGGCGCAGCGCGTCGTAGTCGTCGCGCCGGCGGCCGGGGGCGGGAAAGACGTTGTAATGCAGGTTGCCGTCGCCGAGATGGCCGAAGGCGTTGATCCGCATGTCGCCCATCGCGGCCAGCATGGCGCCGGCATCGTCGAGGAACCGCGGGATCTCGGACAGCGGCAGGCTGATGTCGTGCGACGAGATCGAACCGATCCGCCGGTTGGCCTCGGGCAGATGCTCGCGCAGGGACCAGAACTCGGCCGCCTGCGCGCCGGTCTGGGCGAGCGCGCCGTCGGTGACGAGCCCGGCCTCCATCGCGTCCGCGAGCAGCCCCTCGAGCGCCGCGTCGGGGTCGAGGCCCTGCGGCAGCGACAGTTCCAGCAGCACCGACCACGGGGCGCCGGGCAGCGGCTGGCGGATGGCGGGCAGCACCTCGGCCAAGAAGGCGAGCCCCTGCCCCGCGATCAGCTCGAACGCGGTGACGCAGCCGCTGAGCCGGCCCTGCGCCAGCGCGAGCAACTGCAGCGCCTCGGCCGGGCCGGGCACGGCGAGCATCGCCGTCGCCACGCCGGCGGGCACCGGCGCCAGCCGCAGGCTCGCGGCGGTGATGATGCCCAGCGTGCCCTCGGCCCCGATCAAAAGGTCGCGCAGGGCGTAGCCGGTGTTGTCCTTCCTGAGCCGCTTGAGGTCGTGCAGGATCGACCCGTCCGGCAGCACCGCCTCGATCCCGAGGCAGAGCGCGCGGGCGTTGCCCCAGCGCAAGACGGCCGTGCCGCCGGCGTTGGCGGCCAGCACGCCGCCCAGTTGCGCCGTCCCCTGGCTCGCCAGCGCCAGCGGGAACATCCGCCCGGCGGCGCGGGCGGCCTCCTGCACCGCGGCGAGGGTCAGGCCGGCCTCGGCCACCAGCACATCCTCGGCGGGCCAGACGGCGCGGACGGCGGCCATGCGCTCGAGCGACAGGATCAGGGGCGCGGGGCCGTCCGGCATGACCGAGCCGCCCACGAGCCCGGTCCCGCCGCCGCGCGGCACGATGCCGACGCGGGCGGCGGCGCAGGCGCGCACCACGGCCGCGACCTCCTCGACCGTGCGGGGGGCGGCGACCAGCCCGCCGCGGCCGAGATAGCGCCCGCGCGGGTCGTCGAGATAGCGGTCCTCGACCGGGCGCAGCACCCCGGGGGGCAGGGTCGCGGCCAGGCGGTCGTCGGCGGGCTCTCGCGTCATGTCATCCTGCCCAAATCTCCCGGCAACCGTCCGGGGCAGCGCCCACGGCCCCCTACCGGACCTCGGTCCGGCCGCGCCGGTCGCCGCGCAGGTTGGCGTAGAGGACGTGATTCCGCCAGCGCCCGTTGATCTGCAGATAGGACTGCGCGACGCCCTCGTACTTGAAGCCCGAGTGCTCGAGCAGCCCGCGGCTCGCGGCGTTCTCGGGCAGGCAGGCGGCCTCGATCCGGCTCAGGTCCAGCGTGCCGAAGGCGTGGCCCACGACCGCCGCCAGCGCCTCGCGCATGTAGCCCTGGCGCGCGAACGGGGCGCCGACCCAGTAGCCGAGCGTCCCCATCTGCGCCGGGCCGCGGCGGATGTTGTCGAGCGTCACGGCGCCCACCAGCACCCCGTCGTGGCGGACGAGGAACAGCGGCAGCGCGGTGCCGCCGCGGCTCGCGCGCGCGGCCCAGTAGACGCGGTTGACGAAGGCGCGGCGCGACAGGTGGCCCTCGTGCCACGCCGGCTCCCACGGGGTCAGGAAGCTGCGGCTTTCGGCCCGCAGCCGCGACCACGCCGGGAAATCGCCATGCGCGGGCAGGCGCAGCACCAGCCGTTCGGTCTCGAGCCGCGGCGCGGGGCTGCGGCGCAGGAACATCAGGCGGCGAGCCGCTCGGCCAGCGCCTCGCGCGAGGGGCCGCGGCGCACGGGGCCATAGAGCGCCAGCGCCGGGCGGGCCGCGGCGATCAGCCCGGCCGCGTGGTCGCGGACCTCGGCGGCGGTCACCGCGTCAATGCGCTGCGCCACCTCTTCGGCATCCGGCACCCGGCCCCAGATCGCCAGCGCCCGGGCGATGCGCTCGGCCTGCCCCGAGGGGCTTTCCAGCCCCATCAGCAGCCCGGCCTTGAGCTGGGCCTTGGCGCGCGCGACCTCGGCCTCGGTCATCTCATCAGCCGAGCGGCGGATCTCGTCGATGGTCAGATGCGCGAGGTCGGCCAACTGCTCACCCGAGGTGCCGGCGTAGACGGTCACCATGCCGGTGTCGTCGTGGAAGCCGGACTGGGCGAAGATCGTGTAGCAGAGCCCGCGTTCCTCGCGGATGCGCTGGAAGAGGCGCGAGGACATCCCGCCCCCGAGCGCCGAGGTCCAGATCTGCGCCGCGTAGAAATCGGGGGCAAGGTAGCCCGGCCCCTCGAACGCCAGCGCGAAATGCGCCTGCTCAAGCCGCTTGACGCGCCGCGCCTCGGTGCCCTGCCAGCGGGCCGGCTCGCGCCCCGGATCGGTGACGGGGGCGAGGTGGCCGAAGATCACCTCGGCCTGCCGGGCCAGCGTGTCGTGATCGACGGCGCCCGCGGCGGCCACGATCATCTGGCCGGGACCGTAATGCTCGCGCACGAAGCCCGCGAGGTCGTCGCGCGAGAAGCCCGAGACCCGCTCGGCCGGGCCGAGGATGGTCCGGCCCATCGCCTGCCCGGGATAGGCGGCCTCTTGCAGCCAGTCGAAGATCACGTCGTCGGGCGTGTCGAGGCTCTGGCCGATCTCTTGCAGGATCACCCCGCGCTCGACCTCGATCTCGCGCCCGTCGAAGGCGGGGTTCAGCACGATGTCGCCCAGCACGTCGAGCGCCAGCGGCACGTCGCCCGCCAGCACGCGGGCGTAATAGGCGGTGGTGTCGCGCGAGGTATAGGCGTTGATGTAGCCGCCCACGTCCTCGATCGCCTCGGCGATCTGCAGGGCCGAGCGCCGGGCCGTGCCCTTGAAGGCCATGTGCTCGAGGAAATGGGCGATGCCGTTCTGCTCGGCGCGCTCGTCGCGCCCGCCGGCGGTGACCCAGACGCCGACCGAGGCCGAGTGCAGCCCCTCCATCCGGCGGGTGGCGATGCGAAGACCGTTGGTCAGGGTGGTGATGCGAATGTCGCTCAAGCCGTTCTCCGTTCAAGGATCAGCGACTTAAGCGCGGCGTTGTCGTTTTCAACCCGGGTGACCCGCTCGGGCAGGTCCATCAGCCGCGCCATGTGCGGCGGCAGCGGGGGCCTGAGGCCGATCGCCTGCTCGACGGCGTCGGGGAACTTGGCCGGGTGGGCGGTGGCGAGCGTGATCATGGGCGTGCCGGCCACGCGGTGATCGTCGGCGACCTTGATGCCCACGGCCGTGTGGGGGCAGACGATCTCGCCCGTCTCGGCCCGGACGCGGGCGATGGTGGCGAGCGTCTCGGGCTCGGACACCCGGCCCGAGTCGTAGATCTCGGCCAGATGCTCGCGCGCGCCCTGGCTGATGGCGAAGCCGCCCTGCCCGGACAGCTCGGCCATGAGCTGCGCCACCGCCGCCCCGTCGCCGTCATAGGCGCCGAAGAGCGCGCGCTCGAAGTTGGAACTGACCTGGATGTCCATCGAGGGCGAGATCGACGGCTCGACCCGGCCCACGCGATAGTCGCCCGAGGTCAGCGCGCGGTTGAGGATGTCGTTCTGGTTCGTGGCCACCACCAGCCGCTCGACCGGCAGCCCCATCGCGCGGGCGATCGAGCCCGCGTAGATGTCGCCGAAATTGCCGGTCGGCACGGTGAAGCTGACCTTGCGGTGCGGCGCGCCGAGGCTGACTGCGGCGGTGAAGTAATAGACGACCTGCGCCAGCACCCGCGCCCAGTTGATCGAGTTGACGCCGGCGAGCCCCACGCCGTCGCGGAAATCATGGTCGTTGAACAGGTCCTTTAGCCGCGCCTGCGCGTCGTCGAAGGTGCCGTCGATGGCGAGCGCATGGACGTTGGCATCGTCGGGCGTGGTCATCTGCCGGCGCTGCACCGCGCTGACGCGACCGTGCGGGTAGAGGATGAACACGTCCACGTTGGGCAGGCCGCGGAACGCCTCGATCGCGGCCGAGCCGGTGTCTCCGCTCGTCGCGCCGACGATGGTGATCCGCCGCCCCTCGCGCGCCAGCGCGATCTGGAACAGCTGCCCGATCAGCTGCATGGCGAAGTCCTTGAAGGCCAGCGTCGGCCCGTGGAACAGCTCGAGCAGGTGATGGCCGGGGGCGAGTTGCACCAAGGGCGCGCGGGCGGCGTGGCCGAAGCCCTGATAGGCGCGGCGGATCGCCTCGCGCAGTTCGGTTTCGGAAAAGCTTTCCGCGACGAAGGGCTGGACGATGCGGAAGGCGGCCTCCTCGTAGCTGACCCCCTCGAGCGCGGCGATGGCGGCGGCGTCCATCTGGGGCACCGTCTCGGGGACATACAGGCCGCCGTCGCGGGCGAGCCCGGTCAGCATCGTCTCGGCAAAGGGCAAGGCGGGGGCCTGCCCGCGGGTGGAGATATAGCGCATCAGTCCCCTCGGGTTATCGGGCGCCGGATACGCCAGACCAGCGCGATTGTCATCCCGAGACAGATCGCCGCAAAGGAAAACCACTGGATCGCGTAGCTCAGGTGGTTGTTCGGAATCTCGGTGATGTCGAGCGGCATGGGCATCACCCCCTGCGCGTCGCCGCGCACGGCTGCGGCCACGATCAGCACCGGCTCGGTCCCCAGATGCGCGGCCATGCGCGGCACCTCGCGCGCGAACCAGATCCCGGCCTTGAGGTCCGGCTCGGGCGTGGCCGAGCCCTTTTCGTCCGGCCAGTGCAGGTTGCCCGCCACCGTCAGCGCCACCGGCGGGCGGGGCTTTCGGCGGTCGTCCTGCGGGATGAAGCCGCGGTCCACCATGATCCGCCGCCCGTCCGCGGTCTGGAACGCCGAGACGACGTTGTAGCCGCCGCCGAGGTCGCGGGTGCCCGAGAGCACGAGGATTTCATCGCCCGTAGTGGTGCCGTCCACATAGACGGGGCGGTATTTCATCGACGGGTCCACGGCGGCCGGCAGCGGCACCGGCGTCTGCTCGATCCCCCGCTGGATGGTGGCGAGCTGGTCGTTCTTCCACGCCATGCGCTGCATCTGCCAGACCCCGAGGCTGGCGAGCACGCCGGTCACGATCAGACCGAGGATCAGGGGCAGCAGCCAGCGGCGCATGGGCTCAGGGTCCGGGTGGCGGCAAAGGCAACGGCGCGCGAGGTTGGGGCCCGCGCGCCGTGGGGTCTTGCGGATGCGGGCTCAGCGGCCCCAGACGTAGATCGAGGCGAACAGGAACAGCCAGACCACGTCAACGAAGTGCCAGTACCAGGCGGCGGCCTCGAACCCGATGTGGTTTTCCGAGTCCATCTCGCCGCGGGCAAAGCGGATCGCGCAGACGGCGAGGAAGATCGTCCCGATGATGACGTGGAAGCCGTGGAAGCCGGTCGCCATGAAGAACACGCCGCCATAGACGTTGTCGGCGAGGCCGAACTGCGCGTGGCTGTACTCATAGGCCTGCAGCAGGGTGAAGCAGATCCCCAGGATCACCGCGACGACGGTGCCGCGCAGCGCGGTCTTGCGGTCGTTCTCGTGCACGAGGGCATGGTGCGCCCAGGTCACGGCGACGCCCGAGAGCAGCAGGATCAGGGTGTTGATCAGCGGCAGGTGCCACGGGTCGAAGGTCACGACGCCCTCGGGCGGCCAGACGCCGTCCTTGATCGGGCTCATCTCGCCCATCGGGTAGAGCGCGTTCTTGAAGAACGCCCAGAACCAGGCGGCGAAGAACATCACCTCGGAGATGATGAACAGGATCACGCCGTAGCGCAGGCCGATCTGGACCACCGGGGTGTGGTCGCCGGTGTTGCCCTCGTGCGCCACGTCCGCCCACCAGCCGTACATGGTGTAGAGCACCATGAGCAGGCCGATGGCGAACTGCGTCCAGGCGGGCAGGCCCAGGTGGGTCATGCCCTTCATCCAGAACACCGCCCCCGACAGCATGACGAAGGCACCGATGGCGCCGAAGAACGGCCAGACCGAGGGCGGCAGGATGTGGTAGTCGTGGTTCTTGGCGTGGGCCATGTCGTCGGCTCTCCCCGGGGTGTCGTTCAGATCAGGCGTGGTTCAGGCGAAGGCGGGTCAGTTCTGGGCAGGTCAGTTCTGGGCGGTTCAGTTCTGGGCGGTGGCCGGAGGCGCGGCGACGTCGGCCCTGGCCGATTTCTGCGCGTCCGAGCGGAAGAAAGTGTAGCTGAGCGTGATGTCGCGGATGCGGCCCGCGTCGCGGTCGTCGACCATGTCGGGGCTGACGAAGAAGGTCAGCGGCATCTCGATCCGCTCGCCGGGCGCCAGCGTCTGCTCGGTGAAGCAGAAGCAGGCGATCTTTTCGAAGAAATAGCCGGCGGCGTCGGGGCTGACGTTGTAGCTCGCCGTGCCGGTGACGGTCTCGTCCGAGGTGTTCACGGCCTCGTAGAAGGCCATCGAGGTTTCGCCGATGCGGACCTTCATCTCGGTCTGCATGGGCCGGAAGGTCCAGCCGAGGTTCGGCATCACGTTGGCATCGAAGCGGACGGTCACCATGTCGTCGAGCACCCGGTCGGCGCCCTTGGTGGCGACCTGGGTGGTGCCGGCGAAGCCCGTCACCTGGCAGAACCAGGAGTAGAACGGCACCGCCGCCCAGGACAGCGCGCCCATCACCACGACGACCGCCACCAGCCGGCGGACCAGCCGGGCGTTGTCGGGCTTGCGGGGGGATTCGGGCGCGGTCACGGCTTCACCTCGGGCGTTGCGGCGGGGGCGGCGGGCACGCGGGCGTTCGACAGCGCGGCGGCCGGGGTGCCCGGCGCGGCCACGGGATTGGCGGCCGGGCCGCCGCCGGTGAACCCCGGCTCGGCCGGCAGTGCGGTGGCACGCGGGCGGTGGTCGAAGGCCTGCATCAGGTCGCCCTGCTTGATCTTGGCGATCGACAGCCCGAACACCAGCGCCACGAACGCCACCAGCACGAGGGCGAGCCCGACGTTCCGGCCGCTGCGGCGGCGGTGCAGCTCGTGTTCGGGATGCAGCGCCATCACCATGTCCCCACGATCGCCTGCACGGCGAGCGCCGCGAAATGCGCGAACAGGTAGATGAGCGACAGGCGGAAGAACGACTTCTCGGCGCGATAGTGGTCCGCGGTCGCCTGCGCTTCGCTGCGGCGCAGGATGACCCAGCCGCCCCGGATGAAGAGCGCGTTCAGCACCAGCGCGGTGGCGAGGTAGATCGGCCCGCCGATCGAGGTCAGCCCCAGCGCCAACGCAAACCCGGCCAGCACCAGCGTATAGCCGAAGATGTGGCGCCGGGTCGCCTGCCGGCCGTGGGTCACGGTCAGCATCGGCACGCCCGCGGCGTGATAATCTTCCTTCATGAACAGCGCGAGCGCCCAGAAATGCGGCGGGGTCCAGAAGAACACCAGCGCGAACATCAGCAGCGATTCGATCCCGATGCCGCCGGTCGCACAGGCCCAGCCGATCATCGGCGGGAACGCCCCCGCGGCACCGCCGATGACGATGTTCTGCGGCGTGGAGCGCTTGAGCCACATCGTGTAGAGGACGGCATAGAAGAAGATGGTGAAGGCGAGGAACGCCGCCGCGAACCAGTTCGCGGCCAGCCCGAGCATCACCACGGCGAGGCCCGACAGGAACAGCCCGACGCCCAGCGCCTCGTCGCGCCCGACCCGCCCGGCCGGGATCGGCCGCTTGCGGGTGCGGTGCATCACCGCGTCGATGTCGGCGTCATACCACATGTTGAGCGCACCCGACGCCCCGCCGCCCAGCGCGATGAACAGCACCGCGCAGAAACCGATGAACGGATCGACGTGGACGGGGGCCACGAACAGCCCCACGAAGGCGGTGAACACCACCAGCGACATGACCCGCGGCTTGAGCAGGGCGACATAGTCGCCGAACTCGGCCTCGGGCGCGCCGGAGGCGGCCGTGGCGGGCGCCGCGGCGCCCTCGTATGCCCGAACGTCGGTCACCGGCTCAGTCGGCCTGCGCCACGCGGACCGGCTGCGGGGGCAGCACGGCGCCGGCGTCGGCGGCCATGGTGGTCTTGGCCTCGGCCATCCAGGCGTCATACTTCTCCTGGCTGACGGCCTTCACCACGATCGGCATGTAGGCGTGGTTGATGCCGCAGAGCTCCGAGCACTGGCCGAAGTAGATGCCTTCCTTGTCGGCCGAGAACCACAGCTGGGCGATCCGGCCCGGCACGGCGTCCTGCTTGACCGCGAAGGCGGGGACCGTCCACGAGTGGATCACGTCGGTCGCCGTCACCTGCATCAGCACCGTCTTGCCGACCGGCACCACCACCGCGTTGTCGGTGGCGAGCAGGTATTCGTCCTCGGCGTAGCCGTGGTCGGCGAGTTCCTCGCGCGCCAGCATCAGCGCGTCGAAGGCGATGGCGTCGTTGGGGTATTCATAGGACCAGTACCACTGGTGCCCGATCGCCTTGATGACGAGATCGGGGTTGGCCGGCATCTCTTGCGAGCGGAACAGCGCGGGCAGCGAGAAGATGCCGATGGTCAGCAGGATCAGCACGGGGACGAGCGTCCACAGCACCTCGACCGGGGTGTTGTGGGTGAAGCGCGCGGGCACCGGGTTGGCGCGGCGGTTGAACCGCACGATGCACCAGACGAGCAGGGCGCAGACGAAGATCGTGATCACGGTGATGATCATCAGCACGAAGTGGTCCAGCCACTGCTGGTCGTGCGCAAGCGGGCTCGACGCCGGCTGGAAGTTCATCCCGCCCGCCAGCGGCTTGCCGATCACCGGCAGGTCCCCCAGCACGTCCTGCGCCGCCGCCGTGCCGGCCATCGCGAGTTGCGCAGCGACTGCACCCGCGGCCGTCAGCGCCGCCGTGATCCGGCCCGTTGCCCAGTTTGCCATTCTTCGTTTCCCGTTCACTGTCCCTCGCCGCCCGCGCGGCCGCGTCCCCCGCCGCGTCTGCGGCCTCTGGTCGCAGCGCATCGGCAGTCCTGTCACAACCATATCTGCTTGCACCCGGCAAGCCTAGCTATCGACTCGGGACGAGAAAACCCTTACCTCCGTCGCCCGATGACCGCGCCCTTCGCCCCCTTCGAGGACCTGCTCGATCCCGACCGCGCACTTGCCATCCTGCGCGAGGCGGTGGCGGGGGCCGACGACGGCGAGTTGTTCCTCGAACGCGTCCGCGGCGAGGCGCTGGTCTACGACGACGGGCGGCTGCGCAACGCGGGCTACGACGCGAGCCAGGGGTTCGGCCTGCGCGCCGTGCGGGGCGAGGTCACGGGCTTCGCCCACTCCACCGAGATTTCGCTGGCCGCGCTGCAGGATGCCGCGGCGACCGCGCGCCTGGCCGTGGGCGCGGGCGGCCATGTGCTGAGCCCGGCGCCCGCCGGCCCCGGCCCCGCGCTCTACGCCGGGATCGACCCGGTCGAGGGAATCGCCTTCGCCGACCGCGTGGCGCTGCTGCGCGAGATCGACGCCTTCGCCCGCGACCTCGACCCGCGGGTGGTGCAGGTGTCGGCCTCGATGGCGTCCTCGCTGCAAGAGGTGGCGATCCTGCGCCCCGAGGGCGGGATCGTGACCGACATCCGGCCGATGGCGCGGCTGAACGTCTCGGTGATCCTCGAATCGAACACCCGGCGCGAGACCGGCACCGCCGGCGGCGGCGGGCGGCACGCGCTCGGGCTGCTGCTTGCGCCCGCGCATTGGCAGGGGCTGGTGCGCGAGGCGCTGCGGATTGCCGAGGTCAACCTGCGCTCGGTCCCCGCCCCGGCCGGGGTGATGGACGTGGTGCTGGGGCCGGGCTGGCCGGGCATCCTGCTGCACGAGGCGGTGGGCCACGGGCTTGAGGGGGATTTCAACCGCAAGGGCGCCTCGGCCTTTGCCGGGCTGATGGGCCAGCGGGTGGCGGCACCTGGCGTGACCGTGGTGGACGACGGCACCCTGCCCGACCGCCGCGGCTCGATCACCGTCGATGACGAGGGCACGCCGCCCCAGCGCAACGTGCTGATTGAGGACGGAATCCTCGTCGGCTACCTGCAGGACCGGCAGAACGCCCGGCTGATGGGGGTCGCGCCCACCGGCAACGGCCGGCGCGAAAGCCACGCCCACGCGCCGATGCCGCGGATGACCAACACCATGATGGAGCCGGGGACCGACGACCCGGCGGCGATCCTGTCGGGCCTCGCGGACGGCATCTACGCCGTGGGCTTCGGCGGCGGGCAGGTGGACATCACCAACGGCAAGTTCGTGTTCTCCTGCACCGAGGCCTACCGCGTCCGCGGCGGCGAGGTGCAGGAACCGATTCGCGGCGCCACGCTGATCGGCGACGGGGCCACCGCGCTCAAGCACGTCCGCGCGATCGGCAACGACCTGGCGCTCGACCCCGGGGTCGGCAACTGCGGCAAGCAGGGCCAGTGGGTGCCGGTCGGCGTGGGCCAGCCGACGCTGCTGATCGGCGGGCTGACCGTGGGCGGCTCGGCGGCCTGACGCGGCGCGCGGGCGGATTTTTCGCGCCGGGCCGTGTGCCGCTAACCATCCGTTAACCCTTCCGTGCGATGAGTCCTCGCAGGATGAGGCGAGGCTCGGGATGGTTGTGCGATCGGTTTCCTTCGCTCCCCCCCACACCCCACCCACCACGAGGGAAGACGATCTCTCCGTGCTTCGCCTCATCCGCTCGCGCCGGGTCGGACCGGCAACCTTTCACCGGCTGATCGCCGACCACGGCAGCGCGGCCGCCGCGCTTGCCGCGCTGCCCGACATCGCCGCCGCCGCGGGGATTGAGGGCTACGCCCCCTGCCCAGAGGGCGTCGCCGCTGCCGAGATCACCGCCGGCCGCCGCCTCGGGGCCGAGCTGATCACCCTCGCTGACCCCCGCTACCCCCCGCTTTTGCGCGAGATTCCCGACGCCCCTCCCGCGCTCTGGGTGCAGGGCGAGGTCAGCGCGCTCGCCCGCCCGCTGATCGCGGTGGTGGGGGCGCGCAACGCCTCGTCGCTGGGGCTGCGGATGGCGCGCGGGCTGGCGCTGGCGCTCTCCGAGGCCGGGATCGGCGTCACCGCCGGCCTGGCGCGCGGCGTCGACACCGCCGCGCACGAGGCGAGCTGCGCTGCCGGCACCATCGCCGTGCTGGCCGGCGGCATCGACCGCATCTACCCGGCCGAGAACCGCGCCCTGGCCGAGCGCATCCGCGCGGCGGGGTGCCTTGTCACCGAACAGCCCCCGGGGCTCGAGCCGGTGGCGCGGCATTTCCCGACCCGGAACCGGATCGTCTCGGGCCTCTGCACCGGCGTGGTGGTGGTCGAGGCCGCGCACCGTTCCGGCACCCTAATCACCGCGCGCTGCGCGGCCGAGCAGGGGCGCGAGGTGATGGCCGTCCCCGGCCACCCCCTCGACGCCCGCGCCGGCGGCTGCAACGCCCTGATCCGCGACGGCGCGACGCTGGTGCGCAGCGCGGCGGATGTGCTGGCGGCGGTGGGGATCGAGGCGGGGGCGGTGGGGGGCGGGGTTGGCGATGGTGCGGGGGTGGAGGTTGGGGCCGGCGAGGGTCGGGATGCGGAGGCACGGTCCCGTAAGGGCGGCGTTGGGGAAGGACTGTCCCGCGAGGGCGGCGCTGGGGCGGCACGGTCCCGCTCGTCCCGTCCGTCGTTCCGAGCCGTCGAGTCGGCCGAAGCGACGCCGCCATCGGCCGTGCTTCCACCCACCGCACGAGGTGCGAGAGTAAAGGACGACACGACGAAGCGCGACCGTCCCGCATCGGGGGGTACGTATGGGAAGCCGAGCGCTGTGGATAGAGACGCGACAGCACCCGGCGCGACGGCGGATGGGCCCCAGTCACATCGGCGTAGCGCCCCGCCGTCGTTCAACACCGCCTACCCCTCCGCTGCCCGCGGCGGTCCCCGCGAGATCGGCGAGGACTCAGAAACAACGCTGAAAGAGCGCCTCATCAACCTCCTCGGCCCATCGCCCACCGACGAAGACAGCCTCATCCGCCTGCTCTCCGTCCCGGCCGCCCGGCTGGCCCCCCTGCTGCTCGAACTCGAGCTGGACGGTCGGCTGGTGCGGATGCCCGGCAGCCGGGTGGCCCTGCTGGACTGAGTCGCGTTTAAGGGTCTCGCGGTATTGGGTTTGCTAAGCGGTGGCAGCGCAGCGCGATCTGTGCGCTGCACCGACGTCGGAACGGCGACCGGGTCGAGCCGGAAACAGGCAGCCGGTGCGGAAAGCCGGGTTGCGGGGCGGTGGGAGATAGCCGGTGGACGCGGGCGATAGTCGGGTGACGGTGTGGGGCTATGGAGGCGTTGGTAGTTGTGCCCCTGCCACGAGCAAAGGCAGGGCATCGATGATGTCGAAGCTGGCGGATAAAGCCGAAGCTGGCCGCCCGCACCATGGCGAAAGCGTTGGAAGCCATGCACTTGGCCAAAAACCTCGAGAGCGAGCGAACCGCACGCCAAGCGTCACCTTGGTCAGGATGGCGCGTGGGATGTCCCGCGCGCCCCCCGCACCAGCAGCGTGCCGAACAGCACGGCCGCCAGCAGCGACATGACCACGGTCTCGACCAGAAACCTGGCGGCATCCGGCAGTCCGCAGAGCCCGCGACGGCAAGCGCCGCGACCAGCCGTTGCTGAAGCTCCGCGTGGAGCGCGTCGAAGTGATCTCTGTCAGACCACACCACAGCCTAATGCCGAAATCTCGTCGGCCTCACCTATCCAGTTCCCCGCGGGTCCCTTTCAGCGCGCGAATCCGCTCTGGGCCCTCGTCTAAGCCGTGGCGCCGGGGGATCCAGCCCGCGATCGCCGCGGGCAGATTCGGCGTGCCGTCGGTCGGGGTATTTTGCCCCGCTCACTCACCGTCTCCGCCAGCCGCGGCGCGATGAAGTCGTGGACACCAACGAAACGCTCGGTTCTAGGTCAGCTGGGCGCCGTCACCCGACCCGAGCTGGACCAGGTAAGGCACGGCGCCCCGCCCCTACCTCGCAATACCCTCAACCAATCGACACCGACGGCGGCGCGGCGCTCGGCCACGTTCCGTCGGTCGTGTCACTGTCGCCCATCTCGTCCTGAGCGCTCCAACTCAAGCCGTCCGAGGCACCGACGCCGGGACGAAACGGGTCGGGCGCGTCGAGGTCCGGTATCGGCAACTCGGCCGCGAGTACGGTGAACCTGCTGTCCGCCCCGTCAGGACCGCCGCTTCTTCCGGCCCACCCCGCCTCCGCCGGTTGACCAAGCGTCGCGCTGTAAGCGTCCCCAGTCCCGCCACCCCCGCTATCGGCCGCGCCGCAGCCCACCGCGGACCACCCCACCCCGCCCTCGTTCTCCGCCCCAAAGGCAGCCGCCGGGCCGCCCGACGAGCCAGCACCCGCCCGGGTGGCCTCGCCTCGCTCGCCACCTCCGGCCCCGACCCCCGCGCCACCCCCACCCGCTCCCGGCCGCACGTCGCCGTGGCGCAGGCGCAGCGCGTGGTGGCCGCCGAGGGCGCCGAGGCGGCCGCGGAAGACCACCTGACCGGCGGCGGTCTCGAGCGTGGCCTGCTCGAGCACCCCCGGCGGCAGCGCGATGCGGTCGCCGGGGCCGAGCGCGCGTAACTCGCCGAGCGTGATCTGGCGGCGGCAGAGCACGCCGGTCAGCTCGATCGGAGCCTGCCGCACGGCCTCGGCCAGGGGGCCGCGGGCGGGGGCCGCCGGCGCGCTCGCCGCCGGCGCGTCCGTGGCGGGCGCGGGTGCAGAGGCGCGCGGCGGGGCGTGGGGCAGGATGAGCAGCAGCGTCCCGTCGCGCTCGCCAGCGTCGCCCGCGCGCAGCGTGACCGTGACGAGGCGGTAGGACGTTTCCTCCAGCATCAGCGCGAGGGGGCGGGGGTCGTCGAGGAAACTCGCGTAGCGGAACCCCGCGACGCCCTCGAACCCCGGCTGGCCGGCCAGTTCGGCCTCGAGCTCGGCAAGGCAGGCGCTGACGAAATCGGCGCAGATCGCCCCGTCGGTGCGGGTCGGGCGGCGGGCGACGGCGGGGCGGGCCGAGACGCGCCCCAGCGCCTGCATCTCGATCAGCGAGGTCAGGAGCCCGCTGTCCATGGCCACCGCGCCGAGCCGGTCGCCCGGCCCCTCGACCACCGAGATCAGCGGCTGCTCGGGCAGCAGCTCAGGGATCTCGGCCAGTTCGGCGTGGCCGGTCGTCACCTTGTCGAAGAACACCGCCAGCCCGTGGATGCGGTCGGCGGCGCGGGCGATGGCGGCGGCCACGGCGCGGTCCGGCGGGCGCGGCCCCGCGACGATCCGGGGCGGGTCGGCCTCGGGCGCGCTCGCCCCCTTGCCCCGCACGGCCCGGCGCGCGGCGAGGGCGCGCCGCAGCACCGATCCGCCGGGGGGCTGTCCCGCCGTCAAACTCTGCCCTGCCGCTGCCATGCCCTGCCCGAATCGCTGAGGTTCCGCGGTCAGACTGACAGGGAAACCTTGCCAAGCGGTTACCGCGGCCCGGACCCGAGGGCAGAGGCTAGATCGCCAGCCCGTGCCGCCCGGCGAGGTCGGTGAAGAACTGCCACGCCACCCGGCCCGAGCGGGCGCCGCGCGTCGCCTGCCACTCGATCGCCTCGGCGCGCAGCACCTCGGGGTCCACGGCCAGCCCGTAGGCGGCGCAATAGCCGTCGATCATCGCCAAGAACTCGTCCTGCCCGCAGGGGTGGAACCCGAGCCACAGCCCAAAACGATCCGAGAGCGACACCTTCTCCTCGACGGCCTCGCCGGGATGGATGGCGCTCGCGCGCTCGTTGTCGATCATCTCGCGCGGCATCAGGTGGCGGCGGTTCGAGGTCGCATACAGCACCACGTTCGGCGGCCGCCCGGCGAGGCCCCCGTCCAGCACCGCCTTGAGCGACTTGTACTGCGCGTCGTCGTGCGAGAACGACAGATCGTCGGCAAAGAGCAGGAAGCGGCGGTCGGACGCCCCCAGCATCCCGAGCAGCCGGCTGACCGAATCGAGGTCGTCGCGGGCGATCTCGACCAGCACCAAGGGCAAGCCCTGCGCCACGGCTTCGGCGTGCACCGCCTTGACGAGGCTAGATTTTCCCATCCCCCGCGCGCCCCACAGCAGGGCGTTGTTCGCGGCGTGGCCGCGGGCAAACTGCAGGGTGTTGGCGAGCAGCGTGTCCCGCGCCCGGTCGATCGCCACGAGCTGGTCGAGCGGCACCCGGTTCACCCGCGCGACCGGCTCGAGCCGGTCGGGGGCGGTGTGCCAGACATAGGCGTCGGCCTCGGCGAAGCTCGGCGGCGGGGCGGGCGGCGGGGCGAGGCGGTCGAGCGCGTCGGCGATCCGCTCGAGTGCCGCGGGATCAGTCTTCATCCTCAACCCACAACCCTTCGGCGCGCAGCTCGGCCTCGCGCTTCTTCTCGATCCGCTTCACGAGCTGGATGGCGACCTCGTAAAGCCCGTAGATCACCGTGAAGAGCACGATCTGGCTGACCACGTCGGGCGGCGTCACCATCGCGGCAAGGACGAGGATCGTCACCACCGCATAGCGCCGCATCGCGCCCAGACCGGCCGCGGAGACCAGCCCCGCCTTGCCCATCAGCGTCAGTGCCACGGGCAACTGGAACGACAGACCGAAGGCGAGGATGAACTTGGTGGTCAGCGACAGGTATTCGCTGATCGAGCCCTGGAACACGATCCCGGCCATCTTGGGGTCGGCCGGCACCGGCACCTTGGGGTCGTCGGGCAGGCGCAGCGGCCCGCTCTGGAACCCGAGGAAGAAGTCGAAGGCCCAGGGCAGGATGATGAAATAGGCAAACGACGCGCCCAGCACGAACATGATCGGCGAGGCGATAAGGAACGGCAGGAACGCCTGCTTTTCGGACCGATAGAGCCCCGGCGCGATGAACCGCCACAGCTGGTAGGCGATCACCGGGAAGGCGAGGATGAAGCCGCCGAACATGGCGATCTGCATGGCGAGGAAGAAGCCTTCCTGCACCTTGAGCATGATCAGCCCGCACTCCTGCCCGCGCTTGGCCAGCGCGCCGCAGATCGGCTGGGTGAGGAAATTGAAGACCGGCTGCCAGATGAAATAGCACAAAATCGCGGCCACGACGAACGCGAGGACCGACCAGATCAGGCGGGTGCGCAGTTCGGCCAGGTGCTCGATCAGCGGGGCCGAGCTGTCGTCGATCTCGTCGGGGCGTTGGGCCAAAGGTCAGCTCCGGTCGCTGCGGCGCACGGCGTGAAGCCGGCGCGCGCCGGGCTGGTGTGCGGGTCCGGGGGCACCCGAGGCGGCCGAGGCGGTCGCCACGGCAGACGGCGCCGGACGGGCATCGGGAGCGGGATCGGGCAGGCCGAGGCCCAGGCCCGAGACGGTGCTGCCGGGCGCGGCGCTGGCCGGGCGGACGGAGCCGGCTGCGGGGGTCGCGGACGTCGCCGGGCTGACCGAGGCCGCGGCAGATGCAGAGGCAGCCGAGGTCGAAGTCGTCGCAGCCGGAGCGGCAGGCGGAGGCGCGGCCGGGTCAGGGACCGCCGAGGTGGCGTCGCGCACCGGCTCGAGCGGGTCCCATTTCTCGAACTTGTCGGCGGCGCGGGTCAGCGCGTCCAGTCCCAGACCGCGCGGCGAGGCCATCTTCTTGAGGTCGGAAATCTCGCGTGTCGCCTCGTGGATGCCCGAGGCCTTGGCCGCGTCCTCAATCGCCGACGAGAACTCGCGCGCCATGCCACGGGCGCGGGCCGTGATGCGCCCGAGCGAGTGGAACATCACCGGCAGGTCCTTGGGACCGATCACGATCAGCGCCACGACGCCGATCAGCAGCAGTTCGGTCCAGCCAACGTCCAACATGATGCGAACCCAGCCCCGGTCGGCGCGGCCGACCCGCTTTTGCGTGCAGTTACAGGCGGTCGGCGTCGCGCGGCGTCACGTCGCGCAGCTCGGCTGCGCGGCGGGCGCGGGCGGCATCGGCCTCGGCCTGGATGCGGTCGGCTTCGGCGCGGGCCTTGGCGGCAGCGGCCTCGAGATCGTCGGCGCTGCGGTCGGCGCGGATCGCGGCGCGGTCGGTGGCGGTGTCCACGGTGCGCTCGACCTCGTCGGCGCCGTCACGGACCCCGCGTTTGAAGGCGGTGATGCCCTTGCCGACCTCGCCCATCAGCGAGGAAACCTTGCCCCGGCCGAACAGGACCAGGACGACGATGGCGATCAGCAGAAGCGCCATGGGGGAAGGTGCGTGCATCGTCTCTCTCCGGTTTAGTCGGGCGTGGGCCCGCTGCGGCGCGCGCGGCCGCTCTTGCGGATATAAGCGGACGGGACGGCGTCCGAAAGGTCTGAATCGCCCCGCAGGCCTCAACGCTGGGTGAGCGGAGGGGGTCGGGCGCCACCGGTCGGGCCCCAGCAAGCGGCGCGGAACGCTGGCAAAACCGGGGCGCACACCCCAGATTGGCAGCACCGCGCCCCGCGCCCCGTCCCGCCCCTTTCCGCCCCGTGTCCTGCCGCGAGTTGCCCGATGAGCCCCGACCTCGCCCGCTTCGCCCATCTCGCGCTGCTGCTCGTCGCGGTCGGCGGTTTCCTGTTCGTCGAGTTCCGCCGCGATGCGGGCAGCACCTCGCGCGGGATCCTCGCCTGGGGGCTGATCTTCGTCGGACTGATCGCCGCCGCAGGGCTCTGGGACGACATCCGCCGCGACGTGATGCCGCGGCAGGAGGTGCTGGATGGCGGGAGGATCGAGGTGCCGCTCGGCAGCGACGGCCATTTCCACCTGACCGCCGAGATCAACGGCGCCCCGGTGCGCTTCGTCGTGGACACCGGCGCCTCGTCGCTGGCGCTGAGCCTGCGCGACGCGGGGCGCGCCGGGATCGACGCCGACCGCCTGGCCTTCGCCGGGCAGGCGCAGACGGCGAACGGCATCGTGCCCACGGCGACGGTGCGGTTGGAGAGCGTGCGGATCGGCGAGATCGAGGATCACGGCGTGACCGCCATGGTGATCGGCGGCGAGATCGACCGCTCGCTGATGGGCATGGACTATCTGCGCCGCTTCGCCCGGGTCGGGTTCGAGGGCGACAGGCTGGTGCTCGAGCGCTGAGCGGGCGTCGGCGCCCGCGGGGCGGACCGGCGGGGTTGGACCGCGAGCTGGCCGTGGGACCGGCTCACGGCGGGGTCGGCGGGGATCTGGATGAGCATCCGGCGTTCGCAGGCGTCGAGGCGCGCGAGGATCACCGGCTCCGCCTCACCCCGCGCCTTGGCCTTGCGCCAGATGCGCAGGCACGAGCCGGGCGACCACGGCAGCACCGCCTGCGCCAGCCAGCGCCGCAGCGCCTCGGGCAGCGCATCATAGTGGCGCATCGCATCGGCGGCGCGGTGGCGGCCGCGGAACGGGGTCTGGCCGAGGTTGGATCGGGGCAGCGGCATGGAATCTGTCGTTTAGTGATAGTATAACATATCACACAGCGATCAGACCGGGTCCAGCCTCCCCTGCAAGTCGCCGATCGCTTCGACGCTGGGCCATCCCTCGCCCGGCCCGCCTGCACAAACGTCGCCCCGCCTCAGCGCTTGCGCGCCCAGCGGCCGTCCTCCTCGGACCAGTATTCCGCCGCGACCCCGGCCCCGGTCAGCGCCCGCCACTGGCTGCGCGCCTGCTCGAGCGCGGCCGGATCATTGCCGTCGAAGACGATGCACACCCGCTCGGCCGGGCCGCATTCCGCCGCCTCGAGCGCCGCCCCGTCGAGCGCGATCAGGCAGGCCGCCCCCGCGGACGCCCCGCCCGCCACCGTCAGCAGCACCGGCTGCAGCGCGTCATGGGGCCCACCGGCGAGCCCGTGCGGCAGGAACCCCTCGCCCTGCCACAGCGCCTCGTCCAGCCGCGCCATGCGGCCCGCGTCGGTGCCGCGCAGCTCGACCCGCCAGCCCGCCGCCCGCGACTTGCCGATCAGCACCGGCAGAAGCTGCTCGGCGGCCGAGCGGGTCAGGTGATAGAAGAGCGCGCTGCCCACCCGGTCACTTCGCCTCGAAGCGGTCCCGCACCAGCCGGTCGAGCGTCATCACCCCCCACCCCGTCGCGCCCTTGGGCGCTAGCGCAGTCTCACCCGGCGGCAGCGCCACCCCGGCGATGTCGAGATGCGCCCACGGCATCCCCTTGCGGATGAACCGCTGCAGGAACTGCGCCGCGGTGATCGACCCCGCCGGGCGGCCGCCGGTGTTCTTGATGTCGGCCAGCCGCGACTTGATCAGCTCGTCATAGGCCGGCGACAGCGGCAGCCGCCACAGCCCCTCGCCCTCGGCCCCGGCGGCGGACAGCAGGTCCGCGGCCAGCCCGTCGTCGTTGGAGAAGAGCCCGGCGTTCTCGTGCCCCAGCGCGATGATGACCGCGCCGGTCAGGGTGGCGAGGTTCACGACCGCCGCGGGGGCGAACCGCTCCTGCGCGTACCAGAGGACGTCGGCGAGCACGAGCCGGCCCTCGGCGTCGGTGTTGATGACCTCGATCGTGTCGCCCTTCATCGAGCGCACGATGTCGCCCGGCCGCTGGGCGCGGCCATCGGGCATGTTCTCGACCAGCCCGACGAGGCCCACGACATTGGCCTTGGCCCGGCGCAGCGCGAGGGTGCGCATCACCCCCGCGACGACGCCCGCGCCGCCCATGTCCATCGTCATCTCCTCCATCCCCTGAGCGGGTTTGATCGAGATGCCGCCGGTGTCGAAGACGACGCCCTTGCCGACCAGCGCCAGCGGCGCGGCCTCGCCGCCGCCCTGCCAGCGCATCACCACGACCTTCGAGGGGCTTTCGGACCCCTGCCCCACCCCGAGCAGCGCCCGCATCCCGAGTTCGGCGAGCTGGTCCTCGTCGAGCACCTCGACCTCGAGCCCGAGTTCGCGCATGGCGAGCAGGCGGTCGGCGAAGTCGCTGGTGGTCAGGACGTTGGCCGGTTCGTTGACGAGGTCGCGGGTGAAGAACACCCCTTCCGCCAGCGCCGCGCCATCGGCGGCGGCGCGGGCCGCGGCCTCGGGGTCATCGCAGAGCAGGGTGACGCGGGCCTTGTCCGGCTCGGGCGCCGGGGCCGCATCGGCGGGGGCCGCAGGCGCGGGCGCATCGGCGCCGCCGTCGGCCAGGCGCGCGTCGTCCGCGGCGCCGTGGGTCACCGACTGCGGGATCTCGGCCGGGGCATCGGCCGCCGGCGCGCCCTTGCGCCCGGCCTTTGCGCCGGGTTTCGGCGCGTCGGTCGCCGAGTCGTCCTCACGCGCGGGACGCGACTTGTAGACCGAGAAATCATAGCCCCTGAGCGCGATCCCGAGCGCGAGGTCGGCGATCCGGTCCTGCCCGGAGGCGAGGCCCGTGGCGA
This sequence comes from Paracoccus sanguinis, assembly GCF_900106665.1. Classification (GTDB taxonomy): domain Bacteria; phylum Pseudomonadota; class Alphaproteobacteria; order Rhodobacterales; family Rhodobacteraceae; genus Paracoccus; species Paracoccus panacisoli. Next base: position 587,083 of record NZ_FNNA01000001.1, read on the forward strand.
GCACCGTGACCTCACCCTTGCCCATCCGCGCGCCGATCGCGGCGCCCGCCTTGCGCGCCGTCGCCGCATCGGCCTTGCGCGGCATGTGCACGAGCTGCACCGCCTCGGCCTCCATCCCGGCCGGGAAGGCGAGGTCCATCGCCGCGCCCGGCTTGACCTCGGCCCAGGCCTTCGACCCGAGCGCCCGGGCGATCCCGCGCCGCAGCGCCGGGGCGAGGCCCTTGGGCGGCTGGCCGCGCTCGTCCACGAGCAGGACGACCCGTCCGCCGCGGGTGGAGAGATCGGCCCCGGCGGCCGGCATGAAGCGGATTTCGACGGGATGGGTCATCACGGACAGGCCTTCGATTGGGGAGCGGGGGCGAGCCTAGCCCCGCGCCGGGCGGTTTGCCAGAGCCGCCGGGTGCCCTCCCCCCGGCCGCCATCCGCCCATCCCGCACCAACGGCTTTCCCGGCCCGGCGCGCGGCTGTATCACCCAACCGAGCCCTCGCCCCCACGGAGCCCGGATGCCCCGGATCGACCGCTATATCCTCACGCAATACCTGACGCAGTTCGGGTTCTTCGCGCTGGTGCTGGTGTCGGTCTACTGGATCAACCGGGCCGTGCAGCTCTTCGAGCAGCTGATCCAGGACGGCCAGACCGCGCTGGTGGTGCTCGAGTTCACCGCCCTCACCCTGCCGCTCGCCATCGCGCTGGTGCTGCCGGTCGCGGCCTTCGCGGCGACGGCCTACGGGACCAACCGGCTCGCCTCGGAATCCGAGCTGACGGCGATGCAGGCGGCGGGGCTCTCGCCCTGGCGGCTGGCGCGGCCGGTGCTGGTCTTCGGGCTGCTTGTCGGGATGATGGTCGCCGTGCTCGCCCACGCGCTGGTGCCGCTGGCGCGGGCGCGGCTGGCCGAGCGGCAGGCCGAGGTGGCCGAGAACGTCTCGGCGCGGTTCCTCAAGCCCGGGGCCTTCCAGTATCCGGCCGACGGGGTCACGCTCTTCATCGGCGACATCGCCGAGGACGGGCGGCTGATCGACCTGTTCCTCGAGGATGCGAGCGATCCGTCCCAGCATTCGATATATACCGCCGAAGAGGCGCTGGTGGTCCGCACCGAGGCCGGGCCGCGGCTGGTGATGTCGCGGGGCATGGTCCAGACGCTCCGGCAGGCGGACGGGGGCGCGCCGCGGCTTTCCGCCACGCGGTTCGCCGACCTGACCTATGACGTCGGCAGCTTCTTCGCCGCCGATGCCCGCAAGGCCCGCGACCTGCGGACCTATTCCACCCTGCGGCTGCTCATGCCCGACGCCGCCCTGCTTGAGGCGACGGGCGCCACCGCCCCCCGCGCCCGCGCCGAGGGGCATGAGCGGCTGGCACAGCCGCTGATGGCGCCGGTGGCGGCGATGCTCGGGTTCTCGATGCTGCTCATCGGCGGGTATTCGCGCTTCGGGGTCTGGCGGCAGGTGCTCTGGGCGGTGCTGGCGCTGCTGGCCGTGCAGGCGCTGGCGACCGCGGCCGCCAGCCGCACCGCCGAGGCGCCGGGCAACTGGCCGCTGCTCTATCTCGCGCCGCTCGCCGGGGCGCTCGTCGCAGCCGGCGCGTTGTGGAGCGCGGGGCGCCCGCGGCGGATCAAGGCGCCCGCCCTGCCCCCGGCCCCGCCGCCCCTCGCCCAGCCGGGGGCCGCGCCATGATCCTGCAGCGCTACCTCGCCCGCCGCTTTTTGCGCCAGTTCCTCGTCGTGGCGGGGGCCTTCGTCGCCATCCTGTTCCTCATCGACCTGATCGAGGAGATCCGCCGCTTCAGCCCCGCCGGCGCCGGGCTGCGCCGGGTCGCGGGGCTGGCCGGGCTGAACATCGTGGCGAGCGTCTATGCGATCCTGCCGCTCATCACCCTGCTGGCGGCCATCGCGCTGTTTCTCGGCCTCTCGCGCAGTTCCGAGCTGGTGGCGATCCGCGCCGCCGGGCGCTCGGGGCTCAGGATCGTCGCCGCGCCGGTGGTGACGGCGCTGCTCGTGGGCGCGCTGCTCGTCGCGGTGCTGAACCCGATCGTGGCGGGCACGACCAAGCGCTATGATCAGGCCGCGGCCCGGGTCGCGGGGGCGGCCACCCAGACCGTGTCGCTGGGCAAGGGGGCGGTCTGGCTGCGTCAGGGGGTGCCGGCGCGGACCGCCGGCGCGGGTGAGCGCGGGGGCCAGATCGTCATTCGCGCCGGGCGCGCGAGCCCGGACGCCACGACGCTTTATGACGCGACCTTCCTCGTCTTCGACGCCGAGACCGGGCCGGTGCGCCGCATCGCCGCCCAGTCGGCGCGGCTCTCGCAGGGGGCGTGGGTGCTGGCGGGGGTCAAGGAATGGCCGCTCGGCGCGGCCAACCCCGAGGCCGGGGCGCAGGTGCTGCCCGGGCTGACGCTGCCCACCGACCTGACCGCGGCACGCATCCGCGACGGCTTCGGCGCGCCCGACTCGGTGCCGGTCTGGCAGCTGCCGGCCTTCATCGCCGGGCTCGAGCGGGCGGGGTTTTCGGCCCTGCGCCACCGGGTCTGGTTCACGACCGAGCTGGCCCGGCCGTTCCTGATGGCGGCGATGGTGATGCTGGCCGCCGTCTTCACCATGCGGCCCATGCGCGGGCGCCGCGCCGGGGTGCTGGTGCTCGGCGCGTTTGCCGCGGGCGTCGGGCTGTTCTTCCTGCGCAATCTCGCGCAGGTTCTGGGCGAGGCCGGCAACGCCCCCCCGGTGTTCGCCGCCTTCGCCCCGCCGCTGATCGCGGCGCTTCTGGCGCTGGCCGCGCTGCTGAGGCTCGAGGACGGATGACCCATCGCAGCGCACCCTCTCGGCCCCTTTCCGTCAGCGCCGCCCTCGTTGCGCTGGCGCTGCCGCTGGCCCTGCCGCCCGTCCCGGCCGCGGCGCAGGTGGCCGCCACCCAACCCGCGGCCACCCAACCCGCCGCCGGGCAGCCCTGGTGGAGGCCCTGGGGCTTCACCGACGGCCAGCGCGCCCGCCCGGCGCTCGCCCCCGGCGCGGGCACGGCCGAGACCCGCGCCGACGGGACCACCACGACCGACGTGCCCCGCGTCGTGCTGACGCCGTCCCGCCCGCCCGCCCGCGACCCCGCCGGGGTGATCGCGCCCGAACCGGACGGCGCGGCCACCCTGCTCGCCGATCACGTCGAGCTGTCGGGCGACCGCATCCTCACCGCCTCGGGCGGGGTGGTGGTGTGGTTCGAGGGCGCGCGCCTGGTGGCCGAGCGGGTGATCTATGACGGCCGCGCCGGCACGATGACCATCGAGGGGCCGATCCACCTGACCGAGCCGGGCAACGCCGGCACCCCGGACGAGGCGGTGCTGGTCGCGGATTCGGCGCAGCTCGACGAGGGGCTGCGCGACGGCCTTTTGCGCGGCGCGCGGCTGGTGTTGGCGCGCGAACTGCAACTCGCCGCCGCCGAGGTGCAGCGCACCGGCAACGGCCGGATGACGACGCTGACCCACGTCGTCGCCTCGTCCTGTCAGGTCTGCGCCTCGGACCCGACGCCCTTGTGGGAAATCCGCGCCCGCCGCATCACCCATGACGCCGAAACCCGGATGCTGCACTTCGAGCGGCCGCAGTTCCGCGCCTTCGGCCTGCCAGTGGGCACGCTGCCCGCCATGTCCGCCCCCGATCCGACCGTCGAGCGGATGACCGGCTTCCTGCAGCCGCGGTTCCGCACCACCTCGGGGCTCGGGTTCGGGGTGATGCTGCCCTATTTCATCACCCTCGGCGACAGCGCCGACCTGACCGTGACGCCCTATGTCTCGGCCAGCCGCACCACCACGCTGGGGCTGCGCTACCGCCAGGCCTTTTCCAACGGCGCGACCGAGTGGACCGGCGCGATCAGCCGCGACGACATCGAGGACGGCACTCGCGGCTATCTGTTCGGCGCGGCCCAGTTCGCGCTGCCGCGCGGCTACCGGCTGGGGGTGCAGGTGCAGACGGCCTCGGACCGCGGCTATCTGCTCGACTACGGGGTCAGCGACGCCGACCGGCTGTGGAGCGGGGTGACGCTTGACCGCATCGCCCGCGACCGGATGGTGACCGGCCGGGTCGGGCACTACCAGACCCTGCGCGAGGGCGAGCGCGCCTCGACCTCACCCAGCCTCGTCGCGGACGCGCTGTGGGAACGGCGCTACGCGGCCTTCGGCGGCGAGGCGGGGCTGCAGTTCTCGGTCCATGCCCACCGGCGCAGCTCGGACGACAACATCCTTGGCCGCGACATCGCCCGCGGCTCGGCGCGGCTCGACTGGCAGCGCAACTGGCTGCTGCCGGGGGGCGTGGTGGCGGCGGCGCAGACCCGGCTGGACGCGGACGTCTATCGGATCGGCGACGACGACCGCTTCGACCGCACCGCAGCCCGCGCCATCCCCGCGGCCGCGGTCGAGCTGCGCTGGCCGCTGGTCGCCCGCCAGGGTGCCGCCACCCACCTGCTCGAGCCGGTGGCCCAGATCGCCTGGTCGCCGCGGCTCGAGGACGAGGACGTGGTGCCGAACGAGGATTCGCGGCTGATCGAGTTCGACGAGGGCAACCTCTACATGCTCGACCGCCTGCCCGGCCGCGATTCGGTCGAGGGCGGGCTGCGCGCCAACCTCGGCCTGCGCTGGACCCGGATCGACCCCACCGGCTGGTCGCTCGGGGTGACGGCCGGGCGGGTGCTGCGCGACCGCCCGGACCCGGCCTTCGCCCGCGGCGGCGGGGTGCTGGCGGGCAAGCGCTCGGAATGGCTGCTGGCCGCGACCTACAGCGACGCGGGCGGGCTCGCCATCGCCAACCGGGCGCTGTTCGACGACGATTTCGACATCAACCGCAACGAGTTGCGGCTGGGCTGGCTGCGCCCCGGCATTCAGCTTTCGGCGGGCTATCTGTGGATCGATTCGCAGACCATCGAGGGGCTTTCGGCGGACGTCTCGGAACTGTCGGCCACGACCGGCTGGCAGCTCGCCCCCGGCTGGTGGGCCAGCGCCGAGACGCGCTACGACTTTGCCGCCGACCGGGCGCAGCGCGCCGACCTGGGGCTGACCTACCGCAACGAATGCGTGAGCGTCGATCTTTCCGTCTCGCGCCGCTTCACCGCATCGGACAGTCTGCGCCCCGACACCGATCTGGGGCTGTCGGTGCGGCTGGGCGGCTTCGGCCGGCGGCCGGACGAGCTGCCGGGAACGGTGGCGCGGCGCGCCTGCGTAAGGTAGCGTGGCGCCCATGACGCAGATGAGGACGACGATGCGGCGGATCTTTCACGCGACCCTGACGGCCGGTTTCCTCGGCAGCGCCGTGCTGGGGGCGGCGGCGGTCACCGCCACGCTCGGCCTGGGCAGCGCCCTGCTGCTGCCCAGAGGCGCCGAGGCCGGACCCTTCGCGCCGGTCGTCTATGTCAACAACGCCGCGGTCACGCAGTACGAGCTCGACCAGCGCATCCGCTTCATGCAGGTGCTGCGCGCGCCCGGCGCGGACCGCGAGAGCGCGCTCAAGGCGCTGATCGAGGACCGCCTCAAGCTCGACGCCGCGCGCCAGATCGGGATCGCGGTCAGCGACCAGGGGCTCGAACAGGGGCTCGCCGATTTCGCCGGCCGCGCCAACATGGACGTGGGCCAGTTCACCGAGGCGCTGGCCCGCGACGGGGTGGACCGGCAGGCCTACCGCGACTTCGTCAAGGCCGGCGTCGCCTGGCGCGAGGTGGTGCGCCAGCGGGTCGTGCCGCGGGTGCAGGTGACCGACCGCGAGGTCGAGCAGGCGATGAAGCGCGACATCGAGACCCCGATCACCACCGCCGTGCTGCTGTCCGAGCTGGTCATGCCCGCCCCCCCGGGGCAGGAGGCCGCGGTGCTGGCCCGCGGGCGCCAGCTCTCCGAGACGATCACCACCGAGGGCGCCTTTGCCGCCGCCGCGCGGCGCTATTCGGCGGTGCCGACCGCGCCCCGTGGGGGGCGGCTCGAGTGGACGCCGCTCGCCGACCTTGCGCCGGGGCTGCGGCAGATCATCGAGGGGATGCGCCCGAACTCGATCAGCCAGCCGCTGACCGTGCCGGGGGCGGTGGTGCTGTTCTACCTGCGCGACACCCGCGGGCGGCTGCGGGCGGGCGCGACCGACCAGACGGTGGAATATGTGACGCTCGCCGTGCCCTCGGCGGCGGACGGGGCGCAGGTGCTGGCCCGCGCCGACAGCTGCGGCAAGGTCTTCGTCGAGGCGAACCGCTATGCCGGCGACGTGATCTCGCAGCAGACCATGCCGCTGTCGGCGGTGCCGCTGGACATCGCCCAACGCCTCGCCTCGCTCGACCCCAACGAGGGGACGGTCATCGACTATGGCGCCGGCGCGCGGGTGGTGATGCTGTGCCGGCGCACGCCGACGCTGGCCGATGAGCCGGTGGGGGCGTTCGAGAGCCTGCCCGGCCTGCCGCAGCCGGCGCGCCGGCCGGACCCGGTGCCGGGGGCCGCGGGCCAGCCCGGCGCCGCGGGGGCGACCGCTGCGGGCGGCAGCGCCGAGGCCGCGGCCAACGCCGACCGCGCCGCGACGCCTGCGGCGGCCGAGGCGCCCAACGCCGCCAATGCCGCGACCGACGCCGCCGCCGCGGCGGGCCTCGCCAGCGCAGATCCGCCGCTGCAGAGCCGGGCGCAGGTCCGCGAGGCGATCTTCAACCGCAAGATCAACGCCGCCGCCGACGCCTATCTGGCCGAGCTGCGCGCCGACGCCGTGATCCGCAAGCCGTGACGGCCGGCGACACGGGGCGCCCGGCGCCGCTGATCCTGACCTGTGGCGAGCCCGCCGGGATCGGCCCCGAGTTGGCCCCGCGGGCGCTGGCGGCCGGGGTGCCCTTCGTCTGGATGGGCGACCCGCGCCACCTGCCCCCGGGCACCGAGTTCGCCGAGGTCGCGGACCCGACCGACCCCGTGCCCCCCGGCACCCTGCCGGTGCTGCGCCACGATTTTGCCGCGCCCGCGACGCCGGGCACGCCCGACCCCGCCAACGCGCAAGGGGTGATCGACGTGATCGCCCGCGCCGTCGCGCTGGCGATGGAGGGGCGGGCCGGGGGCGTGGTGACACTGCCGATCTCGAAGGCGGCGCTCAGAACCGGCGCGGGCTTCGCCTTTCCGGGCCACACCGAGTTCCTCGCCCATCTCGCGGGCGGGGCCGAGGTGGTGATGATGCTCGCCTCGACCACCGTCGAGCCGCCCTGCCGGGTGGTGCCGGCGACGATCCACATCGCGCTGGGGGAGGTGCCGGCAGCGCTGACGCCCGCCCTGCTCGAGCGGACGATCCGCATCACCCGCGCCGGGCTGATCCGGGATTTCGGCATCCCCGCGCCGCGGATCGCGGTGGCGGGGCTGAACCCGCACGCGGGCGAGGGCGGCGCGATGGGCGCCGAGGAGCGCGACTGGATCGCCCCGCTCTGCGCGCGGCTGCGGGCCGAAGGGCTCGCCGTGTCGGGCCCTCACCCCGCCGACACGATGTTCCACGCCCCGGCGCGGGCGCGCTATGACGCGGCGGTGACGGCCTATCACGACCAGGGTCTGATCCCGATCAAGACGCTCGATTTCGCCGGCGGGGTGAACGTCACGCTGGGGCTGCCGTTCGTGCGGACCTCGCCCGACCACGGCACCGCCTTCGACATCGCCGGGCGGGGGCTCGCGGACCCGGCCTCGACCATCGCGGCGCTGCGGATGGCGTGGGACATGGCCGAGGCGCGCCGATGAGCCGCGGCGCGGGGCGCGGGCGCCGGACCGGGGGTTTCACACCCCCGGACCCCCGTGGGATATTTGCGCAAGGAAGAACGGGGCTGCGGGGCCGTCCGGCATGAGCGCGATCGACGGCCTGCCGCCCCTGCGCGAGGTCATCGCGCGCCATGATTTGCGGGCGAAGAAGCAGCTCGGGCAGAACTTCCTGCTGGACCTCAACCTGACGGCGCGGATCGCGCGGGCGGCGGGGGACCTGACGCAGTGCGACGTGCTCGAGGTCGGGCCGGGGCCGGGCGGGCTGACCCGCGGGCTCTTGGCCGAGGGGGCGCGCCACGTGCTCGCCATCGAGAAGGACGCCCGCGCCATCCCCGCGCTCGAGGAGATCGCCGCCGCCTATCCGGGCCGGCTGACGATCATCCAGGGCGACGCGCTCGAGGTCGATCCGCTGGCGCATCTCAACCCGCCGATCCGCATCGCCGCGAACCTGCCCTATAACATCGGGACCGAGCTGCTGGTCGGCTGGCTGACCCCGCCCGAGTGGCCGCCGTTCTGGCAGTCGCTGACGCTGATGTTCCAGAAGGAGGTCGCCCAGCGCATCGTCGCCAGGCCGGGCAGCAAGGACTATGGCCGGCTGGCGCTGCTGGCCCAGTGGCGCTGCGACGCGCGGATCGTGCTGAGCCTGCCGCCGCAGGCCTTCGTGCCGGCGCCCAAGGTCGAATCGTCGGTGGTGCAGCTGACGGCATTGCCCGAGCCGCGCTATCCGGCCGACGCGCGGGTCCTGTCCGAGGTGAGCTTTGCGGCCTTCAACCAGCGCCGCAAGATGCTGCGCGCGGCGCTGCGGGGGCTGCATCCCGACATCGAGGCGCTGCTCGAACAGGCGGGGATCGCGCCGACCGCGCGGGCCGAAGAGATCGACCTCGCGCGGTTCTGCGCCCTGGCGCGGGCGCTCACGGCGGCGCGGGCGGGCTGAGGGCCCGAGGCCCCCGCCCCCGTCACGCTTTGCTGCTTACTCCTCGGCGGGGGCCGGGGTTTCGCTGGCCGCCTCGCCGCGCTTGCGGGCCGTGGTGCGGCGCGGGGCCGCGGTGGTCGTGCGGCGGCGCGGGCGCGGGGCGTCGGCAGGCGCCTCGCCCGCGGGGGCCGCGTCGGCTGCGTCGTCGGCAGCCAGCGGGGCGTCGGCGGGCGCCGGGGCCGGGAGGTCGGCCGGGGGCGCGGTGTCGGTCGCCGCCCGCTGCTCGGGGGTTTCGACCGGACCGGCGGCGTCATCGACGCTCACGGCCTCGGGGATCCCGGCGCGGCCGAAGTCGGGCAGCCCGTCATCGCCCTCGGCCCCGAACCCCGGTGCGGTGTCCGTCTGCGGCTCGCGCGGGGCGCGTTCGCGGCGGTTGTCGTCGCGGCGATCCTCGCGGCGCGGCTCGTCACGGCGGTTGTCGTCGCGGCGGTTCTCGTCACGGCGATTGTCCTGACGGTCGTCGCGGCGGTTGTCCTCGCGCCGGTTGTCCTGACGGTTGTCGGCGCGGTTGTCCTGCCGGTTGTCGCGGTTGTCCTGACGGTTCTCGCCCCGCCACTCGTTGCCGTTGGTGCGCTCGTCGCGGTCCTCGCCGGACGGGCCGCCCTGCTGGCCGCCGCCGAACTGGGCCTGGCGCTCGGCCTGCTCGCGCTGCGCCTCGCCCAGCATCCGCGTGTAGTGCTCGGCGTGCTGGAAGAAGCTCTGCTCGGCGACGCGGTCGCCGGACAGCTGCGCGTCACGGGCCAGCGCGAGGTATTTCTCGATGATCTGCTGGGGGGTGCCGCGCACCTTGCCCTCGGGGCCGGAGCTGTCGAACACGCGGTTCACGACATTGCCCAGCGAGCGCTGGTTGCGGGACTTGTTGCGCGAACGGGACTTGGAAGATCTCATCGTGCCAATTTTGACTGGTCCGGCGCGGGCAGCGCCTGGATGCGGTTGGGGTCTGATCCTGCGGATCGGCCGGGACCACCTGCCCGGCGCTTCGCGGAAATCTCCGGCAACGGAACGTGTGCGGGATGACCCGTGCGGGGCGTCATGCCCTCGTCACCGGGCCGCTAAACCACGCCGCCCGCGTCATGGCAAGCGGGAATCGCGCGGCGGCGCGATCAATTCCCCGCGGGCGGGGCAAGCCGCCCCAGCACCACGCGGTCGCGCCCGTCGAGGTCGGGGCGCACCGCGACCTCGGTCAGCCCCGCCCCGGTGAAGAGCGCCGCGACCGCGGCCCCCTGGGTCGGGCCGATCTCGACGGCGAGCCAGCCGCCCGGCGCGAGATGCGAAGGCGCCCCGGCGGCGATGGCGCGATAGGCCGAAAGGCCGTCGCCCTCGTCGGTCAGCGCCATGCGCGGCTCGTGGTCGCGCACTTCGGGGGAGAGGCCCTCCATCTCGGCGGCGGCGATATAGGGCGGGTTCGAGACGATCAGGTCGAAGCACCCGGTGACGGCGGCGAACCAGTCCGAGCCGGCGAACTCGGCCGCGATCCCCAGCCGTCCGGCATTGCCCCGCGCCACCGCGAGCGCCGCGGGCGACAGGTCCACGCCCAGCCCGCGCGTCCCCGGCCGTTCCGCCAGCAGCGACAGCAGGATCGCCCCGGTCCCGGTCCCGAGGTCGAGTACGGTGCGCCACGGCAGGGTGAGCGCCGCGGCGACCAGCGTCTCGGTCTCGGGGCGTGGGTCGAGCGTGTCGGGGGTGACGGTGAAGCTGTGGCGCCAGAACTGCCTTTGGCCGGTGATCTGGGCGACGGGCTGGCGGGCGGCGCGGGCGGTGATCGCGGCCTCGAAGCGGGCGGCGACCTCGGGGGGCAGCGGGCGCGTCAGCTCGGCATGAAGCGCATGGCGCGGCACGCTGCCGTAGGCGTGGGCGATGAGCGCCAGCGCGTCGCCGGGAGCGCCGGGGACGCCCACCGCCTCGAGCCGGCGCACCGCCTCGGCCATCGCCGCACGTCCGGTGGGCGGGCTGGCGGGGGCGCTCATCCCCCTGCCCCGTCCTCGGCCGCCGCCAGCCGCGCGGCCTGGTCGTGGGCGGTCAGCGCGTCGATGATCTCGGTCAGATCGCCCGCCATCACCCGGTCGAGCGCATAGAGCGTCAGGTTGATCCGGTGGTCGGTCAGCCGGCCTTGCGGGAAATTGTAGGTGCGGATGCGCTCGGACCGGTCGCCGGTCCCGACCTGGCTGCGGCGGTCGGCGGCACGCTCGGCATCGGCGCGGCTGCGCTCGGCGTCATAGAGCCGGGCGCGCAGCACTGCCATCGCGTTGGCGCGGTTCTGGTGCTGCGACTTCTCGGACGAGGTGACCACGATCCCGGTCGGCAGGTGGGTGATCCGCACCGCCGAATCGGTGGTGTTGACGTGCTGGCCGCCGGCGCCGCTGGCGCGCATCGTGTCGATGCGGATGTCGGCGGCGGGGATGTCGATGTCGACCTCGGCGGCCTCGGGCAGCACCGCGACGGTCGCGGCCGAGGTGTGGATGCGGCCGCCCGATTCGGTTTCCGGCACGCGCTGGACGCGGTGGACGCCGGATTCGTACTTGAGCCGCGCGAACACCCCCTCGCCCGCGATCCGCGCCACCGCCTCGCGCACGCCGCCGAGTTCGGACTGGCTGAGCTCGAGGAGCTGGAACTCCCACCCCTGGGCCTCGGCGTGGCGCTGGTACATCCTGAGCAGGTCGGCGGCAAAGAGCGCGGCCTCCTCGCCCCCCGTGCCGGGGCGGATCTCGAGGATGGCGGGGCGGGCATCGGCAGCGTCGCGCGGCAGCAGCGCCAGCCGCAGGGCCTGTTCCAGCTCGGGCAGGCGGGCGCGCAGGCGGGCGATCTCATCCTCGGCCAGCTCGCGCAGCTCGGGGTCGGCCAGCATCGCCTGCGCCTCGGTCAGCGCCGCCTGCGCCCCGCGCCACTCGGCGATGCCCGCGACCACCGGCGTCAGCTCGGCATATTCGCGGCTGATCGCGGCGATCTCGTCCGCCGGCGGGCCGGCGTTCAGCCGCGCCTCGAGGAACTCGAAGCGGCGGGTGATCTGGTCAAGGCGGTCCTGCGGCAGCATGGGCGGGGCTTAGCGGTCCGGCGGGCGGCGGGCAAGCGAGCGGCGGGCGGGCCCTCGCGCGCGGGACGGACGATTTTCCCGCCGAAGTTGATCCGTGTCAGAGTGGTGTCAGGATTTCCTGCGATAATCGCCGCAGACACCGGACCAGCCAAGGGAGAGTCGGATGACCCCGCGCACCCTGCTTTATCTCACCAGCGCCCTGCTCGTGATCGGCCCCGCGGCGATGGCGCAGACCGCCGACCCGGCCGCCGCGCAGGCCGACCAGGCGGCGGCGGCGCAGGCCCAGGACACGGGTGCGGCGCCTGCCACCGATCCGGCCACCGACCCCGCCGCCGCGGCGACCGCCGAGACACCCGCGACCGCAACCGCGCCCGCGGACGTGGCCGGGACCAAGGTCGCGCCCGCCGCCGACCCGCAGTCCGAGGCGATGGCCGCGGCACTCGCCGCCTCGCCCGATGCCGAGCTGCGGACGGCGGCGAGCGAGCTCTTCAAGCCGATCCCGCGGGCAGCGGAACTCCCGCATGGCGCCGCGATGACGCGGGCCAAGATCGACCTCGGCGCGATGCTGTTCTTCGATCCGCGGATGTCGCGCTCGGGCGTGTTCTCGTGCCAGTCCTGCCACAACATCGGCATGGGCGGCGTGGACGGGCTCGAGACCTCGATCGGGCACGGCTGGCAGCAGGGGCCGCGCAACGCCCCCACGATGCTCAACGCGGTCTTCAACGTCGCCCAGTTCTGGGACGGCCGGGCCGAGGATCTGGCCGCGCAGGCCAAGGGTCCGGTGCAGGCGGGCGTCGAGATGAACAACACCCCCGAGCACCTGATCTCGACCCTGAAGTCGATGCCGGGCTATGCGGACGCCTTCAAGGCGTCGTTCCCGGGTGAGGACGACCCCGTCACCTTCGACAACTTCGCCCACGCCATCGAGGCGTTCGAGGCGACGCTGCTCACCCCCAACAGCCCCTTCGACCAGTGGCTGCAGGGCACCGACGGCGCCATGACCGAGCAGGAGAAGCGCGGCCTCAAGGCGTTCATCGACACCGGCTGCTCGACCTGCCACGCGGGCGTGAACTTCGGCGGCGAGGGCTACTATCCCTTCGGTCTGGTCGAGGCGCCCGACGCCAGCATCCGCCCCGAGGGCGACATGGGCCGGTTCAAGGTCACCAACACGCAGGACGACGAGTATGTGTTCCGCGCCGCACCCCTGCGGAACGTGGCGATCACCGCGCCCTATTTCCACTCGGGCAAGGTCTGGAACCTCGAAGAGGCGGTGAAGGTCATGTCGAACGCCCAGCTCGGGACCGAGCTGGCCGAGGATCAGGCGAGGGACATCGTGGCCTTCCTCGGGACGCTGACCGGCGAGCAGCCGCAGATCGTCCACCCGACGCTGCCGGTGCGCGCGGTCGAGACGCCGCACCCCGAGCCGATCGACCTGCCCGCCCAGACCGGCGCGGTCGCCCCGCAGGGCGCCGACGCGGCGGCCCCGGCGAGCAACTGACGCCCGTCACGACGGCATGAACGAAGGGGCTGCCCGCTGGGGCAGCCCCTTTTGTCTGGTGCTGGGTGAGGGTTCAGCCCTTGCCGGCTTCGACGGCGATGTCGAAGGAGATCTCGTCCGACACGGCCGGCACGAAGGCGCCGAGGCCGAACTCCGAGCGGTTGATCTTGCCCTCGATGTCGAACCCGGCGACGGGCTTGCCGGTCATCGGGTGGGCGCCGGCCTCGGTGATCTCGACCTCGAGCGTGACCGGGCGGGTGACGCCGTTCAGCGTCAGGTCTCCGGTGACCTTGGCCTCGTCGTCGTCGCCGCGCACGACCTCGGTCGAGACGAAGGTCACGCGGGTGTCCGGGGTCTGGCCCTTGAAGAAGTCGTCCGACAGCAGATGCGCGTCGAGCGCCGGGGCGACGGTGCGGATGGCACTCAGCGGAAAGCTCGCCTCGACATTGGATTTGGTCGGATCGGCCTCATCGAGCGTCACGGTCCCGGTGACGCCGTTGATCACCCCGCGGCTCGTGGACAGGCCGAGGTGGTTATACGAGAATACGATCTGGCTGTGCTCGGGGTCGAAGGTGTAGGTGCCGCTGATGCTGGCGGGGGTGGCCGACGCATCGGCGGCGGCCGCTGCCGGGGCAGGCGCGGCGGGCGTGTTCGCGGCGGGCGCCTCGGTCGGGGCGGGGGCCGCGGGCGCGGCCGGGGCGGCCTGCGCGAGCGCGGCGCCCGAGAGGGTGCAGCCGAGCAGGGCGGCCAGCGCGGTGGACCGCAGGGCTCGGGCGGCGGGGGAAAGGGCGTGAAGGGCGGTCATGGGCCGGTCTCCTCAAGCAAATCGGGCCACAGGGGGCGCGGGAATGGGCCGGCGCGTCGCGCACCGGGCGGGGCGTCTTCGGCCCGAACCCCCGGCAGCCGATCGGGTTCCCCCCCGGGCCGGTCGCTCCCCTGCCCCGCCTCACGCGCGCCACGACGGCGGTTGCATCCGCGCGGCGCCTCTGTATAAGGCCCCATCCTTCCGCAATTTGCGAAACCGGTGCAGCCTCTCGTGGCGGGGCGCGGAAGGCATCACCCGCCTATGAAGCGCGCCCGAGACGAAAAGGGATTGCCATGCCGCTTTACGAGCATGTGCTGATCGCCCGCCAGGACCTGTCGAACGCGCAGGCCGAAGGGCTGGTCGAACATTTCTCGACGGTGCTCGCCGACAACGGCGGGACGGTCAAGGACAGCGAATACTGGGGTGTCCGCACCCTCGCCTACAAGATCAACAAGAACCGCAAGGGCCACTACGCCTTCCTGCGCACCGACGCCCCCTCGGCCGCGGTGCAGGAGATGGAGCGTCTGGCCCGCCTGCATGACGACGTGATGCGCGTCCTCACCGTCCGCGTGGACGAGCACAAGGACGGCCCGTCGGTGCAGATGCAGCGCCGTGACGAGCGCGAAGGCCGCGACCGCCGCGACGACCGCGGCCCGCGCCGCGACGACCGGGGCGACCGCGGGGACCGGGGCGACCGCGGGGATCGCGGCGACCGGGGTGATCGCGGCGACCGTGGCGACCGGGGTGGCGAGCGCACCGAGCGCGCGCCCCGCGACGACCGCAACTGAGGCTTGAGGAGCGACCACAATGGCGACCAAACCGTTTTTCCGCCGCCGGAAAGTCTGCCCCTTCTCGGGCGAGAACGCGCCGGCCATCGACTACAAGGACACCCGTCTGCTGCAGCGCTACATCAGCGAACGCGGCAAGATCGTGCCCTCGCGCATCACCGCCGTCTCGGCCAAGAAGCAGCGTGAGCTGGCCCGCGCCATCAAGCGCGCCCGCTTCCTCGCCCTGCTTCCCTATGCCGTGAAGTGAGGATCTGACCCATGCAAGTCATTCTTCTGGAACGCGTGGCCAAGCTCGGCCAGATGGGCGAGGTGGTGAAGGTCAAGGAGGGCTTCGCCCGCAACTTCCTTCTGCCGCAGGGCAAGGCGATGCGTGCGTCCGAGGCCAACATCGCCGCCTTCGAGGCGAAGAAGGCCGACCTCGCCCAGCGCAACGACGAGACGCGCGCCGAGGCGCAGCAGATCGCCGAATCGCTGGACGGCAAGTCCTTCGTCATCATCCGCTCGGCGTCCGACGCCGGCGCGCTGTATGGCTCGGTGACCCCGCGCGACGTGGCTGATGCCGCCGCCGCCGAAGGCTTCCGGGTCGAGCGTCGCCAGGTCGTGCTGACCGGTCCGATCAAGGATCTGGGCCTGCACACCGTCCGCGTGCACCTGCACCCCGAGGTCGATGCCGAGGTGACCGTCAACGTCGCCCGCTCGCCCGAAGAGGCCGAGCTGCAGGCGTCCGGCAAGTCGATCCAGGATCGCGCCGCCGAAGAGGACGCCGCCGCCGAGTTCGAGATCGCCGAGCTGTTCGACGATCTGGGCGCTGCCGGCCGCGACGAGGACGAGGCGCCGCGCGCCGACCAGGCCTGATCCGGCCTCGCCGCCCCCGCGTGGGGACCGGCGATACCTGATGCGAAAGACCGCGCCCCGGCGCGGTCTTTTTCGTTACGGCATGGGGGATTGCGGGGCACGGGCTGGAACGATCCGCGGCTCGGCCGTGTTAGACAGGCAAAACAACGCCGCCCGCCGCGCGCGCCTCGCGCGGCCCCCAGCAAGGAAGAACCGATGGCCAAGCACCCCGGCGCCGGGCAGATGCCCCAGAACAGCTTCATCCCCGAGGACCGCGGCCTTGGCCGGCGGGTGGACCGGCGGCAGGAAAGCTACGCCCCCTCGCCCTATGCCGCGCAGCGGGTGCTGCCGCATGGCGACGTCTCGCCCGAGGGCGACCGCGCCTGGCCCGAGCCCTCGCTGACCTCGCGCGTGCTGGTCTATGGCGGCGCGGCCGTTGCCGCGGCCGCAGTCACCGCCGGCGCGGTGCTGGCCGTGCGGAAGGTCGCCGACATCGTGTCGGGCAACGACGAGGTGGACCGCGATGCCGACCGCGCCGCCGAGCGTGCTGCCGAGCGCGCCCGCAAGCAGGTCTACGACAGCAGCCGCGGCCGCAGCTCGGCCCCCGCCTTCGCCGCCATGCCCGAGCGTGAGCGCGAGGCGATGCGCGCCCGGGCCCGCAGCCAGGCCGCCGCGGACGACGCCCGCCGCCAGGGGATGCGCGATGAGGCGAAGCGCTCCGAGCGCCCGGCCCGCGCCCCCGAACCCGGCCGGCGTCCCCCCCGCCCCGCGCAGGCGCCGCAGCGCAACCTGCTGGGCGAGATCGAGCACACCGCCCAGACCCTGACCCGCAACATCAACGGTATCGTGGGCGCGGTGACGATGGCGATGGCGGCCTTCCGCTCGGTCGCCAACCAGGCCGAGGGCGTCGTGCGCGAGTTCCACGGCACCGCCGACCAGATCCGCGGCTTCCTCGGCACCGCCGGCGCGGCCCGCCCGGAGGGCCCGCGGGCCGGCCGTCCCAGCGACCCGTTCCGCGCCACCCCGCGGCGGGACGTGGTGGACCTGCGCGACCCGAGCGACGCGCGGCCGTCCACCCCGGCTGCAGCCCAGGGCGACGCGCCGCGGATGCACCGGCTCTGACCGCCGCCTGACGTCCCTTCCTCCCCGGCCGCGCCGCACTGGCGCGGCCCTCGTTTCAGCCCGCGAGACCCGTATGACGCGACCGACCCCTTCCCGTGCCGTGCCTCAGGCGCCGCGCGCCCCGCTGCCGGGTGCCACCCCCGCGTCCGAACCGGATGTCTACGCGGCCCTCTTCGGCCCGCTGCCCGACGGGTGGCGCGAACGCAAGGGGCTCCCGCCCGAGCCCGGCGGGGCGCCCGAGCAGGCCGGTGCCAGCAAGAGCGGCCAGTCGGGCGCCGCGTCGGGGGATGCCCCCGCGCCCGAACGCCTGCCCGGCCCCGATTCCCCGTGGGAGCTGAGCCGCGACAGCTGGATCGCGGTCCTCAAGCGCACGGCCACCGAGTTCAGCAAAGACCGCGTCACCTCGGTCTCGGGCGGGGTCACCTTCTTCGCGCTGCTCGCCCTCTTCCCCGCGATCACCGCGCTGGTGTCGATCTACGGCCGGATCGCCGACCCCGCGACCATCGCCGACAACCTGTCGCTGCTTGACCGCGTCCTGCCGCCCAGCGCCATCGAGCTGATCGCCGGGCAGGTCACGGCCATCGCCTCGGCCCCGAACACGGCGCTGTCGATCGCCGGGATCGTCTCGATCCTCGCCGCGCTCTGGTCCGCGAACGGCGGGATGAAGGCGCTGATCGACGCGCTGAACGTCGCCTGGTTCGAAACCGAGACGCGCGGCTTCATCCGCCTCAACCTCGTCTCGCTGGGGCTGACGCTCGGGGCCATCGTCGGGATCATGCTGATGCTCGCCGCCATCGCGATCCTGCCCGCGGTGCTCAACGTGATATTCGCCGGCTCGGCGGCCGAGTCTATCCTGTCCTTCCTGCGCTGGCCGCTCATGGCGGTGCTGCTGATGTTCGGCCTCGCGGTCATCTACCGCTTCGGGCCGAGCAAGGAGGACCCGGAGTGGCAGTGGATCTCGCCCGGCGCGGTCTTCGCGACGCTGGGACTGATCGTCGCGTCGGTGCTGTTCTCGTGGTACGCCTCGAACTTCGCCAACTACAACGAGACCTACGGCTCGCTGGGCGCCGCCATCGCCATGATGATGTGGCTGTGGATCGCCGCCATCGTGGTGATGACCGGGGCCGAGCTGAACTCGGAAGTCGAGCGGCAGCTCAAGATCGAGAACGGGCTGATCGACCCGGCCGAGGACAAGGCGGCCAAGGATCAGGCCAAGGTCCAGCAGGACAAGGCCAAGGCCGACACCTGATCGCTCGCCGCCACGATGCAAAAGGCCGCCTCGTCCATGCGAGGCGGCCTTCTTCTTTCCTGCCCAAATATTCCGGGGTGCGGGGCAGAGCCCCGCGGTCCCCGAGCCAGGCTCACGCCTCGTCGAGCGACTCGAGCGCCTTTTCCAACTCTTCCTTGGTCACGCTCTTCTCGGTCACCTTGGCGCCCGAGATGATGTGATCCACGACCTTGTCCTCGAAGATCGGCGCGCGCAGCTGCTGCTGGGCGGCCTCGTTCTGCTGGATGAACTCGAAGAACTGCCGCTCCTGCCCGGGGAAGTTGCGGGCCTGGCGCATGACGGCCTGGGTCATCTCCTGGTCGGTCACGCCGATCTCGGCCTTCTGGCCCACGTCGGCGAGCAGCAGCCCGAGGCGCACCCGGCGCTCGGCCAGCTTCTTGTGCTCGTCGGTCGGCTCGATCGAGCCGTGGTTGTGGCCGTGCTCTTCGGGATGCTCTTCGTGCCAGAGCTGGTGGGCGATCTGCGCCGCCTCGGCCTCGACGAGGCTTTCCGGCAGGTCGAAGCTCACCAGCTCGTCCAGCCGGTCGAGCAGCGCGCGCTTCATCAGCGCCCGGCTCGCGCCCTGGTACTCGGCGCCGAGGCGCTCGGTGATCTGGGTCTTGAGGTCGTCGAGGCTGTCGGCGCCGAACTTCTTGGCCATCTCGTCGTCGATCTCGGCCGCCTTGGGCGACTTGACGGCGTGGACCTTGGTCTCGAACACCGCGTCCTTGCCCTTGAGCGTCGGGTGGCCGTAGTCGTCGGGGAACTTGACGTTCACCTTGACGTCGTCACCGGCCTTGGCGCCGACGAGCTGGTCCTCGAAGCCCGGGATGAACGAGTTCGAGCCGAGCACCAGCGGGTAGCCCTCGGCGGTGCCGCCCTCGAACGCCTCGCCGTCGACCATGCCCTTGAAGTCGATGGTGACCTGGTCGCCCGACTGGGCGGCCTCGCCCTCGGCGCGGTCATCGAAGGACTGGGCGTTCTTCGCCAGGTTCTCGAGCGCCTCGGTCACGGCGGATTCGTCGGGGGTGACGGTCAGCCGCTCGAGCTCGACCGACGAGAGGTCGGCCTCGGGGATCTCGGGCAGCAGCTCGTAGGAGACGTTGACCACGACGTCATCGCCCTCGGACCAGCCGGCGCCGTTCTCCATTTCGACCTGCGGCTGCATCGCCGGGCGGGCCTTGGTCTCTTCCATGTGGGCGCGCAGCGCGTCGTCGATCGACTTCTGCATCGCGTCGCCCATGACGCGGGGGCCATAGGTCTTCTTCAGCAGCGCCATCGGCACCTTGCCCTTGCGGAACCCCTTCATCTCGATCTGGGGCTGGGCCTCGGCCAACTGCCGGTCCACCTCGGCGGCCAGATCGGCCGCGGGAAGGGTGAAGCGGTAGCCGCGCTTGAGACCTTGGTTCAGGGTTTCGGTGACCTGCATGGTGCGTCCTTTGTTACCTCGTGGTGCGGGTGAAGGGACTTGAACCCCCACGCCTTGCGGCGCCAGAACCTAAATCTGGTGCGTCTGCCAGTTCCGCCACACCCGCAATGTCCGACCGGGGCACTGGCAGCACCCCGGAAATCCGGGGCGTTCTAGCAGGGGTGCGGCAGGGGTGCGAGGGGATTCTTGCGCCGCCGGGTGAAGTCGGCTGACCCGGGGCGCTGCCCCCTGACCCCCGGGATACTTGGGCAGGAAAGAAGCTGGAACGGCCGGGTCAGAGGCCGAGGTCGCGGAAGACCCCCGGCAGCTGGTCGGGCAGGTCGTCGGCAATGAGGCCGGGGCCGGAGCGGCGCGCGGCCTGTGCGTGGAGGAAGGCGGCGGGCGCGGCGGCATGGAACGGCGGCAGGCCGCGCGCCAGCAGGCCGGTGATGATGCCCGCCAGCACGTCGCCCGCCCCGGCGGTGGCGAGCCAGGGGACGTCGTAGGCCGAATGGATGCGCGCCTGCCCGTCCGGGGCGGCGATGACGGTGTCGGGGCCTTTCAGCAGGACCACGGCACCGCAGCGCGCCGCGGCCTCGCGGGCGGCGTCGAGCTTCGAGTAGAGCGGGCCGCGCTGGTCTGCGAGGGCGCGGTGATCATCGCCCAAGGCCTGCCGCTCAGCGGCCATGGCGTCGACCAGCGGGCCTTCTGCACCGCGCCGCTCGTCGTCGGCAACGGTCATGATCCGGGGCGGGCGCGGTGCGGCCAGCCGCTCGGCCAGGTCGGGGAACAGGCGCGCGAACTCGCCCGCGTGCGGGGTCAGGACGCATCCCTCATGAAGTCCCTCGAGCCCTCGGGCCGCGAGCGCCGTCAGGGCATCGGCGTCCAGCACGCAGGGGCGTTTGGCAGCAAGCAGGGGGTCGAGCAGCGCGCCCGCGCGATCCACGCCGCAGCCGGGGCCGAGTGCCACCGCCGTGATACGGCTGTCCGCGAGCAGCGCGGCCAGCCCGTCCGCGTCGTCGAGCCTACGCCGCATCAGGGCGTCGGGCGGGCCGGCATGTTCGATCAGCGCCGATCCGGGCGGCACCAGCGTCACCAGCCCGGCGCCCACGCGCAGGGCGGCGCGCGCGGTCAGGCGGGCGGCGCCGCCGTGGCCGAAGCCTCCGGCGACGATCAGGGCATGGCCGTGGGTAAACTTGTGGCCGGCATGTTTCGCGAGCCAGGCCGCAGGGAAGCGCATCCGGTCCGCCCGCTCGTCCGCGACATCGAGGGCAGGCCAGACGGCGACGGTGCGGGCGGGTCGCGCTGCCCGGCCAGTCCCACATCGCTCTCGCCACTGGCGCAGCCCGATATCCGCCACCACCAGTTCGCCGCAGACGTCGGGCCCCCGTTCCAGCAGGTGGCCGGGCTTGGGGCTGTCGAAGGCCACCGTCATCCGCGCATGCGGCCCGACCCCGCCGGGCTGGCGCGGTGCGCCGAGGAAGGCGCCGCTGTCGAGGCACAGCCCCGAGGGGCAATCGACGGCGACCACCCGTTCGCGGAAAAAATGCCCGTCCCCGCCCGATCCGCCCATGTAAGCCAGCATGTCCGCTATCTCGCCCTCGGGCGCGCGGGTCAGCCCCGTCCCGAAGATCGCATCCACATAGACGTCACAGTTGGGCCCGGCGCGGAAAACGGCGCAGGTCAGCGGCGCGATCTCGCCCATCCCGGCCCACCGCCGCTTCATCTCGGCCGCATCGGGGCCGGGGGTGTTGTCCATCCCCAGCACCCGCACCCGCCAACCCGTCTGCGCCAGCTGCCGCGCCACCACGTACCCGTCGCCGCCATTGTTGCCTGGGCCGCACAGCACCGTGACGCAGCCCGGTTTCGGCCAGCGCAGACGGATGTGGCCAGCCACCGCAGCCCCAGCCCGCTCCATCAGCTCAAGCCCGGTCACCGCCCCGCTGGCCATCGCGGCGGATTCGAGCGCGCGCATCTCGGCGGTGGTCAGGACTTCGGTGCCGCCGATCCATTGCCTGCTCAAATCTTGTGCACCCTGCCCGTTCACGCGGCGCCCCGTCCCGATTGGCGGCGGCGCTGCCGGAACTGTCCGGCCGCCGCATTGCCCGCGCCGATCAAACCCGCCACCTCATCCCCAACGCAACCCTCACCAAGGACGCCCGCGATGAAAAAGGTCGAAGCGATCATCAAGCCGTTCAAGCTGGACGACGTGAAGGAGGCGCTGCAGGACGCCGGGGTGCAGGGCATGACCGTCACCGAGATCAAGGGCTTCGGCCGCCAGAAGGGCCACACCGAGCTTTACCGCGGGGCCGAATACGTCGTCGACTTCCTGCCCAAGGTGAAGATCGAGATGGTGCTCGCCGACGACCTCGTCGACGCCGCGATCGAAGCCATCATCGGCGCCGCCCGCACCGACAAGATCGGCGACGGCAAGATCTTCGTCTCGCCCATCGAGCAGGCGATCCGCATCCGCACCGGCGAGACGGGCGAAGACGCGGTCTGAGCCGCCCCTTCCCTCCGCCTCGCCCCCACCACGACACTCACGAAACGCCAGGAGACATCATGGCCAAGACGGTCGCCGAGGTCCTTGACCTCATCCAGTCCGAGGAGGTCGCCTACGTCGACGTCCGCTTCACCGACCCCAAGGGCAAGCTGCAGCACGTCACGCTGGACGTGGACCTGATCGACGAGGACTTCTTCGAGGAAGGCTTCATGTTCGACGGCTCGTCCATCGCCGGGTGGAAGTCGATCGACCAGTCCGACATGAAGCTGATGCCCGATCCGGCGTCGGCCTATCTGGACCCCTTCTACGCCGAAAAGACGCTCTGCGTGCATTGCAACGTGGTCGAGCCCGACACCGGCGAGGCCTATGACCGCGACCCCCGCGGCACCGCCGTCAAAGCCGAGGCCTACCTCAAGGCCTCGGGCGTGGGTGACGCGTTCTACTGCGGGCCTGAGGCCGAGTTCTTCATCTTCGACGACGTGCGCTACGCCGTGACGCCGCAGAAGGTCAGCTACCAGATCGACGCCGATGCGGCGGCCTGGAACACCGACACCGAGTACGAGATGGGCAACCAGGCCCACCGCGCCGGTCACAAGGGCGGGTATTTCCCGGTCAACCCGATCGACGAGGCGCAGGACATGCGCGGCGAGATGCTCTCCACCATGAAGCGGATGGGCATCAAGGTCGACAAGCACCACCACGAGGTCGCCACCTGTCAGCACGAGCTGGGGATGATCTTCGGCGGGCTGGTCGAGCAGGCCGACAACATCCAGAAGTACAAGTACGTGATCCACAACGTGGCGCACGCCTACGGCAAGACCGTGACCTTCATGCCGAAGCCGATGAAGGGCGACAACGGCTCGGGGATGCACGTCAACATGTCGATCTGGAAGGACGGCAAGCCGCTGTTCGCCGGCGACAAATATGCCGACCTCAGCCAGGAGGCGCTGTATTTCATCGGCGGCATCCTCAAGCACGCCAAGGCGCTGAACGCGCTCACGAACCCCTCGACCAACAGCTACAAGCGGCTGATCCCGGGCTTCGAGGCGCCGGTGCTGCGGGCCTATTCGGCGCGCAACCGCTCGGGCTGCGTCCGTATCCCGTGGACCGAATCGCCCAAGGCCAAGCGCGTCGAGGCCCGCTTCCCCGATCCCTCGGCCAACCCCTACCTGTGCTTCGCGGCGCTGCTGATGGCGGGCCTGGACGGGATCCGGAACAAGATCGACCCCGGCCCGGCCTCGGACAAGGACCTCTATGACCTGCCCCCCGAGGAACTGGCCGAGATCCCGACCGTCTGCGGGTCGCTGCGCGAGGCGCTGGACGAGCTCGAGAAGGACATGGACTTCCTGCTCGCCGGCGACGTGTTCACCCGCGACCAGCTGGAAAGCTACATCCGGCTGAAGTGGGAAGAGGTCTATGCCTTCGAGCACACCCCGCACCCGATCGAATACGCGATGTACTACAGCTGTTGAGCAGCGGCTGACCGGACCGGACAGGGCGCCCCGCGGGGCGCCCTTTTTCATGGCGCGGCGTCAGGCCGCAGGACGCGGACGGGGCGGCTCACGCGGCGTGGCGGATCGGGAACTCGGCCAGCACAGCGGCCTGTTCGGGCGTCAGGCTCTCCTCGCGGATCACCGCGGTGTGGATCGAGAACACCACCGCCCCCGTCTCGGGCAGGCGAAACAGGCATTGCCGCTCGACCCGGATGAAGGGCAGCGCCGCGTCGGTTGCCCGCCCCTGCGCCTCGGTCCGCGGATTGTGCAGCGGCGCGTTCGAGTGATGCGCCGTGCCGCGCAAGAGCCCGATCCCCGGCCGCACCCCTTCGAGCAACCGCTGCACCCTTCGCCCCACGTCCTCGGTATAGATCGCCACGGGGCGGTGAATCCCCATCATCGGCCGCCCGAACTTCTCGGCCAGCGTCCAGCCGGCCGGAAAACACAGGATCGCGCCGCCGAGGATGTGCTCGCCCGCCGGGCCGGGCAGCATCAGGCAGAAATCCTCGGCGCAGAGCCGCCCCAGCGTCAGCAGCGGCTGGTCCATGTCGGGCGTGACCTCGACCCCGTCGGGGCGGCGGATGGTCGCGCCGACCGCGTGGCCCCGACCGGGCAGCAGCCGCAGCACCCAGCGCAGCAGCTCGTCGGCCGCGGGCCGTGCGGCGTCAGAGAGGGCGTGGACCGCCTCGGGCCGGGTCTCGATCAGCCGCGCCCGCTCGGCCATCTGGGCGGCGTAGGCGTCATCGACGACCAGCCAGTCGTCCTCGGACACCGGGATCGTCCCCGGCAGGCGGCGGGTGCGGGGGTCGGTCCAGGGCGCGAAGCCCAAGCGATTCTGCAGGATCGTGCTCATGGCGCCAGTCAGCGCCGAAGCGCGGGCCGGCGCAATGCGTCCCCGCCGCCCTTCCGGCAGGCGCAAACCGCGGCGCGCCCTGCCCCAGACCGTTGCCCCGCGCGGGGGGTTTGCCTAAACGGCCCCCATCCCCAAGACGAGGCCCGCCATGATCCCCCGCTATGCCCGCCCCGAGATGACCGCGATCTGGTCGCCCGAGACCCGCTTCCGCATCTGGTTCGAGATCGAGGCCCATGCCTCGGACGCCCAGGCCGAGCTGGGTGTCATCCCGCGCGCCAACGCCGAAGCCGTCTGGCGGGCGAAGGACGTCGAGTTCGACGTCGCCCGCATCGACGAGATCGAGGCGGTGACCAAGCATGACGTGATCGCCTTCCTGACCCATCTGGCCGAGCACATCGGCGCGGAAGAGGCGCGCTTCGTCCACCAGGGCATGACCTCGTCGGACGTGCTCGACACCACGCTGAACGTCCAGCTGGTGCGCGCCGCCGACATCCTGCTCGCCGACATGGACAAGGTGCTCGCCGCGCTCAAGCGCCGGGCGTTCGAGCACAAGGACACGCTCAGGATCGGCCGCAGCCACGGCATCCACGCCGAGCCGACGACCATGGGCCTGACCTTCGCGCGGTTCTACGCCGAGATGTCGCGCGGCCGCGAGCGGCTGGAACGCGCGCGCGCCGAGGTCGCCACCGGCGCCATCTCGGGCGCGGTCGGCACCTTCGCCAACATCGACCCGGCGGTCGAGGAACACGTCTGCGCGCAGATGGGCCTGACGCCCGAGCCGATCTCGACGCAGGTCATCCCCCGCGACCGCCACGCGATGTTCTTCGCCACGCTCGGCGTCATCGCCAGCTCGATCGAGAACATCGCCATCGAAATCCGGCACATGCAGCGCACCGAGGTGCTCGAGGCCGAGGAATATTTCTCGCCCGGGCAGAAGGGCTCGTCGGCGATGCCCCACAAGCGCAACCCGGTGCTGACCGAGAACCTGACCGGGCTCGCGCGGCTCGTGCGCATGGCCGTGGTCCCGGCGATGGAGAACGTGGCGCTCTGGCACGAGCGCGACATCAGCCATTCCTCGGTCGAGCGCGGGATCGCGCCGGATGCGACGATCACGCTGGACTTCGCGCTCAACCGGCTGGCCGGGGTGATCGACAAGCTGGTGATCTACCCCGAGAACATGCTGAAGAACCTCAACAAGTTCAAAGGCCTGGTGATGAGCCAGCGGGTGCTGCTGGCGCTGACCCAGGCCGGTGTCTCGCGCGAGGACGCCTATCGTCTGGTCCAGCGCAACGCCATGAAAGTGTGGGAAAAAGGCGCCGACTTCCGGGAGGAGCTGCTGGCCGACCCCGAAGTGACGGCGGCGCTCTCGCCCGCCGAGATCGAGGAGAAGTTCGACCTCGGCTATCACACCAAGCACGTCGACACGATCTTCCGTCGGGTTTTCGGCGAAAGCTGAGCGGTGTTCACCGGCTGTTAAGCCGGGCCTGCCATGGTCGGCCGAGAGGGAATCGGGCGGCGTGGCATGGGGACTGCAATGTATCTGACGGCGCCGGGGCTGACGCCCCGGCAAAAGGCGGCTGTCGTGGTGCGGATGATGCTGGCCGACGGCGCCGACATGGACCTGTCGCAGCTGCCGCCCGAGTTGCAGGCGCTACTGGCGCAGGAAATGGCCGGCATGGACCTCGTGGACCGGGACACCTGCCACGCGGTGCTGACCGAGTTCTGTGACCGGCTGGAAGAGGTCGGGGTCAGCTTCCCCGGCTCGATCGACGGCACGCTCGACTTTCTCGGCGGGCATCTGTCGGCCGACACCGCCAACCGCCTGCGCCGGTTCGCGGCGCTGAACGGCACCGCCGATCCATGGGAACGGGTGGCCGCCCTGCCCGCCCCGCAGCTCGCCATCCTCGCCCGCACCGAGGCGGTCGAGGTCGCGGCGGTGATGTTCTCGCGACTGCCGGTCGCCCGCGCCTCGGAGGTGTTCGGGCTGCTCGACCCCGCCCACGCGCGCCAGGTCGCCTATGCGATGTCGCTGACCGGCGGGATCGAGGCGCCCGCGCTCCGCCGGATCGGGCTGGCGCTGATGCGCGCGATCGACGCGCTGCCGCAACCGGCGATCGAGACCCAGCCGGTCGAGACGGTGGGGGCGATCCTCAACCTGTCCCCGGCGGTCACCCGCGACACGGTGCTGGCGGGCCTCGACGACGACGACGCCGAGTTCGCCGGCCGGGTCCGCAAGGCGATCTTCACCTGGGCCAACATCCCCCGCCGCATCGACCCCCGCGACATCCCCCGCATCCTGCGCGAGGTCGAGGCGGCGACGGTCACCAAGGCGATGGCCGGGGCCACCGGCGACGACGCGGCGACGGTCGAGTTCCTGCTCGCCGGCCTCAGCTCGCGCCTGGCCGAGTCGATGCGCGAGGAGATCGAGGCCGCCGGCAAGGTCAGCGCCCGCGACGCCGAAGAGGCGATGACCGAGGTCGTCGCCGCGATCCGCCGGATGGAACAGGCGGGCGAGCTGTTCCTGATCGTCGAGACCGAGGAGGAGGGGGTGACGATCCGCACGGCGGATGGGTGACGGAGGGGGAGTGCTTGGAGGGCGTGGGTTTTGCGCCGGAGAACGTTCCGGCGCGTGGTTGGGGCTTTCAGCGACAAGTGCGGGCCAGATCGTCGGAAGCGCCGATGAGCCGCGTCACGTCTGCTCCCGACCGCAGCCGTGACTTGCGGGGTGACGTTGGGAATGGGTAATGAGCCAACCGCAGCCCGCGAGGAACGCCGCCATGACCAACAGCATCGCGATCGTGCTCGCGGCCCTGATCGTGGGGATGTTCGTCCTCGACGCGACGGTGCTGCACCTCGGGCTGCCGGTGATGCTTGGCCGGCTGGTCGCCCAGTTCATCGAATGGGTCAGCTTCTGGCGCTGACGACTGCCGGGATTTAAGCGCGACGTGGGTTTGTGCGCGGCGCGCGCCGCGGCAACCGTCCACGCGATTGGGAACGGCGCGGCGAGCGAGCGGCCCGCGCTACGACTACACTCAACGCGACGCCGCCGGCGTACTTCCTGTTGAAGGCGCGCTGTTAAAGGGCTCGCCGCACGGTGGGTCTCAGGTCGTGCGGGGTCCAGTTTCATGTCCTCCCCCCATCCCGAACCCCCGGGTGATCTGCCCGCATTGGCTCTCGTGCCTCGGCGGTCCAGCTCCACGTCGCCTGTCCTGCCGCCTCGGGTCCGGGTGATCTGCCCGCAATTGCTCTGGCGCCTCAGCGGGTCCAGCCCCACATCCGCCGCACTGCCGCCCCGGGGCGATCTGCCCAATGACGCACCCACCGGACTGCCCGTCCGTCGCCCGCCCCGTCCGGGTGGAGCACACGCAATCGCCGCCTTACCGCGCATTGCATTTTCCCCGCGCTTTCGGCAGGACAGCCGCGGGCATTGCACAGGTAGGAGCGAGTCATGGCTGTGAAGGTAGCGATCAACGGGTTCGGCCGGATCGGGCGCAACGTGCTGCGGGCGATCATCGAATCGGGGCGCACCGACATTGAGGTGGTGGCGATCAACGACCTCGGCCCGGTCGAGACGAACGCCCATCTGCTGCGCTACGACTCGGTGCACGGCCGCTTCCCCGCGACCGTGACCGTCAAGGGCGACACCATCGACGTGGGCCGCGGCCCGATCAAGGTCTCGGCCGAGCGCAACCCCGCCGACCTGCCGTGGTCGGACGTGGACGTGGTGATGGAGTGCACCGGCATCTTCACCAGCAAGGAAAAGAGCCAGGCGCACCTCGAGAACGGCTCGAAACGGGTGCTGATCTCGGCGCCGGGCGACAACGCCGACAAGACCATCGTCTACGGCGTCAACCATGACACGCTGACCTCGGACGACATCGTCGTGTCGAACGCGAGCTGCACCACGAACTGCCTGTCGCCGGTGGCGAAGGTGCTGAACGACACCGTTGGCATCACCCGCGGCTTCATGACCACGATCCACAGCTACACCGGCGACCAGCCGACGCTCGACACGATGCACAAGGATCTCTACCGCGCGCGCGCCGCGGCGCTGTCGATGATCCCGACTTCGACCGGCGCGGCGAAGGCCGTGGGCCTGGTGCTGCCGGAACTCAAGGGCAAGCTCGACGGAGTGGCGATCCGGGTGCCGACGCCTAACGTCTCGGTCGTGGACCTCGTGTTCGAAGCCGCCCGCGACACCTCGGTGGAAGAGATCAACGCGGCGATCAAGGCCGCCGCCGACGGCCCGATGAAGGGCATCCTCGGCTATACCGAGGAAAAGCTGGTCAGCTCGGACTTCAACCACGACCCGCATTCGTCGGTGTTCCACATGGACCAGACCAAGGTGATGGAGGGCCGGATGGTCCGCATCCTGACCTGGTACGACAACGAATGGGGCTTCTCGAACCGGATGAGCGACACCGCCGTGGCGATGGGCAAGCTGATCTGAGGCGGCTGGAACGCTGAAATCGGAGGGGCGGTCCTGACGGGCCGCCCCTTTTCCGTTGGTCCAGCTTTCGGAAACATTGGTGTTGCAGCCTGCGACGGAGTCGGTTGCGAAACGCCTTGTCTTGGTGGCGTGTCCCTCTCGCAATGGATCAGCGTGCAGCACCGGCAGCGTGTGGCAAAAGGCGGCTCCGGGTTTCCCCTCCGACGCAGGGCGCTGCTTAGCCATGACGCAAACGACCCATCGTCCCTCGCTCTAGGACTGAGCCGCGCAACTGCCTTAGCCAAACGCACAACCAAGCCCCGCGGTTGCAGAAGGGGCCCCGTCGCCGCTGCCCAACGAAGCGCCCGGCCAAGACACCCTATCCCGCCGCTCGCCTATTCTTTCTTGCCGAAAATATCCCCGCCGGAGGCAGCCGACCTCACCCCAAGGCACCCACGGCGGGTCCGGCTCAGCGCCGGCTCAGCCGCCGTGCATTGGCGCGGGTCCGGCGGCCATAGGGCTTGAGCGCCGCGGCGAGGATCTCGTCCGCGCGGGCGCCCGTGGCGGCGGATCGCAGCGCGGCGCCCACCGACTCGCGCGCCGCGTCGCCCTTTTCGGCGACCATGCGGAAGTTCTCGCCCCGGCGCTGGGGCATCATCCCGCACAGCCCGGCCATGCGCACGGCCATGACGTACTGGGCCTCGAACCCCATCCGGCAGAAATCCGACCACAGCCTCATCGACATGACCGGATCGACCATCATCGTCTTCATTCAAACATTCCTTTCGGCGAATGCTGCACCGCAGAAAGACACGGTGCACCCTTCCGTTCCCGATTCCAAGACCAACTTTCGGACAGGTGAACCGGCCCGACGACCCCGCGGGCGCTGGATAACGCCGCCGGCTTCGTTATAGACCCGTCCCATGAACACATCGTTGACGATCACCCGCCCGGACGACTGGCACCTGCATCTGCGCGACGGGCCAATGCTGGCTGCGGTTGCGCCGCATTCGGCGCGGCTGGGCCGGGCGATCATCATGCCGAATCTCGTCCCGCCGGTGGTCACCGGTGCCGAGGCCGCGGCCTATCGGCAGCGGATTCTGACCGCCCTGCCGCCCGGCGCGACGTTGCGTCCGCTGATGACGCTCTACCTGACCGAGACGACCGATCCGGCCGACGTCCTCGCCGCCCATGCCGCGGGGCTGATCGCCGCGGTCAAGCTCTACCCCGCCGGGGCGACCACCAACTCGGCCAGCGGGGTGCGGGACTTCGACCGGGTGCGCGGCGTGCTCGAGGCGATGGCCGGGGCGGGCATTCCCCTTTGCGTGCATGGCGAGGTCACCGACCCGGCCGTGGACATCTTCGACCGCGAGGCGGTGTTCCTCGACCGGGTGCTCGAGCCGATCCGCCGCCGCACCCCCGGCCTGCGCGTGGTGATGGAACACATCACCACCCGCGACGGCATCGACTATGTCCGCGCGGGCGGCGAAGACATCGGCGGGACGATCACCACCCATCACTTGGTGATCAACCGCAACCACATCCTCGCCGGCGGCATCCGCCCGCATTACTACTGCCTGCCCGTCGCCAAGCGCGAGGCGCACCGGCTCGCGCTGCTCGAGGCCGCGACCTCGGGCGAGGGGCGGTTCTTCGCCGGCACCGACAGCGCCCCGCACCCCGACCGTGCCAAGGAAAGCGCCTGCGGCTGCGCCGGCTGCTTCACCGCGCCGAATTGGCTGTCGATCCTCGCCGAGGTGTTCGAGGCCGCGGGCGCGCTCGACCGGCTCGAGGCGTTCACCTCGCTTAACGGCCCGGCCTTCTACCGGATGGACCCGAACCCCGACCGCGTGACCCTGACCCGGGGCGAGGCGGTGCGGTTCCCGGCGTCCATCACCGCGGGCGACGAGACGGTGACCGTCTTCGACCCCGGCTTCCCGATCCACTGGCACCTGGACGACTGATGACCCTGCCCTTTCCCCCCGCCGACGAGATCGCCCGGCTGACCGCGCGGATGCTGCTTGAGATCAAGGCGGTGCATTTCAACGCCGCCGAGCCCTACACCTATGCCTCGGGGCTCAAGGGGCCGACCTACATCGACTGCCGCAAGCTGATCTCGTACCCGCGCATCCGCGGGACGCTGATGGATTTCCTCGCCGCCACGGTCTGCCGCAACGCGGGCTTCGAGGCCTTCGACAACGTCGCCGGTGGTGAGACCGCGGGCATCCCCTTCGCCGCCTTCATGGCCGAGCGGCTCGGCCTGCCGATGACCTATGTGCGCAAGAAGCCCAAGGGCTACGGCCGCAACGCGCGGATCGAGGGCGCCATGTCCGAGGGCCAGCGGGTGCTGCTGGTCGAGGACCTGACCACCGACGGCGGCTCGAAGCTGTCGTTCGTCGATGCGATCCGCGAGACGGGGGCGAGCTGCGCCCACACGGCGGTGGTGTTCTACTACGGCATCTTCCCCGAGACGACCGACCGGCTGGGCGCGCATGGGGTCACGCTGCACCACCTCTGCACCTGGTGGGACGTGCTGGCCGAGGCGCGCGCGCAGGGCAGCTTCGACGCCGACACGCTGGCCGAGGTCGAGGCCTTCCTGAGCGACCCGCGGGGCTGGCAGGCCGCGCATCCGTAGGCGCCGGGCAACCCTGCACACGCTGCGCAACGGCATCCCGTCCGCGCGCCCGTCAGGGGCGCGCAGGCACGCCAGACCCGCCTCCGCCGCCCACCGCCGAAAACTTGTCCACAGCTTATCCCCCCAATCGCCCCCGGCTAATTGATCCCGTCCCGCGGGGGGATCGTGGACCGGGCGGTGGTTTCGTGACATAACCGCCCCCACCCCACCGCCTGCATCCCACGCCGACCGTCCCGAGGATTCCCACGATGTCCGAACTGCGCGCGCTCGATCCGCGCCGCCCTGCCGAGACGGCCGACGAGGCCCCGGCGGTGCCGTTTTCCATCGAGGCCGAGCAGCAGCTGCTGGGCACGCTGCTGACCAACAACGACGTGTTCGACCAGGTCACGCGGCTGGTGCGGGGCGAGCATTTCTATGATCCCGTCCACCGGCGCATCTTCGACCTCTGCGCCGAGCGGATCACCCGCAATGCGCTGGCAAGCCCGGTGACGCTCAAGGCGTTCATGGAACATGACGCCGGGCTGAAGGAACTGGGCGGGCCGGCCTATCTCGCCCGCCTCGCCGGCTCGGCGGTGTCCTCCTACGGGGCGCGCGAATATGCCCGGATGATCCGCGAATTCGCGCTCAGGCGCGAGCTGATCGCGCTCGGCCACGACATCTCGGCCCGCGCCGCGACGGTGGCCATCGACGACGACGCCGAAGAGCAGATCAAGACCGCCGAGCAGACGCTCTACAAGCTGGGCGAGCAGGGCGTGGCCGAGCGCGGCTTCCAGTCCTTCCTGCAGGCCGTCACCGGGGCGGTGCAGGCCGCAAACGCCGCCTATCAGCGCGACGGGGGGCTGTCGGGCGTTTCGACCGGGCTCGACGATCTCGACAAGAAGATGGGCGGGCTGAACAAGTCCGACCTCATCATCCTCGCCGGGCGGCCGTCGATGGGGAAGACGTCGCTCGCCACCAACATCGCCTTCAACGTCGCCAAGGCGCACCGGATGGGCGAGTTGCCGGACGGCACCCGCGGCACCGTCGACGGGGGCGTCGTCGGGTTCTTCTCGCTCGAGATGTCGGCCGAGCAGCTGGCTGCGCGGATCCTCTCGGAAGCAGCCGAGGTGCCCAGCGAACAGATCCGCCGCGGCGACATGAGCGAAGAGGAGTTCCGCCGCTTCGTCGATGCCGCCCACGCGCTGCAGAACTGCCCGCTCTACATCGACGACACCCCGGCGCTGCCGATCAACCAGCTCGCCGCGCGGGCCCGCAAGCTCAAGCGGACGCTGGGGCTCGACGTGCTGATCGTGGACTACCTGCAGCTCCTGCGGGCCGCCTCGGCCAAGGACAGCCGGGTGAACGAGGTCTCCGAGATCACCCAGGGCCTCAAGGCCGTCGCGAAGGAACTGAACATCCCGGTCATCGCGCTGTCGCAGCTCTCGCGGCAGGTCGAGAACCGCGAGGACAAGCGCCCGCAGCTGTCGGACCTGCGCGAGTCCGGCTCGATCGAGCAGGACGCCGACATCGTGATGTTCGTGTTCCGCGAGGAATACTACAAGGAACGCGAGAAGCCCGCCGACCACGAGCTGGACAAGATGGCCGCCTGGCAGCAGGTGATGGAGCAGGTGCACGGCAAGGCCGAGGTCATCATCGGCAAGCAGCGCCACGGGCCGATCGGGACGGTCGAGCTGAGCTTCGAGGGGCGGTTCACCCGCTTCGGCAACCTCGCCCGGCACCAGATCCAGCAATGGGGCTGAGCCTGCCCGTCCCCGCCCTGACCATCGGCCTGCTGATCGCCTCGAACGTCTTCATGACGGTGGCGTGGTACGGGCATCTGAAGTTCAAGACCGCGCCCCTCGCGTTGGTGATCGTCGCGAGCTGGGGGATCGCCTTCTTCGAGTATGTGCTGCAGGTGCCCGCCAACCGCATCGGCCACGGGCATTTCTCCGCCGCCCAGCTCAAGACGATCCAGGAGGTCATCAGCCTGACGGTCTTCGCCGGCTTCTCGTGGCTCTACCTGGGCGAGCGGCTGGGCTGGCAGCACGCGGTCGGGTTCGGGCTGATCTGCGCCGGCGCGTGGTTCGTGTTCCATGACTGGGGCTGAGGCCGCGCGGCCCCGCCGCACCCCGCCGCATATCCTGACGCTGGTGCTGCTGTCGGGGCTGGGGGCGCTCAGCATGAACGTGTTCCTGCCCTCGCTGCCGGGCATGGCGCGGGATTTCGGCGTCGATTACGCGGTGATGCAGCTTTCGGTGACCGTCTATCTGGCCGGCTCGGCGCTGGTGCAGATGATCGCCGGGCCGCTGTCGGACCGCTACGGGCGGCGGCCGGTGATGCTGGTGGGGCTGGCCACCTTCCTCGTGGCGACGGCGGGGACGCTGCTGGCGCCCTCGGCCGGCTGGTTTCTGGCCTTCCGCACGTTGCAGGCCGCGGTCGGGACCGGGATGGTGCTGTCGCGCGCCATCGTCCACGACATGGTCGAGGGCGACGCGGCCGCCAGCCGGATCGGCTATGTCACCATGGGGATGTCGGTGATCCCGATGATGGCGCCGATCCTCGGCGGGCTTCTGGACGAGGCCTTCGGCTGGCGCGCCAACTTCGCCATGCTGCTGGCCGCCGGGGCGGCGGCGCTGGCGCTCGCCTGGGTGGACCTGGGCGAGACGGCGCGCGGCGGGCTGTCGATGCGGGCGCAGATGCGGGGCTATCCGCAGCTCGCCCGGTCGGGCGTGTTCTGGGGCTATGCGCTGGCCGCGACCTTCGCCTCGGGCGCCTTCTTCGCCTATCTGGGCGGCGCGCCCTTCGTGGGCGAGACGGTGTTCCACCTGCGCCCGGCCGAGGTCGGCTATTGGTTCGCGGCGCCCTCGATCGGCTATCTGCTGGGCAATTTCATCTCGGGGCGCTTTGCCGCGCGGGTCGGGATCGACCGGATGATCCTGCTCGGCGCCTGGGTCACGGCGCTGGCGCTGGGCGCGGCGCTGGCGGTGACGATGGCCGGCGCGCTGGTGCCGGCGGTGTTCTTCGGCGCCATCGCGCTGATGGGGCTGGGCAACGGCATGGTCCTGCCCAGTGCCACGGCGGGGATGATGGGGGTGCGACCCGAACTCGCCGGAACGGCGAGCGGGCTGGGCGGGGCGATGGCGGTCGCGGGCGGCGCGGGCCTCGCGGCGCTGGCGGGGCGGTTCCTCGTCCCGGGCGCGGGCGCCACGCCGCTTCTGTGCATCATGGCGCTGTCGGCGGCGGCCTCGCTGGGCGCGATCATGGTCGTCCGGCGGCTGCGGCGGCCGGTCTGACGCCGGCCCCGCGCCACGCGCCCTGCGCAGGGCAGCCCTGCGCCACGCGGGATTGCTCGCGCAATTTTGCAAATGCTAACGGCGCACTGCAAAGCGTATGTCAGCGAGGGGTCGATTTATGGCCAGCCACAAGATCTATGCCGGCGCCTCGCTGCGCGAGACCCGCAACCGGCACGGCCTGACCCAGCGCGTCTTCGCCGACCGGCTCGGCGTCTCCCTGCCCTATCTCAGCCAGATGGAGAACAACCACCGGCCCGTCTCGGCCGGGGTGCTGCTGCGGCTCGCCTCCGAGTTCCAGGTCGATGTCGGCGCGCTGGCCGCGGGTGACGCCGACCGGATGGTGGTGGACATGGCCGAGGCGCTGGCCGACCCGCTGTTCGATGCGCCGCCGAACCTGACCGACCTGCGGCTGGCGGCGTCGAACACGCCGGGGCTGGTGCGCGCCTTCCTCGACCTCTACCGCGCCCACCGCGAGGGGCAGGACCGGCTCGCCGCGCTCGACGAGGCGATCGGCGCGACCGGGCCCAGCTCGCTCTCCTCACCGTGGGAGGAGGTGCGCGACTTCTTCCACTACTGCGACAACTATATCGACGCCGTGGACCGCGCGGCCGAGCGCTTCGCCTGCCCCGACGGCACCCGCGCGCCGCCGATGGCCCGTGCGGTCGCGGCGCTGACCCAGCGCGGCTTCTCGATCCACGAGGCCGAGCTGCCGCCCGGATCGGTCTTCCGGCGCGAGGGCGACGTCATCACGCTGAACGCCGCCGCCGAGCCGTCCACGCAGGTCTTTCAGCTTCTCAACCTGATCGCCCGCGAGACAAGGGGCGACCTTCTGGACGCGACGCTCGACCTTGGCCGGTTCCGCAGCCCGGCGGCGCGCGACATCGCCCGGCTGGGGCTGGCCAACTACTTCGCCGGGGCGGCGCTGATGCCCTATCGCCAGTTCCTCGCCAGCGCCCGGGCCGAGCGCCACGACCTCGAGCGGCTCGCCCATCTCTACGGCGCCTCGCTCGAGCAGGTGGCGCACCGGCTCTCGACCCTGCAGCGCTCGGGGGACCGGGGGGTGCCGTTCTTCTTCGTCCGCGTCGATCAGGCCGGGACGATCACCAAGCGCCACTCGGCGACGCTCTTGCAGTTCGCCCGCTTCGGCGGGGCCTGCCCGCTCTGGAACGTCCACCGCGCGTTCGAGACGCCGGGCCAGTTCCTGCGCCAGCTGGCCCAGACCCCGGACGGGGTGCGCTATCTGTGCCTGTCGCGCGACGTGCAGAAGCCGGGCGGCAGCTTCCGTGCCCCGGTGCGGCGCTTCGCCATCTGCCTGGGGTGCGAGATCACCCACGCCCGCGATCTGGTCTATGCCGACGACCTCGACCTGGCCAACCCGGCCGGCTACGAGCGGATCGGGATCAGCTGCCGGATCTGCCCGCGCCCGGACTGCCACCAGCGCTCGGTCCCCCCCATCGACCGCGAGCTGGTGATTCCCGGCGACCGCAGTGGCCCCCTGCCCTACGCGATCCCCTGACGCACCCCGACGGATCACCTGCGCTGCGGCCTGTCGCCGCACAATCCGTCCTGGGCCGGCGCGCGTAATGCGCGAGCGGCGGAAAGGTTCCCGCCCTTGGGCGAGACTCCGCCGATCGCCGGCACGCCGCGCCGTGATGCGTTGCGCGAATGTCACGGCCCCGTTAACTCAACCGCATCTGACGAGGCCAGCCTCGACTTTCCACAGATGGGATGACCTGATGTTGCGCTCCACCCCCTCGATGCCTGCCGCGACCACCGCTGCCGATCCCGCTGCCGCCCGTTCGGGCCGGGGCGTGCGGATCGCCCGCCGGGCCGGGTTCGTGGCGGTTGTCGGCTGGGCTGCGGTCAGCACCTCGATCCTCGCCTTCGACCGCATGGGTCCGGGCGCCCAGGCTACCGCGCAACCCGACATGGCGCTGTTCGAGCGCCAGATGACCGAGCTGTCTGCCGAGCGCGACGCCCGCGCCGCCGAGGCCGCCGCCGCCCAGACCCGCTTCACCGCCGCGCTTTCGCAGGTCTCGCAGATGCAGTCGCAGCTGCTCGCCTCGGAAGAGAAGCGGCGCGAGCTGGAAAGCGGCATCGGCGCGATGCAGGCCTCGCTGCACGACGCCCGGGCCGACACGCAGGAGGCGCTGCGCCAGCTCGCCGACGCGACCTCGGCCGCCGACGCCGCTGCCCCGCGGGCCGAGCGCGCCGACGAGATGAAGGTCGCCCTCGACATCCTGTCGGGCGAGCTCGAGACCGCGGCCAGCGACCGCGCCGCCGCCACCAAGCGCGCCGACGAGGCGACCCGCACCGCCCAGGCCCTGACCGTCGAGCGCGACGAGATCATGCGCCGTAACGAGGAAATCTTCGCCCAGCTCGAGGAAGCGGTTGAGCTGTCGGTCAAGCCGCTGGACGACATGTTCGCCAAGGTCGGCGTGAACACCGACAAGCTGCTGGAAACCGTGCGCCAGGGCTATGAGGGCACCGGCGGCCCGCTGACCCCGATGGGCTATTCGTCGCGCGGTAACGCCGCGATCTCGGAATCCGAGGCGCGGGCGAACGAGGTGGTGATCTCGCTCGGCAAGGTGAACAACTACCGCATCGCCGTCAGCAAGCTGCCGCTGGCCATGCCGGTCAAGTCGGCGTTCCGCTTCACCTCGCCCTTCGGCAAGCGCTGGGGCCGCGCGCATGAGGGCATCGACCTCGCCGGCCCGGTCGGCACCCCGATCTATGCGACCGGCGACGGCGTGGTGATCTTTGCCGGCTGGCAGCGCGGTTATGGCAACGTGATCAAGATCAAGCACGCCATCGGGACCGAGACCCGCTATGGCCATCTGTCGAAAATCCGCGTCAAGGCCGGGCAACAGGTCTCGCGCAACAGCCTGATCGGTGATATGGGCAACACCGGCCGCTCGACCGGTCCGCATCTGCACTACGAGGTGCGTGTGGACGGGAAGGCCGTGAACCCCATGAGCTTCATCAAGGCCGCACAGAATGTTTTCTAAGACCCGAGTCACCGAACCCGGACCGCGCACCCACTCTCCCGATCCTGAACCGACACGGGCCCCGATCATGGACAGCTACGACCACGCGCCCCAGCAGGGGATGCGGACCCGCACCGGACCGTCGGTCCTGTCGTCCGACCTGACGGTCAAGGGCAACATCACCACCCAGGGCGATGTGCAGATCGAGGGTACGGTGGACGGCGACATCCGCGCCCACCAGCTGACGGTCGGCGAAAGCGCCACCATCCACGGCGAGATCGTCGCCGAAGAGGTGATCGTGAACGGCCGCGTCGTTGGCCGTGTCCGCGGCCTCAAGGTGCGCCTGTCGGCCACCGCGCGGGTCGAGGGCGACATCGTCCACAAGACCATCGCCATCGAATCGGGCGCCCATTTCGAGGGCTCGGTCCAGCGTCAGGAAGACCCGCTGGGCAACGGCATCACGCCGAAGCTCGCGCCCCCCGCGGCCGCGATGAGCCGCGACGAGGACGACCTCGACGGCTGAGGCGAGGCCCGGCCGACATGAACAGGCGCGCCCCCGGGGCGCGCCTTTTTTCTTGCGCTGTCGCTGGCAGCTTTCAGTCGTCGGGAAACAGCCGGCGGTACATGTGCCAGCTCGCATGGCCCAGCACCGGCAGCGCCACGAACAGCCCGAGGAACAGCGGCGCGATCCCCAAGAACAGGATCACCGCGATCACCACCGCCCAGGCGAGCATCACGCCCGGATTGCCGAGCACCGCCTGGAAGCTGGCGATGATCGCCGAGATGAAGTCCACCTCGCGGTCGAGGATCAGCGGCAGGCCGGCGGCGGTCATCGCAAAGAGAACCGCGGCGAAGCCCGCGCCCACGACGGTCCCGACCCCCAGCATGACGAGCCCGCGGCCCTGGAACAGGATCTCGGGCGAGGTGGTGATGTTGGTCAGCGCCTGCAGCCCCATGAACAGCGCGAAGGTCGTGTGGGCCACGAACACCCAGAACATGAACATCAGCAGGATGACCATCGCCATCGACGGCACCTGCCGGTCCTTCTGCGCGAACACCACCCCCAGCACGCTGCGCCAGTCGAGCGGCAGCCCGGCCTCGATCCGCCGGCTGACCTCGTAAAGCCCGACGGCTGCGAAGGGCGCGATCAGCGGGAAGCCCACGACGAAGGGGATCAGCCACCACTCCTGCCCCGCGGCGGCGGCGACGGCGGCGAGCATCAGCCCGCCCGCGACATAGAAGGCCGAAAAGAACAGCCCGAACCCCGGCGCGCGCAGGAAATCGGTCCAGCCGGCGCGCAGCGACTCGCCGATCGCGGACATGTCGATGATGGCCGGGGCGGGGATGGTGTCGGGCTGGCCGCGGTCGTCGCCGAGGACCGGCGCCACCGTGCCGTCCGGCGCGACGCGCCCCGAGGGCGAGCGGACCTCGCCCCCCCAGGCCGCCGCCGGGGTGGCCGTGCGGCGGCTCGCGGCGCCCAGCGGCTCGACGAGGCCGCGGTCGGGCGCCGGGTCGGGGGCCGGGTTGGGCATCGGCGGCCGGGTCGGGTCCGGGATCGGTCCCCCCGGCCGGGGTGGCGTGTCGGCTGGCGTGGCGCTTTGGGTCATCCGGTCTCTCCTCCCGTGGTCCCCCTCGGCCGCAAGGCTAGGGCAGCGGGACGGGCCGGATCAAGCGGGGCGGATCAAGCGGGGTGGACCGAAGGCTCCTCAGCCTGCGGCAAATCGCGCCCTGAGCGCGCTGTTGACCGGCGGGGTGACGAACTTGCTCACGTCGCCGCCGAGGCGGGCGATTTCCTTGACCAGCTTCGAGGCGATGGCCTGCCGCCGCGCGTCGGCCATCAGGAACACCGTCTCGACGCTCGAATCGAGGGCGCGGTTCATGCCGACCATCTGGAACTCGTATTCGAAGTCCGCGACCGCGCGCAGGCCGCGGACGATGACGCTGGCGCCGACGTCGCGCGCGCAGTCGATCAGCAGGTTGTCGAAGGGATGGACGACGATCTCGACCCCGCTGCGGCGGGCGATGTCGGTGCACTCGGCCTCGACCATCTCGACCCGCTCTTCCAGCGAGAACAGCGGCCCCTTGTCGCGGTTGATCGCCACGCCGATCACCAGCCGGTCCACCAGCGGCGCGGCGCGCTGGATGATGTCGATGTGGCCCAGCGTGACCGGGTCGAAGGTTCCGGGGTAAAGACCGATCCGCATCTGTTGATCCTTCGGGCGCAGGGGCTGTTGCGGCCCCCCAGGGGGCCGATCAGGGGTTCGTCAGACGCAAGCGGAAATCCGGCGCGGATGCAAGCGCCGCGCCGCGGCATCGCCGCGCGACGCGCCGCCCCGCGCGGCCCTGGCGCCGGGTCAGTTCCCCATGATCATCCCGGTCAGCGCCTCTTTCTCGGCCGCGAGCTCCTTCAGCCGGGCCGAGACGGCGTCTCCGATCGAGACGACGCCGAGCATGTGCCCCGCCTCGTCCACCACCGGCAGGTGGCGGAACCGGCCGTCGGTCATCCGCTGCAGCACCGTCAGCGCATCCTCGCCGCAGACGCAGGTGCTGACCTTGCTGGTCATCAGGTCCGCGACCTTGCGCTGCAGCACGTCGGCGCCCGACCGGCCCAGCTCGCGCACGATGTCACGCTCGGACAGGATCCCCGCCGGGCGCTGGCCGTCCTCGGAGACGACCACCGCGCCGATCCGCTTTTCCGACAACAGCCGGGCGGCGTCGGCCACGCTCATGTCCGGGCGCACCGTGACGATGCTCTCCGGCCCCGTCTTCATGGCGAGAATCTGCTTGACGATCATCGGCGTCCCCCTGGCATCGGCATCCCCCCGGCAGCGGCATTCCCGGCCCGCGCGGCCGCTCACCACCCCGTGACCTCAGCGTTGCCGCGCCGCGCCCGAGCGTCAAGCCCCCCGTGAGTCGGGGCGCGCCGCCTCGGTGGCCGCGACCAGCGCCTCGAGCCGCGCGACCTCACGCCGCAGCGCGTGGGTGACTGCCTCGGCCAGCCGGTTCAGCCGGTCCGAGCGGCGGTCGTCGGCCGGGCGCAGCAGCCAGAAGGCGCGGGTCAGGGCGATGTCGCGGGCCAGCACGCGGCGCACGCCCGGCGCGAAGGGGATGGCGAAGTCGTGCACGATCCCCAGCCCCGCCCCGGCCCGGATCGCCTGCATCTGCACGCTGACCGAGTTCGAGCTGAGCGTGGCGTGCGCCGACCCCGTCTCGGCCAGATAGTCGAGTTCGCGGTCGAAGATCATGTCCTGGATATAGCCGATCATCCGGTGCCCGCGCAGGTCAGCGCGGCTGGCGATGGGGGGATGGGCGGCCAGGTAATCCGCGTGGCCGGCAAGGTGCAGCTGATAGTCGGTGATCTTCTGGATCGCCGCGCGGCCGCGGTCGGGGGGGCTGACCGCGATCGCCATGTCGGCCTCGCGCCGGCTCAGGTTGAACACCCGCGGCAGGGCGACGATCTGGATCTCGAGCCCCGGATGGTCGGCGCAGAGCCGCGCCGCGATCTGCGGCAGCAGGTAGTTGGCGCACCCGTCCGGCGCCCC
This sequence comes from Paracoccus sanguinis, assembly GCF_900106665.1. Classification (GTDB taxonomy): domain Bacteria; phylum Pseudomonadota; class Alphaproteobacteria; order Rhodobacterales; family Rhodobacteraceae; genus Paracoccus; species Paracoccus panacisoli. Next base: position 628,234 of record NZ_FNNA01000001.1, read on the forward strand.
GATCCTGAGCTGCCCGGCAAGCTGCCCCTGTCCCGGCGATTCGGCGGCCGCGGCGGCAGCGGCCTCGGCCGCCTCGGCGTGGGCCACGAGCACCGCGCCCTCGGCGGTGACCGCGTAGCCCTGCGGCGTCTTGGCGAAGAGCACCCGGCCCAGCGCCGTTTCCAGCCGCGCCACCCGCCGCCCCACGGTCGAGGCGTCCATCCCCAGCCGCCGCCCCGCCGCCGAGAGCGACTCGGCCCGCGCCACGGCGAGAAACACCCGCAGGTCATCCCAATCCATCGTCTCCCCCCCGCCCGCCCTTTGCGATTTCGCAAAACGGTTTGACCTCATCGTCGCTTTACGCGGGCATTACCGCAAGACTATCCTCGCCCCCAACCACGGACAGCATCGGCAACGGAGGAAGGCTCATGCGCGCGATTCACCACTGGCTCGACGGCAAGGAAACCGCAGGGACGTCCGGCCGCACCGCCGATGTCTACAACCCCGCCACCGGCGAGGTGCAGGGCAAGGTGGACCTCTCCTCGAAGGCCGAGATGGACGCGGCCATCGCCGCCGCCGCCAAGGCGCAGGTCGCCTGGGGCGCCACCAACCCGCAGCGCCGCGCGCGGGTGATGATGAAGATGGTCGACCTGCTGAACCGCGACATGGACAAGATGGCCGAGGTGCTGTCGTCCGAGCACGGCAAGACCTTCCCCGACGCCAAGGGCGACATCCAGCGCGGGCTCGAGGTGATCGAATACGCCATCGGCGCGCCGCAGCTTCTGAAGGGTGAGTTCATCGACGGCGCCGGCCCCGGCATCGACATGTATTCCATGCGCCAGCCGCTGGGCGTGGTGGCGGCGATCACGCCGTTCAACTTCCCCGCCATGATCCCGCTGTGGAAGCTCGGGCCCGCGCTCGCCTCGGGCAACGCGGTGATCCTCAAGCCGTCCGAGCGCGACCCGTCGGTGCCGAACATGATCGCCGCGCTGTTCAAGGAGGCCGGGCTGCCCGACGGCGTGCTGCAGGTCGTGCACGGCGACAAGGAGGCGGTGGACGCGATCCTCGACAGCGAGGTGATCCAGGCGGTGGGCTTCGTCGGCTCGACCCCGATCGCGCAGTACATCTATGAGCGCGCGGCCGCGACCGGCAAGCGCGCCCAGTGCTTCGGCGGCGCCAAGAACCACATGATCATCATGCCCGACGCCGATCTGGACCAGGCCGCCGACGCGCTGGTCGGCGCAGGCTACGGCGCCGCGGGCGAGCGCTGCATGGCGATCTCGGTCGCCGTGCCGGTCGGGAAGGAGACCGCCGACAAGCTGATCGAGAAGCTGGTGCCGCGGGTCGAGAAGCTGAAGGTCGGCCCCTACACCGCCGGCGACGACGTGGACTATGGCCCGGTCGTCACCGCGGCCGCCAAGAAGAACATCGAGCGGCTGGTGCAGTCGGGCGTGGACCAGGGCGCCGACCTCGTGGTGGACGGGCGCAACTTCAGCCTGCAGGGCTACGAGAACGGGTTCTTCGTCGGCCCGTCGCTCTTCGACAACGTCACCCCCGACATGGAGATCTACAAGACCGAGATCTTCGGCCCCGTGCTCTCGACCGTCCGCGCCGAGAGCTACGAGGAGGCGCTGAAGCTGGCCATGGACCACGAATACGGCAACGGCACCGCGATCTTCACCCGCGACGGAGACACCGCCCGCGACTTCGCCAGCCGCTGCAACATCGGCATGGTCGGGATCAACGTGCCGATCCCGGTGCCGCTGGCATATTTCACCTTCGGCGGCTGGAAGAAGTCGGGCTTCGGCGACCTGAACCAGCACGGGCCCGACGCCTTCCGCTTCTACACCCGCACCAAGACGGTCACGAGCCGCTGGCCCTCGGGGATCAAGGAAGGGGCGGCCTTCAACTTCAAGGCGATGGACTGACGCTCGACCGGGTCCGGGGGCTTCGTGCCCCCGGACTTGTGCGTGGATATATCCGCGCGTCAGACGGGTGACAGGGGCCGCTGGCCGGACTGCGGCCATCCTGCGGCCCGACTGCAATAGTTGTGAAACACTGCGCCGTTAGCCCGACGCAACCGGCGGCCAGACGAAGGGGGAACGGATGGATTTCGCATTGTCCGAAGAGCAGCAGGCGATCTTCGACATGGCGCGGGACTTCGGCCAGGCCGAGATCGCGCCCCATGCCCGCGAATGGGAACGCCAGGGCACCATCCCCAAGGACCTCTGGCCCAAGGTGGCGGCGCTCGGGTTCGGCGGGCTCTACGTCTCGGAAGAGTATGGCGGCTCGGGGCTGACCCGACTCGACGCGACGCTGGTGTTCGAGGCGCTGGCGATGGCCTGCCCGGCGGTCGGCTCGTTCCTGTCGATCCACAACATGTGCGGCGGCATGATCGACAAGTTCGGCAAGCCCGAGGACAAGGCGAAGTGGCTGCCCGACCTCTGCAGCATGGAGAAGATCTTCTCCTACTGCCTGACCGAGCCGGGGTCCGGGTCGGACGCGGCGGCGCTGCGGACGCGGGCCGAGCGGACGAACGACGGCTACAAGCTGAACGGCACCAAGGCGTTCATCTCGGGCGGCAGCTATTCGGACGTCTACGTGACCATGGTGCGGACCGGCGAGGACGGGCCCAAGGGCATCTCGACCGTGGTGGTCGAGGATGGCACGCCCGGGCTCTCGTTCGGGGCGCTCGAGCACAAGATGGGCTGGCTCGCGCAGCCGACCAGCCAGGTGCAGTTCGACGACTGCGTGATCCCGGCCGAGAACCTGCTGGGCGAGGAAGGGCGCGGCTTCGCCTATGCGATGGCCGGGCTCGACGGCGGGCGGCTGAACATCGCGGCGGGGGCGCTCGGGGGCGCGCAGGCGGCGCTGGACCAGACGATCCGCTACATGGGCGAGCGCAAGGCCTTCGGAAAGACCATCGACCAGTTCCAGGCGCTGCAGTTCCGCCTGGCCGAGATGGAGGTCGCGCTGCAATCGGCCCGCACCTTCCTGCGCCAGGCGGCGTGGAAGTTGGACAACAAGGCCCCCGACGCCACCAAGTTCTGCGCCATGGCCAAGCTCTACGTCACCGACCGCGCGTTCGAGGTCGCCAACCAGTGCCTGCAACTCCACGGCGGCTACGGCTATCTCGCCGACTACGGGATCGAGAAGATCGTCCGCGACCTGCGAGTGCACCAGATCCTCGAGGGCACCAACGAGATCATGCGCCTGATCGTGGGCCGCGCGATGCTGGCCGAGAGGGGCTGATGGACGACCTCAAGATCCGCAAGGACCGCGCCGCGGGGCGCATCACCCTGACCCGGCCGCAGGCGCTGAACGCGCTGAGCCACGAGATGGCGAACGCGGTGCGCGCCGCGCTCGACGCGTGGCGCGACGACGACGCGGTGAAGCTGGTGATCCTCGACGCCGAGGGGGACAAGGCGTTCTGCGCCGGGGGCGACATTGCCGCGATCTATCACGCCGCGAAGGCGGGGGATCACACGGTGGGCCAGCGCTTCTTCGCCGACGAATACCAGATGAACGCCGCGATCCGCGACTATCCCAAGCCGATCGTCGCCTTCATGCAGGGCTTCGTGATGGGCGGCGGCGTGGGGCTGGGCGGGCACGCCAGCCACCGGGTCGTGGGCGACACGACGCAGGTGGCGATGCCCGAGGCGGGGATCGGGATGATCCCCGACGTCGGCGGGACGTGGCTTCTGGCCCGCGCGCCGGGGCGGGTCGGCGAATACCTCGGGCTGACCGGGGCGCGGATGGGCGCGGCCGACGCGATCCACGCGGGCTTTGCCGACCTCTACCTGCCCGAGGCGGAGTGGGACGCCGCCAAGGACCGTCTGGCCGAGACCGGCGACGCCGCAACGCTGGCCGGGCAGCCCCTGCCCGCCCCCTCGGCGCTGGCCGAGCGCGACCTCGCGGCGTTCCGCGGCCGCAGCGTGGCCGAGATCGCCGCGGCGCTCGAGCAAGCGGGGGACGAGGCCTCGCTCAAGACCATCCGGCGCAATTCGCCGCTGTCGATGGCGGCGACGCTGGCGATGGTCAAGGCGGCGCGGGGCGACCAGCGGATGCAGGATTCGCTCAGCCGCGAATACCGCTTCACCAATCGCGCCACCGCCGAGGGCGATTTCATCGAGGGCGTGCGCGCCCAGATCATCGACAAGGACCGCAACCCCGCCTGGGGGGCGGCCGCGGACGCGGCCAAGGTGGACGCGATGCTGGCAAACCTCGGCGAGGCCGAACTGACGTGGGAGGACTGAGGATGCGGATCGGTTTCATCGGACTGGGCAACATGGGCGGGCCGATGGCGAAGAACCTCGCCGCCGCGGGCCACGCGGTGCAGGGCTTCGACCTTGCCGCGCCGATGCCCGAGGGCGTGACCGCCGCTGCCACCGCGGCCGAGGCCGCGGCCGGCGCCGAGGTGGTCATCACCATGCTGCCGAACGGCCAGATCCTGCGCGCCGTCGCAGCCGAGGTGATCCCGGCGATGGCCCCCGGCGCGGTCCTCTGCGACTGCTCGACCGTGGACGTGGACAGCGCCCGCGCGGTCGCCGATCAGGCGGCGGCGGCGGGCAAGGGTGCGCTCGACGCGCCGGTCTCGGGCGGGATTGGCGGGGCGGCGGCGGGCACGCTGACCTTCATGGTCGGCGGCACGCCCGCGGCGTTCGAGACGGTGCGCCCGCTCTTCGACATCATGGGGCAGAAGGCCGTGCATTGCGGCGAGTCAGGCGCGGGTCAGGCCGCCAAGATCTGCAACAACATGATCCTCGGCGTGACGATGATCGCCACCTGCGAGGCGTTCGCGCTGGCCGACAAGCTGGGGCTCGACCGGCAGAAGATGTTCGACGTGGTGTCCACCTCGTCGGGCTATTCCTGGTCGATGAACGCCTATTGCCCGGCGCCGGGCGTGGGACCGGCCTCGCCGGCCGACAATGGCTACAAGCCGGGCTTCGCGGCCGAGCTGATGCTCAAGGACCTGCGGCTGAGCCAGCAGGCCGCCGACAGCGCCGACGCGGACACGCCGATGGGGGCGCTGGCGACCTCGCTCTACGGTCAGTTCGTCGAGGCCGAGGACGGCCGCGGCCGGGACTTCTCGGCCATGCTGCCGCGGTTGGCGGCCCGCGGGCGGGGCGCGGCCTGAGCCGCGCGGCGGCCCGTGAAACCGGCCAAGGGCGGGCTGGCGGGAAACCGCGGCACGCCGGCGGGCGTTTTCTCCCGACACGCAACAGGATCAGGTGAACCCATGCGCCTTTTCTCGACTCTCGCCGCGGGCTGCGTCGCGCTTGCCCTGCCGCTGGCGGCGCTGGCCGACAAGCCCGCCCACGCCGGTCAGGGCAACGGCAAGGGCCACGTCACGCGCGCCGACAAGGCCGAGCGCGCCGCCCCCAACCGGGCCCAGCCCGCCCGCGGCATCACCGCCCGCGCCTGCCCGCCGGGGCTGGCGAAGAAGGACCCGGCCTGCCTGCCCCCCGGTCAGGCCCGCAAGGTCGGCGACATCATCGACCTGCGTCGGGTGCACGTCGTCACGCGCCCCGGCCTCTACGGCGTGCGCGACGCCCCGTCCGGGCAGCGCTATGCGATCGTCAACGGCCGCCTGATGCGCGTCGACAGCGAGACCGGCCGCATCCTGTCGATCCTGCGGGTGGTCGAGGCGATCCTCGACTGATCCGCCGCGACCCCGGCCCCACCTGCGACGATCTGTGCGCCGCAGATGGGCCAGGGGCCGATGACAGACCGGCCGCCTCCTGTTATATTCCACTCACAGAATATGAAAGGAGGCCCGCATGGCCAACATCGGCACCACCGAGCGCATCGTCCGCATCATCGTCGGGGTGGTCCTCATCGCGCTCTACTTCGTCTATCCCGCGGCGCCGATGCGCTGGCTGTTCCTGCTCGGGATCATCCCGCTGGCGACCGGCCTGCTCGGCTGGTGCGGGCTCTACACGCTTCTGGGCATCAACACCTGCCGCCGCAGCTGAGGCGGCTCAGGCCAGCAGGGCCTCGGCCGCGGCGCGGGCGGCCGGGGTGACCTCTTCGCCCGCGAGCATCCGCGCCAGCTCCTCGACCCGCGCGCCGGCCGACAGCGGCTCGACGCGCGAGGTCGTGGCGCCGTCCTCGACCGACTTGGCGACGCGGAAATGCCGCTCGCCCCGCGCCGCCACCTGCGGCGAATGGGTGACGACCAGCACCTGCGCCCCCTCGGCCAGCCGCGCCAGCCGCCGGCCCACGGCATCCGCCGTGGCCCCGCCCACGCCGCGGTCGATCTCGTCGAAGATCATCACCAGCGGGTCGGCGCCCTGCGCCAGCACCACCTTGAGCGCCAAGAGGAACCGCGATAGCTCGCCGCCCGAAGCAATGCGGTCGAGCGGTCCCGCCGGCGCGCCGGGGTTGGTGGCGACGGTGAAGGCCACCGTGTCCTGCCCCTCGGGGCCGGGTTCGCCGGGCGACAGCCGGGTCTCGAACACCGCCCGCTCCATCTTCAGCGGCGCCAGCTCGGCCGCCATCGCGGCATCGAGCCGCCCCGCCGCCTCGGCCCGCGCCGCCGACACCTCGGCCGCCGCCGCCTCATAGGCCGCCCCCGCCGCGGCCAGCGCCCGGGTCAGCTCACCCATCCGCGCCTCGCCCGCGTCGAGCGCAGCCAGCCGCGCCGACAGCTCGCCCGCCAGCGTGGCCAGGTCGTCGGGCAGCACGTCGTGCTTGCGCGCGAGCGCCCGCACCGCGAACAGCCGCTCTTCCGTCGCCTCGAGCGTGCCGGGGTCGAACTCCATCGCCTCGAGCGCGGCCTCGATCCCGCCGGTCGCCTCGCCCAGCTCGATCAGCGCCCGGCCGAGCGCCGCCAGCGGCGCCTCGAGCGGGTCGGGCGTGCCCTCCTCGGCGCCGGTCTTGCCGGACGCACCCTCGAGCCAGCGCACCGCCTCGACCATCGCGCCCTCGGCCCCCGGCTCACCGCCGCCGCCCGCGAGCAGCGCGAGCGCGCGGGCCACGTCGCCGCGGATGCGTTCGGCCGCCTGCATCTGCCGGCGGGCCACGTCGAGCGTCGCCTCCTCGCCCGGCTGCGGGTCGAGCTTTTCCAGCTCGGCCACCGCGTGGCGCAGGAAATCCTCTTCGCGCCGGGCGGCCTCGAGCTGTTCCTCGGCCGCGTCGAGCGCCGCGCGGGCCTGCCGCCGCGCGCCCCAGGCCGCGCGCAGGGGCGCAAGGTCGATCCCGGCGAAGGCGTCGAGAAGCTGGCGGTGGCCGCGCGGGTTCAGAAGCCCGCGGTCGTCGTGCTGCCCGTGCAGCTCGACCAGCACGTCCGAAAGATTGCGCAGCACCTCGCCCGACACCCGCCGGTCGTTGACCCAGCCGGACTTGCGCCCGTCGGCGGCGTTGACCCGGCGCAGGATCAGCTCATCCCCCGCCTCGATCCCCGCCTCGGCCAGCAGCGCGCGGGCCGGATGCGCGGCCGGCAGGTCAAAGACCGCCGTCACCTCGCCCTGCGACGCCCCCTGCCGCACCAGTTCCGCCCGGCCCCGCCAGCCCAGCACGAAGCCCAGGCAGTCGAGCAGGATCGACTTGCCCGCCCCCGTCTCGCCGGTGAGCACGTTCAGCCCCGGCGCGAAGTCGAGCGCCAGCCGGTCGATCAGCAGCATGTCGCGGATGTCGAGGCTTCGCAGCATCGCCGGCCCTCCCGGGCGTCAGAGCCACTTGCCCTGGATCACCTGGCGGTAAACCTTGGTCAGCCACGAATTGCCCTGCGGCGTCGCGGTCAGGCCACGGCCGCGCAGCTGGGCATAGGCGTCCTGGTAATAGGGCGAGGACTGGAAGTTGTGGCCGAGGATGGCCCCCGCCGTCTGCGCCTCGTTGGTCAGGCCGAGCGCGAGGTAGGATTCGACCAGCCGCATCAGCGCCTCGGGCGTGTGGGTCGTGGTCTGGTAATCCTCGACCACCACGCGGAAGCGGTTGATCGCCGCGGTGTAGTGGCCGCGCTTGAGGTAGTAGCGGCCGATCTCCATCTCCTTGCCGGCGAGATGGTCGAAGGACAGGTCGAACTTGAGCACCGCCGAGCGCGCGTATTCGCTGTCGGGATACTGCTCGATCACCTCGCGCAGCGCCTGCAGCGCCTGGAAGGTCAGGCCCTGATCGCGGCCGACCTCGTCGATCTGGTCGTAATAGCTGAGCGCGAGCAGATACTTGGCGTAGGCCGCATCCTCGTCGCCGGGATAGTTGTCGATGAACCGCTGCGCCGCGCCGCGGGCTTCGTCATACTGGCGCGCCTTGTGATAGGCGAAGGCCTGCATGATGAGCGCGCGCTTGGCCCAGTCGGAATAGGGGTAGAGCCGCTCGACCTCGGCGAAGTAATGCACCGCGTCCTTGGGGCGCTTGCCGTTTTCCAGCTCGTATTCGCCGCGCTTGTAGATCTGCTCGGCGGTGAAATTGTCCAGCGGCTGCTTGTTCGCGCCCGGATCGCCGCCGCCGCAGGCCGCGAGCGTCGCCACCACCACCGCCGACATGACAACGCGCCGCAAGTTCCTGACTGTCATCTGCGTCCTGTCCGTCCGTCGTCTGCGGTGGTCGTCTGCGGGCTCGTACCGTCTGTCGGGCAGCCGAGGCGACTCCGCCCGGCCGCGCGGCTTCGCCGTCCTAGCACACAACATCGGAGCGCGCAAAAGGGCAAGATGGCGGTGCCAGAGGCGTTATCGGTGGGGTGATCGGCGCGTTGGCGTCGCTGGGCAGCGGGCGCTGACTGCACCCGCTGGCCGAGGCTCAGGCCACCATCACCGCGCGCGCAGCGTCGCGCTTGGCCGGGGCGACGCGCGGCCGCACTACGCCCGCGCCGGGCAGGCGCTGCACGCAGTCGGTGCTGCAGGTCACCCATTCCCACGCGTCGGGCGTGGCGAACAGCGTCCTGAGCAGCCGGTTGGTCATCGCGTGCCCGGCCCGGTTGCCGGTGTAGCGCGCGAGCAGCGGGGCCCCGGCGAGCGCGAGGTCGCCCACCGCGTCCAGCATCTTGTGGCGCACCGGCTCGTCGCGGTGGCGCATCCCGCCGGGCGAGAGCACCCGGTCGCCGTCCACCACCACGGCGTTGAAATAGGTCCCGCCCAGCGCAAGGCCGCGGGCCTTCATCGACTCGACGTCCGACTGCCGGCAGAAGGTGCGGCTGTCCATCAGCTCGCGCTGGAACGCGCCGTTGGCGAGGTCGAGGGTCTTTTCCTGACGCCCGATGGCCGCATCGGCGAAGTCGATCGCGAACTCCATCTGCAGGTGATCGGCGGGCGACAGCCGGGCGAAGCCCGCGCCGTCATGGACCTCGACCGGCTTCAGCACCCGGATGGCGCGCAGCGGCGCGTCCGACTGGACGAGGCCCGCCGCCACGATCCCGGCCACGAAGGGCGCGGCCGAACCGTCGAGGATCGGCGCCTCGGGGCCGTCGATGTCGATCAGCACGTTGTGGATGCCGGTCCCGGCCAGCGCCGCCATGACATGCTCGACGGTGGAGACGGTGGCGCCGTTCTCGCCCGCGAGCAGGGTGCAGAGCTGCGAGGGCACGACCGCGTCCCAGCACGCCGGAACCAGCGCGCCGCCGAGGTCGGTGCGGCGGAACACCACGCCATGCCCGGCCGGCGCGGGATGCATGGTCATCCGCACGGGCGCGCCGGTGTGAAGGCCGACGCCCGCAAATCGGGCTGGGGTGGCGAGGGTGGCCTGCATGGTCTCGGGTCCGTCTGTTCTACGTTTCTTGCGGGGAAGGTCCCCGATGCAACCGAGGTAGGTCGGCCCTGACCCTGGCTCAATTAACGAATTATGACCGTCTGTAACATCGCCCCGCCCGCGGCGGGCGCGGCGCGGTCTCCAAGACGCAAGTCCTTGGCAAACATGAGAAAGGGGCCGCCGCAGCGGCCCCCGTAAGGCTGGTCCGGTCGCCCCGACGTGATCGGGGCGCGAGGCGGCCGTCAGTTCGCCTGGCGACGCAGGAAGGCCGGGATCTCGACGTTCTCCTTGGCCGAGTCGGGCGCGGCGAGGTCGTCGAAGTCGGTTTCGGCCTGACGGGCGCGGGCCATACGGTCGCTGACGCGCTCGGCGATGGTCTCGGGGCGCGGACGCTCCTGCTCGCCGTGGTGGCCGGCCAGACGCTCCATCATCCGGCCGAGGCCGGCCATGCGGGCCGGGCCACGCGGCGCCTCGGGGGCGGGCGGCGGCGCGGCGGGGCGGCGCGGCGACTCGTCGGCGCGGGCGCGGATGCGCTCGATCCGGGCGGCGGCTTCGGCCGAAGGCTGGCCGCGGCCACCCTGCGGGCGCACCGGCGCAGTGTAGCCGCTCGGGTCGTCGCTCAGGCGGCGGTCGTAGCTGCGCGGGTCGATGCGCGGCTCGGGCCGGGTCTCGGCGCGGCTCTCGGCGCGCTCCTCCTCGCGCAGCGCGTCGTAACGCGGCTCGGGGCGGGGCTCGGCGGGGCGATAGGCCGGCTCGGGCAGCGCCTCGTCCAGCGGGGCGCGGGCGACCGGCGCCTCGATGACCGGGGTGCGGCGGGCGGGCACCGCGTCATCCTCGTCGGCGCTCGCGGCGGGCTTCTGCGCCACCGCCGGGTGCTGGGTCAGCGGCTCGCGCAGGCCGCGGCGCGGGGCCGGCGGCTCGGCGGCGGCTGCCGCGGCGAGGTCGATGCCGGTCGCCACGACCGACACCCGCACCGTGCCCTCGAGCTCGGGGTCGAGCGTCGAGCCGACGATGATGTTGGCCTCGGGGTCGACCTTCTCGCGGATCTTCTCGGCCGCCTCGTCCATCTCGAACAGCGTGAGGTCGTGGCCGCCGGTGATGTTGATGAGCACGCCCTTGGCGCCGTTGAGGCTGATCTCGTCCAGCAGCGGGTTGGCAATGGCCTTTTCGGCCGCCTCGACGGCGCGGTTGTCGCCGGTCGCCTCGCCGGTGCCCATCATCGCCTTGCCCATCTCGTCCATCACCGCGCGCACGTCGGCGAAGTCGAGGTTGATCAGGCCCGGCCGCACCATCAGGTCGGTCACGCCCTTGACGCCCTGGTAGAGGACGTCGTCGGCCATGGCGAAGGCCTCGGTGAAGGTGGTCTTTTCGTTGGCGATCCGGAACAGGTTCTGGTTCGGGATGATGATGAGCGTGTCCACGACCTTCTGCAGCGCCTCGACGCCCTCGTCGGCCTGCCGCATCCGCTTCGAGCCCTCGAACTGGAAGGGCTTGGTCACCACGCCGACGGTCAGGATGCCCATCTCGCGCGCGGCCTGGGCGATGATCGGGGCGGCGCCGGTGCCGGTGCCGCCGCCCATGCCGGCGGTGATGAAGCACATGTGCGCGCCCATCAGGTGGTCGACGATATCCTCGATGGTCTCTTCGGCGGCCTTGGCGCCGATCGACGGCTTGGCGCCGGCGCCCAGCCCCTCGGTCACCTTGGGCCCAAGCTGGACGCGGCTTTCGGCGCGGCTTTGCGCCAGCGCCTGCGCGTCGGTGTTGGCCACCACGAACTCGACCCCGTCGAGCCGCTTCTCGATCATGTTGTTGACCGCGTTGCCGCCCGCGCCGCCGACACCGAAGACGGTGATGCGCGGACGCAGCTCCTGGTCGTCGGTCATCATCAGGTTCAGATTCATCGCCGCCTGCCCTTCCGTTTCTGGTTGCCGGGTCGTTGGGCGCCCGGTCGAATCCCCTGTATCCCCGTGCAGCCTAGCCAGATTCGCGCCAAGCGTCATGGGGAAATCCGCAGATATCCACAAAATATGCCGTGCCCGGCGGGGCCAATCAGCGGTATGTTGCCGATACCCCTAACCGTGGTGGTTCGGGGCCGCCGCGCGGTCACCGGTTGCGGTCACCAGTTGTTGCGGAACCAGCGATAGGCCCGCTTGAGCCCCGTCACCCCGCCCCGTTCCACCGGCATCTCGAAGTCCCACCATTCGTCCTGCGGGTTGGCCGCGTGCAGCGCGAGGCCGACCGTCGCCGCGTGGCAGGGCGCGGTGTGCTGCTGCGCGAGCCCGTGGATGCGCAGCGGCCGCCCCACCCGGACGTTCTGCCCGAGGATGCGCGCGGCCAGCGTGTCGAGCCCGGGGATCTGGCTTGCGCCCCCGGTCAGCACCACCTGCCGCGAGGGCATCTGGTCGAAGCCCGCGGCATCCAGCACGCCCCGCACCTCGTCGAGGATCTCTTCGACCCGCGGGCGCATGATCCCGATCAGGTCGGCGCGGCTGACGGACCGGCGCTCGCCGTTCCAGTCCTCGGCCATGCCCGCCCCCGGCACGTTGGTCACGTCGATCATCTCGCGGTCGTCGCGGCCCGTGGCCTCGAGCCCGCCGTGCCGGGTCTTGAGCCATTCCGCCGTCGCCATCGGCACCCGCAGCCCCTGGCTGATGTCGCGGGTCACCAGATCGCCGCCCATCCGCACCGCATCGGCAAAGATCATGTGCTTCTTGAGAAACAGCGACACACCGGTGACGCCGCCGCCCATGTCGATGCAGGCGGCGCCGAGTTCCTGCTCGTCCTCGACCAGCGCCGCGCGGCCGGCGGCATAGGCGGCCGAGCCCACGCCCGCGAGCTCGAGGTCGCAGCGGCGGATGCAGTGGACGAGGTTCGAGGCCGTCGAGCCGTCCAGCGTCAGTACGTGCATGTCGACCGCCAGCCGGTTGCCCACGATGTCGCGCGGGTCCGGCAGGCCCGAGCGCGCGTCCACGGCGAAGTTCACCGGCTGGGCGTGCAGCACCTCGCGGTTGCGGCCGAAATCGGGGGCGTCGCAGGCGGCGATGGCGGCGCCCACGTCCGGCTCGGTCACCTTGCCGGACTTGAGCGCGATCTCGCCCGCCAGCCCGTAGGAGGAGGGGCGCCCGCCCGACAGCGTGGCGATGACGTGATCGACCCGCACGCCCGCCTGTTTCTGCGCCGCCGAGACGGCGTGGCGGACGCAGCGCTCGGTCTCGGCCATCGTCTCGATCTCGCCGTAGCGGACGCCGCGCGACTGGGTGGTGAACTGGCCGATGACGCGGAACGAGGACTGCCCCGCCATCGGGCCGACGCCGTCGGTCTCGCGGAACTGGCCGGGGCCGTCGAACTGCAGGATGATGCAGGTGATCTTCGAGGTGCCGATGTCGAGCACGGCCAAGACGCCGCGCGCCATCGCCTGCCGCCGCATCTGCCGCATCGCCCGCTGGGCTTCGTAAAGATCGCGCATCCCTGTTCCTCCCTGCCCCTCGGTTCTCTCTCTGCCGTCGGCGAGGCCCCTTGTGCCGGGGCCGCCGCCTCTCCTCAGCCGCGCCCCTTCGGCGCCGGCGCGGCGGCCGCCTTGCCGCTCTTGCCGCCCGAGGCCTTCGCCTTGCTCGTGGCCTTGCCCTTGGCCGGCGCCTTGGCCGTCGTGGCCTTGCCCTTGCTGGTCCCCGCCGGAGTCGCGGCGCCGACGCGGGCGCCCTCCTCGGGCTCGATCTCGACCCCGTCGGGGCCGAGCGGGTTCATCCCCAGCGCCTTACGGACCGTGTTCTGCGCCGTCAGCCCCATTCGCAGCACCGGGCGGGCCGGGTCGCGCAGGTCGACCGCCACCACGTCGCGGGACAGAAGCCCGTCGGCCTTCTCCATCGCCAGCGCCGCCTCGAGCGCGGGCAGCGGGTTCTCGGTCGGCAGCATGATCCGCTGCCCGCGGTCGAGCACGACGTCCCAGCGCCGCTCGCCCATCCGCTCGAGCCCGCGCAGCCGCGGCAGGATCGGCCCGGCGGCGTCGATCAGCGCCAGGGCCTCGGGCGCCCGCGCCCCCGCCCCCTCACCGGCGATCACCGGCAGGTCGCGGCGCAGGTCGCGCGAGGTGACCGAGGCGACGCGGTGCCCGGTCTTGTCCAGAAGCTCGATCCCGCGCGCGTGGCGCCAGAGGACCACGGGCGTCCGCTCGGTCACCACCGCCGACAGGATGCCGCCCGGCTGGATGCGCAGGTCGACGTGCTCGACCGCGTCGAGCATCTGGATCTGCATCCTGAGCTTCGGCAGGTCGATGTCGAAGCTCGACGCCGGCAGCGTCACCGGCAGCATGGCGCGCAGCCCCTTGTCGACCGCGGGCGAGGCGCCCTCGATCTCCATCCGGTGGACCATGAAGGCCTCGCGCGACTGGATCTTCTCGACCATCGCGGTGAGCCCGCCTGAGAGATTCGCCCGGCGGGTGTCGTCGGCGAGATAGAGCCCGCCGATCATGCAGATCAGGAACGCCGGCAGCCCGACCCGCAGCAGCCGGCGGTAGAGCGGTGTGAGCCACATCCGGTTGAGCCGATAGGCCAGCCGCGACGGCCCCGGCTCACGCCGCGGGGCGCGGGCGGGCTGGGGGCGGGCGCCGGCGCGCCGGGCGGGGGCCGGGCGGGCCGCAGTCTCGCCCATCGGTCCTGGGCGGGTCAGTCCCTGCACAGCGCGTCCTCCACCATCCAGCGGCACAGATCGGGGAAGGCGATGCCCGCATGGGCGGCCTGCTCGGGGGCGAGCGAGGTCGGCGTCATCCCCGGCTGGGTGTTCGTCTCGAGCAGCACCAGCCCGTCCACGCCGCGCGACTCGTCCCAGCGGAAGTCGGTGCGCGACAGCCCGCGGCAGCCGAGCGCCCGGTGCGCGCGCAGCGCGTAGTCGAGGCAGGCCGCGGTGATCTCGGCCGGGATCGCCGCCGGGATGACGTGGCGCGAGCCGCCCTCGGCGTATTTCGCGTCGTAGTCGTACCAGCCGTCGGTGACGATCTCGGTCACCGCCAGCGCCCGGTCGCCCATGACCGTGGTGGTCAGCTCGCGCCCCGGGGCATAGGCCTCGACCATCACCCGCGCGGGCATGGCGTCCGAGAGGGCCGGGGCCGGGTCGCCCTCGTGCACGATATAGACGCCGACCGACGAGCCTTCGTCGTTCGGCTTGACCACGTAGGGGGGCGGCATGACGTGGCCGGCGCGCACGTCCTCGCGGTCGGCGATGACGCTGGCCACGATCGGCAGCCCGGCCTCGCGGAAGGCGTGCTTGGCGCGGGTCTTGTCCATCGCCAGGGCCGAGGCGAGCACGCCGGAATGGGTGTAGGGCAGCCCGAACCATTCGAGCAGCCCCTGCACGCAGCCATCCTCGCCGTAGCGGCCGTGGAGCGCGTTGAAGACGACGTCCGGGCGCTGCTCGGAGAGCCGCCGGGCCAATTCGGCCCCGCCCCGGTCGCCCATCCCGGCGACCGACGCGCCAGCCGCATCGCCGCGGCCGAGCGTGACCTCGACCACCTCAAATCCCGCCACCCGCAGCGCCTTGGCGCATTCGCGCCCCGTGGACAGCGACACCTCGTGCTCTGCCGAGGGGCCGCCCATCAGGACCGCTACGGTGTGGGCTGTCCTGCTCGACCTGCCCGCCACATCTGCCTTTCGCCCGGTTGTCCGGGACTGGTTTTCCGGGGACGTTGCCCCGACCGCGCCCCCTTCGCGGAGGTGTCGGCCTTGCCCGGCATGATACTCACAAGCCCGTGCGCGGGAAAAGGGTCTTTCCGTCGCAACGCGCGGGTGAGAGGCAGATTGTCGCCCCTCGCCCGGGGACTGCGGGGCGGGGTGGGGCTTGCGTTGGCTTCAGGGCCGGGGGTCGTCGGTGACGCTCTCACGAGCCTGCGCCCCCCGCCCCGCCAGCGCGCGGCGCCTCAGGCGGCAGGCGCGTCCGAGTAGGCCGGCTCGCCCACGCGGATCACCTCCCACGTGAGGTCGAGCCCGGCCATCGCGCGGACCCGCGCCCGCACCAGTTCGCCCAGCGCCTCAAGCTCCGCCGCCGAGGCGTCGCCGGTGTTGATCAGGAAATTGGGGTGCTTCTCGCTCATCTGCGCGCCGCCGAGTCGGTGGCCGCGCAGCCCCGCCTCTTCGATCAGCTTCCACGCCTTGAGGTCGTGGACGTCATCGGCCCGCCCCGTCGAGCTGAACCCGGCCGGGTTGCGGAAGGTCGAGCCGGCGCTGCGGTCGCGCGTGGGCTGGGTCGCGTCGCGACGGGCCAGCTGGTCCTGCATCCGCGCGACCAGCGCCGCGGGGTCGCCTGCTTCCGCGCGGAAGCTGGCGCGGGTCAGCACCCAGCCCTCGGGCAGGTGGCTGTGGCGATAGTCGAACTGCAGCTCGTCGGGGGTGAGGGTCAGCACCGCACCGTCGCGGGCCACGACCTCGGCCTCGATCAGGTGGTCGGCGATGTAGCTGCCATAGCAGCCCGCGTTCATGCGGATCGCCCCGCCGATGCTGCCGGGGATGGTCCTGAGGAAGGTCAGGTCGCGCCCCGCCTCGGCCGCGCGGCGCGCCACATGGGCGTCGAGGGCGGCGGCGCCGGCGATCACGCGGTCGCCCTCGATGGTGACGTCGTTGAAGCCGCGGCCGAGGCGGATCACCACGCCGCGGATGCCGCCGTCGCGGACGATGAGGTTCGAGCCGACGCCCATCGGGAAGACCGGCACCTCGGCGGGCAGCGCGGCGAGGAATGCGGCGAGGTCGTCGCGGTCGGCAGGCTGGAACAGCCAGTCGGCCGGGCCACCGACGCGCAGCCAGGTCAGGTCGGCGAGCGGGCGGTCGGCGGTCAGCGTGCCGCGCGGGGTGGGGAGGAGGGTCATGGTGGGGGACCTCGCGGGGACTGGCTCTCGGTCCGGGGGTAGGCGAGGCGGCGCGCGGTGACAAGCGCCTCGCGGGCGGGCGGGGTCGGCACGGGGGGCTGTCTGCCCCCCGGGGCGCCCGTGCGGGCGCCCTCCCCCCGAGGATATTTGGTCAGGAAAGAAAGGGTTTGGGGAAAGCTGGCGCCTCAGCCGATCCGGCGGCGGTGGGCGGTCCAGAACCCGGCGACGGCGCCGAGGATCAGCGACACGACGCCCGGCACCGCGACGAGGAAGATCAGCGCCGCCTGCCGGGTCTGGGCGTCGCCGCTGCGGACCTCGCGCGTCAGCGGCCAGCCGACCAGCGCCACCACGGCGCAGAGCGCCAGCGCACCCAGCACCCCGGCGAGGCCCCAGCGCCGGGCGGCAAGCCACGCCGCCAGCCCCGGCAGCGTCCCCGCGAGCGCCGCGGCCAGCGCGTAGTCGGCGAACATCGGCGCCCCCCTCCGCTCAGGCGGCCCGCGCCGTCAGCCGGTCGGGCAGCGCGTTGGCCCAGGCCGAGATGGTGCCGGCGCCGAGGCACACGACCATGTCGCCGGGCCGCGCCTGCTCGCGCACCAGGCGGGCGAGGTCGTCCTCGTCCATCACCGCGCGGGCGTGGCGGTGGCCGTGGGCGATCAGCCCGGCCACCAGATCATCGCGGCTCGCGCCCGGGATCGGGTCTTCGCCCGCCGAATAGACCTCGGCGATGGCGACCACGTCGGCCTCGTTGAAGCAGGTGCAGAAGTCGTCGAAGAGATTCGAGAGCCGCGAATAGCGGTGCGGCTGGTGGACCGCGATCACCCGGCCCTGCGTCGCCTGCCGGGCGGCCTTGAGCACGGCCGCGATCTCGACCGGGTGGTGGCCGTAGTCGTCGATGATGGTAACGCCGCCGACCTGGCCCACCTTGGTGAAGCGCCGCCCGACGCCGCCGAACTTGGCCAGCGCCTCGCGGATCTCGGCCCGCTTCATCCCCAGGTGGCGGGCAACGGCCACCGCCGACAGCGCGTTCGAGACGTTGTGATCGCCCGGCATCGGCAGGGTGCAGCCCTCGATCACCGGCACCTCGCCGTCGTTCAGCACCGCCTCGCCCTGCAGCGCCACGTCGAAATGCGCGACGCCGTTCTCGTAGCGCAGGTTCAGCGCCCGCACGTCGGCCTGGGCATTGAAGCCGAAGGTCACGACACGCCGGTCGGTGACACGGCCGACGAGGCTCTGCACCTCGGGGTGATCGGTGCAGCAGACCGCGAGCCCGTAGAACGGGATGTTCGACACGAAGTCGGTGAAGCCTTTGCGCAGCGCGTCGAAGCTGCCCCAGTGCTCCATGTGCTCGGGGTCGATGTTGGTCACGATGGCGATCGTCGCGGGCAGGCGGTTGAAGCTGCCGTCGCTTTCGTCGGCCTCGACCACCATCCACTCGCCGGCGCCGGCGCGCGCGTTCGAGCCGTAGGCGTGGATCACCCCGCCGTTGATGACCGTGGGGTCGAACCCGCCCGCGTCGAGCAGCGTCGCCACCATCGTCGTGGTGGTCGTCTTGCCGTGGGTGCCGGCGATGGCGATGTTGGACTTGAGCCGCATCAGCTCGGCCAGCATCTCGGCCCGGCGGACGACCGGCAGGCCGCGGCGGCGCGCCTCTTCCAGCTCGGGGTTGCCCTTCTTGATGGCGGTCGAGATGACGACCACCCCGGCCTCGCCCAGGTTCTCGGCCCGCTGGCCCTCGAACACGGTGGCGCCGAGCTTTTCCAGCCGGTCGGTGATCTTCGACCGCTTCGCGTCCGACCCCTGCACGGCATAGCCCAGCGTCATCAGCACCTCGGCGATGCCGGACATGCCGATGCCGCCGATGCCGACGAAATGGATGGGGCCGAGTTCGCCCGGCAGTTTGGTGGCAGCGTTCATGCGGCAAGGTCCTCCACGAGGTCATGCAGTCGGGCGGCGGCGTCGGGCCGGCCCAGCGAAAGGGCGGTGTCGGCCATCTGCGCGGCGCGCGCCGGGTCCGACAGGATCTCGCGCAGATCGCGCGTCAGGCTGTCCGCGTCCAGCACGGATTCGGGCAGAAGGATCGCGGCGCCGGTTTCGGCAAGAGCCCGCGCATTGGCGGTCTGGTGATCGCCGGTCGCGGCAGCATAGGGGATCAGGATCGCCGGCCGGCCGATCACCGTGATGTCGGCGATGGACGAGGCGCCCGCGCGGCTGACCACCGCCTGCGCGGCAGCGAGCCGTTCGGGGACGTCGGTGAAGAACGGCTGCACCTCGGCCGCGATCCCCGCGGCGGCGTAGGCGGCGACGACCGCCTCGGCATCCTCGGCGCGCGCCTGGTGGCTGACCCGCAGGCGGGCGCGCAGCCCCTCGGGCAGGCCTGCCACGGCGGCAGGCACGGTGGCCGAGAGCACCCGCGCCCCCTGGCTGCCGCCGATGACGACGAGGTTCAGCGCCCCCTCGCCATTCGGGGGGCGGTAGGCGGTTCCGGCGCGGTCCAGCACCGCGCGGCGGACCGGGTTGCCGGTGTGGATGCCGGTGACGCCCCGGGGCAGGTCGGTGGGCCAGGTGCCGCAGGCGACGCGCTGGACGCGGGAGGCGAACAGCCGGTTCACGCGCCCCATCACCCCGTTCTGTTCGTGGATCATGCGCGGGATGCCCAGCGCGACCGCGGCGCCCAGCGCCGGGATGGTCGGGTAGCCGCCGAAGCCCACCACCACCGCCGGCCGGTCGCGCCGCATCTGGAGGAGGGCCGCACCCACCCCCTGCCCCACCACCGCCGGCGCGGTGAGCTTGCCGAGTGCCCCGCCCCGCGCGGTGGTGGCCGAGCGGACGATCCGCCGCTCGACCGCCGCCGGGAACCCGCCCGCGTAGCGCGCGCCGCGGTCGTCGGTGGACAGGACCACGCGCCAGCCCGCCTCGAGCAGCCGCTCGGCCAGCGCCTGGGCGGGGAACATGTGCCCGCCGGTGCCGCCGGCCGCGATCAGCGCCAGCCTGCCCCTGCCGTTTGCCGCCTCGCTCATCGCCCGGCGCGCCCCAGCACGTCGGCGATCAGGTTCTGCGGCCGCCTGCGGGTCAGCGCGAGCAGCATCCCCAGCGTGATCCCCGAGGCGATCACCGACGAGCCGCCGTAGCTGACGAAGGGCAGCGTCATGCCCTTGGCCGGCAAGAGCCGCACCGCCACCCCCATGTTGATCAGCGCCTGCACCCCGAAGGCGCAGGCCAGCCCGGTCCCGGCAATACGGGCGAAGGGGTCGCGCTCGGCCAAGAGCCGCCAGAGCGAGCGGACCACGATCGCGCAGTAGAGCGCGATGATCAGCATCACCATGACGAAGCCGTATTCCTCGGCCGCGACCGCGATGATGAAGTCGGTGTGGGCGTCGGGCAGCGACCACTTGACCGAGCCCTCGCCGACGCCGACGCCGAAGAACCCGCCCTCCTGGATGGCGTTGGTGGCGTAGCCGATCTGGGTCCGCGGATCGACCTCGGCCGACAGGAAGCCGTTGATGCGGCGGGCGAAATGTTCGCTGTTGGCATAGGCGAACGAGCCTGCGCCGGCGGCCAGCGCGATGATCCCCGCGATCAGCGTGACCGGCGCGCCCGAGACGAAATACATCACCAGCCAGGCGAAGAGGATCAGCGAGGCCTGGCCGAAGTCGGGCTGCAGCGCGAGCAGCAGGACCACGGTGGCGAGGATGAAGAAGGAATAGAGCCGCCCCGGCGGCCCGCCCACCGTCTGTGCCGAGGCCATGAACCAGGCGCAGAGGGCGATGAAGCCGGGCTTGAGGAACTCGGACGGCTGGACCGAGGCGAAGCCGAGGCTGAGCCAGCGCGTGGCCCCTTTGCCGAAGTCGGTGCCGATGAAGGGCAGCGCGACAACGGTCAGGAACGCGCCCGCGAACAGCACTACCCCGAAGCGGCGGACCTGCACCGGCGACATCATCGAGATCACCAGCATCACCGCGATGCCGATGCCGCCGAAGACCGCCTGCCTTGTGACATAGTAGAACTGCGGCAGCCCGTTACGCTCGGCCAGCGGCACCGACGCGGCGAGGCCGAGCAAGAGCCCGACCCCGAACAGCGCCAGCACGAAGCCGAGCGACCATCGGTCCACCGTGCGCCACCAGCGGGGAAGAATCGGATCGCCCACCCGCGCGGGTGTGGCGCCAAAGACCATCTCGGTCATGGGACTACCGCCGTCACTGCCTCTGCCCTCGCCCGGATGTGCCCCCGGGTCTGCGAGGCAGGATAGCGCGGTTGGCCCGTCCGCGCTACAGCCGATTGGCGCGCGGGGACGATCGGCGCCGGACCGGGGGCCAGCCCCCGGACCCCCGGGATATTTTCATCCAGCCCGAGGCCAACCCCGAGGACGGCGGACTCAGGCGGTTCAGATTATCCTCGGGGGGAGTCGCGCACGCGCCCGGGGGCAGACAGCCCCCCTGCGACGCGGCCCCTCAGCGCGGCAGCGCGTTCACCAGCGCAGTGAAATGCTCGCCGCGTTTCTCGAAATTCGGGTACTGGTCGAAGCTCGCCGAGGCGGGGGCGAGCAGCACCGTGTCGCCCGGCTCGGCCTCGGCGTGGGCGCGGGCGACGGCGGCCTCCATCGTCTCGACGACCTCGTGCGGGGTCGCGCCGAGCTGCAGCGCGAAGTCGCGCGCCGAATGGCCGATGAGATAGGCCTTGCGCACCCGTCCGAACAGCGGCGCGAGGCTGGCGATGCCGCCCTCTTTCCCCAGCCCGCCGACGATCCAGCGGATGTTCTCGAACGCCAGCAGCGCCTTTTCGGCGCTGTCGACGTTGGTCGCCTTGGAATCGTTGACCCAGCGCACCCCGCCCAGCGTCGCCACCGTCTGGCTGCGGTGCAGCAGGCCGGCGAAGTCGTGGAACGCCGCCTCGATCTCGCGCGGGGCGAGGCCCACGGCGCGGCAGGCGGCATAGGCCGCGCAGGCGTTCTGGTGGTTGTGGGCGCCCGGCAGCCCGGTCACGGCCCGCAGGTCGATCGAGGCCACCTGCCGGCCCTTGCGCCACTCGGACAGGAACCCCTTGCGGGCTGTCACCGCCCAGCCGAAACCCTCGAGCTTGCCCTCGACCGAGACGCGGATCACCCGGTCGTCCTGCGGCCCCTGCCCCATCTGGCCGGCCAGATAGCGGCCCTCGGGCTCGTCCACGCCAATCACGCAGCGGTCCGGCCCGCCCTCGGCAAAGAGCCGCCGCTTGGCGGCGAAATACCCGCCCATGCCGCCGTGGCGGTCCATGTGATCGGGCGAGAGATTGGTGAACACCGCCACGTCCGGGGTCAGCGCCCGCGCGAGGTCGGTTTGGTAGGACGACAGCTCGAGCACCACGACCTCGCCATCCACCGGCGGGTCGAGCGACAGCACGCCGGTGCCGATGTTGCCGCCCATCTGGGTCGGCCGGCCGGCGCGGTCGAGGATGTGGTGGATCAGCGCCGTCGTGGTCGACTTGCCGTTCGAGCCGGTGACGCAGATCACCCGCGGGGGGGTGTCGAACGCCTCCCACCCCGTGCTGGCGAAACTGCGGAAGAACAGGCCGATGTCATTGTCCACCGGCACCCCGCGGGCCAGCGCCTGCGCGATGGCCGGGTGCGGCGCGGGGTAGAGATGCGGGATCCCGGGCGAGGTGATGAGCGCGTTGATCCGCCCCTCGGCCCAGCCCGCGTCGCGGGTCAGGTCCACGAGCGCCAGCCCCTCGGCCTCGGCGCTGGCGCGGGTCTCGGCGCTGTCGTCCCAGGCGACGACGCGCGCACCCCCGGCAGCGAGCGCCGCGGCCGTGGCGCGGCCCGAACGGCCGAGCCCCAGCACGGCGATGGTCTGGTTCTCAACACCAAGCACAGGGATCATAGCGGCCACACGATCGGCAGAAGGAGGAGGGAGACGGCCGCCACCACCACCTCGATCACCAGCCCCGGTTTCCAGTAGTCGCCGAAGCGGAAGCCGCCGGGACCGAGGATCAGGGTGTTGTTCTGGTGCCCGATGGGGGTGAGGAAGGCGCAGGAGGCGCCGATGGCGACGGCCATGAGGAAGCTGTCAGGGCTCGCGCCCAGCACGTCGGCGATGCCGAGCGCGATGGGCGTCATCACCGCCGCGGTGGCGGCGTTGTTCATCACGTCCGACAGCACCATCGTGACCACCAGCACCAGCGCCAGCGCCAGCAGCGGGCGTCCATCGGCAAGGCTGCCGACGAGGGTGCGGGCGATCAGCTCGGCCCCGCCCGTGGCCTCGAGCGCCGCGGCGACCGGCATCAGCGCCCCCAGCAGCACGATCACCGGCCAGTCGATCGAATCGTACATCATCCGCAGCGGCAGCGCCCCGGTGATGATGACCCCCAGCACCGCGATCAGGAACGCGACCGCCGTCGGCAGCACCCCGAACCCGGCGAGCCCCACGCCCAGCGCCATGAACCCGGCCGCCGCCAGCGCCCGCCGCCGGTCGGGCAGCGTCAGCCCGCGCTCGGCCAGCGGGACGATGCCGTGCTCGGCCCCGAAATGCGTCAGCGCCTCGGTCGGTCCCTGCACCAGCAGCAGGTCGCCCGAGGCCAGCGGCGTGTCGCGCAGGCGCGAGGTCTGGCGGCGCCCCTCGCGGCCGAGGGCGAGCAGGTTCACCCCCAGCCGCGTGCGCAGCGCCAGCCCCATGGCCGAGCGGCCCACGATGTCCGAGCCGGGCAGCACCACGAATTCGCGGATCTGGATGTCCGAGGCCGGCGCGGCCAGCGCCGCGACGGGCCGGGCGGTTTCCTCGACCGCGGCCTCGGTGGCCTCGTCTCCGGCTGCCTCGGCCGCCTCAGCCGCCTCGGCCGCCTCGCGCGCCGCGGCGTCGCGCGGCTCGAGGGCGAGGCCGAGGCGGGCGAGCACGTCGCCCAGCGCGGTGACGTCGCCCTCGACGATCAGGATGTCGCCGGCGTGGATGTTGCGCGAGCCGCGCGGCGCGGTCAGGTGGACCTCCCCGCGGACGAGGCCGGTGATCTGCGCGCCCTCCTTGGCGAACTGGCTTTCCGCCTCGTGCAGGGTCATGCGGGCGGCGGCAGAACCTTCCGATACGCGCAGCTCGGTCAGGTAGCTGCCGACGGCGAAGGCGTCGCCCGCCGCGGGGCGCGCCGGCACCAGCCGCCAGATGAAGAGCGCGAGCGCCACCACCCCGGTCACGGCCACGGCGACCCCCACGGGGGCAAAGTCGAACATCCGGTAGGGGCCGAGCCCCGCCTCGGCCCGCAGGCCCGAGACGATGAGGTTCGGCGGCGTGCCGATCAGCGTCGTCATCCCGCCGAGCATGGTGGCAAAGGCCAGCGGCATGAGCACCTGCCCCGGCGCCCGGTCGTGGCGGTGCGCCAGCCGCACCGCGACCGGCATCAGCAGCGCCATGGCGCCCACGTTGTTCATGAAGGCCGAGAGCAGCGCGCCCAGCGACAGCAGCGCCAGCAGCGAGACGGTCACGCCCCCCTGCTGCGGCAGCACCCGCCGCGCCAGCACGTCGACCGCGCCGGTGGTCTGCAGCGCGCGGCTGAGGATCAGCACGCAGGCCACGGTGATCACCGCGGGCTGGCTGAACCCGGCAAACGCCTCGCGCCCCGGGACGAGCCCGGCCAGCACCACCGCCACCAGCGCGATCAGCGCCACCAGGTCGTGACGCAGCCGGCCCCACAGGAACAGCCCGATCGTCCCGGCGAGAATGGCGAAGATCAGCGTCTGGTCCTGGGTCATCTGAGTTTGAGCGTGGCCAGACCGATCAGAGCAAGGATCACCGCGATGATCCAGAAGCGGATCACGATCTGCGGCTCGGCCCAGCCCTTTTTCTCGAAGTGATGGTGGATCGGCGCCATCAGGAACACCCGACGCCCGGTGCGCTTGAAGTAGAGCACCTGGATGATGACCGACAGCGCCTCGACCACGAACAGACCGCCGACGATGGCCAGCACGATCTCATGCTTGATGCAGACCGCGATGGCGCCCAGCGCGCCGCCGAGCGCGAGGCTGCCGGTGTCGCCCATGAACACCGCCGCGGGCGGGGCGTTGTACCACAGGAACCCAAGCCCGCCGCCGATCAGCGCCGCGACGAAGACGGCGATCTCGCCGGTGCCGGGGACGAAGTGGACGCCGAGGTAGTTGGCGAAGACGGCGTTGCCGACGAGATACGAGATGATGCCGAAGGTCGCGGCGGCGATCATCACCGGGCCGATGGCCAGCCCGTCCAGCCCGTCGGTGAGGTTCACCGCGTTCGCGGCCCCGACGATCACCAGCATGGCGAAGGGGACGAAGAACACCCCGAGGTTGATCAGCGCGTTCTTGAAGAACGGCAGCGCCAGTTGCCCCGAGAGCGCGTCCGGGTGCAGCGCCGCCGCCGCGAGGCCCGCGAGCGCGCCGACCGCCAGCCCGATCCCCATGCGGACCCGGCCCGAGACCCCGGCGTGGTGCTGCTTGGTCACCTTGGCGTAGTCGTCGGCAAAGCCGATCGCGGCGAAGGCCGCGGTGACCAGCAGCACGATCCAGATGTAGCCGTTGTCGAGCCGCGCCCAGAGCAGGGTCGAGACGAACAGCGCCGACAGGATCAGGATGCCGCCCATCGTGGGCGTCCCCGCCTTGGCGAAGTGGTCAGGTCCGATCTCGCGCAGCGGCTGGCCCTTCTTCTGCTTCACGCGCAGAAAGTCGATCAGCGGCCGGCCGAAGATGAACCCGAAGATGAGCGCGGTGAAGAACGCCGCCCCGGCCCGGAAGGTGATGTAGCGGAACAGGTTGAACACCCCTCCGGCGCCGTCCGGGGACAGGGTGGCAAGCCAGTAGAGCATCGGGATTCCTTCGGTCAGGTCGGGCGGGTCGGATCAGTTCAGCGTCGGGTCGGGATCGCGGCCGGGTCGGGCGGCGCGGCGTCGGGCGCGCCGTCGCCCGGGCGGTCCGGGGGCGCGCTCTGCCGGGATTTGCGCAGCGCGTCAACCACGCTTGCTACCCGCGACCCCTTGGAGCCCTTGACGAACACCACGTCGCCCGGCCGGGTCAGCTCGTCCACGCGGGCGCTCAGCCCGGCGGCGTCCTCGGACCAGAGCCCGCGCCGGTCGGCGGGCAGCGCATCCATCAGCGCCCGCATCCGCGGGCCGCAGGCGTGGACCAGCGCAACCTCTTGCAATTGCCGGTAATCCGCGATGGCCGCGTGCAGCGCCAGCTCGTCGGCCCCGAGTTCCAGCATGTCGCCGAGGATCGCCACCCGGCGGCCCGGCGGCATCCCCGCGAGGGTGGCAAGACCCGCGGCGAGGCTTGCCGGGTTGGCGTTGTAGCTGTCGTCGATCAGCGTGATTTCGCCGATCCGCTCGACCCCGCCGCGACCTTTGTAGGGGCGCCAGTCGGCCAGCCCCTCGGCCGCGCGGCGCGGATCAGCGCCGAGCGCGGTGACGGCGGCCAGGACGCCGACCGCGTTCATCACGAAATGCGCGCCCGCGGTGGCGAGGGTGAAGTCGAGCGTCTCGCCCAGCACCCGCGCCCGCACCTGCGTCACGCCGTCCGCGGCGGTGGCGCTGAGCGGCTTGGCCATGCCGTCACGGCCGAAGCCCACGATGATGGCGCCCGCCCGGTCGGCGGCGTCGCGCAGGATCTGGGTCACGCCCAGATCCTCGGGCAGGATGGCGTGGCCCGCGGGCTCGAGCCCCTCGAAAATGGACGCCTTTTCCACGGCGATCCCGTCAAGGCTGCCGAATGCCTCCATATGCGCGGGCGCGACGGTGGTGATCATCGCCACGTGCGGGCGGGCCATGCGGGCGAGGGGCGCGATCTCGCCGGGGTGGTTCATCCCCAGTTCGAGAATGGCGAAATCGGTGTCGGCCGGCATCCGCGCCAGCGTCAGCGGCACGCCCCAGTGGTTGTTGAGGCTCGCCTCGGCGGCGTGGACGCGGCCCTGCGGGGCCAGCGCCGCGGCGGCCATGTCCTTGGTCGAGGTCTTGCCGACCGAGCCGGTGATGGCGAGCACCCGTCCCTGCGTCCGCGCCCGCGCCGCCCGGCCCAGCGCCTCGAGCGCCGGGACCACGTCCGCCACGACCAGCAGCGGCGCGTCCGCGGCCACCCCCTCGGGGATGCGGCTGACCAGCGCCGCGGCCGCGCCCTTCTCGAGCGCCTGGGCCACGAAATCATGCCCGTCGCGGGCGTCCTTCAGGGCCACGAACAGATCGCCCGGGCGGATCGTGCGGGTGTCGATCGAGAGCCCCTCGGCCACCCAGTCGGTCGTCGCCCGGCCGCCGGTGGCGGCGGCGGCCTCGGCTGCGGCCCAGAGGCTCACAGCTTGCCATCCAGCGCCGCGACGGCGACCGAGGCCTGCTCGGCGTCGTCGAAGGGGAACACGTCGCTGCCGACGATCTGGCCCGTCTCGTGGCCCTTGCCGCAGATCAGCGCGGCGTCGCCGGGCTCGAGCCCGTCCACGGCGCGCAGGATCGCCTCGGCCCGGTCGCCGACCTCGGTCGCCTCGGGGCCGGCGCCGGCCATGACCTCGGCGCGGATCGCGGCCGGGTCCTCGGTCCGGGGGTTGTCGTCGGTGACATAGACCACGTCCGCGAACTGCCGCGCGGCCTCGCCCATCAGCGGGCGCTTGCCGCGGTCGCGGTCGCCGCCGGCGCCGATCACCGCGACGATGCGACCCATGACGTGCGGGCGCAGCGATTGCAGCGCCGCGATCACCGCGCCGGGCTTGTGGGCGTAGTCGACGAACACCGCCGCCCCGTTGTCGCGCTGCGCCGCGAGCTGCATCCGCCCCCGCACCGTGGTCAGCCCCGGCAGCGCCGCCAGCACCTGCGCCGGGTCCGCCCCGGTGGCAAGGCACAGGCCCGCCGCGCAGAGCACGTTCTCGGCCTGGAATCCGCCGATCAGCTCGAGCCGGACCATGTGGACCTGCCCGGCCAGCGAGAACCGCAGCTCCTGCCCGGTGGCGTCGTAGCGCTGGCCGAGGATGCGCAGGTCGCAGTCCTCGCCGCGGCCATAGGTGGTGACGCGCAGCCCGCGGGCGCGGGCGATGGCCTCGGCCTCGCGCCCGCGCGGCTCGTCGGTGCAGATCACCGCCGCCGCCCCGGGTTCGAGGATGTGGCTGAACAGCAGCGCCTTGGCGGCGAAGTAGCTGTCGAAATCCTTGTGATAGTCGAGGTGGTCCTGGCTGAAGTTGGTGAACGCCCCCGCCGCGACCCGCACCCCGTCCAGCCGGCGCTGGTCGAGCCCGTGGGACGAGGCCTCCATCGCCGCATGGGTGACGCCGGCGGCCGCGGCCTCGGCCAGCACCCGGTGGAGGGTCACCGGCTCGGGCGTGGTGTGGGCGAGGCGGGCAGAATAGTCGCCCTCGACCCCCATCGTGCCAAGGCTGATCGCCTTGTGGCCCAGCGCCTGCCAGATCTGCCGGGTGAAGTTGGTGACCGAGGTCTTGCCCGAGGTGCCGGTGACGGCGACGACCGTCTCGGGCTGGGCCGCGAACCACAGCGCCGCCGCACCGGCCAGCGCGGCGCGGGCATCCTCGGCCACGACCAGTGCTGCGTCCGATCCCGCCAGCGCCTCGGCGGCCAGCGCCACGCCCTCGCGGTCGGTCAGGATCGCCGCCGCGCCCTGGCGCAGCGCGAAGGGGATGAACTCGCCCCCGTGGGTGGCCGATCCGGGCAGCGCGGCGAACAGGTGCCCGTCGCGGACCTGGCGCGAATCGACCGAAATCCCCGTGATCGCGGGGTCGCGCCCGTCCGCCGCCCGCAGCCCCAGCCCTGTCAGTTTCTTCTCGCTCTGCACCCGCAGCCCCTTGAGGTTATCTCGACGAGACCCTTACGGCATCGCTGGCGCGAGGTCCAATCTCGGGCAGCGCCGCGCCCTCGGGCTTCAGCCCCAGCATCGGTGTCAGCCGCTGGATCAGCGCCGCCGCGACCGGGGCGGCGGTGGCGCCGGCGGTGCGCAACTCGCCCCCGCCCGCCGCCGAGACCGAGGGCTCGTCGAGCGAGACGAC
Source organism: Paracoccus sanguinis (assembly GCF_900106665.1). Lineage (GTDB taxonomy): Bacteria > Pseudomonadota > Alphaproteobacteria > Rhodobacterales > Rhodobacteraceae > Paracoccus > Paracoccus panacisoli. Next base: position 656,704 of record NZ_FNNA01000001.1, read on the forward strand.
CAGCACGTACTCGGGCTTGTCGGTCGGATAGATCGCCGCGAAGGTCGAGACGACGCGGCTCTTGAAATACCCGCCGCCGGGCTTGGGCTTGTCGGCGGTGCCGGTCTTGCCGCCCACAGAATAGCCGGTGACCTCGGCGGCCTTGGCCGTCCCGCGGGTCACGACCCCGCGCAGCAGGTCGCGCGACGCCGCCGCCGCCTGCGGCGACAGCACCTGCTCACCCTGCACGGGCTGCTTGCGGTGGACCAGCGTGGGCCGCACCCGGCGCCCGTCGTTGGCCAGCGTCGCATAGGCCGAGGCGAGGTGCAGCGGGCTGGCCGCCAGCCCGTGCCCGAACGCCACCGTCGCCGCCGTCACTGCCGGCCAGCGGCGCGGCACCAGCGGCTTGCCGGTCGGCGCCTCGGTCATCTCGACCGGGGTCGGCTCGAAGAACCCGAGGTTCTTGAGGAACCGCTGCTGCCGCTCGGCCCCCAGCATCTGCGCCACCCGCACCGTCCCCACGTTCGAGGACTTGGCGATGATGTCGCGCACCGACAGCTGGCCGCCGTAGTTGTGGAAGTCGTGGATCAGGTACTTGCCGATCTTCATCGGCGAGTTGGCGTTGATCATGGTGTTGGCGTTGACGAGCTTTTCGTCGATCGCCTGCGCCACCGGGAAGATCTTGAAGGTCGAGCCGAGCTCGTACTGGCCCTGCACCGCCCGGTTGAAGAGCGGGCTATCCGAGGGATCGCCCTTGAGCAGCGGCCGCGGCCGGTCGTTGGGGTCGAAGTCGGGAAGGCTCGCCATGGCGATGATCTCGCCCGACTTCACCTCCATCAGGATGCCGGTCGCGCCCTTGGCGGACATGACCTTCATGCCGTTGGCCAGCACCTCCTCCATCGCCGCCTGCGCGGTCAGGTCGATGGAAAGCTGCAGCGGCGCGCCGCCGTTCGCGGGGTCGCGCAGCCAGCCGTCGAAGGCCTTTTCCACCCCCGCCATGCCCAGCACCTCGGCCGAGCTCACGCCCTCGTTGCCGAACTGCGAACCGCCGAGGATGTGGCTGGCGAGCCGCCCGTTGGGGTAAAGCCGCATCTCGCGCGGGCCGAAGACCAGCCCCGGCTCGCCGATGTCGTGGACGGCCTGCATCTGCTCGGGGCTGATCTTCTTCTTGATCCAGACGAACTTGCGCTCGCCCGTCAGGTCGGCCCTGAGGCGCTTGGCGTCTAGGTCGGGGAAGATCTTGGCCAGCTTCGCCGCCGCCGTCTCGGGGTCCACGAGGTCACGCGGGTGGGCATAGAGCGCGTGGGTCGAGAGGTTCGTGGCCAGCACCCGGCCGCGGCGGTCCACGATGTCGGCGCGCTGCGACATGATCTGCGCGCCCGAGGTCTGGGCGCGCGGCTCGACCGGCTGGCTCGAGGCGAGGGTGCCCATCTTGACCCCCACGGTCCCGAAGGCGAGCACGAAGCCCAGCACCATCCAGCGCAGCCGCCCCTCGGCCCGGCGCCGCGCGCGGTCCTGGATCTCGGCGTGGCGACGGGCGCGCAGCTCGGCTTCGATCTCGTCGGGGTCCTGGCCCTTCTGGCGGGCCGAGAGGATGCGGGCGAGCGGGCGAAGGGGGGTGCGGATCATCGGCGTCACTCCTCGGTCTCGGCGGGGTCGGCGGCAGGGTCGGTGGCGGGGTCTTCGGCGGTCGTCACGGCGGCGTCGGCCGGCGGCTCGGCCTCGTCCATCGGCTCGGCGTCCAGGGATTCGGGTTCGGCGGCCTCGGGCGCGGCGTCCGTGGTCGGCGCGGCCGCGGCCCCGTCCGCCGCCGGGCGGCGCGGGCGGGGCGGCGGGGCGCCGCGGTTCTGCGAGGGCACCGGATCGAGCAGATCCTCGCCCGCCGCCGCGTCGGCCGCGCCCGCCGCCACGGCGTTCGGGTCGGGATAGTCCACGTTGCGGGCATTGCCGAACTGCGTCGCCTGCACCGGGCCGAGCCGCAGCCGGTCGAAGTTCATGTCCACCAGCGCCCGCAGCCGGTCGGGGCGGTTGAGATAGGCCCACTCGGCCCGCAGCACCCCCAGATCGTCGCGCAGCCGGGCGATCTCGTTCTGGACCGCCTGCATCTCGTCGATCTGGGCCTGGGTACGGTAGTTCTCGCGGTAGGCCCAGAACGCCAGCCCCATCACCGCCAGCACCGTCATCAGATAGACCAGCGCCCGCATCAGCCCGCCCCCGGCAGGGTCGGCAGCCCCAGCGCGGCCGGATCCGCGCTGCCCGCGGGCGCGTCGGTGCGCACGGCCACACGCAGGAAGGCCGAGCGGGCGCGGGGGTTTTCGGCCAGCTCGGCGTCGTCGGCGCCGATGGCGCGGCGGAACGGCAGGGTGAAGGCGGCGGCGCCGTGGACCACCTCGGGCGCGTAGCGGCTGCCGCCGCCGGCGGCATTGGCGCGGGACTGCATGAAGCGCTTGACGATCCGGTCCTCGAGCGAGTGGAAGCTGACCACCGCCAGCCGCCCGCCGGGGGCCAGGGCACGCTCGGCGGCGGCGAGGCCGGCGACGAGCTGGCCGAACTCGTCGTTCACCCAGATGCGGATCGCCTGGAAGCTGCGGGTGGCGGGGTGGCTCTGGCCGGGCTTCGGGCGCGGCAGGCAGGACTGCACCACCTCGGCCAGCTGGCCGGTGGTGGACAGCGGCCGCGCGGCGACGATGGCGCGGGCGATGCGGCGGGCGGCGCGCTCTTCCCCGTAATGATAGAGGACGTCGGCGATCAGCGCCTCGTCGGCGGAATTGAGCAGGTCGGCGGCGCTGTCGCCGTCCTGCGCCATCCGCATATCGAGCGGCCCGTCGCGCAGGAACGAGAACCCGCGCTGGGGCTGGTCGAGCTGCATCGAGCTGACGCCGAGGTCCAGCACCACCCCGTCCACCGGCCCGCCGGCGAGGGCGTCGAGGTCCGAGAACGTCCCCTGCACCAGCCGCAGCCGGTCGCCATAGTCGCCCGCCCAAGGCCGCGCCATGTCGAACACCGCCGGGTCGCGGTCGATGCCGATCACCTGCGCCGCGCCCGCGTCAAGGAGGCCGCGCGCATAGCCGCCGGCGCCGAAGGTGCCGTCCACCCAGACGCCCGACACGGGCGCGACCGCGGCCAGCAACGGGCGCAGCAGCACCGGGACGTGCGGCCCCTCGGCCGGCCCCGCCATCAGACGGCCGCCTCGGCGCCCTGGGGCGGGGGCAGCAGCGACAGGGGATCGGCCCCGGGCTCCAGCGCCGGCATCGCCGCGGCGATGGCGGCGAGGTCGGCCTCGTGGGTCTCGGGCGTCGAGAGTTTCAGATAGTCGCCCTGGGCGAGGAAGAAGCAGCGGTCGTCGAGCCCGATCTTCTCGCGCAGCCGCTGCGGCAGGACGAGGCGGCCGTCGGCGTCGATCTCGGCCTCTTCCGAGAGGCCGTTCATCAGCGTCTCGAGAAAGCTGCGCTCGGCCGAGCCGCGGGCCATGCGGCTGATCGCGGCGTCGATCTCGTCGATCGCCTCGACGGTGTACAGCCGCAGGCTGGTCCAGTCGGTGAAGCCATAGACGACGATGAGCTGGGCGCGCTTGCGGGCCTCGAAATCGGGGTCGGCGGATTCGAAGACGCGGCGAAACCGGGCGGGGATCGAGATGCGCCCCTTGGCGTCGACCTTGACCTCCTCCGAGCCTCTGAACCTGCGTGCCACGGCCCGCGTCCTTCCACTGTCCCTGCCCCAGATTGAGAAAGGGCGGATCGGGCCGCTGCCACTGCCCGATCCGCCGCCCTCGTCCCATCTCTGGGCCCCGAAGTTTCGGGGATCGCCCGGCTTTTTCGCGCCACCTGGGGGAGGTGCTGCTCGCGCGCGGCCAGGTCGGTTCACGGATGGCGGGGTGCCTGTATGAAGCCTGCCTTGGCTGGGGTCTTGCTGCCCCTTGTCAGCCCGTCGTCCGTAGGCAGAGGGATGGCATGGGAAAGCATGGGAAGCAACGGTTTTGTTCGCCCCCGTCGCGGGCGATCACGCGCGCGTCAGCCGGAACGGGCCGGGAACATCGGGGTGGTCGGGGGTTGGATGCGACAGATATTGAAGCCGCAAGGGCAGCATTCAACTAGATGTTGTGGCGGTTTTGGTGTGGCAGAATAGTGGCAGGTTTTCCCAGACCGACAGAAATCGGCCCACCCGCGGCGCCCTGCCCGCCAACTCGCGACCAAGGCCACGCGCGGATCACGGCCCCTCACGCGGCCGCGATTCGCTGTCCGGGCGGCGCGGTGGCCGCGCCGTCCCAGGCTTTCCCAGCGGTCTTTCCCGTGTTTTCCCGGCCTCAGGCCATCCCGCCCTGCACCAGCCGATCGGCCAGCCGCGCATAGGCGTCGGCCACCGGCCCGGCCGCCAGCGCCGCGGGCTGGCCCGAATCGCCGCCCAGCCGCACCGACAGGTCGAGTGGGATCTCGCCAAGGAACGGCAGCCCGCGGGCCTGCGCCTCGGCCGCGACGCCGCCGTGGCCGAACAGATGCGCCTCATGCCCGCAGTTGGGGCAGACATAGGCGCTCATGTTCTCGACGAGCCCCAGCACCGGGGTCTTGAGCTTGGCGAACATGTCGATGGCCCGCCGGGCGTCGATCAGCGCCACGTCCTGCGGAGTCGAGACGATGATCGCGCCCGTCACCGGCGCCTTCTGGCACAGGCTCAGCTGCACGTCGCCCGTCCCCGGCGGCAGGTCCACCAGCAGCACGTCGAGATCGCCCCACTCGACCTGGTTCAGCATCTGCTGCAGCGCGCCCATCAGCATCGGGCCGCGCCAGACGACCGCCTCGCCGTCCTTCATCATCAGCCCCAGCGACATCATGGTGACGCCGTGGGCGTGGACGGGAATGATCCGGTCCCCCTCGCTGCGCGGCCGCTCCGAGACGCCGAGCATCCGCGGCTGGCTGGGGCCGTAGATGTCGGCGTCGAGCACCCCGACCCGCCGTCCGGCGCGGGCCAATGCCACGGCGAGGTTGGTGGTCAGCGTGGACTTGCCGACCCCGCCCTTGCCCGAGCCGATGGCGACGATCCGGGCGACGCCGGGGATCGCCTGCGGCCCGGCCTGCGGGGTCGGGTGGCGGCCGATGGTCAGGCTGGGCGGAGCGCCCGCCCCTGCTGCCCCCGGTTGGCCCGAGCGCGCCGCGACCTGCGGCCGCGCCCCGGCCGGGGCGGTGGTGACGATGCTCACCCGCGGCACCCCGAGCGCGGTCAGCCGGCGTTCGGCCTCGGCGCGGGCGGGGTCGAGGGCGCGGGCGAACTCGGCGTCAGGCGCCTCGATCACGAAGCGGACCTCGTCGTCCGAGATCGTCAGCGCCCGGATCATGTCGGCCTCGGCCAGGGTCCGGCCGCCGGGAATCGGCACCTGCGCCAGTTCCCGCATCACCTCGTCGCGCGTCGCCATGTCCGGTTTCCTCTGTCGCTTGTCAGACCCGATATAGGCGGGCACCGATTCGACGACCAGTGCCGAGCGCCGGGGCGGCGCGAGAGCGGGCGTGCACCCTGTCCAATGCCGCTGCGCAGCATTTGATGCCCCGCGCGGCCCCGGACGTTGCGTCAAACACATGATATTCGGATGAGAAATCCAGTTTATTAACCTTTAGGCGCGGTTTTTGAGCCGAATATGAGCGTTTCTTCGCCGGTTCCGTTCGCAGCCATGCACTAATTGCATATCTGTTAGCGCCAAATGGCCATTGTGCGTTCGCAGCATACAGGCCAGATTGCCTGCAAGGAACACGAGCCGATCTCCTCCCCGGCAGATGTTCCGAATGCAGCCGGACCCCTCCTCCTCCCTGGGTTCGCGTTGTCGGCGGCGGCCCCTCTCCTCCTCCCCGGGGTCGCCGCTTCCCTTCCCGCCGGGTCAGCGCGGGAACGAGATACGACGGCCCTTCCTCCTCCCCGGGCCGGACGTGGCGATGGCGACCGACCTCCTCCCCGGTTCCATCGCAACGGATACGCGGCCCTCCTCCTCCCCGGGCCAGCGTTGTGCGGCGGCGCCCCTCCTCCTCCCTGGGCGCCGCCGCTTTTCATTCCGACCCTTTCCTTCGACGGCCGTGCGGATTACCCCCGATCCCATGTTGTCCTATCAGCACGCATATCACGCCGGAAACCTGGCCGACGTGCACAAGCACGCGCTGCTGGCCGTGGCGCTGGCGCGGATGGTCGAGAAGCCCAAGCCGCTCACCTACCTCGAGACCCACGCCGGGCGCGGCCTCTATGACCTCGGCGCCCCCGAGGCGCGGCGCACGGGCGAGGCCGCCGCCGGGATCACCCGCGCGCTGGCCGAGGGCTGGCTGCCCGAGGGCCACCCGTTGCGCACGGCGCTCGAAGCGGTCCGGGCGGCGCACGGGCCGGACGCCTATCCCGGTTCGCCGCTGGTGGCTGGGGCGCTGCTGCGGCCGGGCGACCGCGCGCATCTCGCCGAGCTGCACCCGGCCGAGTTCGCAGCGCTTCAGGCGGTGGCGGGGTTCGCCGACCTGCGCCACGAGGACGGGTTCGCCATGGCCAACGCGCTGCTGCCGCCGACCCCGCGGCGGGGGCTGCTGCTCATCGACCCGAGCTATGAGGTCAAGGCCGACTATGACCGGCTGCCGGGCTGGATCGGGCGCATGGCGGGCAAGTGGAACGTCGGCGTGATCGCGCTCTGGTATCCGATCCTGAGCGACGCCCGCCACCGGCCGATGGCCCAGGCGCTGGCCGCCGCCCACCCGGAGGCGCTGCGCTCCGAGGTGCGGTTTCCGCCGGCGCGGCCGGGGCACGGGATGGTCGGGTCCGGGATGGTGGTGCTGAACCCGCCGTTCGGGCTCGAGGTCGAGGCGGCGCGGCTCGCGGCGATTTACGCCGGGCTGTAGCGCAGCCGCCCGGCCTCGCGCGACACGCCGCTGTCGGCCGGGTGCGCCTCGCCGTCCATCACCGGCAGGTCGAAGAAATCGAAGGGCGACACCCCGTCGAGGCAGGCCGCGTTCACCGCCAACTGACCGGGGACCGAGCGGCGCGCGTGGTGGGTCGGGATGCCGCAGATCCCGCAGAACCAGTGCTGCGCAGTGCCGGTGTTGAAGCGGTAGTCGCGCAGGCTCTCGCCCGAGATGAGCGTGAAGCCGCCGTCGGCGACGGTGACCGCGACCGTCCCCTTCATCCGGCAGAAGGAGCAGGTACAGCGCCGCGCCGTCCGAAGCCCGTCGGCGAGCCGCACCCGGAACCGCACCGCGCCGCAGTGGCATCCGCCCTCGGCCTCGGCCATCGCCGGGTCGGGGCCGCCGTCGCGCAGCGTGACGCTCATCCTGCGGCGCTCAGCGTTCGATCACGACCACGCGGGCGATCACCTCGCGCAGGCGGGCCCGGGTCTCGGGTGGCTCTTCGGCGAGCGCCCCCAGCACCGCGCGCATGTCGCCGCGCATCCCGTTCAGCTGGTCGATCAGCGACAGCACCAGCCGCAGCGCCTCGTCATGCAGCTCGAACGCCTCGTCGAGGTCGAGCGCCAGCCGCAGCCGCGCCGCGTCGATGTCGGCAAAGCGCGGCTCGGCGTCGGCCTTGAGCGGGCGCACCACGCCGGCCTCGGTCAGCGCCGCGAGGCGGTCGGCGGAGAGTTCGGGAATCAGCGCGAGCAGTTCCTCGCGCGACATCGAGCGGCTCATCGTCCCCTCCCCTTGTCGGCGCGCGGGTCATAGGGATGGCCCTCGTGCCAGCGCCGGATGAAGCTCTCGAGCTCGTCGTCGATCACCGGCGGCAGCATGATCCGCAGCTCGACATACTGGTCGCCGCGCTTTCCGCCCTCGCCCTTCAGCCCGCGGCCGCGCAGCCTGAGCTTGCGCCCGGACGAGGCGCCCGCGGGCACCGTCAGCTTCACCGGCCCGTCGAGCGTCTCGGCCTCGACCTTGGCGCCCAGCACCGCCTCGTCGAGCGAGATCGGCAGGATGGTGATCACGTCGTCGCCGTCGCGCCGCCAGTCCGGGTGGTCGGCCACCGTGACCTGCAGCAGCGCGTCGCCGGCGGCGCCGTCGCCCATCCCCGCGCCGCCCTTGCCGCGCAGCCGGATGGTCTGGCCATCGCGCGTCCCGGCCGGGATCGCCACGTCAAGCATGTTGCCGTCGGGCAGCGTGATCCGCGTCGTGCCGCCCCGCGCGGCGGTCAGGAAATCGACCTCGAGCGTATAGCGGTGGTCCTGCCCGCGCATGTCGAAGCTGCGCGCGCCCCCGCCGCCCCGGCGCCCGGCCCGCGCGCCGCCGACGCCATCGCCGAAGAGGTCGGCGAACACGTCCGAGAAGTCGCCGTAATGCGCCTGCTCGCGGTAGGGGTTGCCCTGCGCCTCGGCGAAGTCGCGATAGTAGCGGCGCTGCGGCCGCTCCTGCCCCTGCGCGTCGATCTCGCCCCGGTCGAAGCGGGCGCGCTGCTCGGGGTCCTTGAGCAGGTCATATGCGGCCGAGGCGGCCTTGAAGCGCTCCTGCGCCGCCGGGTCGTCGTTCAGGTCCGGGTGGTCGGACTTGGCGATCTTGCGATAGGCCTTCTTAAGCTCGGCCTCGGTCGCCGTCCGCGAAACGCCCAGCGCGGCATAGGGGTCGTCGGCCATCCGTTATCCTCTTTCCCGTCACGGCCCGAACGCAGCCGGGCCCCTGCCGTTTCCCTGCCCCGTGACGCGCCGCAAGGCAAGCGCGGGGTGCAGCGCGGCGTCGCGCCGGGGCGCTTGACTGATGTCATGGCAGCGACGGGTGCGGGGCGTATCACCCGGACCATGTTCCGGGCCGTCCTGACATTTCTTGCCGTCTGCGCGCTGGGCCTCGCCCCCGTGGCGACGCTCGCCCAGCCGATGCGCGGCGAGGGCGTCGCGGTCGTGCTGTGCGCCGAGGCCGGCGCGGTCACGGTGGTGATCGGGCCGGACGGCCATCCCGAGCCCGCCCGCGCCCCCGCCTGCCGGCATTGCCCCGACTGCCTGCCGCAGCCGCAACCGGTTGCGGGTCACTTTCCCCCGCCCGCGCCCGAGCGCGGCGCGGAGTTCGTCCGGCTTGGCCGGTCCCTGCCGCGTGCCCAGCCCGTGCCGGGCCGCGAAGCACAACCCTTCCCCGCGCGAGGCCCCCCGAGGGTGACCTGAATGATGCGTCTTGTCCGTACCCTTTCGCTTCTCTGCCTCGCGCTGGTCCTGCTGATGCCGCAGCCGGGCCGCGCCCAGACGACCCCGGGCGCGCCGGCCCCGGCGGCCGCGGCGGCCAACACCGCCGCCTCGCATCTGGCGCAGCTTCTGCCCGACCTCGCCCCCGGCGACATCGTGCCGGGCGCCGACGGCTTCGGGCCGATCCGCCCCGACCTGGCGGTGGCGCCGGTGATGCGCGGCGCGGATCAGCTCGGCTGGGTCTACATCACCTCGGATTTCGTCGGCACCACCGGCTATTCCGGCAAGCCGATCCACACCGCCGTGGCGGTGGACGCGGACGCCAAGGTGCTGGGCGTGCGTCTGGTGAAGCATTCCGAGCCCATCGTCCTGATCGGCATCCCGAACGAGAAGATCCAGGAGATGGCGGCGGGCTACGTCGGCCTCGACCTGCGGGCCGAGGCGCAGGCCGGGGGCTCGGCCCACAAGCTCAACATCATCTCGGGCGCGACCGTCACGGTCATGGTGATCGACGATTCGATCGTCCGCTCGGGCCTGCACGTCGCCCGCGCGCTGGGGCTGGGCGGTCTGGGCGCCGCGCCCGCGCAAGCCGCCGCTGCCGCGGGCCCGGTGATGGAGCTGAACCCCGACGCGAAGGCCGCCACCGACTGGGCGACGCTCGAGGGGGACGGCACCGTGCGCCGGCTGGCCATCGACGTGGCGACGGTCAACCAGACCTTCGCCAACCACGCCGACCCCCGCGCCCGCGAGCGCCCGCTGACCGAGCCGCCCGAGACCAGCTTCATCGACCTGCGGCTCGCGCTGGTCAGCGAGCCCTCCATCGCCCGCGCGCTTCTGGGCGAACAGGGGGCCAAGAACCTCGCGGAATGGCTCAAGCCCGGCGAGCACGCGATCATGGTGCTCGGCAACGGGCTCTATTCCTTCAAGGGCTCGGGCTATGTCCGCGGCGGCATCTTCGACCGCATCCAGCTCATGCAGGGCGACAGCTCGGTGCGGTTCCGCGACCGCCAGCACCGGCGGATGAACGCGCTCGCCGCCGAGGGCGCGCCGAAGTTCACCGAGATGGACCTGTTCAAGATCCCCGCCGACGCGGGCTTCGACCCGGCCAAGCCGTTCCGGCTGCAACTGCTGGTGTTCCGGCAGGTGGCGGCCATCGACAAGGCCTTCACCACCTTCGAGATGGACTACCAGCTGCCCGCCGCCTATCTGCGCGCGGCCCCGCAGCCCGCCGCCGCGGCCCCTGCCCCGGCCCCTGCCCCGACGGCAGCCGCCGCCGCCCCCGCGCCCGCAGCGCAGGGCCAGGCCACCACGCCGCTCGCCGCCGCGCCGCCGGCCGAGGTCATGGCCCAGGCGGCGAATGCCGAGGCCGACGCCCAGGCCCAGCTCTGGAAGCGCATCTGGGAGGCGAAGACCCCGCAGATCGCCGCGCTGCTGGTGATGCTGGGGGTGCTGACGCTCGCCTTCTTCTTCCAGGACTACCTGTCGCGCTCGGCCCGCGCGGTGGCGGTGTTCCGCTACGCCTTCCTGACCGTCACGCTGGTGTGGCTCGGCTGGATGATGAACGCGCAGCTTTCCGTGGTGAACATCCTCGCGCTGTTCAACTCGCTCACCACCGGCTTCTCGTGGCAGGCGTTCCTGCTCGATCCGCTGACCTTCATCCTGTGGTTCGCGGTGGCGGCGGCGCTGATCTTCTGGGGCCGCGGCGCCTATTGCGGCTGGCTCTGCCCCTTCGGCGCGCTGCAGGAGCTGACGAACCACATCGCCCGCCGCCTGGGTGTGCCGCAGTGGCGCCTGCCGTGGGGGCTGCACGAGCGGCTGTGGCCGGTCAAGTACATGATCTTCCTCGGTCTCTTCGCGGTCTCGCTGATGAGCCTCGACCGCGCCGAACATCTGGCCGAGGTCGAGCCGTTCAAGACCGCGATCATCCTCAAGTTCGTGCGCGAGTGGCCCTTCGTCCTTTACGCCGCTTGGCTGCTGGTCATGGGGCTGTTCGTCGAACGCTTCTACTGCCGCTATCTCTGCCCGCTGGGGGCGGGGCTGGCGATCCCGGCGCGGATCCGCATGTTCGACTGGCTGAAACGCTATCGGGAATGCGGCAACCCCTGCCAGACCTGCGGGGTCGAATGCATGGTCCAGGCCATCCATCCGACCGGGCAGATCAACCCGAACGAGTGCCTGAACTGCATGCATTGCCAGGTGCTCTACCACTCGAAAGAGAAATGCCCGGTCGTCCAGCGCACGCTGAAACGCCGGGAAACCGCTTCGGCCAGCGCGGCATCGCTGGACCGGATCCTGAACCATCCCAACATCAAGGCAAAAGGGGAACTGACATGAGCGAGACCAACGGCATCAGCCGCCGCGGCCTTCTGGGCGCCACGGCCGGCGTGGGGGGGCTGGCGGCCCTCGGCGGGGCCGGCGCGGCGCGGCTGGGACTGATGGGCGGCGCGGGCGCCGCGGCGCTGGCCACCGCCTCGGCGACCCCGGCCGCGGCGCAGGCCCCGGCCGAGGGCGCGACGCCGTGGATCCTGCATCCGGGCGAGCTGGACAGCTATTACGGGTTCTGGTCGTCCGGGCAGACCGGCGAGGTGCGCATCCTCGGCATCCCCTCGATGCGCGAGCTGATGCGGATCCCGGTGTTCAACCGCTGCTCGGCCACCGGCTGGGGGCAGACCAACGAATCGCTCAAGGTGCTGACCGAGACGATGACCGACAAGACCCGCGCCTACCTGGCCGCGCAGGGCAAGAAGGTCCACGACAACGGCGACCTGCACCACGTCCACATGAGCTATACGGACGGCACCTACGACGGCAAATACCTGTTCATGAACGACAAGGCGAACACCCGCGTGGCGCGGGTCCGCTGCGACGTGATGAAGTGCGACAAGATCCTTGAAATCCCGAACGCCAAGGGGATCCACGGGATGCGTCCGCAGAAGGTCCCCTCGTCCAAATACCTCTTCTGCAACGGCGAGGACGAGGCGCCGATGGTCAACGACGGCTCGGTGCTGGACGATCCGTCGAAATACATCAACTTCTTCAGCGCCGTGGACACCGAAACGATGACGGTGGCCTGGCAGGTGATCGTGTCGGGCAACCTCGACAACTGCGACGCCGACTATGAGGGCAAGTACGCCTTCTCGACCTCGTACAACTCGGAAATGGGCGTGAACTCGGCCGAGATGATGGAGAGCGAGCTGGACCACGTCGTGGTCTTCAACCTTGAGGCCATCGAGGCCGCCATCGCCGCCGGCGACTATGAAGAGGTGCAGGGCGTCAAGGTTCTGGACGGACGCAAGGAAAACGCGGCCAAGAAGCTGACCCGCTACATCCCGATCCCGTCGAACCCGCATGGCTGCAACATGGCGCCCGACAAGAAGCACCTGTGCATCGGCGGCAAGCTGTCGCCCACGGTCAGCGTGATCGACGTGACGAAACTGGCCGACGTGTTCGAGGACAAGGCCGAGCCCGCGTCGGTCATCGTCGCCCAGCCCGAGGTCGGGCTTGGTCCGCTGCACACCGCCTTTGACGGCAAGGGCAACGCCTTCACGACGCTGTTCCTCGACAGCCAGGTGGTCAAGTGGAACATCGAGGACGCCATCAAGGCCCACAACGGCGAACAGGTGGACCCGATCCGGCAGAAGCTGGACGTGCACTACCAGCCGGGCCACCTGAAGACCTCGATGGGCGAGACGCTGGACGCGGACGGCCGCTGGATGGTCTGTCTGTCCAAGTTTTCCAAGGACCGCTTCATCAACGTCGGCCCGCTGAAGCCGGAAAACGACCAGCTGATCGACATCTCGGGCGACGAGATGAAGCTGGTCCATGACGGCCCGAACTTTGCCGAGCCCCATGACGCGATCGCTGTCCGCGCCGACATCATGTCGAACATCAAGTCGGTGTGGGACCGCAACGACCCGTTCTGGGCCGACACCCGCAAGCAGGCCGAGGCAGACGGCATCAACCTCGACGAATGGACCGACCAGGTGATCCGCGACAAGGACGACCCCAAGAAGGTCCGGGTTTACATGTCCAGCCAGGCGCCGAACTTCAGCCTCGAGAAGTTCACCGTCAAGGAAGGCGACGAGGTCACGGTCATCGTCACCAACCTCGACGATCTGGACGACCTGACCCACGGCTTCACCTTGGGCAACCACGGCGTGGCGATGGAGATCGCGCCGCAGGCCACCGCGTCGGTCACCTTCACGGCGGCGATGCCGGGGGTCTACTGGTACTATTGCCAGTGGTTCTGCCACGCCCTGCACATGGAGATGCGCGGCCGGATGCTGGTCGAGCCGAAGACCGCCTGACCATGCGCCACGCCCTCGCCCCCCTGCTCGCGCTCGCCCTCGCGCTCGTGCTGCCCGGCCCCGGCCGCGCGGCCGAGCGTGCGGTGGCGCCGGGCGCGGGGGCGCTCGCGGCGGCCATCGCGGCCGCCGCCCCGGGCGACGTGCTGACCCTGTCGCCGGGCCGCCATGACGGCCCGGTGACGCTCGACAAGCCGCTGACGCTGCAGGGCCCCGGCACCGCGCCGGTGACCGGCCCCGCCGGCGCCGCGCCGCTTGAGACGCGCGCCCCCGACCCCGCCACCGAGGCGGTGATCGACGCGCACGGCACCGGCTCTGTCATCACCATCACCGCGCCCGACGCGGTGGTGCGCGGCCTGACCCTCACCGGGTCGGGGTCGTCGCACCAGGACATCGACAGCGGCGTGCAGGTCAAGAAGGGCGGCGACCGGGCGGTGGTTGAGGGCAACCGCATCGTCGGCAACCTCTACGGCGTCGACGTCCACGGCGGGCAGGACGTCACCGTGCGCGGCAACCTGATCGAGGGCCGCCGCGACCGGCGCATGAACGACCGCGGCAACGGCGTCTATGTGTGGACCTCGCCGGGGCTGGTCGTGGACGGCAACGTGATCGACTCGGGCCGCGACGGCATCTACGTCACCATCGGCCGCAAGCTGACCTTCACCCGCAACCGCTTCACCAACCTGCGCTTCGCCGTCCACTACATGTACGCCCACGACAGCACCATCGCGGGCAACGTGTCGCTCTCGAACCACCTCGGCTATGCGCTGATGTATTCCGAGCGGCTCAAGGTGCGTGACAACGTCAGCCTGAACGACCGCGCGCAGGGGCTGATGTTCAACTACACCAACAACTCGGACGTGACCGGCAACCTGATCCGCGGGGCGGAAAAGGGCGTCTTCGTCTACAACTCGCACCGCAACATCATCGCCGGCAACCGCTTCGAGGGCTGTGACATCGGCATCCACTTCACCGCCGGGTCCGAGAAGAACGCCATCACCGGCAACGGCTTCCTGGGCAACCGGACGCAGGTGAAATACGTCGGCACCCGGGATGTGGAGTGGAGCCTCGAGGGTCGCGGCAACTATTGGTCGGACCATGCGAACTTCGACCTGAACGGCGACGGGATCGCCGACAGCCGGTTCCGGCCCAACGACCTGATGGACCACGTGCTGTGGTCCCAGCCCGCGGCCGCGCTGCTGACCGGCTCGCCGGTGGTGCAGCTCGTGCGCTACAGCCAGTCGAGCTTTCCCGCGACCCTGCCCGGCGGGGTGGTGGACAGCTTCCCCCTGATGGCGCCGCCCGCAGTCGCGCTTTCGCCCGAGATCGAGACCGCCGCCGCCGCGGCCAAGGCCGCCCGCGCGGCCCAAGGACAAGATGATGAGCAGCTTGACCCTCTCACGGCTCACTAGGCGCTTCGGCGCGGTGACCGCACTCAATGACGTGACGCTCGAGGTCGCCCCCGGCGAGCGGGTGGCGCTTCTGGGCCACAACGGCGCGGGCAAGTCCACGCTGATGAAGATCGTGCTGGGGCTGATCCCCGCGACCTCGGGCGAGGTGCGGGTGCTGGGCGCCGCCCCGGGCAGTGCCGCGGCCCGCGAGGGCACGGCCTACCTGCCCGAGAACGTGGCCTTCCACCCGGCGCTGACCGGGCGCGAGCAGATCCGCGCCTATCTGGCGCTGCGGCGCGAGCCCGCGCGGCTGGCGGGCGACCTGCTCGCGCGGGTGGGGCTGGCGGATGCCGCCGACCGCCGGATCGGCACCTATTCCAAGGGGATGCGGCAGCGCGTAGGCCTGGCACAGGCGCTGATCGGGCACCCGCGGCTGCTGGTGCTGGACGAGCCGACCTCGGGCCTCGACCCCGTCTCGCGGCGCGAGTTCTACGCCCTGCTCGACGAGCTGGCGGCGGGGGGCACGGCCGTGCTGCTCTCGTCCCACGCGCTGACCGAGGTCGAGGCGCGCACCGACCGCATGGCGATCCTCGCGCACGGGCGCCTGGTGGCGCTGGGCGCGATGGAGGCGCTGCGGGCCGAGGCCGACCTGCCGGTGGTCTTCCTGCTCACCCCCGCGCCCGGGCACGAGGACGCGCTGGCCCAGGCCTTCCCCGAGGCCGAGCGCAGCCCCGGCGCGCTGCGGCTGGCGGTGCCGCGGGCCGGCAAGCTCGCCGCGCTGGCCCGGGTGGGCGCGGCGCAGGCGTGGCTCGCCGACGTGGACATCCAGCCGCCGAGCCTCGAGGACATCTACGCCCGTATCAGCCGCCGCGATCTGCCCGCGCAGGAGGTCGCCGCATGACCCGCATCCTCGCCCTCGCCCGCGCCGAGCTGCGCATCGCCGCCCGCAATCGCTGGGTGCTGATCGCCGTGGCGCTCATGGGCCTGTTCTCGCTGGCGCTCGCGGCCGCGGGCTCGGCCCCCTCGGGCGCGCTCGGCGCCGACCGGCTGTCGGTGGTGGTGGCGTCGCTCACCAGCCTCGCCGTCTATCTCGTGCCGCTGGTCGCGCTGCTGATGTCCTTCGACGCCGTCGCGGGCGAGGTCGAGCGCGGCACCCTGCCGCTTTTGCTGACCTATCCGGTCACCCGCGCGCAGGTGCTGGCGGGCAAGTTCCTCGCCCATCTGGCGATCCTGACGCTGGCGATCGCCGTGGGCTACGGCCTCGCCGCCGCGGCCGCGCGGCTGGGCGACGCCGGCGCCGCGCGGGGGGTGCCGGCGCTGATCCGGCTCGGCTGGACCTCGGTGCTGCTCGGGGCCTCGTTCCTCGGCGCGGGCTACCTCGCCTCGGCGCTGTCGCGCCGGCCGTCGGGCGCGGCGGGGATGGCGATCGGGATCTGGCTGGTCGCGGTGGTGCTCTACGACCTCGCGCTGCTGGGCCTCATCGTGTCGCAGGGCGGCGAAGCGCTGGGGCGCGCGCTGCCGGCGCTGCTTCTGGCCAACCCCGCCGACGCCTTCCGCCTCTACAACCTCGGCGCCAGCGAGGCGACCGCCGCCGCCGCGGGCCTCGGCGGGGCGGCGGCGACCATCCCGCTGTGGCAGGCGCTGGTCTCGCTGGTGCTCTGGCCGCTGGTGACGCTGGGCCTCGCCACCGCCGCCTTCCGCCCGGTGACGCCGTGAGGGCCGCGCGCACCCTCGCGCTGCTCCTCGCGCTCGCCGCCTGCCGCGAGGAGGCCGTGGCCCGCCCCGATCCGGTCCCGATGACCGCCGAGGCGGTGGGGCATTTCTGCCAGATGAACCTGCTCGAGCATCCCGGCCCCAAGGCGCAGGTGCATCTCAAGGGCATGACCCATCCGCTGTTCTTCAGCCAGGTCCGCGACGCCGCCGCCTTCCGCCTGCTGCCCGAGCAGGAGGGTGAGATCACCGCGATCTACGTCAGCGACATGGCCGCCGCCCCGTGGGAGGCGCCGGGCGCGATGAACTGGATCGACGCGGAGGCGGCCTTCTACGTCACGGGCTCGGACCAGGCGGGGGGCATGGGCACGCCCGAACTGATCCCCTTCGGGACCGAGGGCGCCGCGCGCCACTTTGCCGGCCGCCACGGCGGAAGCGTCGCGCGGCTCGACGCGATCCCGGCCGAGGTGGTGCTGGCCCCCGACGGCCCCGCCGGGACCAGCGAGACCCAGGACGACAGCGATTTCGCCGCGCGCCTCAAGGCGCTGTCGGCCGAGCAGGAGAAACAGCCATGACCCTCAGCCGCCGCCGCTTCATCACCATCGCCGCGCTGGGCGCGCTCGCCCCCGCCGCGGTGCAGGCTTTGGGTGCGGGGGGTGCGGGCGTGGCGCTGCCGGTCACCGACTGGCGCGGCATCGCGCTGGGCGCCGAGGCGCGGCTGATCCTCGCCCATCCCGACGCCGACCGACTGGTGGCGGCGGCGCTGGACGAGTTGGCGCGGCTCGAGCGCATCTTCAGTCTCTACCGGACGGATTCCGAACTCGCGCGGCTCAACCGCGAGGGGGTGCTGCCGGCGCCCTCGACCGAGATGGTCGAGCTGCTGACGCTGGCCGGGGTGGTCCACGGGGCGACGGAGGGGGCCTTCGATCCGACCGTGCAGCCGGTCTGGGCGGCCCACGCGACCGCCGCCGCCGCCGGCCGCGGCGTCACCGACGCCGAGCGCCGCGCGGCGCTGGCCCTGACCGGGTGGGAGGGGGTGGAGGTCACCCCCGCCCGCGTGGCGCTGGCCCGCCCCGGCATGGCCCTGACCCTCAACGGCATCGCGCAGGGGTTCATCACCGACCGGGTGGCGGCGCGGCTGGGGGCGCTGGGGCTGACCGACGTGCTTTGCGAGATGGGCGAGATCACCGCCCGCGGCGCGGCGCCCGAAGGCGGGCCGTGGCCGGTGCAGCTCAGCAACGGCCGCGCTCTGCCCCTCAGCGGCCGCGCGGTGGCCAGCTCTGCCCCGCGCGCCACGGTCTTCGACCCCGAGGGGCGGCTGGGCCACATCATCGATCCGCGGAGCGGCCTGCCCTCGGGCCAAGCCCTGTCGCTGGTCTCGGTCTCGGCGCCTTCCGCCGCGCTGGCCGACTCGCTCTCGACCGCGGGCTGCCTGCTCGGGCCGGAGGGGCTGGCGCGGGCTGTGGCCGGCTTTGACGGGGTGCGGATCGAGGCGTGCGACCCGCTGCCGGCGTGACTCTTTTGACGCCGCACGGGTGACCGCGCGTCGCGGGGAGAGAAGGCTTTTTCTGGCCGAAATACCCCGGCCCGGAGGCGCTCACGGGTGCCGCGCCGGGGCAACGGCGGCGCGTCCCGACCGCCTTGCCCGCCGCCCCATCAACGGCCATTCACCCCCGCGATTTGCGCTTGACGACCCGCGCCCCCTCGCCTAAATCCCCGGCACCCGAACGGGCACGTTGGGGCGGAGTAGCTCAGCTGGTTAGAGCAGAGGAATCATAATCCTTGTGTCGGGGGTTCAAATCCCTCCTCCGCTACCATCCCTTCCAGGACGCCTGAGATCGCGCGCCACGTGTGGGGGGGTGAACCGAACGGGACAGCGCCTGAATGCGGGTGGACGTCAGAAAGCCCAGCAATCCTTGGGGATCACCGGGCTTCGTGGCCGAAAGCGATTTTGGACGGTCTGAGCGTCAGGCGCTCATTTTACGCAGGCCGAATGGGACGGATCGAGCAGAAATGAGAACGGCCCCGGGCATCGCTGCCGGGGCCGTGTTCGTCTGCTGCGGAAAGGTCAGAGAACCCGGCCGACCCAGACGACGCGGCCGATGAGGTGGAAGCCGTCGCTTTCGGCGCGGTCGATCATGAAGGGCGCGTAGGCCGGGTTGTCGGACGCGACCTGGACGGCACCGGCCTGCATGGGCTGCAGGCGCTTGACCAGGACACTGTCATCGAGCGTGAAGGCCCAGATCGCCGGTGCGAGCTGTGTGTCGGTGGTGTCGATCATCACCAGATCGCGGTCCGAGATGGTCGGTTCCATGCTGTCGCCGCGGGCGTCCACGATGGCGAGGCCCTTGGGGCCGCGGCCCAGGCGGCGCGCGAAGAACTCGGCGGTGAAGGGGATGCTGTCGAGTTGCTCGGCGCGCTCGATGAACGCGCCGTGGCCGGCCGACAGGGCGACGTCGTACCGCGGCACGGATGGGAAATCCTCGCGGGCCTTGGCCGGCACAGCTGCCGGAGGGGCAGAGCCGGTTGCCAGCCACGCGGGATCGACGCCGGAAGCCGCGGCGATCGCCAGCACGTTGGAGAGGCTCGGATCAGCCCCACCCTTTCGCCACTTCTCGATAGCAGACTTCGAAACGCTGGCCTTTCCGGCCAGCGCCACCACTCCACCGGCGCGCCGGATGGCCTCCTCGATGCGCCCTGCGAAAGCGTCCTGTCGGTCAGTGTTCACGATAGTAAACTCTGACCAAGAGGGTCAGTGTTCGGCGCGCGGTCAGTCTTCGCAGAAATACCACGAAAAGACATAGGTTTAGCCGAAGCCGACGCCTGGGCTACACGATAGTCGAACTCTGACCGCACTTTAGTGCTTGCGCAGTTTACAAAAGTGTTCATTATCGCCCTTAGAGCAGACGTTACCCAACAGCCGGGTGCCACCGGCGCGGGAGAGAGCAGATGACCAAAGATGCCATTTCATGGCACCCGGCCGACGTACGTGCGGCGGTGTCCAAGGCAGGCAGCACGCTGGCGAAGATCGCCGAGGACGCGGGCCTGCACGTCAGCACGGCCCAGCAGGCGCTGAAGCGCCCCTGCTATGCCGGCGAACAGGCGATCGCCCAGTTCCTCGGTGTCCCGGCCCACCACATCTGGCCGGGCCGTTACGACAGCGCGGGCCTGCCCAAACATCCCCGCATCCGAAAGCAACTTAACGCCGATAACTCGGCGGTGGAATGTCAAAAGGAGATGGCGGCATGAACCGCCTCACGCTCCGCCGCGCGGCCCGCATGTTCGGGCGCATCACCGCCGATGACATCACCGACGCCGTGGGCGCGATGCTGATCTTCGCGACCCTGGCCGCCGGGATCTGGGTGCTCGCCGGGCTCGGCCTCGTCGAGAGCGGCCACGAGCTGGCGGGCGTGGCGCGATGACACCCGACACCCGTCCGTCCGCCCCCGCCGAGGCCCGCGCCGCCCTCGCTGAGGCGAAGCTGGCCCGCGTAGTGGGAGGCATCCAGGCGCTGATCGACGTGCTCGAGACGGTGGAGGCAGTGGCCGGCCTTTCTTTGGACGACGAGTGCACGATGGGCGACTTGCGCGAGATCGTCGCGGAGGCGCGGGCATGAGGACGTCGCCGTTCCCGCCCGAGGTCCGCGAGAGCGTGATCACCCTGGCCGAAACCGGGGTGAGCCAGCGCGACATCGCCGGCAGGTTCGGCCTGTCGAAGACGACGGTCAGCAAGTGGATCATCGCCGCCCGTCGCAAGGGCCGGGCCGTCCCGGTGCCCACCGACAGGACCGGCGTGACGGTCCTGTCCGGCGACAGCAAGAGCCTGATCCGCCTGCGGGCCGAGGCCGAGCGGCGCCATGTGAGCCCGGAAATGCTCGCCAGCGTGCTGCTGGCCACGATCTGCGCCGACGACCTGTTCAACGCCGTGCTGGAGGATGCATGGTGACCCACGAACGCGATGAACATCCCGGCGTCACGCCGCGCCAGTTCCGCGACCTGCGGACAGGAGCCGTCCGCTGCTGCGCTACCCGCGCCGCGGTCGAGCGGTTCTTCGACAACCGCTCGCCGCTGCACTTCGAGGAGCGCCAGCCGGACGAATTCCCCGGTCAGGCTGACGTGGTCGAGCAGCACTGGGGCCAGGCATGACCGGGGTGCTGATCTGGCTTGTGGCCCTTCTGTACGTCGCGGGAGCGGTCGTCACGCGCGAACTGCTCCACATCGGCATCATGGTGATGGATGGCCGGGTGCCGGCGGCCTGGTCGCGCGTGTTCGTCGTGATGATCTGGCCGGTCATCGCGGTCGCCATATCCGTGACGCGCATTGCGGGTGACGACAGATGAACCCGTACCAGCCGTCGATGATCGCCGAGTGGGTCACGCCCGAGCACAAGCGGGCGGTCTGGGAAGCGCTGGCGCCGCCTGCGCGGCTCGATCTGGCCGGCATCGCGGCGGCGACCGGTCTGCACGGCAGCATCGTCAACGAAATCTGGGCCGAGGGCAGCGCCAAGGGGCGGCTGCGGCTGGTCGATCAGGGGCCGGGTTTCCGGTGGATAGAGCGCGTGGAGGACGCAGCATGACGAAGGGGCAAGGCTACATGCTCATCGGGGTCGCCATGTTCATCTTGGCCTCAATCGACCAGCCCCACCACTGGGGGGCGGTCGGCTGGTCGGTGGCCGGACTGCTCTGCATCATCAGGGGAGCGGTCGCGAAATGATCCGCTACTCAGAGTGCGAACGGGCTGCCGCCGCGCGATCTGGCGGCAACCATGCCGTAGTTCTTCCCGTCGCTCTTCGGAACCCTTGTCTTGCAGAGCGGGCACTCGAGCGTGTTGGGTTGAACGAACTGCATTATCGAACGCTTCTCCTGCTCAAAGCAGGCTGCGCACAGATCGTGCGGGGGCTCTCCTTTAGCATCGTCCGGGTTCAGGCTATATACGAGGCCGCCCCGATCGGTCGTCGTAAGCGTATAGCGGCTCGCCTGCTGTTCAAACTTGCTCCGGCGCTGCTCTTCTTCCTTGAGCTTCAGCAGCAACTTTTTCGTCTCCAGGTTGGCTTCCTGTGCCGCCAGAAGCTGGGTGGTGATCTCGACGATCTGCGCCCGGTACTGGGCATCCTGGGGCGTCTCCTTGGCGAAGAGACCCTTCAGTCGTGCCAGCCCGTTGGCGGCGGTATCGAATGCGGTTGCGGCGGCGCCCGCAAACCCGATGGCGGTGGTGATGTTCTCGATCATTCGGATCGTCCTTCTGTTGATCTTGAACAGGGGGATGTAGCTGGCGGGCGGGGTGGCAGCCCTGTCCGTCAGTGCCAGATTATCCCGTTCCGCCGGTCCGACAATGGCCAAGCGTGACCGCCTGACCCCCGACCTGTTCCGCGACTGGCAACCGCCGGAGGTCGCCGCGCGGCTTGAGGGGCCGTTGCCCCAGGGCGGCACGCTGCGCTCGCGGATCAGCCGGGCGGTGTCGCAGGCGCTGGCCGCCTCGGCGATGCCGCGCGACCGGATCGCGGCCGAGATGTCCGACTACCTCGGCGAGGACATCAGCAAGCACATGCTCGACGCCTATGCCAGCCAGGCGCGCGAGGGCCACACGATCACGCTCGAGCGGTTCATCGCCCTCGTGGAGGTGACCGGGCAGACCGGGCTGCTGGGGTTCGTGGCCGACGCCTTCGGGCTGGTCGTGGTGCCGGCGAAATACGCCGAGCTGATCGAGCTGCATTTCATTGACGAACAGCAGGCCGAACTGGAGCGCCGCCGGCAGGCACTGGCGCTGCGCTGGAAGGGCAAGAGATGAGCGACTGGAAGACAGCGGCCGAATGGGCGGCGGAAGGGCTGGACGGGGTGCCGGCCACCGAGAGCGGCGTCATTCGGACAGCTAAGCGCGAGGACTGGAACGCCCTCGGCTCGACCCATGCCCGCAAGCGCAAGGGGCGCGGCGGCGGCTGGGAATATCACGTCAGCTGCCTGCCCGAGGCCGCGCGGGCCGACTGGGCCCGGCGCCAGCGCGCCGCGCTGGCCAGCGCTACCGCTACCCGCGAAGCCGCAGTGGTCAAGGAGCGCGCGTCCGAGACCGCCGAAAAGGTCGCCGCCCATCGCCGCCGCGTGATGGAGGCGCGGGGCGCAGTCATGGTCGAGCTGCGCCGCCGCGAGATCCTCGACGGCTCGGCGCGACAGGCGATCCTCAACCTGCTGGCCGAGGCGCAGGCCGGGCTGCTGCCCACATCGCTCATGGAGATGCTGGCGCTGTCGGTCGAGAAGGGCCGGGGCGAGCTGCGCCTGCCGAGCCGGGCCCGGCTCTATGCATGGAGGCAGGCCTATCAAGAAGGCGGGGTGCGCGCCCTGCTGCCAGAGGCGCGGCCGCAAGAGTGCAAGTCCGGGATGCCGGACTGGTTGCCGATGCTGCTGCGCCACTACTGCAAGCCGGCCAAACCGACGCTCGCACAGGCGCTCGATGACCTGCGCAAACACCTAGCCGATCCGTCGGCAGCGCCCAGCTACGATCAGGCGCGCCGTGCGATCGCGAGCCTCAAGGGCACCGACAATTACCTCGCGCCGTTCAAGCGCCGCGAAGGCCCGATTGCGCTGAAGGCGCGGATGGCCTTCACCCGCCGAACGCTCGACGGGATCGAACCGACCGAGATCTACACCTCGGACGGCAAGCTCTTCGAGGCCGAGGTCGCACATCCGATCCACGGCCGGCCTTTCCGTCCCGAGATCACCCCCATCCTCGACGTGGCCACGCGCAAATGTGTTGGCTGGTCGGTCGGGCTCGTGGAGAACAGCCGCGGGGTCGCGGATGCGCTTCGGCACGCTTGCGAGACTCATGGCATCCCCGCGCTGCTCTACACCGACCGCGGGCCCGGTTTCCGCAACGATGCCCTCGACAATGCCACCAGCGGCATTTGCGGCCGGCTAGGGATCACGCCGGTCCACTCGCTGCCCTATGTGTCGCAGTCGCGCGGGGTGATCGAGCGGTCGCACCAGTCGATCTGGACCAACCTTGCCAAAGCGCTGCCGAGCTACTGCGGCGACGACATGGACCGCGAGGCGGGAAAGGCTCGGCAGAAAGCGCTCGTCCGCGACATCCGCGAGGTGGGCGCGAGCCGGCTGCTGCCGACCTGGGATCAGTTCCTGGCCGCGGTGGAGGCGACGGTCGCGGCCTACAACGACCGGCCACATCGGACGTTGAAGGTGCGCGACGCGGAGAGCGGGCGGCTTCGGGCGGCGTCGCCGAACGAGAAATGGGCGGAGTTCGTGGCCAGCGGCTTTGAGGCGATCGCGGTCACCGCGGACGAGGTTGACGATCTGTTCCGGCCCTACGTGCGGCGCAAGTCGGCGCGCGGTGAAGTGCAGTGGAACAACAACCAGTACTTCCATCAGGCGCTGCAGCCCTTCGACGGGATGGAGGTCCTCGTCGGGATCGACATTCACGATGCCAGCCGGGTTTGGGTGCGGGAGCTGGTGCATCACGAGGGCAAGCCCGCTCAAGGCGCCTTGATCTGCGTGGCGGATTATTTCGCAAACAAGCAGCGCTATTTCCCGCACTCGCTCACCGACAAGGCCAAGGAAACCCGTGCGAGGGGCCGGATGCGGCGGCTCGATCTCAAGCGGGAGGAGGTCGAGGCTGAGGCGCGCGGCGTCTACTTCATCGAGGCGCAGGCCCTAGCGCCGGTGGCCGAGTTCATAGAGCCCGCGCGTGCGCCCGAGGCCGTCGCCGTCATCGCGCCACAGCCCGAGGCTGTCTCGTCCGGCGCGCCTGAGCCAGCCCACGCTTTCGCCGATGACGAGGAGGTGTGCATGGCCGTGGCGATCATGGCCGACCACGGCACGCTGAACACCATGAACCCCGGCTGGCGCATCACGCTGGAGGAAAAAATCCATCGCCCTGCCGGGCGGCGGAAGCTGGAGATGGCAGGCGTCGATCCCTGGGCTTTGCTGGACCTTCTGAGATCGGCCGCCTGACCACCAGCACTGAACGAACAACGAGCAGTACGGAGAAAAGGCTACATGAGACCCGTCTTTGTGGAAACCCGAAACTATCGCGCGTTCTTCGACGCAATCGAGGGGCTGCAGTCCCGCGGCGCCGAGGAGTGCCGCCTGATCGTGGTCGATGGCGCGCCGGGCCTTGGCAAGACCACTATTCTGCATCGCTGGGCGGCGATGGAGAGCTGTTTCTATCTTCGCGCCAAGGAGGACTGGACCTCTTACTGGCTGATGAAGGAGCTGCTCGAATGCGGCCGCGCGGCCGTGCCGCATGGGCATGAGGCGCGGTTCAGCGCCTGCCTGCAGATGCTGGCCGAACGCCAGCGGGTCGCGGAGATGACCGGGCAGAGCTTTGCCATCGTGCTCGACGAGGCCGACTACATCTCGTCGAAGTCCAAGCTGATGAACCTCGTCCGCGACCTGGCCGACATCGCGGCAGTGCCGATCGTTCTGGTCGGGATGGGCAAGATCCGCGATCAGCTGGTCCGCTATCCCCAGACCGCGCGCCGCATCAGCCGCTATGTGCGGTTCGAGCCGGCTGACCTCGCGGATGTCCAGAAGTTCCTGGACGCCAAGTGCGAGGTGAAGGTGGCGCCGGATCTCGCGCAGTTCGTGCACAGCGCTTCCAGCGGCTACAACAGCGAGGTGCTCGAGGCGATCCGCAACATCGAGCGGTTCGGGCGGAACAAGACCACCGGCCCCGACGGCCTCACGCTGCGCGACATGGCTGGCCATCTGCTGATGAACGATCGCCGCAGCGGCAACCCGGTGATGGTCCCCGGGGGTGCAAAATGACGACGCTGGCGGACATGCAGCTGATCGCCACCGAGGCGGTCGACAGCCTGCGGGAGCTGACAGGCAGGCTTGAGAAGCGCTTGGGCCGCGAGCCCACGCTGACCGAGGTCGCGCAGGCACTGGCGCTCGCCTATGGCGCTGCCCGAGGCGCGCTGCAGATGGCCACGCCCACGGAAGACCTTGCCGCTCTGGGCCAGTTCGTCGAGGTCGCGGCCGACGACGCCCGCTTCTGCCTGATGGGACTGAGGGAGGCGGGGCTGTGACAAACCAGACAAGAATTCTCCATGCGCTGGGGACTTCGTGCCTGACCATTCACCAGCTCGCAGACCTTGTGGGGCTGACGGCGGTCCAGGTGAGCAAGGCGGCGTCGGGGCTGATCGCCCGGGATCTGGTCGAGCGCACCGAGCCCGGATGCTTTCGGGCGACGGATGGTGGCCTGGCTGCACAGAAGGGAGGGGTCGTGATCACAAGCGGTCCGGCAAACGTCGTCTGGCGCCAGCCGCGGCGCGCCGCCGGGTCCGGGCTGCGCCAGCGCGCCTGGAACGTGATGGGTCTGACCAAGACTTCGTTCACGGTGCCTGACCTCATCGTCGCTTCGGCCCGTGGTGACGAACTCGACGCCGAGGACAACCTGAGGCGTTACTGCGCCGTCCTTGTAAAGGCCGGATATCTGCGCCGGTTGCCGGGCCGGGATCAAGGGAGCCGTCACGGCTCCAACGGCTTCGTGCGCTTCCGCGTCGTGAAGCACAGTGGTCCGTTGGCGCCAACGCATCGGTCTCGAGCAGGGAAGGTGCGCGACCACAACACCGGCGAGGAGGTGGCGCTGTGAGCGACGACTATCTCGACCTGCTCAGGGCAGAGAAGGCGCGCGGCCGCACCACGGCCGACATCGCCCGCCAGCTGGGGTTCGCCCGAACGTCGATCTCGCTGCTGCTGTCGGGGAACTACCCCGCCGCCCGCGCCCCGAAGATCGAGGCGAAGGTGCTCGAGGTGTTCGGTCGAGCGATCGTTTGCCCGCATCTCGGCGCCGAGATCGAGCGCGACGCGTGCGACGCGCACCGGACGAGCCCGATGCCCACCAGCTCCGCCGACCGGCTGCGCCACTGGACGGCCTGCCGAACCTGCACCCAGAACCCGGCCGCGCCCGCGGCCATGAAGAGGAAATGACCATGGCTCCGAAGGTGAAAACCAAGACGAAGGCAGGGCCGGCCCTGCCGATCCCGGCCGACGATACCGAGGCGCGCGAGGCGATCCGCGAGATCGGCGATCGGCAGCGTGAGGCGCTGCGGTTGCAGGCCGAGATGAACGACCAGATCGCGGCCCTGCAGGAGCGCTACGGCGCCCTGGTCGCCCCGATCAACGCCAGGGTGACCGCGCTGACCGAGGGCCTGCAGCTCTTCTGCGAGGTGAACCGGACGCGGCTGACTGGCGGCAAGGTCAAGTACGCCGAGTTCTCCACCGGCAAGGTGAGCTGGCGGCTGCGGCCGGCCAAGGTGACGCTCAAGAAGATCGAGGACGTGATCGAGGCGATCCGCAGGGCCGGCCTCGGCGATCGCTTCCTGCGGACCAAGACCGAGGTCAACAAGGACGCGATGCTCGAGGACCGGACGACAGCCTCGGCGATCAAGGGCGTGAGCATCGGCTCGGACGGCGAGGACTTCGTGGTCGAGCCCTACGAGACCGACCTGCGCGGCGCGGTCTGATGGAGCGGACGTCGTCCGCGAAGTGGTTCTGGCACGAGCTCGACCGCGTGTTGCGGCCGGCGCTGCAGGGCGGATGCAGCTGGGACGAGGCGATCTCGGCCCTACGCGACAAGGCCGACCAGCTCGAGCGGAACCGCGACGCCGGGCTCGAGGCGGCCAGCTACCGAAAGTTCGAGCGGCTGTGATGGCCGGTCACCGAAAACACGAACGAGAGGAGAAGTGGATGCCTGTTTCCTACGACACCGTGCAGATCGCGGAGCAGATGCGCGAGAAAAGCGCCGCGCTGCGAGTTGCCGCCCTGGCCGACGCCGGGGATGACATCGGCCATCGCAAGTTCATCGAGGCTCAAGCGGCGCTGACCGAGGCGACGATCATGCAGAGCCAAATCCTCGCCGAGCTGGTTGGCGCGGGGATGCCAATAGCGGAGATCATCAAGGTGTTCGCTGCCCATTCGTCGAACATCCTCGCTTCGCTGCTGAGCTTCGCGCCCCCGGGGGATAGCGAGGCCCGCGAAGCCATCCTGGCGCTGTTCATGGTGACCCAGAGGCAGTCCGCTACCGCCGATGTGGGTCATCGCGCCTCGATCGTAATCCGCGGCACCCCGGGAGGACGGGCATGACCCCCATCCTCTATCGCACCGCGCACGGCCTTCTCGACCTCAACCGGCTGGCGCCGACCGCCTTCTCGGCCGGCGTGGTCTCGGAGTGCCTGGCGAAGATCAACCGCTACAATGGCCGGACGCCCGAGCCTTGGTCGGTGGCCTCGCACTCGGTGCTCGTGGCCATGCTCTGTCGCCCGCAGCACCGGGCCCAGGCTCTTCTGCATGATGCCCACGAGGCGATCCTCGGCGACCTCGTGACGCCGGCCGTCAGGCTGATCTGCAGCAAGAGCCAGCCGGTCGCGGGCGGCATCGTCGCCAACGCCATCACCCAGACCAAGCTGGACCTCGATCGCCAGATCTTCGCAGCCTGGGACGTCACCTGGTCGCCCGACGGCGCCCGCGAGGTCGCGGCCGCTGATCACATCGCGCTCCTGGCCGAGGGTGCCGTGTTCTTCGGCGCAGAGGCCGGGGGCGAGATCAGCCCGGAAACCGCTGCCGAGGTGGACCGGGCGGTCGGGCTGATCCGCGAACTGCCCTACGGCCAGAACTGGCGCGCCGCGCGCGAGCGGTGGCTGAGCTTCGCCCACGACCTTGCCTCGGTCGGACAGCTGCGGCTGCCGCCCGAGCCCTCCCATCCGACCCGCACGGCGCGGGCGGTTTAACCCCGAGCAGAGGACTACCCCATGAACATCGGCAAGACCGAACTGGTGAAGCAGATCGCGGACGCCCACGGCACGAGCCAGACGCAGGTCCGGGCGACGCTCGACGCGGTGCTCGAAGCGATCATCGGCAACCTCAACACCGGCCACGCCGTCCGCCTCCAGGGCTTCGGCAGCTTCACCGTGAAAGAGCGCCCGGCCCGCAAAGTGCGCAACCCGCGGACGGGCGAGCAGGTGGATGCCCCGGCCAGCCGCAAGCTGAGCTTCAAGCCGGCCCCGACGGCGCTGAACTGACCGCGAAACCGGCCCCCCCCCGGGGCCGGTCGGCGGGGCGTGGTGGCCCCGTCCTGATGAGCAGCCGAGGATGCGATGACGACGAGCTACAGCCTCAGGACGAGGGACGACGGGCAGACCGAAGTGCTCGAGCATTCGGCAGTCGTCCTCGGCGCGTTCGTGCGCCCAGAACACGCGCGCCAGTTCTACGACTGGATGGCGGGTTCGCATTTGACCGTGCGCAGGGCGCCGGAGCCCGAGGTCGCGTCCGCGGCCCCTGCCGCCGATACGCCCGCGGCCAGCGCCTTCGTGCCTGAACCGATGACCATCCGGCGGCTTTCCGTGCCGGCGCTGGTCGCCGAACAGCAGGAGGTGCCCGCCCAGCCGACGCAGCGGCGGCAGGCCGGACGGGACAAGGCCGTCCCGCCGGCGGTGGAGGACGGTGAGGGCGCACCGGAAAACCTGCCTGCTGCCCCTGGGCGCGCTGTCGTCGAGCGGCCGCGCCAGGCGGTCACCATGTGCGCGCACCTGCCGGAGGAGGTCATGGCGCCCGCGTTCGAGCGGCTCGAGCGGGGTGAGAAGCTCCAGGTGGTGGCATCCGAGCTGGGTGTTCCATGGCCGTCGCTGCGCGGCGCCTATGCCGGATACAAGGGCCGCCGCCAGCGCGAGATCGCACGTGGCGGCATGTCCTCGTGCTGCCTGTGCAGCAGGGAGTTCATGCCGTCGGTGACGAGCCCCGACACATGCGCGCGCTGCGCCAAGGCGATGGGGCGGTGATGGCTCGCGATCCGCTCCTCGCGCAGATCCACATCGCCCGGCAGCAACTGGGGCTGGAGGAGGACGACTACCGCTCGATCCTCGAGCGGGTCACCGGCAAGCGCAGCTCGGCCGAGCTTTCGGACACCCAGCGGCGCGCGGTGATCGCCGAGCTGAAGCGGCGCGGCTTCAAGTCCCGCGGCGCGAACCGTCCGAAGAGCAGCAAGCCCTATGTCCGCAAGGTCTTTGCGCTCTGGGGCGAGCTGAAGAGGACCGGGGTGTGGCGGGAACCGGGCATCGCTTCCCTGCGCGCCTTCGTCAAGAAGATGGCGGGTGTCGATGACCCGGAGTTCATGGACCATGACGAGGCCCGCAAGGTGATCGAGGCGATGAAGAAGATGCAGGAGCGCGCCGAATGACTGCCCCAGCCCTCAGCTGCGCCGAGATCGAGATTGGCGGCAGCATCGACCTCGATCCCGTCACGATCTGCGCGTGTGTGACTTGGCTAGCGATGCACTGGGGCCACTGGAAGCCTGAATGCCTGGCCGGCGAGATGGCCCGTGAATTGTTAGCGGCAGCCGGCATAGCTGCTGTCGGACCGCTGGCCGGCCTGTCCACCGATGACCCGCTCGGGGACCATCAATGACCCGCCGCGGCCCCCACAACCCGCCAGTCTCAGACCACGCCGTCCTGCGGTGGCTGGAACGGCACGGCCATGTGAATGTCGAGGCCGTCCGCCGCCAGATCTACGAGGAGACCCGTGAGGCGTTGCGCGCGGGGGCCTCGCGCCTGACGATCAATGGCACCGAATATCGCATTGAAGGCGGCGTGGTCGTCACGATCGTCGACGTCCGTCAGACCTGCGGCAAGTTGGACTGGCCGAAACCATGACCCGCAACCTCCCCGTGCCGGTCGACGATCTGCCGCTGTCCCTGGTGGACATCGCGGAGACGCTGGGCATGGGGGTGGCGATCAAGCTGATGCAGCACTTCGGCGGGCTGGAGGTCAGGTTCCCGATCGTTCCGCCGCCCGATCACCCCGTCATCCGCGCCCTCGGGGAGAAGGATGGCTATGCCCTGTGCGATTTCCTGTCCAACGAGCGCATCTACGTCCCGCACGGAAGGCCGGCCCGGTCGGTGAGGGGCGCGGTGCAGAGGCTCGAGGCGCAGGGGCTTGACCGGGCCGCGATCGCGCGTGAACTGGGTGTATCGCAGCGTCACGTGCGCCGGGTCGCAAACCAGAGTGATCTGCACCCCCACCAGCGAAGCCTGTTCGACGACTGACCCCGGACCTGATGTCCTGCCCCGCGACCGGGCGGCAGCAGGCATGACGGGATCAGCATTCGTCCCGTCAGGATCGCCCCATGAAGGTCATTCGCCACAAGGTTCAGGACGTCCCGTTCCAGCGCGCGCGCTGGGTGGGCGGCGTGATCGTCCCCGAGATCGTCATCCTGCATGATACCGCAGGCCGGCTCGAGACGGGCAATTCGGCCGCATACCTCGCGAAGAACACGGCTGGGGTGTCGGTCCATTTCGTGGTCGAGCGTGACGGCAGCATCACCCAGCTGGTCGAGACCAACCGGCGCGCCAACCACGCCGGAAAGTCGAGCTTCAATGGCCGGACGGACTGCAACGGCTTCTCGATCGGGATCGAGATCGTCAACCCGGGCGGGATGAGCCGCGCATCGGGCACCGGAAGCGCGCTGGTCGGCCGGTCCTGGTGGGGCGAAATGTTCTTCGACCCCAGCGACGATGTCGACCTGGTGGAGATGAAGACGCCCGAGCACGGTGCAGGCGTCTGGATGTCCTACCCGCAAGCCCAGATCGACGGGTTGTGCCGGCTGCTCGAGTGCCTGTTCCGGGACATCCCCAGCCTGAGCGACATCACCACGCACTGGTACGTGAGCCCGGGCCGCAAGGTCGATACCAACCCTCTGTTCCCGCTCGACCACGTGAAGGCGAAGATCCTCGGCCGCGACGATCCTGCCGACACCGCCGCGGACGAGGGCGCGTCCGCCGTCCAGCCGGGCAGCTTTGTCCAGGTTCACTCCCCGGCCTCGCCGCTGAACCTGCGGCGCTGGCCCAGCTTCAACCCGAACGTCATCGCCGCCATCCCGCACGGTGCCACGCTGCCCGTGTTCGCTCAGCGCGAAATCGACGGCACGCAGTGGCTGAAGGTCCTGTTCGACGGCCGCGAAGGATGGGTCGTGGGCCGCTACACCGCCAAGATGCCCTGAGGAGGCACAATGTCGTCCTATCTGAAAACCGTCCCTGCAGCGCTGGCCATTGCCGCGGCTGCGATCCCCGTCACCGCATTTGCCGCCGGCTTCATCGAAACCACCCTGGCCGAGGGCACGCAGCAGCTCGTGATGATGGCCGTCGGCATGCTGCTTGCCGCGACATTCACCTGGGCCGCCGCCACCTCCGAGCGCTTCGCTGCCCCGGCCCGGGCCAAGTCCCCGCAGGACCGGACGTTGGCCGACCGCGCGATCATCGAGGCGGACAAGCGCATCGACGCGCTGAACATCGCCCAGCTGGAGACGTTCATCAGCCGGTTCGTCCTGTCGCGGATCGACAAGGTGTTGGCGGGGCCGCTGCTCGATCCCATGCGCCAGGCCGACGAGCTGCTGGTCGAAGGGATCGATGCGTTCAAGCGCCGCAACCCCGAACTGGCCGCCCAGATGAAGATCGACCCGACGAGCATGCGCGAGCTGATCGCGGCCGGGATCGGCCAGGTCCGCAAGGATGCACTGGGTCAGGCCTTGGCCGACGCCGGTGTCCGCGCCGAAAATCTGCCGGTTGCGGTCGAGCTGTTCGGTTCTGCCGCCGCTAGCCAGATCACCGGACTGCACAACCTCCCGCCGCTTTCCGTTTCCTCCCCGGCAGCGCCGGCCGACCCGCCGACCACGATCGTCAACACTGTTGTCCTGGATGGCGCCGATCCTGCGGCGCCTGTGACTGCCGGCCGCGAGGACGTCAAATGAGCACCGATCTGCTGCTGCGCGAACTCGGTGCCATCACCGCCAAACTGGAGGGGCTCGAGGAGGGTCAGGCCCGGGTGGAAGGCCGGATCGAGAAGATGGACGACCGCCTGCGGACCGTCGAGAAGGGCGCGGCGCTGTCGGGCGCCGTCTCGGGCGGGGTGATCGCCATCGCCGTCGGGCTGATCAAGGGTGCCCTGACCGGCGGCGGCACCAGCTGAGATCATGGCCCACTCGAAGGACACCAAGCACCGCGCACGGCAGATGTATGTGCAGACCCGGCAGTCCCTGCCGGTCATCGCCATTTCCCTGGACGTTCCCGAGGGCACCCTGCGGCGGTGGAAGGCGGACGCTGCGGCGACCGGCGACGACTGGGACACCGCGCGGGCCGCGCAGATGGTCAAGGGCGAGGGCTTCGAGGCCGTCGTCACCTCGGCCGTCGAGGACTTCACCGTCATGTTCCAGGCGACGATGGAGGGGCTGCGCGACGACGACAAGCTGCCCCATGCCGATCGTGCCAAGCTCATGGCGTCGCTGTCGGACGCGTTCAACAAGATGATCGGTGCCGCCGGGCGCGCGAACCCGCGGCTCTCGCGCCTCGCGATCGCCACCGACGTGCTGAAGCGCTTCGCCGAGTTCGTTCATGCCGAGTTCCCGCATCACTCGGCCGTGTTCCTCGACGTGCTGGAGCCCTTCGGCCAGGAGCTGTCGAGGGCCTACAATGAAGCCCCGTGAGTTCCTCGACGAGATCGCCGATCTCGCCGCCGGGTTTCGTCAGAAGATCGAGCTCGAGGTCGAGGCGTTCCCCGTCTCGGTCGCCGAAAGCCGGGCGCGCGTCGAGCGGGTGATGGCGGCCGACGGGTATCGCTATTTCGTCGAGACCTACCTGCCGCATTACCTGGGAAAGCCGCCCTCGAAGCTGCACCTCGACCTCTACCAGGCGCTGCCGGCGATGGTCGCAGCGCCTGAGGGTCAGCACCGGCTGGTGATCGCGCCGCGGGGCTCGGCCAAGTCCACCCACATCAGCCTGGGGTTTCCGCTGTGGTGCATCGTCACCGGGCGCAAGCACTACATCGGCCTCATCATGGACGCCTTCGAGCAGGCGGCGATCATGGTCGAGGCGATCAAGGCGGAGCTCGAGGTCAACCCGCGCCTGCGGGCCGATTTCCCGAAGATCGTGGGCGGCGGGCGCACCTGGCGCGAGGGCGTGATCGTCACGCGCAACAACATCAAGGTCGAGGGCTTCGGCACCGGGAAGAAGATCCGTGGCCGGCGGCACGGGCCATGGCGCCCTGACCTGGTCATCCTCGACGACGTTGAGAACGACGAGAACGTCGAAAGCCCGCGCCAGCGCGACAAGCTGGAGAGCTGGATCTCCAAGGCGGTCATGAAGTTGGGTCCGACCGACGGCACGATGGATGTCCTGTATGCCGGGACCGTCCTGCACTTCGACGCGGTGATCGAGCGCTTCGCCAAGAAGCCGGGCTGGCAGGTGTCCCGTTATCAGGCTGTTCTGCAGTGGCCCGACCGCATGGACCTGTGGGATCGCTGGGAAGAGCTGTACCTGAACGACGAGCCCGCCAGCGAGGCGTACTGGGACAAGAACCAGGCGGAGATGAGCCGCGGCACGCTGCTGAACTGGCCCGAGATGCACAGCCTGATCTTCCTGATGCAGGAGCGCGCCGGCGATCACGAGGCCTTCGAGAGCGAGTACCAGAACCGCCCGATCAGCGCATCGAACGCGTTCACCGACCTGCAGTACTGGGTCATGAAGAAGACGGATTGGGTGCTGTTCGGCGCGATCGACCCCTCGCTGGGCAAGGCCGCTGCCGGGCGCGATCCCTCGGCGATCCTGATCGGCGGCATGGACCGCCTGTCGGGCGTGTTCGACGTGGTCGAAGCGTCGATCCGCAAGCGCCTGCCCGACGTCATCATCGACGATGCCATCGCCCTGCAGCGCGAGTACCAGTGCCAGCTCTGGTTCGTGGAGAGCGTCCAGTTCCAGGAGATGCTGCGGACCGAGCTGATGAAGCAGGCAGCGCGCCAGGGCATCGCCATGCCCTGCGTGCCGATCCAGCCGATCGCCGACAAGGTGCTGCGCATCGAGCGCCTGCAGCCGCCCGTCGCCTCGGGGATGATCCGCTTCCACAGCAGCCAGCGCACGCTCATCGACCAGCTTCAGCAGTGGCCCTCGGCCGCCCATGACGACGGGCCGGACTGCCTCGAGATGCTGTGGTCGAATGCCGTGCGCTACGCCGGCGGCGCGGCTGGCGGCGGCGGACAGATCCTCACGGCCCCGGGTGGCGGGCCGAGCGGCCTTGGGGCCGGGCTGGGCAGTGGCCTGGGCGGCTTCCGTCTCGGGGGAGGTTGGTGATGGCGAAATCCCGTCGATCGAAAGGCCGTGGCGTGCCGCTCGCCCCTGTCCCCTCGCGGCAGAACCTGCCGGCCGAGGCGCGGGCGCTGATCGCAGGCGCCCACAACGACATCACGATCCCGCTGTTCTCCAACCGCATGCGGCCCCAGGACGAGGTGCTGATCCAGCGCGGCGGGAGCCGTGGGCTCAAGATCTACGACGACGTCGAGCGCGACCCGCGGGCCTTCGCCGCGCTGCAGAAGCGCAAGAAGACCCTGATCGCGCGCGACTGGGCCGTCGAGCCCGCCGGCGAGGACGCCCGCGACATCGAAGCGGCCGAGCTGGTGACCGACCTGCTGGGTCAGCTACCCTTCGACAGGATCTGCGAGGACCTCCTCGACGCCACGCTGAAGGGCTATGCCGTCTCCGAGATCGTCTGGGGGCGGGATGGCAGCAGGATCGTCCCCGTGGACGTGGTGAGCCACGATCCGCGGCGCTTCACCTTCGGGACGGACTGGCGCCCGCGTCTTCTGACGATGGCTGCCCCGCTGGACGGGATCGACCTGCCCGACCGCAAGTTCATCGTCCACCGGCACGGCGTGAAGGGCAACAACCCCTTCGGCCTGGGGCTGGGATCGCGGCTGTTCTGGCCGGTGCTGTTCAAGCGCGAGGGGATCACCTTCTGGCTGCATTTCCTCGAGAAGTTTGCAGCCCCGACCGCCATCGCGCAGTCGCCCTACGGCCAGCTGAGCGAGGAGCAGAACCGGCTGCTGAACACGCTGCTCGACATCCGCGGCTCGTCGGCGGTGGTGGTGCCGGTCGGGACGGACGTGAAGTTCCTCGAGGCGGCACGGTCGGGCGCCGTGACCTACGCCGATTTCCTGGCCTACTGGGACAAGGAGATCGCGATCTGCGTCACTGGCGAGACGCTGACCACGGACATCGGCTCGAACGGATCGCGCGCAGCGTCCGAGACCCATGCGGAAATCCTCGAGCTGCTGGTGGACAGCGATGCCGACCTTCTGTCTTCCACCCTGCGCCAGTCGCTGGTCGCATGGATCGTCGACTACAATCTGCCCGGCGCACGGGTGCCCCATGTCTGGCGCGCCCGCCCCGAGAACGAGCTCGAGACCGCCAAGGTCGGCCAGGCGAAGGCTGACACCGCCAAGGCACGCGCCGCCGCGATGCGCGACGCGCTGTCCTTCCTGGTCAACGTCGCAGACGACACGATCGCGCTGGAGCTGCTGCCGCACCTCGCACCCGTCGAGGGGATGTCCGAGGCGGCGCTGCGCAAGCTGGTCGAGGGGCGCGCAGCGTTCAAGAGCGTGCCGGTGGCGGCGCCGATGCCTGAACCCGGGCCGCGGACCGAGCCGGACTCGCCCCCCGGCGAGGGGCAGCCATGAAGCACGTCTGCTTTGCGGAGCCGGACGACCCGATCAGCCGGTTGACCGACCAGCTGATGGCCAGGCTTCACCCGATCTTTCGCAGACGGTTCGACCAGCTGGCGGCCGCGGTGGACCAGGACACCGCGAGCGGGGCGGGGGATCGTCTTCTGGATCTGGCCGCCAGCTGGTCGCCGAAAGCATCTGCCCATCTGCTGGGCGATGCGATGGAGCTGGCGGCTCTCCTGGGCGCTGACAGCGTGAGCGACGACGAGCCCGCCGCTCGCTTCGGGGTCGAGGCCACAGGTCAGACCTTCCGCGAGCAGGCGGAGTTCATCCGTCAGAAGCGCCCTGCGCTCACCAAGGCCTGGACGGACGCTCTGTATGGGCGCCATGACCGTGACTTCGTCGTTGCCGGGATAGCCGAGCTTGCCCCGCTCGAGGAGGTGTACAGCGCGGTCAAGAGCGCGGCCGAGACGTGGGACCGCCGGACCTTCAACCTCGAGATGGCCGAGATCATCAGAAAATACGGGCTTTCCGACCGCGAGCCTCAAAAGTGGGGCGCGTGGCGGATGCGCACCATCTTCGAGACGAACCTGCGGACCTCCTATGCGGCCGGCCGGCTGAAGCAGATGCGCGACCCGGCGGTGCTGAAGATGCGGCCCTACTGGCAGTATCGCCACGCTGAAAACCGCCTGCCGAAGCGCCCGCGCGAGCAGCACGTCCAGTGGGATGGGCTGGTGCTGATGCACGACGATCCGTGGTGGACCGCCCATTACCCGCCCAACGACTGGCTGTGCAGCTGCGGGGTCCGAAACCTGTCCCAGCGCAACCTCGAGGCTCTGGGCAAATCCGGGCCCGACGCCGCCCCGCCGTCCCGGACGGTCCTCAAGCCTGACCCGCGAGGCGGGTTTGCCGCAGTGCCCGAAGGGATCGGTTTCGGCTGGGACTACATGCCTGGCGAGCTCTGGCAACGAGGACTGGTTCCCTCGGCCGCGCCGCCGCCGGGGGTGATCGCGTATGACGAAGACACCGGTCCGCCGCTGCCGCTGGACGATCTGCTGGCCGCCGGACGTGACTTCAAGGGGAAGCCCGCTGCCCCTGGTGCAGAGGAAGAGGCGATCGCGGCCTTCCTCAAGCGGTTCGGCATCGGTCCGGGCGGTGTCGCCTGGCATCAGGACCAGGCCGGCAACGTCATCCCGATCTCCGAAGACCTCTTTCGCCAGCGCGACGGGACGGGGAAGGAGGCCAAGCGCGCCCGGGGACCGTTCACCGAGATGGTCGCGGAAACGATCAGGGAGCCGGATGAGATCTGGCTCGGCGTGTCCTACAAGGCTTCGCCCAGCGACGCCCGGGACGTGTCGAGGAAGAACAAGCACGGCGAATGGTTTCTCGACCTGCGATATATCCGGGTGGGGCGGGTCACGGACCTGACCGGAGATGTGACCCAGATCGCGCAGACGGCGATCTTCCAGATGGGAAACCGGACTTGGGAAGCGGCCACCGCCTTCGTTCCCGACCGGAACAAGGTACCCTCACCGAGGGGCATCAAGACGAAGCGCTACGGCAGGCTGCTGTGGAAAAGAAAATGATGGTCAGGGTGCTCTGACCATCGTGCCAGGTCCTGTCCGGCTGGAGGCACCCCGCTCAGACCTCGGCTTTCCTTGAAAGCTGGACGATCCTGCAGGAGATTTCAAGATGTCAGGTGCACGCGTTGTCTTCGATGCCAGGCTGGATGACGCCGCCGCGCGGCAGCGCCTGGCGGACCTGATCGAGCGCCTCGAGGACAAGACAGGGTTCTTGAATGACGTGGGCGACGAGCTGCTGCACTCGACCCGCGACCGCTTCGTCAGCCAGCAGGACCCCGACGGTAAGCCGTGGAAGCCGCTCTCGAGAGCGACGATCCGGGAGCGGGAGCGCGCAGGGAAGACGCCGATCCAGATCCTGACGCGGAACTCTTATATGCGGAGCTCGCTCAACAAGCGGGTGGACGGCGATACACTGTCGATCGGGACGCCCGTTCCCTACGGTGCGATCCACCAGCTGGGCGGCACGATCAGCCGCCCGGCTCGCGAGGGCGTCGTCTATCGGCACGTCAGCTGGAAATCCCAGAAGATGGACAACCGCTTCGCGCCGAAGAAGGGCGGCAAGGGCCAGCCGAAGGCCAACTTCGTGCAGAAGGTCGAGCGGAAGGCCTACGAGATTTCGATGCCGGCGCGTCCTTTTCTCGGGCTGTCCAAGGCCGACCAGGCCGCCATCATCAACATTGCCTCGGACTGGCTGGGGGTGTGAACGAAACCAGATCGCCGGGCTTGACGTCAGCAAGACCTCGAAATCCTTGCGCCACATGGGGAAATCGATATGCCAATCCCAGCAGCAGTCGCGAGGATGGTACAGAAAATGGCGGGTGCCGTACTACCGCAGGCCCACAAGATGCGCGATGACGTGGCTCATATTGAGGTCATCATCCGAAACTCCGAGCCGATCGAACTCCTCGACTTCACGGCCTCTCTCACTGGCATTGCCCGTGAGCACGAACTGCGGCTCAAGGAAAGGTCCCCCCGGATCGAAGTCGACCAGACACGGCTGCTGATCGTCGATATCCGAAAGGGCTCGATTGTCCTCGAGCTTCTGCCCATCTTGGCGCCGATCATCTCGACGGCTGAAATGACCAACACCGCCGTCGACTTCGTGAGCCATATGAAGAGGGTCTTTGGACAGCTGAGGCAACCTGGCGGCCGAGCTGAAGGCGCGACCACCGCTCAACTGAAAAACCTCAACGATACTGTCCAGACGGTGGCGAACGACAGTAACGGAGAGCTGTTCATTGCCGCACGATATCAGAACGGCGAGGTCATCCAGGAGCTCGTCATTAACAAGAACGAAGCGGCAATCATCAGTGAGAACGCGACATCGCAGCGCAAAGAGATCGAGGCCACGGGAAGCGCCAAGCTGAGCCGTGTCCTCATGCGTCTTCACCAATCGAGCGTCGACGACCTGAAGGTGGGCAGAAAGACGTCCGAGAAGGGGATTGTGGAGCGGGTCGATCTGAAGCCCAGGGCTTTGATTTATGCCTCCGACTTGGCCGGACAGCGGATCAAGGACGAGATACTCAAAGACGACGGCAATCCGTTTCAGAAGGGCTTCGTGGTCGATCTCGATGTGGAGACGGTCGGCGGCAAGCCCCGCGCTTACAGGATACTTGCCGTCCATGAGGTGATCGACCTTGATGAGGATGACTAGTGTCGGCGAAAATCGCGCAGGAGGCCTCGGGTGCGTCTGGATGGTGCCACCGGACCAGAAAACCCGACACCCCCCGTTAATAGGCCGTTAAATCCGCGCTGCGGCGCTTCTGCCGGCAGGGTCGAGGAGTAGGCGCGCGATCCGGGCTTGATCCGACGAGCGGCAGCGGGCAGCATGTGCTCATCTGGGGCCGAGGGGGCGCCCCAGCGCGGACCTGATGTCCGGCGTCATGGCCGCTCCGGGTCCCGTACAGCGTGATGGACAGTTCTTGCACTGGACCATCGCATGACCACCGCCCGTATCGAGGTTTTCCGCACCGGCCGCTTCACGCCCATGCAGGGCGCGCCGCTGTCGTTCACCGCGGCCGACCTCCGCGCCATCGCCGACAGCTACGACCCCGAGACGGCGCCCGCGCCGATCGTCGTCGGCCACCCCGCCACCGATGCTCCGGCATTCGGCTGGGTGCGGGCGTTCGAGTTCGACGCCACGGCCGACCGGCTCTACGCCGACGTGGCCGAGATGGAGCCCGCCTTCTCCGAGGCCGTGAAGGCGGGACGCTACAAGAAGGTGAGCCTCAGCTTCTTCCGCCCCGAGCACAGCGCCAACCCGATCCCCGGCACCTGGTACCCCAAGCACGTCGGGTTCCTGGGCGCCGCGGCCCCGGCGGTGTCGGGGCTGCGCAATGTGCACTTCGCCGACGACGAGGACGCCGCGGTGACCTTCACCGCCGAGTTCGGCGTCGGCGAGAGCACCTCGCGCCTTCTGCGCGGGCTGCGCGAGTTCCTGATCGAGAAGTTCGGCCTCGCGGACGCCGACCGCGCCCTGCCGGCCATGAGCATCGAGTGGCTGGCCGACGAGGACGAGCCCCGCCGCGGCCCGGCATTCGCCGCGCCCCCCAACGTCCCCACACAACCTGTCGAGGAAGACGACATGACGCCCCCGAACGACACCCCGACCGCTGCGCCGGTGACGCCTCCGGCCTCCGACACCCCCGCCTTCGCCGACCGCGAGGCGGCCATCGCCGCGCGCGAAGCCGCGATGGCCGAGCGTGAGCAGGCGGTTCGCCACGCCGACCACGTCTCCTTCGCCGACGGCCTGGTGGACGGCGGCCGTCTCTTGCCCGCCAGCCGCGACCAGGTGGTGCAGCTGCTTGACGATCTGGCAGCCGTGGATGCGGCCTCCTTCTCGGCCGACGACGCCAATCCCGCCCAGCGGCTGCGCGACATTCTCGCGGCGCAGCCCAAGGTGGTGCATTTCGGCGCGGCCGAGATCGAGGACGACGCCACGCCCGCCGCGGCCTTCTCGGCCGACGGGCGCGAGGTGGCGAACGCCGACCTCCACGCCCGCGCCCTGGCCTGGCAGGCCAAGCACCCCGACACCCCGTATCTCGACGCCGTGAAAGCGGTCCAGGCTTGAGGAGCCATCCATGAACCATTTCCACGACACGCTGTCGCTCACGGCCGTGGCGACCGCCCCGATCGCCGAGGGCGACCTCGTCGGGTTCAACGACGCCCCCGTGACCGCGGTCGATGCCGCTGTGAAGGGCTGGGCCCGCAACCCCGCCGCGATCGGCGAAGCGACCTCGGTCATCGCGATCGGCGCTTTCCGCTGCAGGGCCGCGGCTGCGATCACCGCCGGCCAGGTCGTCGTCTCGGGCGCCGCCGCCGGCACCGTGCAGGCGGCCGGCGCGACGCCCGCCAACCCGCTCGGCCGCGCCCTGAACACGGCCGCTGCCGGCGCCTTCGTCCTCGTCCTCGTCCGCTGAAGGAACCCGGCAGATGTCTCTGAACAACCGCACCGCTGGCGTCGTCGACGCCGTCCTGTCCACCCACGCCCGTGGCTACCGCAACCTCGAGTTCGTCTCGCCCGCCCTGTTCCCGCGGGTGCCCGTTCCGAGCCGCAACATGCGGGTGATCCGTTTCGGCAAGGAAGGGTTCCGCATGATCTCGACCCGGCGCGCGCCGGGCTCGAACGTGAAGCGTGTCCAGTACGGCTACGCCTCGGACCCGATCAGCCTGGTCCAGGACGCCCTGGAGGGCGTGGTGCCGGTCGAACACCAGCAGGAAGCGGAGGGTGCGCCCGGCGTCGACCTCGGGGCCGGTGCCATCGACATGGTGATGGGGATGGTCGACCTCGGTCTCGAGTATGAGGCCGCGCGCCTCGCCCGGGACACCGCGACCTATGGCGTCAACAACCGCGTGGCGCTCGCCGGCGGCTCGCGCTGGACGTCGCCGACGTCGAAGCCGCTGTCGGACATCCGCGGCGCCCGCGAGGTGATCCGCCGCAGCATCGGCCGGTACCCCAACGTGCTGCAGCTCGGCCCGAGTGCGGCGAACGCGCTGACGGATCATCCGTCCGTGCGCGAGCAGTTCAAGTACACGACGAAGGAGAGCATCACCGTCGACATGCTCGCCGCCTACTTCGACGTGGAAAAGGTCGTGGTGGGCAAGGGCGTCTACCTGCCCGAGACCGCCGCGGACACCGACGCCGCGACCGACATCTGGGGCGACGACGCGATCCTCGCCTATGTCCCCCAGCAGGGCCAGGCGTATGGCGCGCCCTCGTTCGGCTACACCTACGAGCTCGAGGGCTACCCGCAGGTCGAGCAGCCCTACTACGACCGCCCCACCAAGTCGTGGATCTACCCGACCACGGTCGAGCGCCGTCCCTACGTCGTCGGCGCCGATGCCGGGTTCCTGTTCCAGGCCGCCGGCGGCCCGGCGGCTTGATCGGAGGGACGATGATGCCGCACCGCAAGACCACCGTGACGCTGACCGGGCCGGCCCGGATCGACGGCCAGGACATGAAGAAGGGCGACCAGGTCGAGGTCACGATCGGCGTGGCGCTCCAGCTCGTCGAGCTGGGCGCGCTCGCCGCCCTCCCCGAGGTGGAGCTGCCCGGCCCCGCCTCGGACGAGGACCAGGCGCTTCATGAGAAGGCGCTGGCGATGGCCGAGACGATGGTCGGGCAGAAGGTCGCCGAAGCGCTCGCCGAGACCGCCGCCGAGCTGGCTAACGAACGGCGCCGCGCTGACGATCTCGGGCTCAAGCTGGCTGAAGCGCAGGCCGAACGGGACAGCCTGCGCGCGCAACTGGCCGTCGCGACCGCTCCGAAGGCCGACAAGGACACCGCCGAGCACGCTGGCGGTGAGGTCAGCGACACCGCGCCGAAGAAGCGTGGCAAGTGACCGACCCGGCCGGGCGGTGGCACCCGCCCGGCCAATCCCTCCCAACTGCCACAGAATGGAGCGCATCATGGCACCGATCCCTGGATATCGCCCCCTCAGCGAAGATGCGCAGGAGCGCATGGCTGCAAACAAGCGGATGGAGGAAGACGTCCTGCGCCAGCTGGACCTGCTTGCCCAAAGCGGCGTCGTCGATCAGCGCTGGCTCGCGATCGGCCGCACGCAGATCGAGCAGGGCTTCATGGCGGTGAACCGCGCCGTCGCGCGCCCTCAGCGCTTGAGCGACGCCGAGCTGGGCGGCTGATCCGTGCCTTACGCCACCCTCGAGGATCTGATCGAACGCGCCGGCATGGACGAGATCGTCCAGGTCGCCGACCGTGATGGCGACCTGATCCCCGACCCCGAGGTCATCGGGGCGGCGCTGACGCACGCCGACAACCTCGCGAACGGCTATCTGGCCGGCCGGTACACGCTGCCCTTCTCGACGGTGCCGGACCTGCTGCGCACCTGGGCCACGGCGATCGCGCGCTATCACCTCCACCGCGACGGTCCCCCCGAGTACGTCACCGCAGACTACAAGGACGCTCTCGCCGGGCTGCGGGACGTCCAGCGCGGCGCGATCAGCCTTCCGCTGCCCTCGGGTGGCGAACCAGCCGCCACCTCGGCCGGGGATCATCTCTCGGCCTCGCCCCGACAGGTGTTCACCGACGATTTCCTGCGGGGCTGGCGATGATCGGGGTGATCGGTGCCTGGCTGGCCGAGGTCTGCCCGTCCGTCACCGACGTGAAGACGGCCGAGGACCTCGATCTGCTGGAAAAGGCGACTGCCGCCTTGCATGGCACCGTCTTCGTCATCCCCTACCGCGAGCGTGCGGCCGAGGCGCAGCTGATCACGGGCATGCATCGCCAGCTGGTGGTGGTGCAGTTCCTGACCGCGTTCATCGTCCGCCGCCACGGCGACGCTCTGGGCGCGCAGCGCGCCGCCGAGTTCGACGGCATCAAGGCCGAGATCGAAGCCGCGCTGGCCGGCTGGGAGCCTGCCCCCGGCTTCGGCCCCTGCGAGCTCGTCGGGGGCGAGGGCTCGCCGCTGGGCAACGGCGTCAGCGTCTACGTCCAGACCTGGGAAACGACCCGCTATCTGCAAGGAGTGCAGCGATGAACGACCTCCCCACCACCGGCGGCCGCTGGCTGATGACCAAGTCGGGACAGCTGCGGCGCTATCCCGACACCGACAGTGACGATGCCGGCGAAAGCGAGCCGCCGGCCGATGACGAGACCGCGCCCGAGGCGCCGGCACCGGAAACCCCCGCTGGGGCTGATGTCCCCGCGAAGAGCAAAGGGAAACCCTGATGGGCATCCGTCTGAAGAACAAGCTGGCGATCCTCGTCAAGCGCGAGACCACCTATGGCACCAGCGCGGCGCCGGCGGCCGCTGACGCGGTGCTGGTCACGAACCCCCAGCTGAACATCCTCGAAGCCGAGGAGGTCAGCCGCGA
The DNA here is from genome assembly GCF_900106665.1 of Paracoccus sanguinis. Lineage (GTDB taxonomy): Bacteria > Pseudomonadota > Alphaproteobacteria > Rhodobacterales > Rhodobacteraceae > Paracoccus > Paracoccus panacisoli. The sequence goes on from NZ_FNNA01000001.1 coordinate 700,592, forward strand.
CCTGATCCTGCCCTACCTCGGCAACCAGGGCGTCGTCCTCACCGGGAAGCATGCCACCATCGAGTTCGAGGTGGAGGTGGCCGGGGCGGGCGCCGCCGGCACCGTCCCGAAGTACGGCACGCTGCTGCGCGTCTGCGGGATGGCCGAGACCGTGTCGGCCGGCGTGAGCGTGTCCTACACGATCGTCGAGACCGGGGTCGAAAGCGCGACGCTCCACTTCAACAACGACGGCGTCCAGCATGTGATGCTCGGCTGCCGGGGCACCTTCACGGTGAACTTCGCACCCAAGGCTCTGCCGCGGTTCCGCTTCAAGCTGACCGGCCTCTTCGGGACCGTCACCGATGCTGCCATGCCGACCGTGTCGCAGGCGGGCTGGACGGCGCCGCTCGAGGCATCGTCGGCCAACACGACCTTCACGCTCCACGGCATCCCCGGCGTGGCCGAAAGCCTCTCGATCGACCTCGGCAACACCGTGGTGCCCCGCTTCCTGATCGGCTCCGAGAGCGTTCTGATCAGCGATCGCAAGACCGTCGGCCAGGCCGTGCTCGAGGCGCGGCTGATCGCCGAGGCCAACTGGATCGGCAAGGCCGTGAGCCGCGAGCGCGGTGCGATGGCGCTGATCCACGGCGGGGCCGCGGGGAACATCGTGGCGTTCAACGCCCCCGCCGTCGAGATCGGGCGGCCGACCCAGGGGGATACGGACGGGATCGCCAACTATTCGCTGCCGCTCAGCTTCGTCCCGGTCACGGGCCGCGACGAGCTGTCGATCGTGGTGCGGTGAGGGGGACGGCCATGCGTTTCAAGCTCGCCGCGTCGTACCGCTACTGGTGGCCGGTCATCGTCCGCCTCCCCGACCCCGAGAACCCGGGTCAGTTCGTCGAGCAGGAGTTCAAGCTGGAGCTGGAACCCTTGTCGCGCGACGAGGCCCTCGCGTCCCAGGAGGCTCTGGTCAGGCTTCGGACCGACCGGGAGGTCATCGATCACGAGATCGACCAGACCCTCCGGGTGGTGCGGAACTGGGACGGGGTGGTCGACGAGCAGGGCACGGTGCCCTTCTCCGAAGACGCCATGCGGCAGGCGCTGCAGCACAGCTGGTTCCGCAACGCCGTCGCCCGGGCCATCGCCGACAGCCTCAACGGCGAGGCGGCGCGCTTGGGAAACTGAGAGCCGCCGCGCGGGCCTGGGCGCTCGCGCGGCTCGGCCAGACCGACCGGGCGCGGCCAGCAACGGTCGATGACGACGTGGCCGCCCAGTTCGCGGCCCTCGGGGTGACGGTGGCGGCCGAGGCGCCGCGGGAAGACGAGGCGTTCGAGATCATGCAGGCCAATGCGGACACCATGCGGGCCTGGCTCGCCTGCGCCACCCAGTGGCGGTGCGCGGCCGGCATGGCCGGGCTGGTATGGCTGGGGCTCGACTACGCGGGGGTGAACGTCGTTCTCGCCCGCGGGAGGGTCGCCGAACCCGATGCCGTCTTCGCCGACCTTCAGCTCATGGAGGATGAGGCACTGGCCACGTTCGCGGAGGGCCGGGCATGACGCAGTCGCTCAACATCGCGATGGTGCTGCGGGCCGACGCCGGCCAGGCCAAGGGCACGCTGCAGGACTTCCAGACGTCGCTGCAGAAGACGACGGCCGAGGCTGCGAAAGTCCGGTCGGCGCTCGATGCCGAGGCCGCGGCGATGCAGAAGGTGATCGACGGCGCGCTGCGGGCCACGGCGGCCAAGAAGGGGCTCGCCGTCGTCGACAGCGGCGCAGCGAGCGCTGCCCTGACGCGGGCTTTCCAGCAAACCGCCAGCACGGCGCGGATCTCGATCGGCGAAACGGCCACGGCCGTGCAGGCGGCCCGGGCCTCGCTCGACGGCTACGCCAAGTCCTTCGCGGGCGCGGGCGCCGCGATCGCCCAGACCGCGCAGGCGTCGGTCGCCTGGCGCGCGGCGATGGACGACATCCGGGCCAGCTTCAACCCGCTGTTCGGGGTGTCGCGCCAGTACGAGCAGCAGCTCGAGCGCATCGCGGATGCCGAGCGGATGGGTGCGATCAGCGCCCGCGAGGCTGCCGCGGCGAGGCAGCACGCCGCGGCCCAGCTGGCTCCCGCCGCGCCTCTCGGCAGCGCGGCCGCTGGACAGATGCAGCGTGGCACCGGTGCGTGGGTCACCGGCAACCTCGCCGCTCAGGGCAACGACATCATGATGATGGCGATGGCCGGCCAGAGCCCGCTGATGCTGGCGCTGCAGCAGGGGACGCAGGTCAGCCAGGTGCTGAACGGGCTCGAGAAGGGCACCAGCATCACCCGCACGCTCGCCGCCGGGTTCATGTCGATGATCAACCCGGTCTCGCTGGTGACCATGGGCCTGATTGCACTGGGGGCGGTCGGGGTGCAGGCGCTGGCAGCGCTGATCCCCAAGTCGAAGTCGTTCGACGATGCGATGGGCGACCTGTCCGGCGCCGTCAGCGACTATGGCAAGCAGAGCAAGATCGCTCGAGCCTCCACTGAAGAACTCGCGGCGGAATTCGGGAGTGCGGCAGGTGCAGCCCAAGGTCTTGCGCGCGCGATGGCTGATATCGACCGCCGCCGCGCAATGCGGGGGGCGGGTGATGCGGTCAACGCTCTGCAGAAGGAACAGGGCCTCTGGTTAGTCGATCCGACGTGGCGGAACGACGACCCCAACGCGAGCACGAACGCACAGCTGTACGACGCGCGCCGCGCGCGCGACCGCAAGAAGCTGCGGGGGGTGTTCGGGCTCGATGGGTCTTCGGGGTCGACCGCGCTGATCGACCCCGTCCTGGACGCGATGACCGGTCTCGACCGGGCCAAGACGATCGAGGCGCAGGTTGCAGCCGTCGAGCGGCTCAAGGCAGCGTGGGAGGCGGCTGCTGAAGCGCGAGGCGGGAGCAGCAAGGAAGAGGACGAGTTCCTTGCGAAGATCGTCGCTGCTGGACAGGAGCTGGCGAGGCTTAAGGGCCTGCAGGAAAACGCGGCGGGCAAGGTCGCTGCCGCCGCGATGGCGCGCGACCTCGAGCGACAGTCTGTTTTGCAGCTCACCATCCTGCAGTACGGCCAGGACAGCGCCCAGGTCCGGGCCGAGGAACTGCATCAGCAGCAGGAGCTGACGGCCGAGAAGCTGCGTGGCTGGGGGATCGACCAGAACAGCGCCACCTGGCAGAAGATCATGGCCGGGATGCGAGACGACGCTGCGGCGCGCGAGCGCAGTATCGTGGACGATCGCGCCCGCGCCTATGACAACCAGATGGCGGCACTGGCGCTGGAGGCCCGGCTGATCGGCGCGACCACGGCTGAGCGGCTGCAAGCCAAAGCTGTGGCCGAGGCGCAACGTGACGCCGACGAAAAGTCCCTGTCGCCGCTCGAGCGCGCGCTGGAGGTCTGGCGCGCCATCACCCGCGCCACGGCCGAGGCGGCGAACGAGCGCGCCAAGGCCATCCACGATCTGCAGACCACGATCCTGACCGACGCGCTGGACGCCCAGATCGGCATGGCGCGCGATCCGCTGACGAAAGCTGACCTGGAGGGTGAACGCGAACGCGTGCGCGTGATGCGTGAAACCAAGGATGCCACGCTTGCCGACGCCACCGCCAACGCCGCACGCGCGCGCAGCCTGACCGAGGCGATCAGCGCCGCGCGCGGCCAGATCGCCACCATCTCGGACGAGGTTGCCGTCCGCCAGCAGGTCGCGGCTCAGGTCGCCGCCGGCACCCTTGCCGCGGGCGAGGCAAACGCGGCCATCCAGCGCGAGCTGCAGCTGCGGCCTCTGATCGCTGCCGCGGCCCGCGCCGAGGGCGACGAGAAGCGCCGCTTGACCGAGATCGTGACCGGCCTTCGCGTCGCCCACCAGCTTCAGGCGGCCGAGGAGCGGCGGCAGGCCCAGAACGACTATCTGCGCGGCGCAGCCGAGCGCGTGCAGCAGGCCCGCCTGGAACTGGCCCTGGTCGGCCAGACCGCCGCCGTCCGGGCCCGCGTCCTGGCGCTCGTGCAGGCCGAGCGGGACATCCGGGCGCAAGGGCTCACCGGCGCGGCGGCGGAAGAGGTGCGGACGAGCGCCCTCGAGCTCGTCGACCTGAACCGCCAGATCGATGCGCAGGCCGATGCCTGGGAGCGTGTGCAGGGCGCCGGCGAGGCGGCGATCGACGCGGTGCTCGACAAGCTCAAGGGCGGCGACGTGAAGGGCGCGGTCGCGGGCCTGCTGGATGAGCTGAACAAGGGCTTCTTCGACCTCGCCGTGCGCAACCCGCTTAAGAACATGCTGCTCGGGACCAACCTCGGCACCCTCGACGACGTCGGCGGCCTGGCCGGGATCTGGGGACGGCTGACGGGGCGGACGCCGCTCGACCAGGACGCGGTGATCGGTGCGGCGACGCAGCCGGTGCAGGCGATGCAGATTGCAGCCGCGCAGGTGACCATCAACGCCGCGTCGCTGGGGCTCGGGGACGGCGCCGCGGGGCTGCTCGCCGGGTTGCCGGGCGCGACCGGTCTGCCCGGCGTGGCCAACGTGAACGCGGCGCCGCTGACAACGGGGCGCGGCGTCGCCGGCGAAATCTGGAACTTCTTCGCGGCGAAGGGTCTGGCCCCGCACCAGATCGCCGCCATCGTCGGCCATGCCGGAGCCGAAAGCGGTTTCAATCCCGCAATCGCTGGAGACAACGGCAACGCGATCGGTCTGTGGCAGCACAATGGCCCGCGGATGCGAGGTCTGCTCGATGCGATTGGCGGCCGCGGAAACCTCGGGAACGTCACGGCTCAGGCAGAGTACGTGTGGCGCGAATTCATGGGCGCAGAGAATGGGGCATATCGTCGGCTGATGGCTGCGCCCGACCTGCGGGCCGCCACCTGGGCGATGCAGGGGTTCGAGCGCCCCTCGGGCTACAACCAGAACGTCATGGGCTCGGGGATGCACTGGGAGAAGCGCCTCGCTGGGGCCGAGCAGGCGCTGGCGACCTTTGGCAGCGCGGCCCAGGCGGCGGCCACGCCGGTGGGCCAGATGGGACAGTCCGCGCAGAACGCCACTGGCCAGATGGGCGATCTCGCCTCGGGCATGGGCCAGTTCGGCGGCGCCCTTCAGCAGATCCTCGGCGCGGCCCTCTCGGGCAACAAGGGCGGCGCGTTGGGAGGCCTGGTCAATCTCGGACTGGGGCTGCTGACGCAGGGCATGAACGCGGCCGCGCCCGGCTTCGCCCGGGGCGGCCCCACGGGCGGCACCGACCCGTCGCGCGTCGCCGGCGTCGTGCACGAGCAGGAGTACGTCTTCTCCGCTGCATCGGTCCGCCGCATCGGCGCGCGGAACCTCGACGCCCTGCACCGGGGCAGCTTGCGCGGCTTCGCGTCGGGCGGCTTTGTCGGCCCCGGGCCGATGACCGGCTCCGCGGCGGGCGGGCCGGCCGCTGGCGGCAACGTCACCTTCGCGCCCAGCTTCGATCTGCGCGGCGCCAACGATCCCGCCGAGGTGGAGCGCGCGGCGCGCCGCGGCATGGCGGCGGCGCTCGAGGACTATGACCGGTTCCGAATGCCGGGCCGCGTCACGGAACTCCTGGCCGATCGGAGGGTGCGCTGATGGCGCTCACCTTTCCGCTCAGCCGCGCCCAGTTCTTCGACCTGCTGCCGCTGTCGAGCGGCCACCTCGTGCTGCCGGACACGACCCGCACGTCGCGGACCCAGGGCGGCGAAATCCTGCGGGCGGAATACGCCGCGCGCCTCTGGGAGGCAGAGCTGCGGCTCGGGCCGATGACTGCGGACGAGGCCGCGGCCGTGCTGCCTCTGGTTCACTTGCTCGGCGGCGCGGGCGCCAGCTTCATGCTGGCCGACGCGACGCGCCTCTTCCCGCGCCGCGATCCGACCGGGGGGCTGCTCGGGTCGGCGGCCCCGGCCCTCAACTCGATCGGCGCGAACCGGCGCGACATCACGCTCAAGGGCTTGCCCGCCGGCTACATCCTGTCGCGCCGCGATCTGCTGGCATTCCCTTATGGCGCTACGCCGACCCGCTACGCGCTGCATGAGATCGTCAACGCCCAGGTGACTGCCAACCCGGACGGGACGACGCCCGCGATCGAGGTGGTTCCCCCCGTGCGCGAAGGGGCGGCGGTTGATGCACCGGTCACGCTCAAGCGGCCCGCCTGCAAGGCGATCATCGTCCCGCGCTCGTTCCAGTCCGGGTCGATGCGCAGCGGCACGATCACGGAAGGCGTCAGCTTTCGCGTGCAGCAGACGCTGAGGTAGGCCGATGCAGTCACGCCCGACCGTCCTCTCCCAGCACCTGATCGCCCGCAAGCCGATCCTCGTCGCCTGGCTCGTGTGGATCACTGGCCGCAACCGCGGCACCGGGGCGGTGGAGAGCCTGGGCCTCTGGACCGGGGATGACCATCAGGAGATCGCCGTCGGCGGTCAGCTGCGGACGTACTACGGCGCCGGCGGGCTGGTCAGCCTCGACCCGATCCGGGCCGGTGTCGGGACCGACATCCGGGAAACCCGGCTGCGGCTCGCCCCCATGGCTCCCGAAGTCGAGCAGGAGGTGAAGGGCTATGAGGTCCGGCAGGCGCCGATCGAGGTGCATCGCCTGGTCATCGACCCGACCACCATGCGGGGCGTGGGCGGGCCGGTCCTGCGCCTGCGCGGCTGGATCAACAAGCTCAACGACATCACCGCGGGCGAGGGAGGCGAGGGGCGGCTGGACGTGACGGTCGTCTCATCGGCACGCGCGGGGACCAAGACGCTCGCGCTGAAGAAGTCCGACGCCACCGGGCAGCTTCGCACCCTGCCCGGAGGGGGCCCGGATCGGTTCTTTCAGTACAGCGACGTGTCCGGCGCCGTGCCGGTGAAGTGGGGCCAGAAATGAGGCTCTACAACTGGGAAGCGCGGCTCAGCTCCTACCTCGTCCGGGTCGCCCGCGAAGGCTTCGGCTGGGGTCGGCACGACTGTGCGCTCTTCGCCGCTGGCGGGGTGGAGGCCGTCACCGGCCGCGATCCGGCCGCGCCGTGGCGGGGCCGTTATGCCACCCGCCGTGAGGGCATGCGGCTGATCCGGGCCGCCGGACATGCTGACCACGTCGCGGCGGCCGCAGCGCTGCTACCCGAGGTGCCCGCCGCGATGGTCCTCCCCGGCGACCTTGCCGTCCTGCCCGGGGTCGATGGCCAGCCGGCGCTCGGGATCGTCCAGGGCGCGCTGGTGTATGTCCTGCGCGCGGAAGGGCCCGGACTTGGCCTCGTCCCGATCGGCCGGGCCGACCGCATCCTGGGGGTCCGCTGATGCCGCAGGTCGGTCTGGCGATTGGTGCTGCCGCGAGCTGGCTGCTCTCCCCCGGGGTCGGGGCGCTGGTCGGCAGGCTGCTGCTCTCCACGGCCGTCAGCGCCATCTCCTCGGCGATCCAGAAGCAGCTGACCAAGCCGCAGCAGCGGGGCATCAGGACCGAGATCACGACCGACGGCGGCGACAAGCCGATGCGCTTCGTGCTCGGCTGGTACGCGACCGACGGGCACATGGTCTGCCCGCCGATGTCGCATGGCAAGTTCGACGACTGGTCGAACGCCTATCTGACCTACGTGATCGACCTCGGCAACGTGCCGGGTGCACAGCTCGACAAGGTCATCATCGACGACACTGAGGTGGCGTTCGCCGACGCCGAGCAGTCGATGGTGCAGGGCGGGCCGGTGCCTGCGGCGAAGCCGGCGTGGTGGTACGAGCAGCAGGGGATCGATCCCGCCAACCCCAATGCTGCGACGCCGACCCGACCCGTCATCACCCCGGGCCGGCCCGTGCTGGGCGACAAGTACAAGGACAAGATCTGGCTGCGCTATCACGACGGCACCGAGACCACGCCGGACCCCTATCTGGTGCAGGTCTACGGTCCCGGCACGAAATGGGCGGAGAAATCGGGCCGGCCCTGGACAGCTGACATGGTCGGGATCGGGACCTGCTATGCCGTCCTGACCTTCCGCTACAGCACCAAGAGCTTCAACGGCCTGCCCCGCTGCCGGTTCGTGATGAGGGGGACACCCCTCTATGATCCGCGCCGGGACAGTTCGACGGGTGGAAGCGGGGCCCAGCGATGGGACCAGCCGGCGACCTGGGCGACGACGACGAACGGCATCGTGATCGCCTACAACATCCTGCGGGGCATCCCGATCCAGGGCGGTCCGATGTGGGGCTATGGCGTCTCGGCCGACGCTCTCCCGCGGGCCGAATGGGTTGCAGCGATGACGGCGGCGGACCAGGTGGTCGACGGCGCGCCGCGCTGGCAGGCGGCGTGGGAGGTGGCGACGGCTGACGAGCCGGCGTCCGTCCTCGACGAGGTGCTGAAGGTGTGCTGCGCCAAGGTCGCCGAGAGCGGCGGGGCGTGGCGCGTCCGGGTGGGGCCGCCGGCGGCCCCGGTGATGGTGGTGTCGAGCGACGACATCATCATCGACGAGGACATCGCCAGCACGCCGTTCCCCGGGCTCGAGGCGACCTACAACGGCATCCACGCGTCTTATCCTGAACCGGCTCAGCTCTGGCGCCCGAAGGATGCCCCGCCCCGCTACAACGCCGCGTGGGAGGCCAGCGACCAAGGGCGTCGACTGGTCGCCGAACTGCAGATGCCGGCCTGCCCGTGGGGTCTCCAGGTTCAGCGCGTGATGCGCGCCTACATCGAAGAAGAGCGCCGGTTCCGGCGCCACAGCTTCACGCTGCCGCCCGAGGCCGAGGCACTCGAACCGCTGGACACGATCGCGGTCACCTGGCCGGAAATGGGGTATGAGGCCAAGCTCTTCGAGATCGATGAGATCGGGGAGGACACCCAGACCCTCCGCGTGACCGCCTCGGTGATCGAGGTCGACCCCGCCGACTACGACTGGCAGCCCGGGTTTGTCATCCCGTCGCCCCTGGCGCCGATTGCACGGCCGGACCCGGCGCCGGTGGTGCCACAGTATTTCACCGCCGAAGGCATCACGCTGCCGGGCGCGAACGGCCGCGCCGGGCGGCCGGCTGCCCGGTTGCGCTGGGGCGGGTGGGCACTCGACGGGATCACCGGGGTGCGCTGGGAGCTGCGGCGCACCGGCCAGACCGATACCGCCCGCGGTCTGATGGCAGACCCCGAGGCTGGCGAGACAGTGGTCACGGCGAGCTTGCTGCCAGCCACCGCCTATGAGGCACGCATCAGCTTTCTCGCGGAGGGCGATCGGGCCGTCGAGTGGACGCTCTGGACCGCCTTCACCACGCCGGACGTCCGGGTGACACCGGGCGACCTCGACACGACTGCGCCGGGAAGGCCCGCGGCCGTGAGCCTGACCTCGACGCCCGGCGAGCTGGTGGCAACCTGGACGGCCGACGCCGCCGGCGTGGCCTATTCCGAGTTGGAGGTCACCGAGGCCGGTGCCAATCCAGTGCTCTTCCAGACCTCGGGCACGCGGTATCGGTGGGCGCCGGTCCTCTCGGGGGTCAGCTATTCGGTCCGCCGCCGCGCCGTCGACGGGGTCGGCAACAAGAGCACCTGGGGACCGAGCGCGAGCCACACCGTCGCCAGCGACACCGTGCCGCCGGCCGCCGTGACGGGCCTGGTCCTGACCCCCGGGCTGCGGTCGATCTGGCTGCGCTGGAACCCCAGTGGCGAGCAGGACCTCTCGCATTACGAGATCCGCGAATACACCAGCGCCCAGACGCCCGGCGCCTCGACCGTGCCCACCTATACGACGCAGGCCAACAACTATCTGGTGCCGGACCTCGGCTATGACGCGCGGCGCTGGTACGCGGTGCGTGCGGTCGATACGTCGGGGAACAAGGGGGCATGGTCTGCGGTCGCCAACGCGACGACCGGGCCGAAGGACGCGATCACGGCCACTGACCTTCAGGGGGTGATCGACGCCACCACCTTTGCCTCGGGCATCGAGCCCGTGTCGATCGTGGCCAGCCTGCCGACCAGCAAGCTGACCACGGTCGTGATGATGGCCGGGAAGCTCTATCGCTGGAACGGCAGCGCCTATGCGGCGGACGTGCTCGGGCAGGATGCGGTCACGGCGGGGACCGTCGCCGCGGGCGCCATCAACACGCGGGAGCTGGCTGCCGGCGCGGTCACCGCATCGATCATCGGGGTCGGTGACTTCACGAACCTGGTGCCGGACGATCAGCTGCAGGACCCGGCAGCGTGGTCGGGCTCGGGCGCGGTGCAGCCGTCCAGCGGCGTGTCCTGGTCCAACAGCCTCGGCCGGATACTCTTCAACCCGGACGCCACCGCCAACCAGACGATGGTCTCCAAGCCCTTCGCCGTGACCGTCGGGGATGAGTTCTGGACGACGTTCCAGGCAACGTTCGGGGCCGCGGCTTCGGTCATGGATCTGCGGGCCTATCTGTACTTCTACAACCGGCTGGGTGCACAGCTCGCCGACCCGAACGGTGGGGTCTACGTGGCCAGCGCCACGACGCGCAGCACCCAGATCTATGAGAACAGCGCCCCCATTATCGTTCCCTCCGGGGCGTTCACCGCGCGGTGGGTGTTCTGGTACGCCAAGGAGAACACGGTCTCGGGCTTGGCCTACGCGCCGGCCGTCCGCCGCAAGAACACCGGCAAGCTGATCGTCGATGGCTCGGTAAAGGCCAACCACATCACGGCCAACGAGGCGGTGATCACCGGTCCCGCGCAGATCGCTCAAGCGACGATCGAGAGCGGCCATGTCGTCGACCTCGTCGCCGAGAAGATCCGGGGCGGCACGGCGCTTCTGGCGACGGTCACAGTCAACGGCAACGCCCTGGGGACCACCACCGCCCGCGCTGCCGACCCCGCGGCGCGGGTGAACGCCCACACCACCCTCATCGACCCGGGCAAGATCACCATCTCGGGAAGCCGGACCCTCGCTGACTGGCGGTTCGGCGGAGACCTGACGCAGATCGATGGCGGGAACATCGCCGCCAATACCGTGCGCGCAAACGCCATGGAGATCGGCAGCCGCAACGTCGCCATCGAGAACATAACGTTCGAGTACAACTCCCCGGGCCCCAACCAGGTGTCGTGGACCGCCGGCGTCATCCGCTACCCGACCGACAACGGGCAGCAGGCTGGCTTCGCCGTCCCGGCCGGGAGCGCGACCTGGACGAGCGGCATCCTCTACATCGTGTTCACCAAGGATGGATCGCAGCTTTGGGCGACGACGTCGGCCGCGATCGCGTTCCAGCCCATGGTGCTGATCCTTGCGACTTACCAGGGCGCGCACCGCCTGAACGCCAACTACGGGCGGACCCTCATCGACGGCAACGGGGTCAAGACCGACGCGCTTCTGGTCACCGGCAAGGCGCAGATGGGCACTGCCGTCGTGGACACGCTGCAGATCGCCGGCAATGCGGTGACCGTGCCTCTCGTCGCCAGCTCGGCCGCCATCACCGTTCTGACCACCAGCTGGACGGACCTCGCGACGATCGGAATGCCGCGGCAGGGCGCGCCGACGCTGCTGATGGCCACGTTCCAGGTGGATGCGACAGGTACCGCCGGCCTTGCGAACCTGAGGGTCACCCGCGATGGCGTGGACATCTCGGGCCCTTATCCGACCGTGACAGGGGCATCGGGAACCCAGACCAGCGGCGGGCTGTCGATCCTTGACAACGATCTCGGGAGCGGCCCCACGACCTACAAGCTGCAGGGACAGCTGTTGTCGAGCGGCGCCTATACCGGCACCCCCCGCATCGTCCGCCGGACGATGGTCGCCACTCACGTCAAGAGGTAGGGCCACATGGCTGAAACTGTCCTCCTGCGCACCGCCCTCACCTCGGCCCGCATCGACGTGGTCGAGGCCTTGGAGCAGTGCCTCGGCGAGGCGCGGGCGCATTCTCAGACAGCTGTCGCGGTCGTCATGGTCGGCGAAGACGGCGACATCAGGACGGCGACCACCTTCTCTTCCCGGCTGATGCTTAAGGGCGCACTGCTTCACGCGCTTTCACGCATCGACAGCGAGTGAGGCAGGCCGATGATCCGATACGCTCTCGTCAACGCCCAGGGGCTCATCATCCAGATCGGCGCCGTGCCTGACCAGGAGTGCCTCGCCCTCCAGGCCGAGGTCACCGGGCTGACCGCGGTTCCAGTCGACGACGACGTGGCCGAGGACAGCCACTACTGGAACGGAAGCGCGTTCGAGCCGTTCCCGCAGCCTCGGCCGGGTCCTTGGGCCGAATGGAATGGACAGGCCTGGATCGATCCCCGCACCCCTGCCGCCCATGCCGCGGAGCTTGCGGCCGCCCGGGGCAGCGCGAGCCTCTCGAAGCTCGCCTTCCTGATGGGGTGCATGGAGTATGGCCTTCTGTCCCCACCCGAGGTGATCGCGGCCGCTCGCGGCGAGATCCCCGAGAGCTTCGCCGGGGTCGTGGCCGCGCTGTCGCCGATGGAGCGCGATTACGCCTCCGTCTACTGGGCCGCCGCCCGCCAGATTGATCGCACCCACCCGCTGATCCTGATGGTCGCCGCCGGCGCTGGCATCAGTGAGAGCACGCTCGACGCGCTGTTCGGGCTCTCGCCGATCGACTTTTGAGGTGCACCTTGACCAGCATTCCGACGCTTACCCTGACGATCATCGCGCGCAGCCCTCTGGAAGCTGGAGATCTCGTCGGATTTGACGACCAACGGACCCTGGCCCCGGATCACCCAGTGAAGGGCATGGCATTGCACCCGGCCGACGCCGGCGATCCTGTTTCTGTCGTCGTCATCGGGGCGATCAGGTGTCGCGCGAGGGGCTCGATCCGGGCTGGCCAGTGGGTGGTGTCTGCCACGGGTGGCAGCGTGGCAGAGGCGCCGTCAGGCGCTGCCAACCCGATCGGGCGGGCGCTGCATGCGGCCGCGGACCTGGCCACGGTCATGGTTGTGCTGGGTGCTGCGCCTGGTGGCAGCAGCGATGTTGTCGGGGCGCCTACTGCGCTGCGGTCGGCCCTGTCTCCCTCGGCACAAGTCATCCACAGCGGACACAGTCTGACGGACGCCTATAACCGGCTGCGGCGCGTTCATGCTGCGGTATTCGCGCGCCCGTGGGAGGACCAGACGTTTGCCACCATCCCGGGCTCGGCGACGCGGTGGCGGTGGGACAACTATGATCCCGCATTCCCGAACCCCCGAGACGACATGGCCGATTTCGACAGCCTCGTCATCACCGAGCGAGGGCTCGACGTGGTCGGCGTGGCTCCGATCGACCACCCGACGTTCCTTGAAGACATCTTCTACGAGCTCCGCTTCGCCGACCGCGCCGTTTCCGCTGGGGCAGAGGTCATCCTCTGGTCGATCTGGCCGTCTCACCAGTGGAGCGACTGGCAGGGCATTCTCGCAGATTACCACAACCGGTTCCGGGTCCGTGCCGACTATCTCACCTGGAAACTCCGCCAGCTCTATCCGGGCTGGACAGGGCGCGTGTGGATCGCGCCAGGACACCGGCTGATCGAGCACCTGACGACCCAGCTGCCGCCCGGCGTGCCGACCTTCCAAAGCCTCTTCGTGGACGACATCCACCCCGGCGAGGCGCTGAACCACGGCCTGTCCATCCTCGTCGAGGCAATGCTCTACCGCACCGCGCCGGCCGGATGGCCCGCGAGCGATCGACCCGCTGCGATGACGGCCGAGCAGGAAGACTGGTTCCGCGCTGCCGCGTGGGCGATCCTCCAGGATTATGAGCCGGCGGGCTTCGGCGGCGCGGCCGGATCAGCGGCGGTCTGGGACGGCCACGACTGGTATCCGGGTGTGACGACGCCGGCGCAGCTTGAGGCTGCCCGGTTCGAGGACGGTGTTGCGCACACGGGGGGAGGCAGTGCGGCCCCATGGCCGGTGGGTGTCCCGGCTCTGCTGCGCTGGACTGCCGCAGAGCAGGCCGGGCCGGCGATGTCGGGCACGATGCCGACCGTCGAAGGCGGGGTGCTTGCCTTCGCTGCAGGGGCCAGCGCGCTGGAAGGCGCTGTCGACGGCAGCTTCGCTGATTGCGAAATCTTCGCAGCGATCCGCGTCCCCGCCGGTGCCAACGCCAACGAGCCGTTCGTCGCGCTCGCTGCAACCGCGGGCGCCATGTGGTGGAACGGTGCTTATCAAGGGCTGCTCTACAACGGCTGGGTCAATGGGTGGCAGTGCCGGACGTCCAGCGGAGGCGTCGTCGCAGAGGCCTACCTCTCCAACTCGACCGCGAGCTGGGAGGTCACCTCGGTCAGGTTCGAGGCGCATTCGCCTTCGATCCACGTGGGGACGAGGATGGCGTCGGCCGCCTTCGCTGGCCCCGGGTTCACCCCGGCTGTGCTGCGCATCGGACATGAGGGGCTGCCGCGTGTCGAAGTCGCAGCTCTTGCGGTTGTCCAGGGCCCGATCACGGGTGAGCAGCGCGCCGCCATCCTCAGCTGGGCCCGCGGGCTCATACCGGTGTGAGGCCCCCGGGGACTGGCCGACATCTACCGCCTTCGCAGCCGGGTATGTTCATGTTATGTTCTCACGAAATGGAGCGTACCATGACAGCGAAAGCAGACCTCGGATCGGTTGATCCCGTCCGACCCGTGGCACCTTGGCTTGGTGGCAAGCGGAACCTCGCGCGGCAAATCTGCGCGATCCTCGACGCCTCCTCCTGCATCACCTACGCCGAGCCGTTCGTCGGCATGGGGGGCATCTTCCTGCGCCGCTCCGCCCGGCCGCGGGCCGAGGTCATCAACGACCGCGCGCGCGACATCGCCAACCTGTTCCGCATCCTCCAGCGCCACTACCCCCAGTTTCTCGAAACCCTGCGCTTCCAGCTGACCACCCGAGCCGAGTTCGAGCGCCTGGTGGCGGTGGATCCCGACACCCTCACCGACCTCGAGCGGGCCGGGAGGTTCCTGTACCTTCAGCGGACCGCCTTCGGCGGAAGGGTCAGCGGCCGGAATTTTGGGGTGACCCGCGAAAGGCCTGGCCGCTTCAACCTGACCACCCTCGAGCCGATGCTCGAGGATCTGCACAGCCGCCTGGCCGGCGTGGTGATCGAGTGCCTCGACTGGTCAGCGTTCATCCCACGCTACGACAGCCCCGACACCCTTTTCTACCTCGACCCGCCCTACTGGGGCTGCGAGGCGGATTACGGGCGTCAGCTGTTCTGCCGCGATGACTTCCAGCAGCTCGCCACCGTTCTCGCGGGGGTCCGTGGCCGGTTTCTGCTCTCGCTCAACGACGTGCCGGAGGTCCGCGAGCTGTTCGGGGCCTTTGCCCTCGAAGAGGTCCGTACGACCTATACGATTGGCGGCGCCCGCAAGGAGCCGGCAGGGTCGCGCGCCGAGCTGCTGATCAGCAATTTCCGCTGATGCCCCTGCAACCACGACGGCGCCTCATAATGTCTCGTCCGGCTCGCGCACTTGTCCCGTTCGGCGTGCCGCGCCACACACGCCGCGCCCCTGCAGTCCTGACGCACCGACCAATCCTTGCATCACGTCCTGAGCGATTGCCGGACGGACCGCGCGGCGCGCGTCGTTCTTCATATCTTATTGGCCCAGGCACGGCCCTCTGCACCGTGCCATCATCGCTGTTCGGGCCGAGGGATAACGTCTCGCGCACTCATCCTGCCGTTCGAATCCCAGCTTCTGAACCGCCGTGGCCCAAGATGCCGCGCGCACGTCAGGCAAGTTGATCCTGAACACGTAAGCCCCTGACCCTCGCAGACACCCGCGCGCCCACCCCATGCCCCCGCGTCGCCGATTGCGTTCCCCGGCGCGGATGCTAAACCGGACGGGCTGACGAGCCGATGCGCCGTGCGCGCTCCCTCAGATGGCCCTTCGGGGCACTCGTGTGCCATCGGCACGCGGGGGGACGCCACGGCGTCCCGGACCTGTCGTCGGCCCTGCATCTTCGGTCCATCCTCACGCCAAGGGTCATGTCCATGAACCTCATGCGCCGCCTCACGGCCGCCGTCTTCGTCCTGCTGGCCGGGCTGCTGCCCGCCGCCGCCACCGACACGCTGTATTTCTCGGCCATCCCCGACGAGGACGAGACTGCGCTCGTTACCCGCTTCACCAAGGTCGCGGAATATCTCGAGGCCCAGCTCGGGGTGCCGGTCCGCTTCGTCCCGGTGAAATCCTACCCCGCCGCCGTCACCGCCTTCCGCAACGATCAGGTGCAGCTGGCGTGGTTCGGCGGGCTGTCCGGCGTGCAGGCGCGCCTCGCCGTGCCGGGCGCCCGCGCCATCGCGCAGGGCACCGAGGACCGCGCCTTCGTCACCTATTTCATCGCCCACGAATCGACCGGCCTGACCGAAAGCGACGCCTTCCCGCAGGCCGCGCGGGGGATGAGCTTCACCTTCGGCGCCAAGACCTCGACCTCGGGCCGGCTCATGCCCGAGTATCACATCCGCGAGGCGACGGGCGACGCCCCCGAGGCCTTCTTCAGCCGCGTGGGCTTTTCGGGCGACCACAGCCAGACGCTGCGGCAGGTCGCCTCGGGCGCGTGGCAGGTGGGGGCGCTGAACTTCGCCGTCTATGACAAGGCCGTGGCCGAGAACGCCCCCGAGATCGCCACCACCCGGATCATCTGGCGCACGCCCTCCTATCCCGACTACAACTGGACCATCCGCGGCGACGTGGATGCGCGCTGGGGCGCGGGCTTCGCCGACAAGGTCCAGGCCGCGCTGGTGGGCATGACCGATCCCGATCTGCTGGCCAGCTTCCCGCGCGAGGGCTTCATCCCCGCCGCGAACGCCGACTATGCCCCGATCGAGACCATCGCCCGGCAGCTCGACCTGATCGAGTGACCCCGGCGATGGCCGCCACCACCGCCCCGGGCCACGCCGCCCTGCGCACCGCCCCGCCGCTGATCGCGGCGGCCGACCTCGGCTATGGCGGCGCGCCGGTGCTGCGCGAGGTCACGCTCGACCTCGCGCCGGGCGAGCGGGTGGCGCTGCTCGGGCGCAGCGGGGCGGGGAAATCGACGCTGCTCGATGCGGTCTGGGCGGCGCTGGTCGCGCAGGGGCAGCGGGTGGCGCTGGTGCCGCAGGATCACGGGCTGGTGCCGCAGCTTTCGGTGCTGCGGAACGCGCTCATGGGGCGGCTCGACGATCACGGCGCGCTGCACAACCTCGCCACCTTCGTCCACCCGCGCCGGGCCGAGCGCGCGGCGGTCGCCGCGATCCTGACCGAGGTCGGGCTGGCGCCCGAGATCGACCGGCCCGTCGGACGGCTTTCGGGCGGGCAGCGGCAGCGCACGGCGCTGGCCCGCGCGCTCTACCGCGGCGGCGACGTGCTGGTGGCGGACGAGCCGCTGTCGGCCGTCGATCCGCGGCAGGCCGGGGCGCTGGCCGACCTGCTGCGCGACCGCTTCCCCACCGCCATCGTTGCGCTGCACGACGTGGGCCTCGCCCGCCGCTGGGCCACCCGGCTGGTCGGCCTGCGGCAGGGGCGGATCCTCTTCGACCGCCCCGTCGAGGCCGTCGACGACGCCCATGTACAGGCGCTCTATGCCCCCTGACCGGACGCTTTCGCGGCTGCACCTCGCGCTCGGCTTCGTGGTGCTGGCGGCGCTGTGCCTGCCGATGGCCGACCTGACGCTGGCCGGTCACGACCCGTGGGACACGCTGGGGCGCATGGCGCTGGGGTTCCTGCGCCCCGATTTCACCGGCATCGAGGCGATCGGCCGCGCCCTCGCCCTGACCGTCGCCTTCGCTGTCGCCGGCGTCGCGCTGGGGGGCCTCGCCGGGCTGCTCATGGCGCCCTTCTATCACCGGCGCGCGGTGCGCACGCTCGCCATCGCGCTGCGCTCGGTGCACGAGCTGTTCTGGGCGCTGATCCTGATCCAGGTGCTGGGCATCAGCCCGGCCGCCGGGGTGCTGGCGCTGGCCCTGCCCTACGCCGGGATCTTCGCCAAGGTGCTGTCCGAGATGCTGGACGAGGCCGACCCGCGTCCGGCCCGGGTGCTCGGCCCCGGCACCGACGCGCTGAGCCGCTTCGTCTGGGCGCGGGCGCCGCTGGTGGCCCGCGACATGGCGGGCTACGCGCTCTACCGCGTCGAGTGCGGGCTGCGGTCCTCGGCGGTGCTGGGCTTCGTCGGGCTGCCGACGCTGGGCTTCCAGCTCGACACCGTGTTCCGGCAGGGCGACTATGGCGCGGCGAGCGCCATCATGATCCTGTATGTCGCGCTGATCGCCAGCGTCCGGGTCTGGATGCGGGCGCGGCTCGCGCCGCTGTGGCTTGCGGCCGCGCTGGTGGTGCTGGCGCAGGTCGCGCACCCGCCGATGGGTGAGGGCGCGCTGCTGCGGTTCCTGACCGAGGACATCGTGCCGGCCCCGATCCGGCAGGGCGACTGGGCCGGGCTCGTGCCGTGGCTCGGGATGCTCATGCGCACGATGGTGCTGCCCGGCCTCGCCAACACGATCCTGGTGGGGCAGATCGCGCTGGTCGTCGCGGGGCTGGTCGCGCTCGCCGGCATGGCGCTGCCCGCGCCGCGCGTGACCGGGCGAGTGGGCGCGCTCGTCGGGCATCTGGTGCTGGTGGTGCTGCGGTCGTTCCCCGAATACATGCTCGCCTATCTGCTGATGCAGGCCTTCGGCCCGTCGATGCTGCCCGCGATCCTCGCGCTCGGGCTGCACAACGGGGCGATCATCGGCCACCTGCTCGCCCGGCAGGCCGTCGGCCGCCCGCTGCGGCCCGACGCGCCGCGGGGGGCGACACTCTGGGCGTGGGAGTATCTGCCGCGCCTCTTCGGCCCCTTCCTCGCCCTGCTGCTCTATCGGTGGGAGATCATCCTGCGCGAGACGGCGATCATGGGGGTGCTGGGGATCGCCACGCTCGGCTTCTACCTCGACGACGCGATCGGCGAGCTGCGGATGGACCGGGCGATGGTGATCCTCGTGGCGACCGGGCTGATGAGCGGCACGGTCGAGGCCCTCTCGCGCCGCCTGCGGGCGCGGACGGCGACGGCCTCGGTGCGGATGGGGTAGGCTACGCCGGCTGCACGCGGACCCGGTGGTCGGGGGCGACACCCGACCACCCCACCGGGCCGGCGGCCCTGCCGTATGTTGAGGCGCTGGGTCTCTCTTCAGCCGTCCTGCAGCCCGGTCAGAAACGCATCCAGGCAGTCGCCGATGACCTCGACGGCGTAGCCCCCCTCCTGCACGATCAGCGTGGGCCGCCCGAGGGCACGGACGGCCGCGCCGACGCGGCGGAAGTCCGCAGATGTCAGCTTGAGGATGCCGATCGGGTCGGCCTCATGCGCGTCATACCCCAGCGCCACCACCAGCGCGTCGGCGCCGAAGTTGCGGATCGCGGCGGTTGCGGTGGTTAGCGCAGCCTCGAACTGCGGCCATGCCGCGCCGGGCGGCAGGGGCAGGTTGAGGTTGGCCCCCTCGCCCGCGCCGTGCCCACGCTCATCGGCGAAGCCGGTGTAGAAGGGATAGAAATCCGCGGGGTCGCCGTGGATCGAAACCGTCAGCACGTCGTCGCGGTCATAGAACACTTGCTGCGTGCCATCGCCGTGGTGGACATCGACATCCAGCACTGCGACCCGCGCAAAGCGCTCGCGCAGCCGCTGCGCGGCGATGGCCGCGTTGTTCAGGTAGCAGAACCCCGAGGCGCGGTCGGTGCGGGCGTGATGCCCCGAGGGGCGACAGAGGGCGAAGACCGCCGCCTCTCCCCCACAAAGCGCGTCGGCGCCGGCGACGGCGGTCTCGGCTGAGCGCAGGACCGAGCGCCACGCATCGGGCCCCATCGGCACCGACATGTCGCCGAGATACCACCCCAGCCGCCCCAGGATGCCCGTCGCCCGGCTGGGCGGCCGGGTGCCCGCGTCGGGGCGGCCGCTCCAATAGGGGAAGGTCGCGGGCCAGACCTCGGGCCCTCGCTCGGGCGGCAGGGTCTGCCATTCGTCCCAGGCGGTTCGAAGGAAATCGACGAAACCCTCGGCGTGGACCGCCAGCACCGGGTCGAGCCCGCATTCGACCGGGTGTTCGGGGCGGATGCCGTGGCGATCCAAGGCGTCGAGCAGGCGGGTCGTGCGCTCGGGCAGGTCCTTGGCGGCGACCACGCGGCCGAAGCGCAGATACTGCTGCGGATCATGCAGCGCCTGGTCGGGGTGATAGAACGCGCGCATCCTGAGGCTCCCTCGCTGATGTGCCGCATCCGACGGTCGGGCCGCCCCCGCGCCGCACGCGGTGCAGAAGACAGGCGGGCGCCCCGGGGGTCAACAGCCGACGGGCGATGGGTCCAGCGGCGGCGGGGTGTGCGCGCGAGCCTCGGCGCCCGGGGGCGGTCGTGCGCTCCGCGGCAGATCGACCGGGGCGCAACCGCGCCCCGGTCGGCCCGTGTGCTTATTTGACCAGAGGACAGCCCGACTCGGCCGCCGGCAGATAGGCCTGCGCGCCTGGGATCGTGGCGATGATCTTGTAATAGTCCCAGTCGCCCTTGCTCTCTTCCGGCGTCTTGACCTGCATCAGGTAGACGTCGTTGATCAGCTGCCCGTTCGCCGCCACCCGAGCGCCGGGGGCGAAGAAATCGTCCAGCGGCTGTTCGTGCAGCTTGGCCGCCACCGCGTCGCTTTCATCCGTCCCCGCGGCCGCGACCGCCTTGAGATAGGCCAGCACCGCCGAATAGGTGCCCGCCTGGATCATCGTCGGCATCGCCCCGGTCCGCGCCTTGTAGCGCTCGCTGAACGCCCGCGAGGCGTCGTCGCGGTCCCAATAGAACGCCTCGGTCATATAGAGGCCCTGCGCCGCCTCGAGCCCCAGCCCGTGCACGTCGGTGATCATCATCAAGAGCCCGGCGAGCTTCTGCCCCCCCTTGGTCAGGCCGAACTCGGCTGCCTGCTTGATGGCGTTCTGCGAATCCATGCCGGCCGAAGCAAGGCCGATCACCTTGGCCCCCGAGGACTGCGCCTGCAGCAGGAACGCCGAGTAATCCGACGTGTTCAGCGGGTGGCGCGCCGAGCCGAGCACCTTGCCGCCCTTGGCCTCGATCACCTTAGTCGCGGTCGCCTCGAGCGAGTGGCCGAAGGCGTAGTCGGCGGTGAGGAAGTACCAGCTGTCCCCGCCCGCATCGACGACCGCGTTGGCGGTGCCCACCGACATCGAGCGGTTGTCGAAGGTCCAGTGAAAACCGTAGGGCGTGCAGGCCTTGCCCGACAGGTCGGTGGAGCCCACGCCGGTGGCGATGGTGATCTTCTTCGCATCCGCCGACAGCGCCTGCACGGCCAGCGCCACGGACGAAGTCGTCAGGTCCATGATGCTGTCCACCTGCTCGGTGTCGTACCAGCGCCGGGCGATGGTCGAGCCGACGTCGGCCTTGTTCTGGTGGTCGGCCGAGACGATCTCGATCGGCGCGTCGAGCACAGTGCCGCCGAAATCCTCGACCGCCATGCGCGCGGCCTCGACCGAGCCGAGACCGGCCAGCGCCGAGTAGGGCCCCGACTGGTCGTTCATGATCCCGATCTTGACGCGGCCATCCGAGATCTCGGCCGAGGCCGTCCCGGCAGCGAGCACCGCAAGCGCGGCGGTGATGCAGATGTTCTTCATCGTTCCTTCCCAGGTTGGCGCCGGGGCCTCCCACCCCTTGTGGCGCTGTGTCGTCGGCAGGGAGGCTAGCCGGGGAAGATTTTATTGCAATCTATTTCTACATTATCCGCGCAAGACGCACCGATCTGCGCGCTTTAACGACATCCTGATGCCACTTTACCGTCATTCCTCGGGGTCGCCCTGCTCGGCCTGGATGCGGACGAAGTTCCGCCGCAGGCTCTCGAGGTAATGCAGCATCGCGATCAGGTCGCTGTTCGAGAACCCGGTGACCGAGTCCCCGTAATAGGCGCCGATCTCGGGCTGGATGGCGATCCAGAGGGCGCTTCCCTCTTCGGTCAGGTGGATGAAGCGCGAGCGCTTGTCGCGCGCGTCCACCACCCGCTCGGTCAGGCCCCGCGCCTCGAGCCGGGACAGCACGCCATTGAGGTTCTGCCGGCTGACCATCAGCAGCGCGGCCAGGTCGCCGACGGCGATCCCGCCCTGGCTGCGCGGATCGGCCAGCGCGCCCAGCACCGCCCATTGCTGGGTGGTCACGCCATGCGCCTCGAGCGCGCGGGTGCCGGTTTTGTGCAGCAGATTCGCGGCCTGGTAGAGGCGGAAGAACAGCCGGTTGCGCAGCCCGGCGGTCAGTTCGTCCACCGGCGCGGCCGCGGCCTCGACGCCGCGCGCCTCGGAGCCCCTGCTCATGGCCGGCCCTGCAGCCGCCGGCCGACGCGACACGCCGGTTTATCCGTAAACATGTTGACACAACTTTCCTGATTTGCCATCACCGTCCCTACGGGCCGGATGCAGGCGCTGTCCAGAATTTCTTGGCAACGCCGAATGTCAGCGGCCGCTCGCGGCCGGGTTGCCGCAGGGGAGGATGAGATGCGCGGACTGGGTGGGAAACTGGTTGTCGTAACCGGCGGCGGCGGCGGGATCGGCGCCGCGACCGCGGCGCGCTTTGCCGAGGAAGGCGCCCGGGTGCTGGTCGCCGACATCAACGAAGGCGCTGCACAGGCGGCGGTGGACCGGATCGCGGCCGCCGGCGGCACGGCGATGCCGATGATCGTCGATCTGACCGACTACGCCGCCGTCAAGGCTGCGGTCGCCGCCGCCGAGACCGCGCACGGGCCGATCGACATCCTCGTGAACAACGCGGGCTGGGACCTGTTCGTGCCCTTCCTCAAGTCCGAACCCGATTACTGGGCGAAGCTGATCGACATCAACCTGCGCTCGGTCCTCAACATCACCCACGCGGTCCTCTCCGGCATGGCCGAGCGCAAGTCGGGCCGCGTGGTCAGCGTCGCCTCGGACGCGGCGCGGGTCGGCTCGTCGGGGGAATCGGTCTATGCCGCCTGCAAGGCCGGCGTCATCGCCTTTTCCAAGACGCTCGCGCGCGAACATGCGCGCCAGGGGATCACCTTCAACTGCGTCTGCCCCGGCGTGACCGACACGCCGATGCTCGACAGCTTCATGGAGGCCGCCGGCAACAAGGAGAAGCTGCGCGACGCCTTCACCCGCGCCGTCCCGCTGGGCCGACTGGGCCAACCCGACGACCTGCCGGGCGCGATCCTGTTCCTGGCCTCGGACGACGCCGCCTTCATCACCGGACAGGTGATCTCGGTGTCCGGCGGCCTGACCATGCACGGCTGAGGAGGGCCGCGAGCCATGACCGACATGACCTATGAGGACATCCTGTTCGAGACCCGGGACGGCGTCGCCACCATCACGCTGAACCGTCCCGACAAGATGAACGCCTTTCGCGGCCAGACCGTCGAAGAGCTGATCCACGCCTTCAACCGCGCCGGCTGGGACCGCGACATCGGCGTGATCGTCCTGACCGGCGCAGGCGACCGGGCCTTCTGCACCGGCGGCGACCAGTCGGCCCACGACGGGCAGTACGACGGCCGCGGCACCATCGGCCTGCCGATGGAGGAACTGCACTCGGTCATCCGCGACGTGCCGAAGCCGGTCATCGCCAAGGTCCGCGGCTATGCGATCGGCGGCGGCAACGTGCTCTGCACCATCTGCGACCTGACGGTGGCGGCCGAAAGCGCCCAGTTCGGTCAGGTCGGCCCCAAGGTCGGCTCGGTCGATCCGGGCTTCGGCACCGCCTTCCTCGCCCGCGTCGTGGGCGAGAAGAAGGCGCGCGAGATCTGGTATCTCAACCGCCGCTACAAGGCGCGCGAGGCGCTCGACATGGGGCTGGTGAACGCGGTGGTGCCCGACGACCAGCTCGATGCCGAGGTGGACCGATGGTGCGCCGAGATCATGGAGAAATCGCCCACCGCCATCGCCATCGCCAAGCGCTCGTTCAACATGGACACCGAGCATCAGCGCGGCATCGCGGGCATGGGGATGTATGCGCTGTCGCTCTATTACGACACCGACGAATCCAAGGAGGGCGGGATTGCCTTCAAGGAAAAGCGCAAGCCCGATTTCCGCAGATACGCGCGCAAGCGCTGACCGCCGGATCGGGCCACCGGGAGGGGTGGCCCGGGTCCACGGCGGCAAGGGGCACGGCACGTCGGAGGAGGACGCGCAGCGATGGCACGAACGGTTTTCGACACCGAGGAACTCGACCAGATCCGCGACCTTGCGCGACGCTTCGCGCAGGACCGCGTGGCGCCGGGCTATCTCGCGCGCGAGAAGGCGGGGCGGATGGACATGGCGCTGGTGCGCGAGATGGGCCAGCTCGGCCTGATCGCGCCCGAGCTGCCCGAGGCGTTCGGCGGCATGGGCGCCGGCACGCTATACGCCGGCGCCATCGTCGAGGAGATCGCCCGCGCCGATTTCACCTTTGCCTATGTGCCGCTGCTCGCCTCGCTGAACGGGCAGATCCTCGCGGCCTTCGCGCGCCCCGAGATCGCCCGCGACTGGCTGACCCGCCTGACCGCGGGCAAGATCATGCTGGCGATCGCCCTGACGGAGCCCAAGGGCGGATCGGACGCGGCGAACCTCGGCCTGCGGATGGAGCGTGACGGCGCCCATTACATCCTGAACGGCGAAAAGACCTCGATCTCGGCCAACCAGATCGCCGCCGGCACCGTGGTCTTTGCGCGCACCGGGCGGCCCGAGGACGGCGCGCGCGGCGTCTCGGCCATCCTCGTGCCGATGGACCTGCCGGGGATCACCACCTCGAAGTTCGACAACATGGGCCAGAACCAGGTCGGCCACGGCTCGATCTGGTTCGACAACGTGCGCGTCCCGGCCGAGAACCTTTTGGGCGACGAGGGGCGCGGCTTTGCCCAGGTGATGCAGGGCTTCGACTTCTCGCGCTCGCTGATCGGCCTGCAATGCCTTGGGACGGCGCAGCAGTCGCTGGACGAGACCTGGGCCTACATCGGCGAGCGGCGGGCCTTCGGCAAGCCGCTCGGCGCCTTTCAGGGGGTCAGCCACCAGCTGGCCGATTTCGAGACGCGGCTGGCGGCGGCGCGGCTCTTGTCGATGAACGCGCTGTGGCTCAAGGACAACGGCCTGCCCCACACCGCCGACGCGGCGATGACGAAATGGTGGCCGCCGCTGCTGGCCTATGAGGCGATCCACGCCTGCATCCTGATCCACGGCCACGCCGGCTATGCGGGCGACCTGCCCTTCGCGCAGCGGCTCAAGGACGTGCTGGGCCTGCAGATCGGGGACGGGACCGCGCACATCATGAAGAACATCATCGCCCGCGAGCGTGCCGGGCGGGACGCGGTCACGGGCTGAGGACCCGCGGCCCAACCTTGGGGGAGGAGAGAGACTGATGGACTTCGACGCGATCCTGATCGAGCCGCGGCGCGAGGCGATGACCCGCGCCGGTTTCTGGCCCGACAAGACGGTGAACGACTATTTCGCCGCGGCGCTCGCGGCGGGGCCGGACCGGCTGGCGGTCAGCTCGATCACCGGGGCCGAGGGACTGCGCCACGACCTGACCTGGGCCGAGCTGGACCGCGCCGCCAACCGCGCCGCGGTCGGGCTGACCCGGCTGGGGATCGGCCGGAACGACGTGGTGACCTGCCAGCTTCCCAACAGCTGGCAGTTCGTGGCCACCTATCTCGGCTGCGCGCGGATCGGGGCGGTCTTCAATCCGGTCATGCCGATCTTCCGCGAGCACGAGCTGCTGTTCATGCTGCGTCACGGCGAATCCCGCGTCTTCATCGTCCCTTCGGTCTTCCGCGGCTTCGATCACGCGGCCATGGCCGAAGGGATGCGCGGACAGCTGCCGCAGCTCGAGCATGTCGTCGTGAACGGTGCGGCGGGCGACAACGGCTTCGATGCGCTGCTGGCCAACCCCGCCTTCGACTCCGATCCCGATCTGGACCGGATCGTGACGGCCAACCGCCCCGGTCCCAACGACGTGAACCAGCTGATCTACACCAGCGGCACCACGGGCGAGCCCAAGGGGGTGATGCACACCTCGAACACGATGTATTCCAACATCATCGCCTATGCCGACCGGCTGGGGCTCGGGTCCGATGACGTGATCGCCATGGCCTCGCCGATGGCCCACCAGACCGGCTTCATGTACGGGCTTCTGATGCCGATCTACCTCAAGGCGCGGTCGATCCTGTTCGACACCTGGGACCGGCGGCTCAAGGCGCAGATGGTCGAGGGCGACCGGATCACCTTCACCATGGCCTCGACGCCGTTCCTCATGGACCTCACGCAGGCGGTCGAGGATCACCGCTTCGACAGCTCGTCGCTGCGCACCTTCCTCTGCGCGGGCGCCGCGATCCCCGGCCCGGTGGTCGAGCGGGCGCGCAATATCATGACCGGCACCAAGGTCATCTCGGCCTGGGGGATGACCGAGAACGGCGCGGTCACGCTGGTCGATCCGGCCGACGACGACGAGCGCTCGGTCAACACCGACGGCCGCCCGCTGCCCGGCGTCGAGCTGCAGATCCGCGACGACGCGGGCAACGTCTGCCTGACGGGCACGGCGGGAGAACTGTTCGTGCGCGCCTGTTCGAACTTCGGCGGCTATCTGAAGCGGCCCGAGTGGAACGGCACCGACGCCGACGGGTGGTTCGACACCGGCGACGTCGCGCGGATGGACGAGCGCGGCTACATCCGCATCGCCGGGCGGTCCAAGGACATCATCATCCGCGGGGCCGAGAACATCCCGGTGTTCGAGGTCGAATCGATCCTCTTCAAGCACCCGGCCGTCCATCAGGTCGCCATCGTCGCCTATCCCGACGAGCGGCTGGGCGAACGCGCCTGCGCCTTCGTCACCCTGAAGCCCGGCGCCAGCTTCGACATGGAAGAGATGAAACGCCACCTCGGCGCGCACAAGCTTGCGGTGCAGTACTGGCCCGAACGGCTCGAGATCCGCGAGGCGTTGCCGGCCACGGCCTCGGGCAAGATCCAGAAGTTCGCGCTCAGGAAGATGTTGCGGGACGAGATGGGGCTGGCGTGACCGCGCCGCTGTCCGGGCGGATCGCGGCGGTCACCGGGGCCGGCGGCCCGATGGGCCGGGCGGTGGTCGCGCGGCTGGTCGAGGACGGGGTGGCGGGGCTGGCCCTCACCGACATCTCGGGCGGCCGGCTGGCCGAGGCGCAGGCGTGGCTGGCCGGCGCCGCCCCTGCCCTGCCCGTCGCCTGCCTGCGCGCCGACGTGACCCGCACCGACGAGGCCGCGGCCTTTGCCGAAGCAGCGCTCGCGGAACTGGGGCGGGTCGACATCCTCGTGAACCTTGTCGGCGGGCTGCGCTCGGACCGGCTTTACACGCCCTTCCTCGAGATGACCGAGGACCAGTTCCGCGCCACCTTCGAGCTGAACCTGATGGGCGGGTTCCACCTCGTCCGCGCCTTTGCTCCGGGGATGCTCGCCCGCGGCTGGGGGCGGATCGTCAACGTCGCCAGCATCGTGCTGGGGGGCGAAGCCGGGCAGGCCGACTACGCCGCCGCCAAGGCGGCCGTCGCCTCGCTCACCCGCAGCCTTGCGGCCGAGTTCGCGCCCGCCGTCACGGTGAACTGCGTGGCGCCGGGGCTGACCCGCACCTCGGTCACGCGCAACATCCCCGCGGCCGACGCCGCGCGCCTGGTCGCCGCGGCGATGAACCCGCGCATGGCCGAGCCGTCCGAGACCGCGGCCGCGATCGCCTCGTTCCTGCGCGAGGACGCTGGGTTCCTGACCGGCGAGATGCTGGCGGTGTCGGGCGGAATCCGCCCGCACCTCTAGCGCCGCAGCTCAGCGGTTCTGGAAGCGCGGCGGCCGCTTCTCGGCAAAGGCCGTCATCCCCTCGCGCCGATCCTCGAGCGCGAAGGTCGAATAGAGCAGCCGCCGCTCCAGGTGGATGCCCTCGGCCAGATGCGTCTCATGGGCCTTGTTCACGGCCTCCTTGGCGATCATCAGCACCGGCCGAGAGGCCTCGCCCATCCCGGCGGCGAGCGCGATGGCGGTGGCCAGATGCTCGCCGTCCGGCACCACGCGGCTGACCAGCCCCGCGGCCAGCGCCTTGGCCGCGGTGAGCCGCCGGCCGGTCAGGATCATGTCCATCGCCAGCGCCTTGCCGCCCGCGCGGGTCAGCCGCTGCGTCCCGCCCGCGCCGGGAATGATACCGATCCGCGCCTCGGGCAGGGAAAAACGGGCGCACTCGGCCGCGATGATGATGTCGCACATCAGCGCCAGCTCGAACCCGCCGCCGACGGCATGGCCCGACACCGCCGCGAGGGTCGGCTTGCGGCAGCGGGCCACATTCTCCCACGTCGCGGTGATGAACTCTTCGTCGAAGACCTCGGCGAAGCTCTTGTCCGCGATTTCCTTGATGTCCGCGCCGGCGGCGAAGGCGCGGTCCGAGCCGGTCAGCACGATCGCGTCGATCCCCCCGTCGCGTTCGAACGCGGCGAGCGCGTCAGCGAGTTCGGTCGTCATCTCGAGGTTCAACGCGTTCAGCGCCTCCGGGCGGTTCAGCGTGACGATGCCGACCCCGCCCTCGCGGCGCACGAGGATGCTGCGGTAGCTCATGGTGCGGTGGCCTCCGGTTCGGCGCCCCTCGGTTCAGCAATGGCAATGACGATCTTGCCCAGCCGCTCGGCCGCCTCGAGCCGGGCGAAGGCCGCAGGCACCTCGGCCAGCGGAAACGCGCTGTCGATGGGCGGACGGAAGGCGCCACTTTCGAAGGCGGCGAGCAGGCGGCGGAACTCCTCGAGGCTGCCCATGGTCGAGCCGTGCACCGACAGCTGGCGCACGAACAGCCGCTGGATGTCGGCCGAGGGATGCGCCCCGGTGGTCGCGCCGCAAGTCATCAGCCGCCCGCCACGGGCCAGCACTCGCAGCGACTGCGCCCAGCTTGCCGCGCCGACGTTGTCGATGACCATGTCGGCGCCTGCGCCGCCGGTCAGCGCCAGCACCTGCGCGACCATCTCGGGGTCACGATAGTCCACCGCGGCGACGCCCTCGGCCTCGAAATGCGCGAGCTTCCCGGCCCCGTTGGTCGAGACGATCACCCGCGCCCCGGCCATCCGCGCAAGCTGAAGCGCCGCGTGGGCGACACCGCCCCCGGCGCCCTGGATGAACACCACCTGCCCCGGCCCGGCCGGCACGCGGCCCAGCACCATCCGCCACGCGGTGAGATAGGCGACCCCCAGCGTCGCCGCCGCGTGCAGGTCGGCAGCGGGCGACAGCGGCAGCAGCGCCCGTTCCGGCACCGCCATCACCTCGGTGAAGGTGCCGTCGATATGCTCGCCGAAGATCCGCGCCCGAAGGCAGAGCGGCTGGTCGCCGGCCAGACAATGCCGGCAGCGACCGCAGAAGTCGTACGGGTAGAGGATCACCCGGTCGCCCGCCCGAAAGGCCGAGCCGGGACCAGTCTCGAGCACCTCTCCCACCCCGTCGACGCCCATCACCAGCGGCAGGTCGTGGGTGATCCCCTGGCCCGAGTCGCGCATGTACAGGTCGACACGGTTCACCGAGGCGGCGAGCATCCGCACCAGCACGCCGTCGGCGGGACGTTCTGGCACGGCCCGCTCGGTCAGGCGCGGCCCATGGGTTCCCCGTTCATGCAGGACAATGGCGCGCATGGGCTGTTCCGTCCGCTGAAAACTGCCGGTCCGTGCCGGTCTTCGTCGCGCAAAGGATGCCGCCGCACCGGAAACTATGTCAACCTGTTTACTGAAATCTCGCCCTCGCTCATGCGGCCCTTAGCCCCAGGATCGCGCGGGCCTGCTGCCAGCTTGCCACCGGGCGCTCGTAGCGCTCGCACAACTCCGCCGCCCGCCGCACCAGCGCCGCGTTCGACGGCGCGAGGCGCTCGCGGTCCAGCCGCACGTTGTCCTCGAGCCCCGTCCGCGCGTGCCCGCCCGAGGAGATCGCCCACTCGTTCAGCACGATCTGCGCCGGCCCGATCCCCGCCGCGCACCATGGCGCATCGGCCCCGAACAGCCGTTGCACGGTGCGGATGTAATAGTCGAACACGTCCCGGTCGGCGGGCATCGCGTTCTTCACACCCATCACGAACTGGACGTAGGGCGTGCCCTCAAGCCGCCCGTCATCCGCCATCTTCTTCGCTTGAAGGATGTGCGAGAGGTCGAACGCCTCGATCTCGGGCTTGACGCCGTAGGTCCGCATCTCGGCCGCGAGCCAGTCCACGAGGTCGGGCGGGTTCTCATAGACCCGGGTCGGAAAGTTGTTCGACCCGACCGAGAGGCTCGCCATGTCCGGCGAAAGCGGCAGCATCCCGCCCCGCGCCTGTCCCGCGCCCGAGCGGCCACCGGTCGAAAGCTGGACGATCATGCCGGGGCAATGCGTCTCGATCCCCTCCTTGAGGCGGGCGAAGCGCTCGGGGTCGCTCGTCGGTTTCCCCTCGTCGTCACGGACGTGGCAATGGGCGATGGTGGCGCCGGCCTCGAAGGCTTCCTGCGTCGATTCCACCTGCTCGGCGATGGTGATCGGCACCGCCGGGTTATTTTCCTTCGTCGGCAGCGAGCCGGTGATCGCCACGCACAGGATGCAGGGCTTGCCGGCGTGGGGGTTCGCGGCGGCGGGTGCGGGGTTGGGCATGGGCGGTCTCCGGGCCGGGGTTGGGGCGGACGGGACGAGGGGCCGGGACGGACCCGGCCCCTCGCGCGGCAGATCGGGGCGGGCGCCGGGCCGGGCCGGCGCCGCGCCTCAGGCGGCGGCCAGCATCGGGCGCCGGTCACGGGCGTTGGCGAGGGCGAACACCACCATCGCCAGCGCCGAGATCGCCGCGGGCACCGCGAAGATCAGGAAGTTCTCGCGCAGCGGCAGTTGCTGGGCGAGCAGCACCCCGCCCAGCGTCGGCCCGACGATGGCGCCGACCCGGCCCACACCCGACGCCCAGCCGAGGCCCGAGCCCCGCACCGACAGGTCGTAAAGCTGCGCCACGCTCGCATAGAGCAGGATCTGCGTCCCGATGGTCGTGGCACCAGCCACGAAGATCAGCACGAAGAGCAGCGTGGCCGAGGGGGCAAAGCCGATCAGCCCGATCGACACCGCGGCCAGCGCGAAGAACGCCACCACCACCCGCGGCAGTCCGAAGCGGTCGCCCAGCCGGCCGCCGGCAATCGCGCCGATCATGCCGCCAAAGTTGAGCGAGAAGAGGCTCAAGAGGCTCGCCTTCTCGGCGTAACCGACCTCTTGCAGCAGCTTCGGCAGCCACGACGAGAGCAGATAGACGAGCAGCAGGCAGCAGAAGAACGACACCCACAGCATCACCGTGCGCAACGCCCGGTCATGGCGGAAGAGCTCGGCCACCGAGGCGGACTTACCCTTGCTTTCGGTATAGACGAGCTGCGCGTCGGCCGGCACGGTCGGGTCGATCCGCGCCAGGATGCGGCGTGCCTCGTCCTGCCGGCCCTGACGGATCATGAAGCCGAGCGACTCGGGCAGCCGCCACAGGATCAGCGGCAGCAGCGCGAGCGGCAGGGCGGCGACGAAGAACATCGGCTGCCAGCCGAAGCTGGGGATTAGCCCGATGCCGAGCGCGGCGGCCACCATGCCGCCCACCGAGTAGCCCGAGAACATGATCGCCACCATCGTGCCGCGCAGGCGCTTGGGGGCGTATTCGTTCATCAGCGCGACGGCGTTGGGCATCAACCCGCCGCAGCCGAGGCCGGCGATGAAGCGGAACACCTTGAACTGCTCGGGCGTCTGGGCAAAGCCGGTCAGCACCGTCGCCGTGGTGAACAGGGCGAAGCTGATCGCCACGCCCTTCTTGCGGCCGATCCGGTCGGCGAGCGAGCCGAGCACCAGCGCGCCGAACATCATCCCGAACAGCGCCCAGGCCTGCAGCGCGCCGGCCTGCGGCTTGGTCAGGCCCCATTCCTTGATCAGCGTCGGCAGCACCGTGCCGGCCACGAACACGTCATAGCCGTCCACGATCAGCAGGATGCCGCAGAGCGCCACCACCATCCATTGAAGCGGCCGAACGGGCTTCGGTCGATCGCCGCATTGACGTCCAGGGTTCTCATCTTCGGGGTTTCCTCCTCCCAGTTGGTCGTTGGGGGACTGGGCCGTTTCAGCCCAGATCGCCCCCGGCCACCGGCAGGATGCTGCCGGTGATGTATCCCGCCTCGTCCGAGGCGAGGAACAGGATGGGCGCCACCTGTTCGTCGATGGTGCCGTAGCGGTGCAGAAAGGCCGACTGCGTCACCTGCGCCACGACCTCGGCCATCCACGCGCGCTCGGCGTCGCTGTCGCCCTCGGCGTTGCGGGGGACGCGGCGGGGCGGGGCCTCGGTGCCGCCGGGGGCGGTGGCCACCACGCGGATGTTCTGGTCGGCCAGCTCCATCGCCAGCGACTGGGTGATGGCGTTGATCCCGCCCTTGGCCGCCAAATAGGGCACGCGGTGGATGCCGCGGGTGGCGTTCGACGAGACGTTGACGATGGTGCCGCCGCCCCGCGCGGAGAGATGCGGCAGCACCGCCCGGCAGCAGTAGAGCGTCGGCATCAGCGAGCGGCGGATCTCGGCGTCGATCTGCTCGGGCTCGAAGGCCGAAAACGGGCGCATGCGGATCGCGCCGCCGACGTTGTTGATCAGGATGTCGAGGCCGCCGAAGCGCTCGACCGCGTGGGCCATGGCCGCCTCGGCCCCGGCGTAGGTCTCGAGATCGGCGGTGAAGGCTGAGGCCTCGCCGGCGCTGCCGGCCGCCTCGGCCGCGACCTCGGCCACGAAATCGGCGCGGTCGACCAGCAGCACGTGCCCGCCCTCGGCAGCGACGCGCAGCGCAACGGAACGGCCGATGCCCTGGGCCGCGCCGGTGACGACCAGCACCTTGCCCGCGAACCGGCCCGCAAACACGGCGCCGCTCATGCGGCGTCCGCGGTATCGGTGGCGGGGGTCGCGCCGGCGGGGGCGTTCGGGGTGAACTTCTCGTAGTGGAAGTTCGCGGGCGCGATGCCGGTCGTGTCGAGATGCCGGCGCACCGCATCCACCATCGCGGGCGGCCCGCAGAGATAGAGGTCGAAGCCGCCATCGGTCAGGTCGTCGGGCATATGCTGGGTCACCCAGCCCTTGCGCGGATGCGCCGACGCCTCGTCGGCCACCACGGTGCTGTAGGTGAAGTTCGGCAGCCGTGCCGCATAGGCCGCGATCTCGTCCTCGAGCACCAGATCGAGATCGCGGGTCACGCCATAGATCAGGTGGATCTTCTGGGTCGAGCCCGCCCGCGCCAGCACCTCGAGCATCGACAGGAACGGCGCCAGCCCGGTCCCGCCTGCGAGGAACAGAAGCGGCCGCACCGGCTCACGCAGGTAGAAGCTGCCCAGGGGGCCGGTCAGCTCGATCCGGTCGCCCACCGCGGCGCGCGACAGCCAGCCGCTCATCAGCCCGCCGGGGATGGTCTTGATGACGAAGCCCACCCGCCCCTCGGCCGGCGCGGTGCTGAAGGAATAGCTGCGGTGATCGCCGCTGCCCGGCACGTCGATGTTGACGTACTGGCCGGGCAGGAACACCGGGGCCGCGCCGTCCACGTCGAGCTCCAGCACGATCGCCGCGTCCTTGTGCGGCGCGACCCGCGCGACGGTGGCGGCGAACTTCTGCTGGCCGGTCTTGCAGACGGTGGACGGCACCGGCACCGCCAGCACGCAGTCGCTGCTGACGGTCATCTGGCAGGTGAGGACCAGCCCCTCGGCGGCCTCGTCCTCGGTCAGGGCGTCCTCGATGTAGTCGTCGCCCAGGTCATAGCTGCCGCGCTCGGCCCGGCACTTGCAGGTGCCGCAGACGCCGTCCGAGCAATCCATCGGCAGGTTGATCTTGGCGCGGTAGGCGGCGTCGAGCACCTTTTCCCCCGCCCCGCAGTCTATGAAGCGGGTCACCCCGTCCTCGAAGTTCAGCGCGATCGTATAGCTGGACATGGAACCCCTCCTCGGTCCGGTGCCCGGCGGTCAGACGTGATAGACGTCGATGACCTGCCGGATGTAGTCGTTCTTGAGGACGATCTTCTTGGCCGCGATCACCATCCCGTCGCCCTGACGGCGCAGGGTGACGAAGGTCGTGCCGAAGAACCGATCGGTGGTGTTGTAGCGCTGGCTGAGCGTGTGGAAGTTGTAGCGCACGTCCACCTCGTCGCCGCGATCGGCCAGCACCTCGACGTTCGTCACCGAATGGCTGGTGCGCGGCTCGGGGGTCGAGGCGCCCGAGCGTTCCGTCTCGATGCGGAACACCCGGTCCTCGAGCCCGTCGCGGTCGGGGTAGTACATCAGCGAGATCTGCGACTGCGGATCCTCGGTGATGCGGTCGTCGTCGTCCCAGGCCGGCATCCAGTAGCTCGCGTCAGGCGCGTAGCAGTCGAGCCACGCCTTTCACTCGCGATCGTCGAGATGGCGCGCCTCGCGGTAGAGGAAGGCGCAGATGGCGGCGTGGGAAAAGCCGGGCTGGACGCTCTGGCTGGCGGCGGGGGTCATGGTGTCGATCCGGGTCATTCCGCGGCCTCCAGCATCTGGCCGGCGCTGCGGCGCTCGGTCTCGAGCGCGGACTGCATCGCCTCGCGCCAATAGGCGTGCTGACGCACGAACAGCCCCTCGTCCTCGGAGCGTTCGCCCGACAGCTGCGGGTTCAGCCCCATGCGGCGGGCGTTCTCGTCCGGCCCCTCGACCCACAGCGGCGCGCCGCGCGACATGTCGTTCCAGAGCGCGGCGGTGCCGGCATAGGCGGTCTGGCAGGCGCGGAACTCCTCGAGATCGTCCGAGGTGCCCATGCCCGAGACGTTGAAGAAATCCTCGTACTGACGGATGCGGGTGGCGCGGTCCTGGGCGCTTTCGCCCTTGGGGGCGAAGCAGAAGATGCTGACCTCGGTCCGGTCCACCGCCAGCGGCCGCACGACCCGGATCTGGGTCGAGAACTGGTCCATCAGGAACACGTTCGGGTAGAGGCCGAGGTTGCCGGTCTGGCCGACGATGAACTTCGCCCGTTCCTCGCCCACGCGGGCGGCGATCTCGTCGCGGTGGGCCCAGACCGGGCGCACCTCGGGGTTCATGGTGTTGGTCCACAGCAGGATGTGGCCGTTCTCGAACCCGTAGACGCCGGCGACCGATTTCGACCAGCCCGAGGCGTCCACGGCCTTGGTCCCCTCTTCCTTCCGGCGGCCCATGGTGGCCTGGTAATTCCAGTGAACGGAGCTGACGTGATAGCCGTCGCAGCCGTTCTCCATCTGCAGCTTCCAGTTGCCGTCGTAGATGTAGGACGAGTTGCCGCGCAGCACCTCGAGCCCGTCGGGCGCCTGATCGACGATCTGGTCGATGATCACGCGGGCCTCGCCCAGGTAGTCCTCGAGCGAAGGCGACTCCGGGTTCAGGCTGCCGAACAGGAAGCCCCGGTAATTCTCGAACTTCGCCACCTTCGTCAGGTCGTGCGAGCCGTTCTTGTTGAACTGTTCGGGATACTGGGTGGTCTTTTCGTCCTTCACCTTCAGCAGCTTGCCGGTGTTGGAGAAGGTCCAGCCGTGGAACGGGCAGGTGAAGCTGCCCTTGTTGCCGTGCTTGCGCCGGCAGAGCATCGCCCCCTTGTGGGCGCAGGCGTTGATGACCGCGTTCAGCGCGCCGGTCTTGTCGCGGGTGATGACGATCGGCTGCCGGCCGATCCAGGTGGTGTAGTAGTCGTTCACCTCGGGGATCTGGCTTTCGTGCGCCAGATAGACCCAGTTCGCCTCGAAGAGATGCCGCATCTCGAGCTCGAACAGGTCGGGGTTGGTGAAGATGTCGCGGCGGCAGCGGAACACGCCGGTCTCGGGATTGTCTTCGACGGCGGTCGCCAGCAGCTGGTCGAGATCGCGCGCCTTGTCGATGATCGCGGACATGAGGTCTCCTCCCGGGGGCCGCGCCGGTTCGGGCGCGGGCCCCCGCTCAAATGTCGGGGATGTTCGGGGCGGGGTGCGGGTCGCGGGCCGTCAGGCGGCCGCGCGGCGCCGCTGTTCGTTGATCTGGTTGTCCACGCCGTCCACCAGCGCGGTCAGGTAGATGTCGAACTCGATCTCGGCGAACGGGCCGTTCAGGCCGTTGGCGTTGATGCTTTCGTCGTCGGTGCGCTCGTTGATCTTCGGCACCAGCCCCTCGCGGGTGGCATAGGCGAAGTCGTCGTCGATCAGCGGATCACCCTCGATGTTGATCTGGGTGGTCAGCTTGCGGTGGCCGTCGGCGCTGATGAAGAAGTGGATGTGCGCCGGACGCTGCCCGTGCCGGCCCAGCGCCGACAGAAGCTTCTCGGTCGGGCTGCCGGGCGGCACGCCGTAGCCCGAGGGCAGGATCGACTGGAACTTGTAGCGGCCGTTCTCGTCGGCATAGATCGTGCGCCGCATGTTGAAGGGCGCCTGCTGGCCGGTGGGATCGAAGTGCGAGTAGAACCCGCGGGTGTCGCAGTGCCACACCTCGACCTTGGCGCCGGGCAGCGGGCGGCCCTGGGCGTCGTGCACGACCCCGTGCATCACCAGCGTCTGGCCCTCGGCGGTGCCATCGTCGAGCCGCGCGAAGCCGGTCGATTCCGGGGCGCCCGCGACATAGAGCGGACCCTCGATGGTGCGGGGCGTCGGGTTCTCGATCCCCATCGCCGCGTCGATGGCGTCCAGCCGCTCGTCGATGAAGTGATCGACGCCGAGACCGGGCGAGATCAGCCCCGCCTGCCCCGCCGCGCCGAGATCGTTCAGCCAGGCGACGCCGGTCCAGTATTCGTCGGGGGTGATGTCCAGATCGCCGATGGCACGGAACAGGTCCGACATCAGCCGGTGGGTGATCTGCTTCATCCGGTCGTTGCCGGTGTCGCTGTTCAGGCCGCTGAGTTCGCGCAGGAACGCCTGCACATCGGGGCGGTCGTAGATCTTCACGCTCATGGGTTCTCCTCCGGTATGACGTGATCTTCTGGGGACGCGGGGGGCGGTTCCTCGGCCGGCCCCGCGCGGGATGTCAGCTGTCGTCCGCGCGGATGGCGGACGGGTGCCGCAGCAGCGGCATCACGGTGATCTTCATGAAGGGAAAGAGCGGCAGACCCGACAGGATCTCGTGCAGCTCATCGTTGTCGGCGACGTCGAGGATGCTGACGTTCGCGTACTCACCCGCGATCCGCCAGATGTGGCGCCACTTCCCCGACGACTGCAGCGCCTGCGAATAGGCCTTCTCGCGGGCGAGCAGGTCGGCGCGCGCATCGGCCGGCAGGTCGCGGGGGATCGAGACATCCATGCGGACGTGAAACAGCATCGGCCTATCCTCTCTTGCGGTCGAACCCGTCGCGGGCGAACGCCGCGACGCGGTCCTCGTCCAGCGCGATCCCAAGGCCCGGCCCGGTCGGGACGGTCAGGTGGAAGTCGCTGTAGTCCAGCGGCTCGCGCAGGATCTCTTCGGTCAGCAGCAGCGGGCCGAAGAGCTCGGTCCCCCACTGGAGCTGCGCGAAGGTGGCGAAGGCGTGCGCCGAGACGATGGTGCCGACTGCCCCCTCGAGCATCGTGCCGCCGTAAAGCCCGATCCCCGCCGCATCCGCGATCGCCGCCACCCGCAGCGCGGCAAAGGCGCCGCCCGACTGCTCGAGCTTGACGGCGAAGACATCGGCGCCGTGGACGCGGGCGATCTCGAAGGCCGAGTCCGGGCCGGTGAGCGATTCGTCGGCCATGAGCGCCAGGGGGAAGCGGCG
The DNA here is from genome assembly GCF_900106665.1 of Paracoccus sanguinis. GTDB lineage: Bacteria > Pseudomonadota > Alphaproteobacteria > Rhodobacterales > Rhodobacteraceae > Paracoccus > Paracoccus panacisoli. Next base: position 738,065 of record NZ_FNNA01000001.1, read on the forward strand.
CACCAGCCGGCCCAGCGCCGACGCCTGCGCGACCGGCTGCTCGACCAGCTCGCAGCCCGCATCAGCCAAGGCCGCCATGCCGCGCGCGGCGTCCGCCTCGCTCCACGCCATGTTCACGTCGACGCGGACCGCGCCCCGCTCGCCCAGGGCCCGCTTGATCGCGGCCACGTGGGCGATGTCGTCGCTGAGCGGCCGCGCGCCGATCTTTAGCTTGAAGATGCGGTGCCGGCGCAGGTCGAGCATCCGCTCGGCCTCGTCGATGTCGCGGCCCGTGTCGCCCGAGGCGAGGGTCCACGCCACCGGCAGCCGGTCGCGGCGGCGCCCGCCCAGCAGCTCGCTGACCGGCAGTCCCAGCCGCTTGCCGTGGGCATCGAGCAGCGCCGTCTCGACCGCCGACTTCGAGAAGCGGTTCTCCTTCACCATCGACCCGACTCGGGCCATCAGCGCCTGCACCCGCGTGGCGTCCTGCCCGATCAGCAGCGGCGCCACATAGCGGTCGATCGCCAGCCTCATGCTTTCCGGGCTTTCGCCGCCATAGGCGAGCCCGCCGATGGTGGTGCCCTCGCCGACGCCGGTGACGCCGTCGCTGCAGGTGATCCGGACCAGCATCAGCGTCTGGCCGTTCATGGTGGCGACCGACAGCTTGTGCGGCCGGATGGTCGGCAGATCGACCAGCACCGTCTCGACCCGTTCGACGACGGGGGCGGCCAGTGCGGTGTCGGAGGGGGCGATGAGCTTGTTCATGTCGCCCATGTGACAGGCCGGCCACGAGTCGGTCCAACATCATTTGAATCTGCCGCGATACCCTCAGGGTATGGTATGGTGATCCGACACTTGCTGCGCTGCGCCGCGGCGAGGCTGCATACCCGTCGCAACAGGGATGACCGCATGGACCTGCGCCAGCTTCGCTACTTCGTCGCGGTCGCCCGCGAGCGCAATTTCACCCGCGCGGCCGAGCAGTTGCACATCGCCCATCCCCCGCTGAGCCGGCAGATTCAGCTGCTGGAGGAGGAGTTGGGGGTGGAGCTGTTGTCGCGCAGCGCCCGTCCCGTGCGGATGACCGAGGCCGGGCGGCTCTTCTACGAACAGGCGCTGCAGATCCTCGGCCGGGTCGAGCAGATGGCCGAATCGACCCGGCGCGTCGGCCGCAACCAGAACCGGGTGCTCTCGATCGGCTTCGTGCCCTCGACGCTCTACGGCGGTCTGCCGGGGCTGGTCCGCAAGCTGCGCAGTCGGGCGCCGACGCTCGACATCCAGTTGCTCGAGATGCTCTCGACCCAGCAGATCGCCGCGTTGAAGGAGGGGCGGATCGACATCGGCTTCGGCCGGTTGCGCCACGCCGACCCCGGGGTGGCCAGCACGACCCTGCGCGAGGAACGGCTGACCGTCGCCCTGCCCCGCGCCTGGCCCCTGTCGGAAACCTCGGCGCCCATCCCGCTCAAGGCCCTGGGGGGACGGAAGCTGATCATCTACCCGAGCGAGCCGCGGCCGAGCTATGCGGACTTCGTGCTGACGCTGCTGCGCGAGGCCGAGGTCGGGCCGATCGAGGTGCAGGAGGTGCGCGATATCCAGACCGCCCTCGGCCTCGTCGCCGCAGAGGCCGGGGTCTGCATCATCCCGATGTCGGCCCGGCAGATGCGGTCGGACGTAGTGTTCCGCCCGGTGGCCGACCCGCAGGCGACCTCGCCGGTGATCCTCAGCCACCGGGCCGGCGACGAATCCGCGACGCTCGACATGGTGCGCGAGATCATCGACGAGATCTACGCCGAAGCCCCCCCGTGGCTTGACCCTTCGCCCGTGTGAGTGCGGGCCAAGGGTTGACCGCGGTGCACGGGGCGGCGATGCCTGCGCCGCCTGCACCGCAGGCGTTAGCACCGCGGGCGAAGGGGCCGGCATGATCGTCATCTTCGACCTCGACGGCACGCTGATCGACAGCGCCGCCGACATTCACGCCACCGCCAACGCCGTGCTTGCGTCCGAGGGGCTGGCGCCGCTCGACCTGCAGACCGTCCGCGGCTTCGTCGGGCGCGGCGTGCCGCATCTCGTCGGCTGCCTGCTTGCAGCGCATAACATCACCGACCGCGCGCGGCAGGCGCGGATGGAGGCGCGGTTCGCGTCGCTCTACGACGACGCGGTGGGCCTGACCCGCCCCTACCCCGGCGTCCCCGAGGCGCTCGAGACGCTGCGGGCTGCCGGTCATGTGCTCGGCATCTGCACCAACAAGCCCGTCTCGCCAGCGCGGGCGGTGCTGCGCCATCTCGGGCTCCTCGACCACTTCACGGCGGTGATCGGCGGCGATTCCTGCCCCCGCCGCAAGCCCGACCCCCTGCCGCTGTGGCAGGCCCGGGCCGACTGCGGCGGCGGGTCCTCGCTGATGGTGGGCGACAGCGAGATCGACGCCGAATGCGCGGCCGCCGCCGGAATACCGCTGCTTCTGTTCACGCGCGGCTACCGCCGCACGCCCGTCGAAGACCTTCCCCACGCGCGCGCCTTCGACGATTTCGCCACGCTTCCCGACGCGGTGAAGGCGATCGCAGCGACAGCCTGATCGCCGACGGACCCGCCGGCCCAACGGCTTCGATACAGCGGGTGTGGCGATTCTGCGTCACCCCGCGGGATCGTCATTTGGCATCAGGCAACAAAAGTTTATAGTCCGCCGCATTCCCTTTCCTGTCCCTCTTGCCGTCCCCGAGACCGATGCGCCTCGCCACCCCTGACCTGTATCCCGCGCGGCGCGCCCCATGAGACCGCGCGGCAGCCGCAACGCCAGCTATGACAAGCGCCGGGCCGAGCTGCTCGAGCGCCTGACGCTGCGGCTGTGCAACCGTGAAACCGGGTGGCCGACCATGCGCGAGCTGGCGGCGGCGGCGAATTGCAGCGTCTCGACGCTGAGCCATTATTTCGGCCGGCGCGAGGACGTGGTGCGGGCGGTGCTGCACCACATCGCCGTTGGGACCGAGGACCAGCTTGCCGCGACCCGGATGCCCGAGGGGCCGTTCGAGGCCTCGGTCCACGCCGCCGCCGGGCGCGCGGCGGCCGCGTTGCACGATCCGGCCATCGCCCGGATGCTGGCGATGGGGCTGATCGAGGCGCTGAGCGCCTCGGTGCTGGGGCCGAGCTTCCTCGGCACCATGCTCGATCCCTTCGTCGCGGCGCTGGCCGAGCGGCTGGATGTCCACGTCGCGGCCGGCGAGATGCGCCCGGTGGACACGCGGATGGCGGCGATGGACATCATCTCGCCGATCCTTCTGGCCGCGCTGCACCAGCGCGAGCTGGGCGGGGCGGGGTGCAACCCGCTCGACGCCGCGGCCCACGCGACCCACGTCGCCGACGGGTTCGTGGCCGCCTACGCGAAGCGCTGACACCGTTCGCGCGGGGCGGGCCGGATGCCGCGCCCCTGCGACAGAACGCTTGCTTTTCCGCCGGGACCCGTCACTGTTCCCCTCACGTCCGGTCGAGTCGCGCGGTGCCGCATCGCCGCCCGACGCCCGGCCCCGAGCTTCGGCGAACCTCCGCCCTGCCCGGGCGCTCGGGGCTTGTGGCGCTTCCGACATTATCCTATGCCGACTGTTACAAGAAGTCTGGTTGGCGGGATCGTGTGCGAGATGGGGAAAGGCCCGAACAGGATCGTCTGCATCTCGGATTTCTGCGACGATCCGCACCCCGGCGCGCCCTCGGCCGATATCGGCCGCGACTGGTCCGCCGCCGCCTCTCCCCTCATCGCTGACGACCGCAGGCCGCCGCGCGTGACCGGCGGGTACCTCGAGCGCCTGCCCCTGGCCGCGGTGGCCGCCGGCCTCGTCGACCAGGCCGAGATCTGGAGCTGGACCGCCCACGACGAGCGCGCCGACAGCGCCGCCGGGCGGCTGACCGGCGCCCCCGATCCCGACCGCCCGCGGCTGACCCGGCGGGTATTCCGCGCCGACGGCCACCCCGCGCCCTACGGCTCGGCCGATGCGCGGGCGCATCTGGCCGCCGCGGGCGCGCCGGACATTCTCTGCGTCTGGGGCCTGGGGGTGGAGGCCGCGCTGCTCGACGCGTGCGGGGGGGCGGTGCGGATCTACAACTCGATCGACGCGCCGGCGCTGCGCATCCCCGACGACGTCGCCGCCCGCTTCGACCTGTTCCTGACCGGCGCCGAATGGCAGTCCGAGGCGATCCGCGCCCGCGTCCCCGGCGCCCGCACCCTGGTGCTGCCGATCGGGCCCGAGTTCGCCTCGGGCGAGACGTTCCACCCGACCGGGGCGCCCAAGGACCGCGACGTGGTCTATGTGGCCTGCACCCAGCCCTACAAGCGCCACCATGTCCTGTTCGACGCGCTCGCGGCGAACCCCGGCACCACGGCGCTGCTGGTCGTGGGCTACGGCCACCTGACCGACGAGCTGCGCGCCGACGCCGCCCGGCGCGGGCTCGACGTCGAGATCGTCGGGCCGATGCCGCATGACGAGGTCAACCGCCAGATCAACCGCGCCCGCGTCGGCGTGGTCTGCGGCCGCGACGACGGGGCGCCCGCGATCCTGACCGAATACATGCTCGCCGGGCTGCCGGTGCTGGCCAACGCGGACCTCAGCTGCGGGCTGCAGTACATCACGCCCGAGACTGGCCTTGCCGCCGCGGAAGGCCCCGCCTTCGCCGCCGCGCTGCGCCGGCTGATCGACACCGCCGACCGTTATGACCCGCGCCCCGTTGCGCTCGACCGCTGGGGCTGGCCTGCCTCGATCGCCCGGCTCGGCGCCGAGATCGAGGCCATCCGCCGCGCGCGGGAAGGAAAGGATGCCGCATGAACGACGCCCGCCCCCTCGAGGAGCGCGAGACGCTCGACACCGCGCGGCCCGTGGCGCTGGCCTCTGACCCGGCACGGAATGGGGGCGAGCCGCCGATCATCTGCTTTTCCCACCTTCGCTGGGATTTCGTCCACCAGCGCCCGCAGCACCTGATCGGCCGCTTCGCCGCCCACCGCCGGGTACTGTTCTGGGAAGAGGCGATCCCCACCAGCCACCACCTGCCCTATCTCGAGTTCCACGCCTTCGAGGGCACCACCGTCCAGTCGATCCGCCCCCGCGTCCCCGACCGCTGGACGCCCGCCGAGCAGGAAAAGGCGCTGTCGCGGCTGCTCGACCAGATGCTCGGGCTGACCGGCATCCGCCGGCCGGTGCTGTGGTTCTACACCCCGATGCTGTGGCCCGTCGCCGCCCATGTCGAGGCCGCGGCGGTCGTCTATGACTGCATGGACGAGCTGTCGGCGTTCCGCTTTGCCCCGCCCGAGCTGGTCGCGCGCGAGACCGCGTTGCTGGCCGCGGCCGACGTCGTCTTCACCGGCGGCTGGTCGATCTGGGAGGCGAAGCGCACCCGCCACGACAACATCCACGCCTTCCCCTCGTCGGTCGACACCGCCCATTTCGCCCGCGCCCGCGGGCCGCTGGCCGAGCCCGCCGACCAGGCCCGCCTGCCGCGCCCGCGGCTCGGCTATTACGGCGTCATCGACGAGCGGCTGGACCTCGGGCTGATCGCGGGCCTCGCCGCGGCGCGCCCGGCGTGGCAGATCGTGATGGTCGGCCCGGTCGCCAAGATCGCGCCCGAGGACCTGCCGAAGGCGCCGAACCTGCACTGGCTGGGGCAGAAGTCCTATGACGAGCTGCCTGCCTATCTGTCGGGCTGGGACGTGGCGCTGATGCCCTTTGCGCTGAACGAGGCCACGCGCTTCATCTCGCCCACCAAGACGCCCGAGTATCTCGCGGCCGGGCGGCCGGTCGTCTCGACCCCGGTGCGGGATGTGGAGCGTCACTACGGCACGCTCGACGCGGTGCATATCGCCGGGCCGGGGCCGGACTTCCTCGCCGCCTGCGACGCGGCGATGGCGCAGGCGCAGGGGGGTGAGACCGGCTGGCGCGATCAGGCCGACGCGGCGCTTGCCTCGCTCAGCTGGGACACGACCTTCGCGGGCATGGCCGCGCATCTCGACCGCGCGGTGCGGCGCCGGGCTGCGCCATGCCCGCCGGCGGACCGCTTTCCCGCCCCCGGCCTGCGCCGCGGCGCGCGCAAGTACGACGTGACAATCTGCGGCGCGGGCTTTGCCGGCGCGGTGCTGGCCGAGCGGCTGGCCGAGGCCTCGGGGCAGCGGGTGCTGGTCGTGGACAAGCGCGACCACATCGCCGGCAACGCCTATGACCACCGCGACGCGGCGGGCATCCTCGTCCACCGCTACGGGCCGCATATCTTCCACACCAACAGCGACGAGGTGGTGGCCTATCTCTCGCGCTTCACCGCCTGGCACCCGTATGAGCACCGGGTGCTGGCGCAGGTGGGCGACGCGCGGGTGCCGATGCCGATCAACCGGACCACGCTCAACGCGCTTTACGGCGCGGGGCTCAGGACCGATGCCGACGCCAAGGCCTTCCTCGCCGCGCTGGCCGAGCCGGTGGCCGACATCCGCACCTCGCGCGACGTGGTAGTGAGCGCGGTGGGCACGGCGCTCTACGAGACGTTCTTTCAGGGCTACACCCGCAAGCAATGGGGGCTGGACCCGAGCCAGCTCGACCGCTCGGTGACGGCGCGGGTGCCGACGCGGACCTCGGACGACGACCGCTATTTCACCGACAGCTTCCAGGCCATGCCGCGCGATGGCTACACGCGGATGTTCGAGCGGATGCTCGACCATCCCCGCATCGACCTCGCGCTCGGGCAGGATTTCCACGAGCTGCCCGCCGCCGACCGCGGACCGCTGACGGTCTATACCGGGCCGATCGACGCCTTCTTCGGCCACCGCTTCGGGCATCTGCCCTACCGCAGCCTCAGCTTCCGCCACGAGACCCACGACCGCCGCCGCTTCCAGGAGGTGGGGGTGGTGAACTACCCGGCCGAGGACGTGCCGTGGACGCGGATCACCGAGTACAAGCACCTGACCGGGCAGGTGCATCCGAAGACCTCGATCACCTATGAGATCCCGTCGGACACGGGCGATCCCTACTACCCGATCCCGCGGCCCGAGAACCAGGCGCTGTTCAAGCGGTATGAGGCGCTGGCCGATGCCGAGCCGGGGGTGATCTTCGCCGGGCGGCTGGGCAGCTACCGCTACTACAACATGGACCAGGTGGTCGGTCAGGCGCTGGCGATCCATCGCCGCCTCGCGCCCCGGCTGGCCGCCGCGGTCCCCCATGCCCAGGCGGCGGCCGGGGGCTGAACGATGCCGGCCCAGCCTGAGGTCGAGGTGCTGCTCGCCACCGACAGCCCCGAGCCTTCGGGCGTGGGGCGCCACATGCTGCTGCTCGCCGCCGCCGCCAAGGCGCGGGGGGTCGGCGTGGCGCTGGCCTTCCCCGATCATGCGGCGGGTCAGAGGCTGGCCGACGAGGCGCGGGCGCAGGGTCTGTCCGCGCAGGTCGTGGCCGAGGACGGCTGGCCCGCGGCCTTGGCCGGCGCGCGGCTCGTCCACGTCCACGCCGGCATCGGGTGGGAAGGCCACGGCCTGACCCACGCCGCCGCCGAGGCCGGGGCGGCGGTGGTGCGCACCGAGCATCTGCCGTGGCTGCTGACAGACGCGGGCCAGATCGCCGACTATGCCGAGGCGGTGCGCCGCGTCGATGCCGTCATCGCCGTCTCGCGCGCCGCGGCCGCAGGCTGGCGCCGGGCGCTCTCCGGGATGAGCGGCCCCGCCCTGCCCGTCGCGGCGATCCCGAACGGGATCGCGGTCGAGGCTGCGCCGCAGCCTGCGGCTCAGCCCGAGGACCAGGCCGAGGGCTCCGCCCCCCGCCTCCTCTGCGTCGGCCGGCTGACCGCGCAGAAGCGCCCGACCACCCTGCTGCTCGCGCTGGCCCGGCTGCGCCGCGCGGGGGTGGACGCAACGCTCGACATGGTGGGCGACGGACCGCTTGCGCCCCGCCTCAAGCGCCTCGCCGACCGGCTGGGGCTCGGCCCCGCGGTGCGGTTTCACGGCCGGTGCGAGGACGTGCCGGCGCGGATGGCGCAGGCCACGCTGCTGGTCCTGCCCTCGGCGTTCGAGGGGCTGCCGCTCGTCGTGCTCGAGGCGATGGCGGCCGGGCTGCCGGTCGTCGCCACCCGCATCGGCGGCACGACCGAGGCGCTGGGACCGGATCACCCCTGGCTCACCCCGCCCGGCGACAGCCGCGCGCTCGCCGCGGCGCTGGCCGCCGCACTGGCCGACGCCCCCGCCCGCGCCGCCGTCGCGCAGGCGCAGCGCGCGCGGCTCGACCGTCATTTCACCGCCGACCGCATGGCGGCCGACACCATCACCATCTGGCGCGCCGCGGCGCGTCGCAGGCACGAGGGACTTATGGACCGGATACGACTGGGCTTCATCGGCGCGGGCGGCATCGCCCACCGCCATTTCGGCGTTCTCGAGACGATGCCGGACGTTTCGGTCGTGGCGGTCACCGACCCCGACCAGGGCCGCGCCGACGAGGCCGCGCGCCGCATGGGCGCCACCACCTATCCCGACCACGCCACGATGCTGGCCGAGGCCGAACTCGACGCCGTCTACATCTGCATCCCGCCCTTCGCCCATGGCGACGCCGAGCGCGCCTGCATCGCCAGGGGCCTGCCGTTCTTCGTCGAAAAGCCGCTGTCGCTGGACCTCGAACTCGCCGAGGAGATCGCGGCCGAGGTCGAGCGCGCGGGCCTGATCACCGCCGTCGGCTATCACTGGCGCTATCTCGACACGATGGACGAGGCGCGCGCGCATCTGGCGCAGAACCCCGCTCATCTGATGCAGGGCTTCTGGATCGACCAGACGCCGCCCCCGGAATGGTGGTGGCGCGCCGACAAGTCCGGCGGGCAGGTGGTCGAGCAGGCCACCCACATCATCGACGCCGCCCGCTTCCTCGCCGGTGACGTGACCGAGGTCTACGGCCTCAATGCGCAGCGCGAGCGCGGCGACTTCCCCGGCCTGACTGTCCCGACCGCGACGGCGGCGACGCTGCGCTTTGCCTCGGGCGCGGTGGCGAACCTCGCCTCGACCTGCCTGCTGCGCTGGAATCACCGGGTCGGGCTGCACGTCTTCTCGGACGCGCTGGCGATGGAGATCACCGACCACGACATCATGATCGACACCGGCCGCGGCCGCCCGGTCCGGCACGCCGACGGCGACCCCGTCTGGCGTGAGGACCGCGATTTCGTCGAGGCCGTGATGGGCCGCGACAACCGCATCCGCTGCCCCTATGCCGAGGCGCTGGAAACCCATCGCGTGGCGCTGGCGATCAGCCGGTCCGCCGAAACCGGGGCTCTTGTGAAGATGGAGGGGCTGCGGGCTGACCCGCAGCCCATCTTTCGTCAAGCCTCTGCGTAAGGCCCCGACATTGCCCCACCAGCACCGGCGCATCCGCTCGCTCGGGTTCGAGCGCGCGCTTGAGCCGTATTTCTTTGCCTATGACGAGGGCCCGGCCGGCGACGGTCAGGTGCGGCTGGACCTGATGTTCACCGGCCTCTCGGCGGGAACCGAGCTGACCTTCATGAAGGGCACGAACCCCTACCTTCATTCCCGCTGGGACGAGGGGCTGGGCCGGTTCTTCCCGGGCGAGGCGTCGGCGCATTTCCCGGTCAACTTCCTCGGCTACATGGAGAGCGCCCGCGTCATCGACGCCCGCGCGCCGGGGTTCCGGGTGGGCGACGTGGTGGGCACGACCTTCGGCCACAAGACCGGCCACACCGCGCACCCCGCCCATGACCTGCTGCTGAAGCTGCCCGAGGGGATGGACCCCCTTCTCGGCATCTTCGTCGCGCAGATGGGGCCGATCGCGGCCAACGGCATCCTGCACGCCGATGCCGACCAGTTCGGCGCCGCGGTCCCGTTCCTCGGCGCGGGCGTCGAGGGGCGGCGCGTGCTCGTCTGGGGCGGCGGCACGGTCGGGCTCTTCTGCGCGCTCTTCGCCCGCATGGGGGCCGCGTCCGAGATCGTCGTCGTCGACCCCTCGCCCTTCCGGCAGGACATCGCCCGCGCCATGGGGTTCGAGGCGATGGACGAGGACCAGGCCGTGCACCACGCCAAGTCCTGGGGCCACAAGGTCGGGGGCCGGGGGGCCGAGTTCGTGTTCCAGACCCGTGCACGCTCGGACAGCCTCAACCGCTGCCTGCAGGCGCTGCGCCCGCAGGGGACGGTGATCGACCTCGCCTTCTATCAGGGCGGCATGGACGGCCTGCGGCTGGGCGAAGAGTTCCACCACAACGGGCTGAACCTGCGCTGCGCGCAGATCAACCGGATGCCCCGCGCGGTGGCCCACGCCTGGGACCAGCGCCGGCTCGCGCAGGAAACCATCCGCCTGCTTCAGGCCGAGGGCGACGCGATCCGCCGCCACGTGGTCACCCACGTCGTCCCCTATGACGACGCCCCGGGCTTCCTGCGTCACCTCGTCGCCGACCGGCCCGAGTTCCTGCAGGTCGTGTTCGCCCATGAATGAGCATCGTCCCCTGACCGAGGCCGAGGCGGCCCAACTGACCCCGGCCCCCGCCTCGGCCGACACCCAGCCGGCCCACCACGGGGCCGGCGCACCCAGCCAGCGCGAGCTGGACGACCGCGCGGCGGCGGCGGCGCTGGCCGACGGCCGCATCCCCGAGCCGCACCCCGACGCCGGCAAGATCCGCATCCTGTGGGTCTTCGCCTGGCTGGTCGTGGGCGGCGAAGAGACCGAGGTGCGGCTGCTCGCCCGCACGCTCGACCGCACGCGCTACCGCATCGACGTGATCCCCTGCTTCCGCAAGGAGGGGATGCCCGACCTGAGCCACGAGCAGCTCCGCGCGCTCGGCGTCCACGTGGACACCACCGCCTACGGCCTCAGCTTCGAGGACACGATCGACTATCTGCGCCGCAAGATCGCCGGGGCGGACATCGTCGTATCCTCGCAGAACGTGGCCGACATTTATCCCGCGCTCGACCGGCTGGCGCTGCGCCCGCCGCTGATCGAGCACGGCGGGCTGGTCAGCGAGGCGCTGGCCGGGCCGAAGCACCACACCGCCCGCTATGTCGGCGTCTGCGACAGCATCCGCGCGGCAGCGGCGGGGCGGATGGCGGACCGGCCGCAGCACGCGCTGGAAATCCCCTCGATGGTGGACCTGGCCGAGTTCGACCCCGCCGCCCGCGCCCCGATGCGCGCCGCGCTGGGGGTGGCCGAGGGCGAGCTGCTCATAGGCTGGGTCGGCCGGCTCGACCGCAAGAAGCGGGTCGAGGATTTCATCGCCGCGGCCCTCAGCCTGTCCGACCTGCCGCAGGCGCGGTTCGTGGTCGTGGGCGGCCCGGACGCCTTCATGCCCGAATATGCCGACGAGCTGCGCCGGCTGGCCGCGCCGCTGGGCGACCGGATCATCTTCACCGGCGACCGCAAGGACGTGCCCGAACTGCTGGCCGCGATGGACGTCTTCTGCTGGCTCTCGCGCGGCGAGGGGATGCCCCACGTCATCGCCGAGGCGGGGGCCGCAGGCCTGCCCGTCATCGCCACCCCCGACAACGGCGCGCTGCAGCAGATCACCGACGGGCAGACCGGCCTCTTCGTCCCCCACGAGGACCCCGCCGCCGTCGCCGCCGCGATCCGCCGGCTGGCGGGCGACGCGGCCCTGCGCGCGCGTCTGGGCGCGGGGCTCAGGGCCCATGTCGTCGCCAGCTATTCCGCCGAGGTCGTGGTCCCGCAGTGGGAGCGGCTCTTCACCGAGGTTCTGGCCGAGCAGCCCCCTGCCCCGCCGCCCGCGACGTTCGACAGCTTCGTGCTGGGCGGCTGGGAAAGCTCGACCCACCGCCGCCGCGACGGGCGGCGGCTCGACGTGCTCGCCGCGACCGGCCACGACACCCACGCCGCGCAGGACTATGCGCAGCTCGAGGGGCTGGGCATCCGCGCCTGCCGCGACGCGGCGCGCTGGCACCTGATCGAGACGGCGCCGGGCCGCTACGACTTTGCCAGCCTCACCCCGATGGTCGAGGCCGCCCGCGACGGCGGGAGCCAGATCGTCTGGGACCTGCTGCACTACGGCTGGCCCGACGATCTCGACATCTGGTCGCCCGCCTTCGTCACCCGCTTCGCGGCCTTCGCCCGCGCGGTCGGCCAGCACGTCCGCGGCCTGACCGACGCCGTGCCCTTCTGGTGCCCGGTGAACGAGGTCAGCTTCTTCTCATGGGCCGGGGGGGACGCGCGCTACCTCAACCCCTTCGCCGCCGGGCGGGGGTTCGAGCTCAAGGTGCAGCTCGCCCGCGCGTGGCTGGCCGCGGCGGCCGAGCTGCGTGGCATCGACCCGCGGGCGCGGTTCCTGATGGCCGAACCGCTGATCGCCATCCACCACGCCGGCTGGACCGGCCGCCCCCTGTGGGAGGCGCACGGCTGGCACGACGCGCAGTTCCAGGCCTTCGACCTGATCTCGGGCCGCATCTGGCCGCAGATCGGCGGCGGCGAGGAATGGCTCGATCTGGTCGGGGTCAACTACTATTTCAACAACCAGTGGATCCACGGCGGCCTGCCGATCGACGTGGACGACCCGATCTATCGTCCGCTCTCGGACCTGCTGGTCGAGGTCGCGGCGCGCTATGACCGGCCGCTGGTGATCGCCGAGACGGGGACCGAGGGGCATCGCCGCGGCGCATGGCTGGACTACGTCATGGCCGAGACGGCGCGCGCCCGCCGCCGCGGGGCGCGGGTCGAGGGGCTGTGCCTCTACCCCGTCGCCAACCACCCGGGCTGGGACGACGACCGGCTGTGCCCCAACGGGCTGATGGGCCACAACCCCGCGGGCGGGGCGCGCACGCTCGACCCCGGCCTCGCCGCGGCCCTCGCGCGCTGGCAGGCCGGCCCCGCCTGAGCGGTCCCCTCTGCGCCCCCGGCGCGGCCACCTAGTCGGTCGCGGCGGGGACGAGCCGCAGCTCGATCTCGCGGAAGAGGTTGCTGATCAGCACGGCGAGGACGCCGACCACCACGCCCCCCTGCACCACATAGGCGGTGTTGGAGGACAGGAGCCCCGCGATGATCACCTCGCCCAGCGTCCGCGCCGCCACCGTCGAGCCGATGGTCGCGGTCGAGAGCGCGATGATCGCCGAGACCCGCACCCCGGCGAGGATGGTCGGCAGCGCCAGCGGCAGCTCGACCTGCCACAGCATCTGCGCCGGCGTCATCCCCGCCCCGCGGGCGCTTTCGCGGACCGGGGCTGGCAGGCCGGTCAGCCCCGCGATGGCATTCTCGAAGATCGGCAGCAGCCCATAGAGGAAAAGCGCCAGCAGCGTCGGCCCGCTGCCGAAGCCGAAGGCCGGCACCGCCAGCGCCAGCACCGCGACGGGGGGAAAGGTCTGCCCCACCGCGGCGATGGTGCGGGCCAGCGGCAGAAGCTCGGCGCCGGCCGGACGGGTGACGAGGATCGCCAGCCCCAGCGCCACGGCGACCGAGGCGCTGACCGCCGCCGCGACCAGCCCCAGATGCGAGAGCGTCAGCCCCAGCAGGCTGCTTTGCGTATAGATCGCCGGCGCGTTGTTGGCGGCGAGCGGCGCGAGCAGCGGCGCAAAGGCCTGCGGCGCAGCGAGAAACCCCGCCAGCAGCAGCGCCAGCACCGCGAGGACCAGCCGACGGGTCATCGCGGCGCGCGCCGGTCAGGGGCGCCGGCCCCGCCCGCGGCGCCGGGCGCCTCCCCCGGCGACGCCGCATCGCAGGCCGCCTCCGCCCCGCCCCTCACCTCGCCCCCCGCCGCCGCCCGGCGCAGGGCGTCGAGCGTCACGACCCCGCCGCCCGCCACCGGCAGGGCGGCGCGGCCGGTCCAGAGACAGGCCGACAGCGCGTCCCGCAGGCTCGTGCCGGGCGCGAGCGGGGGGCCGTCGGCGGTCCCCGGCTCGACGATCCCCGCGACCTGGTCGAGCGAGAGGAGGTGGAACGGCCGCTCGCCGGTGCCCAGAAGCTCGCGGACGAAGCCGGTGGCGGGGGCGGTCACGACCTCGTGCGGGGTGGCGTATTGCAGCAGCCGCCCCTCATCCATCACGGCGATGCGGTCGCCCAGCTCGACCGCCTCGGCCATGTCGTGGGTGACGATCACCAGCGTCGTCCCCAGCTCGCGCTGCACCCGCCGCAGGTCGTCGCGCGCCTTGGCCCGGATCACCGGGTCGAGCGCGCCGAAGGGCTCGTCCATCAACAGCACCTCGGGCCGCGCGGCCAGCGCCCGCGCCACGCCGACGCGCTGCTGCTGCCCGCCCGACAGCGCGTGCGGCAGGCGGTCGCGGAACTCGGCCGGCGACATCTGGAACATCTCGAGCAGCTCGTCCACCCGCGCGCGGGTCCGCGCCGCGTCCCAGCCGAGCAGGCGCGGCACCGTGGCGATGTTCTGCGCCACGGTGCGGTGCGGGAAGAGCCCGTGGCCCTGGATCGCATAGCCGATCCGCCGCCGCAGCAGCGGCCCGGGGATCGTCGCGGTGTCCTGGCCGGCGATGCGGACCCGGCCGGCGGTCGGCTCGACCAGCCGGTTGATCATCCGCAGAAGCGTGGTCTTGCCCGAGCCCGAGGTGCCGACGAGGGCGCAGATGCGGCCCCGTTCCACGGTCATCGACACGTCGTCGACGACCGTGCGCGGGCCGTAGCGGCGGGTGAGGTGCTCGATCTCGATCATCCGCGCTCCGATCCCGTCCCAGCCCCGTCCCCGCCGCCGTCCCCTGCCCGCGCGGGGTCGAGCTGCGCCACCGCGATGTCGAGCGCGATCCCCGCCACCAGCGCCAGCGCGATGGTCGGCAGCGCGCCGAGCAGGATCAGGTCCATGGCCGTCTGGTTCAGCCCCTGAAAGACGAAGGTGCCGAACCCGCCGCCGCCGATCAGCCCGGCGATCACCGCCAGGCCGATGTTCTGCACCAGCACGATCCGCACCGCCGCCAGCACCACCGGCAGGGTCAGCGGCAGGTGCACCTGCCACAGCGCCTGCGCGCGGGTCATCCCGAGGCCGGCGGCGGCCTCGCGCACCCCCGGGGCCACGCCGTCGAGGCCCACGACCATGTTCGCCACCACCGGCAGCAGCGAATAGAGAAACAGCGCGACGAGCGCCGGAAAGACGCCGATCCCGGCGATGCCCGCCGCGGCCGCGCCGGGGACGTTGGCCGCGACCCAGCCGAACAGCGGGATCATCAGCCCGAAGAGCGCCAGCGACGGGATCGTCTGCACCACGTCGAGCACGCCCAGCACCCCGGCCCTGAGCCGCGGCACCGCGTGGGCGAGGATGCCGAGCGGCAGCCCCACCACCAGCGCCGCCCCCAGCGAGGCGAAGGCGAGCAGAAGGTGGCGCAGCGCCTCGCGCTGGAACTGCGCGGCGCGGACGGCGTATTCGCGCATCACCGACACCTGGTCGAGCGCGCCCGACCCGACCAGCACCCCCACCGCCGCCACGGCAAGGACCAGCAGCGCCCAGCGCCCGCGCGGCCCCGGCCCCAGCCGGTGGACCCCGTCCGCCATGATCAGCCCCAGCGCCAGCAGCAGCATCCAGAACCCCGCGCCGGGTCCGACGCGGGACAGCGCCCCCGCCTCGGCGGTCAGCGTGGCGGCGACCCGGCCCAGCGCTAGCGCCGCCAGGATCACGCCGCCCCCGCCGAGGCCCGCGCGCCACCCCCCGGGCAGGCGGCGGCTGGCGGCGGCGAGCAGCACGACGGCGAAGCCCGCGAGCGCGACGCCCCCGGCCGGACCGAGCGCACCGGCAAGGCCGACCGCCTCTCCGGCGGCGATCCGGTTGGGGCGGACCTGCGCGAAGGGCAGCGCCAGCCCGACGAGGCCGATCACCGCGGCGACCGTGCCCGGCAGGCTCAACGCGCGGGCTGGCCCGCGCGCGCCCTCGGCGGCAATCGTCGTCACCCGGTCAGGCCCCGGCGCGGGGCGGCCGGCGCGCCGCGGTTCACTTGATCAGGCCCTTGCCCTGCAGATAGTCGCGGGCGACGGCATCGGCCGGCTCTCCGTTGACCTGGATGCGGGCGTTGAGCTGCTGCAGGGTCGCAAGGTCGAAGCCCGCGAAGATCGGGTTCAGCACCTCGGCAATCGCCGGATACTCCGCCAGCACCGCTGCGCGCACCACCGGGGCGGGCTGATAGACCGGCTGCACGCCCTTGTCGTCCTCCATCACCACGAGGCCCGCGGGCTCGATCCCGCCGTCGGTGCCATAGACCATCGCGGCGTTGACGCCCGAGGTCTGCCGCGCCGCGGCGGCGATGGTGGCCGCGGTGTCGCCGCCCGACAGCTGCACGAGCTGCTGCGGGGAAAGGCTGAAGCCATAGGTCGTCTGGAACGCCGGCAGCGCAGCAGGCGAGGTCACGAACTCGGTCGAGCCGGCCAGCTTGACCTCACCCCCGCCCGCGACCCAGGCGCCGAACTCGGACATGGTGCCAAGGTGGTTGGCCTCGGCCACGTCGCGGCGCACGGCGATGGCCCAGGTGTTGTTGGCCGGCGCGGCGTCGAGCCAGACCAGCTCCTTCGGCTTGTCCAGCTCGGCCCCGCGGGCATAGGCCTTGGCCGCGTCCTTCCAGACCGGGCTCTCGCCCTCGTTGTGGAAGAAGGCGGCGTTGCCGGTGTATTCCGGGTAGATGTCGATCTGCGCCGACAGCAGCGCGTCGCGCACGATGGGCGTGCCGCCCAGTTGCAGTCGGTTCTGCACCGGCAGCCCGGCATTCTCGAGCGCCAGCAGGATGACGTTGCCCAGCAGCCCGCCCTCGGTATCGATCTTCGAGGACACGACGATGTCGCGCGCGGCCGCCGGCAGGGCGGCGCTCAGGGCCAGCGTGGCGGTCAGCGCGGTGGCGAGCGCGGTGCGGAGGGTCTTGCTCATCGGGGCATCCTCTTGCTGTCGAAGGGGCTGCGGCCCGGCGGGGGCATGAGCCCGGCGGGATGGCGGCCCTTGAGGCGGATCAGGGGCCTGACCAGCGCTTCATCGTGCCGGTGCCCCGCGCCGCGCGCAACCCGCACGTCGCCCGGATAGAGTGGACACGCTTGCCAAAAAACTGCAACCCTCGGGGTCAAGGGACGCACGGTCGTGCGGAACCCCGTCCCGGCGCGGGCGGTTCGCCGCAGACCCCCTGAAGCCTCCCCCCCGAAAAGGACTGCCGCCATGAAACCGGCCCTGCGCTACTCGCCCGACCTCGAAACCCTGCGCGATGACGAGGCCGAAGGGCTGACCGCAGTCGAGGAAGGGCTGGCCACGATCCTTGCCACCACGCTGCGCGACGAGGGCCGCGGCCTGCGCGCGGTCCACGCCAAGGCCCACGCCTATCTGACCGGCACGCTGTCGGTGCTGCCCGACCTGCCGCCCGAACTGGCGCAGGGGATGTTCGCCACGCCCGGCGACCACCCGGCGATCCTGCGCGTCTCGACCAACCCCGGCGACGTGCTGGACGACAGCATCTCGCTGCCCCGGGGCATCGCGCTCAAGGTGCTGGGGGTCGAGGGGCCGCGCCTGCCGGGGGCCGAGGGCGACGCGCAGGATTTCCTGATGGTCAACGCCCCGGTATTCGCCTCGCCCGATCCGGCCGACTTCGCCCGCTCGCTCAAGCTGCTCGCGCTGACCACCGACCGGCTGGAGTGGGCGAAGAAGGCGCTCTCGCTCACGCTGCGGACGGTTGAGCGGGGGATCGAGGCCGTGGGGCTGGAAAGCCGGGCGCTCAAGAGCTTCGGCGGGGCGCTGAACGTCCACCCGCTGGGCGAGCGCTATTTCTCGACCGTGCCCTTCCGGCACGGGGACTACGTGGCGAAATACGCGCTGGTGCCGGTGTCGGACACGCTGACCCGCCACAGCGGCGAGGAGATCGCCACCATTGGCCACCCCGACGCCATCCGCGCCGCGATGGACCGCGACACCCGCGCCGGCGCCATGACGTGGGAGCTGTGCGCCCAGCTCATGCGCGACCCCGAGACGATGCCGGTCGAGGACCCGCGCGTCGAGTGGCCCGAGGACGAAAGCCCGCTTCTGCCCGTGGCGCGGCTGCGGGTCGAGGCGCAGCCCTCGTTCGACGCGGCCGCGGCGCGCGCGGCCGACGACCGGCTGCGGTTCTCGGTCTGGACCGGGCTGGCCGCGCACCGGCCCTTGGGCGCGATCAACCGCGCCCGGCGCGACGCCTATCTCTTCTCGACCGGGTTCCGCGAGCGCGCCAACCGCTGCCCTATCCACGAACCGACCGACACCGCAATCGGAGACATGAGCCATGGCTGACACCCCCGCCGACCAGCGCGACGACACCGCCCATTTCGACGGACCCGCCGGCGGCTGGGGCTCGCTCGAAGGAATGGGCCATGTCGCGGGCGCCGAGGGGCTGACCCTCGACATGCTGGCCACGCTGCGCCGCCAGAACAAGAACGACGGGCACATGTGCACGTCCTGCGCCTGGGCCAAGCCCGCCAATCCGCATATCGTCGAGTTCTGCGAGAACGGGGCCAAGGCCACGATCTGGGATCTGGTCAAGGCCCGCTGCGGCCCGGACTTCATGGCCGAGCACACGGTGAGCGAGCTGCGCGGCTGGTCCGACCTCGAGCTTGAGCGCGCCGGCCGACTGACCCATCCGATGCGCTATGACGCGGCCACCGACCGCTATGTCGAGATCGATTGGGCCACCGCCTTTGCCGAGATCGGCGCCGCGCTGAAGCCGATGAACCCCAAGGACACGGTGTTCTACGCCTCGGGGCGCGCCAGCCTCGAGACGTCCTATCTGTGGCAGCTCTTCGCGCGGCTCTACGGGCACAACAACCTGCCCGACAGCTCGAACATGTGCCACGAGACGACCAGCGTGGCGCTGGCCGAGTTCATCGGCTCGCCCGTCGGCACCTGCACGCTCGAGGATTTCGAGCATTGCGACCTGATGCTGTTTTTGGGCCAGAACACCGGGTCGAACAGTCCGCGGTTCCTGCACAACCTGCAGAAGGCGAAAGAGCGCGGCTGCCGCATCATCGTACTGAACCCGCTGCGCGAGACGGGGCTGCTGCGGTTCCGCAACCCGCAGCGGCTGACGCAGATGCTGGGCGGCGTGACCGAGATCGCCGACCATTACCTGCAGATCCGGCCGGGTGGCGACATGGCGCTGCTGACCGGGATGACGAAGCGGGTGCTGGAGCTCGACGAGGCCGAGGGCGGGATCATCGACCGCGACTTCATCGCCGAGCACACCACCGGGTTCGAGGATGTCGCGGCCCACGCCCGCGCCGCCGACTGGGCCGAGATCGAGGCGCACACCGGCCTTTCGCGCGCGGTGATCGAGGATCTGGGCACCCTCTACGCCCGCGCCCCGGCCACCATCGCGGTCTACGGCATGGGGCTGACCCAGCACGTCCACGGCGGCAAGACGCTGGGGGCGCTCGTCAACCTGCTGCTGATGCGCGGCAACATCGGCCGTCCGGGGGCGGGTATCTCGCCCGTGCGCGGCCATTCCAACGTGCAGGGCCAGCGCACCGTGGGGATCGCTGAGCGGCCCGAGCTGGTGCCGCTCGACAAGCTCGCCCGGATGTTCGACTTCGCCCCCCCGCGCGAGACCGGCCGCACTACCGTCGAGGTGGCCGAAGGGGTCATCGACGGCTCGGTGCGGGCGGTGCTGTCGCTGGGCGGCAACCTCGTGCGCGCGATGCCCGACATCGCCCGGGTCGAGGCCGCGTGGGGCGGGCTCGACCTCGTGGTGAACATCGCCACCAAGCTGAACCGCACCCATCTCGTGCCCGGCCGCGCCACCTATCTGCTGCCCTGCCTCGTGCGGGCGGAAGAGGACGAGCAGACCTCGGGTCCGCAATATGTCTCGGTCGAGGATTCGCTCTCGCACATCCACGCCTCGCTCGGGACGATCACCCCCGCGGCGCCGTCGATCCTGTCCGAGCCGACGATCGTGGCTGGGATCGCCAAGGCGACGCTGGCCCCCAATCCCAAGGTGCGGTGGGACGACTGGATCGCGGACTATGCCCGCATCCGGGCGCTGATCGAAGAAACGTGGCCCGAGATGTTCCGCGATTACGAGACGCGGATGCACGCGCCCGGCGGCTTCTACAAGGGCAACAAGGCGCGCGAGCGGGTGTGGAAGACCGACAGCGGCAAGGCCCAGTTCACCGTGCCGCCGCAGCTTTCGGGGCTCGGGCGCGAACTGGCCGACGACGAGTACACGCTGATCACCCTGCGCTCGAACGACCAGTTCAACACCACCGTCTACGGGCTCGAGGACCGGCTGCGCGGCCTTTCGGGGGACCGGATGATCGTGCTGATGAACCCCGAAGAGATCGCCCGCGCTGGCCTCGCCGAGGGGCAGAAGGCGCGGCTGGTCTGCGCCGCCGACGAGGACGGCCACGCCCGCGTGGTCGAGGGGCTGACGGTCACCGCCTATGATCTGCCCGACCGCTGCGTCGGGGCCTATTACCCCGAGACGAACCCGCTGGTCCCGCTGGCGCTGCACGACGAGATGTCGAAAACCCCGGCCTACAAGGGCACGCCGGTGCGGATCGAGGCGGTGGCGGGCTGATCCCCCACCCCTGTGCCACGAAAAAAGCCGGCCTCGCGGCCGGCTTTTCCATCTCAGGCAGAGGGGCGCCTCAGTCGAGTTCGGCCAGCACCTTGTCCAGCGTCACCGGGAACTCGCGGAAGCGCTTTCCGGTGGCGTTGGTGATGGCATTGACGATCGCCCCGGCGGTGCCGCAGCACGCCAGCTCGCCGATCCCCTTGGCGCCCATCGGGTTGGCATAGGGGTCGCGGTCATCGAGGAACTCGACGTCGATATGCGGCACGTCGAGGTTGGCCGGGATGTGGTATTCGGCCAGGTCGCGGTTCACGAAATGCCCGTCGCGCGGGTCGCGGGCGGATTCCTCGTGCAGCGCCGAGCCGATGCCGAAGATCATCCCGCCGATGCACTGCGAGCGCGCAGTCTTCTCGTTCAGGATGCGGCCGGTGGCGAACACCCCCGACAGGCGGCGCAGCCGCACCTCGCCGGTGACGCGGCTGACCGCGACCTCGGCGAACTGCGCCCCCCAGCTCGCCTGCCGCGTGGTCAGCAGCGTGGCGCCCGGGTCGATCTCGCCCTCGGCCCGCAGCGTGTCGCCGGCGAGGATGTCGGCGAGCGCGCGGGTGCGGTTGAGGGCGATGGCCAGCCCGTCCTTGAGCGTCAGCTCGTCCGGCTCGCACCCCATCCGCTCGGCAATCTGCGCGCGGACCGCCTGCGCGGCAAGCAGGACCGAGCTGCCGGCCGAGGCCGCGCCGAACGACCCGCCGGAGCCGGCCGAGGGCGGCAGCGCGCTGTCGCCCAGCACCGTGGTCACGCGGTCGAGCGGCAGGCCCAGCGCCTCGGCGGCGATCTGGGTCAGGATGGCGTAGCTGCCGGTGCCGATGTCGGTCATGTCCGTCTCGACCCGCGCGGTGCCGTCGGGCAGCAGCACCACCGCCGCCGTCGAGTTCACCAGCAGGTTCACCCGCACGGCCGAGGCCATGCCCATGCCGATCAGCCACTCGCCCTCGCGCCGGGTACCCGGCTCGGGCCGGTCGGCCCAGCCGAAGGTCTCGGCCCCGCGGCGCAGGCAGTCGGCCAGCCGGTTCGAGCTGAACGGCCGCCCCGACGACGGGTCCTTGTCGGGGATGTTGCGCAGCCGCAGCTCGACCGGGCAGAGGCCGGCCTTTTCGGCCAGCTCGTCCATGGCGATCTCGACCATCGGCACGCCGATCGCCTCGCCCGGGGCCCGCATCGAGCCGGGGGGCGTGATGTTGACCGAGGCGATGTGGTGGCCGATGCGACGGTTCTCACCGGCATAGGTGAAGGGCGTGGCCTGCGTCACCGGCTCCGAGAAGCTGGCCCCGGCCATGGTCGTCACCCAGGCGTCGTGGCCGATGCCGGTCAGACGCCCGTCCTGGCCCGCGGCCAGCCGGATGCGCTGGCGGCTTTCGGACCGGCGGTGCGTCGCCTCGAACACGTTGCGGCGATGCAGCGCGATGGCGACCGGGCGGCCGAGCTTCTGCGCCGCGATGGCGGCGCCCACGGCCTCGTGCCCGATGCCCAGCTTGCCGCCGAACCCGCCGCCCACATAGGGCGACAGGATCCGCACCTTGTCGGCGCTGACCCCCAGCGCGTCGGCCAGTTCCGCCGCGTTCGAGCGCAGCATCTGATAGCTGCCGCGCACGGTCAGCTTGTCGCCGTCCCACCAGGCGGTGGCGGCGTGCGGTTCCATCGCCGCGTGGCTCATCGAGGGGGTGAGGTAGTGGTCATCGACCGTGAACGCCGCCTCCTGCATCGCCGCGGCGAGGTCGCCCTGCACCGACTGCTTGAAGAAGGGCGAGCTGTAGTCCCTGGGCCCGACCTTGAGCGTCGCGCGGTCGGACTGGTCGAGCAGCACCGGCCGGGCGGCAAAGGCCGCGTCGCGCGCCTGTTCCAGCGTCTCGGCCACCACCAGCGCGATGGGCTGGCCGACGAAGGCGATCTCGGACGGGCCCTGTGCGGGCGACGACCCCTGCCCGCCCTGCGCCGGATAGCGGATCATCCGGTCATCGCGGATCACCGCGAGGACGCCCGGCATGGCCCGCAGCTCGGCGGTGTTGAGGCCCGTCACCCAGCCCTTGGCGATGGGGGCGCGGACGAACCAGCCATGCGCGGTGCCCGGCGGGTGATCCTCATCGGCATAGGTCGCCGTGCCCGTGACCTTGAGCGGCCCCTCGGGGCGGTCGGCGGGCGTGGTCAGCACCCCCTGCGGGGTGTGGTCGAAGAAATTGTCCTCGTCCTTGCTGTTCATCCGCAGGTGGTTGCGGGGCAGTTCGATGGGGTCGCTCATGCTGCGCGCGCTCCGCTGGTGGCCTCGGTCAGCACGGCGACAAGGGTGCGTCGCGCCAGGGGAATCTTGAAGTCGTTCTCGCCCTGCCCCTCGGCGCCGGCGAGCAGGCGGTCAGCAAAGCGGCCGAAGAGCGCCTCGGACGGGGCCTCGCCCTCGAGCAGCGCCTCGGCCTCGGGCAGGCGCCACGGTCGTGCCGCGACCCCGCCCAGGGCCACGCGCGCCCGGGTGATGCGGCCGGCATCGGTGACGACATCCACGGCGACCGAGACCAGCGCGAAGGCATACGAGCGGCGGTCCCGGACCTTGCGGTAAAGCTGCGCCCCGCCGGTGGGCGCGGGCAGGGTCACGGCGGTGATCAGCTCGCCCGGGGCGAGGTTGGTGTCGCGCTCGGGCGTGTCGCCGGGCAGGCGGTGGAACTCGGCCAGCGGCAGGGTGCGGGGGCCCTGCGGCCCGTCGATCTCGACCACCGCTTCGAGCGCGGCGAGCGCCACGGCCATGTCGCCGGGATAGGTGGCGATGCAGGCGGGCGAGGTGCCGAGGATGGCGAGGTTGCGGTTGAACCCGCCGCGGGCGGCACAGCCAGTGCCCGGCTCGCGCTTGTTGCAGGGGGTGTCGAGGTCGTAGAAATACGGGCAGCGGGTGCGCTGCAACAGATTGCCGCCGGTGGTGGCGCGGTTGCGGATCTGCCCGCTCGCCCCCGCGAGGATGGCCCGCGACAAGAGCGGCCAGTCCGCCCGCACCCGATCATCTGCCGCCAGCGCCGCGTTGCGCACCAGCGCGCCGACCCGCAGCCCCTCGCCGTCGGCGGCGATCTCGTCCAACCCGATGTGGTTGATGTCGACCAGCGCCTTTGGCGTCTCGATCTGCAGCTTCATCAGGTCCAGAAGGTTGGTGCCCCCGGCGATGAAGCGGCCCTGCGCGGCCAGCGCCTCGGCCGGGGCGGTGGCGCGCTGATAGGAAAACGGCCTCATGCGGATGCCTCCGCGGTGTCGCGGATCGCGTCCACGATGTTGGGATAGCACGAGCAGCGGCAGAGGTTGCCCGACATCCGCTCGCGGATCTCCTCGTCCGAGAGCGACGGCGCGCCGAGGTCGTCCGAGACGGCGCTCGGCCAGCCCTCGCGCAGCTCCTCGAGCATGGCGGTGGCCGAGACGATCTGGCCGGGGGTGCAGTAGCCGCACTGGAACCCGTCGCGGCGGATGAAGGCCTGCTGCATCGGCGCCAGCGCGCCGGGCTGGCCGATCCCCTCGATCGTGGTGATCTCGTCGCCGTCGTGCATGACCGCGAGCGTCAGGCACGAGTTGATGCGGCGGCCGTTGAGCATGACCGTGCAGGCGCCGCACTGGCCGTGGTCGCAGCCCTTCTTGGTGCCGGTCAGGTCGAGATGCTGGCGCAGCGCGTCGAGGAGGGTCACCCGCGGGTCGTCGAGCGTCAGCCGCCGCGCCTCTCCATTGATGGTCAGGGTCACGTCCATGGCTGGCACCTCGGCTGGTTGGGGCGATACCTCACCGAACCGGCGGGGCCGGGTGCGGTTCCGGTAATAAAGATGAAGCGCGGCGATGTCCCAGCGTCACGGGCGACGTTCCGCAGCGGCGCTCAGGGTGTGGGTAGGTCTCAGGGGGTCGGCAGGTCTCAGGGGGTCGGCACGTCCACGTCGGCCAGCTCGGCCGCCGGGACGGCGACGCACCGGGCGCCGGCCCGGGCCAGCAGCCCGCCCGCGCCCTGATCGCCCGACAGCCCCGCGACGGCCGGAAAGAGCCCCGCGGGCAGGCAGGCGGGCGGCCCCGGCCGCGCCTCGGGGCCATGGGCCGCGGCGGCAGCCGCGTCGCCCGCGGCCGACAGGATGCGGTGCAGGGTGGCGGGCGTGACCTCGGGCATGTCGCCCAGAGTGACAAGCAGCCGCGTGACCCCCAGCGCCGCAGCCGCGGCCACGCCCGCGCGCAGGCTGTCGGACATCTCGGCGCCCGTCACCGTCACGATCCGGCAACCCGGCATCCGCGCGGCGATCACCGCCGCGACCTCGGCCGAGCGCACCACGGCCAGCCGATGCGCCAGCGGCACCGCCGCCAGCGCCGCCGCCGCGTGGGCCACAAGCGGCGTCCCGCGCCAGTCGGCTAGGAGCTTGTCCCCCTCCCCCCAGCGGCGCGAGTGCCCGGCGGCCAGCAGCAGACCCGCGTCGCAGGCCCCCGCCGCGGTCATGCGGGGGCCGCCGACAGCGCCTCGCCCAGCACCTCGGCCAGCACCGACACCGCCAGCACCCGCGGGTCACGGGCCGAGGGGATCAGCCCGATCGGCCCGCGCAGCCGCGCCGTCTCGGCCGGGGTCAGGCCCAGCTCGGCCAGCGCCGCAAGCCGTCGCTGATGGGTCCGCAGGCTGCCCTGCGCGCCGATGTAGAAGGCCTCGCTGCGCAGCGCCTCGGCCAGCAGCGCGGGCTCGACCTCGTGGTCGTGGAAGAACAGCGTGACCGCGGTGCGCGCGTCCGCGACGAGCGGCCCGGGCGGGGCGAGCGGCGTGCCCGCGCGCCGCGCCGCCGTCCGGGTCGCGGCGTCGGGGGAGGACAGGGTGACGGGATAGCCCGCGGCGTGGGCGAGCGCCGCGAAGGTCAGCGCCTCGACACCCACCCCCAGCACCGCGAAGGCGGGCGGCGGGCGGACGGCGAGCGCAAAGCGGCCGGGGGCGGGCGCGGGCCGGGCCTCGCCCACGGCGATCCCCCCGCTGCCGCCGTTGCCGAGGTCGAGGTCCAGCCACGCCGTCCGCCGCGCCGCCCGCAGGTCCAGCGCCACCCTGAGCGGCGCGGGGTCGCGGACCGCGATCAGCGCCACGTCCAGCCCCCCGCCGCAGGGCAGCCGCAGGTCCACGAAGGGCGAGCCGAGCCCATAGCGCAGCTGCCGCCCTGCCCCGTCGCGCCACACCTCGGCGGCGTGCAGCGCCAGGTCCGCCTCGATGCAGCCCGAGCTGAGCTGCCCCACTGCGCCGAGGCCTCCGTCCCCGAGCGCCGGGAAACCCATGACCGCGCCGGGGTTGCGGTAATGCGGGCCCTCGACCCCGGTGATGACGGCCAGCACCCCGCCCGCCCGGGCCAGCGCCTCGAGCGGGTCGCCCACGGGATCGGCGGGTGACGATGTGTCGGGCGCAGGGATGTGCGGCAGGTCGTGGCTCATCGGACCGAGATGGGGGTGCCCCCGACCCGGCGCGAGGGGAGGCGCGGCGCGCCGCAGCGTCTCATCCCAGATGCCCGCGCCAGACCAGCACCCACAGCACCACGGCGGCAAGGATCATCAGCCCGAACATCACCGCCGCGGCGATGTTCGTGGCACTGTTGGTCCAGCGCCGCCCGGCGCCCAGCGGGCGCAGGTATTTCACCAGCTCGGCGTGGTCGCGCACCGCCGGCGTCGTGTCGATCTGCCGCGCCACCCGCGGCACCACCGCCTTCTGCTGCAACGCCGCCAGCCGCTGCGCCGCCTTGCGCTTGCGCCGCGGCAGCGCGCCGCCGCGCCGGCGCAGCATGGTGGCGAGGTCCGGCCGCGTGCCCCGCCTCGCCCCGCCGAAGCGCTGCGCCATGAGCTGCGCGACCTCGTCGGCCAGCGCCTGCACATCCGGTTCGGCCATCGTTTCCCCCACGGCGCTGCTGGCACTGGAACGCGCCGAGATTAGGGGTAATGATCGGCGCTGGCCAGACGCGCAAAGGTTGATCGATGACGCTCTCCACCACCATCACCGGCCCCGACACCCCCGGCATCCCGCCGGTCCTGATCGCCCACGGGCTGTTCGGGCAGGGCCGCAACCTCGGCGTCATCGCCCGCCAACTGGCCGAGACGCGGCGCGTCGTCTCGGTCGACATGCGCAACCACGGCGACTCGTTCTGGGACGACGACCACTCGTACGACGCGCTGGCCTCTGACCTCGCCGCGGTGATCGAGGCCGAGGGGGGAGAGGCGGATGTCGTCGGCCATTCGATGGGCGGCAAGGCCGCGATGTGGCTGGCGCTGACCCGGCCCGAGCTGGTGCGCCGGCTCGTCGTCCTCGACATCGCGCCGGTGGAATACGGCCACACGCAGAGCAAGCTGATCGACGCGATGGAGGAGACCGATTTCTCGTCCGCCCGCACCCGCAGCCAGGCCGACGCGGCGCTCTCGGCCCGGATCGAGGATCACGGCGTGCGGGCGTTCCTGCTGCAGTCGCTCGACCTCAAGTCCGATCCGCCGCGCTGGCGGATGAACCTCGGCGCGCTGCGCGACCAGATGGCGTCGCTGACCAGCTTTCCCGACCACGACGGGCCGCATTTCGACGGCGAGACGCTGGTGCTGGCCGGCGGCGACAGCGACTACGTCGATCACGCGGGCGAGGCGGCGTTCCGCGCCCTCTTTCCCCGCGCCACGATCGAGGTCGTGGCCGACACCGGCCACTGGCTGCACGCCGAAAAGCCGGCCGAGGTCACCGCACGGGTGGCGGCGTTCCTCGGCTGACGCGGGTGCCTCAGTCGAGGCTGTCGGCCGGGTCGGTCGCCTGGATGCGCTTGGCCACCACCCAGGTCACCGGCACCGCGATCACCGCGCCGATGGCGGCGGCCAGCAGGATCGCCTGCCAGGTGTAGTACCCCATGACCAGCGCCGCGATGACCCCGATCCCGGCCAGCGTGCCGACCGAGATCGACAGAAGAAGCATGAAGAGACGCGGCATCGAGGGTCCTTTCGTGTTGGCCCGGCCCGGTTAGCGCGGCCCGGCGGTCTGCGCCTTGATCCAGATCAGAGCTGACCAGACCCGGCCCGCCCCGGCAAGAGGCGCCCCCGCCGCCCCGCGGCTTTTCCTTTGGGCGGCCGCGGCTGTCATGCTACCGTCACATCGCAGGGCATCAGCGAGGGGGAGGGCGCGGCGATGATCAACCCGGACGACATCCTGGACATGACCAGCCTCAGCCGCGACGAGATCGCGGCCGTGGCCGAGCACGAGCATCTGGGCCAGGTCGACGCGGCCCGGCTGTCCGAATGGCTGATGACGCACCGCGGCGGCGGCCACCGAGTCGAGCAGATGATCTCGGACGACATCCGCGCGGCGCTGCACGCCGACAACCTGCCCCACGCGCGTGACCTCTACGCGACGCTCAAGGCGTTCCTGGCCGAGCATCCCGACGCCGTGCGCGGCGGCTGAGCGCGGCGCCGCTCAGGGCGCGCAGTTGGCGCAGAAGGGCGTGTCGGGCAGCAGCTCGAGCCGCTTGTCGGCGATGTCCTTGCCGCACTGGACGCACTCGCCGTATTCGCCGGCCTCGATCCGCGCCAGCGCCGCGTCGATGCGCCGCAGCTCGGCCTCCTCCGCGTGGCCGAGGGCGGTCAGCACCTCGTCCCCCTGCCGCTCGGAGGCCGCATCCTCCCAGTCCTTCGGCACCGGATCGTCGAGCTGATCCTCGATCTCGGTCAGCGAGGCGAGCAGCTCGTCACGGCGGGCGGTGAGGGTTTTCTTCGCGGCGTCGGGGGTCATGGGGGTCTCCGGGGATCGGGTTGGCGGGGAGAGTGGCCCGCGGGGTTAAGGGGGTCAAGTGGCGCGGGCAGCACCCGTCAACGCATCCTTAACCCGTCCGCGGCCATGCTCGGGCCATGTCGAATTACCGCCGCCCGCCCCGGTCCGATGCGCCGGTGTTCTTTACCGTCGCGCTGGCCGACCGCCGCAGCGATGTGCTGGTGGCCGAAATCGAGCGCCTGCGCGCGGCGGTGCGGGTCACGCGGGCGGAACGGCCGTTCGGGATCGAGGCGTGGGTGGTCCTGCCCAACCACTTGCACTGCATCTGGCGCGTGCCGGACGGTGACTATGCGCTGCGCTGGCGGCTGATCAAGGCGCGGTTCTCGCGAGGCTTGCCGATGGGGGCACGGCGGCAAAGCCACATCGCGCGCGGCGAACGCGGGGTCTGGCAGCGCCGGTATTGGGAGCATCATATCCGCGACGAAACCGACCTCGCGGCGCATCTGCGCTATTGCTGGTTCAACCCGGTGAAGCATGGCCTGGTCATGCGCCCCGAGGACTGGCCGTATTCGTCCGTCCTTCGCGAAATCAGCGGGCCGAGATGGGAGTGGTAAGGTGCGTGTTCACAAGCACCTTTGCGGCGTTCGGGGAAATGGTGCGTGCTAGCACGCACCCTACGGGTGTCCTTCCGTCCACCGCGAGATCGGCAGACCGAGGTGGCAGCGGTAGGGTGCGTGTTCACACGCACCTTTGCGGTGAGAAGGGAATTGGCGAGTGCGAGCACGCACTCTGCACTCCCTACTATTCTAGCAATTGACGATGCACCTGTACGGAGCGGAACCCCTCCAAAGACTGCCTTAAGTCAAGCGAGGTTTTCTTCTTCTCCTTAAGATTGTTAATTACAATCCTGTCCAGAGTACCCCGCTGGAGATATTCTTTGAGCACATTGACCAAACTACCTTCGACGATGCGCCGCTGATAAATCTCGTACCCTCGGACGCTATCGTTTAGCAGAGTGTAATAGATAGCAACCCTCGCAAACTCTGTTTGGGTTTGCCCAATACGTCTAGCCTCTAAAGATATTCTCTCCTTCAGCGATTCCTCGACATGATAGCTAACGGTCTTTCTATCAAATATCGGCGGCGGCTCAGAGAACCGAAAATTATCTAGCATTTTAGCCAATAGTTCATTTTCTAGGCGACGAGAGTTCAGCTTCTTGTGACTCATCAGCATCGGGAAATGATCGTCTAAAAAAGTCCTAAGCAGGACATTGATGTGAGCACTTAGCGCGCCGACATTGCCGTTTTTGATTACCAGGTGAACAAGCGGGTTAATTTTGATAAGAAGCCGAGTCGTTTTAGCCCCACCTATGTCCCAATGCTCCAGCTCGGGAAGCTTGACTCCTCGCGCATCCAATTTGCCAATGTCAACGGAGGTAAAATCGGCAGTGCGATAGAAGCTTTTGGGATCGCCTCCCGCAAGCAATGCGAGTTCTTTGAGGCTGTTTGTATCAGCAAGCAAAATCTTCAGAAGTCGGTCTTGCCAGTCCACTTCTAAGCCCTATTCGACCGTTAGAATAACGTCGGCTACAACGACGTCTCCGTACGGATGGCTAATATTTGGAAGCGGAAGGCCTTCCTTCTCGATTAAACTTTTAAGGTACTGTTCCGCCGCAATACGATTCGCATCAGGGCTCTATTTTTTCTCCATCTCAACTGCTGTGTCTCATCCTTGATTTTAATAGACTTTAATATAAGATCCTCTGACCTGCACTTAACAACGACCTTAAGATGAGGATAGGGTTCGTTGCGGTCAACGGAGAAATTGAACCTGAACCGTGGCTCGTGGACAGGGTCCCAGGGCGCGCCGGTCAGCTCGCCCCCATCAACAGACCGAATATCCCATGTTGGATGGAGGTTTTCTGTCAATAGGTGCCGAACGGCGATAGTAGCAGCAGACTGAATTCGTTCTACCGTTGAAACCGTAGTTTTGGAAACCTTCCCGGATACTGCCAGCTCAACCTTGGGAATCGCCACCTCGTTGATAGACAGCCCGCCCGATGCGCCGCTCTCGGCTCTTGTTTCCTGAATTATTTTCGCCGTTGCCGAATCCAAACTTAACGTTCTTGCGATAGAACTTTTGATTGGTTCGACACGATCCCCACAAAAGACAATTACTTCAACCCGCTTAAAATCGAGTTCGAACTGCACTTTGTCATCTGAAGAGCCGCCGAATTTTCCTGTATCGAAATTTAAATCAACATGAACTGAAAATTCACCGTTTTCAATTTTCGTATACCACCCGAAAACTGAAAGACCGGACTGAAGCCGACGTGCGAGATTTTCGTTTGCCACCCCTCACCCATCCATCTTCAACGCCGAAATAAACGCGCTCTGCGGGATCTCCACCTTCCCGAACTGCCGCATCTTCTTCTTCCCCGCCTTCTGCTTCTCCAGCAGC
Organism: Paracoccus sanguinis; assembly: GCF_900106665.1. Taxonomy (GTDB): domain Bacteria; phylum Pseudomonadota; class Alphaproteobacteria; order Rhodobacterales; family Rhodobacteraceae; genus Paracoccus; species Paracoccus panacisoli. Next base: position 768,676 of record NZ_FNNA01000001.1, read on the forward strand.
TTCTTCTTCCGCGTCGCGTCCCCGCCATAGCACTTCGCCGTCACGTCCTTGCGCAGCGCGGCCAGCGTCTCGCGGGCGATCACCCGGCCGCCGATGGCCGCCTGGATCGGGATCTTGAACATGTGGCGGGGGATCAGCTCCTTCAGCTTTTCGACCATCACCCGGCCGCGTGCCTCGGCGCGGTCGCGGTGGACCATGATCGACAGCGCGTCCACCGGCTCGTCGTTCACCAGGATCGACATCTTGACCAGGTGATCCTCGCGGTATTCCGAGATCTGGTAGTCGAAGGACGCATAGCCCTTGGTCACCGATTTCAGCCGGTCGTAGAAATCGAACACCACCTCGGCCAGCGGCAGGTCATAGACGACCATCGCCCGGTTGCCGGCATAGGTCAGGTCCAGCTGGATGCCGCGGCGGTCCTGGCACAGCTTCAGCACGTCGCCCAGATACTCGTCGGGGACCATGATCGTGGCCTTGATCCGCGGCTCCTCGATATGGTCCACGAGCGTCAGGTCGGGCATGTCGGCGGGGTTGTGCAGGTCGCGCACCTCGCCGTCGCGCATGTAGAGCTTGAACACGACCGAGGGCGCCGTGGTGATCAGGTCCAGGTCGTATTCCCGTTCCAGCCGGTCGCGCACCACCTCGAGATGCAGGAGCCCCAGGAACCCGCAGCGGAAGCCGAAGCCGAGCGCGGCCGAGGTCTCCATCTCATAGCTGAAGCTCGCGTCGTTCAGCGCCAGCTTCTCGATGGCGTCGCGCAGGGCGTCGAAGTCGTTGGCGTCGACCGGGAAGAGGCCGCAGAACACCACCGGCTGGGCGGGCTTGAAGCCGGGCAGCGGCTGGTCGGTGCCCTTGCGCTCGTGGGTGATGGTGTCGCCAACGCGGGTGTCGCGCACCTGCTTGATCGAGGCGGTGAAGACGCCGATCTCGCCCGGCCCCAGCTCGGCGATGTCCTTCATCGCCGGGGTCAGCACGGCCAGCTTGTCGATGCCGTAGACCGCGCCGGTCTGCATCATCTTGACCCGGTCGCCCTTGCGGATCACCCCGTCCATGACCCGGATCATCACGACGACGCCCAGATAGGCGTCATACCAGCTGTCGACCAGCATCGCCTTGAGGGGCGCGTCGCGCTCGCCCTTCGGCGCCGGCAGCCGCGTCACGATGGCTTCCAGCACGTCGGGGATGCCGAGGCCCGTCTTGGCCGAGATCATCACCGCGTCCGAGGCGTCGATGCCGATCACGTCCTCGATGTTTTCCTTGACCCGCTCGGGCTCGGCCGCGGGCAGGTCGATCTTGTTCAGCACCGGCACGATCTCGTGCCCCGCGTCGATCGCCTGATAGACGTTGGCGAGGGTCTGCGCCTCGACCCCCTGACTCGCGTCCACGACCAGGAGCGAGCCCTCGACCGCGCGCATCGAGCGGCTGACCTCATAGGCGAAGTCGACGTGGCCGGGGGTGTCGATCAGGTTCAGCGTATAGGTCTGGCCGTCCTTGGCGGGATACGAGATCCGCACCGTGTTGGCCTTGATGGTGATGCCGCGTTCCCGCTCGATGTCCATGCTGTCGAGCAGCTGCTCCTTCATGTCGCGCTCGGCGACGGTGCCGGTCATCTGGATCAGACGATCGGCCAGCGTGGATTTGCCGTGGTCGATATGGGCCACGATCGAGAAATTGCGGATGAGGGAAAGCTCGGTCATGGCCGGGCTATACAGGGGCCACGGCCACGCGGGAAGGGGTCAGACGCGCGGGCCCGGCGGCGGCCCCGCGGCGCGGGCGCGGCGGAACTCGCGCCACATGGCAAAGCTGCCCGCCCCGACGATCACCGCTGCCCCGGCGAGGGTCGCGGCATCGGGGCGTTCGCCGAAGAACGCCACGGCGAGCACGAGGGTGAAGACCAGCCGGGTATAGCGGAACGGGGCCACGGCCGAGGCCTCTCCCACCCGCGTGGCGCGGACCATCATCGCGTAGCCGAGCGTGCCGACCAGCACCGCGACGACGAGGGCCAGCGCCTCGGCGCGGTCGGGGACCAGCATCGCGCGCCCCTCGGCCGCCGCCAGCGCCAGCCCGCCGGGGATCAGCGCCGCATAGGCCGAGGCCGAGAGCTGGTGCGAGGGCACGTGGCGCGGCATCCGCCGGGTCGAGAGGTCGCGCAGCGCCAGTCCCGCCACCGCCACCAGCGCCAGCAGCGAGGCGGGCTGGAACGCCGCCGTGCCCGGCCGCACGATCATCAGCACCCCCGCGAACCCCGCGAGGATCGCCGCCCAGCGCCGCCAGCCCACCCGCTCGCCCAGAAACAGCGCCCCGCCCATCACCAGCGCCAGCGGCAGCGCCTGCAGGATCGCCGAGGCCGAGGCGAGGTCGCTCAGCGCCAGCGCCGAGACGAAGCAGAGCGTCCCGAGCAGCTCGCCCGCGTTGCGCAGCACCACCGCCGGGCGCAGCAGGTCGCGGGTCCAGAGCCGACCGCCGTCGCGCGCCAGCAGCGCCCAGAACACGGCAAGCCCGGCCGCCCCCAGCGCCGCCACGATCTGCCCCGCGCCCAGCCGCACGCCCAGCACCTTGATCGCGGCATCCTCGACCGCGAACATCGCCATCGCGCCGGTCATCCAGCCGGCGGCGCGCAGGTTGCCGAGGTCGGGTGCCGTGGGGGTGGGGCGGGTGCTGGCGGTCATGGTCCGGGCGATGCTAGAGTCCCTCCGCAGCGTCAAGCCGGGAAAGGATGCGCGATGAGGTTCCACGTCGAGGACATGACCTGCGGCCATTGCACCGCCGCCATCGAAAAGGCCGTCGCCGCGGCCGGCGGCCGCGCCACCGCCGATCTCGCCAGCAAGATCGTCACCGTCGAGGAGCTGGGCACCGCCCGCGCCGCCGAGGTGATCTCGGCCGAGGGCTACACCCCCGTTCCGCTGGACTGACCGCCCCGCTCGCCGTCAGCCGCCCGCCTCGATCCGCGCGATCAGCGCGGGCAGCGCGGCGATCCGGTCCAGCCGGTGGAAGCGCGGGTGATCGGGGTCCGCGGCATCCTCGTGCGCCCACCCGAGCGCCGCGGGGATCAGCACCCCGTGGCCGCCGATCTCGATCACCGGCAGCACGTCCGAGCGCATCGAGTTTCCCGCCATCAGGAACCCCTCGGCCGCGATCCCGGCCCGGCGCAGCACGGACAGGTAGGCCGCGGGCGTCTTGTGCTGGACGATCTCGACCTTGTCGAAGGCCTCGGCCAGCCCCGAGGTGGCGAGCTTGCGCTCCTGATCCAGCACGTCGCCCTTGGTGATCAGGATGAGCCGGTGTCCGGCGAGCCCCGCCAGCGCCTCCTCGACGCCCGCGAGCAGGCGGACCGGGTGGCGCAGCATCTCCTGCCCCAGCGCCAGGAGCCGGGCCGTGACCGGGCCGGGCAATTCGCCCCCGGTCAGTTCCAGCGCGGTCTGGATCATCGACAGCGTGAAGCCCTTGATCCCGTAGCCGTAGATCTCGAGGTTGCGGATCTCGGTGTCGTAGAGCCGCGCGCGGATGGTGGCGGGGTCGGCATGGTCCGACAGCAGGGCGACGAAATCGTCCTGGGTCAGATGGAAGAACGCCTCGTTCTCCCACAGCGTGTCGTCCGCATCGAGGCCGATGGTCAGCATGGTCCCGCGCCTAGACCGCCCCCGGCCGCGGCGCAAGCCGGCCTCACGCCCGGGTGATTCGCGCGTGAGGCGAGCGGGAACGCGCGGGATGCCACAATATCTGGTGGGCGGGCGGCGGAGACCCTACCGCTTGTGTCCTGCGACATCGGGACGATTGTCGCAACGCCCCGGATTTGGTATCGGAAGCCCATGACCAACGACTGCCGCCAAGGCAGCTTTCCCGGGGACAGGAGCCTGACGCCATGCTGAAATCATCGGTGCTGAAGCCTGCCGTGGCCGTGGCCGCGATCCTGATGACCGCGCCCTTCGCCGTCGCGGGTCCGGTGGACAACGCCTGCGTGCGGTCCGAACGCGGCGCCCGCAACCCGGCGCTCTGCGGCTGCATCCAGCAGGTCGCGGACATGACGCTGTCGCGCGCCGACCAGCGCCGCGCCGCGGGCTTCTTCCGCGACGCCCAGCAGGCGCAGGACGTGCGGATGTCGAAGAGCGCCTCGGACAACCAGTTCTGGGACCGCTACAAGAACTTCGCCGCCGCGGCCGAGGCCTATTGCGCGCGCTGACGCCCCTGCCCTGTGATCGTCCCTGACGCTCGCCGCTGAAAGACCGCGCCGATGGCCCGCCGCCCTGACCGCATCGTGGTGCTGACCGGCGCCGGGCTTTCGGCCGAAAGCGGCATCGCCACCTTCCGCGACGCGGGCGGGCTGTGGGAACAGCACCGGGTCGAGGACGTGGCCACGCCCGAGGCCTTTGCCCGCGACCCCGACCTCGTGCTGCGGTTCTACGACCTGCGCCGGGCCGCAGCCGCCGCGGTGGCGCCGAACCCCGCCCATCATGCGCTGGCCCGGCTGAGCCATGCGGCCGGCGTCACGCTCATCACCCAGAACGTCGATGCGCTGCTCGACCGGGCCGGGGCGCGGGACGTGATCCACATGCACGGCCGGCTCGACAGCGCGCTCTGCGCCGCCTGCGGGCACCGCTGGCCCGCGCCCGAGACGATGCCGCGCGGCACCCGCTGCCCGGCCTGTGGCGCCCCCGCCGCCCGGCCCGACATCGTCTGGTTCGGCGAGATGCCCTATCACATGGACCGGATCGAGGCCGCGCTGGCCGAGGCCGACCTGTTCGCCGCCATCGGCACCTCGGGCCAGGTCTATCCGGCCGCGGGCTTCGTCGATCTGGCCGCCGCCATGGGGGCCGAGACGGTCGAGCTGAACCTCGACCCCACCGCGCCGGGCCGGTTCGAGCGCACCATCGCGGGGCCGGCGGGGACCACCGTCCCCGCGTGGGTCGACAGCCTGATCGGCCCGCAGGCTTAGGCAAACCGCCTGAGCCGCAGCGCGTTCGTCACCACGAAGACCGACGACATCGCCATGGCGCCTGCGGCGAGCACCGGCGAGAGCTGCGGCCCCCCGAAGGGCACCAGCGCCCCCATCGCCACCGGGATCAGCGCGGCGTTGTAGGCAAAGGCCCAGAACAGGTTCTGGCGGATGTTGCGCATCACCGCGCGGCTCAGCCGGATCGCCCGCGCGACGCCCGCCGGATCGCCCGAGGCGAGCACAACCTCGGCCGCCTCGATCGCCACATCGGTGCCCGAGCCGAGCGCGATGCCGGTCTCGGCCGCGGCCAGCGCCGGGGCGTCGTTGATCCCGTCGCCGACGAAGACGCTGCCCCGGCCCATCGCCCGGATCGCCTCGAGCTTGCCCTCGGGCAGCACGCCCCCGGTCACGTCGTCGATCCCGAGCCGCCGCCCGACCGCCTCGGCCGCCGCCGGCACGTCGCCCGAGATCATCGCCACCTTGAGCCCCAGCCGGTGCAGCGCCGCGACGGCCTCGGCCGAGCTGGCGCGGACCGGATCGGCCATGCCGAGCACCGCGACATGGGCGCCGTCCACTGCCAGGTGCACCGGCGTCGCGGCCTCGGCCGCCAGCGCCTCGGCCCGCGCGGCGAGCCGCGGGGTCAGCGCCACGCCCGCCCCGGTCAGGGCGCCGGCGTTGCCGATCAGCACCGCGCGCCCCTCGACCGAGGCCGAGAGCCCCTGCCCCACCGCCGCCCGGACGCCTGTGGCCTGCGGCAGCGCCAGCCCCCGGTCCCGCGCCGCGGCCAGCACCGCGGCGGCGAGGGGGTGCTCGCTCATCGCCTCGGCGGCGGCGGCCAGACGCAGCGCCTCGGCCGCATCCATCCCCTCGGTCTCCAGCGCCACCAGCGCCGGGCGCCCCTCGGTCAGCGTGCCGGTCTTGTCGAACCCCACCACGCGCGCCTCGGCCAGCCGCTGCAGCGCGTCGCCGCGGCGGAAGAGGATGCCCAGCTCGGCCCCCCGCCCGGTCCCGACCATGATCGAGACCGGCACGGCCAGCCCCATCGCACAGGGGCAGGCGATGATCAGCACCGCCACCCCGGCGACCAGCGCCGGGGCGAGGCCGGGGCCGAAGACCAGCCACAGGCCAAAGGCCAACGCGGCCAGCGCCATGACCACCGGCACGAACACCCGCGTCACCCGGTCCACCATCGCCTGCACCGGCAGCTTGGTGGCCTGCGCGTCCTCGACCAGCCGCACGATCCGGGCGAGCGCGGTGTCGGCGCCGGTGGCGGTCACGCGATAGGTCAGCGCCGCGGGGCCGTTGACCGTGCCGCCGGTCACCGGGTCGCCGGGCCGCTTGACCGCGGGCACCGGCTCGCCGGTCAGCATCGCCTCGTCGATGGCGCCCTCGCCCTCGGTGATCTCGCCGTCCGCCGCCACCCGCGCGCCGGGCTTGAGCCGCACTAGGTCGCCCGGCACCAGTTCGGCCACCGGCAGCTCGACCTCGGCCCCGCCGCGCAGCACGGTGGCGGTGGCGGGGGCCAGCTCCACCAGCCGCCGGATCGCCTGCCCCGCCTGCCCGCGGGCGCGGGCCTCGAGCCAGCGGCCCATGAGGATCAGGGTGACGATGACCGCTGCGGCCTCGAAATAGACGTGCCGCGCCTCGGGCGGCACCAGGCCGGGCGCCAGCGTCACCACGCTGGAATAGAGGAACGCCGCGCCGGCGCCGAGCGCCACGAGGCTGTTCATCTCGGGCGCGCCGCGCAGCAGCGCGGGGATGCCGTGGGCGAAGAACCCGCGCCCCGGCCCGACCAGCACCGCAAGCGTCAGCAGCATCTGCCCGAGCCACAGCACCTGTTCATCGACGCGGTGCATGAGCCAGTGGTGGAAGCCGGGGATCATGTGCCCGCCCATCTCGGCCACGAACACCGGCAGGGTCAGGACCGCGGCGAGGATCAGCCGGCGGCGCAGCGCGGCGGCCTCGTCGGGGACCGCCGGGGCCGGCGCGCCGTCCGAGGGCGCCGTCGCCGGATAGCCCGCCCGCGTCACCGCCCCGGCGAGCGCCTCGGGCGAGACGCCGGGGGCGTGGGTGACGCTGACCGAGCGGGTGGCAAGGTTCGCCGCCGCCCCGGTCACGCCGGGCAGCGCGGTCAGCGCCCGCTCGACCCGGCCGGTGCAGCTTGCGCAGGTCATCCCCTCGACGCTCAGCCGGGTGGAGGCCAGCGCCGCCGGATAGCCCGCCCGCTCGAGCGCGGCGAGCGCTGGCGTCACCGCGGCCGGGTCATCCAGCCGCACCCGGGCGCGGCGGGTGGCGAGGTTCACGCTCGCCCCCGCCACACCCGGCACGGCGGCCAGGGCGCGCTCGGCCCGGCCGACGCAGGCCGCGCAGCTCAGGCCCTCGACGGGAAACTCGATCTCTCTGGTGTGGGTCGTGCGGGGTTGGTCCATGTCATCCTCTCTGGTCCGGTCGCGGGGGCGGGTCCAGAGGGGACGGGCGGCGCCTGCGGACAGGGCGGCGGATGGGAGAGGTCCAGGAGCAGCACCGGCGGCACGACGCGCAGCGGCCGGCGCGAGGGGCGCGCCGCGCGGCGGCGCCCCGCGGCATGGCACCGGCAGGCCCGGTCGCCCTGCCCGCGGCACAGCGCGGCCGGACGCCGCGCAGCCCGGCGCGGACGCGCGGCACTGGGCGCAGGCGCGGGCAGATCGACGGTGCGGGGGGTGCAGCAGGGCATGGCGGGCTCCTCGACCCCGCCGAGATGGGCATCTGCGCCGCGCTTTGCAACCGCCGTGGCCCCGTCACGCGGCTGTGGGTTGATCCCGGACGGCGGTCGCGCTAGCCGGGACGGCAAACGTTTCCGACAGGAACGGCCATGAGAAGGAACGGGGCATGAACCGCCGCCAGATGCTGATGCTGACCCTGCCGCTGATGGCCGCCCCCGGCCTGCTCGCGGCCGCGCCCGCCGCGAAATCCTCTGCCAAGACCCCGCCCGCCAAGGGCAAAGGCTATGATCCGCAGCCGACCGAGGTGCCGATCCGCGACGGGTTCGAGGTCGGATCGATCGTCGTCGTCTCGGGCGACTACTACCTCTACCACGTCGTCGCCCCCGGCCGGGCCATCCGCTACGGCGTCGCCGTCGGCAAGGACGAGCTGGTGTGGAAGGGCCGCGCGCTGATCGGCCGCAAGGTCGAGTGGCCGTCGTGGAAGCCCACCCCCGCGATGATCGAGCGCAAGCCCGAGCAGTACGGCAAGTGGAAGGACGGGATGCCCGGCGGGCCGAAGAACCCGCTCGGCGCGCGCGCGCTCTATCTCTACACCGCCGGCGGCAACGACACCTCGATCCGCATCCACGGCACCACCGAGCCGGGCTCGATCGGGCGCTCGGTCTCGAACGGCTGCATCCGCATGCGCAACGAGGCGGTGATGGCGCTGTTCGACCAGGTCCCCGTCGGCACCCCGGTCTACGTCTACTGATCCGCCCACGGAGTGACACCCCGTGCCGCTGAGCACGTTCCGCCCTGCCGCGCTCGGGGATCTCGCCGCGGCGGGGTTCGACACCATCATCGACGCCCGCTCGCCCGGCGAATACGCCGAGGATCACCTGCCCGGCGCCATCAACCTGCCGGTGCTGGACGACGCCCAGCGGGCCGAGGTCGGCACGATCTACAAGCAGGTGGCGCCGTTCCAGGCCCGCAAGATCGGCGGCGCGCTGGCGGCGGCCAACATCGCCGCCCATGTCGCCGGCCCGCTGGCCGACCGCGACGGGGCGTGGCGCCCGCTCGTCTATTGCTGGCGCGGCGGCCAGCGGTCCGGCGCCTTCGCCACCATCCTCGACCAGATCGGCTGGCGCACGGCGCGGCTCGACGGTGGGTGGAAGGCGTGGCGCGCCCTCGTCAGCGCGCAGGTCGAAGAGGCGGGCTCGCCCGCCCCGGTCGCCGTCCTCGACGGCAACACCGGCTCGGCCAAGACCGAGATCCTCGCCCGGCTCGCGGCCCGCGGGGTGCAGGTGATCGACCTCGAGGGGCTGGCCAACCACCGCGGCAGCCTGTTCGGGGCGATGCCCGGCGGGCAGCCCGCGCAGAAGCTGTTCGAAAGCCGGTTGGCGATGGCGCTGTCGGCGCTGGACCCCGCCCGGCCCGTGGTGGTCGAGGCGGAAAGCTCGCGCATCGGCGACCTGATCCTGCCCCGCGCGGTGTGGAAGGCGCTGTGCGCCGCGCCGCGGCTGCGGATCGAGGCGCCGCTCGCCGCCCGCGCCGCCTATACCGCGCAGGCCTATGCCGACGCGGTGGCCGAGCCGGGGCGGGTCGAGGCGACCATCGCCCGCCTCGCCCGGCTGCAACCGGCCGAGCGGATCGCCGACTGGCAGCGCCTCGCCCAGGCCGGCGCCTACGAGGCACTCGCGGCCGGGCTCATGGCCGACCACTACGACCCGCGCTACGGCCGCCAGCGCGCCCGCCACGAGGCCCACGAGCGGGCGGTGATCCCGGTCGCGGCGCTGACGCCCTCGGGAATCGAGGCTGCCGCCGCCGCCGTCGAGGCCGCGCTGCCCGGTCTGTTTGCCGCCGACACCCCTCAGGCGGACTGACCGGCGCAACGCGAAACGCGGGCCTGTCGCCAGACCCGCGCCCGTGGTTCGGCCGAGACGGCCTCAGTTGCTGGGGGCCATGCCGCCGTGCATCATGTGGTCGTGGTGCATCTGGCCCATGCCGCCCATGCCGCCCATCCCCATCGCCGGCCCCTTCGGCCCGGCGTTGTTGTCGATGGTGACGCTCAGCGGCACCGTGCCGCAGGCGCCGAAGTCGAGCGTCATCGCCACGACCTGCCCCTGCGCCACCGGCGCCTTGGGCTTCATCAGCATGATGTGGTCGCCGCCGCGCTGAAGCGCGTGGGTGCCGCCGGCCGGGATGGTCATGGCGTCGACCTTGACCATCTTCATCACGCCGCCCTCCTCGAGGTGGGTGTGCAGCTCGGGGGCGTCGAAGCCCTCGGCGGTCAGGCCGGTCAGCTGGCAGTCGGTGGTGCCGGCGTTGGCGATGGTCATGAACGCCGCGCCCACGTCGGGGTTGGTCGAGCGGGCATAGGCGTCGGTGATCGTGAGCACCGACGGGTCGGCGGGGGCGGCGGCGGGCGTCTGGGCGGTGGCGGCCGAGGTCAGCGCGGCGAAGGGCAGGATCGCGGCCAGCGCCGCGGCGGTCAGGAAGGTCCGGGTCATCGGAGGTCCCTTTGAAGTCGAAAATGAGGTGAGGGTTCGGTCAGGCGCGCGCCGCGACCGGGGGGCCGCGCGCCTGCGGCCCCGGCATCGACCGCGCCACCGCCGCAGGGCCGGGCGCGGCAACGGGGCGCTCGACCCGCGCGACGCGCTGCGGCAGGGCCGGGGGCGGCGCGGCGAAGCCCGCGAGGAACAGCGGCGCCATGTCGGGACAGACCGAGCTGTGCCGCACCGGGGCGCCGTCCGGGCCGGTCTGGACCACCAGCACCGCGCCGCCGGCGCACAGCACCACCTCTCCGCCCAGCCGCAACTGCCCGCGCGCCGCCCCGAGCCCGAGGCTCGTGACGACCAGAACGCAGATCAGCAGAAGGCGGGTCAGCAACGGCATCGCCCTCTGACTACCCCGCCGCCGGGGCTGCGCCAAGAGCGCCGCCGCTCGCCGCGGCACAGCGCCGCGGACACCCCGGACCGGCCGGCGGACTTCCGGGCCAGAAAACGCGAAAAACCCCGCCCCCGGTCAGGGACAGGGCCGCGCGAGCACCTCGCGCCGGGGCCAGCCGGCCCCCGGCGCAGCGGCGTCGGGATCAGGCCTTGGCGAGGTCGCGCTTGATCTTCAGCGCGCGGGCCGACAGCTCGTCGTCCTTGGCCTTCGCCAGGAACGCGTCGAGCCCGCCGCGGTGATCGACCGAGCGCAGCGCCGCGGCCGAGATCCGCAGCGAATAGCTCTGCCCCAGCTTGTCCGACATCAGGGTGACGTCGTTCAGGTTGGGCAGAAAGCGGCGGCGGGTCTTGTTGTTGGCGTGGCTGACGTTGTTGCCAGTCATCGGCCCCTTGCCGGTCAGTTCGCAAACGCGCGACATGATCGTTTTCCTTCGTTGCAGCACCCGGCCCCGATGCGGCATGGACGCCGAAGCGGGGGCCGGAAAATGAAAGGGCGCCGCGACGCAGCGCCCGGAAATCCGTTGCGGGGGAATAGGCAAGCGCCGCCCCCCCGTCAAGCCCGAATCGCGCGGTTCCGGCCCCATTCCGGCCCCCGGCCCGAGGCGGCAAACCCTTGGCAAGCCGCCCCCCGCCGCCTACCACTTGCCCCGCCTCTTTCTGCGCCAAAGGTCCGCGATGCCCGACACCTCAGCCGAGACGATCGCCCCGCCCGCACCCGAGCCCGCACCCGTGTCCGCGCCCGACACCGCGGCCGCGGCGCTCGCCCGGCGCGTGGCCGCGGGCGACCGCCGGGCGCTGGCGCGGGCGATCACCCTGGTCGAGAGCACCCGCCCCGACCATCGGGCCGAGGCAGTGGCGCTGCTTGCCGCGCTGCCCGACCGGCAGGCGCTGCGAATCGGGCTCTCGGGCACCCCCGGGGTCGGCAAGTCCACCTTCATCGAGGCCTTCGGGCTGATGCTCACCGGCCAGGGGCTGCGGGTGGCGGTGCTGGCGGTGGACCCCTCGTCGGCGCGCTCGGGCGGCTCGATCCTCGGCGACAAGACCCGGATGGAGCGGTTGAGCCGCGACCCCGCCGCCTTCATCCGCCCCTCGCCCAGCCGGGCCGAACTCGGCGGCGTCGCACGCCGCACGCGCGAGACGGTGCGACTGGCCGAGGCGGCGGGCTATGACGTGGTGCTGATCGAGACGGTGGGCGTCGGCCAGTCCGAGACGCTGGTGGCCGAGATGTCCGACCTCTTCGTGCTGCTGCTCGCGCCCGCGGGCGGCGACGAGCTGCAGGGCGTCAAGCGCGGCATCATGGAGATCGCCGACCTGATCCTCGTCAACAAGGCCGACGGCGAGCTGCGCCCGACCGCGCTTCGGACCGTGGCCGACTATGCCGGCGCGCTGCGGCTGATGCGCAAGCGCGCGGGCGACCCCGAGGGGTTCCCCAAGGCGCTGCCGGTCTCGGCGGTGGCGGGCGACGGGCTGACGGCGGCCTGGGCCGAGATGCAGGCGCTGACCGACTGGCGCCGCGCCCAGGGCGTCTTCGCCGCCCGCCGGGCCGAGCAGGCCGAAGGCTGGTTCCTGGCCGAGGTCCGCGCCGGCCTCCTCGCCCGCCTGGCCGAGGAGCCCGCCGCCGCCACCCTGCGCCGCCTGGGGGCCGAGGTCGCCGCCGGCCGCACCGACCCCGTGGCCGCCGCCGCCGAGATGCTGGCGACACTCGGGTGACCGCGCCCGTCCAGGCCGCCCCTTTCTTTCTTGCCCAAATATCCTGGGGTCCGGGGCAAAGCCCCGGTCCGGCGGCCGGGCCCGGCGCCGCGCCGGATGCCGCGCCCGATCCGCGGCCCCGCGGCCGCGCGAATCGGCTAGAGTGAGGCGCATGGACAGCCTCTTCCCCCTCCCCGATCCCGCCACGCTGCACGCGGCCCTGCTGCGCCGCGATCCGGCCTATGAGGGCCGCGCCTGGGTGGGCGTGACGACCACCGGCATCTTCTGCCGCCTGACCTGCCCGGCGCGCAAACCGCGGCCCGAGAACTGCCGCTGGTTCGACAGCCCGGCGGGCGCGATGGCCGCGGGCTTCCGCCCCTGCCGGCGCTGCCACCCGACCGGCCCCGAGACCGCCGCCGATCCCGCCGTGCAGCAGCTCACCGCGGCGCTCGCCGCCGATCCGGGGCGGCGCTGGACGGAGGCCGACGTGGCGGCGCTGGGCCTCGACCCCTCGACGGTGCGGCGCGCCTTTCGCCGCCACGCCGGGATGACCTTCCTCGAACTCGCCCGCCAGACCCGACTGCGCGAGGGGATGCGCGGGCTCTCGGCCGGCGCCCCGGTGATCGCGGCGCAGCTCGACGCGGGCTTCGACAGCGCCAGCGGCTTCCGCGACGCCTTCGCCCGGCTCTTCGGTCACCCGCCCGCGGCGATGCGGGGGGGTGAGCCGGGGCTGCTGGCCGACTGGATCGACACGCCGCTGGGCGGGATGATCGCCGTCACCGACCCGCAGCACCTCCACCTGCTCGAGTTCACCGACCGCAAGGGCCTCGCCGCCGAACTGCGCCGGCTGTCGGCGGGCGCGGGCGGGCGGATCGGTCTGGGCCGGACCCCCGTCACCGACGCGACCGAGGCGCAGCTCGGCCGCTATTTCGCCGCCGAGAGCGGGGCCTTCGACCTGCCGCTGAAACTGCACGGCACCCCCTTTCTGCGCGAGGTCTGGCGCGCGCTCCAGACCATCCCGCCGGGCGAGACGGTCAGCTATGGCGCGCTTGCCGCCCGGATCGGCCGCCCGACCGCGGCGCGGGCGGTGGCACGGGCCAATGGCGCCAACCAGATCGCCATCGTCATCCCCTGCCACCGGGTCATCGGCGCGGACGGAACGCTGACCGGCTATGCCGGCGGGCTGTGGCGCAAGCAGGCGCTGATCGAGATCGAGCGCCAGCTCGCGGGGCGCTGAGCCGCCCGGCGCGGCCGCACGGACGCGCCACGGGGCCACCGGGCCGCGGGCGTCCTGACGCCACGCCAGCCCCTGCCCCGCCGCCTTGCGCGAAAACCGCCCCGGCCCTAGATTTGGCGGATCATCCGGCAAGGACACCGCCTCGTGCAGCGCCGCAACTTCATCGGGACGCTCGGCCTTTCGGTCGCAGCCGCCTTGGGCGGGGCGGCCTCCGCGGCGACCCGCGCGGCGCCCCCCGACCTGCCGCGCCACGGCCGGGCGCTGGTGATGGTCGATCGCGCCGGCTGCCCCTACTGCACCGCGTGGAAGCGCGAGATCCTGCCCGGCTACGCCGCCCACCCGACCGGGCGCAGCCTGCCGCTGGCGCTCGTGCCGGTGGACGGGCCGTGGCCCGACGGGCTGGCGCTCGCCCGCGCCCCGGCGATCACGCCCACCTTCCTGATCCTGCAGGACCGCATCGAGGTCGCCCGGATCGAGGGCTACCCCGGCGCCCGCCACTTCTGGCCCGAGGTCGAGGCGCTGCTGGCCCGCCCCGCCGCAACGGTGGCGCCATGACCCTGACCACCAGCCCCCGCACCGCCGCGCGAGCCGCCCCCCGCGACGGGGCCGAGCCGGTCGCGGACCCCGATCCCCGCGACGGGGCCGCCCCCGCCGGCCTTGACCCGAACGGCCTCGACCCGAGCGCCCCGAACGGCGCCGCGCCCGACGCCGACAAGGGCGACCTGACCGGCCGCGTGGGCGAGGCGACGGCGCTGCTCAAGGCGCTCGCCCATGACGGGCGGCTGATGATCCTCTGCCACCTCGCCGCGGGCGAGCGCAGCGTGGGCGAGCTCGAGGCGCTGCTCGACCAGCGCCAGGCGACGGTCAGCCAGCAGCTCGCCCGGCTGCGCGAGGATGGGCTCGTCCAGTGCCGCGCGCACGGCAAGTCGCGGCTCTACAGCATCGCCGATCCGCGCGCGGCCCGGGTGGTGAAGCTGCTCTACGGGATGTTCTGCCGCACCTGACCGCGGGTGCCGCGGCGCCCCCGGCGGCGATGCCGCCACCCTTCCGCTGCCCCTACGGCTGGGCTATGGGGGCGCACCCCTGCCTTGCCGAAAGGACCAGCCCATGCACGACATCCGCGTGATCCGCGACGACCCGACCGGCTTCGACGCCGCGCTGGCGCGCCGGGGGCTGGCGCCCGTCTCGCCGCAGATCCTCGCCCTCGACGCCGAGCGCCGCGCCCGCATCAACGCCGCCGAAACCGCGCAGGCTGCCCAGAACCGCGCCAGCAAGGAGGTGGGGGCCGCCAAGGCCAAGGGCGACGAGGCCGCGTTCGAGCGTCTGCGCGCCGAGGTCGCCGAGACCAAGGCCGAGGTCGCCGCCAGCCGCGCCGCCGCCGAGGCGCTCGACCGCGAGCTGCGCGACCTCTTGATGACCATCCCCAACCTGCCGCTGCCCTCGGTCCCCGAAGGCGCCGACGAGAGCGACAACGTCGAGCTGCGCCGCTGGGGCACGCCGCGCGACTTCGACTTCACTCCCGTCGAGCATTTCGAGATCGCGGGCGTCCGCTGCGGCATGGATTTCGCCACCGCCGCCAAGCTGTCGGGGGCGCGCTTCGTGTTGCTGTCGGGCGCCGTCGCCCGCATCCACCGGGCGCTCGCGCAGTTCATGCTGGACCTGCACGTCGACCGCCACGGGCTGACCGAAACCTGGACCCCGGTGCTCGTCCTGCCCGAGATGATGGAGGGCACCGGCCAACTGCCGAAGTTCGGCGAGGACAGCTATCAGACCCGCGAGGGCTTGTGGCTGATCCCCACCGCCGAGGTGACGCTGACCAACACCGTCAACGGCGAGCTGGTCGAGGCCGCCACCCTGCCCCGCCGCATGGTCGCCCATTCCCAGTGCTTCCGCTCGGAAGCCGGCAGCGCCGGGCGCGACACGGCCGGGATGCTGCGCCAGCACCAGTTCGAGAAGGTCGAGATGGTGTCGATCACCGACGCCGCCTCGGGCCTCGACGAGCACGCGCGGATGACGGGGTGCGCCGAGGCGGTGCTCGAGGCCCTCGGCATCCCCTACCGCACCATCGTGCTCTGCACCGGCGACATGGGCTTCGGGGCGCGCATCACCCATGACATCGAGGCGTGGCTGCCGGGTCAGGACCGCTTCCGCGAGATCTCCTCGGTCAGCTACTGCGGCGATTTCCAGGCCCGGCGGATGAACGCCCGCTACCGCCCCGAGGGCGGCGGCAAGCCCGAGTTCGTCCACACGCTGAACGGCTCGGGCCTCGCCGTCGGGCGGACGCTGATCGCGGTCCTCGAGAACGGCCAGCAGGCGGACGGCTCGGTCGAGCTGCCCGCGGCGTTGCACCCGTGGCTGGGCGGCGCCACGCGGCTCTCGCCCGAGGGGCGGCTGGTCTGAGCCGGCTGGGGGCGGGGCGTCGGTCCTGCCCCCCGCCTCAGGTCGTGACCCGGACCAGCACCACGGCCAGCGCCGAGATGCCCAGCACGCAGGCGGTGGCGATGACGATGCTGGCGCCCGCGGTGGCGGCGGCAAAGCCGATCATCGCCCAGATCAGCGCCAGCGCGAAGCTGACCGGCCGGTTCATTGCGAGCTGCCCCCACGCCCCCAGCAGCGCCGCGGGCAGAAGACCCAGCAGCACCGACCGCTCGACCCCCAGCCCGAACTGGTGGTGGACGTACATCCCCACCGCCGAGGTCGCCGCCATCAGCACCCACCCCGCGATGAACCCCATCGGCAGGTCGCCCACCCCGGGCGGCCGGGCGGGGGGCGCGGCGGCGTCCTCCTCCCACCCGCGCCAGCCGTCGCGGGTCGGCTGGCCGTTGGCGATCAGCCCCGCGACCAGCAATCCGCAGGACAGCGCCGCGAGCGCGAGCCCGGCGAGCGGGGCGGGGTTCAGCACCCAGGGCCAGGCCGCGGCGAGCAGCAGGCCGCCGATCTGCATCGCGGGCAGCCGCGCCGGCTCAGGCCCCCGCCGGGGGCGTGCGGCGTGCAGCACCGCGGCAAGGATCACCGCCGCGAGCAGCGCCCAGAGCACCGGGTTCGAGGGCTGAGTCACCGGCCCGAGCAGGTTCGCGCGCGCGGCGGGCTCGACATCCGCCAGCGTCTGGAACGCCACACCGGCCCGGTCGAGCACCGCCCGCTCGGTATGCAGCTCTCCCCTCAGGGTCGAGGTCCGCAGCGCCGTCAGCAGCGCCGAGATCGCGAAGGATCCGGCGGCAAAACTCTCGGCAGTGGCGAGCGCGGTGCGAGTCATGCTGGGCCAACGACGCGCCCCGCGAGTCGGGTCCGCGGGACGGGTGAAAATTACCCGTGAGGAGTCGGGAACTCTCCCGGCCGCGGTGTTGGCGCGGGGGCTGCGTGGCGCTGGTGCGGGCGCGGGGCGGGCAGATGGTGCGGGCGGATGGGTGACGTGTGACGATGCGTCACCGGAGCGCGAGTCGGTTTGGTCGTTGGGATGCCGTGCCGGGTCGGGGCAGCGGCACGAAGGGAAGAGAGGCGTGAGACGTGAGGGGACGGAACGTCATCGGATAATCGGACGATCCGATGATCAGGTGATCAGGGCGGGTGATCAGGCACAGGTCGCCTCGAGCGGGAAATCCGCTCACGTGCGTCTCCCATCGCCGGCTGAGCCGACCGGTCATGTGCTCAGTCTGAAACCGGCAGCGAACCCGGCGGCACGATCGTGCCCTCGGACACTCCCCAAGACCTCCGACACTCCTAATAGATGAGTTCCTCCGCGAGACGTCAGCCGCCCGCTGCGCTCCGCACCCGCCCGTTTCCGCCTCCCCCATCCGTTGGTGGCTTTGAGCCGACACCCGCCACGGCGACCCCCGCCTCGAAAGCTGACGACCCACCGCACCGCATCGCCCCGCGCCCGCGCACCACTCGCCCCCTTCCCCCGCACTGCCCGCATCCGCCCCACACTCGTCCCCTTCCCCCACTCCGGCCCCCACCCCTCCGGCGCTCGCTCCCCACCCCCTCCCCCCTTCCCCCCGCGCAGCCTTTGCGCCATGACACCGCGTCCGCCCCGCCCCAACCGACGCACCCATGCTCACCATCCTCTTCGACGGACTCGCCTACGGGATGCTGCTCTTCGTCCTCGCCGTCGGCCTCTCGGTGACGATGGGGCTGATGAACGTGGTCAACCTCGCGCACGGGGCCTTTGCCATGTTCGGCGGCTACGTCACCGCGCTGCTCGTCGGGCGGGCGGGGGTGCCGTTTCTCGCCACGCTGCCGCTCGCTTTCGTGGCCGCGGCGGTGGCGGGCGGGGTGGCCGAGCGGCTGGTCTTCCGCCCGCTCTACCAGAGGCCGCATCTCGACCAGGTGCTGGCCTCGATCGGGCTGGTCTACGTCGCCATGGCCGCGACGAGCTGGCTCGTCGGGCCGCAGCCGCAGCTCATCGCCCTGCCCCAGTGGCTGCAGGGCCGGATGATGCTGGGCGAGGTCGGCATCGGCCGCTACCGCCTGTTCGTGATTGTCGTCTGCCTCGGCCTCGCGGCGCTGCTGCACCTCGGGCTGGTCCGCTCGCGCTTCGGGCACAGGCTGCGGGCGGCGGTGGACGATCCCCGGGCCGCGCGGGGGCTGGGGATCGACCCGGGGCCGATCCTTGCCGCCACCTTCGCGGTCGGCTCGGGGCTGGCGGGGCTCGGCGGCGCGCTGGGGCTCGAGCTGATGGGCGTCGATCCGGCCTATCCGCTGCGGCTCATGGCGCTGTTCCTGATGGTCGTCGCGGTGGGCGGGACCGAGGGGCTGGCCGGACCGCTGATGGCCGCGCTGCTGATCGGGGTCGCGGACACGGCGGGCAAATACTACCTGCCGGCGCTGGGAGGGGTGACGATCTACCTCGTCATGATCGCCGCGCTGGTGCTGCGCCCGCAGGGACTTGCGGGGCGGCGGGCATGACCGGAACGGGTATGAGAAGGATCGGCACCCCCACGCCGGGCCCACGCCGGACGGGCATGACCGGCGGGCGCCTGATCCGCGCCGCGCTGTGGCTCGTCGCGGGGGCGAGCCTCGCGCTGCCCGGCCACCACCTGATCGCCACCGAGATCGCCATCCTCGCCCTCTTCGCGCTGTCGCTGGACCTGATCCTCGGGTTCGCGGGCATCCTGTCGCTCGGCCACGGCGCCTTCTTCGGGGTCGGCGCCTACACGGCGGGCCTCGTCTCGACCCGCTGGACGGCCGAGCCGCTGACCGGGCTCGCGCTCGCGGCGGGGGCCGCGGGGCTGCTGGGGCTGGTCACCGGGCCGCTGCTGGTGCGGCGGGCCACGGACCTCTCGCGGCTGATGGTCACGCTGGCGGTGGCGATGCTGGTCCATGAGGCGGCGAACCGCGCGGGCGGGCTGACCGGCGGCGCGGACGGGTTGCAGGGCATCCTGACCGCCCCGCTGCTGGGCCGGTTCGAGTTCGACCTCGCCGGGCGCACCGGTCACGCCTATGCGCTGGCGGTGCTGGCGGCGGGGGTGCTGGTCGCCACCCGCGTCACCGGCTCGGGCTTCGGGCTGGCGCTCAGCGCGATCCGCGACAACCCGGTGCGGGCGGCGGCGGTGGGGGTGCCGGTCGGGCGGCACCTCGTCGCGGTCTATGCGCTGTCGGCGGCGATGGCCGGGGTGGCGGGGGCGCTGATGGCGCAGACGACGATGTTCGTCTCGCTCGACGCGGTGGCGCTGCACCGCTCGGCCGAGGTGCTGATCGTGCTCGTGCTCGGCGGCACCGGCTGGGTCTATGGCGGGCTGCTGGGCGCGCTGGTCTACCGGCTGGCGCAGGACGGGCTGGCGACGCTCTCGCCGGCCTACTGGCAGTTCTGGATGGGGTTGCTGCTCATCGCCGCGGTGCTGATCGGGCGCGAGCGGATCGCGGCCGTGCTGCGCGGGAGGCGCGCATGACCGCGGCGCTTGAGACGCAGGGGCTGGGGCTCGACTTCGGCGGCGTGCGGGCGGCGGACGGGGTGAGCCTCAGCCTCGCTCCCGGCGCGCGGGCGGCGCTGAT
Organism: Paracoccus sanguinis; assembly: GCF_900106665.1. Taxonomy (GTDB): domain Bacteria; phylum Pseudomonadota; class Alphaproteobacteria; order Rhodobacterales; family Rhodobacteraceae; genus Paracoccus; species Paracoccus panacisoli. The sequence continues at coordinate 788,155 of NZ_FNNA01000001.1, forward strand.
CGGGCCGAACGGGGCCGGCAAGACGACGCTCGTCAACCTGCTCTCGGGCGCGCTGCGGCCGGCGCGGGGGCGCATCCTGATGGACGGGCGCGACGTGACCCGCGCGGGCCCGGCGGCGCGGGCGCAGGCGGGGCTGTCGCGCAGCTTCCAGGTGGCGCAGCTCTTCCCCACCCTCACCCCGGCCGAGTCGGTCGCGCTCGCCATCCGCGCCCGGCGCGGGCGGCAGGACGCCGCCGCGTGCGCCGCCGAGACCGCGGCGCTGCTCGGCCAGTTCGCGCTGACCGAGGTCGCCGATCGCCCCGCGGGCCAGCTCGGCTACGGCCAGCAGCGGCTGGTCGAGCTTGCCATCGCGCTCGCCGGCGGCCCGTCGGTGCTGCTGCTCGACGAACCTGCCGCCGGGCTGGCCGAGGCCGAGCGGCAGGCGCTGCGCGCCACCCTCGCGGCGCTGCCGCGCAGCGTCTCGGTGCTGCTCGTCGAGCACGACATGGACCTGGTCTTCGCCTTTGCCGAGCGGATCGCAGTCATGGCCGCCGGCCGCATCATCGCCGACGGCCCGCCCGAGGCCATCGCCGCCGATCCCGCCGTCCGCGCCGTCTATCTGGGCGAGGCCGCCGATGCCTGACCTGCTCACCGTCGAGGGGCTCGGCGCCGGCTACGGCGCGGTGCAGGTGCTGCGCGAGGTCTCGCTGACCCTCGGGCCGGGCGAGGGGCTGGCGGTGCTGGGCCGCAACGGCGCCGGCAAGACGACGCTGATCGAAACCCTCATGGGCCTGACCACCCGCTTCGCCGGGCGCATCACCCTCGGCGGGCGCGACCTGACGGCGCTGCCGCCCGAGGCACGGGCGGCGGCGGGGCTGGGCTGGGTGCCGCAGGGGCGGCGGGTGTTCCGTTCGCTCAGCGTGGCCGAGAACCTGACCGCCACCGCCCGCCCCGGCCCCTGGACACAGGCGCGGGTCGAGGCGCTGTTTCCGCGTCTGGCCGAGCGGCGGGCGCAGCCGGCGGGGACGCTGTCGGGGGGCGAGCAGCAGATGCTCGCCATCGGCCGGGCGCTGATGCTGAACCCGTCGGTGCTGCTGCTCGACGAGCCGACCGAGGGGCTCGCGCCGGTCGTCGTGCAGGGGCTGGCCGGGGTGCTGGCCGCTCTGCGGGCCGAGGGCATGGCGATGGTGATCGTGGAACAGCACGCCCGGCAGGCGCTGGCGCTGACCGACCGGGCGCTGATCCTCGCCCGCGGGCAGGTGGCGCTGACCGCCGACAGCGCCGCGCTGGCCGCCGATCCGGCGATCCTCGCGGCGCATCTGGGCGCCGTGGGGTCCGGCCGGGCCGCGGCGGGTTGAAGCATAAGGGGCCCGCGCCGTAACGTGGCGCGGGGCGGACGGCACGAGGGGCAGCGTGGCAGACGAGCGACTGACGATGACTTCCGGCGCGGCCCCCGGCCCGCAGCGCCCCCGCGCGGCGGCGTCGGCATGAGCGGCCGGCGCATCGCGGTGATCGGGTCGAACAACCACGACCTCGTCACCTATGTCACACGGATGCCCGTCCCGGGCGAGACGGTCGAGGCGCCCGGCTTCGAGATGGGCTTCGGCGGCAAGGGCGCCAACCAGGCCATGGCCGCCGCCCGGCTGGGCGCGCGCGTCACGATGGTCACCTGCGTCGGCGACGACATGTTCGGCACCGCGACGCTGGCCAATTTCGCGCAGAACGGCATCGACGCCACCCATTGCCGGGTGGTCCCCGGCACCCCCTCGGGCGTGGCCCCGATCTTCGTCGAGCCGTCGGGCGAGAACGCGATCCTCATCGTCAAGGGCGCGAACGCGGCGCTCTCGCCCGCCGACATCGACGCGGCGGCGGACGACCTCGCCGGCTGCGGGCTGATGCTGCTGCAGCTCGAGGTGCCGCTCGAGACGGTCCATCACGCCGTGGCCTTTGCTGCGCGGCACAAGATTACCTGCATTCTGAACCCTGCCCCGGCGATGCCGCTGGACTTCGCGCGGCTCAAGGGCCTCGACTACCTCGTGCCGAACGAGACGGAGCTGGCGCTGCTCACCGCGATGCCGGTCGAGACCGAGGACCAGATCGCCGCCGCCGCCCGCGCGCTGATCGCCCGCGGGGTGCGGCAGGTCATCGTCACGCTCGGCGGCCGCGGGGCGCGGCTGGTCACGGCGGACGCCGTGCAGGTGATCCCGCCGGTCGCCGTCACGCCGGTCGATACCACCGGCGCGGGCGACGCCTTCATCGGCAGCTTCGCCGCCTTCCTCGCCCAAGGCGCGGCGCCCGAGGCCGCGCTGACCCGCGCCGCGCGCTATGCCGCCGACAGCATCACCCGGCGGGGCGCCCAGAAATCCTATGCCAGCGCCGCGGACTTCGCGCGGTTCGAGGCCGAGCACGAGGCCAGACCATGACCGACAGCCCCTCTCGCAACTCCGGCATGGCGCTGGACGAAAGCTGGTTCGACGCCGTCCGCGTCAACCGCCCCGCGGCCGAGCGGCGCGCGGCCCAGATCGGCACCCGCCGCGGGGTGAAGAAGGCGCATCAGGCAGCCTGGCTCGTCCACGCCATCCGCTGCATCGACCTGACCACGCTGGCGGGCGACGACACGGCGGGCCGGGTCCGCCGGCTCTGCGCCAAGGCCCGCGCGCCCCTGCGCCCCGACCTGGTCGAGGCGCTGGGGATCGGCGACCTCGGGCTGACCACCGGGGCGGTCTGCGTCTATCCGACGATGGTCCCGCACGCCGTCGCGGCGCTGGAGGGGTCGGGCATCCCCGTCGCCTCGGTCGCCACCGGCTTTCCGGCCGGGCTCATGCCGCTCAAGCTACGGCTGGCCGAGATCGAGTGGGCCGTGGCCAAGGGCGCGGCCGAGATCGACATCGTGATCACCCGCGAATACGCGCTGACCGGCCAGTGGGACCGCCTGCATGACGAGATCGCCGCCATGCGTGCGGCCTGCGGGCCGGCGCACATGAAGGCGATCCTCGCCACGGGCGAACTCGGCACGCTGACCAACGTCTATGCCGCCTCGATGGTGGCGATGCAGGCGGGGGCGGACTTCATCAAGACCTCGACCGGGAAAGAGGCCGTCAACGCCACCCTGCCCGTGGCCCTGACCATGATCCGCGCGATCCGCGACTATCAGGACCGCACCGGCACGCTGATCGGCTACAAGCCCGCGGGCGGCCTCAGGACTGCGAAAGAGGCGACCGTGTGGCTGTCGCTCATGCGCGAGGAGCTGGGGCTGCGGCACATGCAGCCCGACCTGTTCCGCATCGGCGCCAGCTCGCTCTTGGCCGACATCGAGCGGCAGATCGAACACGCCGTGACCGGCCGCTATGCCGCGCTCAGCCACCATGCGACGGCCTGAGGGGGACGCCATGAACATCACCGAACTGCTCACCACGATGGATTACGGGCCGAACCCCGAGGCCGCGGACGAGGCGCAGGCGTGGCTTGACGCGCGCGCCGACTGGCCGGGGCATTTCATCGGCGGCGCCTTCCGCCCCGACCCCGGCGCGCCCCTGATCGCGGTCGAGAACCCCGCCACACGCGCCGTGCTGGCGCGGATGCCGCAGGCCTCGGCCCAGACGGTGGACGCCGCCGTGGCCGCCGCCCGCGACGCGCTGCCCCGCTGGCAGGCGCTGGGGCCGCAGGGCCGGGCGCGGGTGCTCTATGCGCTGGCGCGGCATTTGCAGCAGCGGGCGCGGTTCCTCGCCGTGCTTGAGACGATGGACAACGGCAAGCCGATCCGGGAAAGCCGCGACATCGATCTGCCGCTGGCGGCGCGGCATTTCTATCACCACGCCGGCTGGGCCGCGGCGCTCGAGGCCGAGTTTCCCGGCGCCGCCCCCTGGGGGGTCTGCGCGCAGGTGATCCCGTGGAACTTCCCGCTCTTGATGCTGGCGTGGAAGATCGCCCCGGCGCTGGCCGCGGGCAACACCGTGGTGCTGAAACCGGCCGAGCAGACGCCGCTGACCGCGCTCGCCTTTGCCGAGCTCTGCACCGAGGCGGGGGTGCCCGCGGGGGTGGTCAACATCGTCTTCGGCGCGGGCGAGACCGGGGCGGTGCTGGTCGCCCACGAGGGCGTCGACAAGGTCGCCTTCACCGGCTCGACCGAGGTCGGCCGGGCGATCCGCCGCGCCACGGCGGGCTCGGGCAAGGGGCTGACGCTGGAACTGGGCGGCAAGTCGCCCTTCGTGATCTGCGCCGACGCCGACCTCGAGGCCGCGGTCGAGGGGGTCGTGGACGGCATCTGGTTCAACGGCGGGCAGGTCTGCTGCGCCGGCTCGCGGCTTCTGGTGCAGGAGGGCATCGCCGAGCGCTTCCACGCCCGTCTGCGCGACCGGCTGGCGCGGCTGCGGGTCGGCGATCCGCTGGACAAGTCGACCGACATCGGCGCCATCGTCTCGGCCGAGCAACTCGACCGCATCGCCGGGCTGGTGGCCTCGGGTGAGGCCGAAGGCGGCACGCTGCACCGCGCCGACGCCGCCCTGCCCGAGACGGGGCATTTCCATGCGCCCGGGTTCTTCACCGGCGCCGAGGCCGCGTCCCGCGTGGCGCGTGAGGAGATCTTCGGTCCCATCGCGGTCTCGATGACCTTCCGCACCCCCGACGAGGCGGTGGAACTGGCCAACAACACCGCCTACGGCCTCGCCGCGTCGATCTGGTCCGAGAGCCTGACGACCGCGCTCGACCTTGCGGCGCGCATCCGGGCGGGGGTGGTGTGGGTGAACGGCACCAACCTGCTCGACGCCGCCGCCCCGTTCGGCGGGATGAAGGAAAGCGGCTTCGGCCGCGAGGGTGGCCGCGCGGGGCTGGCGGGGTATCTGCGCCCGGCCGGGGACGCGGATGCGGCGGCCCCCGACCCCGGCACGGCGGTGGATTTCGCCACCCCGACCGCGGGCACGCCGGCGGCGGACGAGGGGATCGACCGGACCCTCAAGCTCTATGTCGGCGGCAAGCAGGTGCGCCCCGACGGCGGCGGCAGCTACGCGGTGACCGACGCCCAGGGGCGGCTCGTGACGCTGGCCGCGCGGGCCAACCGCAAGGATGTGCGAAACGCCGTCGAGGCGGCGGTCAAGGCCGGGGCCTGGGCGCGGATGACCGGGCACGGGCGGGCGCAGGTTCTATATTTCTGGGCCGAGAACATGGACCAGCGCCGGGCGGGGCTGGCCGACAGCCTGACCCGCGCCGGGCTGTCGGCCGAGGCCGCGGCGGCCGAGGTGTCCGCGTCCATCGACGCGCTGATCCTCGCCGCGGGGCTCGCCGACAAGATCGGCGGCGAGGTCGCGCAGGTGGCGCAGGACCGCATGGTGGCGCTGGCGATGCGCGAGCCGTGGGGCACGGTGGGGCTGGTCTGCGGGGAGGCCGCACCGCTCTCGGGGCTGGTCGCGGCGGCCGGGGCGCTCATGGCGGCGGGCAACCGCGTGGTGGCCATCCCGGCACCGCGGCACGCGCGGGCGGCGGGCGATCTGGCGCAGATCCTCGCCACCTCGGACGTGCCGGGCGGGGCGCTGAACCTGCTCAGCGGCGATCCCGCCGAACTCGCCCCGGCGCTGGCGTCGCATGACGAGGTCGACGCCCTCTGGCTCGCCGACCCGCGGCTGCGCAAGCCCGCCGAGACCGCCGCCGCCGGCAACCTCAAGCCGGTGGTCGTGGCCACCCCCACCCCCGACGCAGCCGGGGTGCGGCGGATGCTCGACGCGGCCACGCAGCGCAAGACGGTGTGGATTCCCTACGGCGCCTGAGCCCGCCCCTGCCATTCTTCCTTGCGCAAATATCCTGCGGGGGGAATGAACGCGCGCGTTCATGGGGGGGGCGCGCAGCCCCCCTGCGACGCACGGCACACGCGCCCCCGGCGACCCCTTGCGCGACTCAGCCGACAGGCGTAGAGCCGCAGGCGGGACACCCCTCCCCACCGAGGGGCTTTTTAGCTGGAAGGCTAACCATGCTCGACACGACGACCCCGGCAACGCGGCCGGCTGATCCGCGTTTCTCCTCTGGCCCCTGCGCCAAGATCCCCCAATTTTCGCTCGACATGCTCGCGGACGCGCCGCTCGGCCGCTCGCATCGGGCTGCGGTCGGCAAGGCCAAGCTCGCGCAGGCGATCGACCTGACGCGCGAGGTGCTGGGCGTGCCCGCCGACTACCGTATCGGCATCGTCCCCGGGTCCGACACCGGCGCGGTCGAAATGGCGATGTGGTCGCTGCTGGGCGCCCGCCCGGTCGAGATGCTGGCCTGGGAAAGCTTCGGCGAGGGCTGGGTGACCGACGCGGTCAAGCAGCTCAAGCTGGATGCCACCGTGAAGAAGGCCGACTACGGCCGGATCGTGGACCTGGCGACCGTCGATTTCGATCGTGACGTGGTCTTCACCTGGAACGGCACGACCTCGGGCGTGCGGGTGCCGAACGGCGACGCGATCCCCGCGGACCGCGCCGGCCTGACCATCTGCGACGCAACCAGCGCGGCCTTTGCGATGGACCTGCCCTGGGACAAGCTCGATGTGGTGACCTTTTCCTGGCAGAAGGTGCTGGGCGGCGAGGGCGCGCATGGCGTCCTGATCCTCGGCCCGCGCGCGGTCGAGCGGCTGGAAAGCCACACCCCCGCCTGGCCGATGCCGAAGATCTTCCGCATGACCAAGGGTGGCAAGCTGATCGAGGGCATCTTCAAGGGCGAGACGATCAACACCCCCTCGATGCTCTGTGTCGAGGACTACATCGTCGCCCTCAACTGGGCGAAGTCCGTGGGCGGGCTCAAGGGCCTGATCGCGCGGTCGGATGCCAACGCCCGGACCGTCTGGGACTTCTGCGACGCCCGCGACTGGATCGCCAACCTCGCCGAGGACAAGGCGACGGCCTCGACCACCTCGGTCTGCCTGCGCTTTACCGACGACCGGATCAAGGACGGCGAGGCCTTCGCCAAGGCGGTCGCCAAGCGGCTTGAGAAGGAAGGCGTCGCCTATGACATCGGCGCCTACCGCGATGCGCCGGCAGGCCTGCGGATCTGGTGCGGCGCGACGGTCGAACAGGCCGACGTGGCGGCGCTGATGCCGTGGATCGAGTGGGCCTATCAGGCCGAGATCGCCGCGCAGGGCTGATGCGGCCGATGCGGGGGCGCTGCCCCCGCACCCCCGGGATATTTCAACAAGAAAGAAGGGGTTGCGAGCGCCACGCGCCCGGCCCCTTACAGGAGCACATGACATGGCACCCAAGGTTCTGGTTTCCGACGCGCTGAGCGAAACCGCCGTCCAGATCTTCCGCGATCGCGGGGTCGAGGTCGACTACATGCCCGACCTCGGCAAGGACAAGGAGAAGCTGGCCGAGATCATCGGCAACTACGACGGCCTCGCCATCCGCTCGGCCACCAAGGTCACCGAGAAGCTGCTGGAGAAGGCCACCCGCCTCAAGGTGATCGGCCGGGCCGGGATCGGCGTCGACAACGTCGACATCCCCGCCGCCTCGAAGAAGGGCGTGATCGTGATGAACACGCCGTTCGGCAACAGCGTCACCACCGCCGAGCACGCCATCGCGCTGATGTTCGCCGTCGCCCGGCAACTGCCCGAGGCGTCGGTCTCGACCCACGCCGGGAAGTGGGAGAAGAACCGCTTCATGGGGGTCGAACTCTTCAACAAGACGCTCGGCGTGATCGGGGCCGGCAACATCGGCGGGATCGTGATCGACCGCGCCCGCGGGCTGCACATGAAGGTGCTGGCCTATGACCCCTTCCTCTCGGACGAGCGCGCCCGCGAGATCAGCGCCACCAAGGTCGAGCTGGACGAGCTGCTGGCCAAGGCCGACTTCATCACCCTGCACGTGCCGCTGACCGACAAGACCCGCAACATCCTTTCGGCCGAGAACCTCGCCAAGACCAAGAAGGGCGTGCGCATCGTCAACGCCGCCCGCGGCGGGCTGATCGACGAGGCGGCGCTGGCCGAGCTGCTCAAGTCCGGCCATGTCGCCGGCGCCGCGCTCGACGTGTTCGCGACCGAGCCCGCGACCGACAGCCCGCTCTTCAACCTGCCCAACGTCGTGGTGACGCCGCACCTCGGCGCCTCGACCACCGAGGCGCAGGAGAACGTGGCCCTGCAGGTGGCCGAGCAGATGGCCGACTACCTGCTGACCGGGGCGGTCGCCAACGCGCTCAACATGCCCAGCGTCACGGCCGAGGAAGCCGCCGTCATGGGCCCGTGGATCAAGCTGGCCGGGCACCTGGGCACCTTCGTCGGCCAGATGACGGACGAGCCGATCAAGGCGATCAACATCCTCTATGACGGGGTCGCGGCGGGAATGAACCTCAACGCGCTCAACGCCGCGGTGATCGCGGGCGTCATGCGGGCGGTGAACCCCGACGCCAACATGGTGTCGGCCCCGGTCGTCGCGCGCGAGCGCGGCATCCAGATCGCCACCACGACGCAGGACAAGTCGGGCGTCTATGACGGCTATATCAAGGTCACGATGGTCTCGGACCGCGAGCGTGCCATCGCCGGGACGGTGTTCTCGGACGGCAAGCCGCGCTTCATCCAGATCCGCGGGATCAACGTCGATGCCGAGATCGGCGAGCACATGATGTACACCCGCAACCGCGACGTGCCCGGCGTGATCGGCACGCTCGGCACCACGCTGGGCGAGATGGGGGTGAACATGGCGAACTTTACCCTCGGCCGGGTGGCCGGCGGCGGCGACGCCATCGCCATCACCTATCTCGACGCGCCGCTGCGCGAGGACGTGCGCGAGGCCTTGCTGGCCACCGGCAAGTTCGAGATGGTGCGCCCGCTGCGCTTCGAGCTGTAAGGACCGGACGCGCAGCCCCCCGGCCGGCCCCTCGGCCGGGGATGGGCCACGGGGAGGCAAGCCCATGCGCGTCTATGCGATCGGTGATGTGCACGGCCACCTCGGCCTGCTCGAGGCGGCCCATGCCCGGATCCGCGACGACGGCGGGGCGGGGGCGCAGGTGGTCCACGTGGGCGACCTGCTCGACCGGGGCCCCGACTCGCGCGGGGTGGTCGAGTTCCTCATGGCCGGGCAGGCCGCGGGCCGGGACTGGGTGGTGGTCAAGGGCAACCACGACCGCCAGTTGCCGCAGTTCCTGCGTGACCCGCGCTGGATCGACCCCTGCGCCAGCCTGCGCGAACCCTGGCTGGCCCGCGACACCGGCGCGGCCGAGACGCTGGCCTCCTACGGCATCGCCGACGCCGAGCGCCGCGACCTCGACACCGTCCACGCCGAGGCGCTGCGCAAGGTGCCCGTGGCGCACGCACGCTGGCTGGACGCCCTGCCCGGCTGGCACCTGACGCCGCTTGCGCTCTTCGTCCACGCCGGCATCCGACCCGGGATCGACCTGCGCGAGCAGACCGAGGACGACCTGACCTGGCTGCGCCGCCCGTTCCACGACGACCCGCGCGATCACGGAGTGCTGGTGGTGCACGGCCACACCCCCGTCCGCCGCGCGACCCATTACGGCAACCGCGTCAACATCGACACGGGCGCCGCCTATGGCGGGGCGCTGACCGCGATCCGCATCGACGCGGATGGCGTGTGGGTGCTGGACGACGCCGGGCCGCGCCGTCTCACCCCCGGCGCCACGGACCGGGAATGACGCCGCGCCGGACGGCGCTGGCGCTGGCGGTGATCCTCGCCGGGACGGCTGTCACGCTCACCCTGATGGGGCGGCCGCTGATCTGCACCTGCGGCTGGGTCGAGCTCTGGCACGGCGCCACCGACGACTCGGGCAACTCGCAGCACCTGATCGACTGGTACACGCCCAGCCATGTGCTGCACGGGTTGATCTTCTACGCCGTCCTCGCGCGGCTCGCGCCGCGCTGGACGCTCGGTGCCCGCCTGACCGCCGCCACGCTCATCGAGGCCGCGTGGGAGCTGGCCGAGAACTCGCCCGCGATCATCGACCGCTACCGCGCCGCCACCATCGCGCTGGGGTACGAGGGCGACGCGGTGGTGAACTCGCTGGCCGACATCGGCGCGATGTGGCTGGGCTTTGCCCTCGCCCGGGTGCTGCCGGTGTGGGCGAGCGTGGCGCTGTTCCTGACCGCCGAGGCGGTGACGGTCGCGCTGATCCGCGACGGGCTGATCCTCAACGTGCTGATGCTGCTCTGGCCGCTCGAGGCGGTGCGGGCCTGGCAGGCCGGCGGCTGAGTCGCGGCCTTCGGGCGCGGTCGCGGCTGGTCACGGCGACCTCACGCGACGGTCACAGAATGACGGATTTGAGACATCTGGCTGCCCGACAATGCGGCAGGGCGATTTACTCGCGCGGGGCATGGCGTTACAAGAAGGGGCACCAAACAAGGGCGGGGAGCAGTAATGCGGACCGCAAAATACAACATCGGCCAGGTCGTCCGGCACCGCGAACACCCGTTCCGGGGCGTCGTGTTCGACGTGGACCCGCAATTCTCGAACACCGAGGAATGCTACCAGTCCATTCCCGAGGACTGCCGGCCGACCAAGGACCAGCCCTATTACCACCTCTATGCCGAGACCGAGGCGACCTATTATGTCGCTTACGTGTCCGAGCAGAACCTCGTCCCCGATCCCTCGGGCGAGCCGCTCGAACACCCCGAGCTGACCGCCCGCTTCGGCGAGTTCTCGGACGGCCGCTATCCGCTGCAGCACGGGCTGAACTGAGACCCGGATGCTCGACCCCGAACTGCTCATCGCGCTGGTCGCGGCGGCGGTCGGCGCCGGGTTCGTGGATTCCATCGCCGGGGGCGGCGGGCTGATCACCGTGCCGGTGCTGATGCTGGCCGGGCTGTCGCCCGAGCAGGCGCTGGCCACCAACAAGGTGCAGGGCAGCTTCGGGGCGGCGACGGCGGCGGTCAGCTATGCGCGCTCGGGCCTCGTCGATCTGCGGGCGCAACTGCCGGCGGCGGCGCTGGCCTTTGCCGCCGGGGTGGCGGGTGCGCTGCTCGTTTCTGCGCTGCCGACGCAGGCGCTGCGGGTGGTGCTGCCGGTGGTGCTGATCGGCATCGCGCTGTTCTTTGCGCTGAAGCCGGGCCTTGGCGATCTCGACCGTGCGGCGCGGCTGACGCCGGCGGTCTTCGGGCTGACGGTGGTGCCGGCGGTGGGGTTCTACGACGGGCTGATCGGGCCCGGCGCGGGCGCGTTCTACATGATGGGGTTCGTGACGCTCGCGGGCTACGGCATCCTCAAGGCCACGGCGCACACGAAGCTGTTGAACTTCGCCTCGAACATCGGCGGGCTGACGGCCTTTGCGCTGACCGGGCATCCGCTCTGGATCGTCGGGCTGGCGATGGGCGCGGGGCAGATGCTGGGCGCGCTGATCGGCGCCCGGCTGGCGCTGCGCGTGGGCGCGCGCGTGATCAAGCCGCTGCTGGTCGTCACCTCGACGGCGCTGGCCCTGCGGCTTCTGTGGCAGATGCTCTAGGCGTCAGTTCAGCGGCCCCGCGAACCCCTCGGCCAGCCGCCGCTCGGCCACCTCGAGCCCGCGCCAGTTGGTCAGCGGATCGCTGAGCAGCTTGCCCACCACCGGATGGCCGGCGTCGAGCAGCCCGTGCCGCACCAGCAGCGCGGTGATCGCGGCCTCGGACGCGCGGGTGGCGCCGTCCGCGATCTTGAGCGCAATGCCCATGCCCCGCTCGGGCGCGATGGCCACGAACACCGCCTCGGCGCCGGTCTTGACCGCCACCCGGCCGCCCATCGCCCGCATGAGCAGCGTGCAGGCCCGCCCCTCGCCCGCCACCAGCTCGGGGTGGGCGGTCATCGCCGCGGTCAGGCGCGCCATCGCCTGTCCCCGTGCATCCGCGCCGGGATCGGCAAACGCCGCCATCGCCCGGGCCAGCCCCGCGACCGAGGTGGCGAAGTTCGGGGCCGAGCAGCCGTCGATGCCGTAGCCGGGCGAGGGCTCGCCAGTCACCTCCTCGAACGCCGCGCGCACCGCCTGCTGCAGCGGGTGGTCGGGCTCGTGATACTCGGGCCCCGCCTTGGCGTGGCGGGTCCAGGTCAGGAAGCCCGCGTGCTTGCCCGAGCAGTTGTTGTGAAGTTGGCACGGCGCCTCGTCGGCGCAGGTCAGGCGGCGGTTCTCGGCCGGGTCGTTCGGCATATGCGCGCCGCAGCGCAGGTCGCGCTCGGCCAGGCCCAGCCCGCCCAGCCACGCGCCCACCCGGCTGGTGTGGATCGCCGCGCCCTGGTGGCTGGCGCAGGCGAGCGCCAGCTGCTCGGGGCCAAGCCCTGCCGCGTCGGCGGCGCCGCTTTCGATCAGCGGCAGCGCCTGGATCATCTTGCACGACGAGCGCGGAAAGATCACCGCCGCCGGGTCGCCCCAGCTTTCGACCAGCCCGCCGCGGTCCCAGACGACGGCGTGCCCGCGGTGGACGCTTTCGGGCATCCCGCCGCGCCAGATTTCCACCAGATCGACCGGACCCATCGCTCCGCCCCCTTTGACAAATGCGCGATTTCCAACCGGGGGGGTTTTGCCGCCGGCGGCTTTCCGGTTAATTGACGCCATATCCGGTCGCAAGACCATCCGACCCGTGATAACCCGGCCCCGAGACCGGGACAGCAGGAGGCCACGAGCATGACGACATCCCTTACCCGCATCGGACTTGTCGCTGCCTTTGCGACGGCGCTGGTGTCGCCGGCGCTGGCGGCCGAACCCAAGGTGCTGGGCAGCGAGGGCGCCTGGACCGCGTTCGGCGGCGACCAGCCCAAGGAGTGCTGGGCCGTCTCGCCGCCCAAGTCCACCGTGAACACCGACGCCGAGGGCAAGCCGCGCGAGGTGACGCGCAGCGACATTCGCCTGTACGTCGCCTATCGCCCCGGCCAGAACGGCGAGGTGTCGTTCCAGGGCGGCTATCCCTTCGCCCCGGATTCGACCGTCGACGTCGAGATCGGCTCGAACAAGTTCAAGCTGTTCACCGATGGCGAGAACGCCTGGACCGGCTCGCCCGACGAGGACGCCAAGCTGATCTCGGCGCTCCGCGCGGGGTCCGAGGCGGTGGTCAAGGGCCGCTCGTCGCGGGGCACCCGGACGACCGACACCTTCTCGCTCGCCGGCATCACCGCGATGACCAACAAGGCGCGCGACACCTGCAAGTAATCGCCGCTGCCGCCTGACCGGTGGTTGTGCTACGCTCGGGGCCGCCCCATCTCGGGGCGGCCCCGATGTTTTGACCCGCCCTTGCCGATACGGACCCGCCGATGACCCCCGCCCCCACCCTTTCCGCCGCGCCGATCACCCAGGACGTGCTGACGATCCCGCGCAAGCTGCCCGAGGGCGGCCGCGTGAACCTGGTCGGGCTGACGCGCGAGCAGCTGCGCGAGGCGCTGATCGAGGCCGGCACGCCCGAGCGGCAGGCGCGGATGCGCGTGGGCCAGATCTGGCAGTGGGTCTATCACTGGGGGGTGCGCGACTTCGCGCAGATGACGAACCTCGCCAAGGACTATCGCGCCTTCCTCGCCGAGCGGTTCGAAATCGCCCTGCCCGAGGTCGTCACCCGGCAGGTCTCGGGCGACGGCACGCGCAAGTACCTGCTGCGGATCGCCGGCGGGCACGAAGTCGAGACGGTCTACATCCCCGAGGAAGGCCGCGGCACGCTGTGCGTGAGCTCGCAGGTCGGCTGCACGCTGACCTGTTCCTTCTGCCACACCGGCACGCAGAAGCTGGTGCGCAACCTGACCGCGGGCGAGATCGTGGGCCAGCTCATGGTCGCCCGCGACGACCTGGGCGAGTGGCCCGAGCCGGGCGCGCCCAAGGACGAGACGCGGCTGGTCTCGAACCTCGTGCTGATGGGGATGGGCGAGCCGCTCTACAACTTCGACAACGTGCGGGACGCGATGAAGGTGGTGATGGACGGCGAGGGGCTGTCGCTCTCGCGCCGGCGGATCACGCTCTCGACCTCGGGCGTGGTGCCCGAGATCGCGCGCACGGCCGAAGAGATCGGCTGCCAGCTCGCCGTCAGCTTCCACGCCACCACCGACGCGGTGCGCGACCGGCTGGTGCCGATCAACAAGCGCTGGAACATCGACGAGCTGCTGGGCGCGCTGCGCGACTATCCGCGGCTCTCGAACAGCGAGCGGATCACCTTTGAGTATGTGATGCTCGACGGGGTCAACGACAGCGACGACGATGCCCGCCGCCTGATCCGGCTGATCCGCGGCATCCCGGCGAAGATCAACCTGATCCCCTTCAACGAATGGCCCGGCGCGCCCTATCGGCGCTCGTCGTGGGATCGGATCGAGGCCTTCGCCGACATCATCTACAAGGCCGGCTACGCCTCGCCGATCCGCACCCCGCGGGGCGAGGACATCATGGCGGCCTGCGGGCAGCTCAAATCCGCGACCGAGCGGGGGCGGAAGTCGGCGGCGCAGGTGGCGGCTGAGGCCGGGCTCTAGGGCGCGAGAGGGCGTCGGGCGCCGAATGACCAGACCCGCCGGACCGGGGGCTTCGCGCCCCCCAGCCCTCGGCCAAGGGCCGAGGGCGTTCGGCGGGAAAACGGTCCACCGGACCGTTTTCTCACCCGCCTCATCCCCCGCGGGATATTTAGGTCCAGCCCGAGGAAGAAAGCGCGTCAGCCGGACTTCGGCCGCTGGCGGTCCTTGTGCTTGGCGAGCGCGCCGGTCGGGCGCTTGTTCGACTTGTCCTTGTAGGGGTTCTTCTCGCCCTGGTCGCGGAAGGTCAGCCGGATCGGCGTGCCGGGCAGGTCGAAATCCTGCCGCAGCCCGTTCACGAGATAGCGCCGGTAGCTTTCCGGGATCTGGTCGGTGTGCGTCGCCATCACCACGAAGCCCGGCGGCCGGGTCTTGACCTGCGTCATGTAGCGCAGCCGGATGCGGCGCCCGCCGGGCGCGGGCGGCGGGTGCGCCTCGGTCATCGCGGTCAGCCACTGGTTCAGCCGCGCCGTGCCCACGCGCCGGTTCCAGACCTCATGCGCCTTGACCACCGCATTGTGCAGCCGGTCGAGCCCCTTGCCGGTCCGCGCCGAGACGGTCACCAGCGGCGCGCCCTTGAGCTGCGGCAGAAGCCGCTCGAACGCCTCGCGCAGCTCGTTGAGCTTGTGCGGCTTGTCCTCCTCGAGGTCCCACTTGTTGGCCGCCACGACCACGGCGCGGCCCTCGGTCTCGGCGAAATCCGCGATGCGCAGGTCCTGCTGTTCGAACGGGATCGCCACGTCCAGCAGCACCACCACGACCTCGGCAAAGCGCACGGCGCGCAGCCCGTCGGCCACGGAAAGCTTTTCCACCTTGTCCGAGATCCGGGCCTTCTTGCGCATCCCGGCGGTGTCGAAAATCCGCACCGGGGTGCCCATGAAGTCGGCCCGGACCGAGATCGAATCGCGGGTGATGCCCGCCTCGGGGCCGGTCAGCAGCCGGTCCTCGCCGATGATCTTGTTGATCAGCGTCGACTTGCCCGCGTTGGGGCGGCCGATCACCGCGATCTGCAGGGGCCGCGCCTCGGACGGGTGCCAGTCCTCGGCGCCCTCGCCCGATTCCGCCTGCGCTTCGGTCAGGGTCACGTCTGTGACGGGCGCGATCGGGGCCGGGCGCTCGGCCTCGACCTGATCGGCCAGCGGTTGCAGCGCCCGGTAGAGGTCCTCGAGCCCCTCGCCGTGCTCGGCCGAGATGCGGATCGGCTCGCCGAGGCCAAGGCTCCAGCCCTCGGCGGCGCCAGATTCGCCGGCCCGTCCCTCGGCCTTGTTGGCGGCGAGCAGGACGTGCTTGGCGCGCCGGCGCAGGATGTCGGCGAAATATTCGTCGGCGGCGGTGACGCCGGCGCGGGCGTCAATGACGAACAGGCAGATGTCGGCCTCGTCCACCGCCCGCTCGGTCAGGCGGCGCATCCGGCCCTGCAGGCTGTCGTCCTCGACCATCTCGAGCCCGGCCGAATCGATCACCACGAAGCGCAGGTCGCCCAGCCGGGCGTCGCCCTCGCGCAGGTCGCGGGTGACGCCGGGCTGGTCATCGACCAGCGCCAGCCGCTTGCCGACGAGGCGGTTGAACAGCGTGGACTTGCCCACGTTCGGGCGCCCGACGATGGCGAGGGTGAAGCTCATCGGTAGGCGTGCAGGTTGCCGTCGCGGCCCGCGACGTAGAGCGTTCCGCCCGAGACGACCGGCGCGGTCGCGGCCCCGCCGGGGATCGCCGCCTGCCCGACCTCGGCCCCCGAGGCGGGGTCGAAGACCCTGAGCACCCCGTCCGACGAGGCGACGAACAGCCGCCCGCCCGCCAGCACCGGCCCGTAATGGGCCACGATGTCGTCCTGCTTGCGGACCCTGAGCGTGGTGTAGAGCGGCAGCTTGGTGGCGTAGATGCGCCCGCCGGTCGCGGCGTCGAGGCCGACGAGCTGGGCCTGGTCGTTGACCGCGAAGACCGAACCGCCGGCCAGCAGGACCGGGCTGTTGGCGCCTTCCTTCTCGCTCCACAGCTCGACGCCGGTGGTGCGGTCGAAGGCGTTGATGCGGCCCGAGGACGAGCCGGCGATCACGACGTTGCCGGCGATCACCGGGTCGCCGGTCAGGTCGCGGATGAAGGCGATGGCGCGGCCGCGGCGGGTGCCGGCGACCTGCCCGCTCCACCTCTCGAGGCCGGTGGCGGTATCCACGGCCAGAAGCTGGCCCGAGGCGAAGGGGAAGACGACCAGATCGCCGTCCACCGCCGGGGCCGAGACGCCGGTCACGCCGGACGGCCCGGCGATCCCCGAGACGGTCCAGAGCACCTTGCCGTCGGCGGCGCGGACCGCCCAGCCGGTGGCGTTGCGGGCGACGACATAGACGGTGCCGTTCTGCACCGTGGGGGCGCCGCCGACCGGCGCCTCGACCCGCTGGCGCCAGATCACCGCGCCCGAGGTCGCGTCGAGCGCGACGAGTTCGCCGAAGCCGGTGGTGACATAGACCCGCCCGCCCTCATAGGCGATGCCGCCGCCCGAGGCGCTGTCAGGGTTCTCGCCCGGCGGCGTCACGTCGGCGGTCCAGGCGGTCCCGCCCGAGAGCGCAGTGGCGGTCACCCGCGCGCGGCTGTCCATGGTGAAGATGCGGCCGCCCGCCACCACCGGGTCGGCGGTGATCCGGTGGCGCTTGCCGGCCGGCTGGCCGATGGGCGCCGAGAACACCCGCGTGGTGCCGGCGCCAAGGGTCGCGTGCGGGATCAGATGCGCGGGGTTCGCGCCACGCGTGGTCCATTCGACAGAGCGCGGGGTGGGAAGGCGCAGCGCGGTGGTCGTGACCGCGCCCCCCTCGACGACCGCCGGGCCTTCGGGCGAGACGACCGCCCGCGGGTCGAGCCGCGTGCCGGTCAGCACCACCTCACGCTCGGCGCAGGCCCCGAGCGCGGTCACGGCCGCGGTCAGGGCGATCAGGGGCAGCTTCGCGATCGGTCGTCTGGACATCGGGCGCTCCGGCGTGGGACGGGCTGAGGGGGTCAGTTGGCGGGGGCGCCCGGGGTCACGACCTCGGCGGCGCGGGTCGGATCGGGGGCGGTCTGGGTGGCAGGCTCGGGTTCGGGATCGACGCCGAGGGTGATGAGCAGCTCGGCCAGCCGCCGGCGCTGGCCCTGCCCCAGCCCGTCGCGCTGCTGGATCTGGCGCACCAGCGTCACCGCGTCCTGGTCGCGCCCGGCGCTGACCAGCGCCAGCGCCTTGAGCTCGAGCGCGATCAGCTCGAACGGGGCGCCGGGGGTCGAGAGCTTGCCGAGCACCGTGTCGCGGGCGGAAGCCTCCATCGCCGGGCCCTGCGCGAGGACCGAGCGCAGCGCGGCCAGGTCGGCCATCACCTTGTCGCCGGCGTTGCCCGCGGCGGTGGCGGCGGCGTCGTAGCGCTGGGTCGCCTCGGCGAGCTGCCCGGCCTCGGCCAGCAGGTTGGCGGCCATCAGGTCGCGCAGCGCCGCCTGGCTCGGCTGCGGGGCGGGGACGGCGGCGACGGCCGCGGCGCGGGCGGCGGCGTCGCCCTGGGTCGCCTCGGCCGCGAGCAGCGCGTCGCCGAACGCCTGCGCGGTGCGGGCGGCACGGGCCGTGGACCACTCGCGCCAGGCGGCGGCCCCGACCAGCACCAGGATGGCGAGGACGGCGATCCAGCCGTAGCGCCGCATCGCCAGGAACAGGCGGTCGCGGCGCAGATCCTCGGTCACCTCGTCGATGAAGCTGTCGTTCTGGTTGGCCATGTCGTCCCGCCGGTCCCTCGTTTCCCGCTCTTCTATACGCGCGCGGGGCGGATTGCCAACGGCTGCGCGGGAACCCGCCCCACGCCCGCCGCGTTGCCCACGCAAGCCCGGCGCCACCTTGTGCGCGCCGACGCCGAGACCACCGAAATCCTTGGAAAGGAACGCAATATGGCCTTCACCCTGCCCGACCTCCCCTATGCCCACGACGCGCTGGCCGCCGGCGGGATGTCCAAGGAGACGCTCGAGTATCACCACGACAAGCACCACAAGGCCTACGTCGACAAGCTCAACGAGCTGATCGCCGGCACCGAGTGGGAGGGCAAGACGCTCGAAGAGATCGTCAAGGGCACCTATCAGGAGGGTGCGGTCGCCCAGAACGGCATCTTCAACAACGCCAGCCAGCACTGGAACCACACCCAGTTCTGGGAGATGATGGCGCCGAAGGTTCCGGCGATGCCGTCCGAGCTGGAAGCCGCGATCAAGGACAGCTTCGGCTCGGTCGACGACTTCAAGAAGAAGTTCACCGAGGCCGGCGTCGGCCAGTTCGGCTCGGGCTGGGCGTGGCTGGTCAAGAAGGCCGATGGCGGGCTCGAGATCACCAAGACCGAGAACGGCGTGAACCCGCTCGCCAAGGGCCAGACCGCGCTGCTCGGCTGTGACGTGTGGGAACATTCCTACTACATCGACTTCCGCAACGCGCGGCCGAAGTACCTCGAGAACTTCCTCGCCAATCTGGTGAACTGGGAAAACGTCGCCTCGCGGATGTGATCTGCGGAGTTTGAACGCGAGAGGGCCCGCAGCGATGCGGGCCCTTTTCGTTGTGGGGGTTGTGACGCCGAACCGGGGTATTTCGCCAGACAGACGCGCTCAGCGGGGCGCGAGGCCGGTGCCAGGGGCGGCGGCGCGCGCCAGCACCTCGGCGAGGTAGTCGCGGATCGACCGGAAGGCGATGACCCGCCAGCCGTCGCCGTGGCGCCACAGCGCGCAGGCGACCTGGGCCGCGCGGGTGCGGCGCACCCCGTCCGCGGGCAGCGCGGACAAGTCGGCGGGGGTCAGCTTCATCAGCACCTCGGCGGCCCGGGGGCCGGACAGGTCAAAGACGCAGCGCATGGCGCTGACATCCTCGATCAGCGCGGGCTCGGTCGAGAGCGCGTCGCGCAGCGCGGCGAGGGTCTCGGCCGTCTCGGCGGCGGGCAGGATCAGCAGCAGCTCGTCCGGCGCCATCCAGCCGAGCCAGCGCGCCCCGTCGGTGGTGAAGCGCGTGGTGGCGGGCACCGCGAGCCCCGCCGCCTCGGCCAGCGCATCGCCCGCCCGGGCCAGGTCGGCGCGGATCAGGATCATCCCCAGCCCGCGGATCTCGGTGATCGCCGCCAGCGGCCCCGTGCCCGTCACAACGCTGCTCGTATCTCTGCCCCTCTCAGCCATTCGCCCGCGTCCCTTCCTTGTCGTAGAACACCGGATCGACGATCCGCGCCCGATAGGTCGCGCCCGGCACCTCGAAGGCCAGCTCCTCGCCCATCCGCTCGGGCCCGCGCTGCACCAGCCCCATCGCGATCGGCCGGCCGAGCGTCGGCGAGGCGTAGCTCGAGGTCACCCGGCCTTGCGTGTTGCGCTGGCCGTTGGCGTTCACGCCGTCGGCCACCGCATAGGCGCCGTCCGGCAGCACCCGCCCGTCGAGGCTTTCTAGCCCGACCAGCTTCCAGCGCTCGGGCGAGGCCATGAACGACCGCTCCTGCGCGCGCTTGCCGATGAAGTCGGGCTTCTTCTTCGAGATCGCCCAGCCGAGGTTCAGGTCCTGCGGGATCACAGTGCCGTCGGTCTCGTCCCCGATCATGATGAAGCCCTTTTCGGCCCGCATGACGTGCATCGCCTCGGTGCCGTAGGGCGTGATGCCGTATGGCGCACCGGCGGCGTGGATCGCCTCCCACAAGGCCAGGCCGCGGTCGGCGGGGGTGGCGATCTCGAAGGACAGCTCGCCCGAGAAGCTGATGCGGTAGATGCGGACCGGATGCCCGGCCAGCGTGCCCTCGGCCCAGCCCATGAAGGGCAGCGCCGCCTCGGACACGTCCATGCCGCCCAGCGCCTCAAGCACCGCGCGGGCCTTGGGGCCGACCACGGCGATCTGCGCCGACTGCTCGGTGAGGTTGGCGGTGTGCACCTGCCAGTCCCACCATTCACACTGCAGCCAGTCCTCCATATGCGCGTGGATGCGTTCGGCCCCGCCGGTGGTGGTGTGGCAGAGCCAGGCGTCCTCGGAGAGCCGCGCCGCCACCCCGTCGTCGATCAGGAAGCCGTTTTCCGAACAGATCAGCCCGTAGCGGCATTTGCCGACCGGCAGGGACGACATCATGCCGGTATAGATCATGTCGAGGAAGCGCCCGGCATCCGGCCCCTTGACGAGGATCTTGCCCAGCGTCGAGGCGTCGAGCGTGCCCACCCCGCCCCGCACCGCCCCGATCTCGCGCGCGACGGCGGTTTCGCGGGTCTCGCCCGCGCGCGGGTAGCAATAGGGCCGGCGCCAGAGACCGACCGGCTCGAAATCCGCGCCGTGCGCCTCGTGCCAGCCGTGCATCGGCGTCTTGCGCAGCGGCTGGAAGGCCGCGCCGCGGGCCTCGGCGGCGATGGTGCCGAGGGTGAGTGGCGTATAGGGCGGGCGGAAGGTCGTCGTGCCGGTCGCCGCGATGGGCTGGCCCAGCGTGTCCGACAGCACGGCGAGGCCGTTGATGTTGCTGACCTTCCCCTGGTCCGTCGCCATCCCCAGCGTGGTGTAGCGCTTGGCGTGCTCGACGCTCGCATAGCCCTCGCGGCCAGCGAGTTCCACGTCCGAGACCTTCACGTCGTTCTGGAAATCGAGCCACATCTTGAAGCGCGCCTTGGGCGGCGCACCCGCGGGCATGACCCAGACCGGCAGGATCGGCGCCTCGTCCGGCGCCCCGGTCAGCTCGGCCAGCCGCAGGTCGCCCGCCGCCGCGCCCACGGCCAGCACGTCGCCGCGCCCGTCGGCGCCCGTGGGCGGCTGCGCGGGGTCAGGGGCGAACATCGCGCGGGCCTCGTCCCAGACCAGCTTGCCGCCACAATGGCTCCACAGATGGACCACCGGCGACCAACCGCCGGACATGGCGATCACGTCGCAATCGACGGTGCCGAGCGGGTCGCCCGCGCCGTCCTGCGCGCACCAGCGCAGCCCGTCGACACCCATCCGACCGAGCACCTTGGCCACCGCCGCCCCCGTCTCGACCCGCACCCCGCGGGCGCGGACGGCCTGCGGCAGCGCGCCCTCGGCCTGCGCCCGCGCGTCGAGCACCACCGGCACCTCGAGCCCGGCGTCCAGCGCCGCGAGCGCAGTGCGATAGGCGTCGTCGTTGTTGGTGACGACCGCGATCCGCCGCCCCGGCGCCACCGCGTAGTCGGTGATGTAGTCGCGCACCGCGCTGGCCAGCATCACCCCAGGCACGTCGTTGCCGGCAAAGCTCAGCGGCCGTTCGAGCGCCCCGGTGGCGGTGATGATGCGCCCGGCGCGGATGCGCCACAGCCGCTGGCGCGGCAGGCCGCTGTCGGGTGCGTGGTCGGCCAGCGCCTCACGGGCGAGCAGATAGCCGTGATCGTAAAGCCCCGTGGCCATGGTGTTGCGCCGCAGGGTGACGTTCGGCATCGCCCGCAGCGCGGCCAGCGCCGCCTCGACGTGGGCCTGCCCGTCGGGGTGATCGACCGGCGTGCGCCCGCCCCAGTGCGGGGACTGTTCCAGCACGAGGACCCGGCCGCCCCCCGCCGCGACGCGCTGCGCGGCAGCCAGCCCGGCGATACCGCCGCCCACCACGACGACCTCGGCATGGGCATAGGCCTGTTCGTAGCGGTCGGGGTCGGGATGCTCGGGCGCCCGCCCGAGGCCGGCGGCGCGGCGGATCACCGGCTCGAACAGCCGCTTCCACGCCGCCCGGGGGTGGATGAAGGTCTTGTAGTAGAACCCGGCCGGGAAGAACCGCCACAGCCGGTCGTTGATCGCGCCGATGTCGCGGTCAAGGCTCGGCCAGGCGTTCTGGCTGACCGCCACCATCCCCGGCTCGAGCGGGGTGGTGGTGGCGCGCTGGTTCGGCTCGAACCGCGGGCCGGTGCCGAGGCCGAAGAGCGCGTTCGGCTCTTCCGCGCCCGAGGCGAGCGGGCCGCGCGGGCGGTGATACTTGAAGCTGCGCCCCATGATCAGCTGGCCGCTGCCGAGCAGCGCCGAGGCGAGCGTGTCGCCGGCAAAGCCCGCGCGGTCGCGGCCCTCGAAGCGGAACGGACGCGGCGCGCTGCGGTCGATCAGGCGGCCGCCCTGCGGCAGGCGGAAGGGGGGATGGCGGCGGGTCATGGCGCTTGGGTCCGGCTGGATCGGGTCTGCTGGGATCGGGTGGGTCCGGCCGTGCCGCAGCCCTTGGGCGGCAGCGTGCCGACATGGGACAGCGCCATCGCCAGCAGCGTGGCGCGGGTGTCGTCGGACGCGGCCGCGGTGTCGAGGAACACATAGCCGCGCATCCGCCGCCCGCCGTGGATCATCGGCGTCACGGCGGGAAGGGTCAGGGCGTCCGCCTCGGCCTCGGGGCCGACGCGCAGCATCAGCCGCCCTTCGCGCACCCCGGCGAGCATGTGGCCGTGCTGCATGAGGCAGAGCCCGCCGAACATCGGCCGCTCGCTCAGCCCGTCGGCGCCGGTCAGCCCGGCACCGGCCAGCTCGGCCCGCAGCCGGTCCTCGGCCTGGGGATCGCGGGTCATGGCAGGGCGTCCCGGGCGGGGGTGGGGTTCGCGGCGTAGTCGTCGCCGACCCGGCCGGCCGGCGCCGCCTCGACCCGGTCGGGCGGGGTCCAGCCGGGGCGGGCGGCGCGGATCGCGGCCACGAGATCGTCGGGCGGGGCCTTCGACTGCGCCGGGTAGGTGCCGAACACCTGCAAGGTCACGCTGTCGCGGGCGGCGAGGAACCACTTGCCGCAGCCATAGGCGTGGCGCCAGCGCTCGAACAGCACCCCGCGGGGGTTCTGGCGGGCGAAGAGGTAGCCCTCGAACTCGGCGTCGGTCGAGCCGGGGCCGTGCCGCGTCAGATGCGCCTCGCCGCCGGGGGCGAGCTCGGTCTCTTCGGCGGCGACGCCGCAGTAGGGGCAGGTCAGGGTCAGCATCGGACGCCTCCACGGCAGGCACCCCACGCGCCGGCGGGCGCGCAGGGGGAACGGGACGGACGGAACGGGGCGGGCGGGATCAGCCCGGCGTGGGCCGGTGCAGCGATCCCACGCGCGGCGCGGGCCGGCGCGGGCCGCCGCTTGGCGCGGGCGGTGCCGGCCTCAGGGCCGGACGGGCACCGTGGCCGAGCCGGCAGGCGCCTGGGCGCCGACCGGGGCGCCGGGCTGCGGGCCAGAGCCGGTGACGCCGGAGGGTTCGCCCGGCGCGCCGGTAGCGGCGGGGCTGGACGGCGTCGGCGGGGGCGGCTCGATGTCGGCGCCCGAGGTGAAGAACCACACGGCGGCGAGGATGACGACGGCCGCGCCGATGACCAGCGGCCAGACGGCGGCACCGCGGCGCGGGGCGGGAGGGGTGGAGCGGGGATCGGCCATGACGCTACCTCGAGGCTGGACGCGCGGCGGCCCGAAGCGGGGCGCCCGTCACGAGAGTGCCGCGCGACCGGGGCGGCAGCCTTGACTTCGGTCAGCCGCGGCCAACCGCCGGCGCAGGCCGCTGGGCGCGGCGTCCGGCCCCCGCGCCGCAGCGCGAGGGCCGGGGGAGGCTCAGTTGGTCGCCGGAGCGGTCGTGGTGGTCGTGGTGGTCGATCTGGTGGTCTCGGCGGTGCCGCCAGCCGGGGCGGCCGGGGCAGCCGGGGCCGCAGGCGCGGTGGCTGCGGGGGCCTCGACGGTGACGTTGGTGCCGCCGGCCGGGGCGCCGCCGGCGTTGAGGTACCACACGATCGCCGCGACCGCGACGATGACGGCGCCGATGAGGAACCACAGGCCCGAGTTCGATTCGTTGTTGGTGGCCATGTCAGGCCCTCCGTGCTGGTGAATATGCCAGCCGGATGCCGCCAGTCCGTGGATTTTGCAAGCGGCATCAATGCGCCACCCCCGCCGCCACGCTCTCGTCGATGAACCGCCCCTCGGCGAAGCGTTCCAGCCCGAAGGGCGCGGCCAGCGGCCCCGGCGTCCCCTTCGCCACCAGCTCGGCCATCGCCCAGCCCGAGCCGGGGATCGCCTTGAACCCGCCGGTGCCCCAGCCGCAGTTGACGTAGATTCCCTCGACCGGGGTGCGCGACAGGATCGGCGAGCGGTCGCCGGTCATGTCCACGATCCCGCCCCACTGCCGCAGCATCTTGAGGCGGGAGAGCATCGGGAAGGTCTCGATCAGCGCCCGCACGGTCTCCTCGACATGGTGCCACGAGCCGCGCTGGGTGTAGTTCACGAACCCGTCCGTGCCGCCGCCGATCACCATCTCGCCCTTGTCGGACTGCGACAGATAGCCGTGGACCGTGTTGGCCATCACCACCACGTCGAGGCAGGGCTTGATCGGCTCGCTGACCAGCGCCTGCAGCGCGATCGATTCGATCGGCAGGCGGAACCCGGCCATGCCAGCCAGCACCGAGGAATGGCCCGCGACCACCATGGCGAGGCTGTCGCACTCGATCCGCCCCTTGGCCGTCTCGACCGCGCGGACCCGGCCGCCGGCGGTGTCCACGCCGGTCACGGCGCAGTTCTGGATGATGTGCATCCCCATGTCGCTGCAGGCCCGGGCATAGCCCCAGGCGACCGCGTCGTGGCGCGCGGTGCCGCCGCGTTCCTGGTAGAGCCCGCCCAGCACCGGGTAGCGCGGGCCGCCGATCTCGATGATCGGCACCAGCCGCTTGAGCTCGGCCGGGTCGATCCAGCGCGTCGCCACGCCCTGCAGGTGGTTGGCGTTCACCGTCCGGCGGTAGCCGCGCACCTCGTGCTCGGTCTGCGCCAGCATGATCAGCCCGCGCGGGCTGAACATGACGTTGTAGTTCAGGTCCTGGCTCAGCGTCTCGTAGAGCTTCAGCGCCTTGTCATAGATCGCCGCCGACGGGTCCTGCAGGTAGTTCGAGCGGATGATCGTGGTGTTGCGGCCGGTGTTGCCGCCGCCGAGCCAGCCCTTCTCGATCACCGCGACATCGGTGATGCCGTGGTTCTTGCCGAGGTAATAGGCGGTGGCGAGCCCGTGCCCGCCGGCGCCGACGATGACCACCTTGTAGCGCTTGCGCGGCGCAGGCGAGGCCCAGGCCCGGCCCCACCCCTGGTGCAGCCCCATCGCCTGCCGGGCGATGGCAAAGACCGAATAGCGCCCCGAACGTGCGGGGGCGGCGGGCGAAAGCGGGGGGCGGGCGTCGGCCATCGGCAAAGCCTGTGCTGCAAATCGGGACTTGGCGCCCAGACTGGGGCCGGGCGGGGCCGGGCGGCAAGGCGCTTTGCGACGGGGCAATGGAACCGTTGCGACATTGCGCCCGCGCCGCGCAGGGGGCATCAGCTTGCGGGGCGGCCGCCATCTGTGGTCCGCTCAGCCCCGAGGCTCAGAAAGGATTCGCCATGACCGCCCCCGTCCTCGTCGCGCTCGACCCCTCGGACATCGAGGCGCAGGCCCATATCCTCGCCGCAGCCCAGGCCGAGGCCGCCGCCCGCGGCGCGGGTCTGGCGCTGATCCTCGTGGTCGAGGGGATGCGCCACGCCGCCCACGGCCCCGCCTACGCCGAGCTGCGCCAGAGCCTGATGCAAGAGGCCGCCAACCGCGCCGACGCCTGGGCCCAGGGCGTCGTCGGCGGCCCGGTCGAGACGCACGTGGCCTATGGCGACGCCGACGAACAGATCCTCGCCGCGGCGGAGCGGCTGGGCGCGTCGGCCATCGTCATGGGTGAGCGCCGCGAACGCGCCATCGACCGGGTGCTCGGCTCTGTCGCGCAGGCGGTGAGCGCCCGGGCCGGCGTGCCGGTGGTGCTGGTGCCGCCGGTGGCGTGAGCCCGGGCGTCTGGCTTGGCGGAGTTTGGAATACGGCGCGCCGAGGCGCTGGTGGCCCCGGCCGTGTGAGGTTGGCGCCCGGCGGCGGCCGTGGGCTGCGGTGCTCGTCGGGCCGGCAGCGTTTGGGCGCGGCGCCCTGCCCCAGGGCATCGCGGGTGGCACTGTGGGATGCCTCCGGCGGGGATATTTGTGTCCAGCCCGAGGTGGGCGGCGTCGCGTGGGGGCCGGCACGGCGTCCGTCGGCGGAGGCTGCGCCGGCTCGGAACCGTGGGGGCGGGTCCGGGCACGCTGTCGCCCGCGGCGTCAGGCCCTCGTGCGTAAGGCGGTGGTGCGCCCGGATCGCCATAGGGTGTGCGCGGGGGCCGGCTGAACCGACGCCCGAGCGCCTTGCATCGCGGGGCGCGCGGGGGCGCGAACAGCGGCTGCGGGCGACCGCTGGGTGGCTCGCCACCCCGCCCGCGCGCGCGGCAGCGCACTGGGGCGCCCGCCCCGGGCCCCTGCGCCCGGCCGCAGGGGCGCGCCCATCGCCCCCGCACGTCGGCGTGAGCCGCGCGCCCCTGCGGCATGGCTGCGCTTTCGGTTGGCGGCGAAACCGCCTATCACCCTTGCGACCAAAGGGATGAGGCGGCGATGTTCTGGGTGATGGCGGCGGCGATGGTGGTGCTGGTGGCGGTGGCGATGCTGCGCCCCTTCCTGGGCCGCGGCGCCACCACGGTCGAGCCGCCTGCCGCCTATGACCTCCGCGTCTACCGCGACCAGCTGCGCGAGGTGGACCGCGACGTGGCCCGCAAGGTGCTGTCCGAGGCCGACGCCGAGCGCCTGCGGGTCGAGATCGGGCGCAAGGTGCTCGAGGCCGACAGGGCGCTGGCGCGGCAGACCGCGCCCCGGGGGGTCGCCCCGCGGCCGCTGGCGGCGGCGCTCGTGCTGGTCGCGCTGATCGCGGCCAGCGGCGCGGTCTACTGGACGTTCGGCAGCCCGACGATGCCCGACCTGCCGCTCAAGGCCCGGATCGCCGCCGCCGACGCGCGCATCGCCGCCCGCCCGACGCAGGCCGAGGCCGAAACCGCCGCCGCCGCGGCCCGCCCCGCCACCCCGACGCCGCCGACCCAGGCCGATGCCGACTACGTCAAGCTGGTCGAGCAGCTGCGCACCGCCGTGGCAAGCCGCCCGGGCGACCCGCAGGGCCTCGCCCTGCTGGCCGAGCACGAGGCACGGCTGGGCAATTTCACCGCCGCGCGCGAGGCGCAGGCGGGGCTCATCAAAGCCAAGGGCAGCGACGCCGACGCGCTCGACTACGCCCGCCTCGCCGGGCTGATGATCGAGGCCGCCGGCGGCGCCGTCTCGCGCGAGGCGGAAACGGCGCTTGACGAGGCACTGAAGCGCGACCCGCAGAACGGGCAGGCGCTCTATCTGCGCGGGCTGATGCTGGCACAGGTGGACCGGCCCGACCTCGCCTTCCCGATCTGGCGCGACCTGCTCGAAAGCGGGCGCGAGGACGGGCCGTGGATGGCGCCGATCCGCCAGCTCATGCCGGATCTGGCGTGGCTCGCCGGGCATCCCGACTACCGGATGCCGGGCGACGCGCCGGCGGGGGCGCCGATGATGCCCGGGCCTGATGCCGCCGCCGTGGCCGCGGCGGGGGACATGACGCCCGAAGAACAGCAGCAGATGATCGCCGGCATGGTCCAGCGGCTCGAGACGCGGCTCTCGGAAGAAGGCGGCACGCCCGAGGAATGGAGCCGCCTGATCACCTCGCTCGTGCGGCTCGGCAACACCGACCACGCGCGCGAGATCCTGGCCGAGGCCAAGGCCCGCTTCGCGGCCCAGCCCGAGGCGCTCGCCACCGTCACCGCCGCGGCCGACAGCGTCGGGCTGAAATGATCTGCCCCGACATGACCGCCTTTGCCGCGGCATTGCCGCGGGCCGGGGCGCTCGCCGGGCTCGACCTCGGGACGAAGACCATCGGGGTGGCGGTGTCGGACGGGCTGCGGCAGGTCGCCTCGCCGCTGACGGTGATCCGGCGGGTGAAGTTCACCCAGGATGCCGCCGCCGTGCTGGCGCTGGCGGCCGAGCGCGGCCTGGCCGGGCTGGTGCTGGGGCTGCCGCTGAACATGGACGGCAGCGAGGGGCCGCGCGCCCAGTCCACCCGCGCCTTCGCCCGCAACCTCGAGCGGCTGACGCCGCTGCCGATCGGCTTCTGGGACGAGCGGCTGTCCACCGTCGCGGCCGAGCGCGCGCTGATCGAGGGCGACACCTCGCGCAGGCGCCGCGCCGAGGTGATCGACCAGGTGGCGGCGGGGTATATCCTGCAGGGGGCGCTCGACCGGCTGCGGTATCTCGGATGAGCGTCGCCAGCCCCTGCCGCAACATCTGCACGCTGGAACGCGACCGTCGCCTGTGCCTCGGCTGCGGACGGACACTGGACGAGATCGGCCGCTGGTCGCGGATGACCGAGGCCGAGAAGCAGGCCGTGCTCGACCGCCTCGCCCGCCGGGCGGCGGACTGACGGGGCCGAAGGGCGCGCACGGGAGGTGAGTCGGGGCCATGCCCGGACCCTGCCACGGCGCCGGTTAACATCCCCTGAACGCCACCGGTCCCTCCCCCACGAACCTCCCCATTCTTCCTTGCAAAAATATCCCGCGGGGGTGCGGGGGCGCGAAGCCCCCGCCTGCGGCAGCGCACGTCCCGCGCCGCCCCTTGCCCCGCGGGCGCGGATTTGGCACCTCCGACGCATGGCCGATCCCGTGTCCCACCCCGTCACCGCCGCCTACGAGGCCCGCGTCGCCGCCGGCGCGCTCAGCGGCGA
Source organism: Paracoccus sanguinis (assembly GCF_900106665.1). Classification (GTDB taxonomy): domain Bacteria; phylum Pseudomonadota; class Alphaproteobacteria; order Rhodobacterales; family Rhodobacteraceae; genus Paracoccus; species Paracoccus panacisoli. The sequence goes on from NZ_FNNA01000001.1 coordinate 817,047, forward strand.
CCCGGCGCAGCGCGCCGTCCTGCCGGTGCTCGACCGGCTGGTGGCCGCGCTCGCCCGCCAGCCGGCGCCGGGCAAGCCGGGCGGGCTGCTCGGCCGGCTGTTCGGGGCGGCCGCCTCGGCCCCGCCGCAGGGGCCGGCGCCGCGCGGGCTCTATCTCTGGGGCGGCGTCGGGCGCGGCAAGTCCATGCTGATGGACCTGGTGATGGAGACCGCCCCCACCGAGGCCAAGCGCCGGGTGCATTTCCACGCCTTCATGCAAGAGGTCCACGCGGGCCTCAACGCTGCCCGCGCGCGGGGCGACGCCGATGCGGTGCGCCCCGTCGCGGACGCCATCGCCGACAAGACGAGGCTCTTCTGCTTCGACGAGATGCAGATCACCGACATCGCCGATGCGATGATCGTCGGGCGGCTGTTCCAGGTGCTGTTCGACCGCGGCGTGGTCGTCGTCACGACCTCGAACCGGGTGCCCGAGGACCTCTACAAGCACGGGCTGAACCGGGCGCTGTTCCTGCCCTTCATCGCGCTCATCCGCGAGCGGATGCAGGTGGTGCGGCTCGACAGCGACACCGACCACCGGCAGGACCGGACGCAGGGCGGGCAGGTGTGGTTCTCGCCCGCCGAAAGCGTGGCGCGTGAGGCGCTGGACGCGGCATGGGACGCGCTGACCGACGGCGCGGCGCCCCTGCCCTATGACCTGCCCGTGGGCGGCCGCACGGTGCCGATCCCGGCCGCCGCGGGCAAGGTCGCGCGGGCGGGGTTCTGGGATCTCTGCGGCAAGGCGCTCGGCCCGGCCGACTACCTCGCCCTCGCCGAGCGGTTCGAGGTGCTGATCCTCGACGCCATCCCCCGGCTCGGCTCGCAGAACTACGACGCGGCCAAGCGCTTCGTCACGCTGGTCGATGCGCTCTACGAGGCGCGGGTGCGGCTGATCGCCAGCGCCGCCGACGAGCCCGAACGGCTCTACATCGAGGGCACCGGCAGCTTCGAGTTCGAGCGCACGGCCTCGCGCCTGCGCGAGATGCGCGACGCCGCCTGGGGCCGGAACCGCGCCGCGGGCTGAGCCGCGGCAAGGCCCCTGCCCCGCTCAGGCGTCGTCGCCCGAGGGCTCGCGCTCGCGTTCGCGCAGCGGAAAGACGATCGCCACCCGCGTCCCGCGATCCGAGCTCTCGACGCCCAGCCGGCCGTCGATCTGCTGGACGAAGGCCTCGATCAGCCCGGTGCCGATCCCCGGCTCGCGCGCGGGGTCATGGGTCGCGGCGGTGCCGATGCCGTCATCGGTGACCGACAGCTCGACCCGCTCGGGGTCCACCCGCCGCAGCACCACCCGGATGGTGCCACGCCGCCCGGCCGGAAAGGCGTATTTCAGCGCGTTGGTCATCACCTCGTTGAGCAGCAGCCCCAGCGGCGCGGCGCGCGCGGTGGGCAGGCACTCGGCGGCGATGTCGCAGCGCACCTCGATCTGCGTCGCGTCCGCGACCAAATGGGCGACCGAGTTGACGACCTCGGGCAGGTAGCGCTCGGCGGCGACCTCGGACACGTCCGCGGCGCGGTTGAGCGCCCGGTAGAGCGCCGTCACCGCCGCCAGCCGCGTCACGATCCCCGCCAGCGCGCGCTGGCCCGCGGGCTCGTCCAGCCGCCGCGCCTCCATCCGCACGATCGAGGTGATCATGGCCAGCGTGTTCATCACCCGGTGGTTCAGCTCGGCGAGCAGGTTCTCGGCCTTCTGCCGCGCCTCCTCGCGCTCCCGCTCGATCCTCAGCCGCTCGGTGACGTCGCGGAAGACAAGGGCGAAGCAGCCGTCGGGCTTCACCGGCGTGGCAAAGACGTCGAAGTCGCGGCCCATCACCTCTGACCGGCTCTGGAACCGGATCGAGGTGCCGCGGGCGACTTGGTCGTAGCGCTCGAACCACTCCTGCTCGAGCCCGGGGACCATCTCGCGCGCCGTGCGGCCCTCGGCGCCGACCAGCCCGGTCATCGTCTCGAACAGCGGATTGGTCTCGAGGAAGCGATAGTCGAGCGGCGCGCCGTCCGGCCCGCGCAGCATCTCGCACAGGCAATAACCGTCGTCGATCACCTCGAAGAGCTGGTCGAGATAGGGGCGGGCGAGGGTCACGCGAATCGCTTTTCGAAATGGCTGACGGGGGTATGCAGGCGCCCGATATAACACGGAAATCCGCGCCGCAACGGACCGATCAGCCGTTCTCGCGCAGCACCCGTCCGGCGAGGTACAGCGAGCCGCAGATCAGCAGCCGCGCGCCGGGGTGGGCGGCGGCGAGCGCACCCACCGCCGCGCCCGCATCCGCGGCGGTGCCGGCCGGCAGCCCGGCGGCGCGGGCGGCGGCGGCGGTCGTCTCGGCCGGCAGCGTGTTGGCCTCGCCCGGAATGGCCACCGCGGTCAGGCTTTCGGCCACGGCGGCCAGCGGCGCCATGTAGCCCGCCACGTCCTTGGTGTTCAGCATCCCGCAGATCAGATGCGTGGGCCGCGGTGGCATCGCCGCCAGCGTCGCGGCCACCGCCGCCCCGCCCGCCGGGTTGTGGCCGCCGTCGAGCCACAGCTCGCAGCCGCCCGCCTGCGCGGCCTCGACCAGCGGGCCGCGGGTCAGGCGCTGCATCCGGGCGGGCCATTCGACCCGCGTCATCGCCGCCGCCGCCTCGGCCTGCCCGTAGCCCAGTTCGCGCAGGGCGGCGATGGCGGTGCCGGCGTTGTCGATCTGGAACGGCCCCGGCAGGGCCGGCAGCGGCAGGTCCAAGAGCCCGCGCTCATCCTGATAGACCAGCGCGTCGCCTTCGCGCGCGGCGGTCCAGTGCTGCCCTGCGACCGCCAGCGGACAGCCGAGCCGCGCAGCGCGCGCCTCGATCACTGCCAGCGCCTCGTCCTGCTGGCGGGCCACGACACAGGGCACGCCGCGCTTGAGGATGCCGGCCTTTTCGCCGGCAATCTCGGCCAGCGTCTCGCCCAGATACTGGGTGTGGTCGATCGAGACGGGGGTGATGACCGTCAGCCGCGGCGCGCCGACCACGTTCGTCGCGTCCAGACGCCCGCCGAGGCCCACCTCGAGCAGCGTCACGTCGGCCGGCGTCCGGGCGAAGGCGAGGAACGCCGCCGCGGTGGTGATCTCGAAGAAGGTGATGGGGCGGCCGGCGTTCACCGCCTCGACCTCGGCCAGCACTGCGGCCAGCGCCGCGTCGCCGATCAGGTCGCCGGCCAGCCGGATGCGCTCGTTGAAATACGCCAGATGCGGCGAGGTATAGGCGTGGACGCGCAGCCCCGCCGCCTCGAGCCCCGCGCGCAGATAGGCCTGCGTCGAGCCCTTGCCGTTGGTCCCGGCGATGTGGATCACCGGCGGGATCGCGTCCTGCGGGTTCCCGAGGTCCGCGAGCAGCGCCGTCAGCCGGTCGAGCGACAGGTCGATGACCTTGGGATGCAGCGCCGTCAGCCGGGCGAGGATGGCGTCCGTCGCGTCGCTCACGCCTTGGCGTTCTTTCGCGCGGCGGCCGGGACCGGGCCGGGCGCCTCGGCCGCCACCGGGGCGGCGTCGGCGGGCTGGAACGCGGCCGAGGGCTCCGCCGGCGCGTCGGGCAGTGCCACCGGGATGGCGCCGGGCGCCGGCAGGTCGGCCACGATCGGCGCCGATTGCCGGGTCAGCATCCGCAGGATCGTCACCAGCTCGGCCCGCAGGTGCTTGCGGTGCGTCACCCGGTCCAGCATCCCGTGCTCGAGCAGATACTCGGCGCGCTGGAACCCCTCGGGCAGCTTCTCGCGGATGGTCTGCTCGATCACCCGCGGCCCGGCAAAGCAGATCAGCGCGTTCGGCTCGGCGATCTGGACGTCACCCAGCATGGCGTAGCTGGCCGTCACCCCGCCGGTGGTGGGATGGGTCAGGACGACGACATAGGGCAGCCGCGCCTCTTTCAGCATCTGCACCGCGACGGTGGTGCGGGGCATCTGCATCAGCGACAGGATGCCCTCCTGCATCCGCGCGCCGCCGGCGGCCGAGAACAGCACCAGCGGCCGCTTGAGCGCCACCGCGCGCTCGGCCGCGGCGAGGATGGCATTGCCGACATACATCCCCATCGACCCGCCCATGAAGCTGAAGTCCTGCGCCGCCGCGACGATGGCGGTGCGCCCGACCTCGCCCTCGGCGACCAGCATCGCCTCGCGCTCGCCGGTCTGCTTCTGCGCGGCCTTGAGGCGCTCGGGGTATTTCTTCTGGTCCTTGAAGCCCAGCGGGTCGGCCAGCGGCTCGGGCACCTTGACCTCGACGAAGGCGCCGCCGTCGAAGAGCGCGGTGAACCGCGCCCGCGGCGTGATCGCCAGGTGATGGTCGCACGAGGTGCAGACGTTCAGGTTGTCGGCGAGTTCCCGGTGAAACAGCATCGTCCCGCATTCCGGGCACTTGGTCCACAGGTTCTCGGGCACCTCGCGGCGCGAGAACAGGCTGTTGATGCGCGGGCGGACATAATTGGTGATCCAGTTCATCGCTGTTCCCTTGCGGTCGGCCTCGGGTCGGCCTTCGGGCGGCCTTGCGCGCCCCGGCCGGAACCGCGGCCGGACAGCGCCCTGCGTCAGGGGCGTGAGATAGGCCGCACCGTCCGCGATTGCAATCGGCGCGCGGGGGCGGCCCTATGGCGGCCATGTGGGGACAGATCATCCTCTGGGCGCATATCCTGGCCGCGGTGGCGGTCAGCCTGCGGGTGCTGACGCGCCCGCAGATGGAGCCGCCGGTCCGCCTCGCCTGGATCCTCGTGGTCGAGGCGCTGCCGCTGATCGGCATCGCGGGCTACCTGCTCTTCGGCGAGATCCGCATGAACGGCCGCGACCGGCAGCGGCGCGAGGACATCCGCGAGCGGCTGACCGGCCTCTGGACCCCGAGCCCGCAGGCGGTCGAGGCGCCCCCCGACTCGGCCCGCGCGGTCTTGGACATGAACCGTGCGGCGGGCGGGTTCGAGCCGGTGTCGGGCAACGACATCCACCTGCTGCCCGAGGACGATTCGGCCATCGACGCGGTGGTCGAGGCGATCGACGCGGCCGCCGACCACGTCCACATGCTGTTCTACATCTGGCTGGACGACGTGTCGGGCCGCAAGGTCGCCGCCGCCGCCTGCCGCGCCGCGCGCCGGGGCGTGGCGGTGCGGGTGATGGTGGACGGGCTCGGCTCGCGCGCGCTCACCCGCTCGGCCACGTGGGAGGAGATGCGCGCCGCGGGCGTCGACTGCCGCCGCGTCGACCCGGTGCGGTTGTCGCTGGTGCGCGCGATGCTCAGCCGCGTGGACCTGCGCAACCACCGCAAGATCGTGGTGATCGACCACACGCTCGGCTTCACCGGCAGCCGCAACTGCGCCGACATGGCCTTTGCGGTGAAGCCGCGGTTCGCGCCGTGGGTCGACATCCTCGCCCGCATCCGCGGCCCGGTGGTGCGGCAGATGCAGGCGGTGTTCCTGCAGGACTGGATGACCGCGACCGGCGCCGACCTCGGCGCGATGCTGACCCATGTGCTGCCCCCCGGCGGCCCGGACCAGATCGCCCAGGTGCTGCCCACCGGGCCCGACCGGCACGTCGCGGGGCTGTCGGACGCGATGATGACGCTGATCCTGAGCGCCCGGCGCAGCATCACCATCTCGAACCCCTACTACGTCCCCGACCAGGCGGTGGACGCGGCGCTGCGGGCCGCGGCGCTGCGCGGGGTCGAGGTCACGATGATCCTGCCCCGGCGCAACGATTCGCTCTTCGTCGGCGCGACCAGCGAGGGGTTCTTCGGCGGGCTGGCCGAGGCCGGGGTGCGGCTGTGGCAGTTCGTGCCGGGGCTGCTGCACGCCAAGATCATGACCGTGGACGGGCAGCTGGCGATGATCGGCTCGGCCAATCTCGACCGCCGCAGCTTCGAGCTGAACTACGAGATGAACCTGACCGTCGTGGACCCGGTGCTGACGGCCGAGCTGGACGCGCGGCAGGCCAGCTACCTCGCCCGCGCCGTGCCGCTGACGGCCGAGGACATCGCCGCCTGGCCGATGTGGCGGCGGGTGCGCAACAACGCGCTGGCGCTGGCGACACCGCTGCTGTGATCACACCGGCAGCGCGGTGGTGTATTTCGTCTGCCGCAGGACGAAGTTCGTCACCGTCGCCCGGATGATCCCGGTCGCCAGCAGCCGCCGCATCAGGAACCGCTCGAGCCCCTCGGCATCCTCGGCCACGATCTTGAGCAGATAGTCCGACGCCCCGGTGATGGTCGCGCATTCCACCACCTGATCCTCGGCCTGCACGAAGCGGTCGAAGGCGGCGATGGTCTCCTCTCGGTGGTCGAGCAGCGAGACCTGCACATAGGCGAGCGCCGAGAGCCCCAGCGCCCGGGGCGGCACCAGCACCACCTGCGCGGCGATGACGCCGTCCTCGGTCATCCGCCGCACCCGCCGCCACGCGGGCGAGGCCGAGAGCCCGGCGCGCTCGGCCAGCTCCTGCGTCGAGAGCGTGGCATCGCGCTGAAGCACCCGCAGCAGCCGGCGGTCGGTGTCGTCGAGGTCAGGCATGGGATACCTCTTAACGGCCCGCATGGGGCATGACGTTTCCCTACCCTGCACCACATCCCCGCCTGCGGCAAGATCTTGTGCCGCGTTCGGGTAAACTGGACCACGGGAGGACTTACCATGCCGAAATCGACCGAATACGAGGCCAAACAGCCCGACGCGGACGGATTCATCGCCTACACGCCCGAGGAGGACGCGGTCTGGGCCGATCTGGTCGCCCGCCAGATGCCCGCGGTGCGCCGTGACATGGCGCTGCCCTATCTCGACGGGCTGGCCAAGCTCGACCTGCCCACGGCGCGGGTTCCGCAATGCCCCGAGGTCAGCGAACGGCTGCGCGATCTGACCGGCTGGCGGGTCGAGCCGGTGCCGGCGCTGATCGGCTTCGGCCGCTTCTTCGGGATGCTTGCCGACCGGACCTTTCCGGCCGCCAGCTTCATCCGCAAGCGCAAGCACTTCGACTACATCGAGGAACCCGACATCTTCCACGAGATCTTCGGGCACACGCCGCTGCTGACCGACCCGGCCTTCGCGGCCTTCTCGCAGGCGATCGGGCAGGCCGGGACGCGGGCCGAGAAGCCGGATTACGCCTGGCTGATCCGGCTCTACTGGTTCTCGATCGAGTTCGGGCTGACGCGCGAGGACGGGCGGCTCAAGGCGCTTGGCTCGGGGCTGGCGTCGTCGGTGACCGAGTTGCCGTGGTCGATCTCGGACGCGCCCCAGCACCGGCCCTTCGGCGTGATCGACATCCTGCGGACGCCCTATCGCATCGACATCCACCAGCCGCTTTACTTCGTGATCGACCGGCTGGACGATCTTTTTGCCGCCGCCGACCGCGACCTGCTGGCCGACGTGCGGCAGGCCCGCGCGCTGGGGTTGCACCCGCCCGCATACCCCCCGAAGGAGGAGGTGGCATGACTGACCCGACCTGCGATCTCGCCGCCCGCGACTGCGTGCCCTGCCAGGGGGGCGTGGCGCCCATGGACGCCGCCGCCGCCCGGGCGGCGCTCGGGGGGATCGAGGGCTGGACGCTCTCGGACGACGCCCGCGCGATCCACCGCCGCTTCGCCTTCAAGGGCTTTGCCAAGGCGGTCGAGATGGCGAACCTCGCCGCGTGGCTGGGTAATAGCCAGGGCCACCACCCCGACATCGCCTTCGGCTGGGGCTATTGCGAGGTGACCTTCACCACCCACGAGGCCGGGGGGCTGACCGAGAACGACCTGATCTGCGCGGCCAAGCTGAACGCAGTGCTGGCGGTCTGAGCGCGCGGGCGGGCACTCCGCCCCGCGCTGCCCCCTCCCGCGCCCTTGCCCCCCGCCCGGCCCGGCACTATTCCGGACCCCAGCCAAGGGGGACGCCATGAAGAACACGCGCTTCGACAAGTCGAAACTGCCCAGCCGTCACGTGACCGAAGGGCCGGCGCGTGCCGCGCATCGCAGCTATCTCTACGCGATGGGCGTGACCGAAGAGGAAATCCACCAGCCGCTGGTCGGCGTGGCGACCTGCTGGAACGAGGCCGCGCCGTGCAACATCGCGCTGAACCGTCAGGCGCAGGTCGTGAAGATGGGCGTCAAGCGCGGCGGCGGCACGCCGCGCGAGTTCACCACCATCACCGTGACCGACGGCATTGCCATGGGACACGAGGGGATGCGCTCGTCGCTCGCCTCGCGCGACGCCATCGCCGACACGGTGGAACTGACCATGCGCGGGCACTGCTACGACGCGCTTGTGGGCCTTGCCGGCTGCGACAAGTCGCTGCCCGGGATGATGATGGCGATGGTGCGGCTGAACGTGCCGTCGGTCTTCATCTACGGCGGGTCGATCCTGCCCGGCCGCTATCAGGGCCGCGACATCACCGTGCAGGACATGTTCGAGGCCGCGGGCAAGCACGCCGCGGGCCTGATCTCGGACGCCGAGCTCGACATCATGGAGCGCGTGGCCTGCCCGTCCTCGGGCGCCTGCGGGGCGCAGTACACCGCCAACACCATGGCCTGCGTCTCCGAGGCGATCGGGCTCGCGCTCATCAACTCGTCCGGCGCGCCCGCGCCCTACGAGAGCCGCGATCAGTTCTGCGACGCCTCGGGCTTCGCGGTCATGAACCTGATCGAGAAGAACATCCGCGCCCGCGACATCGTGACCCGCAAGAGCCTCGAGAACGCGGCCCGCGTCGTGGCCTGCACGGGCGGGTCCACCAACGGCGGTCTGCACCTGCCGGCGCTCGCGCATGAGGCGGGGATCGACTTCGACCTCTTCGACGTATGCGACATCTTCAAGGACACCCCCTATTTCGTGAACCTGCGGCCGGGCGGCGAATACGTCGCCAAGGACCTGTTCGAGGTCGGCGGCATCCCGGTGGTGATGAAGGAGCTGGCCAAGGCGGGGCTTCTGCACCTCGACTGCCTGACCGCCTCGGGCCGGACGCTGGGCGAGGAGCTGGACGAGATCCGCGGCGAGCCGGACGGAAAGGTCATCCACCCCGTCGAGACGCCGATCACCAGGACCGGCGGCGTCGTCGGGCTGAAGGGCAACCTCGCGCCCGAGGGCGCCATCGTGAAGGTCGCGGGGATGAGCGAGGCCGAGCAGGTCTTCACCGGCCCCGCCCGCGTCTTCGAGTGCGAGGAAGAGGCGTTCGCGGCCGTGCAGGCCCGCACCTACAAGGAAGGCGAGGTCATCGTGATCCGCAACGAGGGCCCCGCCGGCGGGCCGGGGATGCGCGAGATGCTGGCGACCACCGCGGCGCTCTCGGGTCAGGGGATGGGCAAGAAGGTGGCGCTGATCACCGACGGCCGCTTCTCGGGCGCCACCCGCGGGTTCTGCGTCGGCCACGTCGGCCCCGAGGCCGCGCATGGCGGGCCGATCGCGCTGGTGCGCGACGGCGACATCATTACGCTCAACGCCATCGAGGGCACCATCTCGGTCGACCTGACCGACGAGGAACTCGCCTCCCGCAAGGCCGCCTGGGCGGGGCCGCGCAAGACCGACTATGCCTCGGGCGCGCTGTGGAAATACGCCCAGCTCGTCGGCGTGGCGCGGCTGGGCGCCGTCACCCACCCCGGCGCCAAGGCCGAGACCCACGTCTACATGGACCAGTGACCGGCACCGCCGGTCCGACGGGGGCGCCGCAACGATGGCCATCCAACCGCGCCGCTGGGTCAGGAACAGGCTGCGCCTGCGCGCGATGGGCGAGTGGCAGCGGCTGGCCGAAGCCACCGGCGGCATGACCCTGCGCCGGCTGCGCGAGTTGCAGGACGACGCGCGCGGCCTCAGGCGCAGCGCCGACCGCTTCATCGCCAGCGCGCAGAGCCGGCTTGACAGCGTCCAGCGGCCGGTCGATCTGGCCGACCTGCCGCGCGGCACCGACTGGCGCTGGCGGCCGCCGTTCCTGTCGACCCGGATCGCGCCGTCGGGCATCGCCGCCCCCGCCTCGGGGACGTGGCTGGGCGAGCAGGCGGCGGTCTGGCACGACTGCCCGGCCGGCGCGCTGATCCTGCGGCAGATGCCGAACCGCGGCGCCGCCGATCTGGCGCCCTTCGGCCTGCTGCTCGAGACGCTGGGGTTCTCGGGCAGCTACCTGTCGGTCTCGGTCACCCTGCCCGACGCCGCCCGCGACGGGCTGACCCGCGCCCATATCATCCGGCTCGACGTGACGCTGACCGTCGAGCGCCCGATGAGCATCTATGCCCGGCTGAACATCGGCCACGGGCCGAACACCGACACGCTGCTGCGCCATCTCGGCGACATCGCCCCCGGCCCCGAGCCGGTCGCGCGCGAGATCGAGTTCGACCTGCACTACGTCGAGATGAACGAGAAGCGGCTCGAGAAGCTGTGGCTCGACCTGATCTTCGAGGCGCCGCAGATGAATGCGGTGCGCATCCGCGACCTGTTCCTGTCGCGGCATCTGCGCGCCGATGTGTAACGCCCGATGGCTGACCCAAGGGGGCCCGACATGACCCGTCCGTTCGTCTCGCTCGGCCTCAAGTCCGGGGTGTGGGAGGGGCGGCTGCCCGACGGCCCCGCCCCCGGCCGGGTGGCGCTGACGCTGAACGGCCGCACCGTGGGCCAGGCCGAGGTCACACCCGGCGCCGAGAGCGGCTGGAACATTCGCGCCGCCCTGCCGGTCGAGACGCTGTCCGAGGGGGTGCAGACCTATACGCTCATCGCCGATGATGGCGCCGGCGTGGACGCCCCGCGGCCCGGCGCGATGCGGCTCGGGCACCTGCCGCTGCTCGCGGGCGAGGCGCTCGACGCCGACCTGCGGGCCGAGATCGACCTGCTCAGGGCCGAAGTGGACCTGCTCAAGCGCGAGTTCCGGCGGCTGGCGACCGAGTGACGGCTCAGCCGCCGCGCTGCCAATAGGCGTAGCGGCCGACCGGCGCGAAGCCGAGCCCGGCATAGAGCGCGCGCGCCGCGGCGTTCGCCTCGGTCACCGCGAGCGCCAGTTCGGTGGCGCCGTGCCGGGCGGCGAAATCGGCCGCGCGGCGGACCATCCACGCGCCGAGACCCTTGCCCCGCCAGCGCGGCAGCACCGCCAGCGCGTGCAGCGTGCCGATGCCGCCGTGCACCGCGGCAAAGGCGGCGCCGGCGGCGCGATCCTCGACCCGGCCGAGGATCGCCGTGTGCGGCCCCGCCACCCGCGCCATCACCGCCTGCCGCGCGTCCCCGACCCCAAGCTGGCGCCACAGGTCGCGCTGGATCGCCAGCGGCGGCCAGGATTCGAGCGCCGTCACCGGCGGGATCGCCCGGTCGGTCAGCGGCCCGAGCGGTGCCGACAGGATCAGCGTGGGGTTGGCGGCGCGATACCCCCGCGCCGCAAGCGCCGCGGCCAGCGCGTCGTCGCCGTCCTCGACCGAGAACAGCGCCGGCTGGCCCCAGCCGGCATGGGTCGCCTCGGCCGCGGCAATGTCGGCCTCATCCCAGTCGCCCACCACCCGGGCGGCGCTGACCCGGCCGCCGCCGCCCATGCCCCGGCCGACCCGCAGCCCGCCGTGGTCGGCATAGTCGGCCGCGGGCCAGGTCGCCTGCCAGGCGGCGTCGAACGCCGGTGAGATCACAGCCCGAGCCGGGTGCCGAGCGCTGCGAGCGCGGCCTCGACGCGGGCGGAGTCGAGCCCGCGGATCACGAGGTTGGTGCCGAAGCGCCCCTCCTCGCGGAAGGGATAGCTGCCGAGCGACAGGTCCGGGAACGCGGCCGCGACCTCGCGCAGCCCCTCGGCCACGTCGGACTCGGGGCGCTCGACCCGGACGGTGCGGCTGACCGGCGGGCGGCCGGGGTTGAGCCGCGGGACCAGCGCCTCGACCATGCTGCGGAACACCGAGGGGACCCCGGCCATGACGTGCGCGCCGCCGATGGAAAAGCCCGGCGCGGCGGACTCGGCATTCTCGATCAGCGTCGCGCCGACCGGGATGCGGGCCATCCTGAGGCGGGCGGGCGTGATCTCCATCCCCAGCCGGGTCCAGCGCTCCTCCATCATGCGGCGGGCGTCGGCGTTGACCTCGATCCCCACGCCATAGGCGTCGGCCACGGCGTCGGCGGTGATGTCGTCGTGGGTCGGGCCGATGCCGCCCGAGGTGAACACCATGTCCCAGTCCCCACCGAGGTGGCGGTCGAGCGCCCGAAGCGCCCCCACGATCGCGGCATGGTCGTCGGGCACCACGCGAATCTCGCGCAGGTCGATGCCGATGCCGTTCAGGATGCCGGCGAGGTGGTGGGCGTTCAGGTCGCGGGTGCGGCCGGACAGGATCTCGTCCCCGATCAGCAGGATCGCGGCGGTCGGATTGTCGGATTGCATCAGGCGTCCCCCGGGTGTCTAGCCGGGCGAGGCCCGGTGCGGGCGCATAATGCCCGGCCTGAGGGCTGGAACAAGGCCCCGCCGGGGTCTATCTGGCACCTCAAGCGAAAGGATCAGCCCGATGAACGACCCGCGCCTCACCCGCGAAGGCATCCGCATCCATGCCCCCGAGGATTTCGCCGGAATGCGCGCCGCCGGCGCCGCCGCCGCGCTGATCCTGGACGAGGTGGGCCCGCGCGTGGCCCCCGGCGTGACCACGGCCGAGCTGGACGACTTCATCAACGCCCGGGTGGCCGAGCTGGGGCTGACCAGCGCCACCGTCGGCTATCGCGGCTACCAGCACGCGAGCTGCATCAGCGTGAACCACGTCGTCTGCCACGGCATCCCCGGCCAGCCGATCCCCAAGGGCCGCGACGAGACGATCTCGCGCGATCTCGAGAAGCGGCGCGACAGCGATGCGCTGCTCGAGGGCGACATCCTCAACATCGACGTGACGGTGATCAAGGACGGCTGGTACGGCGACAGCTCGCGCATGTACGTCGCCGGGCCGGTGTCCGAGCGCGCGGCGCGGCTGATCCGGGTGACCCACGACTGCCTGATGAAGGGGATCGAGGCGGTGCGCCCCGGCGCCACCTTCGGCGACATCGGCGCGGCGATCCAGACCTACGCCGAGGGCCAGCGGATGTCGGTGGTGCGCGACTTCTGCGGCCACGGGCTGGGCCGGGTGTTCCACGCGCCGCCGAACGTCCTGCACTTCGGCCGGCCCGGAAAGGGCCCGATGCTGGAAGAGGGGATGTTCTTCACCATCGAGCCGATGATAAACCTCGGCCGGGCCGAGACGCGCATCCTCGCCGACGACTGGACCGCGGTCACGCGCGACAAGTCGCTGTCGGCGCAGTTCGAGCATTCCGTCGGCGTGACCGCGGACGGGTGCGAGATCTTCACCCTCTCGCCCGGTGGGGTGTTCTTCCCCGACCTTTGAGGCCGTGCCACCGAGTCTTCGGGCCAGACGGACGCAGCTGAGGGCGGCGCTCAGGCCGCCCCGTCCGTGAACTGCAGCCGGGCGAGCCGGGCGTAGAGGCCGCCCTGCGCCACCAGCTCGTCATGCGTGCCCTGCTGGACGATGCGGCCCTTGTCCATGACCACGATCCGGTCGGCCTTCTTCACCGTCGCCAGCCGGTGCGCGACGATGATCGTCGTGCGGTCGCGGGCCAGCGCGTCCACCGCGTCCTGAACCAGCCGCTCGGACTGGGCGTCGAGCGCGCTCGTCGCCTCGTCCAGAAGCAGGATCGAGGCATCGCGCAGGATCGCGCGGGCGATGGCGATGCGCTGCTTCTGGCCGCCCGACAGCATCACCCCGCGCTCGCCCACCTGCGCCTCATAGCCGTCGGGCAGCGCGGTCAGGAAGTCGTGGGCGTTGGCGGCACGGGCGGCGGCCTCGACCTCGGCGTCCGAGGCCTCGGGGCGGCCGAAGCGGATGTTCTCGCGCGCGGTGGTGGCGAAGATCACCGGGTCCTGCGGCACCAGCGCGATGGCGCGGCGGAAATCGGCCCGCGCCATGTCGCGCAGGTCGATCCCGTCCAGCGTGACGCGGCCCGTCTCGGGGTCCCAGAAGCGCAGGATGAGCTGCACGACGGTGGTCTTGCCCGCCCCCGAGGGGCCGACCAGCGCCACCGTCTCGCCCGGCCGGATCGAGAGCGACACGTCCTCGAGCGCCGAGACATCGGGCCGGGTCGGATAGTGGAACGAAACGCCCTCGAGCTCGATCTGCCCGCGCACCGGGCGCGGCAGCGCCACCGGGCGGGCGGGGTCCGTCAGCGCGTCCTGCGTCGCCAGCAGCTCGCCCAGCCGCTCGGTGGCGCCGGCGGCGCGCTGCAACTCGCCCCAGATCTCGGACAGCGCGCCGACCGAGCCCGCGACCATCACCGCGTAGATGACGAACTGCACCAGCTCGCCCACCGTCATGGCGCCCAGCCGCACGTCGCGGGCGCCGATCCACAGGACGCCGGTGACGCCCGCGAAGATCAGGAAGATCACCAGCGCCGTCATCGCCGCCCGCACCCGGATGCGGCGCGCGGCCGAGGCGAACGAGCGTTCGGTCACGTCGGCAAAGCCCGCCCGCGTCGCGTCCTCGGCGGTGAAGGCCTGCACCGTCTGCGCCGCGAGCAGCGTTTCCGACGCGCTGCCCGACGAGGCGGCGATCCAGTCCTGGTTCTCGCGCGAGAGGCCGCGCAGCCGGCGGCCGAGCACGATGATCGGCACCAGCACGACGGGCACGACCAGCATCAGCAGCCCGGTCAGCTTGGCCGAGGTCAGCAGCAGCATCACCAAGCCGCCGACCGCCACCATCGCCTGGCGCAGCGCGAGGCTTACCGACGAGCCGATCACCGACAGGATCAGCGTCGTGTCGGTGGTGATGCGGCTGATGATCTCGCCGGTCATCACCCGCTCGAAGAAGGCGGGCGAGAGGCCGATCACCCGGTCGAAGACCGCGCGGCGGATGTCGGCCACGACCCGCTCGCCCAGCCGGGTGACAAGCGCATAGCGCAGCGCCGTGCCCACGGCGAGGAGCGCCGCGATGCCGATGGCGGCGAGGAAATACTGGTCGAGCAGCCGCGCGCCCTCGTCGAACCCGTCCACGATCCGGCGCACCGCGACCGGCAGGACGAGGCTCACCCCCGCCGTCACCATCAGCGCGAGCAGCGCGCCGGCCAGCAGCAGCCGGTAGGGCCGGACGAACGGCCACAGCGCCGCCAGCGCGCCGATGCGTTTCGTCGCGGGCCGATCGGCGATCGGCTTGGGGCTGCGGGCCATGGGCGGACCTCTCAGGCTGGGACGTCGGGCGGCGAGGGGGCGCGGCAGGGCCGCGCGGCGGACCGGGCGGGTTTAGGCACTCGGCCCGGCCGGGGCAAGCGCAGCCCCCCGGCCCCGCCTGCGGCAAGGCGGCACGGGGGCGGGCCGGTCCGTCCCCCGGGGGCGTGGCGCAAGCGCGCGGCCGGGGCTGGCCTGCGGGGTCAGATGCCGCCCATCACCGCGCCGATCACCGCGCAGGCGGTGATGGCATAGCCCATGTCCACCAGCGTCATGATCATCGGCCGCGGCGAATAGGTGTTCTCGATCACGAACCACGGCGCGACGATGGCCGCGCCGATGCCGAAGCCCCAGCCCATCCCGGCCAGCACCCCGTCGATGCCGGCGCGCACGAACAGCACCCGCAGCATCGCCGCCACCGCCACCAGCGCCACCCCGGCCAGCAGATAGGGCACCACCGAGCGCGCCTTGGGATGACCGATGTTCTGGACCTGCAACGCCGAGGCGTGGGCATAGACCCGGTCGGTCAGGCGGTACCAGATCGCCCCCACGACCCAGGCGAGGATCGCCGCGGCGATCACGATCATCAGCTCCATCGGGTCAGTCCCTCCGTTTGGCCGCGCGTCTGGCGGGCTTGGCTTTGGCCGGGCGGTCGGCGGGCGCATCCTCAGGCGCCTCTTCAGGCGCTTCGGCCAGGGCCAGCACCGCCTCCCACTCCGCGTCGGTCACCGGCTGCACCGACAGGCGCGAGTTGCGCACCAGCACCATATCGGCGAACTGCGGGTCCGCCTTGATCTGGGCCAAGGTCACCGGCCGGGCCAGCGGCTCGACCGCGCGCAGGTCCACGCAGTCCCATTTGGGGTCGTCGGCGGTCGAATCGGGGTGGCTTTCGGCGATCACCTCGACGATGCCCACCACCTCTTTCCCGATGTTCGAGTGGTAGAAGAACCCGCGGTCGCCGACCTTCATCTCGCGCATGACGTTGCGGGCCTGCACGCTGCGCACCCCGTTCCACTCTTCCCCGTCGCGGCCGCGGGCCACGAGGTCGTCCCACGAGAAGGCGTCGGGCTCGGACTTGAACAGCCAGTGCGCCATCAGATCACCTTGCGCCACTCGATGACCTCGACCGACTGGAACAGCCCGGCCGCGGCATAGGGGTCGCCCGCGGTCCAGGCGCGCACCCGCTCGGCGTCGTCGGCCTCGACCACGACCAGCGAGCCGCGCATCTCGCCGTCCTCGACCAGGGGCCCGGCCATGCGGACCATGTCGGCGGCGTTGAGCCAGTCCAGATGCGCCGAGCGCGTCTCGAGCCGGGTCGAGAGATGGCCGGGCTTGTCCCGGCAGATCACGGCGAAAAGCGGCATCATTCCTCCTTGAGCGGGCGGGCGAGCAGCAGCTCCATCGCCTGTTTAACGTCGATCCGGCCCCCGGCAAGCCCGGCGACCAGCGCCGAGATCGGCATCTCGATCCCCTGCGCCGCGGCCAGCCGGGTGACGGCGCGGGCGGTGGCCGCGCCCTCGACCGTCACGGCGGCGCCGAAGGCCGCCCCCTGCCCCAGCGCCTGGCCATAGCGGAAGTTGCGCGACTGGGCCGAGGTCGCGGTCAGGATCAGGTCGCCCAAGCCCGAAAGCCCGGCGAGCGTCTCGGGCTCGGCGCCCTGCGCTGCGGCAAAGCGGGCCATCTCGGCAAAGCCGCGGGTGACGATGGCGGCCCGCGCGCTGTCCCCCAGCCCCGCGCCGATGGCCGCGCCCGCGGCGATGGCGATGACGTTCTTGAGCGCCCCGCCCAGTTCCGCGCCCACCACGTCGGTCGTGCGGTAAAGCCGCAGCGCCGGGGTCGAGAGCTGGTGCTGCAGCGCGTGCCCCGCCTCGGCATCGGCACAGGCGAGCGTCAGCGCGGTCGGCAGGCCGCGGGCGATGTCGGCGGCGAAGCTCGGCCCGGTCAGCACCGCGACCGTCGCCGCGGGGCAGGCCGCGGCCAGCATCCCGGCCGGCGAGCGCCCGGTGGCGAGGTCGATGCCCTTGGCGCAGGCGACCAGCGCCCGCCCCTCCAGCGCCCCCGCGTGGGTCTCGAGGAACCCGCCGAGCGCCTGCGCGGGAATGGCGATCAGCAGCACCTCGGCCCGCGCCTCCGCGAGCCGTTCGGTCACGGTGACGGCGGTGGGCAGGGTCACGCCGGGCAACAGCGGGTTCTCGCCCGTCCAGCCGATCCGTCGCCCCCACAGCACCACCGGCCCCTTGGCCGCCAGCGCGACGGCGAGCGCGGTGCCGAAGGCGCCGGCGCCGAGGACCGCGACGCTCATGCCTTGGCCCCCCGCTTGCCCGCGCCCAGCATCGGCGCGGCGCGCCCGTCGAGCGGCCAGCGCGGGCGCGCCGAAAGCTCCATCCCGTCGCGGTGGCCGAGGCGGAAGCGTTCGATCCCCGCCCAGGCGATCATCGCCGCGTTGTCGGTGCAGAGCGCCAGCGGCGGGGCGAGGAACCGCACCCCGGCGCTGTCCGCCACCGCCTCGAGCGCCGCGCGGATGGTGCGGTTGGCAGCAACGCCCCCGGCCACGGCGAGGACCGGCACCGGGGAGGTGGCGAGCGCCCGGCGGGTCTTTTCCGCCAGCACCTCGGCCACCGCGGCCTGAAACCCCGCGCAGATGTCGGCCCGCACCCCGGCGCGCAGCCCGCCGTCGCGGGCCACCGCCTCGTCCCGGGCGCGCAGCACGGCGGTCTTGAGGCCCGAAAAGCTCATGTCGCAGCCCGGTCGGTCGAGCAGCGGGCGGGGCAGCGGAATGGCGCGGGGGTCGCCCGCGGCGGCCTCGGCCTCGACCGCCGGGCCGCCGGGCTGCGGCAGGCCGAGGAGCTTGGCCACCTTGTCAAAGGCCTCGCCCGGCGCATCGTCGATGGTGCCGCCAAGGCGGGTGAAGTCCTCGGGCCCCTCGACCCGCAGGAACTGGCAATGCCCGCCCGAGACGAGCAGCATGAGGTAGGGAAACCCGATCCCGTCGGTCAGCCGCGGGGTCAGCGCGTGCCCGGCGAGGTGGTTGACCCCCACCAGCGGCAGCCCGGTCCCGGCCGAGATCCCCTTCGCGAGCATCACCCCCGCCATGACCCCGCCGATCAGCCCCGGCCCGGCGGTGACGGCGATGGCGTCGAGATCGCCAAGGCCCACCCTCGCCTCGGCCAGCGCCTGCTCGACGGCGAGGTCGAGCCGTTCGGCATGGGCGCGGGCGGCGATCTCGGGGACGACTCCGCCAAAGGCCGCGTGCAGCGTCTCTTGCCCCGCCACGACCGAGGACAGGATGCGCGGCGCGGCGCCCCCGTCGTCCCGGCCTGCGGCATCGTCCAGCCGCACCACGGCGGCGGCGGTGTCGTCGCAACTGCTCTCGATCCCCAGCACGGTCAGCGTCATGGTTGAAATCACGGGTTGGGACGGCCTATCCCCGCCTAGCACCGGTCCCCGGGAAACGCCATGCAGCCGCCCTTGCCCCCCGTCGTCCTCATCACCCGCCCCGCCCCCGCGGCGCGGCGCTTCGCGGACCAGATCGCCGACCTCGGCCTGGCCACGGTGATCGCCCCGCTGATGCGGATCGTCCCCGTCCCCCACGACAGCGCCGCGGTCGCGGCGGCCGAGGGGCTGGTCCTGACCTCCGAGAACGCCGTCCCCCACGCCGGGCCGGGCCGCGGGCGCCCGGCGATCTGCGTCGGCCCGCGCACGGCCGAGCTGGCCCGCGCGGCGGGCTTTGCGGTGACGCAGGGGCCGGGCGATGCGGCGGGGATGATGCCGCTGCTCACCGGGCTCGGCCCCGGCTGGGTGCACCTGCGCGGGGTGCGCGTCGCGGCCGAGCTGCCGGTGCCGGGGATCGTCGTCTATGACCAGCAGGCGCTGCCCTTGCCGGAGGAGGCCGCCGCCCTGCTCAAGCGTCCGGCGCCGGTGATCCTGCCGCTCTTCTCGCCCCGCGCGGCGGCGCTCGCGGCTGCGGCCGTGGCCGCCGTCGGGCCGGCCGCGCCGCTGTGGCTCGCCCCGATCAGCGCCGCCGCCGACGCGGCCTGGGATCGGGCGTGGACGGGCCCCGCCCCCGCGACGCTGCGTCGCGCCGTGGCGCCCTCGCCCGACGCGCCCGGCATCCGCTGCGTCATCCGCGCGCTCACCCGCGGAACAGAGCCGCCCGGCGCGGGTTGAGCCGCACGGCGCTGCTCTCTACTGTGACGCCACCCGCGCGGTTCGTGCGCGGGCCGAACCGCCAAATCACGACGCCGGGGACGACGCCCCGCCCGTCCGCCGCAAGGGATCGCCGCGCCATGACCGACCGCAAGGATACCGCGAAACCCGGCAAGACGCCCGCCGGCCAGCCCGCCGCCGGCACCAAGGCCGCCGCGCCGGGCAGCGTGGTGGACCTGCGCGAGGCGCCGCCGGTCGAGCGGGCCGGGCCGGGCATGGCGAAATCGGGCGAGCCGGCCCCGTCGGTCGAGTCGTCGCTGGTCGGCACCGGCGGCGTGGCGGGTATGGCCCCGCGCGATGCGGCGGCCTCGGGTCGTGCCGACGCTGAGGCGCCCGTGGGCAAGATGGGGGTCGGGGCTGCGGGCGCGGCCGACAAGCCGTTGAAGGCAGGGGCCGATGCGTCGCCGGCCTCGGTGCGCGCCGAAAGCCCCACGATCACCCGCGACACCACGCCCGGCAAACCTGCCGAGTCCACGCCGAAAACCTCCGCGGACCGCCCGGCGCCCGACGCTCCCAAGTCCGACGCCGCCATTCCCCCGCGCGCCAGCACCGAAGGCACCACCCGCTCCTCGGTCCCGCCCACCTTCAACGAGTCGCGCAGCCCGGCCCCGGCGCCGGCCCACACTCCGGCCCCGGCCAAACCCGCCCCCGCCCCCCGGCGCGGCGGCTTCGCGCCGCTGTTCCTCGGCGGCGTCGTCGCCGCGGGGCTCGGCGCCGGGGCCGCGTGGTGGGCGATCCCGCGCCTGCCCGCCGCGTGGCAGCCTGCGCCCGCGCCCGCCGCGGCACCCGAGATCGACACCGCGGCGCTCGCCGAACAGGCCGCCGCCGCCGCCCGCGCCGAGATCGACAGCCGCGCCGCGGCGATCGAGACCCGCGCCGCCGAAGCCGCCCAGCAGGCCGCCACAAGCGCCGCCGAGGCCGCCAGCCGCGCGGCCGGTGCCAGCCTCGTCCCGGACCGCGAGGCGCTGCTGACCGAGGCGCGGCAGGCCGGCTCGGACGCCGCCGCCAAGCTGATTGCCGAGGCCCCCGCCACGCCCCAGCCCGACGGCGCGATCCAGTCCACGCTGGCCGCGCAGGCCCAGGAGCTCGCCGCGCTCGACACGCGGCTGCGCGAGCTGGCATCCGCCCAGCCCGGCGACCTCGACGCGCTGCGCCAGCAGGTCGAGACGCTGGCCGCGCGCGAGCCCGTCGATCTCGCCCCGCTGCGCCAGCAGGTCGAGGACCTCGCCGCCCGCCCGCCGGTGGATCTGGAGCCCCTGCGACAGGAGGTGCAGGCGCTCGCCGCCCGCCCGACCGTGGATCAGGCGACCGCCGACCGGCTCGAACAGCTCGCCGCTGACGCCGAGGCCGCGACGGCGCGCATCAACCAGGCCGCCGACGAAGCCGAGGCGCGGCTGGCCGAGGCCGAGGCCCGTGCCGCCGACCTGCGCGCCGCCGCCGACGAGGCCGCCCGCCGCGCCCGCACCGCCGCCGCGGCAAGCGCGCTCGGCACCGCGATCCAGACCGGCGCCCCGCGCGAGGCGGCGCTGGCCCAGTTGCAGGAGGCCGGCGTGACCCCGCCCCCCGCGCTGACCGTCGAGGTGCCGACGCTCGAGGCGCTCGCCGCCGAGTTCCCGCCCGCCGCCCGCGCCGCGCTGCGCGCCGAATTGCGCAGCGATGCGGCCTCGGGCCGCGGCAGCGCCATCGGCAACTTCCTGCGCGCCCAGACCGGGGCGCGCTCGGTCACCCCGCACGAGGGGTCGGACGCCGACGCGGTGCTGTCGCGCGCCGGCGCGGCCGTCGACCGCGGCGACATTGCCGCGGCGCTCAAGGAACTTGAGGCGCTGCCCGCCCCGGCCCGCCCGGCGATGGAGCCGTGGATCGCCCGCGCCCGCGCCCACGCCGACGCCACCGCGGCGATCGGTGCGCTGACCTCCCCCTCGACGCCTGAGCCGGCGGGGGATGCTGCGGCGCCTGTCGCGCCTGCGCCGACACAGGCCGCGCCGGCGGCGGAGCCGGCACCTGCCGCTCCGGCGACCGAACCCACCAATCCCGCGCCCGCGGCCGAGCCTGCTTCTGCCACCGCCCCGGTGGACGCCATCTCGGTCGGCCGCCCGGCGGCGGTCGAGGCCGCGGCGCCGTCTGCGGTCGCGCCGCCGGCCGACGTGCCGCCGCCGGTCGCTACCCCCTCCCCTGCCGCAACCCCGTCGAATTGAGGTCCGCCCGATGCTGCTCACGCTTCTGAAGGTCACGTTCTTCTTCGGCGTCGTCCTCGCGGCGGCGCTGGGGGCGATGCACCTTGCGCAGACCGGGCACCCGCTGGTGCTGCAGTTCAACGGTGTCGAATACACCTTCGGCCCGGTGCAGGCCGCGGTGGCGGCGATCCTGTTCATCCTCGCCAGCTGGGTGATCGTCCAGCTTCTGCGGCTGGCGCTCGCGTTCATCCGCTTCCTCGCCGGCGACCGCACCGCCATCGACCGCTATTTTGACCGCTCGCGCGAGCGGAAGGGGTATCAGGCGCTGGCCGAGGGGATGCTCGCCGTCGCCTCGGGCGAGGGGCGGCTGGCGCAGGACCAGGCGTCGAAGGCCGCGAAATACCTCGACCAGCCGCATCTGACCAACCTGCTCGCCGCGCAGGCGGCCGAGACCGCGGGCGATGCCCGCCGCGCCGAAGAGGTCTACCGCGAGATGCTGGCCGACGCCCGGACCCGCTTCGTCGGCATCCGCGGGCTCATGCAGCAGAAGCTGGCCATGGGCGAGACCGACACCGCCCTGCGGTTGGCGGAAAAGGCCTATGCGCTGAAGCCCGCGCACACCGACCTGCAGAACACCCTGCTGACGCTCCAGACCCGCGAGCACGACTGGAAGGGCGCCCGCCAGACGCTGCGCGACAAGCGCAAGCAGGGCACCCTGCCGCAGGACGTCCACCTGCGCCGCGACGCCGTGCTGGCGCTGCAGGAGGCGTCCGAGGTGCTGGCGCACGGCAACTCGATCAGCGCCCGCGAGGCGGCGATCAGCGCCAACCGCGCCTCGCCCGACCTCGTGCCGGCGGCGGTGCTGGCGGCGCGCAGCTACCTCGCGCAGAAGGACACCCGCAACGCGAGCCGCCTGCTGCAGAAGGCGTGGGAGGCGCAGCCGCACCCGGCGCTCGCCGCGGTCTATGCCGAGATCGTGCCGGACGAGACCCCGGCCCAGCGGCTGCGGCGGTTCGACGACCTGCTGCGCCACAAGCCCGACCACCCCGAGACGCGGATGCTGCGCGCCGAGCTGGCGCTCGCGGCCGAGGATTTCCCCGCCGCCCGCCGGGCGCTCGGCGATCTGGCCGAGACGCAGCCGACGACGCGCTCGCTGGCGATCCGCGCGGCGGTCGAGCGGGGCGAGGGCTCTGACGACAGCGTCGTGCGCGGCTGGCTGGCGCGGGCCATGAACGCGAGCCGCGGGCCGCAGTGGGTCTGCGACAACTGCCACAACGTGATGGCCGACTGGGCGCCGGTCTGCGACAGCTGCCACGGGTTCGACACGCTGAGCTGGCGCGAGCCGCCGGTGGCGGCGCGGATGGCGGGGGCGAGCAATGGCGTCGAGATGCTGCCACTGATCGTCGGCCGCCCGGCCGGGTCCGAGGCGCACGTCGACCAGAGCTTCACCGAGGCCGACGCCTACGCCGAGGGCACCGACGCGCCTCGCCACTTGCCCGGACCGCGTCCCGCCGCCTCGGCGGCGCAACCGGTGAGCAACCCGGCACCCGCCAAGCGCCGCACGACGCGGACCGAGGTGCCGAGCGTCGCGCCGGGGATTGTCCCGCGCGAGTCGGACTATGCCCCCTCCTCGACCGTCACCGACCCCGAGCCGCTGCGCCTTGACCCCGCCGCGCGCCGGGGCGGCGAGACTGCGACCGTGGTCACCGTGACCGAGGTTTCGCCGCCGCCGGCCGTCGAGATCACCCCTCCGCCCGCCTCGGGAGGCGACCGGCTTATGGCGACCGATGCCGGCAAGACGCCTGTGGCGCCTCGCGCGGCCGCGCCGGCGCCGGTCGCGGATGACAGCGGCAACCCGCCCGTGCGCCCGGACGTCGAGCCGCCGCTCGCCGAGGCGACGGATTCGCGCTGACCCCCTTTTCCCCCGCGCGGGAAGGTGCTAACCCGCGCGGCACGCCGCAGTAGCTCAGCTGGTAGAGCACGTCATTCGTAATGATGGGGTCGGGGGTTCGAGTCCCTTCTGCGGCACCAAAATATTCTCATTTTATACACTTGATCCGATGCTTTCTTGGATCGATCCGGTTTGTTACCTTATCAAACCTATCGTTTGCTGTCGTTTGCAGAACCTTGAGCGGTGTGGGCTTGGCACGATCAGTGCGCTCTACGTTAACCGGTTGCTCGGACGAACAGGAATCGAAGCGCTACAGCTTCCATGGCGAGGCCAATAACCTTGATCTGATGCGCCGTCTCCGTACGATCGCCGGCGTCGGGACGATCACGACAATGGCTGTAAAGGCATTCGCGCCGGCCTAGACGCGTTCCCTCACGGAGGCACTTATCTGCTTGGCTGGGCCTCGCTTCGCGGCAGCATCTATCCGGCAGCGAACAGCCCCTCGGCGAACGTCGAAGGTAGCCCAGCGCTGCACCCAATGAAAATTCTCTGCGCCGGGCGAACGCGCAACTGTCGCAGATAGGCATAGATCAGCTACCGGCCCCGGTCGCGGCTAGATCAACGACTAGTGTCACGTCAGTCACACTCAGGACAAAGTAGAAGAGCGTGAGGCCGCGCCCGCGGCTGAACTTCTGGTAAACTCTCAGTATAGGATCGGAGCGGTGGACGTGCTAAAGACGCTCTCCTATCAGCAGGTAAGGAATCAAGCGCAACCCCCTAGCAGTATGTCCTAGCAATCTGTGTCATAGTCTCGCACCCTCCCCTTCATCAAGTCCGAGAAGAAGCTGTCCGATAACGGGCCCGATTCTCACGTTCCCAAAGGTTGCCATTTTGTTGAAGGTCACACAAAATACCGCCTACTCGACGGCTCACACCGGTCGGATCCCAGCGTTCAAGATTCGGGGTCAAGCGCGTTTCAAGAGCGATGCTATTGATCGATTGATCGACCAACAGAAGGCAGGGGTCGAGTGGAATGCCTTAGAGGACTTCTGCGATGTCTGAGCAGTTCTTCGAAAAGCCGATCCTAAATTCCCCCTACGAATATCCGGGCCGCCATTGGGAACTGGATGCAGACGGCCAGCCAACGAATCGCATTATCGATACCAGGCGCCATTCCGACCTGATCACACCGGTCCCCAAGACGAAGAAGCAGCGGAAAAGCCAGAAGCAGGGCGCTCTTCTTCTGGGTGCTGATGACGATCTTTCGACGGCTGAGCTGGAATACAACCCTACCCCGATCATCAACGAGGTTCGGGGACATGTCGAAACGTGGCGCAATCTTCCCAACCCAGACCAGTGGCTCGTGACCCCGGAAACAGCCCGACTGTTGCAACATTGGCGACACCACAAATTCGAGGGGGTCCAGCCCTTCTTTTGCCAGATCGAAGCCGTCGAAACCTCGATCTGGTTGACCGAGGTCGCGCCGAAAATGGGGCCGCGCGTGGCCAAGTTCTGGGCGCACATCAAGGGGGCCAACGAGCAGGCCAATCCCGAACTGATGCGCCTTGCGTTGAAGCTTGCGACCGGGGCTGGCAAGACCACCGTCATGGCGATGCTGATCGCGTGGCAGACGGTTAACGCCGTGCGTCACCCAAACAGCAAGCAGTTCTCTAGCCGGTTCTTGATCGTTTCCCCTGGCATTACCATCCGCGACCGCTTGCGTGTCCTGTTGCCGAACGATCCCGAAAGCTACTACCGCTCGCGCGAAATCACGCCGCCCGACATGCTACGAGATATCCAGGCTGCGAAGATCGTCATTACCAACTATCACGCCTTCAAACTGCGTGAGAAACTGGTGATCGCAAAGGGAACCCGACAGGCTTTATAGGGCTGGCGGGGTGACAAGGTCCCGACGCTGGAGACCGAAGGAGAGATGATCCAGAGGGTTATGGGCGACCTGATGGGCCAGAAAAACATCGTCGTCCTGAACGACGAGGCGCATCATTGTTATCGCGAGCGGGTGAAGGACGCCGTTGGCGAGACAGAGGAAGATCTGAAGGGCGACGAGAAAAGCGAGGCCAAGGAGAACAACGAGGCCGCCCGCATGTGGATTTCTGGTCTCGAAGCGGTCAAGCGGAAGCTCGGCATCAGCATCGTCTATGACCTGTCGGCAACGCCATTCTTCCTTCGCGGCTCAGGATACATCGAGGGCACCCTGTTTCCTTGGACGATGTCCGACTTCTCCCTGATGGACGCCATCGAATGCGGCATTGTGAAACTGCCGCGGGTGCCTATCGCCGACAATGTGCCAGGCGGCGATACGCCTAAGTTCCGCAACCTCTGGAATCATATCGGCAAGAAGCTCCCCAAGAAGGGACGTGCGGCAGGCAAGGCGCTCGATCCGTTCAGCCTACCGGTCGAACTGTTGACCGCCTTGGAAGCCTTGTACGGTCACTACGAAAAGACATTCGAGCTCTGGCAAGACAAGAGGATCGGCGTTCCGCCGGTTTTTATAGTCGTCTGCAACAACACGGCGACGTCGGAACTGATCTACAAGTACATCTCAGGTTTTGACCGGGTCAGTGACGATGGCACCGAGACTACGCTTGAAAATGGGCGCCTTGCGCTTTTCCGGAACTATGATGACTTCGGCAACCGCATGCCGCGGCCGAACACTATCCTGATCGACAGCGCGCAGCTGGAAGCGGGCGAGGCACTCGACAAGGATTTCCGCGAGATGGCGGCTGTCGAGATCGAGCAATTCAAACGCGAGATGGTCGAGCGAACGGGCGACATAACGGCAGGCCAGAAGATCGACGAACCAACCCTCCTGCGCGAGGTCATGAACACCGTCGGCAAGAAGGGCCGCCTCGGTGAACAGATCCGCTGCGTGGTCTCGGTCTCCATGCTGACCGAAGGGTGGGACGCGAATACCGTCACCCACGTTCTTGGCGTCCGCGCCTTCGGCACGCAACTGCTGTGCGAACAGGTGATCGGAAGGGCTCTTCGGCGCCAGTCATACGAACTGAACGACGAGGGGCTCTTCAACGTCGAATACGCCGATGTTTTAGGCATCCCCTTCGACTTCACGGCGAAACCGGTGATCTCCCCCCCGGCGGCGCCGCGCGAAACAGTCCGCGTCCACGCTGTAAAACCAGAGCGCGACGCACTGGAAATCACCTTCCCTCGCGTCGAGGGCTACCGTGTCGAACTGCCGGATGAACGGCTCGAGGCCAACTTCGGTCCCGACCACGTTCTGGAACTGACCCCGCAGCTGCTTGGCCCTTCGACCACCACCAACCAAGGAATCATTGGTGAAGGTGTGGACCTTACGCTTGAGCATCTGGACGACATGCGCTCGTCCACCATCCTGTTTCACCTGGCGCGGCACCTTCTCTACACCAAAGACCGCGACCCCGGAGAGGTACCGAAGCTGCACCTCTTTGGCCAGTTGAAGCGCATCACCCGCCAGTGGCTCGACGGCGGCTACCTGAAATGCTCGGGGGGCACCTATCCCGCGCAGCTGATCTACAAGGAAATTGCCGATATGGCGGCCGAGCGGATCAAGGCGGCCATCACCGAAACGCTGAAGGGAGAGAACCAGATCAAGGCTATCCTCGACGCCTACAATCCCACCGGCACGACCGCCTTCGTCAACTTCACCACGTCCAAGGCACTTCGCTGGCGGACCCGCCTGGACAAGTCCCATGTCAATTGGGTCGTTTGCGACAGCGAGTGGGAAGCGGAATTTGCTCGGGTGGCGGAAGGTCATCCCCGAGTACTGTCCTACGTCAAGAACCAGGGGCTCGGCCTCGAGGTGCCCTACCTCTCCGGCTCTACCCCGCGCAAATACCTGCCCGACTTCATCGTCAAGGTCGATGACGGCCGCCGCACCGAGGACGGCAAGCCTGACCCGCTGAACATCATCGTCGAAATCAAGGGCTACCGCGGCGAGGATGCCAAAGACAAGGCGAACACCATGCGCGCCTACTGGGTGCCGGGCGTGAACAACCTCGGTAAGTTCGGGCGCTGGGAGTTTGCCGAGTTCACCGCCGTTTATGATGTGGAAGCGGGATTCGCAAAGCTGATTGAAAATCTAGTGAGCTCGGAGACCCGGTGAGATGACTAGGATCCCCATCAAGCCAACGAACGAAAACTTTGACAAGTATGCCGAACCAGTATTGGCCAGATGGCTCATCGAGGCGGCAATGAACAGAACGGATATTACGTACGGAGAGGCAATGCTTCGCCTCGAACAACAGGTAGGATTCTCGAGCATCGGTCGTGCAACCCGCTTAGGGTACTGCGCGGGTCAGATAATTCATAACATCCAAGCCAACTTTCCTGATCCGCCACTCTTGAATGCGCTGCTGGTACTGCAAGAAGATCATATGCCAAGCACCGGTGCGGGCAGTTTCCTGGCCGCCCACTTCAACCAACCAAGGCTTGCATCACAGGGCTTTCGAGATAGCAAGCCCGCAATCTGGCGTGAATACTTCGAGAGTGCAGCAGAGGAAGTCTACGCCTTCCCAGATTGGCCGAGAGTCTATCGAAAGGTCTATGGTACGCCGTATAAGCCTGACACCAGCAAAATGTCACCATCGAGTCCGACCGGTGGCGCTGAAAAGGATGGCATTGCCAGGGGGCGAGGCGGAGAAGGCCCTAATCACAAGGCGCTTCGCCTGTGGGTGAAGGCAAATCCAGCCGCAGTTTTCCCAAGGCTGCAAGTCACTCGCACGGATACGGAGATTGATTTGCTCTCCGGGGACCGTGTTGACGTCGTCTACTACGCACCAGAACGCACGATCGCCTTGGAAGTGAAGTCGAAGGACTCGAACGAGGCAGACCTGACCCGTGGCATCTACCAGTGCGTCAAGTATCGAGCGGTAATGCAGGCTATGGATCCGCGCGATGACGCTGACATCTGGGCCGTATTGGTCACGGAGCAAAAGTTGCCCGGCTATTTGAAGGAACTGGCAAAACGGCTTGAGGTCCCGCACAAGCTGGTCTCGCCCAAGAAAGCTACCTGACCCATGGCCAAGAAACCCATCGAGGTCGAGACCCTCACCCACGTCGCCACGCGCAAGAACATCCCGACGGCCGAGTTCGAAAGCCTGATGCGGGATCAGGACAAGACACCGATCCAGCTTGCGTACGAACGTCGCAACCGTGACCTTGACCCGCAGCTCGTCTGGCGCGGCAAGGATGAGCAGGACTGGTCCGACCTGATCGTCCAGGCCCCGCCGCTGTACATTCAGGAAAAGGTCCATCCCAAGGTCATCATCGACGACCTGAAGCGCGAAAGCGCCGACCGCGCGAAAGCGGCCAAGGGCGCCCCGCAGGTCGACATGTTCGCCGATTTCAACGGCCTGCCCGATGCCGAGGCCGCGACCGAGTTCTACCAGCACGACCAGCACTGGTCGAACCGGATGATCAGCGGCGACAGCCTGTCGGTGATGGCATCCTTGGCCGAGCGCGAGGGGCTGCGCGGTCAGGTGCAGTGCATCTATTTCGACCCGCCCTATGGCATCAAGTTCAACTCCAACTTCCAGTGGTCCACCACCAGCCGCGACGTCAAGGATGGCGACAAGACCCATGTGACGCGCGAACCCGAGCAGGTCCGCGCCTTTCGCGACACCTGGAAGGACGGAATCCACTCCTACCTGACCTACCTGCGCGACCGGCTGACCGTGGCGCGCGATCTGTTGGCCGAGAGCGGCAGCATCTTCGTGCAGATCGGCGACGAGAACGTTCACCGCGTGCGGGGGCTGATGGATGAGGTGTTTGGGGACGAGAATTTCTGCGGCCAGATCATGGTGCAGAAGACTTCCGGCGCCGGGAGCCCCGCTATCGGCACAGACGTTCTTGCAGCCGTCACAGACTACGTCGTCTGGTTCGCCAAGAAGAAAGAAGTTGTGAAGTATCGCCAACTCTACCGGGAGAAACTACTCGGGGAGGAAGGAACCACGCAGTATGTAAACTGCCGCATCCGTGATGCCATGAAAGATGTTCGCCTTTCCCAGGTCGAAGGAATTCCCGACAATAACGATGTCTTTGCTTCTGACAACTTGACCAGCCCTACTGGGGCCGTAACAACTACCTTCCGCACGTTTGTTGAGGGAAACGGGTTTCAGCCAAAGAAAGGCGGTTGGAAGACGAATGCGGCAGGGATGAAGAATCTGACCCTCGCATCTCGCCTTAAGCCCATCGGAAATACGCTTATGTATCGTCGATACCTCAATGACTTTGGGGTATCGCCAATCAATAACCTCTGGCGAGACGTCCTCTTCACTGGCTTTGCAGAGGACAAAATCTACGTTGTGCAATCCGCTCAGCGACTTGTCCAACGCTGCATCCTGATGACCACCGACCCCGGCGATCTGGTGCTCGATCCCACCTGTGGCTCGGGCACCACGGCCTATGTCGCCGAACAATGGGGGCGGCGCTGGATCACCATCGACACCAGCCGTGTCGCCATCGCCCTCGCCCGGTCCCGCCTGATGGGCGCGCGCTATCCCTATTACCTGCTGGCCGACAGCCCCGAAGGCCAGCAGAAAGAGGCCGAGGTCACGCGCTCCGTCCCCCGATCTACCCCCACCCACGGCAGCATCCGCCAAGGCTTCGTCTATGACCGCGTGCCGCACATCACGCTGAAATCCATCGCCAACAACGCCGAAATCGACGTGATCTGGGACAGGCTCCAACCTGCCGTCGAAGACGCCATCACCGCCCTCAACACCGCGCTGCGCGGCCACCGCCCCCCCTTCAAGGTGGAAACCGGGGGGCGCGCGGGCGCGAAGATCGACTTCACCGCGGGGGGTGAGGTCAAGCTCCCCTCCGGCGAAATGGCCCCGGCAAACGGCCTGATGGAATGGGAAATCCCGCGCGAGGCCCCCGCCGACTGGCCCACCCCCGCCAAGGCGGCGCTGGCCACGTTCTGGGAGGCCCGCATCGCCCGGCAAAAGGAGATCGACGCCTCCATCGCCGCCAAGGCCGATTTCGAATACCTCTACGACAAGCCCTTCGCCGACAAGGACAAGTTCCGTGTCGCCGGGCCCTTCACGGTCGAGAGCCTCTCGCCACACCGAACACTTGCCGTGGACTGGGACGACGAGCTGATCGACCTGCACGATGCCGCCGAGGGCAAGCGCAGGGCCGCCGAGGCCCCGCGCGACGTCACCGACTTCGCCCACATGATCCTGGAAAACCTCAAAGCCGCAGGCGTGCAGCAGGCGCACAAGGAGGACCGGATCACCTTCACCAGCCTCAAGGGCTGGCCCGGCAAGTGGGTGGCGGCCGAGGGCGCCTTCATGGAAGGCGACACCCAGCGTCGCGCGGGCGTGTTCATCGGG
This sequence comes from Paracoccus sanguinis, assembly GCF_900106665.1. Taxonomy (GTDB): domain Bacteria; phylum Pseudomonadota; class Alphaproteobacteria; order Rhodobacterales; family Rhodobacteraceae; genus Paracoccus; species Paracoccus panacisoli. The sequence goes on from NZ_FNNA01000001.1 coordinate 847,788, forward strand.
CCCGAGTTCGGCACCGTCTCTCGTCCCGATCTGGTCGCCGCAGCCCGCGAGGCAGGCGACGCCGGTTTCGACGTTCTGATCTGCTGCGCCTTCAACTATGACGCCCACAGTTCCGAATTCGACAAGCTCGGCCGCATCCGCGTGCTGAAGGCTCGGATGAACCCGGACCTCCATATGGGCGGCGACCTGAAATCCACCGGCGCAGGCAACCTGTTCGTGATCTTCGGCGAGCCTGACATACGCATCACGGATGACGGGGAGGGCATGGTGCGGGTTCAGGTCTTCGGCGTGGACGTGTTCAAGCCGCAGACTGGTGAGGTGCAAAGCGAAGGCACCGACGGAATCGCGCTGTGGATGCTGGACACCGACTATAACGAGGAGTCGTTCTTCGTCCGCCACGCCTATTTCCTCGGCGCTAACGACCCCTACAAGGCGCTGAAGACCACGCTGAAGGCAGAGATCGACGAGGAGGCGTGGGAGAGCCTGTATTCGGACACCTCGCGCCCCTTCCCAAAGCCGAAGTCGGGGCGGATCGCGGTGAAGGTGATCAATCACCTCGGAGATGAGGTGATGAAGGTGTTTGCGGTAGAGTGATGATCAAGAACTATGGGTTATTCTGGAAGCGCGAGGCGGTTCACTGGAATCCTGGCGGTCGGCGAGGAAGCCCACGAGGACACCTAATCGGCAGCCACTTAGTCGAAAGGCGACAGCAACAGGTCAACTTTCGTGATCAAGTCGGTATCTACTGCCTGTATGACGATAACTTCAGGCTGCTTTATACCGGACAAGCTGGGTTCGGAAACGCAACTCTATTCGGAAGGCTTCGAAGCCACACGAACGACCCTCTCTCTGAGAGGTGGACCAAGTTCTCATGGTTTGGTCTAAAAGGACTTCTGCACGAGGGCGACAGGTATGTCTTGCAGAATCAAGTCGACGCCAATGGACTTGAACTTAATGAAGTACTCAACTCACTAGAAGGAATAATAATAGTTAGTGCGGAGCCGCCACTCAATCGGAGAGGTCCAAACTTTGGGGCGGCGCAGAAATTCTCACAGTATCGAGACCTCAAGAATGTCTATCCCTCTCAGATTGATATGATCAAGGACATATGGGACAGTGTGCCCGCGGAGGAGGACGACGCTGAGGCAGGAGATCAGTGATGGAGTTCCGGATCGCCGACACCTTCACCGACAGTCTCGGTCGCCTGACGGCGCAAGAGCAAAAGGCGGCTAAAACCGCTGCTTTCGACTTGCAACTGGACCCGACCTCGAATGGACTGTCCTTCCATAAACTGGACCGCGCAAAGGATCCGAACTTCTGGTCGGTTCGGGCAAACGCCGACATCCGTATCATCGTCCATCGCACGGCAGCAAGCATCCTACTGGTCTACGTCGACCACCACGACAACGCTTACAAATGGGCCGAACGCCGCAAGATCGAACGACATCCGACGACCGGCGCCATGCAGTTGGTGGAGGTACGCGAGCGGGTTGAAGAGGTAGAAATATTCAAGCCCAAAGAGGTGGCCGCTACACCAGCGCCACTCACAAAGCCCGCGGCCCTCCTGTTCGACAATCTGCGCAAGTTCGAACTGATGGCCTTCGGTGTGCCCGAGGAATGGGTAAGCGACGTTCGGGCCGCCACCGAGGACACGCTGTTCGACCTGATCGAGCACTTGCCGCAAGAGGCGCAGGAGGCGCTCCTGAAACTGGCAGTTGGCGAGGAGCCGGAACCGCCCGAACTTGCGCCGGTCGAAGCCGATCCCTTTGCCCACCCCGACGCGCAGCGCCGCTTCCGCGTTTTGACCAATGCAGAAGAACTGAAGCAGGCGCTCGACTATCCTTGGGACAAGTGGGCGGTGTTCTTACACCCGGCCCAAGCCGACCTTGTCGAGCGATCCTTTTCGGGCCCAACGCGGGTTTCGGGATCGGCCGGTACGGGCAAAACCATCGTTGCCCTTCATCGTGCGGTTCATCTTGCCCGTGCCCATCCTTCCGCAAGAGTCCTGTAACAACGTTTTCAAAGCCGCTTGCGAACGCCCTGCGGCGCAAAATGGACAGCCTGGTGGGCAATGAGCCAGCTGTTGCAGCGCGAATCGTGGTGAAGCCGGTTTCGGCAGTCGGTTACGACATCCACACCAAACTTTTCGGGCAGCCTCAGATCGCTCCGTCCGCCTTGATCAGATCTCTTATCGTCAAGGCTGCGGCCGAAGTCGACGGGCACAGCTTCTCGACCCAATTCCTGATCGGAGAGTGGAATGATGTTGTCGACGCCTGGCAGCTTCGATCATGGACGGACTACCGCGATGTTTCGCGGCTTGGCAGGAAGACCCGGATCGGCGGCAAGCAGCGTGAAACCCTCTGGGCCATCTTCGATCGGGTCCGTGCGAGGCTGCGAGACCGTAGCTTGATGACATGGTCGGATGTGTTCGGCCGCGTGACAGACGCTCTCAGCCAAGGCGATTCGCGCCCCTACGACTTCGCTGTAATCGACGAGGCGCAAGACTTGGGTGTGACAGAGGCTAGGTTCTTCGCCGCCCTCGCAGCCGCACGCAGCGACGGCCTTTTCTTCGCAGGCGATCTCGGCCAGCGCATATTTCAGCAACCCTTTTCGTGGAAAGCACTTGGCCTCGATGTTCGCGGACGATCCTTTACGCTGCGAATCAACTATCGCACCTCTCACCAGATCCGAACACATGCCGATCGGCTCCTGCCGTCAACGGTCTCGGATGTTGACGGAAACACAGAGGGGAGGCGTGGTACGGTATCAATGTTCGATGGGCCTCCACCATCAGTCATGGCTTGTAGCGATGAGGATCACGAATGCGGCACAGTTGCGGAATGGATCACGGCCCGACTGGCGGAAGGGTGCGCGCCGCATGAGATTGGTGTCTTTGTCAGGTCCGACGCGGAATTGAAACGTGCGCGTGCTGCCGCGAAAGCGGCGGGTGTTCGCTCGGTTGAACTTAGCGAAAAGATCGAAGTGGGGGACGGGGCGATCGCCCTGAGTACGATGCACTTCGCCAAGGGATTGGAATTCCGGTCGGTGGTGGTGATGGCATGCGACGACGAGGTGATCCCACAAGCGGAGCGGATTGAGTCGGTCGCCGACCACGCGGACCTGGAAGAGGTCTACAACACGGAACGTCATCTCCTTTACGTTGCATGTACTAGAGCGAGGGATGAGCTGCTAGTCACCGGTGTCACTCCACTATCCGAGTTTGTCGATGACTTCCTCAAGACAAGCTAGCCTCGCCAATGTCTTTAGCGGATGGCTATGGCGGTACGATACCTTCGCTGGCGTCGGTGAGATTGCGGCACGATTCACCCCTCCTGCGCTGCATCAGGATATTGGGCATCGAGAGCGGCGTCCCTCTTGAGCTTCCCAGCCAAGCGGCGCATAGCAACATCACAGATGGGTAACGCTCGTGCTGAGCATTGTGACACATCTAGCGATCGGCCTCGTCCCCTGCACGGCGCTCCTTGTGCTTGCGGGGTTGTGGCGGGGGTGGAACCCACCCGGCGACTGCGAACTCTCGTTGCCCGTTATTCTCCTCGCCGGGCTTTTCATCGCGCACATACGCTCTCACCTGCCCGCGGCCCGGCGCAGGGCGCAGGTCGTGGCACTGCCGGGCTCACTGCTAGGAAGCGTGCTGACGGGCCGAACCCGCGTCGTTCTGTGTGCCGGGACCTACGCCGTGGGGGCGACGGTGACGCTTGCCCTGTGGTCCCTGACCGCGCCGCCCCGCGCGCTGGTGCTCGCCCCCTCTGCAGCAGCTGTTGCGGCCGCGCTACACCACCCTCTCGCGGATTGGTTCGGGAGCCGGCACCTGCAAGCGCCGTTCAACGGTCTCTGGGCCGTGGGCATGCTCAGCTGGACCTGCGGCCTCGCGGCCAGCGTTCTGATCCTGTGGCTGATCGTGCCCGACATCGTCGTCACGATTCCCCCTACCTTCACCGCTGCACTGGCCCTCGGCCAAGAGACGGCCGCGGCGCGAGGCAACGATCTGACAGGCACCGCACTCGGCTGGCTGGCCGTGCTTGACGGATTGCGGGCAATGGCGCTCGATTCCCTACGCAGCGTGGTTAGAGTAGGCTGGCTCTACCACCTCGAGGACATCTTGATGGCAGTTGTCGCCGTGCGCGCCATCCTGACGGTCGTCCACGCCTTCACCATCAGCATTGCGAGGCCCAGATGAGCCAGAGCCCGCCGCCGGAAGCTTCCGTCCCCCGGAACCCCTTGCGCGCCGAGGCGCTCGGCCTCATCGTTGGGCTTGGACTAGCGGCGTTGGCCGCTATGGGCATCGCCAATTGGCGAGTACCGCCGGTAGCCCTGGCGGTACCCGAAATCATTCTCGGCGACATCGCCGCCAAGGCCGACAGTTTAATCGTGAGCGCCAACGCTGGCGCTTACACCGACACACTAGCGTGGACGAATGCCGAGATTGACCGCGCCTTCGAGGTGGTCGAGGAGGCCATCGCCCCCTTTGCGGATCGCCACTACTCCATGACCGGCCAGTGGGTGGAACTGGCAGCGGCCTTCTCGACCAAGCGCGCCCGAGCCTTGCTCGCACCCTTGACCGACCCAGTGGACAGCTCCATCAGGCTCATGGCGCATCGCCTACCGGAGCATTTTTCGGAGGCGTTCCGTACGCGCCTAGAGGCGCTTGCGCAGGCCGAGGGGCTTGACCTAGCGGTAGATTTGTCCGGTGAGCTATCGCAGACCGTGGCCGCCGATCGGTCAGCTCGGTTGCGGGTGTCCGTGCCTGTCGGTAGTGCGCTAGGCGTCGCCGCCGGCACGATGCTGGCCCGATCGGTCACGCAGCAGGTAGGCCGCTCCCTTGCCGCGCGGCTTACAAGCGGGCTGGCGGTCCGGTTTGGCCTCGGCCAGACAGGGGCATTCGGCACCGGCGCGTCTATAGGAGCCGCGGCCTGCGGGTTCACCGGGTTAGGGGCAGTACCCTGTGGCGTCGCCGGCGGCATATTGACGTACCTCGCGGCCGACAAGATCAGCGTCGAGTTGGCCGAATGGTGGGGCCGCGATGCCTTTGAGGCTGACCTTCGCGCCAGCCTCCCCCGGACGCGCAATGCGCTGAAGGCTGATCTGGCCGCTCAGACGCACGCCATGATGGCTGAGTTGGATAGGCGCCGCCCCTGCATGGTGTCCATGACCACCGCCGAGTGGGACGCGGGGGCCACGCCCGCCTGCCCGGTCACGACCGACGCCCCGGCTAACGGGTTGGCAGCAGCGGCTGGGCAGGCGGCGGCACCCGTGCAGGGGACTGCGTCTGCCAGTCGATAACAGCCTGCGCCGCCGTCCGTGCGCGCAGATCTAGATCCTCAATCCGCTCAAGCGCTGCGGCGGCGGGCCAGTCCCGTCTGGCCCGGACCTGTGCGAGAACCACCTCGCTCCATTCGAGGTCGGTCATAACAGGCCCCTCCGCCATGTTCTCACTCCACTCCTCTGCAGTTGCCGCCATGAGCTCAGCCGCGGCCGCGCGCGTCGCCACATCACCGCGGCCAAGAATAACCTTGTAGGCCGCGAACTGCTTATCCGCTGGAAGGCGGGCGATGGCTTCGGGGATCAGCGGGGCATCGTCCACGGGCCACGCGGTCGGCGCCGGGTCGTCTTCGTCAAACAGTCGCCCCGCAGTGGCCAGCCCGTCGCCTGCCGTCCGCTTGATCAACCCTCCGAGCTTGCTCGCCTGACGGAGCGGCGCTCCCAGAGCGCTCCTATCGGTCTTTGCCTCGATTCGCGCAGCGACCTCGGCGGCTTCAGACTCATGGTCGTGGTGGCGCAGATCACGCCGGAACCGCTCCATCTCCTTCACCCAGTCCTCGTTGGCCTCCGCTGTGCCAATGACTTCAAGGCCAGCATCAGTTACCGCATAACGCGCCAGCAAGTTGAGCAGATCCCCACGCCCCGCCCCCGTCGCTGCCGCCCCCCCGGCGAGTTCAGTCAGCAGATGCCGCACCTCCGCCGCCCGGCCGCGCGCAGCAAGGTGCTCACTCGCCACACCGGCTTGGGTCACCCGCGCCTTGGTGTCGGCAATATCCTCAAGCACATCCGTCATCGCCGTGACTGGCCGCGCCACCGCCATGCCGGCCAGCACTCCACCTAAGCAGCGCTCGGGGTCGTTTTCGAGCGCGCCCTGCCCCAGCGTTCGCTGGAACTCGGCTACCGCCTCGGTGGGCGCGGCCAGCCCGACAGCGTAGGCTTGCAGCCTGCACCCGTCTGCATCGGCCGCCACCGTGCGCGCCGCTGCGAGTGCAAGGCACGCACGGACGTCCGCGCGACACCTGTCCATGTCAGCCAGCGCCTTAGGCGCGATGGCGGCCCACAACGGGCCATCCAGATGAGGCAGCAGGTAGTTGTCGATGTCTACATTGCTCGGCGCCGCCGCTCGCACCACCTGCACGGCTGCCGCGAGCGCGTGCGTGGCCTCGGGGTGCCCGGGATGGAGGCGGTCGCGAACGGCGGGCACCGCAGCAGCCGCGATGACCGCCTCAAGCCCAGAGGGCTGATACACCGGCACAGCGACAACAGGGGTCACAATTGGCGGGGGTGCAGCTCGACCGCCACCCCCAGGCCCGACTAGCCGCCACGCCACCCCGCCCACTACGCCGATGACCACCACCGCCACTGCCACCACAAGCCCAGACTTCAGGTCTTCCGCCACGGCCGACTCCCTATTCATCTCGCCGCACTCTGGCCGACAGCCTCAGCCGCAGGCAATGGTCACGCTCTGAAACCGGTTCCGCTGAGCCCGTTCTTTGTCGAGGTGCCCGCGTTCAATGATCGCACTCGTTAACGAAGAACCCAGTGCTCGCGAGGACGAGGTCGATCCTCAGCACCCCTTGTCATCCGGAAGCTCGGCTGCGCGCTTGAGGACGCCTGTGAAACTGGTGATGCTTATTTTCATAACGTCAGAGATATACCGCCCGAATGCGTCCTCAAAGTCCGAGCGGCGATAGAACCTTTGGCTCGAGACACGCCGCCGCTCAATGCCGTAAGGCTTCAGCAGTTTTGCGATGCCACATGTTGAGAGAGAAGGCCCACCACGCCATTCGGCTCAAGGGCTTTCCTGCGGTGCGCACAGTGCGTTCAGCAGCTCCGTGCTGCAGATCCGCCCGGAACGCTTTGACGCGAACACCTCCGCCAGGTCGCGCACAATAGCGGGACGCTTGCGGATTGCGGTTCATCGTCCTGGACATCTTGGTGTATTCTGGCGAATGAGGCGGAGTGTCATCGACTACCGGCTACCAACATCATCGGCAAGCGCGCAGATGTGGCGGGCGTGGTCCTCGGCCCGGTCATTCAAGGTCGTCGAGGACCTGAGGATAAGTGTTCCCGAAGGTCAGGGCATTGCCTTTGGACCATCAGGCGGCCCGTTGTCGCAGCGGCAAGGAGTCCTTGATCCGGCCGGCCCGGAAGCGCTGGACCGTTTCCCCGTCGCGCTTGCGGCGCAGGCGCACGACAAGGCCGCAGTCCTCCAGGGTACCGGGCAGGTTGCCGATCATCGCCACAACCTTCGGTCCCCAGACCTTGAAGCGGCGTGGCTCGTGGTCGTCGCCGACCGAACGCCGGACTTAGGCGCTCATCCGATTGGGCCCGCCATTGAGCATCCCACGCATGTCGCAGTTTTCGTCTTCGACAAGGAAGTTGTCGACCCCGTCGATTCGCGCGGTCGGACTGTACCTCTCGATCACGCGGAACAGGACCGACGCCAAGATAACCGACAGGGCCGTGGCCTTGCGCAGCGTTTTCAGGCGAGACGATCCATAAAACCGGGCTGACGTCGAAAGAGACATGCGCCCACGCGTGCAGCACCCATGGGGCCGTGAGCGGAGCGCTATGATCGGGCAGGATGGCGAACCGCAGGATGGTCGACTCCAGCTCGTCCAGCAGCGTCCTACTGTCCACCGAATGGTTCGCCGGCTCCACGTACTCGAAAAGGTCCTCGCGCTCGTTACTTAACGCGGCGCCGGACTTCCCTTTCTGCTCGTTTAGCAACTTGTCGAGTGCCGAGACCCGGACCTTTGGCGAGGTCTTCGCGAAACTGCTCGCACAACAAGCGCTACATCCTGGTGATTTCGGCAGTTCAAGGCTTAGACGGCGAGATCCCGAACTCCTCTTCAGACAGTTGCAGCCTGCCGTCCAGCGTGTTCATGCCGCACCCCTTTCGGCGTCCAATACATCGGACCCTTCACAGAAGGCCGGCATTCCTCGCGGCGATAGGGCAAGTGTGTTCTCGTGCTTGTGGCGTGACTTGCCGAGCAATGCTTGGGAATTTTCGGTCGCCTGCACATCCATCTCGACGCCGAGCGTTGCAGCATGCTCCAAACAGATGGGCAGCCGGTTGAGTGCCTTCAGCGCGATAGCTGCCTTTCGTGCCAGATCGGCCGCAGCGTATCGCGGATAACAATCTGCGGTAGATCGGACGCTGGAGTAGGAGCGCGACGCCTCCACTCACGTTCGCGGATCGGGTGCTGGCCGGCCAGCGTAAGCGATCGGGCATCTGTTGCGGTACGCCGCGCCTCAGCTAGCGTGACCGGAGGATAAGGCACCGATACACCTCTCTGATGACGGCCTTGAACAGTAAGCCGCAGAACTCGATGGGCGCCGCCAGCCTATCGCGTGTGCACTTACAGCGGTCCACCATTGCGGTACCTGCCGGGCTAGGGAGGCTGGTCCCCTCGCGCTTAGCCGGTTCGTTGCGCGCATCGCATCCACCTTCTCGGGTCCGCTTGCCGATCCACCTTTCAATCCACCTCTAGAAATTATCTTCTTTCGATACAGTGTAGTAGACGCGGCGCTATTCGCTAAAGTTCCAGCGCATCACTTGTCCCTTTCGGACGGGCATACACACGGCTGCCCGTGCGCCGGACGTGATGCGAAAAGGGGGCTGTCCGCCCCCCATCGCCCTCCGGAGATCCCCCCCGAAGATCCTTCGACCAGGAGAGAACGGATTACCGCGGGGCGGCGTAGACCGCGGCCCAGAACACCGTCTTGCCGTCGGCGGCGACGGCGTGGCCGATGCCCATCTCGCGCACCTGCGGCAGCAGGATGTTGGCCCGGTGGCCCGGGGACTGCGCCCAGATCGAGAGCACCTGGCCGCCCGCGAAGGGGCCCGCGGCGATGTTCTCGGCGGTGATCTGCGGGCGGTAGCCCAGCGCCTTGACCCGCTGCGACGGGCCGCGCGTGGTGCTGCCCTGATGCGCCATCAGCCCGCGCCGCGCCATGTCGCAGGCGTGCGCCGCCGCCGCGGCCGCCAGACGCGGGTCGGCCTTGAGCGGACCGAGCCCGTAACCCTTCCGCTGGGCCGAAGTCGCCTTTGCGGCGGTGGCATTGTTGCTCGGGGTCGTGGTGGCGCAGCGCGCGGCGCCCGGGCGGGTGGCCTGCACCGTCGTGAGGTCCAGCCTGACCTTCACCCCCTGCGCCGCCACCGGCGCGGCGGATGCGCCAACCAGCGCTAACGCCGCGACCACGCCGAGCACCCTGGCCCGTGCGCCCGCAAAACCCGTCCCCGACCCCGTCCCGTCTGTCATCATGTGCGCCTTGCTCTGCCCTGCCCGACCCTGCGAGCTTCGGCGCGAATTCACGGCACGCACCTGCGCCGATGCAACCGCTGATTGCGCGGGATTTGAGCGGTTGCCGCCTGACGCCGCGTTCCGGGCGTACGAAAGAGACAAGAACTTGCCCCGCTGCCGCAATTTGTCTCATGCTGCGTGGACCTTGGGGGATAGTGAGGAGGGAGGAGCCGGATGTCGCGCTTTGCAAGCATGGCCGATCGGGACCGCATCGAAGCCGAATCGGCCTATGCCGACCGCGACCTGCCGAAGACGATGTACCGGTTCCTGACCGCGACGCGGGACCGCTTCCCCACCCGTCCGGCGCTGTCCTTCCAGCTTCTGTCCGACCCCCGGGCCGCCGCCCGCACGCTCAACTGGACCGAGGTGCACGAGCGCGTCACCGAGACCGCCAACCTCTTCCGCAAGCTCGGCGTCGGGCCGACCGACACGGTCGCCTATCTGCTGCCGAACAGCCTCGAGACCCCCATCATGCTGATCGCCGGGGCCACCGCGGGCGTGGTCAACCCGATCAACCCCCTGCTCGAGCCCGAGCACATCGCCGGCATCCTGCGCGAGACGAACGCCAAGGTGCTCGTGACCCTCAAGGCCATGCCCAAGACCGACGTGGCGCAGAAGGCCGCGGCGGCGCTGGCGCTGGCCCCGAACGTCGAGACGGTGCTTGAGATCGACCTTGCCCGCTACCTGACCGGGGTCAAGAAGCTGCTGGTCCCGCTGATCCGGCCGCGGGTCAAGGCGACCCACAAGGCCCGCGTGATGGACTTCGAGGCCGCGGTCTCGGCCCAGCCGCACGACCGCCTGACCTTCGAGGATCCGGCCAAGGACCGCGTCGCCGCCTATTTCCACACCGGCGGCACCACCGGGATGCCGAAGGTCGCGCAGCACCGCTATTCGGGGATGATCTACAACGGCTTCCTCGGCGGCGAGCTGCTGTTTGACGAGACCGACGTGCTGATGTGCCCGCTGCCGATGTTCCACGTCTTTGCGGCCTATCCGATCCTCATGTCCTGCATCCATTCGGGCGCGCACATGGTGATGCCGACCCCGGCGGGCTATCGCGGCGACGGCGTCTTCGACAATTTCTGGAAGCTGATCGAGCGCTGGCACGCGACCTTCCTCATCACCGTGCCGACCGCCATCGCGGCGCTGATGCAGCGCAAGGTGGATGCGGACGTCTCGTCGCTCAGGACCGCCATCTCGGGCTCGGCGGCGCTGCCGGTCGAGCTTTACAACCGCTTCAAGGCCGCGACCGGGGTCGAGATCGCCGAAGGCTACGGGCTGACCGAGGCGACCTGCCTCGTGTCCTGCAACCCGGTCGACGGGCTGAAGAAGGTCGGATCGGTCGGGATTCCCCTGCCCTACACCCACGTCCGCATCCTGCGCAGCACGCAGGCGGGCTATGAGGACTGCGGCACCGACGAGATCGGCGAGATCTGCGTGGCCAACCCCGGCGTCATCGAGGGCTCGACCTACACCGAGACCGACAAGAATCGCGACCTGTTCGCCGAGGGGCGGTTCCTGCGGACGGGCGACCTCGGGCGGCTCGATTCGGACGGCTATCTGTGGATCACCGGCCGCGCCAAGGACCTGATCATCCGCGGCGGCCACAACATCGACCCGGCCGAGATCGAGGACGGGCTGATGTCGCACCCCGATGTGGTCGGCGCCGCCGCCATCGGCCAGCCCGACAGCTTCGCGGGCGAGCTGCCCTGCGTCTATGTCCTGCTGCGCGAGGGCGCGACCGCCACCGAAGAGGATCTGGCCGCCCATGCCCGCGCCCATATCCACGAGCGCGCGGCGGTGCCCAAGCACATCGACATCGTGCCCGAGCTGCCGCTGACCGCGGTCGGCAAGGTCTTCAAGCCCGAGCTGCGCCGCCGCGCCATCGCCCGGGTGCTGGACGCGACGCTCGCCGATCTGGGCGGCTCGGTCAGCGAGGTCGTGGACGACCGCAAGCGCGGCCTGACCGCGCGCATCGCCCGCGCCCCCGGCGCCGACGAGGCGGCGATCCGCAAGAAACTGGGCGAGTTCACCGTCGCCTGGGAATGGGCCTGAGCCAAACGGGCGGCGCCTGAGCCGCCCCCCTGCCCTGCCGGCCGTTCGCCGCGCGCTCAGGTGACCTTGGCGGCCTCGCCTCTAGCTCTCAGCCCCCCGTGTCCCCCCCGCACCGCCCGCGGCGTCATTCGCCGCCGGGGCGGTGCTCTGCATTGACGCCACCGGCCCCGGCGCGATAGCAGGCCGCGACCGAGTTCCGGCCTCGCCGGATTGAAAGGGAACACGGGGGACGGGCGCCTGCCCGCAGCCGTGGCTGCCCCCGCAACTGTGCGCGGATGGCGGCGCCGACACGCCACTGGGGACCGCACCCCCGGGAAGGCCGGCCGCCGCGATGATCCGCAAGCCAGGAGACCTGCTCGGTCGCCACCCTTTTGCCGGCGCGGGGCGTGCGGGCAAAGCGGCCTGCCGCAGCGGTGATCTTTGCTGTCTGCGGGGTCGCACCGATTCCCGGACCACCACCAACCGCGGGCCGACCGCCCGCCCCGTCCACGGGAACCGCCTGATGCCCTACGTCCACCCTGCCCCCCGCCTGCGCGCCGCCACTGCGCTGCCGCTGATCGCGGCACTCGCCATGCCCGCCGCAGGGCACGCCCAGGTCGCCAGCGAGCCCACCCCCGCCGGGATCACCGCCGTCACCCTCGACCCGGTGGTGATCTCGGGCGGCTTCTCGCCGGTCGAGGCCGACGCCTACGGCCGCGCCGCCACCGTCATCACCGCCGAAGAGCTTGAGCAGCGCGGCACCGCCACCGTCCAGGACGCGCTGCGCGGCCTGCCCGGCGTCTCGATCACCGCGACCGGCGTCTCGGCCGGCAGCATCCGTATCCGCGGCGGCAATCCGAACCACACGCTGGTGCTGATCGACGGCGTGAACGCCGCGGGCGGCGACCAGCCCTATACGTTCAGCGGCCTCGACCTCGCCGATGTCGAGCGCATCGAGGTGCTGCGCGGCCCGCAGTCAATCTATTACGGCTCGGCCGCCGCCTCGGGCGTGGTCAACATCATCACCCGCAAGGCCGACCGCACCGGCGGGCGGGCGATGATCGAGGGCGGCAACGGCGCCGCCGGCGCGCTGAGCTACGCCACCGTCACCGACCGGCTGCGGATGCAGGTGGACGCCGGCTACCGCGAGGACCGCAGCTCCGACGTCTCGAAGGGCGATCCCGGCGACCGCGACGGGCTGCGCCGGGCGACGCTGGCGTTCTCGGGCGACTGGCAGGCGACCGACGACCTGAAGCTGGGGTTCGCCACCCGCCATGCCGAGGAGCGCTATTGGTACGACGCCACCAACTTTGCCGCGACCTCGGCCAGGGACTACCTGCGCGACGCCGACTACTGGGCCGACCGGCGCGAGCGGATCAACACCGTCTGGGGCGAGCTTGCGACGCTGGACGGGCGGCTGACCCACCGGCTCTCGTGGCAGGAGACGCGCAACGAGGTCGACAGCCACGACGATTTCCCGGTGGACAGCGAGGGGCGGCGCGAGGCGCTGAAATACCGCGCGACCTATGGGCTCGACGCCCCGGTGGCGGACGCGCGCCAGACCGTGGCGATGGCCTATGACCACATCAAGGACCGCGCTTCGGGCGGGTCCGACTGGAACCTCGAGACCGATTCGGTGGCGCTCGAGTATCGCGGCGCCTTCGACAACGGGCTGGACGTGCAGCTCGGCCTGCGCCGCGACGACAATTCGACCGTGGCCGACCAGACGACCTGGGCGGCCGGCCTGTCGTGGCAGATCGCGGGCACGCCCTACCGGCTGCACGCCTCGGCCGGGACCGGGGTGGTCAACCCGCAGTATTACCAGCTGCTCGGCGGCTACGGCACGGTCGGCAACCCGAATCTGGTTCCCGAGGAAAACAGGAGCGTGGACCTCGGGCTGGAATACCGCCTGCCCGACGGGCGCGGTCTGATCGACGTGACCTGGTTCCGCGACCGGCTTGAGAACGCCATCGAATATTCCGGCGCGCCGCTGCCCGACGGCTCGAACTACCGCAACATCGACGGCACCAGCCGCCGCGAGGGGGTCGAGGTCGCCGCCCAGTACGAGGTCACGGACGCGCTGTCGCTGCGCGGCGCCTATACCTATCTCGACGCCCGCAACCCCGACGACAGCCCCGCCACCCGTCGCCCCCGGCATGAGCTGGGGCTGACCGCGACGCTCAAGACCTTCGGCGGGCGCGGCTGGGTGTCGGCGGACCTGCGCCACGTCGCGGACATGACGAGCGAACAGTACTGGGGCACCTACGCCAACGCGCGGATGCCCGACTTCACCGTGGTGAACATGGCGGCGAGCTATGACCTGACCGACAGCGCGCGGCTGACCGGGCGGATCACCAACTTCTTCGACGCCGAGTATCAGGAGGCGTGGGGCTACACCGCCCCCGGCCGCGCCGCCTGGATCGGCATCGAGCAGCGGTTTTGACCGAGCCCCGGCCCGCGCCCGTACCCGACCTTGCCGCGCCGCGCGCGGCGAGGCGCCGGGTGCCCGCGGGCCGACTGCGGCAGGTCCGGCGCCCCCTGCGGGCGCCGCGGCCTCTCGCGTTGCTCGCCGCGCTGCTCGTCCCGGCGCTGGCCGGGGCGGCCCCGGCGGCCCCTCCGCCGCCCGCCACCCCGCCCGCGCGGGTGGTGTCGATGAACCTCTGCACCGATCAGCTCGCCATGCTGCTGGCCGCGCCGGGACAGCTCGTCTCGGTCAGCCACCTCGCCCGCGATCCGCAGATGTCGGCGATGGTCGCCGAGGCCGCGGCCTATCCGCCGAACCGCGGCCGCGCCGAAGAGGTCTATCTGATGCGCCCCGACCTCGTGCTCGCGGGCACCTATGACGGCCCGCCGGTGGCGATGCTGGCGCGGCTGGGCGTGCCCGTGGTGACCCTCGCCCCGCCGACCTCGCTGGCCGAGACGCGGGCGGCGATCCGCACCATCGGGCAGGCGCTCGGGCGCGCGCCGGCGGCCGAGGCGATGCTGGCGCAGTTCGACGCCCGCCTTGCCCGCCTGGCCCACCCCGCGGGCGACGGCGCGCCGCTGGCCGCGACCTGGGGGCCGAACGGCTATTCCGCCGGGGCCGAAAGCCTCGCCGGCGACGTGCTCAAGACCGCGGGCTTCGCGCTCTTGTCCGAGCGGTTGGGGATGGCCGGGTCGGGCACCGTCCCGCTCGAGACGCTGGTGCTGGCCGACCCGGCGCTGATCGTGACCGGCCGCCGCTTCCCCGGCGCCTCGCGCGCCGAGGAGACGCTGACCCACCCCGCGCTCACCCACCTGCACGCAAGGCGGATCGAGATCCCCGACGCCGACTGGGCCTGCGGCATCCCGCAGGTGCTCGACGCGCTGGCCACCCTCGCCGAGGCGCGCGAGGCGCTGCCCGCGACGGCAGGGCAGCCATGACCCCGCGCCCCGCCCTGCTGCTCGGCGCGCTCGCGCTTCTGGTCGCGGTGCTGGCGCTCGCCTCGCTGCTGGTCGGGCCGGCGGGGACGCCGCCGGGCGAGAGCCTCGCCGCGCTCGTCTCGGGCGAGGGGCCGCTGGGCCTCGTCCTGCGCGAGATCCGGGCGCCGCGGGCGGTGCTGGGGATCATGGTCGGCGTCAGCCTTGGCCTGTCGGGGGCGGCGTTGCAGGGGTATCTGCGGAACCCGCTGGCCGAGCCGGGGCTGATCGGCGTCTCGGCCTCGGCGGCGCTGGGGGCGGTTATCGCCATCCAGCTCGGCGCCTCGGCGCTGGGGATGACGGTGCCCCTCGCCGCACTCGGCGGGGCACTGGGGGGCGTCGCGCTGATCCTGATGCTGGCCGGGCGCGGCGGCGGCAGCTTTGCGCTGATCCTCGGCGGGATCGCGGTCTCGGCGCTGGCAGGGGCGCTGACGGCGCTGGTGCTGAACCTCTCGCCGAACCCGTTTGCGGCCTATGACATCATGTTCTGGACGATGGGCTCGCTGGCCGACCGAAGCTGGGCCCATGTCGCGGCGGCGGCGCCGGTGATGGCGCTCGGCTGGGGGGCGCTGGCGCTGACCGGGCGCGGGCTCGACGCGCTGACCCTGGGCGAGGAGGCCGCCGCCTCGCTGGGCGTGGACCTGGCCCGGCTGCGGCTGACAGTGGTGCTGGGCACCGCCGCCGCAGTCGGGGCGGCGACGGCGGTGGCGGGCGCGATCGGCTTCGTCGGGCTGGTGGTGCCGCATCTCTTGCGCGGGCTCAGCGGCGGGCTGCCCTCGCGGCTGCTGCCGGCGGCGGCGCTGGGGGGCGCGGCGCTGGTGCTCGCCGCCGACGTGGCGGTGCGGGTGATCCTGCCCGACCAGGACCTGAAGCTCGGGGTGATGATGGCGCTGGTCGGCGCGCCGGTGTTCCTGCACCTCATCCGCCGCACCGAGGCCGGAAAATGAGCCTGACGCTCAGCGCCCTGACCGTCCGCCGGGACGGCTGTCCGGTGGTGGACCGGGTGTCGCTGGCGGTCCCGCCGGGGCAGTTCGTGGGCCTGATCGGCCCGAACGGCGCCGGCAAGTCCACGCTGATGCGCGCCGCGCTGGGGCTGATCGCGGCCGAGGGGATAAGCGACCTCGCCGCCCTGCCCCCCGCCCGCCGCGCCCGCCGCGCCGCCTGGCTGCCGCAGACGCGCGAGGTCGCCTGGCCGATCCCGGTCGCGGCGCTGGTGCGGCTGGGCCGCCGCGCCGACCCGGACCGGCGGGCCGACGCCCCGGCCGTGGCCGAGGCGCTCGCCGCGCTCGACGCCACCCACCTGCGCGACCGCCGCGCCACGGAACTCTCGGGCGGCGAGCTGGCGCGGGTGCTCATCGCCCGGCTTCTGGCCCAGCGCACGCCGCTGATCCTCGCCGACGAGCCGGTGGCGGGGCTCGATCCGGCGCATCAGCTCGCGGTGATGGCGCTCTTCCGCGACCTCGCGCGGCAGGGCCGCACGGTGATCGCCTCGGTCCACGAACTCGGCCTTGCGGCGCGGTTCTGCGACCGGCTGGTGCTGATGGACCGCGGCCGGCTCGTGGCCGACGGCGCCCCGGCCGAGGTGCTGACCGCCCCCCATCTGCGCGACAGCTTCGGCGTCGGGGGCGCGTTCGTCGCCACCCCCGCCGGCCCGGCCTTCGTGACCCTGCCGCTCTAGACCCCCAGCGTCTTGCGGCCGCGCGCCACCAGCGCCTTGAGATCGTCGAGGCTCTGGTGCCCGAACACCGCCTCGTCCCCGGCGATCAGCGTCGGCGTGCCGACAAGCCCCATGTGGTCGGCGAGTTCGAACGAGGCGTTGATGTGCCGGCTGACCCGGTCCGACTGCATCTCGGCCCTGAGCTTGCCCTCGTCCAGCCCGACCCGGCGCACCACCCGCATCACCGAGGCCTCGGTGGCGCGCCCCTTGATGCCCATCAGCCCCGCGTGCATCTGCCAGTATTTCCCCTGCGGCAGCGCCGCGAGCGCCGCGCGGGCCGCGAACTCGGAGTCCTCGCCGAACACCGGCCATTCGCGGAACACCACCCGCAGCCCGGGGTCCGCCGCGATCAGCCGCTGCATCATCGGCATGATGGTTTTGCAGTGCGGGCAGTTGTAGTCGAAGAACTCGGACAGGGTGATGTCGCCCTTGGGGTTGCCCAGCACCGGCGCCGTCGGGTCGCGCTCGAGCGCGGTGCGCAGCGCCGCGGGCATCGGGTTGGGCCGGGCGGCGGTGGCGCTTTGCGCGGCGGCCGGGCCGGTGGCGAGCGCCACGCCGGCGGCGAGCGGCAGGGTCAGGGCGAGGGTCTGGCGGCGGGTCGGCATGGCGGTTCCTTTCATCGCGGGGCCTGCCGGGTGCAGGCCCCATTCTGCGCGGTGCCCCTTGGCGGGGCCGGCGCGGTCACGGGCGGTCAGGGCGCCGCGGCCACGGACCCGAGGGCCGGCCGGGGCCCTGACGCGGGCGGTCCCCCCCGGGCTTACGGGCATCGGCGCCGGGGGGAAAGTCACGATGGCTCCATCGGCCGCCCGCCCGGCGCGGCGGCGTGCGCCGGGGCCGCCGAGGGAACCCCACCGCGCGGTTGCGCGCTGACCCCCCAGTACGAAAGAGGGAGGAGACCCGCATGACCACGACCCTGATCCGCTCGGCCGCCGTCCTGCTGCTGACCGCCGCCACCGCGCCGATGGCCCTGGCGCAGGCCACGCCGGCCCCCGCCGCCCCGGCCGAAGCGCCGGCTGCAACTCCAGAGGCCGCCCCGGCGCCCCCGCAGGGCGCGCCCCGCGTCGGCATCACCCGCGACATGGCCGAGGCGGTGTTCAAGACCCCCGACGGTGAGTTCACCATCCGCCGCGACCAGACCCCCGGCGCCCGTCTCGAGGGGGACTGGGCGCTGACCAGCATGGATTGTCCGCCCTTCTGCATCCAGCCGATGAGCCCCGCCCCCGGCGTGACCACCGTGGGCGAGCTTGAGCTGATCGAGGCAATGAAGGCCGGCGACACGATCCTCGTCGATGGCCGCACGCCGGACTGGTTCACCGGCGGCACCATCCCCGGCGCCATCAACATCCCCTACACCCAGGCGGTCGAGCGGCTGAGCGAGCTCGGCTGCGAGCCCGATTTCGACGGCAAGTTCGACTGCGCCGAGGCGAAGAAGGCGATCCTGTTCTGCAACGGCATCTGGTGCGGCCAGTCGCCGACCGCGATCCGGGCGATGATCGACGCGGGCTACCCGGCGGAGAAGATCAGCTATTACCGCGGGGGGATGCTGACCTGGCGGCTGCTGGGGCTGACCGTGGCCGGGGGCGCCAACGCGGCCGACACCGACCCGGTGGCGGCGCAGGAGGTGACGCCCGAGGAGGCCGCGACGCCCGGTGCCGGGGCGGCTTCTGGCGCGAAGGATGGGGTGGCGCAGAATGCGGGGCAAAAGGTCAACGATGGCGTAATGACTCCGGCGGAAAACCCGCTGACCAACGGCACCGCCGCCGAAGCCGCCAAGTCCGGCGAGACCTCCGTCACCGGCGACGCCACCGCCGCCAAACCGGGCGACGCGGCGGCCCAGGGGGGCGACGCGACGACCGGCAACCCGAGCGACACGGCCGCCCCGAAGGCTGCCGACTCCGCGGCGCCCAAGCCCGCGAATTGAGCCGAAGGTCATGCGGCGGCGCGGCGGGCGGGGGTGGCTGCGCCCCCGTCTGCCTTTTGTGCCTGCACCCGATCCCTCCGGGCGCGCGGCATCATCTGGTGCCGCGGGTAAAGGGCGGCGTCCAGGGCGAGACGGTGTTGATCCACGCCGTCTGCCACAAGGTCATCCACCGCACGTTGACCGAGGCGGAACTGGCGCGACGCTACGCCTCGGTCGAGGCATTGCGCGGGCACGAGGGGCTCCGGCGGTTCTGGGACTGGGTGGGGAAGCGGCCGCCGGGGTGGACTGGGCGGGTGCGGTGAGGCGAGGTAACGCGATGTAGGTTACGGTGACGATGAACCTTATTAGTCCAATGCCGAGAACGAAGGCTTCGGAGCAATAACAGTTGCGGCCTTTTGCTTTATATGCAGCCACTCGGGGGCATTAACCCCGACAAGTTCATGCGATTGCTTGACGAGGTTCTGCTGTGCAGCCTCGTTCAAAGCTTCCTCAATCTCTAAAATCCGCGCGTCAGGATATTTCTCTAACTGTTCTTGCAGCCTTTGACCCTTAGCGCTCGGCTTCGCGTAATATGGAGGCTGAGCCTGCTTGCCCAAGCTACACATCGCTCGACCCACGGCCATATCGGCGTCGTTGTACAACCCCATGAAACCGTTGGGATCAGCGAGGCTTACGATCCACATCTTTTTCGAATTATCGTACCAAACTCCCTCTTTGTTTCCAAAGTGGGTCGACTCTGGAACTATTCCTACTCTCAACCCCCGGCCAGACTCAAGAAGCTTGTAATTTGACTTAACTGTTGCAGCGACGTAACAGGCGTCGTCCTCAGTCGAAAGAAAAAGGTCTGTTTTCCATATTTGCTTAATCCTGTCCGGCAGTGATGGTTCAGACTGAAGACCTCTTGCTGCCGTTGCTACCCACGGCCCGAAACTAAATGGCCGACCACTACCCTCTGGCAAAAGATATGCTCCATCGCCTGCGTTCTCGACAACAGCGTCGATAAAGCCTAGAAACTTTGCCCGCTCGTAGCCGTAAAGCAGAGACTGTGGACTGCGATCTCGCAAACGAGTGGGCGAACACTTGCGTAGTACATTAGAAATGTGATCGGTGACGTTAGGCTCGTGTCCAAGGATCGCCTCATGGACAGCCCACTCAAAACCGTCGCCCCTCATCCCCTTGTCACGTTCTAGCCGAACAACCTTCGCGAATTGCCGCGCTCGAACATCTTTAAGCTCAGTGTTCAAGTCTGCCAAATCTTCATCGGAAATCGAGTCGATGAAGGCTCTCAAGATCGAGCGAGCCACCGCATAAAGGGCGCGACCGTATTCGTCGATTGGTTCTGCCTGCGTGATGAAGGTGACCTTTGGCGTGTTGGCGCTCGTTTGCTTTGCCATGCCACTACCTCGTGAACTTCTTATACTTCACCCGCTTCGGCTCGACCGCGTCCGGCCCCAGCCGGCGCACCTTGTCCTCCTCGTACTGCTCGAAGTTGCCTTCGAACCACTCGACATGGGCATCGCCCTCGAAGGCGAGGATGTGGGTGCAGAGCCGGTCGAGGAAGAAGCGGTCGTGCGAGATGATGACCGCGCAGCCGGCGAAGTCCTCCAGCGCCGCTTCCAGCGCCTGCAGGGTTTCCACGTCCAGGTCGTTGGTCGGCTCGTCGAGCAGCAGCACGTTGCCGCCGGATTTCAGCAGCTTGGCCATGTGGACGCGGTTGCGCTCACCGCCCGAGAGCAGCCCGACCTTCTTCTGCTGGTCGCCGCCCTTGAAGTTGAAGGCCGAGGCATAGGCGCGCGAGTTCATCTGCGCGTCGCCGAGGTCGATCTGCTCGGCGCCGCCCGAAATCTCCTCCCACACCGTCTTGTTGGCGTCGAGCGCGTCGCGGGACTGGTCCACGAACGAAAGCTGCACGGTGTCGCCGAAGGTGATCTCGCCCGCGTCGGGCTTTTCGGCGCCGGTCAGCATCTTGAACAGCGTCGACTTGCCGGCGCCGTTCGGGCCGATCACGCCGACGATGCCGCCCGGCGGCAGGCTGAAGTCCAGCCCCTCGATCAGCAGCTTGTCGCCGAAGGCCTTGGTCAGGCCGGAGACCTCGATCACCTTGCCGCCCAGCCGCGGGCCGTTCGGGACGATGATCTGGGCGTTGGCGATCTTCTCGCGCTCGGACTTCGCCGCCATCTCGTTATAGGCGTTGATCCGCGCCTTCTGCTTGGCCTGCCGCGCCTTGGCGCCGGCGCGGATCCAGTCCAGCTCGCGCTCGAGCGACTTCTGCCGCGCCTTGTCCTCGCGGGCTTCCTGTTCCAGCCGCTTGGCCTTCTGCTCCAGCCACGCCGAATAGTTGCCCTCGTAGGGGATCCCCCGGCCGCGATCCAGTTCGAGAATCCAGCCGGTGATGTCGTCGAGGAAATAGCGGTCGTGGGTCACGATCAGGATCGTGCCCGGATATTCGATCAGGTGCTTCTGCAGCCACGCGATGGTTTCCGCGTCGAGGTGGTTGGTCGGCTCGTCCAGCAGCAGCATGTCCGGCTGTTCCAGCAGCAGCTTGCACAGCGCGACCCGGCGCCGCTCACCCCCGGAAAGGGTTTCCACGTCGGCGTCGTCGGGCGGGCAGCGCAGCGCCTCCATCGCGACGTCGACCTGGCTGTCGAGGTCCCACAGGTTCTCGGCGTCGATCTCGTCCTGCAGCTTCGCCATCTCGTCGGCGGTCTCGTCCGAGTAGTTCATGGCGAGTTCGTTGTAGCGGTCGAGCTTGGCCTGCTTGGCCTTCACCCCCTCCATCACGTTGCCGCGGACGTTGAGCTGCGGGTCAAGCTGCGGCTCCTGCGGCAGATAGCCGACGGTCGCGCCCTTGGCGGCCCAGGCCTCGCCCGAGAAGTCCTTGTCGAGCCCGGCCATGATCCGCAGCAGGGTGGATTTCCCCGCGCCGTTGACGCCGACGACCCCGATCTTGACCCCGGGCAGGAAGTTCAGGCGGATGTTCTCGAACGTCTTCTTGCCGCCCGGATAGGTCTTGGACACGCCGTCCATGTGATAGACATACTGATACGAGGCCATGATCCGCTCCTGTAAGGTTGGCGGTTATCTAGGCCATCGGGGGGGCGAATTGAAGGCGCGTCGAATCAGCCGCCCGAGGGTCAAGACCGCCACGGCGACAGCCACCCAGGCGGCCAGCCCTGCGATCAGATAGAACCATCCCACGCCATGAGCCGATCGGATATGCGCCACCCCGGCAAAAGGGAAAAGCAGGGCGAATAAAGGTTGTAGACCGGCTCGCGCAGCCAGCCCAGAGGCGCGCGCGGGCTGCACTGGACGAACACGAACAATGCATCCGTCCAGTAGCAGCCCGTTTCAGAATTGGCGGCAGCCCGTGGCGGCAGCCAGCGCGAGGTGAGTAGGCCGATGACGAGCAGGCCGACAAAGCCCAGGCTGGCCGCCTGGACAGCCCGCCACAGCATCGGCCTGAACTCCCGCATTTTCAGCGGTCCAGGAAGCCGCGGATCGCCTCGCCGGCCTGGCCGATGTTCACCACCCCGTCCAGATGCCCGCGGGTGCCGTTGATCTCGACCACCTCGACGGGGGTGCCGTCGGACTTGATGATCGCCGCCGTCTCGCGCACCGCGTCGCCGGGGAACACCAGATCCTCGTCGGTGTGGACCAGCATCACCGGCACGTCGATGGCCTTGAGACCCTCGTAAAGGCTCGTGCCCCCCGCAGCCCCTGCCGCCGCGGCCCCGGTGGCGCCGGCGACGAAGAGCTGGTTGGCCTTGATGAGATAGAGCAGGTGGTTCGCGTCCGAGGTCGCGGCCCGCGCGGCGCCCCCGTCGCGCAGCGTCTGGACGACCTTGAACTCGTTGTCGAACGACGCCGCCGGGTCCGCCCCCTCGGCCGCCCACTGCCGCCCGAAGGTCGGGTTGGTCCAGTCGGGCGAACTCGCCTGCAGGGTGATGATCTTCATCGCCGCGGCCAGCCCCGCGTCGGGCGGCGTGCCCTCGTAGTAATCCCCGCCGTTCCAGTTGGGGTCGAGCCGCACCGGCGCGCCCCAGACGTCGAGCCACGCGATCAGGTCGGCGTCGGCCCACCCCGACGAGATCACCGGGATCACCCGGCTCAGCTTGTCGGGGTGCCGCGCCGCCCAGTCATAGGCCTGCAGCCCCCCCATCGAGGCGCCCATGACCGCGTGCCACTTGCCGATCCCGAGCTGGTCCATCAGCCCCTTCTGCGTCTCGACGAAATCGCCGATGGTCAGGATAGGGAAGTCCATCCCCCACGGCTTGCCGGTCGCCGGGTTCACCGTCGCGGGGCCGGTGGTGATGACCTTGGGGTTCTTCGTCCCGAGGTTCACCGGCGTGTCGGCCGAGACGACGAAATACTTGTCGGTGTCGATGGGCTTGCCCGGCCCGATGATCGCGTCCCAATAGCCCGGCGCGGCATCGTCGGCCGCATATTTCCCCGCCGCGTGCGAGTTGCCCGAGAAGAAATGGGTGATGAGGATGGCGTTGTCCTTGGCCTCGTTCAGCGTGCCGTAGGTCTCGTACCCCAGCGTCATCTCGGGGATGACCGCGCCGCCCTGGGTGGCGAAGTTGGTCAGGGTGAAGGACTGCTTCTCCACCAGCGCGTCGAGCGCGGCGGCGGGGCCGGCGAGCGCCACCCAGCCGATGAGTGCCGCGGCGCGCAGGGCCTGTCGTTGCGTGGGTCGTGTCATGCGGGGCTCCTCTCCCTCTCTCCTCGCCGGAAAGTAGAGCCGCCGCCGCCGCCCCTGTCCACCGCTCAGGTGGCGGCGAGGCGGTCGAGCACCTTGTCGGTCCAGCCCGGCGCCGTGTCGTCCACGAACACGTCGCGGAAGAGCCACGTCGCATGGCGGCGCATCAGGTCCGGGTCGGGCGGCGCGGCGGTGTCGAGCGCCGCTTCCAGTTCGGCGGGGGTCCGCGCCCGCCGGGTCAGCGCGCCGTAGTCCGAGGCCCCGCAGGTGATGACCGCGCCGCCGCGCAGCTGCGCCTCGATCCCCACGCCCGAGTTGATGCAGACCGTCACCCGCGCCGCCGCGATCAGCGCGTCGATCGGCTCGTCGAGCACATGGACGTGGCCCGCGGGGTCATGCAGCGCCCGCACCTGCGCCTCGAACTGCGGGTCGCGCGAGCGCGGGTGCAGCTTGATCACCACCGGCTCGCGCGGGGCACGGGAAAGGCAGCCTGCGAGCATCGCGTGGGTGTCGAGGTCGGCCAGCGTCAGCACCTTGTCGCGCGGCACCTGCAGGGCGACGAAGATGCAGCCCGCGGGGATCTCGGCCTGCGGCGCCGGCTGCGCGTATTTGCTGACCCCCGGGATCAGGAACCGCTGCGCGAGGCCGTCGAAATACCGCCCCGCCTCGTCCGCCGAGATCGCCGCCGGGTCGAAGCGCAGCCCGGCATTGGCTGACCAGCCGGAGTAGCCGGCCGGGTCGAAGCTGTAGAAGCCGGGCAGATAGGCTTCCTTGTAGAACAGGTTGCGCGGCCCGCGCCCGGTGCCGTGAAAGTTCAGCGTCCACACCCGCTCGGGCGCGAAGGCCCCCGGCCGGACTGCCACCGTCGAGCCGGTCGAGCGGATGTCCTCGCGCGCCAGCAGCGCCGCCTCGAGCGCGCCGAACATCCCGCGCCGCGGGTCGTCGCGCTCAGGGCGGGTGCGCGCCCACCACGGATAATGCAGGTTGACCCGCCAGCCCGCCACGCCGTCTAGCGGATGTGGCGGGCGAACTCGGGCCCGAAGGTCGCCTCGATGAAGGCGAACTGCGGCTCGACCCGGCGGCGGATCTCGGCCCGGACCTCGCCGGGGCAGGACAGCGCGGCGTTGGCGGCAAAGACCTTGGCCGAGAGGTTGCGATAGGCGTGGGGCGCGAGGCCGCAATGCGCCTCGACCCGCGCCATCACCCCCGCGGGGTCCGCGGCGATGGCGCCGAAGGGCAGGATCAGCAGCCGCTCGGGGCCGAAGCGCGCGGTCCAGCGCGGCACGTAGGTCGCGTAATCGCCGCGGTCGTAGAGCACCGGGTCGTCGATCTCGGCCATCCAGCCCGCAACCCCCTTGGGCGCGCGCCCCTTGCGGGTGAGGTTCATCTTGAGCTGGCTGATCGCCCGGTCCACCGGGTGGCGGATGATATAGATGAACTTCGCCTGCGGCAGGAACGTCTCGACGAAGGCCACGCCCTCGTCGGGCAGGGTCGAATACTCGGGCGTGATGTCGCAGGGCTGGGTGCCGGCGGGCGCGGGGGCGAAGACCTGCTTGTACCAGTGGTTGGTGAACATCTCGCCGCGGGTGATCCGGTCGAGCCACTCGGCCATCTCGGGCGGCAGCGCCTCGCCCTTCGCGGCGTAGCGCTTTTCGAGGTTCTGGCGGGCGCGGCGGAAATGCCAGGGCAGCCACTGGCGATGCTCGGGCACGAAGCGGTGGTTGAAGAACTGCGCCTCCTTGAAGGGCGGCAGCCACACCTGCGGGTGCTGGGCCAGCATCTGGCTGAGCCAGGTGGTCCCGGCCTTCTGCGCCCCGATCCCGACGATCGAGGGCTTCTTCGGCGCCCCCTCGCGGTCCCACTTCGGCAGCGTCATGGCGCGCCCCCGACGCCCGGCGCATTGATGCCGCCCTTGGGGTCCTCCCGGACCCGCAGCATCGCATCCCCATAGGGGATGTCGGGCTCGGTCACAGCGTACCCCACAGGTCGTAGTCCGACGCCTCGTCCACCGTCACCTCGACCATGTCGCCGGGCGAAAGCGCCGCGAAGCCCTCGTCGATGAACAGGTTGCCGTCGATCTCGGGCGCGTCGGCCATGGTCCGGCAGGTGGCCCCGCCCTCGTCCACCGCGTCCACGATCACCCGCTGCCGCGTGCCGACCTTGGCCGAAAGCTTCGCCGCGCTGATCGCCTGGGCCTTGGCCATGAAGCGGTCCCAGCGGTCCTGCTTGACCGCATCCGGCACGTGGTCGGGCAGCGCATTGGCCCGCGCGCCGCGCACGTTCTCGTACTGGAAGCACCCCACCCGGTCGAGCTGCGCCTCGTCGAGCCAGTCGAGCAGATACTGGAACTCGGCCTCGGTCTCGCCCGGATAACCCACGATGAAGGTCGAGCGCAGGGTGATCCCCGGCACCGCGGCGCGCCAGGCGGCGATCTCGTCCAGGGTCCGGGCGCTGGCCGCGGGGCGGGCCATGCGCCGCAGAACGTCCGGGTGGGCGTGCTGAAAGGGAATGTCGAGATAGGGCAGCACCCCGGTCCCGGTCGCGGCGGTCGCCTCCATCAGTGGGACGAGCTGGCGGACGTGGGGATAGGGATAGACGTAATGCAGCCGCACCCACGCCCCGAGCCCGCCGAGGTCGCGGGCGAGGTCGGTGATGTGCGCCCGGTGCCCGCGGTCCTCGGCGTGGCGCAGGTCCACCCCGTAGGCGCTGGTGTCCTGCGAGATCACGAGCAGCTCGCGCACGCCCGAGGCGACCAGCCGCTCGGCCTCGCGCACCACCGCATGGGCCGGGCGGCTGACCAGCCTGCCGCGCAGGTCCGGGATGATGCAGAACTTGCAGGCGTGATTGCAGCCCTCGGAAATCTTCAGATAGGCGTAGTGCCGGGGCGTCAGCCGCACCTCGGACGCGGGCAGCAGGTCGATGAACGGATCGGGCGCCGGCGGCACTGCGGCGTGGACCGCGTCCAGCACCTGCTCATACTGGTGCGGCCCGGTCACCGCGAGCACCCTAGGATGGGCGCCGGTGATGTAGTCCGGCTCGGCCCCGAGGCAGCCGGTGACGATCACCCGGCCGTTCTCGGCCAGCGCCTCGCCGATCGCCTCGAGGCTTTCGGCCTTGGCGCTGTCGAGGAACCCGCAGGTGTTCACGATCACCGCATCGGCGCCCTGATAGGCGGGGCTGATCGCGTAGCCCTCGGCCCGCAGGCGGGTCAGGATGCGCTCGCTGTCCACCAGCGCCTTGGGGCAGCCGAGGCTGACCATGCCGATGGTCGGCTGCCCGCCGCGGCCCAGAGCCTCGCGGTCCGGCCCGTGCAGGCGTGAGTCGTCGCCCAGCCGCGGGACGGGGGCGAGGTCGGGACGCAGGTTCGGCGGATTGAGGCTCATGGCCCGCCTATAGCGCGCCGCGGCCGGAACGCAAAGTTGCGCGCGACGTTCCGCGCCTGTCGGGCTTCTCGCCGCGTGACCGGCGCGCCCGGCCTCCCCAGCCGAGAGGATGTCGACCATGGCCACCCCCAGGAACACCATCTGCCTCTGGTACGACGGCGACGCCGAGGCCGCCGCCCGCTTCTACGCCGCCACCTTCTCCGACAGCGCCGTGACCGCCGTCCACCGCGCCCCCGCGGACTTCCCCGGCGGGCATGAGGGCGACGTGCTGACCGTCACCTTCACCGTCTGCGGCATCCCCTGCCTCGGGCTGAACGGCGGCCCGACGTTTCCCCAGACCGAGGCGTTCTCGTTCCAGATCGCCACCGACGACCAGGCCGAGACGGACCGGCTGTGGCACGCGATCGTCGACAACGGCGGGACCGAGAGCGCCTGCGGCTGGTGCAAGGACCGCTGGGGCGTCTCGTGGCAGATCACCCCGCGGGTGCTGACCGACGCGCTCGCCCAGGGCGGCGCGCCGGCGCGGCGGGCGTTCGAGGCGATGATGACGATGCGCAAGATCGACGTCGCCGCGATTGAGGCGGCCGTGGCGGGGGACGGTGTGTGACGGCGGGGGGTGGGTTGGGACTGCGGGGCGGTGTGACCCGCCGTAGGGATGGGGTTGAGCCTGCGCGGCGCGCGGGTTGGCTCGGTGGTGAGCGGGGCGGGGGCGCCTTGGCCCGCGAGGCGGCGCAACTTGCGTCGGGGCTCGAGTGAACCCGACACGGCTCCGCTTGGCTTCATCGCGGTGCGCGCTGCTGCCCGGGCACTCCACCTCTGCGCGTCTTTGCCCTGCCCGGCCGAGCCAACTGGTTCTACCGCTTCCGCCAATCTCTGCCCGGCCAGCCCTCCGGCTCGGACCAACCGTCCCCAAGCGACCGCCCGGCTGGCCCCGCCCGAATCCCCTCCCCGACTCCCCGCGACGCAGCGCCGCGGCTTTTCCTCGGGCGCGCGGCGGGGCATGATCGCGGCATGACCAAACGCCTCCGCCCTGCCGCACTCGCGGTCCTGACGCTGTTCGCCGTCCTCGCCGGTTGTGCCGCCCCCGCCGGGGTGACCGGCGCGGCCCCCGGACAACCCGCCGCCCAGCCCGGACAACCGGCCGCCCCGACGGCCGCCATGCGCCTGCCGACCGTGACGCTGCCGAGCGTCAGCCTGCCCGCGGTCACCCGGCCCGGCGCGCGTCCGGCCGCACCCGCGCCCGCGGCCGCGCCTGCGGCGCCGCAGGGCCCGATCGTCATCCGCGACAACCGCGGCGGCAACGTCGTGCAGATGATGGCCTATCGCCAGCAACTGGCCGCCTCGGGCCGCCCCGTCGAGATCCGGGGGCTCTGCAACTCGGCCTGCACGATGCTCGTGACCCTGCCGAACGCCTGCCTCGCGCCGGATGCGACGGTCGGGTTCCACGCCCCGCGGCTGCCCAACACCCAGGTGATCCCGCCGATCGTCGACCAGCTCATGGCCACGACCTACCGCAACGGCATCCGCGCCCGCTGGTTCAACGAATGGCGCCACTCGCTCAGCATCCAGTCGATCACCGCGCGCGAGTACGTAGCGCTCGACCCCATGACCCGGCTCTGCCCGCGCTAGGCGGGTAGCGGCTCGGGCATTCGCACGGTCAGCGTAGCCAGCGGCAGCGGCGCCACCAGCGGCTTGCGGTTCTTCACCTGCCGCTCGACCAGCCTGCGGCTCTGCGCGCCGCGCAGAATGGGCCGCGCCGGGACGGGGGTCGCCGCGCCCTCGTCGAGCAGCCCCGGAAAGATCGCCGCGATCTCGGCCAGCGCCTCGGGCGGCAGCGCCTGCCGGGCCATCGGCCCGAGATAGAGCGACTCGGCTTCGGCGCCGTTGGCGAAGACGATCTCGTGGGCGTCGAACATCAGGTGCCAGTAGCCGACGCCCCCCGGCGCCGCGATCCGCTCGACCCCCGGCAGGCCCACCAGGTGGACCGCCGCCACCAGTACCTCGGCCTGCCCCGCCATCCGCCCGGCGATGGGTGAGCGGACCAGCACCCGGTGCTGGGGTGAGAGCGTCAGCTCGCGCGCCGGCTGCCCCGGCCCCAGCGCCCCCACAGCGATGCGGACCGGCGCCAGCCGCGGCGCCTGCGCCAGCTCGGCCCCCGACAGCCGCCGCCCGCCCAGCCAGCGCAGCGGCTGGAACCCGTGGTCGCGCGTCAGCACGCGCTCGCCCACCCGCAGCGCCTCGACCGGGCGCGGGCCGTCGGCCGTCTCGATCAGCGTGCCGGTGGCAAAACACATCGCCGGCGCGACCTTCAGCCGGTTCTCGTTGTCGCCCGAAAAATACGCGATGGTGAGGTAGGTGCTCTGGTCCATCGTGCCGATCGACAGCCGTTCGATCGTCCCACCGGGGTAATATTTCTCGTTCTCCTTGGCGAACTGATCGTATTCGATGGCGAGATAGCGTCGCGTCCTCCCGTCGCTGACCGTCAGCACCTGGTGCGAGCTGTAGAGGTACATGGTCGAGCCGTCCGGCATCACCGTGGCAACCGTCGCGGTGATCTCGTGCATCCGGCTGATCGTCCAGGCGGTCCCGTCGAGCATCACCTGGTCGCCCACGAGGACGGTGCCCGCCCGCGCCGTCTCGACCGTCACCGGCTCGAGGATCGGGCCGAAGCTCAGCGGGGCCGGGTTCGGGCTTCCGGCGTAGCTGTATTCGGCCGCGGGGGCGGGCGGCCCGGACAACTCGAAGAAATCATAAAGTGTTGCCGTCGCCACCTGCCCTCGCCCCTGTCCCCAGCCGCCGCTTGTCGCACGGCGTTGCGAATCGGGTAGCCGGGGATTGGTTAACGAAGGGTTAAGATGGTGGGGGCGTGGTTAACTTTTTGCGCGAAACGCCTTGGGCCGTCACAACTTTGCCGCGATGGCGCGTCCGCCCCGACGCGAACGTCCTTGCCGGCGATCCGCGTAGCCCCCCGACCGCCTCACTCCCGCAGCCGCCAGCCGGTGAGAAAGATCCACCGCACCGCCACCAGCAGCACCGCGATCATCACCACCACCGCGGCGAGCGACAGTCCGACCGGCACATCGGCCATGCCGAAGAACGACCAGCGGAACCCCGAGATGAGGTGCAGCACCGGGTTGAAGGTGGCGATCCGGTCCCACGGCGACGGCAGCATCGAGGCCGAGTAGAACGCCCCCCCGAGGAACACCAGCGGCGTGATCACCATCATCGGCACCAGCTGCAACTGCTCGAAGTTCTTGGCCCAGAGCCCGATGATGAAGCCCAGAAGCGAGAACGCCACCGCGGTCAGCACCAGAAACACCAGCATCCACACGGGATGGGCGATGTGGACGCCGACAAAGGCGAAGCTGGTGACCAGGATGATCAGCGCGATCAGCACCGCCTTGGTCGCCGCTGCCCCGACGAAGCCCAGCGCCACCTCGGCCCAGCCGGTGGGCGCCACGAGATATTCGTAGATCGTCCCCGAGAACTTCGGGAAATAGATGCCGAAACTCGCGTTCGAGACCGACTGCTGCAGCACCGTCAGCATCATCAGCCCCGGCACGATGAAGGCGCCATAGGCGATCCCCTCGACCGCCTGGATGCGCCCGCCGATGGCCGCGCCGAAGACCACGAAATACAGCACCGTCGAAAGCACCGGCGAGGCCAGCGACTGCCAGATGGTGCGGAAGAACCGCGCCATCTCGTGCCGATACATCGCCCGGACGGATTGCCAGTTCATGCCGTGCCCCGCCCTGCATCCCGCGCCACGGCCGCATCCCCGGCCTCTGCGCCCGCAGCCTCGCCCAGCGCGTCCGTCACCGGCGGCGCGGCCGGCGCCGGACCCTCGTCCGCCGCCCCGGACCCGAGGCGCCCCGCGGTACCCCCCGCGGCGCCGCCATGCTCGAGCAGCGCCATGAAAACCTCCTCCAGCGAGGATTGCGTCGTCGCCACGTCCCGCACCGCGATCCCGCGCTCGTTCAGCGCCGCGAGCAGCGCCCCGATCCCGGTCCGCGCCGCCCGCGCGTCATAGTCATAGTCGAGCCGCAGCCCGCCCGGCGCCAGCGTCAGCCCCGCCGCGATCTCGGGCGGCAGGCCCTCGGGCAGCGCCGCGAGCGGCCGGTCCAGCTCGACCGTCAGGCGCTTCCGCCCGAACTCGCCCATCAGCTCGGCCTTGGGACGCACCAGCAAGAGCCGCCCCTTGTCGATCACCCCGATGCGGTCGGCCATGTCCTCGGCCTCTTCGAGGTAATGCGTGGTCAGGATGATCGTCACGCCCTGCGCGCGCAGGTCGCGCACCACCTGCCACATCTCGCGGCGCAGATGCACGTCCACCCCGGCGGTGGGTTCGTCGAGAAACAGCACCCGCGGCCGGTGCGACAGGGCCTTGGCGATCAGCACCCGCCGCTTCATCCCGCCCGAGAGCTCGCGGGTCTTCGCGCCCCGCTTCTCCCACAGCGCGAGGCTGCGCAGGAGCTGTTCCAGATAGGCCTCGTCCGGCCCCTCGCCGTAAAGCCCGCGGGTGAAGCGCACGCTGTCGATCACCGTCTCGAAGGGCTCGAGCGCGATTTCCTGCGGGACCAGCCCGATCAGCCGCCGCGCCGCGCGCCAGTCGGTGCGGATGTCGTGGCCCCCGACCCGGACGGTGCCGCCGGTCGGCACCACCAGCCCGCAGATGATCGAGATCAGCGTCGTCTTGCCGGCCCCGTTCGGCCCCAGCAGCGCCAGGATCTCGCCCGGCTCGATTGCCAGCGACACCTCGTCCAGCGCCACCGTGCCGCTGCCATACCGCTTGGAGAGGCGGTCCACCTCGATGATCGGGGGCATGGAGGCTCCTTGTCTGGATCGGGCCAGAGCTAGGGGTGGTGGGGCGGGTTGTCCAGACCCGGCCCGGACTGCGCCGGGTTGTGGCCGAACCGGGCCCGATAGGCGCGCGCAAAATGCCCGCGCGAGCGCAGCCCCGCAGCAGCGGCGGCGGCGCCGGAGCGGCCGGTCTCGGACAGGACGCGATGCGCGCGCTCCAGCCGGGCGCTGCGCAGAAGCGCCCGGAACGAGGTCTTTTCGGCGGCCAGCCGGCGCCGCAGGGTGGCGTTGCCAAGGCCCAGCGCCGCGGCTGCCTGATCCACGGTCCAGTCCCGCGCCGGATCGGCCGCCAGCAGCCGGGCGAGCCGCTGGCCCGCCCGCGCCCGCAGCAGCCACCCCCCGACCGGGTCGTCGAGCACCAGCGCGGCCAGCTCGTCCAGCCGCGCCTGCCGGACCGTGGGGCGCGAGGGCGCGTCGGCGATCGCCTGTGCGGCGTGCCACAGCGCCGCCTCGAGCGCGCCGGTCATCGTCAGCGCCAGCCCGGGTCCCGCGCGGCGCGCCGAGACGGGCAGCGCCGCGGCCCCCAGCTCGATGATGAGCGCCCGATACCAGCCGCGCTGCGGATCGGGGATGTTGACGGCGGTCAGTGGCGTGTCGGCCGGCACGATGAAGGCGTCGCCGGGCCGGCAGACCGCCGCCTCGTCCGCGCCCAGCCACAGCTCCTTGCGGCCCTCGAGCACAATCCCGACCGCGGGCTGCTCGGCCAGGACATCCGCGATCCGCTCGCGGCTGAGCGCGCAATAGGTGAAGAGACCCGGCCCCGCACCGACCTTGCCGGTGCCGGGCACGGGTCCGGCCGCAGGCGGCGGGACCATCGCCCGCAGGCGGTTGATGAGCGTGAGCTGGGGATCGGCAATCGTCATGCGGCCCAGAGTGCCACCCCGCGCGCCCGCGCGCAGCACCCGATCGAGCGTTTCGGGACCAGAGTCGCGCTGGCCGGGACCACGCGCCGCTGCCCGGCCCGCTAGACCCGGACCCAGAGCCGGATCATCCGGAAAGGACATCCGATGCGCTTCACCCTCGCCGCCGCCGCGCCCGTGACCGCGCTCGTGGCTGCGCTCGTGGCCGCAGGCCCCGCCGCGGCCGACGCCCCCGCCCTCGCCCATCCCGAAAGCGTCTTGATGGCGGGCGAGCAGGGCTTTGTCTCGAACCTCGGGCAGGCTCTCGACACCTCGACCCGGGACAGGGACGGCTTCATCGCCCGGATCGGTCCGCAGGGCGAGGTGCTGGACGGCCCCGCCATCCCGCAGCCCGGCACCCCGCTCGATTCGCCCAAGGGTCTGGCGCTGCTGGGCGGGCGGCTCTACGTCGCCGACATCGACCGCATCGTGGCCTTCGATCCCACGACCGGCCGTCAGCTGGCCGAATACCGCCCCGAGGGCGCGCGGTCGCTCAACGACCTCGCCCCGGCCGGCGAGCGTCTGCTGGTCACGGACTTCGAGGCCGGGCGCGTGCTCTCGCTCGACCCCGGGAGCGGCCGGTTCGACGTGATCGCCAGCGGGATCGGCGGCGCGAACGGCGTCGTGGCTGACGGCGACCGCGCCTATGTCGTGGCCACCGGCGCGCAGCTGGAAGGCGGCGGCATCACCCGCATCGACCTGACCAGCGGCGCCACGGCGCCGGTGGGCGACATCCACGGGCGGTTCGACGGCGTGGTGCTGGCCGCGGACGGGGCGCTGATCGTCAGCGACTGGGTGGCGATGGGGACCCCGACGCCCGGCCGCATCCTGCGGGTCGATCCCGCAACCGGCGCGGCTGAGCCGGTCGCCGCCCCGGCGATGCAAGGCCCGGCCGATCTCGCCCGCAGCGGAGACAGCCTGCTGGTCCCGGTGATGCCGGAACACCGCGTGGAGGTGCTGCCCGCGCCCTAGGCCCGGGGCGCGTCCGCGCCCGGCAGCGCCAGCCCGGCCATCGCCATCAGCGCGTCCGACCGGCCCTCGATCAGCGCCTCGAGCCGGGCCACGGTCTCGGGCGGGTCGGCCTCGGGCGGGACCGGCGGCAGGAACTCGATCACCGACCGGCCGGGGCGGATGCGCAGCCCCTCGCGCGGCCAGAACATTCCGCAGTTCACCGCCACCGGGTGCACGTTCAGCCCGGTCGCGGCCTGGACCGTCCCGACCCCGTGCTTGTAGCGCCGCCGCTCGCCCGGCCGGGTCCGGGTGCCCTCGGGATAGATGATGAGCTGGCCGAGGCCCTCGGGCCCGGCCATGCGCTCGGCGATCTCGCCGGTGATCTGGCGCATCGCCTCGCCGCCGCGGGCGCGGTCGATGGGGATGCAGCCGGCGCGGCGGGCGTAGTAGCCCATGACCGGCACCCGCATCACCTCGCGCTTCATGATGAAGCCGCACTGCGGCACGGCGTGCGAGATCGCGAGGATGTCGAGGAAGCTCTGGTGCTTGGCCGCGATGATGGCGTCGGTGGTGGGGGGCGTGCCGCGGAGTTCCACCGAGACGCCGAGGATGGTGCGCGCCGCGGCCAGCAGCCGCCCGGTCCAGACCACGGGCAGCACATGGGCGTTGCGCGGGTCGCGCATCACCTTGGGCAGCCACCACAGCCCCATGACCAGCGTGACCCCGGCGATCCAGAGGTAATAGACCGTCGTCCGCACCCGCCACAGCGCCGGCAGCGGGCCGGGGCGATAGGCGGCGGGATCGGCCGCCGGGCCGTGGTCCAGCGCCCAGCCGGGGATCTCGACCCGCCGGGCCATCAGCGCACCGCCCGCAGCATCCGCAGCGCCGCGGCACGGGTGGCGACGAAGCCCACCAGCACCCCCACCACGGGGATCAGCAGCGGCGCAAGCCAGCCCCAGCCGGTGAAGCCGAGCCCGGTCAGGAACCCGCCCGCCGCGTTCATGTCGGGCAGCGCCCAGACCGCGAGCATCCCGATCAGCGTGCCGCCCGCCGAGCCCAGCGCCACCCGGCGGGTGAGCCGGCGCACGAAGGCCTGCGCGATGGTCAGGTCGCGCGCCCCGATCAGCCGCATGACCCGGATCACCTGCCCGTTCGCCGCCAGCGACGCCTGCGCGGCGAGCGTCACGATCGCCGCCCCTGCGGCCCCGATCAGCGCCAGCGACAGCCAGCCGAGCGTCCTGAGCCGCGAGGCCGCCGCCACCAGCGGCCGCCGCCACTGGGTGTGGTCGTCCAGCACCGCGCCCGGCGCCTCGCCCTCGAGCCTCAGGCGCAGGGCGGCCGCGTCGAAATCGTCGTCGGTGTGGACCTCGATCAGCCGCGGCACCGGCAGGGCGTCCACCGGCACGTCGGGGCCGAACCACGGCTCGAGCAGAGCCTCGACCTCGTCGGGCGGCAAGAGCCGGCGCTCGGCCACGCCCGGCGTGGTCTCGAGCGCGGCCATCACCGCCGCGGTCTCGGCCTCGATCGCCTCGGGCGGGGCCGAGACGCGCACCGTCACGGTCTGCGCCAGCCCCTCGGCCCAGCGGTCGGCGAGCCGCCCGGTGGCCAGCGCCAGCGCCAGCGCGAACACCGCGAGGAACGCCATCACGCCCGCCGCGAACACCGTCAGCCGGGCGTTCATGCCGGTCGGCGGCACGATCCGGTCAGCGAGCCCCGCCTGCCGTCCGATCAGCCCCCGCCACAGCGTCGCCATGTCCAGCGCCTTGAGGTCGGCCCGCGCCGCCGTGCCGCCGCGCCGCGCGAGGTCGCGCATCCGCGCACCCGCGTCGCGCAGCTTCGCGCGGTTGTCGCCACGGCTGTCCCCCGGGCCGCTCACAGCTCGGCCCCCGCGGTCTGCAACCGCCCGCCCGCGATCCTGAGCACCCGCGCCGAGACCATCTGCTTGGCCGCGCGGATCAGGTTCAGGTCGTGGGTGGCGATCAGCACCGTCTTGCCCGAGCGGTTCAGCTCGACCAGCAACTGCAGCAGGCGCAAGGACATCTCCCAGTCGAGGTTTCCGGTCGGCTCGTCGGCCAGGATCACGTCCGGCGACAGGATCACCGCGCGCGCCAGCGCCGCCCGCTGCCGCTCGCCCCCCGACAGCGACGGCGGCATGGCCCGCGCCTGCCCGGTCATCTGCACCCAGGCGAGGAGGTCGCGGATCGCCTGCATGTCGATGGGCTGGCCCGCGACCATCATCGGCAGGGCGATGTTCTCGGCCACCGGCAGGTGGTCGAGGAACTGGGTGTCCTGATGCACCACCCCGATCCGCCGCCGCACCCCGGCGATGGCGTCGCGGCCCAAGGTCGCGGCATCCTCGCCGAACAGCGTCATCTGCCCGGCCGAGGGCAGCAGGTCGGCGATGCAGAGCCGCAGGAAGGTGGTCTTGCCCGCCCCCGACGGCCCGGTGAGGAAGTGGAACGAGCCGCGCGGCAGGCTGAGGGTGAGGCCCTTGAAGAGCGCCCCACCCCGTGGGTAGGCGAAGGCCACATCCCGCATCTCGATCACGACAACCCTCCTTGTCCCCGCCCCCGGTCCCGCCCCTCGGGTGCCCTGCGGGCGCGCTTGGCGGTCGGACGGGGTCTTGATAGACGGGAGCGTGATAGAACGTCCGGGCGGCGATGGAAACACGGTGCCGCACGGCACCGGGCCGCGACCGGGCCGGGTAGAGGAACGGAGGGCTTCCATGCGGCTGGTCTGCCCGCGCTGCGGCGCGCAGTACGAGATCGACGCCGAGGCGATCCCCGCCCGCGGCCGCGACGTCGAGTGTTCCGCCTGCGAGCACGTCTGGCGCGCCTATCCGGCCGGGTTCGACCCCGCCGCCCGCCCGGCGCTCAGCCGGCCGCTGGACGAATCGGTGATCGAGATCCTGCGCGGCGAGGCCGCCCGCGAGCTCGAGGCCCGCGCCGCCGAGCGCGAGGCCGAACGCGCCACCGCCCGCACCGCCGCGGCTCTCGCCCGCCGCGCGACCTCCGACACGACCCTGCCGGGCGACGCGCCGGAGACGCCGGCGGAAGATCTGGTGGTCGGGCCGTCGCGCGACGCCGATCCGGCGGGCGCGAGCGCTGCGCCGGAGGGGAGCGAACCCGCGCCGCTCTCTGCTGCGCCGTCCACGCTGCCCTCTGCACCGCCGCCGGCCGCGCGCTCGTCTGCGCCGCCTGCCGCACCGTCTCTCGATGCGCCGCCCGCCGCCGCCGCCACGGACGCCGACCTGACCCTCAGCCCTGACCCCCGCAGCCCCGACTCGCGCGGGGCGGCCCCCTCGGACCCGCCCCCCCGCGCTGCCGACGCACTCGCCTCGCACACCGCCCGCACGTCCGCCCCGCCGCCCGCCCCGGCCCCCCGGCCCCTCCCGGCCACGCCGCCGGCGACCCGGCGCCCGGCCCCCGCCGTTACCCGCGCAGCCCGGGCCCGGCGGCGGCACGACGCGGGCTATCACCTCGCGGTGATGGTGGCGCTGGTGGCGGTGACGCTCTACGCGCTGGCGCCGCGGATGGCGGATCAGGGGGCACTCGGAACCACGCTGATGAGCTGGCGGGCGCAGGTCGACGAGGGCCGCATCTGGCTCGACACCCAAGCCGACGCACTGGTGGCGCGGGTGCGCGGGGCGCTCTGAGGCCAGCGGCTTAGGTGTGCCATCAGGTCGGGTATGGGCCCCGGACGTCCAGCACAACCGAGGGCGCACGGCACGACCTGAGGCCCGCACATCCCGGGCCGTTCACCGCAGGGCGCCCGCGCCTCGGTCCTCCCTGCGCACCCATCGGCGCTCCCGCGCCCGGGGCCAGTCATCCGTGCCCCCGGCGCCTCGGCGGGTAGCGAGTTCTGCGGTAGTCAAGGACGGACACGATGCGCTCAGCTCGCTCGGCGCACAGCGATCATCCCGGCGTCCCTCTGCTGCACCCAACCGCACCAGACCACCGGTCCTCGGCGGCAAACCCGCCCCCTTCACCTCGGCCCGAGCAACCGCCAGAGAATCCCGCTCAACCCGCAGCCGGACCGGCTCGCCCGCGCGGTGAATGATCTCGGCCTGCAACTCGCGCACCCGGCTCGCCCGCTGCTCCGCCTCGCCGGTGGCCAGGTCGATTCGAGAGAGTCGCCGCCCAGCGGATCGCGGCCGGGCCGACCCCTCAGCGTCGCTCGCCCTTTCACTCCCCGAGCAACCGCCCCAGATAATCCCGCTCGGCCCGCGGCCGGGCCGGCTCGCCGGCGCGGCGGCGGATCTCGTCCTGCAGCTCGCGCGCCCGGCCCGCCTGCCGCTCGCCCTCGGCCAGCGCCTCGCCCGAGGCGATGTTGCCGCCCTGGCCGCTGCGGTCGCGGCCCAGCGGGTCGCGGCCGGGGCGGTCCGCGCGGCCCTCGCCCTCACCCTGCGCGCGGCCCGTCATCCCGGCCTGACCGTCCTCGCCGGTGCCCTGGTCGCCCGGCTGGCCGCGCTCGCCGCCCTGCCGCGCGGCGAGGTCGCCAAGCGCCCGCATCCCCTCGCGCAGCGCCTCGATCGCCTCGGCCTGGCGGTCCATCGCGCCCGCCGGGTCGCCCTCGCGCAGCGCCTGCTCGGCGTCCTCCATCGCCCGGCCGGCGCGGTCGATCTCGCGCCCCGCGGCCTCGCCCTCGGGGGTGCCGCGGCCCGGCATCAGCCCGCGCTGCCGCCCCAGCTCCTCGCGCAGGCCGCGCTGGCGGTCGGCGAGGCTGCCGCCCTCGGCCTCCCCCTCCCCCTCGGCTTCACCCGCACCCGGCTCGCCCGGCTGCGCCCCCTCGGGTCCGGCCCCGTCCGCCTCCTCGCCCGGCGCGCCGCCGCTTTCGGGGTCCATCCCCTGCCGCCCCAGGCCGAACGGGTCGCGCTGCGCCTCGCGCAGCGCCTCGTCGGCCAGATCCTGCTGCTCGCGCAGCGTCTCGGAGAGCCGCCGCTGCGCCCGGCTGCCCGGCGCGCCCTCGCCGCCCGCGCCGCCCTCGCGCATCTCGAGGTTCTCCATCATCCGGTTGAACTGCTCGAGCAGCTCGGCCGCCTCGGACATCCGCCCCTCGTTCATCAGCCGCTGGATCTCGTCCATCATCTGCTGGATCTGGTCGCCGGTGATCTCCTGCACCGGGCGTTCCGAGCGGTCGAAGCGCGCCGCCGGGTCCTCGCCCTGCTGCGCGAGCATCTCGGTATAGGCGTCGGTCGCGGCCTTCAGCTCGTCCATCAGCCGGGCGATCTCGTCGGGGCTGGCGCCCTGGCGGATGGCCTGGGACAGCCGCTCCTGCGCCTGCCGCATCCGCGCCAGCGCGTCCGACAGCCCCCCGTCCTCGATCGCCACCGCGGCCGTCCACAGCCCCTCGGCCACCGCGTCGCGGGCCTCGGGCGTCAGCGGCCCGGCCTCGAGCGCCTGCACCGCGGCGACGATGGCGCGGGCGGCGTCGTCGGGCACCGCGCGGTCGGGGCGCCAGACCATCGCCCGGATCAGCCGGGCGCTGCGGGCGGCGTTGTCGCGCGACCACATCAGGTCGCGGCGCACCTCGGCCAGCCCCGCGGCCAGCGGGTCGAAGAACCGCCGCCCCGGCAGCACCATCGCCACCGGCGGGGTGGCCCCGGTCTGGCCGATCCCGTCCTGCACCTCGAGCGTGATCCGCACCGGCAGGTTGGCCCATGGGTGCCGCGCCAGATCGGCGCCGAGCGTCCCCTGCACCTGCCGCCGCGCCCCCGCCGCGGGCAGCGGCAGCGGCAGGCTCAGCGCCTCGCGCGGCTCGGGGTCGGGCCTCAGGCCGAAGCGCCGGTCCACCGCCTGAAGGTCGAGCGCGATCCGCGCCGTGCCGGCCGCCACGCCGTTGTCGTCGCGGGCGCTGAACCCCTGCGCGAGCCGCCCGTCCGCGCGCCGTGTGGCGAGCGCCGCGAGGCTCACCTCGGGCGCCGCATCCGGCGTCACCGTCAGGGCGAAGCGCCGGTCGCCGACGCTCACCGTCCCGTCGCGCCGCGCGGTGACGCGCTCAAGCCGCACCGCCTCGGG
This sequence comes from Paracoccus sanguinis, assembly GCF_900106665.1. GTDB lineage: Bacteria > Pseudomonadota > Alphaproteobacteria > Rhodobacterales > Rhodobacteraceae > Paracoccus > Paracoccus panacisoli. Next base: position 887,297 of record NZ_FNNA01000001.1, read on the forward strand.
CGCGCCCGCCGCGCCCGCCGGCTCGGCCAGCGGCTCACCCACGTCCTGCGCCACGGCGAGCCCGTCGCCATAGAGGCGGAAGCTCAGCACCGTGCCCTCGGGCACCACCAGCCCGTCCGCCTCGAGCGCGTTGAGATAGATCGTCGGCCGCCGCGTATAGGCCGGCGGCTCGGCCCAGCCCTCCCACGCCGGCCCGGCGGAGGCGCCCGGATCGGGCGCGTCCCGCAGCGGCCGCCAGCCCGAGGCCATCGCCGAGAGCCCCTGCCCCGCCGGGGCAAGGCCGCCGAAGACCAGCGCCATGACCAGCGCGGTCAGCGCCATCAGCCGCAGCCCGTAGGGATCGCGCCGCACCAGCCCCGCGTCGGGGACGACCGGGCGCGCCGCGGCGGCGGCGGCCCAGGCGCGGTCGAGATGCGCCTCCCACAGCGCCGCGGCCTCGGGGCCGCCCAGCGCCATGCGGTCGCCCAGCGCGCTGAGCGGCCGCCCGGCCAGCCGCCGGTCCACCCGCGCCAGCGCCTCGGCGCGGCGCGGGGCGCGGAACCGCAGCCACCCGGCCAGCGCCGTCGCCGCGAAGATCAGCGCCCAGAACCCGCCCAGCGCCGCCAGCGCCCAGCCCGGCACGCCCGCCGCATCGAGCCCCGCCACGACCCCCAGCGCCAGCGCCGCGACCAGCCCGGCCGCCAGCGCCGCGGGCGCCCAGAAGCTCGCCGCCAGCGCCTCCCACCACAGGCCCGCGCGGGTCAGCGCCACCGCCCGCCGCGCCGCCCGCGGCAGCGCCGGCTCAACGCCCGTCCCGCCGCCCGCCGGCGGCGCGTCCCGCCCGGCCTCGGACGGGAGGGCGCTCACAGCCAGTCCGGGATGCGGTCGCGGCCCAGCATCTCCTCGATCGTCGGGCGCGCCCGGATCACCGCGTAGCGGTCGCCCGAGACCAGCACCTCGGGCACCAGCGGGCGCGAGTTGTACTCGGACGCCATCACCGCCCCGTAGGCCCCGGCCGAGCGGAACGCGACCAGCTCTCCGGCCTCCAGCCCCGGCAGCTCGACCCCGCGGGCGAAGGTGTCGCCGCTCTCGCAGACCGGCCCGACCACGTCGACCGGCGCCACCGCCGCCCCCGGCGGCCGCTCGGCCACCGGCACGATGTCGTGGTGGGCGTCATACATCGCCGGCCGGATCAGGTCGTTCATCGCCGCGTCGAGGATCAGGAAATCCCGCCCCTCGCCGCGCTTGAGAAAGATCACCGAGGCCAGCAGCACGCCCGCGTTGCCGACGATGTTGCGCCCCGGCTCGATCTCGATCTCGCAGTCCAGATCGCCCACCGTCTCGCGGATCACCTGCCCGTATTCCAGCGGCAGCGGCGGCGCCTCGTTGCCACGCCGGTAGGGGATGCCCAAGCCGCCCCCCATGTCGAGGCGCGAGATCGCATGCCCGTCCGCCCGCAGCACGCGGCAGAGGTCGGCCATCTTGCCATAGGCCTGCCGGTAGGGCGCGAGGTCGGTCAGCTGGCTGCCGATGTGCATGTCGATGCCGACCACCCGCAGCCCCGGCAGGCGGGCGGCCTGGGCATAGACCTCGCGCGCCCGGGCAATCGGGATGCCGAACTTGTTCTCGGACTTGCCGGTGGCGATCTTGGCGTGGGTCCTGGCGTCCACGTCGGGGTTCACCCGCACCGCGATCGGCACCTCGGCGCCCATTGCGGCGGCGACCTCGGACAGCACCGCAAGCTCGGGCTCGCTCTCGACATTGAACTGGCGGATGCCGCCGGCGATGGCGCGGGCCATCTCGTCGCGGGTCTTGCCGACGCCCGAGAACACGATCCGCTCGCCCGGCACGCCCGCCGCCACGGCGCGCGCATATTCGCCGCCCGACACCACGTCCATGCCCGCGCCGAGGCCGCCCAGCAGCCGCAGCACCGCGAGGTTCGAGTTCGCCTTGACCGCGTAGCAGACGAGATGCGGCGTCCAGGCCAGCGCCTCGCGGAAGAGGTTGAAATGCCGGGTCAGCGTGGCGGCGGAATAGACATAGACCGGGGTGCCGACCTCGGCCGCGATCCGCGCCAGCGGCACCTCTTCGGCGTTCAGCGCCCCGTCCCGGTAGGTGAAGTGATCCATGCCGCCCCTGATCGCCCGTGCCCGACCGCGGCCCCGCGCGCCCCGAGGGACGCCAGCACCGCGAGCATCCGGTATAGCGCGCCCCGCGGGGGCGTTGAAGGCCGCGCGCGTTGGTGCGGGGGTCCAGCGAAGGGCCGGCGCCGGGAGGGTGCGTCCGGTTGCACGACCGTCCCGCAACGGTGCGTGTGAACACGCACCCTACGACCCTCGCCCCTTCCCACGGTCGCCCGACCGTACGTCAATGGTGCGTGTGAACACGCACCCTACGCGACGCCTCCCGGCGTAGGGTGCGTGCTCCGCACGCACCAACCCCACGTCCCCCTCGGCGTACCGTGCGTGCTCCGCACGCACCAATCCCGCCCTCGCCGTAGGGTGCGTGCTCCGCACGCACCAACCCACAACGCCAATGCGCAAGACCCCACCGCCCCCCCGACGCCGGCGCCCGGCCCCAACCACTCAGCGGATCGCAATCCCCTCGAGGTCCGAGCGCGACAGCGACACCGGCGGGTGCGGGCGGTTCGGGTTGTAGACGTAGGTGCCCTTCTGGATCATCACGGCCGTCTCGGGCCCGTCCACCGTCGTGCGCCGGGTCTCGCCGCCGCAGGCGGCCAGCGCCAGCACCGCGACCAGTCCCATGCCGATGCCGGTGCCCCGGCCGCCCCATGCGTTCAAGCTGCTCAATTCCTGTCCCCTTGTCCTGCCTGTTCGCCCTGCCTCGCCGGGCTCTCATCCGGCCGGGTCGTGGCCCGGCCTGCCCTGCCCGCGGTTCGCCGCGGTGCCGGGATCAGTTGTAGCGCATCCCCACATAGGCGTCGCCGGTCACGCGGACGCCCGGCTGCACCGTCACCTGCGTCGCGGTGGTCGCCGCCGGCGCCACCGGCGCCCCGTCCACCCCGCACCCCGCCAGCGCGGCCAGCGCCGCCAGCCCGAACCATGCGCGAATCATTCCCACCCCTCCATCACGCCCTTCCACCGGGCGATCTGCGCCCGCACCTGATCCGGCGCGGTTCCGCCATATGATTGCCGCGAGGCGACCGAGTTGTGAACGCCCAAAACCTCATACACCTGCTGCGTTATCGCAGAATTGACCGCCTGCATCTCGACCAGCGTCAGGTCGGGCAGATCGAGGCCCCGCTTCTCGGCCGCGGCGACCAGCGCCCCCGTCGCGTGATGGGCGTCGCGGAACGGCAGCCCCGCCTCGCGCACCAGCCAGTCGGCAAGGTCGGTGGCGGTGGAAAACCCGCTCGAGGCCGCCGCCTCCAGCCGGTCGCGGTTCACCGTCAGGTCGGACATCATCCCGGTCGTCGCGGCCAGCGCCAGCATCAGCGTGTCGGCGGCGTCGAAGACCTGTTCCTTGTCCTCCTGCATGTCCTTGGAATAGGCGAGCGGCAGGCCCTTCATCACCGTGAAGAGCGCGACCGCCGCGCCGAGGATGCGGCCGATCTTGGCCCGGATCAGCTCGGCCGCGTCGGGATTGCGCTTCTGCGGCATGATGCTCGACCCGGTGGACCAGCGGTCGGACATGGCGACGAAGCGGAACTGGGCCGAGGACCAGATCACCAGCTCTTCGGCCAGCCGGCTCAGATGGGTGGCACAGATCGCCGCCGCACTCAGGAACTCGAGCGCGAAGTCGCGGTCGCTCACCGCGTCGAGGCTGTTGGCGCTCGGCCGGTCGAACCCCAGCGCTTGCGCCGTCGCGTGGCGGTCGATCGGGAACCCCGTACCCGCCAGCGCCGCCGCGCCCAGCGGGCACTCGTTCATCCGCGCCCGGGCGTCGGTGAAGCGGCCGATGTCGCGGCCCAGCATCTCGACATAGGCCATCATGTGGTGGCCCCATGTCACCGGCTGCGCGGTCTGCAGATGGGTGAAGCCCGGCATCACCCAGTCGGCCCCCGCCTCGGCCTGCGCCACCAGCGCGCGGATCAGCGCCCTGAGCCCGCCCACCGCGGCGTCGCACTGGTCGCGCACCCACAGCCGGAAATCCGTCGCCACCTGGTCGTTGCGGCTGCGCGCCGTGTGCAGCCGCCCCGCCGGCTCGCCGATCAGCGCCTTCAGCCGCGCCTCGACGTTCATGTGAATGTCCTCGAGCGCGGTGGAAAAGACGAAGTCCCCGCCCTCGATCTCTGACAAGACGGTGAGCAGCCCTTCCCGGATCGCCTCGGCATCGCTAGGGCTGATGATGCCCTGCGCGGCGAGCATCGCCGCGTGGGCCCGGCTGCCCCGGATGTCCTGGGCGCTCATCCGCCGGTCGTACCCGATCGAGGCGTTGATCGCCTCCATGATCGCGTCCGGCCCGGCGGCGAAGCGCCCGCCCCACATGGTGTTGGCGGAGCGTTCCGCGTCACGGTCGGGGGTCTGGGGGTCGGTCATCACGCGGTCCTGTCTGTCGGGGGAAAGCTCATGCTGCGGTCACTCGCCCTTTATACGTCGCTGCTTTTGGCTGCAAACGCCGCCGCCGGAGGGGCGGTGGACTGGCAGGCCGCCCGCGACGCGGGCCTGCCGAAGCTGGTCGAATCGACCCCGGCGCCGGCGCCCGAGACCACCTTCACCGATCTGACCGGCGGGACGCACACGCTCGCCGACTGGAAGGGCAAGGTGGTGCTGCTCAACTTCTGGGCCACCTGGTGCGCCCCCTGCCGCGAGGAGATGCCGGCCCTCGACGCGCTGCAGAAGGCCCGCGGCGGCGACCGCTTCGCCGTGCTGACCGTCGCCTCGGGCCGCAACACCGAGGCCGCGATCACCCGCTTCTTCGCCGAGGCCGGGGTGAGCGCGCTGCCGACGCTGACCGACCCGCAGATGGCGCTGGCGCGCAGCATGGGGGTGCTGGCGATGCCGGTCACGGTGCTGATCGACGCCGAGGGGCGCGAGGTGGCGCGGATGACCGGCGACGCCGACTGGTCCTCGCCCGCCGCGCTGGCGCTGATCGACGCGATGCTGGCCGAGTAGCCTTGGACGGAGGTCCGAGATGGGGGGCTGGGCCAAGCCCTGCGCCGGCTACATGGCGTTCGCATGAACTGTGCATGAACATCGCATGAACGGTGCAGGAACGCTGCATCACCTGTGCATGGCGGTTTTCCCAAGCGCGGCCACCTGTTGATGCCGGTGGCAGGTCACGAGGTGGTCGTTGACCATCCCCGTCGCCTGCATGAACGCATATGAGATGACCGGCCCGCAGAACCGGAATCCCTCGGCCTTCAGCGCCTTCGCCATCGCCCGCGATTCCGCCGTCTCGGTCGGCACCTCGGCCGGGCTGCGCCAGGTATTCCGGATCGGCTGCCCGTCCACGAATCCCCACAGAAACCCCGCGAACCCGCCGGATCTTTCCTCCAATTCGAGGTATTTTCGCGCCCCCGCGACGGTCGCCTCGATCTTGCCGCGGTGCCGCACGATGCCCGGATCGGCCAGCGCCCGCGCCACCTCGGCCTCGCCCCAGCTTGCCACCCGCGCGGGGTCGAAGCCGTCGAAGGCCGCGCGGAAATTGTCGCGCTTTTTCAGGATGGTGATCCAGCTCAGCCCGGCCTGGAACCCGTCCAGCACCAGCTTCTCCCACAGCGCCCGCGGGTCGGTCTCGGGCACCCCCCACTCGTCGTCGTGATAGGCCTGATACAGCGGATCGGTCCCGCACCAGGGGCAGCGTTCGGGTGTCACCGCGTTAACCCTCCGGCGAAAAGGCGGGCGAAGTTCACGGACTGTTAGCGCATCCTGTGTCTATTGACGACCAAGGCGATTCCAAGAGGCTGACATGACCCCCGACCCTGATCAGATCGTGCTGGACGGCACGTCCTCTCCGCTGGATTTCGCCGCCGACCGGCAGTCGCGCCTGACGATGTCCACGGTCCGCGGCGCGGTCGAACGCGGCGATGCGGTGCTGGCCTTCCAGCCCATCGTGCCCTCGGACCGGCCGACCCGCCCGGCCTTCTACGAGGGGCTGATCCGCATCATCGACGAGACCGGGCGCTTCGTCCCGCTGCGCGATTTCATGCCGCTGGCCGAGCTGAGCGAGCTGGGTCGCCGCATCGACTGCCTGTCGCTCTCGATCGGCCTGCGGTCACTCGCCGAACAGCCGGCGCTGCGGCTTTCGGTCAACATGTCAGCGCGATCCGTGGGTTACCCGGACTGGATGCGCACGCTCGAGCAAGGGCTGGCGCAGGATCACAGCGTCGCCGAGCGGCTGATCCTCGAGATCACCGAAAGCTCGGCCATGGGGCTCGCCGACGAGGTGCGGCCGTTCATGCAGGACCTGCAGTCCCGCGGCATCAGCTTTGCGCTGGACGATTTCGGCGCCGGCTACACCTCGTTCCGCTACCTGCGCGAGTTCGCCTTTGACCTGATCAAGATCGACGGCCAGTTCATCCGCCAGATCTCCGCCCAACGCGACAACCAGGTGCTGACCGAGGCGCTCATGTCCATCGCCCGGCATTTCGACATGTTCACCGTCGCCGAACAGGTCGAGACCGCCGACGACGCGGCCTTCCTCATCGACCTCGGGATCGACTGCCTGCAGGGGTTCTATTTCGGCGCGCCGACCATCTCGCCGCCGTGGCGCACCCCGCAGGCTGCCACCGCGCGGGGATAGGAGTGGGGTGCCGGCGCGCTCAGCGCTGCCGCTGGGCGTGAGGCGCCACGGCGCGCGTAGCGCCATTGTCGCGGCGCAACGGGCGCACCGCCGCCTCGGCGCGCCCAGCTGGGCGCTGCCTCGATGCGCTTGGTACCACCGTCCGGGTACGACGAGCGCACCGCTCACTCGGCGCGCCCGGCACCACCGTTCGGCACGACCCGCGCACCGCGGCTGCGGCGCGACTAGCTGGGCGCTGCCTCGGGGGCCTGGCGCCACCGTTGCGGCGCAATGCGCACGCCGCCGCCTCGGAGAGACTAGCGGGCAGTTGCCTCGACGCGCCTCGCACGGCGGATCGGCACGACCAGCGCACGGCCGTTCGGCGCGTCTTACGGGCCTTTTCCTCGGCACTTTGGCACCGCCGTCTCGCTGCGACGAGCGCACCGCTCGCTTGGCGCGCCCGGCACCACCGTTCAGCACGAGCAGCGCACCGCGGCTGCGCGACTAACGGGCCGCTTCCGCGATGCGCTTGGCACAACCGACTTGGCGCGACGCGTTCACCGCTCCCCGGCGCGCCCGGCATCACCGCCTCTTCGCGACGAGTTCACCGCTCCCCGGAGCGACCGGCACCACCGTCTCGGCGCGCGCGGCACCCCGTTTCGGCGCGCCCGGCACCCCGTTTCGGTGCGACTAGCGCACCGCGGCCTCGGCCGCCTCGCGGATGGCGCGGATAGCGCGGCCGTAGACCTCGGGCGTGGCGACCGAGCCGCCCTTGAACACCGCCGACCCCGCGACCAGCACATCCGCCCCCGCCGCCGCCACCAGCGGGGCCGTCACCGGGTCGATCCCGCCGTCCACCTGGATGTGGATCGGCCGTTCGCCGATCATCTCGCGCAGGCGAGCGATCTTCTCGACTGACGAGGGGATGAACTTCTGCCCCCCGAAGCCCGGGTTGACGCTCATCACCAGCACCATGTCGCACAGGTCGAGAACATAGCCCACCGCTTCGGGCGACGTGCCGGGGTTGAGCGCGACCCCCGCCCTGGCCCCGGTGGCGCGGATCGCCTGCAGGGTGCGGTGGATATGCGGGCCGGCCTCGACATGGGCCACGATCATCTCGGCGCCGGCCTCGGCATAGGCCTCGATGTAGGGATCGACCGGGGCGATCATCAGGTGCACGTCCATGAAGGTCGTGACGTGCTTGCGGAATGCCCGCACCGCGGGCGGCCCGAAGGTCAGGTTGGGGACGAAATGCCCGTCCATCACGTCGACGTGGACCCAATCGGCCCCCTGCGCCTCGATGGCCGCGATCTCGCGGCCGAAATCGGCAAAATCGGCGCTGAGGATCGACGGGGCGATCCTGATGCGGCGGTCGAACTCCATCGGCCTTCTCCCGGCTGGGCCCATGCGCGGGCGAGTCTGCCGCCCCCGCTAAGGCGATTGGGCGGATCGCGTCAACCGGGCCGCTGCGACCGCATCAAGCCCCGGCAAGCGCGCCCGCGCCTCACCCCGCGCGCACAACCTGCAACAGCGGCATTAGCGCGGCCATCTCGGGGCCGTGGTCCATGCCCGTCAGCGCCTTGCGCAGCGGCATGAACAGGCCCTTGCCCTTGCGCCCGGTCGCGGTCTTGACCGCCCCGGTCCACTCGCCCCAGGTCTCCGCCGTCCACGGGCGCGGCGGCAGCAGGGCCAGCGCTTGGGCCACGAACTCCGCGTCCTCGGGGTCGATCACCGGATCGGCACCGTCGCGCATCAGCGCCCACCAGCCCTCGACCTCGTCAAGGCGGGTGATGTTGTGACGCGCGACCTCCCACACCGCGGGGGCCAACTCGTCCGGCACGCCCAGCGCCGCCAGGCGGTCGGCCACCGCGGACAGCGGCAGGTTCTGGTTGCGCTCGCGGGTCAGGGGCCACAGGTCCTCGGCGTCGAACTTGGTCGGGCTCGCCCCGAACTGCCCGAGGTCGAAGCCCTCGGCCAGCTCGTCCAGCGACAGCCGCAGCTCGACCGGCTGGTTCGAGCCGAGGCGCGCCATGAGGCTCAGCAACGCCTCCGGCGCCACCCCCCGCTCGCGCAGGTCACGCAGGCTCAGCGTGCCGAGGCGCTTCGACAGCTCTTCGCCCTGCGGGCCGGTCAAGAGGCTGTGGTGGGCGAATCGGGGCGGGGTGCCGCCCAGCGCCTCGATGATCTGGATCTGGGTCGCGGTGTTGGTGACGTGGTCGGCGCCGCGCACGATGTCGGTCACGCCCATGTCCACGTCATCGACGGACGAGGCGAAGGTATAGAGCACCTGCCCGTCGGCGCGGATCAGCACCGGGTCGCTGACCGAGGCCGCGTCGATCGACACGTCGCCGATGATCCCGTCGGGCCACTCGATCCGCTGCTGGTCGAGGCGGAAGCGCCAGTAGCCCTCGCGCCCCTCGGCCCTCAGCGCCTCCTTCTGCGCCTCGGTCAGGCCCAGCCCGGCGCGGTCATAGACCGGCGGGCGGCCCATGTTCAGCAGCTTCTTGCGCTTGAGGTCCAGCTCGGTCGGGGTCTCGAACACCTCGTAGAGGCGCCCTGCCGCGCGCAGCCCCTCGGCCGCCTCGGCATAGCGGTCCAGCCGGTCGGACTGCCGCTCGATCCGGTCCCAGGTCAGCCCCAGCCATTCCAGGTCGCGCTGGATGCCGTCGGCGTATTCCTGCTTCGACCGCTCGCGGTCGGTGTCATCGAGCCGCAGGATGAAGGTGCCGCCCGCCTTGCGCGCGATCAGCCAGTTCATCAGCGCGGTCCGCAGGTTGCCGACGTGGATATGGCCGGTCGGCGAGGGCGCGAAACGGGTGGTGGTCATCGGCGTCTCCTTGATCTGCCCGCTCTTTCACAGCGCGCGATTTATGTCCATATCGGCCCCGGCAAGGGTTTGGAGAGTGAGATGACCGACTGGACCGACCGCGCCGCGCCGACCACGGCCGAGATCGAATCGCTGGCCCGCGAGGTGCTGGCCGGGTTGCCGGTCGAGTTTGCCGGCCACGCCCAGGACGTGATCCTGCGGGTCGAGGAGTTCGCGGGCGAAGAGGTGCTCGACGAGCTCGAGATCGACGACCCGCTCGAGCTGACCGGGCTTTACGACGGGGTGCCGCTGACCGAGAAATCCCCCTCCGAGCCGCAGCATTTTCCGGACACCGTGTATCTCTACCGCCGGGCGATCCTCGATGAGTGGGCCGACCGGGGCGACGTGACGCTGGGGGCGCTGGTGGGTCACGTGGTGGTGCACGAGTTCGCGCATCACTTCGGCTGGTCGGACGACGACATCGCCCGGATCGACCGATGGTGGGAATGATCCCCGCGGGCGCCGGGGGGCAGGCGCCGATCCTGACGGTGACGCTGAACCCGGCGCTGGACGTGGCCACCTCGGCCGAGGCGGTGGTGCCCGAGCTGAAGCTGCGCTGCGATGCGCCGCAGGTCGATCCGGGCGGCGGGGGCATCAACGTCAGCCGCGCCATCGCCCGGATGGGCGGGCGCTCGACGGCGCTGGTGGCGCTGGGGGGCGGCACGGGGGCGCGGCTCTGCGACCTGATGCGGGCCGAGGGGCTGGCGATGCTGCGCCTCGACGCGCCGGGCGAGACGCGACAGTCGCTGTCGGTGACCGATCGCGGCAGCGGCGCGCAGTTCCGCTTCGTGCTGCCCGGCCCGGACTGGGGCGCGCCCGAGGTCGGGCTGGCGCTCGACAGCATCGCGGCGGCGGCCTCGCCGGGCGGGATCGTGGTGCTGTCGGGGTCGAACCCGCCCGGCGTGCCGGCTGAATTCGCAGCCCGGCTGGGCGCGCGGCTGGCGCGGCAGGGCGACGGGACCGGGGCGGGCGCCGTGCGGCTGTTCGTGGATACCTCGGGGGCGGCGCTGGCGGCGGTGGCGGCAGGGACCGGCGGGCCGGTCGCGGTGCTCAGGATGGACGGGCCCGAGGCCGAGGGGCTGGCGGGCCGCCCGCTCGCCACCCGCGCCGAGACCGCCGATTTCGCCGCAGCGCTCGCCGCCTCGGGCGCGGCGCGGACGGTGATCGTGGCGCGGGGCGCGGACGGCAACATCCTCGCCGGCCCCGAGGGGCGCTGGCACGCCGAGGCGCACCGGGTCGAGATCGTGAGCAAGGTCGGGGCCGGCGACAGCTTCGTGGCGGGCTATACCCTCGCGGTGGCGCGCGGGATGGCGGCGCCCGAGGCGCTGGGGCTGGCCGCGGCCTGCGCCTCGGCCGCCTGCATGACGCCCGCGACCGAGCTTTGCCGGCCCGAGGATGTGGCGAGGCTCTATGACACGCGGGTGGTCACGCCGATCTGAGCCGAGTTGCCCTCTGACCGCGTCGGCCAGGTCACTTGAGCGGCAGCCCAGCCACGCCGCCGCTGCCCCTTGGGCCGGATGACCTCGGGGGCCACCCCGATCCGGGCGCACCGCAGGGGCGGCGTGCCCGCCCCGTCCGCCGAACCTTGCCCCCGACAAACCACCACCGGCCCCTGACGCAGCACCCACCCCTGCAGCCGGCCCGCGCCGCCCGTGGCCGGCACACCCCCCTTCCCACACATCGCACGCCGCTCCCGCCCCAGCGGCTGCGGCCCGCGGCCCGCGGCCCGCGCCCGGCCACGCGGGGGCAGCCCGTATCGCGCCCGCCTCGGGCTGGACCCAAATATCCCGGGGGTCCGGGGGCTGGCCCCCGGTCCGGCGGGTCCGCTCCACGCAATCCGCTTGACCTTTGCAGGGGGGTCCGGTCAAAGCACCGCGTATTTGCCAGAACGAACCGGGGTCCCGTCGGATGGACGACAACAACCGCAACCTGATCCTCGCCATGGTGCTGTCGGCCCTGGTGATGCTCGGATGGTATGCCTTCTTCGCCCCGCCGGTGCCCGAGGCCCCGCCCGCCGCGACCACCACCGCCGCCGCCCCCGGAACCCCCGACGCAACCCACGCCGCGGTGCCGCCCGGCGCCCCGGCCGCGACGACCGCCGCCAGCCCGACGCTGATCGGCTCGGCCGATGACCCGGTGCTGACCGCCCCGCGCGTCGCCATCGAATCGCCCGCGCTCAAGGGCTCGATCTCGCTCGCCGGCGGGCGGATCGACGACCTGCTGCTGACCGGCTATCGCGAGACGCTGGACCCTGCCTCGCCCTTCGTGCGGCTGCTCTCGCCCACCGCCCAGCCCCGCGTCGTGACCGAGGGCACGCCCGCCGCCCCCGGCGCGGACCCGACGGTCGTGGTGCAGAAGCCCTATTACGCCGTTTACGGCTGGATGCCCGGCCCCGGCGTCGATCCGGCGCTGGTGCCGAGCCCGGCCACCACCTGGGCCGTCGAAAGCGGCGCCACGCTCGCCCCCGGCCAGCCGGTGACGCTGGTCTGGGACAACGGCGCGGGCCAGATCTTCCGCCGCGTGTTCGAGCTGGACGACAAGTTCCTGTTCACCGTCACCCAGACGGTCGAGAACACCGCCGCCACCCCCTTCGCCGCCGCCCCCTACGGGATCCTCGCCCGGCACGGCAAGCCCGACACCCAGAACTTCTTCGTCCTGCACGAGGGCGCGGTCGGGATGATCGACGGCAAGCTGGTCGAGGTGAAGTACAAGGACATGGTCAAGTTCGACCCGGTCGCGGGCGAGGGCCCGGCCCAGGTCGCGCAGGTCACGAACAACGGCTGGATCGGCTTCACCGACAAGTACTGGATGACCACGCTGATCCCGGCCCCCGGCCAGGCCTTCACCTCGGTGGTGAAATACGCCCCCGGCGCCGACATCTTCCAGACCGAGACCCGCCTGCCGGTACAGACCGTGGCGCCCGGCACCGTCCTGTCCTCGGCCAGCTACCTGTTCGCCGGCGCCAAGGAATGGGAAACCATCAACCACTACCAGCAGACCAAGAACATCGACCGCTTCGTCGATTCGATCGACTGGGGCTGGTTCTATTTCCTGACCAAGCCGATCTTCCGCGTCCTGCACTGGCTGAACGGGATGATCGGCAACATGGGCTGGTCGATCATTGCCCTGACCTTCGTGCTGAAGCTGCTGGTGTTCCCGCTGGCGCGGAAATCCTATGTCTCGATGGCCCGGATGCGCGAACTGCAGCCGGAAATGGAGGCGATCAAGGCCCGTACCGGCGACGACCGCGCCAAGTACCAGCAAGAGGTGATGGCGCTCTACAAGAGCCAGAAGGTCAACCCGGCCGCCGGCTGCCTGCCGATGCTGCTGCAGATCCCGATCTTCTTCTCGCTCTACAAGGTGATCTTCGTCACGCTGGAGCTGCGCCACGCGCCGTGGGTGGGCTGGATCCGCGACCTGTCGGCGCCCGACCCCTCGTCGCTGCTGAACCTGTTCGGCCTGTTGCCGTTCATGCCGCCGGCGCAGGGCACGATGCTGCACTCGATCAGCCTGCCGCTGCTGGCGATCGTGCTCGGCATCACCATGTGGCTGCAGCAGAAGCTGAACCCCGCCCCCACCGACCCGGCGCAGAAGATGATCTTCGCCTGGATGCCGTGGGTGTTCATGTTCATGCTCGGCGGCTTCGCCTCGGGTCTGGTGCTCTACTGGATCACCAACAACCTGATCACCATCGTCCAGCAGTACACCATCATGTCGATGCACGGGCACCCGCCGCAGCTGTTCGGGAACGTGCGCGACAGCCTGCGGCTCAAGCGGAAATGACCGCGCGGCTGGCCAGCATCCACCGCTTCCCGGTCAAGTCGATCGGGGGCGAGACGCTGGCCGAGGCCGCCCTGACCCCGCGCGCGGCGCTGCCCGGCGACCGCCGCTTCGCGCTGCTGCATCAGGCGGCGCTGCACCATCTCGACGGCGGCAGGCTGCGGAAGTGGCTGCCCAAGTCGGCCTTCGTCCGCGGCGCGGCGGCGGCGCCGTTGCAGGCGGTGAAGGGCGGCTGGGACGGCGCGGCGCTTCACCTGACCCACCCGGACCTTCCCGACCTGCGCTTCGATCCGATGGCCGAGCCCGAGGCGCTGGCCGCCTGGGTCGCGCCGCTCTGGGCCGACAGCGGCAAGGCCCCGCCCGCCCGGCTGGTCGAGGTCGAACCGGACGCAACCGAGGAGCGCAGCACGCAGGCGCTGACCGACGTCAAGCAGCCGTGGGTGTCGATCCTGTCGCTCAGCTCGCTCGCCGCGCTCGAAGGGCAGCTTGGCCGCCCGCTCGGGCGCGACCGCTGGCGCGGCAACCTGTGGATCGATGGTTGGGCGCCCTATGCCGAGCGTGACCTGCGGCTAAACCGCATGCGCATCGGCGAGGTCGAGCTGAAGCTGACCGAGCGCATCGGCCGCTGCGCCGCCACCAGCGCCGACACCGAAACGGGCCGTCTGGACGGCGACATGCCCGCCGATCTGGAACGGCTGTTCGATCACAGCGACTTTGGCATCTATGCCGAGGTGCGGCAGGGCGGCACGATCCGCCCCGGCGATCTGGTGGAGGTCCTGTGAAGGTCGCGTTCCCCCCTGCCCCCGAGCCGTCCGAGGCCGCCGCCGAGGCCGGCCGGCTGCTGTTCGCGGGCCCGGTCGAGTTCGTCAAGGGCGTCGTCGCCATGGACGGCCTGCCCCCCGCCGACCGCCCCGAGGTCTGCTTCGCGGGCCGTTCGAACGTCGGAAAGTCGAGCCTCATCAACGCGCTGACCGGGCGCAAGGGGATTGCGCGGGCCTCCAACACCCCGGGCCGGACGCAAGAGATCAACTTCTTCGCCCTCGGCGATCACAGCTATCTCGTCGACCTGCCGGGTTATGGCTACGCCCAGGCGCCGCTGCCGGTGGTCGCCAAGTGGCAGGCGCTGCTCAAGGCCTATCTCGCCGGGCGCCCGAACCTGCGCCGGGCCTTTGCGCTCATCGACGCGCGGCACGGGGTGAAGCCCGTCGATCACGAGATCATGACGCTGCTCGACCGCTCGGCGGTGCCGTTCCAGGTCGTCGTCACCAAGGCCGACAAGATCGGCAGCGGTACGCTGACCCAGACCCTCGCCCAGATCGAGGCCGAGCTGCAGAAGCACCCGGCCGCCTATCCCGAGCTGGTGGTGACCTCGTCCGAGAAGGGCCGCGGCATCGCGACGCTGCGCGCCATCATCGACGGTCTGGGGCGCGACTGACCGCGCCTCAGACCATCTCGAGCAGGTCGCGGTAACGCCGCCAGATCAGCAGCAGCCCGCTGGCGAGCAGGATCAGCGACACGGTAACGACGTAGCGTTCGCTGACGTAGTCGGCCGGGTAGACGACGTAGATCCCCCGCCGCATCAGCCCGATCAGGTGCAGCACCGGGTTCCACCACAGCACGTCGCGCACGATGTTGGGCATGAGTTCGTAGGTGTAGAACACCCCCGACATCAGGAAGAGCGGCCGGCTGAGGATCGACCAGGCGCGCTCCCACACCGGAAAGCGCATCATCAGGAAGCAGTTGAGCGTCCCGAGGCCGGCGGCGAACAGCGCCGTCAGCCCCAGCGCGTGCAGCACCGTGCCCACGTCCATCACCAGCGGCAGGTCGTAGATCAGCGCGATGCCGCCGATCACCACGACAACCACCACGAGGTGAGTCGCGACGTTCAGGATCAGGCGGGCGAGCAGTGCATCGACGAAGGTCACGGCCGGGTAGGCCAGCAGCGGGCGCGAAAAGCGCAGGCTGGTCGCCACCTTGTTCGCGATGTCGTGATACATCTGAAAGACGAGGTAGCCGCTGGCGTAGAACAGCGGGAAGTTCGTCCCGATCAGCGGTCGCGTGTGGCCCATGGCGCCCTGGAACACGATCGTGAGCAGGGTGATCCCGAGGATCGGGTCGGCCAGCGCCCAGACATAGCCGCCGGGCGAGCGCCCGTAGGTCGTTGAAATCTCTCGCAGCATCAGCGCGACGACGGTGCGCGCCATGCGAAACAGCCCGTTGCCCGCTGGCCGCGCTCGCCCGACGGGGCGATTGGCGGCGGTGTCGGGGCGGGCGGACGGGGCCGCGACGGCGGCCGCGGGCGGCGGAACCGCCGGGCGCGCCGCGGGAAGGGTGGGCTGGTGTGTCATCCTACCGGCAAGGCTGGTCTTGTGACGCAGGGCTATGTAACAATTGCGCCGAAATTGGAACCAGCGAAAGCCCGGATGGCCAACGACTCGTCACAAGCCCGCGCGGCCGTTCCGCCGCAAGCGGGCGGCCCCGCGGCCCCGGCCCAACCCGCCGCATCAGGCAATCCTGGTGCCGCGGCGCCGGCGGCGCCTGCCCCCGCGACATCTGCCCCCGCGACGCCCGCCGAGACGCCCTCGCCCGGTCGCGGCGAGACGGTGTTCTCGGCGGCGGCCCCGCGCCCGACCGGGCCGGCCCAGCCTGCGCCGGCAACGCCTGCCGCCCCCCAGCCCACCCCGGCCCAGCCTTCCGCTGCCCAGCCGGCGGCAGCGCCCAAGCCTGCGCCGGGTCAGCCCGAGGCCGCGCCCAAGCCTTCCACCGCGCAGCCTGCGGCACCCAAGCCCGCCTCGCCCGGCCCCGCACCGGCCGCCGCCGCGGCTGGCGCTCAGGCAGCGCCGCGCCCGGCACCTCAGCCCGCACCGCAGCCCACGCCGGGCAAGCTGACCCCGGCCGACGCCGCCACCGCGGCGGCCGCGGCGCGCGCTCAGGGCCTCGCGCCCGCGGCACAGCCCGCCGCCCAGCCGCCCGCCGTAGCCCGGCCGGCCGCGCCGCCGCCGGCCCCGCGCCCGGCGGCCCCGCCGCCCGCGCTGCCGCCCGGCGCCCCGCCGGCTGCCGCCTTGCGCCCCCCGGCGGCCGCAGCCGCCCCGCGCCGGCGGCACTGGATGCTGGTCGTCAGCTTCATCATGTTCGTGATCATCCCCAGCGCGCTCTGGGGCTGGTACCTCTGGACGCGGGCCGTGGACCAGTACACCTCGACCGTCGGCTTCTCGGTCCGCCGCGAAGAGGGCGGCTCGCCGATGGACATGTTCGGCGGCATCTTCGGCGCCAAGGCGTCGAGCACCGCGTCCGACACCGACATCCTCTACGAGTTCATCCGCTCGCCCGACCTCGTGAGCCGCGCCGACAAGGCGCTGGACATCCGCGGGATGTTCTCGCGCCCGTGGCCGCAGGATTTCCTGTTCGCCTTCGATCCCTCGGGCACGATCGAGGACCTGACCGACTACTGGCACCGCCAGGTCAAGCTCTACTACGACGACAATTCGGGCATCATCACGGTCCGCACCGCGGCCTTCTCGCCCGAGGACGCCAAGGCGCTGGCCGACGAGATCTTCGTCGAGAGCGAGAAGGTGGTGAACGCGCTCTCGGACCAGGCGCGGATCGACGCCACCAAGCAGTCCGAGGTCGAGCTGGAAAAGGCCCGCGGCGTCCTGACCGAGGCGCGCCAGGCGATGACCGCCTTCCGCGTCCGCACCCGCATCGTCGATCCGACCATCGACCTCGGCGCGCAAATGTCGGTGATGACCGCGCTGCAGGGCCAGTTGGCCGAGGCGCGCGTCGCCTATGACACCCTGAAGCAGAACGCCCGCGCCGGCGACCAGCGGCTGATCCAGGCCGAGCGGCGGATCGCCTCGCTCGAAGGTCAGATCGAGGCGGAGCGGTCCAAGTTCGGCGGCGACGAGTCGGCCGAGGGGCAGAATTACGCGCAGCTCATGGCCGATTACGAGCGGCTCAAGGTGGACCTCGAGTTCGCCGAGGGCGCCCACCAGACCGCGCGGGTCGCGCATGAGGCGGCGCTCGCCTCGGCCCAGCGGCAGACGCGCTACCTCGCCGCTCACATCTCGCCCACCGCGGCCGAGCGCTCGGTCGAGCCGAACCGGCCGTGGCTGATGGGCATGGGGGCGGCGCTGGCGCTGGTGCTGTGGTCGATCATGATCCTCGTCTATTACAGCGTCAGGGACCGCCGCTGAGGCGGTCCTGACCCGGGGGCGCGCGGTGATCCGGCTCGAGAACCTGACCAAGATCTATTACACCGACGGCCGCCGTAACCTCGTCGCCGACCGGCTGAACGCGGTGTTCCCGACCGGCGCGTCGGTGGCGCTGCTGGGCCGGAACGGGGCGGGGAAATCGACCCTTCTGCGGATGATCGCGGGGACCGCGATGCCGACCTCGGGGCGTATCGTCTCGGACGGGACGATCTCGTGGCCGGTGGGGTTCGCCGGCAGCTTCCATACCGACCTGACCGGGGCGCAGAACGTGCGCTTCGTCGCCCGCATCTACGGCGTCGATACCGACGAGCTGGTGGATTACGTCGACGACTTCGCCGGGCTCGGGCCGAGCTACCACCTGCCGTTCGGCAGCTATTCCTCGGGGATGCGCTCGCGGCTGGCGATGGGATGCAGCATGGGCATCGACTTCGACACCTATCTGGTGGACGAGGTCACGAGCGTCGGCGACTCGGACTTCCGCGAGAAATCCCAGCGGGTGTTCATGGACCGGGTGCAGAACGCCTCGGCCGTGGTGGTCAGCCACTCGATGCCGATGGTCCGGCGGCTCTGCACGATGGGGGCGGTGCTCGACCGCGGGCAGATCAGCGTCTTCGACAGGATCGACGACGCGATCAGCTATCACGAATATATCATGGGCGTGCCCGACACGGTCGGGGACTAGACGCGGACCCGGCCGTCATTCGACGGCCGATTCCCAACGTGCGGCCGCCCTCAGGCCTCGGGCGGGCCTGCCTCCGCCGTCGTCCGGTCGGCCTCAGCCGCGGGGCGGACGCGGATGGCGCGCCACGGCGGCTCGTCGCGGTCGTTGCGCACGAGGATCGCCTCGAGCTCGTCGAACTCCTCGATTTCCAGTGCTTCGGCAATGCGTTGGGGAATGTAGAGCGATTCGTCGTTGTCGACGCGGATCGCATAGGCGCCGCGACCTTCCTCGCTGTTGGTCACGATGCACTTCGCCTTGACGGCCATGAGAGCTGATCCTTCACAGACTGACAGCCCGCTCCGCGTTCGGGTGACGGGGGCCGACAACATAAGGGCTTCGCGGCTGCCGCCGCAAGCAGCCCCCGCGCGCGCCCGGCTGGCCAGCCCGGCGCGGGCGCGCTAGCCTCGCCCCGGTCAACCCATCCGCCAGCGAGGCCCCATGAGCCGCCCCAACACCCACTGCATCCTCATCGGCGCCCCGGTGGACAGCGGCCAGACCCGCCCCGGCTGTCTCATGGGACCGGCCGCCTATCGCGTCGCGGGGCTCGCGGCGACGCTTGAGGCGCTGGGGCACACGGTCGAGGATCAGGGCGACGTCACGCTGAGCGACGTGGGCCGCGAGACGACCGCCAACCCCGCCGTCCATCACCTGCCCGAGACGCTCGCCTGGACCCGCGTTCTGGCGCAATGGGCCGAGGCGGCGATGGCGGGGGGGCTGCCGATCTTCCTCGGCGGCGACCATTCGCTGTCGCTGGGGACGGTGGCGGGGGTCGCCGCCCATGCCGCGGCCGCGGGGCGGCCGCTCTTCGTGCTGTGGCTCGACGCCCATTCCGACATTCACAGCGTCGACACGACCGAGAGCGGCAACCTGCACGGGACGCCGCTGGGCTACCTCGCCGGGCGGCCGGGGTTCGACGCCTTCCCGCCCTTCCCGGCGCCGGTGCCCGAAGAGAACATCTGCCTCTTCGGCATCCGCTCGGTCGATCCGGCCGAGCACACGGCGCTCGCGCAAACCGACATCGTGGTGAACGATATGCGGGTGCTGGACGAATACGGCTTCGCGGTGCCCATGCGGGCCTTCCTCGACCGGGTAGCGGCGGCGAACGGGATGCTGCACGTCAGCCTCGACGTGGATTTCCTTGACCCCTCGGTGGCGCCGGCGGTCGGGACCACGGTGCCCGGCGGCGCCACCTTCCGCGAGGCGCATCTCGTCTGCGAGCTGATCCATGAGAGCGGGCTGATGACCTCGCTGGATCTGGTCGAGCTGAACCCGTTCCTGGACGAACGCGGGCGGACGGCGCGGATGATGGTCGACCTGGTCGGCAGTCTGATGGGCCGCAAGGTGTTCGACCGGCCGACCCGCGGCGGCTGAGGGCAGCCGCCACCGGGTGTTCAGGCCAGACAGACGCCGCGCGCCGTCTAGTCGATGAACCGGACCTCGCCCGACGCAATCTCATAGACCGCCGCCCGGACCGCGAGCCGCCCGGTCTCGACCGCCTCGGCGAGCGTGGCCGAGCGCGAGGTGATCCGTTGTGCCGACAGCCGCGCGTTCTCGGCGATCACCGCGTCGAGCAGCGCCCCGGCGTCGCCATGCCCGGCGCGCTGCGCGCGGGTGACGGCGGGCAGGATCGAGACTGCCATCTGGTCCAGATTGCCGGGCAGCACCTCGGCGGTTTCGGCTACCCTGATCGCCGCATCGACCGCGCCGCAGCCGGAATGGCCGAGCACCACGATCAGCGAGGCGCCGAGGAACGTTACCGCATATTCGAGGCTCGCCAGCACGTCGGCGTTGACGAGGTTTCCCGCCAGCCGGCAGACGAACAGCGCCCCCGGCGGCTCGTCGAAGGCGAGTTCCGGCGCCACGCGGCTGTCGGCGCAGCTGACCAGCGCGGCGAAGGGGGCCTGTCCCCTGGCGCGCTCGACCCGGCCGGCGGCGTGGTCGGCCCCGCGCGAGGCGCCGGCGACGTAGCGGGCGTTGCCCTCGGTCAGCCGCGCCAGCGCCGCCTCGGGCGAGACCGCCGCGCGCGGGTCGTCGAGCACGCTGCCCGCCGCATCACATTCGTCGCGCAGCCGTTGCCCCGCATCCACCGCCTTGTCGAAAATCTCGTGCGCCACCGTGCCTCCGTCATCCGGTCGTGAAGTTGTCGGGGATCGAACGGGCGGGGCCGGGGACGGTTCCCCCGCTCCTGGCAGGCTTTCCACGCTCATCGGCCCGGGCCGGGGGGTTGACCCTGCCCGCGCGGGACGATGAAGTGCCGCGATCATGTCGCCGCCGTTGCCGCCCTTGACCCGCTCTTGCCCCGCCGCTGGCCGGACCTGCGTCCTGCCCGGCCGGCCGGGCGCGGGGTCCGAGCGGGCCGAGCGCGCCCACCGACGAGAGGCCGCCGCTTCGCCGCCCCTCGTTCCCGCCGTTTCAGGATCATGACATGACCAGTTTCCTCGACATCCACACCACCCCCAAGGCCGATTTGCGGGCCATCATCGACAGCGCCCGCGCCATGAAGGACGCGCGCAACGGTGCCCCCAAGGGCACGCCCGACGCCGAGCAGCCGCTCAAGAACCGCATGGTGGCGCTGATCTTCGAGAAGCCCTCGACCCGCACCCGCGTCAGCTTCGACCTGGGCGTGCGGCAGATGGGCGGCCAGACCATGGTGCTCTCGGGGCAGGAGATGCAGCTTGGCCACGGCGAGACGATCGCCGACACCGCCCGGGTGCTGTCGCGCTACGTCGACATGATCATGATCCGCACGTTCGAAGAGGCGACGCTGCACGAGATGGCCGAATACGCCGACGTGCCGGTGATCAACGGGCTCACGAACCGCACCCACCCCTGCCAGATCATGGCCGACGTGATGACCTTCGAGGAGCATCGCGGCCCCATCGCCGGGCGCAAGGTGGTGTGGTCGGGCGACGGCAACAACGTCTGCGCCTCGATGATCCAGGCGGCGGGGCAATTCGGCTTCGACTTCACCTTCACCGGGCCGCCGCCGCTCGACCCCGAGGCGGAGTGGCTCGACTTCGCCCGCGCCCAGGGGGTCCGGGCCGAGATCGAGCGCGACCCGGCCCGCGCGGTCGAGGGTGCCGACCTCGTGGTGACCGACACCTGGGTGTCGATGCACGACCCCCAGTCCGCCAAGGAGCGGCGCCACAACCAGCTGCGCGGCTATCAGGTCAACGCGGGCCTGATGGCGCGGGCCAAGCCGGACGCGCTCTTCATGCATTGCCTGCCCGCGCACCGCGAGGACGAGGTGACGTCCGAGGTGATGGACGGCCCGGCGAGCGTCATCTGGGACGAGGCCGAGAACCGGCTGCACGCGCAGAAGGCGGTGATGCGCTGGTGCCTCGGGGCCTGAGCGGCGCGATCAGCCGCCGGGGGCGGCGCGGCGGCGGCGTGACCACGCCACCACCGCCCGCCACCCGGCCAGCGCCCCCAACTTGATCGCCTTCCCCAACCCGAACAGCACGGCGGCGAGGACCAGCCAAGCCACGGTCCGGGGTGAGAAGAGCCACTCGACCGGCGCAGCGGCGAGGTGCGGGAGCCCTAACGCAACCGGCATCACGGCAGTTGCGAACAGAATCGCGGGGATGATCCACGTACGCGGCCGCCGCGGGCTGACGTCGGCCAGAGCCGATGGGATAGAGCTGAGTACTGGCGCGGTGGCGGTCACGACGAGAGTGATGAGGGCGATCTGGATGACCGCCTGATAAAACGGCGTCGCCGATGCCTGCTGGGCGGCGAGTTGCAGCACGGCAATCGCGCCGAGCCGTGTGGCCCAGCTGTCAATGGCAGCCCGGTCGATGGCAGAGGCCGAAGCCGGTTCAGCATCTGGCATGTGCAACTCCCTTTCCGTGGCGTGTTACCGGCGTGCGGCAACATTGCAGCCACCGCACGGCCGCAGGGCCTTCAGGCGTCCCCGCCCTCGGGCGCAGCCAGCGCCCACACCTTGCGCATCAGCCCCGTCAGCGCCCCGGGGTCGAACCCGTCCCGCGGCACGATCTCGCCCCGCGCCGGGTTGCCGGCGAGCGGCGCGGTCAACACCCGCAGCCGCAGCTCGAAATGGGTGAAGACGTGGCGCACCTCGCCCCGCTCGTCCCAGTCCGCCGCGAGGGGCGGCGGGTGATCCGAGCCGTCCCAGCCGCTCGAGGGAAAGGCGAGCGTCCCGCCCAGCAGCCCGCGCTGGGGCCGCCGCTCGAGCAGCACCGCCTCGGGCGAAAGCGCCACCCACGCCACGCCTTCGCGCCGCGGGCGGGCGGTCTTGGGGGCGCGGCGGGGCAGCTCGGCCGCGATCCCGGCGGCGCGGGCGGCGCAGGCGTGGATCAGCGGGCAGATGCCGCAGGCGGGGCTGCGCGGGGTGCAGATCGTGGCGCCGAGGTCCATCATTGCCTGGGCGAAATCGCCCGGCCGGTGCGTCGGCGTCAGGGTCGCGGCGAGCGCCGTCAGCTCGCGCTTCGCGCCCGGCAGCGGCGTCTGGACCGCGAAGAGGCGGGCCACGACGCGCTCGACATTCCCGTCCACCACCGTCTCGGGCCGGTCAAAGGCGATCGCGGCGATGGCGGCCGAGGTGTAGGGGCCGACGCCTGGCAGAACGGCCAGCCCCTCGCGTGTCGTCGGAAACCCGCCCGCCGCGGCCACCGCGCGAGCGCAGGCGATCAGGTTGCGGGCGCGGGCGTAATAGCCGAGGCCCGCCCACGCGGCCATCACCTCGGCCTCGTCGGCGGCGGCGAGCGCCTGCACGGTGGGCCAGCGCGCGGTGAAGCGCTCGAAATAGCCGCGCACCGCGGCCACCGTGGTCTGCTGCAGCATCACCTCGGACAGCCAGACGCGATAGGGGTCCATCGCCGGCGTCCCCGGCGGCGCCCGCCACGGCAGGTCGCGGGCGTGACGGTCGTACCAGTCCAGCAGCGCCGCCGCGATGGCGCCGCCCGTCCCATCGTCACGCAAGTTTGCGTCCCCCGTCATCCGCCGTGGTCTGGCATCCCGCGGCGTCCGGGTCCAGATTGGACCGGCACGACCCAACCGCGAGCCCCCATGGCCAAGCGCCGCCCCTCGAGTGATCCCGACGCCCCGCCCCGGCGGCGGATGCGCGGATTCGAGCCGGCGGCGAGCCTCGTCGCGCCGCAGCTGCGGCAGGGCGCCGAGGCGCGCGGCTTCGCGGTCGCGCGGCTTCTGACCCATTGGCCCGAGATCGTCGGACCCGAGCTCGCCGCCGCCACCCGGCCGGTCAAGGTCAGCCACGGCCGCGCCTTCGGGGCGACGCTGACCCTGCTGACCGACGGGCCGCAGGCGCCCCTGGTGCAGATGCAGCTGCCGCAGATCCGCGACCGGGTGAACGCGGTCTACGGCTTCAACGCCATCGCCCGGATCACGGTCACGCAGACCGCCGCGCAGGGTTTCGCCGAGGCGCAGGCCGCGTTTCATCCCGCCCCGCCCGAACCCGCCCCCTCGCCCGAGGCGACCGCCGCGGCGGTGCGCGTGGCCGGGCGCTTCGACGATCCCGTACTGGCGCAGGCCATGCAGGCGCTGGCGCTGAACCGCGCCGGGCGCAGGGCGCGGACCAAAGATCACCGTTTCTCCTGACCGAAAGGCCATTCCATGACGACCACCCTCCGCCGCCTCGCCACTGCCGCCGCGCTCGCCACCGTTGCGGGGCTGGCCCTGCCGGCCGTGGCCCAGCAGGCGGCCCCGGCCGCGACCCCTGCCCCGGCCGCCGCCCCGGCGGCGCCGGCCGCCCCGGCGATCCTGCCCGACCTCTACCTCGGGTCCG
Organism: Paracoccus sanguinis; assembly: GCF_900106665.1. Classification (GTDB taxonomy): domain Bacteria; phylum Pseudomonadota; class Alphaproteobacteria; order Rhodobacterales; family Rhodobacteraceae; genus Paracoccus; species Paracoccus panacisoli. The sequence goes on from NZ_FNNA01000001.1 coordinate 911,302, forward strand.
AGACCGCGCCGGTCACGATCTATGAATACGCGAGCTTCACCTGCAGCCATTGCGCGGCCTTCCACCGCGACGTGTTCCCCAAACTCAAAGCCGAGTACATCGACACCGGCAAGGTCCGCTTCGCCCAGCGCGACGTGTATTTCGACGAGGTGGGCCTGTGGGCCGGCATCCTCGCCCGCTGCGGCGGGGACGAGAAATACTACCCGATCGGCGCGATGCTGATGGACGAGCAGAAGGACTGGCTGTCGGCCAAGACCGGCGACGAGATGACCGCGAACCTCAAGAAGATCGGGGCCAAGGCGGGCATGACGGGCGAGCAGATCGACGCCTGCTGGGCCGATCAGGCCGAGGTCGAGAGCCTTGTGGCGACCTACCAGCAGAACGCCGTGGCCGACAAGATCGAGGGCACCCCGACCTTCATCATCGGCGGCGAGAAGGTGCAGAACGGCCCGTGGGAAGAGCTGAAGGCGAAGATCGACGAGAAGCTGGCGGCGGCTCCGGCGGCTGCGACGGCGCCGGCTGCGGCTCCTGCGGCTGCGGCGGCTCCGGCCACGACGACCGCTCCGGCCACGGGTGCTTCGACCCCGGCCCCGGCGTCGAACTGAGTGTTCCTCAGTCCCTCGTGCGGCCGTGCGGCTGTGCGAGGGGCTGAACTTGAAGGGGCTGGCTCGCCTCCAGCGACGCGACGGGTCTAGTCTATGTCAGCGGCATGACAGACCGCCTCACCGTCAGCGGTGTGACGGCTCTAGTCCACGTCAGCGGCATGGCAGGCCTGCTCCGCGTCAGCGGCACGAGGGGCCAACCTACGTCAACAATCGGACGGGCATACTCAACGGCAGGGGCATTACGGAAGTGTCCCACCTCAGCGGCACGACAGGCGTGCTCCGCGTCAGCAGCACGACAGGCCAAATCTACCTGAGCAACAGGACGGCCCTACTCTACGTCAGCACCACAACGGGCCTTATTATACTTCAGCGGCATGACGGGCGTATTCTTGCAGGCCCCAAGCTCGTGCCGCGACAGTGACATCGACCCATGCCCCGCGACCGGCGCCCTCGCCCGCTACCGGGGGACACCACCGACCAAGCACCCCGGACAGCCTCCGCCCGCTGCCCCCTCACCCAAGAACAAAGCGAGGGGTTCCGGCCCCCCACGGACCGGAACCCCTCTTTCTCGCGTGCTCCATGCACCACACGCGAAACCGGAATGCGCCGGGCCGTCCTGGCCGTGCACCATGGATGCCACATCCGCCCTTCCCGATCAAACGCGGAACATCTTGCATTTGAGCGATCCGGCCGCCGCGCTCGCCCCTTGGTCTCGGCGCGCGGCGGATGTATCCCGCCCCTCGCCACGGCTTCCAGAAAAGGTGACCCGATGACTCAGCGCCTGCACCTCGTCTATGGCGGAGAGCTGACCGCCTCGCACTCGACCGAGTTCCGCGACCCGTCGGCGATCCATGTCGTCGGCATCTACCCGAACTACGCCGCCGCCTATGACGCCTGGAAGGCGCAGGCGCAGGCCACCGTGGACCAGGCGCAGACGCGCTATTTCATCGCCCACCTGCACCGGCTGCACGACCCCGAGGACGCGGCCGCCCCGCCGCCCGCGGGCTGAGACGGCGGCGATGGCGGCGTTCGGCGACCTCGCGCAGTGGCTCTCGCTCAGGGGGGCGCGGGGGGGCCAGCCTGACCGGCACGCGCAGTTGCCCAAGGGCGACGGGCCGCTGATCCTGATGGTGGGCGAGGCGCCGGGGCTGGCGCAGGCGCTGCGCCGGCGGCGGCGCGGGGTGCGGCTGGCGCAGGTCGGCCCGCCGGGCGCCGGGGGCGAGGGCCGGGGCGCGCCGGTGCTGGCGCCGCTGCCCACCGACGCAGGCCCGGCGCGGGCGCTGATCGAGCGGACCCTTCCCGCCGCGCTGGTGCTCGCCGACGGGACCATCCCGGCGGCGCTGATCGCGGCCTGCGACGACGCGGGCGTGCCGGTCACGCTGATCGCCGACCGCCACCAGATCGCCGCCGCCGCCGCCCGCACCGCCTGGCGCGGGCTGCGCCGCGGCCCGCTCGTCCGCCTCGCGCGGGTGCTGGTCCCCGACCGCGCGGCCGAGGATGCCGCGATGCGCGCCGGCATCGCCCCGCCGCGGATCGAGATCGTGGGCCTCGCCGCGCCGGTCGCCACGCCCCTGCGCTGCAACCTGCGGGAATATGCGGCGCTTCGGCCGATGCTCGCCAACCGCCACGTCTGGCTGGCCGCCGCCCTGCCGGCGGTCGAGGCGCCGGCGGTCATGGCCGCGCAGCGCGCCGTGCTCTCCTCGCACCACCGGGCGCTGCTGATCGCCGCGCCGGTCCGCCCCGAGGATGCCGCCCCCATCGCCGCCGCCGCCGAGGCCGCCGGGCTGACCGTCGCCCGCCGCGACCAGGACGAAGAGCCCGATGCCGAGGTCAACGTGCTGGTGGCCGAGGACAGCGCCGAGCTGGGACTGTGGTATCGCCTCGCCCCCGTGGCCTTCATGGGCGGCACGCTGATCGCGGGTGAGGCGACGCCGCGCCACCCGCACGAGCCGGCGGGCCTCGGCGCCGCGATCCTGCACGGCCCGCATCTGGCCACCCATGCCGAGCTGTGGCGGGCGCTCGACGACGCCGGCGGCGCGCGGGTGGTCCGCAACGCCGTCCAGCTTGGCACCGCGATCGAGGAGCTAGGTGCGCCCGACCTCGCCGCGAGGCTCGCGCTGGCCGCGTGGCAACAGGCGACCGCGGGGGCCGAGGTCTCGCGCCGGATCGCCGAGGCGGTGCTGTCCGATCTGCCCGACACCGCGCCGGGGCTACTGCCATGACGCTCAGGGCGCCGGGTTTCTGGGACCGTTCGCCGGGGATGCTGGCGCGGCTGCTGTCGCCGCTGGGTGCGCTCTATGCCGCGGGGACCGCGCGGCGGCTCGCGCGGGGGACCGCGGCGCGGGGTGGGCGGGCCCGCGTCGGGGTGCCGGTGATCTGCGTCGGCAACCTCGACGCGGGCGGCACCGGCAAGACGCCCACGGTGATCGCGCTGATCGAGCGGCTGGCGGCGCGCGGCGCGGCCGTCCATGTCGTCAGCCGAGGCCACGGCGGGACCGAGACCGGCCCGCTGCGGGTCGAGGAACGCCGCCACACCGCCGCCCAAGTCGGCGACGAGCCTCTGCTGCTGTCGGCCTTCGCCCCTGTCTGGGTGGCGCGCGACCGCGTGGCCGGGGCGCGGGCGGCGGTGGCCGCGGGGGCGCAGGCGATCCTGCTCGACGACGGGTTCCAGGACCCGGCGCTGGCCCATGACCTCGCGCTGGTAGTGGTCGATGCGGGCCGCGGCTGGGGCAACGGGCTGTGCCTGCCCGCCGGGCCGCTGCGCGAGCCGGTGGCGGCGGGGCTGGCTCGCGCCGACCTGGTGCTGTCGATCGGCGAGCCGCCTGCGCAGGCGGCATTCGGCGCGCGCTACGGCACCCTGCCGGTGCCGCGGCTGACCGGGGCGCTGGCGCCGCTGCCGACGGGGATGGACTGGCAGGGGCTGCGGGCGCTCGCCTTTGCCGGGATCGGGCGGCCGGAGAAGTTCTTCACCACCCTCCGCGGCCTCGGCGCCGAGGTGGTGCGGGCCGAGCCGCTGGCCGACCACCAGCCGTTCTCGACCCAGCTTCTCACCCGGCTCGAGGCCGAGGCGCGGCTCATCGGCGCGCAGCTCGTGACGACCGAGAAGGACGCGGCGCGGCTGCCGGCGCGGTTCCGGCCCAAGGTGCTGACTTTGCCGGTGCGGCTGCGGCTCAACGACCCCGCCCCGCTCGACGCGGCGCTCGACCGGGTGCTGGGGGCGCGCGGGGGCGCGTAGTCCGGCCCGCGGCGCGGGGTGGGAGACGCCGGAGCCTCCGGCGGGGATATTTCCGTCAAGGGAGAGGGGGCGGCCTGCGCGCCCGGGGGCCCGGGCGGCGGCGCAGCCGGGCCGGGGCTACGCGACGACGCCGTTGCACCGGGGCGCGGGCCATGCACAGGTCGGCGGGATGGGTATCGAGGCGGGGCCGGGCGTGGGCGCAGAGCGGGATCGGGGACCGGAGGCGCTGGAGATGCGCCGCGCGGGCGACCGTCTGGCGCTGGCCGGGCCGCTTGACCTGCGCCACCTGCCCGGCGCCGACGCGATGGAGGGGGTGGCGACGCTCGACCTTGGCGGGCTCACCCGGCTCGACACCGCCGGGGCTTGGTTCCTGCATGACGCGCAGTTGCGGGGCGTGACGCTCGAGGCGCTGCCGGCGGCGCGCCAGCCGCTGCTCGACGCGGTGATCGCCGCCTGGCCCGCGCCTGACCCGCCTGCGCCGAAGGCCGCGGGCGGCTGGCGGCAGCCGGTCGAGGCGGTGGGCCGCGCGGTCGCGGCGGCGGCGGGCTATCTCGGCGCGCTGGCGGAATATCTCGGCCGCTTCCTCGCCCGGCTCGCGTACGGCCTGACCCATCCGGGCAGCCTGCGGGTGACGGCGCTCGTCCACCATTCCCAGCAGGTCGGGCTGGCGGCGGTGCCCATCGTCGTCACCATCTCGTTCCTGATCGGGGTCGTCATCGCCTATCAGGGCGCGTGGCAGCTGCGCAGCTTCGGGGCCGAGATCTTCACCGTCGATCTGGTCGCCATTTCGGTGCTGCGGGAACTCGCGGTGCTGCTGACCGCCATCGTCGTCGCCGGCCGCTCGGGCGCCGCCATCACCGCCGCCATCGGCGCGATGAAGATGCGCGAAGAGGTCGACGCCATGCGGGTGCTCGACATCAGCCCCGACGACGCGCTGATCGTGCCGCGGGTGCTGGCGCTGGTGCTGATGATGCCGATCCTCGCGCTGATCGCCGACATCGCGGGGCTGGCGGGCGGGGCGGTCATGGCGTGGCTGACGCTCGACATCACGCCGATGATGTTCGTCCAGCGGGTCGCGGCCAATACTGGCGTGAACCACGCAGCGACCGGGCTGGCCAAGGCGCCGATCTTCGGGCTGCTGATCGGGGTCATCGCCTGCCACGCCGGGATGCAGGTCGGCGGCGACACCGAATCGCTCGGCCGGCGCACCTCGCAATCCGTGGTGTCGGCGATCTTCGCGGTGATCCTCGCCGATGCGCTGTTCTCGATCTTCTTCGCGAGGGTCGGATGGTAGACGCGCCGATCATCAAGGTTCGCGGGCTGGTGACGCGCTTCGGGACCAACACCATCCATGACGGGCTCGACCTCGACGTGCGGCGGGGCGAGATCCTCGGCATCGTCGGCGGCTCGGGCACCGGCAAGTCGGTGCTGCTCAGGACCATCGTCGGGCTACTGACCCCGGCCGCGGGCACGGTCGAGGTGGCGGGCATCGACGTGCACCGCGCGACCGGGCCCGAGCGCGCGGCGCTCGAGGGGATCTGGGGGGTGATGTTCCAGGACGGGGCGCTGTTCTCGACCCTGACCGTGCGCGAGAACGTCGAGGTGCCGATGCGCGGCCACCCGCTGTCGCCCGAGGCCCGGCAGGGGATCGCCGACCTCAAGATCGCCATGGCCGGGCTGCCCTTCTCGGCGGGCGGCAAGTATCCCTCGCAGCTGTCGGGCGGGATGCGGAAGCGGGCGGGGCTGGCGCGGGCGCTGGCGCTCGACCCGCAGATCCTGTTTCTGGACGAGCCGACGGCGGGCCTCGACCCGATCGGCGCGTCCGAGTTCGACCGGCTGATCGTCGGCCTGCGCGATGCGCTGGGGCTGACGGTGTTTCTGGTCACCCACGACCTCGACACGCTGCACGCCTGCGCCGACCGGATCGCGGTGCTGGCCGAGAAGCGGGTGCTCGCCACCGGCACGATGGCCGAGATGGGGCGTGTCGATCACCCCTGGGTGCGCGAATATTTCCACGGCCCGCGGGCGCGCGCGGCCGAGGCGGATGCCGCGGGCGGCGCGGACCGGACAGACGCCGCGGACGGCGCGGCAGGATCGCAGGCAGGACGGGACTGACGATGGAAACGAAAGCCAACTACCTGCTGATCGGCAGCTTCACCATCGCCGGGTTCCTGGGGCTGCTGGCATTCCTGATGTGGTTCATGGGCCGCGACGGGCAGAACGCCTTTGACGATTACGTCGTGGTCTTCCCCGAGATCGGCGGCATCTCGGCCGGCACGCAGGTGCAGTTCTCGGGCGTGCCGGTGGGCCAGGTCACCGACATCCGGCTTGACCCCGACGGGCGGGTGCGGGTGCAGCTCAGGCTGCGCGCCGACACCCCGATCCGCACCGACAGCGAGGCGGTGATGGTCCCGCAGGGCATCACCGGCCTGTCCACGGTCTCGGTCTCGGCCGGCACCGGCACCGCGCCGCTGCTCGAAGAGCCCGAAGAGGGGCTGCCGCAGATCCGCGCCGGGCGCTCGACGCTCGATTCGATCACCGAGGCCGCGCCCGAGCTGGTGGACGAGCTGCGCAACTCGGCCGCCCAGCTTTCGCGGCTGTTGAGCGACGAGAACCTCGCCCACGCCGATGCGGTGCTGCGCAACGTGGACCAGGCGTCGGGCAAGCTGGACCAGGCGATCGGCGACATCTCCGAGGCGGTGTCGGGCATCGCCGGGGTGGGGGCGACGCTCAAGGATTTCTCGACCCAGTTCGACGGGCTGGGGGCGCGGATCGACGGCGCGCTGGCGAGCGTCGATTCGGCCGCGAGCGGGGTCGGCAAGGCCGCCGAGGCGGTCGCGGCGACGGATTTCGCTGCGCTCTCGACCGAGGCCAAGGGGGTGCTGGCCGACGCGCGGGCGCTGATCGGCTCGGATGCCGCGGCGGCGCTGCCGGGCAAGCTGGGCGGGACGCTCGACCAGGCCTCGGCGATGCTGACGGAGCTGCGCGAGGGCGGGACGGCCGGGCGGCTCAACGAGGCGCTGACCGGCGTCTCGACCGCCGCCGCGCAGGTGACCGAGGCCGCGCGCGGGCTCGACGGCAAGATCGACGGCGCGCTGACCGGGATTGAGTCCGCGGCCGGCGAGGTCGGGACCGCCGCCAAATCGGTCGCGGCGGTGGATTTCGCGGCGCTCTCGGCCGAGGCGCAGGGGATCCTCGCGGATCTGCGGGCGATGATCGGCTCGGACGACGCCGCGGCGCTGCCGCGGAACCTGTCGGACACGCTGGCGGCGGCCTCGGCGGTGCTGAAGGACCTGCACGAGGGCGGCACGGCGCAGCGCCTCAACCAGTCGCTGACCGCGATCAGCGAGGCGGCGGCGCGGGTCGGGCGCGCGGCGGACGGCATCGCGCCCTTGTCGGCGCGGCTGCAACAGCTCGCCGCGCGGACCGATCAGGTGGTGTCGAGCTTCGGCGGCAACGGCGCGCTGCAGGCCGAGTTCACCCGCGCGCTGCGCGAGGTGGCGCGGGCGGCGGCCTCGGTCGGCTCGACTGCCCGCGCGATCGAGCGCAACCCGCAGTCGATCATCCGCGGGCGCTGAACCGGGTCCGAGAGGCGATGGTGCGGGCGGCGGGACTTGAACCCGCACGGCCGTTGGGCCCAGGGAGTTTAAGTCCCATGCGTCTACCATTCCGCCACGCCCGCACGCGGATCGGGGTAAGCGCGGACGGGCGTTGCTGCAAGGGGGTCTGCCCGCGGCTCGCACGCGCCCACGTTACGAGCGGCCGCACCGGCCGCCGCGCCCGGAACATGCGCCGCGCGACGGGCAGCCGCCCCAATCCAGCGTCTTTCCGGCCCAAATACCCCATCCCGCAGCGGTCCCCCGTTCCGCCCGCGCCCCCGGCGCGCTAGAACCCTCGGCATGAGCCCGCTCCGCTCCGCCCTGCCGTTCTGGATGTCGCTGGCGCTGGTGCCGCTCGCCGGGCTGGCGATGGCGCGGGGCGGGTGGTGGTGGGCGCTGATCCCGGCCTACGCGTGGTATCTCGTCACCGGGCTCGACGCGCTTCTGGGGCTCAACACCGAGAACCCGGACCCCGAGACCCCGACGGCGCGGCTCGTCTGGCACCGCGCGATCACGGTGATCTGGCCGCCGGTGCAGGCGGTGGTGCTGTTCACCGCGATCTGGGTCGCCACCCACGGCACCCATCTCGGCACCGCTGAGAAGCTGGGCCTGTTCTTCGGCCTCGGCGTGATGACCGGCACCATCGGCATGGTCTACGCCCACGAGCTTCTGCACCAGAAACCCGCGTGGGAGCGGGCGTTGGGCGACCTGCTGCTCGCCATGACGCTGTATTCCCATTTCCGCAGCGAGCATCTGCTCGTCCATCACGCCTGGGTCGCCACCCCGCGCGACGCCGTCTCGGCGCGCTACAACGAGGGGTTCTATCGCTTCTTCGCCCGCGTGCTCAGCGACTGCCCGCGCTCGGCCTGGCGCGCCGAGCGGCGGCTTCTGGCCCGCGCCGGGCGGCCCTGGTGGGACCGGCGCAACCCCTTCTGGCGCTACGCCGCGCTGCAGGCCGCGATGCTGGGCCTCGCCGCCGCGCTCGGCGGGTGGGAGGGGCTGGCCCTCTTCCTCTGGCAGGCCTTCGTCGCCGTCTGGCAGCTCGAGCTGACGAACTACGTCGAGCACTACGGCCTCACCCGCCGCCACATGGGCGAGGGGCGGTACGAGCCGGTGCGCCCGCGCCACAGCTGGAATGCGGCGCACACGGCGTCGAACTGGCTGCTCATCAACCTCCAGCGCCACTCGGACCACCACTACAAGCCCGATCGGCGCTTTCCGCTGTTGAAGACCTACACCCCCGACGAGGCCCCGCAGCTGCCCTACGGCTACCCGGCGATGACCTTCGTGGCGATGGTCCCGCCGTGGTGGCGGCGGCGGATGAACCCGCGGGTGCGGGCCTGGCGGCGGCAGTTCTACCCCGACATCGCGGACTGGAAACCCTACGCGCAGGGCGCGCTGCCGATGCCGAGGGGGGCGCTGTAGGGCAGAAAAAAACCCCGCCAGGTCACCCTGGCGGGGCAAGTTCGTCCCGCGGCGCGCGGGGGGAAACCCCGGTCGCCCGAGACACCGGCGAACCTGCGTCAGCCGTCAGCGGCCAGCTCCGACCGAATCTGCTGGCGCAGGATGTCGATCGGTATCATCTGTCCGTCGCGGCGAAAATGCCAATATGTCCAGCCATTGCATGACGGTGCGCCCTCGAGCGCGGCGCCGACCTGGTGGATCGAGCCGCGCACGTCGCGCCCGATCAGCGACCCGTCCGCCCGCACCCGCGCCGTGTGCCGGCCGTTGATCGACACCAGCTCCTCGCCCGGGCGCAGCATCGCCCGCTCGACCACCTGGCCGAAGGGCACCCGCGGCTCGGCCCGCTTGGCGGTCGTCGTGGCCAGCGCCGAGGCATCCAGCCGGCGCACGCGCGAGAGGCGGCGCGTGGCGACCTCGCGATACGCCTCCTCGCGCTCGATCCCGATCCAGTCGCGGCCCAGCATCTTCGCCACCGCCCCCGTGGTCCCGGTGCCGAAGAACGGGTCCAGCACCACGTCGCCGGGGTTGGTGGTCCCGACCAGCACCCGGTGCAGCAGGCTTTCGGGCTTCTGCGTCGGGTGAGCCTTGGCGCCGTCCTCGCCCTTCAGGCGCTCACCGCCGGTGCAGATCGGCAGCGTCCAGTCCGAGCGCATCTGGATGCCGTCGTTGAGCGACTTCAGCGCCTCGTAGTTGAAGGTGTATTTCGCCCCCTCGGATTTCGAGGCCCAGATCAGCGTCTCATGCGCATTGGTCAGCCGCTTGCCGCGGAAGTTCGGCATCGGGTTCGACTTGCGCCACACCACATCGTTCAGCAGCCAGAACCCCTGGTTCTGCAGCTCGGCGCCGACGCGGAAGATGTTGTGATAGCTGCCGATCACCCAGATCGCCCCGTCCGGCTTCAACAGCCGCCGCGCCGCCGCCAGCCAGTCGCGGGTGAAGCGGTCGTAGTGGGCGAAGCTGCCGAACTGGTCCCAGTGGTCGTCCACCGCGTCCACGCGGCTGTTGTCGGGCCGGTGCAGCTCGCCCCGCAGCTGCAGGTTATAGGGCGGGTCGGCGAAGATCAGGTCCACCGAGCCCGCGGGCAGGGCGTTCATCACCTCGATGCAGTCTCCGGCGAGGATCTGGTTCAGCGGCAGCGTGGCGGGGCTGTCGTCCGGCACGCCGGGGGCGGCGCGCGAAACGCGCGGGTGTGTGGTGGTGCGGGTCATCTCTGCTCTCTGGTCCGGGTCGGCTGCATGGGCCGCCCGTTTCTTGCCCCCAAGATGAGTCAGAGGTGATTCGGCGTCAAATAGTATTTTGAATCAGTCTGTTAGCGATAGTTCTGGACACAATATCTTGTGAACCGCGGGAAAGCCGCGCCTATGGAATGGGGTGGGGCCAAGGTCGCGCAGCGCGGTCCGGTGCTCGGCCGTGGGGTAGCCCATGTTCCGCTCCCACCCATAGCCGGGGTGCTGTTGCGCCAAATCCACCATGATCCGGTCGCGCGCCACCTTGGCGAGGATCGAGGCCGCGGCGATCGACAGGCTCAGCGCGTCGCCGCCGACGATGGCGCGGGCGGGGCGGTCGAGGTCGCGGGGGATGCGGTTGCCGTCCACCAGCACCACGCAAGGCGTCTGCGCCAGCGCCGCCACCGCCCGGCACATGGCGAGGTGGCTGGCGTGATAGATGTTGAGCGCGGCGATCTCCTCGACGCTCGCGTGGGCGACGGCCCAGATGGCGCAGGCCTCGATCCGCGCGGCGAGGCGCGCGCGCTCGGGGGCCTCGAGCTTCTTGGAATCGTCCAGCCCCCGCGGGATGCCGCGCGCCGGCAGGATCACAGCCGCCGCCGTCACCGGCCCGGCGAGCGGCCCGCGCCCGGCCTCGTCCACGCCGCAGACAAGCGTGGCGCCCTCGGCGAAGCAGGCGCGCTCGTGCCGCAGGGTGGGGCGCTGGCGGCGCGGGCGGGGTGCGGGAGAGACGGGCATCGGCATGGCCTTGGACGGTGGGGCGCCCGGTAGAGGACGGGGCGGGAGGGCTTGCCACTTTCCCACACCCCGCCGCAGGGTGGAAGGCGCGCACTGGGGGGCGGAACGGCCTGCCCGGTGGCGCGCGTTGTGGGACGAAACGCAAGGGGGGACGGCATGGCGGACTGGATCGGCAAGGCGGCAGAGATGGTGGGCGGCGTCATGGTGGCGCTGCGCCGCGGCGCCACCCCGGCCGAGCAGGCGGTGGGCACCCGCCCCGCGATCCCCGAGGCGCGTCCGCAGCGGGTGATGACGCTCAAGATGCCGACCGCGGTGGGCTGGTCCGGCGGCCGCACCCCGCGCGCGGCCGAGGGGCTGGCGGTCAACGCCTTCGCCGAGGGGCTCGAACATCCGCGCTGGCTCGAGGTGCTGCCGAACGGCGACGTGCTGGTGGCCGAATCGCGCGAGCAGGCGGGCGAGCCCGAGTCGCTCTTCGACCGCGCCAAGCACGCCACCATGCGCCGGGCGAGCGCGCTCGGCCCCAGCGCCAACCGCATCTCGCTGTGGCGTGACGCGGACGGCGACGGGCGGGCCGAGGACCGCCACGTCTTCCGCGACGGGCTGAACCAGCCCTTCGGCATGGCTCTGGTGGACGGGCGCTTCTACGTCGGCAACACCGACGGGGTGGTGGCCTTCGACTACCGCGAGGGCGCCACGCGGCTTGAGGGACCGGGCGAGCGGCTGGCCCGCTTCAAGCCGGGCGGCCACTGGACGCGCAGCCTGCTCGCCTCCCCGGACGGGCGGCGGCTCTACGCCGGGGTCGGCTCGCTCACCAACATCGCCGACGAGGGGCTGGAGGCCGAGGCGGGCCGCGCCTCGATCTGGGAGCTGGACCTGACCACCGGCGCCGCGCGCGAATACGCGACGGGGCTGCGGAACGCCGTGGGCCTCGCGTTCGAGCCCGAGACCGGCGCGCTCTGGACCGTGGTGAACGAGCGCGACGGGCTGGGCGACGAGACCCCGCCCGACTACCTGACCTCGGTGCGCGAGGGCGGGTTCTACGGCTGGCCGTGGTGCTACTGGGACCGCGTCGTGGACGACCGCGTGCCCCCGAACCCCGAGGCTGTCGCCCGGGCGATCACCCCCGACTATGCGCTCGGCGGCCACACCGCCTCGCTGGGGCTCTGCTGGCTGCCCGAGGGGGTGCTGCCCGGCTACGGCGCCGGCATGGTGATCGGCCAGCACGGGTCGTGGAACCGCGCCAAGCTGTCAGGCTACCGGGTGATCCACGTCCCCTTCGCGGGCGGCCGCCCCGCCGGCCCGCCGCGCGACATCCTCGACGGGTTCCTGTCGCCCGACGAACGCGAGGCCTGGGGCCGCCCGGTCGGCGTGGCGGTGGGTCCCGACGGGCGGTCGCTGCTGGTGGCCGACGACGTGGGCAACGCGGTGTGGCGGGTGAGCGGCGCCTGACGCGCCGCCTACCGCCCCGAGCCGTGGGTGCCGAACCACAGCGGCGCGTGCCGGTTCACGTCCTTGTAGAGCAGATAGCGGAACCGCCCCGGCCCGCCGGCATAGCAGGCCTGCGGGCAGAAGGCGCGCAGCCACATGAAGTCCCCCGGCCCCACCTCGACCCAGTCGCGGTTGAGCCGATAGACCGCCTTGCCCTCGAGGACGAAGAGCCCGTGCTCCATCACGTGCGTCTCGGCGAACGGGATCGAGCCGCCGGGCTGGAAGGTCACCAGCGTGACGTGCATGTCGTGGCGCAGATCGGCCGGGTCGACGAAGCGGGTGGTGGCCCAGGCGCCCTCGGTGTCCGGCATCGGGCTGGGGGCAACCTCGGATTCGTTGGTGACGATGGGGTCGGGGCGCTCGACCCCCGCGGCGGGCTGCCAGCGCTTGCGGATCCAGTGGAAGCCGCAGTTCCCGGGCGAGGCGTTGCGGACCGCCCACGCCACCCCCGGCGGGACATAGGCGAAGCCCCCGGGCGTCAGCCGGTGGGTGGTGCCGTCGATGGTCACGTCCATCTCGCCGCCGGTGACGAACAGCGCCGACTGGATCTCGGGGTCGTCCTCGGGCGCGTCGCAGCCGCCGCCCTCGGCGAGTTCGACGATGTACTGGCTGAACGTCTCGGCGAAGCCCGAGAGCGGCCGGGCGATGATCCACATCCGCATCCCGGTCCAGCCGGGCAGGAAGCTCGTCACGATGTCGCGCATGACGCTGCGGGGGATGACGGCGTAGGCCTCGGTGAAGACGGCGGTGTCGGTGGTCAGCCCGGTCTGCGGCGGCAGCCCGGCGACCGGGCCGGCGTATTGCGGTCCGCGCGTGGCGGGCGGCGCGGGGGGGTGCGGCGCCGCGTCCTCGCCGGGGATCGGGGCGATGTTGCCGGTCGGGGTGGTGTCGTCGATCATCTGCGCCTCACTCTGTCTCGTTGGTCGAAGGGCCCGCCTGCCCCGGCTCACCCTGCCGGACGGTTGCCCCCGGGAATGGCTGCGGCCCCAGCACCCATTCTCTTTTGCCCAAATATCCCGGGGGGGGCCGCGTCAGCGGCGGGGGGCAGCGCCCCCCTCCCCCAGCGCCGCCTCGAGCCGCAGGGCCGCGATGCGCGCCACCTGACGCTCGGCCTCGGCCCGCTCGGTGGCGCTGTCGTTGGCGACCCGCCGCGCCATCGCCGCCATGATCCCCGCCTTGTCGTGGTCGCGCACCGCGATGATGAACGGGAAGCCGTGGCGGGCGGTATAGGCCTCGTTCAGCCGGGTGAACTCGGCCCGCTCGGCGTCGGTCAGCGCGTCGAGCCCGGCGCTCGCCTGCTCGGCGGTCGACTCGGCGGTCAGCCGCTTGGCCGCCGCCAGCTTGCCGGCAAGGTCCGGGTGGGCGTTCAGCACCGCCAGGCGCTCGGCGTCGGTGCCCTGCCGGAACATCTGCGCCATGCGCGCCGCAAGCCCCGCGGCGCTGTCGTGGACCGCGCCCATCTCGGCGTCCCAGACCCGCTCGGCCACCCAGGGCGAGTGCTCGTAGACCCCTCCGAACCGCGCCACGAAGGCCGCGCGGTCCATCGCCGAGGGGCGTTCCACATCACGGAACGGATGCTCGGCCGCCCAGTGCCGCGCGATGTCAAGCCGGGTGGCGAACCACACGCCCTCGTGCGCGCGGGCATGGTCGAGAAAGCGCTGCAGCGCCGCCGCCCGCCCCGGCCGCCCGGCGAGGCGGCAGTGCAGCCCGATCGACATCATCTTCGGCGCCCCCGCCGCCCCCTCGGCATAGAGCACGTCGAAGCTGTCGCGCAGGTAGTCGAAGAAATCCGTGCCCGTCCCGAACCCCTGCCCGGACGAGAACCGCATGTCGTTGGCGTCCATCGTATAGGGCACCATCAGCTGCGGCCGCCCCTCGTGGACGTGCCAATAGGGCAGGTCGTCGGCGATGCTGTCGGCAAGATAGGCAAATCCCCCCTCCTCGCACCCCAGCGCCACCGTGTTCATTGAGGTCCGGCCCTGGTAGAAGCCCAGCGGCCGCGCGCCGGTCACCGCGGTGTGCAGGCGGATCGCCTCGGCGATGTGGGCGGCCTCGGTCTCGCGGTCGATGTTGCGATAGTCGATCCACTTCAGCCCGTGGGTGGCGATCTCCCACCCCGCCGCCTGCATCGCGGCGACCTGTTCGGGCGACCGCTCGAGCGCGGTGGCGACGCCGTAGACGGTCACCGGCACGTCCCTGAGCATCCGGTAGAGCCGCCAGAACCCGGCCCGGGCGCCGTAATCGTAGATCGATTCCATGTTCCAGTGCCGCTGGCCGGGCCAGGGCTGGGCGCCGATGATCTCCGAAAGGAACGCCTCGGACGCGGCATCGCCGTGCTCGATCGAGTTCTCGCCGCCCTCTTCGTAGTTCACGACGATCTGCACGGCGATCCGTGCGCCCCCCGGCCAGCGCGGGTCGGGCGGAGTCTCTCCGTAGCCTCGCAGGTCGCGGCTGTAGCGCATCGTCGGTCCTTTCGCGTCGAACGACCGGCAGGGTCACGCGCCGGGCGGGCGATGTCCAGCCGCCCCGCCCGCGCTTTCCGGCAGGCGGCAACGCCCGGGGCGGGGTCGGGTCAGCCCGCGGGCACCATGTCCCGCGGCCGCGGCAGGAAGGCGGTGAAGAGCCCCAGAAGCGGCAGGAACGAGCAGATGAGGAACACGAAGCGGATGCCGCGCGCGTCGGCCACCTGCCCCAGCACCGCCGCCGCGATCCCGCCCATGCCGAAGGCAAAGCCGAAGAACAGCCCCGCGATCAGCCCGGTGCGGCCCGGCACCAGCTCTTGCGCATAGACGACGATGGCGGGTGCCGCCGAGGCGATGATGAGCCCGATCAGCACCGTCAGTGCGCCGGTGGCGGCGAGGCCCACATGCGGCAGCAGCAGGGTGAAGGGCAGCACGCCGAGTATCGAGAACCAGATCACCTTGAGCGTCCCCACCCGGTCCCCCACGATCCCGCCCAGCATCACCCCGGCGGCCGAGCCGAAGAGCAGCAGGAACAGCATGATCTGCGAGGTCTGGTTCGAGACCCCGAACTTGTCGATCAGGAAGAAGGTGTAATAGCTCGTCAGGCTTGCCATGTAGAACGCCTTGGTCATCGACAGCAGCGCCAGCACGCCGATGGCCATGAGGATCCGGCGCCGGGGCAGGTTCGGCGCCGGCGGGACGCGCAGCGCGCCGGCCTTGCGCCGCCCCTCGGCCCAGGCGCCGACGCGCCACAGCACCGCGACCCCGCCCAGCGCGATCAGCGCGAGCCAGCCCAGCACCGGCCGCCCGAACGGCACGACGAGGAACGCCGCCAGCAGCGGGCCCAGCGCCTGCCCGCCGTTGCCGCCCAGCTGGAACAGCGACTGCGCGGTGCCGAACCGCCCGCCCGAGGCGGTGCGCGCCACCCGGCTGCTCTCGGGGTGGAAGATCGACGAGCCGAGCCCGATCAGCATCGCCCCGGCCAGCAGCATCGGATAGCTGTCGGCCTGCGCCAGCGTCAGCACGCCGGCGAAGCTCGACAGCATCCCCAGCGCCAGCGACTTGGGCATCGGGTGGCGGTCGGTGACGATGCCCACCACCGGCTGCAACAGCGACGCCGTGACCTGGAAGGCGAAGGTCATCCAGCCGATCTGGGCGTAGCTCAGCGTGAACTCGTCCCTGAGGAGCGGGTAGATCGCCGACAACAGCGACTGCAGCACGTCGTTGATCATGTGGCAGGCGCTGATGGCGATCAGCACCGGCCAGACCGGGCCGGTGCGGACCGCCGCCGTGGGTGTCGTCGTGGCGCTGGGAATCATGCTCGTCGCCCCCTCGCAGGTCCGGGTGCCGCTGGTCCGGCCAGACCGTCACGGCGGCGGCGAAAGTGCAAGGGGCCGGGGTGCCGGGCGCACCGCCTCTGGCGCGCGGATGGGGCGTCTGGCCGAGCGGCGGGGCGCCGCCGGGGAACATGGCGCTGCATATTCCGCATTGCCAGCACGGCGGTCGGGGTGGCACAAACCCGGCATCCAGCGAGGGTCAAGACCATGACGGCGTCCGCCGGCGACAGCACCGATGCCCGTCCGCGCCTGCGCCGGTCGCAGCGCGAACGGACCAGCTGGCTGCAGGTCCGCGGCGTGATCATGAGCCGGATCGCCGAGGGTATCTATCCGCCTGGCGAGCTGATCCCGACCGAAATCGAGCTCGCGTCCGAGTTCGGCTGCGCCCGCGCCACGGTGAACCGGGCGCTCGCCGCGCTGGCCGACCGCGGGGTGCTGGACCGGCGGCGGCGGATCGGCACCCGGGTCGCGCCCGACCTCATCCACCCCGGCGCCTGCCAGCGCGTCCCGCGGATGCGCGACATGGTCGAGGCCGAGGGCCGCCGCTTCCGCTTCCAGTTCCTCGGAGTCTCGGGTCGGGCCGCGCCCCCGGACGTGTGCGAGCGGATGTTCTGCAGCGACCCCGCCGCGCTGGTCGAGACCTGCACGCTGTTCTATTCGGACGAGCGGCTGATCTGCGCCGAACGGCGCTGGCACGACAGCCGGGCGCTGCCCGAACTGCTGCCGGCACTGGGCGAAGAGACGACGGCCAACGACTGGGTGTCGGGCAATGCGCCGGTCACCCGGATCGAGCAGCGGATCTCGGCCCATCTCGCCGGGGCGATCGACGCCCACGAGATGCTCGGCTGCCCGCCCGAGGCCGCGGTGCTGCAATATGAGACCTGCCTCTGGACGGCCGGCGCCCCGGTCAGCCTGTCCCGCCACGCCATGCAGCCGGGCGAAGTCATGGCGACCCGCATCCGCTGAGCGCGGGCCGGGCCGCCTTGGGCGTTCAGCCGCGACGGCGCAGGGCGGCGAAGTCGGGGGCGCGCTTGCCGAGGAAGGCCGCGATCCCCTCGGCCGCCTCGGCCGAGGCGAGGGCGGTCGCCATCGGCGCGACCTCGGCCTCGAGCTGGCGGTCGAGCAGCTGCCGACGCCCGCCTGCGATCAGCCGCTTGATCGACGCCTGCGAGTCGGCTGGCCCGCGGGCCAGCTGCGCCGCGGCAGCCTCGGCCGCGGCGAGCGCGCCACCGGCGGGCACCACCGCGTTGATCGCCCCGATCTGGTGCAGCCGCGTGGCGGCGACGGGCTGGCCGCCGAGGCACAGCTCGGCCGCGAGCGCCGGGGGAACGGCGCCGAGCAGGCTGCCCGTCAGCCCCCCGTCCGGCACCAGCCCCGCGTTGACGTAGGACGCCGAGAAGCGCGCATCCTCGGCCGCGATGATCAGGTCGCAGGCCAGCGCGAGCGAGAAGCCCGCCCCGGCGGCGCCGCCCTCGACCGCGGCGATCACCGGGCGCGGGCAGTCGAGGATGGCGCGGATCAGGTCGGCCAGATCCTCGATCCGGGCGCGGCGCTCGTCCTCGGACATGGTCTGCGCGGTCATCAGCAGGTTCAGGTCGCCGCCGGCGCAGAAGAACCCTTCGGCCCCGGTCAGCACCACCGCGCCGATCCGCGGCTCGGCCGCCGCCTGGGCCAGCGCCGCGCGCAGCCCGGCGTACAGCCCGGCGCTCAGCGCGTTGCGGCGCGTCGGGTTGTCGTTGACGACCACCAGATAGGTGTCGCGGTCGATGATCTGGCAGTTTTCCATCGGTGCCTCCCCCGAAGCTGTTCGTGCGGCGTCGTCGCTATGGGTCCATCTGCGGGGTGGCGGCGCGGGGTGCAAGCGGCCTTGCGGCGGAAGGGCCGCGGGTCACGCAAGGTCACGCGCGCGCGGCCGCCTTGGGGGCGCGAGGCGTGGGCCGGAATCGCCGCTGGTCAAACTTTGTTGTGCGGCGGGGGCTTGGCAGGAACCGCGGCGGATGCCATCGGATTGCCCTTCAACGCCCCTTCGACCGTCGCCCGACCCGAACTTCGCCTCAACCGTACCTCGCTGACCCGATCCTTGCCTGAACTGGAGCCTGCCCCGATGTCCCGCACCCCTCGTTCCGCCGCCGCCCGCCCCTCTGCCCCCGGTCGCGGCCACGGGGGCGCGGTCCGACTGCGGGCGCACCCGCTGGCGCTGGCACTGGCGCTCGCACCGCTCGTGGCGCTCGCGTCGCCCGCCGCGGCACAGGACAAGCGGGTGGCGATGACGCCCGCCGACATCGAGGCCGCGACCTTCTCGGGGACTGGCGAGCTGCCGCCCGGCCAGTCGGCGCTGACCGCCAAGCTGCAGGTGCTGCTCGACCGCTCAGGCGTCTCGCCCGGGGTGGTGGACGGGTTCCGCGGGGGCATGAGCGAAAGCGCCATCATGGCCTTCGAGCGGATGCACGGCCTGCCGCAGGACGGCCACCTCGACCCCAAGGTGTGGGCGCTGCTCGAGCGCTTCGCGGGCGAGCCGCTGACCTCGACCTATACCGTCACCGAGGAGGACGCGAAGGGCCTCGTCGACAAGATCCCCACCGACTACGCCGAAAAGGCGCAGATGGAGACGCTCGGCTATACCTCGGTCGCCGAGAAGCTGGCCGAGCGCTTCCACATGGACGAGAAGTTCCTGGTCCAGCTGAACCCCGGCAAGAAGATCGCGCCGGGCGAGACGATCGCCATCACCGTCCCCGCCAAGCCGATCACCGGCAAGGTGGCGCGGATCGTGGTGGACAAGGCGACGGGGCGGGTCGCGGCCTATGACGGCGCGGGCAAGATGCTGGCCGATTACCCGGCCACGGTCGGGTCGTCCGACACCCCCTCGCCGCATGGCAGCCACCTGGTCGAGGCGGTCGCGCTGGACCCGACCTATACCTACAACCCCAACGTCAACTTCAAGCAGGGCAAGAACGACAAGGTTCTGACCATCCCGCCGGGGCCGAACGGGCCGGTGGGCAACGTCTGGATCGACCTGTCGCAGCCGACCTACGGCATCCACGGCACGCCGACGCCGTCGCGGCTGTTCGTGAACGAAAGCCACGGCTGCGTGCGGCTGACGAATTGGGATGCCCGCGAGCTGGCCAAGATGGTGCAGCCGGGGGTGACGATCGTCGACTTCCTCGCGCCCGGGGTGGCGATTGCGGATGTGACGAAGCCGGTCGAACCGCCGGTGATCCCCGAGGCTGACGCGGCCGGCACGGCCGAGGGCGCGGCAGCGACCCCGGGGGTGACGGTGTCCGGCCGCCCGGTGCCGCGGTCGGCAGCGGTCGCGGGTGCAGCGGGGGCTACGGCTTCCGGCGCAGCCGCCCCGGCCACGGGTACCACCGCTACGCCGGTCCCCGGCACCACTCCGGCGGCCACGCCGGGCGCGGTGCCCGCCGCAACGAGCGGCGCGGGGTCCGATCCGCTGGGTCAGGCGCTCGACCAGGCGACCGGCGCCACCCCCGGCGCGCAGCCCTATGTGCTCCCCACCCCCGGCGCCGCGGCGCCCGCCGCCACGAACTGATGCGCCGCCTGACCGCCGCGGCGGCGCTCGCCGGGCTCGCCGCACTCGGCGGGGCGGCGAGCGTGGTAATGGGCGTCGCGCCGGTCGTGGCGCAGGCCGACGATGCCAAGGCCCCCGCCCCCGCCCCGAAGTCCCGCCCGGCGCAGGCCGACGCCGGGGCGGCGGACACCGCCCCCCCGCCGCGGCGTCCGGCCGAGTCCCCGCGCCCCGCCGCGCAAGGCCACCTGATCCCGCCCGAGGAGATGCCGCCCCCTGCGGCCCCGGCGGCCAAAGCCGACGCAAAATCCACGGCCGCAGAGCCGACCGTCCCGCCAGCGTCCTCCGGCACGCTGATCCCGCCCGAGCCGATCGTCCCCGCAGGCCCTCCGGTCCCCGAAACCCTGCGCGAAACCGACTTTGCCCACGCCGCCTGCCGGCTCGAACTGCGCCGCCTGGGGGTGGAGTACCGCGAAATCCCCGCCCTCTCGGACCCCGGGCAGCGCGACTGCGGCATCGCCCGACCGGTCGAGGTCACCGCGATCCTGCCCGGCGTGACGCTGGACCAGCCCGCGCCGATGCGCTGCGAGACCGCGCGGGCGCTGGCCCACTGGATGGCGGAGGTCGTGGTCCCCGCCGCGGGCCGCCTGCCCGGTGCGCCGCGGGTGACGGGCCTCTCGCTCGGGACTACCTACCAGTGCCGGGGCGTGGTCGGGAACGGCACGCCGCAGAACCTCTCCGAGCACGCGACCGGGAACGCCATCGACATCGCCGGCTTCCGCTTCGACACCGCGCCGCCGATGCCGATCACGCCGCCCGGCGACCGGGGCGACCTCGCGGTGGCGTTCCAGAATGCGGTGCAGGGGGCGGCCTGCCTCTACTTCACCACCGTGCTCGGCCCGGGCAGCAATGCCGCGCACGAGGATCACCTGCACCTCGACGTCAAGGCCCGGCGCGGCGGGTTCCGGCTCTGCCAGTAGGGCTCAGCGGCGGCGGCGCTCGAGGTCGAGATACTCGGGGTCGAACCGCGCAAGCCGCGCAAGCCCCAGCCAGTCGAGGATCTGGATGTCGGTTCCCGCCCAGCGCACCAGCCCGCGGTCGCGCAGGTCGCGGACCGCGCGGTTGATGTGGATCGACGAGTAGCCGAGGATGTTCGCCAGCTCGCGCTGCAGCAGCGGCAGCGTCAGCCGGTGGTCGCGGGCCGCACCCACGGCGGCGAGCCGCGTGTAAATCTCGCAGATCAGATGGGCGAGATGCGCGCTCGACCGCAGCGCGTTCGCCGCCACCAACCACTGCCGGTGGATTGCCGCATCGATGGCCGTGGACATCCACAGCAGGCGCGTCAGATGCGGGTAGTTCTCGGTGATTTCGGTCAGCACCGCGTGGTCGATGAACTCGGCCTCGGCCGGGCCCACGGCGATGACGCTGTGTTCGATCCCGCTCAGGACGAAGGCGTGCAGGTCCACGAAGTCACCCGGGACGTGCAGCGCCGTGATGACCGTCTGGGTCGAGTTTCCGCGCAGGATGTGCAGGCGGCCCGCCATCCCGCGCAGCATCAGGCAGCTGCGGTCGATGTCGTTGCCCGCGGACACCATCGTCTCGCCGGGGGCAAAGCTGCGCGTCTCGGTGGAAATCGACCGCAGCTTCTCGAGGTCCGCAGCGCTCAGGGAATCGCGGCGCTGGAGATAGCGGACGAAATATTCAGTCAGTGCCATGATGGTCTTTCAGGGACGCAGCGGGCGAATAAATGTCAGGCGGACCAACATGATGCAATGCGCAGCGCCCGGCGGCTAACAAAGTTACACCGGACCCGGACGGCGAACGGGGGGCAGCGCAGCCGCCGCCCCCCGCCTCACATCTTGCGATTAGCCTCAGCGGCGATCGAGGTCGCGGTCGGTGGCCAGGCCCGGGGCGCGCTCGTCCTCGATCTCGACCTCGGTCTTGCGGACGCTGTCGCGCACCGTCTCGACGTGGCTCTCGACGTCCTTGTTGAGGTGGATCTCCTCGACGACGCGGGCCTCTTTCTGGACCACGGGCGCCTCGACATACTCGCGCGCCTCGATGGTGCGGTCCTCGAAGGTCGCGCCGTCAGCCGGGCGGTCCACCGGGCGGCGCTCGATGCTGACGCGCTCGCTGCGCAGTTCGACATCCTGCTCGACCGGGGTTTCGCGGACGTAGGACCGCACGCGGACGCGGCCGCCCTCGGCCTCGCGCTTCGAGACCATCAGCCGCTCTTCCACCACGTCGATCTTGCCGTCGGCGTCGAGGTCACCTTCGAGCGGGGCGCGGGTGGCGTGACGCTCGGTCTCGACCCGGCCCTCGGC
Organism: Paracoccus sanguinis; assembly: GCF_900106665.1. GTDB lineage: Bacteria > Pseudomonadota > Alphaproteobacteria > Rhodobacterales > Rhodobacteraceae > Paracoccus > Paracoccus panacisoli. Next base: position 933,303 of record NZ_FNNA01000001.1, read on the forward strand.
GTAGCCGGTGGTCGCGGTGCCGAGCACGGGGTCATAGCCGGTCCAGCCCTCTTCGCGCCATTCGGCCTCGCGGGCGTCCAGGTCGACCGCACCCTCGTCGTCGAGGATGTCGAGCGCGGTGTCGTACTGCCCGGCCGCGAGGTTCGAGACGGTCACGAGGTAACCGCCGCGGTTCAGGCCCTCGGCATACGCGTAGCGGTCTTCCTCAGGGAAGAAGAAGTCGCCGATCGACTCGAAGAAGCCCTTGTCGTGGGTGCGGGTATCGACGGCCGCGTCACGCTGGACGCTGCCGTAGCCTTCGTTTTCGCCGCCCGTCAGGACGACATCAGCGATGCCGGCGGCTTCGAGCCGCGACACGGCGCGATCGGCCTCGGCACGGGTGTCGAACATCGCCGAAAGCGAGCGGGTGGAGCCGGTATTTTCGATGGCCATTGTGATTGGTCCTTGTTTCAGGGGGTCGGGGCGGGCGCGGTGGGTCTGGGCGACGTTCGGTCGGTCAGCCGTCGCGCCCGTTGTAGCCGGACGGAGGCTGTCCGGGGTCGGGGTCGCCCGGGTCGGCCGGGCCAGGCTCCAGCGGCTCGACCACCGCGCGCTGGCGTCGCAGGCTCACCGGAACGTCGACCGTCTCGGTCGCGTGCACCCGGCGAACATGGATCTCTTCGGTGAGGACGAGGACGGTGCGGACCACCGCGCGTTCCTCGACCACGGGGATGATCAGCAGGTCGCCCTCTTCGCGGGGGGCGGGGATCGCGTCGACCTCGCGCTCGACGGGGTGGCGCGAGACCTCGACACGCTGCGAGCCGAGTTGCGCCTGCAGGATTTCCTCGACCGCCTCAGTCATCAGGCGGACGCGGACACCGCCCGTCTCGCGGCGCTGGATGCCGATGCGGGCGGTCTCTTCGACCACCTCGATGGTGTCGGTCTGCCGGTCGCGGTCGCGCGCCAAGTCGTTGAATTGTGAGGCATTATGGCCGAGGAGCGACGGGTCGCGCGGTGTCGAAGAGGTCATGCGGCTCGCCCTGGGCTGACACGGGCCGACGCCGCGGCCCGATTTCGTTGGCAGTCGGCACGAGAACCCCCCGCAGTGCTCTCCGGTTCAGGCGGTTAACAAATGTGAGCCGGTTTCCGCTGGGTTGATCCGCCAGGCGGGCGTTCGCGCCAAGGCAGGCGTGACGCGGATAAACGAAGTTCCGGCGCACGGCTTGCCGACTTCCCCGTGCCGTCGCACAGCTCGCCGCTCGGAACACGCACCCGCCGACCACATTCCCCGCCTTCCGCGCCTCACCGCCCCGGCCCACCCCCGCGCGCGGCCAGCGCCTCTCGCAACAGCCGGAAACTCTCCCCTGCATTCGCCGCCTTCTGCGCCGCCAGCGCGTCGAGCGCGGGCCACAGCCGCACCGCCTCGTCCAGCCGCGGGTCGGTGCCGGGGGCATAGAGCCCGGCCTTGATCATCAGTTCGGACTCGGCATAGAGGCCCATCGCCGCCCGGGCGCGCGCGATCAGCGCATTCTCGGCCTCGCTCGCCGCATGGGGCAGCGAGCGCGAGACAGACCGCAGCACGTCCACCGCCGGAAACCGCCCCCGCTCGGCAATGGCCCGGTCGAGGACCACGTGCCCGTCAAGCACGCCGCGCAGGATGTCGGCGACCGGCTCCTCCATGTCCGACCCGGCGACAAGGACGGAGAAGATCGCGGTGATGTCGCCCGACCCCTCGTGACCCGGCCCGTCCGGGCCCGGTCCCGAGCGCTCGGCCAGCGCCATGATCATCTGCGCGGTCGAGGGCGGAAAGCCGCGGTGGCTCGGCGCCTCGCCCGAGGCGAGCGCGATCTCGCGGTGCGCCTCGGCAAAGCGGGTGATCGAATCGGCCAGGAACAGCACGTGCCGCCCGGCGTCGCGGAAATGCTCGGCCACCGCCATCGCCGCCCAGGCGCAGCGCCGCCGCATCAGCGGCGACTGGTCCGAGGTCGCGGCGACGACCACCGCCCGCGCCATCCCCTCGGGTCCGAGCGTCTGCTCGACGAACTCGCGCAGCTCGCGGCCCCGCTCGCCCACCATGGCGATTACCACGACATCGGCGGTGACGCCACGGGCGAGCAGCGACAGCAGCGTGGACTTGCCCACCCCCGAACCCGCGAAGAGCCCGATCCGCTGGCCCCGGACGATTGGCAGCAACGTGTCGAAGACCGCAAGCCCGGTGTCGAGCCGCCCCCCCAGCCGCCGCCGCGAGGCCGCCGGGGGCGGCGGGGCGCGATAGCGCCGGTCGGCGTGACCCGAGGGCAGCGGCCGCCCGTCGAGCGGCCGGCCGAGCGGGTCGACGATGCGCCCGATCCAGCCGTCGCAGGGCGCCAGCACCGGCCGGAACAAGAGCTCGACCACCGCGCCGATCGACAGCCCGTCGGCCGCCCCCTCGGGCAGAACCAGCGCATGATCCTGCGTGAGGCCGATGATCTCGCCGAAAAGCGCGCCGTGCAGGAAGCCGACGCGGTCCCCGACCGAGGCCGAATGGCTCAGCCCGTCGACCTCGACCACGCCCGCACGAATCGCCGAGACGCGGCCGAAGTGACGCCCAAGCCGCAGGCCGCGGATGCGTGCGGCGGCCGATTCGATCCTGTCCAGCATGGCTCTGTTCGCTCCGCTTCGCTGTGGGCGGTCAGAAAATCTGCGCCGCGAAACGGTTTATAAACCTCTCGGGGTTAAGACCGGGTTTATCGCCAGGCACGAGGAGAATCCCTTGTTCGGACAAATCGACACGATGCGCATGGCGCGCGAACTCGGCGCCCATGCGGCCGCCCGCCAGCGGGTGATCGCCACCAACGTCGCCAACGCCGACACCCCCGGCTACCGCGCGGCGGACCTCGCGGCCTTCGCGCCCGAACCGCCCGGCGCGCTCAGCGTCGGCTTGCGCACAACCCGCCCCGGCCATGTCGGCGCGGGCGACTGGGGCAGCGGCGGCAGCGGGGTCAGGGCGGCGCGGATCGACGCGGGCGGCGAGGCCTCGCCCGACGGCAACACCGTCTCGCTCGAGGATGAGATGATGCGCGCGGCCGAGGCCAAGCGGCAGTTCGACCTGTCGCTCGCGGTGGTGCAGTCGGGGATGACGCTCCTGCGCACCGCCGCCGGGCGCCGCGGCTGAGGGGGGCGGGGATGACCGATCTTTCCGCCACCGCGATCTCGGCCTCGGCCCTGCGCGCCCAGGGGGTGCGGCTGCGCCACATCTCCGAGAACATCGCCAACGCCGACACCCCCGGCTATCGCCGCAAGCTGGTCCGGTTCGAGCCCGAGCGCGACTTCGGCCGCGCCACCGGCGCCGTCGCGGCCAGCCGGACGCTGCACGACACGCGTGCCCTGCCCGAGGTCTATGACCCCGGCAACCCGATGGCCGGACCGGACGGGTATTACCTCGGCTCGAACGTCGATCTCGTGGTCGAGGTCGCCGACGCCCGCGAGGCGAGCCGCAGCTACGAAGCCAATCTCAAGATGTTCGAGCAGTCGCGGGCGATGTCGGCCTCGCTGCTCGACCTGATCCGCCGCTGAAAGGAGCCGCCATGTTCTCGCTCGCCACCGCCGCGATCCAGTCGGGCAGCCGCGCTGCCTCGGCCTATGCCGAGGCACGCACCGCCGCCGCCCCCGCCCCTGCCACCGCCGGCCCCGCCGCCGGGATCGGCAGCGCCGCCGCCGAGTTCGCCCGCGTCATCGAGGGCGCCGACCGCGCCGCCATCGGCGCGATGGGCGGCACCAGCGACACCCAGGCGCTCGTCCAGTCCATCGCCGAGGCGCAGATGGCGATGGAGACCGCCGTCGCGATCCGCGACCGGGTGGTCGAGGCCTACCAGGAAATCCTGCGGATGCCGGTCTGATGGACGAGAACCTGATCTTCGACCTGACCCGGCAGGCACTCTGGGTCGCCGTCACCATGTCGGCGCCGCTGCTGATCGTGGCGCTGGTGACGGGCGTGGCGATCGGGCTCTTCCAGGCCCTGACCTCGGTGCAGGAGATGACGCTGACCTTCGTGCCCAAGGTCGGGCTGATGCTCGTGGTGTTCTGGGTCACGATGAGCTTCATGACCCAGACGCTCGCCGGGTTCTTCTCGGACCGGGTGCTGCCGCTGGTCGCTGGGGGCTGAGATGGACAACGCCATCTACGCCGCCCTCACCCGCCAGTCCGGCCTGATGCGCGAGATGCGCACCGTGGCCAACAACATGGCCAACAGCTCGACCACCGGCTTCCGGCGCGAGGGGGTGGTGTTTTCGGAGTACATGTCCCCCCTGGCCACGCGCGGTCCCGGGCGCGAGACCCTTTCGATGGCCAACGCCCGCGGCCGCGAGGTCGACCTCACCCCCGGCAGCCTGACGATGACCGGCGGCTCGCTCGACCTCGCGCTCGAGCAGGGCGGGTTCTTCATGGTCGAGACGCCGCAGGGCAACCGACTCACCCGCGCCGGCGCCTTCCTGCTCTCGCCCGAGGGCGAGATCACCAATGCCGACGGCTACCGCGTGCTCGACGAGGGCGGGGCGCCGATCGCGGTGCCGCCCGGCACGCGCAGCCTCGGCGTGGGGCCGGACGGCACGCTGTCCGCCGACGGCCAGCCGGTCGGGCGGATCGGGGTCTTCGACCAGCCCGACCGCGCGAAGCTCACGCATGAGGGCGGCACGCTGTTCTCGGCCGAGGGCGCCGAGCCGATGCCCGACGCCGTGGTGCGCCAGGGGTTCCTCGAGGATTCGAACGTCAACCCGGTGCTCGAGATCGCCCGGATGATCGAGGTCCAGCGCGCCTACGAACTCGGCCAGTCCTTCCTTGAGGGCGAGGACCAGCGCATCCGCGCGGCCATCGCCGCCACCACCCGCTAGAAGGCGACCTGCCCATGAGAGCACTCCAGATCGCGGCCACCGGCATGGCGGCTCAGCAGACCAGGGTCGAGGTGATTTCCCAGAACCTCGCCAACATGTCCACGACCGGCTACAACGCCCGCCGGGCCGAGTTCGCCGATCTTGCCTATCAGCAGGTCACGCGCCCGGGCACCATCTCGGCCGCCGACGGCACCATGGTCCCGGCCGGGGTGCAGATGGGCCTGGGCGTGCGGCCCACGGCGGTGACGATCACGCTCGCGCAGGGCTCGCTCAGCGCCACCGGCGGCGACCTCGACCTCGCCATCGACGGGTTCGGCTATCTCGAGGTGACGCTGCCCTCGGGCGCCTCGGGCTATACCCGCGACGGCGGGCTCAAGCGGTCCGCGGACGGGCAGATCGTGACCTCGGACGGCTATCCCGTCGCCCCCGGCATCACCATCCCGCCCGAGGCGCGCAGCGTCTCGATCAGCGCCACGGGCGAGGTCAACGCCTATTTCGCCGACCAGAGCGAGCCGCAGAACCTCGGCCAGATCACCCTCGCGGGGTTCGTGAACGAAAAGGGGCTCGAGGCGACGGGCTCGAACCTGTTCCTCGAGACCCCGGCCTCGGGCGCGCCGATGATCGCCACGCCGGGAGAACAGGGGCTCGGGACACTGCGGCAGGGCTATCTCGAGGAGAGCGCCGTCGATCCGGTGCGCGAGATCTCGGAACTGATCAAGGCCCAGCGCGGCTACGAGCTGAACTCCAAGGTCATCACCGCCGCCGACCAGATGCTCGGCGCCACCGTGCAGTTGCGCTGATGGGCTGGCTCATCCTTCTGCTCGCGCTGCTGCCGCTGTCGGTCGCGGCGGACGAGATCACCGCGGCGCGCACCCTGCCGGCCGGGACCGTGCTCGCCCCCGAGGACCTGGCGGTCGCCGTGACGGCGCGGGTCGGGCTGACCCCGCCCGACGCGATCGGCAAGCAGCTGCGCGTCGCCGTCTACGAGGGCCGGCCGATCACCGCGGGGCAGCTCACCGCCCCCACCCTCGTCGCCCGCAACCAGCTGGTGACGCTCGCCTACGAAAGCGCCGCGCTCAGGATCGAGACCGAGGGCCGGGCTCTCGGCGCGGGCGGCGAAGGCGACGTGATCCGGGTCATGAACATCTCCTCGCGCGCCACGCTGATGGCCCGCGTCAACGCCGACGGCTCTGTCACCGTCGCCCAGCGCTGAAGGACACGCGCGCATGAAATCCTCCCTCATCCTCACCGGCCTCGGCCTCTGCGCGGTGCTCACGGCTACCGCCTGCGGCCGCGTCGCCGACGTCGGCCGCACGCCGGCCCTGACCGACACCCACGCCACGCCCGAGTTCCAGGCGATGGCCGAGCCGGTGCTGCCTCTGCCGCCCGGGCCGGTGCGTCCCGACAGCGCAGCCTCGCTCTGGGCAGGGCAGCAGATGTCGCTGGTGGGCGACCGCCGCGCCACGGCCCGCGGCGACATCCTGACCGTGGTGATCGAGATCGACGACAAGGCCGAGATCCAGAACAGCTCGGGCCGCTCGCGCGCCGCCGCCGACAGCGTCGGCATCCCGCAGATGATCGGCATCCCGCAGCGGATCAACGAGATCCTGCCCGAGGGCGCGAGCCTGGACACGCTCGCCTCGGCCAAGGGCTCGTCGACCTTCAAGGGCACCGGCAGCATCTCGCGGCGCGACAAGCTGACGCTCAGGGTCGCGGCCACGGTGATCGAGCGCCTGCCGAACGGGGTGCTGCACATCCAGGGCAGCCAGGAGGTGCGGGTGAACTACGAGGTGCGCGAGCTGACGGTCAGCGGCTTCGTCCGCCCCTCGGACATCAGCCGCGAGAACGAGGTCGCCTATGACCGCATTGCCGGCGCCCGCATCAGCTACGGCGGCCACGGCCAGATCAGCGACGTCCAGCAGCCGCGCTACGGCCAGCAACTGGCCGACATCGTGCTGCCGTACTGAGGGGATGCGATGATCCGCAAGCTGTTGCCGATCCTGCTGATCCTCGTCGCGTTCCTCGGCGGCGCCGCCGGGGGGGACCTCCTGCACGGCCGAGGCGAAGCGGCCGCCGCCGACCCCGGCGCTGAGGGGGCCGATGTGGCGGCCGAAGCGCCGGCAGACGGGGCTGACGGCCACCCGGACACTGCCGCTGCCGAGGCAGGCGGGCACGCTGCGGCGCCTGCGCCGGCGGCGGGCGGGCACGGGGCGGCGGCGGCCCCCTCCGGTGGCCATGAGGCAGCGGCGGCCCCCGCCAAGGCGGGCGGGCACGGCTCCGAAGCGGGCGGGCATGGGGGCGCCGGCAGCGGCACTGGGCCGGCCTGGTTCAAGTTTCCCCAGCAGTTCTTCGTGCCGGTGCTGCATGACGGGCGGCTCGACAGCACCATGGTGCTCTCGCTCTCGGTCGAGATGCCGGGGAGCGCGACCGAAACGGTCTACGCCCACGAGCTGAAGCTGCGCGACGCGCTGCTGCGGCAGATGCTGATCCACGCCAACACCGGCGGGTTCGACGGCAACTTCACCGCCGAGCCGCAGCTGCGCGTCCTCCGCCGGAGCCTGCTCGGCACCGCGCAGGGTGTCGTGCCCGAGATCACCGATATCCTCATTGGCGACATTGCCCGGCAGGAGCGGTAGGGGGCGCGGAGGTTCAGGGAGTGGCGGAAGCACGGGCCTTCTGGTTCAGCAGAATGTCGCACGCCTCAAGCGCGGGCCGTTGGTAGCCCGTGCCTCAGGCGCAGGCCGTTGGTAGCTAGCTAGTCCCCTTGGGCACCGCCGCCCTCCCCTTCCCGCCCTGCCGCAACCGCCCGGTTGAGGCGGCGGCGAGGAGGGCGGCGGTTCCGGTGCGGGTCTGGCGGTAGAGGCCAAGGCGCAGGAGCTCCGCCGCCGCCTGCGGACCGGGCATCGCCAGCGCTGCGGCGAAGCGGTCGAGGACCGCGCGGGCCTCGGGGGTCAGCAGGGTGGCGCTTGGCTGCAGCGCCCTCGCGTTGGCGGCGAGCCAGCCACCATAGGCGCCCCCGCCGAGCCCGCGCAGCCGCGCCAGACGCGCGGCCAGCGTGTCGTTGCGGCCCATCACGTTGCCCGGGTGCTGGCGATAGAGGACCGTCTGCGCCGGATCGCGGATCACCGTCCCGCCGGCGCCCGAGGTGAGCTGGTAGCTCCACCAGTCATGCGAGATCACCTTCGCCTCCGCCGCCGCCCGCGCGCCCGCGCGCATGAGCGCCGCGCCGGCAGGGTTCACCAGCATCGTGTTACCGGGCGTGCAGGCTTGCACCAGTGCATTCCGGAACGACGGCGGGCGGCGGTAGAGCGGCGCGGGCGCGAGCGGGCGCAGGTTCTCATCGCAGATCGTGGTGCGAGTGACGTGCAGCAGCGGCGCGCCCGCGGGGTGCGCGGTCAGCGCCGCCATGCCGCGCGAGAGGCGGTCGGGCAGCCAGACATCGTCCTGATCGCAGAAGGCGAGCGCCTCGCCGGGGGCCACCGCCTCGATCAGCGACAGGAAGTTTGCCGTCGCGCCCTGCCGCGGCCCTTCGATCAGGCGGATATCGCGGGTCGGGTGGGCGTCGGCGAACCGCGCGACCACCTCGCGCGTGGCATCCCGCGAGCCGTCGTCCGAGACGACCAGCCGCCAGTCGGTATGGCGCTGCGCGGCAAGGCTCTCGAGCTGCGCGCCGAGATACCGGGCGCCGTCGAACGTCGCGAGCAGGATGGCAACGCGCGGAAGGGTGGTGCTCATGGGCTCTCGCATAGCTCGGCCGCGGGTGGGGCGGAAGGGTCTTGGGGTGATCAGGCAGGGGGATAGCTGCGAGCCGAAAGACCCGGGTAGGACCGGACAGGTTGGCGGATGCGCGGGGCGGGTTGGGATGGCGCGGATCGGACGTAGACCGTGAGCACGTACGTCGGCGGTCACCTTCCGCCGTGGCAGGTCATGAAGCGCTTGTCCGAGCCGCACGCGCAGCGACCGTTGCCGGCCGGGTCGGCCAACGGTGCCGGGTCGTGCGCTTTGAAGCCGGGAAGGTCGCCAGTCGGGTCGCCGCCCCTGGCCGCTTCGCCATCGGGGCCCATTCGTGAAAAACGGTCCCGCACGCTGCGCCGGACATAGACGTCTCGGCCCGCTCGGCTTCGGCCAGCGGCGGGATGCTGGCGAGGGTCTGCTGCACCTCGCCTCGCAGAACGCCCTGACCGACCTCTGCCGTCAGAACGGCCGCGCGAGGCGGGTTTGAACCGTTTGCCTGAACCGCATGGCAGGGTCCGTTGCAGGCCGAATCGCCCGATGTGATGCGGTAGGCCCAGTCGAAGCCCGCGCGGGCGGCCGAGGACGGCCCGCCGTAGGCCGCTTCGTCCTCGGGGTTCATCGTGGGCAACGGTCCCGCAGGCTGACCCGGGGATGGGCACCTCCTCTCGGCCTGCTCGGCTTCGGCCGGCGTCGGGATGCTGGTGAGGGTCTGCTCTTCCTCGCCTCTCAGCCGCCCAGACCTCCCCTCTGTCGTCAGGATGGCCGCGCGTGGTGGATGGGAAAGGCTTGTATGAACCGCTGGGCAGGGTCCCGTTGAGCCGCATCGGCCGATTTGGTGGGGTAGTCCCCGTCAAAGCCCGGCGCAGGGGGCCCGAGGATGGGGCGCCGCTGGCCGCTTCGTTCTCGGGGTGCATCGTGGCAACCTGTCCCGCAGGCTGCGCCGGAAATCGAAGCCGCCTCTTAACCCGTTCGGCGTCGGGCAGCAGCTGGCGGGCGAGGTTCTGGCGACACGCCGCGCGGCCCGCCCAAACCCACCCCTCTGCCGGCAGCGCAGCCGGCCGTGCAGATGTTGAACTGGTTGCCCGAGCAGGAGGGGCACGGTGCGTTGTGGGACGGGTCGCCCCGTGTGGTGGCTCTCATCAAGGACGGGAGCGGGAACGAGGACTCAAGCCGCCCCCGCCCCCCCCCGTTCTTGGGTCCGTCAACAACTTTTGCGGGCCGAACTTCGCGTCAGCCTGGCTCGTCATCCCGGCTCTCGGTGTCGAGAGCGTCGGATGCGGGCGAGGGTCTGCGCCGCCTAGTAGCGCAATCGGTGAAGCCGCCCCCGCTATCAGACCACCCGCCCGTGTCAGGACTTGAGCCGCGCGCCTGAGCCGCTATGTCAAGCGGCGTTGCGGGCCGGATTGTCGCGTGTGGGCCCGCTCTCGCACCGGCCCGGCGCGCGATCCGAGGACACGCCGCCCCCGGCCACTTCTCCCTTCGAGCGTATCGACGCCGATCACGGGGCCGACTGCGCAGGATCCCCCCGCATCATCCCGGTGAGCGCGTCGGTCGGACGCCGGATGCGGCAAGCCTCGCCCCACAGCCCCCACATCGCACCGCGGTCGAGCAGCAGGCGGCGCGCCGCCTAACCTCTCGGCACCCTGATCAGACCAGCCGGCCGTGGCAGTTCTTGAACCGCTCGCCCGAGCCGCAGGGGCACGGGTCGTTGCGGGCCGGGTCGCCCCACGTCGTCGGGTCGTTCTCGTCGAAGCCGGGGACGTGGGCCGACGGCTCGCCGCCCTCGGCTTCTTCGTGCTCGGGATGCATCGCCGCCGACTGCGCCGCGAGCTGCGCCTGGTACTGGCGCATCATCTCGGCGCGCTCGGCGTCGGTCAGCGGGCGGATGCGGGCGAGGTTCTGCGTCACCTCGCCGCGCAGCCCGTCCAGAAGCCCCTCGAACAGCTGGAAGCTCTCGGTCTTGTACTCCGACAGCGGGTCGCGCTGGGCGTAGCCGCGGAAGCCCACGACCGAGCGCAGATGCTCGAGCGTCACCAGGTGCTCGCGCCACTTGCCGTCGATCTGCTGCAGGATCACCTGCTTTTCGATCTGCGCCATCTGCTCGGGGCCGAACTGCTCGGCCTTCTGGGCCATGTAGGCGTCGGTCGCCTCGCGGATGCGCTCGGCCACGACGTTGCGGTCCACCCCGTCCTCGGCGGCCCATTCGGCCACCGGCAGGTCCATGTTCAGCCGCTCGATCACCGCGGCCTTGAGCCCGTCGGTGTCCCACTGCTCGGCATAGGCCTTTTCCGGCATGAACTGGTCGATCAGGTCGTCGATCACCTGATGGCGCATGTCCATCGCGATGTCGCCGGCGTCGTCCGATTCCATGATCTCGCGGCGCTGCGAGAAGATCGCCTTGCGCTGGTCGTTCATCACGTCGTCGAACTTGAGCAGTTGCTTGCGGATGTCGAAGTTGCGCCCCTCGACCTTGGCCTGGGCGCGCTCGAGCGACTTGTTCACCCACGGGTGGATGATCGCCTCGCCCTCTTTCATCCCCAGCGTGGACAGCACCTTGTCCAGCCGCTCGGACCCGAAGATCCGCATCAGGTCGTCCTCGAGCGACAGGAAGAACAGCGACTTGCCCGGGTCACCCTGGCGGCCCGAGCGGCCGCGCAGCTGGTTGTCGATCCGCCGGCTCTCGTGCCGCTCGGTGGCGAGCACGAAGAGCCCGCCCGCCCCCAGCACCGCCTGCTTGTCGGCGGCGTGCTCGGCCTCGATCCGGGCGCGCAGCTCGTCGGGGTGGGCCTCGGGGTTCGCGGCCAGCGCCTGCATCACCTTCATCTCGACGTTGCCGCCCAGCTGGATGTCGGTCCCGCGGCCGGCCATGTTGGTGGCGATGGTCACCGCGCCGGGCTTGCCGGCCTCGGCAACGATATACGCCTCCTGCTCGTGCTGGCGGGCGTTGAGCACATTGTGCGGGATGCCCTCGGCCTTCAGCATCTCGGACAGCATCTCGGATTTCTCGATGCTCGTCGTGCCGACCAGCAGCGGCTGGCCGCGGTCGTGGGCCTCGCGGATCGCGTCGATCACGGCGGCGTATTTCTCGGCCGCGGTGCGATAGACGCGGTCGTGGTCGTCGATCCGCTGGATCGGGCGGTTGGTCGGCACCTCGACCACGCCGAGCTTGTAGATCTCGGCGAACTCCTCGGCCTCGGTCGCGGCGGTGCCGGTCATGCCCGACAGCTTGGCGTAGAGGCGGAAGTAGTTCTGGAACGTCACGCTGGCGAGCGTCACGTTCTCGGGCTGGATCTCGACGCCCTCCTTGGCCTCGATCGCCTGATGCAGGCCGTCCGACAGGCGGCGGCCGGCCATCATCCGGCCGGTGAACTCGTCGATCAGCACCACCTCGCCGTCCTTCACGACATAGTTCTGGTCGCGCTTGAACAGCTTGTGGGCCCGCAGCGCCTGGTTGGCGTGGTGGACGATGGTGGTCGATTCGGGGTCGTAGAGCGTCTGGTCGGCCGGCAGGATGCCCGCCGCCTGCAGGCGCTTTTCCATGAACTCGTTGCCGTCCTCGGTGAAGGTGGCGTTGCGGGTCTTTTCGTCCAGCTTGTAATGCGCCTCGGTCAGCTCGGGCACGATCACGTCCAAGAGCTTGTAAAGCTCGCTGCGGTCCTGGCTCGGCCCCGAGATGATGAGGGGCGTGCGCGCCTCGTCGATGAGGATCGAGTCGACCTCGTCCACGATGGCGAAGAAATGCCCGCGCTGGGTCATCTCTTCGATCGACCCTTTCATGTTGTCGCGCAGATAGTCGAAGCCCAGCTCGTTGTTCGTGGCATAGGTCACGTCGGCGCGATAGGCGTCGCGCTTTTCCTGGTCGCCCTGGAAGGGATAGACGACCCCGGTCGTCATGCCGAGCTGGGCAAAGACCTTGCCCATCCACTCGGCGTCGCGCTTGGCGAGGTAGTCGTTGACCGTGACGACATGGACGCCCTTGCCGGCCAGCGCGTTCAGATAGGCCGGGAAGGTGGCGACCAGCGTCTTGCCCTCGCCCGTCTTCATCTCGGCGATGTTGCCCTGGTGCAGGAAGATCCCGCCCATCAGCTGGGTGTCGAAGGCCCGCAGGCCCAGCGCCCGGCGCGCGCCCTCGCGGCAGTTGGCGAAGGCCTCGGGCAGAAGCCGGTCGAGGGGCTCGCCGGACTGGGCGCGGCCCTGCAGCTCGCGGGTCTTGCCGATCAGGTCGGCGTCCGACATCTGCTGGAAGCGCGGCTCGAGCGCGTTGATCTGGGCGACCAGCGGGCGGACGGATTTCACCTTGCGATCGTTGGGAGTGCCAAAGATCGACTTTGCCAGATTACCGATGCCGAGCATAACGTCCTGTCTGATTGAGCGCAGAGGGCCCGCTGCCCACTTGCCCCGACCGACGGCCTTGCCCTATCAACGGGCCGGAAAATCGGCGGCGGGCGCGCCTATTTCGGTTGCGCCGGATGTAGGCCCGACCTGCCGGACTGTCAACGCTCGCCCCTGCCCGGCCGCGGCCGGGCCCCACCCGAGGAAACCTTCCGTCATGCTGAAATCGACGACTGCGCTGGCTGCCGCGCTGCTGCTGGCCGGGACCGCCCTGGCCGAAACCCCGGCCGCCCCCGCCGCCGAGGCAGCCCCGGCCGCCGATGCCGCCCCGGCCGCAGCCGCCCCGGCCGCAGCTACGCCGGCCGCCCCGGCCACCTCGCCCGCACCGGCCGCAGGCGCCGCCCCCACCGTGACGACCGCCGCCCCCGCCACCGGCACCCCGACCGCGACCACCGTCGTCGCCACCGTGAACGGAGAGGCGATCACGCTGGGTCAGATGATCGCGATGAAAGAGGGGATGCAGCACGGCGCGGCCGACTTGCCCGACACCGCGCTCTGGGACATGATGCTGGACCAGATGATCAGCCAGACGGCCGTTTCGCAGGTCGCGGCGCAGTCGATGACCCCCCGCGACACCGCCATCATCGAGCTGGACCGCCGGGCGTACCTCTCGGGCGCGGCGCTCGAGCGGATCGCCGGGGCCGAGCCGACCGAGGCCGAGCTGCGCGCCGCCTATGACGCGGCCTTCGGCGCCGACAAGACCCCGAAAGAGGAATACAGCGCCTCGCACATCCTCGTGAAGACCGAGGAAGAGGCCAAGGCCATCGCCGACGAGCTCGCCAAGGGGGCCGACTTCGGCAAGCTGGCGGAAGAGAAGTCGACCGACAACAGCGGCGCCAACAAGGGCGACCTCGGCTGGTTCACGCCGGACATGATGGTCAAGCCCTTCGCCGACGCCGTGGTGGCGCTGAAGAAGGGCGAGGTTTCGGCCCCGGTCCAGTCGCAGTTCGGCTGGCACGTCATCAAGCTGAACGACACCCGCACCCAGGCCGCGCCCGAGTTCGACGCGATCCGCGACCAGCTGGCCATGCAGGTGCGCCGCCAGAAGGTCGAGGCCGAGATCCAGAAGCAGGTGACCGCCGCCAAGATCGAGAAGGTGCCGGGGCTCGACGCCGGGCTGCTGAACAAGACCGATCTGCTGGACAAGTGACGATGGCCAAGTCGGACAAGACGGCGAAGGCCGGCAAGAAGGCGGACGGCAAGAAAGCCGGCAAGGCGGACAAGGCCGACAAGGCGGCGCGCAAGGCGGCCGCCGCGGCCCCCGCCCCGGCGAAGGCGAAAGAGACGCTCGTCTCGCCGCTCGCCCCGGCCCGCTTCCCCGACCTGCCGGTGATCGAGGGGGTCGAGTTCGCGGCCGCCTCGGCCGGGATCAAGTACCAGGGCCGGACCGACGTCATGCTGGTCCGGCTGGCGCCCGGCACCGCCATCGCCGGGGCCTTCACCCGCTCGTCCACGCGGGCGGCCTGCGTCCTCGACTGCCAGGACAAGCTCAAGGGCGCGCAGGACAGCGCCGGCGGGGCGGCGATCATCGTCAACTCGGGCAACGCCAACGCCTTCACCGGGGCCGAGGGCCAGCGCAGCGTGGACCGGGTGACCGGCGCGATCGCCAAGGCGCTCGGCGTGCCGGCGCGGCGGGTGTTCTCGTCCTCGACCGGCGTGATCGGAGAGCCGCTGCCGGCGCAGCGGATCGTGGACGTGACCGAGGCGCTGGCCGCGAGCCTCAGGCCGGACGGCATCGCCGACGCGGCCCGCGCGATCATGACCACCGACACCTTCCCCAAGGGCGCCTCGGCCGAGATCGCCGGCGACGGCGGGCCGATCCGCATCGCCGGGATCGCCAAGGGCTCGGGGATGATCGCCCCCGACATGGCGACGATGCTGGTCTATCTCTTCACCGACGCGGCCATCGCGCCGCCGCTGTTGCAGCGGATGCTGTCGGGGCAGATGGACGAGACGTTCAACGCCATCACCGTGGACAGCGACACCTCGACCTCGGACGCGCTGATCCTGGCCGCGACCGGGCGTTCGCCGGCGGCGCCGATCGCCGACCTGCGCTCGAAGGTGGCGCGGGATTTCGTGGCGGCGCTCAAGGGCGTGATGCTCGACCTCGCGCAGCAGGTGGTGCGCGACGGCGAGGGGGCGACGAAGTTCGTCGAGGTGCAGGTGACCGGGGCGACCTCGGTCGCGGACGCGCACAAGGTTGCGATGGCGATCGCCAACAGTCCGCTGGTCAAGACCGCCATCGCCGGCGAGGACGCCAACTGGGGCCGGGTCGTGGCCGCGGTGGGCAAGTCGGGCGCTGCGGCCGACCGCGACCGCCTGTCGATCCGCTTCGGCGACATGGTGCTGGCCGAAAACGGCTGGCGGGCGCCGACCTATGACGAGGCGGCGGCGAGCGCCTACATGAAGGGCGACAGCCTCGTGATCGGCGTCGATCTGGGGCTGGGGCGCGGGGCTCGGACGGTCTGGACCTGCGACCTGACGCACCGCTACATCGACATCAACGCCGACTATCGGTCCTGACGGAACGCGGCGCGGCGGCCTAGACGCCGCGCCCGCCCCCCGCCTCGGGTTATTTGAACCAGAAAGAAGCCGATGAAACTGCTGCTGGTGTCGGCCGTGGCGCTGATCGACCCCGAGGGCCGGGTGCTTCTGGCCCAGCGACCCGAGGGCAAGTCGCTCGCGGGCCTGTGGGAGTTCCCGGGCGGCAAGGTGGACCCCGGCGAGACGCCCGAGGCCGCGCTCATCCGCGAGTTGCACGAAGAGCTGGGGATCGAGACGTGGCACTCGTGCCTCTCCCCCCTCACCTTCGCCAGCCACAGCTACCCCGACTTCCACCTGCTCATGCCGCTCTTCGCCTGCCGGCGCTGGCAGGGTGTGCCGCACCCGCGCGAGGGGCAGCAGCTCGCCTGGGTCCGGGCGGGCGACCTGACACGCTACCCGATGCCGCCCGCCGACCTGCCGCTGATTCCCGTTCTGCGCGAGTGGCTGTGACGGCCTCGCCGGGTCGCCGTCCCGCCGGGCAGTCTGCCGAGTTTTTATGCAAATGAGCGGTTTAGGCGTCGCCGACTGTGACAAATCGGTGTCACCGGCGAACCAAGCGCGCCATCCTGCGCCGCCCGGTTACCTTTCATTAACCCTGCTTGCGTAACGTGGGGTTGTGACGCGGCCGAGGCCGCAGATTCCTGGGGAGGAATGATCCATGATCCGCACCATCACCGTGGGCAGCTGCATATCCGTGCAGGGGATGTTCGAACGCGATCTCGGCAATGGCCGGATCGCCGTGCGGGTGGGCACCGAGACCTACGTCGGCAAGGCCGTCACCGGCTGAGCTGACACGGGCACGGGCTGCGGGCCCAACGCCCCGGCCCCGCGAACGCAGGCGGCGCGCCCCCGGCCGGGGACGCGCCGCCTTTTTTCTGCCGATCAGGCCGGGGGTCAGAGCTTCCGCTCGACCTCCTCGCGCTCGAAGATCTCGATGACGTCGCCCTTGCGGATGTCGTCGTAGTTCTCGAACGCCATGCCGCATTCCTGGCCCGACTGCACTTCCTTGACCTCGTCCTTGAAGCGCTTGAGCGTCTTGAGCGTACCCTCGTGGATGACCACGTTGTCGCGCAGCAGGCGCACACCCGCCGAACGGCGCGCCACGCCCTCGGTGACGAGGCACCCCGCGACGTTGCCGACGCCGGTGACACGGAACACCTCGCGGATTTCCGCGTAGCCGATGAAGTTCTCGCGCACCTCGGCCGACAGCAGACCCGACGCGGCGGCTTTGATGTCGTCCACGAGGTCGTAGATGATCGAGTAGTAGCGGATCTCGACGCCCTTCTGGCTGGCCGAGTTCCGCGCCGGCGCGTTGGCACGGACGTTGAAGCCGATCACCGGGGCGCCCGACGCTTCGGCCAGGCCGATGTCGGATTCGGTGATCGCGCCCACGCCCGAGTGCAGCACGCGCACGCGGACCTCGTCGTTGCCGACCTTCTCGAGCGCCTGCACGATGGCCTCGGCCGAACCCTGCACGTCGGCCTTGACCACCACCGGCAGCTCGGCCACCGACTCGTCGGCCTTGGCCTTGGCCATCAGCTCCTGCAGCGTGGTCGCGGCGCCGGCGGCGGCGCGCTTGTCCTTGGCGGCCTGGATCCGGTAGTCGGCGATCTCGCGCGCCTGCGCTTCGGTCTCGACCACGTTCAGCACGTCGCCCGCCTCGGGCGTGCCGTTCAGGCCCAGCACCTCGACCGGGACCGACGGGCCGGCCTCGGCCACCCGCTCACCCTTGTCGTCGATGAGCGCGCGGACCTTGCCCCACTGCTCGCCGACGACGAAGATGTCGCCTTGCTTCAGCGTGCCGTGCTGGACGAGCACCGTGGCCACCGGCCCGCGGCCGACGTCCAGCTTGGCCTCGATCACGGCGCCCTGCGCGGCGCGACCGGGGTTGGCCTTGAGTTCGAGGATCTCGGCCTGCAGCGCGATCGCCTCGAGCAGTTCATCGAGCCCCTGCCCGGTGTGGGCCGAAACCTCGACGTCCTGCACCTCGCCCGACATCGCCTCGACGACGACCTCGTGCTGCAGCAGGTCGGTGCGGACCTTCTGCGGGTTGGCGGTCGGCTTGTCGATCTTGTTGATCGCCACGATCATCGGCACGTTCGCGGCCTTGGCGTGGTTGATGGCCTCGACCGTCTGCGGCATCACCGCGTCGTCGGCCGCCACCACCAGCACCACGATGTCCGTGACGTTGGCGCCCCGCGCCCGCATCGAGGTGAACGCGGCGTGGCCGGGGGTGTCGAGGAAGGTCAGCACCGCCCCGCTGTCGGTCGTCACCTGATAGGCGCCGATGTGCTGGGTGATGCCGCCGGCCTCGCCCGAGACGACGTTGGCGTGGCGGATCTTGTCCAGCAGCGAGGTCTTGCCGTGGTCCACGTGGCCCATGATCGTGATGATCGGCGGGCGCGAGACCAGATCCTCTTCCTTGTCCTCGACGGTGTCGATGGCCTGTTCCACGTCCGCATCGGTGACGCGGACGGCGCGGTGGCCGAACTCCTCGATCACCAGCTCGGCGGTGTCGGCGTCGAGCGGCTGGTTGGCCGTGACCATCATGCCCATCTTCATGAGCGCCTTGACCACGTCGGCCGAGCGTTCCGCCATGCGGTTCGCGAGCTCGCTGACCAGGATCGTCTCGGGCAGCTGCACGTCGCGGACCTGCTTTTCGGCCCGCATCGACTGGCCCATCGCCTTGGCGCGGGCCTTTTCCTGCTTGCGCTTCATCTGCGCGAGGCTGCGCTGGCGGCCGCCCTCGCCCGAAAGCGCCTGGGTCAGCGACAGCTTGCCCTCGCGGCGGGTGTCGCCACCCTTGCCCTTGTTGCGGTCGCGGTCGGCCTCGGCGCGCTCACGCTCGGTCGGGCGGCGCATCGGCGCCCCCTTGTCGGCGCGGGCGGCAGCAGCCTCGGCGGCGGCGCGGTCGGGGGCGGTGCTGCGCTCGGCAGGCTTCGCGGTGACCTCGGCCTTCTTCTGCGCGCGCAGCTCCGCCTCGCGCAGCTTGCGGGCGTCCTCTTCGGCCTTGGCCTTCAGCGCCTCTTCGCGCTCGCGCTCCTCGCGCTCCTTGGCCTCGATCTCGGCGCGACGGCGCTCGCGCTCTTCCTCGCGGGCCTTCTCGTCGGCCTCACGGGCGGCCTTCTCGTCGGCCTCGCGCGCCTTGGCGGCGGCGAGGGCCTTGAGGCGGCGCTCCATTTCGGCTTCCGAGATCCCGGCCGGACGCTTCGAGGGGTCGGAGGCGACGGCGGCAGGCGAGTTCGGACGCGGCGCCGGTGCCCCGGCCGCCGCGCCGGCGGCGCCGGGCTTGGGCACCACGACGCGCTTGCGCTTGGTCTCGACCACCACGTTGTGCGTGCGCCCGTGGCTGAAGCTCTGCTTCACCTGCCCCGGCCGACCCGCGCCGCCGCCCAGACCCAGGGGTTTCTTTCCGTCTCTATCGCTCATCCGCTTCCGCATCCTTCTGGGCAGTCGAACTGCCGCCTTGCCCGCGCAGACCATTCAGTCTGCTGGCGTCCCTGATTACCTTGTCGGTCAGGCCCCCCGGCGCGAGCGCGCTGTGTATGACATGATCGCGCCCGAAAGCCAAACCGATTTCCGATGCCGTGAGGCATCCGAACCAGCGGCCGCCGGGCGGCGTCCACAACTTGCCCTTGCCACGGTCCGACCCGTCGCTGGCCTGCAAAAGCACCTTGGCCTTGCCGTCGGCGAGCCAGCCCTTGACCTTCTCGAATCCCGCCACCGCGTCGCCGGCCTTGCGGGCCAGCGACACGAGGTCCACGACCCGCCGGGCGAGCCCGGCCTCGATCCCGTCCACGAGGTCGTCGTCCGCCTTCACATGGGCCTTGGCCCCGCGTGAGAAAACCCCCTTGGCGACGGCTTTTTCCAGCACCGCCCGATCGGCGGTGACCCAGAAGCCGCGACCGGGCAGCTTCTCGGACAGGTCCGGCACCACCATGCCGTCCGGCCCGGCGACGAACCGGATCAGCCCCGACTTGGGCTGCACCTCGCCCGTGACGAGGCAGCGCCGTTCCGACGCCGCCTCTCTGTCCTTTGCACGACCCCCGCGCGTCAAGGGCGGTCCGGGGCGTTACACCCCGGCCTCCTCGGTGTCGCCCTCGGCCTCGGCCGCGGGGTGAAGCTCGTCGGGATCGACCCAGCCCAGCATCACGCGGGCGGTCATCACCATGTCCTGCGCCTGCTCGAGGCTGATCCCGAACGGCTCGAGGATGCCGTCGTCCTTCACCCGCTGGCCGTTGTTGGTGGTCCAGCCGCCGGCCAGTTCCCAGTCGGCGCAGGTGGCGAAATCCTCGAGCGTCTTGACGCCATCCTTGGCCAGCGCCTCGACCATCTGCGCGGTCAGCCCGTCGAATTCGATCAGGCTGTCCTCGGCCCCCAGTTCGCGCGCGTTCTCAAGCGCCTTGCGGGCCGCGGCCTCGATGTGGTCGCGGGCGCGGGCCTGCAGCTCTTCCGCCGTGCCCTCGTCCACGCCCTCGATCGACAGCAGCTCGTCGAGATCGACATAGGCGACCTCTTCGAGGTTGGTGAAGCCCTCGGCGACCAGCAGCTGGGCGAAGAACTCGTCCAGGTCCAGCGTGTCCATGAACAGCTGGGTGCGGGCGTTGAACTCGGCCTGACGGCGCTTCGATTCTTCCTCTTCGGTGAGGATGTCGATGTCCATGCCGGTCAGCTGGCTCGCCAGCCGCACGTTCTGGCCGCGCCGGCCGATGGCAAGCGACAGCTGCTCTTCGGGGACCACGACCTCGATCCGGGTCGCGTCCTCGTCGATCACCACCTTGGCGACCTCGGCCGGCTGCAGCGCGTTCACGAGGAACGTCGCCTGGTCCTCGGACCACGGGATGATGTCGATCTTCTCGCCCTGCAGCTCGCCCACGACGGCCTGCACGCGGCTGCCGCGCATCCCCACGCAGGCGCCGACCGGGTCGATCGAGTTGTCGTACGAGATCACCGCGATCTTGGCGCGGCTGCCCGGGTCGCGGGCCACAGCCTTGATCTCGATGACGCCGTCATAGATCTCCGGCACTTCCATCTTGAACAGCTCGGCCATGAACTGCGGGTCGGTGCGCGACAGGAAGATCTGCGGGCCGCGGGCCTCGCGGCGCACGTCCTTGACATAGGCGCGGATGCGGTCGTTCAGGCGATAGCTCTCGCGGCCGATCTTCTCGTTGCGGCGCAGGATCGCCTCGCCGCGGCCCACGTCCACGATGATGTTGCCGTATTCCTCGCGCTTGACGATGCCGTTGATGATCGTCCCGGTGCGGTCCTTGAACTCTTCGTACTGGCGGTCGCGCTCGGCCTCGCGGACCTTCTGCAGGATCACCTGCTTGGCCGACTGGGCGGCGATCCGGCCCAGCTCGACCGGGGGCACGGTCTCCTGGAAGACGTCGCCGGGCTGCGGGCCGCCGTCGAACTCGGTCAGCCGCGCATCCTCGCGGGTCCAGAAGTTGCCGGGGTTCTTCTGCGCCTCGAAATACGGGCGCGCCTGCTCGGCGGTGAACTGGGCCTGGTAGTTTTCCAGCTCTTCCTCGGGGACCACGGTGCGGACGCGGGTGAAGGTCGCGTTGCCGGTCTTGCGGTCGATGACCACCCGGATGTCCATCTCGGCCCCGTAGCGCGACTTGGCGGCGCGGGCGAGGCTGTCCTCCATCGCCTCGATCACCAGATCGGGGTCGATCATCTTCTCGCGCGCGACCGCCTCGGCGGTCTGCAAGAGCTCAAGCTGGTTGGCAGAGGTGATCGCCATCACTCACTCCTTGTCGGTGTCGTCGTCGGCATCCGCGTCGTCGGGATCGCCGGTGTAGGTTACGATTTCGTCAAATCCGTCGGTGTCGTCCGCATCGACGCCGGCCCCGCGGCCGTCGCCGATCCCCGCCCCGGCCTCGGCGCCGGGCGGCAGGGTGCCGGCCTCCTTGCGCTCTTTCAGCATCAGGGCGATCAGCTCGTCGGTCAGCAGCAGCTTGGCGTCCGACAGCAGGTCGAAGTTCAGCCCGACCGTCACCGTCTCGCCATGCTCGACGATGTTGAGCAGCACCTCGTCGCCGTCCACGCCCGCCAGCACGCCCTTGAAGCGCTTGCGCCCGTCGATGGGCTGGTTCGTCTCGAGCCGGGCGTCATAACCCTCGAACGTGGCGAAGTCCTTGAGCCGGGTCAGTGGCCGGTCGATCCCGGGCGACGACACCTCAAGGTGATAGGCGTCCTCGAGCGGGTCTTCCACGTCCAGCGTGGCGCTGACGGCGGTCGAGATCTCGGCGCAGTCATCGACGTTGATCCCGCCCTCGGGCCGGTCGGCCATGATCTGCAGCGTGGCGGTCTTGCCGCCCTGCAGGCGCAGGCGCACCAGCTCGAACCCCATGCCCTCGATCACCGGCTGGATGATCTCGGCGAGGCGCCGGTCGATGGCGGTCTTGGCGATGAGGTCGGTCATGTCCGATCCTGAAAATGAAAAACGGGCCGTCTGGGCGGCCCGTGCAAACTCCCGGTGGGCAGGGTGTGGACGCCTGCGCCGCTGTGAGGGTCATATAGCGCCCCGACCCCGTCTGTGCAAGGGGCCGCAGCGGCGCCCCCAAGGGGTGGGGACCGGGAGGCATCACGCCCCCCGGTCAGCGTCTCACGCAGGCCGCGCCGGCGTGGTCCCGGCGGGCGGCGGGGCGGCGGTGTCGCCGGCGCCGTTCGCGGCCTCGGCTTTCGACGCCGCGACCTCGGCCAGCGCGGCATCGGCCTTGGCCTTGGCCTCGGCCTCGGCGGCGCGCTCGGCCGCCTTTTCCTCTTCGCTCAGCGGCGGCAGGTCGTCGCCGGCAAGGAAGTTGCCGAACTTCTCGAGCCCCGGGATGTGGTCGGCCAGCACCCGCATCACCACGAGCATCGGCACCGCGACGACCATGCCGAGCACCGACCAGAGCCAGGCCCAGAGCGCCACGGTCAGGAACACCACGACGGTGTTGAGCTGCAACCGGCGCGAGACGAAATAGGGCGTGACGAACTGGCCCTCGATCGCGGTGAGGCCGAAGTAGGTGCCGCCGATCAGCAGCGCCGTCCAGATGTCGTCGAACACCACCAGCGCCACGACGAAGGCACCGATATAGCCGAGCGCCGCGCCGATGTAGGGGATGTAGTTCAGCACCGCGGCGGCGATCCCCCACAGCAGCGGCGAGGGCATCCCCCAGGCCCACATGGCGAGGCCCGAGACGACCCCCAGGCCGACGTTGATGATGGTGATCGCGCCGAGGTAGTTGCCGAGGCTCGATTCGATCTCGCGCAGCGCGTTATAGGCGGCGCGCTTTTCCTTGATCGTGTCGAAGCTCTGCACGATCCGCAGATACAGCAGGTCGCCCGACGCCAGCAGGAAGAACAGGAAGATCAGCGTGAAGAACAGTTGGCTGACGATGGCCGGCCCCATGCTCACCAGCGTCGAGGTGAGCGAGGTCGTCTGCGAGGGCGCCGCGACCTCGACCCGCAGCTGGTTGGTGGCGGCGGGGGCATCGCCCGCGCCGGGCTGGGTGACGGTGGACGAGGCGGTGACCGACCCGGCCTCGGTGGTCGTCTGCGGCTCGAGCCCAGCGGGCAGGGTCGTGGCGGGCGGCTGACCCACCGTCCGGCCCACCGGCGCGGTGTCGGGCGCGACCGGCGCCGCGCCCGGCTGGGCGGCGGGCGAGCCGGGCATCGGCATCGTCGCGGGCACCTCGGTCGTGGCGGTGGTGGTGGTCGTCGCCACCGCGCCCCCGTTCGGGTCAGCCTCGACGCTGGTCACGGTCGCGGTCGGCGCACCGCCGCCGGCGATGTCGCCCAGGCCCTCGGCCGCGCGCTCGATGCCGCGGAAGTTCTCGCGGAAGTCGGTGTATTTCTGCTTGAGCTGGCGGCTGATCGACGGCGCGTCATCGATGAGCTGCCCGGCGGGGCCCGAGACGAAGAACCCGAGCACCCCGATCGAGGCGACGATCCCCAGCACGATCAGGCCCGCGGTCGCCCCCGGCGGCACCCCGCGGCGGTCCATCCAGCGCCGGATCGGCACGAAGACGAAGAAGAGCAGCACCCCCAGTGCCACCGGCATGAGGAAGGCCCGCGCCGTCGCCAGCATCTGGAAGGCGAGGATGATGAAGATGCCGATGATCGCCCAGCGCGGCACCAGCGGCTTCGGCTTGTCGCCGCTGCCGTATGCGCTTGGGAACATCTGCCTGTTGTCGCCGCCGTATTTGTTCATTCCCTGTCCCCATGCCCCTCGTCGTCGAGGATGTCCGTCACGCCCCAACCGCCCGCGCCGCACGGACCCGCGGCACAAGCGACTGGCAACAGCCGGTGGCATAATTGGTTCCCTGACGCACGACCCGTCAAGGCAACAAAGAGTCGTGTGCCGCGCTGTCCTTCTCGCGTCGGCGTGAACGGCAGAAGGCCCCGCCGCGGGGCAGGGCCTTCAAGGGGTCTGACGGAGAGGCGGCAGCCGCCGCCCACCCGGATCAGATCGGGCGGTCGCCGTTGGCGTCGATGACCCGCGTGGGCAGGCCCATCTCGCCCAGAAGCTCGAGGAAGGGGCGGGCGGGCAGGTCCTCGACGTTGACCATCCGCTTCACGTCCCAGACGCCGCGGGCGATCAGGATCGCTGCGGCCACCGGCGGCACGCCGGCGGTGTAGCTGATGCCCTGGCTGCCGACCTCGGTATAGGCCTCCTTGTGGTCGGCGACGTTGTAGATGAAGACCTCGCCCTCGACGCCGTCGCGGGTGCCCTTGACCAGATCGCCGATGCAGGTCTTGCCGGTGTAGTCGGCGGCAAGACTTGCCGGGTCGGGCAGCACCGCCTTGACCACCTTGAGCGGCACCACCTCGAGCCCCTCGGCGGTCTTGACCGGCTGCTCGCTCAGCAGGCCGAGGTTCTTCAGCACCGTGAAGACGTTGATGTAATGCGCCCCGAAGCCCATCCAGAACCGCACGTCGGACTGCGGATAGCGGGCCGAGAGGCTGTGCACCTCGTCATGCCCCGCCAGATAGGCGGTCTGCTTGCCGACCACCGGCAGGTCCCACTCGCGCCCGATCTCGAACATCTCGTTCTCGCGCCACGCGCCGCCCTGCCAGGAATAGACGGTGCCGGTGAACTCGCGGAAGTTGATCTCGGGGTCGAAGTTGGTGGCGAACCAGCGGCCGTGATTGCCGGCGTTGATGTCGACGATGTCGATCGAGGTGATCTCGTCGAAATATTCGTCCTCGGCCAGCCGCGCATAGGCGTTGACCACGCCGGGGTCGAACCCCGCGCCGAGGATCGCGGTGATCCCGGCGGCCTCGACGTCGCCGCGCATCGGCCATTCGTGGTTGCCGTACCACGGCGGCGTCTCGCAGATCTTGTCGGGGTCTTCGTGGATGGCGGTGTCGATATAGGCCGCACCCGCCGCGATGCAGCCCTTGAGGACGGTCTTGTTGATGAAGGCCGTGCCGACGTTGATGACGATCTTCGCGCCCGTCTCGCGGATCAGCGCCGCGACTTTGTCCGCGTCCATCGCGTCGAGCGCATGGGTGGTGATCGTCAGGCCGGCGGCGGTGCCCTTGTCCCGGATGCTGTCCACGATGGCGTCGGCCTTGGCCTGCGTCCGGTTCGCCATGTGGATCGCGCCGAACTCGGCCGCGTGCTGCGCGACCTTGTGGGCGGTGACCTGAGCCACGCCGCCGGCGCCGATGATGAGGACGTTGGGTTTCTCCACCGCAGCAGTCTCCTTTCGAATCAAGGCCTCAGGACAGCGAGTCCCGGTAGTCGTCATAGCCGAAGCGCCGGACGGTGGTGATCGTTCCGTCGCGCTCGCGGATGCAGATCGCGGGCATGGCCACGCCGTTGAACCAGTTCTTCTTGACCATCGTGTAACCGGCGGCGTCCTCGACGCTGATCCGGTCGCCCACCTTGAGCGGCTGGGCAAAGCGCGCCTCGCCGAAGATGTCGCCCGCGAGGCAGGACTTGCCGGCGATCTGGTAGGGGTGGTCGCCCGCCTGCGGCAACTTGGCGTTCTCGCGGTAGATCAGCAGGTCGAGCATATGCGCCTCGATGCTGCTGTCGACGACCGCGACCTGCTTGCCGTTGTCGAGGATGTCGAGGACAGACACCTCAAGCGTCGTGGTGCCGGTGATGCTCGCCTCGCCCGGTTCCAGGTAGACCTGCACCCCGAAGCGCTCGGCGAACGCCTTGAGCCGGTCGGCGAGCGCATCCAGCGGATAGCCCTCGCCGGTGAAATGGATGCCGCCGCCGAGGCTGACCCACTCGAGCTTTTCCAGGAAGCTGCCGAACTCGGCCTCGATCCGGTCAAGCTGGCCCGCGAACAGGTCGAAGTCGCGGTTCTCGCAGTTGTAGTGGATCATCACCCCCGAGATGCGGCCCAGCGCCGCCTCGAGCCGCGCCATGTCCCACTCGCCCAGCCGCGAGAACGGCCGCGCCGGGTCGGCGAGGTCGAAGCCGCTGGTCGAGAACCGCGGGTTCAGCCGCAGCCCGCAGGCGATGCCCTGGGTGCGGTCGTGGAACCGGTCGAGCTGGCCGAGGCTGTTGAAGATGATCTTGTCGGCATAGCCCACCGCCTCGTCGATCTCGTGATCGGCCCAGGCGACGGAGTAGGCGTGTGTCTCGCCCCCGAACTTCTCGCGCCCGAGCCGCAGCTCGTAGAGCGAGGACGAGGTGGTGCCGTCCATCGACTGCGCCATCTGGTCGAACACCCCCCAAGTGGCGAAGCACTTGAGCGCCAGCAGCGTCTTGGCGCCCGAGCGTTCGCGCAGGCGCACCATCTTCTCCATGTTCGCCGCGAGGCGGGCGCGGTCGATCAGGTAGAACGGGGTCTGCGGCTCGGTCATGGGCGGGGCCTCGGACGGCTGGGGAAGGGGCGTGGCGCGGGGGTTGGCGGGGCGCGCGGGGGAAAGGCGCGATATAGGGGGCGGGCGGCAGGCTGGCAAGGAACTGCAACGGTTGGGTGACGGCCGCTGGTGGCCCTCGGAACGGTCGGGGGGGACGCGCGTTCCGCTGTGCGCCGGGCCAACCCGGCCAGAAACAGGGGAGACGAACCGATGGCCGACAGGCTGACCCGCGAGGACGTGGCCAAGGCCATGCGCGACATGGATCTGTGCTTCATGGCCACCCACGGCGAGGGCGGCGCGATCTCGAGCCGGGCCATGTCCAACAACGCCCAGGTGGACTGGGACGGGGACAACTGGTTCTTCTCGAACGGCGACACCCGCAAGGTGCGCGAGCTTGAGGCCGATCCGAACGTGACGCTGGACTTCCAGTCGAAGGACACGTGGATCTCGGTTCGCGGCCAGGCGCGGCTGCACCGCGACGACCGGGCGCTGTTCGAGGCGCACTGGACCAAGGACCTCGACCGCTGGTTCGAGCAGGGGATCGACACCCCCGGCCTCACGCTGATCGAGGTCGTGGCCGAGGTGGCCGAGGTCAACGGTCGCCCCGGCGAGGGCACGGTGGACCTGCGCAGCTAGTCCGGCCCCGGCGCGGACCGGCGCGGCGGGCGCCTTACGGGGTGGAAGTCGCGCGGTTCCGCCGCCATCTTGCACCCCAGACATCTTCGGAGACCGCCATGACCGCCCGCGTCGAAATCTACGCCACCCAGTCCTGCCCCTACTGCCACATGGCCCGCGGCCTTCTGGGCCGGAAGGGCGTCTCGTACGAGCTGATCGACGTCGGCCGCACCCCCGACCTGCGGGCCGAGATGACCCAGCGCGCCGGCGGGCGGCGCACGGTGCCGCAGATCTTCATCGACGGG
The DNA here is from genome assembly GCF_900106665.1 of Paracoccus sanguinis. Taxonomy (GTDB): domain Bacteria; phylum Pseudomonadota; class Alphaproteobacteria; order Rhodobacterales; family Rhodobacteraceae; genus Paracoccus; species Paracoccus panacisoli. The sequence continues at coordinate 960,556 of NZ_FNNA01000001.1, forward strand.
GTCCACGTCGGCGGGTCGGACGACCTGCACGCGCTCGACCGGCAGGGTAAGCTCGATTCGATGCTGGGGCTGTGAGGCACCTGCGCGCCGGGCTGGTGCAGCTCTCGGTCGGGGACGACCCGGCCGCGAACCTGCCCGTGACGCTGGATTTCATCCGTCAGGCCGCCTCGGGCGGGGCGCAGTTCGTGCTGACGCCCGAGGTGACCAACCTGCTGACCCCCGACCGGGCAAGGCAGGCGCGCCTCTTGCACCGCGAGGCCGACGACCCGACGCTCGCCGCCCTGTCGGCCGAGGCCGAACGGCTAGGGGTGTGGCTGCTGATCGGCTCGCTGTCGCTCCTGAGCGACGCCGCCGACGAGCCGCGCTTCGCCAACCGCAGCCTGCTGATCGCCCCGAACGGGGGCATCGTCGCGCGCTACGACAAGATCCACATGTTCGACGTCACCGTCTCGGCGACCGAGAGCTACTGCGAGAGCGCCGCCTTCCGCCCCGGCGACCGGGCGGTGCTGGCGTCCGGCCCGGTCGTCGGCGGCGCGCCGGTCGGGGTCGGGATGACGGTCTGCTATGACCTGCGCTTCCCGCATCTCTACCGGCGGCTCGCCCGCGCCGGGGCGCAGATCCTGACCGTGCCCGCCGCCTTCAACGACACCACCGGCGCCGCCCATTGGGAAGTGCTGCTGCGCGCCCGCGCCATCGAGACCGGCTGTTTCGTCCTCGCCCCCGCGCAATGCGGCACCCACCCCGCGCCCCATTCCCCCGACCGCCCCCCGCGGCGCAGCCACGGCCATTCGCTCGCCGTCGCGCCCTGGGGCGAGGTGCTGGCCGACGGCGGCACCGCGCCGGGGGTGACGCTGGTCGACCTCGACCTCGCGCGGGTCGAGGACGCCCGCCGCCGGGTGCCGGCGTGGCGGCACGATCCGGTGATCTGGGGGCCATGAGCGACGACGCCGCCAATGCGCTGGCCGCGAGCCTGTTCGCCGAGCTGATGATCGGTGAGCAGCTGGCCAACCGGCTGGTGACCCGCAGCTTGCCGGGCGGGATGCAACTGTCGCATTTCTCGGTGCTGAACCTGCTCGCCCATCTCGGCTGCGAGCGCAGCCCGGCCGAGCTGGCCGAGGCGTTCCACGTCCAGCGCAGCGCCATGACCAACACGCTGGCGCGGCTGGAGTGGGCCGGTCACGTCCACATCCGCCCCGACTGGGACGACGCGCGCCGCAAGCTCGTCTCGATCAGCCCGGCCGGGCGGGCGGCACGCGACGCGGCGCTGGCCGCGTTCCTGCCGCGGCTGGCCGAGGTCGTGCGCGACATCGGCCCGGCCGAGGTCCGCGCGGCGCTGCCGGTGCTGCGGCGGCTGCGCGAGCGGCTCGAGGACGAGGCGTGAGGCGCGGCCTGACGGGTCTTTGGGCCAGAAAGAAGCTGCGGGCGGCGCGTCAGTCGCGCACCCCGGCCATGAGATAGTTCACCGACAGATCGCGCGGCGACAGCGACCAGCCGAAGGTCACCGGGTTGAACACCATGCCCGCGCGGTCCACGACCCGCACCCCAGCGGCCGCGAACATCCCCGCCAGATCGTCCGGCCGGATGAACCGCCGCCAGTCGTGGGTGCCGCGCGGCAGCCAGCGCATCACCCACTCGGCGCCGACGATGGCGGCGGCGAAGCTCTGCGGCGTGCGGTTCAGCGTCGAGGCGACGAGCAGCCCGCCCGGCCGCAGCAGCCGCGCGCAGGTGGTGACGAAGGCCTGCGGGTCGGCGACGTGCTCGACGATCTCGAGCGCCAGCACCACGTCGAAGCGCTCGCCCGCCTCGAGCAGCGCCTCGGCGGTCGTGGCGCGGTAGTCGATCTTGAGCCCCGACTGCTCGGCGTGCAGCCGCGCGATGCGGATGTTGCCCTCGGCCGCGTCGGCGCCGGTGACGGTGGCCCCCAGCCGCGCCATCGGCTCGGACACCAGCCCGCCGCCGCAACCGATGTCAAGCAGCCGCAGCCCCTCGAACGGGCGCAGGCTGCGGGGGTCGCGGGCGAACTCGGCCGCGATCTGGCCGGCGATATAGTCGAGCCGCACCGGGTTCAGCATGTGCAGCGGCTTGAACTTGCCCTTCGGATCCCACCACTCGGCGGCCATCGCCTCGAACTTGGCGACCTCGGCCGCGTCGATGCTGGACTGGGGCGCGGATGTGGTCATGGCGGTCTCCTTGGTGGCCGTGGGGCGTGGCGACGGGGCGCCGGGCGGTGTATAGCTGGGACATGGACCGCTTGGCAGCGCAAAACACTGCGGCATCGCCGCACGGCCGGCTGTATCCGCCGATCGAGCCGTTCGACCGGCGGCGGCTGGATCGCGGCGACGGCCACGTGATCTATGTCGAGCAATGCGGCAACCCCGCGGGCATCCCGGTGATCGTGCTGCACGGCGGGCCGGGGGGCGGCTGCAGCCCGGTCATGCGCCGCTTCTTCGACCCCGCGCGCTGGCGGGTCGTGCTCTTCGACCAGCGCGGCTGCGGCCTTTCCACCCCGCAGGCCGAGGTCGCCGCCAACACCACCGCGCATCTCTTGGGCGACATCGACGCCATCGTGGCGGCGCTGGGGCTGGGACCGGCGGTGCTGTTCGGCGGCAGCTGGGGCGCGACGCTGGCGCTCGCCTACGCGCAGGCGCGGCCCGCGGCGGTGCGGGCGCTGGTGCTGCGGGGCGTGTTCCTCGGCCGGCAGTCCGAGCTCGACTGGTTCTACCAGGGCGGGGCCGGGCGGTTCTGGCCCGAACTCTGGGCGCGCTTCGCCGCCCCGATCCCCGCCGCCGAGCGGGGCGACATGATCGCCGCCTATCACCGGCGCCTGTTCTCGGGCGACCGCGAGGTCGAGACCCGCGCCGCCCTCGGCTGGACCGCGTGGGAGAATGCGCTCGCCGCGATGGACAACCCCTGCCCCGGCGTGCCGCCCCCGGCCTACGCCCGCGCCTTCGCCCGGCTCGAGTGCCATTACTTCGCCAACCGCTGCTTCCTCGACGAGGGCCAGTTGCTGCGCGACCGCCACCGCATCGCGCATCTGCCCGCGGTGATCGTGCAGGGCCGCTATGACATGGTCTGCCCCCCGCATAGCGCGTGGGAACTCGCCTGCGGGTGGGACGCGGCCGAGCTGCGGCTGGTCCCGGCCTCGGGCCATGCGCTGACCGAGCCGCGGATCGCGGCCGAGCTGGTGCGCGCGACGGACGAACTCGCCGCCCTCTAGTCGAGCAGCGCCGCCACGTGGTCGCCGATGGCGAGCGAGGCGGTGAGGCCGGGGCTTTCGATCCCGTAGAGGTTGACGAGCCCCGCGATCCCGTGCGCGGCCGGGCCGTCGATGCGGAAATCGGCGGCAGGCTCGCCCTCGCCGGACAGCTTGGGGCGGATGCCGCAATAGGTCGGCGCAAGTGCGCCCGCGGGCAGGCCCGGCCAGTAGCGGCGGATCTCGGCCTCGAAGTGCGCGCGGCGGGTGGGGTTCACGCGGTAATCCACGGTGTCGATCCACTCGACGTCCGGGCCGAAGCGCATCGCCCCGCCGAGATCGAGCGTCAGGTGCACCCCCAGCCCGCCCGGCTCGGGCACCGGGTAGATCAGCCGCCGGAACGCCGCGCGGCCGGGCACGGCGTAATAGCTGCCGCGGGCGAAGCGCGTCTCGGGCACGTCCGTCAGCCCGTCGATGCGGGCGGCGACGTCCGAGGCCCAGAGCCCGGCGGCGTTCACCACCCGGTCGGCGGCCAGCGCAAAGGGCCCGTCGGCGGTGTCGGTGTGGACGACGAAGCCCGCCGGCCCCGTCTCGACCCGCGTGACCCGCGTGCCCAGCGCCAGCAGCGCGCCCGCCGCCTCTGCGTCATGCCGCAGCGCCGTCATCAGCGCGTGGCTGTCCACGATCCCCGTCTCGGGCGAGAGCAGCGCGCCGGTGCAGGCGAGCGCCGGCTCCATCCCCTGCGCCTCGGCGGCGGTGAGCGGCGTCAGCGCGACGCCATTGGCTGCCGCCCGCGCGCGGATCGCCGCGAGCACCTCGGCCTGCGTGGCGTCGGTCGCCACGATCAGCTTGCCGCAGCGGTCGTGGGGGATGCCGCGCGCGGCGGCGTAGTCGTAGAGCGCCGCCCGCCCCGCGACGCAGAGCCGCGCCTTGAGGCTGCCCTCGGGGTAGTAGATCCCGGCGTGGATGACCTCGGAGTTGCGCGAGCTGGTGTGGGTGCCGATCGCGTCCTCGGCCTCGAGCAGCGCGACCTCGACCCCGCGCAGCGCCAGCGCCCGGGCAATGGCAAGGCCCACGACGCCCGCGCCGATCACGATGCAGCCGACCCGGTCCATGTCGTCCCCCCGACAGAGAAACGGCCCGCCCGAAGGGCAGGCCGCTCAGCGTTTCGCGCGATCCGCGGCTCAGCGCGGTGCGATCATCATCACCATCTGCCGGCCCTCGAGCTTCGGCATCGATTCGACCTTGCCCGCCTCGCCCACGTCGTCGCGGACGCGGTTCAGAAGCTCGATCCCGAGCTGCTGGTGGGCCATCTCGCGGCCGCGGAAGCGGAGCGTGATCTTGACCTTGTCGCCCTCTTCCAGAAACTTCATCACCGAGCGCATCTTGACGTCGTAATCATGGGTATCGGTCCCGGGACGGAACTTGATCTCCTTGATCTCGATGATCTTCTGCTTCTTGCGGGCCTCGGCCTCACGCTTCTGCTGTTCGTACTTGAACTTGCCCAAGTCCATGATCTTGCAGACCGGCGGCACGGCGTTGGGCGAGATCTCGACGAGGTCGAGCCCGGCTTCCTCGGCCATGGCGATCCCGCGGGCGGGCGTCACCACGCCCACATTCTCGCCATCGGCGCCGATCAGGCGGATCTCGGGGACGCGGATGCGGTCGTTGGTGCGGGGGCCGGTGTCGCGGGTGGGCGGTGCGTTGTGCGGGCGGCGAGCTATGGGCGTAGTCCTTCGATCGTTGGAAATCCTGGGGCGGAGATAATCAACCGCAGGCCGGGTTTCAACAGCGATCATGGGCGCCGCGGGGGTCGTGGGGCGGCTTTTCGCGGCGCGCCGGCTGTGCGAGAAGCGGCCAGTCGCTAGCCGCGCCCGCCGGGGGCCGCGGACCGGCCTGACGAATGAGGGTGAGATGGCGCGTCTGGGGACCGTGATTCTGGTGATCGTGCTGCTCTTGGGCGGCGTGTGGCTGTGGCAATCGCGCGAGACGCTGATGCCCGGCACTGCGCCCATGACCTCGGCGCCCGACCCCGCGCCCGTGACCCCGGCGCCGACCCCCACCCCCTCTGCCCCTGCCGCCCCGGCCGAGCCGGCCCCCGCGGCCGCCGCCGACGCGGCGGGCGATGCGGCCGACGCCGCCGCGGATGCCGCCGCCCTCGCCGCCGATGCCGCCGCCGAGGCGACCCGCACGGTGGACGGCGCGGCCCCTGCCCCCGCCTCGGACGCGGCAGCCGAGGCGCAGGCCGCGGCCGAAGCCGCGATACGCGCCGCCGACAGCGCGGCCGATGCCGCCGCCCATGCCGCGGCCGGCGCCGCCTCGGGCGACGGCGCGACGGCGGCCACCGCCGCCACCGCCGCGGGCGAGGCCGCCCGCGATGCCGCCCAGGCCGGGCGCGAGGCGGCCAGCGGCGCCCGCTCGGCGGCCGAGATCGACCGGCTGCTGACCGTCGAGGGCTTCGACCTCGACGCCGTGCTGGGGCTGATCGAGACGAGCAATCTGGACGCGGCGCAGAAGGCTTCGCTGTCCACGGTGGTGCGCTCGGCCGCGCGCAGCCCCTCGATGCTGGGCGGCGTGCTCGAGCAGGTCCGGGCGGTCCTGCGGTGAGCGATCCGGCGCGCCCCCCCGGGGCGCAGGCCGCCTCTGTGCCCGCGGCGCCGCGCAGCCACCCGCCGCTCGAGGCGTTCCTTTCCTCGCCGGGCACGCACCTTGCCCGCGGGCCCATCGCCATCCTGCTGGTCGAGGACGAGGCCGAGGTCGCCGCCACCCTCGCCCACCACCTGCGGCTCGGGTTCCGCAAGATCCTCGCGCTGTCGCCCGAGCCGCTGGCGGCGGGGCAGTTGCCGCCCGACGACAAGGGCCGGATCGTCAACCTGCGCTTCGACGCGCGCCGGCCCGGCGCCCATGTGCGGGGCGTCAACGCCGTGATCGAGCGCGCCCCGGCGGGGACGTGGATCTATTACGGCTACAACGCCGAGTTCCTGTTCTTTCCCTTCTGCGAGACCCGCACCATCGGCGAGATGCTGACCTTCCACGCCGAGGAACGGCGGCGGGCGATGCTGACCTATGTGGTTGATCTCTACGCCCCCGACCTGAGCCGCAGCCCGGACGCGGTCAGCATGGCCGAGGCGATGTTCGACCGCTCGGGCTACTACGCGCTCGGCCGCCCCGACCGGCAGGGCGGCTGGAAAGAGCGGCAGCTGGACTTCTTCGGTGGCCTGCGCTGGCGCTTCGAGGAACATCTGCCCGCCGACCGCCGCCGCATCGACCGGATCGCGCTGTTCAGGACCGAGCCGGGGCTGCGGCTTCTGCCCGACCACCGGCTGTCGGTCGAAGAGATGAACACCTTCGCCTGCCCGTGGCACAACAACCTGACCGCGGCGGTCGCCTCGTTCCGGGTCGCCAAGGCGCTGGCCCGCAACCCCGGCTCGCGCGACGAGATCACGAGCTTCGCCTGGCGGGGCTCGCACCCGTTCCGCTGGAACTCGCAGCAGCTGATGGAGCTGGGGCTGATGGAGCCGGGCCAGTGGTTCTAGGCCCGGCCCGGCGCTGGCCCCCTACTCGGTCGACGCCCCGCCACCCTTGGCATCGCGCGCCTTGATCTCGGCGGCAAGATAGTCGGCGATCGGCTTGAACGGGCCGAACTTGTGCTGTTCGGCCGGGAAATCGCCGGCGAAGGGCGGGAATGGCATGTCGGGCGACTTGCGCAGCAGGTCGGGGAAGTCCTTGTCCATCCCCTCCTTGTGGCCGCGGTCCATCGACGAGAGATAGGCCGCTACGTCGTAGGCCTGATCTTCGGTCAGCTGCCGCGCGGTGTGGTCGGCACCCTGCGGCATGTTGTTGAGGATGAAGCGGTACGCCGTCAGCACCCGGTACATCCCGGCCCCGTCGTTGTAGCTGTCCGTGCCCGCGACCGGCGGGAAGACGTAGCCCTGGGCATCCCCTGCCTCGCCCATCCGCTGGCCGGTGCCGTCCTCGGCGTGGCAGACGACGCAATGCTCGGCAAAGACGGCCTTGCCCGCGGCCGGATCGGCGGCGCGGTTCGGCGCGGCCACCCGCTCGACCCCGGCGCCCTTCAGCGTGGCGCCGACCGGGATGCCGCGGGACAGGAAGTGGATGTAGGCCGCAAAGCCCCGCATCTCGGCGCTGTCGAGCGGCAGCGCCTTGCCGGCCATCGACCGCTCCATGCAGCCGTTCACCCGATCCTCGACCGTCTGCAGCGCGTTCTCGCGGGCGCGGTACTGCGGGAACACCGCCGTCACACCGGTCCACGGCATGGCATAGGGCTTGGTCGCGTTCTCCTGATGGCAGCTCGTGCAGGCGAGGTTGTTGCCCGAGTAGCGCATGGCGGGATCGGCGACCTCGGGGCCGATCACGGCCGGGGTCTCGGTCGCCAGCCTGAAGCCGTAGCGGACCATCTGCCCGTAGTCGTCGTCGGGCAGCGCGTCGATGTCGCCCACCTCCCACGTGGTCAGGTCGATCTCGGCGGGGGCGGCCGCGGGGGGCGCGGCAGGCGCCGGGGCGACCTGCGCCGAGGCGAGCATCGTCGTCATCAGCAGGATGGCGGGGGCGGAGAGCAGGCCAAGCCGATCGAGGCGCATGGTCCGGGGTCCTTTCCGTTGCTGTTCGCCGGGCGCGCAGGCCCCTTACAACAGCTACGCCCGACCCAAGGATGGGGTTCCGGGCGCCGGCGGCGGAAAGGCGCGGCGGGTGGCCTGCGGGCCACGCCCCCGTCGGGGTGCTGCCGGGCCGGTGGGTGAGACCGGCCCGACTGATGCTCAGATGACGCCCAGCGCCCGCATCGCCTCGGCCACCTTGACGAAGCCCGCGATGTTGGCGCCCAGCACATAGTCGCCCGGCGCGCCGTATTCCTCGGCGGTCTCGGCGCAGACATCGTGGATGTTGGTCATGATGTCCTCGAGCCGGTCCACCGTCTGCTCGAACGTCCAGCTGTCGCGCGAGGCGTTCTGCTGCATCTCGAGCGCCGAGGTGGCGACCCCGCCTGCGTTCGCGGCCTTGCCGGGGGCATAGAGGATGCCCGCCCGCTGCAGCGCCGAAATCGCCTCGGGCGTGCAGGGCATGTTGGCGCCCTCGGCCACGACCTTGACGCCGTTCTTGATCAGCGTCGCGGCCTGCTTGCCGTTCAGCTCGTTCTGCGTCGCGCAGGGCAGCGCGATCTGGCACGGCACGTCCCAGATGGCGCCCTTGCCGGCCTCTACGAAATACGTCCCGGTGCCCTTGATGCGGTGATACTCGGAGATCCGGCCGCGCCGCTTTTCCTTGATCTCGCGCACCAGATCGAGGTCGAGCCCGCCCTCGTCGACCACATAGCCGCCCGAATCCGAGCAGGCGACGACCTTGGCGCCGAACTCCTGCAGCTTCTCGATGGCGAAGGTGGCGACGTTGCCCGAGCCCGAGACGACCGCGGTGCGCCCCTCAAGCCCCTCGCCCTGCGCCTCGAGCATCGAGCGGACGAAGAACACCGTGCCGTAGCCCGTGGCCTCGGGGCGGGCGCGGCTGCCGCCGTAGCTGAGGCCCTTGCCGGTCAGCACGCCGGCCTCATAGCGGTTGGTCAGGCGCTTGTACTGGCCGAACATGTAGCCGATCTCGCGCCCGCCCACGCCGATGTCGCCCGCCGGGACGTCGGTGTATTCGCCCAAGTGGCGGTAGAGCTCGGTCATGAACGACTGGCAGAACCGCATGACCTCGCCGTCCGAGCGGCCCTTGGGGTCGAAGTCCGACCCGCCCTTGCCGCCGCCGATCGGCATCGTGGTGAGCGCGTTCTTGAACGTCTGCTCGAACCCCAGGAACTTGATGATCCCCACGTTGACCGAGGGGTGGAAGCGGATGCCGCCCTTGTAGGGGCCGAGCGCCGAGTTGAACTGGACGCGGAAGCCGCGGTTGATCCGCACGCGGTTCTGGTCGTCCACCCACGGCACCCGGAAGATGATCTGCCGCTCGGGCTCGCAGATGCGCTCGATCAGCCCTTCCTCGAGGAACTGGGGGTGCTTGGCGACGACGCGGCCCAGGCTCTCCATCACCTCGATGACCGCCTGGTGGAACTCGGGCTCGCCCGCGTTGCGCTGCTTCACCGTCTCGAGGATGGTTTCGAGTTTCTCGTCGATCCGTGCCATCTGCCTGATTCCTCATCACCGTGCCGTTGTCCGGTTCATTCAGGAAACTGCCGGCCGTGGCAATGCGATGCCTTGGCGCGGGGCGGCGGGCCCGGCGCGCCCGGCCGCATCCCGGCCGCGCGGGGCGGGCCGGACCTCGTGCCCTTGCGGCATTTGGCACCGGGATGCTAGAGCGAGAGCCAGCCTTTCCCGCCCTGGCCGGGCTTGGCGAGGCCAACGGACGCGGTGGGGGACCAAGATGGCGATGGAACGGACCAGCTTCGACAAGGACGCCCTTCTGGCCTGCGCCCGGGGCGAGCTGTTCGGGCCGGGCAACGCGCAGCTGCCCGAACCGCCGATGCTGATGATGGACCGCATCACCGACATTTCCGAGGACGGCGGGCTGCACGGCAAGGGTCATGTCGTGGCCGAGTTCGACATCACCCCCGACCTGTGGTTCTTCGAATGCCACTTTCCGGGCAACCCGATCATGCCGGGGTGCCTCGGGCTCGACGGGCTCTGGCAACTCACCGGCTTCAACCTCGGCTGGCGCGGCTGGCCGGGGCGCGGCTATGCGCTGGGGGTGGGTGAGGTCAAGCTGACCGGGATGGTCCGCCCTGACCGCAAGCTGCTGACCTACAAGGTCGATTTCACCAAGGCCGTGCAGACCCGCCGGCTCACGATGGGCGTCGCCGACGGCATCGTCGAGGCCGATGGCGAGGTCATCTATCAGGTCAAGGACATGAAGGTCGCTCTCTCCGAGAGCTGACCCCGCACAAGGAAAGGGTGCCCATGCGCCGCGTCGTCATCACCGGGCTGGGGATCGTCTCGCCCATCGGGAACTCGGCCGCCGAGGTCGCGCAGTCGCTGAAGGACGGCCGCTCGGGCATCGTGGCGGCCCCCGAATACACCGAGCACGGGTTCCGCAGCCAGATCCACGGCAAGCCGCAGATCGTGCTCGAGGATCACATCGACAAGCGCGACCTGCGCTTCATGGGGCCGGGCGCGGCCTACAACTTCATCGCCATGGAACAGGCGATCAAGGACAGCGGGCTCGAGCCGGGCGACGTCTCGAACCCGCGCACCGGGCTGATCATGGGCTCGGGCGGGCCGTCCACCTCGAACTTCTTCCAGGCCCACCAGATCGTCATCGAGAAGGGCGCGCCGAAGCGCATGGGGCCGTTCATGGTCACCCGCTGCATGAGCAGCACGAACTCGGCCTGCCTTGCCACGCCGTTCGCCATCAAGGGCGTGAACTACTCGATCACCTCGGCCTGCTCGACCAGCGCGCATTGCATCGGCAACGGCGTCGAGCAGATCCAGATGGGCAAGCAGGACATCGTCTTCGCCGGTGGCGGCGAGGAACTGGACTGGACGCTCTCGTGCCTCTTCGACGCGATGGGGGCGATGTCGTCGAAGTACAACGACACGCCCGCGACCGCCTCGCGCCCCTTCGACGCGACCCGCGACGGGTTCGTGATCGCCGGGGGCGGCGGGGTCGTGGTGCTCGAGGAGCTTGAGCACGCCCGCGCCCGGGGCGCCAAGATCTATGCCGAAGTCACCGGCTACGGCGCGACCTCGGACGGCTACGACATGGTCGCACCCTCGGGCGAGGGCGGCGAGCGGTCGATGCGCACGGCGCTGGCCACCCTGCCCGAGGGGCGGCGCATCACCTATGTGAACGCCCACGGCACCTCGACCCCCGCCGGCGACGTCACCGAAATCAAGGCCCTGCGCCGCGTCTTCGGTGAGGGGAACGTGCCCAAGACCTCGTCCACCAAGTCGCTGACCGGCCACAGCCTGGGCGCCACCGGGGTGCACGAGGCGATCTATTCGCTGCTGATGATGGAGGGCGGCTTCATTGCTGCCAGCGCCAACATCACCCAACTCGACCCCGAGATCCACGCGGACGAGGTCGCGCTCGAGCGCATCGACGGGGTCGCCTTCGACTCGGTCCTCTCGAACAGCTTCGGCTTTGGCGGCACCAACGCCACGCTGGTCCTTTCGAAACTGCAGGACTGACAGGCATGACGGATTTACTGAGCGGCAAGCGGGCGCTGGTGATGGGGGTCGCCAACGACCGCTCGATCGCCTGGGGGATCGCGCGGGCGCTGGCCGCCGAGGGGGCTGAACTCGCCTTTACCTATCAGGGCGAGGCGTTCGGCAAGCGGGTCGAGCCGCTCGCGGCCAGCGTCGGGTCGGACCTGCTGGTGGACGTGGACGTGACCGACGATGCCTCGCTTGACGCGGCCTTTGCCACGCTGGCCGAGCGCTGGGGGCGGATCGACATCCTCGTCCACGCCATCGCGTTCTCGAACAAGGACGAGCTGACCGGGCGCTTCGTCAACACCAGCCGCGCCAACTTCAAGCAGTCGCTCGACATCTCGTGCTATTCGCTGATCGAGGTGGCGCGCCGGGCGCTGCCGCTGATGGGTCCGGGCAGCACCATCCTGACCCTGACCTACGGCGGCTCGAACCGGGTGACGCCGTTCTACAATGTCATGGGCGTGGCCAAGGCGGCGCTGGAATCGACCGTGCGCTACCTCGCCAACGACCTTGGCCCCGACGGCATCCGCGTCAACGCGATCTCGCCCGGGCCGATGAAGACCCTCGCCGGGGCGGCCATCGGCGGCGCCCGCAAGACCTATCGCCACACCGAGGCGAACGCGCCCTTGCGCGCCAACGCCACGCTCGAGGCGATCGGCGGGACGGCGGTGTGGCTCGCCTCGGACTGGGGCGCCTGCACGACGGGCGAGGTGGTGACGGTGGACGGCGGCTACCACGTGCTGGGGATGCCGCAGCCCGATAACATCTGACCCGCCCTGCCGATTGCACGGCAGCCGGAACCGCCCGATAGTCGGGTGAACCGGCGCGCCGGACGGGGGGGCACATCATGGCGATCCGAAGCATCCTGACCAGCTACACCGGCAACGGCGGGGGCGCGGCGGCGCTGCACATGGCGCTGCTGATGGTGGCCAAGTACGACGCCCGGCTGACCGCGGCCGTCTGGCAGGCGCCGAACCCGCTGCGCCGACGCGCAGGCGCCTTCATGACGCGCGAGATCGACCGCGTTCTCGACGAGGCCGAGGCCGCCTATGTCGCCGAACGGCGCGCCGGCTTCGACGCCGCCGTGGCGGCGGCCGGGGTGGCGGACCGGGTCGAGTTCACCGTCCTCGACGCCCGCGGCGGCGGGCTGGCACAGGCCGCCCGCGGGCACGACATCGTGGTGATGGGCGCCCCGGTCGAGGGCGAGCCCGCCGCCGACTTCGCCGTGCGCCCCGACGTGGTGGCGCTGCGCTCGGGGCGGCCGGTGCTGATCGTCCCGCCGGGCTACGCCGAGCCCGCCATCCGCGAAACCGCCGTCGTCGCCTGGGACGGCAAGCGCGCCTCGGCCCGCGCGATGGGCGACGCCATGCACATCCTCGGCACCAAGGAGCGGGTGACCATCCTCGGCATCGGCCCCGACCTGCCGGCCGAGTTCGGGCAGGACGCGCTGCGGCTGCTGTCGCTGCACGGGATCGAGGCGGAGCTTGCCCTGCGTCCCGCCGGTGCGGGCGGGATCGGCGCGACCATCCTGCAAGCCTGCGACGACCTCGGGGCCGGGCTGCTGATCATGGGCGCCTATGAGCACAGCAAGTTCAGCGAGGACCTGCTGGGCGGGACGACGAAGGACATCCTCGCGCGCGCGCCGCTGCCGGTGCTGATGGCGCACTGAGAGGCGCCGGACGGGGGCTCAGTCCTCGTCGGCCCGGAACCGCGCCAGCCCGCGGAACAGGAACGGCGCGACCAGCGCGATCGTCGCCAGCGCGATCATCACCACCGAACCGGGGTGCTGGAAGAACACCATCGGGTCGCCCTGGCTCATCTGCAGCGCGCGGCGGAACTGGCTGTCGGCCATCGGCCCGAGGATCAGGCCGACGATCACCGGCGCCACCGGATAGTCGTAGCGCCGCATCAGGAACCCCAGCACCCCGAACCCGCCGAGCAGCAGCAGCTCGACCACCGAGGGGTTGGCGGCGATCGTGCCCATCGTGGCGAACACCGCGATCCCGGCATAGAGCCACGGCATCGGGATCTTGAGCAGCTGCACCCACAGCCCGACCAGCGGCAGGTTCAGGACCAGCAGCATCACGTTGGCGATAAAGAGCGAGGCGATCAGCGTCCAGACCAGCTGCGCGTGGGTGGCGAAGAGCAGCGGCCCGGGCTGGATGTTGTACTGCTGGAACCCCGCCAGCATCACCGCCGCCGTGGCCGAGGTCGGCAGCCCCAGCGTCAGCAGCGGCACGAGCGAGCCGGCGGCGCTGGCGTTGTTGGCGGCCTCGGGCCCGGCGACGCCCTCGATCGCGCCATGGCCGAACTCTTCGGGGTGCTTCGAGAGCTTGCGCTCGGTGGTGTAGCTGAGGAACGTGGGGATCTCGGCGCCCCCCGCCGGCAGCGCGCCGATGGGGAAGCCGAAGGCCGCGCCGCGCAGCCACGGCCGCCACGAGCGCGCCCAGTCGGCCCGCGTCATCCAGATCGACCCCTTGATCGGGATCGGCCGTTCCGGCGCGCGGGCGTGACGCGAGGCGACGAACAGCGCCTCGCCGATGGCAAACAGGCCGACCGCCAGCGTGGTGACCTCGATCCCGTCGAAGAGGTTCGGCACCCCGAAGGCGAGCCGCGTCTGCCCGGTCAGCTGGTCGATCCCGATCAGCCCCAGCCACAGCCCGATGGCGAGGCTCGTCAGCCCCCGCAGCGGCGAGTTGCCGAAGGTCGCCGAGACGGTGACGAAGGCGATCAGCATCAGCCCGAAATAGTCCCACGGCCCGAACTTGACCGCGACCTTGACGAGGATCGGGGCAAGGAACGCCAGCCCCAGCGTGGCGATCAGCGCCGCCACGAACGACCCGATGGCCGCGGTCGCCAGCGCCGGCCCGCCTCGCCCGCGCCGGGCCATCTGGTTCCCCTCGAGCGCGGTGACGACCGAGGCAGCCTCGCCCGGGGTGTTGAGCAGGATGGCGGTGGTCGAGCCGCCGTACATCCCGCCGTAATAGATCCCCGCGAACATGATCAGCGAACCGCCGGGGTCGAGCTTGAACGTCACCGGCAACAAGAGCGCGACCGTCAGCGCCGGCCCGATCCCTGGCAGGACGCCGACCGCGGTCCCCAGCAGCACGCCGATGGCCGCAAAGGCGAGGTTCATCGGCGCGATGGCCGACGCGAACCCGTTCATCAGCTGGATCAGCGCGTCCATGGCGTCCCTTTCTCAGAACAGCCGTTCGAGCGGCCCGGCCGGCAGCGCCAGCCGCAGCAGCTTGTTGAAGAGCAGGAAGATCAGCGTGGCGAGCACTGCGCCGATCAGCAGGTCGGCGATCAGCGCCCGCCGGCCAAAGGCCCGCGCGGTCAGCGCAAAGAGCAGCGTCGAGCCGAGGATGAAGCCGAGCCCGGCCCAGATCGAGCCGATCAGCCCCGTGAGCGCCAGCAGGATCCAGGCGACGGCGCCCCAGTCGGCCTCCTCCGCCTCGATCCCCGGGCGCATCGCCGCGAGCAGGTGCCCGGCGCCGAGGACGAGCAGCACCAGCGCGACGAAATAGGACGCCGCATCGGCGCCGACCCCGTAGTTCGCGGCCATCGTCATCCCGCGCGCGTCGAACCACGTCAGCGTGGCCAGCGCGATCAGCCCGACCCCGATCAGCGCCGTCGGACGGTGCAGCCCGGTCTGCTGGCCAAATCCCATCCCGCGATCCTTTCCCCGCCGCGCTTCAACCCTTGGCGCCCTGCCGTGGCGGCGGGCGGGTCGGCCCCGCCCGCGCCGTGCTGTCGCGCCGCCCTACTGGGCGAGGCCGATGGCCTTGAGCACCTCGGTGATGCGGGTGTTCTCGGCCTCGACGAAGGCCTTGAACTCGTCCGGCCCCTGATAGGCGTCGGTCCAGCCGCGGGCCTTGAGCACCTCGGCCCATTCGGGCGACTTGACGGTCTTTTCGACCGCCGCCGACAGCGCCTGCCGGTCGGCGTCGGCGAGGTCGGGGCCGGCGAAGACGCCGCGCCAGTTCTCCATCTCGACATCGACCCCCTGCGCCTTGAGGGGCTGGGCCGCGATGCCCTCGACCGGCTCGGGGTACGAGATGGCGAGCGCGCGCAGGTCGCCCGACTCGATCTGGCCCTGGAACTCGCCGTAGCCCGAGATCCCCGCCGTGACCTGCCCGCCGAGCAGCGCGGCCAGCGCCTCGCCGCCGCCCGAATAGGCGACATAGTTGACCTTGGCCGGGTCGCCGCCCGCCGCCTGGGTGATCAGCCCGGCGAGGATGTGGTCCGCCCCGCCCGCCGAGCCGCCGGCCCAGACCGTGCCGCCGACGTCCGACTTGATCTTGGCGGTCAGGTCGGCGAGCGACTGGATCGGGCTGTCCTTCGGCACCACGACCACCATCGGGTCCGAGGTCAGCCGCGCGATCGGCGTCACGTTGGTCAGGTTCACCGGCGACTTGTTGGTGATGATCGCCCCCACCATCACCAGCCCGCCGACGAGCAGCTGGTCGGCCGCGCCCTTGGCGGACTGGCTGAACTGCGCCAGCCCGACGGTGCCGCCGGCGCCGGGGACGTTCACGACCTGCACGTTCTTCGCGGTGCCGGTCTTCATCATCGTCTCTTGCAGGTTGCGGGCCAGCGAATCCCAGCCGCCGCCCGCGCCCGCCGGCGCGGTGATGGTCAGGTCGCCCAGCTCTTGCGCGGTCGCCGGCAGCGACGCGCCCAGCGCGGCGGCGGCGACCACGCAGGCGGCGATGAGCCTGCGGTTGATGAACGACATGGGTTCCTCCCTCCCCTGAGTCTGCGGTTCGGGTCAGCTTGTTGGACGCGCGGCGGAACTGCAACAAATGCTTTGCCGGCCCTTTCCGGCGGCGCTTGCGGCCGCGGCGCGGATTGCCGAGAGTTGCCGCGCGGGCCGCGGGCCGCGACCTGGGGGCTTCGCGCCCCCGGACCCCCGCGGGGTATCGGGACCAGACAGAGGGGCGGGGCGATGGGTGTCGAGTTCATGACGGCGAAGGACGGAGCGCGGCTCGCCTATCGGGACGAGGGCGAGGGGCTGCCGGTGCTGTGCCTCGCCGGGCTGACCCGCGGCATGGACGATTTCGACTACCTGGCCCCGGCGCTCGCCGACTGCCGGATGATCCGCATGGACTACCGCGGCCGCGGCGCCTCGGACTGGACCGGCGCCGCCACCTACACCGTCCCGCAAGAGGGGGCCGACGCGCTCGCCCTGCTCGACCACCTCGGGATTGCGCGGGCGGCGGTGTTCGGCACCTCGCGCGGCGGGCTGATCGCCATGTATCTCGCGGCGGTGGCCAAGGACCGGCTGCTCGGCGTGTGCCTGAACGACGTCGGCCCGCAGCTCAGGGTCGAGGGGCTCGAGGCGATCACGGCCTATGTCGGCCGCCGCCCCAACGCCCGCACGCTGGCCGAGGTGGCCGCGCGGCTGCCCGAGACGCTCAAAGGCTTTGGCCCGGTGCCCGAGGGCCGCTGGGCCGAGGAGGCCGCGCGGCTCTATCGCCAGACCGACGACGGGGTGGCGCTGACCTATGACCCGGCGCTGCGCGAGAGCTTCCTCGCGGCGATGAAGGACCCTACAGCGACCGCCTGGCCCCTCTTCGACGCGATGGACGGCCTGCCGCTGGCGCTGATCCACGGCGCGGGATCGGACCTTCTGGGCGAGGACGCGGTGACCGAGATGCGCCGCCGCCGGCCGGACATGATCTACGGGAAGGTGCCGAGGCGGGGGCATATCCCGTGGCTGGACGAGCCGGAGGCGGTGGCGGTGGTCAGGGCTTGGGTGGAGGGGGTGGGGGGGCGGCGAGTACGCTAGAGAATGGCAACTACCTGACTCGAAGGTCGTCCTTATCCCACTCGCAAATTAGTTTCTCCGAAGTCGGAATTTTTGAACTCGCGCGTCTTCAAGTTGCCGGCCCAAAACAATAGCGATTGCGCCGCTTGCAGCCTTATAACCCTCGCCGACTTGGCTATCGTGAAAGCCAACAGCGACGTAACCCTCGGCAGATGGAGCGACTATCGCGAACTGTGCGCCCTCGATTTTGACTGTAACATAATCGCTCTGATTGAAGGCACGCCATCCGCCCAACATACCCGAAATAGCATAACAAAAGTATAAGAACAGCAAAATAAGACTAATTTCACGCCCGGCGAACCTTGACGACAGAGCGTCATGCAACACTGAGGCGTCGAATGCTGCCTGCTCTCTTCTCTTTCTTAAGGACCGAGCCACCCACCCTTCTTGGGTTACGACGCCCTGATACACCTCAAACAGTTCATGAAGAACAATGCCAATTCCAACAGCTAAAAAGAAATAAGAAAACCAGAAGCCCCACCCACCGTTAGCAAAATACAACCCCACTAGAATCGAGGCAGCGGCTGGAAAAAATCTCCATAATATAAATGCGATCCCTTGCGCCATCCAAGTCGGGAGCATCCATAATCCAGCCCATAACCCAGCGATAACAGAAACAACATATGCGTTTGCGGTGAGGACTCGCCCGAGCGTAAGATTGATGAATGCCTCAGAAATCCCAAAGCTTCGCAGATAACCCCGCTCCCACCAGTACGCGATGAGGTAAGCAAAAGCAGTTAGAGATACTCCAACTATCGCCTGGAGAAGACCCCAGTGCTGACTAGAAGGTGGCCTCTCTTCGCTCACCCCCACACCCCCTCAAACTCCCGCCACTCGCCCTTGCTCATGCCGGAGCTCTCCTGCGTCACCGCCTCCCCCGCCAGACGCCGCTTCAAGACCTCCACCCCCTTCGCCGAGAGCACCGCGCCGCCCAGGCGGTAGTCCTCGAAGGCGGCGTAGGCGAGCGGGACCCAGTCGCGGACGATCTGGCACATCGCCTCGGCGTAGACGCGGATCTCGTATTGCGCGTGCGGGTCGGCGCGCAGGCGCAGGAAGTGGAACAGATTGTGCAGGTCGGTCTTCCAGTACCACTGGGTGTAGACGTTGGCCGGCAGGTTCATCCGCGCCAGTTCCCGCGCCAGCCCCTGCTGCGGGGTGCCGTCGGCCTGCGTGGGCGCCATCATCGCCTCGTAATGGTCATAGGCGCGGGTCGAATCGGCGCGCAGGATGTCGAGCACGCGCTGCGCCTCCTCACCCTCGAGCGCGGCGCCGCGGCCCTGGTTGTTCACCGTGGACTGCGCGGCGAGCTGTTCGGGGGCGGGGATGTAGAACTCGCGGTCAAGGATCGAGTAGCGGGCCGAGTATTCGTTCACGTTGGCGGTGCGGTGGCGGATCCACTGGCGGGCGACGAAGACCGGCAATTTGACGTGCAGCTTGACCTCGCACATCTCGAACGGGGTCGAGTGCCAGTGCCGCATCAGGTAGCGGATCAGCCCCTCGTCGTTCGAGACCGCCTTGGTGCCGCGGCCGTAGCTGACGCGGGCCGCCTGCACGATGGCCGCATCGTCGCCCATGTAGTCGATGACCCGGATCAGCCCGTGGTCGAGCACCGGGATGGCGTGGTGCAGCCGCGCCTCCATCCCTTCGCTCACGGCGCGCAGGGTGGGGCGCGGGGTGGCGCGGGCCTCGTTGATCTCGGCTTGCTGTTCGGGGGTCAGGGGCATCGGGCGACTCGGGCTGGAAAACTCCCACACATTGTGGGGCAACGGGCGGGGTGCCACAAGCGATTGCGTCGGGTGGCGGCGCGGGCCACGGGGGGCGCGGTGGTCTGGCCTGCGGGCGGCGGGCGTGGCAGCATGGGGCGAGGGCCCCGCGGGGCGTCAGCCGAGAGGACGGGCATGAAGGTCAAGTATCTGCACACCATGGTCCGGGTCCGGGACCTGGATGCCACGCGGCGATTCTTCGCGCTGCTGGGCCTGCGCGAGATCCGGCGGATCGACAACGAGCAGGGGCGATTCTCGCTGGTGTTCATGGCCGCCGAGGGCGACGAGGCGGCCCCGGTCGAGCTGACCTACAACTGGGACGGCGACGAGGGGCTGCCCTCGGACAGCCGCCACTTCGGGCACCTCGCCTATGAGGTCGAGGACATCTACGCGATGTGCCAGCACCTGATAGACAACGGCGTGACCATCAACCGGCCGCCGCGGGACGGGCACATGGCGTTCGTGCGCAGCCCCGACAACATCTCGGTCGAGCTGCTGCAGGCCGGCGAGCGCCTGCCCCCGCAAGAGCCGTGGGCGAGCATGGGCAACACCGGCCACTGGTGATCGCGCGCCTGATCCTGGCCGCCGCGGCGCTGGGTGCCGCGGTGGCGCTGGCCGACCCCCTGCCCCGCCCCGGCCTCGCGCCGGCGGTCGAAAGCAGCGCCGCCGCCCTGGTCGGCGCCGCGCGCCGCCAGATCGGCGTGACCACCCGCTACGATCCTGCCTATGCGGCGCTGGCGTTTCCGGGCGGTGACGTGGCCCGCGACCGGGGGGTCTGCACCGACGTGCTGATCCGCGCCCTGCGGGACGCCGCGGCGCTGGACCTGCAACGGGCCGTGCACCGGGACATGACGGCGCGGTTCGCCGACTATCCGCAGACCTGGGGCCTGCGCCGCCCCGACCGCAACATCGACCATCGCCGGGTGCCGAACCTGATCGCCCTCTTCGATCACCTCGGCGCCCGCGTCTCGGACGCGCCGCAGCCCGGCGACATCGTCACCGTCCTGCTGCCCGGCAACCTGCCGCACGTGATGCTCGTCAGCGACCGCACCCGCCCCAACGGCCAGCCGCTGGTGATCCACAACATCGGCCGCGGCACGCGTGAGGAGGATGCGCTCGACCGTTACCCGCGAACCGGGCATTTCCGCCTGACCGGGCCGGTGCTCGACCGGCTCCGCGGGCTGGACCGGTAAAGCCCGCTCAGAAAAAGCCCGCTCAGTAGATGTACCGGATCTGCTCGGACCAGAACCGCTCGACCCGGCGCAACTGCGGGTTCACCTGCTCGAGCGGCGGGTCGTCCAGCACCCCCGAGGCGGCCAGCCCCGCCGCGTGGCGGGCGAACATCCGGTAGATCATGCCGCGCACCGCCTCGCCCTGCGGAGTCAGCCGCACCCGGACCGAGCGGCGGTCCATATCGCTGCGCTGGTGGTGGACATAGCCCATCTGCACCAGCTTCTTGAGGTTATAGCTGACGTTCGACCCCTGATACATCCCGCGCGAGCGCAGCTCGCCCGCCGAGACCTCGGCGTCGCCCAGGTTGTAGATGAGCAGCGCCTGCACCGGGGTCAGGTCGGTCTGGCCCAGCCGCTCGAACTCGTCCTTGACCAGGTCGAGCATCAGCCGATGCAGCCGGTCGAGGATCTGCAGCGTCTCGAGATAGACGCCGAGCCGGTCGGGGGCCGCCGCCTCGGGCGCGGCAAGGCGGGGGCCGAGCGCGGCGAACGGCGCGGCGGTGTCGGTCTGTCGCAGCGTGGCAAATCGGGTCATCTTGGCATCCGCTCCAGCGTCCTCTGGGCCGAAGCTGGACCAAAACTTCCAAGATTCGGTTAAGCGCCGCGCATTTCCCGCAGCCGCCCCGCCGCGTGGGCCGCGATCTCGTCCAGCAGCGGGCCGAGCGCCGCGGGCCCCGCCGCCTCGCCGCGCATCCGCGCCGTGACCCAGGGGTAGAGGTCCTGGTCGTTTTCCTCGAGCAGCGCCTCGAGCCGGTCGAGCGTCGCTGCGTCCATCCCCTGCAGCCGCGCATCCGCGAAGGGCCCGAGGATCAGGTCCATCTCGCGGGTGCCGCGCCGCCAGCTGCGCATCCTGAGCCGCCGCAGCCGCGCCTCGTGATCGTCCATCGCCGGTCCCCCTGGCTTGCCGGGGCGCCCGCGTCCTTGCGGCGCCCCGGGGGCGCGCCTATCACGGGGCCATCCCCTCCCGAAAGGCGTGAAGATGAGCTTTCTGTCCCGGACGCTGGCCCGCGTCAAACCGTCGCCCACGATCGCCATGACCAACCTCGCCCGCGAGCTGGCGGCCGAAGGGCGCGACATCATCAGCCTGTCCGCCGGAGAGCCGGACTTCGACACCCCCGCCCATATCCGCGAGGCCGCCAAGGCCGCCATCGACGCCGGCCGCACCCGTTATACCGCCGTGGACGGCATCCCCGAGCTCAAGCGCGCCATCGCCGACAAGTTCGCCCGCGACAACGGGCTGGACTATGCGCCGGCCGAGATCACCGTCGGCACCGGCGGCAAGCAGGTGCTCTACAACGCGCTGATGGCGACGCTGAACCCGGGCGACGAGGTGATCGTCCCGGCGCCCTACTGGGTCAGCTACCCCGACATGGTGGAGCTCGCCGGCGGCACGCCGGTCGTCATCACCGCGGGGCTCGAGGCGGGTTACCGCATCACCGCGGCGCAGCTTGAGGCGGCGATCACGCCGCGGACCAAGTGGGTGATCCTCAACTCGCCCTCGAACCCGACCGGGGCGGGCTATGCCGAGGCGCACCTGCGCGAGTTGACCGACGTGCTGATGCGCCACCCCCATGTCTGGGTGCTGGCCGACGACATCTACGAGCACCTCGTCTTCGACGACTTCCGCTTCGTGACCCCGGCCCAGGTCGAGCCGCGGCTCAAGGCGCGGACGCTGACCGTGAACGGAGTCAGCAAGGCCTATGCGATGACCGGCTGGCGGATCGGCTATGCCGGCGGCCCGGCCGAGCTGATCCGGGCGATGGGCACGATCCAGTCGCAATCGACCTCGAACCCCTGCTCGGTCAGCCAGTATGCGGCGCTCGCCGCGCTGACCGGGCCGCAGGACTACATCGCCGAAAGCCGGGCGGTGTTCCAGCGCCGCCGCGACCTCGTGGTGTCGGGGCTGAACCAGTGCGCGGGGATCGACTGCCCGACCCCCGAGGGGGCGTTCTACGTCTACCCCTCGATCGCCGGGCTGATCGGCCGGCGCACCCCCACGGGCGCCGAGATCACCGACGACGAACGCTTCGCGATGGAGCTGCTGCACGCCACCGGGGTCGCGGTGGTGTTCGGCGCAGCCTTCGGCCTGAGTCCGCATTTCCGCATCAGCTATGCCGCCGCCGATGCGCAACTCACCGAGGCGATCGCCCGCATCCGCGGCTTCTGCGGCAGCCTGACCTGAGACGCGACCTGAGGCGGGCGCGCCGCGGGCCCCCGGGGTGCCGCGGCCCCTCCCCCGGCGGACAGGAACCCGCGGCCAGAGCCGGCGTTGCGGTGACGTCATCCGTCTGAAAGGCCACGCTCATGCTTCCCCACAACACCCTCGTCGTTGTCGCCGATGGCCATCAGGCCGTGCTGTTCCGCAACACCGCCAAGCAGGGCGTCGAGCTGACCGAGCAGGAGCGCATCACCCCCAAGCACCTGCAGGACGAGAGCCAGGGGAACCGCCCCCCCGAGACCACCCCGCGCGAAGAGGACGAGGCGACCTTTGCCAAGCAGCTCACCGAGCGGCTGAACACGATGGTGCTTCAGAACAAGGTCGAGGCGCTGGCCGTCGTCGCGGACCCCTCGACGCTGGGGCAGATGCGCCGCCACTACCACAAGACGCTCGAGCAGAAGCTGGTGCGCGAGGTCGCGAAGACCCTGACCAGCGCCTCGGGCGCCGAGATCGCCAAGGCGCTTGGCTGAGCGTACGCGGAGGCCGCCGCCCGACGGGCGCGGCGCCGCTGACCGGGGACCGCGATGACGCTGCTGCTGGCCGTCCTGCTGCTGATCCCGGCCGCGCTTCTGCTGCTGCGCCTGATCTATCGGCCGCCGTCGCTGGCCGGGCGCAGCATCTCGGCGGCGATCCCCCTGTCGGACCGCACCACGATGGGCCGCGCGACGCTCGCGCAGGCCGAGGGGCGTGACCACGCCAGCGGCGTCGTGGCGCTGAACGACGGCGTGGACGCCTTCGGCGCCCGGATCGCGCTGATCCGGGGCGCGGAAGAGACGCTCGACCTGCAATACTACATCTGGCAGCGCGACCTGACCGGGCTGATCCTGCTGGAAGAGATCTGGAAGGCCGCGGCGCGCGGGGTGCGGGTGCGGCTGCTGCTCGACGACAACGGCATCAGCGGCCTCGACCCCGACCTCGCGGCGCTGAACGCGCTGCCGACCGTCGAGGTGCGGCTCTTCAACCCTTTCATCCTGCGGCGGCCGAAGGCGCTCGGCTACGCCTTCGACTTCGTGCGGCTGAACCGGCGGATGCACAACAAGGCGCTGATCGCGGACGGGGCGGTGACCATCCTGGGCGGGCGCAATATCGGCGACATCTACTTCGCCTACGGCGCCGGGCCGCATTACCTCGACACCGACGTGATCGCGGTCGGCCGGGTGGCCGCCGACGCGGGGGAGGAGTTCGACCGCTACTGGGCCAGCCACTCGTCCTATCCGGCCGAGATGATCCTTCCCGCCCCGCCGCCCGAGGCACCGACCGCCGCGGCCCTCGACGCGGCGCTCGCCGACGAATCGGCCGCCGCCTATAGGCAGTCGGTGGTGACGCGGTCGCTGGTCACGCAGATGATCGACGGGTCGCTGCCGCTCGAATGGGTGCCGGTGCAGCTCATCAGCGACGACCCGGCCAAGGGGCTGGGGCGGGTGCGCAACCGCGACCTGATGTTCGCGCGTCTCATGCGGCTGATCGCCGAGCCGGACCGCACCGTGGACATCGTCTCGGCCTATTTCGTCCCCGGCCGCTGGTTCACCGAACGGCTGATCCGGCTGGCGGGAGAGGGGCGGCGGGTCCGCATCCTGACCAACTCGCAAGAGGCGACGGATGTGGTCGTGGTCCACTCGGCCTATGTGAAATACCGCCCCGCGTTGCTTGACGGCGGGATCGAGCTCTACGAGCTGCGCGCCACCCCCGCCGCCCCGCGCGAGCCGCGGGTCCGCGGCATCTCGACCCGCGCCAGCCTTCATTCCAAGACCGTATCCATCGACGACGAGCGGGTGTTCATCGGCTCGTTCAACTTCGACCCGCGCTCGGTGATGCTGAACACCGAGATGGGGGTGCTGATCGAAAGCCCGCGCCTCGCGGCCGAGGTGAGCCGCGGCATGGACGAGGTGCTGCCGTGGCTCTCCTACGGCCCCCGCCGCGACGCGAGCGGGCGGATCGTCTGGCACGAGCCGGCGGTCGAGGACGCCGAGACGATCCACCGGACCGAGCCCGGCACCAACGCGATCCAGCGCGGGACGCTGTGGCTGCTGGGGCGGCTGCCGATCGAGTGGTTGCTCTGAGGCGGGCGCGGCGGCGCGGCGGTTAAAAGGGGTGTTGGGGCCAGAAAGAAGCGGCCTCGGCCTTGTTAATGGCTCATGACCCCGCCGGCCACGCGCGAGTAACGCGGGCTGCCCCTTACCCCGCCTTCGCGGCGCGGCGGGCGGCGTGCAGCAGCGGCTCGGTATAGCCCGAGGGCTGCGCGGCCCCCTGCAGCACAAGGTCGCGCGCGGCGTTGAAGGCCGGGCCGTCCAACGCCGGCGCCATCGGCCGATAGGCCGGGTCGCCCGTGTTCTGGGCGTCCACCTTGACCGCCATCCGGGCCATCGCATCCTCGACCTGCGCCTCGGTGATGATCCCGTGCTTCAGCCAGTTCGCCAGATGCTGGGACGAGATCCGCAGCGTCGCCCGATCCTCCATCAGCGCCACGTCGTTGATGTCGGGCACCTTCGAACAGCCGACGCCCTGATAGACCCAGCGCACCACATAGCCGAGGATCGACTGGCACGAGTTGTCGATCTCATGCGCGATCTCGGCCTCGGAGAGGTTGCGCCCGGCCAGCAGCGGCGGGGTCAGCAGCGCAGACAGGCTCGCCGGTTCGCGGTCGCGCAGCTGCGCCTGCACCGCCGGGACCGAGGTCCGGTGGTAATGCGTCGCGTGCAGCGTCGCGGCGGTGGGCGAGGGCACCCAGGCGGTGTTCGCGCCCGCCTTGGGATGGGCGCCCTTGGCCTCGAGCATCGCCGCCATGTCGTCGGGCCGCGCCCACATCCCCTTGCCGATCTGGCCCGTGCCCGCCAGTCCGACCGCAAGCCCGGTATCGACGTTCCCCGCCTCATAGGCCGAAAGCCACGCCGCGTCCTTCATCTGCTCCTTCGGGACGACGGGCCCGGCCTCCATGCTGGTGTGGATCTCGTCGCCGGTGCGGTCGAGGAAGCCGGTGTTGATGAACACCACCCGGTCCTTCACCGCCGCCAGACAGGCCGCGAGGTTGGCCGAGGTCCGGCGCTCCTCGTCCATCACCCCCAGCTTGACGGTGTTGCGGGGCAGGCCCAGCACATCCTCGACCCGGGCATAGAGGCGGTCGGCGAAGCCCACCTCCTCCGGCCCGTGCATCTTCGGCTTGACCACATAGACCGAGCCGGTACGCGAGTTGCGCCCGCCGCCCTCGCCCAGGTCGTGCATCGCGGCGGCGACCGTCACCATCGCGTCCATGATCCCCTCGGGCGTTTCCTGCCCGTCGAGGAGCACCGCGTCGGTGGTCATCAGGTGGCCCACGTTGCGCACCAGCAGGACCGCGCGGCCGGGGTGGGTGACCTCGCGCCCGGCGGGGTCGGTGTAGGTCACGTCGGGGTTCAGCCGCCGGGTCATCTCACGGCCGTTCTTGGAGAAGCTCTCTTCGAGCGTCCCCGTCATCAGCCCCAGCCAGTTGCGATAGACGGCGACCTTGTCCTCGGGATCGACGGCGGCGACGCTGTCCTCGCAGTCCTGGATGGCGGTCAGCGCGCTTTCCAGCATCACGTCGGCGATCCCCGCCGGATCGTCCCGGCCGATGGGCGAGCCGCGGTCCACCCGGATCCGCAGCAGCAGGCCGTTGACGCGCAGCAGCACATCCTCGCCCGCGGTCCCGGCGAACTGGGCGGGATCGGCCAGTCCCGTCTCGCGCCCCCCGGCGGTGACGCGCAGCGCCCCGTCCGCGGGCGAAAGCGCGGTCACGTCCGCCCAGGACGCCCCGTCGAGCGGCGCCACCGCGTCCAGATGGCCGCGTGCCCAGGCGATCACCTGCGCCCCGCGGGCGGCGTCATAGCCGCCCGGCGCCGCCTGCCCCGGAATGGCGTCGGTGCCGTAGAGCGCATCATAGAGCGACCCCCAGCGCGCATTGGCCGCGTTGAGCGCAAAGCGCGCGTTCGACACCGGCACCACGAGCTGCGGCCCGGCGACCTGCGCCAGCTCGGGGTCCACGTTCGCGGTGCCCACGGTGAAGGGTGCGGGCGGCGGGACCAGATAGCCGATCTCGCGCAGGAACGCCTCATAGGCGGCCGCGTCGTGCGGCTGGCCGCGCCGGGCGCGGTGCCAGTCGTCGATCTGGCCCTGCAACGCCTCGCGCCGGTCCAACAGCGCCCGGTTCTCGGGCCCGAGGTCGCGCAGGATCGCGGCATAGCCGTCCCAGAACGCCGCGGGCGAGACGCCGCCGGTCAGGACCTCGTCCTCGACCAGCGCGGCCAGCGGGGCGGCCACCTGCAATCCGGCGCGTGCGACATACTCGGTCATCTGGTCCTCCGATCGGTTCGCGCCGTCATAATCCGGGCCACGGGGCATCGTGACAGGGCGCGGATTTTTTTCCATGATCCGGCAAAGCGAGCGAGGGGGATCATGGCCGAGAAGGACGGGGTGCAGTCGGTGGTGCGGGCGCTGTCGCTGATGCGGCTGATGGCGCAGGGCGAGGGCGGCGCCCGGCTTTCGGACCTCGCGCGGGCGGCGGGGCTGCCCGTCTCGACCGCGCACCGGCTGCTGACCACGCTGGAACAGCAGGGCTTCGCGCAGTTCGAGCCGACGGGCTCGGCCTGGCACGTCGGCCGCGACGCCTTTTCCACCGGCATGGCCTATGGCCGCCGCCTCAGCTTCGTCGCCCCGGCCCTGCCGCTTCTGCGCCGCCTGCGCGACGCCACGCGCGAGACGGCGAACCTCGGCATCCTCGACGACGACCAGCTCGTCACCGTCAGCCAGGTGGAAAGCCGCGAGATCCGCCGCGCCCTTTCGCCCCCCGGGCGCCGGGTGCCGGTGTTTTCCTCGGCGATGGGCAAGGCGATCCTCGCCACCTGGCGGGACGAGGACGTGCTGGCGCTCGCCTCGCGCGCCGGGCTGCCGCCGCTCACCTCGAAAAGCCTGCGCTCGCCCGAGGCGGCGATGGAGGACATCGCCCGCACCCGCGCCCGCGGCTGGGCGCTGGACGATGAAGAGTTCAACATGGGGATGCGCTGCCTTGCCGCCGTGGTCTGGTCGCCCCAGGGCGAGGCCGCCTGCGCGATCTCGATCTCGGGCGCGGCCGGACGACTGACGCCCGACCGGCTCGAGGCGCTGGGGGCGCGGGTGGCGCAGGCGGCGGGCGAGCTGACCGCGATGCTGGGCGGGACCGCGCCCGAGGGCTAGTCGCCCGCCCCCCCCGCACCCGCCTCACCGTCGGCGGCGATCTCGGCTGCGAAGGCGGCGCCGAAGCGGTCCATCCGGGCCGCGTCGAGATAGCGCCCGAGGTCCGCGGGCCGGTCGAGCGCGATCCGCCGCAGCACGCCCGCGCTGAGCGAGAGCGGCTTTTCCGTCCCGTCCACACCCCGCGCCAGATCCCGCGCCGCCGCCTCGAGCCGGTCGTAGAGCGCCCCCGCCCCGCGCCCGGCCAGCGCCCGGCGCGCCGGGTGCATGGGCTCGGGCGCCTCGCCCGCGATGACCTCAAGGAAAGCCGCGCCGTAGCTTTCCAGCTTCTTCGCCCCGACGCCCCCCACGCGCGCCATCTCGTCCAGCGTCGCGGGCCGCCGCTCGGCCATCTCGATCAGCGTGCGGTCGGGGAAGATCACATAGGCCGGCACCCGCTGCGCCTCGGCCAGCGCCCGCCGCTTGGCCTTGAGCGCCGAGAGCAGCGGCGCGTCCTCTTCGCTGACCTGGGCGCGCACCTCGGGGTTCTGCCGGGCGCGGGTCACGAGGTCGCGGCGCAAGGTGACGGTCTCCTCGCCGCGCAGCACCGGGTGGGCGGCGGCGGTGATCCGCAACCCGCCATGCCGCTCGGGGTCGGGGCGGATCAGGTCGCGGCCGAGCATCTGGCGCAGGATCGCCTGCCACTGGGGCTTGGCGATCTCGCGCCCGACGCCGAAGGTCGGCAGATGGTCGTGGCCGCGCGCGGTCACCTTGTCTGTGGCGGTCCCGGTCAGCACATCGATGATGTGGCCCTGGCCGAAGCTCTCACCGGTCCGAAGCACCGCGGACAGCGCCATCCGCACCGGCTGGGTGGCGTCCCAGACCTCAGGCGGGCTGTCGCAGATGTCGCAGTTGCCGCAGGGGCCCGCGTCCTCGCCGAAATACCCCAGCAGAACCTGCCGCCGGCAGCGGCTCGCCTCGGCTAGCCCGAGGAGGGCGTTCAGCCGCGCGTGGTCGGCCTCTTTCCGGTCGGCGGGGGCCAGCCCCTCGTCGATCTGGCTGCGGCGCAGGCGGATGTCCTCGGGGCCGAACAGCGTCAGGGCCTCGGCCGGGACCCCGTCGCGGCCGGCGCGGCCGATTTCCTGGTAATAGGCCTCGATCGACTTGGGCAGGTCGGCGTGCGCGACCCAGCGGATGTCGGGTTTGTCGATCCCCATGCCAAAGGCGACCGTGGCCGCGACCACCAGCCCGTCCTCGCGCTGGAACCGCGTTTCGGCGGCGCGGCGGGCGTCGGCCTCCATCCCGCCGTGATAGGCGATGGCGGGGATGCCGGCGGCATTCAGCGCCGCCTCGAGCGTCTCGGTCTTGGCGCGGGTGGCGCAGTAGACGATGCCCGACTGCCCGCGGCGGGCGGCGGCGAAGTCCATGATCTGCCGGCGCGGGCCGTCCTTGGGCTGGAAGGCGAGGTGGATGTTCGGCCGGTCGAAGCCGCGCAGGAACACCTGCGGCACAGCACCCCCGAACAGCCGGGCGACGATCTCGCCCTGGGTCTCGGCATCCGCGGTGGCGGTGAACGCGGCGAGCGGCACCCCCAGCGCCTGCCGCAACTCGCCCACGCGCAGGTAATCGGGGCGGAAGTCGTGGCCCCACTGGCTGACGCAATGCGCCTCGTCCACGGCGATGGCGGTGACGCCGGCGCGGCGCAGCATCGGCACCGTCGCCCCCGATGCGAGCCGCTCGGGCGCCATGTAGAGGATCTTCAGCGCCCCCTCGCGCAGGCCGGCGAATACGGCGTCCGTCTCGGCCTCGGTGTTGCCCGAGGTCAGCGCGCCGGCCGCCACCCCCGCCTCGCGCAGGCTGCGCACCTGGTCGCGCATCAGCGCGATGAGGGGCGAGATGACCACGGTCACGCCCTCGCGCATCAGCGCCGGAAGCTGGTAGCAGAGCGACTTTCCACCGCCCGTGGGCATGATCGCCAAGACGTCGCGTCCTGCGGCCACCGCCTCGACGATCTCCTGCTGGCCGGGGCGGAATCCGTCGAAGCCCCAGACCTCGCGCAGCAGGTCGGCGGGCATCAGTAGCCGAGGAAGAACCCGGCGTTGTTCACCAGCGCCCGTTGCAGGATGATGATGCCGATGAACACCACCAGTGGCGCGAGGTCGAGCCCGCCGAGGTCGGGGATGACGCTGCGGATCGGGCGATAGATCGGCTCGAGCAGCCGGTTCAGCCCGTCCCAGACCTGCGCGACGAGCGGCTGGCGCAGGTTCAGGACCTGGAAGTTGATCAGCCACGACATGATGATGTGGGCGATCATGATGAACCACATCACGTCGAGGATCAGCATCAGCGCCTGGAACAGCGTGGTCATCGCGGGGGCCTCATCGGTGGGGCGGGTCAGCTTGGGGGCGGGCGTGGCCCATCAGCTAGGCCATGCCGCCCCCGCACGCAACCCGCGCGGCGCCCGTGCCCGCGCCCGTGACCGCGCCCGCGCCCCTGCCGCGCGCGCGTCCACCCCGCCCGTGCCCGCGCCAGCACCCCCGCCCCCGTCCACCCCGCCCGCGCCCTGCCGCGGCGTCCGGGTTGACGCCCCCTGCCCCCGCCGCTAGCCCCAGGGTCAACCGAGGGGTGCCGCCCAGGGAGCCGCCATGTATCCGCTGATCCGTTTCGCCCGCGAAGTCATGGCCGCCCGCCGTGCCCCCCGCCTGCCGCCGATGGGCGCCCATGTCTCGACCCACCGGGTCTGGCCCTGGGACCTCGACCCGTGGTGGGAGCTGAACAACGGCCGGACGCTGACGCTCTATGACCTCGGGCGCATCCCGATGGCGATCCGGCTGGGGATCGTCCAGGCGATGCGCGAGAACGGCTGGGGCTTCACCGTCGCCGGCAACAGCGTCCGCTATCGCAAGCGGATCAAGCTGTTCCACCGCTTCACCCAGGTCAGCCGCACGCTGGGCTGGGACGGGCGCTTCCTCTACATGGACCAGTCGATGTGGATCGAGGGCGAGTGCGCCAACCACATGCTGTTGCGCGTGGCCATCGTCGGCAGCGGCCGCAAGGGCATCGTGACGCCCGCCGAGTTCATGGCCGCGCTCGGCTATCACGGCGAAAGCCCGGCCCTGCCCGATTGGGTCCACGCCTGGATCGCCGCCGACGCCCAGCGCCCCTGGCCCCCGGTCCTGCCCGAGACGCTCGAGCGCCGCACCGACGACCTGCCCGCCTGAACCGCGCTGCCCCCGCGCGCCGCCTGACCCTGCCGCGGCGACGGGGCATTTGAGCCGGAAAGACGCCCGGCCCCGGACTTCTGTCTGGCCTGAACACCCATGACCCCGCCGCCCGCCCGCGCCCCCGCCGGGGGGTTCGGGCAGCGCTTGCCAGCCCCGCGGGTTTCGGTCTTGATGCGCCCGACTGGCCAGCAGGGAGCCGCCATGAACCGCAAGCGCATCTGGGGATGGTGGTTCTTCGACTGGGCGAGCCAGCCCTATGCGACGCTGCTTCTGACCTTCATCTTCTCGATCTACTTCGCCGAGGTCGCCCAGCACCGGCTGGTCGCCGAGGGGGTCGCCCCGGCCGCCGCCGGCGCGCAGGCGCAGGCGATGTGGGGCTGGGCGCTGTCGCTGGCCGGGGTGGTGATCGCGGTGCTGGCGCCGATCCTCGGCGCGGTCGCCGACACAACCGGGCGTCGGATGCCGTGGATCTGGCTCTTCTCCGGCTTCTACGTCGTGGGCGCGGCCGGGCTGTGGGTGCTCGCCCCGGATGGCGGGATGCTGGTCCCGGCGCTGATGTTCTTCGGCATCGGCCTGATCGGGATGGAGTTCACGACCATCTTCACCAACGCCCTGATGCCCACGCTGACCAGCCGCGAGGACATGGGGCGCGTCTCGGGCTCGGGCTTCGCCTTCGGCTATGCCGGGGGCGTGGTGTCGCTGATCGTGATGCTGGCGCTCTTTGCCGAAAGCGCCACGACCGGGCTGACGCTGATCGGCGAGCCGCCGGCGCTGGGGCTCGACCCCGCGCTGCGCGAGGGCACGCGCTTCGTCGGGCCGTTCACCGCGATCTGGTATGCGGTGTTCATGGTCCCCTTCTTCCTCTGGGTGCGCGAGCCCGCCGGCGCGGGTCGCCCGCTGCGGCTCGGCGTGGCGATGCGCGACCTCGGGCGGCTGATCGCCAGCCTGCGGCAGCGCCGGTCGCTGGCCGCGTGGCTGCTGTCCTCGATGTTCTCGCGCGACGCCTTGAACGCGCTCTACGGCTTCGGCGGGGTCTATGCCGGGACGGTGCTCGGCTGGCCGGTGATCTGGTCGGGGATCTTCGGCGTGGTCAGCGCGGTGTCGGCGGCGGTGATCTCGTGGATCGGCGGGCGGGCCGACCGACGCTGGGGGCCGAAGCCGGTCATCATCGGCTGCATCCTCGCGCTGATCCTCGTCTGCGCGATCGTCGTCGGCATGAGCCGCGCGCAGCTCATGGGCCTTGCCCTCGCCCCCGACTCGCGCCTGCCCGACGCGGTGTTCTTTGCCTGCGGCGTGGCGATCGGCGGCGCCGGCGGGATGATGCAGGCCGCGAGTCGCACCATGATGGTGCGCCACACCACCCCCGACCGCGCCACCGAGGCCTTCGGGCTCTACGCGCTGTCGGGCAAGGCCACCTCGTTTCTCGCCCCGTTCCTGATCGCGACCGTGACCACCGCGACCGGCAGCCAGCGGATCGGCATATCGCCGCTGATCGTGATGTTCCTTCTGGCGCTCGTCCTGCTAGTCTGGGTCGAACCAGAGGGAGACCCCGGTCCGTGATGGGCAAGATCAGACATCTCGCCGCCGCCGCGCTGCTGGCGCTGGCCACCCTGCCGGCCAGCCCGGCGGCCGCCGCCGACCCGCTCGCCAAGGACGTGTTCGGGGCCTTCCGCACCTCGAACGGCGGGGCGCCCGCGGCCATCGGCGGCTATTCGCGCGGCTGCGCCTCGGGCAACATCCAGCTGCCCGAGACCGGCCCGACGTGGCAGGCCATGCGCCTGTCGCGCAACCGCAACTGGGGCAACCCGCAGCTCGTCCAGTTCCTGATGGACCTGTCGCGGCAGGCCACCCGCTTCGGCTGGGCCGGCCTCTACATCGGCGACATGAGCCAGCCGCTGGGCGGGCCGATGGTCTCGGGCCACGCGAGCCACCAGATCGGGCTTGACGCCGACATCTGGATGCTGCCGCCGCGCTCGCTGCGGCTCAGCCCGGCCGAGCGCGAGTCGATCTCGTCGCAGTCGGTGGTGGCCAAGGGCGGGATCAGGCCGAGCCCGCTGTGGTCGGCGAGCCACCATGCGCTGCTGCGCGCGGCCGCCTCTGACCGCCGGGTGGCACGGATCTTCGTCGATCCGGTCGCCAAGGTGGCGATGTGCCAGGCCGAGCGCGGCAACCGCGCCTATCTGCGCAAGATCCGGCCCATCAACAATCACGACTACCACTTCCACGTCCGGCTGGCCTGCACCAATGCCGGCTGCCAGGACCAGGACCCGCCGCCGCCCGGGGACGGCTGCGCAGAGGCGCAGCAGTGGATCGCCAACCGCATCAACCCGCCGCCCGCCCCGCCGCCTGACCCCGAATACCGCCATCCGCGCAGTTTCAGGCTGAGCGAGATGCCGCCCGGATGCCGCGCCCTCGTCGCACGCTGATCGCGGCGGCGGCGGGACTGGCGTGGCTGGCGGGCGGGCCGGCGCTGCCGCCCGCCGGTGCCGGGATCGCCGCGGCGGCCGCGCCCGCGGCCGAAGCCCCCATCGTCGAACCGCTGGGCGCCTTCGTCTGGCGCAACGGTGACGAGGATTTCGGCGGCTTCTCGGGCCTCGAGCTCAGCGACGACGGCAGCCGCTACTGGGCGCTGTCGGATCGCGGCACGCTGCGCTGGGGCAGCATCGACCGCGACGGCCAGGGCCGCATCGTCCGGCTGACCACCGCCGGCAGCGCCCGGCTGCAGGACAGCCGCGGCCGCAAGCTCAAGCCCGGCTATCTCGGCGACGCCGAGGGGCTGGCCATCGACGCCGAGGGCCGCATCTTCGTCAGCTTCGAGGGGCTGGACCGCATCGCCCGCTTCGACGACCCCGACCAGCCGGCGGTGGTCGTGCCCCGTGCCCCGGCCTTCCGCGCGCTCAAGCGCAACGCCGGGCTCGAGGCGCTGGCCGTGACGCCCTCGGGCGACCTGCTGACCATGCCCGAAGACTGGCGCGAGGAGGATCAGGGCGACGGGTCGAGCTTCCCCGTCTGGCGGTTCCGCAACGGCGCGTGGTCCACCCCCTACCGCCTGCCCCGCGACCCCCGCTGGGCGCCGGTCGGGGCCGACGTCGGCCCGGACGGCAAGCTCTACGTCCTCGAACGCGACTTCCGCGGCGTGCTGGGGTTTTCCAGCCGCGTCCGGCGTTTCGCGCTGTCCGAGGACCGGCTGGGCCCGCCCGAGCTGCTGCTCGAATCGATCCCGCTGCAATATGACAACCTCGAAGGGATCGCGGTCTGGGCCGACGGCCAGGGCATCCGCGTCACCATGATCTCGGACGACAACTTCCTGTTCGTGCAGCAGACCCAGCTGGTCGAGTTCCGGGTCCGCGAGCGTCCCGGCGCCCCCGCCGCGGACACCCCCGCGACGGCGACCGCCCCGGCACCGCCGCTGTCCTTCGCGGCCCCCGCGGACTAGCCCTGCCCCGTGCAGGGCGGCCGGCCCCGCCTTGACGCACCCGGCCCGCGCCGCTAAGCGCGGCCCGTCCCGCCGTGCGGGGCCGAGTTCTTCCGCTACCTTGTAAAACGGATAAATCCCATGCCGCGTCTCATGCCCGCCATTCTGGCGATGGCGGCCACCGTGCTGGCCTCGAACATCCTCGTGCAGTTCATGCTGGGCGACTGGCTGACATGGGGGGCGCTGACCTATCCCAGCGCCTTCCTCGTCACCGACCTGACCAACCGCATCCACGGCGTGCGCGACGCCCGCCGGGTCGTGCTGGCCGGCTTCGCCGTGGGCGTGGCGAGTTCGCTAATCGCGGCGGGGTTCGACAAGACCACGCTTCGGATCGCCATCGGCTCGGGGACGGCGTTCCTCGTCGCGCAGCTCGTGGACGTGTCGGTGTTCGACCGGCTGCGCTTCCGCAGCTGGTGGCAGGCGCCGTTCCTGTCCTCGCTCATCGGCTCGGCCATCGACACGGCGCTGTTCTTCTCGATCGCCTTCGCGGCCGCCCTGCCCGCCGACGCCAACACCGGCTGGGCCAACGAGCTGGTGCCGCTGCTGGGCCACGGCCCGGCGCTGCCGCTGTGGCAGTCGCTGGCGGCGGCCGACTGGGGGGTGAAGATGGCGCTCGCCGTGCTGGCGCTTGTGCCCTACAACGGGCTGGTCCGCAAAATCTTGTCCCGGCCGGTCGAAAACTGATTGACTTGCTTCGGCGCTATGGCACCCTCTGCCTTACTATCAACCCATTGAAAGGAGGTGGTCCAGTGTCGAGAGTGATGTTGGAGAACGGAGTCGGGACAGTCAGGGGGGGCATCGCCTGAGGGCAGCCCCAAGGGTCGATGCACCCTGCCTGGGACCGGATGATTTCCATCCCTAACCGGACCATCTCCTTTGATCTCGCGGGCCGTTCCCAGGGGGCGGCCCGTTCGAGTTTCCGGGGCTCGGCGCGATGCCGTCGCCGGCCATCAGTTGGCCGGCTGCCAGCCGACCCCGTTCCCGCCGCGCGTGGCCCCCGTGCCGCCCTCACCGCCCCCCGTTCCGCTCGGGCCTTGCCGCGCCTGTCAGCTTCCCGTCATCTGGCGGGTCTAGAGGGCCAGCCATGACCGCCCCACTCTCCCCGTCGCCTGCGTCGGCCGCCCCGCCGCGGGTCTCCGTCGTCATTCCCTGCCGCAACGAGGCAGGCAACATCGGCCCGCTGATCGACGAGATCGAGGCGGCCCTCACCCCCCTGTGCCCGTTCGAGGTCATCGTCGTGGACGACGGCTCGACCGATGAGACCGCCGCGCGGGTGCTCGGCATGGCTGCGGACCGGCCGTGGCTGCGGCTGCTCGGCCATCCGCGCTCGGGCGGGCAGTCGGCGGCAGTGCACAACGGCGTCCTTGCCGCCCGCGCCGGGATCATCGCCACGCTCGACGGCGACGGGCAGAACCCGCCGGCCGAGCTGCCGAAGCTGCTCGCGCCGCTCATCGACGGCCCCGAGACGCTGGCGCTGGTCGCGGGGCAGCGGGTCGGGCGGCAGGATACGGCCTCGAAGCGGCTGGCGTCCAAGGCGGCGAACCGGCTGCGCGCCCGGGTGCTGGCCGACGCGACCCGCGACACCGGCTGCGGGCTCAAGGCGTTCCGGCGCGAGGCCTATCTGGCGCTGCCGTTCTTCGACCACCAGCACCGCTACCTGCCGGCGCTGTTCGCCCGCGACGGCTGGCAGATCGCCCATGTCGATGTCGCCCACCGCGCCCGCGGCACGGGGCGGTCGAACTATTCCAACCTCCAGCGCGGGCTGGTCGGCATCTCGGACCTCGCCGGGGTGGCGTGGCTGCTGCGCCGCCGCAAGACCGTCCGCGCCACCGAACGCCGCCCCGAGGAGACGCCATGACCCTCTCGCTCATGCATTTCTTCAAGGTCACGACCCAGGCCGAGCTGCTGTGGGTGATCTTCGGCTTTCTCGCGCAGTCGATGTTCATGATGCGCTTCCTGATCCAGTGGATCGCGTCGGAGCGCGCCCGCCGCTCGGTCGTGCCGGTGGCGTTCTGGTATTTCTCGCTGGCGGGCGGGCTGACGCTGCTCGCCTACGCCATCCACCGCCGCGACCCGGTGTTCATCTTCGGCCAGGCGCTCGGGACGGTGATCTATGTCCGCAACCTCTGGCTCATCCATGCCGCCCGCCGCCTTCCGGTCGAGTGAGGCGGCGGCCCTCCTGCTGATCCTCGGGCTCACGGCGTGGCGGCTGGCGTGGCTGCCGGCGTCCGACCTCGAGCTTTACGTGGACGAGGCGCAGTACTGGCTCTGGGGGCAGGAGATGGCCGCCGGGGCCTGGTCCAAGCCGCCGCTGGTCGGCTGGCTGATCCGCGCTGCGAACGAGGCGGTGGGGTCCGACGCCCCGTGGGTGGCGCGGCTGCCGTGGCCGCTGGTGCATGGCGCGGCGGCGCTGGCGGTGATGGCGCTGGGGCGCAGGCTGGCCGGGCCGGCGGTGGGGGCGCTGGCGGGGGCGGTCTATGCGACGCTGCCGGCGGTGTCGGTGGGCAGCATCCTGATCTCGACCGACAGCCCGCAACTGCTGGCGCTGGCGCTCTTCCTGCTGGCCTGGGTGGCGCTCCCCGGCCGCCGGGGCGCGGTGCTGGCCGGGGCGGCGCTGGCGATGGGGATGTGGTCGAAATACGCCATGCTGTTCCCGCTGCCGGGGCTGGCGCTCGCCGCCTGGATCGACCCGCGCTGGCGCCGCCCGTGGCCCGAGGTCGCCGTGGTCGCGGGCGTTGCGCTGGCGCTGTTCGCGCCGAACATCGCCTGGCAGCTCAGCCACGACCTCGCCACCGTCCGCCACACCGCCGAGAACGCCGACTGGCAGGGGGCGCTGAACCTGCGCCACGCGGCGGTGTTCTGGGCCGAGCAGTTTGCCGTCGCCGGTCCCCTGACCTTCGCCGCAATGCTGGCCGCGCTGGTCGGGCGCTGGCCCGCGGGGCTGCGCGGGCTGGTGCCGATCGCGGCGGCACCGCTCGCCATCGTCACCGCGCAGGCGATCCAGTCAGAGGCGAACGCCAACTGGGCCGTGGGCGCCTATGTCGCGGGCGCGGTGCTGGCGGCGGCGTGGCTCGCCCCCCGCCCGCGGCTCACGGTCGCGGCGCTGGCGCTGAACGGGATCGTGGCGACCGGCCTGCCGGTGATCGGGACGCTGGCGCAGGAGTTTCGCCGGGACGGCGACCCGGTGCTCGCGCGCTATGTCGGCTACACGGCGCTGTCCGACCGGGTGCTGGCCCGCGCGGACGGGGCGCCGCTCGTCCTCAGCGCCGACCGGGCGCTGCTGGCCGAGCTGACCTGGCGCGCCAAGGGGGCAGGCATCGCGGTCCGCGCCGTGCCCGGCCCGGACGGGCCCACCCCCAGCCACTACGACATGATCCATCCGCTGAAGGCCGAACCCGGCCCGGCGCTCTGGGTCGGCCCGCCCGAGGCGGCCCCGGCCTGCGCCGGCGCCGCGAGCCCTCTGCCCCCGGGCGAGGGCGACCTGGGCCGACGCGCGCTGGCCACCGCGCCGGTGTCGGGCGCCTGCCTCGACAGCCTGCGCCGGTAAACGAGAACCCCGGCCACCTCGCGGCGGCCGGGGCGTCTGTCAGGCTCGAATACCTGCGGACGGCGGGGATCAGATCCGCTCGATGGCCAGCGCGATGCCCTGACCGCCGCCGATGCACATGGTGACCAGCGCCTTGTCGGTGTTGGTGCGCTCGAGCTCGTACATCGCCTTGACCGTCAGGATCGCGCCGGTGGCGCCGACCGGATGGCCCAGCGCGATGGCGCCGCCGTTCGGGTTCACCTTGGCCGGGTCGAGCCCGAGGCCCTTGTTCACCGCCAGCGCCTGCGCGGCGAAGGCCTCGTTCGATTCGATGACGTCGAAATCCTCGATCTTGAGGCCGGTCTTTTCCATCAGCTTCTTGACCGCGGGGATCGGGCCGACGCCCATGATGTCGGGGCGCACCCCGGCATGGGCCCAGCCGACGAGGCGGAACTTGGGCTCGAGCCCGGCCTCGCGCGCGGCCTTCTCGGTCGCCAGCACGATGGCCGCGGCGCCGTCGTTGATGCCGCTGGCGTTGCCCGCGGTGACCGAGCCGCCGTCCTTCTTGAACGCGGGCTTCAGCCCCGCCAGCGCCTCGGCCGAGGTCGACTTCGGGTGCTCGTCCTTGTCGAAGACCACGGTGCCCTTGCGGGTCTTGATCTCGACCGGGGCGATCTGGTCCTTGAACCGGCCCTCTTCGATGGCGG
The DNA here is from genome assembly GCF_900106665.1 of Paracoccus sanguinis. Taxonomy (GTDB): domain Bacteria; phylum Pseudomonadota; class Alphaproteobacteria; order Rhodobacterales; family Rhodobacteraceae; genus Paracoccus; species Paracoccus panacisoli. The sequence continues at coordinate 999,043 of NZ_FNNA01000001.1, forward strand.
CGGCCGCGCGCTTCTGGCTCTCCAGCGCGAACTCGTCCTGCGCCTCGCGGCTGATCTGGTTTTCGGCGGCGACGTTCTCGGCGGTGACGCCCATGTGGCCGGTGCCCATCGGGTCGGTCAGCGCGCCGGTCATCATGTCCATGATCTGCTGGTCGCCCATCTTGGTCCCCGCCCGCAGGCCGGGGATCAGGTAGCCGCCGCGGCTCATGCTCTCGGCCCCGCCGGCGAGCGCGAAGTCGGCGTCCCCGGACTGCAGCGCCTGCGCGGCCGACACGATGGCCTGCGCGCCCGACCCGCACAGCCGGTTGACGTTCATCGCCACCGCCGTCTCGGGCACGCCCGCGTTCAGCATCGCCACGCGCGAGAGATACTGGTCCTTGGGCTCGGTGTTGATCACGTGGCCGAACATCACGGTGCCGATCTTGTCGGCCGCGACGCCCGAGCGCTCGATCGCCGCCTTGGCGGCGGTGGTGGCCAGCTCGATCGGCGGGATATTCGCCAGGCTGCCGCCAAAGCCGCCGATGGCGGTGCGGGCGCCGGACAGGATCACGATGTCGTTGTCTGCCATGGTTGAGAACTCCCCCAAACGAATGATGAACTGGCTCGGCGGAGAACCTTAATCATGGCCAAGCCCGGCACAAGGCCCCCCTCGCATCGCGGGGAGGCACGGCGGGAAGCCTCCGGCGGGGATATTTGGGTCCAGCCCGAGTCCGGCGGGGGCGCGCCGCGGCATAATTGGCGATTTCCTCGCCGCGGGATTGCGCTTAGGATCGCGGCAAAACGGCAAAGACCGAACCGGGCAGACAGGCACATGAACACCTATCTCAAGCTGGCGATCGTCATGCTGGTCGCCTCGTGCGGCGGCGGCGGGGGCAGTTTCAAGGCGCCGCGCGACCTCGACAACGCCTGCGCCATCGTGGCGGAACGGCCCGCCTACCTGCGCGCCATGCGCGACACCCAGTCGCGGTGGGGGGTGCCGGTGGCGGTGCAGATGGCGGCGATCCACCAGGAATCCAAGTTCATCGGCGACGCGCGGACGCCGCACCAGTACGCCCTCGGGATCATCCCGATCGGGCGGCAGAGCTCGGCCTTCGGCTATTCCCAGGCCCTCGACGGCACGTGGGAGGAGTATCTGAAGGAAACCGGCAAGCGCCGCGCGCGGCGCGACGACATCCGCGACGCGACCGACTTCATGGGCTGGTACATGAACGGGACGGCGCGGCGGCTGGGGATCTCGACCGCCGACGCGGGGGCGCAGTACCTGGCCTATCACGAGGGGCGGTCGGGCTATGCCTCAGGCAGCCACCTGTCCAAGCCCTGGCTGCTCGGCGTCGCAGGCAAGGTGCAGAGCCGGGCCGTCATGTATCAGGCCCAGCTGCAATCCTGCGGCCGGGCCTGAGGGTCGTCGCGGGTGGCGGGCGGCGTCACTTGCGCCGCGCGGCCTCGTTGTTGATCGAGAACTTCGAGGGCTGGATCGCCACGCCCTTCTGCATCTGACCCAGGATCACCGTCGTCCGCTTGCCCTTGTCGTCGGTGACGATCCACTGGCGCAGCTCGGTCGGGTTGGCGGTGAACACCATCTGGATGTTGCCGTATTCGGGATGCGCCGGGTCCTGCGCCCGCACGATCGTGGTGTTCTTCTTCTCGCTGTGCGCCGTCACCATCCCCGACCGGCCGAGGTTCACGTTGTCGGCCAGGATGATCGAGAGCGGCGTCTTGGACAGCGGATACTGCTGGGCGCCGGTGTTCGACTTCTTGTCGAACACCGCGACCTGCCCGCCCGAGGCGAGGACGAGCGTGTTGTCGCCCTTGTACTCGAACCGCACCCGGCCGGGGCGCTGGATATAGACCTTGCCCGGCGTCACCGAGCCGTCGGCGTTCACTTGGCTGAAATCGGCGACCACGGTCTTGAGGCTGTTGAGGTAGCGGCTGACCTCGTTGAGGGGGATCTTCTCGGCCGCCGCCGGCAGGGCGAAGGCGAGGGCGAAGGCGGGCGCAAGTGCGAGAGAGCGAAGGTTCATGATGGGATCATACCGCCTTTCCAAAGGGTTGCACGTCACGAATAAGGGACGGAGGCGGCCCCGAACGCTCGCGTGCAAGTGAGGGTTCCGGGGCCTTGCGCCGCGCCCGTGCCCGACAGGGGGCGAGGGCCGCCGGCCTAGAGCGGCTGCCCGGCCAGCAGCCGCGGCATCGGGTCGAGCGTCAGCCCCGCCGCCTGCCGCATGAAGGCGCGGCGCAGCGGCGGGATCGCGGTGACCGCCCCCATGCCCAGGCCCCGCGCCGCCCGCAGCACCGGGTTGGCGTTGGAAAACAGCCGGTTGACCGTATCCATCCCGAGCCCCAGCGCGGTCGCATCGAACCGCCGCCAGCGCTGGTAGCGGTCGAGCACGTCGGGGGCGCCGATGTCCTCGCCGCGGCGGGCGGCCTCGACGACGACCTCGGCCAGCGCCGCCACGTCGCGCAGGCCGAGGTTCAGCCCCTGCCCGGCGATGGGATGGACGCCGTGCGCCGCATCGCCCACCAGCGCCACCCGCGCCGCGACATAGTGATCGGCGAGACTGAGGCTCAGCGGATACGAGAAGCGCGGCCCGGCGAGGCGGATCTCGCCCAGGAAGTCGCCGAATCGGGGCCGCAGCACGTCGAGGAACCGGGCATCGTCCAGCGCCGCGATGGCTGCCGCCTGCGCGTCGGGCGCCGACCAGACGATCGAGCTGCGGTTGCCGGGCAGCGGCAGGATCGCCAGCGGCCCCTCGGGCATGAAGAACTGCCACGCGGTGCCATTGTGGGGGCGGTCGTGGTCCACCGCGCAGACCAGCGCCGTCTGGCCGTAGCCCCAGCCGCGCCGGGTGATCCCGGCCCGCGCCGCCACGCCCGAGCCGCGCCCGTCGGCGCCGACGAGCAGCCGCCCGGTCAGCACCGTGCCATCGTCCAGCGTCACCGCGACTTGGCCGGGCCGGACCTCCTGCCCGGTCACCTGCCGGCCGGGCAGATGGGTCACGCCGCCCGCCATCGCCTCCATCAGCGCGGCGTAGAGGAAGCGGTCCTCGAGCATGTGCCCGACCGGCCCCTCTTCGATCTCGGCGGAATCGAAGACGAGGTGGAAGGGACCCGCCCCGTCGCCCGCCTCGCCCTGCGCGGCCTCGACCTTGAGGATCGGCTGCGACTTCGCCGCGAGCCCGCCCCACAGGCCGAGCGCGGTCAGAAGCCGTCGCGAGGCGAGCGCCAGCGCATAGGCGCGCCCGTCGAAGTCGTCGGCCGCCCGCGCCTGCGCGGGCCGCGCGTCGATCACCGCGACCGAGAGCCCGGCCCCCGCCAGCGCCAGCGCCAGCGCCGGGCCGTTCAGCCCGCCGCCTGCGATCAGGATATCGTGGTCCACTTTCATGGCGGGCACCCTATCCGGCCCGCGCGGCGCGGTCCATGCGGCAGGGTGGCCGCTTAGACTCCGAGGGGGCGCGCGGGTGGCACGGCCGGATGCCTCCGGCGGGGATATTTGGGTCCAGCCCGAGGAGAGGCGGCTGGGGCTGCGGCGCCCCATTGCCCCGCCCGGCGCGGGGCTCTACCGTCCGCGCGTCTCAGGGCGTGCAGCAGGACGGGGGCGGGGATGGATTGGCTCAAGGCGAGCGCCACGGAACAGGGGCGGGCGATCATGGCGGGGCTGGTCAGCCCGCTCGACCTCGTCGAGGGCTATCTCGACGCCATCGCCCGTGCGCCGCTCGCGCCCCGCATCTATGCCCGTCTGACGCCCGAGCGCGCGCGGGCCGGCGCCATCGCCGCCCACGACCGGGCGCGGGCGGAACTGCGGCGCGGGCTGCTCGACGGCGTGGCGCTGAGCTGGAAGGACAACGTGGACAGCGCCGGCGTCGCCACCGAGGCGGGCTCGCTGCTGCTCGAGGGGCGGGTGCCGGACAGCGATGCGGCGGTGCTGGCCACCGCCTCGGCGCAGGGGGCGCTGTGCCTCGGCAAGACCCACATGACCGAGCTGGCGTTTTCGGGGTTGGGCCTGAACCCGCCGGTGGCGACCGTTCCGAATGCCTTTGACCCGCAACTCGTGGCCGGAGGCTCGTCGGGGGGCGCGGCGGTCTCGGTGGCGATGGGGCTGGCGGCGGCGGCGATCGGCACCGACACCGGCGGCTCGATCCGCCTGCCCGCGGCGTGGAACGGGCTGGTGGGGTTCAAGCCGACCCCCGGGGCGGTGGACATGACCGGGATCGTGCCGCTCTGCCGCCGTTTCGACGTGGCCGGACCGCTGGCCCGCACCGTCGAGGATTGCGCCGCGCTCTACGCCCTCATCACCGGCGACAGCGCCCCCGACCTGCGCGAGGCCGGGGCCGCGGGGCTGCGGCTCATGGTGCTCGACGGCGTGCCCTTCGACGACGCCCGCGAGGCGCCCGTCGCCGCGTTCGAGGAGGCCTGCGCCACCCTCGCCCGCGCCGGGGTGCGGATCGCCCACGCCGCGCCCCCCTGCGTCGCCGAGGCGATGGCGCTGTCGCCCACCCTCTTCGCCCCCGAGGCCTACGGGCTCTGGCGCGACCAGATCGAGGCGGCGCCGGAGTTGATGTTCCCGCCGATCCTCGAGCGCTTCCGCGGCGGCAAGTCCGTCACCGCCGCCGACTACGTCGCCGGGTGGGAGACACTCGACCGGCTGCGCCGCGACTGGGCGCAGGCCGTGGCCGGCTTCGACGCGGTGATCCTGCCTACCGCCCCGATCCTGCCGCCCGAGATCGCCCGGCTCGAATCCGACGCGGCGTTCTTCGCGTCCGAGAACCTGCTCGCGCTCAGGAACACGCGGATCGGCAACCTCATGGGCCTGCCGGCCATCACCCTGCCCACCGGGCGGCCCGCCTGCGGGCTGATGGCGATGGGGCGCCCGGGCGACGACCGCCGCCTGCTCAGGACCGCCGCCGCGCTCGAGGCGGCGCTGCACGGCTGACGCGCCTTCTCCCTGATGCAAATATCCTGGGGGAGGCGCCGCAGGCGACGGGGGCAAAGCCCCCTCTGCGCCTGATTCGCCTTTAACTGGACGCACCCCGGCAATACCGATACTCTGCAGCCCAACGGGGCGGCACGATCCCGTGACTGTGAGGCAGCGATGAATTCACCCGAGCGGTTCGCGAACCTGCCGGATTACGCCTTTCCGCGCCTGCGGAAGCTGTTGGCCGGGCTGACCCCCGCCGCCGACCCCATCGTCATGACGATTGGAGAGCCGCGCCACGGCATCCCCGACTTCGTCGCCCCGCGGCTGGCCGAGACGGTCGCCGAGCTGGGCAAATACCCCCCGAACGACGGCACGCCGGAGCTGCTCGCCGCGATCTCGGGCTGGATCCGCCGCCGCCACGGCATCGAGGTGGGGCCCGAGCGGATCACCGCGCTGAACGGCACCCGCGAGGGGCTGTTCAACGCGGCCCTCGCGCTGTGCCCCGAGGCGAAGGGCGGCGAGACCCCGGCGATCCTGATCCCCAACCCGTTCTATCAGGTCTATGCCGTCGCCGCCGCCGCGGTCGGCGCCCGCGCGGTCTTCGTCAACGCCACCGCCGAGACCGGCCACCTGCCCGATTTTGCCGCGCTCGACGCAGCCACGCTCGACGCCGCCGCGATCTGCTATCTCTGCTCGCCCGCCAACCCGCAGGGCGCGGTCGCGGGGCGCGACTACCTCGAGCGGCTGATCGAACTGGCCGAGCGGCATGATTTCCTGATCTTCGCCGACGAGTGCTACTCCGAGATCTGGCGCGACACCCCCCCGCCCGGCGCGCTCGCCGTGGCCGAGGCGATGGGGCTGGCGCACCGGGTAATGATGTTCAACTCGCTCAGCAAGCGCTCGAACCTGCCCGGGCTGCGCTCGGGCTTTGCCGCGGGCGCGGCCGACGCCATCGCCCGGTTCCGGGTGCTGCGCAGCTACGCCGGCGCGCCGATCCCCCTGCCCCACCAGCGGGTCAGCGAGACCGCCTGGGCCGACGAGGATCACGTCACCGCCAACCGCGCGCTCTACCAGCAGAAATACGCCATCGCCGACCGCATCCTCGGCAACGTGCCGGGCTACCTGCCCCCCGAGGGCGGGTTCTTCCTGTGGCTGCCGGTCGAGGATGGCGAGGCCGCCGCCCGCCGGCTCTGGGCCGAGGCCGGGGTGCAGGTGCTGCCCGGCGCCTATCTCTCGCGCGAGACCGACGCGGGGAACCCCGGCGCGGGCTACATCCGCGTGGCGCTCGTCGGACCGGCGGCCGAGACCGAGGATGCGCTGACCCGCATCCGCGACACGCTTTACGCAAGGGGGTGAGATCATGGCCAGCTGGCAGGCAAAGCACCGCGATCCGCTGTTCGACCAGACCACCCAGGCGGCGCTGGAACGGCGCGGCAAGGAAGTCGTCGGCGCGGGGCTGGTGGTGCTGGCGGTGGTGTTGGGCATGATCCTGATCTCGTGGTCGCAGAACGACCCCGGCATCGGCACCGCGACCGACCAGGTGGCGCAGAACCTCTTGGGCCGGTTCGGGGCCTATGTCGCCTCGGCGCTGGTGATGATCGTGGGCTTCGGGGCGTGGGTGCTGCCGCTGGTGGCGCTCGGCTGGGGGCTGCGGCTGATGCTGCACCGGGGCGAGGACCGGCTGATGCGCGGCCTCTTCACCCCCTTCGCGGTGGTGCTGGCCTCGGTCCACGCGACCGCGATGGTGCCGCCCGGCGACTGGACGCAGGCGCATGGCCTGGGCGGGCACCTGGGCGACATGGTGATGGGCGGGCTGATCGGGCTGATGCCGATGGCGCCCGCCGTGGCGCTGAAAGTGATGGCGCTGCTGACCGCCATCGCGGGGGTGGCGGTGACGGCCTTCGTGCTCGGCTTCGACCGGCGCGAGATGATGGGGATCGGGCGGTTCCTCGCCACCGGGCTTGCGACCGCCTATGACCTCGGGATGACGGCGCTCGGCCGCGGCGCCTCGGCCTCGGTGGCCGGTGCGCGCGAGCTGCGCCGCCGGGCCGAGGAACGCCGCCGGAAACTCGCCGCGGGCGCGGACGCCGAGGCCGTGACGGCCGACGTGCCCGTCGCCCCCGAGGCCAAGGCGGGCCTGCCCGCCGGCCTGCTCGGCCGCCTGCGCCGCAGCAGCGCGCCCGACGAGATCCCGCCCTCGGAACTGGTCGAGACCGCCCCCGACTACGACGACAGCGACGGCCCCGACGCCGCCGAGGTCAGCGCCCGGATCAGCGACGCCATCCGCCACCGGGCCGAGGCCGACGCTGCCCGCGAGGACGGCCATGACGCGGCGCAGGACGCAGGACACGGCGACGCCCCCTCCCGCTCGGTCCTTTCGGCGGTGACCGCGCGGCTCACGGGGCGCGCCCAGTCGGTGCCGCCCGCCGCCCCGACCGACACCAGCCGCGTCGTCATGCCGCCGATGCGCAAGCCCAACCCCTCGCGGCAGGCGGTGGCCGAGGCACAACCGAGCCTCGCCTTCGACAGCGCCGCCAACGGCTATGAAAAGCCGCCGCTCGCGCTTCTCGCCGCCCCCGGCACCGTCGAGCGCCACACCCTGAGCCAGGAGGCGCTGGCCGAGAACGCCCGGATGCTCGAGGCGGTGCTCGACGACTATGGCGTCAAGGGCCAGATCACCGCGGTCCACCCCGGCCCGGTGGTCACGCTCTACGAGCTGGAACCCGCGCCGGGGCTGAAGGCGAGCCGTGTCATCGGCCTGTCGGACGACATCGCGCGGTCCATGTCGGCCCTGTCGGCGCGCGTCTCGACCGTGCCGGGGCGCACCGTGATCGGGATCGAGCTGCCCAACCAGCGCCGCGAAAAGGTGGTGCTGCGCGAGATCCTGTCGGCCCGCGCCTTCGGCGACACCTCGATGCCGCTGCCGCTGGCGCTCGGCAAGGACATCGGCGGCGAGCCGGTGGTGGCGAACCTCGCCAAGATGCCGCACCTGCTGATCGCCGGGACCACCGGCTCGGGCAAGTCGGTGGCGATCAACACCATGATCCTGTCGCTGCTCTACAAGCTGACGCCCGAGGAATGCCGCCTCATCATGATCGACCCCAAGATGCTGGAACTCAGCGTCTATGACGGCATCCCGCATCTGCTCTCCCCCGTGGTGACCGACCCCAAGAAGGCCGTGGTGGCGCTGAAATGGGTCGTCTCCGAGATGGAAGAGCGCTACCGCAAGATGTCCAAGATGGGCGTGCGCAACATTGAGGGCTACAACGGCCGCGTCGCCGAGGCGCTCGCCAAGGGCGAGATGTTCCGCCGCACCATGCAGACCGGGTTTGACGAGGACACCGGCGAGCCGGTCTTCGAGACCGAGGAGTTCCAGCCCGAGAAGTTCCCCTACATCGTCGTCATCGTGGACGAGATGGCCGACCTGATGATGGTCGCGGGCAAAGAGATCGAGGCCTGCATCCAGCGCCTCGCGCAGATGGCGCGGGCCTCGGGCATCCACATCGTGATGGCCACCCAGCGCCCCTCGGTCGACGTCATCACCGGCACGATCAAGGCCAACTTCCCGACCCGGATCAGCTTCCAGGTCACCTCGAAGATCGACAGCCGCACGATCCTGGGCGAGCAGGGGGCCGAGCAGCTGCTGGGCATGGGCGACATGCTCTACATGGCCGGCGGCTCGCGCATCACCCGTGTGCACGGGCCGTTCGTCTCGGACGAAGAGGTCGAGGAGGTCGTGAACCACCTCAAGTCCTTCGGCCCGCCGCAGTACATGACCAGCGTCGTCGAGGGCGGCGAGGACGAGCGCGAGGCCGAGATCGACGCGATCCTCGCCACCGACGGCTCGGACGACGTGCTCTACGACCAGGCGGTGGCGATCGTGGCCAAGGACCGCAAATGCTCGACCAGCTACATCCAGCGCAAGTTGGCGATCGGCTACAACAAGGCCGCGCGTCTGGTCGAGCAGATGGAAGAGCAGGGCGTCGTCAGCCCCGCCAACCACGTCGGCAAGCGCGAGGTTCTGGTGCCCGAGGTGTGAGGCGTCAGTTCTCGCAGGTGATGAAGCGCGTGTAGGCCGCCCCCTGCCGGGCCAGTTCCTCGGGCGGGGGCGGGTCGCCCGCAGCGCCGGTGCGCGGGGTGACCCCCTGCTCGGACAGGAACAGCTTGGCGATCTCGCCCCGGATCGCGAAGTTGACGTTCTGAGGGATGTCGCCCGTCTCGCTCGCCGTCACGATGGCGTCGAGCTTCGAGACCACCACCCCCACCACCTGCCCCAGCCCGTTGACCACCGGCCCACCCGAGTTGCCGGGCTGCACGGGGGCCGAGATCTGCATCACCCGGCTGTCGCCGCCCAGGCCCCGCTGCGAGGTGACCGAGCCCCGCGTGACGTTCAGCCCGCTCAGGATGCCGGCGAGTGGGTAGCCCAGCACCAGCACGTCCGAGTTGAGCGGCGCAGGATTGGGGGCAAAGCTCGCCACCGTCTCGACCGGGGCATCGGTACGGACCAGCGCGAGATCGAGATCGCGGTCGGCGGCCAGCAGCGTGGCCGGCTTGCCCTCGACCGCCAGTCGGGCGCAGTCAGCGGCGACATGGGCGTTGGTCAGCACATGGCCGTCGGGCGAGACGACGAAGCCGGTGCCCGAGCCCGAGGTCCGGACGGCCGCGGGTGCGGCGTCCGGCGCGGCGGCGGCCGCCTGCGCCGGGGTTGAGTCGGGCCCCGGGGCCGGCGCGGGACTGCCGGCGGCGGCCCCGGCGTCGGCGGTGACGGGGGCGGCGCCTTGAGACCCGTCAGGCGCCGGCAGGGCGGGCGGCTGGGCGGGCGGCTGCGTCATCGCCTTGCGCACGTCATCCTCGATCCGGCTCTGGGCCTGCCGCTTGTCGGGGTCGGCGGCCAGGACGGCGGCAAGGCTGACGAAGCCCGTGCCGATCTCACCCTCGGGCGGAAAGGCGAGCGGATCCGAGCGGCCCTTGGCGATGCTGGCCGAAACCGCGCGCAGGATGCCCTCGTCGGGTCCCTCGGCCGACCATCCGCCGTCGCGCGCGTCCGAGCGGGTGTAGAGATGCAGCCCGGACCGGGTGGTGACCGCGGTGATGGCCACGTTGTCGCGGCGCAGCAGGTAAGGCTCGTCCGGCCCCGCCTCGCGCAGCGTATAGTCGTGCAGCCGCTGCGCCTGCGCCACGTCGCCGAAGGTCAGGGAATAGCCGAGCGAGCTGGCCGAATGGTTGAAGTTGATGAAGTTGTCAGAGGGCGCGCCGTCGCGCAGCCGCCCGGCCGGAACCATGATCGTCATGTCGAGCGAGGGCATGTAGCGCATCTCCCACCCGTCGCGCTCCATCTGCTCGGACGCCGAGGCGGCATAGACCAGCGTGGCCCAGACGGGGATCGGCGTCGTGACGCCGAAGGTCGCCAAAGTCGCCTCGAGCGCCAGTTGGCTCCCGCTGCCCCAGGCCCCGTCGAGCAGCCCGGTGTAGGTGCCGGTGAACGCCATCGCGGCCTGCAGCGTCCGCTTTTCCTGCCGGGTGAGCTGGCGGGCGTCGAACTCCTCGACCAGTTCGTCGGCGGTGTAGGCGTGCAGCGGGCCGGCCACGCCGAGACACGCCGCACAGATCAACGCGAACCTCATCGCCCCCTCCGCCGCATGAACCGCCCGCAGGATGTGGCAGGGCCGTTCCGCTGGTCAACCGGTCCGGTCCGTCAAAGTTGAGGGGTCGTGTTCGGTTCGACGCGGGGCGCGCGGCCCGGAGGCGGCGACGCATTGGGAGGCCGATCCGGGCCACACGTCGCGGCGCCCCCTCCGGGCGGATCGCCGCCCGCCCGGGCCGCCGCCTGCCGCGCACCCGTTGGCAACCCCGCGCCCCTCGCCGATAAGGCGGCATGACCTACTACCAGCTTCACCCCCTCAACGCGCGCCACGGGCTGACCGCGGTGCTGCCCGGCCTCAGGGCCACGGTCGCCGAGGCGGTCCGCCTGACGCAGGCCCATGCGGCGCTGCCGGACTTCGACGTGACCGTGCGGGTGGACCCGGATCGCTGCATCCCGGGCTGGGGCGTCGGCGGCCTCGCGCCTGCGCCGGGGGTGATCGAGATCGCGGTCATCCCCGACCTCTGCACGCCCGAGCGGCTGATCCGAACGCTGGTGCACGAGTTCCACCACCTGATCCGCTGGGACGGGCCGGGCTACGGCCGCACCCTCGGCGAGGCGCTGGTGAGCGAGGGGCTGGCCGGGCAGTTCGTGCGCGAGGTGCTGGGCGGCCCGCCCGACCCGTGGGACCAGACGCCGGTGGCGGAGGGACTCGCGAAGCGGGCCATCGCCGAGTGGTCGCGGCCGGGCTATGACCACGGCGCCTGGTTCTTCGGGCAGGGTGAGCTGCGGCGCTGGGTGGGCTATGGGCTCGGCGCCCGGATCGTGGCCGCGGCGCTGGATGCGGCGCCCGACGCGACCGCCGTCACTCTCGCCACCGCCCCGGCCGAGCAGTTCCGCCCGGTGCTGCGCCGCCTCGCCTCGCGTGCGGCCGGGGGCGAGACGAGGGCCGAGGGCGAGGCGCCCGATGGGGACGGCGCGGCATCCCCCTCTGAGCAAACAAATATCTCCTCTCACGCCGACGCAGCGGGTGAAACGGAACGGCCCGCGCCGCGTTGAGGGTTGAAGGCCCGGTGCGCGGCGCGCGCCGGAGACCCGAGGATTCACGCCAACGAGGATGCACGCGCATGGCCAGCCACGACGACGCCCGCCCCCCGAAAACCGCAGCCGATACCCCGAACCCCGCTCAGGTCCCTGTCCACGAGGACACCAACTCGACCCCGCTGACGGCGCAGTACTCCGCCGAGACCGGCAACGGCGGTGAGCCGCAGCAGCTGACCTCGGACCGCGCCACCCGGCTGACCACTAACCAGGGCATCCCGGTTTCGGACAACCAGAACAGCCTGCGGATGGGCTCGCGGGGGCCGACGCTGCTCGAGGATTTCGTGCTGCGTGAGAAGATCTTCCACTTCGACCACGAGCGCATCCCGGAGCGGATCGTCCACGCCCGCGGCTCGGCCGCGCACGGCACGTTCGAGGTGACCAAGGCCATCCCCGAGCTGACCCGCGCGGCGCTCTTCCAGAAGGCCGGCAACCGCTGCGACGTCTTCGCCCGCTTCTCGACCGTCGCCGGCGGGGCCGGCTCGGTGGACACGCCGCGCGACATCCGCGGCTTCGCCGTCAAATTCTACACCGAAGAGGGCAACTGGGACCTCGTCGGCAACAACACCCCGGTGTTCTTCATCCAGGACGCGATGAAGTTCCCCGACCTCGTTCACTCGGTGAAGATGGAGGCCGACCGCGGCTATCCGCAGGCGGCGTCGGCGCACGACACCTTCTGGGATTTCGTCTCGCTGATGCCCGAGACGCTGCACAACGTCATGTGGGCCATGTCGGACCGCGCCATCCCGCGCAGCCTGCGGTTCATGGAAGGCTTCGGCATCCACACCTTCCGCATGGTCAACGCCGAGGGCAAATCGACCTTCGTGCGCTTCCACTGGAAGCCGCGGCTGGGCGTGCAGTCGCTGATCTGGGACGAATCGGCCAAGCTGCAGGGCGCCGACAACGACTTCCACCGCCGCGACCTCTATGAGGCGATCGAGGCGGGCGGCTATCCCGAGTGGGACTTCGGCATCCAGGTCATCGACCCCGAGTGGGCGGCCCGTCAGCCCTATGACGTGCTCGACCCGACCAAGCTCGTCCCCGAGGAAGAGTGCCCGGTCCAGCTGATCGGCACGATGACGCTGAACCGCAACCCCGACAACCACTTCGCCGAGAACGAGCAGGTCGCCTTCTGCCCGTCCAACGTGCCGCCGGGGATCGACTTCTCAGACGACCCGCTGCTGCAGGGGCGGTTGTTCTCGTATCTCGACACGCAGAAGTCGCGGCTCGGGACGGCGAACTTCCACCAGCTGCCGATCAACGCGCCGCGCTGCCCGATGCACAATTTCCAGCGCGACGGGATGATGCAGATGCAGCTGCCCAAGGGCCGCGCCAACTACGAGCCGAACTCGCTCGACAAGGCGGGCGAAGTCGGCGGGCCGCGGGCCGACGCGCGGGGCGGCTTCCGCACCGTGCAGACCGCGACCGACCTCGGCAACGACCCGTCCGAGGGCAAGCTGCGGATCCGGGCCGAGACCTTCGCGGACCACTACAGCCAGCCGCGGATGTTCCTGCGCTCGCTCTCCCAGCCCGAGCAGAACCACGTCGGCGCGGCGATCACCTTCGAACTTTCCAAGGTGACCCTGCCCCACGTGCGTGAGGCGGTTCTGGCCCAGCTGCGCAACGTCGACGAGGATCTGGCTGCGACCGTGGCGCGCGGGCTCGGCGTCGATCTGCCGGCCGCCGCGCCGACTGACCGACCCGCGGTGGACCTGCCGCCGTCGGACAAGCTGTCGATCCTCAAGCAGGGCGTGCCGGCCCCCAAGGGCCGCAAGCTCGGCATCCTCGTCGGCGACGGCGCCGATGCGGCGGTCGTCAAGTCGCTGAAGGCCGAGGCCGAGGCCGCGGGCGCCACGGTGATGGTCGTCTGCCAGAAGGTCGGCGGCGCCAAGCTCTCGGACGGCTCGGTGCAGGAGGCTGACGGCCAACTCGCCGGCACGCCCTCGCTGGTCTTCGACGCGGTGGTTATCACGACCGGCAAGGAAGGCTTCGACAAGCTGATCGACGACCCCGCCGCGCTCGAGTTCGCCGGCATGGCGTGGAGCCATCTGAAAGCGCTCGGCCTCTGCCCCGGCGGGCGCAAGATCCTTGCCAAGGCGAACGGGGGCGAGGATGCGTTCACGCTCGACCACGCCGACGCCAAGGGCGTGGTCGCCAAGCTGGCCGACCGGGCCTGGGACCGCGAGCCCGCGCTGCGCCCGAAGCCCTGATCCGGCCCACATCTCAAACGACGAGGGGCGCCCCGACCGGGCGCCCCTTTCCTCATTCTCCCTTGCGGAAATATCCCGGGGTGAGCCGCGCGCCCCGCGCGGCGAGGGGCAGCGCCCCTCCCCTTTTGCGGCCTCAGGCCCGCAGCGGGTCCAGCACTGTGGACCACAGCTCGGTGTTGCCCACGTCCATCAGCCGCACCTTCATCTGCTCGGTCGCCGCATCGATGTCGACGAGGCCGAAGAACTGCATCCCCTCGCTCGGCGGCAGGTTCGGCCGCTCGGCACCGGGCGCCTTCACGAACTTCACCTCCGGGCCAAAGGTGCGGTCCATCTCGCCCGGGCCGAAGCTGCCGGCGTGCAGCGGGCCGGACACGAATTCCCAGAACGGGGCGAACTCCTGGAACTCGGCGCGCTCGGGGCTGTATTCATGCGCCGCGGTATAGTGCACGTCGGCGGTCAGCCAGACGGTGTTCGTCACCTTCTGGTCGCGGATGAAGCGCAGCAGGTCGGCGATCTCGAGCTCGCGGCCCTTCGGCCCCCCGTGGTCGCCGTTCGCCACCGCCTCGACGCCGCGCTTTTCCTTGGCGTTGTCCCAGACGATGATCCCGATCGGCATATCCGAGGCGATCACCTTCCACGTCGCGGTCGAGGCCTTGAGCGCGCCCTTGAGCCATTCGATCTGCGCCGCCCCCAGAAGGGTGGTGCCGTCGCCGGCCTCGGTCTGCATCCCGGCGTCGTTGGCGTCGCGGTAGGACCGCAGGTCCAGCATGAAGATGTCGAGCAGCGGGCCATAGGCGATCTTGCGGTAGACCCGCCCCGGCTCGGCCGGGGTATAGCTGATCGGTGTCATCTCGTGGAACGCCTGCCCCGCCCGCGCCGCCAGCAGCGGGATCGACTTCTCGGTGTAGCGGTCGTCGGCCGACAGGTCCTTGCCCGGCGACCAGTTGTTGGTCACCTCGTGGTCGTCCCACTGGTAGAGGAACGGCACGCTGGCGCAGAACGCCTGCACGTGCTCGTCCATCTGGTTGTACTTGTAGCGGCCGCGGAACTCGTCGAGCGTCTCGGCCACCTTCTCGACCTCGGGGATCAGGACGGTGTTCTTCCAGACGCCGTTCGCGTGCTCCTGCTCGGGCTTCATCGGGCCGTCGGCATAGATCGTGTCGCCCGAGTGGATGAAGAAATCCAGCTCGTGCTGGCCCATCGTGGCATAGGTCTTCATCCCCTCGGGGCCGATCCCCCAGCCCTGCCCCGCGGTGTCGCCCGACCAGCCGAAGCGGATGTTGCGCTTTTCGGTGGGCGCGGTGCGGAACCGGCCGGTGATCGGCTGGCTCACGGCGTTGAGGTCGCTGAGGTCGGCGGCGGTGAAGCGGTAGAACACCTGCTGGTCCGGGGCCACGCCGTCTACGGCGCATTTCACCGTCAGGTCGCTCGCCGGCAGCGCGTTCAGCACCGCCACCCGGCGCGCGTCGGCGAAGCTTTCGGTGGTCGAGACCTCGAGCAGCACCCGCGACGGGCGGTCCACGCGGGTCCAGACCATGCCGCCCGCGGCGTGGGCGTCGCCCGACTGGACGCCATGACTAAAGACGGGCGCGGTGCCCGCGCGCAGGATCGCCGGCAGGGCGAGGACGCCCGCAGCGGCGGTCCCGGTGGCCAACAGCCCGCGCCGGGTCAGGCGCGGCAGGATGAGAGAGGACATGGGCGGAGGCTCCCGGTCAGTGAAGGGGTTGAGGCCCCCGGGTGCCAAGCCAAGGTGACAGGCGCGTGGCGCGGGCGTGTCAATCGCGTGTCAGCGCCCCCCTCAATCCCCGCCGAAGAGATCGCGGGTGAAGACCTTGTCCGCGACATCCTCGAGGTCGGCCGACATCCGGTTGGCGATGATCAGGTCGGCGCGGGACTTGAAGTCCGAAAGGTCGTTGACCACCGGCGAGTTGAAGAAATGCGGCTCGTCCAGCGCCGGCTCATAGACGATGCAGGGGATGCCCTTGGCCTTGACCCGCTTCATGATCCCCTGGATCGAGCTGTCGCGGAAATTGTCCGACCCCGCCTTCATCACCAGCCGGTGCACGCCGACGCAGGCCGGGCGGCGGGCGATGATCAGGTCCGCGATCACGTCCTTGCGGGTGCGGTTCGATTCGACCACCGCCGCGATCAGGTTCTGCGGCACCGTCTCGTAGTTCGCCAGCAGCTGCCGGGTGTCCTTGGGCAGGCAGTAGCCGCCATAGCCGAAGCTCGGGTTGTTGTAGTGCGACCCGATGCGCGGATCGAGGCACACGCCCTCGACGATCTGGCGCGCCTCGAGGCCCTTGGTCAGCGCATAGCTGTCCAACTCGTTGAAGAACGCCACCCGCATGGCGAGGTAGGTGTTGGCAAAGAGCTTGATCGCCTCGGCCTCGGTCGAGCCGGTGAACATCACCGGCCCGCAGGTCTCGGCGCCTGCGGTCAGCAGGTCGGCGAAGCCGTGCGCCGCGGGCGTGGTGTCGCCGACGATGATGCGCGAGGGGTGCAGGTTGTCCCAGAGCGCGCGCCCCTCGCGCAGGAACTCGGGCGAGAACAGGATCGCGTCGCTGCCATGCTCGGCCCGCATCCGCGCGGTGAAGCCGACCGGGACGGTGGACTTGACCACGACCGTCGCCGCGGGGGCGAAGCGACGCGCGAGCGCGATGACCTGCTCGACGCTCGCGGTGTCGAAGCGGTTGGTGCGGGCGTCATAGTTGGTCGGCGTGGCGACGATGACGTAGTCGGCGTCGCGCAGCGCCTCGGCCGGGTCGAGCGTCGCGGTCAGGTCCAGCGTCTCGCGGGCGAAGAAGGCGCTGATTTCGGCATCCTCGATGGGCGAGCGGCGGGCGTTCACGGCGTCCACGCGGGCCGGGTTCACGTCCAGCGCCACGACCCGGTTCGCCCGCGCCAGCAGCACGGCCAGCGACAGCCCCACATACCCAAGACCGGCAACCGCAATCTTCATCGCATCAATCCCCACGTTTTGCCCGGCCCTGTTGCACCTCAAGGGCCCTGCAGGCAAGGGCCCGACGCCCCCGCAGCGACGTCACCGCACCCCGCCCCGACCCGGTTGCACAACTGTCAGCCCCCCGGCCTCGCCCTCGGGCTGGACCTAAATATCCCCGCCGGAGGCTCCTGCCCCCGACACCCGCGGCAACCGCCCGGCCAGCGCGGGCGGCACCTCCAGCCGCGTCCCCGGCCCCGCGCGTTCTGCGAGCCAGCGCAAGTCGGCGCGCCCCATCGCGATGCAACCCGCGGTCGGATACCCCGGCCGCCGCCACTGGTGCAGGAAGATCGCCGACCCCGCGCCGGGCAGCGCGTCGGGCCAGTTCCAGTCGGTGACGAGGATCAGGTCATAGAGCGGATCGGCCCGCCGCAGCACCTCGTGGCTGGCCGCGAAGGGGGCGCGGACGGCGTGGTTGTAGTCGGGATGCGCGGGGTCGTCGCACCACAGGTCGCCCGGCCCGATCGGCTCGGCCCAGGGCGCGGGCGCGGCCATCCGGTCGGGGCGGTAGAGCAGGCCCACGATCCGGTGCGTGCCCGCCGGCGTCGCGCCGTCGCCCTCGCGCTTGGCGGTCGTGACCCCGCCGCGCCCGACCGAACAGGGCAGCACCCGGCCGAAGGCCCACAGCCCCGCGGGCGTCAGCCGCATCACAGCAGATGCCCCGACTTGTCGCGCTTGACCGCCAGATAGGTATCGTTCCAGCGGTTGCGGCCGACGATCAGCGGCACGCGCTCGACCACCTCGATCCCGTGGCTCTGCATCATCTCGACCTTGCGCGGGTTGTTGGTCATCAGCCGCACCGCCGAGAACCCCAGCCGCCGCAGCATCGCGGCGCCAAGGCGGAAGTCGCGCTCGTCATCCTCGAACCCCAGCCGGTGGTTCGCCTCGACGGTGTCGAACCCTTGGGATTGCAGGTCATAGGCGCGCATCTTGTTGGCCAGCCCGATGCCCCGCCCCTCCTGGTTGAGATAGAGCAGCACCCCCTCGCCCGCGCCGCCCATCGTGGTCAGCGCCGCGTGCAGCTGCGGGCCGCAGTCGCATTTGAGGCTGCCCAGCACGTCGCCGGTGAAGCAGGCCGAGTGCAGCCGCGCCAGCACCGGCAGGTCGCGGCGCGGGGCGCCGATCTCGACCGCGTAATGCTCGATCCCGCCGTCGTCGGGGCGCAGAACGTGCAGCCGCGACCGCTCGGCCGCGGCCAGCGGCAGCCGGGCCGAGGCGACCGGCGCCAGCCCCGTCTCGGCCGCAAGCTGCGCCAGCGTCGGGCCGGGCGGCAGCCGGGTCAGGCCCTCGGGCGCGGCGGCCTCGACCATCACCATCGCCGGCAGCAGCTCGGCCGACTTGGCGAGCGCCAGTGCAGCGCGATGCGGCGTGGTGTCGCCGTCCCGGTCGGTGAACAGCGGCCCCTTCATCGGCATCCGCAGGTCGTCGGCCGGGTCGGCCACCGCGCGCAGCCAGGCCACGTCGGCCTCGGCCGGCACCCGCACCCGGGCGAGGTCGCCGTCATAGGCCCGCGCCTTCAGCGTCTCGGCCCGCCGCCCGGTCACCGCCAGCACCACCGGCCCGAGCGCCCGCAGGTCGGCCAGCCGCGCCGGCGACAGCGTCTCGACCGAGGCGCCAAGCCAGCCGCCGAACCCCACCGGCAGGCCCACCCGCAGATCGGCGCGGGCGCGGCTGATGGTCTCGGCAAGGGTGGGGATCAGGCTCATGGCGCCTTGGCCGCAGGGCAAATCATGAAACATTCCGTAACATAACCCCGCCCGGCGACAACAGGATGTGAGAAACATTGCAACCCGCTGGACCCCGCGCCGCCCGCCCCCATGTTGCACCCGAGACGCTCATCAAACGGAGGGCCCCATGGCTGGTCTGAAGAAGATCCTGCTGGTCGACGACGAGGACGACCTGCGCGAGGCGCTGGCCGAACAGCTGGTCGCAACCGAGGATTTCGACGTGTTCGAGGCCGCCTCGGGCGCCGAGGCGGTGGACAAGACCAAGGGCGCGATCTTCGATCTGGTCGTGCTGGACGTGGGCCTGCCCGACACCGACGGGCGCGAGCTCTGCAAGCGGCTGCGCAAGCAGGGGGTGAAGTGCCCGATCGTCATGCTGACCGGCCACGACACCGATGCCGACACGATCCTGGGGCTCGATTCGGGGGCCAACGACTACATCACCAAGCCGTTCAAGTTCCCGGTGCTGCTGGCCCGGCTGCGCGCGCAGCTTCGCACGCACGAACAGTCCGAGGACGCGATCTTCCAGCTTGGCCCCTATACCTTCAAGCCGGCGATGAAGATGCTGATCGACGCCAAGGACCGCAAGATCCGGCTGACCGAGAAGGAAACCAACATCCTCAAGTTCCTGTATCGCGCGCAGGACGGGGTGGTGGCGCGCGACGTGCTCTTGCACGAGGTCTGGGGCTACAACGCCGGGGTGACCACGCACACGCTGGAAACCCACATCTACCGGCTGCGCCAGAAGATCGAGCCCGAGCCCTCGAACGCCCGGCTGCTGGTGACGGAATCGGGCGGCTACC
The DNA here is from genome assembly GCF_900106665.1 of Paracoccus sanguinis. Lineage (GTDB taxonomy): Bacteria > Pseudomonadota > Alphaproteobacteria > Rhodobacterales > Rhodobacteraceae > Paracoccus > Paracoccus panacisoli. The sequence continues at coordinate 1,018,378 of NZ_FNNA01000001.1, forward strand.
GGCTGGTGGCCTGACCGTCGCGCGGGCGCCCCGTCAACGGGCGCCCGGCCCTACCGCTGGCGCAGGTGCGCGGGGCCGAGGCCCTTGGGCGCGACGACACCCTCGAGCGCCAGGAACCGGTCCCCCGTGCCTGCGAGCGGCGCACCCTCCCCCTCATCCGCGCCGACGACGCTGAACGACCCGTCCGTCTCGAGCACGACGGCCCGCACGCCCTCGAGCGAGGTCCGCCCGGCGGCCCGCAGCACGCTGCGCAGCTCCTCGACCGCCACCCGCTCGCGTTTGAGCGCGTCGGGCAGGACCCGCCCCTCCCACGCGAGCAACGCCGGCTCTGACGCGACGAGGGCGCGCACGCGCTCGGACCGGACCGCCGCCCAGGCGATCACGAACTGCAACCCGCACAGCACGACGAAGGCGGCGATCGCTTCGGCCAAGGACACGTTCTCGTCCAGCACCGCCGCCGCGAGGACCGAGCCGAGCGAGACCGTCACCACCAGGTCAAAGGCGTTCATCTTGGCCAGCGTCCGCTTGCCGGTGATCCGCAGGATCACGATCAGCCCCGCGTAGCCGAGCACGCCCATGACGAGGACGCGCCCCAGCTCGTCCCACCCGTCAAAGAGCATCATCGCCCCTGCCGCCAATGGCGTCCCGCCCATGCGGCGCGTCCCAGTCGATCACCGGGTTGATCGGGATGATGCCGTATTTGTTCAGGTCCGGGTGGCTGCGGTAGTAGTGGTTCACGATGTGATCGTGCCGCACCGTCCCGGCCACGCCGGGGATCTGGTACAGCTCGCGCGTCCACCCCCACAGGTTCGGATAATCCCGCAGCCACGCCCGGTTGCAGCGGAAATGCGTGTGATAGACGTTGTCGAACCGCACCGCGCTGGTGAACATCCGCCAGTCCGCCTCGGTCAGCCGGTCCCCGGCGAGGTAACGCTGCCGCGACAGCACCTCGTCGGCCCAGGCCATCGTCTCGAACACCGGACCCACGGCCGCGTCATACGCCTCTTGCGTCGAGGCGAAGCCGGCCTTGTACACCCCGTTGTTGAAGTTGTCGTAGACCCGCGCGTTGACCTCGGCCACGCGGTCCGAAAGCGCCTCGGGGCAGAAGGTCAGGGTGCTGCCGGTCAGCCCGTCGAAGGCGCTGTCGAACATGCGGATGATCTCGCTCGATTCGTTCGAGACGATCGTTCCGCGGGCCTTGTCCCACAGGATCGGCACCGTGGCCTTGCCGGTCATGTCCGGCCGCGCCCGCAGGTAGATGTCGCGGACATGCGCCGCACCCAGCAGCGGGTCGCCCGTCGCGCCGGGGAAATCCGTCGCAAAGCTCCACCCGTCGCGGCCCATCAGCGGGTGGACGACCGACAGGCCGATGAGGTCCTCGAGCCCCTTGAGCGCGCGGAAGATCAGCGTCCGGTGCGCCCAGGGGCAGGCGTAGGAGACATAGAGGTGATAGCGCCCGGCCTCGGCCGCGAACCCGCCCTCGCCCGTGGGGCCGGGGCGGCCGTCCGGGGTGATCCAGTTGCGGAACCCCGCGTCCTGGCGGCGATAGGCGCCCTCGCCCTCGGCGGCGCCCACGCTGCCATAGACCCATTTCCCGTCGACGAGCTGGTTCATCGGCTTTCCCTTTCCCTGCCCGCGGGCTATCCCGCCCCCCATGTTCACCATCGCGACCTGGAACATCAACTCGGTCCGGCTCAGGGCGGGGCTCGTCACCCGGCTGCTGTCCGAGGAAGCGCCCGACATCCTCTGCCTGCAGGAATGCAAGTCGCCGGTCGAGAAGATCCCGGCGCAGCTCTTCCACGACGCCGGCTACCGCTGGATGGTGGCGCGCGGACAGCGCGGCTACAACGGCGTGGCGATCCTGTCGCGGCTGCCGATCTCGGATGCGGGCGACCGCGACTATGCGCGGCTCGGCCACGCCCGCCACGTCGCGGCCCGGCTTGAGAACGGGGTGACGATCCACAACCTCTACGTCCCGGCCGGGGGCGACATTCCCGACCGCGAGGTGAACCTCAAGTTCGGCCAGAAGCTTGATTTCCTGACCGAGATGCGCGACGCCTTCCACGCCGACCGCCCGTCGCGCTCGATCCTCGTCGGCGACCTGAACATCGCCCCGCGCGAGGATGACGTCTGGTCCCACAAGGCGCTGCTCAAGGTGGTGAGCCACACTCCGGTCGAGGTCGAGCACCTGCTTGCGGCACAGGACGCGGGGCACTGGGTGGACATCACCCGGCAGGACATCCCCGAGGGGCCGCTGTTTTCGTGGTGGAGCTATCGCAACCGCGACTGGGACGCCTCGGACCGTGGCCGGCGGCTGGACCACATCTGGGCCTCGGCCGACATCGCCGCCGCGGGCCACGCGAGCCGGGTGCTGCGCCCGGTCCGGGGGTGGGAGCAGCCGAGCGACCACGTGCCGGTGGTCGCGGCGTTCGATCTGGACGTCTGAGCCGGTCCTTTCGTCAGCCCGGAACGCGAAAGGGGGGCGCAGGACGCCCCCCCCCTTGTTGGCACCACGATGGCGCGGTCAGTGCTGCTGCGTGGGGTCGTGCGTCACCCGCTCGATCTCGGCATCGGCCGCATCGCTGTCGGCCAGCGCGTGATCGCCGAGGTCCATGACCGTCTCGCCCGTCTCCTCCCACGTCGCACGCTCGGCGTCGGACGCGCGGGGCGAGAAGAACCCGGTGATGGCATAGAAGATGCCGATCAGCGGCGAGATCCAGCAGGCGAAGGACAGCGGGATGTACATCAGGTCGCCGAGGTTGCCGTCCATCACCCCGAGCCCAAGGGCCGAGATCACGAACGCCCCGCCCGCGTTCCACGGGATCAGCGGCGACATCATCGTGCCGCCCTCTTCCACCGCGCGGCTCAGGTTCAGCGTCGAATACCCCATCCCGCGATAGAGCGGCGAGAACATCCGCCCCGGCAGTGCGATCGAGATGTAGGGGTCGCCCGCGACCATGTTGGTGGCGAACGCCGTGCCGATGGCCGAGGTCTGGACGCCGGCAAACGACTTCACCCGCGCGATGATCGCCTGGATGATCGCCTCGAGGCAGCCGGTGCGCTCGAGCGCGCCCCCGAAGCCCAGCGCGATGAGCATCAGCGAGATGGTCCACATCATCGACTGGATGCCGCCCTTGTTCAGCAGCGTGTCGATCTCGGCGATGCCGGTTTCGGTGCGGAACCCGTCGTTGGCGTAGCTGAAGACGTCGTGCAGCCCCGCGCCCTGGTAGAACATCGCCACCAGCGCCCCGAGCAGCACCCCGGCAAAGAGCGACGGCAGCGGCGGCTTCTTCATCAGCGCGAGGATCAGCACCGCGAGCGCCGGCAGCAGCGGGATCAGCCCGAGCTGGAAGTCCTGGTCAAGCCGGGTGGTGATGCGCTCGATGCTGGCGAACGAGGTGTCGGCGGGCTCGATCAGCGCGTAGCCGGCGACGACATAGATGGTCAGCGCGATCAGCATCGCCGGCACGGTGGTCGGCATCATGTTCTTGATGTGGTCGAAGACGTTCTGCCCGGTCACCGCCGGGGCGAGGTTGGTGGTGTCCGAGAGCGGCGACACCTTGTCCCCGAAGAACGCGCCCGAGACGACCGCGCCCGCGGTCCAGACCGGCGGAATGCCGAAGCCCGCGCCGATCCCCATGAGCGCAAGGCCGATGGTCCCGACCGTGCCCCAGCTCGTCCCGAGCGAGACCGAGACGACCGCGCACAGCACCATCGCCGCGGCGAGGAAGATCTGCGGCGTCAGCACCGTCAGGCCGTAATAGATCAGCGTCGGCACCGTGCCAGAGGCGATCCAGACCCCGATCAGCATCCCGACGACGATCAGGACCGACAGCGACGGCATCGAGACGTGAATGACGTGGAAGACCCCCTCGCGGATATCCATCCAGCGCTGCCCGCGCAGCACGCCCAGCAGGCCGGTGAAGGCGAGGCCGAGGATCAGCGGGATATGGGGGGTGAAGTCGTTGTAATAGAAGAGTTGCAGGGCCAGCAGGCCCAAGGTGACGATGATCGGCAGTATCGCCAATCCGAGCGACGGCAGGGTGCGCGGCCCGGTGTCCTGAACGGTTGCATCCGTCAAGCGGTGGCTCCTCTCGTTAGGTCATTGAGGTTGACCCTATAGCGGAAAGATCACGTTCTGGCTACCTTGCAGGGAAACCGCAGGTCGGGCCCGCCGGTTCCGGGCCGGGATTCGGCAACGCCGATTGGGCGGATCGTGCGGCCTTGGTGGGGGATGGCGGCCCGCACCGGCACCCGCCGAGGGCGCCGTTGGTGCGCCGCGCCTCCCGGTCCCTGAAACGGAGGCGGCGGACCCGCAGGTCCGCCGCCCCGTTGCGGTTCAGGTCAGGCTCAGGCCCCGATCACGCCGCCGTCGTCGCGGGTGATGACCAGCGTGACCGAGCGCGGGATCGCGCCGTTCCCGTCCGGGTAGCTCGAGCTGAACTTGCCGGCGGCATAGTCTTCGGGCGACGTGGTGGCGCCGGGGTGCTGCAGGCCCACGAACATCGTCTTCTGGTCGGGGGTGGTGATGACGCCCGTCACCTCCTGCCCGATCGGGCCGGTCAGGAAGCGGCGGATCTCGCCCGAGCGCGGGTCAGCGCAGAGCATCTGGTTGTTGCCCATCTGCTCCATGTCGCCCTTGTACATGTTGTCCTCGCCGATGTCGGTCTGGATCCACAGCCGCGAGTCGGCGTCGAACCACAGCCCGTCCGGGCAGGCGAAGATGTTGTCCTCGCCCAGCGCCTCGCCGGTGAAGACCCGGCTGGTGTCGGCGTCGCCGGCGATCACGAACAGGTCCCAGGTGAAGGCGGTCTGCGCGTGGTCGGCATCGCGGTAGCGCCAGCGGACGATCTGGCCGAACTGGTTCTTGGCCCGCGGGTTGACCGGATCGACCTTCGCCTCGGTGCGCTTGGTGTTGTTGGTGAGGGTGAAGTAGACCTCGCCGGTGTTCGGATCGACCGCGCCCCACTCGGGGCGGTCCATCTTGGTCGCGCCAGCGAGGTCGGCCGCCGCGCGGGTGTTGACCAGGATCTCGCCCAGGTCGGCAAAGCCCGCCTCGGGCGTCAGGCCGTTCTCGCCCGGCGCCAGCGCCAGCCACTCGCCCGACCCGTCGGGGTTGAAGCGCGCGACGTAGAGCGTGCCCTCGTCGAGGATCGAGCCGTCGGTCACGCCCTTCTGGAACGGCGCCTTCGACACGAACTTGTAGATGTACTCGAACCGCGAGTCGTCGCCCGAGTAGCAGACCACCGGCTTGCCCTCGACGGCCGGGGCGAAGACCACGCCCTCATGGCCGAAGCGGCCCAGGTGGGTGCGCTTGACGGGCTTCGCGTCGGGCTTGAACGGGTCGATCTCGACCATCCAGCCGAACTGGTTCGGCTCGTTGCGATAGTCCTCGGCGGCCGAGGCGCCCTTGGTCGAGGCGTCGAAGCGGATGTATTCGTCCGCGCCGCCCGCGGCCTTCTCCCACCCGTAGCGGCCGTTCTTGCCGGCGACCACGCCATAGCGCTTGAGTTCGCGCGGCAGCTTCGGCTCGCCGTTCTCGGCGTCGTGGCTGGTGAAGTAGCCCGCCCAGTTCTCTTCGGCGGCCATGTAGGTGTTCCACGGCGTCACGCCATAGGCGCAGTTGTTGATCGTGCCGCGGGTCCTGTCGCCGTTCGGGGCGTATTTCGTGACCAGCAGCTTCGAGCCCTTGGCGGGGCCGGCGATGTCGATCTCGGTCAGCGCGGTGATGCGGCGGTTGTGGGCGTCGGCCACCGGCGCAAAGGCGCCGTCCGCGCCCTTGGTGATGCGGTAGACCGAGACGCCGTGGGCGTTCATTTCCTTGAGCACGTGGTCGTCGGGGCGGGTCTCGCCGTCATAGACCACCTCGTCCGAGTCGAGCGCCTGACCCTTGTAGGCCTCGGCGTGCAGGAAGCGCGGCTCGATGTATTCGTGGTTCACGACCAGCAGCCCGTCATCAGACGAGCCGTCGATCGGGAAGAAGTGCATCCCGTCGTGATGCATCCCGGTCTGCATCGCCTGCTCGGCCCCGGTGTTGGCGCCGGGGCGGAAGGCCGGCATGTCGCCGAGGATCGGGGTGCCCCAGGCGCCCAGCGTGCGGACGGTATAGCCCTCGGGGACCACGACCGTGTCGCCCATCCCGACCGAGACCGCCTTGAAGCCCAGCAGGCCCGGGGTCGGCGCGGCGGTGGCGGTTGCGCCGGCGACGGGGTTGCCGCCCGCGGTGGTGGTCTGGGCCAGCGCCCCGCGGGTGCTCAGCCCGGTGCCGAAGACGCCGGTGACGGCCGCGGCGAGCCCGCCGAACAGCACGCTGCGGCGCGAGGCGCGGGCGGTTTCCACCACGTCGTAGAAGGTCGGGTTGGCCGAGGTGTTCGACAGCCCCTCGTCACCCGGCTCGAAGTCCGGCGATTGGGTGGGGTCGGCGTAATCCGCCTCAAAGTTCATGTCGTCGCGCATCGGTGGCTCCGTTCGAATGGCGTGGACTGGCGTTGCGGGGCGGTCATGCCCCCGCCGCATGACGCGGGGATGGCAATCGCGCGACGGTTTCGTGACAGGCCGCGCCCCCCTGCCGCACCCCGGGCGTCGTGGCCGCCCGCCGTGGCGGTCTTTCCCTTTCGCCGCCGAGACCCCATATTGCCGCCGAGTTCGCGCAATGAGGTTCCCCATGCTGTTCGGCGACACCCCGGCCGCCCCCGCGCCGTCGGATTTCATCAAGGACGTGTCCGAGGCCGATTTCATGGCCGAGGTCATCGACGCCTCGATGCAGGTGCCGGTGATCGTCGATTTCTGGGCGCCGTGGTGCGGCCCCTGCAAGACGCTCGGCCCCCTGCTCGAGGCCGAGGTGGCGCGCCACAAGGGCCGGGTGCGGATGGCCAAGGTGGACGTGGACAAGAACCAGATGATCGCCGCGCAGCTGCGCGTGCAGTCGATCCCCACGGTCTTCGCCTTCTTCCAGGGCCAGCCGGTCGACGCCTTCCAGGGCGCGCTGCCGGCCAGCGAGATCAAGAAGTTCGTCGAGAAGCTCGTGGCGCTCGGCGGCGACGACGGGGGCCTCGGCGCCGCGCTCGAGGCGGCCGAGGCGATGCTGGCCGAGGGCGCCGCCGCCGACGCGGCCGAGACGTTCGACGCGATCCTCGGCGAAGAGCCCGAGAACGCGCAGGCCTGGGGCGGGCTGGTCCGTGCCCGGCTGGCCGCCGGCGACGCCGACGCGGCCGACGCGGCGCTGGCCGCCGTGCCCGCCGCGGTGGCCCGCACCGCCCCGGTCGAGGCCGCCCGCGCGCAGCTCGCGCTCGCCCGGCAGGCCGCCAACGCCGGCCCCCTCGCCGATCTCGAGGCCCGCGTGGCGGCCGATCCGGCCGACCATCAGGCCCGCCTCGACCTCGCCACCGCGCTGCACGCCGCCGGGCGCGTCGAGGAGGCCATCGACCAGCTGCTCGAGTCGTTCCGCCGCGACCGCGACTGGAACGACGGCGCCGCCAAGGCGCAGCTTCTGACCATCTTCGACGCGCTGCCGCCCACCGATCCGCTGGTGCAGAAGGGCCGCCGCCGGCTCAGTTCGCTGATCTTCGCCTGAGCCGCGGCGCCCGACGATGGCCCCCGGCACCCCGCCCCTGCCCGACACGCTGCCGCTGTTCCCGCTGCCCGGCGCGGTGCTGCTGCCGCGCACCCGCCTGCCGCTGCACATCTTCGAGCCGCGCTACCTGCAGATGATGGAGGACGTGCTGCGCTCGGGCGACCGGCTGATCGGGATGATCCAGCCGATCGGCGACGGCCTTGCCGCGGTGGGCACCGCCGGCCGGGTGGCGATGTTTTCCGAGGATGACGACGGGCGGATGATGATCTCGCTGCGCGCCGTCTCGCGCTTCCGGCTGGTCGAGGCGCTGGACGGCTTCACCCCCTACCTGCGCGGCAAGGTGGACTGGGCGGGCTACGGCGCCGACCGGCGCGGCGCGGTGCCCGACGACCCCGAGTTCGACCGCCCGGCCTTCATGGAGCGTCTGGGCCGCTACATGGCCGCGCGCGACCTCTCGACCGACTGGAACGCGGCGGAAGAGGCGGGGGACGAGCTGCTGGTCAACTCGCTGTCGATGCTGCTGCCGCTGGGGGTCGAGGAAAAGCAGGCGCTGCTCGAGGCCGCGACCCTGCCCGAGCGGCGGGCGATCCTTGACGGGCTGATGGAATACGCGCTGCACGGCGGCGATGACGAGGAGAGGCTGCATTGACCGACACCCACCCCGACGTGGCCCCCCGCCCCGCCTTCGACCGCCATATGCTCGAGGCGCTGGTCTGCCCGGTGACGCACGGGCGGCTCGACTACGACGCCGCCCGGCAAGAGCTGGTGTCGCGCACCGCCGGGCTCGCCTTCCCGATCCGCGACGGGATTCCGATCATGCTGGTCGGCGAGGCGCGGCAGATCAAGGCAGGCTGAGGGGCGACCTTCGCCCCACAGCTTTCAAAGCCCCGCCGCCTCGTCCGCGCCGATCATCAGGTTGAGGTTCTGCACCGCCGCGCCCGACGCCCCCTTGCCGAGGTTGTCGAGCACCGCGACCACCACCGCGCAGCCGTTCGCATCGTCGCCGTGGACCGACAGTTCGAGCTGGTTCGTCCCGTTCAGCGCCGTCGGCACCACCCGTGGCGCGGGGTCCACCACCTGCACGAAGCGGCTGCCCGCGTAATGCGCCTCGAGCGCGGCGCGCAGATCGGCGATCCGCCGCCCGCCGAGTTGCAGCGGCAGTTGCACCATCATCCCCTGCGCGTAGCGCCCCACCGCCGGGGCAAAGACCGGCCGCCGGGTCAGCCCGGTGCGGGCCATGATCTCGGGCAGGTGCTTGTGGCCCTGACCCAGCGCATAGGCGAAATGGGCGGGCGCGCCCTCGGCCTCCATCTCGGCGATCATCTCCTTGCCGCCGCCGGTGTAGCCCGAGACGGCGTTGAGGCTCAGCGGCTCGTCCGCCGCGACCAGCCCGGCCGCGACCAGCGGCGCGAGGATGGCGATGGCGCCGGTCGCATAGCAGCCGGGGTTCGCCACGAAGCGGGCGCCGGGGATCGCGGCGCGGGTCTCGGCCGAGAGCTCCGGGAAGCCGTAGGTCCAGCCGTCGGCCACCCGATGCGCCGTCGAGGCGTCGATGAACCGCACCGGCAGTCCCTCGGCCAGCGCCACCGAATCGCGGGCGGCGGCATCGGGCAGGCAAAGAATCGCCACCTCGGCCTCGGCCATGGCCGCGCGGCGGGCGTCGGCGTCCTTGCGGCGCGCGGGATCGACCTGCACCAGCGCGATATCCTCGCGCCCCGCCAGCCGCTCGCGGATCTGCAGGCCGGTCGTGCCGGCCTCGCCGTCGATGAACACCTTCGTCGCCATGTGTGGCCCCCTTTCGTGCCGTCCCGATGTGGCCCAGCCGGTCAGCCCGCGCAAGTGGGCGCGACAAGGACGAAATGCCGGTCGAGCGTGTTGTCGAGGCTGAAGCCCGCCCCGCGCCCGGGCACCGCGTCGAGCGTCAGCGGCACGTCGGCCCACGCCGCCGCCTGCGCCCCGCCGGTCCAGAACCCGGTGCCCCCGACCGTCCCCAGCCGCACGTCATGCGCGCCCAGCCGGAACGCGCCCTCGGGATAGACCATCGGCGCGGTCCCGTCGCAGCAGCCGCCGGACAAATGGAACATCACCGGCCCGTGCTCGGCCTCGATCTCGGCCAGCAGCGCCAGCGCCGCGGGGGTCGCCGTGACCCCGCTCATGACGCCAGCCGCGCTTCGAGGAAGTCGAGCACCCGCACCTCCTCGGGGCGCAGCCCGCCCTCGTCCAGCTCCTCCGCGATCTCCTCGCGGATCTCGAGCTTCAGGTCGGCGTCGAGGTAGCTGTCGATCACCGTCGGGTGGACATAGCACTTGCGGCAGATGGTGGGGGTGTTGCCCAGCCGGGCGGCCACCTGCTCGATCGCCTCGCGGACATTGCGCTTGGCGGCGGCGGCGCTGTCGGCGGCCTCGTACTCGGCCAGCGCCAGCGCGGCGAGCACCGTCCCGGTCCAGGTGCGGAAATCCTTGGCGGTGATCCCCTCGCCGGTGATCTCGCGCAAGTAGGCGTTGACGTCGCCCGAGGTCACCTCGCGCTGCGCGCCCGTGTCGTCGAGATACTGGAACAGGTGCTGGCCCGGCAGCTCCTGGCTCTGCCGCACGATCCGCGCCACACGCCGGTCGCGCAGGCCGAGGTCCCAGGTCTTGCCCGACTTGCCCTTGAAGCGGAACCGCACCTCGGTCCCCTCGACCTTCACGTGGCGGTCGCGCAGCGTGGTCAGCCCGTGCGACTTGTTCTGCTTCACATAGTCGGCGTTGCCCACCCGGATCATCGTCGCCTCGAGCAGATGGACGACGGTCGCCAGCACCTTCTCGCGCCCCATTCCGCGACGGGCCATGTCGGCGTCGACCCGCGCCCTGAGCCCCGGCAGCACGCGGGCAAAGGCCAGCATCCGGTCATACTTGGCGCTGTCGCGGACCTCGCGGAAGCGGGGGTGATAGCGGTATTGCTTGCGCCCCTTGGCATCGCGCCCGGTGGCCTGGATGTGCCCCTCGGGGTCCGCGCAGATCCAGACATCGGCATAGGCGGGCGGAATGGCCAGCGACCTGATCCGCGCCAGCTCGGCCTTGTCGCGGATCGGCCGGCCGTCGAGGCCGCGGTAGCTGAACCCCTTGCCCGCCTTGCGCCGGGTTATCCCCGGATCGCCGTCCGAGACGTAGCGCAGCCCGACGCTTTCGGCCGCGTCCTGCGGATCGACGATGGTGCCGCTGTCGTCCAAGGCGATCCCTCCCCGCGGTGCTCTGCCGTTTCCCCGAACGTCCTGACAGTCGCGCGAGTTGCGGAACCCCGCCCGCGCCGGGCCGGTTTTCCTCGGGCAACAGGAAAGGACACGCTCATGGCCGACCAGAAGCCCAACTCGACGCCCGACCAGAAGCCGAACCAGAAGCCCGACCAGCAGCCGGAGCTGACCCGCGACACCGACGCCTATCTGCACGACCACGACACCCCCTCGCACGGCGGCCGCGCCGGCGGGACGATGGCGCAGGCGATCGGGTCCGAGGACGAACACAAGCGCGCCGATGAACCCGACGCCGGCACCACCCGCGTCCGCAAGGCCGACGAACACCGCATCGGCACCAGCAACCTCGGCACCGAGAACCGCTGAACAAAGGGGGCGCCCGCGACAGGCGCCCCCTTCTTTCTTGCCCAAATATCCTGCGGGGGTCCGGGGGCGCAAAGCCCCCGGTCGCAACGGCTCAGAAGAACCCGAGCTTGGACGGCGAGTAGCTGACCAGCATGTTCTTGGTCTGCTGGTAGTGGTCGAGCATCATCTTGTGCGTCTCGCGCCCGATGCCCGACTGCTTGTAGCCGCCGAAGGCCGCGTGCGCGGGATAGGCGTGGTAGTTGTTGACCCACACCCGGCCCGCCTTGATCCCGCGGCCCATGCGGTAGCAGGTGTTCATGTCACGGCTCCACACCCCCGCGCCGAGGCCGTAGAGCGTGTCGTTGGCGATCGACAGCGCCTCGGCCTCGTCCTTGAAGGTCGTGACCGAAACCACGGGGCCGAAGATCTCCTCCTGGAAGATCCGCATCTTGTTGTTGCCCCTGAAGATCGTCGGCTTGATGTAATAGCCGCTCGACAGCTCGCCCCCGAGGTCCGCGGCCTCGCCGCCGGTCAGCACCTCGGCGCCTTCGCCCCGGCCGATGTCGAGGTAGGACTTGATCTTGTCGTGCTGCTCCTTGCTGGCCTGGGCGCCGATCATCGTGTCGGATTCGCGCGGGTCGCCCTGCTTGATCGCCTGGGTGCGGGCGACGGCCTTCTCCATGAACTTCTCGTAGATCGACTCCTGCACCAGCACGCGCGAGGGGCAGGTGCAGATCTCGCCCTGGTTCAGCGCGAACATGGTGAAGCCTTCCAGCGCCTTGTCGAGGAAGTCGTCGTCCTCGCGCGCGACGTCGGCGAAGAACACGTTGGGCGACTTTCCGCCCAGCTCGAGCGTCACCGGGATCAGGTTCTCGGCCGCGTACTGCATGATCAGCCGACCCGTCGAGGTCTCGCCGGTAAAGGCGATCTTGGCGATCCGCTTCGACGAGGCGAGCGGCTTGCCGGCCTCGAGCCCGAAGCCGTTGACGATGTTCAGCACACCCGGCGGCAGCAGGTCACCGATCAGGTCCGCCCAGACCATGATCGAGGCCGGCGTCTGCTCGGCCGGCTTCAGCACCACGCAGTTCCCGGCCGCGAGCGCGGGGGCGAGCTTCCAGCACGCCATCAGCAGCGGGAAGTTCCACGGGATGATCTGCCCCACGACGCCCAGCGGCTCGTGGAAGTGATAGGCCACGGTGTTGTCGTCGATCTGGCTGAGCGAGCCCTCCTGCGCGCGCAGCACGCCGGCGAAATAGCGGAAATGGTCGATCGCCAGCGGCACGTCGGCGGCCATCGTCTCGCGGATCGGCTTGCCGTTGTCCCAGGTCTCGGCGGTGGCCAGCAGCTCGAGGTTCTGCTCCATCCGGTCGGCGATCCTGAGCAGGATGGTCGAGCGTTCCTGCGCGCTGGTCCGGCCCCACTGGTCGGCCGCGGCATGGGCCGCGTCGAGCGCGAGGTTCACGTCCCCCTCGTCCGAGCGGGCGATCTCGCCCATGTCCATCCCGGTGATCGGGGTCGAATTCTGGAAGTAGCGCCCGGCCTGCGGCGCCACCCACTTGCCGCCGATGAAGTTGTCGTAGCGCTTGGCAAACGGCATGTTGCCAACCCCCTTGAAGGGGTGCGTCTGGTCGTTCGGCATGGTTCTTGTCCTCCCTTCGGCCCGGTCCTCCACCGGGCCTATGAGGGTCATCGTGCGAGAGCGCGGCCCCGCCGGTCAACAGGGCGGCCGCGGATCGCCGGGGCCGACTGTCTCACCCGTGAGACGCCGCCGGGGCACCGGGCGCGCCGGCTGCACGTGGCGCTCCGGGGGCCTCGCGCCCCGCGCCGACCAGCCCCAGCCGGGCCATCTTGCGATAGAGCGTCGCCCGCCCCACCCCCAGCGCCCGCGCCGCCGCGGTGACGTTGCCGCCCGAGCGCGCCAGCGCCCGCGCCAGCGCCGCCCGCTCGGCGCGCTCGAGCCCCGTCAGGTCGTCCTCGCGCCCGATCAGGTCGGCGAGCGGCCGCGGGGTCAGCGCCCCGCTGCGCGGCAGGCCCAGCGCCCGGCGCGCGTCGCGGGTGGCGCCGATGGCCAGCTCGTCGCGGTCCACGGCGACCAGCGCCTCGGTCCCCTCGCCCGCCATCACGATGCGCGCGCCGGGAAAGGCGGCGCGGAACCACGCCGTCTCGATGGCGCGCGCGGTCTGGGCCACCATCGCGGCGATCAGCGCGTTGATCTGCTCGGTCTGGTCGGCGCGCGCGGAACTGACGTCCAGCGCCGCGATCACCGCCCCGTCGGGGCCGTGGATCGGCGCGTCGATGCAGCTCATCGCGGTGTTGCGGGACAGGAAATGCTCGTCGCGGTGGATGATCACCTGCCGCCCCTCGGCAAGGCAGGTGCCGACCCCGTTGGTGCCCTGCGCGGCCTCGGACCAGTCGGCCCCGCAGGCAAGGTCCCAGCCGTCGAACACCGCCGCATCCCCGGCCGAGACCCGGCGGTCGAGGATGATCCCCGCCGCATCGGTCAGCACGACTGAGCATCCCGAGGCGCGCACCAGCCCGTAAAGCTGTTCGACCCGCGGCGCGGCGACCGACAGGAAGCCGCCCATCGCCTCGCGCCGCCGGGCGATCCCGGCCGCATCCAGCCGCTCGGGCCGCAGCGGTGCCGAGGGGTCGAGCCCATGGCGCAGCGCCGAGCGCCGCCAGCTCGCGGTGAGCGGGGTGAGGTCGTCGTTGGCGCGGGTGCGCTCGATCACCCGGTCGGCGTGGGGGCGCGGGGTGACGGGGCCACGCGGCCGCGCGCCGCCCCGAACCGGCGGCTCGCCCGTGACCGAGACGGTCAGCGGGTCGGTCAGCGGCACGGGCGTCCCGGCGTCAAGCCGCGGCGGCGGCAGGCGTGTGGCCATGATTCGCTCTCCCCCTCCCGTCCGATCATAGCGGCGGTCAGTCCCATTCCATCTCGGCATAGGCCGCGGCGGCGTTGCGCGCGGTCGTCGCCTCGAACCCCGCCCAGCCGGGCGCCTGCGGGGCCATTGCGGCCCCGATCGCCGGCAGCGCCTCGGACAGGCCCTGCCCGGCATCCAGCGCCGCCCGCACCGCGTCGCGCAGCGCGCGCAGATAGGCCGTCTCGGCCGCCGCCGCCTCGGCCAGCGTCGGCGCCACCGGCCCGTGCCCCGGCACCACGAGCCCCCCCTCGGGCGGCGGCGCATCGAGCCACGCGAGCCAGCCTTTCAGCGAGCCGTCCACCACCGGGGTCAGCCCGCGAAACACCAGATCGCCGGTGAACAGCACGCCCGAGCGGCTGTCGCGCACCGTCATGTCGCTGTCGGTGTGGGCGGTCGCCACCGGCGTCAGGGTCAGCGTCGTCCCGCCGAGGTCCAGCGTCTCCGCCCCCGCCACCAGCCGCGTCGGCGCCACCAGATCGGTCCCCGCCCAGGCGAGCGCCCCGATCTGCGCCGGGATCGTCTCGCGCCAGGTCTCGGCCCGCGCGGCGAGCGCGGCGGGCAGGCGGGCGTCGCCGGTGACCTCACCCCCCGCTTCGGCCATCAGCCCGGCCCCGGCGATGTGGTCGGGGTGCATGTGGGTCAGGATCACCGGCCCGATCGGCAGGGCGGTCCGGGCGCGGATCGCGGCGTAAAGCGCCTCGGCCTCCTCGCGCGAGCCGCCGGGGTCGATCACCGCCACCCGCGCCTCGCCGATGACCACGCCCAGATTGGCGATCCGGCCGCGGTTCTCGGGTGACAGCTCGGCATCCGCGCCGCGGTGGATCAGGACGCCCGGCGCGAGTTCGGTCAGCTCGAGCGCCGGGGCCTCGGCCAGCGGCGCGCAGGTCCAGCCTCGCCCGGTCAGGTCGGGGTGCGCGGCCAGCCACGCCGCCGCGACTGCCTCGGCGCCCTGCTGGCACGCCGCGGCCTCGGCGGCGCTGCCCTGCGGCAAGAGCCGCGGGGCGCAGGCCGCGGGGTCCGCGGCCAGACAGGCGGTCAGCATCAGGACGAACATCGCCACCCCCTTCCCCAAGGTCCGGCGCCCCACTCTGCGCCGTCGCGGCCGCAGAGGGACAGGGCGCGGGCGAACCTCAGACTTTGGTCGGGCAAAGCGGCCCCCGCGCGGGCTTGTGCATGGATTTCAGCGCCGCGGGCTGTCACGCTTTCCGCCACCGCCATGAAGCGCGAGGCACGCCGATGCCCCTATCGCAGATCGCCCGCTGGATCGCCGTGGCCGCGCTCGGCGCCGGGCCGGCCCTCGCCGCCGACAACCCGCTGCAACCCTCGCCCGCCTGGGACGAGATGCGGCTGGCGGTGATCGGCACCGAGACCGAGCCGCCGGTCGATCCCGCCGTGCTCGACCTCGACGCGCCGATGCGCGCCGACAATCCGGCGCTGGTGCCGATTCGGATCACCCAGCCGCCGGGGGCGCCCGCAATCACCCGCCTGGCGCTGGTCATCGACGAGAACCCGGCCCCGGTCGCGGCCGAGTTCACCCTCGGCCCCGCGACCGCGCCCCTCGACCTCGAGGTGCGGGTGAGGGTCAACGCCTATTCCGACGTGCGCGCCATCGCCACGCTCGCGGACGGGCGGCAGGTCATGGCCGGGCGCTTCGTCAAGGCCTCGGGCGGCTGCGCGGCCCCCGCAGGCCGGTCGGGCGAGGACGCGCGCAAGGACATCGGCGCGATGCGCTGGACCTCTGAACCCGCCGGGGACCGCGCCATGGGGCAACTGATGATCCGCCACCCGAACTTCTCGGGACTGCAACGCGACCAGCTCACCCTGCTCGACATCCCGGCCGAGTTCGTCCGCAGCGTCACCCTGCGGCAGGGCGACGCGCTGCTGATGGAGATGGAGGGCGGCATCTCGATCTCGGAAAACCCCGTGTTCCGCCTCGGCTACACTCCCGACGGCGCACCCGTCACCGTCCACGCCGAGGACACCGAGGACCGCCAGTTCGACGCGAGCTTCCCCGGCTCGGGCGGCTGAGGCGCGCTTGCGCCCGGCCCGGCCGGCTGGCAGGGTCGCCACCTTGAGCGAAACGGGGGTCTTGGATGGACAGGCGGAAACTGGGCACGATCGAGGTGAGCGACGTCTGCCTCGGCACGATGACATTCGGGCGCGACACGGGCCGGGACGACGCCTTCGCCCAGATGGACCGGGCGCTCGACGCCGGCATCAGCTTCTTCGACACCGCCGAGATGTATCCCGTCCCCCCGCAGGCCGCCTTCTACGGCCGGACAGAAGAGGTGATCGGCGCCTGGCTCGCCGCCCGCCCCGGCGCCCGCGACCGGGTGCAGATCGCCAGCAAGATCAGCGGCCCGAACGGCGGCCATTCCCGCGGCGGCAAGGGGTTCGAGCCGGACAACATCGCCGGCGCGGTGGACGGCTCGCTCAAGCGGCTGGGGACCGACCGCATCGACCTCTACCAGCTGCACTGGCCCAAGCGCGGCGGCTATGCCTTCCGGCAGAACTGGACCTTCGATCCGCGCGGCAGTTCCAAGGCGCGGGTCGAGGATCACATGGACGCCATCCTGACCGAACTCGCCAAGGTCGTGGCGGCGGGCAAGGTGCGGGCCTTCGGCCTGTCGAACGAATCCGCCTGGGGCACGATGGCGTGGCTGGGCGCGGCCCAGCGTACCGGCGGGCCGCGGGTGGTGTCGGTGCAGAACGAATACGGGCCGCTCTACCGGATGTATGACACCGACATGGCCGAGGTCGGGCAGAAAGAGGACGTGACGCTGCTGGCCTATTCGCCGCTCGCCGCGGGGCTTTTGACCGGGAAATACGCGGGCGGGACGATCCCCGAGCGCTCGCGCGCCGCCACCGACAAGCGCGAGGGCGGGCCGGGCAACCTCGGCGGGCGGATGACCGAACGCGGGCTCACCGCCGCCGACGCCTGGGTCGAGATGGCGCGCGGGCTCGGGCTCGACCCGATCCACGCCGCGGTGGCGTTCGTCCGCCAGCGGCCGTTCCCGGCGATCCCGATCATCGGGGCGACCACCCCGGCGCAGCTCGACCACCTGATCGACGGGCTGGGGGTGACGCTCGACGACGACGCGCTGGCCGCCATCGACCGCTTCCACCGCGCCCACCCCCTGCCCTACTGAGCGGGGGCGCGAGGGGTGACGCAGCGGCGGGCTTGCACCGCCGCGCGGCCCCCGCAACATCGCGCCACATTCGTGGAGGAACCCCATGCTGCCGCCGATCCTGTCGAACCTGCGCGTCCCCGCCATCGCCTCGCCGATGTTCATTGTCTCGGGGCCGGACCTCGTCATCGCCCAGTGCAAGGCCGGGATCGTCGGCAGCTTCCCGGCGCTGAACGCGCGCGAGAAGGACGGCGAGCCGCCGCTGCTCGACGCCTGGCTGACCCGGATCGAGGAGGAACTCGACCGCCACAACCAGGCCAACCCCGACCGCCCGGCGGCGCCCTTCGCGGTCAACCAGATCGTCCACCGCTCGAACGCCCGGCTCGAGCGCGACATCGAGATCTGCCACCGCCACAAGGTGCCGATCTGGATCACCTCGCTCGGCGCCCGCCCCGAGGTGAACGCCGCCGCCCATGACTGCGGCGGGATCACCCTGCACGACGTCATCACCCCCACCTTCGCCCGCAAGGCGCTGGAGAAGGGCGCCGACGGCCTGATCGCGGTGGCAGCGGGCGCAGGCGGGCACGCCGGCGGCCTGTCGCCCTTCGCCCTGATCCAGGAGATCCGGTCCTTCTTCGACGGGCCGCTGCTGCTGTCGGGCGCCATCGCCACCGGCCGCGCGATCCTCGCGGCGCAGGCGATGGGGGCGGACCTCGCCTATATCGGCAGCCCCTTCATCGCCACGGCCGAGGCCAACGCCGACGCCGCCTACAAGCAGATGATCGTCGATTCGGGGGCCGAGGACATCGTCTATTCCTCGCTCTTCACGGGGATTCACGGCAACTACCTGAAGCCCTCGATCCGGGCCGCGGGGATGGACCCCGACGCGCTCGGCTCGGCCGACGCCTCGGCGATGGACTTCGGCAAGGGCGCGGCGAAGGCCAAGGCGTGGAGCCAGATCTGGGGCTCGGGCCAGGGCATCGGCGCGATCCACGAGGTGACCCCGGCCGGCGCGCTGGTGGACCGGCTGGCGGCGGAATACGCCGAAGCGCGGCAGGCGCTCTGCGCCGGGTGAGGCGCGGGGGGCTGGGGGGCGGCGAGGGGGCCGCCCAAGGCCGCCCGTCCGGCGCGCCGGTGGACGTCGGACCCGCTGCACGATGCGCGGCCGGGCGGCGCGGGGTGTCCGTGGCAGGAGCCTCCGGCGGGGATATTTGGGTCCAGCCCGAGGCGGGCGCGCGGCGCGGCGGGTTGGCTGCGCCGGGAACGGGGTGAGAGACATTGCGCCTGCGCCGGTCGTGGGCCACGGTGAGCGCGGAAAAGGGGATCAGACCCGCTGTCCGCCGGAGCCGCCTGATGACTGCACCGCCCCGCTTTTCGCCCCCGCCCGCCCCTCCGCCTGCCCCCGCCCCGCCGCACCCCACCCTCGCCGAGGCAACCCGGGTCTGGGCGCGGATCGCCGCGCTCTCGTTCGGCGGGCCGGCGGGGCAGATCGCGGTCATGCACCGCATCCTCGTCGATGAGCGGCGCTGGCTCGGGGACGGGCGGTTCCTGCACGCGCTGAACTTCTGCATGATGCTGCCCGGCCCCGAGGCGATGCAGCTTGCGACCTATGTCGGCTGGCTGATGCACGGGGTGCGCGGCGCGCTGGTGGCGGGGGGGCTGTTCATCCTGCCCGGCGCGGTCTCGATCATGGCGCTGTCGGTCGTCTATGTGCTGTGGGGGGGGACCGGGCTCGTCGCGGGGCTGTTCTTCGGCCTCAAGGCGGCGGTGCTGGCCATCGTCGTGCAGGCGGTGGTGCGCATCGGGACCAAGGCGCTGACCTCGCCCGCGCGGCTGGTCGTCGCGGGCGCGGCCTTTGCCGCCATCGCCGGGCTGGGGGCGCCCTTCCCGCTCATCATCCTCGGCGCGGCGCTGGCCGGCTGGGCGGGCAGCCGGATGGGCCTCGCGGGGCTCGCCGGGCCCGGGCACGGGGCCGCGGGGACCATCGCCGACGCCGGCACCGTGCTGGGCGAGGCCGCGCCGCCCGCCGGGGCGGGGGCGACCCGCGCGGGGATGGTGGCGCTGGTGCTGTGGCTTGTCCCGGTCGCGGCGCTTTGGCTCGCGCTGCCGGGCAGCGTCTGGGCCGAGATCGCGGCGTTCTTCGCCAAGCTCGCGCTGCTGACCTTCGGCGGCGCCTACGCGGTCCTCGCCTGGGTCGCGCAGGAGGCCTCGTCCCGCTACGGCTGGGTCACGCCGGGCGAGATGCTCGACGGGCTCGGGCTCGCCGAGACGACGCCCGGGCCGCTCATCATGGTGACGCAGTTCGTGGGCTTCCTCGCCGCCTGGCGCGAGACCGGGGGCAGCGTCGCCGCCGGGGTGCTGGGCGGGCTGCTGACGACCTGGGTGACGTTCGCGCCCTGCTTTGCCTTCATCTTCCTCGGCGTCCCGCACATCGAGCGGCTGCGCCACAACCCCGGCCTCGCTGCGGCGCTCGGCGCCATCACGGCGGCGGTGGTGGGGGTGATCCTCAATCTCGCGCTGTGGTTCGGCTGGCACTTCGTCATGCCGGGCGGTCGGCTCGACCCGTGGGCCGCGGCGCTGTCGGGGGTGGCGCTGGTGCTGGTCTTCGGGCTGCGCTGGGGGGTGGTGCCGGTGCTGGCCCTGTGCGCGGCGGCCGGGATGGCGCTGCGGCTGGCGGGGGTGGCCTGAGGGGCCGCCGCGGCGGGCGGCCCCCCGGTCGGTTCAGTGGCTGTCGGCGGCGGCGCCGGCGCGGCGCAGCTCATCCTCGTCCACCGGCTTTGCGCCGTTGAAGAACCAGTTGAGCAGCACGGCCGACACGGCGGCGAGCAGGATGCCCGAGTGGGTCAGCACCCGGGTCCCGCGCGGCAGCCACTGGTCGAAGTCGCCGGCGATCATCGGGATCATCCCCATGCCGATGGCGATGGCGACGATGAACAGGTTGTGCCGGTTGGCGGTGAAATCGACGCGGCTGAGGATGCGCACGCCGGTCGCGGCGACCATCCCGAACATCACCAGCCCGGCCCCGCCCAGCACGACCGTCGGCAGCGCCTCGACCAGCGCGCCCATCTTGGGGATCAGCCCCAGCACGATCATGATCGCCCCGCCCGCCACGCAGACGAAGCGCGAGCGCACGCCGGTCACGCCCACCAGCCCCACGTTCTGCGAGAACGAGGTGTAGGGGAAGGTGTTGAACACCCCGCCGAGGATCGTGCCGACGCCGTCCGCCCGCAGCCCCGCCGCCAGCCGCGGCTGGCTGATCCGGTGGCCCACCATGTCGCCGAGCGCGAGGAACATCCCGGTCGATTCGATCATCACCACGATCATCACCAGCGTCATGGTCAGGATCATCACCGGGTCAAAGGTCGGCATCCCGAAGTGGAAGGGCCGGATCGGCGCGAACCAGGCGGCCGCCGCGACCTTCTCGAAATGCATCATCCCCATCGACGCGGCGAGGAGCCCGCCCACCACGATCCCGATCAGCACCGCGATGTTGGACAGGAAGCCGCGCCCGAAGCGGGCGATCAGCAGGATCGTGGCCAGCACCACCCCGGCGATCAGGAAGTTGCGCGGCGCGGCGTAAAGCGGGTTCGGCACGCTGGCCGCGATCTTCGTCCCCAGCGGCACGCCGCCCGCGGCGACCTGCGCATCCAGCCACGCCTGCATCGCCGGATCGACCAGCTTCGGCGCCGTCGGCCCCTGCTGCAGGCCGAAGATCCAGTTGATCCCGATCGGCATCAGGCTGATCCCGATGGTCAGGATCACCGTGCCGGTGACGACCGGCGGGAAGAACCGCAGCATCCGGCTGACCAAGGGCGCCAGCAGCACCGCCACGATCCCCGCCCCGATCACCGCGCCGAAAAGCGCCCGCGCGCCGATCTCGCCCGGGGTCTCGTTGGCGATGGCGACCATCGGCCCGACCGCGGCGAAGGTCACGCCCATCATCACCGGCAGCCGCACGCCGAGCCACGCGCCCGCGCCCATCGACTGGATGATCGAGGCGATGCCGCAGACGAACAGGTCGGCCGAGATCAGGAACGCCACGTCCTCGGGCGAAAGCTTCAGCGCCCGGCCGACGATCAGCGGCACGGCGATGGCGCCCGCATACATCACCAGCACGTGCTGAAGCCCCAGCGCAAAGAGCCGCGGGGCGGGCGGCACGGCCTCGACAGGGTCGAGCGTGCCACGGGAATGGGTCAGGTCGGTCATCGGTCTCCCTCGGTTCACGGCTCTGCGGCCGCTCGGGCCGAGGCTGCGCTGGCGGATCGGCTGCGCCAAGCCAAATCGCGCGGCTTTCCACCATGCGGATTGCGCCCTGCCCGGGATTGCGCCAGCCTGCCCGCGCCATGACCGACCCCCGCCGCCCCGTGCCCCCGCCGTCCCACGACACCCCCTCGACCCCTGCGGCCAAGCCGCCGGCCCGCACCGGCCGCCCGCGCAAGACGCCGGCCGAGGAGCCCGCGGGCGGCTCGGCCGTGGTGGACCGGGCGCTGGCGATCCTCGATGCGCTGGCGGCCCGCGACGGGCTGCCGCTTTCGGACATCGCCCGCCAGCTCGGGCTCGCGCCCTCGACCACGCACCGGCTGCTGGGCGCGCTGGCCGCGCGGCGGCTGGTCGAGGCCGACCCGGCGACGCAGGGCTGGTCGATCGGGCCCGGCGCGGTGCGGCTGGGCGCGGCCTTCCTGCGCCGCGGCGGGCTGGCCGAGCGCGCCCGCCCGGCGCTGGACCGGCTGGCGGCCGAAAGCGGCGAGACCGCGGCGCTCGCCGTTCCCGACGCCGACGCGGCGCTGGTCGTGGCCGAGGCCGCCGGCCCCGCCACGCTGCGGGTGGTGCTGGCCCCCGGCACCCGCCTGCCCCTGCACGCGAGCGCCGCGGGCAAGGCGCTGATCGCGCATCTGCCGCTCGCCCGGGTCGAGGCGTTGCTCGGCGCCGGCCCCCTGCCCGCGCTGACCCCGCAGAGCCTGACCGATCAGGGCGCGCTCACCGCCGACCTCGCCACCCTGCGCCACGCCGGCTGGCTGTCCGAGCGCGACGAATCCGTGCCGGGCCAGTCGGCGGTCGCGTCGCCGGTCTTCGCGGGGCTGGGCGACCCGGTCGCGGCGCTGACGCTCGCCGGCCCGTCCCTGCGGCTGGACGCGCGGCGCATCGAGGCCCTCGGCCCCTCCATCGCCGCCGCCGCGGCCGCGCTGGGGGCGGCGCTCGGGGGGCGGTGAGGGGGGCCGTCCCGCCGTGGAAATGATGGGGTTTGGACGGCCTCACGCGCGAGAGATCGCGCCAGTCAGCCTGGCCCAGCACGGCGCTCGGTCGCGAAGGGGAGACGTTCCTGCTGTGTCGGTCAGCCGTCCGTGGCCGCCGCGCCATCTGCTGCGGGCGCGTGCCTCGCAACACCGGGAGGCTCCACGCCCCCCGAGCCGCCACCCCGCCCCCGTCCGCCCCGCCCTTCCACCGGCCGCGCCGTGCCGCTAGGGTCGCGGCGATGACCAGCCCTCCCGCCCCTCTCGCCACGATCGAGGCCGCCGACGCGGCCCTGACCGCCGGCCTCGCGCGGATGCTCGCGCCGCGGCTGGCGCCGGGCGACACGCTGCTGCTCGACGGGCCGGTGGGGGCCGGCAAGACCCATTTCGCCCGCGCCCTGATCCGTGCCCGACAAGGCGACGCGGCCGAGGATGTGCCGAGCCCGACCTTCACCCTCGTCCAGACTTACCTCGACGCGGGCGGGATCGAGCTCTGGCACGCCGACCTCTACCGCCTGACCGATCCCGCCGAGTTGTTCGAGCTGGGGCTCGAGGATGCGATGCCCGAGGCGATCACGCTGATCGAGTGGCCCGGGCGGATGGGCGCCCCGCCCTCCGGCGCGCTGCGGGTCGCGCTGTGCGCCACCGACCCCGACCTGCGCCGCATCACGCTGAGCGGCGATCCCGCGCGCTGGGGTTGGGTGGCGCGCCTTGCGGCGGCGGCGCGGTTCGTCCACGCCCCAGGCTGGGCCGAGGCGCGGGTGGCGCCGCTGGCCGGGGACGCCTCGGCCCGCAGCTATGCGCGGCTCACGGCGCCCGAGGGCACCGCGGTCCTGATGGACGACCCCGGCGGGCAGCTGCCGCGCTATCTTCAGATGACCGACTGGCTGCGCGACCGGGGCTTTGCCGCCCCCGCGGTGCTGGCCGCCGACCCGGCGCACGGCTTCGCGCTGCTCGAGGATCTGGGCGACGACCTGCTCGCCCGGGTGCTCGACCGCGACCCCAAGGCGGCCGAGGCGCTTTATGACCGCGTCACCGACCTGATCGTCGACCTGCACCGCCACGCCCCGCCCGACTTCGTGGCCCCGCTGGACGGCGCGGCGCTGGCCGGGCAGGTCGGGCTTCTGGCCGAGTGGTACGCCCCCGCCGCCGGCGCCCCCGGCGCGGGGGCCGAGGCGGGTGCCGCCATCGCCGCGCTCTGGGACCGGCTGGCCGCCGACACCCCGGCGGTCGTCTCGCTGCGGGATTTCCATGCCGAGAACCTCGTCTGGCGGGGTGACGGGCCGCTGGGGCTGCTCGACTTTCAGGACGCGGTGGCGACGCACCCGGCCTATGAGCTCGCCTCGGCCCTGCAGGACGCGCGCCGCGACATCCCGCCCGCGACCGAGGCGCGGCAGATCGACCGCTACCTCGCCGCGACCGGGCATGACCCGGACCGCTTCCGCGCCGCCTATGCGCTGATGGGTGCGGCGCGGGGGCTGCGGATCATGGGGATCTTCGCCCGGCTGGCGCTGCGGGACGGCAAGCCGCGCTACCTCGACCTGATGCCGCGGGTCTGGGCGGCGGTGGCGCACGACCTCGCCCACCCGGCGCTGGCGCCGCTGGCCGAGGCGGTGGCCGGCGTGCCCGCGCCGACGCCCGAGGTCATCGCCGCGCTGCGCGCCCGGACCGGTCGCGCGGCCGAGGCGCCGACCACGCTGATGCTGTTCGCCGCCGGCAAGGGCACGCGGATGGCGCCGCTGACCGACCACACGCCGAAGCCGCTGATCCCGGTCGCCGGGCGGGCGCTGCTCGACCACGCGCTGGACCTCGCCACCGCGGCGGGGGTGGCGCGGGTGGTGGTCAACACCCATCACCTGGGCGACCAGATCGCCCGCCACCTCGCCGGGCGGCCGGGCATCGTGATCTCGGACGAGGCCGACCTTCTGCGCGAGACCGGCGGCGGGCTGCGCCATGCGCTGCCGCGGCTCGGGCCGGGGCCGGTGCTGACCATGAACCCCGACGTGATCTGGCGCGGCCCGAACCCGCTGGCCGCGCTGCGCGCCGGCTGGGACGGGGACCGGATGGAGGCGCTGCTGATGCTCGTCCCCGCCGCGCGCACCCGCGGGCGGGTCGGCGCGGGCGACTTCTCGCTCGATGCGCAGGGCCGCCTCCGCCGCGGCGGGCCGCTCGTCTATGGCGGGGCGCAGATCATCGCCACCGACCGGCTGGCGGGGGTGGCGGCCGAGGTGTTCTCGCTCAACCTCCTCTGGGACGCGATGATCGCGGCGGGCGGCGCCTACGGCCTCATCCACCCCGGCGACTGGTGCGACGTGGGGCGGCCGGACTGCATCCCGCTGGCCGAGGCGATGCTGGCCGAGGCGATGCGTGAGGGGCGCACCTGATGCGCGGCCTTTACGCCCTGCCCCCCGGCGTGGATTTCGCAGGCGAGGTCGTGCGCGGCCTGCGCGAGCGCATGGCGGACCGCCCGCCCGAGGCGATGGCCTCGGTCACGATCCACTGCAACTCGGGCCAGACGCTGCGCGCCATCGAGGCGGCGTTCCACCGTGGCGGGGCGGCCCTTCTGCCGCGGCTGCGGCTGATCGCGGAACTCGGGACCGGCGCCGGGTTGCCTTCGCCCGAGGCGCCGCTCGCCCGCCGGCTCGAGCTGTCGCGGCTGGTCGCGGCGGCGCTGGCCGCGGGCGGCACGGCGGCGCAGGACTGGGGCCAGTCGGTGCCGGCGCTGACCCGCTCGCTCGCCGGGCTGATGGCCGAGATGCAGGCCGAGGGGCTGGGGCCCGAGGCGCTCGAGACGATCGACGCGGGCGCCCATGCGGCGCATTGGCAGCGGGCGCTGGCCTTCCTGCGGATCGCCGCGGGGTTCCATCTGGGCGACGACGCCCCCGACCGCGAGGCGCTGCAGTACCGGGCCGCGCGGGCGCTGGCCGACGACTGGGCCGCGGGCCGGAACCTGCCCGCGGGGCCGGTGATCGTCGCAGGCTCGACCGGCTCGCACGGGGCCACGCGGCTGTTCATGGAGGCGGTGGCGCATCTGCCCGAGGGCGCCGTGATCCTGCCCGGCCACGACGCCCACACGCCGCCCGAGCTGCTGGCGCGCCTCGCCGCGGGGGACGAGGACCACCCGCAGGCCCGGCTGGCCGCGCTGACCGAGGCGCTGGGGCCGCCGCAGCCCTGGACCGATGCCGCGCCGCCGGCCCCGGCGCGCAACCGCCTCGTCAGCCTAGCGCTGCGCCCGGCGCCGGTGACCGACCGCTGGATCGCCGAGGGGCCCTCGCTCGGGCCGCTGCTGGCGGCGACCGAAGGGCTGGGGCTGATTGAGGCCGACCAGCCCGCCGCCGAGGCCGCGGCCATCGCCGCGCTGATCCGCGCCACGATCGAGGACGCCCGCCCGGTCACGCTGATCGCCGCCGACCGCAACCTGACCCGGCGGGTGACGGCGCAACTGGACCGCTGGGGCATCCGCCCCGACGACAGCGCCGGGGCGCCGCTGCCGCTGACCGCGGCGGGGCTGTTCCTGCGCCACATCGCCGAACTGCCGCTCGCGCCCTTCGAGATCGCGCCGCTGCTGGTGCTGCTCAAGCATCCGCTGACCGCGACCGGACAGGGCGACAGCGCCACCGCGCGGCGGCGGGCGCGGCGGGCGCATCTGCTGCACACCCGGGAACTCGAGCTGTTCCTGCGCCGCAACGGCCCCCCCTTCCCCGACGCCGCGGCGCTGCGCCGGTTCGGCGCGGCCTCGCGCCGGGGCCGCCCCGCCCCCGGGCGCGCGGCCTGGGCCGAGGGGGTCGCGGCGCTGATCGACGCGACCCTGCCGCTGATCGCCGACCCCGGCCCGCTGCCGCTGGCCGATCGCGCCGCCCGCCACCGCCGGCTGGCCGAGCTGTGGGCCGCAGGCGCCGGGGGCGAGGCGGAAGCCTCGGCGCTCTATGCCGAGCGGGCGGGCGACAAGGCGCGCGCCGTCCTCGACCACATCGCCGCCCACGCCCCGCGCGGCCCCGAAAGCTCGGCCCGCGACTTTGCCGAGCTGCTGGTGCAGGAGCTGCAGGCGCAGGCGGTGCGCGCCGACGCCGACTCGCACCCGCTGGTCCGCATCCGCGGCCCGCGCGAGGCCCGGACCGAGGTCGGCGCCCAGCCGGGCGGGCTGGTGATTCTCGGCGGGCTGAACGAGGGCGGCTGGCCGCAGGCGCTCGACCCCGATCCGTGGCTCAGCCGGCCGATGCGGCGGCAGGCGGGGCTGCCGCTGCCCGAGCGGCGGATCGGTCTGTCGGCGCATGATTTCCAGATCGCGGTGGCGGGGCCCGAGGTGATGCTGACCCGCGCCCGGCGCAGCGACGAGGCCGAGACGATCCCGGCCCGCTGGCTGAACCGGCTTGTGAACCTCGTGGCCGGGCTGCCCGCGCAGGACGGCAAGGCGGCGCTCAAGGCGATGCGGGCGCGGGGCGACGTGTGGCTGGCCCACGCCGCGGCGCTGGCGGCGCCCGGGCCTGCGGATCAGGCCCCCGCCGCCCCCCGCCCCGCGCCGCGCCCGCCCGCCCCGGCGCTGAGCGAACTCTCGGTCACCGCCGTCTCGCGGCTGATCCGCGACCCGTATGCGATCTACGCGGCCCGGGTGCTGCGGCTGCGCGCGCTCGACCCGCTCAGGCCGCTGCCCGACGCGGCCGAGCGCGGCAACGTGCTGCACGACATCATCCGCCGCTTCCTGACCCCGGCCCCGGCCGCGGGCGACAGCCCCGAGTTCCTGGCCGCGCGGCTGCTCGCCGCGGCCGACGAGGTGCTGGCGGCCCAGGTGCCCTGGCCCGCGGTGCGGATGTTCTGGCGCGCCCGCATCGCCGGGATCGCCCCGGCGCTGGCGCGGGCCGAGGCCGAACGGCTGGCCGAAGGCGCGCCGATGGTGGTCGAGACCGGGCACCGGCTGCCGCTGGCGGGGACCGGCTTCACGCTGACTGCCCGGCCCGACCGCATCGACCGGCTGAACGACGGGCGGGTGGTGATCTACGACTACAAGTCCGGCACACCGCCGACCGCGAGACAGGTCAAGGCGTTCGACAAGCAGCTGCCGCTCGAGGCGGCGATGGCCGAGCGCGGCGCGATCGGGGGCGAGCCGCTCGAGGTGGCGGACCTGCGCTACATCCGGCTGGGCGGCAAGGGCGAGACGACCTCGCTTGGCTGGGGCGACGACCTCACGGGGACGTGGGACGACTTCGTGACGCTGATCGGCGCCTATCTGTCCGGCGCGCACGGCTTCGCGGCCCGGCGGGCGATGGAGCGGACGACCGATGGCTCGGATTACGACCACCTGAGCCGCTATGGCGAGTGGTCCGACGCCGACCCCGCAACGGTGATCGAGGTGGGCCGTGACTGATCCGACACCCCCGGAGGACCCGACCGAACCGGGCAAGGGCAAGCGCGAGGAACGTGGCCCGAGGCCGGATCAGGGCGGCACGCCGGATTCTGAAACCCCGTCCGACCCCCCCAAAGCCCCCGACGACGCCACCCGCAACCAGCACCGGGCCGCGGACCCCGAGCGGTCCACGTGGCTGACCGCCAACGCCGGCTCGGGCAAGACCAGCGTGCTGACCGACAGGGTGGCGCGGCTGCTGCTGGACGGCACCCCGCCCGAGCGCATCCTGTGCCTGACCTACACCAAGGCCGCCGCGACCGAGATGCAGAACCGCCTGCTCGGCCGGCTGGGCGAGTGGGCGATGCTGGACGACGCGACCCTCACCAAGCAGCTCGCGGCGATGGGGGTGGGCCCTGCGGCCGACCTCGCCGCCGCGCGGCGGCTGTTTGCGCAGGCGATCGAGGCGCCGGGCGGCCTCAAGGTCCAGACCATCCACAGCTTCTGCGCCGGCGTCCTGCGGCGCTTTCCGCTCGAGGCCGGGGTGCCGCACGGCTTCGCCGAGCTGGACGAACGCACCGCGGCCAACCTGCGCGCCGAGGTTATCGAGGCGATGGCCCGCGAGGGCGCGCCCGAGATGGCGGACCTGATGTTGCTGCTGACCGAGGACCGGCTGGACGGGTTCCTCGCCACGCTGCGCGACCATGACGCCGCGCCCTGCGCCGACACGCTCTGGGCCGGCTGCGGCCTGCCGCCGGGGTTCGACGAGGTGGCGCTGCTGTCGGGCTGCCTCGACGGGCGCGAGGCGACGCTGATCCCGGCGCTGATCCCGCTGCTCGAGGCGAGCAGCCCGAACGACCAGAAATCCGCCGCCCACCTGCGCGGCGCCGACTGGGCGCAGCCCGATCTCGGCGCGCTCGAGGTGCTGGAGCGGGTGCTGCTCAACGGCGAGAGCGCCAAGGCGCCGTTTTCCGCCAAGCTCGGCGGCTGGCCCACCAAGGCGCTGCGCAGCGGCCCCTGCGCCCCGTTCGTGGACCAGATCGAGGAGTTCATGTCGCGGGTCGAGGCGACCCGGCCCCGGCGTCTGGCGCTCGCCCACGCCACCCGCACGCTGGCGTTGCAGCGCTTCGGCCACGCCTTCTGCGCCCGCTATGCGGCGGCGCGGCGGGCCGGCGGGTGGCTCGACTTCGACGACCTGATCCTGCGCACCGCGCGCCTCCTCGAGGATGCGGCGATGGCGCAGTGGGTGCTGTTCCGGCTGGACGGCGGGATCGACCACATCCTCGTGGACGAGGCACAGGACACCTCGCCCGCGCAATGGCGGGTGATCGAGCGGCTGACGACCGAGTTCACCGCCGGCGAGGGCGCCCACGACCGGCCGCGCACGCTGTTCGTGGTGGGCGACCCGAAGCAGTCGATCTTCTCGTTCCAGGGCGCCGACATCGCGGTGTTCGAGGACCGCCGCCGCCAGTTCAAGGCCGCCTTCGACGCCGCCGGCCAGCCGATGCAGGACGCGGCGCTGCTGCACTCGTTCCGCTCATCCCCGGCGATCCTCGCGCTGACCGACGCGGTGTTCGAGGGGCCGGCGGGCGAGGGGCTGGGTGAGCTGCCGCCGCACCACATCGCCTTCCGCGACCGGATGCCGGGGCGGGTGGACCTGTGGGCGCCGGTGCTCGAGCCGCAGAAGCCCGAGCCCGGCCCGTGGCACGAGCCGGTGGACCAGCCGGCGCCCAACGCCGCGGCGACCGTGCTGGCCGAGCGGGTGGCGGCGGCCGCCAAGGCGATGATCGGCACGCCCATCCTGCCGCGCGGCAAGGACGAGCCGCGGCCGATCAGGCCGGGCGACATCCTGATCCTCGTGCAGCGCCGCAAGGGGCTGTTCCACCACCTGATCCGGGCGCTGAAGAAGGCCGAGCTGCCGGTGGCCGGGGCCGACCGGCTGCGGCTCGGGGCCGAGCTGGCGGTGCGCGACATCCGGGCGGTGCTCTCGGTCCTCGCGCTGCCCGAGGACGACCTGTCGCTGGCCGCCGCGCTGCGCTCGCCCCTCTTCGGGCTCAGCGAGGACGCGCTCTACCGCCTTGCCGCGCCGCGCAAGGGGCTGCTGATCGCGGCGCTCAGGGCCTCGCCGCACCGCGAGGCGATGGCGATCCTCGAGGATCTGCAGCGCCACGCCGACTTCATGCGCCCCCATGACCTGATCTCGCGGCTGCTGATCCGGCACCGCGGGCGGGCGCGGCTGATCGGCCGGCTCGGCCCCGAGGCCGAGGACGGGATCGACGCGCTGATGGCGCAGGCCCTGACCTACGAGACGACCGAGGCGCCCTCGCTGACCGGGTTCCTCGCCTGGCTTGCCGATGACGAGGCCGAGCTGCGCCGCCAGCCCGACAGCGCGTCCGAGGGCGAGGGGGTGATCCGGGTGATGACGGTGCACGGCGCCAAGGGGTTGGAAAGCCCGGTGGTGATCCTGCCCGAGACCGCCAGGCGCGGTGGCCCCGGCCAGACCCCGCCGACGATCCTGCCCGACAGCGGCCCGCCCGCGCACTGGCGGGCGGCAAAGGCCATGCAGACCGAGCACGTGCGCGGGTGGATCGACCGCGACGCGCGCCGGTCCGAGGAAGAGCGGCGGCGGCTGCTCTATGTCGCGCTGACGCGGGCGGAAAGCTGGCTGGTCGTGGCTGCCGCGGGCGACACGGGCGTGGGGACCGAAAGCTGGTATGCGATGGTCTCGGACGGGTTCGACCGCGCGCGTCACCCCGGCCTGAACGCCCAGACGCTGGACGACGGGCACGGCGGCACCACCCGGCGGCTGGCCTTCGGCGACTGGCCGGTGGCGGCCGCGGCGGCCGACACGGCCGATGCGCCCCCGCCCCCGCCCCTGCCCGACTGCCTGCGGCGCGAGGCCCCAGCTGTGGCCCGCCCGCCGCGCCCGGTCGCGGCGACGAGCCTCGGCGGCGACAAGATCGCCGCGGGGGCCGTGGGGCCGGGCGACCGGGCCGCGGCGCTGCTGGCGGGGACGCGGCTGCACCTGCTGCTCGAACACCTGCCCGACCTCGACCCCGCTGAATGGCCGGACCGCGCGAGGACGCTGCTGGCCGGGACCGAGGACGGGCTGCCGACCGCGCCCGAGCTCGACGCGCTGCTGGCCGAGCTGGCCGAGATCCGCGGCGCCGAGGCGCTGGCCGGGCTCTTCGCCCCGCCGCCCGGCGCCACGGTGCTGCGCGAGGTGGCGCTGTCGGCGCCGCTGGCGGGCGGGCTGCGGCTTTCGGGCGCCATCGACCGGCTGATCGTCGCGCCCGAGGGGATCACCGCCATCGACTACAAGTCGAACGCCGCGGTGCCCGCCGACGCTGGCTCGACGCCCGAGGGCTACCTGCGCCAGATGGCCGCCTATCGCCACGCGCTGCGGGCGATCTGGCCCGACCGGCGGGTCGAGACGGCGATCCTGTGGACCCGGACCCGGACCCTGATGCCGCTGCCCGATGCGACGCTCGACGCCGCCTGGGCGCGGGCGCTCGCCGAGCTGGCCCCCGACGCCGCGCCTTGACCCCGGGGGGCTGGCTTCATAGCTCTGGAACAACCGAACCCGCGCCATGAAGGAGACCCCGATGGCCACGATGAAAGCCTCCGACGCCGATTTCGACAGCGTCGTCCGTCAGTCCGATGTCCCCGTGATGGTGGACTTCTGGGCCGAATGGTGCGGCCCCTGCCGCCAGATCGGCCCCTCGCTGGAAGAGCTCTCCGAGGAATATGCCGGCAAGATCAAGATCGTGAAGGTGAACGTGGACGAGAACCCGGACACGCCCGCGACGCTCGGCGTCCGCGGCATCCCGGCGCTCTTCATGTTCAAGGACGGCAAGGTCGTCTCGAACCGCATGGGCGCGGCGCCCAAGGCGGCGCTCAAGTCGTGGATCGACGAGAGCCTCTGACCGTCCCCGCGACGTGACAGGACGGCGCTGCCCCCGGGCGGCGCCGTTTGTCGTTGCGCCCCCCCTCAGGCCGGGATGCGCAGCGCCCCCGGCAGCTCGTCCACGCGGCGCGGGCGGTCGAAGTGATAGCCCTGCATCAGCCGCACGCCGAGGCTGCGCAGGCAGTCGCGTTCCGCCTCGGTCTCGATCCCCTCGGCCACCACCGCCATGCCGAGGTCGCGGCACAGGTTCACGACATGGCGCAGCACGATGCGCGGCCGCGCGTCGCCGCAGGTCTCGATGAAGCCGCGCGACAGCTTGATGCCGTCGAAGTGGCCCGACCCGATGTGCGAGAGCACCGCGTATTCCGTGCCGAAATCGTCCAGCACCGTGCCGAACCCGTGCCGGCGCAGCCCGGCAAAGGCGTCGCTGCCGGCGAGCTCGGCCATGTTCACGCTTTCCGTCAGCTCGAGCGTCAGCCGCTGCGGGGCGACGCCGTGGGCGCGGGCGATGGCCAGCGCCTCGTCGGCGAAGCCCGGCACGGCGAGCTGGCGGGCCGAGACGTTGAGGTTCACCCGCACCGACGGATCGAGCCGCGCCATCTCGGCGCAGGCGCGGGTCAGCACCCAACGCCCCAGCTCGGTGATCATGCCGTTCTCTTCGGCCAGCCGGACGAACAGCGACGGCTCGATGCGGCCGAACTGGGGGTGCTGCCAGCGGATCAGCGCCTCGTGCGAGACGGCGCGGCCGCTGTCGACATCGACGATGGGCTGGTATTCGAGGAAGAACTCGTCGTTGCGGCAGGCCGCGCCCATGGCGCTGAGCAGCCGGTCGCGCAGGTCGGATTCGGCCTGCATCTGCGGGTCGTGGACCACCAGCGGCAGGCCCGCGGCCTTGGCCCGGCGCAGCGCGAGGTCGGCCTTGTGCAGCACCCGCGACACCGGGTCCGGCTCGTCCCAGTCGGCATCGGCGAGGCCGGCGCTGACGGTCAGCGGGATGACCAGCTCGCCCACCCCCACCCCGGCCGACGCCGCCGCCTCGAGCGCCGCGCAGACGGCGCGCGCCTCGGCGCGGTCGGCGACCACGACGCAGAACTCGTCGCCCCCCATCCGGGCGCAGACGGAATGGGCGGGCGCGGCGGCGCCCAGCATCTGGGCCAGCCGCACGAGGAAGCGGTCGCCCTGCTGGTGGCCGTAAAGGTCGTTCACCGCCTTGAAGCGGTCGACGTCCAGCATCACCACCGTGGCGCTCGCCTGCTTGTCGCGCAGCCGCACGAGGTTCGCGGCGAGCGTGCGGCGATTGCCGAGGCCGGTCAGCGCGTCGTGTTCTGCGAGGTAGCGCGCCCGGTCGAGCGCGCGCCGCTGGTCGTGGATGTCCTCGAGCGTGCCGACCCACTCGGCCTCGAACCCGTCGGCGGCGGGCAGCAGCACGCCGCGGGCGCGGACCCAGCGCCAACGGCCCTCGCGGTCATGGACGCGGCAGTCGGTCTCGAGCCCGTCGGTCGGCTCGCGGCCGCGGAAGTCCAGCAGGCCGCGGTCCTCGGGGTGGACGCGGTCCAGAAAGCCGCGGTCGAGCGCGGATTCGTCGGGGCAGCCGGTCAGCTCGTGCCAGCCCGCGGCGGCGAGGACCCGCCCGGCGGGGTCGGACCGCCACATAACCAGCGCCCCCGCCCGTAACAGCGCGCCGTAACGCTCGCGGCTGCGGCGCAGCGCGCCCTCGGCCGAGACGTCGCCGGGCGCGCCCTCGGCGATGGCCACGCGGTCGAAGCGGTCGGCGGGCTCGGGCCAGAATGTCGTCATCGCGCTCACGCCTGAAAAAGCAATTCGATCGAAACAGGGGCCGCGCAAACATCCGGCCGGACCGTGAAACCACAAGCGACATCAGGCCGCAGCGCGTGCCGAAAAATGCTCGGGCACCTTGGCCGCTGCGACCATGACCCCGAGCGTAGGCGGCCGCGCGATTTGGTTCCAGTTCGCCGGCACGGGACCGAGATTTTTCTTGCGCAGCGTGGGACGCCCGCCACAGGGTCGGGGCGGAGGACGCGGGAGGGAGAGGACAGCCGATGGACCACCTGCCGATGATCGCCGCGCTGTCCGAGCGCTTCGGCGACGGCCTGACGGCGGCGCTGATCGGGCTTGTCACCGGCGTGCTGTTCGGCGCCGCGGCGCAGCGCTCGGCGTTCTGCCTGCGCGCCGCGACGGTCGAGTTCGCCCGCCGGCAGATGGGGCCGCGGATGGCGGTGTGGCTCTTGTCGTTCTCGTCGGCGGCGGTCTGGGTGCAGGCGGCGGCGCTGAGCGGGCTCTTCGCGCCCAACGAGGCGCGGATGCTGGCCGTCACCGGCTCGATCAGCGGGGCGGTGCTGGGCGGGCTGATCTTCGGCGCCGGCATGGTGCTGTCGCGGGGTTGCCCCGGGCGGCTGCTGGTGCTGGCGGCGACGGGGAACCTGCGCTCGATCCTCTCGGGGCTCCTGTTCGCGGTGACGGCGCAGATGGCGCTGCACGGCTGGCTGGCCGGCGCGCGGGGCGAGATGGCCGCGTGGTGGGTGACGCCGGACGGGCGCAACGTGAACCTGCTCACCGCGCTGGGGCTGCCGCGCGGATCGGGGCTGGCGCTGGGGCTCATGGTCGCGCTGCTGGCGCTATACATCGCGCGGCGGAACCGGATCGGGCCGCGGCCGCTGATCTTCGGCGCGGGCGTGGGGGTGGTCGTGGCGCTGGGGTATTTCATGACCTACAGCCTGGCGCAGGTGGCGTTCGACCCGGTGTCGGTGAGCTCGGTCACCTTCACCGGCCCCTCGGCCAACACGCTGATGGCGATGCTGGCCCCGTTCGAAGGCTGGGGCTTCGACATCGGACTGATCCCCGGCGTCTTCATTGGCTCGTTCGTGGCCGCCGCGATCGCGGGCGAGCTGCACGTCCAGACCTTCGAGAACGCCGGGCAGACGCGCCGCGCCATGCTGGGGGCGGTGATGATGGGGTTCGGCGGGATGCTGGCAGGCGGCTGCTCGATCGGCAACGGGATCAGCGGCAGCTCGATCTTTGCGCTGACCGCCTGGGTGGCGCTGCCGTCAATGTTCATCGGCGGGGCGCTGACCGACCTGCTGATCGACCAGCCGCGCGAGGGGGTGCGACGCCCCGCGCGCCCGTAGCGTGGACCGGCCTCAGCCGGGGACGAAGCGGTAGGCGTCGCCGTCGCGCTCGACCCGGCCGAGGCCACCGTCGGGCAGGTGATAGCCGAGGATGCGCCAGCCCTCGTCGGCCAGCCGCGCGAGCGTCGCCTTGCGCGTCTCGGCGGCCTGCGCCGGGTCGTGGTCGGTCGCGGTGCCGATCTCGGGGCGGGCGAAGCTCAGCGGCATGGTGATGAAGTCGCCGGTGACGAACACCCCCTCGGCCGGGGTGCCGATGGCGAACGACGTGTGGCCCGGCGTATGTCCCGGGGTCGCCACCGCGACGACGCCGGGCAGCACCTCCGCTCCGGCCTCGAAGGTGGTGACCGCCTCGCCCAGCGCCTCGAGCCGGCGCGCGGCACCGGCGGCGAAGCTCTGCTGGGCTTCGGGCAGCGCGGCGGGGGTGGCGGGGTCGGTCCAGAACCCGTGCTCCTGCGCGCCCATCTGCATCCGCGCGGCGGGGAACAGCGGCTCGTCGAAGTCATCGAGTACCCCCCAGAGATGGTCGGGATGGGCGTGAGTGAAGACCACGTCGGTGATGTCGTCCGGGGTCAGGTCGAGCGCCGCAAGCGCCTCGGCCAGCTTGCCCGCGGTCGGCATGAAGTCCGGCCCCGAGCCCACGTCGAAGAGCACCACCCGCCCGTCGTGCCTGAGCAGCGTCACGTTGAGCGGGCTCTGCACCACGCCGCCGGGTGTCAGCCCGAACTGCGCGCCCAGCGCCGCGCGCTCGGCCTCGGGCAGCACCGCCAGCGTCATGTCGGCTGGCAGCTCAAGCCAGCCGTCCGACAGGCTGTCGATGCGCATCCCCCCGAACTCGGCCGTGGTCACCGCCCAGGCGCGGCGCAGCGGCAGGGCGGTCGTGCCCAGCGCCAGGGCGGCGCCGGTCAGAAGCAGTCGGCGGGTGATGCGCATCGGTCAGGCCTTTCTCGGTCGGGTCAGTCCATCTTGGGGGCGTCGGGGTTGTCGGCATCCTCCGACCCGCCCGGCGTCACGTCGAGGTTCGCCGCGCGTTTGGTGATCTCGACGCTCTCCTTGCAATTCTCCATGCAGGGCTGGCCGGTGAACTTGGGCAGCTCGGTCGTCTCGCGGTCGTCGACGACGAAGCCGTCGGCGTTCGGCATCACCACGCTGTCGAAGTTGTCGCGGTTGAGGACGAAATCCTGATCCACGATGCCGTTCGAGTAGAGGATGTAGGCGACGATCGCATAGGTCTGGTCCGCGTCGAGCGTCTGCGCCGAGCCGAACGGCATCGAGCGGTGCACATAGTCCCAGACCGTCGAGAGATGGGGCCAGTACGAGCCCACGGTCTTGACCGGGCGGTCGTGGGTCAGCGTGCCCTCGCCGCCCGCAAGCGCCGGCCAGTTGTCCACGCCCTCGGCGAACTCGCCGTGGCACGAGGCGCAGTGGTCCGAGAAGATCATCTCGCCATCGGCGGCCGAGCCCTCGCCCTCGGGCAGGCCCTGACCGTCGGGACGCACCGCGACCGACCAGGCCGCGATCTCCTCTGGCAGGGCGAGGCGGCCGATGCGCGGCGCCTCGCCCGCAGCAGCGGCCGGGGTTGCGGCATCAGGTGCTGCGGCGGCAGGGGCAGCGGCCGCCGGAGCCGCCTCACTCGGCGCGGGCGCGGCTGCCGGAGCGGCGGGGGCCGCCTCAGCAGCAGCAGCGGCAGGGGCCGCGTCGCTTGGCGTGGCCGCGGCGGCGGGGGTCTGGGCGAAGGACGGGGCGATCAGCCCGGCGGCGAGTGCGGCGCCCAGAAGAACCTCAGGAAATCTCGACATTTTCCACCTTCCCATCCGCGGCGACGTGCCAGGTCTGGATGCCGTTGTTGTGATAGACCGAGCGCAGCCCGCGGATCTCGCGCAGCGCGTCCTTGGTCGGCTGGACGTAGCCGGTCGCGTCGATGCAGCGCGACTGGATCAGCATCTCGGACCCGTCCCACTCGTGGTCGAGGTAGAAGCGGTGCAGCGACAGCGGGTTGGCGTTCGGGACCAGCCGCGCCTCGCGCCAGCTCTTGCCGCCGTCGAGCGTCACGTCCACCCGCGTGATCGCGCCGCGGCCGGACCAGGCCAGCCCGGTGATGACCAGCGGCCCCTTGCCGTGGGTGATCGGCGCCTGCGGGCTGGGCGAGGTCACGACCGACTTGGCGTCCATCACCCAGGTCCACTTGCGCGAGGTGCCGTCGGTCAGGGTGTCGGTGTATTTCGACGTCTCCTCGCGGCTTTCCCACGGCTGGTCGCCAAGCTCGATGCGGCGCAGCCACTTGATCCACATATTGCCTTCCCACCCCGGCACGACGAGCCGGACGGGATAGCCATGTTGCTTGCGCAGCGCCTCGCCATTGGCCTTGAAGGCCACGAGCACGTCGTCGAGCATCTTTTCCAAGGGGAAGCTGCGGGCGTTCGAGGACGCATCCGCGCCCTCGGCCAGCACCCACTTGGCCTCGGGCTTCACCCCCGCCTCTTCGAGCAGCAGGCGCAGGGGGACGCCCGTGTATTCCATGTTGTGGATCATGCCGTGGGTGTATTGCGCGCCGTTGAGCTGCGCGCCGCCCCACTCCATCCCGCTGTTGGCGGCGCATTCGAGGAAGCAGGTGACGTTCTGGCGCGGGAAGCGCTCGAGGTCGTCGTAGGTGAAGACCAGCGGACGCTCGACCAGGCCGTTGATCATCAGCCGGTAGTCGGGCTTCGACAGCTCGATGGCGCCCGAGTGGTGACGCTCGAAGGCGCAGCCGGCCGGAGTGATGGTGCCGTCGAGGGCGTGGATCGGGGTGAAGTTGATCGACGAGATCACGTCCGCCGTCAGCCACGAGACGGTGCGGCGGATGACGTCATCCTCGAAATGGATCGGCATCCCGTAGGGATGCGCGTCCACCCCGTCGCCGAACCCCGAGGCCCAGGGCTGCACCTCGGTGATGAGCGGGTCGGGCCCGCCTTGCGCCCGCGCCGCGGCGGGGACGAACGAGGTCGCGGCCAGCCCCGCGCCCGAGGCGAGGGTGGTGGTCAGGAAGCGCCGCCGGGAGGCAGAGGTCGCGGTGGTGTCGTGGGTCATTCGGATCACCCTCCTGTCACGGTGACGGTGGTGCGCGGGTCCACCCGCACGCTGCCGGTCTTGCGGATATGGGCCTCGATCACGTCCCAGATCTGCGGACCCTCGGTGCCTTCGTTGACGCTCGCCCAGCCGCCGACCGTGTAGGTCTTGCCGGGGTCGATCGCCTCGCCCGTGTCGGTCAGGGTCAGGGCCGAGATCCGCTCACCCATCGGCTTGGCGATGTCGATGGCGTAGCTGAGGCCCCCCACGCGCACCATGTCGCCGCCCTGCTGGTAGTAGGGATCGGGGTTGAAGATGTTGTCGGCCACGTCCTCGAGCACGGTCTTGAGCATCTCGCCCGACATCTCGTTGCGGTAGACCTGGCCGTAGGTCATCGAGCAGGCGTTGTGGATGTCCTCGCGGGTGATGTCGTCGCCGGGGATCAGCGACGGCCCCCAGCGCACGCCGGGCGACAGCGCGATCTGGGCGTCGCGCTCGGACCGGATCGCGTCGCAGATCAGGTCGTCCCAGGTGCCGTTGAAGTTGCCGCGGCGGTAGAGCAGGCTTTCGGTCTTGCCTACCACCTCTTCCAGCTCGGCCTTGAAGGGCGCGCGCTCGGTCTCGATCAGGCTCGCCATCTCGGCGTCGGGGGTGATGACGTCCGAGAAGATCGGGATCAGCTTGTGGCGGAAGCCCATCATCCGCCCGTCGCGGACGTCCAGATCGACGCGGCTCACGAACTTGCCGTTCGAGCCCGAGGCGATCAGGATCGTCTCGCCCACCAGCACCGGCTCGGGCACCGCGTCGTGGGTGTGGCCGGTCAGGATCACGTCGATGCCCTTCACCCGGCCGGCCATCTTGTGATCGACGTGAAAGCCGTTGTGCGACAGGCATACGACCAGATCGACCTTTTCGGTCCCGCGCAGCTCGTCCACGACGGCCTGCATCCGCTCTTCGCGGATGCCGAAGCTGTAGTCGGGGAACATCCACTTGGGGTTGGCGATCGGCATGTAGGGGAAGGCCTGGCCGATCACGCCGACCCGGACGCCGGCCTTCTCGATGATCGTGTAGGGGTCGAAGGCGGGCTCGTCCCATTCCACGTCGAAGATGTTGGCGCCGAGGAAGG
Source organism: Paracoccus sanguinis (assembly GCF_900106665.1). Taxonomy (GTDB): domain Bacteria; phylum Pseudomonadota; class Alphaproteobacteria; order Rhodobacterales; family Rhodobacteraceae; genus Paracoccus; species Paracoccus panacisoli. The sequence continues at coordinate 1,057,370 of NZ_FNNA01000001.1, forward strand.
GGAAGGGCAGCGCGTCCACGATCTCCTTCACCCGGTCCTGGCCGAAGGTCCATTCCCAGTGGCTCGTCATCCCCTCGACGCCGAGCGCGTTCATGACGTTGACCATGTCCTGGCCCTTGGTCCTGAGCGAGGTCATCGACCCGTGCCAGGTGTCGCCGCCGTCGAGCAGGATCGAGTCCGGCCGCGCGGCCCGGATCGCCTTGACCACCGTGGCGACCCGGTCCATGCCGCCCATCCGGCCGTAAGTGCGGGCCAGCGCGGCGAAATCCTCGTACGTCAGGGCATAGGCGTCGGGCGAGCCGGGGGCGATGCCGAACATCTCGAGAAACGCCTTGCCGGTGACATGCGGCGGGCGGCCGGCGGCCTCGCCCACGCCGATGTTCACCTCGGGCTCGCGGAACCAGATCGGCTTGAGCTGGGCGTGGATGTCGGTGACGTGGATCAGGGTCAGGTTGCCGAAATCCTCGAACTCCAGCAACTTGTCCTGCGTCAGCGCCTGCTGCGCGGCGAGCCGGCCCCAGTTGCCGTGGCCGCTGAGGCCCCAGAGCGCCGAGGTGGCGAGCGCGGCCTGCAGGAACTCTCGCTTGGTGATCATGGGTCATGCTCCGTCATGGCCGCGCGCAGTTGCGTGCGACCGTGGGGTTGAGGGCCGCGGGGGGCAGGGCCACCCCGCCGCGCGCGTCCGAAATGGGCTGGGTCCTCAGTGACGGACCGACACGCCCTCGACCGGCAGGCCTGCGCCGCGCGAGGCGACATAGAGCTCGAGCGCCCGGAACTCGGGCGAGCCGGCGGCAAAGGTCTCGGCCCGCGTGTCGCGCACGCAGCCGACGAAGCGCTGGTGGATCGAGACCATGCCGGCGTCCTTGAGCCGGTAGGTCGGGAAGCCGTTGATCTGGCCCTGCGACAGGTGGTCGGCGCGGATCATGTCGCCGGCGTGCTGCTCATGGCAGTTGGCGCAGGCGAGCTCGAGCTGGCCGTAGCGGGTGTAGTAGATCTCCTTGCCCTTCTCCCAGTAGCTCTGGGCCGGGCCGTCGGTCTTGACCGCCACCGGCATCCCGCGCGACTGCATCGAGATCGCCGCGGTCATGTTCTTCATCTCCTGGCTGTTCCACTTCCACTCGTCGGCGCCGATCCGGGTGGTGCGGCAGTTGTTGACGAAGTTCTCGAGCGACCACAGGTCGTCGCCCTTTTCGTTCATCTTCGGCATCGCGGCGCGCACGCCCTTCATCGATTCGATGCCGTTGTGGCAGTTCGCGCAGGACTTGCCCTCGGTGCCCTCGACCGCGTCCCAGGCCGCAAGGCCGCTGTCCACGAACACCATGCCGGGGTTCGAGAAGTCGTCGGACTGCATCGCCCGCGTGTCGGGGTCGCGGTAGGCATGGCCCGAGATCACCTCGGGGAAGGTGTCCTTGAGAAACTCGGGCGCCGGCGCCCTGAGCGGCAGCACGACCTCGCCGCCGTTGATCGACAGCTCCTTGTCCTCGATCGGGTCGGCGTGCGCCGCCGCCGTCGAGAGAATCACCGCGGCGAGCGCGGCAGCGGCGAATTTCCTGGTCATGACGTTCCCCCCGTCGATGGTCTGGCTGCTGCCGGTGTCCGGCGCTTGGCTTTGTGGGCGGGGCCGCGGGTGGCCGCGGCCCGCGCAGGTCAGGCGACCTCGATCGACTGCTTCTCCTCGTAGACCGAGCCGTCGTCGTCGTGCCAGGTGAAGGTGAACTCGCCCGATTTCTCGACCTTCACGTCGAACTCGAAATACGGGTTGGTCGAGATCGCCGGCTCCATCTTCACGTCGATGACGTTCTCGCCGGCGAAATCCACCACGAAGCGGTTGATGATCTCGCGCGGGATCAGCTTGCCGTCGGCATCCTTGCGCTGCCCGGATTCCATCGGGTGACTGATGAGGGTCTTGAGGTTGATGACCTCGCCGGGCTTCGCGGTCTTGGGCACGCGCACCCGCGGTCTAATGTCCTTGGCCATGTTCTTCTCCTGTATTTCCGGGATCGGGGCCGGCGGTCAGCCGCCGCAGCCGCCGATCGTGACCTTCACGTTCGACTTGGCCTGGGCGAAGTTGCCGTCGGCCAGCTTGGCGATGGCCACCACGTCCTGGGTCTTGGCCAGCCGGATGCGGGTGGCGAGGGCGTGCTTGCCGGCGGCGGGGCCGAAGCTGGCCACCATGACGCCCGGCGTCGGGTTGCCGGTGGCCAGCATCAGGATCTCGGTCGCGCCCTCGGCCTCGACCGAGACGGGGACGGTGTTGCCGTTCTCGGCGATCTCGGGGGCGGTCAGGCGGATGCCCTCGGTCCCCGGCTCTTTGCCGCCGGTGAACTCGGCGATCCATTCATCGACGGTCTTGACCGCGGCCGGCTCGGCCGGGGCGGCGGCGGCGGCGTCGGCGGCGGGCGCGGGGGCGGCGGCCTGGGCGAGGGCCTGTCCGGCCCCGGCGAGGCCGAAGCCCGCGGCGCCGAGGATCAGCGCCTTGCGTCGGTTCAATTCCATGCGTCAGTCTCCTTCAGGTCGGGCGCGGGGGCGGCGTGCACAGCCGCCCGGCGCCTGGCGATCACTTGAGCGTCATCAGATAGGCCACCACATCCTCGATCTGCTGGGCGTCGAGGATCGGCGGCAGCGGCCCCTCGGGCGCCTTGCCGGTGTAGGCGGCGCCGGGGCGGACATAGCCTTCGGTCTTGTAGAAAGAGGGCATCATCGAGTCCGGGAAGGTCTGCTTGGCGTCCATGACGATGCCGCGCAGATGCGCCTCGTCATAGCGCTCGGCCGCGCCGCCGAGCGAGGGGCCGATGTTGCCCTGGAAATCGACCTCGGGCATCGAGGGGATCTCGTGGCAGGCCACGCAGTTGCCCAGCGAATTCGTGGACATGATCTTGTAGCCCGACTCGACGTTGCCGGGCGTCCCGGTCAGCGACTGCGCCACCGAGCCGTGGTCGTACTGGACCGACGAGGGGCGGGTGCCTCGGCCGCGAGGGACGGGCCTGCGGCAAGCATCCCGGCCACCGCGAGGGTGAGCGCAGACCCCACGCGCGACACCGGATCGCCGGCCGGACCAGAGCCGATTCGGCAGACGTTTCCTGTGACAAATCGTAGCATGCGGCTCCTCCCCTAGGCGCTGGCTAGAGGAATCATATGCAAGTTTCGCGACGTGACGCAAACGAAACTATGATCGGCGCGAGAATTCTTGCGACGATTTGTCCAAGCCGTCAGGGGTGGAGCGGAATTTTTCCTGCCCTCGCAGGGTTTTCCGGAAATCGAGGCGAGGCAGAGGCCAGCGCGGCCCCTGCCCTGCCCCTCGTCACCAGACGAAATCGGTATGGTCGAGCGTATTGGCGCGCGTCCACTCGATGACCAGCGAATGCCCGTTCATCTGGAACAACGTGTGGTTCCCCGATTGCGTCAGCCGCGCCGAAACATCGGCCCAGCGATCGAGCCCGGCGAACCCGCTGAGGTCGATCACGTCGGCCGACCGGTCGAAATTGCGGATGCGGTCGTGGCCGGCCGCGAACACGAAGCGATCCGCGCCGATCCCGCCGCGCAGCAGGTCGTCACCGGCCCCGCCGTCGAGCAGGTCGCGCCCGCCTTCGGCCGCCAGATCGTCGTTGCCGGCGTCGCCATACAGCCGGTCGTCGTCCGCCCCGCCGATCAGGATGTCGTGCCCGACGCCGCCGCGCATCACGTCACCGCCCTCGCCGCCGAACAGCCGGTCGCCCCCGTCGCCGCCGGACAGGTTGTCGTTGCCGCCCGCGCCGACGAGCGTGTCCGACCCCGCCCCGCCGATCGCCGTGTCGGCACCGCTGCCCCCGGTGATCGCGTCGTTGCCGCCCTCGCCGTCCAGCAGGTTGGTGCCCGACACGTCGGTCAACCGGTCATTCCCTGCCCCGCCACGCAGTTGATCGTTGCCCGACCCGCCGCTCATCCGGTCGTCGCCGTTGCCGCCGGACAACCGGTCGTCGCCGCCCTGCCCGTCCAGCGCGTCGGCCCCCGCCCGCCCTTCGAGCAGGTCGTTGCCGTCACCGCCCGCAAGCCGGTTCCCGACGTGATTGCCAAGGATCACGTCGGCCCCGCCGCCGCCGGTCGCATTCTCGACCACCGACCCCGGCGCGATGTGCATGTTGCCGATGCCGCCCAACACGTTCGAGAAGGCGCCCGGGCCGAGGTCGATCCTCTGCGCGGCGCTGGTGTTCGAGAAATTGACGTGGTCGATCCCGCCATCGTCGACCAGCAGGAACGCCGCGCGCGCGCCGAGCGATGCCAGTTGGTCCAGCGACCCGCCCGCGGTCGAGCCGACCCCATAGGTCGTGGCGCCCACATGCATCGTCGTCACGCCGTACATCGCCGACAGCGCCAGGTAATCGGCGAGCATCGGGGTGAGGTTATAGGCCTTGGTCGCGTCGATCGCGGTGTTCTCGTCCTGGTCGAAATAGGACAGGATGCTCATCTGCCAGCTGTCGTTGGCGATGGCGGATTGCGAGAAATCGCGCACCCGCCCGTAATCCTGCGGGTGCCCCAGCCCGAGCGCGTGCAGCGTCTCGTGCATGTAGGTCCGAAAGGCGAAGCTGCCATAGCCGTCGCCCGCCCCCACACGCTCTGACGCGATCCGGATCGTGGAGGAGGAGATCGTCGAGCCGCTGGCCGACGACTGGGTGTGCGCCCGGTCCCCGTCGTTGAGATAGGTGATCGAGGCGCGCGCCGTCGTCTCGACGAACCGCAGGCCGGTCATCCGCGCGATCTCGGCCAGCGCATTGCGCGCCAGCCCCTGCTCTTGCGCGGTCAGATCGACGATGTTGACCGAGATCGTCCCGTCGCCGCCCGGCCGGACCACCCGGGTGACCCCGTCAGAAAAAAGGCTGGTTTGGAGAAGCCGGGCAAACTGCTCGGGCGAAAGATGCTGCATGGTGGAACTCGTCCTGGGAAAATGCCGCCAGATCGTGGGGGAGGCGGCGTCACCCCATGGCCTTAGCACAGTCCCGCCGATCGCCCAAAGGTTGAATGCCCTGCATTTGATGGATCGGGAACCGCGCGGGTGGATGACACAGTTCCCGCCCCCGCGCGGGGCGTCTATAACCGCAGTCATATGAAGAATCGGAGATATGATGCCCGATCGCCGACTGCCCGCCGCGCCCGACTGGATGCGCAGCTACGACCGCGCGACGCTCGCCGATGACGCACTCGCGGCGCTGATCGTCACGCTGATGCTGATCCCGCAGTCGCTGGCCTATGCGATCCTGGCCGGGCTGCCGCCGCAGGCGGGGATCTACGCCTCGATCATGCCGATCCTGCTTTACGCGCTGCTGGGCAGCTCGCGGGTGCTCGCGGTCGGGCCGGTCGCGGTGATCTCGCTCATGACCGCGTCGGCGGTGGGAGGGGTGGCGGCGCAGGGGACGGCCGACTATGCGGCGGCGGCGCTGACGCTCGCGCTGCTTTCTGGGGTGATCCTGCTGGCGCTCGGGGTCCTGCGGCTCGGGATGCTGGCCAACTTCCTCAGCCATCCGGTGATCTCGGGGTTCATCACCGCCTCGGGGATCCTGATCGCGGTGAGCCAGCTCAAGGACCTGCTCGGCGTGCCGTCAGGCGGCCACACCCTGCCCGAGATGCTCGCCGCGCTGGTGCGCGGACTAGGTGCCGCGAACCCGTGGACGGCGGTCATCGGGCTCACGGCGGTCGGTTTCCTGGTCTGGGTGCGGCGGTCCATGAAGCGGACGCTGATCGCCCGCGGGGTGCGGCCGCGGCTGGCCGACATGGCCACCAAGGCGGGGCCGGTGGCAGCGGTCGTCGTCTCGACGCTTGCCGTGACGCTCTTCGGGCTGGACGCGCGCGGGGTCGCGGTGGTGGGCGACGTGCCGCGTGGCCTGCCGCCGCTGACGACCCCGCCGCTGACGCCCGAGCTGATCCGTGCGCTGTTCCTGCCGGCGGTGCTGATCTCGATCATCGGCTTCGTCGAATCGATCTCGGTGGCCGAGACCCTCGCCGCCCGCCGCCGCCAGCGCATCGCCCCGAACCGCGAGCTGATCGCGCTGGGCGCCGCCAACATCGGCGCGGCGTTCAGCGGCGGCTATCCGGTCACCGGCGGTTTTGCCCGCTCGGTGGTCAACGCCGACGCGGGGGCCCGGACGCAGGCGGCGGGGGCGATGACGGCGGCGGCGCTGGCGCTGTCGGCGCTGCTGCTGACGCCGCTCGTCCACGACCTGCCGCGCGCGACGCTGGCCGCGACGATCATCGTCGCGGTGCTGAGCCTCGTGGACCTTTCGATCCTGCGCAAGACGTGGCGCTATGCCCGCAGCGACTTCGTCGCCGTGGCCGCGACCATCGTGCTGACGCTGCTGTTGGGGGTCGAGACGGGGGTGGCCTCGGGGGTGGTGCTCTCGATCCTCCTGCACCTCTACAAGACCTCGCGCCCGCACGTGGCCGAGGTCGGGCTGATGCCGGGGACCGAGCATTTCCGCAACATCGACCGCCACGCCGTCGCCACCCAGCCGCACATCCTTAGCCTGCGGATCGACGAGAGCCTCTATTTCGTCAACGCCCGCTTCCTCGAAGAGATGATCCTGCACCGCCTCGACCGCCGGCCCGAGGTGACCGACGTGGTGCTGATCTGCTCGGCGGTGAACGCCATCGACTTCTCGGCGCTCGAGACGCTCGAGGAGGTGAACCGGCAGCTGACCGAGCGGGGGGTGCGGCTGCATCTCTCCGAGATCAAGGGGCCGGTGATGGACCGACTGGCGCGCACCCGGCTGCTGCGCGAGTTGAGCGGCAAGGTCTATCTGTCGCAGCATCAGGCGTGGACGGACCTCACCCACGGCCGGAAGTGACTGGCGGATCAACGCACTAGCTCTGCTAACCGAATCTCAAGGGTTAGCGCCTAGCCTTCAGGGCAGCGCGATTCGTTTGAGGTTCCCATGTCCACCCAGGCCTTCACCCACCCCGACCTTACCCAGGCCATGACGGCCATCGAAGCGGTGCAGTCGGTGATCTGCTTCACCGCCGAGGGCATCATCACGGCGGTCAACGACAACTACCTGCGGCTTTCGGGCTATGAGCGAGCCGAGCTGATCGGCCAGCCACTGTCCCGGATGATCGACCCCCGCGACATGCAGAGCGCCATGCAGGCCGATTTCTGGTCCCAGATCCGCGCCGGCATCCCGCAGAAGGGAGAGTACCGCCGCATCACCAAGTCCGGCGAACCCTTCTGGATCGCGGCGGTCTGCACGCCGATCAAGGACGAGCGCGGCATCGTCACGCACGTGGCGGCCTTCGGCACCGACATCACCGCCGCCAAGCGCGAGGCGGATCTCTCGACCGCCAAGTTCCAGGCCCTCAGCCGCACCCAGGCGGTGATCGAGTTCACCCCAAGTGGCGACATCCTCGACGCGAACGAGAACTTCCTCGCCGCGCTCGGCTATAGGCTCAGCGACATCAAGGGCCGCCACCACCGGATGTTCATGCCGCCGGCGGACGCCAACCGGCCCGAATACCGCGACTTCTGGGACAAGCTGGCCAGCGGGGGGTCGCACAGCGGCGAGTTCCGGCGGGTGCGCAGCGACGGCACCGACATCTGGATCCTTGGCAGCTACGTCGCGGTGATGGACACCAACGGCAAGGTCGCCTCGGTCATCAAGATGGCCCTCGACGTGACCGAGCGGAAGATCTTCATGAACGAGCTCATCGCCGGGATGGGCCATGTGAAGGAGGGCAACCTGACCCACAGGGTCAGCGTCGCGGCGGGCAGCACCTTCCGGCCGGTCGCCGACATGTTCAACGAGACCACGACCGAGCTCGAGGACATGATCTCCGAGGTGCGCAACCGGGCCGGGGTGATGAACGACGAGGCGGTGCAGATCGCCCGCGGCGCCGGCGACCTCGCCCGGCGGGGTGAGACCCAGGCCGCCTCGCTCGAGCAGACGGCGGCGGCGGTCGAGGAGATCTCGGGCAACATCACCATGACCAGCCAGTCCGCGCAGCAGGCCGACGCCGCCGCCCGCGAGGCGCTGGCGGTGGTGCTCAAGGGGGCGGCCGTGGTGTCCGACGCCATCGCCGCGATCGAGCGGATCGACGAGCACACCAAGCAGATGGGCGAGTTCACCCGCGTCATCGAGGGCTTCGCCTTCCAGACCAACCTACTGTCGATCAACGCGGCGGTCGAGGCGGCGCGCGCGGGTGAGGTCGGGCGCGGCTTTGCGGTCGTCGCCAACGAGGTCCGCAACCTCGCGCAGCAGTCGGCCAAGGCCTCGCAGAACATCGCCGACCTGATCGGCAAGAGCGAGACCGAGGTGAAGGCCGGGGTGCGGCTCGCGCGTGACGCGGGCGTATCGCTGAACCAGATCCAGACCGCGGTCGGCGGGGTGGTCGAGAACATCACCGGCATCGCCCACGCGACCTCCGAGCAGTCGACCGGGGTGCGCGAGGTCTCGTCGGCGCTCGCCCAGCTCGACAGCGTGAACCAGGCGAACCTCTCGATGTCCGAGCAGTACGCGGCCGCGGCCGCGGCGCTCTCGTCGCAGGTCGAAGAGCTGGGGCGGATGATGGACCGCTTCCACACCGCGGTGGACGTCCCGGCCAAGGGCGCGGTCCGGCGCGTGGCCTGATGTGACGCGGCCGGGGCCTCTCGAGGAGGCCCCGGCCTTTCACTTGACGACAGCGCCGCTCAACCCTCGCGCGGCCCTAAGGAGCGCGCGGGGGTCGTCACCCGCGCAGGGTTCCGCCGGTGGCCTTGGCGACCTTCTCGACGATGCGGGCCGAGACGGCTTCGAGGTCGGCCTCGGTCAGCGTCCGGTCCCGCGGCTGCAGCCGGGCGGTGATCGCCACCGATTTCTTGCCCGGCCCCATCTGCGCCTCGGCGCGCTCGCCGCGGAACTCGTCGAAGACCGCGACCCGGGCGATCAGTGCCTTGTCGGCCCCCTGCGCCGCATTGACGATCGCCGCCGCCTCGACCCGCTCGTCCACCACGAAGGCGAAGTCGCGGTCCACCGGCTGCAGGTCGCTCGTCCCGAGGGCCGGGCGGGTGGGGGTGCGGGTCTTCGGCAGCGGCACGTTCGCGAGCTGCACGGTGAACGCGACCGCCGGTCCCTTGACGTCGAACTGGCGCAGGACCCGCGGATGCAGCTCGCCGAAGGTCGCCAGCCGGTTGGGGCCAAGCTGGATGTTGCCCGCCCGGCCGGGGTGCCACCAGCCGTCGAGCTTGCGGTCGATCTGCGCCCGCGCCGGGGCGCCGACGGCGGCCAGGATCGCCTCGGCGTCGGCCTTGGCATCGAAGGCATCGACCAGGCGGCGGCTGCCGAAGGGATCGCGCGGGGCGCTCGCCCCGACCAGAAGGCCGGAGAGCTGCACCGCCTGCTCGCCCGGCTCGCCGCCCGAGAACACCGGGCCGATCTCGAAGAGCGCGAGGTCCAGGAACCCGCGCGCCTGGTTGCGCGCCGCGGCGGCCAGCAGACCGGGCAGCAGGTCGGGACGCAGATGCGTCATTTCCGAGCTGATCGGGTTCTCGATCCGCACCGCCGCCCCGCCGCCGCCGAACAGCCGCGCGGCGCCCTCGTCGATGAAGCTGTAGGTCACGCACTCGTTGTAGCCGAGCGCCGCCGCGGTCCGCCGCGCCGCACCTTCCCGGCGCTGGAGCGGCGTCAGCACCGGCTGCGGCACACCGGCGCGCGGACGCGGCAGCGGCTGGCCCTCGAGCCGGCTGAGCGAGGCGATGCGGGCGATCTCTTCGACCAGGTCGGCCTCGCCCTGGACGTCCGGGCGCCACGAGGGCACCGACGCCATGTCGCCGTCGAGCACGAACCCGAGCGATTCCAGCGTCCTGCGCTGCTCGTCCTCGGGGATGTCCATCCCCACCAGCCGCTGCGTCCGCGCCGGGTCCAGCCGGTAGGCGCGGGCGGTGTCGGGGGCGGCGCCGGCCTCGACCACATGGCCCGGCTCGCCGCCACAGAGGTCGAGGATCAGCTGCGTCGCCAGTTCCAGCCCGTCGCGGGTGAAGGCCGGGTCCACCCCGCGCTCGAAGCGGTAGCGGGCGTCCGAGTTGATGCGCAGCGCCCGCCCGGTCGCCGCGATCCCGATCGGCTGCCAGTAGGCGCTTTCAAGGAACACGTCCGTGGTCGCCTCGGTCACGCCCGAGGCCTCGCCGCCCATGATCCCGGCGAGGCTTTCGGGGCCGTTGTCGTCGGCGATGACCAGATCGCCCGGCCGCAGCGCATAGGTCTTGCCGTCGAGCGCGAGCAGGCTCTCGCCCTCGGCCGCGCCGCGCACCACCAGATCGCCCGCGACCTTGCCCGCGTCGAAGACGTGCAGCGGCCGGTTGAGGTCGAACGTGAACAGGTTGGTGATGTCCACCAGCGCCGAAATCGGCCGCAGCCCAATGGCGCGCAGCCGCTGCTGCAGCCAGGCGGGCGAGGGGCCGTTGGTCACGCCGCGGATCAGCCGACCGGTGAAATGCGGCGCCCGCTCGGCGACGTCCGCGGCGATGCGGACCCGCGGGGTGCTGTCGAAGCGGCCCTCGACCGGCGTCACCGCCAGCGGCTTGAGCGTCCCGAGCCCGCGCGCCGCCAGGTCGCGGGCGACGCCGCGGATGCCCAGCGCGTCGGGGCGGTTGGGGGTGATCTTGATCTCGATCACCGGGTCGATCCTGTCGGGCGCGTTGGCGGCCAGCCAGTCGGTGAAGCGGTCCCCGACCTCGCCGGACGGCAGCTCAATGATGCCGTCGTGTTCGTCGCTGAGTTCCAGCTCGCGTTCCGAGGCCATCATCCCGTGGCTCTCAACGCCGCGGATCTTGCCGACGCCCAGCGTGGTGTCGATGCCGGGCACGTAGTCGCCGGGCTTGGCGAGCACGACGGTGATCCCCGCCCGCGCATTCGGCGCGCCGCAGACGATCTGCTTCTCGCCCTCGTCGGTCATCACCCGGCAGACCCGCAGCCGGTCGGCGTCGGGGTGCTGTTCGGCGTGGATCACCCTGGCGAGGGTGAAGGGCGCGAGCCGGGCGGCGGGATCGTGGATGTCCTCGACCTCGAGCCCGAGGTCGGTCAGGGCGTCGGCGATCTCGGCGACGGAGGCCGTGGTGTCGAGGTGGTCACGGAGCCAGGAGAGGGTGAGTTTCATGAGTTTTCTACCGTTACCGATTTGCGATCCAAGTTAATAGCCCACCGCCACCTAGAAGCAGGATAACCGTAGTTGACTCATAAGCAAATCTGAACCTCAACTCTTTCGTCGCCAGTTGCCCCAGCAACTTGGCTTGCAATTCAAGTTCGAGGCTCTGCCCGCCCTCGATGTCCATACTGTCAGCCTGCTCGAAGCACCGAAAGACAGCCATTATCGGCATGAAGTGAAGGCAAATTACGGTATACAAGATAACCTTTGTCACTAAATTAACCGAACTCGGCAACGCTGCGATGGTTGCTGTCAAAGTAAGTGTCAGCGAGAGAACCACTAACAACGCGGCAGCTTTTGTTTCAACTTTTTTTAAAGTACCCAAAAGAACTTCGTGAGCACCAGGACTCAACGCGCCAGCGACGGCCCTAGTCACATTTCCTTTAAGATGCGCGTATGATTGAAGCCGCTCTGGCAATAAATATATCCGTCTATCGCTGTCCCGTTTCAAGATTTCCATATAAACCCATTGCAGCAATACCGCAGATATCCCGCAGTAGCCAGACAGATTTCCAGTGACAGCTAGCGAAAATAATATAGCAATCAGCGCAAGGCTCTGGATGACATCATCTGCCGTCACCTACTCAACCCCCCGCTCACCGACGGCACATCCCCAGCCGCAAACCCATAATGCCGCAGCCACCGCAAGTCGCTCTCGAAGAACGCCCGCAGGTCGGGAATCCCGTATTTCAGCATCGCGATCCGGTCGATCCCCATGCCGAACGCAAACCCCTGCCATTCCGCAGGGTCCACGCCCGCCGCGGCCAGCACCTTGGGATGCACCATCCCCGACCCGAGGATCTCGAGCCACGAGTCCCCCTCGCCGATCTTCAGCACCCCGCCGGACCAGTCGCAGCGGATGTCGACCTCGGCCGAGGGCTCGGTGAAGGGGAAATGCGAGGCGCGGAAGCGCAGCTCGACCGAGGGCACCTCGAAGAACGCGCGGCAGAACTCTTCCAGCGTCCATTTCAGGTTCGCCATCGAGATGTCGCGCCCGATCGCCAGCCCCTCGACCTGATGGAACATCGGCGTGTGGGTCTGGTCCATGTCCATGCGATAGACGCGGCCCGGCGCGATCACGCGGATCGGCGCGCCCTGGGCCTGCATCGCCCGGATCTGCACCGGCGAGGTGTGCGTGCGCAGCACGTGCGGCGGGCGGGTGTCGCCCTCGGCGCGCGCCATGAAGAAGGTGTCGTGCTCCTGCCGGGCGGGATGCTCGGGCGGGATGTTCAGCGCGTCGAAGTTGAACCAGTCGCTTTCCACCTGCGGCCCCTCGGCCACGGCAAAGCCCATGTCGGCGAAGATTGCGGTCACCTCGTCCATCACCTGGCTGACGGGGTGGATCGTCCCTGCGGGCCGGGGGCGGCCGGGCAGGGTCACGTCCAGCCACTCACCCGCCAGCCGCGCGTCCAGCGCCGCATCCTCGAGCGCCGTCTTGCGGGCGCGCAGTGCGGCGTCGATCTCGTCCTTGACGCGGTTCAGCGCGGCGCCGCGGGTCTGCCGCTCCTCCGGGGTCATCCGGCCCAGCTCGCGCATCATCAGCGCGACCTCGCCCTTCTTGCCCAGCGCGGCGAGCCGCACCTCCTCGAGCGCCGGGGCGTCCGGGGCCTCGGCCACGCGGGAAAGCCAGCTTGCGCGCAGGGCGTCGGGATCGAGGGTCATGGCGGTCTCCGTGAATGCGGGCGCGGTCTAGCACGGTGGCGCGGGCCGGGAAAGCCGGGGCCGCACCGGCTCAGGGGGCAAAGATCAGCGCGATATAGGCGGCGAAGATGACCAGATGCACCGCGCCGTGCAGGACGTTGGTGCGGCGCGCGCCGAAGGTCTGGATCGCGGCCAGCAGCGAGAGCGCCAGCACCACCTGCTGCGCGGGCGGCAGGCCCAGCACCACCGCCTGCCCGGTGAAGACCCCGATGGCGAGCACCGCCGGCACCGTCATGCCGATGGTCGAGAGCGCCGCACCCAAGAGCAGGTTCACCGCGCGCTGCAGGCGGTTCCGCAGCGCCGCGCGGACCGCGCTCAACCCCTCGGCGGCCAGCACGATGGTCGCGATCACCACGCCGCCCAGCGCCGAGGGCAGGCCGACCGCGCCGATGCCGTGATCGACGAGCTTCGCCAGCGGCTTCGACAGCAGCACGATGGGGATCAGCGTCGCCAGCAGCAGCCCGACATGGACGAGGGTGGGGTACTCGGCATGGCGCTCGTCGCCGATGTCCGGCTCTTCCGGCTCGACGAAGAAGCCACGGTGGCGGACGGTCTGGATCGACAGGAACACGCCGTAGAGCGCCAGCGTCACGATCAGGAAGAACAGCGACTGGAACTCGGAAAAGCTCGGGGCGAAGGTCGAGGTGGTGTAGGCCGGCAGCACCAGCGAGAGCACCGCGAAGGGCACGATCACGATCAGGAACGACCCCGCGCCGGCGAAATTGTAGTTCTGCTCGCCGAACCGCAGCGCCCCGAGCAACAGCGACAGGCCGACGAGGCCGTTGAGCACGATCATCAGCACCGCGAACATCGTGTCGCGCGCCAGCGTCGGCGAGCCCTCTCCCGACAGCATGACCGAGGCGATCAGCGCCACCTCGATCGAGACTACGGCGAGGGTCAGGATCAGCGTGCCGAAGGGCTCGCCCAGGCGCTCGGCCACCGCCTCGGCGTGGCGGACGACCCCGGCGGCGCCCCAGATCATGGCGCCGAAGAGGATGATGAAGCTGAGCACCATCCCCGCCCCGCCCGGCATCATCGCGCCGAGGGGCGACCGTTCCAGCAGCAGCGCGACCAGCACGGCGATCAGCGGGCGTTCCTGCCAGACCTTGTTCATCATGTCGTGCCCTGCCCCCATCGCCGCCGTCCTTCAGCAGATAGGCGCTGCACCGGGTCGGCCGCAACCGTCAGCGCGGCGTGGCGCGCAACCAGACCCCGCCGTGCGGGCGCAGGGTGAGGATCATCCGCGGCACCGGCGCAAGGCCGGGGACGAGGTCGAACCGGAACCGCGCGAACAGCGTGGCGAGGATGATCGCCGCCTCCTGCAGCGCGAAATTGGCGCCGATGCAGATGCGCGGGCCGCCGCCGAAGGGCAGGAAGGCGAAGCGGTCACGCTCGACCCCCGGCGCGAAGCGGTCGGGGTCGAAGGCGTCGGGGTCGTCCCAGAGCAGCCGGTGGCGGTGCAGCGCATAGATCGGCAGCATCACCGTGTCGCCCGGCCGCACCTCGCGCCCGCCCAGCGTGTCGGCCACCCGCGCGGTGCGCGACAGGAACGCCGCCGGCGGATAGAGGCGCAGGGATTCCTGCACGATCTGCTGGACATAGGGTAGCCGCGGCAGGTCGGCGGCCGTCACCCGGTCCAGCTCCGAGACCTCTTCGGCCGCGCGCGCCTGCACGTCGGGGTCAAAGGCGCAGAGATAGAGCGCCCACGCCAGCGTCAGGGCGGTCGTCTCGTGCCCGGCGACGATGAAGGTCAGCAGGTTGTCGCGCAGCTCGGAGGGGTTCATCCGCCGCCCCGTCTCGGGGTCCACCCCCGCACGCAGCAGGTCGAGCAGGTCCGGCGGCAGCCGCGGCCCGCGCCGGGCGCGCTCGGCAATCGCCCGGTCGGCGAGCTTCTTGGTCCGCCGCAGCGCGCCGCCGGCAAACAGCCGCCCCGGCCGCGGCACCCAGGGCGCCGCGCCCATCACGTCGAGCAGAGACACCCGCGCGGTCGAGGCGATATAGCGCTCGATGGCGTGGTGCACGGCGTCGCGGTCGAAGCCCTCGTCACCGGAAAAGGTCACGTCGCTGATGACGTCGAAGGTGGCGGCGACCATCTCGGCAAAGGCGTCGAAGGGCTGGGAGGCCGCGGCGATGCGCGCCGCCGAGGCCTCGGCCGCGGCGGTCATCACCGGCCCCAGCGCCTCGACATGGCGGGCGGCAAAGGCGGGGGCGGCCGCCAGCCGCTGCCAGCGCCACTGGGCGCCCTCGGCGATGAACAGGCTGTCGCCGATGGCGGGCTCAAGGATCAGCCGCGTCACGGTGGACTTGGGATAGTCCTCGACCCGGTCCTTCAGCACCCGGCGCAGGGCATCCGGGTCCATGACCATATGCCAGCGGATGCCGAGCGTGCCCGACACCATCGGCTGCCGGACCGCCAGCTCGGGGATCAGCTCGAGCACGTTGCGCCGCGCAGTCATCGCCGACCCGAGGATGCCGAGCGGTCGGCGCGCCAAGGGCACGCGCGCCGGATAGCGGTCGGTCGTGGAGGGGGATGCGCCGGTCATGGTCCCCGAACGCGACGGAGGCCGCCGCGGTTCGGCCGCCGCGGCCCCTCCCTCACCCCGCGTCTTTCTTGCAGAAATATCCTGGGGTGAGCCGCGCCCCGCGCGGCGAGGGGCAAAGCCCCTTTCGCCCCGGGCCCCGTTGCATCCCCCGGCGCCATGTCACAGGTTGGTCATCATGCCGTGAGGACCCCCGATGATCGACTCCGCCATCAATTTCATGAACGACATTTTCTGGGGTTACGTCCTCATCTACGGTCTGCTCGCGGTGGGCGTGTATTTCACCCTCCGCCTGCGCTTCATCCAGTTCGTGCACTTCCCCGAGATGTTCCGCTGCCTCCTCGGTCGCACCAACCGCGACCCGGACGGCATCTCGCCGTTCCAGGCGCTGTCGGTCAGCCTCGCCAGCCGCGTCGGCACCGGCAACATCGCCGGGGTCGCGGTGGCGATCACGCTGGGCGGGCCGGGGGCGATCTTCTGGATGTGGATGGTGGCGCTGGTCGGCATGGCCACGGCCTATGCGGAATCGACGCTGGCGCAGCTTTACAAGGTCCACGGCCCGCACGGGATGTATCGCGGCGGCCCGGCCTTCTACATCGCCCGCGGGCTCAGGCTGCGCTGGCTGGCGGCGCTCTTCTCGGTGGCACTGATCCTGTCCTTCGGGCTGGTGTTCGAGGCGGTGCAGGCCAACTCGATCGCCGAGGCGTGGGTGACCTTCGGCGTGCCGCGCTGGGTCACCGGGGTGGCGCTCGCCGCGGTGACGGCGGCGATCATCTTCGGCGGCATCCCGCAGATCGCCCGGGCGGCCGAGCTGATCGTGCCGTTCATGGCCGGCGCCTATCTGCTGGCCGCGATCTGGGTCTTCGCCACCCATCTGCCGCTGGTGCCGGGCGTGCTGGCCCATATCGTCAAGCAGGCGCTGGGGCTCGAGCCGGTGGTCGGCGGCGTCGCCGGCAGCCTGGCCGCGGCGATGCTGAACGGCGTCAAGCGCGGGCTCTTCTCGAACGAGGCCGGCATGGGCTCGGCCCCGAACATCGCCGCGGTGGCGCGGCCCGACCCGCACCACCCCTCGGCGCAGGGCTTCGTGCAGGCGCTGGGCGTCTTTATCGACACCATCCTCGTCTGCACGGCGACGGCGGTAATGATCCTGCTCTCGGGCGCGATCCCCTCGGCCGAGCTGACCGGCGTCGCCCTGACGCAGGCCGCGCTGGGCGAGCATTTCGGCCAGTGGGGGCTCTATTTCGTCGCCGTGGCGATCCTGTTCTTCGCCTTCACCTCGATCATCGGCAACTACGCCTATGCCGAGAACGCGGTGGTGTTCCTCGGCGGCGGCGACCTCGGGATCCTGATGCTGCGCGTCGCGGTGCTGGGGATGGTGATCTGGGGCGCGTTGCAGGCGGTGGGCACCGTGTTCAACTTTGCCGATGCCTCGATGGGGCTGATGGCGACGATCAACCTCGTCGCCATCGTCGCGCTGTCGGGCGTGGTGGTGAAGTTGACCCGCGACTACGCCGCCCAGCGGCGGATGGGACGCGAGCCGCGGTTCCACATCGCCGCCCACCCCGACCTCGCCGGCCGCGGCGTGGACGAGACGATCTGGCGCTGAGCGCCAGACGTCCGCGTCCGACGAGGCGAACCCCGGCGAGGCCCAACCCCGACAAAGCAAAAGGCCCGCCGATCCGGCGGGCCTTCTTTTCTGTCTCGGTGATCGCTGCGGCTCAGGCCGCGGCTTTGGCCTGGGCGACGATCGCCTCGAACGCCTCGGGCTCGTGGACGGCCAGATCGGCCAGCACCTTGCGGTCCACCTCGATCCCCGCCTTCGCCAGCGCGGCGATGAAGCGCGAATAGGTGAACTCGGCGTCGATGGCGCGGACGCCGGCGTTGATGCGCTGGATCCACAGGGCGCGGAAGTTGCGCTTGCGGACCTTGCGGTCGCGGGTGGCGTACTGGTTGGCCTTGTCGACGGCCTGCGTCGCGGTGCGGAAGTTGCGCGAGCGGTTGCCATAGTAGCCCTTGGCGGCGTCAAGGACCTTCTTGTGGCGGGCGTGGGTGACCTTGCCGGATTTGACTCGGGACATCTGTTGTTACCTCGATCAGCGGTCGTAGGGCATGTATTTCTTGACGATCTTCGCGTCCGCGTCGGACAGGATCATCGTCCCCGTCGCTTCGCGGATGAATTTCGTCGAGCGCTTGATCATCCCGTGGCGCTTGCCCGCGGGGCCGGCCTTGACCTTGCCCGAGGCCGTCATCGAGAACCGCTTCTTGGCGGCCGATTTGGTCTTCATCTTCGGCATTTTCGTCTCCTTGTCAGAGTGAACGTGCGACTCGGCAATGCCAATCGGCCGGCCGCACGGGACGTGTCGAAGCGCGCCTGATACAGAGGCAGGGGGGCGATGGCAACCCCAAACGGCCACCCGCAAACGGGTCGCCGCAGGCCTCGGGGCGCTCAGCCCCGGCGCGGGGTCAGAGCCGGATCTGCCCGCCCAGCAGCCGCTGCCAGGCAAGGCCGAGGTCCTGCACCCGGAACGGGGTCGGGTCGATCCACGCCCCGGCAAACAGCGCCGCCACCCCGAAGACGAAGGCGATGGCCGCGCCGCGCGGCGGCTCGGTCCGCGCCAGCGCGGCAAGGGCAAGGACAAGCGAAACCGCCATCAGCGCGGTGCCGGTGAGGATCAGGATATCGGACATTCAGGCCACCGCGCTGCGTTTCTTCGCCCGCGCTTTAGTCCGGGTCGGTGCGGGAAATCAACAGCTCGTCGCACGACGCGACCCGCAGAATGTTGGTCGATCCCGCAGTGTTGAACGGAACCCCCGCCATGACGATGATCCGCTGGGTGGCGTCGGCGAAGCCGAAGCTGCGCGCCGCGCCGACGGCGTTCACCACCGCCTGCTTGAACCGCTCGAGCACCGGCGTCAGCACGCAATGCGCCCCCCAGATCAGGCACATCCGCCTGAGCACCGGCAGCTCGGACGACATGGCGATGATCGGCACCCGCGGCCGCTCGCGCGCGGCCAGCCGCACCGTGGTCGAGGACTGGGTATAGGCGCAGATCGCGGCGATGTCGGTCGTCTCGGCGATCTCGCGCGCGGCGACCGCGATGGCGTCGGCCACCGTCTCGCGGTTCGCGGTCGAGCGCGAGCTGTCGATGACGGTGCGATAGGTCGGGTCGTCCTCGACCGAGCGCGCGACGTTGTCCATCGTCGAGACCGCCTCGACCGGATAGCGCCCGGCGGCGCTTTCGGCCGACAGCATCACCGCGTCCGCGCCCTCATAGATCGCCGTCGCCACGTCCGAGACCTCGGCCCGCGTCGGCATCGGGCTTTCGATCATCGACTCGAGCATCTGGGTGGCCACGATCACCGGCTTGGCTGCCTGCCGGCAGGTCCGCACCAGCCGCTTCTGGATCGGCGGGACCGAGTGGACCGGCAGCTCCACCCCCAGGTCGCCACGCGCGACCATGATCCCGTCCGAGACCTTGAGGATCTCGGCGAAGCAGTCGACCGCCGCGGGCTTCTCGATCTTGGACAGGATCGCCGCCCGTCCGCGGGCCAGCGCCCGCGCCTCGATCACGTCCTCGGGCCGCTGCACGAACGAGAGCGCCAGCCAGTCCGCCCCCAGCTCGCACGCGAACTCGAGATCGGCGCGGTCCTTCTCGGACAGCGCCGCCAGCGGCAGCACCACGTCCGGCACGTTGACCCCCTTGCGGTTCGAGATCGTGCCCCCGACCGTCACCACGCAGTCGGCGAAGTCGGGGCCGCAGTCCTGCACCCGCAGCCGGATCTTGCCGTCGTTCACCAGCAGCCGCGCGCCGGGTTGCAGCGCGGCGAAGATCTCGGGGTGGGGCAACTGCACCCGGCGCCCGTCGCCCTCGGTCGGGTCGAGGTCGAAGCGGAAGCTGTCCCCCTCTTCAAGCTCATGCGCCCCGGCGGCGAACACCCCGACCCTGAGCTTCGGCCCCTGCAGGTCGGCGAGCACCCCGATCGGGCGCCCCGTCTCGGCCTCGACGGCGCGGATCACGTCGTAGCGCGCCTTCTGCTCGGCGTGCGTCCCGTGGCTCATGTTGAGGCGGAAGACGTCGGCCCCGGCGGCGAACAGCGCCCGAATCACCTCGATGTCCGAGGAGGACGGGCCAAGCGTCGCCACGATCTTCACGTTCCGGTGCCGTCTCATCCTGCCCTCATCGTCTTCGCCGTCCATCGGCAAAATGTTTGCGCTATCGTTAACCCGGAACCGGCTTTGCGATCAACCGGCGCGGCGGCTATATCCCGTCGCCATGCCCACTCCCGCGTCGACCGACCCCGACCCCCATCCCCCCGTCCATGTCGAAGGCGCGGACCGCCCGTCGCGCTGGCTCGTCACCTGCGACCACGCGACCAACCGGGTGCCCGACTGGGTGAACGGCGGCGACCTGGGGATCGCGGCCGAGGACATGGCCCGCCACATCGCCTGGGACGTGGGCGCGCTGGGGGTGGCGCGGGCGCTCGGGCAACGGCTCGACGCGCCGGTGGTCTGGTCGGACTTCTCGCGCCTCGTCATCGACCCGAACCGCGGCGAGGACGACCCGACGCTGCTCATGCGCCTCTATGACGGCACGGTGATCCCCGCCAACCGCGGGGCGGACGCGGCCGAGCGGGACCGTCGGCTGGCCCGGCTCTACCGCCCCTACCACGACGCGCTGGCGGGGCTGGCCGCGGCGCACCCGGCGCGGGCGATCTGCGCGGTGCACAGCTTCACCCCCCAGCTCGCCGGCCGGCCGCCGCGGCCCTGGGCGGTCGGCATCCTCTATTCCCACCGCGACGAGCGGCTGGGGCCGGCGATGGTGCGGGCCTGCCGGGCGCAGGGGTGGGTGACGGGCGACAATCAGCCCTACAGCGGCCACCTCGACGGCGATTCCATCGACCGGCACGCGCTGGCGCAGGGGCGGCCGAACGTGCTGATCGAGGTGCGCAACGACCTGATCCGCGACGCGGCGGGCCAGCAGCTCTGGTCCGACCGCCTCGCCCCGGTGCTCGAGCAGGTGCTGGCCGACGCCGGGCTCTAGGCCCCGGTTCACCGGACCCCGCCGCCGCCCGACCGCGCCGGATCACACCCCGCGCATCAGCGCCGGGATCTCGCCCGGCAGCTCGCGGGCCAGAAACCCCATCGGCCCCATCCGCTCGGCCAGCCGACGCCCGGCCTCGCCATGCAGCCAGACGCCCCAGCAGGCGGCCTCCCACGCGGGCAGGCCGCGGGCGGTCAGCCCGGCGATGATCCCCGTCAGCACGTCGCCCGAGCCGCCGGTCGCGAGCCCCACGCCGCCGCCGCCATAGATGGCGAGCTCGCCGCCGGGGCTGGCGATCAGCGTCGTCGATCCCTTGACCAGCAGCACCGCATCCAGCCGCCCGGCATACTCGACCGCCACCGCCTCGCGCCGCGCCTCGATCTCGTCGCAGTCGAGCCCGGTGAGCTGCGCCATCTCGCCCGCGTGCGGGGTCAGGATCGCCCCGCCCGGCAGCGCCGCCATCATGTCGTGGCGGTCCCGTGCCGCGGCGACCGCGGCGGCGTCGAGGATCACCGGCCCCTCGGCCTTCGGCAGCAGCCCGTCCAGCACCGCCTCGGCCGCCTCGGTCCCGCCCATCGCCGGCCCGATGGCGAGGCAGCCGCAGGCGACCGCCCGCTCGGCCAGATCGCCCAGCCCGGCGATCTCGCCCGCCTCGGACACCGGCAGCGGGAACATCCCGCTTTCCGGCATCGCCATGCCGGTCGGGATCGCCAGCGGTTCCGGCAGCGCGATCTGCACCTTGCCCGCGCCGGCCCGGAAGGCCGCGGTCGCGGTCAGCACCAGCCCACCCGGCACCGTCAGCGACCCGCCGACCAGCATCACCCGCCCGCGCGAGTTCTTGTCGGTGCCCTCGGGATGAACCGGCAGGGGGTGCCGCCGCAGCCACGCCGAATCGAGCACCGCCGCGGTCATCCCCGAGACCCCACGATCGGGTCCGGCTCGCGCGTGACCGGCGTGTCCTCGGCCTCCATCGGAGCGGTGACGTTGTAGCGCACCAGCTCCATCCCGCCGTCGCTGCCCTCGGCGCCCGCCAGCCAGCGATATTCGGTGATCGAGCAGTTGGCGACGTCGTTCTCGCGGTCGATGGCGAGGATCTCCTCCTCGGTCAGCCCCTCGATGATGTAGCGCAGGCACAGCACGACGACCTGATGGGCCACGATCATCACCCGGCAGCCGCCGTGGTGCAGGCCGACCGTGTCCATCAGCGCCCGCAGGCGGAAGATCACGTCGCACCAGCTCTCGCCCCCCGGCGGGCGGTGGTAGAACTTGCCGAGGCTGGCGCGCAGCTCGGCCTGGCGGGGATACTCGGCGCGGATGCCCTTGCCGGTCAGCCCGTCGAGGATCCCGAACTCCTTTTCCCGCAGCCGCTCGTCAAGGTGGATGCGGGTATCCGCCGGGCACCCGCCCGCCTCGCGGAACAGCCGCGCGGTCGCCTGCGCGCGCTGGTAGGGCGACGACAGGACGACGTTCGGCCGCCCCTCCTCGCGCCCCTCGGCGAACCAGTGGCCGAGGGCCCGCGCCTGCTGCTCGCCCAGCGCCGACAGCGGTACGTCCACGTCGCGGCCGGTCAGGTCGATCCGCGCCAGCCCCTGCTGATAGGCGAGGTCGCAGGCGACGTTGCCGGCGCTTTCGCCGTGGCGGACGATCCACAGCCGCTCGGGCCATCTGGGGGTCATGGGGCGCTCCTCGCCTGTCTCGGCAAGCCAATGCCCCAGCGCGTCCGGCGGTTTCAGAGAAAGCTCTGCGGATCGATGTCCACCGCCAGCCGCAGGTTCGAGGGCGCCTTCGGCGCCGCCGCCAGCCACCCGGCGATGGCCGCCTGGATCGGCGACTGCCGGGGCGCGCGGATCAGCATCCGCACGCGGTAGCGCGCCCGCACCCGCGCGATGGGCGCGGGCGCCGGGCCGAAGAGCTCGGCCCCGATCTCGCGCAGCGGCGCGGCGCGGCGGGCGAGTTCGGCGGCATAGGCCTCGACCACCGGCTGGTCGGGGTGGGACAGGATGATCCCGGCCAGCCGACTGAAGGGCGGCATCTGGGCGGCGCGACGGGCGGCGGCCTCGGCGTCCCAGAAGGCCTCGTCCTCGCCCGACAGGATGGCGCGGATCACCGGATGCTCGGGCTGGTGGGTCTGCAGCAAGGCCAGCCCCGGCCGCTCGCCGCCGCCGCCGAAGCGCCCCGCCCGCCCCGCCACCTGCCGCATGAGCTGGAACGAACGCTCCGCCGCCCGCAGGTCCGCCCCCTGCAGCCCGAGGTCGGCGTCGATCACGCCCACCAGCGTCAGCAGCGGGAAGTTGTGGCCCTTGGCGACGATCTGGGTGCCGATGATGATGTCGGCGCCGCCGCCGCTGATCCGGGCGATGCTCTCCTTCACCGCGCGGGCCGAGGTGAAGAGGTCCGAGGACAGCACCTCGGCCCGGGCGCCCGGAAAGCGCGCCGCGACCTCCTCGGCCAGGCGCTCGACGCCGGGACCGACGGCGGCCATCCGCCCCTCGACCCCGCAGGCCGGGCAGGCGGTGGGCACCGGCTTCGTCGCCCCGCACTGGTGGCAGACGAGGCGCTTCTGGAAGCGGTGCTCGACCATCCGCGCGTCGCAGTCGTCGCAGCCGACCTGATGGCCGCAGGCCCTGCAGGTGGTGATCGGGGCATAGCCGCGGCGGTTGAGGAACATCAGCGCCTGCTCGCCCCGCCCGATCCGCTGGTCCACCGCGGCGGCCAGCGTGGGCGAGATCCAGCTGCCCGAAGGCATCTCTTCGGCGCGCAGGTCGATCGCGGCCATCTGCGGCAGCTCCGCCTCGCCATAGCGCGCGCGCAGGTCGAGCCGGGCGTATTTTCCCGAGGCCGCGTTGACCCAGCTTTCGACCGAGGGCGTGGCCGAGGCCAGCACCACCTGCGCCTGCTCGATGCTGGCGCGCAGCACCGCCATGTCGCGGGCGTTGTAATAGACCGTCTCGTCCTGCTTGTAGGAACTGTCGTGTTCCTCATCGACCACGATCAGCCCGAGGTCGCGGAACGGCAGGAACAGCGCCGAGCGGGCGCCGACCACCAGCCCGACCTCGCCGCGCCCGGCCATGTGCCAGAGCCGGCGGCGCTCGGTGCGGGTGATGCCCGAGTGCCACTCGCCCGGCCGGGCGCCGAAGCGCGCCTCGACCCGGTCGAGGAACTCGGCCGAGAGCGCGATTTCCGGCAGCAGCACCAGCGCCTGCCGCCCGGCCCGCAGCGTCTCGGCCACCGCCTCGAGATAGACCTCGGTCTTGCCCGAGCCGGTCACGCCCCTGAGCAACGTCGCGCCGTAGGCCCCGCCGCGCACCCCCGCGCGCAGCGCCTCGGCCGCCGCCGTCTGCGCGGGGTCGAGCGCCTTGCCCGGCAGCCCCGGGTCGAGCCGCGGATAGGGCAGGTCCACCGGCGCCGCCGTCGCGACCAGCGTGCCCGCGGCGACGAGGCCGCGCACCACCGTCGTCCCCACCCCCGCAAGCTGCGCCAGCTCGGCCGGCGCGAACCCCGCGCCCCCGTGATCGTCGAGCACCCGCAGCACGGCGGCGCGCGCGTCGGTCATCCGCGCGGGCGGCGGCCCGGCCCGGTGGATCACCCGCCGCTCGGCAGGCGGCCGGTCCAGATCGGGCGCCCGCAGCGCCATCCGCAGCATCACCGGCGGGGGCGTCAGCGTATAGTCGGCGGCGCGGTCGAGGAACTCGAGCATCCCCGCCCCCAGCGGGGCCGCGTCGATGCGGCGCTGGACGGGCCGCAGGCGCGCGGCGTCGAAATCGCCCGCCCCCGGCCCGCGGACCACGCCCATCACCCGCCGCGGCCCCAGCGGCACCACCACCAGCTCGCCCACGCTGACGCCGCCCTCGGGGGCGAGATAGTCGAGCAGCCCGACCGGCTCGGTCGTCTGCACCCCGATGCGGGCGCCCATGGGAAAGCGGTCGGTCATGGCGGCGATGTGGCGCGCAGGCGACGGGGCGTCAACCGGCGGGTGGGTCGGGGCGCGCGGCGCAGGCGGGTCTCTGGCGCCCTTGCGCCACGCCCAGCATAGCCTCCGGCCCTACCGCCCTCACCCCGCACGGCCACCCCACCCTTGCCGCGCCCGCGCCCCGCGCGCTATCCCCGGACGAGTTGCAGGAGCCCGGATGCCAGCCACCCCCGCCACCGGCGTCCCCCCGGGGCCGACCCGCCCGCCGCGCCCGCCGCGGACGCCCGGCCTGTTCGGCCGGCTGTGGCGGGACTACCTGCGCCCCTACTGGCCGCGCATGACGCTGGCCACGCTGCTGATGGTCATTGAGGGCTCGACGCTCGCGGTGCTCAGCTGGATGCTCAAGCCGCTGTTCGACCGGGTGTTCGTGGGGCGCGAGACGGCGGCGATCTGGTGGGTCGGCGGGATCATCTTCGCTCTCTTCCTGATCCGCGCCATCACCTATGTCTCGACCCGCGCCATCCTGACTTCGGTCCAGCAGGGCGTGGCCAGCCGGATGCAGACCGACCTGCTCAGCCACATCCTCACCCTCGACGGCAGCTTCTTCCAGTCGAACCCGCCCGGCGCGCTGATCGAGCGCATCCAGGGCGACACGCTCGCCATCCGCTCGATCTGGACCACCTTCATCACCGGCGCGGGGCGCGACGCCGTCTCGCTGATCGCGCTGTTCGCGGTGGCGGTGGCGACCGACCCGTGGTGGACGCTGGCGGCGCTGGTCGGCGCGCCGCTGCTGATCCTGCCCACGGCCTGGGTGCAGCGCTACATCCGCCGCAAGATGCGCGCCAACCGGGTCGCGGCCTCGGCCCGCGCCACGCGCCTCGACGAGGTGCTGCACGGCATCGGCGCGGTGCGGCTGAACCGGATGGAGCGTTATCAGACCGAGCGCTTCGCCGGCATCGTGGCCGACATCCAGCGCTCGGAAACCAAGATGAGCGCCGTCAGCGCCACCATCCCGGCGCTGATCGACGTGGTGACGGGCCTCGGCTTCGTCGGCGTCCTCGCCCTTGGCGGCGCGCAGGTCACGAGCGGCGAGCGCACGGTGGGCGAGTTCATGTCGTTCTTCACCGCGCTCTCGCTCGCCTTCCAGCCCCTGCGGCGGCTGGGCGGGCTGGCGGGCGGCTGGCAGACGGCGGCGACCTCGCTCGAGCGGATCTACGCGATCTTCGACACCCGGCCCACGATCTTCTCGGGCCCCCGCACGGCCCCGCCCGAGGACACCACCATCCGGCTTGCGGACGTGCAGCTCGCCTATTCCGGCCATCCGGTGCTGCGCGGCCTCAGCTTCACCGCCGAGGCCGGGCAGACCACGGCGCTGGTCGGGCCGTCGGGGGCGGGCAAGTCCACCGTGTTCAACCTGCTCACCCGGATGGTCGACCCCTCGGCGGGCAGCGTCACACTGGGCGGCGTGCCGGTGGCCGAGTTCGACCTCAGCACGCTGCGCGACCAGTTCTCGACCGTCAGCCAGGACGCGGCGCTCTTTGACGAGACGCTGCGCGAGAACATCGTGCTCGGCCACGACGTCCCCGCGGCGCGGCTGCGCGCCGCCGTCACCGCCGCCCATGTCGCGGATTTCGCCGACGACCTGCCGCTCGGGCTCGACACCCCCGCCGGGCCGCGCGGCTCGGCCCTGTCGGGTGGCCAGCGCCAGCGCATCGCCATCGCCCGGGCGCTCCTGCGCGACGCCCCGGTGCTGCTGCTGGACGAGGCGACAAGCGCCCTCGATGCCGCGTCCGAGCGGCTGGTGCAGCAGGCGCTCGACCAGCTGTCGGCGGGGCGCACGACGCTGGTGATCGCGCACCGGCTCTCGACCATCCGGGCGGCCGACAAGATCGTGGTGCTCGACGCCGGGCGGGTTGTCGAACAGGGCACGCATGACCAGCTTATGGCGGCGAACGGCGCCTATGCGGCGCTGGTGCGGCTGCAATTCGGGGGCGACTGAATGCGAACCATCCTGCGCGTGACCGGCCCGGATCGCGAGCATTTCCTGCAGGGCCTCGTCACCAACGACGTGCGTCGCGCGCCGGTGTGGGCGGCGCTGCTGACCCCGCAGGGCAAGTATCTGGCGGATTTCTTCATCGTCCCGGACGGCGCGTCGCTGCTGATCGACGTGGATGCGCGGCTGGCCGACGACCTGCTGCGGCGGCTCTCGATGTACAAGCTGCGCAGCCAGGTCGAGATCGCCACGACCCCGCTCACCGTCACCCGCGGCACCGGCCCGGCACCCGAGGGCGCCATCGCCGACCCACGCCACCCCGCGCTCGGCTGGCGGCTCTATGCCGACGCCCCCGGCGACGAGGATGCGACCGACTGGGACGCCCTGCGCGTCGCCCATCTCGTCCCCGAGTCGCTGGTCGAGTTGGTCCCGAACGAGAACTACCCGCTCGAGGCGGGGTTCGAGCGTCTGCAGGGCGTCGATTTCCGCAAGGGCTGCTATGTCGGGCAGGAGGTCACGGCGCGGATGAAGCACAAGACCGAGCTGCGAAAGGGCCTCGCCCGCGTGCGGATCGAGGGCGAGGCCGCCCCCGGCACCCCGATCTTGACCGAGGACGGGCGCGAGGCCGGTACGCTCGGCACCGTCGCGGGCACCCACGCGCTGGCCCACCTGCGCTTCGACCGCGCCCCGGCGGGCAGCACGCTCACCGCCGGGACCGCCCGCCTCACCCCCGACGATGCCACCCCCTGACCCCACGGACACCCCGCCCCCCTCGGGCGGGTCCGACTGTCCCGCGGGGGACCGGCGAGCCGACCCCTCGGGTGCGACCGCCACGCCGGGCGACCCGGCCCCGGTCCGCCGCATCCTCCACATCGACATGGACGCCTTCTACGCCTCGGTTGAGCAGCGCGACGACCCGGCGCTGCGCGGCCGCCCGGTAGCGGTGGGCGGCTCGTCCCTGCGCGGCGTGGTGGCGGCGGCGAGCTATGAGGCGCGGCCCTACGGGGTGCGCTCGGCCATGCCCTCGGTCCGCGCCGCCCGGCTCTGCCCCGACCTCGTCTTCGTCAAGCCGCGGTTCGAGGTCTACAAGGCCGTCTCGGCCCAGATCCGCGACATCTTCGCCCGCTTCACCCCGCTGATCGAGCCGCTCTCGCTCGACGAGGCCTATCTCGACGTCACCGACCATCTCGACGGCCGCACCGCCACCGCCATCGCCCGCGAGATCCGCGCGCTGATCCGGGCCGAGACCGGGCTGACCGCCTCGGCCGGGGTCAGCTACAACAAGTTCCTGGCCAAGCTCGCCTCGGACCAGCGCAAGCCCGACGGGCTGTTCGTGATCCCGCCCGAGGCCGGCCCGGCCTATGTCCGCACCCTGCCCGTCGCCCGTTTCTACGGCGTCGGCCCCGCCACCGCCGCGCGGATGGAACGCCACGGCATCCGTACCGGCGACGACCTGTTCCGCCAGAGCCGCGAGTTCCTCGCCGCGGCCTTCGGCAAGGCCGGTCCGTATTACTTCGACATCGCCCGCGGCATCGACCACCGCCCGGTGCGCCCGGACCGCGTGCGCAAGTCCATCGGGGCGGAGAACACCTTTTCGGCCGACATCTTCGACCTTCAGGCCGCCGCCGCGGCGCTCGCCCCGCTCGCCGCCAAGGTGTGGGGCCACGCGGCGGCGCGGGGGATCAGCGGGCGGACGGTGACGCTCAAGGCGAAATACACCGACTTCCGCATCGTCACCCGCGCCCAGGGCCTGCCCCGCCCCGTCGCGGCCGAGGCCGAGCTTCTGGCCCACGCCACGGCTCTTCTCCCGCAGGTTCTGCCCGATCCGCGCGGGGTGCGGCTTCTGGGAATCACCCTCTCAGCGCTGGGGCCAGCGGGGACTGACGAGGCTGTGGGCGACGCGGCGCAACTCGATCTCTTCGGCTGACTGTCGCCGACGACCCACCGGCTCGGGGGTTGAAGCGCCGCGACGCAGCAACCAAATGCCAGTTGCCGAGTTGTCAACCGCAATGCCGGTTTGCAGCGGCGTCATGGAACTGACTGATTCGTGGCTTTTCATGGGAATTGAACGGGCTTGCAGGTGCTGCATGGCGGACTTGCGGCCAAGGGGATAACGAATCGGTGCCTGTGAGCGCTAAAGCTCTGCGACACCCATTCAGGGCAAAGACAAGGGTCCGGCGACCCGGCCGCGGTTTCGCTGCGGCTCAGGACGGGAAGACTTCATGCGTGATTTCGTTGACGGTTCGGCATTCAATTTTGAACAGGGCCAGCGCGCCCGCAAGCTGTTCGCGGCCGTGGTGCTCGCGGCGCTGGACGACGCCATCGCGGATGACAAGAAATACGGCAACGGCGCCGAGCAGATCGCCCGCTGGGCGCGCTCGCGCGACGGGCGCGAGGTGCTGAGCTGCGCCGGGATCGACCCCAACGAGCGGGTGGTCAAGGGCCTCGTCGAGTTCGTCAGCAAGGGCGTGCGCACCTCGGTCGCGCTGTCGCGCGAGGAAAGCGAGCGCCGCATGGCCGCCGAGGCCGAAGAGGCCGAGGCCGCCTGAGCCGATCCGAAGACCTGACAGTTGCCAAGGGCCGCCCGTCCGGGCGGTCCTTTTCATTTCAGCCGGAGGCTGGCCCCGAACCCGTGCCAACGCCCCGACCTGTCGGCCCGTCTCACTGGAAGAGATGCAGCACCAGCGGCGCGAGGATCGCGGTCAGCACCGCGTTCAGCCCCATGCCGATCCCGGCGAATGCCCCGGCCGTCGCGTTGACCTGAAACGCCCGCGCCGTGCCGATCCCGTGCGCGGCGGTGCCGACGGCCAGCCCCCGCGCCCGCCAGTCCCGCACCCCGATCAGGTTCAGGAACGGCGTCACCACCATCGCCCCGAAGATGCCGGTGCACAGCACCAGCACCGCGGCCAGCGTCGGCTGCCCGCCCAGCCGCTCGGCGATGCCGATGGCGACCGGCGCGGTCGTGGACTTGGGCGCGAGCGAGGCGAGCACGTCCGGCGTCGTCCCCAGCGCGTGCGCGATCACCAGCGCCGAGACGACCGCCACCCCCGACCCCGCCAGCAGCCCCGCCGCGATCGGCAGCACCGCGCGGCGCATCCGCGGCAGGTTGTCATACATCGGCAGCGCCAGCGCCACGGTCGCCGGCCCGAGCATGAAATGGACGAACTGCGCGCCCTCGAAATAGGTGCCGTAGTCTGTGCCGGTCAGGGTCAGCAGCGCCCCGAGCAGGATCACCGCGATCAGCACCGGATTGGCCCAGCTGGCCCGCCCGGCGCGGCGGAAACAGGCGTCGCCCACCGCATAGGCGGCCAGCGTCGCGGTCAGCCACAGCAGCGGCTCGCGCGTCAGATAGACCCAGATCAGCGCCGGATCAGCCGTCATCGGTCTCTCCGGTCAGCCGCGCGACGAGGACGAAGGCCCAGGCCCCCGCCGCCAGCGCCAGCAGCGTCGAGCCGACGATCGCCGCCCCGAGCGCCAGCCCCTGCTCGCGCAGGATCGGCAGATGGGCGATCACGCCCACCCCGGCGGGGACGAAGAACAGCGACAGGTGGCCCAGAAGCCCGGTGATCACCGCCCGCAGCCGCTCGGCCAGCCCCGGGACCAGCCGGAACGCAACGACCAGCCCGACCAGCCCGACGACCGGGCCGGGCAGCGGCAACCCCAGCCCGCGCGAGATCACCTCGCCCACAAGCTGGAACCCGAGAACGATGGCAAGCGCGGGAACCATGCGTCCCAGCATCTGCCCCTTGGCCCGGAAAGAAAAGCCGCGCCGCGAGCGCGTTTCGCATTCCGGAAAGCCGCGACGGGTTGTGGATAACCCCTCCACCAACCCCTACATCTTGCGCCCGCCGTTGACTCATCGCCCCGCCCGCCCGACACTGGCCGGGACGAATCCCGCCCCGCGCCCAGGACCCCCGATGCGCTTCGACCGCCTGCGCCTCACCGGCTTCAAGAGCTTCGTGGACCCGACCGAGCTGGTCATCCGCGAGGGGCTGACCGGCATCGTCGGGCCGAACGGCTGCGGCAAGTCCAACCTGCTCGAGGCGCTGCGCTGGGTGATGGGCGAGAACCGACCCACCGCCATGCGCGGCACGGGGATGGAGGATGTGATCTTCGCCGGCACCACCCGCCGCCCGGCCCGCGGCCAGGCCGAGGTGGCGCTGAGCATCGACAACCGCCAGCGCCTCGCCCCCGCCGGGTTCAACGACAGCGACGGGCTGGACATCTCGCGCCGCATCACCCGCGAGGCGGGGTCCGCCTACCGCATCAACGGCCGCGAGGTGCGGGCGCGCGACGTGCAGATGCTGTTCGCGGACGCCTCGACCGGGTCGCACTCGCCGGCGCTGGTGCGGCAGGGGCAGATTTCCGAGCTGATCAACGCCCGCCCCACCGCGCGGCGGCGGATTCTGGAAGAGGCGGCGGGCATCGGCGGGCTCTACCAGCGCCGCCATGAGGCCGAGCTGAAGCTGAACGGGGCGGCGCAGAACCTTTCCCGGGTGGACGACACGCTGGACCAGCTCGCCACCCAGGCGGCGGCGCTCGCCCGGCAGGCGCGCACCGCCGCGCGCTACCGCGAGATCGGCGCCAGCCTGCGCACGGCCGAGGGCGCGGCGCTGTGGCGGCGCTGGTCCGAGGCCGCCGCCGCGCACGCCGCCGCCGCCGCCGCGTTGGCTGCCGCCCGCAGCGCGGCCTCGGCCGCCGAGGCCGCCGCCCGCGCCGCCGCCGACGCCCGCACGCGCGCCGAGGCCGCGCTGCCGCCGCTGCGCGAGGAGGACTCGGTCGCCGCCGCCATCGCCGCCCGCGCCAGCGCCGAGGCCGAGGCGCTGGACGAGGCCGAGACCCGCGCCCGCACGGCCATCGAGACGCTGACCGCCCGCATCGCCCAGCTCGACCGCGACATCGACCGCGAGGCGGCGCTGAACCGCGACGCGGGCGAGGTGGTGGCGCGACTCGGGTGGGAAAAGGCCGAACTCGACCGCGCCCACGCCGGCCACGACGACCGGCTGGCCGCGGCCGCGGCGGCGGCGGCCGAGGCGGCGGCGGCGCTGGCCGAGGTTGAGGCCCGGCTCGGCGCGCTGACCGACGAATCGGCGCGGCTCGCCGCCCGCCACCAGTCGGCCGAGCGGCTGGCCGCCGACCTGACCGCCATGCGCGACCGCGCCGCCCGCGCCGAGGAGGGGGCCGCGACGACCCTCGCCAGCGCCGAGGCGACCTGTGCCGCA
The DNA here is from genome assembly GCF_900106665.1 of Paracoccus sanguinis. Classification (GTDB taxonomy): domain Bacteria; phylum Pseudomonadota; class Alphaproteobacteria; order Rhodobacterales; family Rhodobacteraceae; genus Paracoccus; species Paracoccus panacisoli. The sequence goes on from NZ_FNNA01000001.1 coordinate 1,088,917, forward strand.
GCCGAGTCCGCGCTCGACACCGCCCGCCGCGCGCAGGAGGGGGCGACCGCCGCCGCCGCCGCCGCCGAGGCGCGGCTGACCGAGGCCGAGGCGGCCCGCGTCACCGCCGAGGCGACCGAGGCCACCGCCCGCACGGTCCGCGCCAGCGCCGAGGGCGAGGCCGGCGCGCTCGAGGCCGAACGCGCGGCCCTCGCCCGGCTGGTCGAACGCGGGCGCGGCGGCGGCGCGGCGCTCATCGACCAGATCGCTGTCGCGCCGGGCTATGAGCGGGCGCTCGGCGCCGCGCTCGGCGACGACCTGCGCCTGCCCGTGGCCGACCGCGGCGCGGGCTGGCGCGCCCTGCCCCCCGACGCGGCCCCCGACGCCCCGCCCGGCACCCAGCCCTTGGCCCCGCACGTCACCGCCCCGCCGGCGCTGGCACGGCGGCTCACCCGCATCTTCCTCGCCCCCGACGCCGCCACCGCCGCCGCGCTGCAACCGGCGCTGGCGCCGGGCGACCGGCTGGTGACGCCGGCCGGCGACCTGATCCGCTGGGACGGGCTGGCGCTGCCGGCGGGCGAAGCCGCCTCGGCCGCGGCGCTGCATCTCGAGCAGGTGAACCGCCTCTCGGCGCTCAGCGCGCAGGCCGAGGCCGCCCGCGCCCGCGCCGCCACCGCCATCGCCGCGCACGAGGACGCCCGCAGCGCCGCCCGCAGCGGCGCCGCGGCCGAGAGCGCCGCCCGCGACGCCGCCCGTGCGGCCGAGCGGGCGCTGGCCGAGGCCGCCCGCGCCGCCACCCGCGCCGAATCCGAGCTGTCGCTTGGCCTCGGCCGGGCCGAGGGCGCGCGGGCCGAGCTGGCGCGCCATCGCGCCGACGCCGCCGACGCCGGCCAGCGGCTGGCCGAGGCCACCCGCGCGCTGGCCGCCCTGCCCGCCCGCGCCGCGGCGGCCGCGGCGGTCGAGCACGCCCGCACCGGGGTCGAGGCCGCCCGCATCGCCACCCTGTCGCGCCGGGGCGCGCAGGACGAGCTGAAGCGCGAGGGCGCGGCCCGGGTGAAGCGCCTGCAGGAGATCGCCAAGGAGGACTCGGATTGGCGCCTGCGGCTCGAGCAGGCCGGCACCCGCGCCGCCGAACTGGCCGCCCGCCGCACCGCCTCGGCCGCCGAGCTGGCCGAGGCCGAGGCCCAGCCCGCCCGTCTGACCGCGCGCCGCGCCGAGCTGGCCGAGCGCGTGGCGCTGGCCACCGCCCGCGTCACCCGCGCCCGCGCGGCGCTTGCCGCCGCCGACGCCGCGCTGATCGCCGCCACCACCGCCGAGCGCGACGCCGAGCGCGCCGCCTCGGACGCGCGCGAGACCCGCGCCGTGGCCGAGGCCCGCGTCGAGGCCGCACGCGAGACCGCCGCCCAGGCGACCGCGCGCATCACCGAAGAGACCGGCGACACGCCCGAGGCGCTGGCCGAGCGCTTGGGCGACACCGCCGCCCTGCCCCCGGCCGCGGCGCTCGAGGCCGAGATCGCCCGGCTGCGCGCCGCCCGCGACGGGCTCGGCCCCGTCAACCTGCGCGCCGACGAGGACAAACGCGCGCTCGAGGACGAGCGGGCGGCGCTGGCGGCGGAGAAGGACGATTTGACCGCCGCGATCCACAAGCTGCGCGCCGCCATCGGCGGGCTGAACCGCGAGGGCCGGGCGCGGCTGCTGGCGGCCTTCGACACCGTCAACGCCAACTTCGCCACGCTCTTCACCCATCTCTTCGGCGGCGGCGAGGCGCGGCTGGTGCTGGTCGAATCCGACGACCCGCTCGAGGCCGGGCTCGAGATCCTCGCCCAGCCGCCGGGCAAGAAGCTGTCCACCCTCAGCCTTCTGTCGGGGGGCGAGCAGACGCTGACCGCGCTGGCGCTGATCTTCGCGGTGTTCCTGGCCACCCCTGCCCCGATCTGCGTCCTGGACGAGGTGGACGCACCGCTCGACGACGCCAACGTGGGCCGGTTCTGCGACCTTCTGGACGAGATGACCCGGCGCACCGACACCCGCTTTCTGATCATCACCCACCACGCCGTCACCATGAGCCGGATGGACCGGCTGTTCGGGGTGACGATGGTGGAACAGGGGGTGAGCCAGCTCGTCAGCGTGGATTTGCGCCGGGCCGAGGCGCTGGTCGCCTGACCCGGCCCTGCGCGCGTGTGGCACGGTGGGGAGCCTCCGGCGGGGATATTTGGGTCCAGCCCGAGGGGGCGCGAGGGATAAACGCGCGGCAATGGCATCCCGGGCGGCGGCTTGCTAGGCTCGCGCCGACCCCAACCGGAGGAGCCCGCGATGTCCATCGACGCCCGCCTGACCGAACTCGGCCTGACCCTGCCCGACGCGCCCGCGCCGGCGGCGAACTATGTGCCCCATGTCCAGTCGGGCAACCTGCTGTTCGCCTCGGGGCAGATCTCCGCGGGCCCGGACGGGCTGATCCGCGGCCGGCTGGGCGAGGACATGGACGTGGCCGCCGGCGCGGCGGCCGCGCGGGCCTGCGGGCTGGCGCTGCTGGCGCAGGCGCGGGCGGCGGCGGGCTCGCTCGACCGGATCGCGCGGGTGGTGAAGCTGACCGGCTTCGTCGCCTCGACGCCCGAGTTCACCGACCAGCCCGAGGTCATCAACGGCTGCTCGGACCTGATGGTCGAGGTCTTCGGCGACCGCGGCCGCCACGCCCGCGCCGCCGTCTCGGCCGCGGCGCTGCCGCGCGGGGTCGCCGTCGAGATCGAGGCGATCTTCGAGCTCGGCTGATGCTGCACCCCGACTTCCTCTCCCGCCCGCTCGCCCATCGCGGGCTGCACGGGCCGGGCGTGCCCGAGAACTCGCTGGCCGCCTTTCGCGCCGCCATCGCCGGCGGCTGGGGGATCGAGCTGGACGTCCAGCCCGCCGAGGACGGCACGCCGCTGGTGTTCCACGACAACGAGCTGACCCGGCTGACGGGCGACGGCGGCGTGGTCGCGGCGCTCTCGGTCGCCGAGGCGGCGGGGCGGCGGCTTCTGGGCACGGCCGAGGGCATCCCGACGCTCGAGGCGGTCCTGGCGCTGGTCGCGGGCCGCGTGCCGGTGCTCATCGAGATCAAGGACCAGTCCGGCGATCTCGGCCCCGACATGGGCGAGCTGCCGCTGGCCGTGGCGGCGCTGGCGACGGACTATGCGGGGCCGCTGGCGGTCATGTCCTTCAACCCCCACGCTGCCGAGATGGTCCACCGCGCCGCCCCCGGCGTGGCCGTCGGGCTGACGAGCTGCGCCTTTCCCGCCGACGACTGGCCGGGTGTGCCGGCTGGACGGCGGGCGGCGCTGGCGCGGCTCGAGGATTTCGACCGGGCGGGTGCGTGTTTCGTCTCGCACGACCGCACGGACCTTGCGAACCCGGCCGTGACCGCGCTGTCGGCGCGCGGGGTGCCGGTGCTCTGCTGGACGGTCCGCTCGGCCGAGCAGGAACAGGCGGCGCGCCGCGTCGCCGGCAACATCACATTCGAGGGCTATACCCCATGCGCACCCTGATTACCGGCGGCACCCGTGGCATCGGTCGGGCCACGGCGCTTGACTGCGCCGCCCGCGGCTGGCCGGTCGCGCTCGGCTATCGCGGCAACGCGGCGGCGGCAGAGGCGGCGCTGGACGCGGTCCGGGCCGCCGGCGGCACCGGCGCAGCGTTCGCCGCCGACGTGGCGGATGCGGGCGAGGTCGCGCGGCTCTTCGATCAGGCCACGGCCGCGATGGGCGGGCTCGACGCGGTGGTGGTCAACGCGGGCATCGTCTTCCCGGTGATGCCGCTGGCCGAGATGGACCCCGACCGGATCGCCCGCATGGTGCAGGTGAACCTGACCGGCGCGCTCTACCAGGCGCGCGAGGTGGCGCGGCGGCTGCCCGAGGGCGGCAGGATCGTCTTCGTCTCGTCGGTGGCGGCCCGGCTCGGCTCGGCCGGGAAATACTTGGACTATGCCGCGACCAAGGGCGGCGTGGACACGCTGACCATCGGGCTTTCGCAGGAACTCGCCCCGCGCCGCATCCGCGTGAACGGCGTCCGCCCCGGCATCATCGACACCGAGATCCACGCCGACGGGGGAGAGCCCGACCGCGTGGCCCAGGTCGGCGCCCGCCTGCCCTTCGGCCGCGCCGGCCAGGCCGAGGAAGTCGCCGCCGCGATCACCTGGCTGATTTCGGACGCGGCGAGCTATGTCTCGGGGGCGATCCTCGACGTGGCCGGGGCGCGCTGAGCCTCAGCCGGCGGCGGTGTCGAGCCCCGCGGCCAGCACCGCGTGCAGCGCCACGGGGTCGTCGTTGGCCCGCAGCTTGGCCCGCAGCTCGGGGTCGCGCAGCGTGCGGCTGACGAGCGCCAGCGCCTTGAGATGCTCGACCCCCGGGCTTTCGGGCGCGAGCAGCGCAAACACCAGATCGACCGGCTGCCGGTCCACCGCGTCGAAGTCGAGCGGCTTTTCCAGCCGCAGGAACAGCCCCGCCACCCGCTCGAGCCCGGCAATCCGCGCGTGCGGCAGCGCCACACCCTGCCCGACGCCGGTCGCGCCCAGGCTCTCGCGTTCCTGCAGCGCGTCGAGCGTCTGCGGCGCGCTGACCCCATAGGCCTGCGCGGCCATGTCGGCGAGGTCGTGGAACAGCCGCTTCTTCGAGGTCGCCTGCGCCTGCGACCGAACCGCCGCGGTGGAAAGAATGTCAGCGATCCGCATCGGTCAACGCCTGCCTCGTGTCGTCCGGCCCATCCGCCGGACCGTCATCCGCGGCGGTCTAGCATCGCAGCGCCCTGCTGCGCCAGCCGCCCCTGCGCCGCGGGCGGCGCGGCGGGGGACGGTGTAGCCCCCGCCGCGCCCCCTGACGCGCCGTCAGGCGAGGTTGCGCGGGTCGATCCAGCCCACGTTGCCGTCGTCGCGGCGGTGGACCACGTTCACCCCGCCGTGCTTCTCGTTGCGGAAGACCAGCATCGGCGCGCCCGCCAGCTCCATCTGCATGACGGCGTCACCGACCGAGAGGGTCGGCACCCTGAGCTCGGTCTCGGCCACGATCAGCGGCTGCAACCCGTCCTCGGCCTGATCCTCCCACGCGTCCTCGTCGGCAGAGAGGACGTAGCTCGGGGCGGCGGCGAAGACGACCGGCTCGGTCCGGTCCTTGTGGTGGTCCTTGAGCCGGCGCTTGTAGCGGCGCAGCTGCTTGTCCATCTTCTCGCGGCACTTCTCGAAGGCCGCGTAGATGTTGTCCGGGTCGGCGGCGCGGGCCTGCACCGTCAACCCCGTCGAGAGATGCACGACCCCGTCGCAGGCGAGGTTGTGGGCGTCACGCGAAAAGATGACCGTGGCGTCGGTGGGCCGCTGCTGGTATTTCTCGAACACCTCCTCCAGCTCGGCCTTGACGTGGGTCATGAGCGCTTCGCCCACGTCGATCTGCTTGCCACTGATCTGATAACGCATGAGTTTTTCCTTTCGGGTTCCCGAATGGCGACCGGCGGCGGCCGGCCGTCGGAGGCGCGGGGAAATACCCGCCCCCTTCCTTCATTTGGGGACAGCCCCGGGATCAAGTCAACGCCCGGCAGGAAACCGCCGGCGCGGGGGCTGTTCGGAACACCGCCGCGCGGCGGGCGGTTTTTCCCCTGATGCGACGGGGTCCGCCCGTCCGGGCGCCGACCCCTTTGGGGCGCGCGCCACGCTGCCACGCCGCGGGGACGCACGTCGCCCCCCCCCGCCATGACAGGAGTCCCACGGATGATCCCCTTCGCGCCGAACCGCCGCCCGCTCACGCCCCGCCAGCCCGCCCGGCTGGCGTTTCCTTTGCTGCTGTCGGGCCTGCTGTTGCCCGGCCTCGCCGGCGCGCAGACCGCCGCGCCGGGCGCTACGACGGGTGACACCGCGCCGCCCGCCGTGACCCTTCCGGCCCCGGCGCAGGGAGGCAGCGCGGGCTCCGGTCCGGCCGCAACCCCTGCACCCGAGGCATCCGCCGCGACGACCGACACCCCCGCGACCGAGGCGCCCGCGGCCGACGCGACAACCCCGGCCACCTCGACCGAGGCGGCCACGGACGGCACCCCGCCCGCCCCGGCAGACGCGACCGCGCCAGAGGCTGCCGCCGACACCGCCTCCGCGACGCCGACCACCGAGCCCACCGCCGCGACCTGCCCCGCCCTCGGCGTCATCGACGCCCAGCAGGCGCAGATCGACAAGGTGCTCGGCCTCGCCAAGGACGGGCTGGTCCCCGACCAGGCGGTGACCACGCTCTACGCCAACCTCGCCCGCGACGCCGATGCGGCGATGAAGGACACGCCCTTCGATGCCGCCTGCTACCGTGCCATCGGCAGCCGCGCCGACCAGCTCGACGAGGCCGACGGCCCGGACCGCAACGAGGCCCGGCTGCTGCACGACCGGGTGACCGCGGCGGTGCGCCGCGAGTGCGAGGCGGTAACCGACGCCGCAGGCCTGACCGCCTGCGTCACCGACGTGACCGAGGGGCTTGGCCACGGCTTCACCGCGCAGACCGTGACCGCGATGATGTCGGCCCTGCCGCTGCGCGAGGTCACGCTGACGGACGAGGAAAGCCGCGCGTTCCTGACGCTGCTGAAGGAGAAGGCCGAGGCCGGGGCGATCCCGGACGGGCAGCGCGCCGACGCCACGCGCAAGCTGCTGGGCCTCTGATCGGGCCTCCGCCCGCCGGGGCGTCACGGGCGCGGGAGGCACGGCGCCCGTGTCACCCCCGCGTCAGCCCATCGAGAAGCCTTCGCCCAGATAGACCTCGCGCACCCGCGGATCGGCCACGATTTCGGAGGTGGTGCCCGACATCAGCACCGCGCCGTCGTGCAGGATATAGGCCCGGTCCACGATCCCCAGCGTCTCGCGGACGTTGTGATCGGTGATCAGCACCCCGATCCCGCGGGTCTTGAGGTCGTGCACCAGCCCCCGGATCTCGCCCACGGCGATCGGATCGACCCCGGCGAACGGCTCGTCCAGCAACAGGAAGGCCGGGTCCGCGGCGAGGCAGCGGGCGATCTCGACCCGCCGCCGCTCACCGCCCGAGAGCGCCAGCGCCGGGGCCTGCCGCAGATGGCCGATCGAGAAATCGCCGAGCAGCTCCTCAAGCCGGTCACGGCGGCGGTGCCGGTCCGGCATCGCCACCTCGAGCACGGCGAGGATGTTCTGCTCGACCGTCAGGCCGCGAAAGATCGACATCTCCTGCGGCAGATAGCCGATCCCGAGCTGCGCGCGCCGGAACATCGGCAGCGCCGAGGCGTCGCGCCCGTCGATCAGAACCCGCCCGGCGTCGGGCATCACCAGCCCGGCGATGCAGTAAAAGCAGGTCGTCTTGCCCGAGCCGTTCGGCCCGAGCAGCGCCACCACCTCGCCCCGCGCCAGCCGCAGCGACACGTCGCGGATCACCGGCTTGTTGCGATAGGACTTGCGCAGCCCCTCGACGTCGAGCCCGTCCTGCCGCCCGTCGCGGGGCGTCATCCGCGCGCCCGACTGCGCGTCCCGCGGCGCCAGCGTCGCGCCCTGCATCAGTTACCGCCGGGTTGCAGGACCGAGCGGACGCGGCCCGCCACATTCGCGGTGCCGTCGGTCAGGTTGACCTCGATCCGGTCGCCGGCGAGCACGCTCTGGCCCTGGGTGACGATGGCGTTGCCGGTCAGCACGATGTTGCCCGAGGGGACGTCATAGACCGCCTCGGCGGCCTCGGCAGCGTCCGGGCCGTTGACGAGCGTGACCTTGCCCTTGGCGTTCAGCGACTGGATCTTCTGCTGCCCGCCGGCCGCATAGGTCACCGTGACCGTCTCGGCCGAAAGCCGCATCTCGCCCTGCCCGATCAGCACGTTGCCGGCGAACGTGGCCTGTCCGGTGGACTGGTCCACGCGCAGGCTGTCGGCGGTAACCTCGACCGGGGCCGAGGTGTCGGCCTTGATGCCGCCGAAGGCCACCGTCTGGGCGGCCGCGGGCAGCGCGCCGAAGGCGGCGGCCAGCACGACGCCGAGCCGCGAGGCACGACGGAAAACGAGGGCGCGGCGGGGCAGGACTGGCAACATTCGTGTCTCCCGAAGCCCCGGGGTGCGGCGGCCTGCGCGGGCGGGACGCTCGCACGGGCGCGCGCAGGCGGGGTCAGGGGCGGTATAGCAGACGCACGCCCCGGTTCAATTCAAGAACCTGTCGGCCCTGCGGGTCGGCGGCATAGACCATGCCGCCCGCGGTCAGCTCGCCGAAGGGCGCGGTCACGGCCACGCCCTCGTCGGCCACCACCCGGCTGGTGCCGGTGTCGGCGGCGATCCGCGGCGCGGTCAGCCGCCAGCCCGAGGACAGCGCCATGTCCACGTCGCCCGACAGCGTGATCGCCGGCCCCGCCTGCGCGGCCTCGGCGGCGGTCACCCGCGCCTCGACCCCGTCCCGCGCCCGCCAGTCGAGCGCCACCTGCTGCGCCCGCCCGTCCGAACCGGAGGGGTCGGCGCGCGCGGCCGTCACCGTGACCGTCGCCCCGTCCGGGGTGACGGTGGAATACTCGGGCGCGGTGATGCCGGGGCTGCGGGCCAGATCCTCGATCCGGCCCTCGGCATAGGGGATGCGCGCCTCGGGGTCGGGCGAGCGGCCGAGCAGAAACAGCACCGACAGGATCGCCAGCGCCACCAGCGGCAGGATCACCCGCAGCCAGCGGACGATCCGGGTGCGGCGGCCCAGCGCGCCGGGCATCTCAGACCATCCCGGCGCGCAGGCAGTCGTGGATGTGCAGGATGCCGGCCGGGCGGCCGTCCTCCTCGACCGCGAAGAGGCAGGTGATCTTGCGCGCCTGCATCTCGGCCAGCGCCGCCTCGGCCAGCGCGCCGGGGGCGATGGTGCGCGGCGCGCGGGTCATCACCTCGGCGGCCGAGTGGGTCAGCAGCCCGTCCATGTGCCGCCGCAGGTCGCCGTCGGTGATGATCCCGACCAACCGCCCGTCCGGGCCGGTCACGCCGGTCACGCCGAAGCCCCGCGCGCTGATCGTCAGCAGCGCCTCGGCCATCGGCGCCGCTTCGGGGACCAGCGGCATGTCGTCGTGCATCAGGTCGCCCACCCGCGCCAACCGCGCCCCCAGCTTGCCGCCGGGGTGGAAGTTGCGGAAATGCTCGGGCGTGAACTTGCGGTGCGCCATCAGCGCCACGGCGAGCGCGTCGCCCAGCGCCAGCGTCATGGTGGTCGAGGTGGTGGGCACGATGCCGGTGCCGCACGCCTCCTCGGCCGCGGGCAGCAGCAGCGCCACGTCCGACTGTCGCAGCAGGGTCGAGCCGTCGCGCCCGGCCACCCCGATCAGCGGGATCTGGAAGCGGCGGGTGTGGGCCACGATGTCGGCGATCTCGGGCGTCTCGCCCGAGTTCGACAGCACCAGCACCACGTCGCCGCGCGTCACCATCCCCAGGTCGCCGTGGCTCGCCTCGGCGGGGTGGACGAACTGCGCCGGCGTCCCGGTCGAGGCGAGCGTCGCCGCGATCTTGCGCCCGACATGGCCCGACTTGCCCATGCCCGAGACGACCACCCGGCCGGTGGCGTCGAGGATCAGCCGCAGCGCCGCGTCGAAGGGCGCGGCCAGCGGGCCGGTCAGCGCCGACTCAAGGGCGGCGAGCCCGGCGGCCTCGGTGCGGATCACCCGGCGGGCGGTATCGAGATGCGTTTCCATCGGCCCGATCTAGTGATGGAAGATGTCGCGTTCATCCCCCCAGCCCAGCAGGTCCAGCCGCGCCCGGGTGGGAAGGAAGTCGAAACAGGCCTGTGCCAGCTCGCTGCGCCCCTCGCGCGCCAGCCGCGCCTCGAGCGCGGCCTTGAGCGGGTGCAGGTGCAGCACGTCCGACGCGGCATAGTCGAGCTGCGCCTGCGTCAGCACCTCGGCGCCCCAGTCGCTCGTCTGCTGCTGCTTGCTGACATCGACGCCCACGAGGTCGTTGAGCAGGTATTTCAGCCCGTGCCGGTCGGTGAAGGTCCGCACCAGCTTGGACGCGACCTTGGTGCACCACACCGGCGCGGTCGAGACGCCGAACGCACGCTCGAGCGCCGCGATATCGAAGCGGGCGAAGTGAAAGAGCTTGAGCACCGCCGGATCGGCCAGCATCCGGGTCAGGTTCGGGGCGTCAGACTGCCCCTGCGCGATCTGCACCAGATGCGCGTCCCCGTCGCCGCCGCTCATCTGCACGAGGCACAGCCGGTCGCGCCGCGGGTCGAGGCCCATCGTCTCGGTGTCGATGGCCACCACCGGCCCGAGGTCGAGCCCGTCCGGCAGGTCGCGGTGATAGAGATGGATGGTCATGGGGGCGTCCCTTGCAGCGCTCAAGCCCCGCCTTTGCCCCCGCGAGGGCCCCGCGTCAACTCGGGCCCGCCCCCCGGACGCCGTCATGGGCAGGGCACCGCCGGGCCGGGGTATCCGGGCCAGAAGGGAGCGGGGACGTCCCTGCGGCCAAGCCACCCGGCGGAGAGCCCCCCTCAGCCCCCGGTACCGCTGCCGCCGGTGGCGGCGTAGCACTCACCGGTGATGTAGCTGGCCTCGTCCGAGGCGAGCAGCACGTAGATCGGCGCGATCTCGACCGGCTGGCCGGGGCGGCCGAGCGGGCTGTCGGCGCCGAACTCGGGCAGCTTCTCCTTGAACTGCCCGCCCGAGACCTGCAGCGCGGTCCAGAACGGCCCCGGCGCCACGGCGTTCACCCGGATGCCCCTGGGGGCGAGCTGCTTGGCCAGCGCCTGCGCAAAGGCGCGGTTGGCGGCCTTGGTCTGGGCATAGTCGAAGAGATGCGCCGAGGGCGAGAACGCCTGCACCGACGAGGTGATGATGATCGAGGCCCCGCGCTTCAGCGACGGCAGCGCCTGCTGGGCCATCCAGAACGGCGCGTAGATGTTGGTCTTGATCGTGGCGTCGAACGCGTCCGAGGTGATGTCGGCGATCGACTCCTCGGCCTGCTGGCGGCCGGCGTTCAGGACCAGCACCTCGAGCCCGCCGAGCCCCTTCACCGCATCATCGACCACCTGGCGGGCGGCGGATTCGTCGCGGAGGTCCGCGGGCAGGGAGAGCGCCTTGCGCCCCTCGGCCTCGATCAGGGCGATGACGGACTGCGCGTCGGACTCCTCGTCCGGGTGATAGCTGATCGCCACGTCCGCGCCCTCGCGCGCGAAGGCGATCGCCGCCGCCCGGCCGATGCCGCTGTCGGCGCCGGTGATCAGCGCGCGCTTGCCGGTCAGGCGGCCGTGGCCCTGGTAGCTCGTCTCGCCGTGGTCGGGCAGCGGGTCCATCTTCTCGGCCAGCCCCGGCCAGGGCTGCTGGTCGTCGGAATAGGGGTTGAGCGGCAGCCGCGGGTCGCGGATCGCGCCCGAGCGATGCGGCGGCAGGACGGGCTTTGCGTCGTCAGAGGACATGGCGGCGATCCTTTCGCGGTGGGTCGGTTGCGCCGGGCCAACGCCCCCGCCCCGGCCCCGTTCCGCAGGCCAACCTTTGTCAGGCGCGCCTCAGTCCACCCGCGGCGGCGGCGGGGTGGCGGGGGTGCGGCGGCGGCGGATCGCGGCGCGGTACTCGGCGTCGAAGTAGCGCACCACCACCCCCAGCGCCGCCGCCAGCGGCACCGCGAGCAGCAGCCCGGCAAAGCCGAAGAGCGCGCCGCCCACCGCGAGCGCCAGCAGCAGCCCCACCGGGTGCAGCTTGACGCTGTCGCCGACGATCCGGGGGGTGACGATGTTGCCCTCGATCAGCTGGCCGAGGACGAACACCACCGCGACCCCGGCGACCCGCCACCAGTCGCCCCAGAACTGCACCACCGCCACCCCGGTGGCCAGCAGGAACCCCGAGAACGAGCCGAGATAGGGGATGAAGTTCAGCACCCCCGAGGTGATGCCGATCAGAAGCCCGTAGTTCAGCCCCATCGCCATAAGCACCGTGGAATAGAACGTGGCCAGCAGCGCCCCCACGATCATCTGCCCGCGCACGAAGCCGGTCAGCACGTCGTCGATGTCGCGGGCAATGCGGCGGATGGTCGGCGCCCGCTCGGGCGGCAGGCGGCGGTTGACCCCGGCCACCAGCCGGTCCCAGTCATAGAGCAGATAGATCGCCACCGCCGGCGTCGCGATGAAGACGAAGATCGTCCCCACCGCGCTGATGACAGTGGACAGCGTCCCGCCCAGCATCCCCAGCGCTGTCTGGCGCAGCCGCTCGAACGCGTCGGTGATGATGATCCTGAGGAAGCTGCCGTCCTCCATCAGCTCGGGGAAGCGCTCGTTCAGCAGATCGAAGCCCATCCGCACCGTGTGCGGCAGCGCCTCGACCGCCTGGCGGAGCTGGATGAGCAGCGCGGGCAAGAGCCACAGTGCGGCCGCTCCCAGCGCCGCGAAGATGGTCAGCGCGATCACGCCCACCGCCCAGCGCCGCCCGAAGCCCAGCCGCTCGAGCCGGTCGGCCACGGGGTCGAGGAAATAGGCGATGGCGGTGCCCAGCACGAAGGGGGTCAGCACGCCGCTGACCCGGCTGACCAGCCAGACGAGAAGGGCGATCCCGAGGATCGCCCAGATCGTGCGCGGCCTGACCATCACCAGCATCTGACGCCCCCTCGGATCGGCGGAACGCTAGCCCAGCGCCTCGGGCCGGGCAACGGGGGACCGGGGGGGCCGGGGCCGTCCGGGGTCACCCGACCGGCCCGCCCGGGGTCTCTCTGGCCCCAGGACCCATCGGCCCGGCCACGCCGCCGCCCCGTTGCCGGGGCGGCGCGCCGCCTCACTCGGCCGGCACCGCCGCGAGGTCGCCCGTCTCGGCCAGCGGGTGCTTGAGATGCGGCAGCATCTCGCGCGGGCAGAGCTGGACGAAATGCGCCCGCTCGCGGTCCCAGTCGGCCAGAATGTCGGCCGCCCGGCGCGAGCCGGTCTCGGCGGCGTGCCGCTCGATCAGGCCCTTGAGCTGCGATTCCCAGTGCGGCGTCGTGACCGGGCAGGACACCAGCGTCTCGGCGTTCACATAGTCGAGCGCCACGCCCTCGGGGTCATAGAGATACGCCATCCCCCCGGTCATCCCGGCGCCGAAGTTGGCCCCGATCCGCCCGAGGATCACCGCGACCCCGCCGGTCATGTACTCGCAGCCGTTGGTGCCGCAGCCCTCGATCACCACGGTCGCGCCCGAGTTGCGGACCGCGAAGCGCTCGCCCGCGCGGCCGGCGGCGAACAGATGCCCCGCCGTCGCGCCGTAGAGAACCGTGTTGCCGATGATCGTGTTGTCGGCCGCGACCAGCGGGCTGTCCATCGGCGGCTTGACGACGATCACGCCGCCCGACAGCCCCTTGCCCACATAGTCGTTGGCGTCGCCCGAGACCTCGATCTTCAGCCCCGGCGCGGCGAAGGCGCCCAGCGACTGCCCGGCCGAGCCGGTCAGCCGGATCGTCAGGTGATCGGGCTGCAGGCTGTTCCGCATCCCGAACTTCTGCACGATCAGCGACGAGGTGCGCGTGCCGATGGTGCGATGCGTGTTCCGCACCGCATAGGACAGTTGCATCTTCTCGCCGTCCTCGAAGAACCGCGCCGCATCGCGGGCGATCTCGGCATCGAGCGTATCCAGCACCGCGTTCCGGGGCTTCGAGCGGTCGTAGACGATCTTGTCCGACCCATCGACGGTGATCAGCAGCGGGTTGAGGTCCAGATCGTCGAGGAACGCCGACCCGCGGCTCACCTGCGTCAAGAGGTCCGCCCGCCCGATCACCTCATCCAGCGACCGCGCGCCGATCGAGGCGAGGATCTCGCGCACCTCCTGCGCATAGAAGGTGATCAGGTTCACCACCTTGTCGGCCGAGCCGGTGAACATCGCGCGCAGGCGCTCGTCCTGCGTGCAGACGCCGACCGGGCAGGTGTTCGACTGGCACTGGCGCACCATGATGCAGCCCATGGCGATCAGCGCGGCGGTGCCGATGCCGTATTCCTCGGCCCCCATCATCGCCGCCATGACGATGTCGCGGCCGGTCCGCAGGCCGCCGTCGGTGCGCAGCGTCACCCGGTCGCGCAGGCGGTTCATCGCCAACACCTGATGGGCCTCGGTCAGCCCCATCTCCCACGGCAGGCCCGCGAACTTGATCGACGTCGCGGGCGAGGCGCCGGTGCCGCCGTTGTGGCCCGAGATCAGGATGATGTCGGCCTTGGCCTTGGCCACGCCGGCCGCGATGGTGCCGACGCCCGAGCCGGCCACCAGCTTCACCGTGATCTTGGCGCGCGGGTTGATCTGCTTGAGGTCATAGATGAGCTGCGCGAGGTCCTCGATCGAGTAGATGTCGTGGTGCGGCGGCGGCGAGATCAGCGTCACGCCGGGGGTCGAGTGCCGCAGCCGCGCGATCAGGCTCGTGACCTTCATCCCCGGCAACTGCCCTCCCTCGCCGGGCTTGGCGCCCTGCGCGACCTTGATCTCCAGCTCTTCGCAGGCGTTCAGATACTCGGCCGTCACCCCGAACCGGCCCGAGGCGACCTGCTTAATCTTCGCGCACGGGTTGTCGCCGTTCGGCAGCGGGTGGCTGTGGGCCGGGTCCTCGCCCCCCTCGCCCGAATCGGACTTCGCGCCGATCCGGTTCATGGCGATGTTCAGCGTCATGTGCGCCTCGGGCGAGAGCGCCCCCAGCGACATCCCCGGGGTCACGAAGCGCTTGCGGATCGCGGTGATGCTTTCCACCTCTTCGATGGGCACGGGCTTGCCCAGCGGCTTGATGTCCAGCAGGTCGCGGATGTGGATCGGCGGGTTCGCCCGCATCGCGGCCGAGAACTGCTTCCACACCTCATAGCTCGCCTTCTCGCAGGCAAGTTGCAGCAGCCGCATGGTCGAAGCTTCCCACGCGTGCTTCTCGCCCGAGCGGCGGGCCTTGTAGAACCCGCCCACCGGCAGCAGCTCGGCGGCGTCGGTGTGCCAGCCCTTGTGGTGGATCTCTTCCAGCTTCGCCTGCAGCCCGTGCAGGCCGATCCCCGAGATGCGGCTCTGCATCCCCGGGAAGTACTCGGCGACCATCGCCCGGCTCAGGCCCACCGCCTCGAAGTTCAGACCGCCGCGATAGGACGACAGGACCGAGATCCCCATCTTGGCCATGATCTTGAGAAGCCCCTGGTCGATGGCGTCGCGGTAGCGCCGCATCGCCTCGACCAGATTGCCCGACAGCAGACCGCGCTCGATCCGGTCGGCGATGGTGTCCTGGGCCAGATACGGGTTCACCGTGGTCGCCCCGCAGCCGATCAGCACCGCGAAGTAGTGCGGGTCGATGCACTCGGCCGACCGCACGTTGAGCGAGCAGAAGGTCCGCAGCCCCTTGCGCGTCAGCCACGAATGCACTGCGCTGGTGGCAAGGATCATCGGCAGCCCGATCCGCCCCTCGTCCTGATGCTCGTCGGTCAGCACGAGCTGGCCGGCGCCCGAGCGCACGGCGTCCTCGGCCTCGGCGCGGATGCGGGCCAGCGCCTCGCCCATCGCCTCGGGGCCCGCGCCGTCCGCGAAGGTGCAGTCGATCCGCGTCACCGCATCGCCGAACATCCGCTCGACCTCGGCCAGCTCGCCGGTGGCGAGAAACGGCGTCTCGAGCAGCGTGATGTCGGTGTGCTTCGAGCTTTCGTCGAGCACGTTCTTGAGGTTCCCGAACCGCGTCTTGAGGCTCATCACCCGCGTCTCGCGCAGAGAGTCGATGGGCGGGTTGGTCACCTGACTGAAGTTCTGCCGGAAGAAATGGCTCAGCGGCCGGTACTGGGCCGAGAGCACCGCGGGCGGCGTGTCGTCGCCCATCGAGGCCAGCGCCTCCTTCCCGTCCTCGGCCATCGGCGCGAGGACGTTCTCGATCTCTTCGACGGTGAAGCCCGCCGCGATCTGCCGGCGGCGCAGCGCCGCGCCGGTGAACATCACCGGCTCGGGCAGGTTCTCCAGCATCTTGCCGGGGGCGACGACCTTCTCAACCCAGTCCTCGAAGGGCTGGCTGGCGGCCAGGCGGTCCTTCATCTCGCGGTCGTGGTAGAGCCGCCCCTCGCGCATGTCGACGGCGATCATCTGCCCCGGCCCCAGCGCGCCCTTTTCGCGCACCGTCGATTCGGCCACCGGCACCATGCCGACCTCGGACCCCGCGATCAGCAGCCCGTCGCCGGTCACGACATAGCGCATCGGCCGCAGCCCGTTGCGGTCCAGCCCGCCGCAGACCCAGCGCCCGTCGGTCATGGCGAGCGCGGCGGGACCGTCCCACGGCTCCATGATCGAGTTGCAATAGGCGTACATGTCCGCCCAGGGCTTCGGCATGTCGGTCGTGGCCTTGGACCAGGCCTCGGGCACCATGATCGTCTTGACCATCGGCGCCGAGCGGCCCGAGCGCACCATCACCTCGAACACCGCATCGAGCGCGGCGGAATCCGACGACCCGCCCGGCACGATCGGCTTGATGTCCTCGGCCATGTCGCCGAACGTCGCCGACGCCATGCGGATCTCGTGGCTCTTCAGCCAGTTGAGGTTGCCCTTCAGCGTGTTGATCTCGCCGTTGTGGGCGAGCATCCGGAACGGCTGGGCCAGCCACCACTGCGGGAAGGTGTTGGTGGAATAGCGCTGGTGATAGATCGCGAAGGCGCTTTCGAACCGCGCGTCCTTGAGGTCGGGGTAGAACTCGGCCACCTGCTCGGCCAGCATCATCCCCTTGTAGATGATCGACCGGCAGGACAGCGTGCAGAGATACATCCCGGCGATCTGCGCGGCGATGGCGGCGCGCTCGATCCGGCGGCGGATGATGTAGAGCTCGCGCTCGAACGCCTCGTCGTCGATGTCCTTCTCGCAGCGGATCAGTATCTGCTCGATCTCGGGGCGGGTGGCGTTGGCCTTGTCGCCCAGCACGGCGGTGTTCACCGGGACGTGCCGCCAGCCGTAGATATAGTGCCCCATCCGCAGCACTTCGGTCTCGACGATGGTGCGGCAGCGTTCCTGCGCGGCAAAGTCCGTGCGCGGCAGGAACACCTGACCCACGGCGATCAGCTTGTCCATGTCGGGCTCGTGCCCGGTGCGGCGCACCTGGTCATAGAAGAACGGCACCGGGATCTGGACGTGGATGCCCGCCCCGTCGCCGGTCTTGCCGTCGGCATCGACCGCGCCGCGGTGCCAGACGGCCTTCAGCGCCTCGATCCCGTGCTCGACCACCTTGCGCGAGGGCTTGCCTTCAATCGAGACGACCAGCCCCACCCCGCAGGACGAATGCTCGTCCTCGGCGCGATACAGGCTGTGGGCGTCCATCCAGGCGCGGCGGGTTTCCTCGGCCGCGACCCATTCGCTGGCCGGGACGTCGATCTGGTCACGCTGGGTCATGCCTGGGGTTCCTTGCTGACGGTCCCGCGGGCGTCGCCCGACGGGGAGTGTTCCGGGGCGGCGCGCACCATCTGCGCATCGCAGTCATATTGCGGCTCGACCGAGCCGAAGCCGGGCTGGCCGGGGCGGATGAAGCGCACGGGGGAATCGTTGCTCTCGCCGCGCTCGCCCTGCCAGTCCACGGTCGTCTCGGCCCCGCCGTAGAAGCGGCGGTTCTCGCGGTCCACGAACTGCCCCCCGGTCCGGGTCGAGATCAGGTCGCCCGATTCCGCGAACAGCCGCAGTTCGAACCGCGTCGTGGCCAGCGTCACGCCGTCGATGACGGCGGTGCCGTCCAGCACGTCGTGGCCCACGAACCGCACCCGCTCGCCGCGGTCGGTGACGGTCCAGAAGTCATAGTCGTCGCGCCCGGTGTCGATGAGCGCGATCAGACTCGCCGGGTCCGCCTCGCTGTCCAGCGCCTCAGAGACGCCGGCCACGAGGTCGGTCGATTCCATCCACCGCGTCTCGGCGTCGATGCGCGAGCGGTAGACCTCGCCCTCACGGGTGAAATAGGTCACCCACTGGTCGCCCGGCGCGTCCGCGGCGCAGGTGTAGTGCTGCGCCACGGTGCAGGACCGCTGCTGGACGGTCATCGTCAGCGTGCAGCCCTGCGGCGGGGTGAACACCCCGGCCGCGGCAAGCCCCGGCAGGCCGAGGATCAGGCAGCCTGCCTGACCCATCCGCCGCAGCGCGGCGGGGGCGCGTTCGGCCGGTCGTTCGCATGAACTGTGCATGAACATCGCATGGACCTTGCACGAACGCCGCATGGGTTTCAGACGCCTCACTCGGCGGCCAACCGGCTGGCCCCGGCCAGCTCGGCGGCGATGGCGTCGGCGGCCTCGCGCCCGTCGCGGATCGCCCAGACGACGAGGCTCGCGCCCCGCACGATGTCGCCCACGGCCCAGACGCCGGGCAGGCTGGTGCGGTGGGTGCGGAAGTCGGCCTTGATCGTGCCCCAGCGCGTCACCTCGAGCCCCTCGACCCCCCAGAGCCGCGGGATGTCCTCGGGCTCAAACCCCAGCGCCTTGATGACGAGATCGGCGGGCTCGTCGTAATCGGCGCCCTCGATCGGCTCGGGCGACTGCCGGCCCGAGACGTCCGGCGCGCCGAGCCGCATCCGCGTGACCCGCAAGCCATTGACGCGGCTCGGGGTTTCGACCGGGACATGCGCGGGGGCGAGGGTCGGGTTGTCGCCCACCCCGTCGCCCGAGAGGTCGCCGCCGGCATTGGCCACCGCGCCCTCGTCGGCCTTGCGGGCGACGCCCGGCGCGTGGCCGGCGAAGGCGTTCGGGGCCGAGAGCCAGACGAACTCCACCCCCTCTTCCTCGGCATTCTGCACCTCGCGCTGGCTGCCCGGCATGTTGGCCCGGTCGCGGCGGTAGAGGCACTTGACGCTGGTCGCGCCCTGCCGGATCGCCGTGCGCACGCAGTCCATCGCCGTGTCGCCGCCGCCGATGACCACCACGCGCTTGCCCGCGGCGTTCAGCTCTCCATCCTCAAAATCGGGCACCTCGTCGCCCAGGTCCACGCGGTTCGAGGCGGTGAGATAGTCCAGCGCCCGCACCACCCCGCGCTCGGGCGCGTTGTCGATGTCGAGGTCGCGGGTCTGATAGACGCCGGTCGCGATCAGCACCGCGTCATGCTTGCCGCGGATCGCGTCGAAGCTGATCGTCTGGCCCACGTCGGCGCCCAGCACGAACTCGACGCCCCCCTCTTCCAGCAGGCGGTTGCGGCGCTCGACCACCGGCTTTTCCAGCTTGAAGCCGGGAATGCCGTAGATCAGCAGCCCGCCCGCGCGGTCGTGGCGGTCGTAGACCGTGACCTGGAACCCCATCCGCCGCAGCCGGTCGGCGGCCGCGAGCCCGCCCGGCCCCGCGCCGATGATCCCGACGCTCTCGGCCCGCTCGGCCGCGGGGCGGATCGGCTGGACCCAGCCCTCGTCCCAGGCGGTGTCAGTGATGTATTTCTCGATCGCGCCGATGGTGACGGTGCCGTGGCCGGACTGCTCGATGACGCAGTTGCCCTCGCACAGCCGGTCCTGCGGGCAGATGCGGCCGCAGATCTCGGGGAAGGTGTTGGTCTCCTGCGCGCGCAGATAGGCCTCCTGCGTGCGGCCCTCGGCGGTCAGGCGCAACCAGTCGGGAATGTTGTTATGAAGCGGACAGTGGCTCTGGCAGTAGGGAACCCCGCATTGGCTGCACCGGCTCGCCTGCTCTTTCGCCTTGGCGTCGGCGAACTCGCGGTAGATCTCGTGAAAGTCCTCGGCGCGCTCGGCAGCCGTGCGCTTGTCGGGCATCTGCCGCGG
Organism: Paracoccus sanguinis; assembly: GCF_900106665.1. Taxonomy (GTDB): domain Bacteria; phylum Pseudomonadota; class Alphaproteobacteria; order Rhodobacterales; family Rhodobacteraceae; genus Paracoccus; species Paracoccus panacisoli. Next base: position 1,108,522 of record NZ_FNNA01000001.1, read on the forward strand.
CACGGTGACGAACTTGAGCATCGTTTGCGTGGCCATCGGCTGCGCCCCCTCGAATCATCCGAAGCCCCCTGTAAAGCAGGGATGAGGGGATAAAAAGTCAGCTCTGTTGACGTATTATGGAGTTTTCCCGACGGGCCGTTGCGTCGCGGCGTTGGTTGGCGAGAATATTAGGACCGATTCGATACCTAATGCCCTCCAACCTATTGGCACTGTTGGCCTATGAAACGACCCCGTACCAACCAAGCGCCAAGAGCAACCCGCCGAAGATGATCCGGTACACGGCGAAGATCGTGAAGCGATTGGTCTGGATGTAGCCCAGCAGCCACTTGACCGAGACGAACGCGGTCACGGTCGAGACGACGAATGCGATCCCCAGCGCCGTCCAGTCCTCGGGCGCCGCAGCGCCTCCCCCGCGCAGGCGGTCCAGCAGCTCATAGGCGCTGGCGGCATACATCGTCGGAATGCCGACCAGAAAGGCGAACTCGGTCGCCGCCGCGCGGTTCGAGGTGCCGAGCAGCATCGCCGCAAAGATCGTCGCTGCCGAGCGCGAGGTGCCCGGAAACACCCCGGCCACCACCTGCGCCACCCCGACCGCGACCGCCACCCGCCAGGTGATCGCGGCGCTATCGGGCAGCCGCGCGGCGAAGCGCTCGGCCAGGATCATCCAGACGCCGCCGATCACCAGCGCCCAGGCGATGGGGGTCACGGTCTCGGGCAACTGGAAGCCGGCCTTCTTGACCACCACCCCCAGCACCGCCGTGATCACGAATGCGGTCAGCAGCTTGGCGAGGTAGTCGCGGCTGCCCGGATCACGCCAGCCGGTCGCCAGATCAGCCAGCCGCCGGCGATAGATCAGCGTCACCGCGAGGATCGCGCCGGCCTGAATGACGATGTTGTAGGTGTCCGACCGTGCCCCCAGCCAGTGCTGGGCCAGAAGCAGGTGCCCGGTGCTGGAAATCGGCAGGAACTCGGTGATCCCCTCGATCACCCCGAGGATCACGTCGTTGAGATAGCTCACGTATTTCCCTTTGCCGGCTCAGCTTTCGCGCAGGTTCCGGGCCGATCCCTTGATCGACTCGTACTGCCCCGAGGGGCGGAAGCGCCACAGATACTCGGGCACCACCGCCGCCGCCGAGGACGGCTCGATCCCCAGCTCGGCGAATCCCATGACGCCGGTGCCGACGCGGTTCGGGCGGCGCATCTGCCGCACCTGGTCGCGGGTCAGCACACGGTTGGTGACCAGCCCGCCGCTGGCCCACTGGACCGCGTCGAAGCCCCAGCCCATCAGGACGGCGAGGAACGACGGCACGCCCACGATGGCGCGGCGGCGGTCGGTGACCACCGCGACCATGCGGGCAATCTCGCGCATGGTCATCACGTCCGGGCCGCCGAGTTCGTAGATGCCCGGCGCGGCGGTGCCCTCGGCCCCCATCATCGCGGCGCGGGCCACGTCCTCGACATAGACCGGCTGCAGCTCGGTCGCGGCGCCGGGCAGCGGCAGGATCGGGCCCAGCCGCATCATCCCGCCGATCTTGTTGAAGAACTTGTCGTCCGGCCCGAAGATCACCGAGGGCCGCAGGATCACCGCATCGGGCCGGTGCGCGAGCACCGCAGCCTCGCCCCGCCCCTTCGAGGCGGCATAGCGGCTGTCCGACGCCGGGTCCGCGCCGATCGCGGACAGTTGCACGAAATGCGTGACGCCACGCTCGGCCGAGATGCGGGCGATGCGTCCCGCGGCCTCGTCGTGGATGGCGTCGAAATTGTTGCGCCCCTCGCGCACGAGGATGCCGACGCAGTTGATCACCGCATCCGCGTCCATCATCGCCGCGGTCACCGACAAATCGTCGCGGACGTTGCAGGGGACCGGCTCGACCTGGCCCACGGCGCCATAGGTGCGCACCACCCCGGCCTGGTTCGGACGCCGCACGGCGACACGAACGCGCCATCCCGCGGCCGCCATCTGCCGCGCGATCTGGCGCCCAACGAAGCCAGAACCCCCATAGATCGTGACCAGCCGTGCCATGCGCGCCCTCCGGGCCAACTCTCGAGCGGGGCGGTTTCCCCGTCCGTTCCGGGTGATAGCGAACCCTCAACGGCGCAGCAAGCGGAACGGGCGCGTCGGACGCACGGGCCGCAGCCGTTTCCGCGCGGCGTTGGCGGCCATGCCCGCGGCCCCTGCCCCGGCCCGTCGAGATTTTCGCAGCCGGTCCCCGAAAAGCCCGTTGACACCCCCCGCGACCGCCTCTAAATCCCCCCCTCACGCGACCTGCCCAGGTGGCGGAATTGGTAGACGCGCACGGTTCAGGTCCGTGTGCCGCAAGGCGTGGAAGTTCGAGTCTTCTCCTGGGCACCACCGCATGAACAAACCCCGAGGATCACTCCTCGGGGTTTTTCCTTGTCCGGCCTCCGGCCTCCCCTCGACCCGGCTCACCCCGGCCCGGCGCGGCGCAGGGCGAGGTCCAGCGCCTCGAGGAAGCGCGAGCGGTCGGCCTTGGCGAAGGCGCGCGCCCGCCCCTGCAGGAACGGATCGGCCGCGCGCAGGTCGGCCATCAGGTCGCGCGCGGCGAGGATCGGGCCGATGTTCGCCGCATCCAGCCGCTGCCCGTCGTGCTTGAGCACCTGCGCGCCCCCTTCGATGCAGCGGGCGGCGAGCGGGATGTCGCCGGTGATCACGATGTCGCCTGGACCGGCGCGGGCGGCGATCCACTTGTCAGCCTCGTCCGGTCCCTCGGGGACGATCACCGTCTCGACGAGGGGGTTGGCCGAGGGGCGGATGCCGCCGTTCGACACGATCACCAGCCTGTGCCGGTGGCGGGTCGCGGTCCGCTCGGCCTCGGCCTTCACCGGGCAGGCGTCGGCATCGACATAGATCGTCATTCCCGGGGCCTCCTTTGCTCGCCCGGCCCCGGTCTGCCTGCGGCGCGGGGGTCGCGCAAGCGCTGCCTCGCCGTCCGGCCGCCTCGCGGCCCCACCCGGGCCGACGCGGCGTCGGTTGAACCGCAGCGGCGGGGCGGGCGTTTCCCGCGCAGTTCACCCGGTCAACCAGATGGAGAACACCATGTCCCAACTCATCGTCATCGGCTTCGATTCCGAGGCGGACGCCTTTGCCCTGCGCGACGAGCTTGCCAAGGCGCAGAAGGAATACCTGCTCAAGCTCGAGGATGCGGTCGTGGTGACCCGCCCGACCGAGGGCGAGTACCAGCTGCACCAGGCGCTGAACCTGACCTCGGCCGGGGCGCTCGGCGGCGGGTTCTGGGGCGGGTTGATCGGGCTTCTGTTCCTCAATCCGCTGGCCGGGGCGGCGATCGGGGCCGGGGCCGGGGCGCTGGCCGGGTCGGCGACCGACTATGGCATCCCCGACGACTTCATCCGCCAGATCGGCAAGACGGTGCCGCTGGGCAGCGGCGCGGTGTTCATCCTCGCGCAGGACTTCAACCTCGACAAGCTGCTGCCGCGGCTCGAGAAATACGGCAGCCGGGCGCGCGTCATCCAGACCTCGATGAGCAACGCCGACGAAGAGCGGCTGCGCCACACGCTCGGCGCCGCGGGCTGGCCGGCGGCGAGCGCCGCGGCGCACGGGGCCGGGGCTACGGGGGGCGCGCCGGTCGGCGGGGCGGCGACGGTGGCGGCCGAGGCCGGGCCGATGCCCGACGTCGGCGTGGCGAGCGCCGGCCATCACCCGGTCCCGCCCGAAAAGCTCTGACGTTCCGAACAAGGCCCGCGCGGCAGCGATGCCACGCCCGGTCGGGCGCAGGCCGCGCGCCGCGCGGGCTTTCTTGACCGCGCGGCCCGCCGCGTGAGACGAGGGCGCCCATGTTCCGGGCGCCCGCCTCCCCCTCGCTGGACGATGCCGACGGCCGCCCGCGGCGCAGTCCGCTGGCTTGGGCCGTGCGCTACGCCGGGCGGCTGGGGGGGCGGGTGGGGCTCGCGATGCTGGGGCTCGTCCTGCTCTACGGCTGGGTGGTGAACCCACCGACGACGCTGACGATCCTGACCGAAGGCACGCGCATCGACCGCCGCTGGACCCCGGCCGACGACATCGCGCCGGTCATGCTGCGCGCCGTGGTGGCGGCCGAGGACGCCAATTTCTGCCAGCACTGGGGCTTCGACATGACCGAGATCCGGCGTGTCATCGCCCGGGGCGAGACGCGTGGCGCCTCGACCCTCAGCCAGCAGACGGCGAAGAACGTGTTTCTCTGGCAGGGGCGAAGCTGGGTCAGGAAGGCGCTCGAGACGCTCTATACCCCGATGATCGAGGCGGTGTGGACCAAGCGGCGCATCCTCGAGGTCTATCTCAACGTGGCCGAATTCGGGCCGGGCGTGTTCGGCGTCCACGCCGCCGCCGCGCACCACTTCCGCACCACGCCCGACCGGCTGAGCCCGGCGCAGGCGGCGGCGCTGGCCGCGGTGCTGCCGGCGCCGAAGTCCCGCACCGCGCGCCCCGGATCGAGCCGCGCCCGCGCCATCGCCGACGGGGCCGAGACGATCCGCCGAGACGGCCGCGCCGCCTGTTTCGAGCGGTAGGCGGGCTCAACCGCGCCCCCTCTGGCGGTTGTGCCGGACGGGCGGGCCGCGTATCACCGACCGACCTCACCCGCCCGTTCCAGACTGCCCCGAAAGGCCCGTTCGATGACGACCCCCTCGACCCCGCGGCTCTATCACACCGCGCTTTCGCCCTATTGCCGCAAGGTGCGGCTGGTGCTGGGCGAGAAGCGTGTCGAGGTCGAGCTGGTCGAGGAACGCTGGTGGGAGCCGGGGTCCGAGATCCTGCGCCGCAACCCGGCCGGGAAGATCCCGGTGCTGCGGATCGACGGCCGGCTGCTCGCCGAAAGCCAGGCGATCTGCGAGTATCTGGACGAGACGATCCCCTCGCCCCCGCTGATGCCCACCACGCCGATCGAGCGGCACGAGGTGCGCCGCCTCTGCGCGTGGTTCGACGACAAGTTCAACGACGAGGTGACGCGCCCGATCCTGTCCGAGCGGGTGTGGAAGAAGGTGATGAAGGCGGGCTACCCCGACTCGCGGCTGGTCAAGTCGGGGCTGCGGGCGGTCAAGGACCACATCGACTATCTGGGCTCGCTGCTCGAGCAGCGCAAATGGCTGGCGGGGAACACGCTGAGCCTCGCCGATTTCACCGCCGCCGCGCATCTGTCGTGCCTCGACTACATCTCGGACGTGGACTGGGACCGCTCGTCGGTGCTGCGGGAGTGGTATGCGACCGTGAAGTCGCGCCCGGCGTTCCGCAGCGTGCTGGCCGACCAGGTGTCCGGGCTGGCCCCGGCGCCGCATTATGCGCAGCTCGACTTCTGAGCCGCCCTCGCGCGGGGGCCCGGGGGGCGCTGCCCCCCGCCCGCCTGCGGCGGACTCCCCCCGGGATATTTTCGCAAGGAAGACGCTGATCCTTGACCGCGCGCGGGACGAGGGGTTTTCGGCGGTGGGCGTGACCACACCCGACGCGATCCCGCAGGCGGCGGGGCGGCTTGCGGCATTTCTCGACGCCGGGCGGCACGGGCAGATGGGCTGGCTGGAGGAGCGCGCCCTCTGGCGCGGCGATCCGGCGGCGCTGTGGCCCGAGGCGCGTTCGGTGGTGATGCTGGCCGAGAGCTATGCGCCGGGCCATGATCCGCTGGACGACCTCGGCCGGCGCGACCGCGGCGCGATCAGCGTCTATGCGCAGGGCAAGGATTACCACGACATCGTCAAGCCGCGCCTGAAGCGGCTGGGGCGCTGGATGATCGAGCGCTTCGGGGGCGAGATCAAGGTGTTCGTCGACACCGCCCCGGTGATGGAAAAGCCGCTGGCGCAGGCCGCGGGGCTCGGCTGGCAGGGCAAGCACACCAACCTGCTGAGCCGGGATCTTGGCAACTGGTTCTTCCTCGGCGCGATCTTCACCACGCTTGAGCTGCCCGCCGATGCGCCCGAGGGCGAGCATTGCGGGTCCTGCCGGGCGTGTCTCGACATCTGCCCGACGGGGGCGTTTCCGGCGCCGTTCCAGCTCGATGCGCGGCGGTGCATCTCGTATCTGACCATCGAGCATCGCGGGCCGGTGGACCCTGAGCTGCGGGCGCGGATGGGCAACCGGGTGTTCGGCTGCGACGACTGCCTGGCCATCTGCCCGTGGAACAAGTTCGCGGTTGCGGCCGCCGACCTGCGCTATCACGGGCCGCACCGGGCGCCGGCACTGGCCGAGCTGGCGGGGCTGGACGACGCCGGGTTCCGGGCGCGGTTCGCGGGCACGCCGGTCAAGCGGATCGGCCGGGACCGGCTGGTGCGGAACGCGCTCTATGCCATCGGCAACAGCGGCATCCCGGCGCTCAGGCCGGTGGCGCAGGGGCTGTGCGAGGACGCCGACCCGGCCGTGGCCGACGCCGCCCGCTGGGCCGTGGGGCGGCTGTCGTGAGCCCGCTCACGGGCATCGCGCTCAAGCTGGGCAGCGTGATGATCTTCACCGTCATGGGCGCGGTGCTCAAGGCCACCGCCGCGACCGTGCCCGCGGGCGAGCAGGTGTTCTTCCGCTCGCTCTTCGCCATTCCGGTGATCCTCGCCTGGCTGGCGTGGCGGGGCGAGCTCGCGACCGGCCTCAAGACCCGCGACCCGATGGCGCACGCCTATCGCGGCATCGTGGGCTCGATCGCCATGGGGACGAGCTTCGCGGGGCTGGGGCTCCTGCCCTTCCCCGAGGCGACGGCGCTCGGATACGCCATGCCGCTGCTCACGGTGATCTTTGCCGGGATGTTTCTGGCCGAGCCGGTGCGCGGCTTCCGGCTGTCGATGGTGGCGATGGGGCTCGTGGGCGTGCTGATCGTGCTGTCGCCGCGGCTGTCGGTCGGCGCCGGGTCGGTCACGATGGCCGAGTCGCTCGGTGCGATGCTGACCCTGACCGGGGCGGCGTTCGGGGCGCTGGCGCAGATCTTCATCTCGAAGATGGTGGCGACCGAGCGGACCGCGGCGGTGGTGTTCTGGTTCTCGGTCACCGCCACGGTGCTGTCGCTCGTCACCCTGCCCTTCGGCTGGGTGGTGCCGGACGCGCGGACCGCGGCGCTGCTGGTCGGTTGCGGGATCATGGGCGGGGCGGCGCAGATCATGCTGACCTCGGCTTATCGCTATGCGGATGCCTCGCTGGTGGCGCCCTTCGACTATGCCTCGATGCTGATGGCGCTGGCGATCGGGTGGTTCGTGTTCGGCGAGGGCGCCTCGGCCCGGATGCTGCTGGGGGCTGCGGTGATCATCGCCGCCGGCGTGGCGATCATCTGGCGCGAGCGGCAGCTGGGCATCAGCCGGGCGCGGCGGGCGGGCACCCCGCGCTAGATCGGCACCAGCGCGCCGCGGTGGGCGATGACCCTGAGGGCGAGGGCGTGGCCGGCGCGGATCGCGGCCTCCGGCGGCTGACCCTGCAGCGCCGCGGCGAGGTAGCCCGCGTTGAAGCTGTCGCCCGCGGCGGTGCTGTCCACCGGCGTGGCGCGCGGCAGGTCCGCCACCACGCCCGCGCCGTCGGCCCCGCCGTAATGGACCGGCGCGCCGGCGGCCTTGACCACCACCGCGCCTGCGCCCGCGTCGAGGTAGCGGGCGATGGTGGCCGGGGGGCCCTCGTCCCCGAACTGCGCCGCCTCGTCGTCGAAGCTGGGCAGGATCAGGTCCGAAAGCCCGGCGAAGCGGGTGATCTGGGCGCGCATCGTCGCCGCATCCTCCCACAGCCGGGGCCGCAGGTTGGGGTCGAAGACGACCCGCGCGCCGCCCTCGGACGCGCGGGCCAGCGCCACCGCCAGCCGGTCGCGGCCCGCGGGCGGCAAGATCGCCACGGTGATGCCCGAGAGGTAGAGCGTGGCGGCCTCGGCAAATGCCCGGTCCAGCGCGCCCGCGTCGTCGGCCAGCCCGCGCGCGGCCGAGGCGCTGCGCCAATAGGTGAAGCTGCGCTCGCCGTCGGTGAGGTCGATGGCGTAAAGCCCGACCTCGCGCGCGGGATCGGTGGCGATGTGGTCGGTCACGATCCCCGCCGCGGCGATGAAATCCCGCAGCCGGGTCGAGAACCCGCCCGTGCCCACGCGGGTCAGATAGCCCACCGCCTGCCCTTCGGGCAGCAGCCGCCGCAGGTACCAGGCGGTGTTCAGCGTGTCGCCGGCAAAGCCGAGGTGCCAGAGCGCGGGGTCGGGGCTCGCGGACAGCTCGACCATCGCCTCGCCCAGCGCCAGGACCGTGAGCCGCCTCACTCCTTCACGGCCCCGGTCATGGACGAGACGTAGTAGTCCACGAAGAACGAATAGAGGATCACCACCGGAAGCGAGCCGAGTAACGCCCCCGACATCAGCGCCCCCCATTCGTAGATGTCGCCGCGCACGAGTTCGGTCAGCACCCCCACCGGCACGGTCTTGTTCTCGGACGACGAGATGAAGGTAAGCGCATAGATGAACTCGTTCCAGCTCAGCGTGAAGGCGAAGATGCCGGCCGAGATCAGCCCCGGCACAGCCAGCGGCAGCACCACCTTGGTCAGGATCTGCCAGCGGCTCGCCCCGTCGACCAGCGCGGATTCCTCGAGCTCATAGGGGATCGAGCGGAAATACCCCATCAGCAGCCAGGTGCAGAACGGGATCAGGAAGGTCGGATAGGTGAGGATCAGCGCAAGGCGCGAATCGAAGATGCCGACCTGAAAGACGATGAACGCCAGCGGGATGAACAGGATCGACGGCGGCACGAGATAGGCGAGGAAGATCATCAGCCCGGTGACGCGCGAGCCGCGGAACCGCAGCCGCTCGATCGCATAGGCGGCCAGCACCGACGCCACGAGCGAGATCGCCGTCGAGGCCACCGACACGATCACCGTGTTCCACATCCAGCGCGGATAGGTCGTCTCGAACAGCAGGTAGCGCATGTGGTCGAGCGTCGGGCCCACCACCCAGAACGGGCTGTAGTTCCGGTAGTCGGTGAGCTGGTTGTCCGGCTTCACCGCCGTGATCGCCATCCAGTAGAACGGGAACAGCAGCACGAACACGAACACCGCCAGCGGCAGCCACACCACGAGGATGCGGCGGGCGGGGGATTCGTACTGCTCGAGCCCGGTGGCGTTGTCCTCTTGCGCCATCTCAGTCGTTCCCTTGCTGCCATTTGCGGCGCTGGAGGCCGAAGAAGCTGAACAGGATCGCGGCCAGAAGGAAGGGGATCATCGCCACCGCGATGGCCGCGCCCTCGCCCAATTGCCCGCCGGGGATGGCGCGCTGGAAGCTGAGCGTGGCCATGAGGTGCGTGGCGTTCACCGGCCCGCCGCGGGTCAGCACGTAGATGAGCTGGAAGTCGGTGAAGGTGAACAGCACCGAGAAGGTCATCACCACGGCGATGATCGGCGTCAGCAGCGGCAGCGTGACGTGCCGGAACCGCTGCCAGGGCGTCGCGCCGTCGATGGCGGCGGCCTCGTTCAGCGACTGCGGGATGGTCTGCAGACCCGCCAGCAGCGAGATCGCCACGAACGGGATGCCGCGCCAGATGTTGGCGGCGATGACCGACCAGCGGGCGTTCCACGGATCGCCGAGGAAGTTGATCGGCCGGTCGATCAGCCCGAGCTGCATCCCGATCCACGACAGGATCGAGAACTGCGAATCGAAGATCCACCAGAAGGCCATCGCCGACAGCACCGTCGGCACCACCCAGGGCAGCAGGATGATCGCCCGGAAGAAGTTCTTGAACGGCAGGTGCCGGTTCAACAGCAGCGCGAGCCACAGGCCCAGCGCGAACTTCGCCACCGAGGCGAAGACGGTGTAGAACAGCGTGTTGAACACCGCGAGCCAGAACACCGGGTCATCGAAGAGCCACTGATAGTTCTCGAGCCCGACGAAGCTGCCCGGCCGCCCGATCTTGGTGTCGGTGAAGCCCAGCCAGACGCCCAGTCCCAGTGGATAGGTCAGGAAGAAGATCAGGAACGCCGCCGCCGGCAGCATGAAGAGGAAGCCCAGCCAGTTCCGGCTTTCGGCGATGCGGCCGAACAGGCCCTTGCGGGGCGGGGCGTCTGCGGGGTGGGTCGGCATGGCGCGGCCTCTCGCGGCAAGGGGTGCGGGCGGTGGCGGGCGTGACGGCGGGCGTCAGAGGGGGCCGGCGGTCACCCGCCAGCCCCCGTCGATTGGTCAGCGGTAGTAGCGGGCCAGCCGACGCTCGGCGTTGGCGATCGCCTCTTCGGGCGAGCGCTGGCCGGTGACCGCCTCGGCGAACATGTCCACCAGCACGTAATCCGCCATCGCCCCCGCCGACGCCGGCCCCAGCGGCCCGGCGTAGCCGTTCACCCGCAGCGACTCGGAGGCCTTGGAATAGGGCGTGTGGATCGGATTCGAGGTCCAGACCGGGTTCGACGCGAACTCCTTGAGCGGCTGGCAGCAATAGGCCGAGGCGCCCTCGAGCCAGCGGTTGAAGTTGTCCGAGCGGAACATGAACTCGAGATAGGCCTTGGCCGCGTTCGGATACTTGCAGTGGTTGAAGATCGAGACGGTCGAGGTCTGGGCCAGCTCGACCGACTTCCCGACCGGGCCGATCGGCATGTTGGTGGTGCGGATGTCGTCCGCGATCGGCTTCAGCGCCGGGTCCTTCATCGCCGCGTAGTAGAGCGACACCCCGTTCGCCGTCAGCGACACCTCGTCCGCGAGGAACGCGCGGTTGTTGTTGATGTCGAGCCAGCTTTCCGTGCCGGGGATGAAGGTCGCGTACATCTTGCGGGCATAGTCGATGGCGGCCAGCGTCTCGGGCGAGTTGATGGTGACCTCGCCCGCCTCGTTGACGGCCTGCCCGCCGTGCGACCAGAGCAGCCAGTGGGCATAGTTGTTGCCGTCGCCCACCGCCTTGCCGTGCGGGAAGCCCGCAGGCGTCCCCTTGACCTTCAGCGCCTCGCAGAGCTTGAGGAACCCCTCGGTGTCCTTGGGGAATTCGTCGAAGCCCGCGGCCTTCACGTGGCTATCGCGGTAGCAGATGGCGTTGCCGATGGCGCAGAGCGGGGTCGAGATCCACTTGCCGTCCTGCTGGCCATAGGCGGCGAGCCCGTCGTACCAGCCGCCGTGCCGCTCACCCAGCATGGTGCAGAGGTCGGTCACGTCGACCAGCTTGTCGGGATACTGGAAGGGGTCGTCGAACCAGCTCATCACCATGTCGGGGCCCGAGCCGACGTTGGCGGCGACGGCGGCCTTGGGGCGCACGTCCTCCCAGCTTTCCTGGTCGATGGTGACCTGCACGCCGGTCGCGTCGGTGAAGGCCTTGGTGTTGGCGTTCCAAGCCTCTTCCTCGCCCTTGACGAAGGGCACCCAGCGCAGCAGGCGCAGGCTCGCGCCGGCCTCGGGGGTGAAGGTCGCGGCGGGGGCTGCGCCCGCGGCCGGGGCGGCGCCGCCCGCGGGGGCTGCGGCCTGGGCCGCGGCGCTGCGGGCGCCGAACGGCCCGATCAGCGCCCCGGCCGCCGCCATCGCGGCCGAGCCGCGCAGCAGGGTTCTGCGGTCGATGGTCATGGTGGTGGTTCCTCCCCTACAGTCGGCGGTCGCTGCCGCCTGGTGCTTGGTCCGTCCCGCGCCCTCCCCGGCGCGGGCGGCCGGTCGTCTATGCCGTCAGGCGCTGGCCGGTCCCCTCGTCGAACAGATGCACCGCGCCCGGGTCGATGCCGATGTCGAGGACGCCGCCCGGCGGCACCGCCACGCGGTCGCGGAAGACGCCGGTGATCTCGGTCCCGCCCAGGGTGCCGACGACATAGGTTTCCGCCCCGGTCGGCTCGGTCACCTCGACGGCCAGCGGGATCGTCCCGCCCAGCCGCATCGCCTCGGGGCGGACGCCATAGACGAGCGGCTGCCCGGTCCGCGCCCGGCCGGTGTCGCCGACCGGCAGCCGGGTGCCGTCGGCGGCCAGGAACTGGCCGTCCTCGGCCAGCCGCCCCTTGACCATGCTCATCGCCGGAGAGCCGATGAACCCCGCCACGAACAGGTTCGCCGGCCGGTCGTACAGTTCGAGCGGCGCGCCGACCTGTTCCACCCGGCCGTCGTGCATGACCACGATCTTGTCGGCCATGGTCATGGCCTCGATCTGGTCGTGGGTGACATAGACGGTCGTGGTCCTGAGCCGCTGGTGCAGGTTCTTGATCTCGGTCCGCATCGTCACCCGCAGCTTGGCGTCGAGGTTCGACAGCGGCTCGTCGAACAGGAACACCTGCGGGTTGCGGACGATGGCGCGCCCCATCGCCACGCGCTGGCGCTGCCCGCCCGAGAGCATCCGCGGATAGCGGTCGAGCAGATGCGCAAGCCCGAGGATCTCGGCCGCCGGCCGTACCTGCTCGGCGATGCGCGCCCGGCTCTGTCCCGCGAGCTTGAGCGAGAAGCCCATGTTCTCGGCCACGGTCAGGTGCGGGTAGAGCGCGTAGTTCTGGAACACCATCGCGATGTCGCGATCCTTGGGCGGCAGGTCGTTCACAACCCGGTCACCGATCAGGATCCGCCCCGAGGTGATGTGCTCGAGCCCGGCGAGCATCCTGAGCAGCGTGGACTTGCCGCAACCCGACGGGCCGACGAGGACGACGAACTGCCCCTCTTCAATGTCCACATTGACCCCGTGCAGGACTTCGACCGCGCCATAGGACTTGCGGACATCGTCGATGGTCACGGACGCCATGCACACCCCTCCCAAGGTATCCAGTGCGGCCATGCTAGGCACGGGGCCGGGCTTGGCGCAAGCGGTTTCAGTGTCGGGGATTGGGGGTCGGAGGCGCGATTGCGCCGGGGAACAATGTATACGTCCCTCTCATGCGGAGAGGCTACCGAGCCTCCGCGCCGGGCATGGGTTAGCCAGCCGGACGCGAACGCATCCCGCGCGGCGCAGCGTTCGCGTGCCCACGCCGATGCCGCGCCTGTCCGGGCGCGGCGTTCAATTGTGAGGTTGGGCTTGCGACCCGAGCGGCAACCCCTCAGCGCGGGTCACTCTCGCGCGAACCGCGAGCCCGCCCGCGCGCAGCCTCGCGCGCAGGCAGGCGAGACGGCCGGTCAGGCGACGACGCGCTGGGTCTGGGTGCCCAGCCCCTCGATCCCCAGCCGCATCACCTCGCCGCCCTTCAGGAACACCTTGGGGTTCTGCCCCATGCCGACGCCGGGGGGCGTGCCGGTGGTGATCACGTCGCCGGACATCAGCGTCATGAAGGTCGAGCAATAGGCGACCAGCTCGGCCACCCCGAACACCATCGTCCGGGTCGAGCCGTCCTGGTAGCGCTTGCCGTCCACCTCGAGCCACATCGACAGCGCCTGCGGGTCCGGCACCTCGTCGGCGGTCACCAGCCACGGGCCGATGGGGCCGAAGGTGTCGAAGCCCTTGCCCTTGTCCCAGGTCGCGGTGCGCTCAAGCTGCCATTCCCGCTCGCTCACGTCGTTGACGACGCAATAGCCGGCCACGTGGTCGAGGGCGGCCTCGCGCGTGACACAGGCGGCGGGCTTGCCGATGACGACGCCCAGCTCGACCTCCCAGTCGGTCTTGGTCGAGCCGTGGGGGATGCGGATGTCGTCGTCGGGGCCGACGATGCAGCTCGTCCACTTGTTGAACACCACCGGCTCGGACGGGACCGGCATCCCCGACTCGGCGGCGTGGTCGGCGTAGTTGAGGCCGATGGCGATGAACTTGCGGACCTCGCCCACGCAGGGGCCGAGGCGCAGCCCGTCCTGCGGGGCGCCCTCGACCAGCGGCAGGCTGGCGGGGTCGAGCGCGGCAAGGCGCGCCAGCCCCTCGGGCAGCAGCGCGTCGTTGGCGATGTCGGCGACGTGGCCGCTGAGGTCGCGGACCCGGCCCTCGGCGTCCAGCAGTCCGGGTTTCTCGGACCCCGCGGGGCCATAGCGCAACAGTTTCATCGGGACTCCTCGCCAGCATCTCGTCGCCCGCGACGATAGGCCAGCGCGGGGCGGGGTGCAATCTGGCATACCAGAAATCCCCGCGGCGCGGGCGCGCCGGCCAGCCTGCCCCGCTGCGCCTTGATGCCGCAACGTCATGGCCCTTGCGGCCCCGCCGGCGGCGCGCAAGATGGCCCACCACACGGATGAGGGAGGGACGGCGCCATGCTTCTGGGCCGCATGATGCACCAATCGCTGTCGATCGGGTCGCTGATCGACCATGCCGCGCGCTATCACGCCGGGACCGAGATCGTGTCCGCCCTGACCGAGGGCGGGTTCGAGCACACCACCTGGGGCGAGGTCGGCGCCAACGCCCATCGCATCGGCTCGGCGCTGATCGCGCGGGGGATGGAGAAGGGCGACCGCATCGGGACGCTCGCCTGGAACAACCGCCGGCACCTCGAGCTCTACTTCGGCGTCCCCGGCATGGGGATGGTCTGCCACACGGTGAACCCGCGCCTCTCGCCCGAGCAGATGGCCTATATCGTGAACCACGCCGGCGACCGGATGCTGTTCATCGAAAAGACCTTCGTGCCGCTGATCGCCAAGCTCAGGGACCAGCTCACCACGCTGCGCGGCATCGTGCTGCTCGGCGGCCGGGACGAGGAGGCCGCGGCCGCGATCCCCGGGCTTCTGTTCCACGACGAGCTGCTGGCCGAGGGCGACCCGAACGCGCCCTGGCCCGATCTGGACGAGACCACGCCCTCGTCGCTCTGCTATACCTCGGGGACGACGGGCAACCCCAAGGGCGTGCTCTACACCCACCGCTCGACGCTGCTGCACGGGCTCGCCGTGAACAACACCGACGGGCTGGCGATCGGCGCGGCGGATTCGGTGATGCCGGTGGTGCCGATGTTCCACGTCAACGCCTGGGGCATCCCCTATGCCGCCGCGGCGGTGGGGGCGCGGCTGGTGCTGCCGGGGCCGCGGCTCGACGGCGACAGCCTTGCGCATCTGATCGTCGACGAGGGCGTGACGATGGCCGCCGGGGTGCCGACGATCTGGCTGGGGCTGCTGAACGCGCTCGACACCTCGGGGCTGAAGCCGGTGACGCTCAAGCGCACCGTGGTGGGCGGCTCGGCGCTGCCACCGTCGATGCGGGCGGCATTCCGCGACCGCTACGGGGTCGAGCTGATCCACGCCTGGGGGATGAGCGAGACGAGCCCGCTCGGCACGCTCAACGCGCCGCTGGCCAAGCACGGCGCCCTGCCCGAGGCCGAGCAGGACCGGATCGGCAACGGCCAGGGGCGGCCGCCCTACGGCGTCGAGCTGAGGATCGTCGGCGCCGACGGCCTCGTCCTGCCGTCCGACGGCCAGACCGAGGGCGAGCTGCAGATCCGCGGCCACTGGATCATCGACAGCTACTTCGGGCACGAGAAGCCCGCGCTGACCTGGGACGGCTGGTTCGACACCGGCGACATCGCCACCATCGACCCGGATGGCTACATGGTGATCCGCGACCGGTCCAAGGACATCATCAAGTCGGGGGGCGAGTGGATCTCGACCGTCGATCTGGAGAACATCGCCGTCTCGCACCCCAAGGTCGCCAACGCCGCCGCCATCGCCGCGCGGCACCCGAAATGGGACGAGCGCCCGGTGATCTGCTGCCAGAAGCGCCCGCAGTCGGACCTGACCGAGGCCGAGCTGCTGGCCTGGTATGACGGCAAGGTGCCGCGCTGGCAAAAGCCCGACCGGGTGGTGTTCGTCGAGACGCTGCCGCTGGGCGCGACCGGCAAGGTGGTCAAGGCCACGCTGCGCGAGGCGCATGGCGACGTGCTGTGGGACGAGGCGATGGCCGAGTTGCAGGCCGAGCAGGCGGCGCTGGCCGCCGAGGGCGCGGCGAACGCGGCCGCCGGGCAGACGGTCGCCGGGCCGACGGACGCCGATGGGCGCTGATCCCGCGGCGCTCTGGAAGGCGGCGGCGATCCTCGTCGCCACCGTCGCGGCGCTGGCCAACCTGCGCCGCGCCGGGGCGACCGCGAACCCGACGGTGTTCCGGCTGCTGACCGTGGGGATGCTCGCCGTGGCCGTGGTGGCGGTGCTGGTGATCTAGCCCGTCGCGCGGGCGCGGCGCCGGGCGAGCGCCTCGGCCCGCATGGCGGTGAAGTTGGCGGCGAAGATCACCACCGCCCCGAAGAGCACGGCGGCGCTGATCGGCTCGGCATAGGCGAGCCAGCCGATCACCGCGATCAGCGGCACCCGCAGGAAGTCGATGGGGATGGCGATCGAGGCGTCCATCACCCGCAACGCCTGTGCCATGGTGTAATGCGCGCTGAGGGCGGTCAGCCCGACAACCGCGATCCACGGCAGGTCTGCAGGCCGCGGCGCCACCCAGCCGCCGGTCAGGGCGAGCAGCGCCAGTCCCATCGGCAGTTGCAGCAGCACCATCCACACCACGATCACTGCGGGCGACGCGCTGCGCGTCAACCGCTTGACGAACACCGCCGAGGCGCCATAGCCCGCCGCCGAGGCGAGCACGAGCAGCGCCGCCGGGTTGATCATCGCCGCGCCGGGCCTGAGCACGATCAGCACCCCCAGAAAGCTGACCGCGATGGCGGCGATGCGGATGCGGGTCACCCGCTCCCCCAGCGCGGCCCAGGCGAAGAGCGCGACCCAGATCGGCATGGTGAACTCGAGCGCGAAGACCTGCGCCAGCGGCAGAAGCGCTACGCCCAGCGTCCAGGCGTACTGGGCCGCGAAATGGACGATGTTGCGGGCGAGGTGCAGGGGAAAGTCGCGGTGCCGGCGCAGCTCGGGCCAGAGCCGCGGGGCGAGCAGCGCCGCCACCGCCAGCCCGACGAGCGAGCGCAGCACGAGGATCTGGACGATCGGCATCGCCGTGGAGAGCTGCCGCGAGGCGACCGCCATGCCGATGAACGAGGTGAGGCTGCCGAGCATCCACAGCACGCCCGCCGTGCTGATGGCGGGCGGCGGCAGGACCGGGGCGGCCTGCGCCGGACCCGCGGGGACGGGCGCAGGCATGGGGTCAGCCGCCCCGTCGGGGGCGGCTGGTCCGTCTGGCAGGGGTGACTGCGCTCAGGCTCACGCGTCCTTGTCCCAGCCCGAGATCTGCTTGGAGTCCATGAACTCCTCGAGCCCCCAGACGCCGCCCTCGCGGGCCCGGCCCGAGGCCTTGACCCCGCCGAAGGCCGAGCCGCGGCCGCGGCTGACGCCGTTCATCTCGACCATGCCCGAGCGCAGCTGCCGGGCGAGCCGGTTGCGGCGCGCGCCGTCCTGGGTCTGGACGTAGTTGGTCAGCCCGTAGATCGTGTCGTTGGCGATCCTGACGGCCTCTTCCTCGGACTCGAAAGGGATCAGGGCCACGACCGGGCCGAAGATCTCTTGCCGGGCGATGGTCATGTCGTTGGTCACGTCGGCGAAGACCGTGGGGCGGACGTAGTAGCCGCGGTTCACGCCCTCGGGCAGGCCGGTGCCGCCGGCCACGAGGCGCGCGCCCTCGTCGATGCCCTTCTGGATCAGGTCCTGGATCTTGTCCCACTGCTGCTTGCTGACGACCGGGCCGATGTGCTTGCCGCCGTCGTGGGCGCTCCCGACCGTGGTTTCCTCGGCCACCTTCTTCGCCGTCTCGACCGCCTTCTCATAGGCGCCACGCTCGACCAGCATCCGGGTCGGGGCGTTGCAGGACTGGCCCGAGTTGTAGAACACGTGCCGGATGCCGCGCACCACCGCCTTGTCGTCGGCGTCGGCAAAGACGAGGTTCGCGCCCTTCCCGCCCAGTTCCAGCGCGACCTTCTTCACCGTGTCGGCGGCGGCCTTGGTGATGGCGATGCCGGCGCGGGTCGAGCCGGTGAACGAGATCATCTCGACATCCGGGTGGGTGGACAGCTGTGTGCCGACCCCTGCCCCGTCGCCGTTCACGAGGTTGAACACGCCCTTGGGCAGGCCGGCCTCGTCGATCACCTCGGCGAACACCATCGACGAGAGCGGCGCGATCTCGGACGGCTTCAGCACGACCGTGTTGCCCGCAAGGATCGCCGGGATCACCTTGAGCGTGACCTGGTTCATCGGCCAGTTCCACGGGGTGATCAGGCCGACGACGCCGATCGGCTCCCACGCGACCATGCTGGTGGGGGCGTGGTCGCCCAGCGGGCGGATGAACTCGAAGTCCCTGAAGCTGTCGATGAAGGTCTCGATGTGGAACGAGCCGGACCCGGCCTGGTCCTCTTTCGACATGTCGGTCGGGGCGCCCATCTCGGTCGTCATCGCGGCGGCGATGTCGTCGTTGCGGCGCTTGTAGATCTCGAGGATCTTCTCGACGTATTTCAGCCGCTCGGCGGGCGGGGTCGCGGACCAGCCCGGAAAGGCCGCCTTGGCGGCGGCCACGGCGCGGTCGGTGTCGGCCTGCGCGCCGACCGAGATCACCGCCACCGGCTCTTCGGTCGTCGGGTCGATCACCTCGAGGTCGTTCGGCGTGGCGGGCGCCACCCAGGCGCCGTCGATGTAGAATTTCCGCTTGTCCGCGAGATCGGCCATCAGCGCGCTCCCCCTCATGTCGTTGGTCGGTGTGAACTGTCGGGGGCAGGGTCGCACCGGCGGCAAGGCTCTGCAAGGCCGGCACGGCCGACGATCCGACCGGGCCGGCGGGCGGATCGCCGGCGCGGCACAGGGCGGCCATGCCGCGGCCGGGGGTGGCATTCCGCGCCGGCACCTCTATGTTTTCGCCTGACCGGCAGCCAAAGGAGCATGTCATGGCCCTGCGCATCAACGATACCGCCCCGGACTTCACCGCCGATACCTCGGACGGCGAGATCAGCTTCCACGAGTGGATGGGCGACAACTACGCCATCATCTTCAGCCACCCGAAGGACTTCACCCCCGTCTGCACGACCGAGTTCGGTGCCGTGGCGCAACTCGCCCCCGAGTGGGAGAAGCGCGGCGTGAAGGTGCTGGGCGTGTCGGTCGACAGCGCCGACGAGCACCGCAAGTGGAAGCGCGACATCGAGGCGTTCGCCGGCACCCCGGCCAACTTTGCCATCGTGGACGACACCAGCCTCAAGGTCGCCAAGCTCTATGACATGCTGCCGGCGGACGCCTACATGCCCGACGGGCGCACGGCCGCGGACAGCGCGACGGTGCGGACCGTCTATATCATCGGGCCGGACAAGAAGGTGCGGCTGATGATGACCTATCCGATGTCGGTGGGCCGCAACTTCGCCGAGATCCTGCGCGCGCTGGACGCGGTGCAGGCGACCGACGGCGTGCCGATCGCCACCCCCGCCAACTGGGTGCCGGGGCAGGACGTCATCGCCGCGCTGTCGCTGTCGGACGAGCAGGCCGAGGCGAAGTTCGGCAAGGTGGACCGCAAGCTGCCCTACCTGCGCTACGTCAAGCAGCCCGAGCGCGCCTGAGCGACAGGCCCCCGCGCAATGCTAAACGCCCCGGAGCGATCCGGGGCGTTTCTCGTTTCCGAGGGGGGGGGTGTCAGCCGCAGGTGACCTTCACCAGCTTGCCGGTGCGGTCGTATTCGAAGTTCAGCCGCGACGGGTTCAGGTCCATCGTGACGGGGTCGCCGGTGCGGTAGTGGCGCACGACGGTGCCAGCGGGCACGGTGATGGCGGGCGACTTCTGGCCCACGAACTGCTGGAAGCGGTCGGCGATGCACTCGTTCGCGGGCGGGGTGACGACGACGGTGGTCGAGGGCGGCATCGGCTGGCAGGCGGCGAGCAGCGTCGTGCCACCGACAGCGGCGAGGATCAGGGGAAGGCGCATGGCAGGCTCCTAGGTTGCAGGCTTCATGCCCCGGCAACCACGATCGCCGGCCCCCGGTTCCGCCTTTCCCCTTGCCGGACAGACACATGGCCGCGAGCGGCGGGTGTGGACGGGTGATCTGCAAGGCAGGATGGCCGATGCAGGCGCCCTGCCCCGGTGCCCCCGGCGCGCGGACATGAAAAAAGGGCCGGGTTGCCCCGGCCCTTCGTTCGTCGATCCCGAGGGGATCAGTTCTTCTCTTCGACGATCTGCACCAGGTGCGGGATCGCGTTGACCATGCCGCGGACCGAGGGGGTGTCCTCGAGTTCGCGGGTGCGGTGCATCTTGTTCAGACCGAGCCCCTTCAGCGTCGCGCGCTGTTCCTTGGGCCGGCGGATCGGCGAGCCGATCTGCTTGACGACGATGGTTGCCATGGGATCAGGCCTCCTGCATCTGCGCCGAGGTCACGGTCGCGTCCGTGCCCTTCTGCGATTCCGGCTTGTGGTCGTGGGCCGGCAGGATCTCGGCGACCTTCTTGCCGCGGCGCGAGGCGACCGAACGCGGCGAAGCCTCGGCCTTGAGGCCGTCGATGGTCGCGCGGATCATGTTGTAGGGGTTCTGCGACCCCAGCGACTTGGCCACGACGTCCTGCACGCCCAGCATCTCGAAGACGGCGCGCATCGGGCCACCGGCGATGATCCCGGTCCCCGGAACGGCGGTCCGCATCACGACCTTGCCGGCGCCGTGGCGGCCCTCGATGTCGTGGTGCAGGGTGCGGCCGTCGCGCAGCGGGACGCGGATCAGGCCGCGCTTGGCCTGCTCGGTCGCCTTGCGGATCGCCTCGGGCACTTCCTTGGCCTTGCCCTTGCCGAAGCCGACGCGGCCGCGCTGGTCACCGACCACCACGAGCGCGGCAAAGCCGAAGCGCTTGCCGCCCTTCACGGTCTTGGACACGCGGTTGATCGCCACCAGGCGGTCGGCGAATTCCGGGGTTTCCTCGCGCTCGTCGCGGCGACGGTCGTCGCGGCGGTCACGGCGCTGTTCACGTTCTGCCATGCGGCATTCCTTTTCATCCGGCGCGTGTCCGCGCCCGTTGGATCCGATCCAGGTGGGCGGCCCGCTCAGGGGCAGCCCCCGGATCATCGGGGCGGCAGAGAACCCGCCGCCCGCATCATCAGAACTTCAGCCCGCCTTCGCGCGCCGCGTCGGCCAGAGCCTTGATCTTGCCGTGGAACAGGAAACCGCCGCGGTCGAACACGACCTCTTCGACACCCTTGGCCTTGGCGCGCTCGGCAATCGCCGAACCGATCTTGGCAGCCGCCTCGACGTTGTTCTTGCCGACGACGCCCAGATCCTTCTCGAGGGTCGAGGCCGAGGCCAGCGTCACCCCGTTCGCATCGTCGATCAGCTGGACGCTGATGTTCTTGGACGAACGATGGACGGACAGGCGCGGACGGCCATTCGCCATCTCGCGCAGTTTGTTCCGGACGCGCAGACGGCGCTTCTGGAACAGCTCTCGTTTGTTCAGTGCCATGTGCGTGATCCTTACTTCTTCTTGCCTTCCTTGCGGAAGACCTGCTCACCCTTGTAGCGGATGCCCTTGCCCTTGTAGGGCTCGGGTTTCTTCCACTCGCGGATGTTCGCGGCGGTCTGGCCGACGGCTTGCTGGTCGATGCCCTCGACGACGATCTCGGTCTGCTTGGGAGCGTTGACCGTCACGCCCTCGGGCGCCTCGAAGTTCACGTCGTGCGAGTAGCCGAGCGCGAGCTTCAGCGTCTTGCCCTGCATCGAGGCGCGGTAGCCGACGCCCTGGATTTCCAGCTCGCGCTTGAAACCCTCGGTGACGCCGGTGACGAGGTTCGCGACCATCGACCGCGACATCCCCCACTGCTGGCGGGCGCGCTTCGACATGCCGCGCGGCTTGACGGTGACGGCGCCGTTGTCCAGCACCAGATCCACGTCGTCGGTCGCGGTGAATGACCGGGTGCCCTTCGGACCCTTGACCGAGATGGTCTGGCCCTTGATCTCGGCCGTGACGCCCGAGGGCAGTTCGACCGGCTTCTTGCCAATACGAGACATCATGCCCTCCTTAGAACACGGTGCAGAGGACTTCGCCGCCGACATTGGCGTTGCGAGCCGCTGCGTCCGACATCACGCCTTTCGGCGTCGAGACGATGGAGACGCCCAGGCCGTTGCGGACCGAGGGCAGCTCACGGGCGCCGGCATAGACGCGGCGGCCGGGCTTCGAGACCCGGGCCAGCTCGCGGATCACCGGAGCGCCTTCGAAGTACTTGAGCGAGATTTCCAGTTCGGCGTGACCGGCGTCGGTCGTCACCGCCTCGTAGCCGCGGATGTAGCCCTCGGCCTTGAGGACGTCCAGAACCCAGGCGCGCAGCTTGCTCGACGGGGTGCGGACGGTGGATTTGCCGCGCATTTGCGCGTTGCGGATGCGGGTCAGCATATCGCCGAGCGGATCGTTCATCGACATGAGTGCCCCCTTACCAGCTCGATTTCACCATGCCGGGGATCTGGCCGAACGAGCCCAGCTCGCGCAGCATGATCCGCGACAGTTTCAGCTTGCGGTAATAGGCGCGCGGACGCCCGGTCAGCTCGCAGCGGTTGTTCAGCCGGGTGGCCGACGAGTTGCGCGGCAGTTCGGCAAGCTTCAGCGTCGCCTTGAACCGCTCTTCCATCGGCTTGGACTGGTCGTTGATGACGTCGTTCAGAGCCGCGCGCTTGGCGGCGTATTTCGCCACCATCCGCTCGCGCTTCTTCTGACGTTCGATCATGGATTTCTTGGCCATATCAGGTTCCTCGCGCGATCAGCTGTTGAAGGGCATGTTGAAGTGCTTCAACAGCGCCTTCGCCTCGGCGTCGGTGTTCGCCGTGGTCGCGATGATGATGTCCATCCCCAGAACCTCATCGACCTTGTCGAAGTTGATTTCCGGGAAAACGATGTGCTCTTTCAGGCCCATGGCATAGTTGCCGCGGCCGTCGAACGCCGTGCCCTTGACGCCGCGGAAGTCGCGGACGCGCGGCAGCGCGATGTTGATGAGCCGGTCGAGGAATTCGTACATCCGGTCGCCACGCAGCGTGACCTTGGCACCCAGCGGCATCTCTTCACGGACCCGGAAGCCGGCGATCGACTTCTTGGCCTTGGTGATGACGGCCTTCTGCCCGGCGATCAGCGACAGTTCGTCGGCGCCCTGCTTGACCTTCTTGGTGTCCTTGACGGCCTCGCCGATGCCCATGTTCAGGACGATCTTGTCCAGACGCGGGATCTGCATGTCGTTCTTGTAGCCGAACTCTTCCTTGAGCGCGGCCCGGATCTGGTCCTGATAGACCGCCTTGAGGCGGGGCGTGTATTTCGCGTCGTCCAGCATCAGATCACGTCCCCCGTGGTCTTGGCAAAACGGACCTTCTTGCCGTCTTCCATGCGGAAGCCGACCCGGGTCGCCTTGCCGTTCTTGTCGGTCAGGGCCAGGTTCGAGAGATCGATCGGCATGTTTTTCGGCACGCGGCCGCCCTGGCTGGTCTGCGACTGCCGGGTGTGGCGCAGCGCGATGTTCACGCCGTCGACGGTGGCCTTGTTCTCTTTCGGGAACACGGCGGTGATCTCGCCCGTCTTGCCCTTGTCCTTGCCGGTCAGGACGACGACGGTATCACCCTTCTTGAGCTTGGCGGCCATCACAGCACCTCCGGCGCAAGCGAGATGATCTTCATGAAGTTCTTCGCACGCAGCTCGCGCACGACCGGGCCGAAGATCCGGGTGCCCACGGGCTCGCCCTGGTTGTTCAGGATGACGGCGGCGTTCTGGTCGAAGCGGATGGACGTGCCATCCTCGCGCTTCACTTCCTTGGCGGTGCGCACGACGACGGCCTTGCGGACGTCGCCCTTCTTCACGCGGCCGCGCGGAATGGCTTCCTTGACGGAGACGACGATGATGTCGCCGACCGACGCATAGCGCCGGTGCGATCCGCCCAGAACCTTGATGCACTGCACCCGGCGTGCGCCGGAGTTGTCAGCGACATCCAGATTGGTCTGCATCTGGATCATGATATGCTCCCGACCTTTGGGGACCGGTTGCAGTCCCGGCCCCAGGGTTTCGATATGTCAGCGGGCCGCCCGATCGGATCGGGGCGGCCCGCCGGGATGGCGTCAGGCCCGCGCGGCTTCGGCGCCGGCGGTATCGTCCACGAGGACAGTCCAGCGCTTGGTCTTCGAGATCGGCGCGCATTCGATGATGCGGACGGTGTCCCCGACCTTGAACTGGTTGTTCTCGTCGTGCGCCCGGTACTTCTTGGACGAACGCACGGTCTTGTGCAGCAGCGGGTGCTTGAAGCGGCGCTCGACCAGAACCGTGACGGTCTGTTCGTTCTTGTCGCTGGTGACTTTGCCCTGAAGGATGCGCTTCGGCATGATCCCGGCCCCCTTAGTTCGCGGCGGCCGCGGCAGCGGCCTTCTGGTTCATGACGGTCTTGATGCGGGCGACGTCACGGCGGACGGCGCGCATCCGCGCGGTCGATTCCATCTGGCCGGTGGCCTGCTGGAAGCGCAGGTTGAAGGCTTCCTTCTTGAGCGCGACCAGCTGCTCACGCAGCTGCTCGGGCGTCTTGTCTTTCAGTTCCGCGGCTTTCATGCCGTTGTCCTTTCAACATCACCGGAGGGCCCCTGTCGCGCAGGGAGACCCTGATTCCCGGTGGAGTTCGAGATGAAGGCCGTCCCATACGCGCAAACGCTGGTTGGCGCAACCCTGTTGTGGGCGGTGGGACTTGGGGTGCGGGTTGAGGCAAGCCGGTCTGGCGGGCGAATTATCAAATGACGGCGCCAGGGTTTCCTTTTGCACCCGGTTGCGGTATGACTGTCTCAGTTTCGCGCATCGACCATCGAGTCGCGCGGACCTTTCGATTTGGGGCATCCCCGAGTCTGTCACCGAGGTCACGACGCTGCGTCTTGCGCCAACCCTTTGACATTCTCCTGATCCCCTCTCTCGTTGCCGCGGCCCAGCGGCAGCGTTCCGGACGCCGCTCAAGCGGCATCCCTGTCTGTAACGGCCGCCTGGGGGCGGCGCGATAGGAGAAGAGAAATGGCGACGACTTATCCGCCCGAGACGTTAAACTGGGATAGCGTTACGAACACGAACGGCCGGATTGCGAGCGGCACCTCGGTGGATTCCGGCGAGACCAGGATCGTCATCACGACGACTCCGACGAGTGGCACCAGCTATATCGGGTCGACCACTGGTGGTGCGACGGACACCGGCCTGACCGGACGGACCTTCTTGTCGCACGCTACAGGCAGTACGCCCACCAGAACGACTTTCACATTTAACGACGACCCGGCCAATGCCGGGACGGTAAACACCGCTGAGTCGCTGCGGTTTACGCTGTACGGGATCGACAAGTCGATCAAACAGAACGGCTATACTGATGTCGTGACCATCAGCGCGGTGGATGCGGACGGAAATCCGGTGAGGGTCAACGTGACGGAGTCGAGCCCGAAGACGTACTCTGTTACATACAACGCCGACCACACGGTTGCCACCATCACTGGCACCAGTGCATTTTCCAACGTTTCCGCGTCGTCGGCCATCGTCTCCTTCGCGGGGCCTGTAGATAGCCTGACGCTGACGCATAGCGGCAGCGGCGGAATCGCAATATCTACATGGGTCCGATGACGTTCATCCCCTCATCGTCCATCTGCTTCGTCGCCGGTACCCTCATCCGCACCCCCATGGGTAATGTGACTGTCGAGACCCTCGAGGTCGGCGACCTGGTCATGACCCGCGACAATGGCGCCCAGCCGGTGCGCTGGATCAACTCGACCCGGCGCGCGCTGCGGGCGGGCAGCCGCCTCGCGCCGGTCCGCATCCGCGCCGGCGCTCTGGGGGACAACCTGCCGGAAGCCGATCTGCTGGTCAGCCCGCAGCACCGGATGCTCGTCCGCTCGGCCATCGCGCAGCGGATGTTCGGCACCGACGAGGTGCTCGTGGCAGCCAAGCAGCTCCTGCAGATCGACGGCATCGACATTGCCGATGATCTGGACGAGGTGGTCTATGTCCACTTCATCTTCGACCGGCACGAGATCGTCTATACCAACGGCGCCGAAAGCGAGAGCCTCTATACCGGCCCCGAGGCGCTGAAGACGTTGAGCCCGCAGGCGCGCGAGGAAATCCTCGCGCTGTTCCCCGAGCTGGCCGAGGACGCGCTGCCCGAGCCGGCGCGGGTGCTGGCCTCGGGGCGGCTGGGCCGCAAGTTGGCCGTGCGCCACGCGCAGAACGACAAGCCGCTGGTCGGCTGACCGGCTGTCTGGCGACGGGGACAAGGGCGGGCCGCAAGGGCCGCCCTTTTTTCGTCGCTGCCCTGCATCGGCATCTGCGCCGCGGGATCGTCAGCGGCGCCTTTTGCACGGCCGCGCTAGGCCAACGCAAGTCGGCAGCTCCGCCGGGCGCCGAACGCTGCCCCCTCACTGTCGAACGTCAGCCGCCGCGAGGGCCTCCAACCGGTCCCCCCCGCCTGAGATCCTCAGCAACGTCCGCTCCCTCCCACCCTAAGCGTCCTCCGGCTCCGCCCATGGCACCCACCGTTGCTCACCCGCTCGCGCCGATGGTATCGAGATCCCAGCCGCAGCGGAGACTCCCGCGATGACCGACCTCCCACTGTCGCAACTGGCGCTCCTGCTCTTCATGTCGATGGGGCCGTTCGGCGTCATCGTCAGCTTCGATGCGCAGACGCGGGACCGGCCGCCCGCCGCGCGCCGCCGCATCGCGGTCCAGGCATTCGCGGTGGCGCTGATCGCGCTGGCACTGGCGGTGTTCCTCGGCCGGTCGTCGATGGCGCGGGTCGGCACTTCCCAGGGGGCGCTGGTGATCTCGGCGGGGGTGATCCTCGTCGTCACCGCGATGCGGAGTGTCCTGTTCTCGGGCAGCGCGCCGGCCCCTGCCCCGGCACCGTCGCCCGAGGCGCTGCCCGGCTGGATGCCGGCGGTGATGCCGATCGCCGTGCCGGGGATGGTGCGGCCCGTGGCGGTGGCCATACTCATTCTCTACACGCTCGGCTATCCGGCGACCGAGCAGCGGCTGGCGATCTTCGCCGTCGCAGCGTCGATCCTGGCCATGAACCTCATCGCGATGCTGGCCGCGCGGTCCTTCATGGCGCGCATCGGCTTGGCGCCGCTGCTGGTGCTCGGGGCCGTGTTCGGCGTCTTGCAGGTCGCGCTGGGGGTCGAGATGCTGCTGGACGGGCTGCGGATTGCCGGGGTGATCGGGTAAGCCCGCGCATCGGTCGGACACCACAGGGTCCATCCGCCACTCACTCCCCGCCGCCAACGAAAAACCCCGCCGTCTCCGGCGGGGTTCTCGTCGTCTCTGCTTGGACCGGGATTACCAGTCTTCGCGGTGCACGATGCGGGTCAGGACCGGCAACTTCTGCGCGCCGAGGCGCAGGGCCTCGCGGGCGATGTCGTCCTCGACGCCGTCGATCTCGAACATGATCCGGCCGGGGTGGACGCGGGCCGCCCAGTAGTCGACCGAGCCCTTGCCCTTACCCATCCGCACTTCGGTCGGCTTGGACGAGACCGGAACGTCCGGGAAGATCCGGATCCAGACCCGGCCCTGACGCTTCATGTGGCGGGTGATCGCGCGGCGGGCCGCCTCGATCTGGCGCGCGGTGACGCGCTCGGGTTCCGTCGCCTTGAGTGCATAGGAGCCGAAGTTCAGGTTGAAGCCGCCCTTGGCCTCGCCATGAATCCGCCCCTTGAACTGCTTGCGGAACTTGGTCCGTTTCGGTTGCAGCATTTCCCTGTCTCCTTAGCGCGCGTGGCGATCGTCGCGATCGCGGCGCGGGCCGCGCGGCGACGGACCGTCCTGGGCCTCGGCGGCCTTGCGGTCCCGCGCCTGCGGGTCGTGTTCCATGATCTCGCCCTTGAAGATCCAGACCTTCACGCCGATGATCCCGTAGGGGGTCGAGGCCTCCGACAGCGCATAGTCGATGTCGGCGCGCAGCGTGTGCAGCGGCACCCGGCCTTCGCGGTACCACTCGGTCCGGGCGATCTCGGCGCCACCCAGACGGCCGGCGACGTTCACGCGGATCCCCAGCGCACCCATCCGCATCGCGTTCTGCACCGCGCGCTTCATGGCGCGGCGGAACGAGACCCGGCGCTCGAGCTGCTGGGCGATCGACTCGGCCACCAGCTGGGCGTCAAGCTCGGGCTTGCGGACCTCGACGATGTTGAGGTGCAGTTCCGAGTCGGTGAAGTTCGCCAGCTTCTTCTTGAGCGTCTCGATGTCGGCGCCCTTGCGGCCGATGATGACGCCCGGGCGGGCGGCATGGATCGTCACGCGGCACTTCTTGTGCGGACGCTCGATGATGACGCGGCTCACGCCGGCTTGCTTGGCTTCCTCGTGGATGAACTCGCGGATCTTCAGATCCTCGAGCAGCAGGTTACCATAGTCCTTGCTGTCCGCGAACCAGCGGCTGTCCCAGGTGCGGTTGACCTGCAGACGCATCCCGATGGGGTTGACCTTCTGACCCATTACGCGAGCTCCTCGGCGGCGGCTTCAGGGGTGGTGGTGGCTTCGGCCTGACGGTTCGAGGCCGTGCGCTTCTGCGTCTTGGCGGCCTTCTTCGCCGCTTCGGCCGCAGCCACGTCGATCTCGCGCACCGTGATGGTGATTTCCGAGAACGGCTTCATGATCTTGCCGAACCGGCCACGCGCCCGCGGACGGCCGCGCTTCATCACCATGTTCTTGCCGACCCAGGCCTCGGCCACGATCAGGCTGTCCACGTCGAGATTGTGGTTGTTCTCGGCGTTGGCGATCGCCGACTGCAGGCACTTCTTGACGTCGCCGGCGATGCGGCGCTTCGAGAAGGTCAGGTCGGCCAGAGCCTTGTCCACCTTCTTGCCGCGGATCATCGCGGCCACCAGGTTCAGTTTCTGCGGCGAGGTGCGAAGCATCTTGGTCTTCGCCATCGCTTCGTTCTCCGCCACGCGGCGCGGATTTTGTTCCTTACCCATGACGATTACTTCCTTTTCGCTTTCTTGTCGGCGGCGTGACCATAATAGGTCCGCGTCGGCGAGTACTCACCGAACTTCTGGCCGATCATCTCCTCGGACACGTTGACCGGGATGTGCTTGTGGCCGTTGTAGACGCCGAAGGTCAGGCCGACGAACTGCGGCAGGATGGTCGAGCGGCGCGACCAGATCTTGATGACGTCCGAGCGACCCGAGTCGCGCGCCTTTTCCGCCTTCTTCAGGACGTAGGCGTCGACGAAGGGGCCCTTCCAGATAGAACGTGCCATGGATTAACGCCCCTTCTTCTTGGCGTGGCGCGACCGCAGGATGTACTTGTCGGTCGACTTGTTGGAACGGGTGCGCTTGCCCTTGGTCGGCTTGCCCCACGGCGTCACCGGATGACGGCCGCCCGAGGTCCGGCCCTCACCACCGCCGTGCGGGTGGTCGATCGGGTTCATCGCGACGCCGCGGACGGTCGGGCGAACGCCCATGTGCCGCTTGCGCCCGGCCTTGCCGAGGTTCTGGTTCGAGTGGTCGGGGTTCGACACGGCGCCGATGGTCGCCATGCATTCCTGACGCACCAGACGCAGCTCGCCCGAGGAAAGGCGGATCTGCGCGTAGCCGCCGTCGCGGCCCACGAACTGCGCGTAGGTGCCGGCCGAACGGGCCAGCTGGCCGCCCTTGCCGGGCTTCAGCTCGACGTTGTGGACGATCGTGCCGATCGGCATCCCCGAGAACGGCATCGCGTTGCCCGGCTTGATGTCGGCCTTCTGCGAGGCGACCACGCGGTCACCGATCGCCAGCCGCTGCGGCGCGAGGATGTAGGCCTGCTCGCCGTCCTCGTACTTCACCAGCGCGATGAAGGCGGTGCGGTTCGGATCGTATTCGATCCGCTCGACGGTCGCCGGGACGTCGAACTTGGTGCGGCGGAAATCGACGATGCGGTAGAGCCGCTTGGCCCCGCCGCCCTTGTGCCACATGGTGACGCGCCCGGTGTTGTTCCGGCCACCCGTCTTGGTCAGACCCTCGGTCAGGGTCTTGACGGGGCGGCCTTTCCAAAGCTCCGAACGGTCGATCAGTACCAGCCCGCGCTGGCCAGGCGTCGTCGGTTTATACGACTTGAGTGCCATGGTTTCTGTCTTCCGTTTGCCTTGGACCAAAGGTCCGTTTCAGTCGAATTGCCGAAGGGCGGGCCCGTCGCCGGGACCGCCCCCCTTGGGATCAGAGGCCGGTGTTGACGTCGATGCTGTTGCCAGCCTCGAGCATCACATAGGCCTTCTTCACGTCCGAGCGGACGCCGGGGCGGCCGCGGAAGCGCTTGACCTTGCCCTTGGTGATCGTCGTGTTGACAGCCTTCACCTTGACGCCGAACAGCGCCTCGACGGCCGACTTGATCTCGGGCTTGCTGGCCGACTTCGCCACCTCGAAGGTCACGGCGTTGGACAGTTCGCCCGCCATCGTGGCCTTTTCGGTGATGATCGGCTTGCGGATCACGTCATAGTGCTCCGGCTTGGCGCTGGTTTCACTCTTGCTCATTTCAGGCGAGCCTCCAGAGCTTCGACACCCGCGCGCGTGATCACCAGCGTGTCGCGCTTGAGGATGTCATAGACGTTGGCGCCCATCGAGGGCAGCACATCGATGCCGTCCAGGTTGCGGGCGGCGCGGGCGAAGTTCTCGTTCACCTCGGCCCCGTCGATCACCAGGACGCGCTTCCAGCCGTTCTCGGCCAGCGCCTTGGCGACGGCAGAGGTCTTGGCTTCGGCGAGATCCAGGTTCTCGAGGATCACCAGCTTCCCGCGCGAGGCTTTCGCCGACAGCGCGTGCTTGAGCCCGAGGGCACGGACCTTCTTGGGCAGGTCGAACGCATGGCTGCGCGGAACCGGGCCCTTGTAGACGCCACCCTTGCGGAAGATCGGCGCCTTGCGCGAGCCGTGGCGAGCGCCGCCCGTGCCCTTCTGGCGATAGATCTTCTTGGTCGAGTAGCTGACGTCGGACTTGCCCAGCGTCGCGTGGGTGCCCTGCTGCGCCTTGGCGCGCTGCCAGCGGACCACGCGGTGCAGGATGTCCGCCCGCGGCTCGAGGCCGAAGATGTCGTCGGCCAGCTCGATGTCCCCGGCCTTGCCGGAGGCGAGCGAGATCACGTCGAGTTTCATTTGCTCTCGTCTCCTTCGGGGGCTTCGGGGGCGGCGTCGGCGTTCGGATCGGCCGCGGCCTTGTCGGCCTCGATCGACGCGGCGGCCTCGGCCAGCGCAGCTTCCTGCGCGGCGGCTTCGGCTTCGGCCGCGGCGAGACGCGCGGCTTCTTCCTCGGCGGCGGCCGCGGCGGCGGCTTCCTCGGCCAGGCGCTTGGCTTCACGCTCGGCCGAGCGCAGCGCGGCCGGATAGATGGTCGCGTCGGACATCGGCTTCTTCACCGCGTCCTTGA
Organism: Paracoccus sanguinis; assembly: GCF_900106665.1. Lineage (GTDB taxonomy): Bacteria > Pseudomonadota > Alphaproteobacteria > Rhodobacterales > Rhodobacteraceae > Paracoccus > Paracoccus panacisoli. The sequence continues at coordinate 1,139,541 of NZ_FNNA01000001.1, forward strand.
TCGTGACCCAGCCGCCCTTCGAGCCCGGCACCGAACCCTTGACCATGATCAGGCCACGGTCGGCGTCGGTCTTGACGACCTGCAGGTTCTGGGTGGTGACGCGCACCGCACCCATGTGGCCGGCCATCTTCTTGCCCTTGAACACCTTGCCGGGGTCTTGGCACTGGCCGGTCGAGCCGTGCGAGCGGTGGCTGATCGACACGCCGTGCGAGGCGCGCAGACCGCCGAAGTTGTGCCGCTTCATCGCACCCGCGAAGCCCTTACCGATCGAGGTGCCCGCGATGTCCACGAACTGACCGGCAAAGTAATGGGCGGCGATGATCTCCTCGCCGACCGGGATGAGGTTTTCCTCGGCGACGCGGAACTCGACGATCTTCTTCTTCGGGGCCACGTTCGCCTTGGCGAAGTGGCCGCGCATCGGCGCCGACACGCGCTTGGCCTTGGCCTCGCCCGCGCCCAGCTGGACGGCGACGTAGCCGTCGGTCTCATTGGTGCGCTGCGCGACGACCTGGAGGTTGTCGAGTTGCAGCACGGTCACCGGCACCTGCCGCCCGTCCTCGAGGAACAGACGGGTCATGCCCAGTTTCTTGGCGATAACACCAGTACGCAGCATGGTCGCCCCCTCAGACCTTGATCTCGACGTCCACGCCGGCGGCGAGGTCGAGCTTCATCAGGGCGTCCACGGTCTGCGGGGTCGGATCGACGATGTCCAGCAGGCGCTTGTGGGTGCGGATCTCCCACTGGTCGCGGGATTTCTTGTCGATGTGCGGGCCGCGCAGAACGGTGAATTTCTCGATCTTGTTCGGCAGCGGGATCGGGCCGCGCACCTGCGCGCCGGTCCGCTTGGCGGTATTGACGATCTCGAGCGTGCTGGCGTCCAGCACACGATAGTCAAACGCCTTGAGCCGGATACGGATGGTCTGGCTTTGCATCAAAGCATCCCTCGTGACGGGGATTTCAGTCGAGAGGCTGACCGCGCACCACGCGGGGCCAGCGTCGGACCGTGGCAGTATAAAAACCGCAAGGCCGCCCCCTTGGCGGGCGGCCTGCGCGGGTGCCTCCGATTCGATGTGACCGGAGGCGATGGGGGCTTATGGCGGCTGGGGGGCTGGGTGTCAAGGCACAGGACTCCGTCCCCGGCTTGACTGGCGGAGCGGCCTTGCGAGAATTGGTTAGTCCCATCTGTCCAGGAGACGCAAGTGAACCTGCCCGACGCTCTTTGCAGGGACGGGACCAATCCGTCCCAGCCCGGAATCTACGTGTGGTATGTGGACGGAACGCCGTTTTACGTGGGTCAGTGCAATTCGATCGGCAAGCGGCGGCGGCAGTACGTGAGAAACATCACCAATCTTCACGCCGGCGCGCCTTATCGGAAGAGCAAACCGGGGGGCTACCGCCACATTCACAAGGCGTTGGCAGCGGCACTCACGTGCGGCGCAACGATTGAACTGCATTTCGTTCATAACGAGCCTGTCAAGGCTGAACGCAATAAAGCCGAACGCTGGTGGCAGCACGAGCTGAGTCTGCGAGGGAAGCCATGAAACCTGACTTGGACGCAATGTCCGCGCAGATGCAGCAACTGCACGAGCAGATGACCCGTCTTGCGCGGGAATGCGACACATCTGGCACCCCGGTGACGCACGCGCAACTGGCCGAGCTGAATGCGGCGATCGGTCATACGATGCTGCTGTGCATGATGGTTGCGGCCCGGCCGCACACGGGGTTTTTCGGCCGGATTGCGCTCGGCAAGCGGGCCGAGGGTACGGTCAGGACGATCATGGCCCGTCTTCTCGCCGCGGCAGGGCCGTAGTCGGCCGGCCGGCCGGCGGTGGCAAAGACCGCCGCAAGACGAAACGACAGGGGCCGCCCCATCCGGGACGGCCCCTTTGACTTCACCTGCGGGGTGCGCGGCTGGCGCGCCCCCCGGCGTCAGCTCAGGCGAGGATCTTCGAGACCACGCCCGCACCCACGGTGCGGCCGCCTTCGCGGATGGCGAAGCGCAGCTTCTCTTCCATCGCGATCGGGGCGATCAGCTCGACCTCGAACTTCAGGTTGTCGCCCGGCATCACCATCTCGGTACCTTCCGGCAGCTTGACGGTCCCGGTCACGTCCGTGGTCCGGAAGTAGAACTGCGGCCGGTAGTTCGCGAAGAACGGCGTGTGGCGGCCGCCCTCTTCCTTGGTCAGGATGTAGGCCTCGGCCTCGAACTTCGTGTGCGGCTTCACCGAGCCGGGCTTGCAGAGCACCTGGCCCCGCTCGACGCCGTCACGGTCCACGCCGCGCAGCAGCGCGCCGATGTTGTCGCCCGCCTCGCCGCGATCCAGCAGCTTGCGGAACATCTCGACGCCCGTGCAGGTCGTCTTCTTGGTCGGGCGGATGCCGACGATCTCAAGTTCGTCGCCCACGTTCACCGCGCCACGCTCGACCCGGCCGGTCACCACCGTGCCGCGGCCCGAGATCGAGAACACGTCCTCGATCGGCATCAGGAACGGCTGGTCCACGGCGCGCTCGGGCGTCGGGATGTACTCGTCCACCGCCTTGATCAGCGCCCGGATCGAGTTCTCGCCGATCTCGGGATCACGGCCTTCCAGGGCGGCCAGCGCCGAGCCCTTGATGATCGGAATGTCGTCGCCAGGATAGTCGTACGACGACAGCAGCTCGCGCACTTCCATCTCGACCAGCTCGAGCAGCTCCTCGTCGTCCACCTGGTCGACCTTGTTCAGGTACACGACCATGTAGGGGATGCCGACCTGACGGCCGAGCAGGATGTGCTCGCGGGTCTGCGGCATCGGGCCGTCGGCGGCGTTCACGACCAGGATCGCGCCGTCCATCTGCGCCGCGCCGGTGATCATGTTCTTCACGTAGTCGGCGTGGCCGGGGCAGTCGACGTGCGCATAGTGGCGCGCGTCCGATTCGTATTCCACGTGCGCGGTCGAGATCGTGATCCCGCGGGCCCGCTCTTCCGGCGCGCCGTCGATCTGGTCGTAGGCCTTGAACTCGCCGAAATACTTGGTGATCGCCGCCGTCAGCGTCGTCTTGCCGTGGTCAACGTGGCCGATCGTCCCGATGTTGACGTGCGGTTTCGTCCGTTCGAATTTTGCCTTTGCCATCATGGCCTCCTGGGTCGTCGGGCGGCCGGCTGGGACGCGCCTCGCGGAATGATCGCCGCGATCTATAAGCGCGGGCGGGGAAAATCAAGGCGCGGCGATGCCGATCCGCCCCGCGGAACGCGCGCGTTGCGGCGGGTGAAGGCGCTTGCGGCCACACCCGCCAAGGTAGCGCAACCGACTGGCACGGCTGCGCTTTCCCGCCGAGCGACCCGCGCCCGCCGGAACTGCCTGCGGCAGGGGTGCGTTCTTGCCTTCGAAACAGGCAGGCACGGTGCCCGCCCCAAGGTTTCTTCGGAGGAATCGATGTCTCTCATGAAATCCCTCGCCCGCGTGGCCGCCGGCGTGATGCTGGCCAAGGGTGTCGGCAGCATGGTCCGGCAGAGCCAGGCCCGCGCCGGCCAGTCCGCCCCGCAGACCCGTGGCCGCCAGACGGGCGGCGGCATCCTGGGCGACCTGCTCAACACCGGGCTCGGCGGCGCGCTGGGTGGCGGGATAGGCGGCGGCATGGGCGGCGGCATGGGCGGCAGCGCCCAGCGCGGCACGACCGCCTCGGGCGGCGGGCTCGGCGACATCCTCGGGCAGGTGCTGGGCGGCGGTCAGCCGGGCACGACGAGCGGGCGCGGCCGGCCCTATGGCGGGCCGAACTCGCCGGGGGCGCAGGGCGGTCTCGGCGGTCTCCTCGACCAGCTGACCCGCCAGACCGGCGCCTCGACCCGCGGCACGGCGACCCGCACCGGGACCAGCGGCGGCGGCGGGCTGGGCGACATCCTCGGCGGCCTCGTCGGCGGGGCTGGCGCGGGAGCCGCGGCGGGCTCGCTCGGCGGGCTGCTGGGTGGGCTCCTCAACGGTCCGGCCCAGCGCGGCGCGCAGCAGCAGAACGACGCGAGCTTCGGTGAGCTGTTCAACGACGCCCTCGCCCGTCAGGACGAGCCCGAGGTCACCCCGACGGCCGAGCAGAACGCCATCGCCGGGCTGATGCTGCGGGCGATGATCCAGGCTGCCAAGGCCGACGGCAAGATCGACGAGGCCGAGCGTGAGCGGCTGCTGGGGCAGATGGGCGACCTCGACGACGAGGACCGGGCCTTCATCCGCGAGCAGATGGCGGCGCCGGTCGACGCGCAGGCGCTGGCGCGCGAGGTGCCCAAGGGCCTTGAGCCGCAGGTCTACATGATGTCGCTGATGGCGATCGACTTCGACAATCGGACCGAGGCCGAGTACCTGAACAGCCTTGCCCAGGCGATGGGGATCGACCGGCAGGTGATCAACCAGATCCACCAGCACGTGGGCGTCCAGGACCTGTATTCCTGAGCCGGGCGGCCGGCAGGCAGAGCTGCCTGACGGGGCCGTGAACGCGGGGCGGGATTGCGGGGTTGATCGCCCCGCGCCCGCCCCGCTACGCTTCAGCAACCACCGACCACCCAACAGCAAGGACTAGCCATGCGCCTGATGTTCGTCGCCGCGGCGTTCACCGCCGCCCTGCCCGTCGCCGCCGCCTTCGCCGACGACACCCCCGAAGAGGTCGCGCTCGAGGCGCGCAAGGGCTTCTACCAGATGCTCGGCTACAACATGAACCGCCTGGCGGGCATGGCCAAGGGCGACATCCCTTATGACGAGGCCGCCGCCGTCGCCGCCGCGACCAACATCAACGCGCTGAGCCGCTACGACGTCACCGAGCACTTCATCCCCGGCACCTCGACCGCTGAACTGGGCACCGAGACCGAGGCGAAGCCCGAGGCGATCACCGACAAGGCCGGGCTGTCGGCCAAGTACGCCGACCTGCAGAAGGCCGCGGACGGCATCCCCGAGGCGGTGAAGGGCGGCCAGGCCAACGTGGGCCCGGTGGTCCAGGCGCTCGGCGCGGCCTGCAAGGGCTGCCACGACAGCTACCGCGCCAAGTAAGGCCCGCGTGATGCCCGCCGCCCCCCAGCCGCCCGGCCGAGACGCGCCCGGCGCCCTGCCGCCCGTGCGGACCCGGATCTGGGACCCGCTCTTGCGCAGCTTTCACTGGCTGCTGGCGGCGGCGGTCATCACCACCTGGCTGCTTGCCAAGGTCGGCCCGGCCAAGATGACGCTGCATTTCTGGCTGGGCTACTTCATCCTCGGGCTGCTGGCGTTCCGACTGGTCTGGGGCTTCGTCGGCCCGCCCGAGGCGCGGTTCGCGCATTTCCTGCGCGGGCCGGGCGCCGTCACCCGCTACGCCCGGCACATGTTCTCGCGCGAGCCGAGCTACTGGCCCGGCCACAACCCGCTGGGCGCGCTGTCGGTGATCGCCATGCTGGGCCTTCTGGCCGCGCAGGCGACGAGCGGGCTCTTCATCGACGCCGACGACTACATCAACGTCGGCCCGCTCGCGAGTTCGGTGAGCTCGGCCACCCGCAAGGCGATGCTGAGCTGGCACCACCTCGGCGGGACGCTGATCCTCCTCCTCGTGCTGCTGCACGTGGGGATCATCCTCTTCTACCGCTTCTGGAAGGGCGAGGACCTCATCCGGCCGATGGTGAACGGGTGGAAAGAGGTGCGCCGCCGCGACTGAGCGGCCACCCGTCTCACGGACTGTCAGCCGAAGCGGTTGTCGCGCGGAAAGCCGCGCGGCGCCATCCGCCCCGCGGTGGCGCGCTTGCCCAGCCACTCGGTCAGGTCCGGCTCGCTGCGCGTCCGGCCCGCCGGGTCGAGCCACGACAGCCCCACCGACAGCGTCACGCATTTCGCATCCGCCAGCCCGCCGTCCTTGAACTTCTGCAGCCGCACCCCCTTGCCGCGCGCCATCTCGGGCAACTCGGACAGCGGGAAGACCAAGAGCTTGCGGTTGTCCCCGACGGTGGCGAGGTGGTCGCCCTCGACCCGCCGGACCAGCAGCGCCTCGCCATTCAGCACCTGCTTGCCGGCCCGCGTCTGGGCCAGGATGTCGGACGCGCCGACGATGAACCCGTCCCCGGCCCTCGAGGCCACCACGAACTGCTGGTCCTCGCGCCACGGGAACAGGTCCAGCACCGCCGCGTCGTTCGGCAGGTCGATCATCAGCCTGAGCGGTTCCCCCAGGCCCCGCCCGCCGGGCAGGGTGTTGGCGGGCACGGTGTAGAAGCGGCCGTTGGCGCCGAAGACCATCAGTTTGTCGGTCGTCTCGGCGTGGAGCGCGAGGAACGGGCCGTCGCCGTCGCGGAACTTCACCTCGGCGTCGAGCGGCTGGTGCCCCTTCACGGCCCGGATCCAGCCCATGCGGGACAGGATCACCGTGACCGGCTCGCGCTCGATCATCGCGTCCATGTCGAGCGGCTGAACCTCTTCGCTGGCGGTGATCTCGGTCCGCCGGACGCCGGCGGGGGTGGACTTGCCGAAGAGCCCGCGCACCTCGCGCAACTGCTCGGCGATGCGCGCCCACTGCCGGCCCTCGTCGGCGGTCAGCGCCAGCAGGCCTGCGCGTTCCTCGGCCAGCCGGTCGCGCTCGGCCCGCAGCTCGATTTCCTCCAGCCGCCGCAGGGCCCGCAGGCGCATGTTCAGGATCGCCTCGACCTGCGCCTCGGACAGCGCGAACTCGGCCATCATCACGGCCTTGGGGTCGTCCTCGTAGCGGATGATCTCGATCACCCGGTCGAGGTTCAGGTACGCCACGATATAGCCGTCCAGCACCTCGAGCCGCTGGGCGATCTTCTCCAGCCGGAACGCGGTGCGGCGCAGCAGCACCTCGCGCCGGTGGTCGAGGAAGGCGCGCAGCACCTCGGTCAGCGAGCAGACGCGGGGCACCCGCCCGTCGATCAGCACGTTCATGTTCAGCCCGAACCGCACCTCGAGGTCCGAGACGCGGAACAGCGCCGCCATCAGCTGCGCGGGGTCCACCGAGCGCGCCCGGGGTTCGAGGACGATGCGGATGTCCTCGGCCGATTCGTCGCGGATGTCGGCGAGGATCGGGATCTTCTTGGTCGTGACCAGCTCGGCCAGCCGCTCGATCAGCTTCGACTTCTGCACCTGATAGGGGATCTCGGTCACGATGATCTGCCAGGTGCCGCGGCCCAGGTCCTCGACCTGCCAGCGGGCCCGCAGGCGCAGGCTGCCGCGGCCGGTGCGATAGGCCTCGGCCAAGGTCGCCGCGTCCTCGACCAGCACCCCGCCGGTCGGGAAATCGGGGCCGGGCATGATCGCCATCAGCGTCTCGTGCCGCGCCTCGGGCGACTTGATGAGATGCAGGCAGGCGTCCACGACCTCGTGCAGGTTGTGGGGCGGGATGTTGGTCGCCATCCCCACCGCGATGCCCGAGGCGCCGTTGCAGAGCAGGTTCGGGAACGCCGCCGGCAGCACCACCGGCTCGGTCAGCGTGCCGTCGTAGTTGGGGCGGAAGTCGACGGCGTCCTCGGCCAGCCCCTCCATCAGCGTCTCGGCGGCGAGCGTCAGCCGCGCCTCGGTATAGCGGCTCGCGGCCGGGGCATCGCCGTCGATCGAGCCGAAGTTCCCCTGCCCGTCCACCAGCGGGTAGCGCATGGCGAAGGGCTGGGCGAGGCGCGCCATCGCGTCATAGATCGCGCTGTCGCCGTGCGGGTGATAGTTCCCCATCACGTCGCCCGAGATCTTCGCCGACTTGCGGAACGCCCCAGTGGGCGAGAGCCTGAGTTCGCGCATCGCATAGAGGATGCGGCGGTGGACCGGCTTCAGCCCGTCGCGGGCGTCGGGCAGGGCCCGGTGCATGATCGTGGACAGCGCATAGGTCAGGTAGCGCTCGCCGATCGCCCGGCTCAGCGGCTCGGACACCTCGGCCGCCGTACGCGCGGCGGCCTCGGGGCGCGCGGGGGCGGGGCCGCGGCGGCGGGGGCCGCGCGGGGCCCCTCGGCCCTCGGGCGCGGCGCGGTCGGGGTCGAGGTCGGGGCGGTCGGGATCGTCGGGGTCGGTCGTCATCCGGCCTGACTACTGGCCCCGCCCCGCCCGGTCCAGCCCCGCCCGGCCGGGCTTCGCCGCGCGTCGCCCGCGGCCGCGCGCACCCCGCCGGACCACCATCTGGCAAAAACATCACATCACACGGCTGCAATATGACGTGACGACGAAAATGGGGAACGACTCGCGCCGCGCAGGGGTTGGGGCCGCATCATCGACGCCCTGCACCTGACTGTTACCCCAATGTTACGCGTGATTTCTGCCTCTCTCGTCGCCGGTTTCGCCCTTCTGGGGGTGATGGGAACCGATGCGACCCCCGCCTACCGACAGGCCGGCATCATGCTGCTGCCGCAGGCGGCCGAGAGGGGGCTGACGCCAGGCGGCCGCTATGCGCTCAAGATCGACGCCGCGCTGATCGCCGACCCGCTGCCCGATTCGCACCCGCTCTCCGAACTGCCCGCCGGCACGCAAGTGATCCTGCTCGCCGCCGCCGCGCCCGACTTTGCGCTGGTGCGTGACTCGGACGGGCGCACCGGCTACGTCGCCCGCACCGCGCTCGCCGCGCGCCAGCCCTGAGCGCGGGTGCCCACGGTCCTCATCACCGGCTGCTCGTCGGGCATCGGCCTTGACGCCGCCCGCCACCTGCAATCCCGCGGCTGGACCGTCTTCGCCACCTGCCGCACCGAGGCCGACCTCGCCGCCCGCCGCGCCGAGGGCATGACCGCCCTGCCCCTCGACCTCGCCGACGAGGCCAGCGTCGCCGCCTGCGCGGCCGAGGCCATCGCCCGCGGCCCGATCGACGCGCTCGTCAACAACGCCGCCTTCGCCCTGCCCGGCGCGGTCGAGGACCTGCCCCGCGGCGGGCTGCGCGCGATCTTCGAGACGAACCTCTTCGGCACCCACGACCTCACCCGCCGCCTGATCCCGCATTTCCGCGACCAGGGCGCGGGCCGGATCGTCAACGTCAGCTCGGTCCTCGGCCTCGTCGGTATCCCCTGGCGCGGCGCCTATGTGGCCAGCAAGTTCGCGCTCGAGGGGCTGACCGACGTGCTGCGGCTCGAGATGCAGGGCACGGGGATCAAGGTCGTGCTGGTCGAGCCGGGGCCGATCACCAGCCGCATCCGCGCGAACTCCATCCCCCATTTCGAGCGCTGGATCGACTGGCAGGCGAGCCCGCGCGTCGCGCAGTATCAGGCCAGCCTGCTCAAGCGCCTCTATGAGCCCTCGGGGCCGGACCGCTTCGAGCTGCCGCCTGCCGCGACCAGCCGCGCCATCGCCCGCGCGCTCGAGGACCGGAGCCCCCGCGCCCGCTACCGCGTCACCCGCCCGACGACGCTGGCCGCCTATGGGCGCCGGCTGCTGCCCACCGCGGCGCTGGACTGGTTCGCCCGGCGCAGCTAAGCTCGCCCATCTCGCGTGCGGCGGAGCCGGTGATGCAAGACAAACCCCTGTTCCTGATCGTCGCAGTCTCGGCGCTGGTCGTCACGGCGATCCTCGCCACCGGCATCGGCGGCTTTGCCCGCGGCGGAGAGTTCAACCGCCGCAACGGCAACCGGCTGATGCGCTGGCGGATCATCGCCCAGGCCATCGCCATCATCATCATCATGGCCGTTGTGGCGATAAGGGGACACTGATGGTCGTTCTGAACAGGATCTACACCCGCACCGGCGATGCGGGCGACACGGCGCTGTCGGACGGCACCCGCGTGCCGAAGCACGACCCGCGGGTCGAGGCCTATGGCACCGTGGACGAGCTGAACGCCACCCTCGGCCTCGCGCGGCTTCACGCCGAGGGGCCGATGGCGGCGCAGATCGGGGTGATCCAGAACGAGCTCTTCGACCTCGGCGCCGACCTCTCGCGCCCGCGGATGGCGGCGGACGGCGAGGCCCCCTATGAGGTCCTGCGGATGATCCAGACCCAGGTGGACCGGCTCGAGGCCGAGATCGACGCGATGAACGCCGCACTCTCGCCGCTGCGCAGCTTCATCCTGCCCGGCGGCACGCCGCTCGCCACGCATCTGCACCTGAGCCGCACCGTGGCCCGGCGAGCCGAGCGGCGGGCGGTGGAGCTCGCCGCCGGGGGGGACGCCAACCCGGTGGCGGTGCGCTACCTCAACCGGCTGTCGGACTGGCTGTTCGTCGCGGGCCGGGTGGCCAACGCGAACGGGGCCGACGACGTGCTCTGGGTGCCGGGCGCCTCGCGCTAGCGCTAGCAGCCGCCGCGGCGCCCCGAGGGGCGCGCCAAGACGCGGCGTTCCGCGCCGGAATGTCGCATTTTCCCCTGTCCCTGCCGGGCGGGGGCCGTTATCCCGTCCTGCGAACGGACGTAACTGTGTGGGAGTGAGCCGATGAAGGTTCTCGTGCCGGTCAAGCGCGTGATCGACTATAACGTCAAGCCGCGTGTGAAGGCAGACGGGTCCGGGGTGGACCTGTCGAACGTCAAGATGTCGATGAACCCCTTTGACGAGATCGCCGTCGAAGAGGCGATCCGGCTGAAGGAAAAGGGCGCCGCGACCGAGATCGTGGTGGTCTCGATCGGGGTCAAGCAGGCCGCCGAGACGATCCGCACCGCGCTGGCGATGGGGGCCGACCGCGGCATCCTGATCGTCGCCGCCGACGACGTGCACCAGGACATCGAGCCGCTGGCCGTCGCCAAGCTGCTCAAGGCCGTCGTGGACGAGGAAAAGCCCGAGCTGGTCATCGCCGGCAAGCAGGCCATCGACAACGACATGAACGCCACCGGCCAGATGCTCGCCGCGCTGCTCGGCTGGGGCCAGGCGACCTTCGCCAACTCGGTCGAGATCGACGGCGGCGCCGCCAAGGTCTCGCGTGAGGTCGATGGCGGTCTGCAGACGATCAGCGTCAAGCTGCCGGCGGTGGTCACCGCCGACCTGCGCCTGAACGAGCCGCGCTACGCCTCGCTGCCCAACATCATGAAGGCGAAGAAGAAAGAGCTGACCGAAAAGACCGCCGCCAATTATGGCGTCGACACGACCCCGCGCCTGAGCGTCGTCAAGACCTCGGAGCCCGAGGGCCGCAAGGCCGGGATCAAGGTCGGCTCGGTCGATGAGCTGGTGGCGAAACTGAAAGAAGCGGGGGTGGTGTGATGGCCGTTCTTCTGGTTGCCGAACTCAACAACGGGCGTGAACTCGCGGTGGACGCCACCGCCAAGGCCCTGACCGCCGGCAAGAAGCTGGGCGACGTGACGGTGCTGGTCGCCGGCCACGACTGCCACGGCGCCGCCGACGAGGCCGCCAAGCTCGACGGCGTGTCCAAGGTGATCTGCGTCAGCTCGCCCGCCTTCGCGCATGGGCTGGCCGAGCCGGTGTCGGACCTGATCGTGAAGATGGCGGGCGATTTCAGCCACATCGTCATGCCCTCGACCGCGAGCGCGAAGAACATCGCCCCGCGGGTCGCGGCGCTGCTGGACGTGATGGTGATCTCGGACGTGATGGAGGTCGTGGACGGCGACACCTTCGCCCGCCCGATCTACGCCGGCAACGCCATCCAGACGGTGAAGTCCTCGGACAAGGTCAAGGTGCTGACCGTCCGCACCGCGTCGTTCGACGCGGCCGGTCAGGGCGGCTCGGCGACGGTCGACCACAACGAGGAAGCGGGCGAAAGCGCGCTGTCGTCGTGGGTCGAGGACAAGGTCGCCGCCTCGGACCGCCCGGAACTGACCTCGGCTAAGCGGATCGTCTCGGGCGGCCGCGCGGTCGGCTCGAAGGACGGGTTCCAGATCGTCGAGAAGCTGGCCGACAAGCTGGGCGCCGCCGTCGGCGCGTCCCGCGCGGCGGTCGATTCGGGCTATGCCCCGAACGACTGGCAGGTGGGCCAGACCGGCAAGGTCGTGGCGCCTGACCTCTACATCGCGGCCGGCATCTCGGGGGCGATCCAGCACCTCGCCGGGATGAAGGATTCCAAGGTGATCGTGGCAATCAACAAGGACGAAGAGGCGCCGATCTTCCAGGTAGCCGACTACGGCCTCGTGGGCGACATCTTCACCATCCTGCCCGAGCTGACCGAAAAGCTCTGAGGCGCCGACCCGCGCGAGTGACAGACCGCCCGGACGCCCCCCGCGCCCGGGCGGTTTTGTCATTGAGGCCCGCCGCGCTTTCCGCCTATCGTCCCGCAGGATAAGGGGGAAGGGTCGGGACATGGCAATCCAATCGGTCGGAATCGTCGGCGCCGGGCAGATGGGCAACGGGATCGCGCATGTGTTTGCGCTGGCCGGGTATGACGTGCTCTTGAACGACGTCAGCGCCGAGGCGCTCGACAAGGCGATGGCGACCATCGACCGCAACCTCGAACGCCAAGTCAGCCGCGGCAAGGTCTCGGCCGAGGACAAGGCCGCCACCATGGCCCGCATCCGCACCACCTCGAACGTCGAGGACATCGCCGGCACCGACCTGGTGATCGAGGCCGCGACCGAGCGCGAGGACATCAAGAACAAGATCTTCGAGGCGATCGTCCCGCATCTGGGGCCGGACACCATCCTGACCTCGAACACCTCGTCGATCTCGATCACCCGGCTGGCGAGCCGCACCGACCGGCCCGAGAAGTTCATGGGCTTCCACTTCATGAACCCCGTGCCGGTGATGCAGCTGGTCGAGCTGATCCGCGGCATCGCCACCGACGAGGCGACCTACAAGACGCTGGTCGAGGTGGTCGAGAAGCTGGGCAAGACCAGCGCCAGCGCCGAGGATTTCCCGGCCTTCATCGTCAACCGCATCCTGATGCCGATGATCAACGAGGCGGTCTATACGCTCTACGAAGGGGTCGGCTCGGTCAAATCCATCGACGAGTCGATGAAGCTTGGCGCCAACCACCCGATGGGGCCGCTGGAGCTTGCTGATTTCATCGGGCTCGACACCTGCCTGGCCATCATGAACGTGCTGCACGATGGACTGGCCGACACCAAGTATCGCCCCTGCCCGCTTCTGACGAAATACGTCGAGGCCGGGTGGCTGGGCCGCAAGTCGGGTCGCGGCTTCTACGACTACCGCGGCGAGACCCCGGTGCCCACGCGCTGAGTTGCGCTGCCGGACCGGGGGCTGTCTGCCCCCGGGCCGCTGCCGCGGCCTTCCTCACTGAAAACAGTCCACCGGACTGTTTTCCGGGCGTTCGGAAGCCCGAGGATACTTGCATCCAGCCCGAGGAAGCGGGGGCGCTAACCCTTGCTGCCGATCCGCGGTTCGGTGCCTGCGAGGATGCGGGCGATGTTGGCGCGGTGGCGGATGACGATCAGCACCGCCATGAACGCGGTCGCCGCCGCGAGCCCCCGCAGCCCGAAGATCAGCGCAAAGACCGGCGCCCCGGCCGCGGCGACCAGCGCCGAGAGGGACGAGATGCGGGTGATCGCCGCCGTGGCGAGCCACAGCCCGCAGGCGATCAGCCCGACCGGCAGGAACAGCGCCAGCGTGGTGCCGAGGAACGTGGCCACCCCCTTGCCGCCCCGGAACCCCAGCCAGACCGGGAACAAGTGGCCGAGGAACGCCGCCGATCCCGCGACCAGCGCGGCCCACTCGCCCGCCAGCTCGCGCGCCACCAGCACCGCGATGGCGCCCTTGCCGCTGTCGAGCAGCAGCGTCGCCAGCGCCGCTCCCTTGTGGCCGGTCCTGAGCACGTTGGTGGCGCCGATGTTGCCCGAGCCGATGACGCGCAGGTCGCCCAGGCCCAGCGCCCGGGTGATGACCAGCCCGAACGGCACCGACCCGAGCAGATAGCCGCCCAGCGCGGCCAGCAGCAGCGTGACCGCGGCGGCCGCGGGCAGGGTGGCGATCAGCACCTCATTCATCGCGGCCCCCGGCCTCGTTGGCGTCGAACACGCGGCGTCCGCTGACCCAGGTACCGATCACCCGCCCCTCCATACGCGCGCCGTCGAAGGGGGTGTTCTTCGACTTCGAGCGCAGCGCGAAGCGGTCGAGCACGAAGGGCGCGTCTGGGTCGAACAGCACCAGATCGGCCGGCGCGCCGACCGACAGCCGCCCGCCCGGCAGACCCAACCGGTCGGCGGCGTTGAGGCTGAGCGCCCGCCACAGCTGCGGCAGCGTCACCCCGCCCTGATGATAAAGCCGCATCGCCGCCGGCAGCAGCGTCTCGAGCCCCACGGCGCCCGGCGCGGCGACTTCGAACGGCAAGCGCTTGGCCTCTTCGTCCTGCGGGGTGTGGAAGCTGCCGATCACCTCGATCCGCCCCTCGGCCACCGCCTCGACCAGCGCCATCCGGTCGTCCTCGGACCTGAGCGGCGGGGTGAGGCGGAAGAAGGTGCGATAGTCGCCGACGTCGAACTCGTTCAGCGTCAGGTGGTGGATCGAGGTTCCCGCGGTCACATCCAGCCCCGCCGCCCGCGCCCGGTCCAGCACCGGCAGCGCCGCGGCGGTGGTGATCTGGTCGGCGTGCCAGCGCACCCCCGTCGCCTCGACCAGCGCGAGGTCACGCTCAACCCCCATGCGCTCGGCGAGCGGGCTGACCGCCGGGATGCCGTAGAGCGAGGCGAACTTGCCGCTCGTCGCCGCCGCCCCGCGCGACAGGCCCGCGTCCTGCGGATGGCCGACGATCAGCGCCCCCAGCCCCTTGGCGTAGCTCATGCAGCGCGACAGCAGCTTGGTGTTCTCGACCACCCGCACCCCGTCGGTGAAGGCCAGCGCGCCGGCATCGAGCAGGAACCCCATCTCGACCATCTCGCGCCCCTCGCGGGCGCGGGTCAGCGACGCCTGGTGGCGGATGCGGACCGGCTGGTCGGCGGCGCGGCGGGTCACGAACTCCAGCGCCTCGGGCGCGTCGATGGGTGGCAGCGTGTCGGGCCGGGCGATGATCGTGGTCACGCCGCCCGCGGCGGCGGCCAGCGCCGCCGAGCGCATCGATTCGCGGTGCCGCTCACCCGGCTCGCCAATCTTGACGCCCCAGTCGACGATGCCGGGGGCGAGGCACTTGCCGCCGCCGTCGATGACGGTCGCCCCCTCGGGGGCGTCGCCGTCGAGCGCGACGATGCGCCCATCCTCGACGGTGAGGCTGCCCGGCTCGGCCGACAGGGCCTGCGGGTCGATCAGCCGGGCGTTCTGGAAATGCAGGATCATGCGGAAAGGCCGCCTCCCAGCGGGGGCACGGGGCTGAAATGAAGGGCCGGCTCGGCACCAGCAAGGCGGCTGAGCAGGTCAAAGGGCGCCTCGGACGGTTCCAGCGCGCGGAATGCGATGAGCGGAGCGTGCTTGTCCGGACCGCTGAACACCCGCGCCAGGCGCTTGTCGCTGGCCCACCCGGCCGCGGCGGCATTGCCGATCACGCCCTTGCCGAGCTCGATGGTGGTGCCGCAGCGCGTCTCGTGTCGTTGCGGACGGCTGGCGGCGTGCTTGATCGACAGGATGGTGCTGCCGGCCACCACGATCGCCCGGCGGTCGGTGACGAGATAGCGGGCCCGACGCAACTGGCGGCCCAACCGGGCAAGCTTGAAGATCGCGGTCGCCGCGCCAACGGTCACCGCCATCCCCAGAATCTCACGATGATCGGGAAGCGCAACGGCCAGCAGCGCGAGCGTTGGCACGGTCCCGGCGGCTGCAAGGATCATGTCACGGTCGCGCAGAAGACAGCGCCAGCCCGCGCCCCGCCGCGGCGCGCCCTCCCAGAGCTGGATCTCGCCCGGCAACAGCACCTGGGCCGCGGTCTGGGCCCCCGCGCGGGCGCGCTGGTCTTCGGCGGCCCCGGCAGCGGCCCCAGCAGCGGAAACGGGGGCGGGGGCGTTGACCACCATCCCCCATTCGTCCTCACGCATAGACCCCCTCCCCCGCCGCCCTCGCCCCACGCGCGGCGCGCAGGTTCCGCGCCAGCAGGTCCATCGCGGCCATGCGGACGGCGACGCCCATCTCGACCTGATCCTGGATCACGCTGCGGTTGATGTCGTCGGCGAGCGTGCCGTCGATCTCCACCCCCCGGTTCATCGGCCCGGGGTGCATGACGATCGCATCCGGCGCGGCCAGCGCCAGCTTCTCGGCATCCAGCCCCCAGCGGTGGTAATACTCGCGCTCGGAGGGGATGAAGCCGCCGTCCATGCGTTCCTTCTGCAGCCGCAGCATCATCACCACGTCGGCGCCCTTGAGGCCCTCAGCCATGTCCTCGGTGATCTCGCAGCCCCAGTCGGCGGCGCCCGAGGGCATCAGCGTGGCCGGCCCGACCAGCCGGACCCGGCTCTCCATCTTGCCGAGCAGGATGAGGTTCGAGCGGGCGACGCGGGAATGGGCGATGTCGCCGCAGATCGCCACCGTCAGCCGGTGCAGCCGCCCCTTGGCCCGGCGGATCGTCAGCGCGTCGAGCAGCGCCTGCGTCGGGTGCTCGTGCCGCCCGTCGCCGGCGTTGATGACGGCGCAGTTCACTTTTTCCGCCAGCAGGTTGACGGCGCCGGAGTGGGGGTGGCGCACGACCAGCAGGTCGGGCTGCATGGCGTTCAGCGTCAGCGCCGTGTCGATCAGCGTCTCGCCCTTCTTCACGCTCGACTGCGCCACGGCCATGTTCATCACGTCGGCGCCCAGACGCTTACCCGCGAGCTCGAAGCTCGACTGCGTCCGGGTCGAGTTCTCGAAGAACAGGTTGATCTGGGTGAGACCCTCGAGCGCGTCGCCGTGCTTCACCGTGCGGCGGTTCAGCGCCACGTAGCTTTCGGCAAGGTCGAGAAGGGTGGTGATCTCGGCCGGGGCCAGCGGCTCGACGCCAAGCAGGTGGCGGGCGCGGAACGTCATGGCGGGCCTCCGGATGGGCGGGTGCGGCCTCTATCGCAAACCGGGGCCGAGGGGGCAAGCGCGCCCGCACCGCGTCGCGGGGGCGCGCGGCGCGCCGGGGCCGCCGCCGTCCGGCGGCACCCGCGTCAGGCGTGCCCGGCGGCCGCCGACAGCATCAGCGGGTCGACGCCCAGCGAGCGCAGCGCATCCTGCCACTTGCGGGCGTTGTCGGGGCCGAACACCAGCTCGTCCCCCGCCTCGGCGGTCAGCCAGCCATTGGCCAACATCTCACGCTCGAGCTGGCCCGCGTCCCACCCCGCATAGCCGAGCGACAGCACCGCGCGGTCGGGTCCGCGTCCCTGGGCAATGTCCTCGAGGATGTTGCGCGTGGTGGTCATGGCGAGGCCCGCCTCGCCGATCCGCATCATGCCCTCGTCGTCGTCCTCGGCCGCCGCGCCCTCGGGCAGGCGGTGCAGCACGAAGCCGCGCCCCGGCTCGACCGGGCCGCCGAAATGCACCGGCACGGCGGGCGGGGTGCGGTCGGGGGCGATCCCGAGCTGGTCGAGAAGCTCGGCGAACGCCACCCCGGGCAGCGGCTTGTTCAAGACGATCCCCATCGCGCCCTCGTCGCCGTGGGCGCAGATCAGCACCACCGACTGGGCAAAGCGCGGATCGGCCATGCCGGGCATGGCGATCAGCACCTTGCCGGTGAGGTTGTCCGGGGCGGTGGCGAAGGCGTCGTTCATGGGCGGTGTCCTTTCCGCCCCTACATCGGCATCCGCCCCGCCGATGACAAGGTTGCCGCCTCACGGGGGGCCGACGTGGACACGGCGCGCGCCGTGGCGGGGTTGTGACTTCCCCCCGACCGGCGGGGCGACTAACTCAAGGGGCATGACACCTGCGCTTCGCCCGCTCGCCCTCGCCCTCGCGGTCCTTGCCGCGCCCGTGCCGCTCATGGCCGGCGATCTGCCGCCCGGACTCGTCGCGGCCGAGCTGCTGCCCGCGGCGCCCTCGGCCGACGGCAAGGTGATGACCGCGCTGCGCCTCGAGCTGGCGCCGGGGTGGAAGACCTACTGGCGCAGCCCCGGCGAATCCGGCGTGGCGCCGCAGTTCGACTGGTCGGGCGCGCCCGGCGTCGCTGCCGCGCGCGAGATCTGGCCCGAGCCCGAGGTGATCGACTCTGACGGCACCCGCACGCTCGGCTATCACGACGCGCTGGTGCTGCCGATCGAGCTGACGCTGGCCACCCCCGGCGCACCGCTGTCCGGCCAACTCGCGGTTGATCTGGGCCTCTGCCTCAACATCTGCGTCCCGGCGCATCTGGTGCTGCCCGCCCCCGCGCAGGCGGCCTCGGCCGATCCGCGCATCACCGCCGCGCTGGCCACCGCCCCGCGCGCGGGCACCGCCCCCGTGACCTGCACCGTGGGCGAGATCGCCGACGGGCTGCGGGTCACGGCAAGCGTGGACGAGACCGCCCCCGAGGCCGCCGCGATGGAGCTGGCGCTGCCCGGCATGTGGTCCTCCGAGGCCGAGATCGCCGTCGAGGGCGCCCGCGTGACCACCACGGCCGAGTTCGTGGGCCCGACCGGCAAGCCCTTCGCGCTCGACCCCGCGGCGCTGCGGCTGACGCTGATCGGCGCGGACGGGGCGGTCGAATATCAGGGCTGCACGCTCTCCTGACCCCGGGCCAGCAGCCGGGCCTTGAGCGACAGCAGGTCCGCCCAGGCCTCGCGCTTGGCGACCGGGGTGCGCAGCAGATAGGCCGGGTGGGTCATCGGCAGCGCGGGACGGCCGAAGGCTTCGGTCCATTGCCCGCGCAGCCGCAGGATGCCCTGCCGCCCCAGCGCCGCCTGACAGGGCGTGTTGCCCATCAGCACGACGAACTCGGGCGCCGCCAGCGCGACGTGGCGGGCGACGAAGGGCAGCATCGCGGCGATTTCCTCGGGTTCGGGGCGGCGGTTGCCGGGCGGCCGCCACGGCAGGATGTTGGTGATGTACAGCGCCGCGGCGGCATCCCCGGCCGTGCGCGACAGCCCGATGGCGGCGAACATCTGGTCGAGCAGCTGCCCGGCGCGGCCGACGAAGGGCCGCCCCTCGCGGTCCTCGTCCTCGCCCGGCGCCTCGCCGATGACCATCACCCGCGCGGCCGGGTTGCCGTCGGCAAAGACGAAGTTCCGCGCCCCGCGGCGGATCTCGAGCCCCTCGAACCCCGCCTGCGCCTCGGCCAGCGCCGCGAGCGTCCCGGCGCGCGCCGCCAGCGCCTCGGCCTGCCCGGCCAGCCCGCCGGCCGCGGGCGGCAGCGTCGGTGCCGCGACCGGCGCCGGGTCGGCAGCGGCCGCCGACGGCCGGATCGATTCGGCGAAGCGGTCGAGCGGCGCGTCGAGGATCGCCTCATCCACGCCCATCTCGCGCTGCCACTCAAGCAGCGCCAGCGCGGTCGCGGCGTCGAGCGCGACATCCCTCCAGGTCGGATCGGCGGTCATGCGCGCGAGGCTATTGGGGGCGAGGGAACCGTGCAAGCCGCGGGTTGCGCGGCCGGGCCGTGGGGATTCGGCCCAGAACGACGCCCTCAGCCCTCGCGCGGGGCGGCGGCGCGGGCGAGGCGGTCGTTGATGGCAAGGCCGAGGCCATGCCGGGGGATCGGCGCGACTGCAATGGGGCGGCCGAGTCGGTCGGCCGCGCGCAGAAGATCGAAGAGCCGCGCCGCCGCCTCGGTCAGGTCGCCCGCGGGCGAGAGGTTCAGCGCGGCCGGGCCGGGGCCGAAGCCGATCAGCGTCTCGTCTGCGGCCGCGTGGGTCGCGTCCAGCCGAAGCCGGGCGGCGGGGGCGTAGTGGCTGGCAAGCTGGCCGGGCGAATCGGGCGAGGCGGTCGCCCCGGCGTGATCCAGAGGGGCGCCGAGCGCCGCCTCGATCGCCTCGGCCGGAATGCCGCCGGGGCGCAAGAGCGTGGCCCGCCCGTCGCGCCAGCCGACGATGGTGGATTCGACCCCGACCGGGCAGGCCCCGCCGTCCAGCACCGCCGCGATGCGCCCGTCGAGCCCGCCGCCCGCGTCGAGCACATGACCCGCCGTGGTCGGGCTGACCCGCCCCGAGGCGTTGGCCGAGGGCATGGCCAGCGCCAGCCCGGACTGCCGCAGCACCGCCTGCGCGACGGGATGGGCGGGCACCCGCAGCCCCACGGTGGGCAGCCCCGCGGTCACGATCCCGGCGATCCCCGCCTCGGGACGCAGCGGCACCACCAGCGTCAGCGCGCCGGGCCAGAAGGCGGCGGCAAGGCGCTCGGCCTCGCCCGCGATCACGCCCACGCGGGCGGCGCCCTCGGCGTCGGGCAGGTGCACGATCAGCGGGTTGAAACTCGGGCGCCCCTTGGCCGCATAGACCCGCGCCACCGCCGCGCCGTTCCGGGCATCCGCGGCGAGGCCGTAGACCGTCTCGGTCGGCAGCGCCACGGTCTCGCCGTCGCGCAGCAGCCGGGCGGCATGGGCGATCCCCTTGGCATCGGGACGCAAGGTCAGTGTCGCGCTGGGGGCCATCTTCACGGTTCCGGGTTGCGGTCGGGCGGACGCTCAGACAGTTTGTCCGCCACGGGTTTGGGACATACGCGCGGGCGCCCGATTTGCAACCGCCCGGATTGCAGACGACATCCGCGCGATGCCAATTTGGGGGATACCGATCATGGCCTATCGCGCGCCGGTGGACGACATCGCATTCATCCTCGACGCGGTGGTGCCGCTGGCCCCCGTCGCCGCGACCGACCGCTTTGCCGAAGCGAGCGAGGACACCGTCACCGCGATCCTGACCGAGGCCGGGCGGCTGTCGACCGAAGTGCTGGCGCCCCTGAACCGCGGCAGCGACCTGACCCCCTCGCGGCTGGAAAACGGCGCCGTGCGCTCGTCGCCCGGGTTCGACGCAGGCTTCCGCGCCATCGCCGAGGGCGGCTGGGTGGGGCTCTCGGCCAACCCCGAGCATGGCGGCGCGGGCCTGCCGCAGACGCTGAACGTCGCCGTGGGTGAGATGCTGGCCGGCGCCTGCCTGTCGCTGCAGCTGAACCCGCTGCTGACCCAGGGCCAGATCGAGGCGCTCGAGCATCACGCCTCGGACGAGCTGAAGGCCACCTACCTGCCCAAGCTGATCTCGGGCGACTGGAACGGGACGATGAACCTGACCGAGCCGGGCGCCGGGTCGGACGTGGGCGCGCTGACCACCCGCGCCGAACGGGCCGAGGACGGCACCTACCGCGTCACCGGGCAGAAGATCTTCATCACCTGGGGCGACAGCGACGTGACCGAGAACACCTGTCACCTCGTCCTCGCCCGCCTGCCCGACGGCGGCGCCGGCACCCGCGGCATCAGCCTGTTCATGGTGCCGAAATACATCCCTGACGAGTCCGGCAAGCCGGGCGTCGGCAACAGCCTCAAGGTCGTCTCGCTCGAGCACAAGCTGGGCATCCACGGCTCGCCCACCTGCGTGATGAGCTTCGAGGGCGCGACCGGCTGGCTCGTCGGGCAGGAGCACAAGGGCATGGCGGCGATGTTCACGATGATGAACAACGCCCGCCTCGCCGTCGGGATGCAGGGCGTGGCGGTGGCCGAGGCGGCGCTGCAGCACGCCGCCGCCTATGCCGCCGAGCGGGTGCAGATGGGCCCGATCATCCGCCACGCCGACGTGCGCCGGATGCTCGCCACCGGCCGGGCCGAGGTGTTCGCCGCCCGCGCCATCTGCCTTGCCTGCGCGCAGGCGCTGGACATGGCGACCGCCACCGGCGACGCCGACTGGCAGGCCCGCGCGGCCTTCCTGACCCCGATCGCCAAGGCCTGGGGCACCGACGTCGGCTGCCGCGTCGCCGACATGGGCGTGCAGGTCCACGGCGGCATGGGCTTCGTCGAGGAGACCGGCGCCGCCCAGTATCTGCGCGACGTGCGGATCACGCCGATCTACGAGGGCACCAACGGCATCCAGGCGATGGACCTCGTCGGCCGCAAGATGATGGACGGGGGCGAGATGGCCACCCGGATGATCGAGGAGGTGCTGGACGGCGCCAAGGCCGCGCAGGCCGCGATGCCCGACCTTGCCCGCGCCGTCTGGGATGCCGCCGAGACCCTGCGCGAGGCGACCTCGGCCATGCTCGAGGCCGAGGCGCAGGACCGCTTTGCCGGCGCCGTGCCCTATCTCGCGGCCTTTGCCCGGGTGCTGGGCGCGCATTACCACCTGATCGCGGCGCAAAAGGGCGACGATGCGCGCAAGACGCTGGCGAGGGTGTTCATCACCCGCGTGCTGCCCCGCAACGCCGGTGATCTCGCCGAGGCGCGGGCGGGTGCGGGCGATCTCGACGCGCTGCCCGACACGGCCTTTGCCGGGGCGGCGTGACCGCCCCCTCCCCGCGCCCCGCGGCGGCCGAGCCCGCCGCCGAGCCGACGCTCGACGCTGCGCTTGATTCGGCGCAGGTCCCGGGCCCGACGCGGCCCGAGCCGGCCGAGACCGGCATCGCCCACCCCTGGGCCGCGCCGCCCGCCGAAGGGCAGGCGATCGAGGTCGCCGAGGGCGTGCTGTGGATGCGCCTGCCGCTGCCGATGCGGCTCGACCACGTCAACGTCTATGCGCTGCGCGATGCGGACGGCTGGACGGTCGTGGACACCGGCTTCGACAGCACCCGCAGCCGCGCGGTCTGGGCGGCGCTGAAGGACGGCCCGCTCGCGGGCGCCCCCATCCGCCGGGTGCTCGCCACCCACCAGCACCCCGACCACATCGGCCTTGCCGGCTGGTTCATGGAAGAGGGCGCCGAGCTGCTGACCAGCCGCACCGCCTGGCTGATGGCGCGGATGCTCGCGCTCGACGTGCAGGAGCGTCCGACGCCCGCGCAGGTCGCCTATTGGCGCCGCGCCGGGATGCCGGCCGAGATGCTGGACCGCAAGGCGGCCGAGCGGCCGTGGAACACCGCCGACGTCGTCCACCCCCTGCCCCTGGGCTACACCCGGCTGCGCGACGGCGACCGGCTGCGGCTGGGCGGGCGCGACTGGCGGGTGTGGACCGGCAACGGCCACGCGGCCGAGCACCTGACGCTGTGGTCCGAGGACGACGACCTGGTGATCGCGGGCGACCAGCTTCTGCCGGGAATCTCGCCCAACCTCGGGGTCTATGCGACCGAGCCGGGGGCGAACCCGGTGGCCGAATGGCTCGAAAGCTGCGACCGTTTCGCGGCGCTGGCCGAGGACCGGCACCTCGTCCTGCCCGGCCACAAGCTGCCCTACACCGGCCTGCCCGCACGGCTGGTCCAGCTGGCCGAGAACCACCGCACCGCGCTCGACCGGCTGGCGGCCTCGCTGGCCGAGCGGCCGCGCACGGCGGCGGATTGTTTCGACCTGCTCTACCGCCGGCGGATCGGCGAGGGCGAATACGGCCTCGCCCTGGCCGAGGCGATCGCCCATGTGAACGCGCTCGCCGCCGCGGGCCGCATCCGCGTCGTGGGCGAGACCGGGACTGGCGGGCTGATCTGGGGCGCCCCCGCGGACAGGTGACCGCAGAGGGGCGTGACAGGTCGCCGCATTTCTGATAGCACCGGTCGAGGCTGCGCCTGCCGACCGGAGAGAATGTCCGGCGGCGCGGGTGGCAGCGCGCCAGCAGATAGCTCAGGACAGGACAGGCGAGAGATGGCCACGACCCGCACCACCACCACCCATGCCCCCGCTCACGCCCGCGCGCACGCCGTGCATGACGCCCCCCACCACGAGCACGGCACGATGGACATCGTCGAGCACGAGCGCACCTTCGACGGCTTCGTCCGCTTCATGACGTGGTCGGCGGTGCTGACGATCCTGGTGCTGATCTTCCTGGCGCTGACCAACGCCTGATTGCGGAACCGCCCGGCAGACGGCGGACGAGGGACAAGACAGATGCAAAGGCGAAGCTTTCTCGCGCTGGCGGTTCCCGCAGCGCTTGCAGGGTGTGGCGCGGTCTCGGTGTGGGACGACGATGCGACGGTGCGGGCCGCGCGGTTCACCTCGAACGAGCCGCCGTCGATCACGCTGTTCACGGTGATCGGCATCCCGCGCGGCGAGGGCGGGCATTCGGCGCTGATGGTGAACGGCAGCCAGCGGGTGATCTACGACCCGGCCGGCAGCTGGGAACACCCCCGCATCCCGGAACGCAACGACGTGCTTTACGGGATCACCGACAACTTCAAGCACTTCTACATCGACTACCACGCCCGCTCGACCTACTGGGTGGCCGAGGACACGATCCAGGTCAGCCCCGCGGTGGCCGAGGCCGCGATCCGCGCGGTCGAGGCGCAGGGCGCCTCGCCCAAGAGCTTTTGCGCGGTGAACACCGGGCAGGCGCTGCGCCACGTGCCGGGGTTCGAGGGTGCGCCGACCGGGTTCAGCCCGCTCAAGCTGCGCGAGTGGTTCCTGACCCTGCCGGGCGTGACGTCGAAGCGGCATCAGGACGGCGATCCGGCCAACAACCACGACGTGCTGCTGCGCCAGAAGGACGGCTCGATCGAGGGCTACCAGAACGGCCACCTGACCCGCCGCCCGGGGGCCTGACGGCCGCCGCGCGGCTAGAGCCCGAGCACGAACCCCAGCGCCAGTGTCACCCCGCCGCCGACGATCGCGGCGAGGGTGTTGCGGGTCAACAGCCCCATCCCCAGCGTCACCGCGGCCGCGGCCAGCCGCGCCGGGTCCGGCGTCCCGCCGGTGGCGGGGGGCCAGATCACCTGCGGCGCGACCAGCGCCGGCAGCACCGCCACGGCGGTGTAGCGCAACACGCGCTGCGCCCACTCGGGCACCGGGCGGTTGCCGACCGCGCCGAGGAACGACCAGCGGATCAGGAACGTCCCCACGCCCAGCGTGAGGATCACCCCCCAGATCGCCGCATCCGACCAGCCCGGCATCATCGCCTCGCCTGCGGACGCGTCGGGTTGCCGGGCGGCAACGCGGCCCGCGCCCGGCGGCGGACGAGCCACGTCTCGGACAGCGCGCCCGCGGCCATGCCGAGCGGCCCGGCGACCAGCACGCCCGTGCCCGGCGGCAACCCCGTCAGCGCCAGCGCGCTGAGGATCGCCACGCCCGCGGCGATGACATGGGGCAGCGTCCGCAGCATTGGCGCGATCATGGCGAGGAACGTGATCGGCACGGCGAAATCCAGCGGCCAGTCGGCCGGGATCAGCTGGCCGGCCGTCGCGCCGACATAGGTGAACCCCACCCACGGCAGGCACAGCACCGGCGTCGCCCCGGCCAGATACGCCATCCGCTGCGCCACGCTGAGGCGCGGGTAACGCTCGAACCGCTGGATGGCGAGGCCGTAGGTCTGGTCGATGAGCACATAGGCCAGCAGCGCCCGCTGCCACGCCGGGGCCGCGCCCACGTAGGGCACCAGCGAGGCGGAATACATCGCCATCCGCAGGTTGATCGCCAGCGCCGAGGCGAGCACGACCAGCACCGCCGCGTGGTCGGTCATCAGCTGCACCGCCGAGAACTGCGAGGCCCCGGCCAGCACGAGGATCGAGAACCCCATGACCTGCGCGATGTCCAAGCCGGCGGCGGTCGCCACGACCCCGAACAGCAGCGCGAACGGCACCAGCACCAGCAGGAACGGCAGCGCCTGCATGAAGCCGTCACGGGCCGAGCGGCCGAGGCTCTGCTCATGCAGCACCGGCGCAGGCGAACGGGCGAAGGGGCGAGGCATGGGGAATCCTGGGCTGCGAAAAGCTGCCGCGGCACCATTGCCAACCCGGCCTGCCGCCGCAACCCGAGGGCGGCGCCGGATGCCTCCGGCGGGGATATTTTTGTCCAGCCCGAGGCGGGCGCGCCGCGCTCAAGGCGTCGTTCTTGCCCAGATCCCCCGGCCCGGCCGAGGCTCAGGGGCGCCTCGCTCACCCAAGGCGCGGGGTTGTCAGTCGGCGAAATCCGCGACCGCCTCGTCGTCACTCAGCTCCAGCTCGATCACCCAGAGGTCAGGGTCGGCGGCGCGGCGGCGGGCGATGGCGGCGTCGATCTCGCGCGGGGTGCCGGTGGCCTGCGCGACCCATCCGCGCTGGTCGGTGCCAAAGTCATACTCCTGTGCCCAGAGCTCCGCCTGCCCCCCCGGACGCACCACCGACACGGCAACCGCCCCGGCCGTCTCGTCCCCGCGGTGGACCACATAGGCCCCCCGCCCGGCCAGGTCGGCGCGCCTGAGCAGCGCCGCGACCCTCAGGCCGGCGGTCAGCCGCGGCTCCACCCGTCAGTCCCCGTCGCGGAAGTCGAGGCCCATCTCGCGGTAGCGCTCGGCCTCGTCGAGCCAGTTCTCGCGCAGCGCCACGCGCAGGAACAGATGCACCGGCCGGCCCATGAACTCGGCAAGCTCCTCGCGCGCGGCCCGGCTCACGGCCTTGATCGTCTCGCCGCCCTTGCCGACGACGATGCCCTTGTGGCCCTCGCGGCTCACATAGATCACCTGGTCGATGCGGGCCGAGCCGTCCTCGCGCTCCTGCCAGCTCTCGGTCTCGACGGTGAGCTGATAGGGGATTTCCTCGTGCAGGCGCAGGGTCAGCTTCTCGCGCGTCATCTCGGCGGCGATCTGGCGCATCGGCAGGTCGGCGATCTGGTCCTCGGGGTAGAGCCACGGCCCCTCGGGCAGCTCGGCGGCAAGCCAGTCCATCAGGTCGGCGGTGCCGTGGCCGCGCTCGGCCGAGATCATGAAGGTCCGCGCGAACGGATAGGCCGCGTTCAGCGCCTGCGAGAGTTCCAGCAGCTCCGGCGCCTTGACCCGGTCGATCTTGTTGATCGCCAGCGCCACCGGGGCCTGGCCCTGACGGGCCTTCAGCGCGTCGAGGATCGCCTGCACCCCGTCGGTCATGCCGCGATGCGCCTCGACCAGCAGCACGACGATGTCGGCATCCGCCGCCCCGCCCCAAGCGGCGGCGACCATCGAGCGGTCGAGCCTGCGGCGCGGACGGAAGATGCCGGGTGTGTCGACGAAGACGATCTGCGCCGGGCCGTGCAGCGCGATGCCGCGGATGCGGGCGCGGGTGGTCTGGACCTTGTGGGTGACGATCGAGACCTTGGCCCCCACCAGCCGGTTGAGCAGCGTGGACTTGCCGGCGTTCGGCTCGCCGATCAGGGCGACGAAGCCGGCGCGGGTCGGGGCGTCCGGCGTGTCTTGGGTGGTCTCGGTCGGGTCGGTCATCGGCCTCTCACGGCTGGTGTGGTGTTCATGCAGCGTTCATGCAGGGTTCATGCACAGTTCATGCGAACGGCGGGCGGATGGTTCCATCGGCCGCCCGCATGGCCGTGCCCGCCCTACGCGCCCCCGTCCAGCGCGTCGAGCATCGCCTGCGCGGCCAGCTGCTCGATGCTGCGCTTGGTGCCGGTGCCCGCGGCCTCGGCGCTGCGACCGTCGTCGAGCGTCACCGTGATGCGGAACTGCGGCGCGTGGTCGGGGCCGCTGCGGTCGGTGATCTCATAGCGCGGCGGCGTCATTCCCTTGGCCTGCGCCCATTCCTGCAGGACGGTCTTGGGGTTGTGCGAGGCCGCCTCGGCCCCCTCGATCCGGTCGCCCCAGAGGCGCAGGATCAGCGCCCGCGCGGCGTCGAACCCGGCATCGACGTAGACCGCGGCCAGCACCGCCTCCATCGCGTCGCCCAGCACCGCCTCTTTCCGGCGCCCGCCAGTCAGCATCTCGGACCGGCCGAGCTTCATCACCTCGCCCAGCCCGATCTCGCGGGCGATCTCGGCGCAGGTCTCGCCGCGCACCAGCGCGTTGAGGCGCGGGGCGAGTTGCCCCTCGGTCGCGCCGCGGTCGTGGTGGAACAGCGCCTCGGCGATGGTGAGGCCGAGCACCCGGTCGCCCAGGAACTCGAGCCGCTGGTTGTCGGGGCGGGTCGGCGACGAGAGGCTCGAGTGGGTCAGCGCGCGGATCAGCAGCGCCGGGTCGGCGAACTGGTGGCCCAGCCGCCGCTGGAAGGCGACCAGCTCGGCCGAGGGCCGCGGCCCGGCCATGTCAGTGGATGGCGCGGAAGAAGCGGTCCGCGCGCCAGGTCCAGAAATAGAGCAGCGACGACCCCGCCGACGAGAACATCACCCGGTCGGCGCGGCCGATGAGATACTCGGCCGGCACGAAGCCCAGCCCCCCGGCGATGGCCGGCACGCGGCTGTCCTCGGAGTTGTCGCGGTTGTCACCCATGAAGAAATAGTTGCCGGCCGGCACCGTGAACACCGGCGTGTCGTCGAGCGGCCAGCCGTCGAGGATGTTCAGCACGTCATGGGCCACGCCATTGGGCAGCGTCTCGGTGAAGCGCTGCTTCTCGCAGGCCCCGCCCTCGGGCACCGGCTCGTTCCAGCAGCGCGGCAGCGTGCGCCCCGGCCCCTGCGGCAGCTTCGGTTCGCTGAACACGCCGTTCGGGGTCTGCGGCAGCGGCTGGCCGTTCAGGATCACCTGCCCGCCCGCAAGCTGCACCGTGTCGCCCGGCAGGCCGATCACCCGCTTGACGAAATCCACCCCGCGGGTCGGGTGGCGGAACACCACCACGTCACCGCGCTCGGGCGCGCGCTCGAGGATGCGGCCCGTGATCGGGCAGAGCGAGAACGGGCAGGAGTGGCGCGAATAGCCGTAGGCCATCTTGTTGACGAACAGGAAGTCGCCGATCAGCAGCGTGTCCTTCATCGAGCCCGAGGGGATCCAGAAGGGCTGGAAGAACAGCGTCCGGAAGACCCCGGCGATCACCAGCGCCCAGAATACGGTCTTGACCGTTTCCCAGATGCCGCCCTGTTCCTTGGCCGTGCTGCGCGCCATGTGTGCCCCGTGTCGCTGTCATGGATGCCCGCGACAGGCGCGGGATTGTGGTGCGGGTTCTTGGGCAGGCAAGGCGGCGGAAGTCAAGCGGTGCGGGGCCTGAGCGCCCCGTCTGGCCCCGCGCGCCGCCCCTCGGGCTGGACCCAAATATCCCCGCCGGAGGCAGCCGGCCGCACCACCCGCGCCAACGTCAGCCGCGGGGCGCTGCGCGCTCAGCCCGCGGACGTCGCGGCTGGCAGCGCCTCGATCACCACGAAGGCCTGCGCCCAGGGGTGATCGTCGGTCAGCGTCACATGAACCACCGCGCGATGCCCCGGCGGGGTCATCGCCGCGAGCCGCTCGGCCGCCCAACCGGTCAGCGTCATCGTCGGCTGGCCCGAGCGCAGGTTCGTTACCGCCATGTCGCGCCAGGCGATGCCCATGGCGAGCCCGGTGCCGAGCGCCTTCGAGCACGCCTCCTTCGCCGCCCAGCGCTTGGCCAGCGTCGCGGCCTCATGCGGGCGGCGGGCGGCGCGGGCGAGTTCGGTCTCGGTGAACACCCGCTGGCGGAAGCGGTCGCCATGCCGGTCGAGCACCGCGGCGATGCGGTCGATGTTGCAGAGGTCGGTGCCGATTCCGAGGATCATGGTGCTGCGCCCGTGGCCGAAGGGGTGTCCGGGCCAGAAAGAAGCCCCTCGGGGGGCAATGGCGGCGCGGCGGCGGCATCCTCGCCGAAGGCCTGGTCCCAGAGCCCGCCGAGCCAGCCGGCGCCGCGCCCATAGGCGGCCGCCGACAGGTCCGGCAGATCGTCGTAAAGCCCCTGCGCCCCGGCCCAGACCGCGCCGGGGCTGGCGCGGACCTTCTCCCACAGCTCGGCGCGGGTCGGCACCTCCATCCCGCAGACCTCGTCCTCGCGCACCGGGTCGTCGGGGTTGAAGGCCGCGTCGAGCGCCCGCATCTCGCCCATCATCGCGCAGGCGTCGGCGAGCTCCCACGCGGTCGCCGCGGCGATCACGCCGATGCCGATCACCGGCGGCGCCTCGCCCGCCATGCTGGCCACGTTGCGGGTGGTGGCGATGGCGGTGCGGCGCGAGACGCGGGTGGCGGTGTCCTTGACCGCCTCGCGCGCG
The DNA here is from genome assembly GCF_900106665.1 of Paracoccus sanguinis. GTDB lineage: Bacteria > Pseudomonadota > Alphaproteobacteria > Rhodobacterales > Rhodobacteraceae > Paracoccus > Paracoccus panacisoli. Next base: position 1,169,098 of record NZ_FNNA01000001.1, read on the forward strand.
GCCATGCGGCTGCCGCGATAGGTGACGGGCGCGTCGGCGAGTTCGCGCGCTAGGCGCGCGTTGGCGGCGCGGCTGTCGGCCAGCTCGCGGGCGAGGTTGTCCGCGCGCCCCGTCGCCGCCCGCCGCTCGGCCGCCTCGGTGGCGGCGCGGGCCTGGACCCGCGCCAGGTCGTCGGACTGCCGCGTGGCGAGGGATCGCAGGCCGGTCACCCCCTCGACCACCCCCGCGACGGCGGAAAACACCGCCGGCACCATCGTCATGGCGACGCTGAGCGCCAGCGAGCCGGCCATGACCAGCATCATCAGCACCGACCAGATTCCGCCCAGCGCGGCGACGGTCAGGCGCAGGGCGTGACCGATCCGGCGCAACAGGCTCATGGCGCGGGCACCGCGAGGGTCATCCCCGCGCGGCGTCCATCCGCCGGCGCATCTCCTCGATGGCGGGGCCGAGGCCGGTGAAGATCGACTCGGCGATCAGGAAATGGCCGATGTTCAGCTCGGCAAGTTCCGGGATCGCGGCGATGGGGCCGACGGTGTCGAAGGTCAGGCCGTGGCCCGCGTGGACCTCGAGCCCCAGCGACGCGGCGAGGCGCGCGCCCTCGGCCAGCCCGGCCAGCTCGGCGTCGCGCAGGTCGTGGCGGCCCTCGGTGTCGTAGTCGCAATAGGCGCCGGTGTGTAGCTCGACCACGGCGGCGCCGATGCGGGCGGCGGCCTCGATCTGGCGCGGGTCGTGGCCGATGAAGAGCGAGACGCGCGCCCCCGCCGCGCGCAGGGGCGCGATGTAGTCGGCCAGCCGCGCGGCGTCGGCGGCCACGTCCAGCCCGCCCTCGGTGGTCCGCTCTTCGCGCTTTTCGGGGACGAGGCAGACGGCGTGGGGGCGGTGGCGCAGCGCGATGGCCTGCATTTCGGGCGTGGCCGCCATCTCGAGGTTCAGCGGCACGCTGAGCGCATCGGCCAGCCGGGCGATGTCGTCGTCCGAGATGTGGCGCCGATCCTCGCGCAGGTGGGCGGTGATGCCGTCGGCGCCGGCGGCCTCGGCCAGCAGCGCGGCGCGCAGCGGGTCGGGCCAGGGGGTGCCGCGGGCGTTCCTGACGGTGGCCACATGGTCGATATTGACGCCCAGTCGCAGCATGGCGGTCCCCCCGGCTTGGTCGTGCGGGGCAGGTTAGCCGCGGGGCGCGGCGGGGGGTAGCCCCGCGATGCTGCGCGTGGCCTCGACCCACCAGCCGGGGCGGGCGGCGGCGATGGCCGTGGCGGCGGCGCGGGCGGCGGGGGCGTCGGGAAAGAGGCCAAAGCAGGTCGCGCCGGACCCCGACATCCGGGCGATCTGCGCGCCTTGGGCGGCGAGCGCCGCGAGGGTGTCGCCGATCACCGGCGCTAGGCGCAGGGCCGGCGACTCGAGGTCGTTGCGGGTCGCCGTGAGCCAGCGCGGCCAGTCACCGTCGGCGGGGAACGGGGGCAGGCCGGGGTTCTCGCGGCGGGTGAGGGCGGCGAAGACCGCGGGCGTGGGCACCTCGACCCGCGGGTTGACCAGCACGAGGTGCAGCGTCGGCAGGGTGACGGGGGTCAGGATCTCGCCCACCCCCTGCATCCGCAGGCTGCGGCTCATCAGGCAGGCGGGCAGGTCGGCACCCAGCGCCTCGGGGCGGTCGGGCGTACGGCCGAGCGCGCGCAGCACGGCGGCGGCGTCGGCGGTGCCGCCGCCGATCCCCGATGCCGGCGGCAGGCGCTTGTCGAGGGTGATCGCCGCCTCGGCCCCCACGGCGCGGGCGGCGCGCAGGCACAGGTTGTCGTCGCCGGGCGGAACGGCGTCGGCGAAAGGCCCGGTGAGGGTCAGCGACAGCGGCCCGGGGGAAAGGCTCACGCGATCGCCCAGCTCGGTGAAGACGACCAGCGAATCGAGCAGGTGATAGCCGTCCGTGCGCCGCCCGGTGACGTGCAGCGCGAGGTTGATCTTGGCCGGCGCGGCTTCGCGCACGACCGCGGCCCGGTCGGCAGAGGTCACGGGCGCGGCGGCACCGGCTCGCCGTCGTCGGCGCCGGGCGGGGCCGGGGTGTCGGGCTCGGGCGCGGTGTCCACGGGCGCCACATCCGCCGGCGCGGCGGCGGGCTCGGGCGCCGCTTCAGGCGCCGGCTCGGGCTGGCCCCAGCCCTCGGGCAGCTTGCCGCCGTTGGCCTTTTCCGCCGCCAGCACCTCGTCCAGCCCGCGCTCGAGCTTGGCGCGGACGCGGTTCAGGTCGGTGTCGGTGTCGGCGGGCTTCCACAGGCTCAGCGCCCGCTTCCACTGGATCTCGGCCTCGCGCTTGCGGCCGACCATCCAGTAAATGTCGCCCATGTGGTCGTTCACGAGGCTGTCGTCGGACATCGCCGAAACCGCCTTCTCCATCGGCTCGACCGCATCCTGATAGCGGCCCAGCCGGTAATAGGCCCAGGCCAGCGAATCGAGGATGTAGCCGTCGTCCGGGCGCAGCGCGACGGCCTTCTTGATGAGGTCCAGCCCCTCGTCCAGCCGCACGTTCCGGTCCACCCAGCTGTAGCCGAGATAGTTGAGGATCGGCGCCTGCTCGGGCTGCAGCTTCAGCGCCGCCTGGAAATCCGCGTCGGCGCGGTCGAACTGGCCCGAGCGTTCCAGCGCGATGCCGCGGGCGTAGAGCGCGAACCAGCTTGCCTGCGGGTCGGTCTCTTTCGCCAGCAGCTCGAGCGCCCGGTCGTAGACCGGCACCGCCTCGGCGAACTTGTCCTGCTGGCGCAGCAGGTCGCCCAGCGCCACCCAGGCCGAGGGCAGCTCGGGCCAGGTCTCGGTCAGGGCGCGGGCGGCGGCCTCGGCATCCGCGCGGCGGTCTGCGCGGGCGAGCGCGTCGATCCGCGCCAGCTCGGCCGCGGGGCGCAGGTCGCCCTTGGCGCGCAGGCCCTCGAACTCGGTCTCGGCCAGGTCGAACTGCCCGGCGCTCTGCAGCAGCTGGGCGACCAGCAGCTGCGCCTCAGCCATGTCTGGGGCGAGGTACTGGCCGATCCGGGCGTAGATCAGCGCCAGCGGGTCGGTGTCCTCGCCGCCCATGAGCGCGCCGCCGAAGGTGACGAAGACCTGCGCGAGGCCCTCGGCCGGGCTCTTGATCACGTCGAAGGGCAGCTTCTCGCCCGCCGCCAGCCGGTCGCGCAGCAGCTTGAGCGCCGGCTCGGACTCGAGCGCGTCGAGATCGTCGAGCAGCTTGACCGCGTCGGCATTGCGCTCGAGCTGCGAGAGCACCTGCACGCGGGCGACGATGCCCATCAGGTGCCCGGCGCTCTCGGGATCGGCGAGCGCGGCCTCGGCGCCCTCGTAATCGCCGACGCTGGCCTTGGCGAGCGCGAGCTGGAAGCGCGCGATGCCCGCCGCGCCACGCTGACGCTCGAGCTTCTGGAAGGTGGCGAACGCGTCCGAGGCGCGGCCGTCGCCCATTTCGGCCCAGGCGCGGGTCATGCCGTCCATCAGCGGCCCGGCCCCGCCGGGGGTCGAGGGCATCTTGTCGAGCATCGCCAGCACGCCCGCCCAGTCGCCCTTGCGGGCCAGCGCGGCGCGGGTGACGAGCCCGGCCAGCTCGGTCGTGCGGCCGCCGTCGACGAGGCCCTGCGCCATGGTCGCGGCGTCGTCCATCTGCCCGGCCGAGACCATCGAGACGAGCGCCCCGTCCTGCAGGAAGAGGTCGGTGCGGTCATGGGCGACGGCGGCGCGGAAGTAATCGGCGGCGACGGCGAAATCGTTGCGCGAGGCGGCGAGGCGGGCGGCGAGATAGGGGCCGGCGCGGCCGGGGATCGGCTGGATGCGGGTGGTATGGCCCGAGGGCGGCACCGGCGCGTCGCTGATGAGCTGCGCCTGCCGGGGGGTGGCGTCAGAGGCGGGGGTGGCGTCAGAGGCCGGGGCGGCGGGGTCCGCGGTCTGGCCGGGGACGGCGACGGGGGCGGCCTGCGCCACGCGCACGGCGGCGGGCTGCGCCGGGCCGGCGGGGGTCGAGAGGTCCAGCGTCAGCGCGGCGACGGCGGTGGCCGAAACTCCGGCGGCGGCGGCGAGGATCAGGATCGGCTTCATCGCAGGCTTCATCGCAGCGGGGGCCCCGGTTGTCGGTGTCATGCCGCCGGACCCTAGCCGCTGGCGCAGGCGGCGGCAACGCCGCCGGGCGCCCCGGTCCCCGGCGGGCGGTCACGGTCCGGGGAGGTCGCCGGGTACTTGGGCCAGAGAGACACGGTAGAGGTGGGGCGCAGGATCCCGCGCGGCGTTGGGGGGTACCCGCAGGGTGAGGCAAGCTGTGGGGATTGGAGCGGCCGCGACAGGCGCTTGGCCCGACGCAACCGCAGCGGTGAACAAGGCGCGGCCCGACGCCCATCGCGCGCCTCACGCGCCGCCCTCACGACCCGCAAACGGGACGGGGCGGCCCGCAGACCGCCCCTCCTCATTCTTTCTTGCTGAAATATCCCGGGGTCCGGGGCAGAGCCCCGGTCCGGCGGCGCCGTCACGCGCCGCCCCCGAAATCACATGTTCGGATAGTTCGGGCCGTCGCCGCCCTGCGGGGTCGTCCAGACGATGTTCTGGCTCGGGTCCTTGATGTCGCAGGTCTTGCAGTGGACGCAGTTCTGGAAGTTGATGACGAAGCGCGCGCCCTCGGGGACGCTCGCGTCCTCGACCACCTCATACACCCCGGCCGGGCAGTAGCGCTGCGCGGGTTCGGCGTATTCGGGCAGGTTGACCCGGATCGGCACCGAGGGGTCCTTGAGCTTCAGGTGCGAGGGCTGGCTTTCCTCGTGGTTGGTGAAGCTGAAGGCGACGTTGGTCAGCCGGTCGAAGCTCAGCTTGCCGTCCGGGCGGGGGTAGTCGATGGGCTTGTACTTCGCGGCCTTGCCGGTGGCGGCGGCGTCGGACTTGCCGTGCTTCCACGTCCCCAGGATGTTGCGGTTGAAGAGGTTGGCGAACCACATGTCCGCCCCGCCCAGCATCAGCGAGCCGATCATGCCGGTGCGCGACCAGCTCGGCTTGACGTTGCGGACCCGCTTGAGGTCGCGGGCGATCGGGCCCGAGCGCAGGTCGCTCTCGTACTCGGTCATCTCGTCGCCCTCGCGGCCGGCGGCGATGGCCGCAGCCGCCGCCTCGGCCGCCGCGATCCCCGACAGCATCGCGTTGTGGTTGCCCTTGATCCGCGGCACGTTCACCAGCCCCGCCGAGCAGCCGAGCAGGATCGCCCCCGGCACCGTCAGCTTCGGGATCGACTGCCAGCCGCCCTCGCTGATCGCCCGGGCGCCGTAGGCCACGCGCTTGCCGCCCTCGAGCAGCTCGGCCACCATCGGGTGGTGCTTGAAGCGCTGGAACTCGGCGTAGGGGTAGAGATAGGGGTTGGCGTAGTTCAGGTGCACCACGAAGCCGATGAACACCTGGTTGTTCTCGGCGTGATAGATGAAGGACCCGCCGCCGGCGGCCTTGCCCAAGGGCCAGCCCATGGTGTGGACGACCGTCCCCTCCTTGTGCTTGGCGGGGTCGATCTCCCAGATTTCCTTCATGCCGATGCCGAACTTCTGCGGCTCGTGGCCCTCGGACAGGCCGTAGTTCTCGATCAGCTGCTTGGCGAGGCTGCCGCGCACGCCCTCGGCGATGAAGACGTACTTGCCGCGCAGCTCCATCCCCGGCTCGTAGGAGGGGCCGGGCGAGCCGTCCGGCTCCTTGCCCATCTCGCCCGCGACCACGCCGGCGACGCGGTTGCCGTCCATGACCAACTCGGACGCCGCCATGCCGGGGAAGATCTCGACCCCCAGCGCCTCGGCCTGCTCGGCCAGCCAGCGGCAGACGTTACCCATCGAGACGATGTAGTTGCCGTGGTTCGACATCAGCCGCGGCATCGGCCAGTTGGGGATGCGGAACTGCCCGCCCTCGCCCAGCACCACGAACTTGTCGGTGTGGACCTCGGTCTTGACCGGGGCGCCCTTTTCCTTCCAGTCGGGGATCAGCGCGGTCAGCCCCGAGGGGTCCAGCACCGCGCCCGAGAGGATGTGGGCGCCGACCTCCGAGCCCTTTTCCAGCACCACCACGTTCAGCTCGGGCTCGATCTGCTTGAGCCGGATCGCGGCCGACAGACCCGCGGGTCCGGCCCCGACGATCACCACGTCGTATTCCATCGATTCGCGTTCGATTGCGGACATGGCGTCTCCCCTTCGGCCTGGCTGCTTGCGCGGTCGCCCTGTGACATATGCGGTAACCGGCCGCGAAACAATCGTGACGCGGTGTGCGGGTCGCACGCAATTCCCTGTCGCGCGGCTGTGTCGCAGGGCGGGGGCGCGGGCGGGGGGAAGAACGGCGGCGCGCACGGGTGCACCGGGACGGCGGCGGGGGGCCGCGCACGGCGGCGGGGCCGCTTGCGTCACGCGCCCGGCTGCGCCACGATGCGCGCGAACCAGACGCCCCCTGCGTGACCGCCGGGGGCGTTTTGACACGGCTGGCGCCCGTCGGGCGCATGGGGACGAGATGGAAAAGATACCGATGACGCGGGCGGGCCACGCCCAGCTGGACGAGGAACTGCGCGAGCTGAAGGCCGTCGAGCGCCCGGCGGTGATCCGGGCCATCGCCGAGGCGCGCGAGCATGGCGATCTGAGCGAGAACGCCGAATACCACGCCGCGCGCGAGAAGCAGTCGTTCATCGAGGGCCGCATCAAGGAGCTTGAGATGATCATCTCGCGGGCCGAGGTGATCGACACCTCGAAGCTCTCGGGCAGTGTCAAGTTCGGTGCCCGCGTGACCGTGGTGGACGAGGACACCGACGAGGAGAAGAGCTTCCAGCTGGTGGGCGAGCAGGAGGCCGACCTCGAGCGCGGGCTGTTGAACGTGCGTTCGCCGCTGGCGCGTGCGCTGATCGGCAAGGACGAGGGCGACAGCGTCGAGGTCACGACCCCCGGCGGGCAGAAATCCTACGAGATCCTGTCGATCCGCTATGAATGAGCTGATCGGCCGGCTGCAGGCCGAGCTGCGCGGGTGGCGGACCGGGACCGGGCACGACGCGGGCGACCGCGCGGTGCTGGTCGGGGCGGTCGTCTCGGCGCTGTGGCTGGTGCTGGTGCTGCTGTTCTGGGCGCTGGGGCCGTCGGATGCGCCGCAGCCGGGCGGGCTGGCGCGGCTCGCCGCAGCGGTGGCGGTGATCCTGCCGCTGGTGCTGGTGTGGATCGCCGTGGGCCTCGCCCGCGCCATCGCCGAGCTGCGGGCCGAGGCGGTGCTGCTGCGCACCCGGATGGAGGCCCTGCGCCCCGCCGAGCGCGCCGCGGCCGAGCGTGACGCCCGCCTGCCCGAGGCCCCCGGCCGGGCCGCGACCGCGGCGCTGCGCCCTGCCCCGGCGCGGGCGGCCGCCGCCCGCCCGGCCGAGCCGCGCACGAACGAGCGCCAGCCCGACCTGCCGCTCGACCAGCCGCCGCCGGTGAGGCTTGCGCCCGCCGACCTCGTCGCGGCGCTGAACTTTCCCGACGGGCCCGACGACCACGCCGCCATCGCCGCGCTGCGCACCGCGCTCGGCGACCCCGACACCGCGCGCGGCATCCGGGCCGCGCAGGACGTGGTGACGCTGCTGGCCAAGCACGGGCTCTACATGGACGACCTCGCCCCCATCGACGCGGACGCGCCGGGCTGGGGGGCGGGGTGGCGGCGGTTCCTCGACGGGCAGCGCGCCGGCACGCAGGGGCTGGCGGGGATCGAGGACGCCGACGCGCTTGCCATCGCCACGGCGCTGATGCGCAGCGACGAGGTGTTCCGCGACGCGGCCCACCACTTCCTGCGCCAGTTCGACCGCATCCTGACCCGCGCCGCGCCGGGGATGGACGACCGCACGCTCGGGGCGGCGGCCGACACCCGCTCGGGGCGGGCGTTCCGGCTGCTCGCGCAGGTCACGGGGATGTTCGGCTGACGCGCCGCGCGCCGCGACGCCCTCAGCCGTCGGCGACGGTCCGGGGCGGCACGGTTGGCGCGAGCATGTGCCGGGCGGCGAGCGTCAGCGCCCCGTAGACCCCGGCCAGCACCCACAGGTGCCGCACGGCCGGGGCAATGTCGGCCCAGCTGCCACCCATCGCGGCCAGCCGGGTGTAGCCCTCGATCATCGGCACCGCGGGGATCGCGCCGGCGGCCATCTGCAACGGCGCCGGGATCGCCTCGATCGGCCACGAAAAGCCGGACAGAAAGAACAGCGGCAGGCCCATCGCCAGCAGCACCGGCTGAACCAGTTCCGCCCGCCTGAGCACCGCGGCGACCATCTGCGCCAGCATCCCGGTGGCCAGCACGAACGGCAGCCCCAGCGCCGCGAGCAACCGCAGGTCGCCGAGCCACGGCAGGCCGTAGACCTGCGGCAGCGCCACGAGGAACAGCGGCAGGAGCCCCGCGTAAAGGAGCAGCCAGACCGCCGCCTGCCCGAGCAGATCCTCGGCCGGCAGGCGCGGCGAGCGCGGGCGCCGCACCGCCACAAGCGCCAGCCCCATGACCTGCGTCTGGTGCAGGATCAGCACCAGCGCCGCGGGCAGGATGTAGGTAGCATAGCCGCCCGAGGGGTTGAACAGCGGCACCTCGACCAGCTGCGTCGGGTTGGCCATCGCCAGCGCCTGCTCGGCCCCGAGCTGCTGGCCGGCCATCAGCCGCCCGGCGGCGATGCGGGCGCCGATCTGGCGGACCGGGACGGCGATGCCGGTCAGCACCTTCTGGTAGACGAGGAAATAGCTCGCGTCGCCATAGACGGCGATGGGGCTGGGTCGGCCAGCGAGCAGCGCGCGCTCGAAATCCTGCGGGATCACGACGATGCCGTAGGCCTCGCGCCGGTGGACGAGCGCGGTGGCGGCGGCCATGTCGGGGACGTGGGCGGCGATGCGCACCGATTCGGCGGCATCGACGGCGCGCATAAGCTCGCGCGCCGTCTCGCCCCCGTCGAGGTCCACGGCCACCACCGGCACGTCGCGCAGCAGCTCGGTCTTGTAGGGGGCCGGGTAGATCACCCCGTAGATCGCCAGCGCGAGGATCAGGATCATGGCGATCTGCGGGTCGCGGAAGATCCCCGCGAGTTCCGCCCGGAAGCCGCCTGCGATGCCCCTCATGCCCGGCCCTCCGGCGTCGCGGCGGCGGCGGGCACCGGGGCGGGGCCGGGCGGCGCCGCCGCGGCGGCCGCGGCCCGGCGGCCGAGCACGCCCATCCGCGCGACGAGCCCTGCGGCCAGCACCGCCACGATGGCGAGCAGCGCCAGAAGCGGCGTCAGCGCCAGCTCGACCGGGGTGGCGCGCAGGGTCTGGTCGATGCGCAGTTCCAGATACCAGGTGCCGGGCAGCACGCTGCTCCAGACCTGGGCGAAGGGGGGCATGGCGTCACGCGGAAAGCCGATGCCCATGTAGCCGAAGGCCGGGGCCATCACCATCGCCACGAAGCTGATCGCCGAGCCGAAGTCGCGGGCGAGCGAAAAGGCCACCGCCCCGAAGAGCAGCGCCGACAGGATGAAGAGCGCCGTCCCCGCCGCAAGGATCGCCACCGATCCGCGCAGCGGCACCCCGAGGATGCCGAAGAGCACGAGGTCGGCCAGCGCGATGACGGTGCCGAAGATCAGCGCATAGGGGATCAGCTTGCCCAGCATCACCGGCACCACCCCGCCCCCGGCGGCCAGCAGCGCCGGAAAGGGCGAGGGCGCGTCGGGCGACGGCCGGGCGAAGTCGAGCGCAAGGGCGAAGGTCACGGCGGCGGCGGCCATGATCTGCACCAGCGCCGGGACCAGCGCCGAGAGCAGGAAGTCGATGTAGCTGAAGGCGGGGTTGAAGAGCGGGTGGATCTGGATCGGGATCGGCTGGACCAGCGCCGCCACGGCGTGCGGCGCGGCGCCCTGCGCCCTGAGCATCCCCATCTGCGCCCCGGCGGTGAAGCCGTTGATCGCGCTGCGCGCCCCGCGCGCGGCGACGGCGCCCGCGGTCATGTGCTGGTTGTCGTAGAACAGCACCACCTCGGGGCGGCGGCGGTCGAGCAGGTCACGCTCGAACTCGGCCGGGATGAGGACCGTGGCCCGCGCCTCGCCGCGCCGGATCGCGTCGCTCGCCTCGGCCAGCCCCAGCGCCGGGCGGGTGACCAGCTCGGGCGTCGCGTCGAGCAGCCGCGAGAGGCTGCGGCTCGTCTCGGTCCGGTCGAGGTCCACGACGGCGACCGGCAGCCCGGTGGGCGTGCCCTGCAGGAACACTGCGGCCAGCAGCGCCAGCAGCACCAGCGGCAGGATCGTGGTCAGCAGCGCCAGCGCCGGGTGCCGGGCGATGAGCGTCAGCTCGCGCCGGGCCACGAAGGCGATGCCGCGCAGCATCGCCTTACAGCCCGTGCGCGAGCAGCGCCGACATCCCCGGTCTCAGCCCCGGCACCGGCTGCACCGGCGTGGCCCGCAGCTCGAAGCTGCGCAGGTCGAAGTCGCCGGTCGCCCGCGTCGCCCGCCAGCTGGCAAAGTCGCCCTGCACGTTGATCAGCGTGACCTTGGCCTCGACCGTCGTGTCGAGCGCAGGGATGGTGACGTTGAGCGTGTCGCCGACCGCGACCCCGTGCAGCTGATCCTCGCGGATGTTGAAGGTGAACCAGGCGTTGGCGGGCTGGACGAGGGTGAAGAGCGGCGCGCCGGGGCCGATGTTCTCGCCGATCTCGATCATCCGGCCGGTGATCTCGCCGTCCATCGGCGCGATCACCTCGAGGTCGTTGAGGTTGGCCTGCTGCTGGGCGAGCGCCGCCTCGGCCTGCGCGGCCTGCGCTTCGGCTGCGGCGCGCTGTTCGGGGGTGGCGCCGGCGCGCACGAGGTCGAGCTGCGCCTCGGCGGCGTCCAACTGCCGCTCGGCCGCCTCGAGGTTGCGGGTGCTCTGCTCGACCACCGCCTGCGAGCGCACGCCGCGGCTTTCGAGCGCGGTGTTGCGGGCGTAGGCCTCGCGCGCGAGCGCCACGTCGGCCTTGGCGGCGGCGACCTGCGCCTCGGCGGCGCGGACGTTCTCAGGGCGGACGACGGCGACGGCGGCGGCGTTGTTCTTGGCCGCCTGCAGCGCCGCCTCGGCCTGGCCATAGGCGGTGAGAAGCTGCGGGTTCTCGAGCCGGACGAGGCGCAGGCCCTTGGTCACCCGGTCGCCGGTGTCGGCGCCGATCTCGACCACCCGGCCCGAGGTGCGGGCGCTGACATCGACGCGCGGCGCCGCGACCTCGCCCTGGATCACCACCGGGCCGGGGCGGGTCAGTGACCAGACGCCATAGCCCGCCGCGGCGACGAGCAGGACGAGCACGAGGTAGAAGAGCCGCGACCGGCGCCGGTCGGCGGCGGGGGTGTAGGCTTCGGGGGTCTGGGTGGTGTCGCTCATCAATCTGCCCGCCTCGGTGCTGCGCCGCCGCCGCGCCGCAGGGCGTCGGGGGTCCGGGTGCAGACTATCACGCTTTGCCGGGCCGCCAACCGGCCGCTGGCGTCCGGGTTTTACATATCACTCGATATGTGTTGTTCAAGGCGGTTGCTCGCCCGGCCCCGGCTGGTGTCATGTGCATCTCGAGGGGGGCGAAGGATGCGCGAGATCACGCTGCGTCAGCTCGAGGTCATCCGCGCGGTGATGCTGCGCGGCACGATCGCCGGCGCGGCTGAGCATCTGGGCATCTCGGCCCCCGGGATCAGCCGGCTGATCAAGCACACCGAAGCGACGCTGGGGATCCGTCTGTTCGAGCGACGCGCGGGCAGCTTCGTCCCGGCGGTCGAGGCGAGCGCCGTGTTCGACCAGATCCGCGCCGTCTACCGGGGGGTCGAGAACCTTCAGCTCGCGCTGTCGGCGCTGCGCAAGGGCGAGCAGGTCGAGCTGGGATTCGCCTGCGCGCCCTCGATCGCGCAATTCATCGCCGCCCGCGCCATCCGCGGCGTCCGGGCCCGCTATCCCGACCTCTACATCGACCTCAACATCCTCAAGATCGAGGAGACGATCGACTATCTGCTGCTCGAGCGCGGCGAGTTCGTCATCATGTCGTCCCCGGTCGACAACCCCGGGATCGACAACGGCTATCTGATCGCCGCGCCGTTGGTCGCCATCGTGCCGGCGGGGCACCGGCTGGCGGCGCAAGCTGCGATCTCGATCCATGACCTGATGGCCGAGCGGGTGATTGGGGTCGATCCGGCCGATCCCTACGGCGCGCAGCTTGCGCGGCCGTTCCTCGACGCCGGGCTGGCGCTGCGCCACGACATCCGGGGCCGCTTTGCCCAGACGGTGGTCAGCCTGGTGCGGCACGGGCTCGGGGTCGCGGTCATCGACGCGTTTTCGGTCGCCGAGGTCTACATGCCCGGCCTCGAGCGCCGTCCGCTGGTCGAACGCGCCGAGTTGCACGCCTATGTCGTGCGCAAGAAGGGCCGGGTGCTGTCGGCCTTTGCCGAACACGCCATTGGCCAGTTCCGCAAGGAGCTGCGGGCGGCCGCCAACCTCATCCCCGCAGCTTCGGCTTCCCGGGGCTAGGCGCCGAGCGGCGGCGTAGAGCACCCGCCCTGTGCGGGCATAACATCATGTTAAGAGAACCGCTCAGACGGTATTTGACGTTACGTTACCGGATGCGGTTTTCTGTCTTCACTCGGCGCCCGACTCGCGCCCGACAATCTCTGGGAGGGGAACCCGCATGAAGCACTTCGTCTTTTCCGTCGCCGCTGCGCTGACGCTCGGCCTTGGCGCCGCGTCGGCGCAGGACTATCCGAACAAGGACATCCAGGGGGTGATCCAGTGGGGCGCCGGCGGCTCGACCGACACGATCATGCGCTCGGTCACACCGCACGCCGAAAAGGAGCTGGGCGCCAAGGTCGTGCTGCAGAACGTCACCGGCGGGGTCGGCGCCATCGCGCTGAACCAGGTGGCGAACGCGCCGGCCGATGGCTACACCCTGCTGATGGGCGCCGAGAACCCGCTGATCTACAAGGTCATGGGTCTCGGGAAGAAGGACTATGACGACTTCGTGCCCGTCTCGATCCTGGCCCGCGGCACCGCCATCCTCGTGGCCGGCAAGGACGCCCCCTTCGACGACTATGCCGAGCTGATCGAGCACATCAAGGCGAACCCGGGCAAGGTCAAGTTCGGCTCGACCGGACCGGGGGGCCTCGCGTCGGTCGTCACGGCCATGCTCGAGGCGGTCGAGGGCGATCAGGACATCATCGCCGTGCCGTTCGACGGCGACGGCCCGGCGCTGACGGCGCTGCAGGGCGGGGCCATCGACGTGATGCCGGCCGTGCTCGGCGCCTCGGTCGAGCAGATCCGCGCGGGCAATCTCAAGCCGCTGGCGCTGATCGACACCGCCGCCAACCCGCTGCTGCCGGAAGCCAAGCCGATCACCGAGTTCAACCCGGCCTATGCGAAGTTCCTGCCCTGGGGCCCGTTCTTCGGGGTGTTCGTCGCCAAGGACGCCCCGGCTGACGCCGTCGCCAAGCTGCAGGCGGCCTATGCCGCTGGGGCCAAGAACGCCGACTTCCTCAAGCTGATGGCGGACCGCGGCTATACCCCGATGGGGATCAGCGGGGCCGAGGCCGAGACCTTCCTCAAGAGCTGGCAGTCCACCACGGCCTGGCTGCTGCAGGACGCGGGCCTCACCAAGGCGTCGCCCGAAGAGTTCGGCATCGCCCGTCCCGCCCAGTGATCCGCTGATCCTGTCCCAGTGACCCGGCCCGCGCCGCACGCTGTCTGGCACGCGGCGCGGCCACTGTCCCGAACTCGGCCCCGCGGGAGGAGCTGTCATGAGCGACGACGACCACCACGTCCATTTCGACCCCGCCTACGAACACGAGGGGACATCTGACGCCACCCCGGGCGGCTACGACCGCGAGCGCCGCCCGGGCGAGGTCGCCTTTGCCGCGTTCCTCGTGCTGTTCAGCCTCGCGCTGCTGTGGAATGCCTACGGCATCTCGGGGTTCGAGGCGCTGTCGGGCGCCGGCACCATTCCGATGGTGACCGCCGCGATCATGCTCGTGACGGCCGCGCTGTCGCTGCGCCGGACGATGGCCCGGCCGCTGGTGGCGGGCGAGGCGCTGAGCCGCGATATCCTGCCCCGCAATGTCGTGGTGTTCGTCGGGTTGCTGATCGTTTACGCGCTGCTGCTGCACCCGCTCGGCTTCATTCCCACCTCGGCGCTGTTCCTGCTCGCCTCGGTCAAGCTGCTCGGCCGTTACGGCTGGGGGTTCGCGCTCGCCGTCTCGATGGGGACGCTGGCGCTGATCTGGATCGTCTTCCGGCTGATCTTCTCGGTCCTGATGCCCGAAGGGATCGTCCCCGAGGGCGAGTTCATCCAGCTTTTCCGCAACCTGTTCTGAAAGGACCCGCGCGATGCACGAGATCATGGCCGCCCTGACGGTCCTGACGGACCTCAAGCTGTTTCTTCTGGTCGGGCTCGGTACCTTTGCCGGCGTCTACATCGGGGCGATCCCCGGGCTGTCGGTGACGATGGCGGTGTCGATCCTGATCTCGTTCACCTTCTCGTGGGAGGTGTACCCCGCCCTCGCGCTGATGATCGGGATCTTCATGGGCGGCGTCTACGGTGGCTCGCGGACGGCGATCCTGCTGAACATCCCCGGCGCGCCCTCGGCCATCGCCACCGCCATGGACGGCTATCCGATGGCGCTGAAGGGCGAGGCCGGGACGGCGATCGGCGCGACCACCGTCATGTCGTTCTTCGGCGGGCTGATCGGGATCATCGTCCTGGGTGTGGGCGCACCGTTTGTGGCGGATTTCGCCATCCGCTTCCAGCCGCGCGACTACATGCTGCTCGCGGTGCTGGGCATCCTTCTCGTCGGCTCGCTGAGCGAGGGCAGCCTGACCAAGGGGATCTTTGCCGGCGCGCTCGGCATCGCCATCGGCGCGGTGGGGATGGACCCGCTGACCTTCACCGAGCGCTTCACGTTCGGCATCCCGCTGCTGACCGGGGGCATCTCGTTCGTGGCGGTGATGATCGGGATGTTCGGCGTGTCCGAGGCGCTCTTGCAGCTGCACCACGTCGACAAGACTTCGGTGCGCCAGAAGATCGACCGCATCATCCCGACGTGGTCCACGGTCCGCAAGCACCTGCCGCTGGCGTTGCAGACCTCGTCGATCGGGGTGGTGATCGGCGCCCTGCCCGGTACCGGCGGCGACATCGCCGCGCTGATGGCCTATGACCACGCCAAGCGGGTGACCCGCAACCCCGAGGTGCCCTTCGGCAAGGGCGCGATGGAGGGGCTGGTCGCCCCCGAGACTGCCAACAACGCAGCCGTCGGCGGGGCCTTCATCCCGATGCTGACGCTGGGCATCCCCGGCGATGCCGTCACCGCGATCATGATCGGGGCGCTGTTCATCCACGGGCTGAACCCGGGCCCGATGCTGATGATCGAGCAGCCGGACATGTTCTGGTTCATCCTCGGCGCGCTGTTCGTGGCCAACATCTTCATGCTGATCTTCGGCCTCACCGGCATCCGGCTGTTCACCAAGATCGTCGAGATGCCGCTCGCGGTGCTGATCCCGCTGATCCTGCTCTTGTCCATCGTCGGCGCCTTCGCGGTCAACAATGCGATCACCGACGTCTACTGGATGCTGCTGTTCGGTGTGCTGGGGTATTTCATGCGGCTCTATGGCTATCCGCTGGGGCCGGTCATCCTTGGGGTGATCCTGTCGCGGCTTCTGGACGACAACTGGCGCCGGGCGATCATCTCGGAAGGCGAGAGCCTGGGCGGGTTCTTCCGCGGCATCCTGACCAGCCCGCTGTCGGCCGCGCTGTTCCTTGCCGTGGTGCTGATCTTCGTCAGCCAGACGCCGGTCTGGGCGCGGATGAAGCGCGCCCTGTCGCGCCGTGAGGGCGGGGCATGAGCGGCGGGGCGGACGGGCGGACGGCGCGGGACATGGCAGACCTCGCGGTGGACCTGCAGCTGGGGCTGATCGGCGACAACATCGCCGCCTCGCAGTCGCCGCGGCTGCACCGGCTGGCGGGGGCCTCGAACGGGATGCGGGTGAACTATGCCTCGCTGATCCCGGCCCGCGAAGGCGCGCCCTTCCCGGCGCTCTTCGCGCGGGCCGCGGCCCAGGGCTATCGGGGCCTGAACATCACCTACCCCTACAAGGAGCAGGTCGTGCCGATGGTCTTGGTCTCGCCCGAGCTGGCGCGGCTGGGGGCGGTCAACACGGTGATCTTTGCGCCCGAGGGCCCGCAGGGGCACAACACCGACTATACCGGCTTCATGACGGCCTATCGCGGGGTGCGGGGCAGCACCCCGCCCGGCGTGGTGGCCCTCATCGGCACCGGCGGGGTCGGGCGGGCGGTGGCCTTTGGCCTCGGCACGCTGGGCGCGTCCGGGCTGCGGCTGGTGGATCGCGACGCCGACAAGGCGCGGGCGATGGCCGCCGACCTCGCACGCGCCTTTCCCGACATGGAGGTGCACGTCGCCGCCACCGCCGAGGACGCCGCGGCGGGCGCGCAGGGACTCGTCAACTGCACACCGGTGGGCATGGTCGGTTATCCGGGAACCCCGCTGCCGGGCCACGCCATGCGCGGGGCGGAATGGGCCTTCGATGCCGTCTACACCCCGGTCGAGACCGAGTTCCTGATCGACGCCGCCGCCGCCGGCGCTGCGATCATCTCGGGGTGGGAACTCTTCTATTGGCAGGGGGTGCACGCCTGGCGGCTGTTCACCGGGCGCGACGTGGACGAGGCGTGGCTGCGCGCGGCCCTGATCGCGGGCGAGGACGTCACCCCCAGCGGACCGGAGGCCGCGGCATGAAGACCGGCATTGCCACCGTCTCTGTTCCCGGCGTGCTAAGCCAGAAGCTTGCCGCCATCGCCGCCGCCGGGTTCGACGGCATCGAGATCTTCGAGCAGGATTTCATCGCCGATGCCCACAGCCCGGCCGAGATCGGCCGCATGGTCCGCGACCACGGGCTCGAGATCCTCCTCTTCCAGCCGTTCCGCGACTTCGAGGGCCTGCCCGAGCCCCTGCGCAGCAAGGCGATGGACCGCGCCGAGCGCAAGTTCGACGCGATGCAGGCGCTGGGCGTCGACCTGATGCTGGTCTGCTCGTCAGTCCATCCCCAGGCGCTGGGCGGCATCGACCGAGCCGCCGCAGACCTCGCCGAGCTTGGCCGCCGCGCCGCCGCGCGGGGCCTGCGGGTCGGGTATGAGGCGCTCGCCTGGGGACGCTACGTGGACGACCACCGCGACGCGTGGGAAATCGTCCGCCGTGCCGACCACCCGGCGGTCGGGCTGATCCTGGACAGTTTCCACACCCTCGGGCGCGGCATCGACCCCGACAGCATCCGCCGCATCCCGGGCGACCGCATCTTCTTCGTGCAACTCGCCGATGCGCCGCGCATCGACATGGACCTGCTCTACTGGTCGCGCCACTTCCGCAACATGCCCGGCGAGGGCGACCTGCCGGTGGGGGACTTCCTGTCGGCGGTGCTCGAGACGGGCTACACCGGGCCGCTGAGCCTCGAGATCTTCAACGACCAGTTCCGGGGCGGCCAGCCGCGCGGCATCGCCCGCGACGGCCACCGGGCGCTGCTGGCGCTGATGGATGACGTGGCCCGCCGCCGCGCCGCGTCGGTTGGCGGACTGGCTGCGGCGGCCGGTACTGCGACGTCTGGCGCAGCCGCTCCGATGCCCGCCGCACCTCTGCCGGCGGTGCAGCCGGTGCGGGGGACAGCGTATCTCGAGGTCGCCGCCCGCGACGAGGATGCCACGGCGGTCGAGCGGGCGCTGGGCACGCTGGGCTTCACCCGCGCCGGCCGCCATCCCGCCAAAGCCGCCGAGCTGTGGAGCCAGGGCGACATCCGGATCATCGTGAACGCCGAGTTCGAGGACCAGGCGGGCGCGGCCTACAACGTCCACGGCCCCTGCATCTACGAGGTCGGGCTGATGGTGGACGACCCCACGGCGCTGCGCGACCGGGCACTGGGGCTGGGGGCAGAGCCGTTTTCGCAGCCCGGTGCGGACGGGACCGAGCTTTTCGCCGGAATCCGCGGGCCGGGCGGGCTGATCTTCCGCTTCCTCGCGCCGGGCCAGCTGCCGGGCGTGTTCCGCGACGAGTTCGGTCACGATCCCCGCGACCGCAACGTCGGGGCCGGGCTGGCGCGGGTCGATCACGTTGCCGCCACCATGTCCTACGACGAGATGCTGAGCAGCGTCCTGTTCTACCGCACTGTCTTCGGAATGGAAAAGGCGCCGCTGGTGGACGTAGCCGATCCCGACGGGCTGGTCCGCAGCCAGGCGATGCGCGCCGCCGGCGGGGCGTTTCGCACCACGCTGAACGGCGCCGAGCAGCACCGCACCCTTGCCGGCAGCTTCCTGTCGGACAGCTTCGGCGCCTCGATCCAGCATCTGGCGCTGGCGACGGACGACATCATGGACACGGCGCGCCGTTTGGCCAAGCTCGGGTTCGAAGCGCTGCCGATCTCGGACAACTACTACGCCGACCTTGCGGCGCGGTTCGACCTTGGCGCGGCAGAGATCGCGGCCCTGCAGGCTGGCAACATCCTCTATGACGAGGACGCGCAGGGCCGGTTCTGGCAGCTTTACAGCCGCCCCCTGTTCGGCGGGCTGTTCGCCGAGATCGTCCAGCGCGACCGGGGCTATGACGGCTACGGGGCGCCGAACGCGCCGTTCCGCACCGCAGCCATGAAGCGGCTGATGCGCCCGTCCGGGATGCCGCTGCGCTAAGGGCGCCGGGTCTGTGTTACGGCCAGAAAGAAGCCCTCGCGGGCTATCTGACCGGCAGCCGCCCCGAGGCCTTGACGGTGTTGAGCACGATCGAGGTGCAGACCCGCGTCACCGTGGCGTGGCCGAGCAGCGTGCGGTTCACCAGATCCTGCACCCCGGCGAGGTCGGGGACGATGGCCTTGAGCAGATAGTCCTTTTCGCCGCTGAGGGCATAGGCCTCCTGGATATAGTCGGTGCGGCGCAGGATGTCGTGGAAATCGGCGGCGGTGGCCTGGCTGTGGGCGACGAGATTGACCTCGACGAAGACGGTGATGTTGAGGCCCAGCGCCTCGGGCGACAGATCGGCGCGGTAGCCGCGGATCAGCCCGTCGCGCTCCAGCGCCATGCGCCGGCGCGAGCATTGCGAGGCGGAAAGCCCGACGCGCTCGCCCAGCTCGGCGTTGGTCAGGCGGGCGTCGTCCTGCAGGGCGGCGAGGAGGCGGCGGTCGAAGTCGTCGAGGTCGGGCATGGGCGCTCTCTGTGCGCGAAGCTGTGCTGCAATGCAGCGTGAGGCGCGGTGAAACGCGCCCGGCCAAAGCTATCATGCACCGCGGGAGCATTCCATGCACAACTCATGCGCCCTGCCTCTCCCCGAGCCCCGTTTCGCACACACCGCGCATGGCCGCGCTTGTATGATCGTTGCAACCGCAACCATGGGAGGGAATCATGGGCCCGTTTCCGCATGACGCGCCGCGCGCGACGATCACCGCCGCCAACCCGGCCGGCACCGACGGCTTCGAGTTCGTCGAGTTCGCCCACCGCGACCCGAAAGAGCTCGAGACCCTGTTCCGGCGCATGGGCTTCACCGAGGTCGCGCGGCACAAGACCAAGGACATCTCGCTCTACCGTCAGGGGCGGGTGAACTACATCCTCAACCGCGAGCCGGGCGGCCATGCCGCGCGGTTCGTGGCCGAGCACGGGCCCTGCGCGCCGGCGATGGCGTGGCGGGTGGTGGATGCGCAGGTGGCGCTGAAGCGCTGCCTCGACTACGGGGCCGAGGAATACACCGGCGCCGACAAGACGCTGGACGTGCCGGCGGTGATCGGGATCGGCGGCTCGCTGCTCTACCTCGTCGAGACCTACGGCGAGAAGGGCTCGCCCTACGCGGCCGAGTTCGACTGGCTGGGCGAGGCCGACCCGCAGCCGAAGGGGGTGGGGTTCTACTACCTCGACCACCTGACCCACAACGTCATGCGCGGCAACATGGACACCTGGTACAGGTTCTACGCCACGGTGTTCAATTTCCGCGAGATCCGCTATTTCGACATCGCCGGCAAGCAGACCGGGCTGACCAGCCGGGCGCTGACCTCGCCCGACGGCAAGATCCGCATCCCGATCAACGAAAGCGCCGACGCGCACAGCCAGATCGAGGAATACCTGCGCGAGTACAAGGGCGAGGGCATCCAGCACATCGCCTGCGGCACCGACGACATCTATGCCGCCACCGACGCGCTGGCGGCCAACGGGCTCGAGTTCATGCCCGGCCCGCCGTCGATCTACTACGACAAGTCGTTCGAGCGGGTGACCGGCCACGAGGAACCGATCGAGCGTCTGGAAAAGCACGGCATCCTGATTGACGGCGAGGGCGTGGTGGACGGCGGCGAGACGCGGATCCTGCTGCAGATCTTCTCGAAGACCGTGATCGGGCCGATCTTCTTCGAGTTCATCCAGCGCAAGGGCGATGACGGCTTCGGCGAGGGCAACTTCAAGGCGCTGTTCGAGTCGATCGAAGAGGACCAGATCCGCCGGGGCGTGCTGACCGCATGAGCGAGGGCAAGGGGCCGGCGTGGCGCGGCTATCGCGGCGCGCCGGCCGTGGGCGCGGTGATCTGCCGGCTGGACGAGGTGCCCGATCCGGGCACCCGTTGCCTGCGGATGGGCGGGTTTCCGGTCGTGCTGGCGAGGAGCGGCGCGGTGCTGCGCGCCTATGTCAACGCCTGCCCGCACCAGTTCCTGCCGCTCGACCAGCGCGGGCCGCAGGTGATGAGCGCCGACGGCACGAAGCTGCGCTGCACCAACCACGAGGCGGCGTTCCGGCTGACCGACGGCGTGGGGGTCGAGGGGCCGGCCTCGGGCGAGACGCTGGACCCGATCCAGGTGCGCGTGACCGACGCGGGCGAGGTGGTGATCGCGGAGTAGATGGGGCGGAGAGAGTTCGCGGGCGGCTTGCACCGCCCGCCGGAGCGCGGGCGGCTTGCACCGCCCGCCGGAGCGCGCCCGCCTGCCCCTTCGCGCCGCCCGCCTCGCTATTTCTCGCCCGGCGTCCCGTCGAACTTCTTCTCGAGGCTTGCCCAGCAGTCGGCATAATCCTGCTGCAGCGGCATCTCGGTCGCGGCCCATTCGGTCAGGTGCTGCGGGAAGCGGGTCTCGAACATGAACTGCATCGTCTCGGTCTGCCGCACCGGGACCATCGGCTCGGTCGAGCCATGCTCGAACGCCGCCCGGTCCGGCCCGTGCGGCAGCATCATGTTGTGGAGGCTGACGCCGCCCGGCACGAATCCTTGCGGTTTTGCGTCGTAGACGCCGTGGATGTTGCCCATCAGCTCGGACATGATGTTCTTGTGATACCAGGGCGGGCGGAAGCTGTGCTCGGCCACCATCCAGCGGTCGCGGAACAGCACGAAGTCGATGTTGGCCGTCCCCTCCTGCCCCGAGGGCGCGGTCAGGACGGTGAAGATCGACGGGTCCGGGTGGTCGAAGAGGATCGCCCCGACCGGCGAATAGGTCCGCAGGTCGTATTTGTAGGCGCAGTAGTTGCCGTGCCACGCCACCACGTCGAGCGGGCTGTGGTCGATGAAGCTTTCGTGGAACTGGCCGCACCACTTGATGACCACGCGGCTTCGCACCTCGCGGTCCTCGAACGCCGCCACCGGGCATTTGAAGTCGCGCGGGTTAGCGAGGCAGTTGGCGCCGATCGGGCCGCGGCCGGGCAGGTCGAACTTCTGTCCGTAGTTCTCGCAGACGAAGCCGCGGGCGGGGCCGTCCAGCAGCTCGACCCGATAGACGAGGCCGCGCGGCAGGATGGCGATCTCTTGCGGGGCGAGGTCGATGACGCCGAGCTCGGTGGCAAAGCGCAGCCGCCCCTCTTGCGGGACGACCAGCAGCTCGCTGTCGGCGGAATAGAAATACTCGTCCTCCATCGAGCGGGTGACGAGGTAGATGTGGCTCGCCATGCCGACCTGGGTGTTGACGTCGCCGGCAGTGGTGACGGTGCGCATCCCGGTGAGCCAGGTCAGCGGCTCGTCGCCGTGCGGGACCGGGTCCCAGCGGTACTGGCCAAGGCTGATGACGCCCGGCAGGACGTTCGGCGCCGATTTCCAGTGCGGCACGTCGATGGGGGCGAAGCGCCCGACGTGCTGGACCGAGGGGCGGATGCGGTAGCACCAGGTCCGCTCGTTCTGGCCGCGCGGGGCGGTGAAGGCGGTGCCCGAGAGCTGTTCGGCGTAGAGCCCGTAGTTCACCTTCTGCGGGCTGTTCTGGCCCTGTGGCAGGGCGCCGGGCAGGGCCTCGGTCTCGAAGTCGTTGCCGAAGCCGGGCATATAGCCCTCATGCGCGGCGGTGCCGTTGCGGGTCTCGGCGCGCACCCGCGCCCCGGTCATCGGTCCGGTTCCCTGGTCCGTCATGTCGCGGCCTCCCTCGCCCCCATCGCGCGCCCCCCTACCCCGGCGCCGATCCCTCACCAGATTATCGTTTCATATGCAACGATGTCAATCCGCGGCCGGGTCGTCCGTCGCGGCCCCGCCCCCCTCGCGCCGGGCCGCGACCCGCGCCACGGCGCCGTCCAGCGCCGCGATCCCGGCGGTGAGCGTCGCCCGCTCGGCCTCGGTCATCTCGGACAGGATCTCGTCGGCGCGGGCGCGGACCTCGGCGAAGGCCTCGGCAAAGAGCGCCTGCCCCGCGGGGGTGATGGCATAGTGCCTGAGCCGCCGGTCCGAGCCGAGCACCGCGCGGGTGATCAGCCCTTTTCCCTCCAGCCGCGCCGCCGCCCGGCTGACCTGCACCTTGTCGAGCGAGGTGCGCTGCGAGAGGCTGAGCGAGTCGATCTCGCCCGCGTCGTCGAGCAGGAACAACAGCCGCCATTCCTCGCGCGTCAGGCCGTAGGCGCGCAGGTAGACGGCGACGAGCTGGCGCGAGAACGCCTCGGCCGTGACCGCGAGGCGGTAGGGAAAGAAACCCTCGATCTCCATCGTCGTCCCCCGGCTGGGCCTGCGCGACGGGCAGGCGGCTGACGGCGGGCAGCTAAGACGCGGCCCGCCGGCCGGGTCAATCATGCCGCACCTGACCCGCTGGGCCGAGGGACAAAAAAAGACGCCCGCACGAAGCGGGCGCCAAGTCATGAGGCAGGTTTCATACAGGCAAGAAACCTATCGAGCAGTGCTCTTGATATACGCTTGAAACCCCTTGCCGCCAAGCCCCCCGGTTTGCCAGCCGCCCGGGGGGCCGATAGATTGGCGCCAAGACCGGGCGACACGATCCCGGCGCGGGGGCGGGGCAGCGATGCGAATCTTCAAATTCTCTAACGATTCCGCGATCACTCGCCTTGCGCGTGTGGCGGTGTTGGCGCTGACACCTGTTGCAGCGATGCCGCTGGCAAGTGCCGCCGCAGCGTCGGACGGCCCCGCCCATGCCCTTGCAATGTATGGAAAACCGGCGCTTGCGGCCGACCTGACCGGCTTCCCTTACGTCAATCCCGACGCGCCCCGCGGGGGGACGATTCGCTTTGCCGAGCCGGGGGGCTTCGACTCGCTCAAACCGTGGGTGCTCAAGGGCAATGCGGCGTGGGGCGTGGGCGTCCACGTCACCGAATCGCTGATGCTGCGGTCGATCGACGAGCCCTTCACCCTCTACTGCCTGCTCTGCGAGACGGTCGAGACCGACCCCGAGCGCAGCTGGGTCGAGTTCACCCTGCGCCCCGAGGCGAAGTTCTCGGACGGCAGCCCGGTGACGGTCGAGGACGTGATCTGGTCGCTCGAGACGCTGGGCACCAAGGGACACCCCCGCTACGCCGGCGCCTGGGCCAAGGTCGCCTCGGTCACGCCGGTCGGCGAGCGGGGGCTGCGCATCACCTTTGCCGAGAAGGACCGCGAGCTGCCGCTGCTGATGGGGCTGCGCCCGATCCTCAAGAAGGCGCAGTGGGAGGGGACGGATTTCGCCGCCTCGTCGCTGACCCCGCCGATCGGCAGCGGCGCCTATGTGGTGGACCGGGTCGATCCGGGCCGCGCGATCAGCTTTCGCCGCAACCCCGACTACTGGGGCAAGGACCTGCCGCTGACCCGCGGGCTCTGGAACTTCGACACCATCCGCTACGACTATTTCGCCGACAGCAACGCCATGTTCCAGGCCTTCAAGGCCGGCGAGGTCGATGTCTGGCGCGAGCTGAACGGGGTGAAATGGGCGACGGAGTACAACTTCCCCGCCATCACCTCGGGCGCGGTCGTCAAGGAAGAGATCCCGCACCAGCGCCCCTCGGGCATCATCGGGCTGGTGATGAACACCCGCTCGCCGCTGTTCGCCGACTGGCGGGTGCGGCAGGCGATGATCCTCGCCTTCAACTACCGCTTCATCGACATGACGCTGTCGGGCGGCACCGATCCGCGGATCGCCAGCTATTTCTCGAACTCGCCGCTGGCGATGGCGGCGGGGCCTGCGACGGGGCGCGAGGCCGAGTTGCTCGCCCCCTTCGCCGCCGACCTGCCCCCCGGCACGATCGAGGGCTATGCCCTGCCCGAGGGGTCCGAGAAGCTGCTCGACCGCAAGGCGCTGCGCGAGGCGGTGGGGCTGCTGGGCGAGGCGGGGTGGACCGTCGCGCCGGACGGGGTGCTGCGCAACGCGGCCGGCGACGCCTTCGCGCCCGAGATCCTGCTCAACCAGTCGGGCAGCGCCATGCGCTCGGGCGCCGAGGTGCAGCAGATCGTGGATATCTACGTCGAGGCGCTGAAGCCGCTGGGGATCATGCCGCGGGTGACGGTGCTCGACAGCGCCCAATACGTCGAGCGGACCAACCGCTTCGCCTTCGACATGAGCTGGTACGAGCGCGGGCTGTCGCTGTCGCCGGGCAACGAGCAGTCGCTCTACTGGGGCAGCGCCAGCGCCGGGCAGGAGGGGTCGAAGAACTGGATGGGGGTCCGCTCGCCCGCCGTGGACGCGATGATCGACGAGGCGGTGAATGCCGCCTCGGCCGAGGATCACGTCGCCGCGGTCAAGGCGCTGGACCGGCTGCTGACGGCGGGACGCTATGTGATCCCGGTGAGCTATCCGCAGGTCAGCCGGATCGCCCACGCCCGCCGCCTGCGCCACCCCGAGCGCCTGCCGATCTACGGCGACTGGCCGGGGTTCCTGCCGGATGTGTGGTGGTCGGCCGAATAGCCCGCAGTCCGGCGGCGTGAGTTTTCGCCGGCCCGGGGCGGCAGGCCCCCGGTCAGGCTCCGGTCAGCGGTCGCCGTCGTCGGGATAATCGTCGTCATCCCCGAAGCGCGAGTCGTCGGCGTATTCGTCCTCGCCCTCGCCCACGTATTTCCCCGACAGCGCGATCGAGTGATTGTCGTGGGTCGGGTCCATGACGACGTCCGAGGGGATCTCGCCCGCCAGCCACTCCTTGATGTCGGCGCGGGCTTCCTCGGGGTCCATCTCGGTGATTTCGGCGATGTAGCGGATGAAGGCGCGCTGGTCGCCGTCGATCTCGTCCAGCATCGCCTCGTCGGCGTCTTCCCATTTCTCCTGGATCGCCTCGTAGAAAGCGGTCCAGTTTTCCTGCACATGCGACCAGCGCATCGACGTCTCCTTGTTCGATCACCCAGCCAACGACGCAACCCGGACCCGGTTCCCGCGTGCCGCGGCGTCGGCGCCCCGCGCAAGACCGGGCGGGTCAGACCGGGCGGATCAGCTTGCGCTCGAGCACCCGCAGCACGGTGGGCAGGTCATGGCCGCGCTTGAGCACCTGCCCGTCCATGCCGACGACCGCATACATCCCCTGCGCCGCCCTGAGCCGCGGCCGCTTCTCGATCCGGTAGAGCGGGTTCTCGGCCGCCCGGCGAAAGACCGAGAACACCGCCATCTCGCGCAGGAACGACATCCCGTAGTCGCGCCACTCGCCCGCCGCGACCATGCGGCCGTAGAGCGACAGGATCACCCCCAGCTCGGCCCGGTCGAAGGCCACGACCTCGGCGGCGGGGTGCGGGAAGATCGGCTGGATCGGCTGGATCGTCATGGCGTCAGGTTGGCACCGCGCCGCCCAGCGATCAACGGCTATTCCGCGATCCCTTGGGTCACTCGCCCGCCGGCGCCGGAACCTCGACGTTGTCGATCAGCCGCACCGGCCCCAGCCAGGCGGCGGCGAGCAGCCGTGCCAACCCCTCGGCGCGGGTGAGCGGCGCCAGCGTCTCGGGGTGGCGCAGGTCGAGATACTCTACCCGCGAGAAGCCACAGTTGCGCATCGCGGCACGGGCGTCGTCGAGCACCCGCCCGACCTCCGCCCCCGCGGCCAGTTGCGCCGCCGCGCGCGAGAGCGCCGCGTAAAGCACCGGCGCGGTGGCGCGGTCGGCCACCGACAGCCGCGCGTTGCGTGACGAGAGCGCCAGCCCGTCCGCCTCGCGCAGCGTCGGGCAGGCGGCGATGGCGATGGGGATGTTCAGGTCCGCGACCAGCCGGCGCACGATCTGAAGTTGCTGCCAGTCCTTCTCGCCGAAGAACGCCCGGTCGGCGCCGGTCATCAGGAACAGCTTGGTCACGATGGTCGCCATGCCGTCGAAATGCCCGGGGCGGAAGTCGCCGCACATCCCCTCGCTCAGCCCGGCAACGTGGATCGAGGTCGCGAAGCCCGGCGGATAGACCTCGTCAACCCCCGGCGCGAAGAGCAGGTCCACTCCGGCCGGGCCCAGCACGGCGCGGTCGCGGTCCTCGGTGCGGGGGTAGTTCAGCAGGTCCTCGGCGCGGTCGAACTGGCGCGGGTTCACGAACAGCGTGACGATCACCCGGTCGCAGGCCGCGCGGGCGGCGGCGACGAGAGACAGGTGGCCGTCATGCAGCGCGCCCATCGTGGGGACCACGGCGACGGTCTCGTCGGCCGCGCGCCAGTGGGCCACGGCGGCGCGCAGATCGGTGAGGGAGCGGGCGACCTGCATCAGCGGACCTCATCGGCAAAGACGTGCTCGGGACCCGGGAAGCGGCGGTCCCGCACGTCGGCGGCATAGGCGGCGATCGCCTCGGCGGCGGCGGTGCCCAGCTCGGCATAGCGGCGCACGAAGCGGGGGCGGAAGTCGGTGAAGAGGCCCAGCATGTCGTCGATGACGAGGATCTGCCCGTCGCACGCGGCCGAGGCGCCGATGCCGATGGTGGGCACCGCGATCTCGGCGGTGATCCGGCGGGCGAGGCTGTCGGGCAGCTTCTCCAGCACCACGGCAAAGGCCCCCGCCGCGGCCACTGCCGCCGCGTCGGCGGCGATGCGGGCGGCGTCGGCGCCGCGGCCCTGCACCTTGTAGCCGCCGAGCGCGTTGACCGCCTGCGGCGTCAGTCCGACATGGCCCATGACCGGGATGCCGCGGGCGGTGAGGAAGCGGATGGTCTCGGCCATGTGCGCCCCGCCCTCGAGCTTGACCGCCCCGGCGCCGGTCTCGGCCAGCACCCGCGCGGCGGTGGCGAAGGCCTGGGCGGGGCTTTCCTCGTAGCTGCCGAAGGGCAGGTCCACGACGACCAGCGCGCGGGCGGCGCCGCGCATCACCGCCTGCCCGTGGGCGATCATCATCTCGGTCGTGACGCCGAGCGTCGAGGGCAGGCCGTAGACCACCATCCCGAGGCTGTCGCCGACGAGTATCACGTCGCAGGCCGCATCCGCGAGCCGCGCCACCGGGGTGGTATAGGCGGTGAGGCAGACGAGGGGCTGGCCGCCCTTGGCGGCCGAGATGTCGGGCGGGGTGATCCGCCGGACCGCTGCGCTGACGCTCATGGCAAACCCCCTCCTCGCCGGACCGTTGCGGGGTTCTAGCGGGATCGCGGCAAAAAGACAGGATGTCGTTGCGGCGGGATGGCGTCTGCGCCGCAGCGGGGGTTCGCCCGGTGGACGGAGGCGTTCGCCCCTTCAGGATATTTGTGCAGGACAGAACGGGGCGCGGTCAGGCGGCCAAGCGGGCGCCGTCGTGGGCGCGGATTGTGACCTCGATCAGCGCGCCCTCGGGCTGGTCGCGGTCAAAGGCGACCTCGGTGAACTGTTCGGTGCGGCCGAGGCGCGGGCCTTCGGTCAGGACGCTGTGGCGCTGGCCGACCTGGGCGGAGAGGTGGGCGGCCAGCGCCGCCGCGCCCGCCGCCCGCAGCCGCGCGGCGCGGTCGCGGATCGCCGGGCCGAGGACGGCGGGCATCCGCGCCGCCGGGGTGCCCTTGCGGGGGCTGTAGGGGAAGACGTGCAGGAAGCTCAGCCCGCAGTCGTCCACCAGTCGCAGCGAGTTCTCGAAATGCGCCTCGGTCTCGGTCGGGAAGCCGGCGATGATGTCGGCCCCGAAGACGATGTCGGGGCGCAGGCGGCGCGCCTCCTCGCAGAAGCGGATGGCGTCGTCGCGCAGGTGGCGGCGCTTCATCCGCTTGAGGATCAGGTCGTCGCCGTGCTGCAAGGACAGGTGCAGGTGCGGCATGAGGCGCGGCTCGGTGGCGATCGCCTCCATCAGCTCGGGGTCGGCCTCGATCGAATCGATCGAACTGATCCGCAGCCGCGGCAGGTCCGGGACCATCCGCAGGATGCGCCGCACGAGGTTGCCCAGCCGCGGCGTCCCCGGCAGGTCGGCGCCCCATGAGGTCAGGTCGACGCCGGTCAGCACCACCTCGTTGAAGCCGCGGTCGCGCAGGCGGCGGATCTGGTCCACCACCACCCCGGCCGGGACCGAGCGTGAGTTGCCGCGGCCGAAGGGGATGATGCAGAAGGTGCAGCGGTGGTCGCAGCCGTTCTGGACCTGCACATAGGCGCGGTGGCGGCCGAAGCCGTCGATCAGGTGGCCGGCGGTTTCCCGCACCGACATGATGTCGTCGACCATCACCCGCTCGGTGCCATAGTCGGGCGCGGCGAGGCCCGCCCAGGTCGCGGGCTGCATCTTCTCGTGGTTGCCGATGACGCGGGCGACCTCGGGCATGGCGGCGAAGGTCTCGGGCTCGGTCTGGGCCGCGCAGCCGGTGACGATGATCGGCGCGCCGGGGTTCTCGCGCGCCAGGCGGCGGATTTCCTGGCGGGCCTTGCGCACCGCTTCGGCGGTGACGGCGCAGGTGTTGACGATCACCGCACCGGTGAGCCCGGCGCTTTCGGCCATCTCGCGCATCGCC
The DNA here is from genome assembly GCF_900106665.1 of Paracoccus sanguinis. Taxonomy (GTDB): domain Bacteria; phylum Pseudomonadota; class Alphaproteobacteria; order Rhodobacterales; family Rhodobacteraceae; genus Paracoccus; species Paracoccus panacisoli. The sequence goes on from NZ_FNNA01000001.1 coordinate 1,198,094, forward strand.
TCGGATTCATAGGCGTTGAGGCGGCAGCCGAGGGTGGCGAGGATCGGGGCGCCGCTCATCGGGCGGCCTCGGCCAGCCAGTCGGCGTCGAGCGTGCCCTCGAACACCGTGGCCACCGGGCCGGTCAGCCACACCCCGTCGTCGCGCCAGTCCACCCCCAGCGTGCCGCCGTCGAGGTCGAGCGTCACCCGCCGCCCCGTCAGCCCGCGCCGATGCGCCGCCACCGCAGTCGCGCAAGCGCCCGAGCCGCAGGCAAGCGTGACGCCGGTGCCGCGTTCCCACACCCGCATCCTGAGCCGGTCGGGGCCGGTGAGGCTGGCGAACTCGACATTCGTGCGCTGGGGGAACAGCGGGTCGTGCTCGACCTGCGGCCCGAGGGTGGTCAAGGGCGCGGTCTCGGCATCGGGGACGAAGAACACCGCGTGGGGGTTGCCCATGCCGACCGCCGCCGGGTCGCCGTCAAGCGGCAGGCGGGCGGTGTCCATCGCGCGCGCCAGCGGCACCGCGTCCCAGTCGAGCTGCGGGGCGCCCATGTTGACCCAGACGGCGTCACCCTCGCGCACCGTCGTCAGCATCCCGCGGCGGGTGGCAAAGCGCAGGCTGTCGCGGCCCAGCGCGCCCATCATCCGCGCCGCCACGCAGCGCGAGGCGTTGCCGCAGGCCCCCGCCTCGGACCCGTCGGCATTCCAGAACACCAGCCGATAGTCGGCGTCGGGGTCGGGCAGGATCTCGGCCAGCTGGTCGAACCCCACGCCGCGGTGGCGGTCGCCGATGGCCCGCGCCAGCGCCGGAGTCACCCGACCGGCGCCCGGCGCGCGGGCATCGATGACGACGAAATCATTGCCCGCTCCGTGCATCTTGACGAAGGGCAGGCCGGGGGTGGGGCGGTGGTTCATCGCGGCGATATACGGTCGCGCTCGTGATTCCGCCAGTGGGGCGCGATTTTCCCCTTGACCCCCCCGTGCACCATCCCTAATCAGGCGCCCTGTGTTGGGCCCATAGCTCAGTTGGTAGAGCAACTGACTTTTAATCAGTGGGTCACAGGTTCGAATCCTGTTGGGCTCACCACTGTTCCTCCTGCCATCCGCAGGTGCACACGCACCGCCCGTTCGGGCCGCCGGTCACACTGCGCGGTCGAACTTGGTGGACAGGTGCACGAGGCTCTCGGACGAGCGCACGCCTGTCAGGTGGCCAATCTGGTCCAGCACCTCGTCCAGTTCGACCGTCGAGGCGCAGGCGAGCTGCAGCAGCAGGTCCACCCGCCCGCTGGTCGAATGCACCCGCTCGACCGACGGGATCGCCTTGAGCCGGCCGAGGATCGCCGGCTGGGCGCGCGGCTCGATGGTCAGCAGGCAGGTGGCGCGGATGCGGGTGACGCGGGCGGCCTCGCCCAGCTTCAGCGTATAGCCGGCGATCACGCCCGAGGTCTCGAGCCGCTCGAGCCGGGCCTGCACGGTCGAGCGCGCCAGCTTGAGCCGCCGGGCCAGCACCGCCACCGACATCCGGGCGTCCTGTCCCAGATGCGAAAGGATCGCGCGGTCGGTGTCGTCCACGGCTGGCCTCATCCCTGCCGGTTTCGCCGACGATCCGCCGGTCATGCCGGTCAGATTAACGCCGCCAGCGCGACATTCCACCCTTTTCATCGCTGAAATTGCGCCGCATAGCGCCGATCCTGCGTTGGCTGGCAACGCACCGCGACCGAAAGGATCACGCATGGGACTGACCGAGGGCCATCAGGCCAAGACCGTCTGGGAAAATCCGGCCGAGATCGTCCGCAGTCTCAGGCCCGAGAACCCGGTGCTGGTCTTTGCCCCGACCGTCCTGCAGGACCGTGCGCGCCAGTTCCTCGCCGGTTTTCCGGGGCTCGTCACCTATGCGGTCAAGTCGAACCCGGACGAGGCAGTGATCACCAACCTCGTCGCCGCCGGCATCCGCGGCTTCGACGTGGCCTCGCCCTATGAGATCGACCTGATCACCCGCCTCGCCCCGCAGGCGGCGCGGCACTATCACAACCCGGTCCGCTCGACCGCCGAGATCGCCCATGCCGTCGCCGCGGGGATCAAGGCGTGGTCGGTGGACAGCCGCTCCGAGCTCGACAAGCTGTTCGCGCAGGTGCCGACCAAGGGCTGCGAGATCTCGCCGCGGTTCAAACTGCCGGTGGTGGGTGCGGCCTATGACTTCGGCTCGAAGTTCGGCGGCACGCCCGAGTTGACCGCCGAGCTGCTGCGCGAGGTCGCGGCGCGCGGCTACATCGCCTCGCTGACCTTCCACCCCGGCACGCAATGCGTCGATCCCGGCGCGTGGGAGCATTACATCCGCACCGCCCGCGACATCGCCGACCTTGCCGGGGTCATGCCGAAGCGGCTGAACGTTGGCGGCGGCTTCCCCTCGTGGCGCGTCCACGGGGTCGAGCCCGACCTGCCGGCGATCTTCGAGCGGATCGGCGCCACCACCGCCGAGGTCTTCGGCGCCGACGCGCCCGAGCTGGTGTGCGAGCCCGGCCGCGGCATCTGCGCCGACGCCTTCGCCATCATCGCGCGCGTCAAGGCGGTGCGCGACGGCGGCGCGGTGTTCCTGAACGACGGGGTCTATGGCGGGCTGAACGAGCTGCCGGTGATCGGCAACCTCGACCGGCTCGAGGTGCTGACCCCCGAGGGCCGCCGCCGCACCGGCCCGGATGCGGGCCGCGTGGTCTTCGGCCCGACATGCGATTCGGTCGACCGTCTGCCGGGCGAGCTGATGCTGCCGGGCGACATCGCCGAGGGCGACTATCTCGTCATCAACGGCGCGGGCGCCTATTCGGTCGTCACCAACACCCGGTTCAACGGCTTCGGCGAGATGCGGCAGTTGACGGTGATGGGGTTCGCCTGACCTTTCGGTCAGGTTCGGGGCGGCCGGCGCGGAAACGTTAGCCGATCCGCAACCTATCGGGTGCATCATGGGCCTATGAGCACCCGCGCCCCGATTCCCCACGTCATCCTGATGGATGGCACGCTCGCCACGCTGGGCGGGCCGCGGTCGAGCCATATCGCCACGATCCGCCGGCTGGTCCGCAAGGCCGGCCCGGTGCGGGTGCATTACGCCAGCGGCCTGCACTGGGACAGCTGGCGCAGCGCGCGGGCGGTGTTCACCGGGCAGGGGATCGAAGACCGCATCGCCGCCGCCTACGGCTGGCTCGCCAGCAGCTGGCGGCCGGGCGACCCGATCTTCATCTTCGGCTACTCGCGCGGTGCCTTCACCGCGCGCTCGCTCGCCGGGATGATCGGGCGGGTCGGGCTGCTCACCCCGCGCCACGCGACCGAGCGCAACACGCGGCTCGCCTGGCGGCTCTACCAGCGCGGCGGGCAGGAGCGGACGCTCGCCGGCTTTCGCCGCCGCTGCCATGCGGAGGTGACGATCGAGATGGTCGGGGTCTTCGACACGGTGGCCGCGCTCGGCGTGCGCCTGCCGCTGGTGTGGATGCTGACCGAGGGACAGCACCGGTTCCACGACCACCGGCTGGGCGGGCACGTCCGCTTCGGCGCGCAGGCGCTGGGGCTGGACGAGACCCGGGCGGTGTTCCAGCCGATCCTGTGGGACGCGGCCGAGGCCGACCGCGTCGAGCAGCGCTGGTTCCGGGGCTGCCACGCCGACATCGGCGGGCAGCTGAACGGGCACGAGGCGGGGCGGCCGCTCGCCAACATCCCGCTGGTCTGGATGCTCGACCACGCCGCGGCGCGCGGGCTGCCCCTGCCTGAGGGCTGGCGGGCGCAGTTCCCCCGCTACGTGACCGCGCCCTCGGTCGGCTCATGGGCGGGCTGGGGGATGGCGTTCCTGCTGCGGGTCCCGCGCACGGTGGGGACCGCGGGCGACCTGCTGCACCCCTCGGTCCCGCTGCCCTACCACGGCCCGGCGCTGCTCGTGGACGAGACCCGCCGCCGCCCCCTCCGCCGGCTGCGCCGCCCCCGCGCCGAGCCCCTCCGCCGCGCCGCCCGACGCTGGTCGCGGGCGCAGGGGGAGTGAGGGGGGGGGGTGGAGGGGAGGGGCGATGGCGCGAGGAGTGGCGACCGCGGAAGCTCGGCCGATGTCGTCGCCAGAGCGGCGATTTCACTCGCACAGCAAGGCCGCGCCGGACCGAACCGGCGCTGCATCAAAGCCGGTCGCAGCACTGCACGCTCGGGCGGCGCAACCCCAGAGGCCTCAGCCCGCCCCCACCCCAGCCCGCCCTCACTCCAGCCCGCCTCAGGCGGCAGCCTCGGTCGCCTCGATCCCCAGCGCGGCGCAGACCTCGGCGGTCAGCTCGGGGCGGTTCAGCGTGTAGAAATGCAGCCGGTCCACCCCGCCCTCGATCAGCCGCGTACAGAGCTCCACGGCAATGTCGCGGGCCAGCGCGGCCTCGCCCGGCTTGCCGGCGCGGGCAAAGGCGTCCTCGGCCCAGGCCGGCACGCTGGTCCCGCAGCGGGCGGCGAAGCGCTTGGCGCCGGCCCAGCTCTGGATCGGCAGGATGCCGGGGATCACCGGCGCCGCGATCCCGGCCGCCGCGCAGGCGTCGCGGAAGCGGAAGAACGTGTCGGGGTCGAAGAAGAACTGGGTGATCGCGCTCGTCGCGCCCGCGTCCACCTTGCGCTTGAGGAACGCCACGTCGGCAGCACTGTCGGCGCTGTCGGGGTGCGGCTCGGGGTAGGCGCCGCAACGAATGGTGAAGCCGCCACGGGCGGCGATCGCCTCGATCAGTTCGACCGAGCTCGCGAACCCCTCGGGGTGCGGGGTCCACGCGGCCGCGCCCTGCGGGGCGTCGCCGCGCAGCGCCACGATCTCGCGCACCCCGGCGGCGGCATAGTCGTCGACGATCTGCATCGTCTCGGCGCGGGTCGCCTCGACGCAGGTCAGGTGCGCCGCGACGTTCAGCCCGTAGTGGGTGGCGAGCGCCGTCACCGCCTCGTGCGTCAGCTGCCGCGTGGTGCCGCCGGCGCCATAGGTGACCGAGACGAAATCCGGGCCCAGCGGAGCCAGGGCGCGCGCCGTCTCCCACAGCCGGAACGACTGGTCGAGCGTCTTCGGCGGGAAGAACTCGAAGCTGACGGCGGGGACGGTGCGGCGAACGGACATGGCGATTCCTCTTTGTCCGCGCTTGTGCCACGCGTTCCGGCGTGAAACAAATTCATATCATGCAAGGTCAGGATGAGCCGCGCTCATGCATCTGGAACTGCGCCACCTGCGGACGATCCGCGCGGTCCATGACCACGGCGGGCTGGCCCGTGCGGCCGAGGTGCTGAACATCACCCAGTCCGCCCTCTCGCATCAGGTCCGCGCGATGGAGGAGCAGGCCGGCACGCCGCTGTTCCTGCGCCAGACCCGGCCGATGCGGCTGTCGCCCGCCGGGATGCGGCTGCTGGCGCTGGCCCGGCAGGTGCTGCCGCTGGTCGAGGCGGCCGAGGCCGAGATGCGCGGTGTCACCCGCGGCCAGGTCGGGCGGATGCACATCGCGATGGAGTGCCACGCCTGTTTCAACTGGCTGCTGCCGGCGCTCGACCGGTTCCGCCACGCCTGGCCGCAGGTCGACATCGACGTGCGCGCCGGGCTCGCCTTCACCGCCCTGCCGGCGCTGCTGCGGGGCGAGGCCGACATGGTGATCTCGTCGGACCCCGAGGACCTGCCGGGCGTCACCTTCGAGCCGCTGTTCGACTATCATCCGCTGCTGGCGGTGCCGGCCACGCACCGGCTCGCCGGCCGGGCCCATGCCGAGCCGGGCGACCTCGCGCCCGAGACGCTGATCGCCTATCCGATGGACCGGGCGCGGCTCGACGTGTTCTCGCATTTCCTCGACCCGGCGGGGGTGGTGCCCGCCGCCGTGCGCGAGGTCGAGCTGACGGACGTCATCCTGATGCTCGTCGCCTCGGGCCGCGGGGTGGCGGTGCTGCCCGACTGGGTGCTGGCGCGCGAGGCCGCCAACCCCGACATCGCCACGCTGCGGCTGGGACGGCCGGGGGTGACGCGGCGCCTTTATGCCGCCGTGCGGGCCGAGGACCGCCCGCTGCCCTTCGTGCAGGAGATGCTGCGCCTGGCCCGCGCCGCGTGGACGCCCGCCGAGGCCTCGGCGGGCTGAGCCTCAGGGGCCCGTGCGGCGCGGGCTGATCGCTTTCCTTTTCCGGCGCGTTCGCTTAAGCCCACGGGTCAGCCCGAAAAGGATTCCCCGCCATGGCCTCCGCCAATCTCAACGTCATGATCAAGGCCGCGCGCAAGGCTGGCCGCAGCCTCGTCAAGGACTTCCGCGAGGTCGAGAACCTGCAGGTGTCCTCGAAGGGGCCGGGCGACTTCGTCACCCGCGCCGACCGCGAGGCCGAGCGGATCATCAAGGAGGAGCTGCGCGTCGCCCGCCCGAACTATGGCTGGTGCGGCGAGGAGACCGGCACCGAGGACGGCGAGGACCCGACCCGGCGCTGGATCGTCGATCCGCTGGACGGGACCACGAACTTCCTGCACGGCCTGCCGCACTGGGCGGTGTCGATCGCGCTCGAACACAAGGGCGAGGTCGTCGCGGCGGTCGTCTTCGACCCGGCCAAGGACGAGCTGTTCACTGCCGAGAAGGGCGACGGGGCCTTCGTCAACGACAAGCGCCTGCGGGTGTCGGGGAGGCGCGACATGAACAGCGCGATCTTCGCCACCGGCGTGCCCTTCGGCGGGCGCGGGACGCTGCCCGCGACGCTGCGCGACCTCGCGCGGCTGATGCCGGTCTGCGCCGGGGTGCGGCGGTGGGGGTCGGCGTCGCTCGATCTCGCCTATGTCGCCGCCGGCCGCTACGACGGCTATTGGGAGCGTGGGATCAACGCCTGGGACGTGGCCGCCGGCTGGCTGCTGGTGCGCGAGGCGGGCGGCTTCGTCGAGCCGCTGCGCGCCCATGAGGGCGCGGGTGTGGACGCCGGCGACATCGTCGCCGCCAACGCGCAGCTCTTCGCGGGCTTTGCCGAGATTGTCCGCAGCCGCGACTGATCCTCATGCTTGGGGCGCCATGCAGCCCCGGCATGGCTGCCCTGAAATCATCCCCTCCGGGCCTGCGGCGGTCTGACGCGGCTTGACAGGCGCGGCGGGCGTCGTGACGGGTTGGTATACCATCCAACGCTCGGCCCTGCCCATGACCGCCCCCTGTCCCGCCCCCTCGCCGGGCCACGCCGCGCCCGTCGCAGCGCCGCTCCCGCCGCCCGTCGCAATCCCCCCGGTCGTGCCGGTCGCCGTCCCCGAGGCGGCGGCGGTGCGCGACGGCCAGCGCGCGGGCGTGCTGATGATCTGCGCCGCGAGCCTGATCTTTGCCGTGCAGGACGCGGTGTCGCGCCATCTGGGCGCGATCTACCCGCCCGTCTACGTCACCATGCTGCGCTACTGGTTCTTCGCCGTCTTCGCGGTGGTGCTGGTCGCGCGCAGCCCCGGCGGCGTCCGGGCCGCGCTACGCTCGCCCCACCCGGTGGCGCAGACGCTGCGCGGGCTGATCCTCGTGGCCGAGGTGGTGCTGATGCTGACCGCCTTCGTCAAGCTCGGCATCGTCGAGACGCACGCCGTCTTCACCGTCGCGCCGCTGATGGTGGTGGCGCTGTCCGGCCCGATCCTCGGCGAGAAGATCGGCTGGCGGCGCTGGCTCGCCGTCGGGGTGGGGTTCGCCGGCATCCTCATCATCCTGCAGCCGGGGCTGCGGGTGTTCTCGCCCTGGGCGGCGCTGCCGCTGATCTCGGCGCTGATGTTCGCGGTCTACGCGCTGCTGACCCGCAAGGTCTCGGCCGACGACAGCGCGATGGTCAGCTTCTTCTGGACCGGGGTGGCGGGGGCGGTCGGCATCACCCTGGCCGGGATCTGGTTCGCGGTGCCGATCGCGCGGGCCGACTGGCCGTGGATGGCGGCGCTGTGTCTGACCGGCGCGGCGGGGCACTACCTGCTGATCCGCGCCTATGCGCTGGCCGAGGCGTCGAGCCTGCAACCCTTCGCCTACACCCAGCTCGTCTGGGTCAGCCTGATCGGGGTGTTCTGGCTGGGCGAGACCCTGCGCCTCAACGTGCTGATCGGCATGGTCATCATCGTCGGCGCGGGGCTGTTCACCTGGTGGCGGACGCTGCGCCGGGCCCGGACGGGCTGATCGGATCGGCCTGCGAGAGCGCCTCGGGCCGCGCTGCCGGGACCGGGCGGCGGGGGCCGGGTGCGGGTGCAAGTGCCGTTGGAGTCTGCGGCGTGGCGGCCGGCTGCCCGGGAGTGGGCCGCGGCAGGCTGGCGGCGACCTCGGCGATCTGCGCCTCGGGCTGGGGCGGCTGGGCGACCTCGGGTCCGTCCGCCGGGGCAGCCGCGGGGGCAGCCGCGGGGGCTGACGGCGGGGCCGCCTCAGGGGGCGCGCCGCTGGCCGGGATCGCCGGTGCGGCCGCCCCGGGCAGGGCGGCATCCACCGGCACAGCGGCCATCCGGCGGGCCGCACCCGCGGCCTCGCGCACCCACGGTGCGGTTCCGCGCGGGCGGTCCGACAGCGCCAGCACCAGCGGCGAGATCACGGGCGGCGGCAGCGAGACGCCGCCGCGCAGGTCCCAGGTCGGGACCAGCGGCACCGGATGCCCGGCGATCCGCGCCCGGTACATCGGCAGAGATTCCGCCACCCGCATCACATAGGTCCGCGTCTCGTCGAAAGGGATCATCTCGACCCAGTCCACCGGGTCGGCCCCGGCGCGCCCGACGATGCGCAGGTCGCCGAAGTCCCTGAGCCAGCGGGCCGAGCGCCCCGGCCCGGCGTTATAGCCCGCTGCGACCAGCGCGATGGACGGCCCGAAGCGGTCGCGCAGCCCGTGCAGATAGGCCGCCCCCAGCCGGGCGTTGTATTCGGCGTCCTGCGTCATCCGCGGCTGGTCGAACGGCTCTCCGATCACGCGGGCCATCTGGCGGCCGGTGTCGGGCATGACCTGCATCAGCCCCAGCGCCCCGGCGGGCGAGCGGACGGTGTGGTTGAACTCGGACTCGCGCCGCGCGATCGACAGCACCAGCTCGGGCGGCAGGCCCAGTTCGGCCCCCTCGAGCCCCGTGAGCGGATAGTAGATCGCGGGCCAGACCCCGCCCTTGCCCGCCGCCGCCTTGCCCAGCCGCAGCGCGTCCCAGGGCCGGTGCAGCTCGAGCATCAGCCGCGCCATGCGGGCGATGTCCTCGGCCGGGGCCGTCTCGGCAAGGTGCAGCAGGAACCGCTGCGCCTGCGCCGGGTCGCCCGCCGCGATGAGCCACAGCGCGGCCTGGAACATCCGCGCTTCGCCCACGCTGGCGCCGCGCCAGTCGGGCAGGCTGTCGATCGCCGGCCCCGGCAGCGCCAGCTCGGGCCGCATCGGGGCGCCGATCTTCTCGGCGGCGAGCTGGCCGTACCAGGCGGTCTGGTGGCGCGCGGCCTCGGCGTATTCGGTGCGGGCGGTGGCGGCGTCGCCCAGCGCCTCGGCGGCGCGGCCGCGCCAGTAGTGGGTGCGTGACAGCGTGATCGGCCCGCTGTCGATGTCGGGCAGCAGCGCGAACAGCGCCCGGGCGCGGTCCGCCGCCCCAGCCCGCAAGGCCGCATAGCCCGCGATCCAGTCGAGCTCATAGGCATCGACCCCCGCGGGCAGGAAATGGTTGGCGGCCAGCCGCTCGGCCAGCGCCCAGTCCCCGGCCCTGAGCGCCGCGCGGGCATAATCCTTGCGCCGCGCCGCCCAGCCTGCGGGATCGCGCAATGCCTCGGCCGAAGTCGAGCGTTCGAGCATCAGCGCCCGCGCCAGATCGCCCTGCTTCGCCGCCACCCGCCAGCGGAACCGGTCGAGCGCCAGCCCGGCGTCGTCGCGCTGAGCCTGCGGCAGGGCGAGGATCAGCGCATCGACCCCGGTGCGGCGCGCCTGCACGGCGATCCGGGCGCGGGCGAGGTCGGCCTCGGGCCCCGCCGGGACCAGCGGCAGCAGCCGCTCGGCCGCCTGCCACTCGCCCGCGTCGAGCAGCATCCTCAGCCGCGCCGGGTGATGGGGCGCCAGCGCCGGGCCGTAGGCGGCGATCAGCGCCGCCTCGCCCGCCGCGTCGAGCGCGGTGATCCCGGTCCACAGCCGTTCCAACGCCGCCGGGCGGTCGGCCTCGGGCTGGGCCACGATCCACGCCTGCGCACCGGGCAGCGACTGCGGCAGGCGGTCGCCGAACCATTCCAGCACCTCGGGCGCGGGCAGGTCGGGGCGCAGCACCGCCTCGCCCCGGCGCCAGAACAGCTCCATCCCCGGCCAGTCGGGGTTGCGGCGGGCGAAGTCGCGGTACTCCGGCCAGCTGCCCTGCCCCGCCCGCAGCCGCTGCCACAGCACCAGATCGACGGCCAGCGGCCCCGAGCGTTCCGCCGCCGCATCCGCCCCCGCCCAGTCGCGCGCCCCCGCCGCCGCCAACGCGCGGGCGATCAGCGTCGCATCCTCGCCCCGCGCCGGGGTCAGCGTCAGGGCAAGGCCGAGGGGCAGCACCGCCATCAGCGCGGCGAGGGAAAGGCGGGCATGGGTCATTGGGGCAATCTGGGGGCTCGACCGGCGCGGGGCAATTCACATCGGCGGCAGGCCGCCGCTCGTCCGGGTTGGCATCGCCCCGCGCCGGTCGTATAGCCGGCCAAACCGCCCCCGCAGATGGACCCGCGCGTCATGTTCAAAGGCTCGATGCCCGCCCTCGTCACCCCCCTTCGCGCGGATGGCGAAATCGACTGGCCGGCGCTCGAGCGGCTTGTCGAATGGCAGATCGAGGAGGGGAGCAGCGCCCTCGTCCCCGTCGGCACCACCGGCGAAAGCCCGACGCTGAGCCATGCCGAGCACGAGGCGGTGGTCGAGGCCGTGGTGCGGCTGGCCGCGGGCCGGGTGCCGGTGATCGCGGGCGCGGGGTCGAACAACACCCGCGAGGCGATCGGGCTCGCGCAGCACGCCTGCCGGGTCGGGGCCGACGGGCTCTTGGTCGTCACGCCCTATTACAACAAGCCCACGCAAGAGGGGATGATCGCGCACTTCACCGCCGTCCACGACGCGACCGACAAGCCGATCATCATCTACAACATCCCCGGCCGCTCGGTCGTGGACATGACGCCCGAGACGATGGGCGAGCTGGCGAAGCTGCCCCGCATCGTGGGCGTCAAGGACGCAACCGGCAAGCTCGAGCGGGTGTGCTGCCAGCGGATCACCTGCGGCCCGGACTTCCTGCAGATCTCGGGCGAGGACGCGACCGCCCACGGCTTCAACGCCCAGGGCGGGGTCGGCTGCATCTCGGTGACCGCGAACGTGGCCCCGGGGCTCTGCGCGCAGATGCAGGCGGCGTGCGCGGCGGGCGACTATGCCGAGGCGCTGCGCCTGCAGGACCGGCTGATGCCGCTGCACATCGCGATCTTCATCGAGCCGGGGCTGGTCGGGGCGAAATACGCGCTCTCCCGCCTCGGCCGCTGCACCGAGGCGGTTCGGCTGCCGCTGGTGCCACTGACCGCCCCCACCCGGGCGCGGATCGACGCGGCGATGGCCCACGCCGGGCTGCTCTGACCGACAGGCCGCGCCGTTGAGAGCGCCCGAGGGTCTCAGCCGCGTGCGGCGGCAAGGGCCTCGGGCAGCGCGGCGGCAAAGGCGTCGAGTTCGGCCTCGGGTCCGCAGCTGACGCGGATGCAGCGGTTCTGCGGCGCCACCCACGGCATCCGCACGAACACCCCGCGCGCGCCCAGCGCCTCGAGCACCCGCCGCGCCAGCGCCCCGTCGCCGCCGCAGTCGAGGCTGACGAAGTTGGTGGCCGAGGGCAGCGGGGTTAGCCCGTTCTCGCGCGCAATCGCGGCGATCCGGTCGCGGGCGGCGGCGACCTGGCCCACCACCTGCGCCAGATGCGCCTCGTCGGCGAGCGCCGCGAGCGCCCCGGCCTGCGCGATCCGGTTCACGCCGAAATGGTTGCGCACCCGGTCGAAGGCCCGCACCACCTCGGGCGCGCCCAGAGCCCAGCCGATCCGCGCCCCGGCCATCCCGTAGGCCTTGGAAAAGGTCCGCATCCGCAGCACCCGCGGGTCCGCGGGGTCGATCCGCGGCAGGGCGGGGGCAAACTCGGCATAGGCCTCGTCGAGGATCAGCAGGATGTCGTCGGGCAGCGCTGCGACGGCGGCCTCGATGACCTCGGGCGGGTGCCAGCCGCCCATCGGGTTGTCGGGATTGCAGAGATAGACCATCCGCGCCCCCGTCTCGGCCGCCCGCGCCACCAGCGCCGCCGGGTCCTGCCGGTCGGCCGCGTAGGGCACGCGGTCCAGCGTCCCGCCGAAGCCGGTGACGTGAAAGTCGAAGGTCGGATAGCCGCCGGCCGAGGTCACCACGCGGTCGCCCTCGGCCACCATCAGCCGCACGGCGAGGCCGAGCAGCGCGTCGATCCCCTCGCCCACCACGACATTCTCGGGGCCGACCCCGCAATGAGTGGCGAGCGCGGCCTTGAGGTCGTGGTTGGTCGGATCGCCGTATTTCCAGACCTCGGCGGCCGCGTCCCGCATCGCCGCGACGGCGCGGGGCGAGGGGCCGAAGCCGTTCTCGTTGGCGCCCAGCCGCGCGTCGAAGGGCGCGCCGCGCTGGCGTTCGAGCGTCTCGGGGCCGACGAAGGGGACCGAGTCGGGCAGGCCGGCGGGCAGCGGGGCGAGATGCGGAGCGGGGCGGGCAGAGGGGCGGTGTTCCATGCCCGCAGATGAGCCAGAACCCTGCGCCGCCGCAAGAATTTTTGCCGTTGCGCGGGCCGGGCGGCCGGGCTGGCAACGCTTCGTCAAGGATTTGCTGCGAACGTTGCGGGAACGGACCAGAAGGGACTCGCCATGATACTTGACCGCTTCCCCGCCTGCCGCCTGTCGCCGCTGGACCAGCTGCGCGCCGTGGCGAACCTGATGCTGGTGCTGGGCGACTGCATCGCCGAAGAGCAGGTGCTGCGCCGCAACGGCGTCCGCATCACCCCGCAGCTGAGCCTCAGCGTGCTGGCCGAGCTCGAGGTGGTGGCCGGGATGCTGGACCGCGACCTCGGGCGCGAGCTGCTGGCGGTGCGCGACCGGTTTGCCGACACGCCGACGACGACCGGCGCCCGGCGGGCGCCGAACCCCGCGGTGGGGCAGAGCCTCGCCCTCGCCCGCGCCATCGCTGGGCAACTGGTCGAGGCGCTGTCAGTCAGCGTGATGACGCGCCAGCCGGAGCGGCTGGAGAAGGCCCGGCGGATCGTGGCGGCGTTGCGGGCGGGGTGAGGGGGCAGGGTGTGACGGGGGGTGGGGAAGTGCCGCGTGCGGCGGGTGGGGGTTTGGGGCAGCGTTGGGACGGGCCCTGGCGGCCGCCGCCTGGGCGGGCGGTGAGGTGGTGACGCCCTAAGGGTTGCGGGTTGCCGCCTGTCGAAGGGGGGAGCGGGTTATGCCGCTCGTCCCTGTCTCGGGTGGAGGTCTGACTCGATCCGCGCCAGCCTGCCCGCCTGGTCGTTTGGTGCCTCGTTCCTCAGCTCACTTCTTTAGCCGTCACGGCGACCGTGCATGGACCGCTCAGCGTCTCGCCAGTCGTCAGGGGTTCGGGATGAGGCAGCTTGAGCGGCATCCGCGCCAACCCGGCCCGCTTTGACGCTTTGCCGGCTTGGCCCTCGCCCGAATTTTGCCCGGTGCTACGCCGCTAGTCCCTCTCTCGGGTGGAGGTCTCACTCGATCCGCGCCAGCCTGCCCGCCTAACTCTTTGTCGCCTCGGCCCGAGCTCACCTCTAGCCGTCACAGCGACCGCGCCTGGACCGCTCAGCGTCTCGCCGTTCGTCAGGGTTCGGCTTGAGGCGTAGCGACACCGCGCCAACCCGGCCCCCTTGACACCTTGCCGCCTCAGCCCTCGGCGTCCTCGGCCTTGTCGCCCGCGGCGGCCACCGGGTCGGCGACGGTCGTGGTGGTGATGGTGGCCGGGGCAGGCACCGGGGCGGCGGTCTGCCTCGCCCGGATTTTGGCCGGTGCACCGCCGGGTGTTGAAGCCCCGGGGTCGAGGCACAGCTTGATCAGCGGCAGCTTGCTTGAGCGCGGCAGCGCTAGCCCCCCGGTCTCCAGCGCCGCCTGAGCGAACGTACGTGTCCCGCTCTGCATCTTGCCGGTCGACAGCAACCCCTTAGCCCAAGCCTCAGCGCCCCCCCAGCCAGCCCTCACCTACCCCTTCGCCGCCTCCGCCGCGGCACGGGTTTCGCTCAGCGTTGCGCCGGTGGTCAGGGCCTCGGAGTCGAGGCGCAGCTCGATCAGCGAAAGCCTCGCGCTGTCGCGCGCCCGGGCGAAGGCGGCGGCGAACTCCCCGCCCTCGGTCACCAGCTCGCCATGGCCGCCGTAGGCGCGCACCAGCGCCGGGAAGTCGGGGTTGAAGAGGTCGGTGCCCGATACCCGGCCGGGGTAGTGCTTCTCCTGGTGCATGCGGATCGTGCCGTAGCGACCGTTGTTGGCGACGATCACGATCACCGCCGCCCCCTCCTGCGCGGCGGTGCTCAGCTCGTTCACGGTCATCTGCAGGCAGCCGTCGCCGGCCATGCAGACCACGGTGCGGCCGGGGTGGGCGATCTTCGCCGCGATGGCGGCCGGCAGGCCGTAGCCCATCGACCCCGAGGTCGGCGCGATCTGCGACCGCGCCCGCTTGAAGCGGAAGTAGCGGTGCAGGAAGGCGGCATAGTTGCCCGCGCCGTTGGTGACGATGGCATCCTCGGGCAGGTTGGCTGAGAGCCAGCAGACCACCTCCTCCATCCGCACCGCGCCGGGGGTGGGCTTCGGGGTCTGCCAGATCTCGTAATGGGCGCGCAGCCGGGCGGTCCAGTCGTCCCAGCGGCGCGGCGCGGGCGTCGCGGCCAGCGCGGCGAGCGCCGCCTTGGGGCAGGCGGCGATGCCGGGATCGGCGCGCCACAGGTGCCCGATCTCGTCGGGGTCGGGATAGACGTGGATGATCCGGCGCCCCTGCTCGCGCGGGTTCATCAGCTCATAGCCGGCGGTCAGCGAATCGCCCAGCCGCGCGCCGAGCGACAGGATGCAGTCGGCCTCGCGCAGCGCCTCGCCCAGCCGCAGGTTCATCCCCACGCCCAGGTCGCCCGCATAGTTCGGGTGCCGGTTGTCCATGTAGTCCTGCCGGCGGAAGGGCACCGCAACCGGCAACCCCCAGCCCTCGGCCAGCCGGGTCAGCGCGTCCGCGTCGTCCTGCGACCAGAGCGAGCCGCCGGGCACCACCAGCGGCCGCTCGGCGGCGCCCAGCGCGTCGCGGATCGCCGCCACCTGCGCCTCGGACACGCCCGGCACCGGGCGGGGGGCGGGCGCGAGGTCGGGGACGTCGGCCTTGGCCGACAGCATGTCCTCGGGCAGCGCCAGCACCACCGGGCCGGGGCGCCCGGCGCGGGCAAGGTCGAAGGCACGCGCGACGTATTCGGGGATGCGCTCGGTCTGGTCGATCTCGGCCACCCACTTGGCCAGCCCACCGAACATCTGGCGGTAGTCGACCTCCTGAAACGCCTCACGGTCGCGGTCGGACCGGGCGATCTGGCCGACGAACAGGATCATCGGGGTCGAGTCCTGCTTGGCGACGTGGATGCCGGCGCTGGCGTTGGTGGCGCCGGGGCCGCGGGTGACGAAGCAGACGCCGGGCCGGCCGGTGGTCTTGGCCCAGGCCTCGGCCATCATCGCGGCCCCGCCCTCCTGCCGGCAGACGGTGTTGGGGATGCCCACGTCGTAAAGCCCGTCGAGCGCCGCGAGGAAGCTTTCGCCGGGGACCGAGAACACCCGCTCGACCCCGTGCAGCGCCAGCGCATCCGCAAGAATCCGTCCGCCATGCCGCATCGCCCTATCCCCCTTGCCCTGATTGCCGGGGGCAGACTGCGGCAACGGCGGAGGGGCTTCAACCCGTCAGCGACGGGCGCGGCGCCCCTCGTGCCGGGCATCCTGCCGGGTCTGATGGCGCATCTGGGCCACGCGCACGTCGCGCACCGTCTCGACCAGGATCGCGGTGATGAGGCCGAAGTTCAGCAGCCCGCTCGCCGCCGTCAGCCCGCCCATGATCCGCCATTCCTGCGGCAGCAGCAGGTCGCCGTAGCCGAGCGTGGTGAAGCTGACGAGCGAGAAATAGACCGCGTGCTCGAGGTCCGGAAAGGCGCCGAGCCGCCAATAGGCCATCGCCCAGATCCAGACGCCGAGCGTCAGGTCCACCAGCGCCCAGACGCTGACCATCATGATGACCGCAACCAGCTTGGCCCAGACGCGGCCGCCCAGCACCCAGGGGCGGGCGGCCTGCAGCATCACCTCGATCACGTAGAGCGAGGCGCCGCTGCTGGCGAGCGTCAGCAGCATCAGCAGGGTTCCGACGGTGATCTGGACCAGCATGGGGCACCGCGTTGGCGGGGGGACACCCGCCCCATAGCCCGCCGCCCGCCGGCGCGAAAGCCGCCGGCTTTACTTGCGCCGCCGCGGACCCTATCTCGACCCGATCATGTCGCAGGCAAAATCCGATCCGAACTACAAGGTGATCGCCGAGAACCGGCGGGCGCGTTTCGACTACTTCATCGAGAGCGACCTCGAGGTCGGGATCATCCTCACCGGGTCCGAGGTCAAGGCGCTGCGCACCGGCCAGTCGAACATCGCCGAATCCTACGCCAGCGTCGAGAACGGCGAGCTGTGGCTGATCAACGGCTACATCTCGTCCTACAAGCAGGCCGGCGTCTTCGGGCACGAGGAACGGCGCCACCGCAAGCTGCTGGTCAGCCGCAAGGAACTCGCGCGGCTGTGGCAGGCGATCGGGCGCGAGGGCATGACGCTCATTCCGCTGGTGATGTATTTCAACCACCGCGGCATCGTGAAGCTGAAGATCGGCATCGCCAAGGGCAAGAAGAACCACGACAAGCGCGCGACCGAGGCCAAGCGCGACTGGGGCCGCGAAAAGCAGCGCCTGCTCAAGCAGGGCTGAGGTGCCGCGCCCACGGGTTCGGCCGGGATCGCCCGTCCCGCGCGCGGGGCAGCGATTGCAGGCCCTGCGGGGGTCCGGTAAAGCCGTCAGGACCGCATCCGTTTGGGGGGAAGGCCATGCGCGACGATCCGAAGACACTGGTGTCCACCGAGTGGCTGGCCGCGCATCTGAACGATCCCGACCTGCGCATCCTCGACGCCAGCCTGCACATGGCGGCCACCGGGCGCGATGCACGCGCCGAATACGAGGCCGCGCATATCCCCGGCGCCCGGTTCTTCGACATCGACGCGATCTCGGACAGCCGCAGCGAGCTGCCGCACATGGCGCCGCCGCCCGAGCTTTTCGTCAGCCGCCTGCGGGCGATGGGGATCGGCGACGGGCATCAGGTCGTGGTCTACGACAACGCCGACATCCACTCGGCGGCGCGGGTCTGGTGGCTCTTCCGGCTGATGGGCAAGACCGACGTGGCGGTGCTGGACGGCGGGTTCGCCAAGTGGCAGGCCGAGGGGCGCGAGGTCGAGGACATGGCCCCGATCACCCGCGACCGGCACATGACGGTGCAGCGGCAGGCGGGCCTCGTGCGCGACGTGACCCAGGTGGCGGCGGCCTCGAAGCTCGGCGATCACCAGATCATCGACGCCCGCAGCCCCTCGCGCTTCCGCGGCGACGAGCCTGAGCCGCGGCCCGGGCTGCGCGCTGGCCACATCCCCGGCGCCCGCAACGTCCCCTTCGCCACCCTCTACAACCCCGACGGCACGATGAAAGAGCCGGACGCGCTGCGCGCCGCCTTCGAGGCCGCGGGCGTGGACCTCGACCGACCCGCCATCACCACCTGCGGCTCGGGGATCACCGCGGCCACGCTCGCCCTCGCGCTCGAGCGGATCGGCAAGCGGGACTGGTCGCTCTACGACGGCAGCTGGACCGAATGGGGCAGCTACCCCGACCTCAAGATCGCAACCGGAGACGCCTGATGTTCGGCCAGCTCAAAGCCCAAGCCCCCGACAAGATCCTTGCCCTGATGGGCGAATTCCGTGCCGACACCCGGCAGGGCAAGATCGACCTCGGGGTCGGGGTGTACAAGGACCCGACCGGGCTGACCCCGGTGATGCGTGCCGTCAAGGCCGCCGAGCAGCGCATCTGGGAGGCCGAGACGACCAAAAGCTACACCGCGCTCGCCGGTGAGCCCGCCTATCTCGCGGCGATGAGCCGGATGGTGCTGGCCGACACGCTGGACGAAGGGCGCACCGCGGCGCTGTCCACCGTGGGCGGGACCGGCGCGATCCGGCAGGCGCTCGAGCTGGCGCGGATCGGCAACCCCGATCTGACCGTCCACGTCTCGAACCCGACCTGGCCGAACCACGTCTCGATCCTGCAGTTCATGGGCCTGCCCCATGTCGAATACCGCTATTTCGACGACGCCACCCGCGGGGTGGATTTCGAGGGGATGAAGGCCGACCTCGCCCGGGCAAAGAAGGGCGACCTCGTGCTGCTGCACGGCTGCTGCCACAACCCGACCGGCGCCAACCTGACGCTGGACCAGTGGCGCGAGGTGTCCGCGATCCTCGACAAGACCGGCGCCGTGCCGTTCGTGGACCTCGCCTATCAGGGCTTCGGCGACGGTCTGGACGAGGATGCGGCCGGCACCCGGCTCATCGTCGGCGCGGCGCCCGAGGCGCTGGTGGCGGCCTCGTGCTCGAAGAACTTCGGCATCTACCGTGAGCGGACCGGCGTGCTGCTGGCCAAGGTCGAGACGCCCGCCGCGCGCGATCTGGCTCAGGGGACGATGGCCTACCTCAACCGGCAGACCTATTCCTTCCCGCCCGACCACGGGGCGCGGATCGTGCAGACGATCCTCGACGATGCGGAACTCGCAGCCGACTGGAAGGCCGAGCTGGAGGAGGTGCGGCTGGGGATGCTCGCCCTGCGCGAACAGCTTGCGGGTGAGCTGCGCAGCCTGACCGGCACCGACCGCTTCGACTTCATCGCGGCGCACCGCGGGATGTTCTCGCGGCTGGGGGCGAGCCCTGAGCAGGTGAAGAAGATCAAGGACGACAACGCGATCTACATGGTCGGCGATTCGCGGCTGAACATCGCTGGGCTGAACCGGGACTCGGTGCCGATCCTCGCCCGCGCCATCGTCGAGGCGGGGGTCTGATCCCCCGCTGACCGCCGACAGGGACGCCGACAGGGCAGCAAAAAGGGCCGGGGGAAACCCCGGCCCGAAGTCGTTATGGCGGTTGTCGGGCGCCGCCGTCTGCGGCGCTGCGACCGTGCGTGCGGGGCCTCAGAGGCCGCGGGCGACGTGCTCGATGTCGGCGCGCGACAGGCCGATGTCGGTCAGCTCGCGGTCGGTCAGGCGGTTCAGCTGGCTGCGGGTCTCGCGGACTTCGGCCCAGTGGGCGAAGGCGGCGCCAAGACGCGACAGCAGGCCGGGACGCGACGCGGCGGGAAGGCGGAGGGTTTCGACTGCGGACATGATATCACCTTTGTTCTTGCGGCCCTGTCCGGCGGGGACAGGAGGGGGATCAATTCGATGCCCAATTACATAGTCGATTGCCGGTTTTTCAGCCACGGACGGAACCGAATTGCCGCCATGCTTGCGGCGCAGACGTCAGGCCGGCCATCACCTGACGTCATGGCTGACGTTTCCGTGGGACGGCTAATATTCCGGTGGATAAGACCGATTTGGTCGAAGTTCCGTGCGTTCTTCCCGAACGTCCGCGCAGATTTCTTCACTGAGCCGCGTCAAGCCGCAAGATCGTGAAAATTGCCTCAATCCTGTGACAGTCCGCCCAGCAGGCAGCCTGCCACCCGAATCACCAGTCGCCGAGCGCCGCCTGCCACAGCGCCAGTGCCGCCACCGCCGCCGTGTCGGCGCGCAGGATTCGCGGCCCGAGGCTGACCCGCGTCACCCCCTCGAGCGCCCCGAGACGGGCCCGTTCCGCGGCGCTCCACCCGCCTTCGGGGCCGATGAGGATCGCCCACGGCCCGCGCGGCAGCGTGGCCAGCGTCGCCGCCGGTCCCGCCAGCGCCTCGTCCGCCCAGAGGATGCGCCGACCCGTGTCCCAGCGGTCGAGCAGCCCCGACAGCGGCGCGAGCGCCGCCACCTCGGGGACGAAGGTGCCGCCGCATTGCTCGGCCGCCTCGACCGCGTGGGCCTGCAGCCGGTCGCGGGCGATGCGCTCGGCGTTGGTGTGGTCGGTCTGGACCGGCAGGATGCGCGCCGCGCCCAGCTCGGTCGCCTTTTCGACGATGAAATCGGTGCGCGCCTTCTTGATCGGCGCGAACATCAGCCAGACGTCGGGCGGATCGCGCTGCGGCGCGGCCTGCGCGACCAGCGCCAGCGAGCCGCCGCGCTTGCCCACCGCCTCGATCTCGGCCGTCCAGGCGCCGTCGCGGCCGTTGAAGACCTCGATCCGCGCCCCCGGCCCCAGCCGCATCACCGCGCCGAGGTAATGCGCCTGCGCCGGCCCCAGCGGCACGGGTTGTCCGGGGGCGAGCGGGTGCTCTATGTAAAGCCTGACCTGTCCCATATCGGCGCGACCCTATGCAGTCCCGGCCCCTAGCGCCATCGGTTTCCGACGCCCCCCGGGGCAACTGGGTGGACCGGCTGGCCCCGCCCGCGTGGCGCCCGCTTCTGCGGCTGAGCCGGGCCGACCGGCCGATCGGGACGTGGCTTCTGCTGTTGCCCTGCTACTGGGGGACCGGGCTCGCGATGCTGGTGGACCGGCCGCGCTGGGTGGACCTGTGGGTGGTGGTGGTCTGTACGCTGGGCGCCGTGCTGATGCGCGGGGCGGGCTGCACCTGGAACGACCTGACGGACCGCGAGTTCGACGCGATGGTGGCGCGCACCCGCTCGCGCCCGCTGCCCTCGGGGCAGGTCACGGTGCGGGGGGCGTGGATCTGGATGGCCGCGCAGGCCGGGCTGGCGGCGGTGCTGCTGTTCACGCTGAACGGCACCGCCATCGCGCTGGGGATCGCGTCGCTGGCGCTGGTCGCGGTCTATCCCTTCGCCAAGCGCTTCACCTGGTGGCCGCAGGTGTTCCTGGGCCTCGCCTTCAACTGGGGGGTGCTGGTGGCCTTTGCCGCGCATGGCGGCACGCTGCACCCGGCGGCCATGCTCGCCTATGCGGCGGGGATCTCGTGGACGCTGTTCTACGACACGATCTACGCCCATCAGGACACCGAGGATGACGCCCTGATCGGGGTCAAGTCCACCGCCCGGCTGTTCGGCGCCGACACGCCGCGCTGGCTGCTCGGGTTTGCCGCCGGCGCGGTGCTGCTGCTGGCGATGGCGGTGGCGGCGACGCGGCCCGGTACCGGGGCGGCGCTGGTGGCGATGCTCGGGGTGGCGGGCTTTGCCGCGCATCTGTGGTGGCAGCTGCGCGGGCTCGACACCGCGAGCCCCGCCGTCTGCCTGCGGCTCTTCCGCAGCAACCGTGACGCCGGGCTGATCGTTGCGCTGTTTCTCGCCGTTGCCGCGCTGGTGTGATTGGACCCTCGGCGCGGGGTGACTACATCTCCGCCAGCCGTTGCCATCCGAGAGCCCCCGCATGACCCCGCCCCGCGACCCGAGCCACCCCCGCCCCCGCCGCCTGCGCGCCGGTCTCAGCGCGCTGGCGCTGCTGGCCGCCGGGGGGGTCGGGGCGTGGGTCGCGGCCGGCTGGGGCATCGGGCAACTGGAACAGCGGACCGAGGCCGCCGTGGCCGGGGCGCTGGCCGAGGGCGGATTCGGCTGGGCGCGGGCCTCGGCCGACGGGCTGATGCTGCGGCTGACGGGCGAGGCGCCCGACGAGCTGACCCATTTCCGGGCGCTGAACGCCGCGGCGGCGGTGGTCGGGCCCGACCGCATCGCCGACGCGATCGTGGTCCCGCCCCCGCCCGAGGCCGTGCCGCCGTCCTTCCGGCTCGAGATCCTGCGCAATGACGAGGGCAGCTCTGTCATCGGCCTCGCCCCCGTGACGCTCGACCGGGCGGCGCTGGTGGCCCGGCTGGCGCGGCTGGGGGGCACGGCCGCCGGGCAACCCACCGACCTGATCGAGACCGCCGACTACCCCGCCCCCGCCGCGTGGGTTGCGGCCGTGGCCGTCGCCCTGCGCGCCGCCGAGCTGGCGCCGCGCGCCCGCATCTCGGCCGCGCCGGGGCGGGTCGAGGTCACCGCGCTGGCCGATGGCGCCGCCGACAAGGCGCGGCTCGAGCAGGCGCTGCGCGACATCACCCCGCCCGGGATCACGCTTGCCGCCAATGTCTCGGCCCCGCGCCCGGTCATCTCGCCCTTCGCCCTGCGCCTCAGCCGCGCGCCCGGCCAGCCGGCCCGGATCGAGACCTGCGCCGCCGACAGCGCCGCCGCGCGCGAGCGCATCCTCGCCGCCGCCGCAGCCGCCGGCGCCCCGGTCGGGGACGAGGTTTGCCCCGTCGGCCTCGGCGCGCCCACCCCGCAATGGGGCGATGCCGCGGTCGCGGCGATCACCGCGCTCGCGGCCCTGCCGGCGGGCAGCGTGGCGATCACCGACACCAGCGTGACGCTTGACGCGCCCGCCGAGGTGCCGCCCCCGGCCTTCGACGCCGCCGCCGCGACCCTGACCCGGGCGCTGCCGCGGGTCTTCACCCTCACCGCCACGCAGGCGCCGCCCGACACCCCCGCCCCTGCCGGGCCGGTCAGCTTCGTGGCGAGCGCGGTGGGCGACGGCATCCGCCTGCGCGGCGCGGTCAGCGACGAGCGGATGCGCGCCGCGGTCGAGAGCTTTGCCCGCGCCCGCTTCGGCACCGTGGACAGCGTGCTGAGCGTCGATCCGGCCGCGCCCTCGGGCTGGACGCCGCGGGTGCTCGCCACGCTCGAGGCGATGGCCGGGCTGCGCCGCGGCTCGGCCACGGTGACGCCCGAGGGGCTGCGCATCGCCGGGGCCTCGGGCGACAAGGCGGTGGGCGCGGCGCTGGCCGCGCAGCTCGGGCGCAGGCTCGGTGCGGGCGTGCCTTACGAGCTGGCGCTGACCTATGACCCGCGGCTCGACCCGGCGCTCGACCTGCCCACGGGCGAGACCTGCGTGGCGCGGCTGAACGACGTGATGGCGCAGTCCGAGATCGGGTTCGAGACCGCCCGCGCCGCCATCGCCGGCGACCCGGGCCCGACGCTCGCGAAGCTGGCCGAGGTGATGGGCGACTGCGGCGACTTCCGGATCGAGCTGGGGGCGCACACCGACTCGCAGGGCTCGGACGCCTTCAACATGGAGCTGTCGCAGGACCGGGCCGACACCGTCCGCACGGCGATGGCGGGGGCGGGGATCGACACGGCGCTGCTGGCGGCGCGCGGCTATGGCGAGACCCGCCCGGTCGCCGACAACGCCACCGACGCCGGGCGCGAGGCCAACCGCCGGATCGAGTTCCGGCTGCTCTCCCCCTTCCCCGTCGCCGGCGAGGCCGCCGCCGCGGAGGTGACGCGGGGGGTGACAGAGGCGCAGCCGCCTGAGGTGGCGGGTGGTGATGGGGAAGGGGCTGTCAGCGCGGCTTCGGGGGTGAGTGGCGCGCCTGCGGCGGGCGAGACGTCTGCGCCGGCGGGGGCGGTTGCCTCATCCGAGACGCAGGGGGTGGGGGCGGGAGACGCTGCTGCAGCACCTGCCGCCAATGGGATTGAGACGGGAGCAGCCGTGGGCAGCGCCGACCCGGCGTCGGATGCGGCCAGTCTGGGCTCCACCGCAACGGACGGGGCCGGGACCGGCGGACCCAATGCAGCGCCCGCCGACGCCGGCACGACCGATGCCGCGCAGCCGGATGGCGACGATAGCGCGGCGACCGTGGGTCAGGGGACTGAACCGAACGCGGCACCACCCGTCGCCAACGAGAGCGCTTCAGGAACAGACACCGCGGGCACCGACGCCATCGAGCCGGAGGGGAGAGACGCCTCGGAGACAGGTGCTTCGGAGACAGCCGCTCCGGGCACGGGCGAGCCCGGCCCTGACGCCAGCGCCACGCGCTCAACGGACGTCGACTCAGCCGACTCGGAGGCGAAAGCCTCAACGACCACCGCGGCAGGGACCGACGCGATTGCCTCCGACGCTGCACCCACAGCCCCCGATGCCACCGCCGTCGTCACCACCGACGCCGCACCCGCAGCCCCCGGATCGGCCCAGCCCGGCCAAGCGCGAGACGCAGCCCCCGCACTCCCGCTGACCGGCCGCTTGACCGGGCCGCCTCCGGCGCTCAGCGGCGGCGACCTGACGCTGCCGCCGCTGCCGGCGCTGACCTCGGATGCCGAGACGGCCGACGAGCTGCTCGCCGAAGAGGGGATCGCGCTGCGGCCCGACCGCATCACCGTGCAGGGATCGCGGATCTCCACGCCCGTGCCGCCGCCGCTGCCGCAGGGCGCCCCGACCGCCCCGCCGCCCCCCGACGGTAGCGCCCGGCCGACGCCTCGACCGGAGCGTTGAGCGGCGCCTGCCGCCGGAACGGCGCTGCGCCGTCGGTGAAGCTGACCAGCGCATGGCCTCTCGCCTGATGCCGCCGGGCAGATTATCCTGCGCGGCATGACCCACGACACGCTCATCCTCGTGGCGGCCGGCGCCCTGTTCGTGGCCTTCCTGCTCGGCGGCCTCGCCGGCTGGCTGGTGCTGCGCGCCGCGGCCCCCGCGCCCGAGGCCGCCGGGCCGACCCCCAGCGACACCGCCGAGGCCGCGCAGGCCCGCGCGCACGCCGCGGCGCTCGAGGCCGAGTTGCACGAGGCCCGGATCGAGATCGAGGAGCTGCGCGACTACATCGAGCGCCGCCGCGCCCGCGAGGGTTAGGCGCGCTGCACGACCAGCGTAGTCCAGTCGCCCAGATCGTCGCGCGCCGAGAGCGGCATCCCGGCCTCGGCATAGGCGGCGGCGACCTCGTCGGCCTGGGTGGTCAGGATGCCCGACAGGATCGCACGCCCGCCCGGCGCCAGCTGGCGCGCCATGTCGGGGGCGAGGTCGATCAGCGGCTGCTTGAGGATGTTGGCGAACACCAGGTCATAGGGTCCCGCGTCGTGCAGCAGCGGGTGGCCGAACCCCTCGGCCATCACGCACTCGACCCGCCCGGCCAGGCCGTTGGCGAGGACGTTCGCCTCGGCCGTCTCGACCGCCACCGGGTCGATGTCGGAGGCGAGCACCACGCCCGGCAGCACCCGCGCCGCCGCCATTGCCAGCACCGCGGTGCCGCAGCCGATGTCGGCAATCCGGCCCGGCGTCTCGCCCGCCGTGAGCAGCCGGTCGAAGGCCAGCAAGCAGCCGCGCGTGGTGTTGTGGTGGCCGGTGCCAAAGGCCATCGCGGCCTCGATGCACAGCGCCTCCGCGCCCTCGGGCACCTTGTCGGCGTCGTGGCTGCCGTGGACGAAGAAGCGCCCGGCCTCGACCGGGGCGAGTTCGCGGCGGACATGGGCCACCCAGTCGGTCTCGGGCACTTCCGAGACGACGAAGGGCTGCGCGCCCGCGGCGGCAGCGAGCAGCGCCAGCGCGATCTCGTCGGGGGCCTCGGTGAACCAGGCGCCCACCTCCCAGCGGTCGCTGCCGTCCTCGATCTCGAAGACGCCGGTGCCGACGGGTTCGGGGTCGAGGTCCTCGCAGGCCTCGGCCAGCGCCTCGGCGGCGGCGCGGCCCTGGGTCTGGGTCAGCGCGGCCCAGGTCGCGGCGTCGTCGTCGCGCGCGTCGTCGGCGCTGGCCTCGGCCTCGGCCATCACGCCGCCCCGCCGGCGCCGGCAACGACCGAGCTGCCACCCGACGAGGATGGCGACGGCTCAGGGTTGCCGTCGCCCTCGCCCGTCACGGCCTCGTGGACGGCGGCGGCGCTTGACGCCTGCACCCCGGTGCCGCGCAGGCCGCAATAGCCATTCGGCACCTTGTGGAGGTACTGCTGGTGATCCTCCTCAGGCGCCCGATAGAACCGGGTGAGCGGGGCGATCTCGGTGGTGATGCCGCCGAACCCCTCGACGGCGAGGCGGTTGTCGTAGTCGGTGCGGCTCGTCTCGGCCGCGATGCGCTGGCTGTCGGTGGTGGTGAAGATCACCGAGCGGTACTGGTCGCCGACGTCGTTGCCCTGGCGGTTGCCCTGGGTGGGGTCGTGGTTTTCCCAGAAGATCTTGAGGATCTGCTCGATGCTGAGCCGGCTCGGGTCATAGACCACGCGCACGACCTCGGCATGGCCGGTGCCGCCGGCGCAGACCTGCTTGTAGGTCGGGTCGGGGGCGGTGCCGCCGGCAAAGCCGACCTCGGTCAGCCAGACGCCGTCCTGCTGCCAGAACAGGCGTTCGACGCCCCAGTAGCAGCCCATGCCGAGCACGATTTCCTCGTACCCCCGCGGCACGGGCGCCCCGAGCGGGCGGCCGAAGATGGCGTGGACGGGCTCGGTCATGGCGAAACTCCTTGGCGTGGGGGCGCGGTGCGAGGGATGTAGGCGCGGCGGGGGTGCAGCGCAACGCCCCGCACCCGCAGGGGGTTGCGCGGCGGGCGCGCTGCGGGCTGACTGGCGCGGGGCGGCGGGTGCCGGACCGGGGCGCTGCCCGGACCCCGGGATATTGGGACAGGACAGAACGACGATGCGGCCGGGACCACGCAATCTCATCACCGATGTCGCCGGGCTGAGGGTCGGCAACGCCGCCGACGCGGCCTTGAAGTCCGGGGTCACGGTTCTGACCGCGGACGCGCCCTTCGCCTGCGGGGTGCACGTCATGGGCGGCGCGCCCGGCACGCGCGAGACCGACCTGCTGGCCCCCGACCGGCTGGTCGAGCAGGTGGATGCGCTGGTGCTGGCGGGCGGGTCGGCCTTCGGGCTCGGGGCCTGCGACGGGGTGATGGCGGGGTTGCGCGCCGCAGGTCGCGGCTTTGCGGTGGGGCCGGTGCGGGTGCCGATCGTGCCGGGGGCGATCCTCTTCGATCTGCTGAACGGCGGCGACAAGGACTGGGACGAGAGCCCGTACCCTGCGCTCGGGCGGCGCGCGTACGAGGCCGCGGGGCCCGAGTTCGCGCTCGGCTCGCACGGGGCGGGGACCGGGGCGCTCACGGCGCAGTGGAAAGGCGGGCTCGGCTCGGCCTCGGCGGTGCTCTCGGACGGGACGACGGTGGGGGCGCTGGTGGCGGTCAATGCGCTGGGGTCGGTGACGGCGCCCTCGGGGCAGTTCTGGGCGGCGCCCTATGAGATCGAGACCGAGTTCGGCGGCCTCGGCCTCGGCGGGCCGTTCGCACCCGAGGACGAGCCGGGGCCCGAGAAGCGGCTGGGCGAGGCGACGACCATCGCCATCGTCGCCACGGATGCGGCGCTGACCAAGCCGGGGCTGACCCGGATGGCGGTCGCGGCGCATGACGGGCTGGCCCGCGCGATCGTGCCGTCGCACACGCCCTATGACGGCGACCTGGTGTTCGCCGTCTCGACCGGCGCTCGCCCGGCGCCCGACCCGTTCCGGCTGGGCTATGCCGCGGCCGCCGTGCTCGCCCGGGCCGTGGCGCGGGCGGTCCATGCGGCGGCCCCGGCGCCGGGTGACCTGCAGCCCTGCTGGTCGGCGCGCCGGCCATGAAGAAGGGGCGAGGCCCTGCGGCCCCGCCCCCGATGTCGCGGCTGGCGGTGAGGGAATCCGCCGGGCCGCGACCCTTACCCGTCAACAGAAGTCATTGTTACCGATAGACGTAGACGATCCGGCGGTCGGCCGGGTTCACGAGCACCGGCTGGCCGTTCACGATCACGTACTTGAAATCCTTCTGGTCGGGGATCTCGTACAGCGTCACGCTGTCCGGGATGCCGGCGCCGACGACCACTTCGCCGTCCAACACGACGGCGTCATGGGGGTTGGCGTCGATGTAGGTGCGGACCTCGGGGGCAGGCGTGAGGCTGGCCGCCGCGCCGGCCGAGCCGCCGATGGCCGCGCCGACCAGCGCGCCGACCGGGCCGCCGACAACCGCGCCGACCGCAGCGCCGGTGGTGCCGCCCACGGCGGTGTCCATCGCCTGCTTCTGCTCATCGACCTTGGGCGCCTCGATCACGGTCACGCCCACCGCCTGGCGGTTGGGGTAGAGCGCCTCGACCTTGTCGCCGACCTTGGTGGTCAGGTAGTCGCCGTAGGCCCAGCCTTTCTGGTCCTTGTAGGTGACCTCGCACCAGTTGGCGCTCTCGATGCAGCCGGCGACCGAAACCTCGTCGCCGTTGGCGATGACGGTCACGACCGACGCGGTCGATTGCGGGGCCGACCGCAGGTTCAGATCGGTGGCCGCGGTGGCCATGGTTTCGGCCGAGGCGGCGCCGGCAAAGGCGAGCGCGGCGACGGTGGTCGTGGCAAGCAGCTTCTTCATGTCGGTCAGTCCTCTGGTTTTGGTCGGGCCCGGTTCGGGTCCGTCGCGGCATGAACGGCGGGATCGCCCCGCGTGTTTCAACACGGCGGATCACAACTAGTTTTGTCAGGCGAGCGCCCGCGCCGTGCTGCCGCCGCTTTGACAAGCGCCGGGTGGCGTGGTGAGCATTGGCCGAAACCGGCGCCCGCAGCCCGTGCGACGCCGCAGCCCCCCGCAGCCGAGAAGGAGCCCCGCCATGACCGCCCGCCCCACCGACCTCAAGATGCTGCTGCGCGACCCGTCGCTGATGGAAACCCGCGCCTTCGTGGCCGGGGAATGGGTGGATGCGGACGACGGCAAGACCTTCCCTGTGCGCAACCCCGCCCGCGGCGACGTCATCGCCGAGGTGGCCGACCTGTCGCGCGCCGAGGTCAAGCGCGCCATCGAGGCCGCCCACGCCGCGATGACGGGCTGGCAGGCCAAGACCGCCAAGGAGCGCGCGCAGGTCATGCGCAAGTGGTTCGACCTGATGATGGAAAACCAGGAGGATCTGGGCAAGATCCTGACCGCCGAGCAGGGCAAGCCGCTGGCCGAGGCCAAGGGCGAGATCGCCTATGGCGCGTCCTTCATCGAGTGGTTCGGCGAAGAGGCCAAGCGCGTCTATGGCGAGACGATCCCCGGCCACCAGCCCGACAAGCGCCTGACCGTGCTGCGCCAGCCGATCGGCGTGGTGGGCTCGATCACGCCCTGGAACTTCCCCAACGCGATGATCACCCGCAAATGCGGCCCGGCGCTGGCGGTCGGCTGCGGCTTCGTCGCCCGCCCGGCGGCCGAGACGCCGCTCTCGGCGCTGGCGCTGGCCGTGCTGGGTGAGCGGGCGGGGCTGCCCAAGGGCATCCTGTCGGTCGTGACCTCCAGCCGGTCCTCAGACATCGGCAAGGAGTTCTGCGAGAACCCGCTGGTCCGCAAGCTGACCTTCACCGGCTCGACCGAGGTCGGCCGCATCCTGCTGCGGCAGGCCGCCGACCAGGTGCTGAAATGCTCGATGGAGCTGGGCGGCAACGCCCCCTTCATCGTCTTCGACGACGCCGATCTGGATGCCGCGGTCGAGGGCGCGATGGCGTCCAAGTTCCGCAACAACGGCCAGACCTGCGTCTGCGCCAACCGCATCTATGTGCAGGCCGGCGTCTATGACGCCTTCGCCGACAAGCTCGCCGCCGCGGTCGAGAAGCTGCGCGTGGGCGACGGGCTCGAGGAGGGCGTGACGACCGGTCCGCTGATCAACGAGGGCGCTATCGAGAAGGTCGAGGAGCATATCGCCGACGTGCTCGACCACGGCGGCGCGGTGGTGACGGGCGGAAAGCGCAAGGACGGGCTGTTCTTCGAGCCGACGGTGATGACCGGCGTGCGCGACGACGCCAAGGTGGCGACCGAAGAGACCTTCGGCCCCCTCGCCCCGCTCTTTCGCTTCGAGACCGAAGAGGAGGCGATCGACAAGGCCAACGCCACGATCTTCGGCCTCGCGTCTTATTTCTACGCCCGCGACATCGGGCGCATCACCCGCGTGCAGGAGGGGCTCGACTACGGCATCGTCGGCGTGAACACCGGGATCATCTCGACCGAGGTGGCGCCGTTCGGCGGGGTCAAGCAGTCGGGCCTGGGCCGCGAGGGCTCGCGGCACGGGATCGACGATTATCTCGAGCTGAAATACGTCTGCCTGTCGGTCTAAGATGCCAAAGGCCCGGGGGATGCCCCGGGCCTTTGCTTTTCAGGGGGCGGGCCGCCCCCTCAAGCCAGGATCAGGTCGTCGCGCAGGTCGGCGACCGAGATCCCCTCGATGCGGATCGCGGCACCCGCGATGGTCAGGTCCACGCCGCCGGCGCTGTCGCGGGCGGTGGTGAGGATGCCTTCGGCGCTCAGCCGCGCATGGACGCCGGCGTTGATGGTCAGCACGTCGACGTCGTTCTGGAAGTCCTCGATCCGCCCCGCCTGCCCGGCCGAGAACACGAACACATCCTCGCCGCCGCCGCCGGTCATCACGTCCGCCCCGCCGCCGCCGATCAGGACGTTGGCGGCATCGTTGCCGACCAGCTCGTTGGCCAGCCCGTTGCCGGTCACCTTGACCGCATTGCCGCCGGTGACGACCACCCGCTCGAGGTTCGCGCCCAGCACCAGGTCCGTCGCGGTCAGGACGGTGTCGATGCCAGCGTTGGCGGCCTCGACGATCGTGTCGAGGCTGTCGCGCTGGTAGGTGTCGTTGCCTAGGCCCCCGACGAGCCGGTCGGCGCCGGCGTTCCCGGCCAGCGTGTCGTCGCCGGCCATGCCGAAGATCGTGTCGTTCCCGGCCCCGCCCGACAGGTAGTTGACCTGGCTGTTGCCCACGACCGTGTTGGCGACGGCATTGCCGGTCCCGAACTTGGCGAAGGACTGGATCAGCAGCAGCGCCTCGAAGTTGGTGCCGAGCGTATAGTCGAAGGTGGCGCGCACGCGGTCGATCCCCTGCCCGGCCAGCTCGACCAGCGTGTCCAACCGGTCGATGATGTAGAGGTCGTCCCCGACCCCGCCCGCCAGCCGGTCCGCACCCGCCCCGCCCTCGAGCGTGTCGTTCCCGCTCCACCCGCTGAGCGTGTCGTTGCCGGCCATCCCGGCAAGCCAGTTGCCCGCCGTGTTGCCGTTGACCCGGTCGTTGCCGTGACCGGCCAGCACGTTCTCGATCACCGTGCCCTCGGCGATCGAGAGGTTGCCGGTCTTGCCATAGACGCTCGACACCGATCCGCCGGCGAGGTTGATCACCTGCGCGGCGCGGTCGCTGCCCACCCGCAGCCAGTCGGTCCCGCCCTGGTCGAAGATCGTGCAGGTCACCATCTGCCCCGTGGTGAGCATCCGGTTGGCCAGCCCGAAGGCGCCGCCAACATTGCAGCCCTCGCCCCAGGTCGAGTTGGTGCCGTTGATGTTCTGCGGCAGCCCGTAAAGCTGCTGCATCGCCAGGATGTCGGCGATCATCGGGGTGACGACGAAGCCGTAGCTCGCGTTGACCGTGGTGTTGTCGGTCTGGCTGAAATACGACATCACCGTCGCCTGCCAGCTGTCGTTGACATAGGCGTTGTCGCGCCCGTAGGTCGCCGAGCCGTTGTAGGGGCCGCCGTGGCCGAGCCCCAGCGCGTGGCCGATCTCGTGGATGTAGGTCTGGTAGTAGTAGCTGGCGAAGCCCTCGCCCGGCTGGTCGCGCCAGTAGAGCGGGATGTTGACGGTCGACCGCGTGACCGTGCCCCCCGACATGGCGTCGGCCGTGCAATAGGCGCCCGCCTGATCGTCGTTGGTAAAGCGGATATGCGCACCCGACCCGGCGGTCGAGTTGGTGTTGAAGCGGATCCCCGTGACCTCTGACCAGGCGTTCAGCGCCATCACCGCGACCGAGCGCTCCGCCGCGCTGAGGTCGGTCAGGTCGCAGTTCAGCACCCCGCCCTGCGCCACGTCATAGGCGCGCGGTCTCTCGCCCATGTCGCGCCAGAAGCCGTCGCTGAGATAGGTAGCGATCTCGTCGTTGGTCCAGGGCCGGGGCTGGTCGTAGCTGACCGTATAGCTTCCGGTCTGGGACGAATAGGCGCGCGCGGCGATGTAATAGGTGCCGCCCTGCGTGGCGGTATAGCTGAACTGCGAATGGTTGATGCGGCCCGAATCGTCGTTGAAGGCGACGACGGTGCCGCTGGCGTTGCGCAGTTCGAGGTAGCTGTCGCTCAAGGACACCCCATCCATGGTGAAGTTGTAGGTCTGACCGGCCGTCAGGCTGACCCGAATCCAGTCGGTGTCGTAGCTGGACCCGATGCTGCCGCTGAAGCTGTTGCCCGGCGTCAGCACATAGGGGGTCGTGGCCCCCGAGGGGGCGTCCCGGCCCTCGACGACGGGGGCGGCAAGCGGCAGGGCGCTGTCGAAACGGGCATGAGCGGTCATGGCAAAACCCTGAGGCTGCGGGTGGAGGTTAACGATCCCTTAATGCAGCCGGGCCCGCCCGGGCAATCGCCGATTGTAATGCGCTGCGGACGGGCGCGCGGTGTTGCGCCCGTCAGCCGCCGCTCACACCGTCTCGACCGCGATCGCCGTGCCCTCGCCGCCGCCGATGCAGATCGCGGCCACGCCCCGCTTGAGGCCGCGACGGCGCAGCTCGTGGATCAGCGTCACCACGATCCGCGCCCCCGAGGCGCCGATCGGGTGGCCCAGCGCGCAGGCGCCGCCGTTCACGTTCACCCGCTCGGGCGACAGGCCCATCTTCTGCATGAAGGCCATGGGGACGACCGCAAAGGCCTCGTTCACCTCCCACAGATCGACGTCGTCCTTGTCCCAGCCGATCCGCGCCAGCAGCTTCTCGGCCGCAGGCACGGGCGCTGTCGGAAACTCGGCCGGGGCCTGCGCGTGGCCGGCGTAACCCACGATCCGGGCGATGGCGCCCTCGGCCGCGTCCGACAGCACCAGCGCCGCCGCCCCGTCCGAGATCGACGACGAGTTCGCCGCCGTCACCGTCCCGTCCTTGCGGAAGGCGGGCTTGAGCGTCGGGATCTTGTCGGGCCGGGCGTTGCCGGGCTGCTCGTCGGTGCCGACCTCGGTGTCGCCGCCGCGGCCCTTGACCGTCACCGCCACCACCTCGTCGGCGAAGCGCCCGGTCTCGATCGCCTCACGCGCGCGGGTGAGCGAGCGCAGCGCGTATTCGTCCTGCGCCGCCCGGGTGAACTGGAACGCGCTGGCGCAATCCTCGGCGAAGGTGCCCATCAGCCGGCCCTTGTCGTAGGCGTCCTCGAGCCCGTCGAGGAACATCGAGTCCTTGACCTCGGCATGGCCGAGCCGCGCCCCCCCGCGCATCTTCGGCAGCAGGTAGGGGGCGTTGGTCATGCTCTCCATCCCGCCCGCGACGATGGTGCGGGCCGACCCGGCGCGGATCGAATCCGAGGCCGACATCAGCGCCTGCATCCCCGAGCCGCACATCTTGTTCAGCGTGACCGCCGGCACCGACTCGGGCAGCCCGGCCCCCAGCGCCGCCTGCCGCGCGGGCGCCTGGCCCTGGCCCGCGGGCAGCACGCAGCCCATCAGCACCTCGTCGACCGCCTCGGTCCCGGCGCCGGCCCGGTCGAGCGCCGCGGCGATGGCCGCCGCCCCCAGCTCGGGCGCGCTGAGCGGCGAAAGCGCCCCCTGCATCCCCCCCATCGGCGTGCGGACGGCAGAGCGGACATAGACTTCGGTCATCGGAACTCTCCGGTTTTTCTGAACGGCGCTTACGGTTTGGCAAGGTTTGGCAGGTAAGGATCAAGGCACGGATTCGGCACGGGGGGCAAGTATGGGTTTCACGATCGAGGATTTGGCCGACGGCGTGCTGGTCCGGGTGCTCGACGCCCGGCTCGACGCCGCGCAGGCGATCCGGTTCAAGGATCGGCTGCGCGAGGTCGTGGCGCGCGACGGGCCGCGGATCGTGCTGGACCTGAGCCGTGTCGAGTTCATGGACAGCTCGGGGCTCGGCGCGATCCTGGCGATCCGGCGCGGCCTGCCCGAGACCCACCGGCTCGAGGTGGCGGCGCTGGGGCCGAACGTGGACCGTGTGTTCCAGCTCACGCGGATGGACACGGTGTTCACCATCCACAAGGCGGCCCCGCCCGCGACCCCGCGCCCGGCCCCGTCGCGGCCCGCGCCGGCCGAGGCAGGCGCCGCCGCGGCAGCGCAAGGGGGTGCGGCATGAGCCGGCAGCGGACGCCCCAGGGCGCCCCGGGCGCCGGCAACCCCGGCGCGCCGATGTTCCACCGGGTGATGGAGGCGACGCTCGCCAATGTCCGCGAGGCGCTGATCGACCTGCGCCGGCGGTTCGACGGCCGCACCGACCCCGACGCGCTGTCGCGGCTGGAATTGGTGCTGGCCGAGGTGCTGAACAACATCACCCTGCATGGCCCCGAGGGGTCGGGCGGCCACGGTCCAAAGGAGGCGTCGAGCGCCGAGGGTTCCGGCGTGACGGAGCTGCCGTGGGGCGCCAAGCTGCGCCGGGCGGCCCACGGCGCCGCGCCGGCTGGCGAGGGGCGGGGCGAGGCTGGTTCGGTCCACGTGATGGGCGAGACGGGCAGGGATGGGGCGGAGGTCGTCAGAGCCGGTCGTCTTGAAACGCCGGAGACGCCCTCGGGCATGGCGCAAGCGACGGTGACGGAGCCGGGTGTTCCGGGGCCGGACGCAAGCGGTCAGGACGACAGCACACGCGTCCTGAGCGCATCGGGCACCACCGACGCAGGAGTGTCCGAGCGCGAGGCCAGCGACGCGACCGCCACCCAACCGGTGCTTGTCCACCTGACGGTGACCCAGCACACCGGCGGGCTCGCCTGCGCGGTGATCGACGACGGCCCGCCGCTGCCCGACTCGTGCCTCGTCTTCCCCGAGGCGCGCCCGGCGCCCGAGTTGTCGGCGCTCAGGGCGGGCGGCTTCGGCTGGTTCATCATCCGCGACCTGACGCGCTCGCTGTTCTATTTCCGCGAGGAATCCCGCAACGTGCTCTGCTTCAACATCCCCCGCCGCGGCGCCCGGCGCGCGCGCGACCGAGAGCCCCCGCGCGCTACCCGCCCCCCCGGCCCCCCCGCCGCCGGCGCCGCCTGACGGGCGGGCCGGTACGCGGGCGGGAGATGGTCGCCGTATCGCGTGGGGATGGCCAAACGGTGTGAGCCGCCTTGTGGCGCGGGGATGCCTACGCGGGGCGAGTTCGCGGCCGAGGCCACGTGGCGCGGGTCGCCTCATTGCGCGGTGGCCACGTGGAGCGGGCCGCCTTCTCGCGCAGGGATAACCATGCGGTACAGATTGCCTCGTTGTCGGCGGTCAGAAACGCGGTGCGCGGGCTTGTTCACTCGGCGCGGGCCTTCTGCCTCACGCACGACTCCTCTTGTCGAACGGCGGAACCGCCTGATTACTCTGTTTCCGCGTAACGGGGGGACGACTTACCCGAAGCTCTGGGCGCCGCTCAGGCACACACTGTGGCGGAGCGCGGCGCAGGACCATGCCCGGCACACCAAACCGGTCAGGCCCCATGACCTAGCGCTGACCGACCACACCCGTCACCCCGGCGTCTCTTGGCGAGTGGGCCGACGTCCGTAGGTTTGCCGTCAACTGGCGCGACCCAGCTCAGCCGCCCGCCGGCGCCTAGGGTTGGGTCACTTGGCGGCCCGGCCAGCGCCGGTAGCTTCGCCTTCAGTCGCAGCGCCCCACCTCAGCCGACCGCCGAGCCGCCGGGTGCGCCCACAACAGGGCGCAAGCCCCGCACCACCCGCGCCCCCGCACCGCCGCGGACGCGCCGTCCTCACCCACCCTCTGGATGAAAGTGATCATGGATGCTCTTCGCCATCGTGGCCGAGATCCCCGGCGCCGCCGTCAGGTCGGCGAGCCCGGCCCGCGCCACCGCCTTGGCGCTGCCGAAATGGGCCAGCAGCGCCCGCTTGCGGGCCGCGCCCACGCCGGCGATCTCGTCTAGCGGATTGGCCAGCGCCTGCTTGGTCCGGCGGGCCCGGTGGGTGCCGATCGCCCAGCGGTGGGCCTCGTCGCGCAGGCGCTGGACGAAATACAGCACCGGATCGTTCATCGCCAGGGCAAAGGGGCGGCGGCCGGGGCGGTGGAACTCCTCCTTGCCGTGGTCGCGGTCCTGGCCCTTGGCGACGCCTACCAGCGGGATGTCCTCGACCCCCATCTCGGCCAGGATCCCCGCCACCGCCGAGACCTGCCCCGCGCCCCCGTCGATCAGCAGCAGGTCCGGCCACGCCTCGGTCTGCCGGTCCGGATCGTCCTTGAGCAGCCGCGCAAAGCGCCGGGTCAGCATCTCGCGCATCATCCCGAAGTCGTCGCCGGGGGTGATCTCGGTGCCCTTGATGTTGAACTTGCGGTACTGATTCTTCACCCAGCCGTCCGGCCCGCTGACCACCATCCCGCCGACCGCCGCCGTGCCCTGGATGTGGCTGTTGTCGTAGATCTCGATCCGCCGCGGCGGGGCGGGCAGCTCGAACGCCTCGGCCAGCCCCTCGAGCAGCCGCCGCTGGGTCGCGCTCTCGGCCAGCCGGCGGGCGAGGCTTTCGCGGGCGTTGCGCAGCGCGTTCTCGACCAACTCGGCCTTTTCGCCGCGCTGCGGGACGCCCATCGCGACCCGCCGGCCTGCCCGCTCGGACAGCAGCCCGGCCAGCAGGTCCATGTCCTCGACCGGATGGCTCAACAGCACCAGCCGGGGCGGCACCTTGTCGTCGTAGAACTGGGCGACGAAGGCCTGCATGATCTCGGCCGGCGACTCGGACCCGCCGGTGCGGGGGTAGAAGTCGCGGTTCCCCCAGCTCTGGTTGCCGCGGATGAAGAAGACCTGCACGCAGGCCTGCCCGCCGTCCAGATACAGCGCGATCACGTCGGCCTCGGCCACCCGCTTGGGGTTGATCGCCTGCACCGACTGCACGGCGGTCAGCGCCTTGATCCGGTCGCGCAGCGCGGCCGCGCGCTCATACTCCATGTCAGCCGCCGCCTGCGCCATCTCGCCGGCCAGCCGCGCCTGCACGGCGGTCGAGCGGCCCTGCAGGAAGCGCTCGGCATCGGCGACGAGGCCCGCATACTCGACCTCGCCGATCCGCCCGACGCAGGGCGCGCTGCAGCGCTTGATCTGGTAGAGCAGGCAGGGCCGGGTCCGGGCCGAGAACGTCGCATCCGTGCAGGACCTGAGCAGGAACACCCGCTGCAACTGGTTCAGCGTCCGGTTCACCGCTCCGGCGCTGGCGAAGGGGCCGTAGTAGTCGCCCTTTTCCGACCGCGCGCCGCGGTGCTTCTTGATCTGCGGAAAGGGGTGGTCCTTGGCGACGAGGATGTTCGGGAACGACTTGTCGTCGCGCAACAGCACGTTGTAGCGCGGCTTGAGCTGCTTGATGAGGTTCTGCTCGAGCAGCAGCGCCTCGGTCTCGGTCCGCGTGGTCAGGAACATCATCGACGCGGTGTCGCGGATCATCCGGGCGATGCGTCCCGAGTGGCCGGACGGCCGGGCATAGTTCGACACCCGCGCCTTGAGGTTGCGCGCCTTGCCGACATAGAGCACCGCGCCCTGCGCATCGAGCATCCGGTAGACGCCGGGGCTCGAGTCGAGCCGGCGGCAGTAGTCCTGGATCAGCCGATGGCCGGTGAGCGCCGGCCGTGCCGGGGCCGGATCGGCGCCGGGGGCCGGGATCTCGGCCGGGCTGTCAGGGGCGGGGGACGGAGCGCCAACCTCACCCGCGCCGTCGCCCGGCAGGGGCGTCGGATCGGCCTCGGCGGGCCCGATTTCGGGGTGTTGGGCGGGCGGTTTGGCGGTCATGGCGGCGGCTCGAGTGATTCCCTGATCCCCCGGCAATCGGAGGGTAATTGCAACCCCGGAGTGTTCCACGGTTTCTGTGGATAACCCTGTGGAGCGGCTGCGGAGCGATGATGCCCCGGCCAGCGAATCCAAGGCGGCAAACGGTTTGATTAATATTTAGGCACGTTTGCAGGTCTTTGTTTTGGTTGATTATTTTATCAGCCTGCGACAAACCCCTGATTCCGCGACAAGATTCATGACGGCCCGGTGACGACCCCGTGAGGGGTGGACAAAACGTCGCGCTGCGACTCGGCGGCGGCCCTCAAGGCACCGGCTCGCCGAGGATATCGGGCGTCTGCCAGCCCAGATGCTGGCCGCCGTCGACGCAGATCAGCTGCCCCGTGACCGCCCGCGCATCGAGCAGATAGAGCAGCGCGGCGACGATGTCGCCCGCATCCGCCCCGCGCTCGAGGATGGTCGCGGCGCGCTGGCGGGCGAAGTGCGACGCGCTTTGCCGCGCACCCTGCATCGTCGGCCCCGGACCGATGGCGTTGACCCGGATGTGCGGCGCCAGCGCCTGCGCCGCGGTCCGGGTCAGCGCCCAGAGCCCGGCCTTGGCCAGCGAATAGGTCATGAACTCGGGCGTGGGCTTCAGCACCCGCTGGTCGACCATGTTGACCACTAGCCCGTGCGCCTCGGGTTCGCCGGTCACCGGCGGCGGCTCGGGCAGCTGGGCGGCGAAGGCCTGGGTCAGCACGAAGGGCGCCCGCAGGTTCGAGCCGATGTGACGGTCCCAGCTTTCGCGGGTGGCGGTTGCCAGCGTGTCGTATTCGAAGATCGAGGCATTGTTGACCAGCACCCCCAGCGGGCCAAGCTCAGCCGTCACCCGGGGCACCAGCGCGGCGGTCGCCGCCTCGTCCAGCAGGTCGGCCTGAAAGACCGCGGCCCGGACGCCGAGCGCGCGAGCCTCGGCGGCGGTGGCCTCGGCCTCGCCGGCCGAGCGGTCGTAGTGGATCGCCACGTCGTGCCCGCGCCCGGCCAGCGCGAGCACCATCGCCCGGCCAAGCCGCCGGGCGCCGCCGGTGACCAGCGCCGCGCCCTCAACGGCCACGGGGCAACCCCAGCAGACGCGCCATCAGCCGGCGGAAGCCCGGCCCGAAGGCCAGCGCCATCGCCGCCATGATCAGCAGGAACAGGATCACCGCCTTGAGCATCGCCTCATCCCCCCGGCGTCAGCCGCGCATAGGACGCGCGCGCGGCGGCGGCGTCGATGAAATCCTCGGCCGAGATGCCGAAGCGGCGCAGGAACGGCACCCGCTGGCTGTAGTTGCGGAACCGCACCCGGTCGCCGAAGAGCCCGCGCATGGTGGGTTCGAGATGCCCGATCCCGTCGGCCAGCCCCAGCGCGACGGCCTCGGACCCGACCCAGACCTCGCCGTTGAAGAGGTCGCGGTCGGCGGCCAGCCGGTCGCCGCGGCGGGCGCGGACCTGGGCCTTGAAGCTCTCGTGGATCGGCTCGAGCAGGCGGTTCAGCCGCGCCACGTCCTCGGGCGTCTCGGGGCGGAACGGGTCGAGCCACGATTTCGAGCGCCCGGCGGTGTGGACCCGGCGCTCGATCCCATGGCGCTGGATCAGGTCGGCGAAGCCGAACCCGGCCGAGATCACCCCGATCGAGCCCAACACCGACGAGTCGTCCGCCCAGATCGTGTCGGCCGCGGTGGCGAGCCAGTAGCCGCCCGAGGCCGCAACGTCCTCGACGAAGGCATGGACGGGGACGTTCGTCTCTTCGGCCAGACGCCGGATGCGGGCGGCGATCAGCGCCGACTGCACCGGTGAGCCGCCGGGAGAGTTGAGCGCGATGGATACCGCGACCGGCTTGCCGCGCCGGAACGCGCGCTCAAGCAGCAGCGCGAGGCCGGCATCCGACAGCCCGGCCGCGCCGTGGCGCGCGGGAATGCCGATCGCGCCCTGCAGGCGGATCACCGAAACCACGGGACGGGACGGCCAGAGCCGCGAGAGAAGGGGGACGCGCATGGCTCGCAGATAGGCGCGGGCAGGCCGCGCGGCAACCCGCCCGCGCGCAGATCGCGAGGCCGCCCCCAAACGCAAACACGCCCCGCGAGGGGGCGTGTCCGCACATCGTGTCGGCCGTCGGCGAAGGTGCCGCCCGCTCAGCGCCCGTCGCCGGGCACGTCGTCGCGGTGCTTGATCGGCCACCAGATCCGCTTGTTGGTCAGGTACAGCAGCGCCGACAGCACGATCAGGAACAGCACCGAGACCAGACCCGCCTGCTTGCGCGCCATCATCTTCGGTTCGGCCGTCCACATCAGGAACGCCGAGATGTCCTTGGCGGCGCTGTGCAGGTCGGCGGGCGAGCCGTCCTCGAACGTCACCTGGTCGTCGGCCAGCGGCGGGGGCATCGAGATCCAGCCGCCCGGGAAGGCGTGGTTCTCGTAGAAGGTGGTGCCCGCCTGCTCTTTCGTCTCGCCGGTGTAGCCGGTCAGGATCGAGTAGATGTACTCGGGCCCGCCGATGCCGCGGACGAACTGGCTGATGCCGGTGCCGTAGGGGCCGTGGAAGCCCGCGCGCGCCTTGGCCATCAGCGACAGGTCCGGCCCCATCCCGTCGCCCGAGACGGTCGGGAAGAAGTCGGTGGGCAGGCGCGGACGCTCTTCGCCGGTCTCAGGATCCATGACGCTCATCGCGGCGGCATAGGCGCGGACCTGATCCTCGGGCAGGCCGGGGCCGCCCGCGTCATGCAGGGTGCGCAGCGGCACCTGCTTCATGCCGTGACAGCCGGCGCAGACCTCGGTGTAGACCTGCAGGCCGCGCTGAAGCTGGAACTGGTCGTACTTCCCGAACGGCCCCTCGAAGCTGAAGGCGACGTCGTGGATGACCTGGTGGGGCGCATGGGCCGCGGCGGCGTCCTCGGCCGGGGCGGCGTGGCCGTCGGCGGGGGCGGCAGCCTCGGTCGCGGCGCCGGTGTCGGTCGCGGCGGGCTCGACCTGCGCGGTCTCGCCCGACTGGATCGCGGCCGGCGCCTCTTCGGCGGGAACCACGGCCGTTTCGGTCGCGGGGGCCGCCGGCGCGTCCGCGGCGGGGGCTGCGGCCGCGGGTTCGGCCGGGGTGGCCGTGGCCGGGGCGGCGTCGCCCGTGACCGGCGGGGTGACCGGAACCGGCGCATCGACCTGCGCGGCCGTGGCGTCCGAGGGCAGGCCCTCGCCCGGCGCGGCCGGGGGCTCACCCGCGGTGGGGGTGGCGGTGGGGGTCGCCGGCGACATCTCGGTCGCGGCGGTGCCGGTCTCGGTGGTCGCCGCAGCCTCGGCCGGGTCGGCGGCCTTGGCGGGCACCTCGGCCGTCGCGCTGGTGGCGGCGTCGGCGGTGGCGCCCGGGCTGGCCGGGGTCACGCCGCCGGCCGGGACCGGCTCGGCGGTTGTCGGCGCGACCGGGGTGACGGGCGCCGAGGCGCCGCGTTCGACCACCACGCCGGGCGGGGTCGCCGCAGGGGCGGCGTCGGCCACCGGAGCGGTGGTGGTGACGGCCGGCGGGGTCGCCGGCTCAACCGCAGCCGGCGCGGGCGCCGACGGTGTGGTGGTGACGGTCTGGGCGCCGTCGGTCACCGTGACCGTGGTGCCGGGGCCCGCGGGCGCCGGCGCCGCGGCGCCGGGCTCGGTCAGGGGGACCGTGATCGTGGTCGTCTGGGCGTGCGCCGCCATCCCGAAGGACAGGGCCGCGACCGCCGTGAGCGTAACGTTTCTCAGGGACATCTCGCGCCTTCTCCTTATTCGGCGGGGTGAGCGGCAGGCCCGTAATGGGCGTCGAAGTCTTCCTCGATCGAGGCCGGCATCGGCTCGGGCCGCTCGACCACGCCGAGGATCGGCAGGATCACAAGGAAGTAGGCGAACCAGTAGGCCGCCCCGGCCAGCGCGATGTAGGGATAGATCCCCTCGGCCGGCTGCGCCCCCACCCAGGTCAGGATGACGAAGTCGATCGCCAGCAGCCAGAACCACCACTTGAACTGCGGGCGGTAGCGGCCCGAGCGGACCCGGCTGGTGTCGAGCCACGGCACCAGCGCCAGCACGATGATCGCGCCGAACATCGCCAGCACACCGAAGAACTTGGCGTCGATGATCCCGAACGAGAGGAAGTTGACCGCCTGCACCACCCACACGTCGGCGGTGAAGGCGCGCAGGATCGCGTAGAACGGCAGGAAGTACCATTCCGGCACGATGTGCGCGGGCGTCGCCAGCGGGTTCGCCTCGACGTAGTTGTCGGGGTGGCCGAGGTAGTTCGGCATGAAGCCCACGACGGCGAAGAACACCACGAGGATCACGACCAGCGCCAGCAGGTCCTTGATCACGAAGTAGGGCCAGAACGGGACGGTGTCGCGGTCGGCCTCTTCACGCGAAGTGCGGCGCACCTCAACCCCGGTGGGGTTGTTGTTGCCGGTGGTGTGGAAGGCCCAGAAGTGGACGACGACCAGCGCCGCGATCACGAAGGGCAGCAGGTAGTGCAGCGAGAAGAAGCGGTTGAGCGTGGCGTTGTCCACCGCCGGCCCGCCGAGCAGCCATTCCTGGATCGACGGCCCGATGCCCGGGATGGCGCCGAAGAGGCCGGTGATCACCGTGGCGCCCCAGAACGACATCTGCCCCCAGGGCAGCACGTAGCCCATGAACGCCGTCGCCATCATGGCGAGGTAGATCAGCATCCCCACGATCCACGTCACCTCGCGCGGCGCCTTGTAGCTGCCGTAGTAGAGGTTGCGGAAGATGTGGATGTAGACGGCGAGGAAGAACAGCGAGGCGCCGTTCGCGTGCAGGTAGCGCAGCATGTGGCCGCCGTTCACGTCGCGCATGATGTGCTCGACCGAGCGGAAGGCGAGGCTGACGTGCGGGGTGTAGTGCATCGCCAGGACGATGCCGGTGACGATCTGCAGCACGAGGCAGAAGGTCAGCACGATCCCCCAGATCCACCACCAGTTGAGGTTCTTGGGGGTGGGGAGGGTGACGAAATCGACGACCAGGCCGACGACGGGCAGGCGGCGGTGCAGCCAGCGCTCGAACCCGGACTTGGGCTCGTAGTGATCGGAGGGAATACCGGCGGACATTGTCGCTCCTCAGCCCAGCTTGATGGTGGTGTCGTTCACGAAGGACGCGACGGGGATATGCAGGTTCTGGGGCGCCGGACCGCGGCGGATGCGGCCCGAGGCGTCATAGTGCGACCCGTGGCAGGGGCAGAACCAGCCGCCGAAGTCGCCGGCCCCGTCCCCGATCGGCACGCAGCCGAGGTGGGTGCAGACGCCGATCATGACCAGCCACTTGCCTTCCTCGTCGAGTGCGCGGTTGGCGTCGGTGGCGGGCTCGCCCGGCTTGTTGGCGTTCTCGGCCAGGGGGTCGATCAGCGCGGCGCCGTCGTCGGCGCGGGCGCGCTCGATCTCGTCGGCGGTGCGGTGGCGGATGAAGACCGGCTTGCCCAGCCATTTCACGGTCAGCTGCGTGCCCTCGGCGACGGCGCTGATGTCCACCTGGATCGAGGACAGCGCCTGCACGTCGGCCGAGGGGTTCATCTGGTTGATCAGGGTCCAGCCGGCCGCGCCCGCCGCAACCACGCCAGCGCCGGCGGTCGCGTAATAGAGGAAGTCCCTCCGGGTGGCGCCGTGGTCTCCTGCGGGATGGTCTGCGTGGGACACGGTCATTCTCCAATTCGGGGCCGGGGCGGTGGGCCCTGCCTCAATCGACAGTCGGGCCGCCCACAGGCAGCCTTCGCAGCCGCGGTTCTAGCGATCAAGATTGTGTCAGTCCAGCGGCCTGCGGGCTGTTTGCTGACGCATTTGGCCGCAGGTGTGGGATTTGGGACGCTGTGTCATGCGCGGGTGGCCGGGCGGGCGTGGCGGGGTCAGGGCGGGGCGGTTGGGGCGCGGTTGGAGCGGGCTTCTGTGGTGGCCGCGGAAGGATTGCATCGCCGCTTGGCCGATTCTGCGCCGCAGGAAGAGGTCGGGCCGAGGGATCGGCGTTGGCCTCGTTTGCCCCGAGGGCGCCCGCGCGGCCGGCAGCTCTGCGGATCAAGGGGCGGCCAGGTGGGACTCGCGGGCCGCGCCGGTACGGCCCCGCAGCGCGGTCCTCGGCATCACGGTCGCGGTCCACGATGGGCATGGATGGAGGCGTCCGGCTCGATCTGCCGATGAAGCGTTGGCGCGGCTTGAACGGCTGGCCGTTGGCCGCATGAATGGTGAGCATCGCCGTGTCAGGGCCGCGATGGTTGGGCTCCGCTCCTGCGCGCGCCTGTGCAGCGCAGCGCACCCGCTGGCCCGCACCCCACGCCGCTAAGGAAAAAGGAGCTGGACCGGCGCCGACTTTCGCCCGGCGGTAGCCCTTGCCACCCCCAGCCGGTCACACACTCCCGCGGCCAGCGGCGCGCACCCACCATCGGCCTCGCAATCACCCCCGCGGGTCGGCGTTCGGATCGACGGGTTCGGTCCCGGCCGGTCCCGCGTCGCTGCCGGGCGGGGCGGGCGCCGGGGCCGGGGCGGCCGCCCCCTCGCCGCTCTCCTCCGTCGCGGCCGCGCCCGCGGCGGGCGCGCTGCCCTCGGGGGGCGTCAGCTTGTCGTCCTGCCAGGCGCCCTCGGCCACCCGGCCCGAGGCGTAGCGCATCGTTCCCTGGCCCTGCCGCTTTCCGCCCACGAAATGCCCGGTGTAGACGTCGCCGTTGGTGTAGGTCGCGGTGCCCTCGCCATCGATCTCGCCGTCCTTCCAGCCGCCCTCGTAGCGGAACCCGTCCTTGGTGATCAGCACGCCCTGCCCCTCGCGCTGGCCGTCGACGAAGCTGCCGGTGTAGGCGGTCCCGTCCACATAGCTCGCCTGCCCCTCGCCGTGGCGTTTCCCGTCCTTCCAGGCGCCGTTGTAGAGATAGCCGTCCGGGTTGCTCATCCGGCCCTGGCCCTCGTTGCGACCGGCGCGGAAGCCGCCCTCGTAGACCAGCCCGTTGGCGTAAAGCGCCTTGCCCTGCCCCTCGATCGCGCCGGCGACCCAGTCGCCCTCGTAGCTGGCGCCGTCGGGATAGGTGATCTTGCCCTTGCCGTCCGGCTGGTCGGCCTTGAGTGTCCCCTCGTAGACCGAGCCGTCGGGGTACTGGATGCGGCCCTGCCCCTCCATCCGGCCGTCGACCCAGCCGCCCTGGTAGACATAGCCGTCGCGGCCGCTGAACACCCCCTCGCCGTGCCGCTTGTCGGCGCGGAAGCCGCCCTCGTAGAGGTCGCCGTCGGCGTATTCCGCCCGGCCCTGCCCCTCGCGCCGGTTGGCGACCATGGTGCCGTCGTAGATGTCGCCGTTGGCCTGCACCAGCCGGCCGCGGCCCGACATCTGCCCGGC
This sequence comes from Paracoccus sanguinis, assembly GCF_900106665.1. Classification (GTDB taxonomy): domain Bacteria; phylum Pseudomonadota; class Alphaproteobacteria; order Rhodobacterales; family Rhodobacteraceae; genus Paracoccus; species Paracoccus panacisoli. The sequence goes on from NZ_FNNA01000001.1 coordinate 1,242,929, forward strand.
CGCCCAGCCGCCCTCGTAGACCAGCCCGTCGGGCATGGTCAGCTTGCCCTGCCCGGCGCGCAGGTCGCCCAGCATCCCGCCCTCGTAGACCGAGCCGTCGGGATAGGTGATCTTGCCCGTCCCCTCCTTGGCGCCGTCCACCCAGTCGCCGTCGTAGCGATAGCCGGTGGACTGCACGAGCAGCCCCTTGCCGTGGTGCAGCGCCTTGCGGAACCCGCCCTCGTAGGTCGAGCCGTTGGCATAGACCGCCTTGCCCTGCCCGGTGATCTCGCCGTCGAGCCAGTCGCCCTCATAGGTGCCGCCGTCGGCATAGGTGATCTTGCCGCGCCCGTTCGGCTTGCCCTTGGCAAAGGCGCCCTCGTAGACCGAGCCGTTGGGATAGACCGCGCGGCCCTGGCCCAGGATCTCGCCGTCCACCCAGTCGCCCTCGTAGCGGTAGCCCGAGGGCAGCGTGTAGCTGCCGCGCCCGTGCTGGCGGCCGTTGCGGAAGGTGCCCTCGTACACGCCGCCGTCGTCGTAGGTCTTGGTGACGACCGCGGCGTCCTGCGCGGTGGCGGGGGCCGGGGCCTGGCCCAGCGACAGCCCGGCGGCCAGCGCCGCGGCGATCAGTGCAGGTTTCATCGCCCTTTGCCCTTGCTGCTCGCGGGTCTGGCGCCCGCCGTTCCTGCGGGATGTAACCGAAAGGGCGGCTGGACGCAAAGCCCGGGCGCGGTGCGGACGGCGCGGCCGGATGCCTCCCGCGGGGGTGTCCGGGCCGGAAAGATGCAGCGGGCGTAAGGGCGCGGCGGGACGCGCCGGGCGGGCTTTCGCTCGGCCGGCGCCCGACCTAGTCTCGCGCCGAGAATTGAGGAACCCGCCGATGACCGACCGTTTCCGCCTGACCATGGGCCAGCTCAACGCCACCGTGGGCGACCTGGCGGGCAACGCCGCCAAGGCGCGCGCGGCCTTTGCCGCCGCGCGCGCGGCGGGCGCCGACATGCTGGCGCTGCCCGAGATGTTCATCACCGGCTACCAGACCCAGGACCTGGTGCTGAAGCCCGCCTTTCTGCGCGACGCCATGGCGGCGGTCGAGCGCCTCGCCGCCGACTGCGCCGACGGACCCGCGCTCGGCATCGGCGGCCCGTGGGTCGAGGGCGAGAAGCTCTACAACTGCTACCTGATCCTGCAGGGCGGCCGGATCACCGCCCGGATCACCAAGCACGAACTGCCCCACAAGCAGCTCTTCGACGAGCTGCGGCTCTTCGATCCCGGCCCGATCAGCGGGCCTTACGTGGTGAACGGGGTCCGCATCGGCTCGCCCATCTGCGAGGATGCGTGGTGGCAGCCGGTGACCGAGACGCTGGCCGAGACCGGGGCCGAGATCCTGATCGTGCCGAACGGCAGCCCCTATCACCGCGACAAGCTGGACCTGCGGATGGGCCACATGGTCGCGCGGGTGCACGAAAGCGGGCTGCCCTTGGCCTATGTCAACATGGTCGGCGGGCAAGACGATCAAGTTTATGACGGCGCGTCCTTCGTGCTGAACCCCGGCGGGCACAAGGTCGTGCAGATGGCCCCCTTCGACGAGGGGCTTGTCCATGTCGATTTCACCCGCACCGCCGAGGGCTGGCGGGCCGAACGCGGCGAGATGATCCCGCAGCCCGATGCATGGGAACAGGACTACCGCGCGATCTGCGTGGGCCTCGGGGATTACCTGCGGAAGTCGGGCTTCTCGAAGGTGCTGCTGGGCTTGTCGGGCGGGATCGATTCGGCGCTGGTCGCCACCATCGCCGCCGACACGCTGGGGCCCGAGAACGTGCGCGGGGTGCGGATGCCCTCGGAATACTCGAGCCAGCATTCGCTGGACGACGCCGAGGATCTGGCCCGCCGGCTCGGCATCCGCATGGACACGATCCCCATCGACGGACCGCGCGCCGCCGTCTCGGACGCGCTGGCCGGGGTGATGGCCGGCACCCGCCCCGACGTGACCGAGGAGAACGTCCAGTCCCGGCTGCGCGGGCTGCTGCTCATGGCGATCTCGAACAAGTTCGGCGAGCTTCTTCTGACCACCGGCAACAAGTCCGAGGTCGCGGTCGGCTATGCGACCATCTACGGCGACATGGCGGGGGGCTATAACCCCTTGAAAGACCTCTACAAGACCCGCGTGTTCGAGACCTGCCGCTGGCGCAACGCCAACCACCGCCCGTGGATGGCGGCCCCCGCGGGCGAGGTCATCCCGCCCGGCGTCATCACCAAGCCGCCCTCGGCCGAGCTGCGCCCCGACCAGAAGGACGAGGATTCGCTGCCCCCCTATCCGGTGCTCGATTCGATCCTGACCGGGCTGATCGAGCGTGACCGCTCGGTGGCCGACCTCGTGGCCGAGGGCCACGACCGCGACACGGTGAAGAAGGTCGAGCGGCTGATCTACATCAGCGAGTGGAAACGCTATCAGGCCGCGCCCGGGCCGCGGGTCTCGCCGCGGGCCTTCTGGCTCGACCGGCGCTATCCGCTGGTCAACCGCTGGCGGGACGAAAGCTAGCGCGCCGCGTCGAAGATCATCCGGCGGGCGGGGCCCGCAAGCTCCAGCCCGCCCTTGACCGGATCGGCGCGGGTGACCTGCGCCAGCGCGGCCAGGAACGCCGCCTCGCCCCCCTCGATCAGGCAGGCGCGGCGGGTGGGGGCGATGGGGGCCAGGTCGACTGCAGGCCACTCGGCGCGGTTGGTGGTGTGATAGAGGTTGCACGGCCCCTGCCCCGACACCGCCTGCCCGGCGATGGTCAGATCGGCGGTGCCCTGGATCGGCACCCCCACGATTTCCCTCAGCGTATAGGTGCCGTCGAACCCGGCGCCCGCCCCGCCGCCTCCCGCGACCCCGCCGCCCGCGCAGGCGGCGAGCACGGCGAGGGCCAGGGGCGCCAGCACGACCGGGTGGGAGACGAGTTGTTGGGTGAGACGCATGGGGCAGGCTCCGCTGACTGCCGCCACGGTGCCCCGGCCGGGCCGCGCTGTCACGACGCAACTGCGTGATTTCGCGTGATGAAAGACCCCCGCGGCGGGGCCACGGGGGTCTTTCTGATCCTTCGGCTTTCGCTGTCGCCGGACCGGCGTGTCCCCGAATGGTCGGGAGACCTCGCGGCCCGCCGGACGCGCCCTTACAGCGCGCCTTCGCGCTGGGCCTTTTTACGGGCCAGCTTGCGGGCACGGCGCACGGCCTCGGCCTTTTCACGGGCCTTCTTGACCGACGGCTTCTCGAAATGCTGCTTCAGCTTCATTTCGCGGAAGACCCCTTCGCGCTGAAGTTTCTTCTTCAGGGCACGAAGCGCCTGTTCGACGTTGTTGTCGCGAACGCTCACCTGCATGTGGTTGTCACCACCTTCCTAGGTTAGAGTTGATCGAATTGCAGGACCGGGGCGCCTTAGCGCAGCCGGTCGCCCTTGTCCACCCTGAGGAGCCTTGCCCATGCAAGACGACCGCGACCGGCTGCTCGACGCGGCGCTGACCCATGTCCCGTTCGAGGGGATGAACGACCGCGCGCTGATCGCCGGCGCCCGCGACATCGGCATGGCGCCGGAACTCGCCCGCGTGCATTTCCCCGGCGGCGGGGCGGCGCTGGCCGCGGCCTATCACCGCCGCGCGGACGCGGCACTGGCCGCAGCGCTGGCCGCGCACCCGCCGCAGGGGCGCATCCGCGACCGGATCACGGCGGCGATGCGCCAGCGCCTCGAGCTTGCCGACCCCGAGCTGGTGCGCGCCGGGGCCGCGGTCCTGTCGCTGCCGCCGAACGCGCCGCTCGGCGCCCGGCTGGTGTGGGAGACGGCGGACACGATCTGGACCGGGCTCGGCGATCCGTCCGAGGACGTGAACTGGTGGACCAAGCGCGCCACGCTCGCCTCGGTCTGGGGGGCGGTGGTGCTCTACTGGCTGGGCGACAGCTCGGAAGGCAACCTCGACACCGCAGCCTTCATCGACCGCCGCATCGACGGGGTGATGCGGTTCGAGAAGCTCAAGGCCGGGGTCCGCAAGCTGCCGGGGGTGGGGGCGATGACCGACCTCGCCACCGGCTGGATCAGGAAACCCGCGCCGCAACCCGCGCCCGGCTACCGCGCCGAGAGCCCGCGGGGTGACGCATGAGCCTCCCGCACGAGATGGACGTGGTGGCCATCGCCCAGCCGGGCGGGCCGGGCGTGCTGGACCTGCGCCGCCGGCCGGTGCCGGCGCCGGGCCAGGGCCAGATCCTGATCCGCGTGGCCTATGCCGGGGTGAACCGGCCCGACGTGCTGCAGCGCATGGGCGCCTATGCCCCGCCGCCCGGCGCCTCGGACCTGCCGGGGCTCGAATGTTCGGGCCATGTCGCGGCGATCGGTCCCGGCGTGACCCGCTGGGCGGTGGGGGATGCCGTCTGCGCGCTGCTGCCGGGCGGCGGCTACGCCGAATACGCGCTGACCGCCGCCGACCACGCCCTGCCGGTCCCCGAGGGACTGGGCCTGGCCGAGGCCGCCTGCCTGCCCGAGACCTGCTTCGCCGTCTGGTCCAACGTCGTCATGCGCGGCGGGCTGCGGGCGGGCGAGCGGTTCCTCGTCCACGGCGGCTCGTCGGGGATCGGCACCACCGCGATCCAGATCGCCCGCGCACTCGGCGCCCGCGTCTGGGCCACCGCCGGATCGGCCGAGAAATGCGCCGCCTGCGCCGCGCTCGGCGCCACGGCCATCAACTACCGCGAGGCGGATTTCGTCCAGGTCCTCGCGGCCGAGGGCGGCGCCGACCTGATCCTCGACATGGTGGGCGGCGACTACATCGCCCGCGACCTCAAGGCGCTGGCCGACGACGGGCGGCTGGTGTTCATCGCCTTCCTCGGCGGCCCCAAGGCCGAGATCAACTTCGCCCCGCTGATGACCCGGCGGCTGACCATCACCGGCTCGACGCTCAGGCCCCAGTCCGACCTCGCCAAGGCGGGGATCGCGGCCGAGCTGGCCCGCCACGTCTGGCCGATGGTCGCCGCAGGGCAGCTGCGCCCGGTGATGGACCGCGAGTTCCCGCTCGCCGATGCCGAAGCCGCCCACCGCCGGATGGAAGGCGGCGACCACATCGGCAAGATCGTGCTCAAGGTGGCGGGATAAGCTGACAGCACGGCGGCCGTCCTCAGGCGCCGCCGTGCCGCCTCGGGCTGGACCCAAATATCCCCGCCGGAGGCTCCCGCCCGCTCAGCCGGGCGCCTCCATCAGCATCGGCGCGCGGCAGTCGCGGCGCGAATCGGGGGCGCAGGCGCGGGGCTGAAGGTCGCGGGTCAGGCAGATACGGACCTCGTCCACCCGCCCGCCGTCGCAGGTCACGGTGATCCCGTCGCGCACCATCGCCGGATTCACGGCGATGAACGCATCCTCGACCACCGGCGCGGGCAGGCGCACGTCGCGGGGCAGCATCCGGAACACCGGCGGGATCGTCACCGCCGCCGCCGCATCCCGCACCGCCTGGTAATAGCCCTGCGCCGACAGGCCCGAGCAGCGCCCGTGCTTCTGCCACTGGTACCACGCGAGCCCGCCCGACCCCATCACGTCCGCCATCGCCTGGCTCTCCCGGCGCGAGGGGTCGCGCTCGGGCGTGGCGCAATTGGCGGGCCAGCCGCGCTCGTACTGCGGCCACAGCCCGTGGACGACGAAGCCGGTCCGGCGGCGCGGGTCGCATTGCGGCTCGTTCCGGCCCTGGCCGTCGGTCGCGCACCAAGAGGGCGACCAGCTGAGTGCGAGGACGTAATAGTCGAACCGCCCCGCTACATCGCCCGCGTGCGCGGCGGGCGCGGTCAGGATGGGCGCGGTCAGGGCGGCAACAGCGGCCAAGGCTGCCGCGGCGAGGGGGAAACGGGTGTTCATCCCGTCAGCCTAGGCGGGGCGGGGGCGTTGAAAAAGGGGGTTCAATCCGCCGCCGCGAAATCCTATATGGGACGGCAATTCCCCCGAGATTGAGGAATGGCCGCGACCCCGGCACCCGGGCGGGCCGCCCCGGTTTCCCGGTCGATGGTTATTGCGAAGGAGCAACCGATGAACAAGCCGCTGATGGCCAAGGCCACCGCCGTCTGGCTGGTCGACAACACCACCCTCAGCTTCAAGCAGATCGCGGATTTCTGCGGGATGCACGAGCTCGAGGTCCAGGGCATCGCCGACGGCGACGTGGCGGCGGGCGTCAAGGGCTTCGACCCGGTCGCCTCGAACCAGCTTGACGAGGGCGAGATCGAGAAGGGCCAGAAGGACCCGGCCTACAAGCTCAAGCTGAAGCACAACCCCGCCGCCGAAGGCGAGGAAAAGCGCCGCGGCCCGCGCTATACGCCGCTCTCGAAGCGTCAGGACCGCCCGGCCGCGATCCTGTGGCTGGTCAAGTTCCACCCGGAACTGACCGACGCCCAGATCAGCCGCCTCGTCGGCACCACCAAGCCGACCATCGCCGCGATCCGCGACCGCAGCCACTGGAACATCCAGAACATCCAGCCGATCGACCCGGTCGCGCTCGGCCTCTGCCGCCAGTCGGAACTCGACGCGGCGGTGCAGAAGGCCGCGAAGTCCAAGCCCGAGGTCATGTCCGACGACGAGCGGCGCAAGCTCGTCTCGACCGAATCGAGCCTCGGGATGACCGAAGAGCCGCGCCTGCCCTCGTCCATCGCCGGGCTCGAGAACTTCACCCTCACCCGCGACGACAAGCCCGAGCCGTCGGTCGATGCCGACAGCTTCTTCAACCTGCCCGAGGGGGATGACGCGGGCGAGGACGACGAGGACGAGGACGGCCGCCGCTGAGGTCGCGGCCGCGCGGGGCTCACCCCTCCGGCGGCAACTCGGCCACCAGCGCATAGACCAGGTCCAGCGCCTCGCGCGGCGAGAGCGCATCGGGGCTGACCTCGCGCAGCCGCGCCTCGACCACCGAGGGCGCCGCCCGCACCGGCGCGGCGGCCGGCGGCGGGGCCGCGGCAAACAGCGGCAGGTCGTCGATCAGCGCGGCGGGGCGTCCCTTCCCCTCGCGAGCGCCTGATTCGAGCGCCGCGAGGATCGCCCGCGCCCGCTCCACCACCGAGGCGGGCAGCCCGGCCAGCCGCGCCACCTGCACCCCGTAGCTGCGGTCGGCGGCGCCACGCACGACCTCGTGCAGGAACACCACCTCGCCGTCCCACTCGCGCACCGCCACGGTGGCGTTCTCGACGCCGGGCAGCCGCGCCGCCGCCTGCGTCAGCTCGTGGTAATGGGTGGCGAACAGCGCCCGGCAGCGGTTCTGGGCGTGCAGATGCTCGAGCACCGCCCAGGCGATCGACAACCCGTCCCAGGTCGCCGTGCCGCGGCCGATCTCGTCCAGGATCACCAGCGCGCCGGCGTCGGCCTGATTGAGGATCGCCGCCGTCTCGACCATCTCGACCATGAAGGTCGAACGTCCACGCGCGAGGTCATCCGCCGCCCCCACGCGCGAGAAGAGCTGCGTCACCATCCCGATCCGCGCCCGCGCCGCGGGGACGAAGGCGCCCGCCTGCGCCAGCACCGCGATCAGCGCGTTCTGCCGCAGGAAGGTCGATTTCCCCGCCATGTTCGGCCCGGTCAGCAGCCAGATCGCCGGGGTCTCGCCCGCGGTCAGGGCGCAGTCGTTGGCCACGAAGGGCTCGCCCTTGCGGCGCAGGGCGCGCTCGACCACCGGATGCCGCCCCGCCTCGACCTCGAAGGCGCGGCTGTCCTCGACCACCGGCCGGGTCCAGCCCTCACCGGTCGCCAGATCCGCCCAGGCGGCGGTCACGTCGATCTCGGCCAGCGCCCGCGCCGTCACCCCGATCCGCCCCGCCTCGGCCAGCACCGCGCCGACCAGCCGGGCGAAGATGCCGCGCTCGATCTCGAGCGCCCGGTCGCGGGCGTTGAGGATGCGGGTCTCCAGCTCCGACAGTTCGACCGTGGTGAAGCGGATCTGGTTCGCGGTGGTCTGGCGGTGGATGAAGCGGGCGTTGAGCGGCGGGGCCAGCATCCGCTCGGCATGGGTGGTGGTGGTCTCGATGAAATAGCCCAGCACGTTGTTGTGCTTGATCTTCAGGCTGGCGATGCCGGTCTCGGCGGCATAGTCGGCCTGCATCCGGCCGATCACGCCCCGGCCCTCGTCGCGCAGGGCGCGGGTCTCGTCCAGATCGGCGTCGAACCCCGGGGCCACGAAGCCGCCGTCGCGGGCGAGCAGCGGCGGCTCGGCCACCAGCGCCGCGTCAAGCAGCGCCACCAGCGCCTCGTGCCCGCCGAGATCGCCCGCCGCCGCGTCGAGCGCGGGGTCCGCCGCGCCCGGAATGTCGGCGATCCGCGCCGCCGCCGCCAGCCCGGCCCGGATCGCGCCCAGATCGCGCGGCCCGCCGCGGTCGAGTGCCAGCCGCGAGAGCGCCCGGTCGAGGTCGGGCACTGCCGACAGCGCCGCCCGCAACGCCTCGGTGCGGGCGGGATCGTCGGCCAGCGTCGCCACCGCGGCGTGGCGGCGCCGGATCTCGGCCAGATCGCGCGAGGGCGCGGACAACCGCCGCTCCAACAGCCGCGCGCCGGCGGCCGTCACCGTCCGGTCCACCGCGGCCAGAAGCGAGCCCTCGCGCCCGCCCGACAGCGCCTGCGTCAGTTCGAGGTTGCGGCGGGTGGCGGCGTCGATGGCCATCGTCCCGGCGCCGCTTTCGCGCACCGGCGGCGCGAGCCGCGGCATCCGCCCGCGCTGGGTGAGGTCGAGGTAATCCGCGATCGCCCCCAGCGCCGCCAGCTCGGCCCGGGTGAACTGGCCGAAGCCGTCCAGCGTCTCGACCCCGTACAGCGCCGTCAGCCGACGCACGGCAGCGGTCGAATCGAAGCTGCCGGGGGAAAGCTCGGTCAGCGCCGCCCCGGCCTCGCGGGCGATCTCGTCCAGCCCCGAGCCCTCGACCGCCAGCAGCTCGCGCGGGGCGTGGCGGGCAAGCTCCGGCCCCAGCCGCGCGGGCGCGCAGGGCGCGACCCGCAGCGCGCCGGTCGAGATGTCGGCCCAGGCCAGCGCCGCCTCGTCACGGACCACCGCAAAGGCGGCGAGGAAATTGTGCCGCCGCGCCTCGAGCAGTGAATCCTCGGTCAGCGTGCCGGGCGTGACCAGCCGCACCACGTCGCGCGCCACGACCGACTTCGAGCCGCGCTTCTTCGCCTCGGCCGGGTCCTCCATCTGCTCGGCGATGGCGACGCGGAAGCCCTTGCGGATCAGCGTCAGCAGATAGCTTTCGGCGGCGTGGACCGGCACCCCGCACATCGGGATCGGCTTGCCCTCATGCGTGCCCCGCGCGGTCAGCGCGATGTCCAACGCCGCCGCCGCCGCCACGGCGTCGTCGAAGAACATCTCGTAGAAATCGCCCATGCGATAGAACAAGAGCGCGCCCGGATGCTGGGCGCGGATCGCCAGATACTGCGCCATCATCGGGGTCGGCTGGTCGGTCATCGGGGCGTCCGGGGCGGCTGGGAGGGGCTTTCACCGCTTCTAGTGCCGCGCCGGGGCAAGGGAAACCGAGTGGCGTCGTTCCGGCCCAAATACCCGGCAGCACCCGCCCGCCGCGCGGCGCTGTAGACAGAGGCGCCCCGCCCTGCCACCACTCACCCACCATCCGCGAAGTGAGGAGGCTTCCCGATGACCCCGACGAAACTCGCCCTGACGCTGGCGGCGGCGCTCGCCGCCGGCCCCGCCCTCGCCGTCTGCCCGCCGCCGCCGGTGGTGGCGGATGCGGCGCACGGCTGGCTGAACGGCCAGCGGGTGGGCGACCTGCATCTGAACAGCATGGCCGACGCCGCCTGCGCCTATGCCACCTACCGCGCCACGCTCGCGGGCGCGATGGGCAAGCCGGTCGGCTGGAAGGTCGGCTTCACCTCGAAACCCGCGCAAGAGAAGTTCGGCGTCACCGCCCCGGTTGCGGGCCAGCTGTTCGCCGACATGATCAAGACGGACGGCGCCTCCGTCTCGATGAAGGGCTCGCGCGCGCCGTTCTTCGAGGCCGACCTGATCGTGACCGTCAAGGACGCCGCCATCAACAGCGCCAAGACGCGCGAGGAGGCCGCGGCCGCGCTGGACGAGGTGGTGCCGTTCATCGAGATCCCCGACATGGCGCTGACCAGGGGGCTCGCGCCCACCGGCCTGCTGATGGCGGCCTATGGGGTGATGCCGTGGCGCGGGGTCGAGGGGACGGGCGTGAAGATCGCCGATCTCGCGGACCCGGTCGCCGACCTCGCGGCGCTGACCGTCGACCTCAAGGAGGGTGGCAAGACCGTAGCCGAGGGCAAGGGCGAGATGCTGCTCGGCCACCCGCTCGACGTGGTGCTGTGGCTGGTCGGCCAGGGGGTGACGCTGGCGCCCGGGGACGCGATCTCGCTCGGGTCGCTCTCGGCGCTGACGCCGGCGAAGCCAGGGCAGTCACTCAGCGCCGATTACAGCGTCGGCGGCAAGACCATGCACGTCGCGGCGACGCTGACGGAGTGACGGTGGCGGACTACAGCACCCGCTGCAGGAACGCCTGCGTGCGCGGATCGCGCGGCGCGGAGAAGATCAGTTCCGGCGGCCCTTCCTCGACGATGCGGCCGCCGTCCATGAACACCACCCGGTCGGCGATCTCGCGCGCGAACTGCATCTCGTGGGTGACGACCACCATCGTCTGCCCGCCCTCGGCCACACGCCGCATCAGGGCCAGCACCTCGCCCACCCACTCGGGGTCGAGCGCCGAGGTCGGCTCGTCCAAGAGCATCAGATCGGCCTGAAGCGCCATGGCGCGGGCAATGCCCACGCGCTGCTGCTGGCCGCCCGACAGCGCCGAGGGATAGGCGTCGCCGCGGTCGCCCAGGCCGATGTCGCGCAGGATCGCGTCGGCGCGCGCCTCGGCCTCGTCGCGCGGGACGCCGCGGACCACGACCAGCCCCTCGGCGATGTTCTGGCGCGCGGTGCGGTTGGCAAACAGCGCATAGCTCTGGAATACGAACGAGGTGCGGCGACGCAGGGCGAGGATCTCGGGGCGGCGCGCGGTGGCGGCATCGAGGGTCAGCCCGCCGACCGACACCTGCCCCGCGGTCGCGCGCTCGAGAAAGTTCCAGCAGCGCAAGAGCGTGGACTTGCCGGTGCCCGACGGCCCGATCACCGCCACGCATTCGCCCGGCGCCACGCTCAGCGTGATGCCGTTGAGCACCGGGCCGGCGCCGAAGTGCTTGACCAGCCCGGTGACGGCGGCGGCGGTCTGCGGCGCGCCGCTCATGCCCGGACCCCCCGGCCCAGCCGGACCTCGAGCGCCTTCTGCACCCGGCTCAGCGCCTCGACGATGACCCAATAGATCACCGCGACGGTCAGGAACGCCTCGAGATAGCGAAAGCTGCCCGCGGCCTCTTTCTGCGCCGCGCCCATCATCTCGGTCACGCCGAGGGTGAAGGCGAGCGAGGTCGATTTCAGGATGTCCACGAAATAGTTGATCAGCGTCGGCGCCGCGACCCGGGCCGCCTGCGGCAGGATGATTCGGCGCATGGTCTGCACCTCGGTCATGCCGACCGAGCGCGCGGCCTCCCACTGGTCGCGGGCGACGCCGAGGATCGCGCCGCGCAGGCTCTCGGCCATGTAGGCCGAGAAATGCAGCGTCAGGCCCAGCATCGCCGCGGTGATGCCGTCGATGCGGGTGAAGAACGCCACCGCCTGCGGCAGACCGTAGTAGAAGAGGAACAGCTGCACGAGCAGCGGGGTGCCGCGGAAGAAGCTGATGAACACCCCCGCGAGCTGATGCGCCACCGGGACGCGCAGCACCCGGATCACCGCGAGGATCGACGACAGGACCAGCGCCCCCGCCATCGATCCCGCCGCCATCGCCACGGTCAGCGGCACATAGCCGAGGATGACCGGGAACAGCCCTGCCATGTAGCCGAGGTCGATCACCCGGTCCGGTCCGTCAGTTGGTCGCCGCCGGGGCCATCCCCGCCGCCGGGGCCGGGGCCGGGGTGGCAGCGGGCGCGGTAGCCGGGGCCGCCTCGGCGGCCGGCGCCACCGCGTCGCCCTCGGCCGGGGCCACGGCGTTGTCGGCGCCGGTCGCGGGGCGGGTGATGTCGGTGCCGAACCATTTTTCGCTGATTTCGGTCAGCGTCCCGTCCGCCGCCAGCGCCTCGAGCGCGCCGTCCACCTTGTCGCGCATGGCCCGCCCGGCCTCGTCGCTGCGGAACGGCAGGGCGTTGCGGATCTCGCTGAAGGGGGCGCCGGCGAGCTGCAGCGGCAGCCCGCTTTCGCGGATCAGCTGGACCGAGCTCACCCGGTCCATCACGAACGCATCGACCCGGCCCAGCGCGGTTTCCTGCGCGATGTTGCCCTCGTAGGTCTTGATCTCGATGTCGGCGGCGTCGGGCCGCTCGCGCATCAGCTGCTCGTAGTTCGAGCCGAGGTCCACCGCGACGGTCTTGCCGGCCAGGCTCTCGACCCCGGTCACCGCGTCGTTGCCCTTGCGGGTCACGACCTGCGCGCCGTCATAGACATAGGGTCGGGTGAAGGTGAAGCGCGCCTCGCGCTCGGGGGTGATGGTGATCTGGTTGGCGATCGTGTCGATCCGCCCCGAATCGAGCGCCCCGACCAGCCCCGAGAACCCCATCGTCACGAACTCGACCGTGTCGCCGGTGCGGGCGCCGACGGCGTTCAGCACGTCCACCTCGAACCCCTGCAGCTGGTTGTTGCGGGTGAAGGTGAAGGGGAAATACTGGCCCGACATCCCCACGCGGATCGTCTCGGCCGAGGCCGTGCCAGCCAGCAGCACCAGGATCGCCGTGGCCGCTTTCAGGGATTTGATCATGCTGTGGTCCTCTGTCTCGCGCGGCGTGCCGCGCAGTCTCTTGCGTTGCCTGTCTGTTACCGCAAACTGTCAGGCAGCGATAGGCCTTCCGCGCCGTCGGCGTTCGAGAGGACCGGATAGCATTTGCCGACGCCCCCGCCGCCGCAGTAAGCGGAAGCCAGCATCAGGGGGGGACCACCATGACCGAAAGCCACGGCAGCACGCGCGCCCGCATCACGCCCGAGGAGGCGCTCGCCTATCACCTCGAGCCGCGGCCCGGAAAGTTCGACGTGGTGCCCTCGACGCCCATGGCGACCCAGCGCGACCTGTCGCTGGCCTATTCCCCCGGCGTCGCCGTCCCGGTCGAGGCGATCGCGGCCCGCCCCGAGACCGCCTATGACTACACCACCAAGGGCAACCTCGTGGCCGTCGTGTCGAACGGCACGGCGATCCTCGGCCTCGGCAACCTCGGCGCGCTCGCCTCGAAGCCGGTGATGGAGGGCAAGGCGGTGCTCTTCAAGCGCTTCGCCGACGTCAACGCCATCGACATCGAGCTCGACACCGAAGACCCCGACGAGATCATCCAGGCCGTGCGGCTGATGGGCCCCACCTTCGGCGGCATCAACCTCGAGGACATCAAGGCGCCCGAGTGCTTCATCATCGAAAGCCGCCTCAAGGAGCTGATGGACATCCCCGTCTTCCATGACGACCAGCACGGCACCGCGGTGATCTGTGCGGCGGGGCTGATCAACGCGCTGGAAATCTCGGGCAAGCGGATCGAGGACTGCAAGATCGTGCTCAACGGCGCGGGCGCGGCGGGGATCGCCTGTCTCGAGCTGCTCAAGGCGATGGGCGCGCGGCCCGAGAACTGCATCATGGCCGACACCAAGGGCGTCGTCTATCAGGGCCGCACCGAGGGCATGAACCAGTGGAAATCCGCCCACGCCGCGGTGACCGAGGCGCGGACGCTGGCCGATGCGATGGTCGGCTGCGACGTGTTCCTGGGCGTCTCGGCCAAGGGGGCGGTGACGCCCGAGATGGTGCGCTCGATGGCCCCGAACCCGGTCATCTTCGCCATGGCCAACCCCGACCCCGAGATCACCCCGGAAGAGGCGCACGCCGTCCGCCAGGACGCCATCGTGGCCACGGGTCGGTCGGATTACCCCAACCAGGTCAACAACGTGCTGGGGTTCCCCTATCTCTTCCGCGGGGCGCTGGACATCCACGCCCGCGCGATCAACGACGAGATGAAGATCGCCTGCGCCGAGGCGCTGGCGCGGCTCGCGCGCGAGGACGTGCCCGACGAGGTGGCGATGGCCTATGGTCGCAAGCTGACCTTCGGGCGCGACTACATCATCCCGACGCCCTTCGACCCGCGGCTGATCCACGTCATTCCGCCCGCCGTCGCCAAGGCCGGCATGGACACCGGCGTCGCCCGCCGCCCGATCATCGACATGGAGGCCTATGAGCAGACGCTGCGCCAGCGCATGGACCCCACGGCGGCGATGGTGCAGTCGATCCACGCCCGCGCCCGGCGCAGCCAGTCGCGGATGATCTTCGCCGAGGGCGACGACCCGCGCGTCCTGCGCGCCGCCGTGGCCTGGCAGCGCGGCGGCTTCGGCCGGGCGCTGGTCGTGGGCCGCGACGGCGACGTGGCCGAAAAGCTGACCGCCGCCGGCCTCGCCGACGCGGTGGCCGAGATCGAGGTGGTGAGCGCCGCCAAGACCCCGCATCTGCGCGCCTATCACGAGACGCTCTATGCCCGCCTGCAGCGCAAGGGGGTGGACCGCGAGGACGCCTTCAAGCTCGCCAACCGCGACCGGCACATCTTCGCCGCGCTGATGCTGGCGCACGGGCACGGCGACGGGCTGGTGACCGGGGCCACGCGCAAGAACGCCCATGTGCTGGCTCAGATCGGCCATGTCTTCGACGTCCGCCCGCAGGACGGGGCGGTGGGCATCACCGCGGTGCTGCACAAGGGCCGGATCGTGCTGATCGGGGACACGCTGGTCCACGAATGGCCCGAGGCCGAGGATCTCGCGCTCATCGCCACCCGCGGCGCGCAGGTCGCCCGCGGCCTGGGGATGGAGCCGCGGGTCGCGTTCCTCTCGTTCTCGAACTTCGGCTATCCGCTGTCCGAACGCGCCATCAAGATGGCCGAGGCGCCCAAGGTGCTCGACCGCATGGGCGTGGACTTCGAGTATGAGGGCGAGATGACGGTCGACGTCGCGCTGAACCCCGAGCAGGCGGCGAAATACCCGTTCTCGCGGCTGACCGGCCCGGCCAACGTGCTGGTGGTGCCCGCGCGGCACTCAGCGTCGATCTCGGTCAAGCTCTTGCAGGAGATGGCGGGCGCGATGGTGATCGGGCCGATCCTGACGGGCGTGCCGAAGCCGATCCAGATCCTGTCCACCAGCTCGACCGTCAACGACATCCTGCACATGGCGGCCATCGCCGCGGGCGGGCTGTCGGTGCGCTGAGCCTCAGAGGTGCAGGGGCCGGGGACCTAGCGCAGCCACGGCTTCGCCGGGTCCTCGGCCGCCAGTTCGCGCAACGCCTCGATGTCGTCGATATGGGCGACGGCTGCCTCGATCCTCACGCCGTGCTGGCGCAGCCGGGCAAAGGCGCGCGACAAGCTTTCGGGCTTCATCCCCAGGCGCCCGGCGATCAGCGTCTTGTTGTAGGGCAGCGCCACGGTGCAGGCGCCGTCGCCGGCGGCGAGGTCCAGCAGGAACTCGGCCACCCGCTGCACGCCCGAGCGCGCCTTCAGGTGCTCGACCTGCTCGACGAGCTGCTGCAGGTGGACATAGGTCGCCGCAAGCATCGAGGTTGCCAGCGTCGCATCGCTCTCGAGCAGGTGGCGCAGCCGTACCCCGTCCAGCCGCAAGAGCCGCGCCGGGGTGATCGCCTCGGCCGAGACCGGGTAGATGCCGCCCTTGAGCGCCACCGCCTCGCCGAAGCTGCGGCCGCGGGTCATCACGCTCACCACCGCCTCGGCCCCCGAGGGCGCCACGCGGTAAAGCTTCACCCAGCCGTCGAGCAGGATGAACACCGCCGCCGCCGGATCGTCCTGCAGGAACAGCGTCTGCCCCGTCTCGGCGGTCAGCACCACCGCGCCGTCCAGAAGCTTGTCCTGCACCGGCGGCCCGAGCCGGGCGAGCAGGGGGGACTGGCGGGCGGTCTGCTGGTCGGCGGGGGTCATGCAATGCTCCTGACGCAGGCGGGACGTGCGGGCCAGTGCATCTGCTACGCAAGCCCGGCCGGGGTTGCAACCGCCCGGGCGGGCGGTGGGGCGGCGGTGGGGCGGGCGGTTGGCGGGCGTGGTATACCAGCCCTTGCGCCCGGTCGCCGCTCTGGCCAATCTGGCCGCGACCCGCCGTTTCCCCCGAGAGGCCCGTGCCATGACCGCCCCGACCCCGACCCTGCCCCGGCCGCTGAACCTCATCGCGGGCGACTGGGTTCCGGCGCGGTCGGGGGCGCGCATGGCGGTCGTCTCACCCCGCGACGGGCAGGGCTTCGCCGAGATCGCGGATTCGGACGCGTCCGACATCGACGCCGCCGTGGCCGCGGCCCGCACGGCGCTCGAGACCGGCGACTGGGGCCGCCTCAGCGCGGCCGAGCGGGGCCGTCTGCTGATGCGCTACGCCGCCGCGATCCTGGCCGACGCCGACGCGCTCGCCGCGCTTGAGACCCGTGACAACGGCAAGCCGCTGGCGCAGGCGCGCGCCGACATGGTGCTGACGGCGCGGTATTTCGAATATTACGGCGGCGCCGCCGACAAGGTGCATGGCGAGGTGATCCCCTTCCAGCCCGGCACCACGGTCGCCGTCACACGCGGCCCGCATGGCGTCACCGGCCATATCGTGCCCTGGAACTACCCCGCGCAGATCTACGGCCGCTCGGTCGGGGCGGCGCTGGCGATGGGCAACGCCTGCGTCTTGAAACCGGCCGAGGATGCCTGCCTCTCGATCCTGCGACTGGCCGAGATCGCGAGCGGCATCCTGCCCCCCGGCGCGCTCAACGTCGTCACCGGGCGCGGCGAGGTGGCGGGCCGCGCGCTGTCCGAACACCCGGGCGTCGACTTCCTCAGCTTCACCGGCTCGCCCGAGGTGGGCCAGATGATCCAAATCGCCGCGGCCAGGAACTTCATCGGCTGCACGCTGGAACTGGGCGGCAAGTCGCCGCAGATCGTCTTTGCCGACGCCGATCTGGACGCCGCCCTGCCGGTGCTCGCCAACGCCATCATCCAGAACGGCGGGCAGACCTGCTCGGCCGGCTCGCGGGTGCTGATCGAGCGCCCGATCTGGGACGACCTCACCGCCCGCCTCGCCGAGCGGTTCCGCGGCGTCGAGGCGTCCGACGCCCCCGACGCCATCCTCGGCCCGCTGATCTCGGCGAGGCAAAAGGCACGGGTGGAACGCTACATCGCCGAGGCCGGCGCGCTGGAACTCGCCCGCGGCCGGGTCGCCGGCAACGCGCCGTCCGAGGGGTTCTACGTCCCGCCCGTCCTCTTCGGCCCGGTCGATCCCCAAAGCCCCCTCGCCCAAGAGGAGATCTTCGGCCCCGTCCTCTGCGCCATCCCCTTCGACACCGAGGCCGAGGCCATCGCCATCGCCAACGGCACCGACTACGGCCTCGTCGCCGGGATCTGGACCCGCGACGGCGCCCGCCAGGCGCGCGTCGCCAACGCCATGCGCTGTGGGCAGGTGTTCATCAACGGCTACGGCGCCGGCGGCGGGGTGGAACTGCCCTTCGGCGGCATCCGCAAGTCCGGCCACGGCCGCGAAAAGGGGTTCGAGGCGCTCTACGAGTTTTCCACGATCAAGACGATCGTGAACCATCACGGCTGAAGGGGAGACGCCATGAGACTGCAGGGCAAGACGGCGCTGGTGACCGGCGCGGCATCCGGCTTCGGCCGTGGCATCGCCGAGACCTTCGCGCGCGAGGGCGCCCGCGTCGCCATCGTGGACCTGAACGCCGAGGGCGCGCGCGAGGTCGCGGCCGCCATCGGCGGCGCCGCCATCGCGCTGACCTGCGACGTCTCGAAGGCCGAGGACGTGAACCGCGCGGTCGAGGACACCCGCGCGGCCTTCGGCGGGCTCGACATCGTGGTGAACAACGCCGGCTGGACCAACCCCAACCGCCCGCTGATGGAGACGGACGAGGCCACCTTCCGCAAGATCTACGACATCAACGTGCTGTCGATCTTCCACATGGTGAAGGCGATGGTGCCGCACTGGCGGGCCGAGGGTGGGGGCGTGATGATCAACATCGGCTCGACCGCCGGCATCCGGCCGCGGCCGGGGCTGACGTGGTACAACTCGTCGAAGGGCGCGGTGAACCTGATGAGCCGCAGCCTCGCGGCCGAGCTTGCGCCCGACAACATCCGGGTCAACTGCATCGCCCCGGTGATGGGGGCGACGGCGCTGCTCGAACAGTTCATGGGGGTGCCGGACACGCCCGAGAACCGGGCGAAGTTCGTGGCCACGATCCCGCTGGGGCGGATGTCCACGCCCCGCGACATCGCCAACGCGGCCCTCTATCTCGCGTCCGACGAGGCGGATTTCATCACCGGCGTCGTGCTCGAGGTGGACGGCGGGCGGACCATCTGAGGGCCGCCCCGCGCAGGCGTCACGACAGGAAGAACCGCACCATCTCGGCGCTGGCGTCCGGCCCCCTGGGGTCGGCATAGCTGCCGCGCGGATCGCCGCCCGACCAGGCGTGGCCGAGTCCATCGACGACCCAGTGCTCGGCCATCACCCGGTCTTCGGCATCGCCGAGCCGCGTGACCCGCCAGGGCCGCCCGGTCAGCCCGTGCGCGGCGGTCTCGGTCGCGCCGCGCAGCCCGGCGCGGGCGGCGGAGAGCACCGCCTCGCCGTTCGCCGGCGCCACGGTCGCGTCGGCGCTGCCGTGAAAGGCGATGGTCCGCGCCCGGATCGGCCGGGCCGCGCCGCGCGCCCCCTTCATCGCGGCAAAGGCCCCGGCCATGTCCTGCGCCGCGCCCGCGGGCAGGCCCGAGTGGACGCCGACCGCCGCAAAGACCTCGGGATGCGCCGCCCCCAGGATCGCCGCCATCGCGCCCCCGGCCGAGAGCCCCGCGGCGAACACCCGCCCCTCGGGCACGCCATGCTCACGCGCCACGCGGGACGCCAGCGCCGCGAGCAGCGCGGCCTCGCCCCCCTGCTGGTCGCCGGGGCGGAACCAGTTCCAGCAGAGCTGCGGGTTGTCGCCGCGCCCCTGCTCGGGGACGAGAAGGATCAGCCCGGCGCGCTCGGCCTCGGCGATCATCCGGGTGCCGGTGACGAAATCCTCGGGGTTCTGGGTGCAGCCGTGCAGCAGCAGGACCAGCCCGGAAGGCGGGGCGGGGTTCGCCGGCAGGTACAGCCGATAATCCCGCGCCCCCTCGGCCGAGGCCCAGTGTAGCCGCTGCCAGCGCCCGCCCTCGGGGTGCTCGGGATCGGCGGCAGCGCCCCCGGGCAGCCCGCCCGGCAGCGGCAGCCGCCCCACCCCCTCGCGCAGCCGCGCCACCACGTCGCCCAACCGCCCGCGCAGCCCGAACGGCCGCGGCCCGCCGGGTGCCGCGCCCCCCTCGGGCTGGACGGAAATATCCCCGCCGGAGGCATCCGGCGCCGCCACCCGCGCGCCCCGGTCGGCCTTGGGCGCCGCCCCGGGCGAGACCCGGCGCGCCGTCCCCTCGATCACCGCGCCCCCCGGCGTGGGCGCCGCGTCGCCGCCGGGCGCCGGGGTCAGGCCCAGCACGCCCTGGATGGTCCGGGTCGCTCCGGCCGGATCGCCCTTGCGGGTCTGTTCCAGCGCGCGGCGCATGGCATCGGCAAAACTCTGGTCCATGAAAGCGGTCCTTTCGGGAAAATCTCAGCGGGTGCGGTCGCGCAGCGCGGCCTTGACGGCGGCGGGGGCCTGCAACGCCCCCAGCACGGTGATCGAGCCGATCGCCGCCCGCGCCAGCTCGGGCGACACGTCGGCCGCGATGCGGGCAAGACCCACGACGCGGATATGCAGCGGCCCCGAGGCCTCGGCGGCCTCGAGCTCGGCGCGGGTGATCTCGCGCAGCCCCAGGTCGAGGCTGTGGCGCGCGATGGACCGCGCCACGGCGTCGTCCTGCGCGGTCAGCTGGTTGCGGATCGCGGTGCGGATGAAGTCGCTGCGGTTGGCATAGAACCCCTCCTGCACCAGCAGGTCGATGCGGCCCAGATCGACGTGGCCGAGGTTCAGCGTGATCTTCTCGTTGTCCCGTTCCATGCCGATTCCATCCAAGCACCATCCGTATGGATGGAACATGGATGCTGCGCTGCAGCATGACAAGGGCCGCGGCCGCGGCTCAACAAAGATCAGCCGATGCGGGGCACGCGACGGTGCGCCTCACGCCGCCGGCGCGGCGCCCACCAGCATCCCGCGCTGCACCGCCGGGCGGGCAAGGAACCGCTCGACCCACGCGCCCACACGGGCGAACTCGTCCAGCCGCAGCAGCTCGCCCGCCTTGTAGCCCGTTGCGAGGGTGTTCACCCACGGCGCGATGGCGATGTCGGCGATGGAGTATTCGCCGGTGATCCACTCCCGCCCGTCGAGCTGCCGGTCGAGCACGCCCAGCAGCCGCCGGCTTTCGGCCACGTAGCGGTCGCGCGGGCGCTTGTCCTCGATCTCGCGGCCCTTGTAGGCGTGGAAGAACCCGAGCTGCCCGAACATCGGCCCGACGCCGCCCATCTGGAACATCAGCCATTGCAGCGTCTGATAGCGCGCCGCCCCCGCCGCGGGCAGGAAGCGCCCGGTCTTGTCGGCCAGCCAGATCAGGATGGCGCCCGACTCCCACAGCCCCATCGGGGCGCCGTCCGGCCCGTCCGGGTCGATCATCGCCGGGATCTTGTTGTTGGGGTTCAGCGACAGGAACTCGGGCGTCATCTGGTCGGCGGCCTCGCCGATGTCGATCCGGTGCGCGTCATAGTCGAGCCCGCATTCCTCGAGCATGATCGACGCCTTGACGCCGTTCGGGGTGTTCAGCGTGTAAAGCTGGATCACGCCCGCGCGCTTCGGCGGCCAGCGCCGTGTGACGGGAAATCCCCCGAGGTCGTCAAACATCAGTCAATCCTCTTGCCTTAATTGCCGCTGAGGGCTGTTTGTGCTAGCGGCGGGGCCATGCGCTGGCGGCGAGCCGGCATCCAGCATCAAGGGATGGCCCCCCATGCTTAAAGAGTTTCGCGACTTCATCGCCAAAGGCAATGTCATGGACATGGCCGTCGGCATCATCATCGGCGCGGCCTTCACCGCCATCGTGACCTCGCTCGTCGGCGACATCATCAACCCGCTGCTCAGCATCATCACCGGCAACACCGACTTCTCGGCCAACTACATCGTGCTGCGCGGCACCGCCCCCGAGGGCGCCTCGCTCGAGGCCGCGAAAGAGGTCGGGGCGACGGTCTGGGCCTATGGCTCGTTCATCACCGCGGTCATCAACTTCCTGATCATCGCCTTCGTCGTGTTCCTGCTCGTCAAGGGCGTGAACAAGATCAAGGAAACCGCGATGCGCAAGGAAGAGGCGCAGGCGTCCGCCGCCGGCCCCTCGCAAGAGGCGCTGCTGGCCGAGATCCGCGACCTGCTGGCCGCCCAGCGCGGCGGGGTGGCGGTCGATCCGACGCTCGGCGCACCGCGCCAGTACTGAGCGCATTTCGCCTGACCTGACCCGACACGGCCCCCGCTCGGGGGCCGTTTTCGTTGCGGGGCTTCAGAGGCCCAGCAGCGCCTCTGGCGTCACCGCCTCGAGCCCGAGCGCCTCGCCCACCGGCGGCGAGGCGAGCCGCCCCTCGTGGGTTGCCAGCCCCGCCCGCAGATGCGCGTCGTCCGTGGCCGCCTGCCGCCAGCCCTTGTCGGCCAGCGCCACGACGAACGGCAGCGTGGCATTGCCCAGCGCCTGCGTCGCGGTGCGCGCCACCGCGCCGGGCATATTGGCCACGCAGTAGTGCATGACACCGTCGACCTCGTAGATCGGGTCCTGGTGGGTGGTCGGGCGCGAGGTCTCGAAGCAGCCGCCCTGGTCGATCGCCACGTCCACCAGCGCCGCACCGGGCAGCATGGTGGCCAACTGCTCGCGCCGCACCAGCTTGGGCGCCGCGGCCCCCGGGATCAGCACCGCGCCGATCACCATGTCGGCGGTGGTCAGCAGGCCGGCGATGGCGGCCTCGCTGGAATACTGGGTCGTCAGCTTGCCCATGAAGATGTCGTCGAGATAGCTGAGCCGCGGCACCGAGCGGTCGAGGACGGTGACGTTCGCCCCCATCCCCACCGCCACCCGCGCCGCCGCGGTGCCCACCACGCCGCCGCCGATGATGACCACGCGCGCCGGCCGCACGCCGGGCACCCCGCCCAGCAGCACGCCGCGCCCGCCGTTGGCCTTTTGCAGCGTCCAGGCGCCGACCTGCGGGGCAAGCCGCCCGGCGACCTCGGACATCGGCGCCAGCAGCGGCAGCCCGCCGTGGCGGTCGGTCACCGTCTCATAGGCGATCGCGGTCACGCCCGAGCCGAGCAGGTCGCGGGTCTGGTCGGGGTCCGGCGCGAGGTGAAGATAGGTGAAGAGCACCTGCCCCGCGCGCAGCATCGCCCGCTCGGCGGCCTGCGGTTCCTTGACCTTCACGATCATGTCGGCGTCCGCGAACACCGCCGCGGCGTCGGGGGCGATTTTGGCACCGGCGGCGCGATAGGCCTCGTCGGTGAAGCCCGCGCCGGTGCCCGCGCCCTCCTGCACCAGCACGGCGTGACCGTGCGCGACCAGCTCGCGCGCGGCGTCGGGGGTCAGGCCGACGCGGTATTCCTGCGGCTTGACCTCGGTGGGGCATCCGATCTTCATCGCGTCCTCCGTGCGAGTCGTGTGGAGGCAATGCTGACACCCTTCCCGCGCAAGATACCGTCTTTTCTGCGGCCCGCGAAGGGGGTAGCGTGATGCAATCTTGCGTGGATCGCTTTCTACAGGAAGGTTTCTTTCATGGCCGAGGCTCTCGACGCAACCGATCGGCGCATCCTTGCGGTGCTGCAAAAGGAAGGCCGGATCTCCAACGCCGACCTCGCGCAGCGGGTGAACCTCTCGGCCAGCGCCTGCCACCGGCGCGTCCAGCGGCTCGAGGAAAGCGGCTTCATTGCCGGCTACGTGGCCCTGCTGGACCCCCGCAGCCTCGGCCGCACCACCACGGTCTTCGTCGAGATTACCCTGTCCGGTCAGGGGGATGCGACGCTCGAGGCGTTCGAGCGCGCGGTCCGCACCATCCCCGACGTGCTCGAGTGCCACCTGATGGCGGGCTCGGCGGACTACCTGCTCAAGGTGCTGGCCGAGGACACCGACGACTTCGCCCGCATCCACCGCCAGCACCTCGCCCGCCTGCCGGGGGTGGCGCAGATGCAGTCGTCCTTCGCGCTGCGGATCGTCCAGCAGACCACGGCGCTGCCGTTGTGAAATCCGTGCAGCGTTCGTCTGATGTTCGTGCGATGTTCATGCACAGTTCATGCGAACGCCTTGACTAACAGCGGGGTCCGACCCAACGTATCTCAAACGAGATACATGCGTGCGAAAGGTGCCGCGATGCCCCGTCAGTCGACCATGCTGCACGTTCGCGTCGACGAGCGGCTCAAGGCCGAGGCCAGCGCGACGCTTGCGGCGGTCGGGCTGAGTGTCTCGGATGCCGTACGGATCATGCTGACCCGCGTGGTCAGCGAGGGCGGGCTGCCCGCGGGGCTGGCCACCGATCCGGCCGCCTATGACGCCTGGTTCCGCACCAAGGTGCAGGAGGCGCTGGACGATCCGCGACCCGCGCTGCCCCACGATGGGGTGATGGCCGAGACCGACGACCTCATCGCACGCAAGCGTCGTGCCGCCGGTTGAGTGGTCGCTGGCCGCCCGGGCTGACCTGATCGGGATCGTGGATTACGTCTCGGACCACAGCCTGCCGGCGGCCGAGGCCCTGCGCGATGCGCTGCGCGCCAAGATCGACCGCCTGCCCGAGCGGCCCCGGGCCTAGCGCAAGGGTTGCGTGGCAGGCACCCGCGAGATGGTGGTGGGCCGTCACTATGTCGTCGTCTACCGCGAGACGCCGCAGGCGATCCGCATCCTGCGCGTGCTGCACACCTCACGGCGATGGCCGTAAGTGCCCACCCCGCCCCTACTTCCCTGCCCAGATATCCCGGCCCGGCGGGTCAGACCCGGACCGCCTGCGCCTCTTGTGCGCCGACGCCGAAGACGCGCTTGTAGTGCTCGATGAGCTCCGCCGGGCCGGTCGCCTTGGCGGGGTTGTCCGACAGCTTCACGGTCGGCTCGCCGTTCGCGGACACCGCCTTGCAGACGAGGCTGAAGGGCGCCAGCCCGTCGCCGGGGACCAGCCCGCGGAAGTCGTTGGTGAGCAGCGTGCCCCAGCCGAAGCTGACCTTCACCCGGCCGCGGAAGCGTTCGTAGAGCGAGGTGATCTCGGGCACGTCGAGCCCGTCGGAAAAGATCACCAGCTTCTGCGAGGGATCCTCGCCGCGCTGGCGCCACCACTCGATGGCGTATTCCGCCGTCGCCACCGGGTCGCCGGAATCGACCCTGAGCCCGGTCCAGCCGGCCAGCCAGTCCGGCGCGTGGTCCAGGAAGCCGCGGGTGCCGTAGGTGTCGGGCAGCATGATCCGCAGGTTACCGTCATGCTCTTCGTGCCAGTCGGCCAGCACCTTGTAGGGCGCCTGCCGCAGCTCTGCGTCGGTCTCGGCCAGCGCGGCATAGACCATCGGCAGCTCGTGGGCGTTGGTGCCGATGGCCTCGATGTCGCGGCGCATGGCGATCAGGCAGTTCGAGGTGCCGGTGAAGGCGCCGCCCTGGTCGGCGATGCC
Organism: Paracoccus sanguinis; assembly: GCF_900106665.1. Taxonomy (GTDB): domain Bacteria; phylum Pseudomonadota; class Alphaproteobacteria; order Rhodobacterales; family Rhodobacteraceae; genus Paracoccus; species Paracoccus panacisoli. Next base: position 1,267,539 of record NZ_FNNA01000001.1, read on the forward strand.
CAGACCCTCGATCATCGCCTGCACGCACCAGTCCTGCCACAGGAAGCTGTGCCGCCGCCGCGTGCCGAAATCGGCGATCCGCAGTCCGGGGCCGAGCGTGCGCAGCGCCTCGATCTTTTCCCACAGCCGGGCCATGGCGCGGGCGTAGAGCACCTGAAGCTCGAACCGGCCCATGTCCTTGAGGACCGCGCGCGAGCGCAGCTCCATGATGATCGCCAGCGCCGGGATCTCCCACAGCATGACCTCGGGCCAGCGGCCGTGGAAGGTCAGCTCGTACTGGCCGTCGCGGCGGGTCAGCTCGTACTCGGGCAGCTGCAGGGCCTCGAGGAACTCCATGAAGTCGGGGCGGAACATCTGCCGCTTGCCGTAGAAGGTGTTGCCGCGCATCCAGGTGGATTCGCCGCGGGTCAGCCGCAGGCTGCGCACGTGGTCGAGCTGTTCGCGCAGCTCGCCCTCGTCGATCAGGTCGGCGAGGCGGATGGACCTGGTGCGGTTGATCAGGCTGAACTCGACGTCCACGTCGGGGCGGTTGCGGAACACCGACTGGCACATCAGGAGCTTGTAGAAGTCGGTGTCGATCAGCGACCGGACGATGGGGTCGATCTTCCACTTGTGGTTATAGACGCGGGTGGCGATGTCGACGGTCGGGATCATCATGCGAGGGTCACCCCCGCGTCGCGCATCGCCGCCTGCGCCGCGGCGCGCGAGCCGTCGAGGTCGATGGCGCGGGTCGCGGCCTCGATCACCGTCGCCGCGAACCCGAGCCGCGCGGCGTCCATCGCCGACCACGCCACGCAGAAGTCATGGGCGAGGCCGACGAAGGTCAGCGCGTCGATCCCCCGGTCGCGCAGGTAGCCGGCGAGCCCCGTGGGGGTCGCGTGGTCGTTCTCGAAGAACGCCGAGTAGCTGTCGATGCCGGGGCGGAAGCCCTTGCGGATCACCAGGTCGGCCACGTCGGTCGCCAGCCCCGGGTGGAACCCGGCGCCGGGCGTGCCCATCACGCAATGCGCGGGCCACAGCACCTGCGGGCCATAGGGCATCTGCACCTGCGAGAACGGCGCCGCGCCCGGGTGGTTGGCGGCGAAGCTGGTGTGGTCGTGCGGGTGCCAGTCCTGGGTCAGCACCACGGCGTCGAAATCGGGCATCAGGTCGTTGATCGGGCCGACGATCTCGTCCCCCCCCGCGACCGCCAGCGCCCCGCCGGGGCAGAAGTCGAGCTGCATATCCACGACGATCAGGGCGTTGGCCATCGGCGCCTCGCGTTCACGGTCCTGCGACCAGCAGATACGGAGCGCGGCGGGCGAGGTCAACGCGACCCCCTGTCCGTCGCCGCCCGCCACGCCAAGCGGGACGCCCGCGGGGCCGCGGAACGCAGGGCGGCGTGACCTCGGGGCGCATCCGCGCTGAGCCTGTCCCATTCATCCACGGAGGAGATTTCATGCAGCCACCGCAGGAGCAGCCGCCCCGAGAGATGCCGCGTCATCAGGGCCAGTATCACGAATCCGGCCAGGTGCCGACCAATCCGGGCCTCGTCTGGGGCTTTCGCGCCGCCGGCCTGATCGCCGCGGCGCTGGTCTATGTCCTGCTCGGCGGGTCCGAGGGCCTGACCCCCGACGCCCGCTGGGTCGCCTCCATCGGGACGCTGATGGCGGTCTGGTGGATGACCGAGGCGATCCCGCTGTCGGCCACCGCGTTGCTGCCCATCGTGCTGATCCCCATCGCCACCGACCGCACCATGGGCAGGCGGCGGCGCCCTATGCCAGCTCGATCGTGTTCCTGTTCCTCGGTGGCTTCCTGATCGCCATCGCGATGGAGAAATGGAACCTGCACCGGCGCATCGCGCTGGCGACGCTGGCGCGCGTGGGCGTGCAGCCGCGGCGCATCGTGCTGGGGCTGATGCTGGCCACCGGCTTCCTGTCGATGTGGGTGTCGAACACCGCCACCACGCTGATGATGCTGCCCATCGGCCTGTCGGTCCTCACGCTGGTGGTTGAGCGCAGCTCGCGCCGTCAGGGCGTCGCCGACATCGAGGAGGCGCTGGCCGGCGGCGCGACCATCGCCGAGGCGGTGAAGAACCCCGACATCCGCGCCTTCGGCGTCTGCCTTGTCCTTGCCATCGCGTGGTCGGCCAGCATGGGCGGGCTCGGCACGCTGCTGGGCAGCCCGCCCAACGCCATCGTGGCGGGCTATGCGCGCGACGAGCTGGGGATCGAGATCGGGTTTTTGCAGTGGATGATGATCGGCCTGCCGCTGGCGCTGACCTTCATCCTGATCGGCTGGGTGCTCATGACGCGGGTGCTCTATCCCTTCAACCTCGCCGAGATCCCGGGCGGGCGGCAGATGATCGACGAGCAGATCGCCGGCCTCGGGCCGGTCGGCCAGGGCGAGCGGATGGTGATGATCGTGTTCGGGTCGGCCGCGTTCCTGTGGGTGGTGCCGGGGCTGTTGAAGAGCCTCGTGGGGCTGGACCTCGGGCCGCTCGGGTCGCTCGACGACACCGCCATCGCCATTGCCGCGGGGATCGCGCTGTTCCTGCTGCCCGGCGAGGGTCGCGGGCGCATGGTGCTTGAGTGGAAGGACGCCGAGGATGGGCTGCCGTGGGGCGTGCTGCTGCTGTTCGGGGGCGGGCTGTCGCTCGCCTCGGCGGTGGCGGCCTCGGGGCTCGACCAGTGGTTCGGGGCGCAGGTCTCGGGACTCGGGACGCTGCCGGTGCTGCTGCTGATCGCGGCGGTGGTGACGCTGATCCTGTTCCTGACCGAGGTCACGTCGAACACCGCGACGGCCGCGACCTTCATCCCGGTGCTCGGGGGTGTGGCGATGGGGATCGGGGCGGACCCGATGTCGCTCTTGATCCCGGCGGCGTTCGCCGCGACCTGCGCCTTCATGCTGCCGGTGGGGACGCCGCCGAACGCCATCGTGTTCGGGACGGGCTATGTCACCATCGGGCAGATGGCGCGGGGCGGGTTCGTGCTGAACCTGCTGGGCATCGCGCTGATCACCGGGTTCATCTACCTGCTCGGCGGGCTGGCGCTGGGGATCACCTTCGGCCCCGAGGCGGTGCCGGCGGTGCCGGTGACGGCGCCCGTGACTGCCCCCGTCTCGGGCTGAGGGGCTTGACGCCAGCGGGCGCGGCGGCGAGGGGAGCGGGATGCTCACCGTCGCCGCGCTCTATCACTTCGCCCCCCTGCCCGACCCCGCCGCACTGCGGGCGCCGCTGCTGGCGCTGTGCGAGGCCGAGGGGGTGCGGGGCACCATCATCCTGGCCCCCGAGGGGGTGAACGGGACCATCGCCGGTCCCCGCGCGGGGGTGGACGCGGTGCTCGCGCATCTGCGCGGCTGGCCGGGCTGCGCGGGGCTGGCGTGGAAGGAAAGCGCCGCCGCGGCGATGCCCTTCGGGCGGATGAAGGTGCGGGTCAAGCGCGAGATCGTCACCATGGGCGAGCCGCAGGTGGACCCCACCGCCCATGTCGGCCGCCATGTCCCGCCCGCCGAGTGGAACGCGCTGATCGCCGACCCCGAGGTGGTCGTGATCGACACCCGCAACGCCTATGAAATCGCCATCGGCAGCTTCCGCGGCGCCATCGATCCCGGCACCCGCTCGTTCCGTGAGTTTCCCGCCTGGTGGCGCGCCAACGCCGACCGCTTCGCGGGCAAGCGCGTGGCGATGTTCTGCACCGGCGGCATCCGCTGCGAGAAATCCACCAGCTTCCTGATCGGCGAGGGCGTCCCCGAGGTCTTTCACCTGCAGGGCGGGGTGCTGAAATACCTCGAAGAGGTGGCCGAGGGCGACAGCCTCTGGGACGGCGCCTGCTTCGTCTTCGACCAGCGGGTCAGCCTGACGCATGGCCTCGCGCCCGGCGGGCATATCCTCTGCCACGCCTGCCGCCGACCGCTCGACCCCGCCGACCGCGACCGGCCGGAGTATGAGGAGGGGGTCTGCTGCCACCTCTGCGCCGGCGAATACAACGACGCCGACCGCGCCCGCTTCCGCGAGCGGCAGCGACAGGTGGCGCGGGGCGAGCTTTTCGCGGATCAGCCGGCGGCGAGGTAAAGCCCCAGCGCCGCCACCCCCCAGGCGACCAGGATGCCGGTGAACACCCGCCGCGCGTCCGGGTAGTCGTCGAGGTCGAGGTAGCGCCCGAGGATCACCCGCGCCTTCACCAGCGCGAGGATCAGGATCGCCACCCCGAGCCCGAGCCGCGGCGACGGCGCGGGCGCCAGCGCCACCGCGGTGGACAGCGCCGTCAGCGCGATCAGCGCCACCCAGGCGCGGGCGAGGGGTCCGAACCGCGTCATCTGAGCAGGTAGATCACGGGAAACAGCAGCACCCAGACGAGGTCGACCATGTGCCAGAACTGCGCCCCGGCCTCGACCGCCTCGGCGCCGGCGCGGATCGCCACCAGCCCGAGGATCACCATCCCCGCGACCACGTGGGCGGCGTGAAACAGGGTGAGCAGCCAGTAAAAGGTGAAGAAGACATGGGTCTCGAGCCCGAGCCCCTGCCGGGCGGCGTCGGCGTACTCGACGCCCTTCAAGAGCAGGAACACCGCGCCGAGCAGCGCCGCCCCGCCCAGCCAGCGCCGCACCGCCGCCCGGTCGCCGCGCCGCGCCGCCCCCACCGCGCAGGCGGCGCCGTAGCCCGAGGTGACCAGCACCACCGTGTTCAGCCCCGCCGAGAGGCGGTGGAGCTGCCCCTGCGCGGCGGCGAAGCCCTCGAGGTCGCCCAGCCGCAGCACGAGGAAGATCAGCAGCGCCGCCCCGAACACCGCAAGTTCGCTGGCGATCAGCACCCACATCACCAGCTCGCCCGGCAGCCGCGCGCGGGCGGCGTCGCTGGCGGCCGCGTCCGTCATGCCCCGACCAGCTGACGGTAGATCTGCGGCAGCGCCTCGGGCAGGCGGTCGGGATGCGGGACGAGCGCGTGGCCCCCTTGCCCGAAGATGCGCGGGAACCACGACTTGCCGTCGCGGTCCACGGTGATGCCGAAGACCGCGTGCCCGGCGCGCCGGGCCTCGCGCACGGCCATGGCGCTGTCCTCGATCCCGTGCCGGCCCTCGTAGTGGTCGAGGTCGTTGGGCTTGCCGTCGGTGATGACGAGGAGCAGCCGTCGCCGCCGCCCCTGCGCCGCAAGCCCGGCCGAGGCGTGGCGGATGCCGGCGCCGAGGCGGGTGTAGAAGCGCGGGGTCAGCGCGGCGATGCGGGCCTCGACCGCCGCGCTCATCGGCTCGTCGAAGCGCTTGGCGGTGGTCACGTAGACCCGGTCGCGCTTGAGCGAGCAGAACGCCTGCACCGCGACCTGATCGCCGCAGGCGTCGAGCCCCCAGGCGAGCGCGGCCAGCGCCTCGCGCTCGATGTCGATCACCGCGCGGCCCGTCACCGCGCTTTCGGTCGAGCGCGAGATGTCGAGCAGGATCGACACCGCAAGGTCGCGGTTCACCGGCCGCGACTGCCGCCAGATCCGGTCCGAGCCCTCGCCCGAGACGGCGATGCCGACGCGGCTTCGCACCGTGGCGTCAAGGTCCACCTCGTCCCCGTCGCGGTGGCCGGTGGTGACGACGCGACCCGGGCGCATCGCCTCGAACTGGCGGCGCACGGCGCGGATGCGGCGGCTGGCGGCCTCGTCGAATGGCGCGGCGCCGGGGGCGGGGTCGGGCTCGCTGTCCAGCACGCGGGCGTGGGCGGGCAGATAGCGGCCCGACCGCGCGTCCCATTCGGGATAGGTGAAGACGCCCGACAGCGCCTCGCGGTCCACGTCCTCGGGGGCGAGGTCGAGATGCAGTTTCAGCCGCGTGGCCGGGGCCTTGCTGATCTGGCCGAGCCCCAGCTCGTCCTGATCGTCCAGCGCCTTGCGGGCGCTGTCGTCGTCGTCATCCTCGACCCGGCGGTTGAGGTTCAGGAACTCGGCCCAGCTCAGGATCGCCTCGAACTTGTGCAGGATCAGGCTGTCCTTGCGCTCGGCGGCGTCGGCCTGACGGCGGCGGGCGCGGACGGTCTTGTCGGCCGCCTCGCCGGGGTCTTCGGCCGCGCCGTCCGCCTCGCGGGTCTCGACCCGGTCCGACGCCGAGGCGGCGCCCGCCTCGACCGTGACCCAGAGGGGCACGGGGCGCATGGGCTGGTAGCCGCGGGGGGCGGTCAGGTCTGCGGGGTCGCCCGCGTCGAGCGCGGCCATCAGCGCGGCCGCGCGGGGGGGAAGCGGCGCGGGGTCGCCGAGGAGGCGGCGAATCACCGCCTCGACGGCGGCCTCGTCCGGGGGCAGCGCGGTCTGCGGGCGGGCGGCGCGGATCAGCGCGCGCAGCTCGTCATAGAGCGGCATCAGCCCCGGCGCGGCCTCGGCCACCCGCGCCACCGTGGCCCGCGCGGCCGCGAGCGCGGCGAGGTCGCGGCGCAGCGGGTCGTCGTGGGTCGCGGGCGCCCCCGCATGGGCCGCGAACGCCGCCATCCAGAGGTAGAGCGCCCCGTTCGCCTCGGCCGTCGGCAGCACCGCGAGGCTCGACGGCAGGCGCAGGATGCCGGCCGCAAGGCTCGCCTGCGGCAGCGCCTCGGCCTCGGTCCCCAGCCGCCGCCGCCAGCTCAGCCGGTGGCGGCTGACCCGGTCGGCGCTGGGGCGGAACTCGACCGAGTGATCCCCGCCGAGGCCCCGGAACAGCACCGCGAGGCGGCCCGCGACGTCGGTCAGGGCGACCCGCGCCGCCTCGTGCGCGGGCACCGCGTCAAAGCCCGAGGCCCAGCCGTGCCACAGCTTGCCGACGGTCTCCTCCGGCTCCCACGGCTCGATCTCGCGCCAGTTCAGGGGTGCAGTCATTGTGTCCTGCCCAAATATCCCGGGCTTCTGAACGCCCGGAAAACAGTCCGGTGGACTGTTTTCAGTGAAGAAGGCCGCGGCAGCGGCCGGGGCAGAGCCCCGGTCCGGCGGTTCAGCCGAACACCGCGACGACCAGATCGGCCAGCCCGCGTTTCACGTCGGCGTCGTCGGTCAGCGGCTCGATCATCGCCGCCGACACGGCGCGGTTGAGGTCCATGCCGCCGGCGATCAGCGTCGCGGCATAGACGACGAGGCGGGTCGAGACCCCCTCTTCCAGGTCCTGCCCCTTGAGCGCCCTGAGCTTGCCCGCCAGCCGCACCAGCCCGGCCGCGCGGCGCGCATCGAGCCCGCTTTCCGCGACCACGATCTCGGTTTCGAGCGCGGGGGCGGGAAAGTCGAACTCCATCGCCACGAAGCGCTGCCGCGTCGAGGGTTTCAGCGTCTTGAGGATGTTCTGGTAACCGGGGTTGTAGGACGCGACGAGCATGAAGCCGGGGGCGGCCTCAAGCTCTTCGCCGGTGCGGTCGATGGGCAGGATGCGGCGGTCGTCGGTCAGCGGGTGCAGGACAACGGTCACGTCCTTGCGGGCCTCGACCACCTCGTCGAGGTAGCAGATCGCGCCCTCGCGCACGGCGCGGGTCAGCGGGCCGTCGACCCACACCGTCTCGCCGCCTTTCAGCAGGTAGCGCCCGATCAGGTCGGCCGCCGACAGGTCGTCATGGCAGGCGACGGTATAGAGCGGGCGGCCCAGCCGGGCGGCCATGTGCGACACGAAGCGGGTCTTGCCGCAGCCGGTCGGGCCCTTGAGCAGCACCGGCAGGTCGTGGGCGGCGGCGGCCTCGAACACGGCCACCTCGTCCTTCTGGGGCAGGTAGAAGGGGGCTTGCGCCCCCTCCGTCGTGCGGTGGTCCAGCGGGGTGTGGGCGTTCATCTCGGTCACTCCGCGGGGGTCCGGTGGGCGATCTCGTCACGCTGCCGCTGCACCGGGCCGGGGGTCACCACCTCGCGGCGCACGGCGAGCACCGACCAGATGAACAGCAGCGCCCCGACCACGACCGCCAGACCCGAGCCGAAGCGCATCCAGTAGAACAGCGCCAGCTGGTCCTGCACGTCCATGTAGAACTCTCCGTTCACGCGCTGCAGGTGGGTCTGCAACGTGCCGGCGAAGGTCAGGGTGAAGGTCATGAACAGCATCCCCCCCGACATCAGCCAGAACGACGCCATGTTCAGCACCTGGTTGTAGGGGTCGCGGTTGCGCATGATCGGCATGGCGTAGGTCACGATCGCCAGCACCAGGCAGACATAGGCCCCGTAGAAGGCGAGGTGCCCGTGAGCCGCGGTGATCTGGGTGCCGTGGGTGTAGTAGTTCACCCCGTGCAGCGTGTGCAGGAAGCCCCAGACGCCCGCCCCGAAGAACGCCAGCACCGAGCAGCCGAGCGACCACAGGAGCGCCGCCTTGTTCGGGTGATCGCGGCGGCCCTTCCAGACCATCACGAAGGCAAAGCTCATCATGGCGAAGAACGGCACGATCTCGAAGCTCGAGAAGATCGACCCGACCCACTGCCAGTAGGCCGGCAGCCCGATCCAGTAGTAGTGGTGCCCGGTCCCGAGGATGCCCGAGAAGAGCGCGGTGGCGACGATGACGTAGAGCCACTTCTCCACCACCTCGCGGTCGACGCCGGTCAGCTTGAGCATCAGGAAGGCGAGGATCGAGGCCATGATCAGCTCCCACACGCCCTCGACCCACAGGTGGATCACGTACCACCAGTACTGCTTGTCCAGCACCAGGTTCGAGGGGTTGTAGAAGGCGAACAGGAACAGCAGCGCCAACCCCCAGAGGCCCAGCAGCAGCACGTTCGAGATGGCGGTCTTGCGGCCCTTCAGCACCGTCATGGTGACGTTGTAGAGGAAGATCAGCGCGGCCACGACGATGCCCGCCTTGACCCACTTGGGCTGCTCGAGGAACTCGCGCCCCTCCTTGCCCAGCAGCCAGTTGCCGTGGAAGAGGTCGAAGACATAGGTCACGACCACGCCGGCGGTCCCGAGCACGAGGATCGCCAGTTGCAGCCAGGCGAGCGTGGGCGAGTGGATGTCGCGCTCGGCCTCTTCGGGGATCAGGTAGTAGGCCGAGCCGAAGAACCCGAGCAGCAGCCAGACGATCAGGCTGTTCGAGTGCAGCATCCGCACGATGTTGAACGGCAGAAGCTCGGACAGGAAGTTCGGGTTGACGTAGATGTAGCCCATGAGAAGGCCCATCGACACCTGAACCGCGAACAGCGCCATGGCGACCACGAAGTAGCCGTAGGCGATGCGTTGGGTGTGGTATTTCATCGCTTTGTCCCCCTCAGCCGGCGTCGTTCGGCGGCCAGTTCTGGGTGTTGATCCTGCCGGTCCACAGCAGGAAGTCGCTCAGCTCGCGGAACTCGGCGTCGGTGAGCGGGAAGTTCGGCATCTGCCGGCGCCCCTCGATGCCGGTGGGCATCGCCTGCATCCAGGTCTTGAGCGCCTCGGCGGCGGCGACGGGGTCGTCCGCGACGCCCCAGCGCTTCATCACGTTGCCCAGTTCGGGGGCGAAATAGGCCCCCTCGCCCAGCAGCGTGTGGCAGTTGATGCAGGCGTTCTTTTCCCAGATGTGCTTGCCGGCAGCCACGCTTTCGGTCAGCCCCGCCTTGTCCGTCGAAACATTGACGGCATAGAGATGGCTGTGCACCGACATGGCGCCGAAGATCGCGATGAAGAACAGTGACCCGCCGTAAAAGACGTTCCGGGCCATGCTCTTGGTCATGACGTCGCTCATGGCGGCGGTCCCTTCGAGCGGTTTTCGATGAGTTCAGCGATAAACTCCGCGTGTGCGGCCACCTTGAGGAAAGTCAAAGGCTGAGCGTCGCGCTAGGTTTTTTGGCGGCCCGCCCCGTGCGCCCCCGGATGCCGTTGCGCACGGGTCACAGCGCGGCCTGCGCGGCGGGGGCGGTGCGGCGGCATTGCGCGGTCGGAGCGGCGTCCGGGGAGGCCGCCGCTAGAGCGCCAGCCGCGCCTCGATCCGGGCGCCGGGAAACGCCGCCAGCGCGCGCGCCTGCGCCTCCTCGTCCATCAGCACCGCGGCGGTCGAGAGCGCGTCGGCCAGCGCCGCGCGGTCGGCGCTGACCGAGACCAGCCGCCAGCGCACCGCGCGCCCGTCGGCGGCGAGGATATGCGCCCCGTCCCCCGCCGGCCCGATCCGCGTGCCGAAGGGCGCCGAGGTCGCCAGCGCCCGGTCCCGCAGCGCCAGCCGCCGCACCGGCGCGCCGTCAAGCTGCACCTCGGCCGGCCAGCCGGTCGGGCCGAGCGCGCGGGCCTCGCCGGTGTCGATCAGCACGTCGGTCAGCCCGTGGCGGGCGGCGACCTCGGCCAGCCGGTCGGCGGCGAATCCCTGCGCGAGGCCGTTCAGCGTCAGCGCCATGCCGGGGCGGGCAAGGCGGATCTCGTCCTCGGCCAGACGCACGTCGTCCCAGCCGGCGAGGGCTGCGGCGGGACCCTCGGGGGTGCCCAGCCGGCGGGCCTGCCAGAGCGGCTGCACCGTCGGGTCGAACGCCCCGCCGGTGGCGGCGTGGACCGCGCCCGCCAGCCGCAGCATCTCCACCAGATCGGCGCCGGGATGCGCCAGCCGCCCGAGCGCGTTCAGCCGCACGAGGTCCGAACCGCGATAGAGCGAGGCCCGCGCCTCGACAGCGCGCAGCGCGCGGGCGGCCTCGGCGAAGAAGGCGCGGGCGGCGGGCGCGGTCCCGCCGCGCACCATCAGCGCCACGTCGGCGCCGAGCGCCACCCCCTCCCACCGGTGCAGGGGCGCGGCGGCGGCGGGGAGGCCGAGCGCGGCCAGCCCGCAGGCTGCGGCAGCGAGGGCGAGGATGCGGCGGCGGGTGGGCCGGGTCATGCCGCGGCCTCACGCGCGGGGCGGGGGCGGGTAAAGACCGGCCACAGCGCAGCGAGATAGAGGGTGAAGGCCAGCATCCAGATCAGCCCGGCGCAGAGCGTCGCGTGCCACCAGAGCGCCGGCCACGTCGCCGCCGCCCAGCGCAGGGCTGCGGCCAGCGGCAGCAGCCCATAGCCCGCCGCCACCGCCGCGGGCGCTACCAGCGGCCGGCCGGAATGGCCGAGGCTCGCCCGGCTCATCACCGCCAGCGTCATGCCGCCCACCGCGCCGATGCCCAAAAGATGCAGCGCCCCGACCTCGGACCCGACCCCGAGCAGCGCCAGCCCCCAGGCCACCAGCCCCAGGGCCAGCAGCCCATAGCCCGCGTGCAGCGCCCAGACGATCGGATCGCCCAGCGTGGCGGCCGTCCGCCACCCCGCGAGCCGCGCCGCCGCCGCAAGCCCCGCGCCCAGCGCCACCGCGCCGGTCAGCCCCTCGGGCGCCCCGGCCAGTACCAGCACCGCCGTGGCGATGGCGAGCGCGATCCCCGCCACGTCCAGCGGCTTGCGCGACACCGGCACCACCGCCCCCGGATCGACCCTGAGCAGCGCGTTGCGGGTGAAGGACGGCGTGACCCGCCCGCCCAGCACCGCGATCATCGCGCAGATCGCGGCGAGCCCCCCGCGCAGCCCCTGCGCGGCCGTCCCGGCCAGCCCCAGCCACTCGAGATGCACCATCAGGTTCGCCACCCACACCAGCGTCAGCAGGACGAGGAACATCAGGTTCTGCGGCTTCGGGCGCTTGACGAGCTGGGTCAGCAGCTTCGCCGCCAGCACCGGCACGAAGCTGAGATCGACCGCCGCCACCAGCCCGGCCGGCAGCGCGCCCGAGAACCAGACCGCGACGCGCCCGGCGAGCCACAGCCCGGCGACCAGCGCCACGAACCGCTCGGGCGCGGCCTTGGCGCCGGTCCAGTTCGGCACCGCGGTCAGGAAGAACCCGCCCAGCGCCGCGGTGGCGTAGCCGAAGATCATCTCGTGCGCGTGCCAGGCGTTGGGCGGGGGCGCAAAGGGGGCCTCGGCCCAGCCGCCGAGCCAAGCGAGCCACAGCGCCATCGCGGCGACCCCGTAGAGCCCGGCGGCGAGGAAGAACACCCGCCAGCCGTCGCGGAAGATGATCGGGCCGCGGGACGGGCGCGGGGTGGCAGCATCGGTCATGGCGTGACCCTCTGGTTGCGGAAGGCGGGGGGCTGGGCGCCGCCCGCGGCGTGTTTCTGATCCGAATCCCCCTCGGCCCGGGCCACCGGGGCGGCGGCGCCGTCATGGGCGCCCGAGGGCACCTGCGTCGGCCGCACGGGTGGAGGCGCGGGCGGGATCGGCGGGGCCTTGAAGCCGCCGCCGCCGCCACCCTCGGGCGCCCCGCCGCGGCTGCGGCGCTTGAGGACCGGGCAGGTCGTCTCGTCGTTCATGATGACCTGGCAGCGCAGGCACAGCACGCATTCGTTGGCGTTGATCCGGCCCAAGGGGTCGATGGCGCCGACGGTGCATTTCGTCTCGCACAGCCGGCACTCGCGCCCGCATTGCGGCCGGCGCTTGAGCCAGTCGAAGACCTTGAGCTTGGCCGGCAGCGCCAGCCCGGCGCCAAGGGGGCAGACATAGCGGCAGTAGAAGCGCTCGATGAACAGCCCCGCGGTCAGCAGCGCCACGGCGTAAAGCACGAACGGCCACGCCCGCAGGAAACGCATCGAGATCGCCGTCTTGAACGGCTCGACCTCGGCCATGACCAGCGCCCGCTCCATCGAGTAGAAGGAGAGCGCGACGAGGGCCACGAACAGCGTGTACTTGATCACCCACAGCCGCTCGTGCAGCGCCTGCGGCACGGCGATCTGGCGGATGCCGATCCGCTGGGCGGCCTGGTTGAGCAGCTCCTGCAAGGCGCCGAAGGGGCACAGCCAGCCGCAGAACACCCCGCGGCCCCAGAAGAGCATCCCCAGCGCCACCGCGCCCCAGAGGACGAAGATCAAGGGCGCGATCAGGAAGTTCTCCCACCGGAAGCCCAAGAGCAGCGCGTGCAGGAAGGCGATCACCTGCACCACCGAGAGCTGCGCGCCGAGCCACCAGCCCAGCACCAAGAGGGTGAGCAGCAGGTAGCCGGTCCTGAGCCTGAGCCAGAGCCGGTGGCGGCGGACGATCCACTCCTGCGCGAAGAGGATCAGCCCGAGCACCCCGAGCATCGCGCCGACGACGGCGACCTGATGGCGCTTCTGCCACCAGAACTGCTGCCAGAGCGGCGGCTCGGGCGCGGGCGCGGCAAGGCGGAACGCGGCGGGCAGCGTGACCTCGGCGCTGACCGGCAGGGTCAGCGTCTCGCCGCCCACGCCCGCGCGGGGGGTCAGGACGGTGACGCGGAAGGGCTGGGTCACGTCGATCCCGCCCGCCGCCGGGTCGGCGTTGATGCGGAAGACGCTGCGCTCTTTCAACTCGGGCGCGCCGGCGATGGGCAGGCCGGCGAGCTGGGTATAGTCGGCGGCCGCCGGGGTCAGGCGCACGTCGCCCTGCGTGATCTCGATCCGGGCAAAGCGCCCCTCGCGTTGCCAGCCGGTGCCGCGGTGGGATTGCAGCCCCCGCGACAGCACGACGAGCAGCGCCTGCCCGGGGCCGAGCGCGCCCGCCGCCTCGGTCAGCGCCGCCTGCCCGATGAGGTTGCGCCCCACGGTGGGGGTGTCGGCGAGGCCGGTCCACATCTCGAACCACGGCGCGTCCGAGGGGGTGATCGGCGGCGCGGCGGTGGGCAGCGCGGCGGCGGCCTCGGCCATCGAGACGCGGACGTGGGCCAGCGCGCCCATCGCCTCGAGCGCGGGCCAGTCGGCGGGGGCGTAGGCCACCCGGTCGATGCCGCCCGCGCCCAAGCCCTGCGCGCCCGCGAGGATGCGGGCCGCGCGCAGGATGCCGTCGCGGATCACCCCGGTCGAGATCGTCGCGCGCGAGATCACCGGCGGCAGGCCCGCGCCGTCCGCGGCGGGGTGGGCGGTGTCGTAGCCCGCGAACCCGTCCACATAGGCGGCGATGTCGGCGTCCGAGATGCCGAGCGTCAGCACCGGCTCGGCGTGGCGCATGAGCCGGGCGCCGGCGACGCGGCCTTCGGGCGTCACCGCCACCAGCACGTCGAGCGGGCGGCTCGAGTAGCCGGTCGAGCCGACCAGCTCCCACGTCGAGCCGATGAGGCCGAGCACCGCCCCCTGCGCCTCGGCCCGCCAGCCGGGGACCGGCGCGTCGATGCGGGTGAGGGTGGGCAGGGTGCCCTGCGGCAGGCCGAACAGCGCGGCGGCAAGCGCCGGGTCGGGCACGGCGGGGGCGAGGTCGGGGTCGGCGGCCTCTCCGCCGCCGTGTGCCCCGGTGTGCGATCCGGCCTGCGCCGCCACCTGCGCCGCGCCCTGCGCCAGCGCCGGGGCGGCGGCGAGCGGGGCGGCGCCCAGCATGGCCAGGCCCAGCGCCCAGAGGGTCAGGACAAGGACGCCCAGCCCCGCCCGGACCCCGGCGCGGGGCCGGACGGCCCGCGGCGTCCGCGGGCTGAGGCGGCAGCGGCGGGCGGCAGGTCTGGGGATAGCGGGCATGATGTTCCAGCGAAGGCGGCAGGGCGGGCCGCGGGGACGGCAGGGCAGCGGTGGGACCGACCGGCAGAGCGGCGGGCGATCTGCAATCGACTATGTCGGCGGTCGATGGCAGGCTGGCCTTAACCGAAGTCAAAGACGCGACACACGGGATTGTTAACGTCCCGCAGCCTCACCAGCAAACACGGAGATTCTGATGAAGACCCCAGCGCATTCTGCCAGGACGTCGCTTCTGGCGTCTGCGGCATTGGCCTTGGTGCTCGGCGCCGGGATGGCAGTGGCCCAGACGGCCGCGCCCGCACCCGCCGATGCCACGGCCGCCGCGCCCGCTGCGACTGCCCCTGCTGCGACCGCCCCCGCCGCAACCGCGCCTGCGGCCGACGCCGCGGCACCGGCGGCGAACGACAACGCGGCCCCTGCCGCGGACGCCGCCCCCGCCGCGGATGCGGCCCCTGCTGCGGACGCCGCCCCGGCTGCGGATGCCGCTCCGGCTGCCGATGACAGCGACCCGAACGCCGTGTCCGGCCCGCGCGCCGGCGCCGACACCAAGGTCGAGATCGCCCCCAGCTCGGCGGGCGCCGAAAAGACCACCGCCGACCAGGCCGCCCAGAAGGGCGAGGTCGCCGACCACACCTCGAAGCCGCAGGACCAGTACCAGCCGGCCCTGACCACGCTGGCCCAGGAACAGGTCGCCGCGCCCGGCACCGTGGACGGCGTCCCCTCGATGACCGAGGACGAGTTCAACCAGGCCAACAAGATCTATTTCGAGCGCTGCGCGGGCTGCCACGGCGTGCTGCGCAAGGGCGCGACCGGCAAGCCGCTGACCCCCGACATCACCCGCGAGCTGGGCTTCGACTACCTCAAGTCCTTCATCACCTACGGCTCGCCGGCCGGGATGCCCAACTGGGGTACCTCGGGCGACCTGACCGAGGCGCAGGTCGACCTGATGGCGAAATACGTCATGCAGGACCCGGCCAGCCCGCCCGAGTTCGGGATGCCGGAGATGAAGGAGACCTGGAAGCTCATCGTCAAGCCCGAGGACCGGCCGAAGCAGAAAGAGAACGACTGGGACCTCGAGAACCTGTTCTCGGTCACGCTGCGTGACGCGGGCCAGATCGCGCTGATCGACGGCGGCACCTACGAGATCAAGGCCGTGCTCGACACCGGCTACGCCGTCCACATCAGCCGGATGTCGGCCTCGGGCCGCTATCTGCTGGTCATCGGCCGCGACGCCAAGGTCGACATGATCGACCTGTGGATGAAGGAACCGGCGGTCGTCGCCGAGATCAAGGTCGGCTCGGAAGCGCGCTCGGTCGAGACCTCGAAGATGGAAGGCTGGGAGGACAAGTACGTCATCGCCGGCTCGTACTGGCCGCCGCAGTACGTGATCATGGACGGCGCGACGCTCGAGCCGCTCAAGATCGAATCGACCCGCGGGATGATCTACGACGAGCAGACCTATCACCCCGAACCGCGGGTGGCGGCGATCCTGTCGAGCCACTACCGGCCCGAGTTCATCGTCAACGTCAAGGAAACCGGCAAGATCCTGCTGGTGGACTACACTGACATCAAGAACCTCAAGACCACCGAGATCGAGGCCGAGCGGTTCCTGCATGACGGCGGCCTGGACAGCACCCACCGCTATTTCATCACCGCGGCGAACGCGCGCCACAAGCTGGTCGTCATCGACACCAAGGAAGGCAAGCTCGAGACCGTGGTGGACACCGGCGGGCAGACGCCCCACCCGGGCCGCGGCGCGAACTTCGTGCACCCGACCTTCGGGCCGGTCTGGGCGACCTCGCACCTCGGCGACGACAGCGTGGCGCTGATCGGCACCGACCCCGAGGGCCACAAGGACCAGGCCTGGAAGATCGTCGACAGCTTCCCGGCGCTCGGGGGCGGCTCGCTGTTCATCAAGACCTATCCGGGGTCGAACCACCTCTATGTGGACGCGCCGCTGAACCCCGAGGCGGACATCTCGGGTTCGGTCGCGGTGTTCGAGATCGACAAGATGAAGGGCGACGGGTCCGACCCCGAGTTCAAGACCCTGCCGATCGCCGAATGGGCCGAGATCGCCGATGGCCAGCCGCGCGTCGTCCAGGGCGAGTTCAACAAGGACGGGACCGAGATCTGGTTCTCGGTCTGGAACGCCAAGGACAAGGAATCGGCCATCGTCGTGGTGGACGACAAGACGCTCGAGCTGAAGAAGGTCATCAAGGACCCGCGGCTGGTCACGCCGACCGGCAAGTTCAACGTCAAGAACACCATGGGCGACATCTACTGATCGCCTGACTGAACCCGGGGGGCGCGGGTCCGCCTGCGCCCCCCTTTCTTCCCCCCCCAAGCCTTCCCCCCAGCCTTTCATGCAAGGGACACCGACCAAGATGCCGGGCAAAGTCTTCCTCATCGGCGCCGGATCGGGCGATCCGGACCTGCTGACGCTCAAGGCGCTGCGTCTCATCCAGAGCGCCGATGTGGTGGTCCATGACCGGCTGGTCAGCCCCGAGATCATGGCGCTGGTGCCCGCCGCCACGCGCCGCATCTCGGTCGGCAAGACCGCGGGCTTCCACTCGGTCCCGCAGGACCAGATCAACGCGCTGCTGGTCGAGCTGGCGCAGGCCGACCTGACCGTGGCGCGGCTGAAGGGCGGCGACCCGCTGATCTTCGGCCGCGGCTCGGAAGAGGCCGAGGAGCTTGCCGCCGCGGGCGTGGCCTATGCCTATGTGCCGGGGATCACCGCGGCGCAGGGGGCGGCGGCCTCGACAGGCGTGCCGCTCACCCACCGCGGGCTCGCCACCGGCGTGCGCTACGTCACCGGCCACCGCGCCGCGGACGAGGCGCTCGAACTCGACTGGGAGAGCCTTGCCGACCCCGACACGACGCTGGTCGTCTATATGGGCGCGGCCAACATGGCCGAGATCGCCGCCCGGCTGATCGCCCACGGCCTGCCCATCGACCTGCCGGTGCTGGCCGTCGCCCACGCCACCACCCCGCGCGAGCGGCGCCTGCCCTCGACGCTGGCGCGGATCGCCGCGGACCTCGCCGCCGAGCCGATGGAGGCGCCGGTGCTGTTCATGATCGGCCGCGTCGCCGGGCTTTACGCCACCGCCGCGCTGCCCCTGCCGCGCGAGCTGAAGGCGGCGCATCTGCGCGTGGTCGGGCATGGCTGACCCCGGCGTGACCGCGGCCCTCTGCGCGGCCGCCCTGGCCGTCACGGGCGCGGTCGCGGCAGCGCCCGGGACGGTCGCGCCCGACACGGTTGCACCCGCGCGGGCGGCCGAGCTGCGCCACATGGTCGTGCAGGACTGCGGCTCGTGCCACGGGCTGACGATGAAGGGCGGCCTCGGCAAGCCTATCACCCCCGCCGACCTCGCGGGGTTCGACACCGAGGGGCTGGCCGCGATCATCCTCGACGGCATTCCCGGCACCGCGATGCCCCCCTGGCGGCCGCTCATCTCCGAGGCCGACGCCCGCTGGATCGCCGACTACCTCAAGACGGAGAAGGTCGAATGACCCCGAAAACCCTGCTCGCCCTGACGGCCCTCACGCTTTCCCTGCCGCTCGCCGCCGCCGCGCAGGCGCCCGCGGCCCCGCAGGGGTCCGCGGTTGCGGAACCTGCGCCCGCGGCCCTCGCCGCCAGCGCCCCCGCCACCAGCGCCGCCTCCACCAGCGCCGCGGCGGCCGCGGACGTGCCGCACATCCCCGTCCCCACCCCGCCCTCGGTGCCCCCGGCGCTGTTGCGCGGGACCGGCGACCTCGGCGTCGTGATCGAGCGCGCCACCGGTTCGGTCCTCGTCGTGGACCAGTCCGATCGCGCCGCACTCTGCCGGATCGAGGGGTTGGGCGACCTTTCCCACGCCTCGCTGACCTTCTCGCCCGACGAGCGGCACGCCTATGTCTTCGGCCGCGACGGGGGGCTGTCGAAGCTCGACATCCTCGCCTGCACGCTCGAGGCGCGGATCGTCCAGGCCGGCAACGCCATCGGCGGGGCGATCTCGGACGACGGCAAGCTGGTCGCGGTCTCGAACTACGAGCCGGGCGGGGTGCGGGTGTTCGACGCCGACACCCTCGCCCCGGTGGCCGACGTGCCGATGGGGTCGAAGACCGTGGGCCTCGCCGACGTGCCGGGGTCGCGCTTCATCGTGGCGACCTGGGACACGGGCGAGGTCTGGCTGCTCGACCACGCCCGCAACCCCGCGAAGCCCGAGATCACCCGCGTCGAGGGCGTGGGCAAGAACCCCTATGACGGGCTGATGACCGCGGACGGGCGGACCTATCTGGTCGGGCTCTTCGGCGAAAAGGGGCTGACCACGCTGGATCTGTGGCAGGACCCGCCGGCGGTCCGGCGCATCCTGCCCGACTACGGCAAGGAGGAACCGGACCTGCCGGTCTACAAGATGCCGCATCTGCAGGGCTGGACGCTGGCCGCGGGCAGCTATGCGCTGCCGGCAGTGGGCCACCACGAGGTGCTGTGGGCCGATGCCGCGACCGGGGCCGAGACCGGCCGCACCAGGGTCGCGGGCCAGCCGGTGTTCGTCACCGCCCGCCCCGACGCGCGCGAGCTGTGGGTGAACTTCGCGCCGCCCGACAACGGCACGGTGCAGGTGCTCGACGCGCTGACGCACGAGGTCAAGCGCACCCTGACCCCCGGGCGCGGCATCCTGCATATGGAGTTCACGCCGCGCGGCCGCGAGGTCTGGCTGTCGGCGCGCGACGAGAACAAGGTGCTGATCTACGACACCCGCACCTATGAGCTGATCGGCGAGGTGCCGGCGCAGGCGCCCTCGGGCATCTTCTTCACCGCCCGGGCGCACCGGATGGGGCTGTGACGATGAACGACCTGACCCCGCCCCGCCCCACGCCGCCCCGCCCCACCCCCTGCCCCGACACGCGGCTGCTGGACGAGTTCCAGCGCGACCTGCCGCTGGTCCCGCGCCCCTTCGCGGCGATGGGCGCGGCGCTCGGGCTGACCGAGGCCGAGGTGCTCGACCGCCTGACCCGGCTCAAGGCGTCGGGGCGGATCACCCGCGTCGGCGCGACCTGCCGGCCGAACACCGCGGGCGCCTCGACCCTCGCGGCGCTGGCGATCCCGGCGGCGCGGATCGAGGCGGTCGCGGCCATCGTCGGCGCCGAGCCGGGGGTGAACCACTCGTACCTGCGCGAGGACGACTGGAACCTGTGGTTCGTCGCCACCGCGCCGACCGAGACGGAGCTTTCCGCCTGCCTCGCCCGGATCGAGGCGGCGAGCGGCCTGCGCGTCCTGTCGCTGCCCTTGGTGCGGCCCTTCAACATCGACCTCGGCTTTCGGCTCAGCGGCCCGCGCGCGGCACTCGGGCTGGACCGCGCGGCGGATATGGACGTGCTGCGCGACGACGACCGGCCGCTGATGCAGGCGCTGTCGGCGGGCCTGCCGCTGGTGCCGCAGCCCTTCGCGGCGCTGGCCGAGACGCTGGGGCGCAGCGAGGCCGAGGTGATCGACCGCATCGCCGCGCTGTCGGCGGCGCGCATCCTGACCCGCGTGGGGGTGATCGTGCGGCACCGGGCGCTCGGCTGGACCGCCAACGCGATGGTGGTCTGGCAACTGCCAGAGGACCGGATCGAGGCCGCCGGCACCGCGCTCGCGCAGTTGCCGGGGGTCACGCTCTGCTACCAGCGCCGGACGGTGCCGGGGGTCTGGGACTGGCCGCTCTTCTGCATGATCCATGCCCGCACCCGCCCCGAGGCGATGGCGGTGCTGGCCCGCGCCCGCGCCCTGCCGGCGCTGTCGGACGCGCCGCACAAGATCCTGTTCTCGACCCATTGCTTCAAGCAGCGCGGTGCGCTGATCGAGGCCCCCGCCGAAGACCCGGCCGCGCACCTCGCCGGGGCGGACGCATGACCCGCCCCGCCCGCCAGACCCTGCCCGAGGGCACGCTCGACGCGACCGACCGCGCGATCCTCAACGCGCTGCAGGAGGGGTTTCCGATCACCCCGCGCCCCTATGACGACGCGGGCGCCGCGCTGGGGATCACCGGCGATGCGCTGATCGCCCGGATCGCGCGGCTCAGAGAGATCGGTGCCATCACCCGCTTCGGCCCGTTCTTCGACGCCGCCGCGATGGGCGGGGCGTTCTGCCTCTGCGCGATGTCGGTGCCCGCCGAACGCTGGGACGAGGTCGTGACAAAGGTCAATGCGCGGCCCGAGGTGGCGCATAACTATGAACGCAGCCACGCGCTGAACATGTGGTTCGTGCTGGCCACCGACCGGCCCGAGGGCATCGCCCGCGCGGCCGGGGCGATCGAGGCAGAGACGGGGCTGAGCGTGATGCTGTTTCCAAAGCTCGAGGAATATTTCATCGGCTTCCGGGTGCCGGCATGACCCCGCTCGACGCCATCGACCGCAGCATCGTCAAGGCCACGCAGGCCGGGCTGCCGCTGACGCCCGCGCCCTATGCCGAGGTCGCGGCCGTGATCGGCCTGACCGAGGCCGAGGTGATCGAGCGCATCGCCGCGATGCAGGAGCGCGGGATCATCCGCCGCATCGCCATCGCGCCGCATCACTACGCGCTCGGCATGACCGCCAACGGGATGAGCGTCTGGGACGTGGACGACGACCAGATCAGCGCGCTCGGCGCCCGGATCGGCGCGCTGCCCTATGTCACCCACTGCTACCAGCGCCCCCGCGCGCGGCCGGCCTGGCCCTATAACCTCTTCGCCATGCTGCACGGCTCGGGCCGGGACGAGGTCGAGGCCAAGCGCCGCGAGGTCGAGGCGATCCTCGGCCCCGCCTGTCGCGCGTCCGACATCCTCTATTCGACGCGCATCCTGAAAAAGACCGGCCTTCGGCTGGCCGACTGAGAAGGGAACGCCATGTTCCGCCTGACCCAGTACATGCACCAGCTCAAGCACCCCACCCCGGTGCGCCGCCGCGGCACGCCGGGATCGGTGAAGCCGGTGGTGATCTGGAACCTGACCCGCACCTGCAACCTCAAGTGCCGGCACTGCTATACCGTCAGCTCCGACAACGTCTTTCCGGGCGAGCTGACCCACGACCAGGCGATGGGGGTGCTCGATGACCTCGCCGCCTTCCGCATCCCGGCGCTGATCCTGTCGGGCGGCGAGCCGCTCTCGCGCTTCGACTTCTGGGACCTGGCCGAGCGGGCGCGGGCGCTCGACTTCCGCCACCTGTCGCTTTCGACCAACGGGACGAAGCTGGGCGAGCCGGGGGTGGCCGACCGGGTCGCGGCGCTGGGGTTCGACTATGTCGGCATCAGCCTCGACGGGATCGGGGCCACGAACGACTGGTTCCGGGGGGTCGAGGGGGCCTTTGCCAACGCCCTCGCCGGCGTCCGGGCCTGCAAGGCGCGCGGCGTCAAGGTGGGGCTGCGCTTCACCATCACCCGCGACAATGGCGACCAGCTGCCGCAGATGCTGGACCTGTGCGAGGCCGAGGGGGTGGACAAGTTCTACCTGTCGCACCTCGTCTATGCCGGGCGCGGCGACAAGCACCGCGGCGAGGATCAGGAGCACGACCACACCCGCCGGGCGATGGACCTGCTGATCGAGCGCGGCTGGGATGCGGTGGCGAACGGCCGCCCGCTCGAGATCGTGACCGGCAACAACGACGCCGACGCGGTGTATTTCCTGCGCTGGGCCGAGAGCCGCTTCGCGCCCGAGGCGGTGGCGCATCTGCGCGAGCATCTCGTGGCGTGGGGCGGCAACTCGTCGGGCCTGGGGGTCGCCAACATCGACCCGCAGGGCAAGGTGCACCCCGACACCTACTGGTCGGACTACACGGTGGGCTCGGTCAAGGAAAAGCCGTTCAGCGCGTGGTGGACCGGCGACGACCCCATGCTGGCGACGCTGCGGACGCGGCCCCGCCCGCTCAAGGGCCGCTGCGGCGCCTGCGCCTTCCAGGACGTGTGCGGCGGCAACACCCGCATCCGGGCGCTGCAACTGACCGGCGACCCGTGGGCCGAGGACCCGGCCTGCTATCTCTCCCACGCCGAGATCGGGGTCGCGCACGACCTCGACCGGCTGACCGTTTCCCCGTTCCGAGGCAAGAGCCATGATCCCGCGCATCGTTTCTTCTGAAAGACACCCTCGGCGGGGGGATTTTCACCAGAAGGAAACGCCCGCGCGCGCACGCTCCGGCGTCCTTCTGGCCCGGATACCCCTTCGCCCGCTGTCGCTCGCGCTCACGCTGGCCCTGCCCGGCGCGGCGCTGGCCGATGCCGCGGCGGATTACGCCGAGCATTGCGCCTCCTGCCACGCCGAGAACCGCATGGGCGGCACCGGGCCGGCGCTGATCCCCGAGACGCTGGGGCGGGTCAAGGGCCTTGACGCGGTGATCGCGCATGGCCGCCCCTCGACCCAGATGGCGGGATTCGAGGGCACGCTCTCGCCCGAGCAGATCGCCGGGTTGGTCGAGTTCATCAAGTCCCCGGTGGCCGAGGTGCCCGCCTGGGGCGCGCCCGAGATCGCCGAATCGCGCGTGATGGCCGAGGACTACACCCCCGCCGAAAAGCCCGTGTTCAGCGCCGACCCGATGAACATCACGCTGGTCGTGGAAACCGGCGACCACCACGTGAGCGTGCTGGACGGCGACAGCTTCGAGGTGCTCGACCGCTTCCCCACGCCCTACGCCGTCCACGGCGGGCCGAAGTTCTCGCCCGACGGGCGCTATGTCTTCGTCATGTCGCGCGACGGCTGGGTCGAGAAATACGACATCTGGTCGCTGAAAGAGGTCGGCCGCGTCCGCGCCGGCCTCAACAGCCGCAACATCGCCATGAGCCACGACGGCAAGTGGCTCGCCGTCGCCAACTACCTGCCGCAGACGCTGACCATCCTCGACACCGCCACGCTCGAGCCGGTCAAGGTGATCGAGGTCAAGGCCAAGGACGGCACCCCCAGCCGCGTCTCGGCGGTCTATCAGGCGCCCGATCGCAAGAGCTTCATCCTCGCCCTCAAGGACGCCCCCGAGATCTGGGAGGTGGCGACCTCGCCCGACGCCGGCCCCTACGAGGACGGCTACGTCCACAGCTACGAGGCCGGCGCGAAAGAGAGCTTCGGCGCGCAAGCCGGGCTGTTCGCGCGGCGCCGCATCCCGATCGCCGAGCCGCTGGACGATTTCTTCTTCGACCCCGGCTACCGCAACCTGATCGGCACCAACCGCGAGGGCACCAAGGGCGTTGTGATCAACCTCGTCTCGGGCGGCAAGGTGGCCGAGCTGCCGCTGCCGGGGATGCCGCATCTCGGCTCGGGCATCACCTGGGATCGCAACGGCCACAAGGTGCTGGCCACCCCGCATCTGAACGAGGGGGTGCTGTCGGTCATCGACATGAGCGACTGGAGTCTGGTCAAGCAGATCAAGACCGACGGGCCGGGGTTCTTCCTGCGCAGCCACGAGACCTCGCCCTATGTCTGGGCGGACGTCTTCTTCGGCCCGCACAAGGACGAGATGCACATCATCGACAAGCAGACGCTCGAGATCGTCAAGACGCTGAACCCCGCGCCGGGCAAGACCGTCGCGCATACCGAGTTCACCAAGGACGGCCGCTATGCGCTCGTTTCGGTGTGGGAGGATGAGGGCGCGGTGATCGTCTACGACGCCAAGACGCTTGAAGAGGTGAAGCGCCTGCCGATGCGCAAGCCCAGCGGGAAGTACAATGTCTGGAACAAGATCCACTTCGAGGAAGGCACCAGCCACTGAGCGGTGCGGTGGCCCGGTCCCTGCGGCAGGCCGGGCCCCGTTCCGCTGGCGGCTGGCGCTCGGGCTGGCGCCCTTCGTCTGGGCGGCGGTGGCGATCAACCTGTTCATGGGGGCGCTGATCGGGCAGGCGATGGGCTGGGGCAGCCTCAGCCCATGGCTGGCGATGGCGCTGGCCGTGCCGCTGACCGTCCCCGCGGGCTGGCTCGCGGCGCGCTGGGTCGGCGGGCTCCTCGACGCGGCCGAGGGCTAGCGGCGCCCCGCTCCTGCGAGCTTGCGCGCAGCGGCGAGCAGCGTGCCGACCAGCTGCCCGCGGGCGCCCCACGGCGGGCGCACCAGCGCCGTCCCGGCCCAGCGCGCCTGCACCATCACCGGCCGCTTCTTCGAGAACTGCGCGAAGCCGTCGAGCCCGTGATAGGCGCCCATGCCGCTGTCCCCGACGCCCCCGAACGGCAGGTTGAGCTGCGCGAGGTGGAAGATCGTGTCGTTCAGCGTCACCCCGCCCGACATGGTCCGCGCCAGCACCTCATCCTGCCGCCCCCGGTCGTCGTCGAAGTAGTAGAGCGCGAGCGGGCGCGGCCTTGCGTTGACGAACGCCAGCGCCGCGTCGAGCGTCCCGGCCGGGACCACGGGCAGGACGGGGCCGAAGATCTCCTCGCGCATCAGCAGGCTGTCGGGGTCCGGGTCGATCAACAGCGTCGGCGGCATGATCCGGCCGTTGGCACCGGGCGGCACCGGGGCGAGCTCAACAACCCGCGCGCCGCGTCCGCGCGTCGGCGACCAGATCGCGCAGCCGGGTCAGGTGCCCGTCGCTCACGATCCGCGTGTAGTCCGCGCCGAGCCCCTTGGGGTAGAGCCGCGCCACCGCCCGCGCCGCCTCGGCCTCGAACGCCGCGATCCGGCCCGACGGGACCAGCGCGTAATCCGGCGCCACGCAGGTCTGCCCGGCGTTGTAGAGCTTGCCGGTCATCAGCCGCCCCACCGAACGGGGCAGGTCGGCGCTGTCGTGCAGGATCGCGGGCGACTTGCCGCCCAGTTCCAGCGTCACCGGCGTCAGGTTCCGCGCCGCCGCCGCCATCACCTCGCGCCCGACCCGGGTCGAGCCGGTGAAGACCAGATGGTCCCAGGGCTGCGCCGAGAAGTCGCGGGCGACCTCGACCCCGCCGGTCACGATGGCCAGCTTCTCGGGCGGGAAGGCGCCAGAGACCAGCGTGGCCAGCGCCTCGGCCGTGCGGGGGGCGAGTTCCGAGGGCTTCAGCATCACCCGGTTGCCCGCCGCGAGCGCCTCGACCGCCGGGCCGAGGGTCAGCAGGATCGGATAGTTCCAGGCCCCGATCACCCCCACCACGCCGAGCGGCTGGTATTCCCACAACGCCCGCGCCGGCCACAGGAAGGGCGAGCCCGCCACCCGCCGCCGCCGCATCCAGCGCGCGAGGTGCCGGCGCGCGTGGGCGATCTGTGCGTAGAGCGGCACGAGTTCCAGCGCCTGCGTCTCGGCCGCCGGACGGCCGCCGAAGTCCTGATCGACGGCGGCGATGAGCGCCGCTTCATGGGCGCGGATGGCGCGGGCCAGCGCCGCCAGCGCCGCCCGCCGCGCCGCCGCATCGGGGCGCGGCCCGGCGGCGAAATCCGCGCGCTGGCGGGCGAGCAGGTCCGCCGCGCTCATTCCCGCCCCCGGAAGCGGTCCATCGAGTGATAGACGCCGAACATCCGTGCGCCCACCGCGTCGAATACCCGCACGGGCATCAGCCCCTTGAGCAGCGGCAGGGTGTTCACGATCGCGGGAAGGCGCAGGAAGATGCGGTCGCGCCGGATCGCCCGCACGATTGCATCCGCGACCTTTTCGGGTTTCAGCAGCGGGATCAGCCGCAGCTTGGCGCCCGCGAACATCCCGGTGTCGATGTAGGTCGGGGCGACGGTGGTGACGCGGACCCCGGTGCGCCCCATCTCCATCTCGAGCCTGAGCGAATCGGACCAGCCGATCATCGCCCATTTGCTGGCCGCATAGACCGCCATGTTGGGGTTCGACAGCATCCCTGCGGCCGAGGCGATGTTGACGACGTGCCCGCGCCTGCGGGCGATCATGCCCGGCAGGAACGCGCGGGTCAGGACCATCGGGGCGACGCTGTTGATCTCGACGGTGCGGCGGATGTCGCGGTCCGAGTGATCCGCGAAGGGCTTGCCGACCACGATGCCCGCGTTGTTCATCAGGATGTCGGGGGCGAAGCCCGCCGCCTCGGCCTCGGCAATGGCGCGCGACAGGTCGTCGGGATCGGAGAGGTCCACGCGCACCGCCGTCACCGCAGGCCCGAGCTGCGCGGCAGTGCGGGCGAGCGCCGCGGCATCGACGTCCCACAGTGTCACCTGCGCGGCCCCGGCGGCGAGCAGCCGCTCGGCCGTCAGGCGCCCGATCCCCGACGCGCCCCCGGTCACCAGCGCCACGGCGCCCCTGATCTCGGTCATGGCTGGCCTCCCCCCGCCGCTTCGGGGCGAAGCCTACGCCGCGCTGCGGGCTGCGCGAAAGCGACGTGGCGTCACACGGTGAGGGGGCGACAGGGCCAGCACGCCTGTTCCATATTGCGGAACGACGACAACCCGCATTTTTCCCTTGCCCGCGGCGTTTTCCGCGGCTTCTCTGTCGTCTGAGGAGAACGCGACGCGACCCCCGCTCCATAAGGCGGAACGCGCGCGGCGGGGGAGGACGGATGGAGCGCGCCGAGGAACCGGACGCCGAGCTTGCGCTGGGCGGCATCGAGACGCTGACCGAGCCGAAGAAGGCCGAGCCGTGGATGCGCCCGGTGGAGCTCGCCGCCGCGGCGCTGCTGGCGCTGATGATGACGGTGGTCGTCGCCAACGTGTTCTTCCGCTACGTGCTGCACCACCCGCTGATCTGGGGCGACGAGCTCGCCTCGCTCGCCTTCATCTGGATGGCGCTGCTGGGCGCGGCCATCGCCGTGGACCGGCACGAGCATCTGCGCCTGACCATCGTGCTGCCGCTCTTTTCCGAGCGGATGCAGCGGGCGCTCGACGTGTTCGGGCGCATCGCGGTGGCGGTGCTGCTGATCCGGCTGCTGCCCGAGGCAGTCAGCTACGCCTATGAGGAATCCTTCATCACCTCGCCCGCGATGGGCCTGCCGATGTCGATCCGCGCCTCGGCGCTGCCGGCGGGGATCGGGCTGATGACGATCCTCATGCTGCTGTCGGTGGCGCGCAGCCGCGACTGGCCGGCGATCTTCGGTTCGATCCTGCTGATCGGGGCGGTGGTGGGGGTGCTGCTGTGGGCGCGCCCGACGCTCGCGGGCTTGGGGAACTGGAACCTGCCGCTGTTCCTCGGGCTGGTCGTGGCGGGGCTCTTGGCCATCGGGGTGCCCATCGCCTTCTGCTTCGCGCTCGGCACGCTCGCCTATCTGACCTTCGCCAGCCACGCGCCGGTGTTCGTCATGCTGGGCCGGATGGACGAGGGGATGTCGTCGCTGATCCTCTTGTCGGTGCCGGTCTTCGTGCTTCTGGGCTGCATCCTCGACGAGACGGGGATGGGCCGGGCCATCGTCAATTTCCTCGCCTCGCTGCTGGGCCATGTGAAGGCGGGGATGAGCTACGTGCTTCTGGGCTCGATGTTCCTCGTCTCGGGGATCTCGGGGTCCAAGGTCTCGGACATGGCGACCGTGGCCCCGGCGCTCTTCCCCGAGATGCGCCGCCGCGGCCATTCGCCGGCCGAGATGACCGCGCTCTTGGCCACCGGCGCGGCGATGGCCGACACGGTGCCGCCGTCCATCGTGCTGATCGTGCTCGGCTCGGCGGCCGGGGTGTCCATCGCCGGGCTCTTCACCGCGGGCTTCGTCATCGCGATGGTGCTGCTGCTGGTGCTCGCGGTGCTCGCGCGCTGGAAGGCGCGGGGCGAGGACATGGGCGGCGTGCGCCGCGCGCCGATGTCGATCATCGGCAGGACGGCGCTGATCGCCGCCCCGGCGCTGGCGCTGCCCTTCATGATCCGCAGCCTCGTCGGCGGCGGCATCGCCACCGCGACCGAGGTCTCGGCCATCGCCGTCGTCTATGCCTTCGTGATCGGCGTCGTGCTCTATGGCGGCATCCCGCGCCGGCGGGTGGTGCCGATGCTGGTCGAGACGGTGGCCATGTCGGGGGCGATCCTGCTGATCCTCGGCACCGCCTCGGCCATGTCCTGGGCGCTGACCCAGTCGGGGTTCGCCCGCGACCTGACGGCGCTGATGGCCGGGCTGCCGGGCGGGCCGGCGATCTTTCTGGTCGCCTCGATCGTGGTCTTCCTGATCCTCGGCTGCGTGCTCGAGGGGTTGCCGGCCATCGTCCTGCTGGCGCCGATCTTGTTCCCGCTGGCCCGGACGCTGGGGATCAACGACATCCACTACGCGATGGTCGTCGTCACCGCGATGAACATCGGCCTGATGGCGCCGCCCATCGGCATCGGCTTCTACATCGCCTGCAAGATCGCGGGCATCTCGCCCGATCAGGTGATGGGCCGCATCTGGCCCTATCTCGCCGCGCTGCTCGCCGGCCTCGCGGTGATCGCCGCGGTGCCGGCGCTGTCCACTGCCTATCTGTAACTCTCTGGGAGGAGACCACCATGCAGACCACCCGCCGCACGCTTCTGCTCGGCGCCGCCGCCGCCGGCCTCGCCGCGCCTTTCCTGCGCCCCGGCCCGGCGCGGGCCGCCGAGTTCACCATGAAGCTGGCCAACAACCAGCCGATGACCCACCCCACGAACATTCGCGCCGCGGAAGCCGTCAAGGCCATCGCCGAGGAAACCGGCGGGCGCGTGGACGTGCAGGTGTTCCCGTCGAACCAGCTTGGCGCCGACACCGACGTGCTGGGCCAGCTGCGCTCGGGCGGGGTCGAGTTCTTCCTGCTGTCGCCGATCATCCTGTCGACGCTGGTGCCGAACGCCTCGATCAACGGGGTGGGCTTCGCCTTCCCGAACTACGACGCCGTCTGGGCGGCGATGGACGGCGAGCTGGGCGCCTATGAGCGGGCCGAGATCGAGAAATCCGGCCTCGTGGTGATGGAGAAGATCTGGGACAACGGCTTCCGCCAGACGACCTCGTCGGTCAAGCCGATCACCGCCCCCGCCGATTTCGAGGGGATGAAGATCCGGGTGCCGGTCTCGCCGCTCTGGACCTCGATGTTCACGGCGCTGGGGACCGCGCCGACCTCGATCAACTTCGCCGAGGTCTATTCGGCGCTGCAGACCGGGATCGTGGACGGGCAGGAGAACCCGCTCGCCATCATCTCGACCTCGAAGCTGGCCGAGGTGCAGAAATACTGCTCGCTCACCAACCACATGTGGGACGGGTTCTGGATGCTGGCCAACCGCCGCGCCTGGGGCGGGCTGCCCGAGGATCTTCAGGCCGTCGTCGCCAAGCACTTCAACGCCGCGGCGGTGAACCAGCGCGCCGACGTGCAGGCGCTGAACGCCTCGCTCAAGGGCGATCTGGAAAAGGCGGGGCTGGTCTTCAACGAGGTCGACCCGGCGCCGTTCGAGGCGAAGCTGCGCGAGGCGGGCTTCTATGCCGAGTGGAAGGGCAAGTACGGCGACGAGGCCTGGGCGATCCTCGAAAAGGCCATCGGCCGGACGCTCGCCTGATGCTGTCCCGGCCCGCCGCGCTGGCCACGGCGCCCGACCGCGCCACCCCCGCCCCTGCCGTGCAGGGCGGGGCGCAGGCGGTGGACCGGGCGCTGGGGCTGCTCGCGGCGGTGGGCCGGGCCCCGGCCGAGGGGGCGACACTGGCCGCGCTCGCCTGCGCGGCGGGGATGTCCAAGCCGACCGCGCGGCGGCTGCTCATCTCGCTCATCGCCGCGCATCTGGTGGAACAGGACCGCGGCAGCCGCGCCTATCACCTCGGGCCCGGCGCGTGGCTTCTGGGCCTGCGCGCCGGGCGGCGGCACGACATGGCGCGGCTCGCCGCCGACTGCGTGGCCCGGCTGGCGGCGGAAAGCGGCGACAGCGCCTTCGTCGTGGTGCCGCAGGGCGACGAATACCTGTGCCTCACGCGGATCGAGGGCGCCCACCCGGTCCGCACCCACGCGATGCTGGCCGGCGACCGCAACCCGCTGGGCGCGGGCGCGGCGGGGATCGCGCTGCTCGCCGCGCTGCCCGAGGCCGAGGCGCAGGCGGCGCTGCGGCGCCTCGCCCCCGCGCTGACCGCGAGGATGGGCGAGGAGGCCGCCGCCCACGTGGCGGGCGACGTGGCCCGCGCCCGCGCCACCGGCCATGCGCTGAACCCCGGGCGGGTCGTCGCGGGCTCGTGGGGGATCGGCGTGCCGGTGCTCTGGCCCGACGGGCGGCCCGCCGCGGCGCTCTCGATCGCCGCGGTCGAGACGCGCATGGGCCCGGCGCGCGAGGAGGATCTGGCCCGCCTGCTTCGGGCCGAGGCCGCCACGCTGGCCGACCGGCTGGCCCATCACCTGACCCCGGAAAGGATGCTGCCGTGACCGACCCCACCCTTCGCCCGAACGACCCGCTGATCGTCGGCTGGGCGCATACGAAGTTCGGCAAGTCCGAGGCGCCCGACACCCAGGCCCTGATGGCCGAGGTCGCGGGCCCGGCGCTGGCCCACGCGGGCGTCACGGCGGGCGACGTGGACGGGATCTTCGTGGGGGTCTGGAACAACGGCTTTTCGCGGCAGGATTTCCAGGGCGCGCTGGTGGCGATGGGCACGCCCGAGCTCGCCGGCGTGCCGTTCCTGCGGACCGAGAACGCCTGCGCCACCGGCTCGGCCGCGCTTTACGCGGCGGCGGATTTCATCGCCTCGGGCCGGGGGCGGGTGGCGCTGGTGATCGGGGCCGAAAAGATGACCGCCACCCCGGTGGCCGAGGTCGGCGACATCCTGCTGGCCGCCAGCTACGTCCCCGAGGAGGCGGCGGTCGCGGGCGGCTTTGCCGGGGTCTTCGGGCAGATCGCCAAGAGCTATTTCCAGCGCCACGGGGATCGCAGCGAGGAGCTCGCCATGATCGCCGCCAAGAACCACGCGAACGGGGCGCGGAACCCGCTGGCGCATATGCAGAAGGATGTCGGCGTCGATTTCTGCAACACGCCCAGCGACAAGAACCCGCTGGTGGCGGGGCCGCTCAGGCGCACGGACTGCTCGCTCATCTCGGACGGGGCGGCGGCCCTCGTGCTGGCGGATGCGGCGACGGCCGCGGGGCTGGCGCGCGGGGTCCGGTTCCGGGCCCGGGCGCAGGCGGGCGACCTGCTGGCGCTCTCGCGGCGCGACCCCATCGCGTTCCAGGGCGCACATCGCGCCTGGGCCGGGGCGCTGGCGCAGGCCGGGGTGGGGATCGCGGACCTCGATCTGGTCGAGACGCACGACTGCTTCACCATCGCCGAGATGATCGAATACGAGGCGATGGGCCTCGCCGCGCCCGGCGAGGGCTGGAAGGTGGTGCGCGAGGGCACCGCGCGGATGGACGGCGCGCTGCCGGTGAACCCCTCGGGCGGGCTCAAG
This sequence comes from Paracoccus sanguinis, assembly GCF_900106665.1. Lineage (GTDB taxonomy): Bacteria > Pseudomonadota > Alphaproteobacteria > Rhodobacterales > Rhodobacteraceae > Paracoccus > Paracoccus panacisoli. The sequence goes on from NZ_FNNA01000001.1 coordinate 1,299,005, forward strand.
GCGCGCGGGCATCCGATCGGGGCCACGGGGGTTTCGCAGCACGTCATGGCGGCGATGCAGCTCGTGGGCGAGGCGGGCGCGATGCAGGTGCCGGGCGCGACGCTCGCCGGGGTGTTCAACATGGGCGGGGCGGCGGTCGCCAACTACTGCTCGATCCTCGAGAGGGTGCGATGAAGCCGGTCTCGACCCGCGTCATGAACCTCGCCACGCTGCTCACGCAAGCGGCGCGGCGCGACCCCGAGGGCGTGGCGCAGGTGATGGGCGAGGCGCGGTGGAGCTGGGCCGCGTTCGACGCACGCGTGGATGCGCTGGCGGCGGGGTTGCAGGACCGGCTGGGGCTGCAGAAGGGCGACCGGGTGATGGTCCAGTCGCAGAACTGCCTTGAGATGATGCAGGCGATGTTTGCGGTCTGGCGCGCGGGCGGGGTCTGGGTGCCCGCCAACTTCCGCCAGACGCCCGACGAGGTCGTCTATCTCACCCAGGCCTCGGGCGCGCGCGGGCTGATCTGCAACGCGGCCTTTCCCGACCACGCCGCGGCCTGCGCGGCGGACTGCCCCGATCTGGCGTGGACGCTGTCCATCGGCGGCGGGACGTTCGACCCCGCGCTCGAGGCGCTGACCGAGGATCACATGGGCCAGCGCCCGCAGGTGGCGGCGGTGGACCGCGACGATCCCTGCTGGTTCTTCTTCACCTCTGGGACCACCGGGCGGCCCAAGGCCTCGGTCCTGACGCATGGGCAGATGGGGTTCGTGGTGACGAACCACCTCGCCGACCTGATGCCGGGGCTGACGGGGGCGGATGCCTCGCTGGTGGTGGCGCCCCTCTCGCATGGCGCGGGGGTGCACCAGCTCACGCAGGTGGCGCGGGGGGTCAAGACGGTCCTGATGCCGTCCGAGCGTTTCGACGTCGAGACGGTGTGGCGGCTGGTGGCCGAGTGGCGGGTGTCCACGATGTTCACCGTCCCCACCATCCTCAAGCTGCTGGTCGAGCATCCCGCGACCGCCTCGGCCGACCTGTCCTCCCTGCGCTATGTCATCTACGCCGGCGCGCCGATGTACCGCGAGGACCAGAAGCGCGCGCTGGCGACGCTGGGCCCGGTGCTGGTGCAGTATTTCGGGCTGGGCGAGGTGACCGGCAACATCACCGTCCTGCCCGCCTGGGCGCATGACGGCGACGACGCGACGGCGCGGATCGGGACCTGCGGCTTTCCCCGCACCGGGATCGAGGTGCAGGTGCAGGACGACGCGGGCCGCGAAGTGGGGCCGGGCGAGACAGGGGAAATCTGCGTGATCGGCCCGGCGGTGTTCGCGGGCTATCACGACAACCCCGAGGCCAACGCCAAGGCCTTCCGCGACGGCTGGTTCCGCACCGGCGATCTGGGCCACATGGACGCCGCGGGGTACCTTTATATCACCGGGCGGCAGTCGGATATGTTCATCTCGGGCGGGTCCAACGTCTATCCGCGCGAGATCGAGGAGAAGATTCTCACTCACCCCGCGATCAGCGAGGTCGCCGTGCTGGGGATGCCGGACCCGCTCTGGGGCGAGGTCGGCTGGGCGGTCTGCGTGGCGCGTCCGGGCGCCGAGGTGGACGAGGCGGGGCTGACCGCCTTCCTCGACGGCAAGCTGAGCCGCTACAAGCTGCCCCGGCGCGTGGTGTTCTGGGAGGCGCTGCCCAAATCCGCCTACGGCAAGATCACCAAGAAGATGATCCGCGAGGAACTTGACCGCCGCGAGGCGGATCGTGGGGCGGGGACATGAGTGCGCCGGCCCCGCCCGGACGGGGGCGCGCTGCGGCGGGCGCGGCGCCCGGCGTGGCCGCCCGGCCGGGATATTTGGGCAGGGAAGAAACCGGGCGCATGGTCCATCCCGGCCCGCGCGCGGCCGAGCGGGCGGTTGCGGTGCGGGCGCGGGTTGAGCCGGTCTCGGGGGTGCTGAGGGCCGGCGAGACGGTGATGGCGGGCGTGGCGAGGCTGTTCGCCGAGGCCGGCTGCCGCGGCGGGATGGTGTTTCTGGACGGCTTGACCTGCGAGCCGCTGCGCTATGTGCTGCCGGCGCTCTCCACCGACGGGGTCCATGCGGCGTGGTATTCGGACACGCACAGTCTGGAGGACGCACGGATCATTCGCGCCACGGCCAGCGTCGGGACGCGCGACGGGGCGGCTTTCCTGCACGGACACGGGCTGTGGCAGGCGGGCCGGGCGCCGGTGGCGATGGGGCATCTGCTGCCGTTCGAAAGCGTCGTGGCCGCCGACGCCCCGGTGACGGGGCTGGGGGCGCGGGACGCCGGGTTCGTGGCGCGCCCGGACGACGAGACCGCCTTCACCCTGTTCCAGCCCGAGGGTGGCGGCGCGGGCGACAGCCTCCTCGCCCGGATCGCGCCGGGCGAGGACGTGGTGACCTCCATCGAGGCGCTCGCCGCCGCGCATGGCATCATCGACGCCCGGCTGCATGGCCTCGGCAGCATCGACCATGTGCGCTTCGCCCAGGGGGGCCGGATGGACTGCCTCGCCACCGAACTGCGGCTGCACGGCGCGGTGCTGCGCGCGGGTCGGGCGCAGGTGGGCATCGAGGTCGTGGACATCGCCGGGCGGATCAAGTCGGGCGAGCTGAAACGCGGCGCCAACCCGGTGGGCGTGACGCTGGAACTGCTGATCGAACCGATGGAGGACCGCCCATGACCACCCACGCCAAGGTCGCGCTGATCACCGGGGCCGCGCGCGGCATCGGCCTCGCCACAACGGAAATCCTGCTCGAACGCGGCTGGCAGGTGGCGATGGTCGACCGCGACGGCCCGGCGCTGTCCGAGGCGGCCGCGGGTTTGCAGGGGGTGAATCCGATCGTCGCGGATGTCTCGATCCCGGCCGAGGTGGACGCCATGCGGGACGCGGCGCTCAGCCGCTTCGGGCGGCTCGACGGGCTGGTCAACAACGCGGGCGTGGCGCTGTTCGCCCGCGCCCCGCAGACCGATTTCGAGGCGTGGCGCGAGGTGATGGCCACCAACCTCGACGGGGTGTTCCTCTGCACCCAGGCGCTGGTCCCGGCGCTGGCCGAGACGCGGGGGGCGATCGTCAACATCGCCTCGATCTCGGGGCTGCGGGCGTCCACGCTGCGGGTCGCCTATGGCACCTCGAAGGCGGCGGTGATCCACCTGACCAAGCAGTTCGCGGCGGAACTGGGCGAGCAGGGCATCCGCGTGAACTGCATCGCGCCGGGGCCGGTCAGGACCAAGCTCGCCATGGCCGTCCACGCGCCCGAGATCATCGCGGCCTATTACGACGCCATCCCGCTCAACCGCTACGGCGAGGCGCGCGAGATCGGCGAGGGGATCGCCTTCCTGCTGTCGGAGGCGGCGAGTTTCGTCACCGGCCAGACGCTGGCGGTGGATGGCGGGTTCGACGCGACCGGCGTGGGCCTGCCGGCGCTGCGGCGCGAGGACTAGGCCCTAGCCCGCCGAGCCGACATAGCTGGCCGACGCCTCGATCAGGTGGCGCGTATAGGCGCTGTCGGCGCGGCCTGCGCGCAGCGCCGCGGCGTCCAGCCGGTCCACGATCAGCCCGCCCTGCATCACCGCCAGCCGCTGGCAGAGATGCCCGATCACCGCGAGGTCGTGGCTGACCATCAGGTAGGTCAGCCCCCGGTCGGCGCGCAGATCGGCGAGCAGGTTCAGGATTTCCGCCTGCACCGACACGTCGAGCGCCGAGGTCGGCTCATCCAGCAGCAACAGCGCCGGCTCTCCGGCCAGGGCGCGGGCCACGGCGACCCGCTGGCGCTGGCCGCCCGAGAGCTGGTGCGGATAGCGGAAGCGGAAGCCCTGCCCCAGCCCCACGTCGTCGAGCAGCCGGGCGATCCGGCGGTCGATGTCGTCCATCCCTTGCAGCTTGAGCGTCTCGGCCAGCACCCGGTCGACGGTGTGGCGCGGGTGCAGGCTCGCATAGGGGTCCTGGAACACCATCTGCACCTTGCGGTGGAACGCCTTGCTGCGGGCGGTGCCGCGCAGGCTCTCGCCATCCACGGTGATGGTCCCCGACCAGGTCGGCGCCAGCCCGGCGAGCGCGCGCAGGATGGTGGACTTGCCCGAGCCGGATTCGCCCACCAGCCCGAAGCTTTCGCCCCGCGCGACGGTCAGGTCGACGCCCTTGACCGCATCCACGCGGTCGGGCGGGTTGCCGAACCACACCCGCAGGTCGCGGATCTCGAGGATCGGCGCGCTCATCGCACGCCCCCCGGAAACGCGTCGATCATCGAGGCATCGACCAGCGCGGGGTCGAGCGGGCCGTCCTTCCACTCGGGGCGACGCTCCAGCACCGCCAGCCGCTCGACCGGCGCATCGAGGCGGGGCAGGCTGTTCAAGAGCCCCTGCGTATAGGGGTGCCGGGCGGCGTGCAGGTCGCGGGCGGCCAGCGTTTCCACCACCCGGCCGGCATACATGATGAGCACCCGGTCGCAGAACTGGGCGACGAGGTTCAGGTCGTGGCTGATGAAGATCAGCCCCATGCCGCGGTCGCGCACCAGATCGTCCATGATCCGCAACACCTCGGTCCGCACCGAGACGTCCAGCGCGCTGGTCGGCTCGTCCGCGATCAGGATTTCCGGGCCCGAGGCGAGCATCATGGCGATCATGATCCGCTGCCCCATCCCGCCCGAGACCTCGTGCGGATAGGCGCCGAACACCCGCTCCGGCTCGCGGATGCGGACCGCCTCGAGCATCTCCATCGCGCGGGTGCGGGCGGTGGCGCGGCCGGCGCCGGTCTGCTGGCGATAGGCCTCGACGATCTGGTCGCCGACCCGCATCACCGGGTTGAGGCTGAACTTGGGGTCCTGCATCACCATGCTGATCCGGCGGCCGCGGATGGCGCGCATCTGCCGCTCGGGCAGGTTCAGGATCGACTGGCCGTCAAGCTCCATCCGCTCGGCCGTCACGCGGCCGGGCGGGCGCACGAGGCCGAGGATGGCGCGGCCGGTCATCGACTTGCCCGAGCCGGATTCGCCCACCACGCCCAGCCGCTCACGGCCGAGGTCGAAGCTGACGCCGCGCACCGCCTCGAACACGCCCTGCCGGGTGGGGAAGGCGACCCGCAGGTCGCGGACTGAGAGGAGCGGCGCGCTCATTCCGCGCCTCCCTTGGGGTCGAGCACGTCGCGCAAGCCATCGCCGAGGAAGTTGAAGGCGAGGCTGACGAGGAAGATCGCGATCCCCGGCATCGCCGCGACCCACCAGAAATCGAGGATGTAGGTCCGCCCGTCCGAGATCATCGCCCCCCACTCCGGCTGCGGCGGCTGCGCACCGAGGCCGAGGAACCCGAGCCCCGCCGCCGACAGGATGATCCCGGCCATGTCGAGCGCCACCCGCACGATCAGCGACGAAAGGCAAAGCGGCCAGATGTGCAGCACCAGCAGCCGCAGGGGCGAGGCGCCCTGCATCCGCGCCGCGGCGATGAAGTCGGCGTTGCGGATGGTCAGCGTCTCGGCCCGCGCGAGGCGGGCATAGGGCGGCCAGCCGGTGATCGCCAGCGCAAGCACCGCGTTGGTGATCGACGGCCCCAGCGCCGCGACGAAGGCCAGCGCGAGGATCAGCTTGGGGAAGGCGAGGAAGATGTCGGTGATCCGCATCAGCACCTGGTCTACCCAGCCGCCCGCGAAGCCCGCCAGCGTGCCGACGATCAGCCCGATCAGCGGCGAGATCAGCGCCACCGTGCCGACGATGAACAGCGTGATCCGCGACCCCCAGATCAGCCGCGAGAGGATGTCGCGCCCGAGGTGGTCGGTCCCCAGCCAGTGCGCGGCCGAGGGCGGTTGCAGCCGCTCGGCGAGGTTCTGGGCATAGGGACTCGCCGGGGCCAGCAGCGGGGCAAAGATCGCGGTGCCGATCAGCAGGATCAGGATGATCAGCCCGACGACGGCCAGGTGGTTGGCGCGGAACACCAGCCAGCCCTGATAGAGCGCCCCCAGCCGCGCCTGCCGGCGGGTGGTGGGCGCGTCCGACAGAAGCCACTCGCGGGTGGATTGCGGGGTGGCGGCGTGATCTGGCAGGGGGGTCATCCGGCCCTCGGGTCGAGCACGCGATACAGGATGTCGCTGAGCAGGTTCAGCGCCACGAAGCAGGTGCCGACGACGATCGTGCCGCCGAGAACCGCGTTCATGTCGCCGGCGAGCAGCGTCTTGGTGATGTAGCTGCCGATGCCGGGCCACGAGAAGATGATCTCGGTCAGCACCGACCCTTCGAGCAGCGAGCCGAACGACAGCGCGATCACGGTGATCAGCGGCACCGCGATGTTGCGGAAGGCATGGCCCCAGATCACCCGGCGCTCGGACAGGCCCTTGACCCGCGCGGTGGTGATGTATTCGGACGAGAGCTGTTCCAGCATGAAGCTGCGGGTCATGCGGCTGATGTAGGCGAGGCTGAAATAGCCCAAGAGCGAGGCCGGCAGGATGATGTGCGAGAACGCATCCCGCCACGCCGCCCAGTCCCCGGCCAGCGCCGAGTCGACCAGCAGGAGCCCGGTCCGCACCGGCACCATGCCGTCATAGATGATCCCCTGCCGCCCCGGCCCCCCGACCCAGTTGAGGATGCCGTAGAACACCAGCAGCCCCATCAGCCCCAGCCAGAAGATCGGCACCGAATAGCCGACCAGCGCCAGCACGCGGGCCACCTGGTCGATCCAGCCGCCCCGGTTCGCCGCCGCGATGACGCCCAGCGGCACCCCCACGGTGACCCCGATCAGCGTGCCCAGCGCCGCCAGCTCGAGCGTCGCGGGGAACACCCGGCGCAGGTCCTCGGCCACCGGATGCCCGGTCGAGATCGAGCGCCCGAAATCGCCCTGCAGCACGTCGCCGATATAGCGCAGGAACTGGACGATCAGCGGCTGGTCGAGGCCCATGGCCTGCCGCGCGGCCTCGTATTGCGCGGGCGTGGCGCGCTCGCCCACCACCTTCAGCACCGGGTCGATGGGCATCACCCGGCCGATGATGAAGGTGACGAGCAGCAGCCCCAGCATCGTCAGCAACAGCGACAGGAACACCCCGCCGATCTGACGGGTGCGGCGCATGGCCCGGCTGGGGCCGCGCGGGGACGCGCCCGGACCCTCGGGGCCCGGATCGGCAGAGCCGGGCGGTAGGGTCCGCCCGGCGAGCTGGTCGGTCGTGGACAAGGGTTACTCGGCCTTCTTCGTCACCGAGCGGTACTGCACCGAGGTCACGGCGCCGCCGCCCGACCAGCCCTCGACGCCCTTCTGCGAGGCGGTCTGTTCGACCCGCTGGAACAGCGGCAGGATCGGGGCCACGTCGTGGTACTGCTTCTGCAGGTCCAGATACATCGTCTTGCGCTTCTCGCCGTCGCCCTCGGTCACCGCAGCCTCGACGGCGGCCTGCATCTCGGCCGGCACCGCGTACGAGTTGCGCCACGCGAGCGTCGAGCCCTTCTCGGCCTCGTTGTCGGGGTTCAGCGCAAAGGTCGAGGCGTTGGTCTGCGGGTCGGCATAGTCCGGCCCCCATTCGCCCAGGAAGATCGGCACCTGCCGGGCGCGATAGGCGTCGAGCACCTGCGCCCCGGTCATCTGCTCGATGTTGAGCGTCAGCCCGGCCTCGGCCATCGACGCCTGCAGCGTCTGGGCCACGTCCAGATATTCGCGCAGGTCGCGGACCTTGGTCGTCACGGTGCCGCCCGTCACCCCGCCCTCGGCGAGGATCTTCTTCGCGGCCTCGACGTCATAGGTCCACGAGTTGTCGTCCGAGGCGCCCAGATACCCCTCGGGCAGGAAGTTCTGGTGGATCTTCCACTGGCCCTTGAGGAAGCTGCCGGCCATGCCCTCGAAGTTGACGAGGTGGCGCATCGCCTTGATGACGGCCGGGTTCGACAGCAGCGGGTCCTTCTGGCTCAGGCCCATGTAGAGGATGCGGCCGCGCGGCTCGTCGGTGATCTTGAGCGCGTCGTTGCCGGCCACCGCCTCGACGTCGGTGGGGGTCAGGTTGCGGGCCACGTCGATGTCGCCCTGCTCGAGCTGCAGCCGCTGGGCGCTGGATTCCTGCACGTTGCGGACGATCACCCGCTTCATCGCCGGGGCGCCCTGGAAATAGCCCTCGTTCGCGACGAGCTGCACGGCCTCGTTCGGGCGCCACGCGGCCAGCGAATACGGACCCGAGCCGGCGCTGTTCGTCGACAGCCAGGTGTTGCCCAGGTCCTCGCCCTGGACATTGGCCATCACGGTTTCCTTGTCCACGACCGAGGCGACGCTGGCCGTGAGGCAGTTCAGCACGAAGGTCTCGGCGTAGGGCTTGTCCATGGTGATGGACAGCGTGTTGCCCTCGGCCTTGACCATCTGCTCGACGTTCTCGGGCGTCAGGCCGAACTGGGTCAGGATGAAGGCCGGCGACTTGTCCAGCTTGACGGCGCGCTGGATCGACCAGGCGGCGTCCTCGGCCCGGACCGGGTTGCCGGACTGGAACTTGACCCCCTCGCGCATGGTCAGCGTCAGGGTCTTGCCGTCCTCGCTGGTCTTCCAGCTTTCGGCGAGGCTGGGCTGGAAGCCCTTGTCCAGCGCCAGCGGGTCGAAGTCCACGAGCCGGTCATAGAGGTTCTGGGTGACGTCGTTGCCCGAGAACTCGAAGCTCTGCGCCGGGTCGAGGCTGATGATGTCGTCGATGGTTGCGGCGACGACCAGCGTGTCGGCGGGCGTCGCGGCCCAGGCGGCGGGCAGGGCGAGGGGCGAGAGGGCCACGGCCGAGGCCAGCAGCAGCGCACGGGCGGTGATCTGGAATGTCATGGGATGATGTCCTGTTGGTGGCGCGTGAGGCCCGTCTTGGCGCGGGTCCAGCCGCGACACTGCGGCAGAAGTGCGGGGGAAACAAGACCGGGCTGGTTTTTCGCCCCCGCCCCGCCCGGCTCGCGCGGCCCGTCCGGCCCCCCGACCGCCCCCCGACCGCCCCCCGACCGGTCCCCGCCGCGGTCCGCCTCACGCCATCGGCACCGGCCCGCCGGGGCGGCCGCCCGTCCGGGCGATTGCCGCCCCGGCCCGGTCGTGGCACCATGACCGCGCCGCGTCCCGAGGAGGTTTTGCCATGTCCGGTCCGATGCGTTTCCGCCCCGCAGCCCCCCGTCAGACGCCTCGGCCGCGCCCCCGCCGCGGGCTCGGCGCGCTTCTCGCCCTGACGCTGGGGCTGGGTCTCGCGCCCACGGCATGGGCCGAATCGCCGCTGCCCGAGCGGCGCGTGGTGCTGCAGGCCGACATGGACCTGCCGGGTGGCGACCTCGCCCCGATCTTCCAGACCACGGCGGATGCCTGCGTGCAGTTGTGCCTTGCGAACCCCGACTGCCAGGCGCTGACCTACAACGCCCGCTCGCGGGCCTGCTTCCCCAAGGCCGCCGCGGGCGCGCCTGCGCCCTTCGTCGGCGCGCAGTCGGGGCAGGTGCTGGCGACCGACCCCGCGGCGCTCGCCGCCGTGGCCGCCCGGACCGAGGGCACCGCGGGCTGGCTGCGCCCCGACGACCTGACCGCCGCGCGGCGGCAGGCCGAGGGGCTGGGCACGCTCTACCCCGGCTCGGGCGAGCCGCTGGACGTGCTGCGTGGCTATGCCGACGCCGCCGCGCAGGCCAACGACCCCACCGGCGCGGTGCGCTGGCTGGGTGCGGTGACGGCCGCGACCGATGCACCCGACGACTGGCTGGCGCTGTCGGCGGCGCTCGAGACGGCGGGGCGGCAGAACGGCGGCAACGATTTCCAGATGGACCGCGCCGCGCAGTCGGCGGCGCTGAACGCCTGGCTGCGGACCACCGGGCCGGGGCTGCCGGCGCTGACCGCCTGGGCGCTGATCGCCGAGCGGCAGGACCGCGGCCCCGACGGGCTCAAGGCGCTGCGCCATGCCGAGGCGCATGGCGGCGCGGGTGATCCGCAACTCGCCACGCTGATCGAGGGCTTTCAGGACCGGCACGGCTTCCGCGTCACCGACAACCAGGTGGACGCCAACACCCCCGATCCGCGCGCCTGCGTGAACTTCTCGGGCGAGCTGGCGCCGGGCGTGGACTTCCGCCCCTTCGTGGCGCTGCCCGACCAGGGGCTCGCGGTCGAGGGTGAGGGCAGCCAACTCTGCATCACCGGCATGGCGCGCGGCGCGGCGCTGGACATCACCTTGCGCCCCGGCCTGCCGGCCGCGGATGGCGAGGTGCTGGCCAAGCCCGTCACCCTCTCGATGTATGTCCGCGACCGGGCGCCGATGGCGCGGTTCCCCGGCCGCGCCTATGTGCTGCCCACGGGCGGCGACCAGGGGCTGACGCTGACCACCGTCAACGCCCCCGAGGTCGGGCTGACGCTCTACCGGATGTCGGACCGCAACCTCGTGCGGGCGCTGCGCGACCGCATCTTTGCCGCACCGCTGGACGAATGGCGCGCGCAGACCTTCTCGGCCGGGATGGGCGAGCGGATCTGGACCGGCACCGCCACCGTCGCCCCGCCCGCGGGCGGCGGCAGCCATCCGGTCAACGCCGAGGTGGCGACCCGCATCGACCTCAACCGCGCCGGGGCCGGGCCGCTGACGCCCGGGATCTATGTGCTGACCGCGCAGGTCGAGGGCGTCTCGGCCGAGGTCGCGCCGGCGGCGGCGCAGTGGTTCATGATCTCGGACCTCGGGCTGGCGAGCTGGTCGGGCAGCGACGGGCTGACCGTCGCGGTGCGCGGCCTTTCGGACGCCGCCGCCCGGGCGGGGGTCGAGGTGGCGCTCATCTCGCGCGGGAACGCGGTGCTGGCCACGGCGCAGACCGACGATCAGGGCGTGGCGCGCTTCGACGCCGGGCTGACCCGCGGCCGCGACGCCGCCGAGCCTGCGGTCGTCACCGCCACCACCCGCAGCGGCGACGAGGTCACCGACCTCGCCTTCCTGTCGCTCATCGACCCCGAGTTCGACCTGTCCGACCGCGGCGTCGAGGGCAACCCGCCCGCGCCCCCGGTCGATGTCTTCGCCGCCACCGACCGCGGCGCCTATCGCGCGGGCGAGACCGCCTTTGCCACCGTGATGACCCGCGACGACCGTGGCCGGGCGATCGACGGCCTGCCGCTCAGCGCCGTGGTGCTGCGCCCGGACGGGGTCGAGCACGCCCGGCTGATGCCGGAACCCGCGGGCGCGGGCGGCTATACGCTCGCCGTGCCGATCCCCGACACCGCCCCGCGCGGCGCCTGGCGGGTCGAGTTCCGGCTCGAGGATCAGGGCCCGCCGCTCGCCACCGCGCGACTGCTGGTCGAGGATTTCCGCCCCGAGCGCATCGCCTTCGACCTGAACCTCCCCGACCCGCCGCAATCGCCGGCCGAGCCGGTCGCGGCCGCCATCGACGCCCGCTGGCTGTTCGGCGCCCCCGCCGCCGGCCTGCCGGTCGAGGGCTCGCTGCGCCTGACCCCCACCCGCGCCCTGCCGGGGTGGGAGGGTTATGTCTTCGGCCGCGCCGACGCCGACAGCGCCCCCGATTACGTCGCCATGCCCGCCGGCACCACCGACGCCGAGGGCCGCTTTGCCGCCCGCGTGGACCTGCCCGCCTCGCTCGCCGCGTCCGCCCGGCCCTATGAGGCCGCGCTGACCCTGACCCTGCGCGAGGGCGCCGGCCGCCCGGTCGAGCGCACCGACACGCGGCTGGTCCTCCCCGCCCGCCCGGCGCCCGGCATCCGCCCCGAGTTCCCGGACGGCACCGTGCCGCAGGGCGCCGAGGCGCAGTTCAGCCTCGTCGCGCTCGGCCCCGACCTGACGCCGACCGCCGGGCGGCTCGACTGGGTGCTGAACCGGGTGGACACCGACTACCAGTGGTTCGCCCTCGGCGGGGACTGGAGCTATCAGCCGATCACCCGCCGCGCGCGGGTCGCCAATGGCGTGGTCCAGCCCGAGGACGGCCCGGCTACGCTGACCGTGCCGGTGGACTGGGGCAGCTACGAGCTGGTCGTGACCGGCAGCGACGGGGCGGAAAGCTCGCTGCGCTTCGACGCCGGCTGGGGCGTCGCCGCGACCGGCACCGACACGCCCGACCGGCTGAGCGTGGCGCTGGACAAGCCCGCCTACCGGATCGGCGACACCGCGCGGGTGACGCTCGAGGCCGCGGCGGACGGGGTCGCGATCGTCTCTGTCCTGTCGAACCGGGTGATCGACCTCAAGGCCGTGCCTGTCACGGCGGGGACCAACACCGTGGACCTGCCGGTGACCGAGGACTGGGGCGCCAACGCCTATGTGGCGGTCAGCGCCATCCGGCCGGTCGCCGCAGGCACGGGCGAGCTGTCGCGCCACACCCCGGTCCGCAGCCTCGGCATCGCCGCCGCCGCGGTCGAGCCGGGCGACCGGGCGTTGCAGGCGACGCTGACCGCGCCCGCCGAGGCCGACCCGCGCGGCACCGCGCAGGTGACGCTCGCCGTCGCGGGCGCGGCGCCGGGCAAGACCGTGCAGGCGACGATCTGGGCCGTCGATCAGGGCATCCTGAACCTGACCAGCTACCAGCCCCCCTCGGCCAGCGCCCATTACCTCGGCCAGCGCCGGCTGGGGGTCGGGATGCGCGACCTCTACGGCCGGCTGATCCTGCCCGGCGGGGCCGCCGACGCGGCGATCCGCGCGGGCGGCGACGCCGCCTCGATGCAGACCCAGGCGCCGCCGCCCACCGAGAAGCTGATGGCGTGGTTCTCGGGCCCGCTGACGCTCGACGCCGAGGGCAAGGTGACGGTCGAGGTGCCGCTGCCCGACTTCAACGGCGAGGTGCGGGTGATGGCGCTGGTCTGGAACGCCGATGGCGTGGGCCAGACCGACACCACGATGCTGGTCCGCGACCCGGTGGCGATGACCGCCACCGTGCCGGCGTTCCTGTCGCCCGGCGACACGGCCGAGGCGAGCCTCGCGCTGACCCATGTCACCGGCCCCGCCGGGGCGGTGGCGCTGCGGGTCGAGAACCTTGCCGGTGTGCAGACCGCCGCGGGCGAGGCGCCAGTGGCCGAAGGCTCGGCCGAGCCGCCCGCCGCGGTGGCGCTGACCACCGACGGCCTGCCGAGCGAGGTCACGCTGGCCGACCGGCAGTCCGTCACCCTGCCCCTGACGCTGACGGCCCCCGAGGCCGAGGGCACCGCCGTGTTGCGCGTCTCGGCCACGCTGCCGGACGGGCGGACGGTCACCAAGGACCTGACCATCCCGGTCGCGCGCAGCGATGCGCCGGTCACGCGGCGGATCGAGCTGACGCTCGCCCCCGGCGCGGCGCAGACGGTGGACCTGGCCCCGCTGGGGGCCTTCCGTCCCGGCACCGGTCGGATGACGCTGACCTCGGGCGCCTATGCCCAGCTCGACGTGCCGGGCGCGGTGGCGCGGCTCGTCACCTATCCCTACGGCTGCACCGAGCAGATCGCCTCGGGCGCGCTGCCGCAGCTTTACGCCGCCGGGCTGATGCCCGAGGGCGTGCCGCGCCCGCCCTCGGTCGAGCCGAAGGCGGTGGATGACGCCATCGCGCAGGTGCTGACCCGGCAGACGGCCGAGGGCGACTTCGGCCTCTGGCGCGCGGAAGGGGGCGACCGCTGGCTCACGGCCTATGTCACCGACTTCCTCGGCCGGGCGCGGGCGGCGGGTCATGCGGTGCCCGAGGCGTCGTTCAAGGCGGCGCTGCGGGCCTTGCAGAACGGCCTCAACGCCGCCGCCGACCCGCAGAACGCCGATCCCGACGAGAATGCGGCGACCGCCTATGCGGCCTATGTGCTGGCGCGCGAGGGGCAGGCGGTGGTCAGCGACCTGCGCTATTACGCCGACACCGGGGGCGAGGGCTTCGCCACGCCGCTCGCCGCCGCCCAGATGGGCGCGGCGCTGGCAGCGGTGGGCGACCAGCCGCGCGCCGACCGGATGTTCCGGCAGGCGCAGGCGCTGGCCGACGCCGGGCGCGAGCCCGAGGCGCTGTTCCGCGCCGATTACGGCACCCTTCTGCGCGACCGCGCGGGCGTGCTGGCGCTCGCCGACGAGGCGGGGTCGCAGGCGGTGGACCGCGCGGCGCTGTCGGCCGGGATCGCCGAGGGGGCCGACAAGGTCGCGCTCTCGACGCAGGAGGCGGGGTGGCTCGTCCTCGCCGCGCAGGCGCTGAGCGCGGGCGGGGACGCGGGCGGCGGGCTGACGCTTTCGGGGGCGGCGCTCTCGGCGCCGGTGGTCGATCTGGGGGACGCCGCCGCGCTGCCGCCGGTGGCGCTGGCGAACGGCGGCGCCGCGCCGGTCCGGGTGGTGATCGGCGCGACCGCCGTGCCGGTCGATCCGCCCAAGGCCGGCGGCACCGCCTTCAAGATCGCCCGGCACTACTTCACCGAGGCCGGCCTGCCCGTGGACCCGGCGCAGGTGGCGCTCGGGACGCGGCTCGTCGCGGTGCTCGAGGTGCTGCCGCTCGGCCCCGCGGACGGGCGGTTGCTGATCGCCGACCCGCTGCCGGCGGGGTTCGAGATCGACAACCCGAACCTGCTCACCAGCGGCGAGACCGGCGACCTCGCCTGGCTGGGCGAGACCGGCACGGCGGACATGACCGAGTTCCGGCAGGACCGCTTTGCCGCGGCCGTGAACGCGAGCGGGTCGGACCCGATCCGCCTCGCCTATCGGCTGCGGGCGGTCACGCCGGGCCGGTTCCACCACCCGGCGGCGAGCGTCGAGGACATGTACCGCGCCGAGCGGCGGGCCTGGACCGACAATGGCACGACGACGATCACCCGCTGATCCGCGCCGGGCCGGCCGCCGCCTGATCGCGGCGGCGGTGGCGCTGGGGGTGATGGCCGGGGCCGCCGACCGGGGACGGGCGGCGTTCTCGGCCTGGATCGACGCCACCGTGCTGCCGCCGCTGGTGGTCGCCACCGGCACCGAGGTGGTGGCCCGCGATGGCAGCCTGCTGCGCGCGTTCCCGGTCGAGAACGGCCTCTGGCGCCTCGCCCCGCCCGCCGAGGGGGTCGACCCCGGCTTCCTCAAGCTGCTGATCGCGTGGGAGGATCGGCGCTTTGCCGACCACGACGGGGTGGACCCGCGGGCGGTGGCGCGGGCCGGGTGGCAGGCGCTGACGCATGGGCGGATCGTCTCGGGCGCCTCGACGCTGTCGATGCAGACGGCGCGGCTGCTGGAACGCTCGCCCCCCGGCGACTGGCGCGCCAAGCTGCGGCAGGCGCGGGTGGCGCTGGCGCTGGAGCGGCGGCTGGGCAAGGCGCGCGTGCTCGACCTCTACCTGCGGCTCGCGCCCTATGGCGGCAACACCGAAGGGGTGCGGGCGGCCAGTTTGATGTGGTTCGGCAAGGAGCCGCGCCGCCTGACGCCCGCCGAATCGGCGCTGCTGGTGGCGCTGCCGCAGGCGCCCGAGGCGCGGCGGCCCGACCTGCCCGCGCGGCGCGAGGCCGCCCGCATCGCCCGCGACCGGGTGCTGGCGCGGGCCGAGGCGCTGGGGCTGCTGACGGCCGAGGCCGCGGCCACCGCCCGCGCCACGCCGCTGCCCGACCGCCGCCGCGCCTTTCCGGCCCTGGCGCCGCTGCTCGCCGACCGGCTGCGGCGCGCCAACCCCGGCGCGCTGCGGATCGAGACGACGCTGGACGCAAGCCTGCAGCGGCAGGCCGAGCGGCTGGCCGCGCGCGCGGTGGCGGGGCAGCCGGCGCAGGTCTCGGCGGCGCTGATCCTCGCCGACCACGAGACGGGTGAGATCCTCGCCCATGTGGGCGCGGCGCAGTTCACCGACCCGCGGGCGGGCGGGTTCATCGACATGACGCAGGCGCTGCGCTCGCCCGGCTCGACGCTGAAGCCGCTGGTCTATGCGCTGGGGTTCGACGACGGGCTGATCCACCCCGAGACGCTGATCGAGGACCGCCCGGCGAGCTTCGGCCGCTGGCAGCCCGAGAACTTCGACCGCCGCTTCCGCGGCACGGTGACGATCCGGCAGGCGCTGGCCGAATCGCTCAACATCCCCGTGGTGCGGGTGGCCGAGGCGCTGGGACCGGCGCGCATCGCCGCGGCGCTGCGCCGGGCCGGCGCGCCGGTGACGACGCAAGGGGCGCCGGGGCTGGCCATCGTGCTGGGCGGCGGGGGCGTCTCGCTCGAGGGGCTGGTGCAGGCCTACGCGGGGCTGGCGCGCGGCGGGCGCGGGGTGGCGCTGCACGTCCGCCCCGAGGCGCCGCGGGTCATGCCCCCGGTGGTGGGGCCGGTCGCGGCCTGGCAGACGGGCGAGATCCTCGCCCGCCACAGCCCGCCGGGCGGGCGCGCCGCGGGCCGCGTGGCGTGGAAGACAGGGACCAGCTACGGCCACCGCGACGCGCTCGCGCTCGGCTGGGACGGGCGGTTCGTGGCCGGCGTCTGGATCGGCCGCCCGGACGGGACGCCCGTGCCCGGCGCCTTCGGCGGCGATGTGGCGGCGCCGTTGCTGTTCGAGATGTTCGACGCGCTGGCCGACCGCGCCGTGCCGCTGCCGCCGCCCCCGCCCGGCGCGCTGCCGGGGCCGAACGCCGCCCTGCCCCCGGCGCTGCGCCGCTTCCAGCCGCGTGGCACCCCGCGCCCGGCCGACCCGGTCGCGCCGGCGGCCGAGGCGCTGGCGATCCTGTTCCCGCCCGACGGGGCCGAGGTGGAGCTTGCTGGCGGTCGCCTCGCGCTCAGGATCAGGGGCGGGACCGGGCCCTACAGCGTGCTGATGGACGGCCGCCCGCTCGCCGTGGGGCTGACCGCGCCCGAGGCGGTGCTGCCCGCAGCGCCCGGCTGGGGCACGCTGTCGGTGATCGACGCGGGCGGGCAGGCGGCGCGGGCCGCGCTGCATCTGGTGGCGCCCTCGGGCTGACGGCCCAACCGGCGCGCCCGGCTCGGCCGCGGGAGCCTCCGGCGGGGATATTTTGGTCCAGCCCGAGGCGGGTCTGGCGCGCCCCAAGGCGTCTTTCTGGCGCAAATACTCTGGGGGAGCGCGGCACGCGCGGGGGCGAAACCCCTCTTGCGGACAAGGCGTCGACAGTTCAGACCGAACGTTGGTCCGAAAATCGGTTTTGTGAGGAGACGACGCGATGGCCCAGTTCACCCCCCACGGCAAGCACCTGATCGGCGGCGAATGGGTCGCGGGCGAGACGACGTTTGCCTCGTCCCCCGCGCACGGGCCGGCGCATGACTATGCCGTGGGCAGCCCCGAGCTGGTCGCCCGCGCCTGCGAGGCCGCCGCCGCCGCCTTCGACGCCTATGCCGCCACCTCGCGCGAGGCGCGCGCGGCCTTCCTCGAGGCGATCGCCGACGAGATCGAGGCCCGCGCCGACGCCGTCACCGAGATCGGCACCCAGGAATCCGGCCTGCCCGAGGCGCGCCTGAACGGCGAGCGCGGGCGGACCACCGGGCAGCTGCAGCTGTTCGCCGAGCATATCCGCAAGGGCGACTACCTCGACCGCCGCACCGACAAGGCGCTGCCCGACCGCCAGCCCGCCCCGCGCCCCGAACTGCGGATGATGCAGATCCCCGTCGGCCCGGTCGCGGTGTTCGGCGCCTCGAACTTCCCGCTCGCCTTCTCGACCGCCGGCGGCGACACCGCGGCGGCGCTTGCCGCCGGTTGCCCGGTGGTGGTCAAGGGCCACTCGGCCCACCCCGGCACGGGCGAGATCATCGCCGAGGCGGTCAAGGCGGCCATCGAGTCGACCGGGATGCCCAAGGGCGTCTTTGCCCTGATCCAGGGCGGCGACCGGAAGGTGGGCGAGGCGCTGGTGACCGATCCGCGGATCAAGGCGGTGGGCTTCACCGGCAGCCTCGCCGGCGGCCGGGCGCTCTTCGACCTCTGCGCCGCGCGGCCCGAACCCATCCCGTTCTTCGGCGAGCTGGGGTCGGTGAACCCGATGTTCGTCCTGCCCGCCGCCGCCGCCGCGCGCGCGGACGAGATCGGCACCGGCTGGGCCGGGTCGCTGACCATGGGCGCGGGCCAGTTCTGCACCAACCCCGGCATCGCCGTGGTGACCGACGGCCCCGACGCCGACCGGCTGGTCGCCGCGGCCAAGGCGGCGCTCGAGAAGGTCGGCCCGCAGACGATGCTGACCGACGGCATCGCAAAGGCCTACCGCGAGGGCGCCGACCGGATGAACCGCTCGAACGCCGTGCAGCCCGTGCTGACCACCGAAAGCGCGGCGCGCAACGCCTCGCCCAACCTCTACGAGACCACGACCGACGCCTTCCTGTCCGAGCACCAGCTGGGGGAAGAGGTGTTCGGCCCGCTCGGCCTCGTGATCCGGGTCAAGTCCGCCGACGAGATGGAGCGGCTGGCGCGCGGCTTCGAGGGCCAGCTCACCGCGACGCTGCACACCGACGCGGGCGACGCCGAGCTTGCCCGCCGGCTGCTGCCGATCCTCGCGCAGAAGGCCGGGCGGGTGCTGGCCAACGGCTTCCCCACCGGGGTCGAGGTCGCCGATGCGATGGTCCACGGCGGTCCCTACCCGGCCTCGACCAACTTCGGCGCGACCTCGGTCGGCACGCTGTCGATCCGCCGCTTCCTGCGGCCGGTCAGCTTCCAGAACCTGCCCGACTATCTGATCGAGGGCGATTTGGCCTGATCCCTGGCGCGGCGCGGGGCCGGTCCCCGCGCCCGCAGCTCAGTAGGCCTTGAAGGTCATCGTCGTGAGGGTGCGGTTGATCCCCTCGATGTCGAACAGCCGCTCGGCGAGGAAGCGGCCCACGTCCTCTTCTTCGGGGATGTAGATCTTGGCGATCAGGTCGTAGTCGCCCGAGGTCGAGTAGAGCTCGCTCACCACCTCGCGGTCGTAGATGGCGTCGGCGACCTCGTAGGTCTTGCCGGGGGCGCAGCGGAACTGGACGAAGACGGGGCGCATGGGGACCTCGGGGTGTGGCGGATGGCGGCAGCCTAGCGCCCGGGGGCGCGCGCGGCCAGACCCGAGGCGCCGGTCAGGCCGGCAGCGCCGCCCACGAACGGCGCCAGAACCGCGCCATCAGCAGCCCGGCGGCGCAGGTCAGGCCGATCAGCAGCCCCATCCACAGCCCCGCCGGGCCGAAGCCCAGCGGAAACGCCAGCGCCCAGCCGGACGGCAGGCCGATCAGCCAGTAGCTGACCACGGCGAGCCACATCGGCACCCGCGTGTCGTGCACCCCGCGCAGCAGGCCCAGCGCGATGGCCTGCATCGCGTCGACGAGCTGGAAGAGCCCCGCATAGACCATCAGCCCCGCCGCCAGCGCCACGATGGCCGGAGCCTGCGGGTCGGCGGGGTTGAGGTAGAACTCGGTCAGCGTCCGCGGGATGGTGAGGAACGCCAGCATCGGGATCAGCGCGAACCCCGCCGACATGGCGATGGCGGCGAGCGCGGCGAGCCGCAGCCCGGCGGGGTCGGCCGCGCCATGCGCCGTCCCGACCCGGATCGTCGCCGCGTTCGAGATGCCGAGATGGACCATGAAGGTCAGCGAGGCGATCTGCAGCGCGATCCCGTGCGCAGCCAGCGGCGCGGCCCCGAACCAGCCCATCATGACGTTGGTGCCGGTGAACATCCCGGTTTCCGCCACCAGCGTCAGCCCGATCGGCAGGCCGAGCCCGAACAGCGCCCGCGCCGCCGCCGGGTCGGGCCGCCAGAACCGCTGGAACAGGTGGAACACCCGCGCCTCGGGCAGTCGCGCCGACAGCCACGCCAGCGCGGCGAGTTGCAGCCAGGTGACGGCGAGGCTTGCCAGCGCGGCGCCGGTCACGCCCAGCTCGGGCGCCCCGAGGTGGCCGAAGATCAGCACCCAGTTCAGCCCGGCGTTCACCGGCAGCCCTGCCAACGTGACCCACAGCACCATGTTGGCCCGCCCCAGCGCGGCAAGGAAGCTGTTGAGCGCCATCCCCCCCAGCGTGGCGGGCATCGCCCAGGCCATGACCCGGGTCCAGTCCTGCGCCAGCGCGGCGATCTGCGGCTCTTGCCCGAGCGCCACGAGGATCGGCCCCGACCAGATCAGCAGCGGCGCGACGAGGGCGGCGTGGGCGGCCGAGAGCCACAGCGCCATGCGGGTGGCGCGGCGCACCTGCACCTCGTCGCCCTGGGCGCGGGCGGTGGCGATGACGCCGAGGACGCCGATCGCGTAGCCCGAGCCGAGCATCAGCAGGATGAAGAACCCCGAGGTGGCCAGCACCAGCGCCGCCAGCGGCTCGACCCCGTAGCGGCCGACCATCACGGTGTCGATCACGCCCAGGAGGTTGCGCGCGACATGGGCGCCGACCAGGGGCAGGCCCAGCCAGAAGGTCGCGGCGAGATGGGGGCGCAGGCTCATGCCTGCGGGCGTAGCGGGATTCCGCCGCGGCGGGAAGCGGCCGGCGCAGGAGGCTGCACCGTTCGTGTGATGTTCATGCACGGTTCATGCGAACGCCGTGCTGACGTCGGGGGGGCCACAGGCGAGGTGCGGGTCGGGGCCGCGGCGGCTCGACCCCGCAGCAGGGGTGACGTCCGGGCCCGATCCGGGTGCGCCCCTACCGGGTGGCGTCGCCCTTGCATCTCGACTACATCCTGCGTCGGAAAAGACCATGGTTTCAGGTTCAATGTCGAAAGCGTCCGTCACGACCAGTTCGCCGAACCCCGCGGATCGTCGCATTGCACTCTGCCTCGGCCCGCACCGGTCGGGAACCTCGCTGATCGCGGCGGCCATCCGGGCGGTGGGCGCCGACCTGGCGCTTTCGACGCACGAGGCGAGCGAGGAGAACGCCCGGGGCTTCTTCGAGCACCCCGAGGTGGTCGCGCTGGACGACGACCTGCTGCGCGCGGCGGGCAGCGCCTGGGACGACGTGACCTTCGACAGCGGCGACCTGACCCGCATCCCGCCCGACACCGAAGCGCAGCTGTCCGACGCGGCGGCGCGGATCGTGACGGGACAGTTCCGGCCCGCGCCGCTCGCGGCGGTCAAGGACCCGCGGATGTGCCGCCTGCTGCCGTTCTGGTTTCCGGTGCTGGCCGCGGCGGGTTATGAGGACGACGCGGTCCGCTGCATGATCGTGACCCGCGATCCGGTCGAAGCCGCGATCTCGCAGCGCACGCGTGCCGCCCGGAACGGCGACTTCTACGACTTCGGCCGTGACCTCATCGAGGGCGCACTGCTCTGGTCCAGCCATATGCGGCAGGCGCTGCGCGACTGCGGGCCGCGCGACGTGCTGGTCGTCGCCTACCGCGATTTCCTCGACCGGCCGACCGAGCTGATGGGCCGGATCGCCGCGTTTCTCGGCGTGGTGCCGGACGACGCCGCCGTCGCCGACTTCGTGTCCGGGTTCGTCAGCAAGGCGCTGTGGCGCAGTCACCCGGACGCGCGCGAGCTGGCCAACATCGAGGCGCGTCTGCCCGGGCTGATCGCGGCCGAGGCGAGGCTCGCCGCGCTCTCGGGGCAGGTCGTCCCGGCCGCCACGCTGGCGCCCATCCGTGCGGCGCTGGACGACATCGCGGACGACGTCCAGACGCGCGGGGTCGTCAGCCGCGCCTATGGCCGCCTCTCGGACCGCCGCCGGACCGAGCGGGCGGCGGCGCTGCGGGACCGGCACGCGCTGGACGTCGCCATCGCCGCGCGGGACGCCTTTGCCCGTGAGCGCGACGAGCTGGCGCAGGTGTCTGGCCAGCAGGTCGAGGCGCTGCGGGACCGGGTGACCGCGCTCGACGCCGCCGTCGCCGACCGCGAGCGCGAGATCGCGCGGCTGCGCGACGAACAGGCGACCGCGATTCGCCAGATCGGCGAGGGGATCCGGTCCCTCGACCATCAGCTCGCCGAACTGCGCGACGAGCGGAAGGCGCTGGGTCAGGAGTTGCGCAGCGCGCGGGATGAGCGCGATGCGCTGGGCCGGCAGATCGACGACCTGTCCGCCGAGCTAGCCGACAGCCGCGCCGAACTGGCCCGGCAGGACGACGCACGGACGGCGCTCTTGCAGGACCTGCGCGGCGCGCGGGACGAGCGCGATGCCCTCGGGCGGCAGCTCGCCGAGGCGAACGAGATCGCGTCCTACCTCGGCACGCTCAGCAACGCGATGCAGGCGTCGCATTCCTGGCGGATCACCGCGCCGCTGCGGGCCGCCGGCACGGTGCTGCGCTCGACCACCCAACTGCCCAGGACCGGGCTGCGCGGGCTGAACCGGACCAGCCAGGTCGTCCACCAGCGGCTCAAGCGGTCCCACCCCAAGACGGCCGAGCTGCTGCGCCGCGGTCTTCAACCGTTGATGACCCGCGCCAACATGCGGGTGCTGGGCCAGGCGACGGTTCCGGCCCCGCCCGCCCCGCCGACGGGCGACCCGGCCTCGGTCTATCAGCGGCCGGCGGATCTTGCCCCCTACCGCCCGCTCGTCACGGTCATCGTGCCGAACTACAACCACGCGCCCTATCTCGCCCAGCGGCTCGAGAGCATCTTCGCGCAGACCTATGACCACTTCGAGGTGCTGCTGCTCGACGACTGCTCGACCGACGAGAGCCGCGCGATCCTGACCGACTTCGCCGCCCGCCACCCCGACAAGGCGCGCACCGTCTTCAACGAGACGAACTCGGGCGGGGTGTTCCGCCAGTGGGAGCGCGGTCTGGCCGAGGCGCGGGGCGATCTCGTCTGGATCGCCGAAAGCGACGACTGGGCCAGCCCGAATTTCCTCGAGACCTTGGTGCCGTTCTTCCGGAACGAGGCGATCCAGCTCGCCTATGCCCGCACGATCTTCATGGACGCCGCGGGCGAGAAACAGATCTGGTCGATGGAGGAATACCTCAACGATCACGGCCCCGAACGCTGGGGCCGGCCGTGGGTCGAGACGGCCCCGAACATCGTCCGGGACGTGTTCTCGATGGTCAACATCGTGCCGAATGTCAGCTCGGCGATGTTCCGCAGGTTCGACCGGATGGACGTGCTCGAGATCGACGCGTGGCGCACCATGCGCACCTGCGGCGACTGGATGTTCTACCTCAACGCCATCCGCGGCGGGCTGATGGCCTATTCGCCGGACGCGCAGAACTATTACCGCATCCACGACAAGAACACCTCGGTCACCTCGCACAAGGCGGACCAGTTCTACCGCGAGCACGAAGAGGTCGCGAAATGCGCCCGGCGGCACTACAGCGTGCCGACCGACAACCTGCTTCGGATGGACGCCAACCTGCGCCATCACTGGAAGCTGACGCGCGGCGACTACAGCGACGCGGCGTTCGCGGCCTGCTTCGACCTCGGGCGGATCAAGGCCGCGCCGGTGCGGGCGCCCAACCTGCTGATGGTCAGCTATGCGTTCTGCTCGGGCGGGGGCGAGGCGTTCCCGATCCAGCTCGCCAACGAGATGAAATCCGTGGGCTATCAGGTGACGTTCCTCGACTGCGCGCAGGAAGAGCGGGTCGAGGGGGTCAGGGCGCGGCTGGCGAACGACATCCCCGTGGTCAGCAACCTGCCGGACCTGCGCCGGATCACCGCGGATTTCGACATCGACGTGATCCACACCCACCACGGCTGGGCCGACAACACGGTGCTGGACCTGATGCCCGAGGGCGAGGGGGCGAGCACGGTCATCACGCTGCACGGCTTCTACGAGACGATGCCGGACGACCAGCTCGGCGTCCTGCTGCCGCGGTTGATGCGGCGGACCGCGGCGATGGTCTATATCGCCGACAAGAACCTTGTCCCGATGCAGCGCGACGGCGCGCTGCCCGCGGGGATGTTCCACCGCATCGACAATGCCGTGAGCCCGAACCTCTCCGCCCCGGTCGACCGCGCCGCGCTGGGGATCGCCGCGGATGCGTTCGTGATGGTCGTCGTGTCCCGCGCGCTGCCCGAGAAGGGATGGGCCGAGGCCATCGAGAGCACCATCCGGGCGCGCGAGATCTCGGGCCGCGACATCCACCTGATCCTCGTCGGCGACGGCGAGGGCAAGGCGGAGGCCGAGGCCGCGGGCGTGCCCGGGTTCATTCACCTCGAGGGGTTCCGGCCCAACACCCAGGACTATTTCGCCGCCGCCGACCTCGGCGTGCTGCCATCGCGCTTCAAGGGCGAAAGCTTCCCGCTGGTCGTCATCGAAAGCCTGATCGCCGGCACGCCGGTCCTGGCCAGCAACGTGGGCGAGATCGCCTCGATGCTGGCGACCGAGGAGGGGCCGGCGGGCGTCCTCTTCGACCTGAACGAGGACTGGAGCATCGACACCGAGGCGCTGGCGCGCATCATCGCCCGGCTTGCGACCGACCCGGCCGAGGTGTCGGTGCTGCGCGACCGGGTGCCGCTGGCCGCCCGGCGCTTCGATCCCCGGCTGATGGCCGGGAAATACGATGCGGTCTATCGCCAGGCCGCGGGCCTGCCGGCCCCGCCGGCCCCGCTGGCACCGCCGGCCCAGTATCACCGTCCCCCGTCGGCCCGGCCCGCCGGGGCCGACCATTGAACACGCGCGACGCAGCACAGCCCCGCGGGGCCGCGCTGCGTCATCGAAAGGGAATGACTTGAACACATACAAAAAGCCGCTGGTTCTGGGGATCAATCAGGACGCGCCGCGCGACGGGATGCCGCTCGACACCCGCCTTGACCGGTTCGGGCAGAACACCGGCAACCTGCTCTTCGGCGAGGCGCTGTTCCAGGTCGTGGGCAACAGCCAGCGTGCCTCCTATCACTACGGCGTGCGCGAGATCGAGGCGGCCGACGTCGTGGTCGTTGCCGCCGCGAACTGGATCAACCCGCACAGCGATTTCGGCGGCATCGCCCAGCGGCTGAGGTCGCACGGCAAACCGGTCGTGCTGGTCGGCATCGGGCTGCAGCAGCCGAGCCTCGAGCTGTCCGACCTGAAGGACGGGACGCGCGCGCTGCTGGACCTCGCGGCCGAGACCTCGGGGGCGATCTCGACGCGCGGCCACCGCACCGCCGAGCTTCTGCGGGGCTGGGGTTACGCGAACGTCATGGCCACGGGCTGTCCGTCGCTGCTGTTGTCGGACGGCAAGTTCACCTCGCACGTGTTCACGCCCGAGCCGACGCCGGAGAACACCGTGCTGATGGGAACCCGGCACCTGCTGCATCGGACCTCGCCCGTGCAGGACGAGATCTACCGCACGGCCTATCAGTCGGGCAGCGATATCGTCATGCAGTCCGAGCTGGCGGACATGTATTTCATCCTCGGCGAGCCGCGCGACGACGATCTGGGCGCCAAGGCCAACGCCACGCTGTCGGCCAGCTACGGCGAGCCCGACATCGCGGCGATCCGCAAATACCTGGTCGAGCATGGCCATGTGTTCTTCCACGCCAGGGACTGGCGCAGCTATCTGCAGCGCAAGGAATACGTGGTCGGGACGCGCGTCCACGGCGTCATCGCCACCATCCTGTCGGGGCGGCGGGGGATCCTGTTGAACCACGACCCGCGCACCGCCGAACTGGCCGAGATCATGGGCATCCCGAGCGTGAGCCTCGAGGACGTCGGGCCGATCAGCTTCGAGCGGATCGCCGAGCTGATCAAGGACGCGGACTTCGACCAGACCCGCCGCCGCTTCGCCGAGTATCACGCCAACTTCGCCCGGTTCTTCGCCGCCAACGGCCTGCCGATGCGCGCGCCGAACCGGCTGTTCGGAGAATAGGCACCGCCACGACCGGCAGAGCGCGCGGCAGGTCGCGGCCAACGCCCGGCGCGTCCCCTCA
Organism: Paracoccus sanguinis; assembly: GCF_900106665.1. Classification (GTDB taxonomy): domain Bacteria; phylum Pseudomonadota; class Alphaproteobacteria; order Rhodobacterales; family Rhodobacteraceae; genus Paracoccus; species Paracoccus panacisoli. The sequence continues at coordinate 1,324,536 of NZ_FNNA01000001.1, forward strand.
CCCCAGCCGGTCGGGCAGCGGCATCCCGCGCAGCGCCTCGGCGGTGGGCAGGGGGCGCTTGCCCTGACGTTGCAGCTCGAGCACCTCGACGGCGCCCGCGCCGCAGGCGACCACGAGGGGGCCGAGCACCGCGCCCGGCGCGCCCTCGCCCGGCACCACGCGGGCGCGCAGGAGCTTCACCCGCTCGCCGGCCACCTCGCACCAGGCGCCGGGGAAGGGCGAGAGGCCGCGGATCAGCCGGTCCACCTCGGCCGCCGGGCGGGTCCAGTCGATCCGCGCCTCGGCCTTGTCGATCTTGGCGGCGTAGGTCACGCCGTCATCGGACTGCGGCACGGCCTCGAGCGGCAGGCGGTCGAGCACCTCGGCGATCAGCGCCGCACCCATCCCGGCCAGCCGGTCGTGCAGGTCGCCGGTGGTGTCCTCGGGGCCGATGGGCGTGCGGGCCTCGGCCAGCACCGGGCCGGTGTCGAGCCCGGCCTCCATCTGCATGATCGCGACGCCCGTCTCGGCATCCCCGGCCATCACCGCCCGGTGGATCGGCGCCGCGCCTCGCCAGCGGGGCAGGATCGAGGCGTGGATGTTGAGACACCCCAGCCGCGGCGCGTCGAGGACCGGCTGCGGCAGGATCAGCCCGTAGGCCACCACCACCGCCACATCGGCCCCGAGCGCGGCGAAATCCGCCTGATCCTCGGGGGCCTTGAGCCGCGCCGGCGTGCGGACCGGCAGGCCCAGCGCCTCGGCCGCCGCCTGCACCGGCGAGGGGCGCGGCTTCTGCCCCCGCCCGGCGGCGCGCGGCGGCTGGGTGTAGACGCACACGACCTCGTGCCGCGCCGCCACCGCCTCAAGCGCCGGGACCGAGAAGCCCGGCGTGCCCATGAAGATCACCCGCATCGCAGCCCCTCTTTCTGGCCCAAATCCCCAAATCCGGCGCCTCCGCCCGCACGGCGCCCGCTGCAGGCGCCGGCGCGGCCCGCGCTCAGCACATCCCCTCGGGCAGGCGGTCGGCCAGATAGGCCGCCGCGCCCCGCCCGCGCTCGCTGCCGCCGCCCGCGTCGCCGTCCATCATCGCGGCGATCCACGCCGCGCGCTCATGGGCGATCACCGCCAGCTCCCACACGCAGGCGACCAGCGGCCGCGGCGCGACCGGCAGGAAGGGGCCGCCCGCGGTGCCGGCAAACAGCCGCTGCGCCAGCGCGTCGCCGTTCACCCACCAGTCGACCAAGAGCCAGTCGGCATCCGCCCCGAGATGCAGGATCGCGAACCCGAGGCTGCCGGCCGCCACCCCCTCGTCGGCCAGCGCCCGCGCCGCCGTGGCCTGCGCCTGCCCGAGCCGGGTCGGGGTCGGCATCCCGCGCCCCGCGGCGCGCAGCAGCGTGGGCTTGAGGTGGACGCCGCCACTCTCCCACAGCGGCAGGGGCGATGCGGCGCGCGGGACATAGGCCATCAGCCGCGCCGCAGCTTGGCCGAGCGCGCCACCAGCATCTTGCGGCGCAGCGGCGACAGGTGATCGACGTAGAGCCTGCCGTTCAGGTGGTCGATCTGGTGCTGCACGCTGGTGGCCCAGAGGCCGACGAAATCGCGGTCCTCGACCTCGCCCTGATCGTTGAGGAACCGCACCGTCACCGCGCGGGGCCGCTCGATCCGCGCCGAGACGCCGGGCAGGTTGGGCGACGCTTCCTCGTGCGCGCGCAGCTGCACGGATTCGTGCAGCACCTCGGGGTTGGCCATCCGCACCGCCTCGCCCCGCCGCGATGAGGCGTCCACCACCGCGAGGCGCAGCATGATCCCGATCTGCGGCGCGGCGAGGCCGACACCGGGCATCGCCTCCATCGTGTCGATCATGTCGTCCCAGATCATCCGCACCGACTCGGTCACCGCCTCGACCGGCGCGGCCGGGCGGTGCAGGCGCGGGTCGGTGTAGGGCAGGAACGGGCGCGCCGGCACCTCAGGCGCCCGTCGATGCGCCCGCGGCCGCGCGGCGGCGGCGGGCCGGGGCGGCGGGGGGCGCGGCGGGGGCCGCCTCCGGCCGGGGGTCGAGAATCAGCACCCCGTCGAGGTGGTCGGCCTCGTGCTGGGCGATCCGCGCCGCCATCCCGTCCAGTGGCAGCGACTGCGCCACGCCCGCGAGGTCGAAGAAATCCAGCCGCACCCGCGCCGGCCGGCGCACCCGCACCGGGCGGCCGGGGATCGACAGGCACAGCTCCTCGGCCTCGGCGGTGCGGCGGCCCGCGGGGGTCAGCGCCGGTTCGATCACCGCGAGCGGCGCGGGCGTGCCGTCCTTCCAGCCGGGGTCCATGACGAACACCCGCCGGGCGACGCCGATCTGCGGCGCGGCGAGGCCGCGGCCGCCGGCGGCGTAGAGCGTGGCGAAGAGGTCGGCGACCAGCGCCTCGAGCTCGGGGAACTTCAGCTCGCCCGCCGGGCGGCAGCGGGTGCGCAGCACCGGGTCGGGGTAGAGCACCACCGGCCGCACCCGCCCCGGGGGGCAGGGCAGCGCCGCGGGGCCGGGGATCACCGGGCGGACCGCGGCGCCCGCGCTGGCCTTGGCGAGGGCCACGGGGAGGGCCGCGGGGTCGGGCAGGGCCGCCGCGCTAGGCACGCGCCAGCTCGCGTTTCATCTTGGCCATGCGGCGGGTGATGAGCTGGCGCTTCATCGGGCCGATGTGGTCGATGAACAGCCGGCCGTCGAGGTGGTCCAGCTCGTGCTGCGCGCAGGTCGCCCACAGCCCGTCGAAGTCACGCTCGACCCGCTTGCCGTCGAGCCCGGTCCAGCGCATCCGCACCTCGGCCGGGCGGGTGACCTCGGCATACTGGTCGGGGAAGGACAGGCAGCCCTCTTCGTAGACGTTGAGCGCCTCGGAGGTCGAGACGATCTCGGGGTCGACCATCACCACCGGCGCGCGGGGCGCGTCGGGGTCCTTGGTGCAGTCCATGACGAACAGCCGGCTCAGCACGCCGACCTGCGGGGCGGCAAGACCGACGCCGGGGGCGCCGTACATGGTCGCCAGCATCTCGTCCGCCAGCGCCTCGATCTCGGGCGTGATGCGGCCGATGGGGGCGCAGGGCTTCTTGAGCCGGGGGTCCGGGAACAGCAGGATCGGGCGGGTCATGCCCGCGCATTACAAGGGTTTTCGCGGCGCAACAACTCGCTATTGTCGGCCCGGCGCCACGCCAGCCCGCGCGCAGGACCGATGAGGAGCCGCCATGTCCCCCGCCCCCACCACCCCGGATTTCGACGAGCTGATCGAGCGGCGCGGCACGGACTGCAACAAGTGGGACGACATGGGCAAGGTCTTCGGGCTGACCGCGCCCGATGCGCTGGCGATGTGGGTGGCGGACATGGATTTCCGCGCCCCCGCCCCGGTGCGCGCCGCGCTCGAGCAGATCGTGGCGTCGGGCGTCTATGGCTACCCGGGCGAGAACCGCGCCTATCTCGACGCGATCCGCTGGTGGATGGAGACGCGGCACGGCTGGGCGGTCGCGCCCGAGGCGATCCTGTCGGTGCACGGGCTGGTCAACGGCACGGCGCTCGCGGTCGATTCCTATACCGCGCCGGGGGATGCGGTGGTGCTGATGACGCCGGTCTATCACGCCTTCGCGCGGGTGGTGAAAGCCGCCGGGCGCCGCGTGACCGAGCTGCCGCTGGCGGAGGTGGACGGGCAGTACGCGCTCGACTGGGCCGGGTGGGAGGGGCGGCTCACCGGGGCCGAGCGGATGCTGATCCTGTGCTCGCCGCACAACCCCGGCGGGCGGGTCTGGTCGGCGGACGAGCTGCGCGAGATCGCCGCCTTCTGCCGCGAGCGCGACCTGATCCTCGTCTCGGACGAGATCCACCACGACCTCGTGCTGCCGGGCAGCCCGCGCCACACGGTGACGGCGCTGGCCGCGCCCGAGATCGCCGACCGGCTGGTGACGCTGACCGCGGCGACCAAGAGCTTCAACCTCGCCGGCGCGCATCTGGGCAATGCGATCATCCCCGACGCGGGGCTCAGGGCGCGCTATGCGGCGCGGATGGGGGCGCTGGGGATCTCGCCGGGGCTGTTCGGGCCGCCGATGGTGGCGGCGGCCTATTCGCCCGAGGGGGCGGCGTGGATCGACGCGCTGGTGGCCTATCTGGCCGAGAACGCGCGGGTGTTCGACGCAGGCATCGCGGCGATTCCCGGCGCGCGGTCGATGAAGCTGCAGGCGACGTATCTCTCGTGGGTGGACTTCTCGGGCACCGGGATCGACGCCGAGGGGTTGCGCGCCCGGGTCGAGGGCGGGGCGCGGATCGCCGCCAACCACGGCGAGAGCTTCGGGACCGGGGGCGCGCAGCACCTGCGGTTCAACATCGCCACACCCCGGGCACGGGTGGCCGAGGCGGTGGCGCGGCTGCAGCAGGCCTTCGCCGACCTGCAATGAGGCTGCTCGCGCTGCTGCTGTTCCTCGCCGCCGGGCTGGTGGCCTGGGGCGCGTGGGGACCGGGGTGGCGCCTGCCGCTGCCGCTGCCCCTGCCGCTGCCGCTGCCGCCGACGCTGCCGGTCCCGGTGCCGCCGCCCACGGTCCCCGTCCCGCCGCTGCCGAAGCCGCCGCGGATCGAGCTGCCGCAACCCGCGCCCCACATCACCAGCCCCGTCGAGCGCATCCTGATCGAGAAAGCCGCCCGCCGGATGACGATCTTCCAGGCGGACGGCAACCCGCGGGTGATGCGCATCGCGCTGGGCTTCGCGCCCGAGGGCGACAAGGCCCGGCAGGGCGACGGCAAGACCCCAGAGGGGGTGTTCCGCATCGACCGGCTGAACCCCAAGAGCCAGTTCCACCTGTCGCTCGGCCTCGACTATCCCCGCCCCGCCGACCGGGCGCGGGCGCGGGCGGCGGGCGTGAACCCCGGCGGCGACATCATGATCCACGGCCAGCCGAACCAGGTCCCCGAGGGCTACCGCGTCAAGGGCGACTGGACGGCGGGTTGCATCGCCGTGACCAACCCCGAGGTCGCCGAGATCTTCGCCCACACGAAGATCGGCACCGAGGTCGAGATCCGTCCCTGAGCGGGCCGCGCGGCGGCACGGCCTATGGGTATTTCGGCCAGAGAGAAGCCGGGCGCGCGCCGAAGTCTCAAGCGGGCTTCTTTCCGGTGAATACCCCCGGCGGCGCTGCCTCCCTCACGTCCCGCGGGGCTTGGCGCGCAGCGTGGGGTCGGCGGCGGTGGGGTCCTCGGGCCAGGGGTGGCGGGGATAGCGGCCGCGCATCTCCTTCCTGACCTCGGCGTAGCCGCCGGCCCAGAAGCCGGGCAGGTCGGTCGTCACCGCGATCGGCTTGGCGCCCGGCGACATGAGCTCGATCCTGAGCGGGCGGCGGCCGGCGGTGGGGTGGCGGGTGACCCCGAACAGCTCTTGCAGGCGGGCCGAGATGGTCGGCGTCTCGGCGTCGTAGTCGATGGGGATGCGGCGGCCGAGCGGGGTGGTGAAGGCGGCGGGCGCCGCCTCGTCCAGCCGGCGCTGGCCGTCCCAGCCGATCAGCGCCTTGAGCGGCTCGGTCAGGTCGAGCGCGCGCAGCGCCGCCGCCGTCCGCGCCCCGCCGAGATGGGGCAGAAGCCAGTCCGGGTCGGCGAGCAGGGCGGCGTCGGTCACGTCGGGCATCCCCTCGACCAGCGCGATCCGCGCCCGCAGCCGCGCCGCCGCCGGGGTCCATGGCAGGCCGAGGTCGCGCAGCCCGTCCAGCGCCGCCTGCGCCACCGCGCGCGGGTCGGGGTCGTCGAGCGGCGCGTCCGACAGCACCAGCGCCCCCAGCCGATCCTGCCGCCGGGCCAGCACCCGCCCCTCGCGCCGGGACCAGGCGACGTGCGCGACCGTCTCGATCCGGTCGCCCATGAGCGCCCGCAGCCCCTCCTCGTCGAAGGCTGCGCCGACCCGCACCCGCGCCTCGCGCGCGTCGCCGTCGAGGTCGGTCGCCACGATCAGCCGCTCGGCGCCCAGCGGGTCGCCCTCGGCCAGCACCGCGCCCTTGCCACCCGACAGGACGAAGCGCGGCGCCTCGCCCTTGCGGCGCAGGCCGATGCGGTCGGGATAGGCGAGCGCGGCCATCGCGCCTGGCGACATCGGCGGACCGTCCGGGACCATCCGGCGGAGGCGCCGGCCCTCAAGGCGGATGCGCTCGACCGTGGCGCGGTCGGCGGGCCACGGGTGGCGGTCGGCGTAGCCGCGCGGGTCGGCCAGCGCCGCCAGCCGCAGCCCCAGGTCGGCGGGCGCGCCGCGCAGCGGGTCGCGCTCGGCCAGCAGCGCCGCGAGGGGCGCCGCCCCCCGCCCCGCGGTCAGCAGCATATGCGCCAGCCGCGGGTGCAGCGGCAGCGCCGCCATCGCCCGCCCGTGCGCGGTGATCCGACCGGCGGCGTCGAGCGCGCCGAGGCCTGCGAGCAGCGCCCGCGCCTCGGCCAGCCCGGCCTCGGGCGGAGGGGTCAGGAAGGCAAGGCCCTCGCCCCCACCCCAGACGGCGAGTTCCAGCGCCAGCCCGGCGAGGTCGGCGGTCAGCATCTCGGGCGGGGCGAAGCCGGGCAGCGCGCCCTCTTCCGCCCGCGCCCACATCCGGTAGCAGACGCCCGGCGCCACACGGCCCGCCCGGCCGCGGCGCTGGTCGGCCTCGGCGCGGCTGACGCGCTCGGTCACGAGGCGAGACATCCCCGAGCCGGGATCGAAGCGCGCCCGCCGCGCCCGGCCGGCGTCCACCACCACGGTCACGCCGGGGATGGTCAGCGAGGTCTCGGCGATCGCCGTCGCCAGCACGATCCGCCGCCGCGCGCCCGGCGCGGCCAGCGCCGCCCGCTGCGCCTCGGCCGGCAGCGCGCCGTAGAGCGGCAGCACCTCGGCACTCGTGTCGAGCAGGGCGGTCACGCGCCGGATCTCGCCCTCGCCGGGCAGGAAGGCGAGGATGGTGCCGCTGTCGGTCTCGGCTTCGGCCTGGGCGATGAGCCGCGCGGCCTCGGGGACCAGCCGGGCGCCCGCGGGCAGGGGGCGGGGCAGCCAGCGCGTCTCGACCGGGAAGGCCTGCCCCTCCGAGCGGACCACGGGCGCATCGTCCAGCAGCGCCGCCACCGGCTCGGCCGCCAGTGTCGCCGACATCACCAGCAGCGCGAGGTCGGGGCGCAGCGCCGCCCGCGCCTCCCACACGAGCGCCAGGCCGAGGTCGGCGTTGAGGCTGCGCTCGTGGAACTCGTCGAAGATCACCGCGCCGACGCCGTCGAGCGACGGGTCGGACTGGATCATGCGGGTGAGGATGCCCTCGGTCACGACCTCGATGCGGGCGCCCGGCACCGCCTTGCCGCGGATGCGGTAGCCGACGCGGGCGCCCACCGCCTCGCCCAGCGTGGCGGCCATGCGCTCGGCGGCTGCGCGGGCGGCGAGGCGGCGGGGTTCCAGCATGACGATCCGGCCGGGGATCTGGTCCATGAGCGCGAGCGGCACCCGCGTCGTCTTGCCCGCGCCCGGCGGGGCGACGAGGACCGCGCGGCCGTGGTCCGCCAGCGCGGCGCGCAAGGCCGGCAGGGCGGCGTCGATGGGCAGGGGTTCGGGCATCGCACCAGCGCGTCGGGGACAGGGGGACAGGTGCGGTGATGGCGCGAAACCGTGGCAATGTCACCCGCCCGGCGGCCGTCGTGTCGCATATGTCGAATATGTCTTGACGGTGCGGCCCCCGCCCCGCCAGAACCCTGCAAAACGAGGCAGTTGCAGGCGCGACGGGGGGCAGGAATGGTGTTTCGGGTGATCTCGCTGACGGGCGGCAATGACACGCTGGCGGTGGGTCCGGCCACCTCGGGGGTGATCCATGCGCTCGGCGGCGACGACCGCCTGACGCTGCACGGCCGCAGCGCGGCGACGCTGCAGCTGGTGATGGACCAGCCCGGCGGGATGCCCACGCTGCCCCGGTGGGAGCCGCTGCCCGGCCACACCCTGTCCGCCGGGCTGACCCAGGTCTGGGGCGGGGCGGGGGCGGATGTCCTGACGCTCACCGGGCGCGGGATCGAGGCGACGGTCGCCGACGACGCCACGGGCGACCGGATCAACGCGCGCTGGCTGACGCAGGGGGTGCTGCTGGTCGGCCGGCAGGACCTGGTCGTCGGGCCGAACGACGCGACCGCCCAGGTCGTGGTGCTGGGCGTCGGCCCCACCGACGGGTTCGAGTTCCAGGGCGGGATCGCCAACGACGTGGTGCGGGTCGAGCATCGCACCCAGGTCTTCGGCTGGAACGGCGACGACGTGCTCGCGGTCGGCGACCGGTCGCTGGTCAACGGCGGCAACGGCGACGACCGCCTGTTCGCCGGGGCCACGAGCCGCGCGGTCGGCGGGGCGGGCAACGACCGCATCACCGGCACCGGCGTCGGGGTCACGGCGCTCGGCGGGGCGGGCGACGACACCATCGGCTCGACCCTGCGGATCGTCGCGGCGGGGGGCGCGGGGCGCGACACGCTGCACTCGGCGGCCGCCGGCTCGGTCCTCGACGGGGGTGACGGCGACGACCTGCTGCGCGGCACCTATCTGCGCGAAAATGCCCTGTCGGGCGCCGACCGGTTCGAGCTGCACTACTCGGGCCACCGGACGGTGCTGAAGGGCGGGGCGGGCAACGACACGATCCGCATGGATGCCGACGACAGCGCCTGGGGCGGCACCGGCGCTGACCGGTTCATCGCCTTCGAGCGGGCCGGCGACGCGGCCACGATCGGCGACTTCGCGGCGGCCGCCGACACGCTGCTGCTGAAGCTGCCCGAGGACGAGGCCGCCGCCGACTTCAGCGACCTGACGGTGGAGGAGCGGAACGGCCACACCATCCTGCGGCTCGACGGGCAGGTGGTGATGCGGCTTCTCGGCGCGACCGATCTTGCGGTGCGCCTGCAGCACGAGGACGGCGACTCGGTGCGCTATACCGACCTTCACGGCACGCCGGTGACGGGCGGGCAGTGGGACGTCACCATCGACGTGTTCGAGACGATCTGACGCGACGCACCGCCCCGGATGGCGGCCCCGAGTGAACCCGCCCCGGCCTCTGGTCGTTCGACGCCTGCGACCCTATCTGTAAGGCCGCGCAAGGGATTGGGGGCCGCATGGGTCTGTCAGACACGCTGCTCAGGGGCATCGGCCTCGGCGATCCGGTGCTCAGGATCGGCGTCACCGGGCTGAGCCGGGCGGGCAAGACGGTGTTCATCACCTCGCTGGTGGCGAACCTGCTGGACCGGGGGCGGATGCCCGCGCTGCGCGCCGCCGCGGACGGCTCGATCCGGGCCGCGTGGCTGCAGCCGCAGCCCGACGACACCGTGCCGCGCTTCGAGTTTGAGCGGCACCTGTCGGCGCTGACCGGCCCCGACCCGCACTGGCCCGAGGGCACCCGCCACGTCAGCGAGCTGCGCCTGTCGCTCAGGGTCCAGCCGCGCGGGCTGCTGGGCGGGCTCAGGGGGACGCAGACGCTGCATCTCGACATCGTGGACTATCCCGGCGAGTGGCTTCTGGACCTGCGGCTGATGGAGCGCAGCTTCGCCGAATGGTCGGCCGAGGTGCTGGACCGGATGCCGGGGCGGCCGGGGGCCGAGACCTACCTCGCCGCGCTCGACGGCATCGACCCGGCCGCGCGGTTCGACGAGCCGACCGCGCAGCGGCTGGCCGCGGCCTATACGGCGCATCTGGCGGCGGCGCGGGCTGCCGGGTTCTCGGACTGCACGCCGGGACGGGTCCTGCTGCCGGGCGAGATGGAGGGTTCGCCCGCGCTGACCTTTGCGCCGCTGCCGCCCGTCGAGGGCCGCTCGCCCCTCGCGCGCGAGTTCGAGCGGCGGTTCGACGCCTACAAGAAAAGCGTGGTGCGGCCCTTCTTCCGCGACCACTTCGCCCGTATCGACCGGCAGGTGGTGCTGGTCGACGTGCTGGGCGCGGTCCACGCCGGGCCGCGCGCGGTCGAGGACATGCGCCGGGCGATGGCCGACATCCTGTCGGCCTTCCGGCCGGGGCGGGCGGGCTGGCTGGCGCAGCTTCTGGGGACGCGGCGGGTCGAGCGGATCCTGTTCGCCGCGACCAAGGCCGACCACCTGCACCACACCCAGCACGCCCGGCTGACGGCGATCCTGACCGCGATGCTGCGCGAGGCGCGGGACCGGGCCGATTTCCAGGGCGCGCGGACCGAGGCGCTGGCCATCGCCGCGCTGAGGACCACGACCGAAGAGACGATCCGCCAGGACGGGGCCGAGCTGCCCGCCGTGCGCGGGACGCTGATGGACGGGCGCGAGGCGGCCTTCTATCCCGGCGAGTTGCCCGACAACCCCGCGGCGCTCTTGGCCCCCGCGGCCGAGGGCGCGGCGCGGTGGCTCGACGGCGACTATGCGGCGATGGACTTCGCCCCGGCTCCGAACACGATGCGCCCGGGCGACGGGCCGCCGCACATCCGCATGGACCGCGCGGCCGAGTTCCTGATCGGGGACCGGATATGAGCCGGTGCGGCCCGCGGGGCGTCCTTCCGGCCCAGAACCCCTTTCGACCGCAGGTGACGCGCCGTGGCTGACAGTCCGAAACCTCCGCGCCGCGGCCCGGTGCTCGTGGAATACGGCCCCGCCGCCACCCCGGCCGAGCCGGTGGCGCCCGACGCTGCACCGCGCGCGGCGGCCTCGCAGCCCGAGCCGGCCCGCCGTCCCGAGGGCCGCCCCGACGCCCGGCCCGAGGCCCCGCGCAGCGACGGGCGCGAGGCGCGGGCGCCGCGGGGCGGGACGCGGCCGCCCTCGCCCGCCGATGCGGCGCCGATCGACGACGGGCTGCCGCAGGCCCTGCCCTGCCCGCGGACGAGGGAGATGGTGACGCGGATCGCCGGCGCCCGGCCGTCGCGGGTCACCCGCTTCTTCATCAACTCGGGCGTGGCGCTTCTCACCTTCATCCTGTCGATGGCGGCGTTGCGGTTCTTCGACAACCTCATGGCCACCTATCCGCTGCTCGGCTGGCTGGGGATCGCGCTCTTCGCGCTGTTCACGGTCGCCGCGCTGGCGATGGCGGTGCGGGAATACGCCGCCTGGGCGCGGTTCGGGAAGATCGACGAGATCCACCGCGCCTCGGGCGCGGCGCTCGCCAAGGGCGACCTGACCGCGGCGCGGGCGGTGGTGGACCAGCTCGACACGCTCTATGCCCGCCGGCCCGAGATGGCCTGGGGGCGCCAGAGCCTCGCCGAGCGCCGCGGCGATGCGTTCGACGCCCACACCCTGCTGTCGCTGGCCGAGGCCGAGCTGCTCGCCCCCCTCGACCAGCAGGCCCGGCGCGAGATCGAGGCGGCCTCGCGCACCGTGGCAGCGGCGACGGCGCTGATTCCGCTGGCGCTGGCCGATGTGCTGGCAGCGCTTGCGGCGAACCTGCGGATGATCCGGCGCATGGCCGAGATCTACGGCGGCCGCGCGGGCGCGGTGGGCGGCTGGCGGCTGGCGCGGACGGTGATCACCCATCTGGTCGCCACCGGTGCGGTGGCGGCGGGGGATGACCTCATCCACACCGTGGCGGGCGGCGGGGTACTCGCCAAGGTCAGCCGGCGCTTCGGCGAGGGGGTGGTGAACGGCGCGCTGACCGCCCGCGTCGGCATCGCCGCGATGGAGGTCTGCCGGCCGCTGCCCTTCATCCAGGCGCGCCGGCCCTCGGTCGGGAACCTCGTCGGGCGCGGGCTGAAGGGGCTGTTCGGCAATGACTGAGGCCGCGCCTGCGGCCCGGTCGCGCTGGCGTACCTGAACCGGAACGACGCCGTGACGCGGGGCGCCCGGTTCGGATGCCGGGGGCTTCCGCCGGGCGCAGCAAGGGACTAGCGTGGCGCGCATGAGATGGAACCTGCCCAACCTGCTGACGCTGATGCGTCTGGTCGCCGCCCCCGGCGTGCCGCTGATGTTCCTGTACTTCAGCCGGCCCTTCGCGGATTTCGCGGCGCTCACGCTCTTCGTGCTGGCGGCGGTGACGGACTGGATCGACGGGCACCTTGCCCGGCAGTGGCAGCAGGAAAGCCGCTTCGGCGCGGCGATGGACCCGATCGCCGACAAGGCGATGGTGGTGATCGCGCTGGTGGTCATCACCGGCTATTCGGGCATGAACCCGTGGCTGATCCTGCCCGCCACGGTGATCCTGTTCCGCGAGGTCTTCGTCTCGGGCCTGCGCGAGTTCCTGGGCGCCGACGCGGGCAAGCTGAAGGTCACGAAGCTCGCCAAGTGGAAGACCACGGCGCAGATGGTGGCGATCGCGATGATGTTCCTCGGCACCGGGCTCGACTATTACGAAAAGGGCCATGCGCCGCTGGTGGGTGAGGGGCGGCTGCCCTGGTCGGACGACTGGTCGGACCTCGCCACCCAGGCCGGGCTGCTGCTCATGTGGGTCGCGGCGCTGCTGACCGCGATCACCGGCTGGGATTACTTCCAGAAGGCGCGGCCGTGGCTCAGGGACGTGCGATGACCACGCTCGACGTCCTCTATTTCGCCTGGCTGCGCGAGCGGATCGGCGCGCCGCGCGAGCGGGTCGCGACCGCCGCCGCGACGGTCGGCGACCTCGCCGCCGAGCTGGCCGCGCGGGACGACCGCCACGCCGCGGCGCTCTCGGACCTGCGGGCGGTGCGGGTGGCGGTGGACCAGCAGCTCGCCGCGATGGACACGCCGCTGGCGGGCGCGCGCGAGGTGGCGTTCTTCCCGCCCATGACCGGGGGCTGAGCCATGCGCGTCCTCGTCCAGTCCGAGGCGTTCGACGCCACAGCGCTGCTCGACGGGTTCGGGGCGGGCGCGGGGGCGGTCGTGACCTTCACCGGGCTGGTGCGGGGGGACGGCGGGCTCACGGCGCTCGACATCGAGCATTACCCGGGGATGACCGAGCGAGCCCTGCGCGACCATGCGCAGGCTGCGCTGGACCGCTTTCAGCTCACCGACGTGCTGGTGGTGCACCGCTACGGGCACCTGCCGGTGGGGGCGCCGATCATGATGGTGGCGACCGCCGCCCGGCACCGCCGCGCGGCCTTCGATGCGGCGGATTTCCTGATGGACTGGCTCAAGTCCCGCGCGCCGTTCTGGAAGCGCGAGATCACCGCCGCGGGCCCCGGCGACTGGGTCGCCGCCGCGGACCATGACGAGGCGGCGCTGGACCGCTGGCGCTGACGCCTCAGCCCGGCGGGCGCAGGCCCAGCGCGCGGCCGAGGCGGGAGTGCGCCAGCTCGCCGATCAGACCGCGGCGGAACAGCAGCACGCAGACCATGAACACCACCCCGGTGATGATCGTCACCGGGAAGTCCGTGGTCGCCAGCCGCTGCTGCAGCGCGATCACGATCCCCGCGCCGACGATCGGCCCGAGCATCGTGCCGATGCCGCCGATCAGCGTCATCAGGATCACCTCGCCCGACATCTGCCAGGCGACGTCGGTCAGCGTGGCGAACTGCAGCACCAGCGCCTTGAGCCCGCCGGCCAGCCCCGCCAGCGCCGCGGACATGACGAACGCCCCCAGCTTGTAATGCGCGACCGAGTAGCCGAGCGAGATCGCCCGCTGCTCGTTCTCGCGGATGGCCTTGAGGATCATCCCGAAGGGCGAGTGGACGAAGCGCCAGATGATCACCAGCCCGAGCAGGAACACCACGAGGACGAAGAAATACATCGTCAGCGGCTGGTTCAGGTCGATCACCCCGAACAGATGCCCGCGCGGGACGGACTGGATGCCGTCCTCGCCATGGGTGAAGGGCATCTGCAGGCAGGCGAAGAAGAACATCTGCGCCAGGGCGAGGGTGATCATGGCGAAGTAGATGCCCTGCCGGCGGATGGCGATGGCGCCCATCAGCAGCCCCAGCCCGGCGGCGCCCGCGACGCCCAGAGCCAACGCGAACTCGGGCGGCCAGCCCCAGACCTTGGCGGCATGGGCGGTGAAATAGGCCGCCCCGCCGAAGAAGGCGGCGTGGCCGAAGGACAGAAGCCCGGTGTAGCCCAGCAGCAGGTTGAACGCCGCGGCGAAGAGGCCGAAGCAGAGCAGCGTCATCAGGAACACGGGATAGACGAAGAACGGCGCGGCGATCAGCAGCGCGAGCCCGATGATCAGCAGCAGCGCCTGGGTGCCGGCGCCCATCTCGCGGGCGGGCGCCTCGGTGGCGGGGATGTCGGAGCCTCGGGCCATCTCAGGCCTCCTTGCCGAAGAGGCCCGCGGGCCGAAGGATCAGGACGATCGCCATGATGACGAAGATCACGATGTTGGACGCCTCGGGGTAGAAGACCTTGGTCAGCCCCTCGGCGATGCCGAGCAGATAGCCGGTGAGGATGGCGCCCATGATCGACCCCATGCCGCCGACCACGACCACGGCGAAGACGACGATGATGATGTTCGACCCCATCAGCGGCGAGACCTGATAGATCGGCGCGGCCAGCACGCCCGCCAGCGCCGCCAGCCCCGCGCCCAGCGCATAGGTCAGGGTCAGCAGCATGGGCACGTTGATCCCGAAGGACTGGACCAGCACCGGGTTCTCGGTCGCCGCCCGCAGCGTCGCGCCGAGGCGGGTCTTCTCGATCAGCGCCCAGACCGCGAGGCAGGCGATGAGCGAGGCGACGATCACCCAGCCGCGGTAAATCGGCAGCACCATGAACCCGAGGTTGACCGCGCCGGTCAGCGCCGGCGGCGCCGAATAGGGCTGCCCCGAGGCGCCGAAGTAGTAGCGCATCGTCCCCTCGAGCGCGAGCGCGAGGCCGAAGGTGAAGAGCAGCCCGTAGAGCGGGTCGAGGCTGTAGAGCCGCGAGAGCATGGTGCGCTCCAGAAGCGCGCCGAAGCCGCCGACGACCAGCGGCGCCACCACCAGCGCCGCCCAGTAGGGGATGCCCAGCCACTTGAGCCCCAACAGCGCCACGAACGCGCCGAGCATGTACTGCGCGCCGTGGGCGAAGTTGATGACCCGCAAGAGGCCGAAGATCACCGCGAGGCCGAGCGAGAGCAGCGCGTAGAACGAGCCGTTGATCAGCCCGACGAGAAGCTGTCCGAGGAACGCCTGGATGGGGATTCCGAAGATCATCGTCATGTCACACCCCCAGCGTTTCGTGCAGGCTGTCCATGCGGGCGTCGAGTTCGCCGACCGGGAAGCCGTGGGTGATCACCCCGTGGTCCATGACGTAGAACCGGTCCGCGACGCGCGAGGCGAAGCGGAAGTTCTGCTCGACCAGCACGACGGTCATGCCGCGTTTCTTGAGTTCGCGCAGCACCGCGCCGATGGCGTCGATGATGACCGGGGCCAGCCCCTCGGTCGGCTCGTCGAGCAGCAGGCAGCGCGCCCCGGTGCGCAGGATGCGCGCCATGGCGAGCATCTGCTGCTCGCCCCCCGAGAGCTTGGTGCCGGGCGAGTTGCGGCGTTCGCGCAGGTTCGGGAACAGCGCGTAGATCTCGTCCAGCGTCATGCCGCCCGGGGCCACGACCGGGGGCAGCATCAGGTTCTCGTCCACCGAGAGGGTGGCGAAGATGCCGCGTTCTTCGGGGACGAAGCCCAGCCCGGCGCGGGCGACGCGGTGCAGCGGCATCGCCAGCAGGTCCTGCCCGGCGAAGGTGGCGCGGCCGGTGCGCTTCTTCACGATCCCCATGATCGCGCGCAGCGTCGTGGTCTTGCCCATGCCGTTTCGGCCGAGGATGCAGACCGTCTCGCCCTCGTTCACGGTCAGGTCCACGCCGTGCAGGATGTGGCTTTCGCCGTACCAGGCGTTCAGCCCCTCGACCTCGAGCAGCGCGCTCATGCTTCGGACCCCATGTAGGCGGTGCGGACGCGGGGATCGGCGGCGACGGCGGCATAGTCGCCCTCGGCCAGGATCTCGCCGCGTTGCAGGACGGTGACGTGGTCGCAGATGTCCTCGACCACCTTGAGGTTGTGTTCGACCATCAGCACGGCGCGCGACCGGGCGACCTCGCGGATGATCGCGGCGACGGTGGCCACGTCCTCATGCCCCATGCCGGCCATCGGCTCGTCGAGCAGCAGCACCTCGGGGTCGAGGGCGAGCGTCGTGGCGATCTCGAGCACGCGCTTGCGGCCGTAGCTGAGGTCCGCGGCGCGGACGTCACGCCAGGGGGTCAGGCCCAGCTCGTCGATCAGCACCTCGGCGCGGCCGTTCAGCACGTCGAGCGCGGTGAGCGGGCGCCAGAACTGGGTGTGCAGCTCGGCCGGGCGTTGCAGCGCCACGCGGACGTTCTCCAGCACCGTGAGGTGCGGGAACACCGCCGAGATCTGGAACGACCGCACCAGCCCCATCCGCGCCACCGCGTCGGGGCGCATCCGGGTGATGTCGGTCCCCATCAGCGTGATCGTCCCGCGGGTGGGTTGCAGGAACTTGGTCAGCAGGTTGAAGACGGTGGTCTTGCCCGCCCCGTTCGGCCCGATCAGGGCGTGGATGCGGGCGTGCTCGACATCCAGGTTCACGTCGTTGACGGCGGTGAAGCCCGCGAAGTCCTTGCCCAGACCGCGGGCGGACAGGACCACCCGCGGCTCGGCATGTTCGGCCAGTGCAACACTCATGCGCGTCACTTCACCAGCGGGCAGCCGGATTCGGCCGCCGGCAGATAGGCGACGTCCCCCGGCGTGGTCGAGATGATCTTGGCCAGATCCCATTCGCCGGTGCTTTCGGCGGGGGTCTTGACCTGCATCAGATAGACGTCCGACACCATCCGGCCGTTGGCCTGCACCTTGCCGTTCTCGGCAAAGGCGTCCTGCACCGGCATCTCGTGCAGCTTGGCGGCCACCGCCTCGGTCTCGTCGGTGCCGGCGGCCTCGACCGCCTTGAGATACTGGCGCGCGGCCGAATAGGTCGCGGCCTGCACCATCGAGGGCTTGGCGCCCGTGCGGGCCTCGTATTTCGCGGCGAACTCGCGGCTCGCGTCGTTGCGGTCCCAGTAGTAGCTCTCGGTGAGATAGAGCCCCTGCGCCGCCTCGAGCCCGAGCCCGTGCACGTCGGTAATCATCAAAAGCAGCCCGGCGAGGTTCTGGCCGCCGGCGGTGATCCCGAACTCGGCCGCCTGCTTGATCTGGTTCTGGGTGTCCATGCCGGCGCTGGCGAGGCCCACGACCTTGGCCCCCGACGCCTGCGCCTGCAGCAGGAAGGCCGAGTAGTCCGTGGCCCCAATCGGGAAGCGCACGGTGCCCAGCACCTTGCCGCCCTTGGCATCGACCGTCTTGGTGGTGTTTTCCTCCAGCGAATAGCCGAAGGCGTAGTCGGCGGTCAGGAAGAACCAGCTGTCGCCGCCCGCCTCGACCAGCGCCCCGCCGGTCGAGACGGCGAGCGCGTGGGTGTCATAGGCCCAGTGGAAGCCGTAGGGCGAACACGCCTTGCCGGTCAGCTCGGTCGTGCCGCCGCCGGTGATCATGGTGATCTTCTTCTTCTCGACGCTGATCGCCTGCACCGCGAGCGCCACCGAGCTGGTGGTCAGGTCCATGATCGCGTCGACCTGGTCGCGGTCATACCACTGGCGGGCGATGTTCGACCCGATGTCGGCCTTGTTCTGGTGGTCGGCGCCGACGACCTCGATCGGCGTGTCGCCGATCTTGCCGCCGAACTCCTCGGCGGCCATCTTCGCGGCCTCGAGCGAGCCGGTGCCGCCCAGCGCGGAATAGACGCCGGTCTGGTCGTTCAGCACCCCGATCTTGATCTTGCCGTCGCTCATCTCGGCGTGCGCGGGCAGGGTCAGCAGCGCGGCCGTGGCAGCGGTCATCATCAGGCAGGCGGTGTTCGGAAAACGGGTCATGGCGCATCCTCCCCAGGTGCGGCGGTCATGTCGGGACGGTGGGCGAAGGCGCGCGGACGCGCCCCCGCCCCAAGGGCCGTGTGCGGCGCCTTACTTGACCAGCGGGCAGCCCGACTTGGCCGGGTCAAGGAACGCCTGGTCGCCCGGGATCGTGGCGAGGACCGTGTAGTAGTCCCACGGCTCCTTCACCTCGTCGGGCTTCTTGACCTGCATCAGGTAGACGTCGTGGATCATCCGCCCGTTCGCTGCGACCTTGCCCTCGGGGGCGAAGGCGTCGCTGACCGGCAGCTCGTGCAGCTTGGCCGCCACCGCGTCGGCATCGTCCGAGCCCGCGGCCTCGATCGCCTTGAGGTAGCTGCGCACGGCCGAGTAGACGCCGGCCTGGTTCATGTTCGGCATCTTGCCGGTCCGCTCCATGAACTTGCGGCCGAACTCGCGGCTGGCGTCGTCGCGGTTCCAGTAGAAACCCTCGGTCAGGGTCAGCCCCTGCGCGGCCTCAAGCCCGAGACCGTGGACCTCGGCGATGGTCAGAAGCAGCGCGGCGAGCTGCTGGCCGCCCTGGGTGATGCCGAACTCGGCGGCCTGCTTGATGGCGTTCTGGGTGTCGAGCCCGGCATTGGCGAGGCCGATGACCTTGGCCCCCGACGACTGCGCCTGCAGCAGGAAGGACGAGAAATCGGTGGTGCCGAGCGGGTGGCGCACCGACCCCGTGACCGTGCCGCCCTTTTCCTTGACGATCGCCGCGGTGTTGTCCTCGAGCGAGTAGCCGAAGGCATAGTCGGCGGTCAGGAAATACCAGCTGTCGCCGCCGTGATCGACCATCGCCCCGCCGGTCCCGACGGCGAGCGCGTGGGTGTCATAGGCCCAGTGGAACCCGTAGGGGGTGCAGGCCTTGCCGGTCAGGTCGGTGGTCGCCGCGCCGGTGTTGATGGTGATGCGCTTCTTTTCCGCCGAGAGCGCCTGCACGGCGAGCCCGACCGAGGACGAGGTCAGCTCCATGATCGAATCGACCTGCTCGGTGTCGTACCACTGGCGGGCGATGTTCGAGGCAATGTCGGCCTTGTTCTGGTGGTCGGCCGAGACGACCTCGATCGGTGCGTCCAGAACCTTGCCGCCGAACTCCTCGACCGCCATCTTCGCCGCCTCGACCGACCCGAGCCCGCCGAAATCGGCGTAGACCCCGGACTGGTCGTTGAGGATCCCGATCTTCACCTTGCCGTCCGAGATCTCGGCCACGGCGGGTGCGGCGATCAGCGCCACGGCGGCGGCCGCTGCGGCATAGGTCTTGCTCATGTCTGTCTCTCTCCCTGTCGATCCGACGCGCATTGGCGGCGCGCCCGTGGCCGCGTGGCCACTTTCTCCCACCCGCACCGTGGCGAAAGTGACGCGACGTTGCAACCCGTGATGCGCGCCGCGCGGGGGGTGAATCGGCGGTGAAAATCGTGCCCCCGGCGGGGTGCGGGGGATGGCGGGCGACCGGGGTGCCGGGCGTGCGGCACCGGGTCGCGGGGGCGTTCGGCATCGCCCGTCGCCGGTGGCGATTGTTGCGGGGGCGCGGGCGGCGTGGCACGGATCGGGCATGACGCTGACCGCCCGCATCGTCGCGCTGGTTCTGGCCGTGCAGCTGGCGCTGACCGGCGCCGCCGCCGTGGCGCTGGCGCTGGGGGCCCGCGCCTCGGTCGCAGCCGAGGTCGCGGCGTCGAGCCATTCGGCCCGCAGCCTCGTCCTCGCCGCGCTCGCCACGCTCAGCGGGACGGTGCCGGGCGAGCGCCTGCCCGCCGCGCTGGCCGAGCGGCTGGTCGAGCCGCGCCACGCCCGCATCACCGTCTATGAGGGGCTGAGCGGCCGCAGCCTGTCGCCCGGCACGGCGACGCCGCGCCCCGACCTGCCGCCGCGCTGGTTCGTGCGGCTGCTCTCGCCGCCCGCGCAGGCGACCGAACTGCCCATCGTGCAGGACCGGCTGCGCTACGGGATGGTGATGATCGCCCCCGACCCCACGGTGGGGCTCGCGGCGCTGTGGCGCGACGCCCGGACGCTGGCGCTGCTGACCGCTGCCGCGGCGCTGGCGCAGGTGCTGGCGACGGCGGTGATCCTGCGCGCGGGGCTCGCGCCGCTCGCGCGGCTGCGCGAGGTGGTGAACCGGCTCGGCCGCGGCGATCTGGCGGCGCGGGCGGGGGCGGTGACGACGCCCGACCTCGCCCCGCTCGCCGCGGACGTGGACCGGCTGGGCGCCGCGCTGGGGGCGGCCGAGGCCGAGCGCGCCCGCCTGTCGCGGCAGGTGGTCGGCCGCGGCGACCAGGAGCGCAAGGCGATCGCCCGCGACCTGCACGACGAATACGGGCCCTGCCTTTTCGCGCTGAGGGTCGAGGCGCAGGCGATCCGCGACCGCGCCACCGACCCGGCGCTGCGCGAGCACGCCGACAACATCCTGTCCATCGCCGCCGAGATCCGCCGGGTGAACTCCGCGCTGCTCGCCGGCCTCCGGCCGATGGCGTTGGGGCAGCTGCCCTTCGCGGCCGTGCTGGCCGACCTGATGGCCGAGGCGCGAGCGCGTGATGCGGGGGTCGCGTGGACCGTCGACCTGCCCGACACCCTGCCCGAGCCGGACGACGCAACCGCCCTGACCATCTATCGCATCCTGCAGGAGGCGAGCACCAACAGCCTGCGCCACGCCGCCGCCACCCGCATCGCGGCGAGCGTCCGCCACGCGCCCGGCCGGGGCTGGACGGTGCGGCTGTCGGACGACGGCCGCGGCCGCGGCGGGGCGCCGGACGGCAACGGCATCAGCGGGATGCGCGAGCGGGTGGCGCTGCTCGGCGGCAGTTTTGACGTGCAGGACGGGCCGCGAGGTGTCACAGTCACCGCGACCCTGCCCGAGGCCGCCGCATGACCCTGCCCCGCCCGCGTTCCGGCCGTGCCGCGCCCCTGTCCGGGCCGTTCACCGCGCCCGGGCGAGGGGTCCGGTCGCTGCGCCCGCCCGATCCGGCCCGGCCCGCCCCGTGCCGTCGGCCGCCCTTCGGCCCGGCGCCGATCCGTCCGCCCCTGCACCCAGTTGCCTGAGCCCCGATGACCGACGCAGACCGCGCCCCGACGGCGCCCGACCCCTCCCCCGACCCCGCGGCCCCGCGCGTCGCGCTGGTGGTCGATGACCATCCGATCACCCATCTCGGCTGCGGGCGGCTGCTCGCAGAACTGGGCTATGGCCGCGTCCTCAAGGCCATGACCGGGGCCGAGGCGCTGGCTGCGCTCGAGGCCGAGCAACCCTCGGTCGTGGTGCTCGACATCGCCCTGCCCGACGCGCCGGGGCTGACACTGATCGCCCCGATCCGCGAGCGCGCGCCCGAGGCGATGGTGCTGGTCTTCTCGATGAACGACCAGCCCGGCTTCGCCGCCCGCGCGCTGGCCGAGGGGGCGCAGGGGTTCCTGTCCAAGAACGCCGCGCCGGAAGAGTTCGCCACCGCGATCCGCGCGCTCGAGGCCGGCGAGTATTACCTCTCGCCCGCCGTCGCGCTGGCGCTGGCGACCCGGCAGGCGGGCGCCGGGCGGCGGGCCGAGCTGACCGAGCGCGAGGAACAGGTGCTGGCGCTGATCGGCGCCGGCCGGTCCCTGCAGCAGATCGCGGACGAGATCGGGATCAGCTACAAGACCGTGGCCAACACCTCCTCGACGCTCAAGCGCAAGCTGAACGTGACCGGGATGCCGGGGCTGGTGCGCGAAGCGCTCGAGCGCGAGGGGCTGGGCTAGCTGTCCCTTGGATCAGTCCAAGGGAGGTCAGGGGACGCGTTAGGGAACCGGGGTCCACTGCACGTCGTCGATGCGCGCCGCGCCGGTCGCCAGCATCACCAGCCGGTCGAAGCCCAGCGCGATGCCGCTCGCGTCCGGCATCTGCGCCAGGGCGGCCA
Organism: Paracoccus sanguinis; assembly: GCF_900106665.1. Taxonomy (GTDB): domain Bacteria; phylum Pseudomonadota; class Alphaproteobacteria; order Rhodobacterales; family Rhodobacteraceae; genus Paracoccus; species Paracoccus panacisoli. The sequence goes on from NZ_FNNA01000001.1 coordinate 1,346,134, forward strand.
GGAAATCCTCGTCCAGCGGGTAGCGCTCGCCATAGACGCGGGCGCGCTCGTCCATCTCGGCGGTGAAGCGGCGGCGCTGCTCGGCGGGGTCGGTCAGCTCGCCGAAGCCGTTGGCGAGCTCGACCCCGCAGGCGTAGAGCTCGAACCGCTCGGCCACGCGCGGGTCGTCGGCGGCGCGGCGGGCGAGCGCCGCCTCGGGCGCCGGGTAGCGGTCGAGGATCGTGGCGCGGCTGTGGCCGAGATGCGGCTCGACGCGCGCCACGAGGATGCGCGACAGGATGTCGGACCAGCCGTCATCGGGGGCCACCCGCAGCCCCGCGGCCTCAGCCCGCGCGGCCAGCCCGTCGCGGTCGGTGGAGCCGTCGGCGCCGATCGTGGCGAGCAGGTCGATGCCCGCGTGGCGGGCGAAGGCATCCGCGACCGACAGCCGCTCGGGCGCGGCGAAGGGGTCGCACTCCACATGGCGGAACCTGAGCCGCGTCACCCCCGCCGCCTCGGCGGCCAGTCGCAAGAGCGCCGCGCAGTCGTCCATCAGCGCGGTGTAGTCCTCGCCCGCGCGATACCATTCGAGCATGGTGAACTCGGGCGAATGCAGCGCCCCGCGCTCGCGGTTGCGCCAGACATGGGCGAAGGCGGCGATGCGGGTCTCGCCCGCGGCGAGCAGCTTCTTCAGCGCGAACTCGGGGCTGGTGTGCAGATACATCGTCCGGGGGGTGCCGTCGTTGCCGATCGCCTCGGTGGCGAAGCCGTGCAGATACGCCTCGTTCCCGGGCGAGCGGGCCAGCGCGGCGGGATCGACCTCGGTGAAGTCCTGCGCCGCCAGCCAGCCGCGGATCGCGGCTTGAATGCGGTTCCGCGCCACCAGCAGCGGACGGCGGTCGGCGTGGCGGGTGGCGTCCCACCACGGGGTTTCGGGCGGTGTCTGGGCGGGCAACGGGCGGCCTCTGGCGATTTGGCGCGGGATAAGCTAGAGAGCGCGGCGATATTTCCCGCATCCCCCGAACGCAAGAAAGACCGTCCGTGAAAGTCATCGCCTCCTCGCTGCGCAAGGGCAACGTCGTCGAACTGGACGGCAAGCTCTATGTCGTGCTGACCGCCCAGAACTTCCACCCCGGCAAGGGCACGCCCGTGACGCAGGTGGATATGCGCCGCATCGCCGACGGGGTGAAGGTCTCCGAGCGCTGGCGCACCACCGAGCAGGTCGAGCGCGCCCACGTGGACGAGCGCGGCTATGACTTCCTCTACGAGGACGGCGAGGGGTTCCACTTCATGGAGCCCGAGACCTACGAGCAGGTCGTGGCCCCCGCCGACATGGTGGGCGAGCAGAAGGCCTATCTGCAGGAAGGGATGCGGGTGTTCCTGCAGGTCTATGACGGCGCCCCCATCGCCATGGAGCTGCCGCAGAAGATCACCGTCGAGGTCACCGAGACCGAGCCGGTGGTGAAGGGGCAGACGGCGTCCTCGTCCTACAAGCCCGCGACCTGCGACAACGGGCTGCGGGTGATGGTGCCGCCGCATATCGGCGTGGGCACGCGGATCGTGATCAACACCGAGGACAACTCGTACGTCGAGCGCGCCAAGGACTGATTGACCTTGAGGGGGGCTTTGCCCCCCGCGCGCGAGGCGCGCTCCCCCCAGGATATTTGGGTCCAGCCCGAGGGGGTCAGATCACCGTGATGCCGGTGCCGTCCTCGACCCGGCCGACGATGGCGGCCAGCGGGTAGCCCGCGGCGTGGATGCCGGCGAGGGTGGCCTCGGCGGCGTCAGGGGCGACGGCGACCAGCAGCCCGCCCGAAGTCTGCGGGTCGGTCAGCAGGTGGCGCTGCCAGTCGGGCAGGCCCTCGGGCAGCGTGACCTCGGCGCCGTAGGCGGCCCAGTTCCGATGCGAGGCGCCGGTGACGAAGCCCGCCTCGGCCAGTTCCTCGGCGCGGGTGAGGAAGGGCAGGCGGGCGCGATCGATCACCACGCGGGCGTTCGAGCCGCGCGCGACCTCGAGCCCGTGGCCGAGGATGCCGAAGCCGGTCACGTCGGTGATGGCGTGGACGGCCGGGTCGTCGGCGAGATCCGCGCCGACCTTGTTCAGCAGCGTGGTCGAGGCGATCATCTCGGCGATGCCGGCCTCATCCAGCGCGGATTTCTTGATCGCCGCCGAGTAGATGCCGACCCCCAGCCCCTTGGTCAGGATCAGCGCGTCGCCCGGCTTGGCGTCGGCATTGCGGCGCAGCCGCACGGGGTGGACGAGGCCGATCACCGCAAGGCCGTAGATCGGCTCGGGCGAGTCGATCGAATGGCCGCCGGCGACCGGGATGCCGGCCTCGGCGCAGATCGCGCGGCCGCCCTCGAGGATCTCGCGGATCATGGCGGCGGGCAGCTTGTCGATGGGCATCCCGAGGATCGCCAGCGCCATGATCGGCCGCCCGCCCATGGCGTAGATGTCCGAGATGGCGTTGGTCGCGGCGATGCGGCCGAAGGCGTGCGGGTCATCCACCATCGGCATGAAGAAATCCGTGGTGGCGATCACCGCGAGGTCGTCCGACACCTGCCACACCGCCGCGTCGTCCGCCGTTTCGGTCCCGACCAGAAGCTGCGGGAAGGCCTGCGCCGCCGCCTGGCCCGCCAGCAGTTCGCGCAGCACCGCGGGCGCCAGCTTGCAGCCGCAGCCGCCCCCGTGGGACAGTTGCGACAGGCGGATCGGGTCGGTGGTCATGGCGGTCCCCTTGGCTTGCATGGGCTTGGGCGTGGGCGTGGCACGGGGGTAGCACCCCGCCCGGCGAAGCGGAAGCGTGTCGCCCCGCCACGGCTGGTGACGGGCGGTGACGGGCGGTGACAGCGCCCCCGCCGCCCTGCTAGGCAGGGGCGGAGGAGCAACCGGACGGGGCGCGGGGCGTGGAGGCGAGCGGCACAGGCATGGTCGGCAGGGGGGCGGCGGGGGCCCCGCGGCTCAACGTGGCGTTCGTGCTCGCCCGGCGCTTCACGCTCGCGGCCTATGCCAATTTCGTCGATGTGCTGCGGCTGGCCGCCGACGAGGGCGACCGCTCGCGGCCGATCCTGTGCCGCTGGGCGGTGCTCGGCACGCCCGGCACCGCGATCCGCGCCAGTTGCGGCACGCGGATCGAGCCGGACACCGCGCCCGAGAACCCCGCGCAGTACGATTACGTCGTGGTGATCGGCGGGCTGATCGGCGCGCCGCAGCCGCTCGACCCCGCGCTCGGCGCCTTCGTGCGGCGGGCGGCGGCGGCGGGGGTGCCGCTGGCCGGGGTGTGCACGGGGGTCTTCATCCTCGCCCGCGCCGGGCTGATGGCGGGCCGGGATGCCTGCGTGAGCTGGTTTCACCACGACGAGTTTCAGGCCGAGTTCGGGGCCGCGGGAGCTGGCCCTGCAGCTGGTCTCGCCGCACCGCGTCCGGTGAGCGACCGGACGCTGGTGGTGGACGGGGACCGGCTGTCGTGCTCGGGCGGGGTCAGCGCGGCGCAGCTGGCCGCGCTGCTCGTCGATCGGCACATCGGCCGGGCCGCGGCGCGCAAGGCGCTGGCCATCATGATGATCGACACGCCCGGCGGACCGGGGGCCCCGGCCTTCGGCGACCAGCCGCAGCCGGGAATGCCGCTCGAGCTGTCCACCGCCGATCCGTTGGTGCGGCGGGCGCTGATGATCCTGCAGCAGCGGCTGGACAGCCCGCCCACGGTGGCGGCGCTGGCGGCGCATCTGGGCGTCGGGCGGCGCCGGCTCGAACGGCATTTCGCCGCCGCGCTGGGGCTGTCGCCCGCGGCGGCGGCGATGCGGCTGCGGCTGGCGCAGGCGCGGATGCTGATCGCGCGCGGCGACGCACCGCTGGCCCGGGTCGCCGACGCCACCGGCTTCTGCGACGCGAGCCACCTGATCCGGGTGTTCCGCGACGCCGAGGGCCAGACCCCCGACCGCTGGCGCCGCCAGCCCCGTGCCGAGGTGCCCCGATGACCGACCGCGATCCCTCCCCGCCCGGCCACCACGGCGCGCGGCTGTCGTTCCAGGGCCGGATGGCCTATGGCGACTACCTCTCGCTCGACCCGATCCTGTCGGCGCAGCACCCGCTGTCGGGCGCCCACGACGAGATGCTGTTCATCATCCAGTACCAGACCAGCGAGCTGTGGATGAAGCTCGCCCTGCACGAGCTGGGTGCCGCGCGCGAGGCGATCGCGGCCGGGCGGCTGCACGAAAGCTTCAAGATGCTGGCCCGCGTGGCCCGGATCATGGAGCAGCTCAATTCGGCCTGGGACGTGCTCAGGACCATGACCCCCAGCGAATACCAGCAGTTCCGGCCGATGCTGGGGGAAAGCTCGGGCTTCCAGAGCTGGCAGTACCGGATGATCGAGTTCGTCGCCGGCAACCGCAACCCGGCGCTGATCGGCCCGCACGCGCACCGGCCCGAGCTGGCGGCGGCGCTGCGCGACGAGCTGGCGCGGCCCTCGCTTTACGCCGTGGTGCTGGGGCGGCTGGCGGAGGCCGGGTTCGACGTGGCCCCGGCCGCGGATGTGGCGGCCCCCACCCGTCCCGACCCGGCCGCCCGCGCCGCCTGGGGGGCGGTCTACGCCGACCCGCAGCGGTACTGGAGCCTCTACGAGCTGGCCGAGAAGCTGGTCGATTTCGAGGACTACTTCCGCCGCTGGCGCTTCAACCACCTGACCACGGTCGAGCGGATCATCGGCTTCAAGCGCGGCACCGGGGGGACGGCGGGGGTGGATTACCTGCGCCGGATGCTGGACGTGGTGCTGTTTCCCGACCTGTGGGACCTGCGCAGCGCGCTGTGATCACATCCCTCGCGCAAGGGGCCTCGATGCTTGACGCAAGGCCCCCGCCGGCCGCATCATGGGCGGACCTATCTTGGTGGACAGGCAAAAAGGAGGATCGGATGAACATCGACCTCTCACGCCGCAGCTTTCTGAGGCTGGCGGGTGCGGGTGTCGCGGCAACGTCGCTGGGGGCGATGGGGTTCGGAACGGCCGAGGCGGCTGAGTTGGCGCATGTGCGCGACTTCAAGCTGGCGGCCATGACCGAAACCCGCAACACCTGCCCCTACTGCTCGGTGGCCTGCGGCATCATCGTCTATGCCGCCCCCGGCGAGGACGGCAAGCGCCGCGTCATGCACATCGAGGGTGACGCCGACCACCCGGTCAACCGCGGAACGCTGTGCCCCAAGGGTGCGGCGCTCAAGGATTTCGTCAACGCCGAGACCCGGCTGACGCAGCCGATGATCCGCAAGCCCGGCGCCACCGCGTTCGAGCCGATCTCGTGGGACGCGGCGCTCGACCGCATCGCCCGGGCGATGAAGGACGACCGCGACGCCAACCTGCTGCAGACCAACGAGGCGGGCGTGCCCGTCAACCGCTGGACGACGACGGGTTTCCTCGCGGCCTCGGCCACCACCAACGAAACCGCCTGGCTGACCTACAAGGTCGTCCGGTCGATGGGAATTGTAGGCTTCGACAATCAGGCGCGCGTCTGACACGGCCCCACGGTGTCCAGTTTGGGCCCGACATTTGGCCGTGGAGCGATGACGAACTCCTGGACCGACATCAAGAACACCGACCTGGTGATCGTGATGGGCGGCAACGCCGCCGAAGCCCACCCCTGCGGGTTCAAGTGGGTCACTGAAGCCAAGCACCATCGCGGTGCCAAGCTGATCGTCGTGGACCCGAGGTTCACGCGGACGGCGGCCGTCAGCGACTATTACGCGCCGATCCGGCCGGGGACCGACATCGCCTTCCTGATGGGGCTGATCCGCTGGATGATCGCCAACGACAAGGTCCAGTGGGACTATGTCCGGGCGTTCACCAACGCGGCCTTCATCGTCAAGGACGAGTTCGGCTGGCAGGATGGCCTGTTCACGGGCTACGACGAGCAGAAGCGCGACTACGACAAGTCGAGCTGGGATTACGTCGTGGGCGACGACGGCTTTGCCGTCACCGATCCCACGCTGCAGAACCCGCGCTGCGTCTGGAACCTGCTCAAGGCCCATGTCGAGGTCTACACCCCCGAGATGGTCGAGCGGATCTGCGGCACCCCGCAGGACCGTTTCCTGAAGATTGCCGAGATGATCGGGGAATGCTCGTCTCCCACCAGGACGATGACCTCGATGTACGCGCTGGGCTGGACGCAGCACTCGAAGGGCGCCCAGAACATCCGCGGCATGGCGATGTTGCAGCTGATCCTCGGCAACATCGGCGTGCCCGGCGGCGGCATGAACGCGCTGCGCGGACACTCGAACATCCAGGGGCTGACCGACCTCGGGCTAATGTCGAACCTGATCCCGGGCTACCTGAACATTCCGACCGAGAAAGAGCCCGACTGGGCCACCTATCTCAAGTCGCGGGCGTTCAAGCCGTTGCAGCCGGGCCAGACCAGCTATTGGCAGAACTACCCCAAGTTCATGGTTTCGTTTATGAAATCCATGTGGGGGGATGCCGCGACCGTGGACAACGACTGGGCCTTCCACTACCTGCCCAAGCTCGACGTCCCGGCCTACGACATGCTGCGGATGTTCGAGCTGATGGACCAGGGCCGGGTCAACATCTACTTCTGCCAGGGGTTCAACCCGCTGATGGCGCTGTCCAACCGCGGCAAGAACACCAACGCCTTGAGCAAGCTCAAGATGCTGGTCGTGATGGACCCGCTCGAGACCGAGACCGCGCGGTTCTGGGAAAACCACGGCGCCTACAACGACGTGGACAGCGCCGCGATCCAGACCGAGGTGATCCAGCTTCCGACCTCGTGCTTTGCCGAGGACGAGGGCGCGCTGGTGAACTCGGGCCGCTGGCTGCAGTGGCACTGGGCGGCGGCGGACATGCCGGGCGATGCGCGGCTGGACACCTGGATCATGGCGCAGATCCACCTGCGGGTGAAAGCGCTCTATCAGGCCGAGGGCGGGGTCTTCCCCGACCCGATCCTGAACCTGACCTGGGACTATGCCGACCAGAACGAGCCGAAGCCCGATGAGCTTGCCCGCGAGCTGAACGGCCGCGCGCTCGGCGACGTGACCGACCCCAAGGACGCGACCAAGGTGCTGACCGCGGCCGGCAAGCAGGTGAAGAGCTTCGCCGAACTGCGCGACGACGGGTCCACCGCCTGCGGCTGCTGGATCTATTCCGGCTGCTTCAACGAGGACGGCAACAACATGGCCCGCCGCGACAACGCCGACCCCTCGGGGATGGGCGTGCACGCGAAATGGGCGTGGAGCTGGCCGGTCAACCGCCGGACGCTCTACAACCGCGCCTCGGCGGACCTCAACGGCCAGCCGTGGGATCCGACCCGGCCCATCATCCAGTGGACCGGCGAGAAATGGGAAGGCAACGACGTCCCCGACATCGCCCCCACGGCGAAGCCGGGCGAGGTCATGCCGTTCATCATGAACCCCGAAGGGGTGTCGCGGCTGTTCAGCCGCGGGATGATGCGCGACGGGCCGTTCCCGACCCACATGGAGCCGTTCGAGAGCCCGGTCCAGAACGTGTTCAACGCCCGAATGCGCGGCAACCCGGTGGCCCGGGTGTTCGCCTCGGACGTGGCGCATCTGGGCAACTCGGCCGAGTTCCCGTTCGTCGCCACCAGCTACCGGCTGACCGAGCATTTCCACTACTGGACCAAGCACAACAAGGTGAATGCCGCGTTGCAGCCCGAGTTCTTCGTGGAGATCAGCGAGCAGCTGGCCGCCGAGAAGGGCATCGAGAAGGGCGGCTGGGTGCGGGTGTGGTCCAAGCGGGGCGAGGTCAAGGCGAAGGCGCTCGTCACCAAGCGGATCAAGCCGCTGATCTGTGACGGCAAGCCCGTCCATGTCGTCGGCATTCCGCTGCACTGGGGCTTCGTCGGCGCGGCGAAGAAGGGCTGGGGGCCGAACAGCCTGACGCCCTTCGTCGGCGACGCCAACATCGAGACGCCGGAGTACAAGGCGTTCCTCGTCAACATCGAACCCAGCGTGGGGGAGGCCGTGTCATGACCACTCCGACCGACACCACGATGACGACCACTCCGGCGACGGCGGCGGCCCCCTCAGGCAACGCCACCACGGGGCCGGCGGTCACGACCGCGACGACCCCGATCCCGACCCACAACTCGCCCCCCAA
>NZ_FNNA01000002.1 GCF_900106665.1 Paracoccus sanguinis
GGCGTGCTGGGCGTCGATTCGCCGCTGGCCGCCGCCAAGCCTCGCCTCGGCGCGAAGTTGCTCGAGCTGTCCCGGAATGTCCTTCATCGCCGCCCGTGGCCGGCGCTTCGTTGAGCGGCGCGATGCACGGCTGGAGGCGTTGCCCTCTAAAAGCCGCTTTGGCCCGCAATTGACCCCACTCGCCCGTGGGGGCCGCGCGGCCTTGGTCGCGGCACACGAGGCCGACGAAATCGCTGCCGCCCTGCACGCCCGGGGCCGGTGGATGGATGCCGCCTCCTGCCAGGTCATGAAGGACCTGCACCGGCGCACTGCGCAGGGAACTGGCCTGGCCGAGGCGCTGCCAATGATCCTCTCCGGGCCTCCCGGCATCAGCAGATCGGCCTGGGCGCGGCACCTGGCCGACCTGCTCGGGGTGCCCGTGATCCGGATCGACCTCAGCGCGGCACAGTCGGGCGCATTCTCGCTGGTCGGGGTCGAGCGCGGCTGGGAGAGCGCCGGAATGGGGATGCTGACTCAAACCATCCTGACCGAGCGGATCGCCAACCCGGTGGTGATCGTCGACGAGATCGGGCTCGCCCGCGAGACGCTGGCCACCACCGGAGGAGGGACGTTGGCTGGCCTGATCCCGGCGCTTATGTCGCTGATCGAGCCGACCACCGCGCAGAACTGGACCGACCCCTATCTGCGCGTTGGTTTCGACATGAGCCGGGTGACGTAAGTGATGACCACCAACGCGCACGACCACCTGCCACAGCCGCTGCTCGGTCGCTGCAGCGTGGTGGGGTGTCGCAAGCCGACGGCCGCGGAATTCGTCGGAACGCTGCGACGGATGGGAGACGGGCGGCTTTGGGCCGAAGGAGACGGCGGTGATCCGATGTTTAGGGCGCCGAGCGATCAACTCAGGCAGCATCCCCCGCGCAGCCTGCGCGCGGTGCGTCGCCTGCTTGACCGCGCCGAGGAGATCATCGCACGGCTTAGGCTGAACTGAAGGAGACGGGGGGATCCTTGCAGCGAGAGTTTGAGGATCCTGCGCGGTCCCAGCCGAGAACGGCGGTCGCTGACGCAGGACCCTCTGGGCCCGCCCGGCTGACGCCGGCCGGGGCGAGGGGGACGAACTAAGGGAGAAGGACCAATGAAGGAGGGAGGAAAAGGACGAAGGTGGTCCAGGCGGCGGGGTGGAAGGGACAGAGAAGGCGAAAGAGCGAAAAGCCCCGCAGCCAATCACGTCTGGACGCTCGCTCTGCTAACATAAGCGCATGACAGAAACAAAGAATCATCGTCGCCCAAATCACGATCCGATTTCGCGCGGCTATCGATTCGAGGATGAACGGTCCTCCCATCCCGCGATCCCCCGCCGCTCGCCTTGGCGGGCTGCCCCAACCGCTGAACGGGCCGAACCTGGTTGCCTTGGTCTAGTTACTGCGCAAGATTGCCTTACGCAGCATCGATCTGGAAGCCCACGGAGAAATGGTCGTGCGCCCGATTGCCCTTACAGTACTGATACTTGCGACGGCCCCTGCCATGGCCCAAGGACACCAGCGCGCTGCTGGCGCGGTTCCTGTAGGAGAAGGGCGAGGATATCGAGAGCTGCTTCGTCGACACGCCGGAGATGAGCGGCGAGTCGCGCGACTCAGTTCCGCGATGCGACGGACGCGGGGCCGGGACCCCTGCGGGGGTGGGTGGTGGCGTTCGATGCGTCGGGCTTCATGGTTGGCGCGCTTGGCAGCCACACCAAGATCGACGCCGCGAAGCAGGCCGTCGTCGCGCTGCTCGATGACTTGCCCGACGAAGTTACCGCAAGTCTGATCGCCTTCCCCCATAAAGGCACGCATGACGATGCAGGTCGCGCCGACACCTGCGCAGGCATCGAGACGTTGGTCCCCATTACCGACGACACCGCATCCGTGCAAACCGCCGCCGAGGCGCTAGAGCCGGCCCCGGCTGGGCGCACCTTGCCAATGCGCTGGTGGCCGCGGGCGCTCAGTAGACACCGTCAGAGACAGTCGGCGGGCAGGTCGTCTACGTCGTTTCGGACGGAGAGAAGACCTGCGGCGGCGATCCGGTCGCGCAAGCCCGCGCCCTGCATGCCAGCGACATCCGGGGGGTCGTCAACATCCTGGGGTTAGGCCTGCCTGCCAAGGAGCGCGCCCAGCTTGAGGCGGTAGCACAGGCCGGCGGCGGGCTGTTCACGTCGATCAACACGCAAGATGAGATGTCGCGCCTGATCGAAGAGATTCGTCGCGACCACGCCAATACTTCCGAGATGGAAAAAGCGACGCTCACGCAACCTGGGCAACTGCGTCACCGACGGGGTAGTCGGCGAAGGCAACCGGATTTCAGACTGGACGAAAGAGCAGCAGCTGAGCCAGGAGCAGACGACTGCGCTAGGGAACGCCCTGAATGATCCACACGAGGGCTACAACGCCCGCGTTGCCGATATTCAGACTAAACTCGAAGACGAGCACGACGCCGCCAACAAAGGCGTCCGGGATTAGCGCGACAAGGACGCCGCCGAGTTCAAGGCGACGCAGTGATCCTCTAGGCTGGCAGCGTATCTCCGCTCATGCAATTCACTACCGCGGCCGGGGCCTTGCGGCAATCGCTAACCAACTCAACTTGTTTTCAATGAGCGGACTGAAGCGGTGCGCTCCCCCGGAGGGCCCGCGTTGGCTGGTTGCAACTACGTGATTACGTGAGGTGCGACCCACGCTTCACCCCTCGAGTGGTGGACTATCGCCAGCCGACGCTGGCGGAATACGCGGGGACGCTGCGTCGGACTGGGGGACAGGCGGCTTTGGGCAAAGGAAACGCCGGGGATCCTGTTTTCCGAGCGCGGACGTATCACCTTACGCAAGATCCGCTGCGCAGCCTGCGCGCCGTGCGACGACTGGTCGACCGTGCCGAGGAGATCACCATGCGGCCAAAGGTGAACTGAAGGAGACGGGGCGATCCTCGCGACAGGGTTTGAGGATCCTACGCAAACCCGACCGCGGGTAGCGGCCGGTGACGCAGGATCTTCGGGCCCCGGTCGGCATGTGCCGCCCGGGTGGAGGGGGAGGAATGAAGGGAAAAGAAACAGGGAAGGAGGAGAAGGACGGAGGCGTTGAATGCGGTGAGGCGCAAGGGACAGCGAAGGCGAAAACAGCGAGGGTGATCGGGAAACGAAGGGTCAACGTCACGCAACGCACGATGCCAAGTTTTTCACTTATGAATATCCTGTGGACTTTCAATATTTGCTTCGGCCTTTTTAGGGCGGCGGCGGGTATAGCGGAATACAATGACTGTTCATCCTCGCCTCGATAGCGGCGCGGACTTGAATTAAGGTAAGTCTTCGACGCAGGCCCTCAGAGGAGAGGTCCGGCACCTAGAACCCATGGTCAAAGGAAAGTGCTGTCCGTGCCTTGCAACAGCGCCCCGGTTGGTCAAAATCCTCGCGCGTGTACATTCTCGTCAATTGAGAAAACTGGTGAAAGGCTGACCATGGGCGATGACACGGGAGCTATGACCGCCTCCAAGCCACCAGCCGCGGCGCCCGAGATTTTGGTTAAGCTCGCACCGAACGTCACCTTCGCATCCCAGCAGAACGACGTGGCGGTGCTCGCTGACCTGGTAATAACGAACCCGACCGACTGCGACCTGGACGACCTCGTGTTGAAGGTGTCGGCGGAGCCTCCCGTGATCGGGCCCCGCTCTTGGACCTTCGACCGGATCGACGCCGGCAGCGTGGTGAGGCCGCGTGATCGCCACCTTCCGCTGTCAGGAGGGTTCCTCGACAGGCTGACGGACAAGGTTCGCGCGAACGTGCGGTTCGAGCTGCGCCAGGGTGAGGCGCTGCTGGCCGAGACAGACGTGCCGCTCACGGCCCTGGCGCGGCACGAGTGGGGCGGCTCGGTTTATGTCCCCGAACTGCTGGCGGCCTTCGTCACGCCGAACGACCCGGCGGTGGACCGACTCCTCAAGGCGGCGTCTGAAGTGCTGCGGGCGGCCGGAAAGCCCGGCGCGCTCGACGGCTATCAGTCCGGGTCTCGAACGCGCGCTTGGGAACTCGCGGCGGCGATCTGGAGCGCAGTGGCGGCGCGGGGGCTGTCCTATGCCGTGCCGCCGGCAAGCTTCGAGACCACCGGCCAGAAGGTGCGGTTGCCATCCGACGTCGAGGCTTCGGGCCTCGCGACCTGCCTCGACACCGCGCTCTTGTTCGCAGGCTGCTACGAGCAGGTGGGGCTCCACCCGATCGTGGTCTTTACCAAGGGCCACGCCTTCGCGGGAGCTTGGCTTCAGCCTCAGCACCTGCCGGGTATTACCACCGACGATCCCCAGGTTCTGCGGAAGGCGCTGAGTCTGAACGAGTTGGTCCTGTTCGAGACGACACTAGCCACGGCGGATCACCCCGTGGCCTTCTCGAAGGCCGTCGCCGAGGCAGGAAGGCAACTCGCCGAAGAGCGCGACGCCGAATTTGCGCTCGCCATCGACATCAGGCAGGCGCGTCGGCGCGGCATCGGCCCGCTCCCGCAGCTGGCCGCAGGCGTCTCCGGGGACGTGGACGCCGAGCCCGTGCGTCGCGCCCCCACACTGGAGGTCGCGCCCGAATTGCCAGGCTTCGACTTGGACGATCGGACGCAGGACGACGCGCCCCAGACGCCGCAAGAGCGGCTCGATCGCTGGAAGCGCGACCTCCTCGACCTCTCGAAGCGCAACCGGCTGCTGAACCTTAGGTCCGGCACGACGGCCATTCCGCTGTTCTGCCCCGACCCCGCGAAGCTTGAGGACCTGATCGCTGAGGGCAAACACGTCGCCCTCGTCGCTGCGCCCCAGCCGGCTGCGGGCGTGGGCCAGGTCGATGCGACGTTGCGCCTGCTTCGGACGGGTGACGACCACGACGAGGAGATTGCCCGCGAGGCGCTGGAGCGGCGACAGGTGATCGCCAACACTGACGCGAAAACCCTCGAGAAGGGCGCGATCGAACTTTACCGGAAGGCCAAGGCGGACCTTGAGGAAGGGGGGAGCAACACGCTGTTCCTCGCGCTCGGCACGCTGCGATGGTCGCCCTCGAACGACCACCGCAGCCACTATCGCGCGCCGATGATCCTTTTGCCCGTGCGGCTGGAGCGGACGAGCGCAAAGACCAAACCCTACCTGAAGGGTCACGAGGACGACCCGGTCTTCAATCTCACGCTCCTCGAGATGTTGAAGCAGGACTTCGGCATCGACATGCCGGACCTCGCGGGCGAGCTGCCCAGCGACGGGAGCGGGGTTGACGTCAAGCGCGTGTGGGACCTCGTGCGCCACCGCATCAAGGACGTGCCGGGCTTTGAGGTTGTCCCCGAAGTCGTGCTGTCAACGTTCTCGTTTGCCAAATACTTAATGTGGAGGGATCTTTCCGAGCGCACGGAGACCTTGAAGCGCACCCCGTTCGTGCGGCACCTGATCGACACCCCGCGCGAGCCCTACGCGGGCGGCGCGGGGTTCGTCTCGCCATGCGAGATCGACGTCCGCGTGGACCCGGCCGAACTCCTGGCGCCCCTGCATGCAGACTCGAGCCAGATCGTCGCTATCCACGCGTCTGGCGGCGATGGCGATTTCGTGTTGGAGGGACCACCCGGCACCGGCAAATCCGAGACGATCGGCAACATCATCGCCCACAACCTCGGCCTCGGTCGCAAGGTGCTGTTCGTGTCCGAAAAGATGGCGGCCCTCGACGTCGTGCACCGCCGGCTCGCCAAGGCGGGTCTGGGGGATCTGTGCCTGGAGTTGCACTCGGCCAAGGCCAACAAGAAGGGGGTTCTGCAGCAGCTTGACCGCGCCTGGCGCTCGCGCGAGGTGCTGTCGCAGGAGTCTTGGGAGGCAAAGGCACGCGAGCTCAAGCGGGCGCGGGACAAGCTCAACGGCTTCGTCGCTGCTCTCCACACCCCCGGGCCGGCCGGTGTCAGCGCTCGAGATGCGATCGCACGCTTATCGCGCTGGGGCGACCTCCACATGGTGGAGCTGGACTGGCCCCGCACGCAAGACGAGCTGCTGCGCGTCCGCACGCCAGACGTTCTGACCGGCATGGTCGAGACCGCACGAAGCCTCGGCCGGCAGTTCAGCCAGATCACGCCCGAGGACGTCGAGGTATTCGCAGGCGTCGGTCATACGGACTGGTCGAACGCCTGGCGCGACGGCATGTCCGTGGCGGCGCGCGCGCTCGACGCCGCGGTCACCGAATTGGTCTCGGCGCGCGCGCAGTTTTTCCAGCGGCTGGGGATGGAGGCAGACGAGGTGCGCGAGGACGAGGTGAGCGCTCTCGCCGATCTCGCACGGCTCATCCCTGCGTGCGAGGCCACAGACCTGAGCTTCGCGCTGAAGCCGGATGCGCGCGAGACCTTCGCGCGACTCCGGGACCTCGGCACCGCGCTCGGCGCCTACCGGGACCGCCGCGGCCGGCTACCCTCGGCCTTTGCCGAGGACCGGATCGCAGGCCAACCGGTCGAGTCCTGGATTACCGAGCGCGACGAAGCCAGGTCACGCAATATCCTGTTCCGCGGCAGCGCCCTTCGCGCGCTGCGCACCAAGCTTGGGTCGGCCTACGGCTTGGCACCCGGCCAGGTCGAGATGCCTGAGGATCACCTCGAGGCGCTGCGAGACCTTGCCCGCGACCAGGCGGCGCTGAAGGCCCTGGAGGCTGACCTGCCGCCCGGCACGCCTTGGCGCAGTCTTGCCACGGAAACTGCCCGGCTCAACGACGCCGTCGAGCAAGGGGATGCACTCCGCGCTGCGGTGACGCGTTACTCGGCTTTGAAGACTGACCCCGTCACAGCGCGATCGCACCTGACGCAAGCGCTCTGCGAGAATCGCGACCTTCTGGAGCCGGGCGGCCCAGCCGATGCGGCCGCCAAGCGTGTGACCGCGGCGGCGGAGGAATTCGGTCGGACGCTGACAGCATGGCGAGAGGCGATCAAGTCCCCTGCCGGCGACGGCAGCGCGGTGCCGCTTGCGCAGATCGCGGCCGAAGCGCGGGCGGTCGCCGACCGGGACCGGCGCCTGAACGTGTGGTGCGCCTGGGCGGCCGCCAAGCGCGAGGCCGAGACCGCCGGACTGCGACCTCTTGTCGTGGCACTGGAGGCGGGGCGGGTGTCACACGACATGGCACACGAGGCGATGCTGACGGCTTATTGCCGCTGGGCCGCGCCGCTGCTCATCGATGCCAGCGAGCCGCTGCGCCGATTCTCGGGCCTGACCCACGAGGCTATGATCGCCGAGTTCCAGCGCCTTGACGCGGAGCTCGCCGAGATGACCGCCGGCCACATCCGTGCCAAGCTGTCGGCCGGGGTCCCCTCGCGCAATTCGCCCACCGCCGGACCGGGCTTCGGGGTGTTGTCGCGCGAAATCCAGAAGCAGGCACGCCATCTGCCCGTCCGCAAGCTCGTGGCGCAGATGGGGCCGTCCTTGACCACGCTCACCCCCTGCCTGCTCATGAGCCCGCTGTCCGTCGCGCAGTTCCTGCCCGCAGAGACCAGCCTCTTCGACCTGGTGGTCTTCGACGAGGCGAGCCAGATCACTGTCTACGACGCGGTAGGCGCCATCGCGCGGGGGCGGCGCTGCGTGATCGTCGGCGACCCGAAGCAGATGCCCCCCACCAATTTCTTCGCCAAGGCACCCGGAGACGACGACGGCGACGGCTCCGTGGACACCGACCTCGACAGCATCCTCGACGAAGCGCTGGCCGCGCGCGTTCCGTTGCACCGGCTGACCGGCCACTACCGCAGTCGGCACGAAAGCCTGATCGCCTTCTCGAACCACGCCTATTATGACGGCGAATTGGTCACCTACCCGGCCGCCGACACGCGCGACACGGTCGTGTCGCTGCGCAAGGTCGCTGGCACTTACGGCCGCGGGCGGGGCCAGACCAACCCGGAGGAGGCCAAGGCAGTCGTGGCCGAGGTCGTGGCCCGCCTGCGCGACCCGGCGCGGCAGGCCCAGTCGCTGGGCGTGGTGACGCTGAATGCCAAGCAGCAGGAACTGATCCTCAATCTCCTCGACGACGAAAGACGCCGCGACCCTGCACTCGAGCGGTTCTTCGGCGACGCCGCGCCCGAGCCGGTGTTCGTCAAGAACCTCGAGACCGTGCAGGGCGATCAGCGCGATGTGATCCTGTTGTCGATCACCTTCGGCCCGACCGAGCCCGACAGCCCGACGATGTCGATGAATTTCGGGCCTCTGAACGGCAAGGGCGGGCAGCGCCGCTTGAATGTCGCCATCACCCGCGCAACGAGTGAGGTGATGATCTTCGCCAGTTTCGATCCGTCGATGATCGACCTGACGCGCACCTCGGCCGAGGCGATGCGTGATCTCAAGCATTACCTCGAATTCGCGCAGCGCGGTCCCGCGGCGCTGATGGGCGCGGTGCGGAATATGGGGGGAACCGCGGGATACGACTCGGACTTCGAGATGGCGGTGGCCGAGGCGCTCCGGGCGCGGGGCTGGACGGTGCGGACACAGGTCGGCGCGTCGAAATTCCGCATCGACCTGGGCGTCGTCCATCCTGACGCCCCGGGGAGCTTCCTCGCGGGCGTGGAGTGCGACGGCGCAACCTATCACGCCTCACCCTCGGCGCGCGACCGTGACCGTGTGCGCCACATCATCCGCGAGACCCTCGGCTGGCGTCTGGCCCGCGTGTGGTCCACCGACTGGTTCAACGACCGCGAAACCGTGCTGGAGCGGCTCGATGCGCGCCTCCGCGAACTGTTGGATGAGGATCGCGCGAGAGCGGCCCGCGAGGACGCAGAGCGTGCGGCGGAGGAGATGCGTCGCACCGAGGTGGCCGCAGCGGCTGTCCTGCCAGACAGCGTCCCCGCAGGCTCTCACGATCAGTCCGCCTTGATCGAACCGTCTGCATCGGCGGACGAGGTTCCCACCCCTCCTCCCGAAATGCCCCTCGCCGGTGACGACGGGCAGCCCGTCGATCCGTCCGTCATCACGCCACCCACGTCGCTCGAACCTCTGGAACGCATCGAGCCTCTCGCGGCGGGCCGACTGGCCGCGGCCTCGCGTGATCCCGCGCAGTTCCATAACCCCTCCTACAGGACCATCCTGACTGCAATGGCGGCCGAAATCATTTCCCAGGAGGGACCGGTGACCTTCAAGCGGCTGAGCGACCTCATCGCCCGCGAGCATGGCTTTAAGCGGACCGGAAAGGCGATCTCATCGACTGTATGGACAGCGATCAAGCACCTTGGCCCGCGCACGCGCGCGTCTGATGGCCATGAGGTCTTCTGGCCCGAGGCGGCGGCTCCCCAGGAGATCATCGCTTTCCGAGGGCTGCGGGTCGCAGGCCGTAACCGGGACTGGAATGAAGTACCCCTCCCCGAAAAACTCGGCCTCATCCGGTCGCTAGCCGATGTCGGGTACGCCGACCTGCCCCGCGCCGTCGGCTCCGCGATCGGCTACAAGCGGCTGACGGAGAGTTTCAAGACGGAAGTGGCGAGATTGTCTGGTGCCGTAAAGGGGCAATCGTAACGGAAGCTTTCGCTTTATCCATGCCGCAGACCTGAACCCGGACAGCCCGTAGCGCTCGCTCGCCCCCGCTCGCGCCTGGTCGCCGATCTGATACGGACGGTGGCCCGCCAGGCCCTCGTCACGATCGTGGACCTGTGGTTGTTTGAGCAGGTCGACGCCTTGTTGATCTCGGGCCAGCTGTATGACAGCAACCGCGCATTATCGTGCTCAGCAGCTGGGGCGTCTGCACGCAGCGGGGATCGCCGTGCACGTCATCCGCGGCAACCACGACACCCTGTCCGTCATCGCGCGCGGGCTGGTTGTGCTCGAAAGCACCCACGAGTGTGCGGCCGAAGCCGTCCGGCTGGACAGCCCACGCGAACGCTTTTCTGTGGAGCTGCATGGACCCCAGCTCTGACGGGCAAATTCAAACTGCTGTCTGCCTAGCTGGATCTCACGATTGGATCCCGTCATGTAGCGGCTCAGGTGTCCCTGCCAAATTACAACTGATTGACGTGTGGGCACCTGATTTCGCACGACTGCGGGCTGCCGTCGCAAGCGCTTGGACGCAACGCGATAGACTGGCAGCCTTGGCCACCGACGCCAGGACTCGAGATGCCCTCACGCAGGCGACGCCGAAGGATCTATCGGTACTGTACGAATGGCGAGACCAGTCGGCCTAGCCGGTGCCGCTCGAGGCCTTCCCGACGTTCCCAATGATTACCCGGACCGCGTGGCACAGCTAACCCGCGATGACTTTGACCTGACGGGCGCTTTCCACACGCTGGAACGCATCGCCGCGGAGGCAGAGGCAGAATCCTCCGCACAAATAAGTTTGGCGATCCGGCCGCTTAACGCCGGGTCTTTTCGCTCGCGCTCCTCGCTCGCTCCCGGGGGCTCGCAGTGCGGCGCGGGAAGGTCGCAATGAAAATCAGCGGCGCGCTGCACCGAGCGGCGCGGGATGTAGGAACCGCGGTCCGAGAGAGGCCAAAGGCAAAAGAAGCGGGTGATCGGTATCTTCGCTTCATCAAGTTGCAGCAAATGGTCCGGGGCCCGGCGGCAGCGCACCTTGAACTTCTTGACCGTCAGATCGGCACCATCCGCGACGAGCCAGACGCGAGATCAGGGACCCGGTATTGGTACGCTTCACCATCAGGATCGGGGATGGGGTCGAATGGGTGCTGGAAGATGACAGGATGGTGGAAATTGAAACCAGCCGTTCGCGAGCGGTCGACGGCATGGTCGCCTTAGTTCCGAGCTTGATTTTGACCGTGAGCGCCGAGAGGGGTTCCTATCCCGCGTTGAATACGTAGACAGGAATGTCGAACTGGCTAGGACGGAAGTCGGCCAAAAGGCACAGCGGTCTTGGCACTCCAGCTGGGACGGGTACGTCGGCCGGCGTCGGGACCAGCTGAGTCGCATGTCCAAATATAAAGGTCCAAAGCTTGGCTTGTCCTCGGGCTTCTCGAAAACCTCGTCCGACCCGACGGTAGCGCGAGAGACGATGCCGAGCCAGGCCCCATCACGCGTGCGGGGAGCGCTAAGCGCGGCGAGCAAGGCTGGCCGGGTCTTGTCAGGACCGTCGCTGCCGGGCCGGGGCTCATCGGCCTTGCCGGCCGAGGCAAGGGGCGGCGCCGCTCCCGCAGATTATGGTCGGATACCTCGCCCTCCTCGTTGACGAACTCCGCTAAGACGCGGAACAGGCGCGAATTGACTTCGTCGTGCACCGCCTCGCACTGAAGTCGCAGAGCGAGCTCAGAGGCCTCGGGTTCCCTGGGGCGAGTACGATAATAGATGACGGTGTCGATCATCGAGGATCGTTCTGTCTTAGGCGAGGGGACGGTCGGCCCAAGGCAGCATGGATGACCCAACGCCGGAGGACAGGGCCCTTTTCGAGGCCCTAACCCAGCAAACTTTTTTTCGGGAGACAACCTTTTCGGGGGCTTCGGTAAATATGGCAAGGCGCGGCGCGTGGGTCAGGGCGGAGACACGGGCCACTGCATCTTCGGCGCGGTCTCGCATACGGCCCGTCATGCCACCACTGCCAGCGCTTCGACCTCATAGCCAAGGCTGATGCGGCGGTCTCGGACAGGGTCATGCATCCTCATGCGGATGCGGGCGGACGGGCGCACGCCGCCCAGCGCGGCGAAGGTGCCGCACAGCATGGCTGCACCGCCATCGCGCGCGAGTGCCTCAAGCCCCGCCCCGGCGATCAGCGCGTCGAGCGGGCGGATGCCGGCAAGGGTGCCGCGCTGATAGCCGAGCCAGTCGCCGCCTTCGTGAATGTCGCAGGTGACCTCGATGAGGTCGAGGTGACCGGCGACCTCCTCCCACAGCCACAACTCTTGTGCGACGGGCTTGGCACAGAGCTGTTTGGACGCGGCGACCGAGACGGTCTCGAGCTTGCGGTCGGTATGGTCAGACCCCAGGCCCAGGTAGCGCTGGCCGTTCTGCGCCACCAGCACCAGCGGTTCCGCCTCG
This sequence comes from Paracoccus sanguinis, assembly GCF_900106665.1. Taxonomy (GTDB): domain Bacteria; phylum Pseudomonadota; class Alphaproteobacteria; order Rhodobacterales; family Rhodobacteraceae; genus Paracoccus; species Paracoccus panacisoli. Next base: position 11,953 of record NZ_FNNA01000002.1, read on the forward strand.
CCCGAGCTGTCGGTCCCCAGCATCGCCACGCGCGGCGCTTGGGTCAGCAGCGACGGCGCGCAGCGATAGAAGAGCGGAACGGTCGAGGGCGGTGCCACGCCCAGCGCCGCCAGCTCGTCGATATGGTGCTGGACTGCGGCCGCATCGCGTCCGGTCCAGCCGGCAACGACCAGGTGGGCCGGGGCGCAGTCGATCTGTTGCCCGTTGCAGGTAAAGCGCATGAGAGTTCCTCAGGACTGGCCCGGCAGCCAAAGCGCCAGGCCGGGAAGGGCGACCAGCGCCGCCACCATCAGCAGCATCACGATCACATAGGGGATGACGCCGACCATCACCTGCGTCAGGTTGCCGCCCTTTCGGGCGCCCTGCACGACATACAGGTTCAGTCCGACGGGCGGGGTGATCAGCGCCATTTCGATCAGCACGATCAGCAGGACGCCGAACCAGACCTTGTCAAAACCAGCAGCGGCGATGATCGGCACGACGATGGGGATGGTGGCGACCATCAGCGACAGGGTCTCGATGAAAAACCCCAGCACGATGTAGAGCGCGATGACCAGCATCAGCAGCCAGAACGGCGACAGGCCCGCACCTTGCAGCAGGTCGGCCAGCGCCCGGCCCAGCCCGGCAGAGGTCAGGGCAAAGTTCAGGAAATACGCCCCGGCGATGACCAGCATGATCATCGCGGTGATGCGGATTGTCCCGTGGAGTGCCTCGGCCAGGGCGCGCAGCCCGATGCCGTCGCCCGACGCCGCGACGATGATGGCCACAACGACGCCGATTGCGGCCGACTCGGTCGGTGTGGCCCACCCGCGATAGATCGAGCCGATCACGACCGTGAACAACACCACCACAGGCAGCAGATCCCGCAGGCTGGCCAGACGCGCAGACCAGGGGTAGCGCTGGGATGGCCCGCCCAGGGACGGCCGGACTCGGCAAATCAGCGCCGTTATCACCATGAACGCCACCGCCATGAGCAGCCCTGGGATCAGCCCGGCGGAAAACAGCTGCGGGATCGACGTCTCGGTCAGGAACCCATAGACGATCAGGTTGATCGAGGGCGGGATCAGGATGCCCAGCGTTCCGCCGGCCGCGATGGACCCGGCAAACAGGCGCGGATCGTAGTTCAGCCGCTCGGCCTGCGGCATGGCGACGGTGGCGACCGTCGCAGCGGTGGCAACGGACGAGCCGGAGGTCGCCGAAAACATCGTCGCGGTGGCGATGTTGGCGTGTACAAGCCCGCCGGGCAGCCAGGAAAACCACTTGTCCAGCGCCGCATAGGTGCGGGCGGCGACGCCGCCTTTTACCAGCACCTCGCCCAGCAGGACGAACATGGGGATGGCGATCAGCGTGGACGACGACGAAGCCGACCATATGACCTGTCCGAGCCCGCGCAGCAGCGGAAATGGCGAATGGAACTGCGCCACCCCCACGCCCAGCAAGAACAGCACCGCGCCGACCGGGATCGACAGCGCCAAGAGCAGCAGGAGGCCGACGAAGATCTGCAGGATCATGCCGTGCCTCCCCCATGTTCGCCGTGCAGGCCACGGGCCTCGGCCAGGGCTTCATCGCCTTCGTTCGCCAAGCCGATTGCGGATTCCAGCCGCGCCAGATCGCCGCGCGCCAGGATCAGAGACGCCGCCAGCAAGGTCAGCACGGCGCAGATGGCGAACCACAGCCAGCCGCCGAACCAGATGCCCTGCGGTATCCACAACGGTGTTTCCAGCGGGGTGTTGGCCCGCGATCCGCGGGCCAGCGTTTTCTCGAGAACCGGCCAAGCCTGATAGGCGACCAGAACGGCGATGCCGGTCAGCGCCGCCATCGCCAGCATATCGATGGCCGCACGGCCGCGCGGGGACAGGCCCTGCCGCACAAGGTCGATGCGGACATGAGCGCGTTCGGTCAGCGCGACGGCCAGTCCCCAACTGGCCAGGATGGCCATCCCATAGCCCGACAGCTCGTCCGAGCCGCCAAGCGAGCGTCCGAGCTGCCGCATGACGACATCGGCAAGGACGAACGCCACCGTCGCCACCAGCAGCACGCCCAGCAGAACGCCGACCGCCCGATTGGCCATGCCGAGGCCCGTCAGCAGGCGTGCCGGCAGATCATTGTCAGCTGCGGCGGTCATTGTGCGACGGTTACGCCCATCGCGGCACCGACCGAGTCGTTCCAGCGCTTGACCCACTCAGGGGTGGTGCGGGACGCCCACTCGGGCAGCACCTGCGACGTGAGGATCTCGGTCGCCGCAGCGGTATCGTCGGCCGTGGGTTCGACCAGCGCCATCGCCGCCGGCTTGCCTGCCGCACAGGCGCCGGTGCCGGTGAGGCAGGCGATGTCGCCGGCCAGCCCGCCTTCGGCCGCGTCCCAGGCCGGCGCCTCGAGCCCCTCGGTCACCGCCTTCTGCAGCGTCGCCTGCTGTTCGGCCGACAGCCCGTCCCAGCGGGCCTGGTTCATCGCCACGACGACCGGGTCCCAGCCACCCAGCGGCAGCGTCATGAGGTGGTCCGAGACCTCCCACCAGCCGGCGGCGTAGCCCGATCCGGCACCCGTCACGGCGCAATCAATCACGCTGCGCTCCAGTGCGCCCGGCACTTCTGAGAAAGCCACGTTGATCCCCTCGGCCCCCAGCGCTTCGAGGAACTTCGTCGTCATTCGGCCCGAACCCCGGACCTTCTTGCCCTTGAGATCGGCGAGACCCTTGATCGCTCCCTTGCAGAACACGACCTGCGGCGGATAGGGCGCGATGGCCAGCATATGCGCGTTGAAGCGGTCCTTCATGATGTCGGCGACCATCGGGCGCGCGGCATCCACCATTTTGCGGGCATCCGCGGGCGTGTTCGCCAGCAGCGGCACATCCAGCCCCTCGAGTTCGGGCGCATCGCCGACGGTGTAGTCGGCCACGGTGGCGCCGATGTCGAAGACCCCGTCGCCCAGCATCCGGTAGACGTCGGCCCCCGCGATGCCCATCTGGTCAAAGCTCGTCAGCGCAGCGGTGAACTGATCGCCCGTCGCGCCGGGCAGCTTCTCGGTCCAGAACGGGGTTTCAAACTTCTGATACAGCGGCAGGTTCGACCAGGTGCCGACGACATTGAGCTGTTCTGCGGCAAACGCCGGCGCGGTCAGGGCCGAGGCGGCGAGGATGGCGGCCGTCAGGGTGCGTGTCATGGTGGCTCTCTCTCTGTGTGGATGCGGGCCTCCAGGGTCTGGCGCCCCGGTTGCGGCGATTAAGCGCCGGTCGCAGGCAGGTCAGTGACCAGCATATGACCGGGGCGGTGGGTAATGGCGAAGGGCAGGCGCGCGTGGCGCAGCGCCTGCTGGCCGGTGACGCCGCACGCCCAGAACACCGGAACGTCGCCCGGCTGGAGGACGGGGGCATCGCCCCAATCGGGACAGGACAGATCGGCGATCCCGATGGCGGCCGGATCGCCCGCATGGACCGGGGCGCCGTGGGCCAGCGGGAAGCCCGCGCAGATGGCCTGCGTTTCGGCCAGGCGGTCGGGGGGAATGCCGCGCAGGCTGACGACCAACGATCCGCCGAACGGGCCGGCGGGGAGGGTCGGGCGGTTGGTGCGATACATGGCGACGTTGCGCCCCGCATCCTGGTGGCGCATCGGGATCCCAACTGCCGCCAGTGCGGATTCAAAGCTGAATGAACAGCCCAGCACGAAGGTCACCAGATCGCCGCGCCACAGATCGACGATGTCCGGCACGGTGGCCTCGACCTGGCCGTCGCGGATCACGCAATAGCCCGGCACGTCGCGGCGGATGTCGATGTACTCGCCCAGCGTGGGCAGCGCCGGATCGCCCGGTCGGCCTTGCGCCAGCAGTGGCAAGGGCTGCGGGTTCAGCGCGCAGAACCGGGCGAAATCAGCGGCATTCGCCGCCGGCAGGATGGCCAGATTGCCTTGCAAGGCCCCGTCGCAGAGCCCGCTGGTCGGGCCCGTATGAGCGCCGCGGCGCACCGACCGACGCAGTTGCGCCGGGGATTGGGCAGGCGGGCGGCCGGAGGGCTGAATGTGGTCCATCCGGGAATGGTCCCACCCTCAAACCCGCAAATCAATCTATCGGTCGCACGCAAAATTGATCTTCTGACGCGATCGTTCAAATCTGTGCTGCCCGCGCGACCAACTGCCCGATCCGCCGATTGCGTGCGGGCATATAGGCGACCACGAACTCCAGTTCCGGCAGTTCCAGCTCGGCAGAGACGTCCAGCGCCTGGACGGCACGGGCCGACAGGTCGAGCACCTGGACCAGAGGGTCGGGGATGGTCCCCACGCCGAACCCGCGCGCGGTCAGGTGATAGGTCATCGACAGAGAGGCGGAACAGTGAATCACCGGGGTCGGGCCGTCGCGGGACATGAGACGCTCGGCCACGTCATGGAAGGGCCGGGCGCCGCGCGGAAAGGTGATGATCGGTAGCGCAGCCAGCCGGGCGGCGTCCACCACCTGACCCAGCGCAACAAGACCGGGCGCGGCATACCACCCAAGCCGCACCGGCGGCAGGGGATGGGCCACGGCGCCGGCCGGCAGGCTGTCGCGCATCAGGATCGCCACATCCAGCAGGTCGGTGCGCAGCGCCTCGGCCATGGCTCGGGACAGATCGACCGACAACTCGAACCGGAGGCGCGGCCAGGAGTCGTGCAACCGGGTCAGCATCGCGGGCAGCATCGTGTGGGTCATCGTCTCGGCCACGCCGAGCCGCACGGTGCCGGACAGGGCCGATGCGCCAGCCATCTCGGCGGCGATCCGGTCACGCTGATTGAGCAGCCGTTCGGCCTCTTCCACGAACAGCCGCCCGGCGGGGGTCAGACGGACGCCGCGTCCCTCGCGGGCGAAGAGGGTCTGGCCCATGCGCCGTTCCAAATCGCGGATGCGGCGCGAGATGGCTGACTGCGCCAGCCCGAGATCGTCTGCGGCGGCGCGGAACCCGCCTGCGCGAACCACGCCCCGGATGATGTCGATGTCGCGAAAGCCAAACATTAGGCAATCATGGCCGTAATATGTGCGGACTCAACAGGGTAGTGCCGGAATGCGCTTTTTGCGCGGCGCAGTTGCCCCACCAAACGAAAGTTGTCTTCGGTCGGCCGACCTGACCCGCATGCTTAAGTCCCTTGTGTGGACCTCGCAACGACTGCAGTAGCGCATTGATGTCTGCAATTTCCAAGAGCAGGAGAAATCTGCTCCGTCCATGTCAACAAACTACAATCGCCGCGGCGATTTTCGCGTGGCTCTAACCGTGTGCCCAGCTTCCCCCAGCCACAGCACCGCGTTAGGTCCGCTGAGATCAAGCGGTCATCGCTTCATCGTTGCGGACATGTAGCAGACAAAACTGTCCGTCAGGCGCAGGGCTTCCCGGGTGGTCCGGGGCGAAGAGCGTTGATTTCGTGCGAACGGCTGCACAGAGGCCGGATCCCTCACCCGAAGCCAGCACGACTCAAGGCATTGATCTCGTTTCATACTGCGCTATTCTTAGACCTGATAATTGGTTACGGCATTGACGCGTGAGACATCCGCCGGGAAGCGTTCTGAAGTAGGGCACGGCGCGACTGATCAGTCACGTTGCGCGTTAGGGTGGTCTATGTTGAGGATCGTGGCACTACTGGTCTGGCCGGCGACCCGACCCTACACACCTCCAAACTGCGCAAGCTCCTCATGGAGATCGGTGGCAGCAGGAAAATCGCCGATGGCGCCAGCACGGGCGGCAGCTATGGATTTGGGAAAGCCGTTTCTGCGGGCTCGTCGCGCATCGCTACCATCATCGCCTACTCCAGGACCACAGACGGCAATGGAAGTCCGCTGTCAGTCCTGATGGGCTGCGCGTATCATGTTGCGCACGAGTTCCATGGACATGAGACCACGGGAAGAGGCTTTCTTTGCACCACCCATCACATCGAAGGACGGGGGCCTCGCTATGACCCGTTCGTCAACGATGATGCAGATGCCATGGCCGAGCAGCTTGGTATGGAGCGGGCCGAGGACGATCTCGGAACTACGATCGCTATAATCGACTGCGAATTTGAGGCAGAGGAGATAAAGACCGGTATCGAACGGTCTTGGTGGCCCCGCATTCTTAAGGACGGCTTCCGCGTTGAGGTGCGAGACGAGGCCAATGTTAAGCACGTTCCTCAGCCCAAGAAGAACCCGCAGATCTTCCCAGCATATTGGGAGGCCATGGAAATCGCCACGAACAAAACGCTGGTCGATCCGGGGCGGACCAAACTCGTGAACGTCGGCAATATAAAGAATAAGGCCTTAGGCAAACTTGGGCTTGTCGTCATGAAGAACGTGACCGAGGAACAACTGGAAGACGACGAGACGATGGACCAGCGCAATACGATCGCCATGGTTCGTTCGACCGGAATGGTCGTCTGGCACCATGCCAAGCGTGGCAACGCCTTTCCTGCGGTCGCCGGGGTATTCCTAGCCGATGAAGGAGAGGAAGTAGATGCAGTCCTTCGCCGTTCGGAACCGCCGGAACACAACCTGTGGGACGAAAAGGCTTCGGGTCTTCTTACCGACGAGGAGCGCGGCATCGTGCGTTCGATCAAAGACGGGTGTTGGCGCCACTTGAAGGACTTCCAGCGAAAAGCGCAGCCACCACGCCCAAGAACCAGCGGGCGCGCAAGTGAGCTGGAACGGTTGCTCGGAAAGATCTTAGGCCCTTCGGCGAAGAAGGCCCCAGGAGGCTCTGGGAAGGAGGCAAGCCCGGTTTCGTTGCGATCGGCGGTTAGCGCGCGCGAGGAGTCTGGCAAGCTGGTCGCTATGGGCACTGTGAAGCTCGCGCTGGCAAAAGATGCCTCTCCCGTTAGCGTCCGCCTGTCAATCGAACTACCGGCGCTGGACGAACAGGGGCACATGAGAGCCTCGATCCCCTTACGGCTCCGAGGCAAAAGCGACATGACGGCTGTTGGGGATAGTTTGGTGGGCAAGTTTGATGTCGACGACAAAACAAAGCTAGTATTTGACCTTGAGAGCGAACCGTACGACAAAGATTGGACGGTGACACTTATCCCGGTGGTTGAACCTGCGAGCCTGGGAGGCGAGGGATGAGCGCCAAATGGTCCCGTAGCGAACCCAAAAATCTTCGGCCATTCTGGGCAACTGTGAGTCTTGAGGACGCACTTGCACAGGCCACGATCGAATTGTTTCGCGGCGACGAACCAATCTCCGATGAAACGAAGGTCCTAGAGAAAGACCAGATGCAGGAGATGGAGCCAATCCTTCGATCGCATCTCGACATCGCCGTCCTCCTCGCTGCTTTGGGCGAGCGAGCCTCCAATTACGACTTGGCAGTCACGATCCGCACTCCGCAAATGATGCGGCGTTCCCTATTCGGTACCTGGCCGCTGGATGAGAACTTGCCGGAAGAGATTGAGCTTGGCGCCGAACCGCTCTTTGATGCGAAGCTCTCCGGCCTAGTCGAGATCGGCGTCGCGATCGTCTGCAAGGGCAACGCCAACCCTGAACCGGGTTGGCCATCGCAGCCAGGCGCATGGCTGGCACGCAAGACGTTCACTATTGGTATCGACCGCAGGCAGTCAACGTTCGAATTTGATCTGCTTACCGACGAGTATTTGGCTCAGAATAATCTCTTCCCAGGTACCGCGTTAGTGGTTGAAGTTGATACCGACCTGAACGTCGCAGTTGACGACGACCTACCTTTCGCCAGAATCTTGGTCACCAACGCAACATTGGAAGCGATACGCGCGGGGAAGCCGTCGCCAGCCGTGCGCTCCATGTTATACTTCAATATAATGGACGCGATTCTTGAAATTAAGGCGGCCGACGTAGACCCGGTAGAATCGATCGTCGCAGGCTCGCTGCTTGATCGACTGACCATGTGGGCCGGTGACGGAAACGTCCCCATGAGAGCATCGACCTTCCATGAGGTGTGTCATTCTAGTTTAAGGCGACGGTCGTTGGTTCAAAGCAAAGTCGAACTTTCAGATGCATTGGGGAATTTGCGATGAGTTATCCAGCCGTTCGCGACGAAGTAGCTCGGTCATGGTATAAGGCTTGGGATGCCGACTGCTCTGCTCAAAATCCCCCGATCCGAGTGGCTGTCGCCGATCCAGACCAGGAATTAAGGTCGGGTGGAGTTGAGCGTGATTGGAGAACGATTGCCGAACAGGCGATGTCGCGTCTGGCTGCTTTATTGTCTCAGGGCACAGCTACATTCGAAAGTGAAGCCGCTGTGCTGCTCCACGAATTTTTCGAGGATCATGAGGCATTGCGCGATCCCGAGTTCTGGATGTGGTTGGCTACTGGTCCGGGGCGATCGATCATCCTAGCGCGGTACCCCGCAGTCTCGATTGAACCTAGCGTGGATGAAAAAGACGGAGGCGTAGAGCGCCCAAGGAAACCGCTTCCAAGCCCGCAGAATTTCTATGGCTTGGCTGCCCGCGAAACGCTCTTCTTCCGGCTTTGGATCCGCGCCGAGATGGGCCGGTCGAACGGCGAGGACCCGTGGAAGTTCGTGCGCCCTGGTATGGTCGACTTTTGGCGCAGCCACGTGTTCCGCCAGCTATATGCACATCACCGTCCCTTTTTGCATGCACTCGTGGACTTCCAGTTCCCCAAAGAGTTGGACGACAACCGGAATATCGGACGACTGAACACAACCAAGATCCGAATTCTCGCGCGCGAGCTGTCAATGGCCTGCGCTAACATCGTCATTGAAAGTCTTGACCGCGCCCAGTGTGCTGCGCTGATACAGAGGGTGTTTGACGAACGAGTGCCGCAGGACTGATCATGAACATGGATGTTGCGGTTTCGCCGGACCCTCTCGCAGCTTGGTGGGCTGCCTTCCTACGGGGTCAGCTCGGATGGGACGATCACAAGTTGCCTCCCTTACGGGTAGTGGATCTTTTTTGCGGTTCTGGCGGATTCGCTTTGGGAAGCGCCATCGCCGCTAAGTCATTTGGCCGGCGGGCAGTCTTTGGCGCGATAGCCGATGCTGACAGGGCGGCCACAGATGTTCACGCTCGCTCTTTGCCGGTGCGCAATATTCTAAACCAGTCCGTCTCGTTAATGGTTGACCATTCCGTAGACGACCGACGAGGATCGGCTGAGTTCGATTATCCGCCTGAAATCTTGGACGAAGTTCTAGCTGCAGAGGCGGGACGATGCGATCTGCTCATCGCTGGGCCACCGTGTCAGGGTCATTCGAACCTCAAACAATCACACTCGCCGGGATGATCCCCGGAACGACCTTTTCATTTCCACCGTCGCGCTCGCCGTTGCACTTGGCGCGCCCACTGTCGTGATTGAGAACGTTCCGTCGGTAACCAATTCTCATGGCGATGTCGTCAAGATCGCGCGGTCCCTCCTTATGAGCGAGGGATATGCGGTGACGTCCGGCGTGATCCGCCTGGACAGCGTAGGTGGTTGGCAAACACGCGCCCGATATTTCATGATAGCGATAGCGAAAGGTGACCAAAGGTCGCTTGATGCGGCGCTTGAAGAATGGACGAGCGCTGCCGGAAAGCGACCGGCATATGAGAAACCGCCTTTGGGTTCGCTTTGGGCGGTTCAAGATCTTCTCGACGTAGATGCTCGCAGCACGTTCGACACACCTCCAACCCCGGGCAAGGAGAATATGAGGAGAATCAACTTTCTCTTCGACAACGAGATCCACGACCTTCCCAATTCCCAGCGTCCCGACTGCCACCGCGACGGGACAACCTACAAATCCGTCTACGGCCGGATGCTCGCACACGACCCAGCACCCACCATCACGACTGGCTTTGGAACGGCAGGTCAGGGTCGTTTCATACACCCGACCCGCCGGCGAATGATTACCCCACACGAAGCAGCGCGTTTCCAGAGCTTTCCAGACGGCTACGGCTTCGAGGGAGATGATGACGTGCCGAGAAAACTATTGGCTAAGTGGATTGGAGACGCCGTCCCACCGTTTCTGGGGTCAATAGCGGCGGGAATAGCTATATCTCAAACTCTTGGCGTTGATTTCGTTCCACCTTGGGCGTGAAAATGACGTTCTCCCGAACTAGCGCCATCATGCGCGCGAATCGCGCAAAGGACACCGGCCCCGAAATTGCTTTGAGAAGGGCACTTCACGCAAGAGGGCTACGTTTCAGACTGAACGTTCGCAACTTGCCTGGTTCCCCAGACTTAGTGTTCCCCCGGCATCACTGCGTCATATTCGTCCACGGATGTTACTGGCACCATCACAAGGGCTGTAAGCGAGCGACCATACCAGAGACCAACCGTTCTTTTTGGATTTCGAAATTTGAGGCCAACCGCGTGAGGGACGAGAGAACCATATCAGACCTACGTTTCATTGGTTGGCGTGTTGGAGTAGTTTGGGAATGCTCTTTAAAAAGCGATATTGTAGACGATGTCGCGCTCTTCATCAGATCTGGTGCAAAGCCGACGCGTGAATGGCCGGCAAAAAAGCTGATTACCTATTCTACCGTCAGGGATGATCGCGATGAAATATAAATTCTGGAATTTGATTTAAATTGCTTTGTTTGGCTGTGCGATGTTGCTTCGGACGTAGTTACAGCATGAGGCTTACAAAATCTGCCCCTGCTGGAGGGCGATTGGATATGTCAGGCCATCAATGGTGGGGCAAAGGCCCGCGGATCTCGTCAGGCGGTAGCCGCCGCGCGGCATAAACTATGCGTGGTTGATCGGTCAATCCTGCCTCACGGACAATCATCTGCCTTATTATTTCGTGATGGATATCGATGGCGATTGGCATAAATAACGCTCCCTCGGCATCGCGGCTGCATTAAAGCTAATCTTAAGTATCGAATGCCCACTGAACCGGAGGATCGGGTTTATATGGGACGGGGCGCTGTTGGGGTAGCCTGTGTCGTTGATAGCTGGCCTCACGCAAAATAGCTCGCAGGTGCACGACGCCTGCTGGCCCAGCCGCCCCCCTAAACCGACAGTGATGAAAGTCTTCTCCTCGTAGGACGCCGGCCGATAACTACACGTAAAGCGTATGTTGCTAGATCGAAACCCCACTCCCCACCCTCATCCAAAAGTCGCACCTCAGTCCAACAGCCAACCCCCGAACCCGAAACCGGCCTACCCTCACCACAGATCACCGATCATGAACTGGAGGGGAGGCCATCATGAGACGTCGTGACTTCAACCTGTTCGCCGCAGCGGCGGCCGGGGGATTTGTCCTTCGGCCGGGGCTCGGCTTCGCGGACGGGACCTGCCAGTCGCCCTACATGGTGCGCATCGAAGGGCGCGAACAGTTCGTCTACGTCTGGACGCTCGGCAAGGAGGGGGTCGGCGACGGGCAGGACAAGCTCGTCACCGTCGACCTGCGCGACGGCTCGCCGACACGCGGCAAGATCGTCGACTCGCTGTCCGTCGGGGGCCGCAACGAGGCGCATCACGGAGGCTTCACCGCGGACCGGCGGCACTACTGGACGGGCGGGCTCGACACAAATCGCATCTTCATCTTCGACGTGGCGAGCGACGCGGGCAAGCCGAAGCTGGTCAAGACCATCGACAGCTTCGTCAAGGACTCGGGCGGCGTCGTCGGGCCGCCTACGTTCTTCGCCCTGCCCGGCAAGATGCTGACCTCGGGGCTCTCGAACGACCAGGACCACGGCGGCCGCACGGCGATCGTCGAGTATACCGACGACGGCGCGCAGTGCCTCGGCACCTACTGGATGCCGACCGCCGACGACATGCGCGGGGCGGTTGCGGTCGATGGCGCGCTCGCCGACGGCTACGGCTACGACCTGCGCGCCCGGCCGGACCGCAACGTGATGCTGACCTCGTCCTTCACCGGCTGGTCGAACTACATGATGGACTTCGGCCAGATGCTGCAGGCCCCCGAGGCGATGAAGCGCTTCGGCAACACCGTCGTGCAGTGGGACCTGCACGCCCGCCAGCCGCGGCGCGTCTTCAACGTCCCCGGCGCGCCGCTCGAGCTGCGCTTCGCCTGGGGCGAGGGGCACAACTACGCCTTCACCACCTCGGCCCTGACCTCGGCCATGTGGCTGATCTTTGAGGACGACGCAGGCGTCTGGCAGGCCGAAAAGGTGGCCGACGTGGGCGACCCGTCCAAGATCCCGCTGCCCGTGGACATCTCGATCGCCGCGGACGACCAGACGCTGTGGGTCAACACCTTCATGGACGGCACCACCCGGCTCTTCGACATCTCGGACCCGCACAAGCCGATGATGGTCTACGAGAAGGTCATCGGCCCGCAGGTCAACATGGTCTCGCAAAGCTGGGACGGCAAACGCGTCTACTTCACCACCTCGCTGCTCGGGAACTGGGACAAGAAGGCGGGCGACGACGTGCAGTTCCTCAAGGCCTATACTTGGGACGGCAAGGAGCTGGTCGAGGATTTCGCCATCGACTTCTACGCCGAGGGGATGGGGCGCGCGCACATGATGAACTTCGGCAGCGCCGAGCTTTTCTCGGCCTGAGATGCCGACGCTCGTCCCTGGCGCGGCACTGGCCGTGGCGGCGGCGGCGCTCGGGCTCTTCGGCCTCGGGGGCGGCGATCCGCCGCCGGGGTTCGCGGCGCGCTTCGCCACCGGTCCGCCGGCCTATCCGATCCCGCCCGCGGGCAGCTATGTCCTGCCGCCCGTGCGGCCCGCCCCGGACGGCGAACTGCTGGACGAGGCCGGCCGGGCCCACCGGCTGAAGGACCTGCTCGGGGGGCAGATGACGCTGGTCTCGTTCGTCTATCTTCTCTGCGGCGACGTGAACGGCTGTCCGCTGGCCCTCTCGACGCTCTTCGACATCTGGCACGGGACGGGCGAGGTGCCGCAGCTCAAGGGCAAGGTGCAGCTGATGACGATCAGCTTCGACCCGGCGCGCGACACGCCCGAGGCGCTGGCGTCCTTCGCCTACCCGATCCGCCACGACGAGGCGCAGGCGCGCAAGATCGACTGGCAGATCCTTACCGCGCGGGACGCCGGCACCATCGCGCCGATCCTGTCCGGGTTCGGGCAGGTCGTGGACCGGTCCGGCGACCCCGACCGGCTGAACCACCTGCTCAGGATGTTCCTCGTCGATGCCGAGGGGCGGGTGCGCAACATCTACGGGCTCGGCATGATCGACCCGCAGCTGATCATGACCGATGTCGAGACGCTGCTCGCCGAAGGCCGCGCGCAATGAGCGCGCCGCGTGTCCTCGCCACCGCACTCCTCATCGCGGCCGGGGCCGGGATGGCGGGGGCCGAGCCGACGCGTCCGCTCGCCACCCCCACGGTCGTGCCGCTGCCGGAACTCGGGTCGGCCGCAGCGCCCGCGGATGCCCCGGCAGCCCCCGTCCCGCCGGCCGATCCCGCCTGCGGCGGCGCGGGCTGGGCGGCGCTGGCCGAGGCCCGCGCGCGGTCCGCGCCGCTGGGCCTGCCGCCGGTCCCCCACCCCGAGGGCGAGCCGCCAACCGCGGCGCGGATCGAACTGGGGCGGCAGCTCTTCTTCGACCGGCGGCTGTCGGCGAACGGCACCATGTCCTGCGCCATGTGCCACGTCCCCGAGCAGGGCTTCACGAGCCACGAGCTGCGCACCGCCGTGGGGGTCGAGGGGCGCAGCGTCAAGCGCAACGCGCCGACGCTCATCAACGTGGGTTACGTCACCGAGCTGTTCCACGACGGCCGCGACCCGGCGCTCGAGACGCAGTACCTCGGCCCGCTGCTGGCGATGAACGAGATGGCCAACCCCTCGGCCGGGCAGGTCGTGGCCCGCATCGCCGGCATGGAGGAGTATCGGCAGGGCTTCTCCGCGGCCTTCGGCGCCCCGCCAAGCATCGACCGGATCGGGGCGGCGCTCGCGGCCTATCAGCGCAGCCTCGTCGCGGGGGGGTCGGCCTTCGACCGGGCCCGCTATGGCGGCGAGGGGGCGGCGCTCGACCCGGCAGCCGCGCGGGGGCTGGCGCTCTTCACCGGCAAGGCCGGGTGCAGCGCCTGCCATGCGATCGGCGCGGACCATGCGTTGCTGAGCGACAACGCCTTCCATGACAACGGCTACGGCTTCATGCGCGAGGCCGAGCGCCAGACCCCCGCCCCCACCGCCAGGGTCGAGGTGATCCCCGGCGTGGTCTATGAGGTCGAGCGCAGCTACATCGCCTCGGTCGGCGGGGTGCGCGAGCCGGACCTCGGCCGCTACGAGGCCAGCGGACGGCCTGACGACCGCTGGCGCTTCCGCACGCCCTCGCTGCGCAACGTCGCGCTGACCGCCCCCTATATGCATGACGGCGGGTTTGCGACGCTGGACGAGGTGGTGGCGTTCTACGACGGCGGCGGCTTTCCGCATCCCGAACAGGACCCCCGCATCCGCCCGCTCGGCCTGTCGGACGCGGAGCGGGCGGAGGTCGTGGCGTTCCTGCGGTCCCTCACCTCGCCCGCAGTGCCGTGCCTCTCGGGCGAGGCGCGGAGCGCGCGGCCGGGGAACTACTGATTTCGCCGGCGGGTGCCCGAGCGCCCGGCGCGAGTGGTCCCTCTCCCGCCCCTTGTGCCGCTGAGCGTCCCGCGCATGATGGCCCAGCGCCGCCTGCCGCGGTGCCCAGAGGGAGGCCTGCAATGGACTGGTTCGAACGGCTCACCGGGTTTCCCGAAACATCGTACGAGGCGACCCGCGCCCAGCTCGAGGTCAGCGACGGCCGGCTGCGGTCGCGCGTCAACGGGCGCAGCTACGGGATCGGCCGGCTCGAGCTGATCTCGCTCGACGCGCTGCGGGCGCAGACGCGGGATGTCGCCGTGCCGGGCCGGCTGACGCTGGGGATCGCGCAGGGTGACGTGCGGCAGATGCACGCCGATCCCCGGAACGCGGGGGCGCTGTTCCAAGTCGCGTCGCAGTTCAACCTGCTCGAGATGATCGGCCCCGAGGTGACGCCCGAGGCCGGCGTCGGCCGCTACGAGGCCGACCCCACGCAGGGGCCGGCCTGCGCCGTGGCCGCGGGGGCGGGCACGATCTGGCGCAACTACTTCGTGCCGGTGGACGGGCAGCCGGGCCAGACGCGGGACCGCCAGTTCGACGCCTTGGCGGACCTCGGCGCGGCGCTGGCGCAGGGGCTCGGCCGATCTGGCGAGCGCCTGTGGCAGATGCGGAACGGCTATGCCCTGCCGTCGCGCGAAAGCCTCGGCCAGATCGACGGCCACCTGCGCAGCCTGCCCGAGGCCGCGCGCGACGCGCTGCGCGGGCGCCTGCGGGTCGGCTGGCACCGGGATGTCGAGGTCACCGACGGTGCCCTGCCGGGACAGACGGTCAGCCAGATCTACTGCTCGGCGCTGCCCGTCGCCTATGGCGCCGGCCCCGCCTCGGCGTGGGCCGCGTTCGCGCAGCTGGTGCTCGAGGCGGCCTATGAGGCGACGTTGCGGGCGGGGCTGACGACGGCCGCGGGGGGCGGGTCGAACCGGGTGCTGCTGACCCGGCTCGGCGGCGGGGCGTTCGGTAACGACGACGCCTGGATCGACGCCGCGATCCTGCGCGCGCTGGCGCTGGTCCGCGATCAGGGGCTGGCGGTCGAGATCGTGAGCTACCGGGCGCCGTCGCCGTCCCTGCGGGCGCTGGTCGCGGCGTTCGACGGGGCCGCCTGACTCACCGAGCACCTGCGTCGGCGGACGGAAGTCCCCGAGCGCAGGCGTTCACCCGTCGCGTGCAGTTCAACCGTCCGGACAAGGCGGCCACGACGTCGGCTTGCCGGCAGCCTCCACGGCGACTCGTCTTGACAGAACGGAACAAAAGAAGAACATTCAGGACCCGGTGCCCGCCCGGCTCCGGCACCCTGCACTCCTGCCCCTCTGCCGGCCCGAGCAAGGAACCCCGCGTGTCTTCCATCGCCCCCGCACCCGCCGCGCGCGCCGCCCGCCCCCTCCGGGCGCGCCCCTCTCCGAGGGGGCCGGATGCCTGACAGCGACACCCCTGCCCCGCGTCGCCTGACCGGCGCGTTCGCCCCCAACCCCCGCGCGCCGTTCGTCGAGTTGGGCGTGACCACGGCCTTCAGCTTCCTGCGCGGCGCCTCGCACGCCGACGAGCTGGCCGCGACGGCGAGCCTGCTCGGCTATGACGCGCTCGGGGTCGCGGACCTCAACAGCCTTGCCGGCGTGGTGCGGCTGCACGCCGCCGCCCGCACCGCCCGGCTGCGCCCGGTGATCGGGGCGCGCATCGTGCTCGCGGACGGGACCGGGTTTCTCGCCTATCCGACCGACCGGGCGGCCTATGGGCGGCTCTCGGCGCTGATCTCGAAAGGGCGGCGGCACGATCTGGAGGGGGCGTGGCAGGCCAAGGGGGTGTGCGACCTGTCGCTCGACGATCTGGCCGCCCATGCCGAGGGCGTGCAGCTCATCTGGCGGCCCGACCCCGAGCGGCCCGAGGACCTGTCGGTGCTGCCCGCGCTCGCCGCGCGGCTGCCGAGCCTGCGCCACGTCGCGGCAAGCTGGCGCTACAGCGGCGACGACGTGGCGCGGATCAACCGGCTGGACCGGGCGGCGCGGGCCGCGGGGCTGTCGATCCTCGCCACCAACGACGTCCATTACCACGTCCCGGACCGCCGGCCGCTGCAGGACGTGATGACCTGCATCCGCACCGGAACGACCATCGACCAGGCCGGGCTGATCCTCTCACCCAACGCCGAGCGGCATCTCAAGCCCCCGGCCGAGATGGCGCGCCTCTTCTCACGCTGGCCCCACGCCATCCGCGCCACGCGCGAGGTCGCCGACGCCTGCCGCTTTGCCCTGACCGACCTCAGCTACGACTATCCGCGCCGGACCGCGCCACCGGGCCGCGCGCCGCAGGAGTACCTCGAAGAGATCACATGGGCGGGCGCCGCCGCGCGTTATCCCGCGGGCATCCCCGAGAAGGTGCGGGCGTCGCTCGACAAGGAACTGCGGGTGATCGCCGGCAAGGACATCGCGCGCTATTTCCTGACCATCCGCGACATCGTGGATTACGCCCGCAGCCGCGGCATCCTGTGCCAGGGCCGCGGCTCGGCGGCCAACAGCGCGGTCTGCTTCGTGCTCGGCATCACCCCCGTCGATCCCGCCCATCACGAGCTGCTGTTCGAGCGCTTCATCAACGCCAAGCGCGACGAGCCCCCCGACATCGACGTGGATTTCGAGCATGAGCGCCGCGAGGAGGTGATCCAGCACATCTACGAGACCTACGGCCGCGACCACGCGGCGCTCTGCGCGACCGTCATCCACTATCGCCCCCGCAGCGCCATCCGCGAGGTCGGCAAGGCGATGGGCCTGTCCGAGGACGTGACCGCCGCGCTCGCCAACACCGTCTGGGGATCGTGGGGCGAGGATCTGGGCCACGCGGGCGAAACCGGGCTCGACCTTACCGACCGGCGGCTGGCGATGACGATCCGGCTGGCCGAGCAGATGATCGGGATGCCGCGCCATCTCAGCCAGCACGTCGGCGGCTTCATCCTGACCGAGGGGTTGCTGACCGAGACCGTGCCGATCGGCAACGGCGCCATGCCCGAGCGCAGCTTCATCGAGTGGGACAAGGACGACATCGACGAACTGCGCATCCTCAAGGTGGATGTGCTGGCGCTGGGGATGCTGACCTGCATCCGCAAGTGCTTCGACCTGATCGCCGCCCATCACGGCCGGGCGCTCACGCTCGCCACCATCCCGGCGGAAGACCCCGACGTCTATGCGATGCTGTCGGCCGGCGACAGCGTGGGCGTGTTCCAGGTGGAAAGCCAGGCGCAGATGAACATGCTGCCGCGGCTCAAGCCCAAAACCTTCTACGACCTGGTGATCGAGGTCGCCATCGTCCGCCCCGGCCCGATCCAGGGCGACATGGTCCACCCCTACCTGCGCCGCCGCAACGGGCAGGAGCCGGTCGAGTACCCCGCCCCCGCCGGCGGCGACCCGGACGAGCTGCGCAACATCCTCGGCCGTACGCTGGGGGTGCCGATCTTTCAGGAACAGGCGATGAAGATCGCCATGGTCGCGGCCGAGTTCGACCCCGTCGAGGCCGAAGAGCTGCGCAAGGCGATGGCCACCTTCCGCTCGCGCGGAACCATCGAGCAGTTGCAGGACAAGATGATCGGCCGGATGGTCGGGCGCGGCTATGACGAGGCCTTTGCCCGGCG
This sequence comes from Paracoccus sanguinis, assembly GCF_900106665.1. Classification (GTDB taxonomy): domain Bacteria; phylum Pseudomonadota; class Alphaproteobacteria; order Rhodobacterales; family Rhodobacteraceae; genus Paracoccus; species Paracoccus panacisoli. Next base: position 29,998 of record NZ_FNNA01000002.1, read on the forward strand.
CTGCTTCGACCAGATCAAGGGCTTCGGCGAATACGGCTTCCCGGAAAGCCACGCGGCGGCCTTTGCCCATCTGGTCTATGTGTCGGCGTGGCTCAAGCACCACTACCCCGACGCCTTTGCCGCGGCGCTGCTGAACAGCCAGCCGATGGGGTTCTATGCGCCCGCCCAGATCGTCCGCGACGCGCGCGAACACGGGGTCGAGCTGCGGGCGGCGGATGTGAACTTCTCGGACTGGGACAACACGCTCGAGCCCGCGTCGGGCACCGTGCCGCCCCCGGCCGGGCGCTCCGGTCCGCCCGGGCACGTGGGGGCGAGCGGACAGGCGTTCGCGCTGCGCCTCGGGCTCAGGCAGATCGACGGGCTGGGCCAGGCCGCGGTGCGCCGGCTCACGGCGGCGCGCGACACGCCCTTTGCCGGCGTCGAGGATCTGCGCCGGCGCAGCGGCGTCGATGCCCGCACCCTGCGCCAGCTGGCCGCCGGGGATGCGTTCCGTTCGGCCGGGCTCGACCGCCGCGCGGCTCTGTGGGAGGCGCGGGCGATCAAGGATGCGCCCGACCTGCCGCTCTTTGCCGTGGACGAGGGCGCCGAGCCGCCCGTCACCCTGCCCGAGATGCCGGCGGCCGAGCAGGTGGTGGCCGATTACCAGACCCTGCGGCTGTCCCTGAAGGCGCATCCGCTGCGCTTCCTGCGCCGCAGCCTGGCCGCGCAGGGGCACGTGACCGCCGCGGGGCTCTCCGCCCGCCCGGCCGGCGCGCGGGTCAGGATGGCAGGGCTGGTGCTGATCCGGCAGCGCCCCGGCTCGGCCAAGGGCGTGTGCTTCATCACCCTCGAGGACGAGACGGGCAGCGCGAACCTCGTGCTCTGGCCCAAGGTCTTCGAGCGGTTCCGGCGGGCGGCGATGACTGCGCGGGTGATGGTCGTCGAGGGGCGCCTGCAGCGCAGCGACGGCGTGACCCACATCGTCGCCGAGCATCTGGCCGATCGCAGCGACGTGCTGGCCCGGCTGGCGCGGGTCGAGCGGATCACGCCGCCTGCGGCGCAGGCCCCGGCCCATCCGCGCAACATCCGCGTGCTGCCGGCGTCGCGGGATTTCCACTGAGCGGCATGCTCAGGCGAACACCCCGTGCAGGAACCACCGCGGCGCGCCGCCGCGGCCGTCACCCGCCATCCCCTCGCGGAAGATCCAGAGCCGGCGGCCGTGCTCGTCCTCGATGCGGAAATAGTCGCGCAGCCGCACCCCCGGCCGGTCGCGCCACCACTCGGGCGCGATGCGCTCGGGCCCGGCAAAGCGGGCCGCGCGCAGGATCTGGCGGCGCCAGACGAACTGCGCGGGCGGGCCGTCCGGGACGGCGTAGAGGACGCGGATCTCCTCGGGCGGGTCGAAGAGGCGGATGGGACGCGGCGAGAGGAGCGGCGGGGCGGAGAGGGGCGGAGAGGCCGCCGCCGGGATGAGGGGGGGAGCGACGGCCGCGAGGGTGGGGGCCGGGCGCGCGGGGGAGGGGTCGGGGCGTGCGGGGGCCGGGGCGCGGGTGACAGAGCGCAAGGGTGAGGCGGGATCGGCCGCCGGGTCCGACGACCTGCCCGTCGGCAGCGCCGGTTCGGGGCTGGGGTTGCCCTCCGCTCGGGAGGCGGGGCACGGGTCGGTCTGGGGAGCGCCCCGAACCGCGCCAGGAGAGGTCGCCTGGCGGGGGCCGGGCGGGCAAGGGGTGTTCTTGCAGGCAGGTGACGGCGCCCCGTCGGATTCGACCTTCGGCCGGGGGACCGAACGCAGGCCGCTCGGGCGGGCGGGAGAGCAAACCAAAAAACGCTCCGAACGCGCGGCTGAAGCGTGAACCACTCGGACATCCGCCTGCCCCCTCCCCGCGATCACGGGCGAGGAGCCGTCTCGGAAAGCCTCGCTTGCTTCTTCGCCCTTCGCCGGGCTTTCTGCCTCTGGCGCCGTATCGGACGACACCTTCTGTGCGGTGCCGGGAAAAGGTTGAACCACATCTACGGTGACCCCCTGCGCCGCCGGCCCTTGCACCAACCGGACTTCGGCCTGCCCATCGCGCCCGATGAGCTGAAAGGGGAATCTCCGAATGGCTCCGTTCGCTCCCTCCTCCTTCGCCTGCCCTCCTGCCTCACGCACCGCATGGGACGACGCCCGCTGCGCCTTGCTGGGCACGGGTTGGACCGCGCCTGCGGTCACCCGCTGCTCCGCCGGCCCTTTCGCCAAACGGACTTCGGCCTGCCCTTCGCGCACGATAACCTGAAAGGCGCCATCCCGGATGGCCTGATTTGCTTCCTCGCCATTCGCCCGACTTTCTGCCTGTCGCGCCGCATCGGACGACACCTGCTGCGCCTTGCCGGGCAGGGGTTGGACGACCCCGGCAGTTAACCCCTGTACCGCCCGCCCTAGTGCCAACCGGGCTTCGGCCTGCCCGCCACGCGCCATGACCTGAAAAGGGAAGCTCCGAACGGCCTCACAGCCTTCCTCGCCCTTTGTGTGACTTTCTGACTGTCGCACCGCATCGGACGACACCAGCTGCGCCTTGCCGGGCACGGGTTGAGCAGCCCTGAGGGTTACTTCCTGAGCCGCAAGCCACCTTGCGATCGTGACTTCAGCTTGACCACCGCGCACCATGGCCTGAGAGGCGCCATCACGGATTGGCTCACAGCCTTCCTCGCCTTTCGCCTGTCCCGCTGTCTCTCGCGTCGTGTCGGATGACACCGGCTGGGCCCCGCTTGGCACCACGCGCAGAGCCGCCCCGATGCCCCCCAGCGCCGTCGGCCATTGCCCCAACCCGGCTTCAGCCTGCCCGCCGCGCACGATCGTTGGCGAGGGGCGGTCTCGGAGCAACTCGCAGCCTTCCTCGCGCTTCGCCCTCCCCCTTGTCTCTCGCGCAGTATCGGACGGCACCTTCTCCACGCCGCCACCCGTCACGGCTTGAGCCTCCCCGACCCTTCCGTTCTGCGCCACCAGCCGTGGTGCTCCATCAACGCACCGCGGCGTGCGCGCCACAACCCCCGTCTTCCTCCCCCTCCCCGCCCCCGCCCCCCCGCCGACCTCCAGCACCCCCCCGGGCCCCTCGGCGCGCTCGGGGATGTGGCTTTCGCGGGCGACGGGGCAGCTGATCGGACCGGGGCCGAAGCGCGCCGTCAGCCGGTCCACCAGCCGCGCCAGCTCCAGCGCGTGGTCCGGGCCCTCGGCGTCCAGCCGGGGCTGCGCCGGCTCGAGCGGTTCCGTCGCCAGCGCCGTCAGGGTGATGAGGTCGAAGCCGTAGCCCGGGTCCAGCCTGTCCAGCCGGTCGCCCCAGAGGCGCAGCAGATGCGCCGCCTCGCGCGAGGGGGCGGCGCAGCGGGCCACCACGTCGCGGCGCTCGCCGTCCACGCGGAACACCGACAGGCGCAGCCGCCGGCAGCCCTGGTCGCGGGCCGCCATCGCCGCGCAGACCTCGGCGGTCAGGCCCGGCAGCCAGTCGCGCGGGTCCATCACCGGCTCGGCCAGCCGGGCCACGGCCTGAAACAGCGGCGGCGGCTCGGGGGCGCCCACCGGCTCGGCCAGCGCGCCGCGCAGCTGGTCCAGCCGGATCAGCGGGTCGTCCTCGCGCGGGGCGCGGTTGAAGCGGCGCATCAGCGACAGCCGCGGGATCGCCGCCAGCGCCGCCACGGTCTTGAGCCCCAGCCGGCCGAGCAGCAGGCAGGTCTCGGCCGAGAGCCGCAGCGCCTCGACCGGCAGCGGGTCGAGATCGGCAAGGTCGTGGCAGACCGCCCGCTCGGGCCCGAACCGCGCGAGCGCCCAGGCCGCCCCCCAGCCGGGTGCCACCGCCACCCGCGCGGTCAGCCCGGCCGAGGCGAAACGGCCCTGGATGTCGGCCAGCATCGCCGCCTCGCCCCCGAAGAGATGCGCCACGCCGGTGGTGTCGATCACCATCCCCGCGGCGCCGTCGGGGGCCGAGAGCGGCCCCCAGCGCCGCGCCCAGTGGACCAGCCGCGCCAGCGCCGCGGCATCCTCGGCCGGGCGGGCCTCGTCGATCCGCAGCCCGGGGCAGAGCGCGGTGCTGGCCGTCACCAGCGCCCCGCGCCGCACCCCGCCCTGGGCCGCGGCGCGGTTGGCGTCGTGGATGACCTGCCCCTTCGGACCCGGCGCCGAGAGCGCCACGGGCAGGTCAGCGGGCCAGTCGGGATGGGCCCGCTGCCAGCGCTCCATCGCCAGCGAGGGCAGAAAAATCGAGACGATCCGCCGCCCGGTCATGGCGCACCACCCAGGTCCCCGGCTGCCCGTCGCGGCAGCGGAAGAGCTCGGCCCGCCAGCGCGGGTCGCCGGGCGCGAAGGGGTCGTCGGGATCGGGCGCCGAGGGCAGGCTGGTGATCCGCCAGCGCTGCCGCGCGGCGCTCGGCTGGGCTGAGGCGCGGTGCCGGATCAGCCAGCACACCCGCCCCGCCCGCTCGGCCCTGAGCGCCAGCCGCCGTGTGGCGGTGAAGCTCAGCGCCGGAGGGTCGCCGTGGATCTCGCCCACCACGGCGGCGAGGGGGGCGGAGAGCCCGTCCTCCATCGCCGCCAGCACGTCCACCGGGCGCGAGAGGTCCAGCCGCAGCAGCCGCCGCCCCATCCCGGCGAGGCAGGGCACCCCATGCTCGCGCCGCGCCATGCGGTCCTGCGCCCAGAGCACCAGCCCCGGCGGCAGTGCCGCCAGCGCAAAGCCGATCGCCCCGGCATCGAGCGGATGGGCCGAGAACGCCTCGGACAGCGTCGGCAGGGTGAGCGCCGGGGCGTGCGGCTGCGTCTGGCCGGAGGCCAGGGCCCCGCCGGTCGGCAGAGCCGGCGGGGACGGAAGCAGCGGCCGCGGCCCGGCCTGCGGGGGAAAGGTGATCGGGATCATGCATGGCAACGGGAACGGATGTTCTTTCTTTGTTCTCGTCCTTGCGGGTCGATTCGTCAACCTTTGCGTGGGAGGGCGGATGAAATTGGAGGGGGACGGCCTCGGCGGGAGAGGATCAGCAGCCTGCGCGGTCGGGCCGAGGGAGGGCTACAGGCAGAGGCTTGAACGGAGAAGCTCAGGGCAGGCCCACCGTGACGGTCGAGGGCATGGGAGAGGTCCAAGCGGAGCCGCGGGCAAAGCCAGCGGTGAAGTCATGGAGAACGCTAGGGAAGGCCGAAAGGCCCCGCTGCAAACGCCAAGCGCGCCTTGGCTCCCCCGCGCCCGTAGCTTCTCTCCTTCCGGCCCCCCTATCCCCACCTCACCACAACGCCGCAACCCCCTTGGCCTGCGCGAGCAGCACCCCCGCCTCCTGCGGCAGGATCATCAGCGCCGTCGCCCAGGCATCGGCCCGGGCGCAGCTGTGGGCGAGCACCGTCACCGCGGACACGCCCTGCGCGGGCAGCCCGCTGCGCGGGTTCATCGTGTGCGACACCCGCCGCCCGCCGACCTCGACGAAATGCCGATAGTCGCCCGACGAGGCGAGCGCAGTGCCCGCGATCTCGATCATCCCGCGGGCGGCGCGGCGGCCGGGCTCGGGGCGCTCGACCGCCACCCCCCAGGGGCGGCCGTCGGGGCGGGTGCCCAAGGCCACCAGCTCTCCATCCAGCCCGAGCAGCGCCTGCCCGACGCCCATCGCCCGCGCCACCTCGGCCATCGCATCGACCGCGTGACCCTTGGCGATCCCGTCGAGCGTCAGCGTGAGGTCGGCGTGCTTGCGCGCCCGGCCGCGGGCGGGGTCCAGCTCCAGCGCCTGCGCGGTGGCATTCGCCGCGCGCGGCGGGGCCGACATCGCCGCGGGCCGGACCACACCGCGGGCAGCGCCGAAGCCCCAGGCCGCGGCCAGCCCGCCCATGCCGATGTCGAAGAGCCCGCCCGTCTCGCGCCCCATCTCGAGCGACAGGGCGAGCAGGGCCAGCAGCCCCTCCGGCAGCGCCACCCACGCCCCGACCGGGGCGGCGTTGAGGCGGCAGAGGTCGCTGTCGGGGCGCCAGAGGCTCGCCTCGGCCTCGACCCGCTCGACCGCGGCGGCGAGCGCGGCGCCGAGACCGGGGGGCGGGTCGGCCAGCCGCGCGGTCCAGCGGCTGCCCATCGCCGGGCCGGAGAGGGTGACGAGGTCAGTAGGTGTCCTCGACATAGCGCCCCTCTGCCTTGAGCGCGGCGACCGATAGCCCCGCGGGCCTCAGCGCCGCGTCGAGTTCGGCCGCCACCGACTGGCCCATCGCCACGCTGCCGCAGACCAGCACCCGCGCGCCGCGGCCGATCTGGTCGCGCAGCCGCGCGGCATCCTCGCGCAGCCGGTGCTGGACGTGGCCGCGCTCGGCGCCCCGGGCGGCGCGGCTGACGGCGGTCCTGAGACGGGTCAGCCGGCCCTCGGCCTGCCAGCGCCCCAGCTCTTCGGCATAAAGGAAGTCCGACGCCGGATCGCGCAGTCCGAAGTAAAGCACCCGCTCGGCCCCCGGCGCGGCGCGGCGCAGCAGCCCGGCCATCGGCCCGATGCCGCAGCCGGCCGAGATCATCACCAGCGGCGCAGGCGCGGCACGGAAGGCCGGGTTGGCGCGGGTGAAGCCGCGCAGGCGGTCGCCCGGCTGCAACCCGTGCAGGAAGGTCGAGCAGACCCCGCCCGGCACCTTGCGCACGCAGATCTCGACGAAGCCGTCGCGGGCCGACGAGGCGAGCGAGTAGAAGCGCGGCGCGCTCGCCCCCGGGGCCATGACCGCCAGCAGGTCGCCGGCCTCGAAGCGCGGCCCGCCGAGCCAGCGCGGGCGCACGGCGAAGCGCAGGATCGCGGTCGGGGCCTGCACCGCCTCGCCATAGTCGCGGCGCGAGATCAGCCGCAGCCCGTGCAGCCGCGGCAGCGCCGGGCGATGCTCGGGCGCGATGGGCAGCGCCAGCGCGCGGCCCAGCGCCCGGCCCCAGGCGGCAAAGGCCGCCGGCGACTGCCCGTCGACCCGGTCGAGCGGCAGCAGCGCCGGCCAGCCACGCGCGTCGAGCGCCGCCGCGACCGTCTCGGCATAGGCGCAGAAGCGGGGGAAGGCGCGGTCGCCGAAGCCCAGCACCGCGACCGGCAGCGGCGAAAGCCCGTCGAGCCGGTCGAGGAACCGCCGCGCCGAGGCGGGGGCCACCCCGTCGCCGTAGGTCGCGGCCATCACGATCAGCGCCCGCGCCCGCGGCATCGGCCCCACGGCGTCCATGTCGCCCAGATGCACCCGCGCGCCCGTGGCGGTCAGCGCCCGGTGCAGGCTCGCGGCGAAGCCCCGGGTCGAGCCGCCCTCGCTGCCGACGAGGATCACCAGCTCGGCCTCGGCCATCGGCGCGTTGCCGGGCACCCGCACCGCACCGCGGCGGCGCGAAAGCCAGATCGCCGCGCCGGTCGCGGCCAGCACCGGCACCGCCAGCGCCGCGGTCCCGAGGACCAGCCCCAGCGCCCAGAGCCCGTGGCCGGTGTGCAGGCGATAGGCCCACTCCCACACCCGCCCGCCCCAGGTCACCGGGGCGAAGGCCGCAATCGCGCCCGTCGCGGGCTCGACCAGCGCCACCCCCGCGCCGGTCTCGAGCCGCAGCATCTCGCCCGGCCGCGCGGGCAGCGTCAGGCTGCGCAGCTCGGCCAGCGGACGGTCGAGCGCCGGCATCCGCGCCAGCGCCAGGGGCGCCCCGGCCGCCGCGGTGGCGCGGGGCAGCACCGCGGCGCTGCCGTCCGGGGCAAGGCCGAACGTCGCGGCCGAGAGCCACGCCCCGGTCAGCGCCGACACCCCGAGCCCGACGAGCGCCACCCGGCCGATGCGCGCGTGCCACCCCTTGGCGCCGCGCGCATGGACCGGGGCCGCCGCCCGCCGCCAGCCGCCGAGCGCCCGCAGCATCAGCCACAGGCCCGACCCAAGCACCAGCGCCATCGCCGCCGCCATGACCCCCACCGCGGCCCGCCCGCCGTCGCCGAGCAGCAACGAGCGGTGGAACGACTTGACGGCGCGCATGACCGGCCCCTCGGCCACCTCGGGCAGGGTCGCGCCGCTCGCCGGATCGACGGTCAGGACCCGGCGGCCCGCGGTATCGCGGACCTGCGCGGTCACGACGCCGTTGGCGCTGCGGGTGATCGCCTGGGTGCCCGGCGCGGCGGCGGTGATCGCGGCGGCGGTCTCGGCGATGGTCAGGGACTGGGGGGGCGCGGCGGCGCGCTCGATCGCGGGCTGGACAGAGAGTACGGCGCCCGAGCCCGCGATCAGCGCGAGCAGCAGGCCGAGCACGAGGCCCGGCAGGGAGTGGATGCGGCGAAGCATGGGGGGTGTCCTCGAAGGCAGGGCCGCGCGGTGGCGACGGCACGGGCAGCGGGGCGGCGGCAACGTAGCCGCCGCCCGCCCGGTTCAGCGGTAGGTCAGGGACTGGACGTAGCCGTTGCCCGGCACGGGCTTGCCGGCGCCGGCCGAGGTCAGCTCGGCCACCACGTCGGCGGGGGCATCGCCCATGTCCTCGACCGAGCAGTCGATGCGGATCTGGTAGCCCGCGTCAAAAAGCGCGTCGGCCAGATCGACCGTCACGTCGAGCGTGCGCCCCGACCCGACCGAGGCGCCGGTCACGCCGTCCGGCACCGCGCCACCGGTCGCCCGGTGCCAGTCGGCCAGGTGCGGCCACCATTTCGACTTGCCGCCCGCAAGCCACAGCGTGCCCTGATAGGCGCCCGCCGCGTCGGTGACGTAGATGGCGAGATAGGCGCCCTCACCGCCATAGTTGGTGAGGGTGGTGGACAGGCTCACCTCGCGCGCATCGGCGGCGGCGGGGGCGAGGGTGGCGGGGATCAGCGCGGCGAGGCTGAGCGCCAGGGCGGTGGAGTGCTGCATCGTCGGTCTCCTTACTTCACGACGGCGCGGGGGGCGCCGATCAGCGGGTTCTGCGCGGGCGCCGGGCCTGCGGGGCGGGCGGGCGCGCCGCAGCGGCCGGCCGCGTCGTCGTCGCAGTCGTCGTCGTCATCATCGTCATCGTCGTCGTCGTCATCGTCGCCGCGCTCGTCGTCATCGTCGTCGTCCTCGCGGTGGCGGCCGCGCCCGCGGCGGCGGTCGTCGTCGGCCAGCCGCAGCCACGCCGGGTCATCGCCCGTGGGCTCGGCGGCGCGCCCCTCGCGGGCTGCAAAGGCCGCCCCTGCGGCGGCGGGAACGGCAAGCCCCGCGACGGCGGCCATCAGCAGCAGGCGGCGGCGGGAAAGGGTGGGGTCGGGCATCTGGGCCTCCGGGTCTTTGGGTGGATCGATGCCCCCGTCTCGCCCCCGGCGCTGACAGCGGCCTGAACGCCCCGGCCCGCGGCGTTCAGGCGGATGTCAGCCGCGCCAGCGCGTGATAAGGCCGGAACGGGACCACGGGGGGCCAGCGATGCGCATCCTTCTCATCGAAGACGACAGCGGCCTCGGCTCGGCGGTGCGCGACCAGCTCGAGGCCGAGGGTCACAGCCCCGACTGGGTGCAGACGCTCGCCGACGCGGGCGACGCGGCGCGGGTGGTGCCCTATGACCTGATCCTGCTCGACCTGATGCTGCCCGACGGATCGGGGCTGACGCTGCTGCGGCGGCTCAGGGCCGAGGGCTCGGCCACCCCGGTCATCATCCTGACCGCCCGCGACCGCATCACCGAGCGGATCGACGGGCTGAACGCAGGGGCCGACGACTACATCGTGAAGCCCTTCGACCTCGCGGAGCTCTCGGCCCGGATCGGCGCGGTGGCGCGGCGCTACAACGGCAACCCCAACCCGCTGGTCGAGCTGGGGGCGCTGTCGATCGACGTCGCCGCGCGCTCGATCATCGGGCCGGGCGGGCGCATCGACCTTTCGGGCCGCGAATGGGCGATCTTCGAGGCGCTGCTCGCCCGCCCCGGCGCGATCCTGTCGAAGGCGCAGATGGAAGAGCGGCTCTACAGCTTCGACGCCGAGGTCGAGAGCAACACCATCGAGGTCTACGTCAGCCGGCTTCGCAAGAAGCTGGGCCCCGCGGCGGTCGAGACGGTGCGCGGCGTCGGCTATCGGCTCGGCCAGCCGTGAGCGCCCTGCCCCCCCGGCCCGCGCCGCGCCGCCCGGCCAGCCTGCGCCGCGACCTCGCGCTGCGGCTGTCGCTGGGGCTGGTCGTCGCGTGGCTCGCCGCGGTGGGGGGCGCGGGGCTGGCGCTCAAGGCGCGCACCGACCGCATCTTCGACAGCGCGCTGCAGGAGACCGCCGAGCGCATCCTGCCGCTCGCCATCCTCGAGATCGAGGCCGACCGCTATCGCCGCGACCACGACCGCGAGGACCGGCGCGCGCGGCGCGGCGACGGGGGGGACCACGACGAGGAGGATGACGAGGACGACGAGGACGACGACCACCGCCCCCGCGTGGTGCCGCGCACCTCGCAGGCGGCGCCGCATGACGAATACCTGACCTACCTGCTGCGCGACCGGGGCGGCGCGGTGCTGGTACTGTCGCACGACGCCGACCCCGCGGTGTTCCCGCCCGACGCGCCCGAGGGGTTCAGCGCGGCCCGCGACCACCGGGTCTACACCCGCAGCGCCGAGGGCGGGCGCTACATCATCCAGGCCGCCGAGCCGCTGGCGGTGCGGCGCAGCGCGATGTTCGCCACGCTGGGGCTGATGCTGCTGCCGCTCGCGGCGCTGATCCCGATCGCGCTGCTGGGCATCTCGTGGCTGGTGCGGCGGGGGCTGGCGCCGCTCGACGGGCTGTCGGCGGCGCTGGGGCGGCGCGGGGCGCAGGATCTGTCGCCGGTCCCGGACACGGGGCTGCCGGCGGAACTCGAGCCGATCCGCGGGCAGGCCAACCGGCTGATGGCGCGGATGGGCGATGCGCTGGCGGCCGAGCGCGACTTCGCCTCGAACGCCGCGCATGAGCTGCGCACACCCATCGCCGCGACACTCGCCCACACCCAGCGGCTGGTGGCCGAGGCGCCCGCGGGGCCGCTGCGCGAGCGGGCGATGCGGGTCGAGGGCGAGCTGAAGCGGATGGCGCGGCTGTCGGAAAAGCTGTTGCAGCTCGCCCGCGCCGAGGGCGGCGGCGTGGTCCGCGCGGCGCCCGGCAACGTGGTGCCGATCCTCGCGGCGCTGGCCGACGACATCGCGCGCGATCTGCCCGAGGGCCGCGTGGCGGTGACGCTGCCCGAGGGGGCGGTCGCCTCGCGCCTCGACCCCGATGCCTTCGCGGTGCTGGCGCGCAACCTGATCGAGAATGCCCTGCGGCACGGGGCGCCGGGCACGCCGGTCGCGGTCACGCTGACCCCCGCGGGGGTGCTGCGGGTTGAGAACGACGCCCTGCCGGTCGCGGCCGAAGCGCTCGCCCGGCTGACCCAGCGGTTCGAACGCGGCGGCAGCCGCGCCGACGGCTCGGGGCTGGGGCTGACCATCGCCGCCTCGATCGCGGCGGCCATCGGCTCCGAACTGCGCCTCGCCTCGCCCATTCCGGGCAGCGACCGGGGCTTCCGGGCCGAGGTCGCCGTCGCCGCCGCCTGAATGCCGCCTAGATCGTGCAGGCGACGGCGCGCTGCCAGCGGTCGTGGCGGGCGGCGCGCTCATCCTCGGGCATCAGGGGGCTGAAGCGGCGGTCGAGGGTCCAGACCTTCTGGAACTCGGCGGGCTCCGGGCAGAGCCCGGCCCCGAGCCCGGCCAGGTAGGCCGCGCCGAGCGCCGTCGTCTCGGTGATCCGCGGCCGGTCCACCGGCACGCCGAGGATGTCGGCCAGGAACTGCATCGTCCAGTCGCTGCGGGTCATGCCGCCATCGACCCGCAACACCGCGCTTTCGACCGTGGCGCCGTCGGCGCGCATCGCCTCGATCAGGTCGCGGGTCTGGTGCCCGACGCTCTGCAGCGCCGCGCGGGCAAGTTCCGCCGGCCCGGTCGAGCGGGTGAGGCCGAAGATCGCGCCGCGCGCGTCGGGCCGCCAGTGCGGCGCGCCGAGGCCGGTGAAGGCGGGGACCAGCACCAGATCCTGCGCGGGGTCGGCGCGCTCGGCCAGCGCCTGCGTCTCGTCGGCGCTGGCGATCACGCCCAGCCCGTCGCGCAGCCACTGGACGACGGCGCCGGCGACAAAGATCGACCCTTCGAGCGCATAGGTCGGCCGCCCGTTCAGGCGATAGGCGATGGTGGTGAGCAGCCGGTTCTGCGACCACACCGGCCGGTCGCCGGTGTTGAGCAGCGCAAAGCAGCCGGTGCCATAGGTGGCCTTGGTCATGCCGGGATCGAAGCACGCCTGCCCCACGGTCGCGGCCTGCTGGTCGCCGGCCACGCCCATGATCGGCACGGCGCGGCCGAAGAGGTCCGGGCGGGCCTCGCCGAAGCTGCCCGCGCAGTCGCGGACCTCGGGCAGCATCGCGCGCGGCACCCGGAAGAGGGCGCACATCTCGTCCGACCACTCCCCGGCACGGATGTCGTAAAGCATGGTGCGCGAGGCGTTGGTCGCGTCGGTCAGGTGGCAGAGCCCGTCGGTCAGCCTCCAGATCAGCCAGCTGTCCACGGTGCCGAAGGCCAGATCGCCCCGCTCGGCCGCGGCGCGGGCGCCGTCCACGTGGTCGAGAATCCATGCGATCTTGGTGGCGCTGAAATAGGGGTCGAGCAGCAGCCCGGTCGTCTCGGTCACCCGCGGCTCATGCCCCTCGGCCTTGAGGGCGGCGCAGGTGTCGGCGGTGCGGCGGTCCTGCCAGACGATGGCGCGGTGGATCGGCTGGCCGGTGCGGCGGTCCCAGACCACGGTCGTCTCGCGCTGGTTGGTGATGCCGATGGCGGCCAAGGGCGGGTTTCCGGCCTTCTCGATCGCCTCGCGCGCCACCGCGGCGGTCGAGGACCAGATCTCGTCGGGGTCATGCTCGACCCAGCCCGAGTTCGGGAAATGCTGGCGGATCTCGTGCTGGGCGATGGACTGGATGCGCAGATCGTCGGTCAGCACCAGCGCGCGCGACGAGGTGGTGCCCTGGTCGATGGCGAGAATGCTCATGCGCGGCCTCCTGCTGCGGGTCCGCGCGAAGGGGGCGCGGAGGGGTCGGGGTTGGGGGTGCGGTCCATGCCGCCGCACGGGTGACGAAAGGCCCGCGGCGTGCGGGCCTTTCGCGTTGGTCAGGTGGCGCGCGGGCTTACTTCTGCCAGCTCTTCACCAGCTCGTCGTAATCGACGGTCTCGGGCGCCGGGTCCTCGTTCTCGAGCTTGAGCTGAGGGGCGAGGTTGCCGGCCTTGACGGCCTCGGCGTTCCAGTAGGCGAGGTCATGCTCGTCGGCCAGTTTCGGGCCGATGTCGCCCTGCACCCCGGCCTTCTCGAGCCGCGCCATCACCTTCTCCTGCTCGGCGCACAGGCTGTCCATCGCCTCCTGCGCGGTCTTGGCGCCCGACGAGGCATCGCCGATCGCCTGCCACCAGAGCTGCGCGAGCTTCGGATAGTCCGGCACGTTGGTGCCCGTGGGCGACCACTGCAGGCGGGCGGGCGAGCGGTAGAACTCGATCAGACCGCCCAGCTTCGGCGCGCGCTCGGTGAACGACTTGTCGTCGATCGTCGACTGGCGGATGAAGGTCAGCCCGACGTGGGATTTCTTCACGTCCACCGTCTTCGAGGTGACGAACTGCGCATAGAGCCACGCGGCCTTGGCGCGGTCGTCGGGCGTCGACTTCAGCAGCGTCCACGAGCCGGCGTCCTGGTAGCCGAGCTTCATGCCGTCCTTCCAGTAGGCACCGTGCGGCGAGGGGGCGAAGCGCCATTTCGGCGTGCCGTCCTCGTTCACCACCGGCAGGCCGTCCTTGACGAAGTCGGCGGTGAAGGCGGTGTAGGTGAACATCTGCTGGGCGACTTCGCCCTGGCTCGGCACCGGGCCGCTTTCCGAGAAGGTCATCCCCTGCGCGGCGGGCGGCGCATAGGCCTTGAGCCAGTCGAGGTACTTCTGGATCGCATAGACCGCCGCCGGGCCGTTGGTGTCGCCGCCGCGGGCTACGCACGAGCCGACCGGACGGTCGTTCTCGTCCACGCGGATGCCCCATTCGTCGACCGGCTTGCCGTTCGGGATGCCCTTGTCGCCGTTTCCGGCCATCGACAGCCACGCATCGGTGAAGCGCCAGCCGAGCGAGGGGTCCTTCTTGCCATAGTCCATATGGCCGTAGACCTTCTTGCCGTCGATCTCGCGGCCGGTGAAGAACTCGGCGATGTCCTCATAGGCCGACCAGGTGACCGGGACGCCCAGGTCGTAGCCGTACTTGGCCTTGAAGTCGTCCTTGTTCTTCTGGTCGTCGAACCAGTCCTTGCGGAACCAGTAGAGGTTGGCGAACTGCTGGTCGGGCAGCTGGTAGAGGTTGCCGTCCGGCGCCGTGGTGAAGGACTTGCCGATGAAGTCGTCGATGTCGAGCGTGGGCGAGGTCACGTCCTTGCCGGCGTTCGCCATCCAGTCGGTCAGGTTGCGGGCCTGCTGATAGCGCCAGTGGGTGCCGATCAGGTCGCTGTCGTTGACATAGGCGTCATAGACGTTCTCGCCCGACTGCATCTGGGTCTGCAGCTTCTCGACCACGTCGCCCTCGCCGATCAGGTCATGGGTGACCTTGATGCCGGTGATGGCGGTGAAGGCCGGGGCCAGCACCTTGGATTCGTATTCGTGGGTGGTGATCGTCTCGGACACGACCTTGATGTCCATGCCGGCGAAGGGCTTGGCCGCGTCGATGTACCACTGCATCTCCTTTTCCTGATCCGCGCGGGACAGGGTCGAGAGATCGCCGATCTCCTTGTCGAGGAAGGCCTTCGCCTCCTCGATGCCGGCCTGCGCGCCGGTGGCCAACAGCGCAAGCGCGATGGCGGTGGTCAGGTGCAGTCTCATGGTCTTCCTCCCTCAAGGGCCCCTTTTCGGCCCGGTTGTCACACCCAGCGGAACACCGCCGCGGCGTAGATGATCGCAACGACCAGCCCGCCCCAGACCGGGCTGGCGCCCAGCCCGACCCAGGCAAGGTTGATGAATGCCGACCCGAGCAGGCTGATGAACAGCCGGTCGCCGCGGGTCGTCATGATCCCCAGCACGCCGCGGCGCGGCGTCTCGGGAAAGCGGATCGCCAGCCAGATCAGCGTCAGCAGCAGCGCCGCGATGATCCAGTAGAAGAGCGCGGTCGGAAAGGTCCACGCCATCCAGTTGCCCGGCGAGAGCGAGGCGGTCCAGTCGCGCACCCCGTCCTCGACCGGCACGAGGGTGACAAGCCATGCGAGCACGGCGAGCATCAGCGCGGCGGCGGCGGCGAACCCCGCCATCACGGCCCCGGAACGCGACCGCGGCACGGGCGCGGACTTGGGGGCGGCGGCTTCGGGAACAGGCGTCAGGGCCATCACACCCTCCCCAGGGCAAAGCCCTTGGCAATGTAGTTGCGCACGAACCAGATCACGAGCGCGCCGGGCAGGATCGTCAGCACCCCCGCCGCCGCCAGCACCCCCCAGTCCATCCCCGAGGCCGAGACGGTCCGGGTCATGGTGGCCGCGATCGGCTTGGCGTTGACGCTGGTCAGGGTGCGCGAGAGCAGCAGCTCGACCCACGAGAACATGAAGCAGAAGAACGCGGCGACCCCGATGCCGCTCGCGATCAGCGGCACGAAGATGCGGGTGAAGAAGCGCGGGAAGGAATAGCCGTCGATATAGGCCGTCTCGTCGATCTCGCGCGGGACGCCGGACATGAAGCCCTCGAGGATCCAGACCGCCAGCGGCACGTTGAAGAGGCAGTGCGCCAGCGCCACCGCGATGTGGGTGTCGAAGAGCCCTACCGCCGAATAGAGCTGGAAGAACGGCAGCGCGAAGACCGCAGCCGGCGCCATCCGGTTCGACAGCAGCCAGAAGAACAGGTGCTTGTCGCCGAGGAAGCGGTAGCGCGAGAAGGCATAGGCCGCCGGCAGCGCCACCCCGATCGAGATCGCGGTGTTCATCAGCACGTAGGTCAGCGAGTTGACGTAGCCCATGTACCAGCTCGCATCCGTCAGGATGGTCCGATAGTTGGCCAGCGTCGGCGCGTGCGGGAACAGGGTGAAGCTGCCGGTGATCTCGGTGTTCGTCTTGAAGCTCATGTTCACGAGCCAGTAGATCGGGATCAGCAGGAACAGCAGGTACAGCGTCATCACGACAGCCGCGCCATAGCGGGGGGAGCGGGTGCTCATCTCGGGGCCTCGTTCTCGGCGGTCATGACGGTGTAGAAGACCCAGGAAATCAGCAGGATCACGAGGAAGTAGATCAGGCTGAACGCCGCCGCCGGGCCGAGGTCGAACTGCCCCACGGCCATCTTGACCAGGTCGATCGACAGGAAGGTGGTGGCGTTGCCGGGTCCGCCGCCGGTCACGACGAACGGTTCGGTGTAGATCATGAAGCTGTCCATGAAGCGCAGCAGCACCGCGATCAGCAGCACGCCCCGCATCTTGGGCAGCTCGATGTAGCGGAAGACGCTCCAGCGGCTCGCCTGGTCGATCTCGGCGGCCTGGTAGAAGGCCTGCGGGATGGACTGCAGCCCGGCATAGCAGAGCAGCGCCACGAGGCTCGTCCAGTGCCACACGTCCATGACGATGATCGTGGCCCAGGCGTCGAAGGCGTCGCTGACGTAGTTGTAGTCGATCCCCAGCGCCGCCAGCGTGCGGCCCAGAAGGCCGATGTCCACGCGGCCGAACACCTGCCAGATGGTGCCGACGACGTTCCACGGAATGAGCAGCGGCAGCGCCATGAGGACGAGGCAGACCGAGGCCCAGAAGCCCTTCTTCGGCATGTTCAGCGCGATGAAGATGCCGAGCGGGATCTCGATCACGAGGATGATGGCCGAGAACAGGATCTGCCGGCCGAGGGCGGCCCGGATGCGGTCGCTCGCCAGCACCTCCTGGAACCAGCCGAGGCCGTTCCAGAAGAACTGGTTGTTGCCGAAGGTGTCCTGCACCGAATAGTTCACCACCGTCATCAGCGGGATCACCGCCGAAAAGGCGACCAGGACGAGGACCGGCAGGACGAGGAACCAGGCGCGGTTGTTGACGGGCTTGTCCATCAGGCGGCGCTCGCTTGGGTCAGGGGCGCAATGCGCCAGTCATCGACGAAGACCCCGATCCGGGCGGGGTCCAGCACCACGCGGTCGGCGCCCGCGGGGATCGGCTCACCCTCGGGCACGGTCAGGTTGAAGGCGGCCGCGCCGACCCGTCCGCGCACGATACGGTGGCGGCCGGCGTCCTCGATCCGCTCGATGCGGAACGGCAGGCCCGCGCCCGCGGTGGCAAGATGGGCGGCGTCGGGGCGGATGCCGATCTGCACCCGGCCCGCGCCCGGCGCATAGGCCGCGCCCAGCGGCACGGCGGCGCCCGCGACATGGGCCGTCGCCCCCTCGACCTGCGCGTCGAGCAGGTTCATGCCCGGTGAGCCGATGAAATGGCCGACGAAGGTGTGGGCCGGTGTCTCGAAGAGCGCCTGCGGGGTGCCCGCCTGCACGACCCGGCCCTCGGACATCACCACCACCTCGTCGGCGAAGGTGAGCGCCTCGGTCTGGTCGTGGGTCACGTAGATCATCGTGTGGCCGAAGTCGCGGTGCAGCGCCTTGAGCTGGGTCCGCAGCTCCCATTTCATCTGCGGGTCGATCACGGTCAGCGGCTCGTCGAAGAGGATCGCGTTCACGTCCTGCCGCACCATGCCGCGGCCAAGGCTGATCTTCTGCTTGGCATCCGCCGTCAGCCCGCGGGCGCGGTGATCGAGCTCGGCCTCCATCCCGATCATGCGGGCGATCTCGGCCACGCGGGCGGCGATCTCGGCCGCCGGGACGCCGCGGTTGCGCAGCGGGAAGGCGAGGTTCTCGCGCACCGTCATGGTGTCGTAGACGACCGGGAACTGGAACACCTGGGCGATGTTGCGCGCGGCGGTGGGGCTGCGGGTCACGTCGCGGTCGTCGAACAGCACCCGGCCCCGCGACGGCGTCACCAGCCCCGAGATGATGTTGAGCAGCGTGGTCTTGCCGCAGCCCGACGAGCCGAGCAGCGCATAGGCGCCGCCGTCGCGCCAGGTCATGGTCATCGGCTTCAGCGCGTAGTCCGCGTCCGAGCGCGGCGCGGGGTTGTAGCTGTGGGCGAGGTCGTCCAGCGTGATGCGGGCCATGCGGGCTCCCCTCTCTTACGCCGCGGCCGCGTAGGGGGCCGGACGCGCCAGCCGCCCTTGGGCGTCGAACAGATAGACATGGGCGGGGTCGAGCCAGACGGTCAGCGGCTCGCCCGCGGGCAGGTCGCGGACCCCCTCGACCAGCCCCACCCAGCGGTCCTGGCCGTGGGTCAGGTGCAGGTAGGTCTCGGCCCCGGTGATCTCGGTCACGTCGAGCCGCGCGAGCAGCGGGATCGCCCCCGGCCCCTGCGCCAGCCGCAGGTGCCCGGGCCGGAAGCCCGCGGCGTAGCGCCCGTCGGGGAGGCCCGCGACCGCGAAACCCGCGCCGTCCAGCACCGCCTGGCCGCCGCGCACCTCGATCGACTTGAAGTTCATCGGCGGGTCCGAGAACACCCGCGCGGTCGTGGCGTCGCGGGGGGCGCGATAGACCTCGGGCGTGGGGCCGAACTGGGTGATCCGCCCCTCCCACATGGTCGCGGTGTTGCCGCCGAGCAGCAGCGCCTCTTCAGGCTCGGTCGTCGCATAGACGAAGATCGCGCCGCTTTCGGCGAAGATGCGCGGGATCTCGGCCCGCAGCTCTTCGCGCAGCTTGTAGTCGAGGTTGGCCAGCGGCTCGTCCAGCAGCACCAGCCCAGCGTCCTTGACCAGCGCCCGGGCCAGCGCCGTGCGCTGCTGCTGGCCGCCCGACAGCTCGAGCGGCTTGCGCGCCAGATAGGGCGTCAGCCGCATCAGCTCGGCCGTCTCGCGCACCCGGCGGTCGATCTCGGCCCGCGGCACGCCCTTGAGGCGCAGCGGCGAGGCGACGTTATCGTAGACGCTCATCGCCGGGTAGTTGATGAACTGCTGATAGACCATCGCCACGCCGCGGTCCTGCACCCGCTCGCCGGTCACGTCGCGGCCCTGCCACAGCACCCGGCCGTGGGTGGGCTGGTCGAGCCCCGCCATCAGCCGCATCAGCGTGGTCTTGCCCGAGAGCGTCGGCCCGAGCAGCACGTTCATGGTCCCGGGCGCGAGCGTCAGGTCGGTCGGATGGATCCAGACCTGGCCTCCGACCTCCTTGCCGATCCCCGCAAGTTCCAGCGTCATGCCGCGACCCTCGCGCGGCTCATGTGGCGGCCGACCTCGGCAACCTCGTCGGCGGTCATCCTCAACCCCAGTTTCGAACGGCGCCAGAGCGCATCCTCGGCCTCGCGCGCCCATTCCCGCGTCATCATCCAGTCCAGTTCCCGTTCGGTCAACGTCGCGCCGAAGTCGCGCCCAAGGTCGGCCGCGGTCCGCGCGCCGTCCAGCATCACCCGCGCCTCGGTGCCGTAGGCGCGCACCAGCCGCAACGCCCAACGGGGCGTCAGGAAGGGATGCGCGCCACGCAGCGCCTCGACCTGCGCCTGCACGCCGTCGACGGGGAAATCCCCGCCCGGCAGCGCCACGCCCGCGGTCCAGTCCGCCCCGGTCCCGGGCAGCAGCGGCCCGAGCTTGCCCATCGCCGCCTCGGCGAGCCGGCGATAGGTGGTGATCTTGCCGCCGAAGACGTTGAGGCAGGGCGCCCCCTTGCGGTCCAGCGACAGCACATAGTCGCGGGTCGCGGCGGTGGCCGAGGACACCCCGTCGTCATAGAGGGGGCGCACGCCGGAATAGGTCCAGACGACATCCGCCGGCGTCACCGGCTGGCGGAAATAGCGCGAGGCGAAGGTGCAGAGATAGTCGATCTCGGCCGGGGTGCAGACCGCCTCGCCCGGGGCGCCCTGGTGGTCCACGTCGGTGGTGCCGATCAGGGTGAAGTCGGTCTCATAGGGGATCGCAAAGACGATCCGCCCGTCCGGCCCCTGGAAGAAATAGGCCTTGTCGTGGTCGAAGAGGCGCCGGGTCACGATGTGGCTGCCGCGCACGAGGCGGATGCGCTCGGGCGTGACGATGTGGGCCACGTCGGCGATGACCT
Organism: Paracoccus sanguinis; assembly: GCF_900106665.1. GTDB lineage: Bacteria > Pseudomonadota > Alphaproteobacteria > Rhodobacterales > Rhodobacteraceae > Paracoccus > Paracoccus panacisoli. The sequence continues at coordinate 49,962 of NZ_FNNA01000002.1, forward strand.
TGCCGACCCACGGGCCGGCGGCGTTGACGAGCGCGCGGGCGCGGAAGCTGCGTCCGTCGGCCAGGCGCACGGCCCACAGCTCGCCCTCGCGCCGCGCCTCGGTCACCCGGGCGCGGGTCAGGATGTCGGCACCGCGTGCGGCCGCGTCGCGGGCGTTCAGCACCACCAGCCGGGCGTCGTCCACCCAGCAGTCGGAATATTCATAGGCCCGGCGCAGCCGCGGCTGCAGCGGCGCGCCCTCGGGGCCGCGGGTCAGGTCCAGCGACGAGGTGCCGGGCAGGATCGCGCGGCTGCCGAGGTGGTCATAGAGAAACAGCCCCGCCCGGATCATCGCCGCCGGCCGGCGGCCGCGCAGGAACGGCACCATGCGCGAGACCGGGGTGCCACCCTCGAACCGCATCTCGGGGTCGAGCGGCAGCACGAAGCGCATCGGCCAGCTAATGTGGGGCATTGCTCGCAGCAGCACCTCGCGCTCGCGCAGCGCCTCGCGCACCAGCCGGAACTCGAGGAACTCGAGATAGCGCAGCCCGCCGTGGAAGAGCTTGGTCGAGGACGACGAGGTCGCCTGGGCGAGGTCGCCCTGCTCGGCCAGCCGCACCGACAGGCCGCGCCCGGCGGCGTCGCGGGCGATCCCGCAGCCGTTGATGCCGCCGCCGATGATGAACAGGTCCGTGGTTTCAGCCATCCGTCTCGCGCCTCTGAAGCGTGGCACAAACGATCATATCCGCGTGTGCGCTGTCAAAACCTATTTTCGCTTTCGCGCGATATTTGTCGTTTGCGCGCGTCACCCGCGCGCGCTAGCTTCGACCCGAAAGGGAGTGCGCATGGCTCTCAGCATCCGCCAGATGGATATCGTGAACCTCGCCAAGGCCTCGGGCCGGGTCGAGGTCGATGACCTTGCCAGCCGCTTCGACGTCTCGGTGCAGACGATCCGGCGCGATCTGGGCGAGCTCGCCGATCAGGGGCTGGTCGACCGCGTCCACGGCGGCGCGGTGCTGCCGAGCGGCGTCGCCAACCTCGGCTACGAGGCGCGGCGCCTGCTGCACCAGGAGGCGAAGGAGACCGTGGGCCGGCTCTGCGCCGCGCGGATCCCCGACAACTCCTCGCTGATCCTCAACATCGGCACCACGACCGAGGCGGTGGCGCGGGCGCTGCTCGGGCACCGCAACCTGACGGTGGTGACCAACAACATGAACGTCGCCAACATCATGATCCACAACGACAGCTGCGAGGTGATCGTGGCGGGCGGCGCGGTCCGGCGTTCGGACGGCGGGCTGGTGGGCGATCTGACGAGTGAGCTGATGACCAACTTCAAGGTCGATTTCGCGGTGATCGGCTGCTCGGCGATGGATGCGGACGGCGACGTGCTCGACTACGACCTGGCCGAGGTGCGGGTCAGCCGCACGATCCTGCGGCAGGCGCGGTCGCGGCTGCTGGTGACGGACCTGAGCAAGCTGGGCCGGTCGGCGCCGATCAAGGTGGTGTCGCTCGCCGAACTCGACGCGATCGTGACCGAGGCCCTCCTGCCCGACGCGCTGCGCGAACGCTGCGCGGGGTGGGAGACGGAGTGCGTTTCGGCCTGACGCCTCAGGGCGCGAGCAGGTAGCGGCCCCCGCCGGCCGGGTCGAAGCCGCGGATCGCCAGCCCCTCGGCGAAGGCCCCCTCCAGCGCCGTGCGCAGCGCCAGCCGCCGGGCCAGCGGGTCTTCCCCGCCCGCGTCCAGCGGGACGATCCGCGGGGCGGCCTCGGGGCGGATCGGGTCAGGCGTCGGCAGGTGCCATTCGACCAGCAGCCGGTCCGAGGGCACCCCCGCGTTGATCCCCGCCATTTCGCCGTAATAGTCGCGCAGATAGGTCCGCGCGCTCGCCCCCAGGACGCCGATGTTGAGCGCCGCGTTCGGTTTGCGGGCCGGATCGAAGGTCCAGGTGACGAGGCGGATGCCCTGCGCGAGGCACCAGTCGCGCTGGAAGAGCTTGAGCCGCTTGCCCAGGCCCCGCCCCTGCCAGTCGGGCCTGATCCCCAGCCGGTGCGAGTGCTGGCGCGCCGGATCGCGGGTCGGGAAGCCGAAGAGATAGCCGACCGGCGCGCCCTCGCCGTCCGCCGCCACCGCGACAAGCCCCCCCGCCTCGACCACCGCCGCCATCAGGTCGGCGGGGTCGGGCAGGTCGCCCTCGCCCCAGACGGCGACCTGCAACGCCTCGAGCCGGCGCAGGGTGGCGATGTCGCCGACCGCGCGGATGACGGGGGCTTCGCTCATGCGCCGAAGACCTCGCGGCTCGCCGTCACGCTGTCGAGGAAGGCGCGGTCAAGCGTCACGCCGGTCCCCGGTCCGGGCGGCACCGGCATGATTCCGTCCGCCGCCTCGAGCCGCTCGGCCACGATGTCGCGGGCAAAATAGCGGCTCGACGACGAGGTGTCGCCGGGGCGGGTGAAGCCCGGCAGGCTCGACAGATGCAGGTTGTGCGCCCGCCCGATCCCTGATTCGAGCATCCCGCCACACCACACCGGCACGTCGAAGGCGGCGCAGAGATCGTGGATGCGCCGCGCCTCGAGATGGCCGCCGACGCGCCCGACCTTGATGTTGACGACCCGCGCCGCCCCCATCACCAGCGCCCGGCGGGTGTCGGCGGCCGAGCGCAGGCTCTCGTCCAGGCAGATCGGCGTCGCCAGCCGGGCCTGCAGGGCGGCGTGGTCCACCATGTCGTCGAAGGCCAGCGGCTGCTCGATGTAGTCGAGCCCGTAGCGGTCGAGCCGGGCCAGATGCGCGGCGTCCGCCAACCGGTACGAGGCGTTCGCGTCGACCGTCAGATGCGCGTCGGGAAACGCCGCCCGCACCGCGTCGAGCACCGCGAGATCGTGGCCCGGCATGATCTTGAGCTTGATGCGCCGGTAGCCCTGCGCCAGATGCGCGCCGACCCGCTCGACCGTGCCGGGGATGTCGCCGATCCCGAGCGAGACCCCGACCTCGACCGCGTCCCGCGTCCCGCCGAGCAGCGCCTTGAGCGGCACGTTCAGGCTGCGCGCCCAGAGGTCCCACACCGCCATCTCGACCATGGCCCGGGTCATGCGGTGGCCGCGCCACCCCTCCATCCCCGCGGCGATGTCCTGCGGCGCGGTCAGGGCGCGGCCGACGAGGCCAGGCAGCAGCACCTCGCGCAAGAGCGCGAGGGCAGCGGGCAGGGTTTCCTCGAGATAGTCGGGCAGTGGGTCCATCACCCCCTCGGCCACCCCCTCGACCCCGTCCGCGTGCAGGATCAGCAGCGGGAACACCTTCTCGGTCATCGTCCCGGTGGCGATGGTGAAGGGGGTGAGCAACGGCAGCCGCACGATGCGCAGCTCGGCACGCTCGATCCTGAGGGCATGGGGGTTCGGCATCGACGGGCCTCGCGGGGGCGGTTCGGCCGCACCCTAGCCGGGCGCGCGGGCGGGGGGAACCGCCGCGGTCAGAGGCACATCGACATGGTCGCCACCGGCATCAGCGTCCAGACGGTCGCCGCCAGCGCCGCCAGCGCCAGCGTCATGGCGACGAGGCGGTGGAACCGCGTGTCGCCGCCCAGCGGGCCGCGGTAGGCGTGGGCGAGCAGCAGGTGACCCGCGATGGCGACGCCCCAGGCGGCCAGCAGCATCAGCCGCCAGGTGGCGGCGTCCAGATGCGCGCCGTGGCGCGAGCAGACCAGCCCCTCGAGCCCGTAGATCGCGCTGAACGCCACGATCCAGAGGGTGAAGGGCGCGGCGATGCGCAGGATGTCCCGCATCAGAACGCCCCCGGCAGCCAGGCGGCGGCGAGACCCACGGTCCCGACCAGCGCCGCGTAATCCACCCAGAGCCGCAGCACCCGCACCGGGTTGAAGCGCCGCGCCGAGAGGTAACCGGCGCGCTGGCGCGCCATGACGAAGCCCGTCATCACCAGCGCCACCCCGGCGTGGAAGGCCACGTAGCCCGCGATCGCCCAGACCGTCGCGTCATAGGCGTGGGCCGCCGGCGCCCCCACCCCGCGCATCACCGTCACCGCCGCCGCGATCCAGCCCCCCAGCCCCAGCGCGGCGAAGACCAGCCCCAGCCACGGGGTGCCGCCGCGGCGCAGCTGCACCTCGGCCAGCCGCGGGCCGGCGAGCGTCAGCAGCAGCGCGCCCAGCGCCAGCGCCGGGCCGAGCCGGTCGAGCGCGAGAAACGCGGGCGGCGGCCAGTTCGGCGCCACGGTCCAGAGGAACGCATAGCCGAAGAGCAGCGAGCCGAAGAGCACGCTGTCGGCCAGCAAAAGGAACAGCGACCCCCACCAGCCCGGCGGGTCGGCGACCTCGGCCGCGGTGGGCAGCATCACCCCGTGGCCTGCGTCAAGCGGGCCGGTGTCGGCGCGCTCGCCCATCTTCCACGCCCAGCGCAGCGCCAGCGCCGTGACGACCGGCACCGCAAGCCCGGCCAGCAGCCACTGCTTGAAGACAGGCATCATGAACATGAACCCGGTCACCGCGGCGAGGACCAGCGGCTCGATCGTGTTGCCGGGGAACGGCACGATATAGGCCGGCGCCCCGTCGGCGGTCCGCACCGTCAGCGTCTCGCGCCGGCCGCGCAGCGGCTCGCCCAGGTAGCCCTCGCCGCGGGCGATGCGGGCGGGCAGGGTCGGGTCGTCCTCGAGCGGGTAGCGGCCGTGCACCGTGGGGATCGAGGCGATGTTGTAGGGCGGCGCCGGCCGCGCGGTCGCCCATTCGAGCGTCCCCGCGCCCCACGGGTTGCGCGGCCCCCGCGCCGCCATCAGCGCGTTCACCGCGACGTCGATGATCACCAGCGCGAACCCCGCCGCCATCACGAAGCCGCCGATCGAGGCGACCAGGTTGATCCACTCCCACCCGTGGCCGCCCTCGTAGCTGTGGATGCGGCGGCGCTGGCCCAAGAGGCCCGCCCAGTGAAGCGCAAGGAAGGTGACGTGGAAGGCGGGCACGGTCAGCCAGAACGCCGCCTCGCCGGTGCGGAAGAACCGGGTACGGCCGCTGAACATCGGCAGCCAATAGTAGATCGCGGCGATCATCGGGAAGACGAAGCCGCCGACGAGGACGTAGTGCAGGTGCGCCACGATGAACTGGGTGTCGTGCACCTGCCAGTCGAACGGCACCATGGCGACCATCACCCCGGTCAGCCCGCCGATCACGAAGGTGACGAAGAACCCCATCAGCCACAGCATCGGCAGCGACATGGTCGGCCGCCCGCGCCAGAGCGTCCCGATCCAGGCGAAGATCTGCACCCCCGTCGGCACCGCCACCAGCGTCGAGGCGGCCGAGAAGAACGCGAGCCCCATGTGCGGGATGCCGGTGGTGAACATGTGGTGCACCCACAGCCCGAAGCTGAGCACCGCAAGCGACACCGCCGCGGCCACGATCCAGCCGTAGCCGAGCAGATGGGTCCGCGCCATCACCGGCAGGATCGTCGAGATCGCGCCCGCCGCGGGCAGGAAGATGATGTAGACCTCGGGGTGGCCGAAGAGCCAGAAGAGGTGCTGCCAGAGCAGCGAGTCGCCCCCCTCGGCCGGCTGGAAGAACGGCAGGCCGAAGGCGCGCTCGAGCTCGAGCAGCAGCGAGCCGAGGATCATCGGCGGGAACGCCGTCAGGATCATCACCGCGACGACGAGCATGTACCACGCGAAGATCGGCATCCGGTCGAGCGACATTCCCGCGGCGCGGAACCGCAGGATGGTCACCACCACCTCGACCGCGGTGGCGATGGCGGAAATCTCGATGAAGGCGATGCCGAGCAGCCAGACGTCCGAGTTGATGCCCGGCGCGTGGATTGCCGAGCTGAGCGGCGGATACATGAACCAGCCGCTGTCGGGCGCGACCCCGGCCAGCAGCGCCAGCACCATCGTCCCCGAGCCGATGAAGTAGCACCAGAAGGCGAACATCCCGATCCGCGGGAACGCGAGGTCGCGGCTGCCCAGCAGCCCGGGCAGGATGTAGATCGCCAGCGCCTCGAAGAAGGGGATGGCGAACAGGAACATCATGATGGTCCCGTGCATGGTGAAGATCTGGTTGTAGATCTCCGGCCCGACGAAGGCGCTGTCGGGGGTGGCGAGCTGGGCCCGGATCAGCATGGCGAGGATGCCGCCGACCACGAACATCCACGTCGCCGTCATCAGGAACATCCGGCCCAGCCGGGTGTTGCTGGTGGTCTTCAGCCAGCCGCGCAGCCCCGGCTCGTTGTCCCAGACCGGCAGCAGCCGCCGGTGCAGCCTGAGCGCGGTCAGTTCGGGCCCCGGGGCCCCGAGGGGGGACGGGTGCGGCGCGGGCTGGCGGGGCTCGGTCACTCGGTCGCTCCTGCAAGGAATTGCTGCCAGCCGGCAGGGTCGTGGGCGATGACGCGGAAGCGGTGGGCGAGGTAGCCGGTACCGTTGAACTCGGCGCTGACGCCCTTGAACTCGCCCGGGCCGTCGGCCTCGATCCGCAGCACGTTGACGTGGCCGGGGATCGCGTCGAGCTTGCCGGCGAGCCGCGGCACCCAGAAGCTGTGGATGACGTCGGCGGTGGTGATCTCGACATCGACCGGGCGGCCGGCGGGGATGTGCAGCACGTCGCGGGTCTCGCGCCCCGGGGCGTCGGCATAGCCGAAGCGCCACTCCCACTGGCGGCCCTCGGCGCGCACGGTCACCAGGTCGTCGTGCGGCCGCGGCATCAGCCGCTCACCCACCACCAGCCCATAGGCGGTCAGCGCGCCCAGCACGACGAGCGAGAAGGTCAACCCCATGCCGCCGAGCCAGCGCCGCTCGGCCCGTGCCAGATCTTCCCTCGCCAGATCGGCCGCGTCGGTGCCGTCCGCGCGATGGCCGGCGTCAGGATGGCCGGCGCGGAAAGCCAGCACCAGCAGCACCATCACCAGCGCAAAGATCGCCGCCGCGCCGCCGATCAGCACCCACCACATCGTCGCAATGGATTGCGCCGCAGGCCCCGCCGGTTGCAGGGTAGAGAGCGACCCCTCGCACGCCGCGAGCCCCAGCGGGGCCGCGAGCCACACAGACCGGACGGAAAGGCGCCCCGCGCGATGGCCGAGCAGAAGATCGAGACCCCGAACCCCGAGCTGATCGACCCGATCAGCGCCGACCCCGAGTTCCACGAGACCGAGTCGCGCATCGCCATCCTCGGCCATCCGCTGCACGCCATGTCGGTGTCGTTCCCGATCGCGCTGTCGTTCTGCAACTTCGGCGCCGACGGGCTCTACTGGCTGACCGGCGACGTGTTCTGGGCCCGGGCCGGGGTGTGGTCGGCGGGCACGGCCTTCCTCTTCGGGCTGCTCGCCGGGCTGATCGGCACGGTCGAGCTGCTGCTGGTGCCCGGCATCCGCGCCCGCGCCGCGGCCTGGACGCATTTCGTCATCGCCGTGCTGCTGCTGTCGGTCCTGGGGCTGAACTGGGGCTTCAGGATGCAGGGCTACGAAAGCGCGGTCCTGCCCTACGGCATCATGCTCTCGGCGTTCATCGTCGTGATGGTGTCGGCGACCGGGTGGCATGGCGGCAAGCTCGTGTTCGATTATCACCTGGGGACATCCAAGGGCAAATGAACCCCGACCGGGCGGGTCAGCCAGTCCGGCACCGGGACGCTCGACAAATCCGGCTTGGCCAGCACGAAGGTCAGCACGCCGAGGATCGGCACCATGACCAGCACCAGCGGCAGCACCGGCGCGGGCGGGGCGTGCGAGCCCTCGGTCTCGGCCACCTCGACCAGCGTGCCGCCGATCCATGCGTGGAACGCCACCATCAGCGCCACGCAGACGAGCTTGGCGAACATCCAGAGCGTGAAGGCCTCGCGCAGGAAGATCAGCACCGTCCCGGTGGCGATGGCGATCACCGCCGCCGGGGTGACGAGCAGGGTATAGCTGCGGTGCGTGGCCTGGCGGATGCGGCTGAAGTCGGCCTGCCCGACCGCGTTCTCGTGCCGCGCCATCATCATCGGCAGGGCAAAGAGCCCCGCCGTCCACACCGCGATCATGCTGATGTGGACCGCCTTGAGATAGGGGATGAGGGTCAGAAGCCACGCGCTCATGCGCTGTGCGCCACGGTCATTGCGCGCCAGCCGCGCCGGGCGACGAGCAGGCCGAGCGCCGCATAGGGCAGCCCCGCCGGCACCCACATGATCAGCCCGCCGAGCTGCTGGTCCGAGAGCGCCGTGAACCCCCAGTCGAGCGGCGCGGTGGCGTGGATGGCGTAGAGCCCGCGCGGCGCAAAGGTCAGCAGCGCGCCGAGGAAGCCCATCTGCATGTAGGCCCCGAGGATCGAGAGCAGCGCGCTGCCGACCGCCTGGGCGGGGGCGAGCACCGCCCGCCAGAACAGCCAGGCCGAGCCGAGCAGCGTCGCCTGCATCACCCAGTAGACCGCGTGGTTGGCCATCGCCGCGTCATAGGCGGCGGGCACGTGCCAGCCCCACAGCGCCAGCGTCGCCAGCACGAACAGCGGCACCGTGGGCAACGGCCGCCGGGCGGGCAGCGCCAGCGCCAGCAGCGGCGCCGCCACCGCGACGAGGAGGATGTGGTGGACCACGCGGGCCGAGAACAGCGCCGCCGACAGCGCGCAGAGCGGCGAGACGAAGGCCAGCACCAGAACGCCGACCGCCGCGAGCCCTAGCGCCGAGCGGCGCAGCGCGACGGCGGCCCCGGCGAGCGCGGCCAGCAGCAGCGGGTCGACGTTCCAGCGCAGCCAGATCTCGGCCGGCAGCGGCGGGGCGCCGCAGTAAATCCCGCTCAGATCAAGGGACAGCATGGGACATCCGCCATTCGGGTTGCGCTTCGGGCCAGCATGGGTCGGCAAGCCCCGGCGCACAACCCCCGGTTCCGCCGCGTTGCGGTTTGATGCGCTTGGGCCGGGGCGGTGCGGCCGCCCTGCCCCGCCGGCGCCCTACCCCGCCCGCCCCCTACCCCGCCAGCGCCCGCAGCGCCCGCGCCCGGGCCGGCGGGATCGCCTTGATCTCGACCCCGGTGAAGACGTGCATCGTGCCGAGCTGGCGGTCCATCACCGCGTGGTCGCTGACCCAGCCGCCCATCATCAGATAGGTGCGCAGCAGCGGCGGCATCGCCGCCATCGCCCTCCGCGGGTCGGGCCGGCCGATGAGGCGGGCGAAGCGGAAGACCTCGGGCGCCTTGACCCGCGGCAGCCAGCGGCGCGGCGCCACGTGACGGTCGCGCAGCATGGCGAAGGCGTCGCGGTGGCGGGCGGTGTCGGTGCCGAGGAACGACGAGCAGCCGAAGAGCAGCTCGGCCCCCGTCGCCGCGACGTGATCGGCCAGCGCCGCCCAGGCGGCGCGCAGGATGTCGGGATCGGAATGGGCGGGGTGGACGCAGAACCGCCCGAGCTCGACCATCGGCGCGGGAAAGTCCCGCAACCCGCCCAGATCGTAGTGCTGGGCCGAATAGCTGCGCTCGATCTCGGCCCCGGAGGAAAGATCCATGAGCCGGAAACAGGCGACGAGCTGGCCGCTGCGCCCGTCCTCAATCAGCACATGGGTGCAGAGCGCGTCATGCGCGTCGGCATCCCGCGGTGCCGCCTCGGCCGCAGGCTCGGCGCCGTCGCCCGCGTGGCGGGGGCCGAGAAAGCAGAGCCAGCGCAGACGCTGCGCGGCGCTCAGGTCGTCCTCGGTCGTGGCCGGGCGCACCCGCCAGCGCCCCTTCCGCATCTCGCGCATCACGCCCCCTTGCCCGCCGACCGGGCCATCCACCGCGCCCGGCGGTCCCGGCGGGCCGGCGATGCCCGCCCGCCTTGCCCGGCGCCAAACTCGCCCTACCTTGTAAATCTAACGCAACATCGGATGCACCATGAGCGAAAAGATCACCCGCAGCGACGCCGAGTGGCGGGCGCTGCTCGACCCCGAAACCTATCGCGTGACCCGGCAGGCGGGGACCGAGCGGCCGTTCTCGCACGAGGGGTTTCCGAAGGGACCGGGCCACTATGTCTGCGCCTGCTGCGGCGCGCGGCTCTTCGACGGCGACCAGAAGTTCGAAAGCCATTGCGGCTGGCCCAGCTTTTCCCGCGCCGGCGGCGCGATCGGCGAGACGGTGGACCGCAGCCACGGCATGATTCGGACCGAGGTGACGTGCGAGCGCTGCGACGCGCATCTGGGCCACGTCTTTCCCGACGGCCCGCCGCCGACCGGCCTGCGCTACTGCATCAACGGCGTCGCCATCCGCTTCGTGCCGGACGCCGCCTGACGCGCACGCCGACAGTGCCGGCCGAATCAGTTGCCGAACATCTGCCCCGGGTTGAACCGGCCGATCCGCGCAAAGAGCTGCCGCAGCACCGAGGCCGAGGACACCCCGGTGTCGGTCACGCGCTGCGACAGCACCACGATCCGACCCTGCTCGAGCCCGAAGCGCTGGACGTTGGTGACGGTGCCGGCCTGGTCGAAGCTGATCGCCACGACGTGACGCTCGATCTCGCGCGGGGGGTTGAGGCCGTACCGCTCCCACCGCGAGCCGACGTAGTACCAGTCGGACCCGGTCAGCAGCCCCTGCGCCCCCGGACGGCCGATCAGCCCCTCGAGCTCTGCCTGGCTGGTCTGGCCGACGACGACCATCGCCAACTCGTCGTCGGTGGGGACATAGCCGTGGTTGCGGTACATCCGGGTGCAGCCCGCGGTGGCCGCCGCCAGCGGCAGCGCAAGGGTCAGGGCGATCAGACGCCGCCGGGTCGTTGCCATCGGATACCTTCCGCCCACTGGTTCGCGCCGCGTCCTGTCGCGCCCAGTCGCGCCCTCGCGCCGCGGGCGGTTGACGCCGCCGGACCCGCTTAGCAAACTCGGACCGGGCGCTCAAGAATGTCGGTGACACGGCAGCTTGCCGGTCCCCCACCCCTTTCCGGAAACGAGCCTGATGACCGCTGCCCCCTTCTCCCAGCCGCTGCGCGTGACGCAGCTGAACCCCCGCCGCCCGAACCCCGTCACGGTCGCCCCCGACGAGGCCGCCCGCGCCCGGATCGCCGCGGCGCTGGGGCTCTCGCGCCTGCCCGCCGCGCGGCTCGAGGCGACGATCGCCGCCACCGGGCAGGAGGCCTGGACGCTGACCGGCCGGCTGACCGCGCGGGTGGTGCAGCCCTGCGTCGTGACCCTCGCCCCGGTCGAGACCGCCATCGACGAGCCGGTGCGCCGCGTCTGGTCCCCCTATGCCGACAGCGGCGGCGACCTGCCCGAGGGGGCCGAGATCGAGATGCCCGACGACGAGGTCGAGCCCTTGGGCAGCGTCATCGACCCCGGCGCCGTGCTGGTCGAGGCGCTGGCGCTGGCGCTGCCGCTCTATCCGCGCGCCCCCGGCGCGGCGCTCGAGGCACCCGAAGAGGCCGACGCCGACGATGACCCCGGACGCCGGCCCTTCGCCGGCCTTGCCGCGCTGCTCGGGCGGCGCGAAGATTCGCCGGGCGACGGCGGCTGACCCGTCGCCCCGGCGCGCGCCGATTGCCCCTTGGGCCTTGCGGCGCGCGGTTTTGTGACGTATCTGCCCGGTTCGATCCGAAACACGAACGGGCCGGGACAACAATCGCCCAGCCCCCTGCACTCGAAGGTTGTCCCATGGCCGTCCCCCAGAACCGAGTTACCCGGTCCCGCCGCAATATGCGCCGCTCGCATGACGCGCTGGTTGCCGGGAACCCCAACGAATGCCCGAACTGCGGCGAGCTGAAGCGTCCGCACCACGTCTGCCCGTCCTGCGGCCACTACGCCGACCGCGAAGTCGTGGCGCAAGCGAACGACATCGACCTGGACGACGACGCGGCCTGATCCGGCTGACGGCGCACAGGGATGCCGACGGCGTTTTCCCCTTCCGACGCGGCCCCGGTCGCGCCCCAGGCGGCTGCCGGCAACGGCGGCGCGGTGGTGATTTCCGTTGACGCGATGGGCGGGGACCGCGGTCCCGCCGCCGTCGTGGCCGGGATCGAGAAGAGCGCCGACAAGAACCCCGAGATCCGCTTCATCGTTCACGGCCCCGAGGCCGAGCTGCGCCGCCTGATCGGCAAGCGCCGCGAGATCGCCGCGCGCTGCGACATCCGCGATGCGCCCGGCGTCGTGACCATGCACGACAAGCCGAGCCAGGTGATCCGGTCGGCGCAGGGCACGTCGATGTGGTCGGCCATCGAATCGGTCCGCCAGGGCGAGGCGACGGTCGCCGTCTCATGCGGCAACACCGGCGCGCTGATGGCGATGTCGATGCTGCGGCTGCGCAAGCTGCCCGGCGTGGCGCGCCCGGCGATCGCCATCCTCTGGCCCTCGCGCAACCCCTCGGGGTTCAACGTGGTGCTGGACGTGGGCGCCGACATCCGCGCCGATTCGACCGACCTGCTGCAATACGCGATGATGGGTGCGTCCTACGCCCGCAACGGCCTCGGGCTCGAGCGGCCGCGCGTCGGGCTGCTCAACGTCGGGACGGAAGAGCACAAGGGCCGGTCCGAGCTGAAGGAGGCGCAGGAGCTGATCGCCGCGGCGGCGGATTCGGCGCGCTTCGACTATGTGGGCTTCGTCGAGGGCGGCGACCTGATGGGTGACCGCGTGGATGTGATCGTCACCGACGGATTTACCGGGAATATCGCGTTGAAGACCGGCGAGGGCACGGCCAAGCTGGTCGGCGATTTCCTCAAGGACGCCTTCGCCAACTCGATCATGTCCAAGTTTGCCGCCCTGCTCGCGATGACCTCGCTCAAGCGCCTGCAAAAGCGCATCGACCCGCGCCGGGTGAACGGCGGCGTGTTCCTCGGGCTGAACGGCACCGTGGTCAAGTCGCACGGCTCGGCCGATGCGACGGGCGTCTCGGCGGCGATCAAGCTGGCGTTCCAGTTGGCCAAGTCGGGGTTCCAGGACCGGCTGGCCGCCCGCGTGGCCCAGGCCGCCGAGCAGGCCGCCACCGCCGCCGCGCCCGCGCCCGGCCCGACCGGGGACAACGGCTGATGCGCCGCGCGGTCGTCCGGGGCACCGGCCATTACCTGCCCGCCCGCGTGGTCGAGAACAGCCATTTCGAGGCGACGCTCGACACCAGCGACGCCTGGATCCGCGAGCGCACCGGGATCGAGCGGCGCCATTTCGCGGCCGAGGGCGAGTTCACCTCGGACCTCGCCACCGCCGCGGCGCGCGGGGCGCTCGAGCGCGCCGGGATGGCCGCCGACGACATCGACGCGATCGTGGTGGCGACTTCGACCCCCGACCTGACCTTTCCGGCCGTCGCCACGATGGTGCAGGCCGGACTGGGGATGACCCGCGGCTTTGCCTATGACGTGCAGGCCGTCTGCGCGGGCTTCGTCTTCGCGATGGCCAACGCCGACGGGCTGATCCGGTCGGGCCAGGCCGACCGGGTGCTGGTGATCGGGGCCGAGACCTTCAGCCGGATCATGGACTGGACCGACCGCGGCACCTGCGTGCTGTTCGGCGACGGCGCGGGGGCGGTGATCCTCGAGGCGGTCGAGGGCGAGGGCACGACCGCCGACCGCGGGGTGCTGTCGACCGACCTCAACAGCGACGGCACGCTGCGCGACCTGCTTTATGTGGACGGCGGTGTCAGCCGCACCGGCACCGCCGGCTGCCTGCGGATGCAGGGCAACCTCGTCTTCCGCCACGCGGTCGAGAAGCTCGCCAAGACCGCGCATCACGCGCTGGACAAGGCGGGGCTGACGCCGGCCGACGTGGACTGGCTGGTGCCGCACCAGGCCAACCTGCGGATCATCGGCGCGACCGCGCAGAAGATGCAGCTGCCGATGGACAAGGTGGTCCTGACGGTGGCCGACCACGGCAACACCTCGGCCGCCTCGATCCCGCTCGCGCTGTCGGTCGCCGACGGCGAGGGGCGCTTCGCCGAGGGCGATGTGCTGGTGCTTGAGGCGATCGGCGGCGGGATGAGCTGGGGCAGCGTCGTCCTGCGCTGGTGATGCCTGCGCCGGCTTGACCACGCGCTCCGAGACTGCCCCGCACAGGCGGCGCCTGCGTGCTACCCCCCTTGCGAAGCAGCGCCGCTCCCGCCGCCCAAACCCACGCCCGGGCCCGCTTGCTTGCAGGACAAACGCACGCGCCCCCCTCCCCCCTCTCCCTTGCGCAAATATCCTGGGGTGAGGCGCGGCACGCGCCGAGGGGCAACGCCCCTCCCGTCCCCCCTTCCCCCCCGCAGCCCGCGCGGCTAATCAGGCGCCATGCTCAAGACCCGCATCATTCCCTGCCTCGACGTCGCCGACGGGCGCGTGGTCAAGGGCGTCAACTTCGTCGACCTGATCGACGCGGGCGACCCCGTGGCGGCGGCCGCCGCCTATGACGCGGCGGGTGCCGACGAGCTGTGCTTCCTCGACATCCACGCGACCCACGAAAATCGCGGCACGATGTACGACCTCGTGACCCGCACCGCCGAGCAATGCTTCATCCCGCTGACTGTGGGCGGCGGGGTGCGGACCCCGCAGGACGTGCGCGACCTGCTGCTCGCGGGCGCCGACAAGGTCTCGTTCAACTCGGCCGCCGTCGCCGACCCCACGGTGATCGCCGCCGCCGCTGACCGCTTCGGCAGCCAGTGCATCGTCTGCGCCATCGACGCCAAGACCGTCGCCCCCGGCCGGTGGGAGATCTTCACCCACGGCGGCCGCAAGCCGACCGGCATCGACGCCGTGGGCTTCGCCCGGACCGTGGCCGCCCAGGGCGCGGGCGAGATCCTGCTGACCTCGATGGACCGCGACGGAACCAAGGCGGGCTTCAACATTCCGCTGACCCGCGCCATCGCCGACGCCGTCGACATCCCGGTGATCGCCTCGGGCGGGGTCGGCACGCTCGATCACTTCGTCGAGGGCGTGACCGAGGGCCACGCGAGCGCCGTCCTCGCCGCCTCGATCTTCCACTTCGGCACCTTCACCGTCGGCGAGGCCAAGGCCCACATGGCGGCCGCCGGCATCCCCGTCCGCCTGAGCTGAGGCCCGCCGATGACCGACACGCTGACCCGCCTTGCCGCCACCATCGACGCCCGCCGCGGCGCCGACCCGGCGTCGAGCTGGACCGCGCAGCTTCTGGCCAAAGGCCCCGAGAAATGCGCCGAGAAGTTCGGCGAGGAGGCCGTCGAGGCGATCATCGAGGCGGTCCGCGGCGACCGTGCGCGCCTGACGTCCGAGGCCGCCGACGTCCTCTATCACCTGCTCGTCATGCTGACTGCGCGCGAGGTGCCGCTGGCCGACGTGCTGGCCGAACTCGACCGCCGCGAGGGCCGCTCGGGCGTCGAGGAGAAGGCCGCGCGCCCGCGCTGACGCGCGTGTGACAGCCCCATGACACCCGCCCCGCGACGGGCTAACACGGTCCGACACCGACGAGGGGCCGGCCCATGAACCTGCTGCAGGACTTCACCGATCCGATGACCTCGGTGCCGCTGGGCGTCGCGGTGCTGCGGCTCGTCACCGCGATGCTGCTCGGCGGCATCATCGGGTGGGAGCGCGAGGTGAACGCCCGCGCCGCCGGGCTGCGGACCCACATGCTGATCGCGCTCGCCGCCGCCGTCTTCGCGCTGGTGGCGATGGAGCTGACGAGTTTCGAGGGCGCCCCGGGCACCCAGCTCAACACCGATCCCCTGCGCCTGATCGAGGCGGTGACCTCGGGCGTGGCGTTCCTCGCCGCCGGGTCGATCGTCATCAACGGCGCGAACGTGCGGGGGGTGACGACGGGGGCCTCGATGTGGCTCTGCGGGGCGATCGGGCTCTGCTGCGGGGTGGGCGACATCAAGCTGGCGGTGCTGGTCACGGTGCTGGCGATGGTGGTGCTGTGGCTGATCCACCATCTGGTGAGCCCGGTCGCCGAGCGGATGCAGGACGACACCCGGCACCGCGCGGACGACTAGGGCACGACCGCACCCGACCGCCGGAACAGCCATCCCGGCGCCGGCGCGGGCCGCGCAACGGACGAGAACCTGTGCGCCTCGACCCGCGCGAAGCCGCATTTCTCGAGCACCCGGCACGACGCGGGGTTGTCGGCAAAGACCTCGGCCGTCAGCCCCGCCGGCGCGTGGCGGGCGAGCATCTCGGCGGCGAAGGCGCCCACGACCTCGGTCGCAAGCCCCTGCCCGGCGGCCTCGGGGGCGAGGAAGTAATAGACGGGCGGCGTCGCGCCCGCGCCGATTCCGATCGAGCCGATCACCTGCCCGTCGCGCTCGATCGCCGCCCGGAACGGTGGCACCCGCGCGCCGGGCGGAAAGATCGCGTCGAACGCCGCCCGCCCCATGTCCGGGGCAAAGACGAACAGCATCCGCGCCACCTCGGGGCGGGTGGCGATGGCGTAAAGCGTGGCCAGGTCCGCCGCCGCGACGCTGCGGATCAGCGTGCGCGGCGTGACGAGCCGGAAGGCGTCAGCCAACCGGCACCACCTTGATCGCCCCACCCGACGCCGACAGCGCGATCCGCCCCTGCGCCAGGCGCAACGCGTCGTTGCCGAACACCTCGGCCCGCCAGCCGGTCAGCGCCGGCAGGTCGCGGCCGCCCGAGGCGATGGCGTCCAGCTCGGCCGAGGATGCGATCAGCCGCGGCGCGACCCCCTCGGCGTCGGCCTTGGCCTTGAGCAGCACCCTGAGCAGCTCGGACAGCGCGCCGTTGCCCTGCCGCCCCGGCTCGTCGGGGGCGGGCTTGGGCAGGTCCGTCGCCTCGACCCCCGCCTTGACCGCGGCCAGGATGCCTTGCGCGATCTCGCCCCGGCGTGCCTCGCGCAAGAGCAGCCGCGACTTGGACAGGTCGTCGTCGGTCAGGGGCTTGGTCGAGGCGAGCTCGATCAGCGCGTCGTCCTTGAACACCCGCGAGCGCGGCACGTCGCGGGACTGGGCGTAGCTCTCGCGGAACTTCGCCAGCTCGCGCACCACCGCGAGGAACCGCGGCGAGCCCGAGCGTGTCCGCACCCGCTCCCACGCCTCGTCGGGGCGCACGATGTAGGTCTCGGGATCGACCAGCACCGCGGCCTCCTCGGCCACCCAGGGGGCGCGGCCGGTCTTGTCGAGCTGGGCGCGCAGGTATTCGTAGATCGCCCGAAGATGGGTCACGTCGGCCAGCGCATAGTCCGCCTGCGCGGCGGTCAGCGGCCGGCGCGACCAGTCGGTGAAGCGCGAGGACTTGTCGAGCGGCGCCTTGGCGATCCGCTTGACCAGCGTCTCGTAGCCCGCCTGCTCGCCGAAGCCGCAGACCATCGCCGCGACCTGGGTGTCGAACAGCGGCGTCGGGAACACGCCCGCGTCGTGGAAGAAGATCTCGAGGTCCTGCCGCGCGGCGTGGAAGACCTTGACCGTCGCCTCGTGGCGGAAGAGGTCGTAGAGCGGCTCGAGCGACAGCCCCTCGGCGAGCGGGTCGATCAGTACCGCCTCGCCCCCCGGCGCCTTCGGCCCCGAGGCCGGCGGCAGCGCCATCTGCACGAGGCAGAGCTTGGAGTAATAGGTGCGCTCGCGCAGGAACTCGGTGTCGAGCGTGACGTAGGGCTGGGACTTGGCCCGCGCGCAGATGTCGGCGAGCTCTTCGGTGGTGGTGATGATGCGCGGTTCGGCGGCCATCGTGGTCCTCTGGCTGGCGGGTCATCCGCCACATGGGGGTGGCGGGCAGGCGTCGGGGCCGCGCGGCCCGCCATGCGTGGCGGAGCGGCCCCTCGGCCCGGCCCCGCGCACCGCGGGTGGGGCACAGGCACCGGCGCGGCAGGGGCCTGTCCGGCAGGACTGCGCGGGCCTCTGCCCAGCGGGGAAAGTATGTGGTCGGGGCGAGAGGATTCGAACCTCCGGCCTACGGTACCCAAAACCGTCGCGCTACCAGGCTGCGCCACGCCCCGGACCGCCGGTCTCTTATCCCGCAATGCGGCGGGGCGAAAGACGAAACCGCGCAGGCGCGGCGTCGCGGGGGGTCAGCGGCACGGGGCGGCGGCGCCGGCCTGCGGCACCGCCGGGTGGGTCAGCACCGCGCCCGGCCCAAGGCCGAGGCGCGCTGCCTCGCCGCCGCCGAGTTCGAGCACGAGCAGCCGGTCGGGGTCGGGATCGCCGGGAGCGGCGCCGGAAATGGGGGTCAGGTCCAGCGGCGTGGCCTGCGGGTGGACGTGACGCAGACGCCCGGCGGCATCGAAGAACAGCATGTCGAGCGGAATCAGCGTGTCCTTCATCCAGAAGCTCGCCGGCCGCGGGGTCTCATAGACGAAGAGCATCCCGTGACCGGGGGGCAGCGTCCGGCGGCCCATCAGCCCCTGCGCCCGCTCGGCGGCGTCGTCAGCGATCTCGACGGTGACCGGGATGGCGCGGCCCTCGGCGGTGGTGAGAAGTGCCGTGCCCGGCGCGCAGGACGCGGCAAACGCCGCGGGCGCCCAGAGCGTCAGCCCGGCGGCGAGCACGCCTGCGCCGAGGCGCCCGGCGCGCCGCATCAGGCGACGACCGCGCGGGCCGCAGCCGACAGCGTAGCCTGCGGCACGAGATGAAGATTGCGCAGCTCGGCGCTGGTCAGGCGGCCATTGCCGCACCCGCCCGGCTGCCCGTTGCCCTGCGTGGACGGAGGCACGCCGCCGGCAGACCCGTTGCCGCCCTCGGTGAACCCGCCTTCGGCGCGCGCGACCGCACGATCCCAGGCGAGGATTTGGGCCGCGATCGGGCCGCGGGGGCCGGGGACCATGCGCAGGCCCACCGCCTCGCCGGGCGCGAGGTCGGCAAAGCCCCCGTGACGCAGCACCTCGATATGCAGGAACACGTCGCCGCGCTGGCCGAACACATTGGCGAAGCCGAACCCCTTGGCCTTGTCGAACCATTTCACCCGCGCGGGCAGCAGCGGCAGCTCACCCAGCTCATGCGGGGGCAGCACCGCGAGGTCGGCGATCGGCGCCTGGCCCTGCGACGGCGGCGGCTCGATCGACAGCACCTGCGTCGCCTGACGGCCGCGCGCGGTGGTCATCGCCCTGACCTCGACCATGGCGCCCTCGGCGACCGAACTCTGCCCGAAGTTGCGCAGCACGTTGGCGTGAATCAGCACATCCGCGCCGCCCGCCGAATCAGCCAGAAAACCAAAGCCCTTGATCGGGTCGAACCACTTGATCGGTCCCTGCACGATCGCCGAGGGCTTGGCGGTTTCAGTATCCATCATCGTCCCTTCGCACGGCGGAGATGCAAAACGCGTCGTCGCCGCCAGATTGCAAATAATGCAGCATACCTGACCTAACGTCAACTCGCGGGCGGTGTCATTCACCTAAACGTATGACAATCGCAACGGGTCGATCTCGGCCGAGACAATATACCTAGGGTTGCAAGCGGGTCACATCCCATTCGGCGTGAACGGAGGGTCTCGCCCAACGGAAGCGGTCGTGCAAGCGGAACGCCCCGTCAGCCCAGAACTCGATCTCGATCGGGGTGATGCGGAACCCGCCCCAGAACGGCGGACGGGCCGGGTTCACCCCGTGCCGCAACCCCTGGCGCGCGACCTCGGCCATCAGCGTGCCCCGGCTGTCGAGCGGCTGGCTCTGCCGGCTCGCCCAGGCGCCGATCCGCGATTGCAGCGCCCGGCTGGCGTAATAGGCGTCGGCCTGCGGCCCCTCCTCGCGGGTCACGGTGCCGCGGGCGCGCACCTGCCGGCGCAGCGATTTCCAGTGCATCACGAAGGCCGCGTTGCCCGTCGCGGCGATCTGGCGGCCCTTGGCGCTGTCGTAGTTGGTGTAGAACACGAACCCGCCCGCGGGCCCCGTCTCGATGTCCTTGAGCAGCACCATCCGCGCATCCGGCATCCCGTCCGCATCCACCGTCGCCAGCGCCATCGCGTTGGGATCGTTGATCTCGGTCGCCGCTGCCTCGTCCAGCCACGCCCGGGCGATGGCGAACGGGTCGTCGCCGGCGAAAATTCCGTTGCGGTCGCTCATCTTGATGCCCTCACGGGTTTGGCATAATCCTCGCGTGAGTTGAGAGCGCGGGGAATGACTCATGTCAAGCGAGCGGACTGCGGGCGGGCTGATGGCAGGCCGGCGCGGCCTCATCATGGGGCTGGCGAACGACAAATCCATCGCCTGGGGCATCGCCCGCGCGCTGGCCGATCAGGGGGCGGAACTCGCCTTCTCGTATCAGGGCGAGGCGCTGAAGAAGCGGGTCGCGCCGCTCGCCCAGCAGCTCGGGTCCGACATCGTGCTGCCTTGCGACGTGGCCGACATGGCCTCGGTCGATGCGCTCTTCGCCGAACTGGGTGAGCGCTGGGGCAAGCTCGACTTCCTCGTCCACGCCATCAGCTTCTCGGACAAGGAGGAGCTGCGCGGCCGCTACGTCGACACCAGCCGCGACAACTTCCTGATGACGATGGACATCTCCGTCTATTCCTTCACCGCCGTGGCGCAGCGCGCCGCCGCGATGATGCCCGAGGGCGGCAGCCTGCTGACGCTGACCTACTACGGCGCCGAGCGGGTCATGCCGCATTACAACGTGATGGGCGTCGCCAAGGCCGCGCTCGAGGCGTCGGTGCGCTATCTCGCCGAGGACCTCGGGAAGGACGGCATCCGCGTCAACGCCATCTCGGCCGGGCCGATCAAGACGCTCGCCGCCTCGGGGATCGGCGATTTTCGCTACATCATGCGCTGGAACGAGCTGAACTCGCCCCTGCGCCGCAACGTGACCACCGAGGACGTGGGCAAGTCGGCGCTCTATCTGCTCTCGGACCTCGGCTCGGGTGTCACGGGTGAGACGCATCACGTCGACGCGGGCTATCACGTCGTCGGCATGAAGGCCGTGGACGCCCCCGACATCGACGCCACCGCCAACCGCAAGGCGGCCGAGTAACCCGCCTTGGCCGGCTCGGCCTTCGAGGCGCTGGCGCTCGACGGGGTGACCCTGCCGCAGCTGGCGCTGTTCGTCAGCACGCTGGCGGTGGCGATCCTGTCGCCCGGACCCGCGATCATCGCGGCCAGCCGCTCGGCCGCAGCGCGCGGGCGGCAGGCCTCGATGCCCTATGCGCTGGGGCTGGCCACGGGCGCCTCGCTCTGGTGCCTCTTCGCGCTCTTCGGGCTGACGGTGCTGTTCCGCGCCATGCCGCAGCTCTTCGTGGCGATGAAGCTTGCGGGCGGGGTCTATCTGATCTGGATCGCGGTGCAGATGTGGCGCCACGCGGCCGATCCGCTGGCGATGGGCGACGAGACGGTGACCGGCCCCGGCTTCTGGCAGGGGATCGCGCTCAACCTCTCGAACCCCAAGCCCGCGCTCTTCTACGCCAGCGTCATCATGTCGATCTTTCCCGCGCTGCACGGGGCGGCGCCGGCGGTGATCTATCTCGTCGCGCTGTCGGTCGAGCTGAGTTTCTACGTCGCGGTGACCACGCTCATGGCCACGGGGCCGGTGCGGCGGCGATATATCGCGGCCAAGCCGTGGATCGACCGCATTGCCGGGGGGCTGATTGGTGCGCTAGGGGTGTCGCTGATCTTGCGTCACTAGACGCCCCCGCTTCTGCCCCCGCCCCCGAGGAGACCATGGCCCGCACCCCCGCCACCGACCGCCTGCCGCACGAGCGCGGCTTTCACGTCAGCTGGGACCAGCTGCACCGCGATGCCCGCGCGCTGGCCTGGCGGCTGCAGGACAAGGCCCCGGCGGGGGGCGGCGAATGGCGCGCCGTGGTGGCGATCACCCGCGGCGGCATGGTGCCGGCGATGATCGTCGCGCGCGAGCTCGACATCCGCACGATCGACACGATCTCGATCAAGTCCTACAAGGGCGACGGCGCCAAGGGCGTGCAGGGCGAGCTTCAGGTACTCAAGTCCCCTGACGCCGATATGATGGGCGACGGCGAGGGCGTGCTGGTCGTCGATGACCTCGTGGACAGCGGCCGCACGCTGGAACTGGTGCGGCAGATGTATCCCAAGGCGCATTTCGCCACCGTCTACGCCAAGCCCAAGGGCCAGCCGATGGTCGAGACCTACATCACCGAGGTCAGCCAGGACACCTGGATCTTCTTCCCGTGGGACATGGCGCTGCAGTATGTCGAGCCCTATCGCGGCACCGACTGACGCCGCGCGCGCCTTGGTCCGCCACCTGCCCCACGACGACGGCCTGCTGCATCGTCTGTTCGAGCTGAGCCTCGGCGCCAAAGCGGTGTTCGCGGCCATCGAGGCGATGGCGGGCGCGGCGCTGATCTTCGTCCCCAACGCGGCGCTGCACCGCGGGATGATCTGGCTGACCCACGCCGAGCTGATCGAGGACCCCTCGGACCCGCTGGTGCGCCGCATCCTCGCCGCGGCGAGCCACATCGACGCGGGCAGCCAGCAGTTCTATGCGCTCTACCTGCTGACCCACGGGCTGGTGAAGCTGGCGGTGGTGACGCTGCTCGCGCGCGGGGTGGCCTTTGCCTATCCGCTGGCGCTCGCCGTGTTCGGCGGGTTCGTGGTCTACCAGATGCACCGCTGGCAGATCAGCGGCTCGCCCGCGATGCTGGCGCTGTCGGCGCTGGACGCGGTGGTGATCGCGCTGACCTGGCGCGAGTGGCGGCTGGCCGGCGCCGGCAAACTGCGGCACGGGTCCAGGCGGGCCTGACACCCCGCCGCAATGCAAACGGCCGCCGGGTGAGCGGCGGCCGTCATCATGGGCTCGAGGGTGGGCTCAGGCCGTCGCCTTACCGGTGTCCGGCGTCTTCACCGACTTGTCGGTGCCGGGAATGTCGTCTTCCTGCTTGCCGTCCTGATGGGCCTGGTTCTTGCCCATGATGCGCTTGTTGCGTTCGGCCTCGTCGGGGGTGACGTGCTCGACGGGGTTATAGACGGCCGGGTTGTGCTTCATGCTCATGGCATCGCTCCGTTTGAATGGGACGCGACGGGGCCTAGCGGACCGAACGTCGCTCATGCCGGGTCAACCGCCCCGGCACCGCCACGGTTCCGACCGGAACCCGACCGCCGGATGAACGGTTCTGCCTCGGCAGGATGCCATTCCCAGAGGAGAGATCCGATGACCAAGGACATTCGCAGCCACGAGCTGGTCGAGGGCACCGACGAGGACGAGGCCGGCAAGATGAAGCAGCAGATGCGCATCGAGGAGGCGCAGCGGCTGCGTCGCCAGAACCAGGCCGCCGCCGCCAAGGCACCGAAGCCCGAGTGAGCCCCGGGCCGCGGCCCCTCAGTTCCCCCGAACGAACCGCGCCGCCCCTTCGGCGGCCCGGACCATCGCCTTGGACTTGTGCACGCACTCCATGAACTCGGCCTCGGGGTCGCTGTCGTAGACGACCCCGCCGCCGGCCTGAACATACAGCGTCTCGTCCTTGACCACCCCGGTCCTGAGCGCGATGCACATGTCCATCTCGCCGTTCGCCGCGAAATAGCCGATGGCGCCGCCGTAGATGCCGCGCTTCTCCGGCTCCAGCTCGTCGATGATTTCCATCGCCCGGACCTTGGGTGCGCCCGAGACGGTTCCCGCCGGCAGCCCCGCGAGCAGCGCCGACAGCGCGTCCTCGCCCTCGTTCAGCTCGCCCACCACGTTCGAGACGATATGCATGACGTGCGAATAGCGCTCGATGATGAACTCTTCGGTCGGACGCACCGTGCCGATGCGCGCCACACGGCCCACGTCGTTCCGGCCCAGGTCGAGCAGCATCAGGTGCTCGGCCAGCTCCTTCTCATCCGCCAGCAGGCTCGCCTCGTTGGCGCGGTCCTCTTCCGGCGTCGCGCCGCGCGGGCGGGTGCCGGCGATGGGGCGGATCGTCACCTCGCCGTCGCGGACCCGCACGAGGATCTCGGGCGAGGCGCCGACGATCTGGAACCCGCCCATGTTGAGGAAGAACATGAACGGCGACGGGTTGGTGCGCCGGAGCGAGCGGTAGAGCGCGAAGGGCGGCAGCGGAAAGTCGATGGCCCAACGCTGCGAGGGCACCACCTGGAAGATGTCGCCGGCGCGGATGTAGTCCTTGGCGGCCTCGACCGCGGCGACATAGCCCGCGCGGGTGAAGTTCGAGCGCGGCTCGCCCACCGCGCCCCCCTGCCCCAGTGCGCGCGGCTCGGCCGGTTGGCGGTCGAGCGACCGCAGCGCCTCCATCACCCGCTCGGCGGCCTGGGCATAGGCGGCGCGCGCCGGCACCGCCGGGTCGTGCCAGGCCGGCGCGCAGAGCGTCACCTCGCCCTTCACCCCGTCCAGCACCGCGACCACCGAGGGCCGCATCAGCATCGCATCCGGCACCCCCAGCGGGTCCGGGTTCACGTCCGGCAGATGCTCGACCAGCCGGATCATGTCATAGCCGAGATAGCCGAAGAGCCCCGCCGCCACCGGCGGGATGCCCTCGGGCATCTCGATCCGGCTTTCAGCGATCAGCGCCCGCAGGCTCTCGAGCGGCGGGCGCGGATCGTCCTCGAAGCTGTCGGCATAGCGGGCCTGCCGGTTGATCCGGGCGCGCCCGTCGCGGCAGTCCCACACGAGGTCCGGCTTCATCCCCACGATGGAATAGCGCCCCCGCACCTCGCCGCCGGTCACGCTTTCCAGCATGAAGGACAGCGGCTGCGCCTCGGCCAGCTTGAGCATCAGGCTCACCGGCGTGTCGAGATCGGCGGCCAGCCGGATCGTCACCAGCTGGTTCTGCCCCGCCGCCCAGCCCTGCGCGAAGGCGTCGAAATCCGGCGCGAGGTCCATCACTGGATCCGGGCGTTGGCCGCGGCGATGGCGGGCGTGTTGATCGTCACCCCCAGCGTCGTCTGCAGCGCGCGGGCATAGGCCTCGAACACGTCGCCCTGCAGCGACTCGCCCAACCGGCGCGAGACGCCGTCGAGCACCGGCGCGGCCTCGACCGTGCCGAGGTCGGCCGGGTGCACCGCGTCGAGCCGGATCACGAACACCCGCCCGTCGGCCTCGACCACCCCGGTGTCGCCCGGCGCCTTGAGGCGGAAGGCCGCGGCGGTCACATCGCCCGGCACGCCCTCGATCCCGGTGTCGCGCTCGACCGCGGGGGCCGGGGTCAGGGTCACCGGCAGGCCCGGCGCAGCGGCGCCGTCGGCGGCGGGCGCCATGCTCAGCTGCATCTCTTCCTCTTGCGCGAGCGCCTTGAGCTGGCGCCGCGTCTCGGCCGCGGTCCAGTCGTCGAGCACCGCGGTGCGGACCTCGGCAAACGGCCGCAGCGTCGGCGGTACCACCGCGTCGAGCCGCAGCGCGAACACGCCGCCATCATCGAGCGGGTAGATCTGCGGGAAATCCTTGTCGGTGAGCTGCGCGGCGCGCTCGCGGAAGCTCTGATAGGCAGCGATCCCGCCCGCCGGGGTGTCGGCGGAAAAGTCGATGCTCCCCACCTCCATCGGCGTGTCCTTGGCCAGATCCTCGAGCGTCGCGCCCCCGGCGATCAGGTCCTCGAGCTGCGCGGCCTGATCCTCGATCAGCCGCTTGGCGCGGTCGGCCGCGGCCTCGGCGCGCAGGTCGGCCTGGGCCTGCTCGAAGGGGATATTCACCGGCTCGAGGATGGCGTTCATCGAGATCAGCGCCGGGCCAAGCGCGGTCTCGACCGGGCCCACGACGCCCGGCTGGTCGAGCGCGAAGACCGCGGGCCCGGCCGCGCCCAGCGCCGCCTCGGTCATCTCGCCCAGGTCGATGTCCGAGAGCTGCAGGCCGCGCTCGGCCGCGAGCTGCTCGAAGTTCGCCTGCCCCGAGTCGAGCCGCGCCTTGGCGGCCGTGGCGGCGGCGGAGTCGGGATAGACGAGCTGCTCGACCATCCGCCGCTCGGGCTGCTGAAACTCGGCGATGCGCTGCTGATAGATTTCGCGCAGCGCGGCCTCATCCAGCTGCACGGTGTCGGCCAGCATCTCGGGCGTGAGCCAGGCATAGGTGATCTTGCGGACCTCGGGGGCGGTGAACTCGGCCGCATTGGCCTGGTGCCAGGCCTCGAGCGTCGCCTCGTCCGGCTGGGTCACCGGGCTTTTCAGCTGCGCGGGCGTCAGCTCGGCCCAGGACAGGTCGCGGGTCTCGAGCAGCCAGCCGGCGGTCCGGTCGCGCAGCGTGATCGGCGCGCCCAGCCCGCCGATGGCGGCGCGCTGCAGGATCATCCGCGCCTCGTCCATCCGCACCTGCTCTTCGAAGGCCGCCGGGGTCAGCCCCTCGCGGCGCAGCACGTCGGTATAGCGGGCGTTGTCGAAGTTGCCGCCCTGCCCCTGGAACCCCGGGGCCTGCGTCAGCTGGCGCAGCACCGCCTCGTCGCCGACCGACAGGCCGACCCGCCGCGCCTCGTCCTCGAGCGCCGCGGCGGTGAAAAGCCGCGCCTGCACGGTCTGCGGCAGGCCCATGGTGCGCGCCTGCTCGGCGGTGATGTTCTGCCCGGTCTGGGCGGCGAAGCCCTGCATCTCGGACCTGATGCCGCGCAGGTAGTCGTCGGTGCCGATGTCGGTATCCCCGACCGAGCCGATGCTGCCCACCGCCCCGCCCGAGAAGTTGCGCACGCCGAAGCCGCCGAGGCCCAGCAGCAGCATCCCCAGCAGGATCCAGACGATGGTGGATTTGCCCTTGGTTCGCAAACTGGTCATTCGGTCGCCCCCGTGCCCCCGTGTTCCTGCCGGCCGCGTCTGTGGCGGCCCGACCCGGGACGCCCTGCGCCCGGCCCGGCGTGTTTAGGCGCAGCCCGCCGGGCCGGCAAGGCCGCTTGCCGGGGGCGCGACCGCGGCCAGCCGCCGGCCCAGCGCGGCGATGCCGTCCGCGTCGGCGTTGGCAAAGGCGATGCGGACGTGGCGCGGGCCGTCGGGGTCACCCTCGGGCATGAACATCGTCCCCGGCAAGAGCAGCACCCCCGCCTCGGCCACCAGCCGCCGGGCGAGCGTGGCCGAGCTTTCCGCGAAGGGATGCTTGACCCAGGCGAAATAGGCGCCGCAGCCCTTGACCCGCCAGCCCGGCAGTTCCGCCATGACCCGCGCCATCGCGTCCCGGCGGCGCAGGATCTCGGCCCGCTCGCCGGCCAGCCAGTCGCGCAGATGCGCCATCCCCCAGACCGCGCCGATCTGGCCCAGTTGCCCGGGGCAGATCGCCACGGTGTCGAGGAACTTCTCGACCTCGACCAGCCGCGCGGGACTGGCGACCAGCGCCCCGACCCGGTGCCCGGTCAGCCGGAACGCCTTGGAGAAGCTGTAGAGCTGGATCAGGGTGTCGTCCCAGTCCGGGTCGGCGAAGAGCCCGTGCGGGGCGCCCTCGCGCGAGTCGAAGTCGCGGTAGGTCTCGTCCACCACCAACGCCAGCCCGTGCGCGCGGGCGAGGTCGCGGAAGCCCGCGAGCACCTCGGCCGGATACTCGGCGCCCGAGGGGTTGTTGGGACTGACCAGCACGATGGCGCGGGTCCGGGGCGAGATCAGCGCGGCCGCCGCCTCGGGGTCGGGCACCATCCCCTGCCCGCAGCCGAGCGGCACGGCGCGGACGCCCTGCATGTCCAGCCACATCTTGTGGTTGAAATACCAAGGCACCGGGATGATGACCTCATCCCCTGGCCCGGCGAGCGTGGCGATGGCCGCGCAGAAGGCCTGGTTGCAGCCCTGGGTGATGGCGACGTTCCCGGCCTCGACCCGGCCGCCGTAGGCGCGGGACCACTCGGCGGCGACCGCCTCGCGCAGGTCGGTGTTGCCGAGGACGGGTCCATAGAGATGCGCCGCGGTCTGGTTCAGCGCCGCCTCGGCAATGGCCGCCCGCAGCGCCTCGGGCGGGCGATCGACGGGGGCGGCCTGGCTCACGTTGATGAGCGGGCGGTCGGGCGGAAAGCTGACCCCTTCGAGCCAGCGCCGCGCCTCCATCACCGGGGGGCGGAAGGTGGCGGCGAGGGCGGGGTTCAGGGGCAGCATCAGTTCGAGGCTCCGGGCGCAGCGAGGGGGGCGAGGTCGGTCAGGTCGGGTTGGGCGGGGGTCTCGCCCGAGGGCCGGGCCAGCGTTGGCGCCTGCCGCGTGGTGGCGGACAGTGGCAGCGACGGGAGTGACAGGTTCGGTGCCGGGCGCGGCACGTCGCGCGGCGGCGGGACCGGGGAGGCGCCGGAGGTGGCAGGCGCGGTGAGCGGGCGCGGGGCGGTGACGTCGGGGCGCGCGGGCGGGTCCACGGCGGTCGGGTCGGCCTGCGGGGCTGCATCGGCAGTCGGTGACGCGGCCGGGGGGGTTGGCGCGGTATCGGTCACGGCGGGGCGGTCGGTGGCCGCGTCCGGCGTGCGGCTCTCCGGGGCGACGTCCGCAGGGGCACCCGGATCGGGCGAGGCGTCCCGCGCGACGGGGGCGGGCAGCGGCTCGGCCGGGGCGCTGCGCTCGGGCAGGCGGTCGAGGCTCGGGACCACGACCTGCCCGGGCGGGGCGACCGGGATGGGCGCCTCGGCCCCCGGCGCGGCCACGGGTTCGGGCGCGAGCGGGGCGGGCGCCAGCGGCCGGGGCGCGGCCGGGGCGTCGGTTTCGGCCGGGGCTCCGGCGGGGTCGGTGTCGGGCGCGACCGGCGCCGCGCCGCCGTCCGTCGTGGGCAGTCCCGGCGGCCCCGCGGGCATCGCGGGGGCGGCCTGCGCCTCGGGCGGGCGCGGGCTGTCGTCGCCCGCGCGGCGGAACTCGGAGCCGACCGGCGAGGGCAGTTGCTCAGCCGCAGGCCCGTTCAATGCGGGCACAACGGTGGGCTGCGGGCCAGCCTGTGTGTCCGTCACCGCATTCCCCGGCGGGAGCGCCGAGTCTGCCGGTGCTCCCGAGACTGGCGTTGAGGGAGACGCAACAGGTGCGGTGTCGATGTCGGTGGCAGGGGTTGTCGCGGGGACGCCAGCGGATGACGCCGCGTCCGGCGTGACCGGACCGCGGTCCGTCTCGACCGCCTCACCCGCCACCGGCCCCCGCGCCGTCTCGCCGGGCGCAGCCGTCGCCGTGTGCGCCGCACCGCCCGCCGCCGTCCCCGACCCACCGGCCTCGCGGCCGAACGCCGGCACCGCCTCCCGATCCACTGGCGGCAGAGCCAGCGACAAGGCCGCCAGAGTCGCGGCGCTCATCAGCGTGCCATGCGCGAGACCGCGAAAAAATCCCATCGTCCGCCCTTCGCCTGCCCTGTCCGTCCAGCCGGCCTGACCGCGGCCCGTGACCGGACCCGTCGCCTGCCCCAAGCGCTTGGCGGACCGACCCCGCGCCCCCGACGGGGGGCAGGGTTGACCCTGTGCGCCGCTTGAGAGCATCTATAGCCCACCGCAATCCGCGGGCCACCCCCCTTCGCGGGGCGGCGACGCCCCGCCCCTGCCACGAGCCCGCCATGACCGCCCCGGCCCCAGAACAGGCCCCCGAACCGGCCGCCGCACAGGCCCCTTCATCGGCCCCGACCGTCCGCCGCCGGCCCCTCGCCCCGGCACCGGGCCCGGACGCCCGGCCGGACAAGATCGCGCCCCCGTCGGTCCTCATGATCGACAACTACGACAGCTTTACCTGGAACCTCGTGCACTACCTCGGCGAGGCCGGCGCCGAGGTCGAGGTCATCCGCAACGACGCCCTGACCGTCGCCGAGGCGCTGGCCCGCCGCCCCGCGGGCATCCTGATCTCGCCCGGCCCCAAGGCCCCGGCGCAGGCCGGGATCATCGTCCCGCTGATCCGCGCCGCGGCCGACGCAGGCGTGCCGGTGATGGGCGTCTGCCTCGGCCATCAGGCCATCGGCGAGGCATTCGGCGGCCGCGTCGTCCGCGCCGCGCGGATCGTGCACGGCAAGGTGGACGCGATCAGCCACGACGGCACCGGCCTCTTCGCCGGGCTGCCCTCGCCGCTCAGGGCCACGCGCTATCACTCGCTGACGCTCGAGCCCGAGACCCTGCCCGAGGCGCTGCGCGTCACCGCGACGGCCGCCGACGGCACAATCATGGGCGTCGCGCACCGCACGCTGCCGGTCGAGGGGGTGCAGTTCCACCCCGAAAGCATCCGGTCCGAGCACGGCCACGCGATGATCGCCAACTGGCTGCGCCGCTGCGGCAACGGGGCCGGCGCGCCGCTCAAGGAGACTGCATGACCGAGACGACCGACATCCGCCCGCTGATCGGCCTCGCCGCGTCCCGCCCCCTGACGGGCGAGGAGGCCGAGGCGGCCTTTGGCGCACTCTTCGACGGCAAGGCCACCCCGGCGCAGATCGGCGGTCTGCTGATGGCGATGCGGGTGCGCGGCGAGACGGTGGACGAGATCGCCGCCGCCGCCCGCGCCATGCGCGCCCGGATGCACCGGGTGCGGGCGCCCGAGGGGGCGATGGACATCGTCGGCACCGGCGGCGACGGCAAGGGCACGCTGAACATCTCGACCGCGACGGCCTTCGTGGTGGCGGGCGCGGGGGTGGCGGTCGCCAAGCACGGCAACCGCAACCTCAGCTCGAAATCCGGCAGCGCTGACGCGCTGACGCACCTCGGGCTCGACGTGATGGGCGGCCCGGCCCGGGCGCAGGAGGCGCTCGACGCGGCCGGCATCTGCTTCATGATGGCGCCGATGCACCACCCGGCGATGCGCCACGTCGGCCCCGCGCGGACCGAGCTTGGCACGCGGACGGTGTTCAACATCCTCGGGCCGCTGACCAACCCGGCCGGCGTGCGCCGCCAGCTCACCGGGGCGTTCTCGGCCGACTGGCTGCGCCCGATGGCCGAGACGCTGCGCGACCTCGGCTCGGACGCGGTGTGGCTGGTGCATGGCGGCGACGGCACCGACGAGCTGGCGATATCGGCCCCCTCGCGGGTGGCGGCGCTCAGGAACGGCGCGGTGACCGAGTTCGAGGTGGCACCCGAGGACGCGGGCCTGCCCGCCCACCCGTTCGAGGAGATCGTCGGCGGCACCCCGGCTGAGAATGCCGCGGCGCTGAAGGCGCTGCTCGACGGCGCGCCCGGCGCCTACCGCGACGCGGTGCTGCTGAACGCGGCGGCGGCGCTGCTGGTGGCGGGCCGGGCCGCGGACCTGCGCGAGGGCGCCGCGATGGCGCGCGAGGCGATCGACTCGGGCGCCGCGCGTGACCGGCTGGCGCGCCTCGCCGCCGTCACCGGCGCGCCGCCGGCCGAGGGCTGAGGCCATGACCCGCGCCGAGGTCAACGCGCTCTGCGCCGCGCACCCCGGCGCCGGGGTCAGCGAGCCCTTCGGCGAGGGCCACGAGGTCTGGAAGGTCGGCGGCAAGATCTTCGCCATCGTCGGGACGTCGACCGGGGCGGTGTCGGTCAAGACCGACGGGATCGAGACCGCCGAGCTGCTGATCGAGGCCGGCGTCGCCACCCGCGCGCCCTATCTCCACCGCAGCTGGGTGGCCCTGCCGCTCGACGCCGACCCGGACGAGCTGCGCCACCGCATCGACGCCAGCTACCGGCTGATCCGCGCCAGCCTGCCGCGGCGGGTGCAGGCCGAGCTGCCGCCGCTCTGACGATGCCTGCCGTCGTTCTGCCGGTCACGGTACTGCAAGCCTTGGCTCTGACCGCGTCGGCTCTGCCGGCAGAGGCTCTTCCTG
Organism: Paracoccus sanguinis; assembly: GCF_900106665.1. Taxonomy (GTDB): domain Bacteria; phylum Pseudomonadota; class Alphaproteobacteria; order Rhodobacterales; family Rhodobacteraceae; genus Paracoccus; species Paracoccus panacisoli. The sequence goes on from NZ_FNNA01000002.1 coordinate 81,275, forward strand.
CCCCCGCTCTGCTCGCGCCGGCTCTGCCCGCTCCAGCGCTGCGTGCATCGCCCTTCTTAGCCTTGCTTCACTCGCACTTACCCATCAACCCCTTGTCCCTGCCCGCCGGGCCTGTCCCCCAAAGGGTCAGCCCCCCCACCACCGCCCCTGGGCGCGTCTCACCCGGCCCGCACTGACGATGCCCAGACCCCCCGCCGCCTGGGCTCACCTGCCGTTCTTCGCCGCCCCTTGGCCCGCGATCCGCGCCCGCCTCGGGGCCGCCCCCTACCTGCCCGGCCCCGACCGCCTCTTCGCCGCGCTCGAGGCGGTCGCCCCGGCCGAGGTGCGGGTGGTGATCCTCGGGCAAGACCCATACCCCACGCCGGGCCACGCCAACGGCCTCGCCTTCTCGGTCAATCCCGGCGTCCGGCCGCCGCGCTCGCTGGCCAACATCTTCACCGAACTGGCCGCCGACATCGGACAGGCGCCGCCCTCAGGCGACCTCACCGGCTGGGCGCGACAGGGGGTGCTGCTTCTGAACACCGCGCTCAGCGTGGCGCCGGGCGCGGCGGGCAGCCATGCGCGCTGGGGCTGGGGGGCGCTCGCGCGGCAGGCGGTGGCCGCGGCGCAGGCGGAACGACCGCTCGCGTTCGTGCTCTGGGGCGCCCACGCGCAGACGGCGCTGGCCGGCCTGCCGCGGCCCATCGACCTGACCCTCGCCAGCGCCCACCCCTCGCCGCTTTCGGCGCGGCGCGGGTTCTTCGGCTCGCGCCCCTTCTCGCGGGTCAACGCCTGGCTGACCGCCCGCGGCGAGCCTCCCATCGACTGGTCCGGGGGCGACTGGTCCGGGGCCGCCTGACCGCCCTTCCGTCCCCCGCCCGGCGCGGCTAGGGTGCCGGCATGGACATTCTCGACCGCATCAAGACCTACAAGCTCGACGAAATCGCCGCCGCCCGCGCCGCCCGCCCGCTGGCCGAGGTCGAGGCCGCCGCCCGCGCCGCCCCCCCGGTGCGGGGCTTCGCCGCAGCACTCGACCGCGCCGCCGCGACCGGCCCGGCGCTGATCGCCGAGATCAAGAAGGCCAGTCCCTCCAAGGGCCTGATCCGCCCGGACTTCGACCCGCCCGCGCTCGCCCGCGCCTATGAGGCCGGGGGCGCCGCCTGCCTGTCGGTGCTGACCGACGCGCCGTCCTTCCAGGGGGCGCCCGAGTTCCTCACCGCCGCCCGCGCGGCCTGCACCCTGCCGGTGCTGCGCAAGGATTTCCTCTATGACCCCTATCAGGTCGCCGAGGCCCGCGCCTGGGGCGCCGACTGCATCCTGATCATCATGGCCTCGGTCGATGACACCCTGGCCGCCGAGCTCGAGGACGCCGCCCGGCACTGGGGCATCGACGCGCTGATCGAGGTCCACGACGCGCCTGAGATGGAGCGGGCGCTACGTCTGCGCTCGCCACTGATCGGGGTGAACAACCGCAATCTCAAGACCTTCCACGTCGATCTTGAGACGACGCTTCAACTCGCGCCGATGCTGCCATCCGACCGCCAGCTTGTCTGCGAAAGCGGCCTCTTCACCCACGCCGACCTCGCCCGGATGATGGACGCCGGCATCCGCCGCTTCCTCATCGGCGAAAGCCTGATGCGGCAGGACGACGTGACCGCCGCGACCCGCACCATCCTCGGGGGCGATGCATGACGCTCACCCATTTCGACGCCGCCGGACAGGCGCACATGGTCGACGTCTCGGGCAAGGCCCCCACCCAGCGCGAGGCGGTGGCCGAAGCGGCCGTGGTCATGGCCCCCGAGACGCTGGCGCTGGCCACCGGCGGCGCCGCCAAGGGCGACGTGCTGGGCGTCGCGCGCCTCGCCGGGATCATGGGCGCCAAGCGCACCGCCGAGCTGATCCCGCTCTGCCACCCCCTCCCGCTCCACAAGGTGGCGGTCGAGCTGGTGCCCGACCCCGCCCTGCCCGGCGTGCGGATCACCGCGACCGCCCGCACCACCGGCCGCACCGGCGTCGAGATGGAGGCGCTGACCGCCGCCACCGTCGCCGCGCTGACCGTCTATGACATGCTCAAGGCGGCGCAGAAGGACATGCGGATCGAGGGGGTGCGGCTGCTCTCGAAGACCGGCGGCAAGTCCGGCAGCTTCCACGCGCCCGACACCGGCCCCGGGGCCGCGCCGTGAGCCTGCTGACGGTCGAGGACGCGCTGGCGCTGGTACTGGGCCTCGCCCCCGCACCGCAGGCCGAGGACGTCGACCTCAGCGACGCCGGAGGCCGGGTGCTGCTTTCGGACGCTGTGGCGCGGATCACCCAGCCGCCGTTCGATTCCGCCGCGATGGACGGCTATGCCCTGCGCGCCGCCGACCTGCCCGGCCCGCTGCCGGTGGTGGGCGAGGCCGCCGCCGGGCGCGCCCTCGCCGCCCCGCTCGCCCCCGGCACCGCGGCGCGGATCTTCACCGGGGCGCCGGTGCCCGCGGGCGCCGACATCGTGGTGATGCAGGAACACGCCCGGCGCGAGGGCGACCGCGTCACCATCGCCTCAGCCCCCGGCCACGACAACATCCGCCGCCGCGGCAGCGACTTCGCCGAGGGCGACCGCCTCGCCGCCGGGCGGCGGCTGTCGGCCGCCGACATCGGCCTGCTGGCGGCGATGAACGTGCCGCGCGTTACCGTCGGGCGCGCCCCGGTCGTCGCGGTCCTCGCCGGCGGCGACGAGCTGGTGCGCCCGGGCGAGGCCCCCGGCCCCGGCCAGATCGTCAGCTCGAACGACCTCGCCATCGCGGCGCTGGTGGCGGCCGCGGGCGGCGTGCCCCGCATCCTGCCGCTGGCCCGCGACAGCGAGGCCTCGCTGCGCGCAGGCTTTGCCGCGGCGGAGGGGTCGGACCTGCTGGTGACCATCGGCGGCGCCTCGGTGGGCGACCACGACCTGATCGGCCGCGTCGCTGCCGATCTGGGGATGGCGCGCGCCTTCCACCGCATCGCCATGCGGCCGGGCAAGCCGCTCATGGCGGGCCGGCTGGGCGACATGGCGCTGCTGGGCCTGCCCGGCAACCCGGTCTCGGCCATCGTCACCGCGATCCTGTTCCTGCAGCCGCTGGTGCGGCGGATGCAGGGCGACGCCACGCCCGTCCCGCCCCTGCGCCACGGCCGGCTGGGCCGTGCCCTCGGGCCCGAGGGCGACCGCCAGCACTATCAGCGCGCGACGCTCTCGGACGGTCCCGACGGGGTGATCGTGACGCCGTTCCCCGACCAGGATTCGGCGCGGCTGTCGCTCATGGCCGAGGCGCAGGCGCTGCTGGTCCGCGCCCCCGGCGATCCGGCCCGCGAGGCGGGCGCGCCGGTCGCCTATATTCCGCTGCCGCGTTAACCGATCCTTCATGCGAATCGGCTTATCCGTTGACCTGAAAGGTGAACGGGTCTAGAACATTGGATGAACACGGCAGCCGAATGCGGGGGACGGGCCGACCATGCTGACGAGAAAACAGATCGAGCTGCTCGACTTCATCCAGACGCGGATGGCCCGCGACGGGGTGCCGCCGTCGTTCGACGAAATGAAACTGGCGCTGGACCTGCGCTCGAAATCGGGGATCCATCGGCTCGTGACTGCCCTCGAGGAACGCGGCTTCATCCGCCGTCTGCCCCATCGCGCCCGCGCGCTGGAAATCGTCCGCCTGCCCGACGCGCTGCTGCGCGACGAGGGTGAGGGGGCCGAGGGCACCGCGCCGGGCTTCGCCCCGCGGGTGATCGACGGTGACCGTCGCGCGAGCATCGGCCGCCCGCGCGGCGCCATGGACATCGTCGACAGCCCTGCGGTCGAGTTGCCGGTGATGGGCCGCATCGCCGCCGGTGTCCCGATCGAGGCGATCTCGGAAGTCTCGCACCACATCGCCGTGCCCGGCTCGATGCTGACCGGGCGCGAGCATCACTACGCGCTCGAGGTGCGCGGCGATTCGATGATCGAGGCGGGGATCAACGACGGCGACGTGGTGGTGATCCGCGAGCAGGACACGGCCGAGAACGGCGACATCATCGTGGCGCTGGTCGAGGGCGCCGAGGCGACGCTCAAGCGCTATCGCCGCAAGGGCGGTATGATCGCGCTCGAGGCGGCCAACCCGGCCTACGAGACCCGGATGCTGCCCGAGGACAAGGTGAAGGTGCAGGGCCGGCTGGTGGGGTTGATCCGCAGCTATTGAGGCGGTTTCAGTTGCCGTGACGCAGCTGTTTGGACGCGGGCGCTATCTGACCGTAAGGCTGGCGAAGGAGGCGCGTTCGCCAGGTTAGGCGCCGTCAACCTCCCGCTTGCCGGCCAGTTTCCCAATTGAGAGTTCGGCCTCGCTCGGCGTGCGTTCTCAACCGCCTCAACGGAGCGGCGGCGACCCGCGATCGGGTGAAATGCCACTCAGCTCGAGGAACGCAGGCGGCGCCCGACCCAGTAGTTCCTCGGCCAGATCGCGGCCCATCGCCACGCCATCCGAGGACGAGCCGGCCCGCGTGCCGGTGATCGAGATCGACCCGTCGGGCAGCAGGATCTCGCCCCGCAGCATCAGCCGGTCGCCGTCGAGTTCGGCAAGCCCCGCGATGGGGGTCTCGCACGATCCGTCGAGCCGACGCAGAAAGGCGCGCTCGGCCTCGACCCGCAGCGTCGTCGACTGGTCCGAGATCGCCGCCAGCAGCGCCCCGGCCCGTGCGTCGTCCGCCCGCCGCTCGACGCCGATGGCGCCCTGCGCCACGGCGGGCAGCATCTCCTCGGGCGGGATGCGGCTTTTCACCACATCCAGCATCCCCAGCCGGGTCAGCCCCGCCATGGCGAGAAACGTCGCCTCGGCCACCCCTTCGGCGAGCTTGCGCATCCGAGTCTGGACGTTCCCCCGGAACTCGACCAACGCCAGGTCGGGCCGCCGGTGCGCCAGCTGCGCGCGCCGCCGCAGGCTCGACGAGCCGACGACCGTCCCCGCCGGCAGCGCCGAAATCGAGTCCCACCGCGCGCTCACGAATGCGTCGCGCACATCCTCGCGCGGGAGGTAGCAGTCGATCACCAGCCCGTCCGGCTGCAGCACCGGCATGTCCTTCATCGAGTGCACCGCGATGTCGATCCGCGCATCGAGCAGCGCGTCCTCGATCTCGCGGGTGAAGAGCCCCTTGCCGCCGATCTCGCGCAGCGGCCGGTCGAGCACCCGGTCACCGGTCGTCTTGATGACAACGATTTCGAAGGCGTTGGCGGGCAATCCGTGCGCAGCGGCAAGCCGTTCGCGCGTCTCATGGGCCTGCGCCAGCGCGAGCGCCGAGCCGCGGGTGCCGATCCTCAACGGCGCATCGGGAGTGGGATGGTCCATCATGGCCGCGGGTTACCCCCGCCCGACGCGGTTGACAACCGCCGAGGTGCGGGGAGGGGGGTGGAGAGTGCGCTGAGGGAAAACTACGAGCCCACAACTAAGTCATTAGCGCACCAAACTGGCCGACCGCGTTCAGCGGGGCAGCGAGACGCTCCCCTAGTGGCGGCTGAAGGATTGTAGCCGTCTCGCCAGGTTACCCTATGTCAACATGCTCAAACTGCCCGCGCGGTCGATGATCGGCATGGTAACCATACCGGGCTAACTAAATGGGCAGACCCTCCTGGTGAGCGGCCGCGTTCGCCGCGAGGACAGCCGTCTGCCGACCTGAAAGCTGCCTGACGACTGCTCCAGTCAGCCGCAGCCAATCCGCGGGGAAGCATAAGCGGCCTAACGATCCGGTCGGTTCGACACCCTAACCAATCCTTGGCGAGCCGCCTGTGAGTCCACAATCGTGAGCCAGCGAGTGTTTCCAACGGGCGGCGACAAACAGGGCTCCCTGACGGTTCCGCCGCTAGGTCGATAGACCGAGAGGAAAGCACGGCGGCGGACGGAGCCCGCTTTGCAAGTCCGCAAAGTCTAGCAATTCTGCGTCAGCACCAGCGTGCAATCACCCATCGAACTGACCACCGCGAGTGAAGTGCCCGACGGGCGATACTGCTTAGATGTTCTGATGACTTGCTCCGCAAAAGCTCCCCACGCCAAAACCGCCGGCCAACGACCGCTCTCTACCCGCTCGCTACCCGACCCCATTCCCTCACCCCGCGCAGATCTGCTGGAGCTGCACCCATTCTCCCTCGCTCATCAGCGGCTCGGGCGGCGCGCTGGTGCGGAAGGGGTCGGCCTCGATCAGGCTGAGGACTGTCTCGCCGCTGGGGTCCAGTGAGCGGGCATAGGGCTGGCTCGGGACGCCGGCGGTCTCCAGCCGGGACAGCAGCGCCTCGTCATCGGGGCGAGGCGAGGGGGCGAGGAGCCGCGCCGCGCCCTGACCGGCGACTGCCGTCTCGGGCAGCGCGCCGGTGACGAGCATCTCGACGGCCGCGCGAAGCCCGGCGGTGTGGATGACCTCGCCGAGCGGATCGGACGCCCCTGCGGCGACGTCGGCGGCAAGGACGTGTCCGGCCGCGACCTCGGGCCCCGGGGCGCCGGCGATCATGTCGTCGCCGATCACCACGATCCGGCCCGGCAGAGCGCGGGCGCCGCGGAGGGTGGCGGGCAGCACGACGATCCGCCCGCCCGGCCCGAGCAGCCGCGCCGACAGCCGGTCGAGCACGGCCGCGCCGGCCGCCCGGTCGCAGGGCTGACCGGCCGTCCGACTCATGTCGGACAAAAGCTCCATCCCGACCGCGGTGCGTTGGGCGGGCGGCGCAATCCGGGCGGCGTGGGCCATGACGGCGCCGGGCAGCCAGATCACCGCCGCCAGCGCCAGCGCGCCGAGGGCCGACCAGATCAATGCTCCGCGCAGCCGGCCGGGGCGTGGGCGGCTGGCGAGGATCGCGGTGTGGACGCGCCCGATCGCCTCGACCATCAGGCGGTCGTCGATCTCGACCACCTCGTCCTGGGCGGCGTCTCCGGGGGCGAAGATGGCGGGCATCTGGCCGGGGTTGAGGCGGGTGACGGCGGGCAGCGACCAGTGCGACAGCGGCTCTTCCGAGCGCGGATCGCGCAGGATCAGCGAGGCGTCGCCGAAGGACACGACGATGTCGCGCAGCCGGGCGCCGGGCGCGGCCCTCCAGACACCCGGCGCCTCGAGCCGCTCGAACTGGGTCAGTGCGGTCACGTTGCGGGCACGCCCCTGCTGCAGATTGACTGAAACGATTGTGGCGATCCTGATCGTCGCGTCCAGTCCCCGCGCGAACGGGGGGCTGCGGCAGACAGCATCGGACGTGCGGCGAGCCCCGACCCCGCGTCTGGCTCACCGCCGCGCGTAGGCGTCGCGGAACCCGGCGCGGCGGACGCGGTCGAGCGCGCGCACCACGGCCTCGCGGCCGGTCAGCGGGCCGACCATGATGAGCTGCGTCTGTCCCTGCAGCGAACGGGCGACGGGGAGGCCGAGGTCGGAGACACGCCGCGCGGTGCGGGCTGCGTTCCCAGCGTCGCGGAAGGCGCCGATCTGGACGTAGCGCGCGCCGGGGGGAATCATCGGCTCGGCCCCCTGCCGCACCGCGGTCGTCGTGCGTCGCTCGGTGGCCGCGCGGGGGGATGCCGTGGCCGGTTGGCGCGGCGCTTTCGGCGTGGCGGCGGACCGGGACGGTCTGGCGCCGCGCGCGGCCAGAGGGGGCGCAGAGGCGGCGGTGGCAACCCTCGCCCGGCTTGGTGCGGGCGTCCCGGGGCGGGCTTGTGGCGACAGGCTGACCGACGCAGGGCCGCAGAAGCCGAGCGCGGTGGCGCCGCCGATGCCGGGCTGCGGGGCGGCGGCGGCGCCGGTGAGGGCGCAAAGCCGTGCGTGGCGGCGCGATGGGTCCGGCGCGGTCACGACGCTCGCCTCGCGCACGAGGGCCGAGAGGCCGAGGGGGTCGGTGGGCGTGCCGGGGCCGGGGGTGCGCGCCGCGATGGGGCCGCCGTTCTCGGGCGAACCGTTTGGATCGGTCGCCACGGCGGCGGCCGGGGGCTGGCTGGTCGCGGCCGCCACGCTCGGCGCATCGCCCGACGCCGATGCCGCCGATGCGTGCGGCGCGGCGGGCGGGGTCACCAGCTCGCCTTCGATGAGGTTGGGGACGATGGTTTCCGTCAGTACGCGCTCGATCCGCTGGGCGCGGGGCTCCTCGGGGGGCGTGAAGAGCGTCGGGGGGCGGTCGGGATCGGTGCGGCGGGCCGAGAGCGTGGGCGGATAGCCGCAAATCGCCGAGCCGTCGCGGGCGATGCGCGCGGCCCAGCCCCCGCCGGCCCGCACGAAGACGCAGCCTTGCGAATCAATGTATTGGGCCGCGGTGAAGCCGGGGGGCGGGGCTTCGGCGGGGGCGCGGTCGGCCAGTTCCTCGGGCGGGATGTCGGGGGCGCGGAGCGGGCCTTCGGGCACGGTCACGACCCGCTCTGCCGGAGGTCCGGCGGCGCCGTGCTCGCCCGCGGCAGGCGCGGCGTCGTGGGCGCCGCCGGCGGCGTGGACAGGCGGGGGCAGCGCCAGCAGGGCCAGCGCGGCGAGGACCGCCAGGGCGGAAAAACCGGTGATGCGCATCGCCACTCCCACAGCCGAATCGCCGTTCGGGCAGGATTACGCGCGGCGCGCTAAGGCCGGGTTAACGCAGCCCTATTTCGTGCCGAACATCCGGTCGCCGGCGTCGCCCAGGCCCGGCACGATGTAGCCATGATCGTCGAGCCGCTCGTCCAGCGCGGCGGTCACGATCGGCACGTCGGGGTGCGCCTCGGCCATCCGCGCCACCCCTTCGGGAGAGGCCAGAAGGCACAAAAATCTAAGGTTTTTCGCGCCTTGCGCCTTGAGCAGGTCGATGGCGGCGACCGACGAGTTGCCGGTCGCCAGCATCGGGTCCACGACGATCACCATGCGCGCGTCGAGCGCGTTCGGCACCTTGGAATAATACTGCACCGGCTGCAGCGTCTCGGGGTCGCGGTAGAGGCCGATGAAGCCCACGCGTGCGGCGGGAATCAACTCGAGAATCCCGTCCATCAGCCCGTTCCCGGCCCGCAGGATCGAAATCAGCGCCAGTTTTTTCCCTTCCAGCAGAGGGGCTTGCATGGTGCAGAGCGGGGTCTCGATGGTGGTCGTCGTCAGTTCCAGCTCGCGCGTCACCTCGTAGGCGAGCAGCAGCGAGATCTCGCGCAGCAGGCGCCGGAAGCTGGCGGTCGAGGTCGCCTTGTCGCGCATCAGGGTCAGCTTGTGCTGGACCAGCGGGTGGGTGACGACGGTGAGATGTTGGGTGCTCATGGGGGCCTCGGCAGCGGTGTGAAAACGGTCTGATGTTCGTGCAAGGTTCATGCAGCGTTCATGCAAAGTTCATGCGAACGATCGGGGTCATGGCGCGGGAAGCCGCTGCCGCAGGCGGGCGCGGGTCGCCGCGTCGCAGAAGGCCGCGTCGAGCGCCCAGTGGTTCATCCGGGCGAACTCGCCCTCGCCCCAGCCGAAGGCCTCGGCCAGGCGGTCGTATTCGCGCGTGAGCGTGGTGTCGAAGAACGGCGGGTCGTCGGTCGAGACGGTGACCCGGCAGCCGGCGTCGGCGAGCCGGGCGATGGGGTGGGACGGCCAGTCGGGGTAGAGCCCGAGGGCGATGTTCGAGCCGGGGCAGATTTCGAGCGTCACGCCCTGCTCGGCGAGGTCGCGGACAAGGGCGGCGTCCTCGATGGCGCGGACGCCGTGGCCGAGGCGGGTGACGCCGAGGCTGAGGGCGTCGCGCACCGACTGGGGGCCGCGCCACTCGCCGGCGTGGCAGGTGAGGCCGAGCCCGGCCTCGCGGGCGCAGTCGAAGCTCCAGGCGAAATCCTGCGGGTGACCGACGGTCTCGGCCCCGGCGAGGCCGAAGCCGGCGATCCAGCCGCGGCCGCCCTCGCCGGCCGTCTCCGCGGCGCAGCGGGCGGAGGCGCGGGCGCGGTCGGGGCCGAGGTGGCGGATTGGGGTGACGATGCCGCGGCTGGCGATGCCCTGGGCCTCGAACGTCGCGGCGACCTCGGACCAGGCGGCGACGTGCTCGCGCCAGGCGGTCAGGTCGCCGCCGCCGCAGAACGCGGGCGAGACGAAGAGCTCGGCGTAGATCGCGCCCTGCTCGGCGCAGTTTTCCAGCACCACGGCGAGCAGGCGGGCGTAGTCATCGGGGCCGTCGAGGACGGCGGTGGCGGCCTCGTAGACGCGCAGGAAATCAGCGAAGTCGGTCCAACGGTAGCGGCCGTCGGGGGTGAAGATCGGGCCGAGATCGCGGCGTTTCTCGGCGGCGAGGCTGCGGATCAGCGCCGGGGGTGCGGCGCCCTCGAGGTGCAGGTGCAGTTCGATCTTGGGGATCATGGCAGCACGTTGCGGCCATGCGCGGGTGCCGGAATGCCGAGATGGGCCGCGACCGTGGCGCCCACGTCGGCATAGGCGATAAGGCCCGCGGCGTGGGGCGGCGTGCCCCAGCCGAGCACCGGGACGCGTTCGCGCGTGTGGTCGGTGCCGGACCAGGTCGGGTCGTTGCCGTGGTCGGCGGTGAAGATCGCGAGGTCGCCCGGCCCCAGCGTGGCGAGGAAGCGCGCGGCCACGCCGTCGAACCATTCCAGCGCCGCGCCATAGCCCGCCACGTCGCGGCGGTGGCCGTAGAGGCTGTCGAACTCGACGAAATTGGCGAAGGTCAGGCTGCCGGGTTCGGCCTCACGCCCGAGGCGGATCAGGTGGTCGGCGAGGTCGGCGTCGGACTTGCCCTTGTGCAGCCGCGTGATGCCGCGGTGGCTGAAGATGTCGCCGATCTTGCCGATGGCGTGGGTGGTGCGGCCCGCGGCTTGGGCCAGGTCGAGGATCGTGTCGGCGGGGGGCGCGATGGCGAAATCACGCCGGTTCGGGGTGCGGTGGAAGGCGCCTTCGGTCCCGGTGAACGGGCGGGCGATGACCCGGCCCACGCGCATCGCGTGGACGCTGGGGGCGAGTGCCTCGCAGAGCGTGATGAGGCGGTCGAGGCCGAACGCCTCTTCGTGCGCGGCGATCTGCACCACGCTGTCCACCGAGGTGTAGGCGATGGGCCAGCCGGTGCGGAGGTGCTCGGCCCCGAGCCGGTCGATGATCTCGGTCCCCGAGGCGTGGCAGTCGCCGAGGATGCCCTCGGTCCCGGCCAGCCGCGCGATGCGGGCCGAGAGGTCGGGCGGGAAGGCGGGGTGCGTGTCGGGGAAGCTGTGCCAGTCCCACGGGACGGGGACGCCGGCCAGTTCCCAATGGCCCGAGGGGGTGTCCTTGCCCGAGGATGTCTCGGTCGCCGCGGCCCAGAGGCCCTGCGGGGCGGGGCCGTCCCAAGGCTGGTTGTTGGCCAGCGCGAGGGCGGCGCGCAGGCCGAGCGCGTCGAGCGTCGGCGTGGAGAGGCCACGGTCGCGGATGATGTGGCCCACGGTGTTGGCGCCGCTGTCCGGGACGCCGCCCGAAGCGAAGCGGTCGGCGTCGGGGGCGCCGCCGATGCCGACGCTGTCGAGGACGATGAGGAAGGCGCGGGTCATGCGGGGTCTCGTGCGTCGGGTTGGGGGGCTTTGTCCCCGCCGGCCTGCGGCCGGCCCTCCCAGGATATCTGGGGGCAGGACAGAAGCGGGGTCTGCCGCGCCCGGCGGGCGGGGGGCGCGGTCATGTCAGGCGCTCGCGGATCAGCGGGCCGGGGTCGGTCGGGGGGCCGAGCGTGTAGGCGGCCTGGACGGCGGCGATGGCTGCCCTCGCATCGGCCTCGGAGGCCGCGTGGACACGGCCAAGGCGCCGGGCGGGCTCGCCCAGGCGGGCGAGGTCGGTCAGGCCCACGGCGGGGTCGATGGGGGCGCCGGCGCGGATGCGGCCGCCGCCCAGCGCGAGGACGGCGTGGCCGAGCGCGGTGGCGTCGATGCGGGCGATGTGGGTGCCCTCGCCGCGGGGGGCGGGGATGTCGCGGATGACCGGGGCGGTGGGCAGCGGGGCGGTCAGCACGTCGGCCGGGCCGCCCTGCGCCGCGATCATGCGGGCGAAGCGCTCGGCGGCGGCGCCCGAGGCGAGGGCCTGCGCCACGCGGGCCTCGGCGTCGGGGATCCCGCCGACCCGCAGGCACTCGGCCGCGAGCGCCAGCGAGAGGTCGCGGAGCGGTTCCTCGCCGGGGTCGCCGCGCAGGACGGTGAGGGCGGCGGCGACCTCGACCGCGTTGCCGGCGGCGCGGGCGAGCGGCTGGTCCATGTCGGTGATGAGCGCCACCGTGGGGCAGCCGGCGGCGGTCGCGGTGTCGACCAGCGCGCGGGCGAGGTCGCGGGCGGCCTGCGGGTCGGTCAGGAAGGCGCCCGAGCCGGACTTGACGTCGAGCACCAGCCCGTCGAGCCCGGCCGCGAGTTTCTTGGACAGGATCGAGGGGGTGATGAGGTCGATGGTCTCGACCGAAGCGGCCTCGTCGCGGATAGCGTAGAGGCGGCGGTCGGCGGGGGCGAGGTCGGCCGAGGCCGCGACGATGGCGCAGCCCACGTCCGCGACGACGCGGCGGAAGGCGGCCTCGTCGAGGTCGGTGCGGAAGCCGGGGATCGCCTCGAGCTTGTCGAGCGTGCCGCCGGTGTGGCCGAGGCCGCGGCCCGAGATCATCGGGACATAGGCCCCGCAGGCGGCGACGAGGGGGGCCACGATCAGCGAGGTCACGTCGCCGATGCCGCCGGTCGAGTGCTTGTCGACCGCGGGGCCGGGTAGGTCCCAGGCCAGCACCCGGCCGGAATCGCGCATCGCGCGGGTGAGCGCCGCGCGGCCCTCGGGCCCGAGGCCGCGGGTCAGGACGGCCATGGCGAAGGCCCCGGCCTGGGCGTCGCTGACGCTGCCGTCGGCGAGGCCGCGGGCGACCCGGGCCGCGCCCGCCGCGTCGAGGCCGCGCCCGTCGCGCACCGCGGCGATGATCGGGCGCGGGTCGAACATCAGGCGCGGTCCATGTGGCCGGCCGCGAACCGGCCGGGCAGCAGCTCGCCCACGGTGGTGGCCAGCGTCTCGCCGTCGAGCGTGGCGAGCAGCACCGGCGTGCCCTCGCGCGCGAACTCGGCCAGTTTCTGGCGGCAGCCGCCGCAGGGGGGCGTCGGGTGGGGGCTGTCGGCAATCACGCAGATCTCGGTGATCTCGGTCTCACCCCCCGCCACCATCGCGGCGATGGCGCCGGCCTCGGCGCAGGTGCCCTCGGGGTAGGCGACGTTCTCGACGTTGCAGCCGGCGTAGATGCGGCCCGAGGGGGCGCGCAGCGCGGCGCCGACCTTGAAGCCGGAATAGGGGGCGTAGGCGGTCTCGCGCACCCGGCGGGCGGCGTCGATGAGGGACATGGGCGGGACTCCTTTGGCCGTGGGGGGCATCATCCCCCTGCCCTGCCCGAGGTGCAAGCGGCGGGTTTCGACTGGTGGAAAGCGCGGGACGGGCGGGTTGTGACGCCACGTCGGCAGGGATAGGACGGCGGAAAGGACCAACCGGGCGGGGATGCGATGGACGAGCGGCGGCAGGACACGGCACGGCAGGCAGCGCTGAACTATCACGAGCTGCCGAAGCCCGGAAAGCTCGAGATCCGGGCGACGAAGCCGCTGGCCAACGGCCGCGACCTGAGCCTCGCCTATTCGCCCGGCGTGGCCGAGGCCTGCCTCGAGATCAAGGCCGATCCGGCGACCGCGGCACGCTATACGGCGCGGGCGAACCTGGTCGCGGTGGTGTCGAACGGCTCGGCCGTGCTGGGGCTTGGCAACATCGGCGCGGCGGCAGCCAAGCCGGTGATGGAGGGCAAGGCGGTCCTCTTCAAGAAATTCGCCAACATCGACTGTTTCGACCTCGAGGTGAACGAGCCGGACCCCGAAAAGCTCGCCGCCATCGTCCGCTCGCTCGAGCCGACCTTCGGGGCGATCAACCTCGAGGACATCAAGGCGCCCGAGTGCTTCATCGTCGAGAAGCTGTGCCGCGAGACGATGAACATCCCGGTGTTCCACGACGACCAGCACGGCACCGCCATCGTTGTGGGCGCCGCCGCCACCAACGCACTGCGGGTGACGGGGCGGCGGTTCGAAGACATCAAGGTCGTCTCGACCGGCGGCGGGGCGGCGGGGATCGCCTGCCTGAATATGCTGCTGAAGCTGGGCGTGCGGCGCGAGAACGTGTGGCTCGCCGACATCCACGGGGTGGTCTACGAGGGCCGCACCGAGGACATGACCCCGCAGAAGGCGGCCTATGCGCAGCCGACCGAGCTGCGGACGCTGGGCGAGGTGATCGACGGGGCGGACCTGTTCCTCGGGCTGTCGGGACCGGGGGTGCTGAAGCCCGAGATGGTGGCGCGGATGGCGCCGCGGCCGATCGTCTTCGCGCTCGCCAACCCAACGCCCGAGATCCTGCCCGACGAGGTGCGCGCGGTCTCGCCCGATGCGGTGATCGCCACCGGGCGCAGCGACTATCCGAACCAGGTCAACAATGTCCTGTGCTTCCCCTTCATCTTCCGGGGCGCGCTGGACGTGGGCGCGACCGAGATCAACGACGCGATGCAGCTCGCCTGCATCGAGGGGATCGCGGCGCTGGCCCGCGCCACCACCTCGGCGGAAGCCGCGGCGGCCTATCGCGGCGAGCGGCTGACCTTCGGCCCCGACTATCTGATCCCCAAGCCCTTCGACCCGCGGCTGATGGGCGTCGTCGCCACCGCCGTCGCCCGCGCGGCGATGGAGACCGGGGTCGCCACCCGGCCCCTGCCCGACATCCACGCCTACAAGCGCGCGCTCGACGGGTCGGTGTTCCGCTCGGCGATGATCATGCGGCCGGTGTTCGAGGCCTCGAAACAGGCCACCCGCCGGATCGTCTATGCCGAGGGCGAGGACGAGCGGGTGCTGCGCGCCGCCAACGCGATCCTCGAGGAAGGCGACGACGTGCCGATCCTGATCGGCCGCCCCGAGGTGATCGCGCGCCGCGCCGAGCGCGCCGGCCTGCCGATCCGGCCCGAGGTCGATTTCGAGATCGTCAACCCCGAGAGCGACGCCCGCTACCGCGACTATTGGGAGACGTATCACGGGCTGATGGCCCGGCGCGGGGTGACCCCCGACATCGCGCGGGCGATCATGCGCACCAACACCACCGCCATCGGCGGGATCATGGTCCACCGCGGCGAGGCCGACAGCCTGATCTGCGGCTGCTTCGGGCAGTATTCGTGGCACCTGAAATACGTCCGCGAGATCCTCGCCCGCGGCGGGCTGCACCCGGTCGGTGCGCTGTCGATGCTGATCCAGGACCAGGGGGCGCTGTTCGTGGCCGACACGCAGGTGCACCACGACCCGACCCCGGAGGAGGTCTACGAGACCGTCGTCGGCTGCGCCCGCCACGTCCGCCGCTTCGGCCTGACGCCGCGGATCGCGCTCTGCAGCCATTCGCAGTTCGGCAACCTCGACACCCCCTCGGGGCGCAAGATGCGCGACGCGATGGACCTGCTGGCCAGCCGCGAGGCGGATTTCATCTATGACGGCGAAATGCACGTGGATGCGGCGCTCGACCCCGCGGTGCGGGCGCGGCTGCTGCCCTCGTCGCGGCTGGGGGACGAGGCGGCCAACGTGCTGGTGTTTGCGGGCACGGATGCGGCCTCGGCGGTCCGCAACGTGCTGAAGACCCGCGCCGGCGGGCTCGAGGTCGGGCCGATCCTGATGGGGATGGGGAACAAGGCGCATATCGTGACGCCCTCGATCACCGCGCGGGGGCTGCTGAACATCTCGGCGCTGGCGGGGACTCCGGTGGCGCATTACGGGTGAGGGCTTGGGGGGCGGGGTGACCGGCTTCGGTTGCTCGCGCGAGATTGCCGTTCGTGACCCGCGGGTCGCTGACCGGATTAGTGGGTCGTCGAGCAAATCGCTGCCGTCCCCGGCTTCGCGGGCGGCTCAGTCCCTGATGTGTATCGCTGCACCATGCGAGCCGACGAGGTCGTGGCACGGGCGGCGAGTCACCGCCCCTGCACCGATGCCTGCACCACCGCGCGCGAGGCGCTCCGAGAGGCGGCCAAGGGTCGTCGTTCGAGCCATCCAAGGCGCATTCCACCGCCCTCACCCCAATGTCGCCCAGCCTCGCCCTCCCCCGCACTCCCCCGGCCCGGGGGCAGCGGCAATCCGCCGCCCTTGCGCTCGCCGCCAGAAATATTCTTGTTAGGATTCTGCCGCAGTTGGTCGCGGCACGAGACCGGGGGGAGCGAGTCATATGGGTTATCAGGACGTCTATTCTGCGTGGAAGAACGACCCCGAGGCGTTCTGGATGCAGGCCGCGCAGGGAATCGACTGGATCAAGCCGCCGTCGAAGGCGCTCTTCGATGACCGCGCGCCGCTTTACGAATGGTTCGCCGACGGGGTGCTGAACGCCTGCTGGAACGCGGTGGACCGCCACGTCGAGGCCGGGCGCGGCGACCAGCTGGCCATCATCCACGACAGCCCGATCACCCATTCCTACCGTGGCATCACCTACAAGGACCTGCAGACCCGGGTGGCGAGCCTCGCCGGGGCGCTACGCGCCAAGGGGATCGAGAAGGGCGACCGGGTCATCATCTACATGCCGATGGTGCCCGAAGCGCTCGAGGCGATGCTGGCCTGCTCGCGGCTCGGCGCCACCCATTCGGTGGTGTTCGGGGGCTTCGCGGCGCACGAGCTGGCAGTGCGGATCGACGACTGCACCCCCAAGGCGATCATCGCGGCCTCCTGCGGGCTCGAGCCGGGGCGGGTGGTGCACTACAAGCCGCTGCTCGACCGGGCCATCGACGAGGCCACCCACAAGCCCGAGTTCTGCGTGATCTTCCAGCGCGAGCAGGAGGTAGCCGAGCTGATCGAGGGCCGCGACGTGGCCTGGCACAGCTTCCAGTTCGGGGTCGAGCCCGCCGAGTGCGTGCCGGTCGAGGGGAACCACCCGCACTACATCCTCTACACCTCGGGGACGACCGGCCAGCCCAAGGGCGTCGTGCGCCACACCGCCGGGCATTGCGTGGCGCTGAACTGGACGATGAAGAACATCTACGGGATCGACCTGGGCGAGGTGTTCTGGGCGGCGTCCGACGTGGGCTGGGTCGTCGGCCACAGCTACATCTGCTACGGCCCGCTGCTGCGCGGGGCCACGACCATCGTGTTCGAGGGCAAGCCCGTGGGCACCCCCGATCCGGGGATCTTCGGGCGCATCATCCAGAACCACAAGGTCAAGACCTTCTTCACCGCCCCCACCGCGATCCGCGCCGTCAAGCGCGAGGACCCGGAGTGCAGCTTCATCAAGGACTACAGCCTCAAGTCGCTCAAGGCGGTGTTCCTGGCCGGTGAGCGCGCCGACCCCGACACGGTGAAATGGGTCGAGGAGCATCTGGCCGTCCCGGTGATCGACCACTGGTGGCAGACCGAGACCGGCTGGGCGATCGCCGCGAACCCCTTCGGGATCGAGACGCTGCCGGTGAAGCACGGCAGCCCCTCGGTGCCGATGCCGGGCTACGAGGTGGCGATCCTCGACGAGGCCGGCCATCCCGTGGCCCCCGGCACGCTGGGTGCGGTGGCGGTCAAGCTGCCGCTGCCGCCCGGCACGCTGCCGACGCTGTGGAACGCCGAAGAGCGGTTCCGCAAATCCTACCTCGCCACCTTCCCCGGCTATTACGAGACGGGCGATGCGGGGATGCTGGACGAGGACGGCTACCTCTACATCATGGCCCGCACCGATGACGTGATCAACGTGGCCGGGCACCGGCTCTCGACCGGCGCGATGGAGGAGGTGCTGTCCTCGCACCCCGCGGTCGCGGAATGCGCGGTGATCGGGGTGGCCGACAGCCTCAAGGGGCAGATGCCGCTCGGGTTTCTGGTGCTCAAGAAGGGCATGGAGGGCGAGGCCGACAAGGTCCGCAAGGACGTGGTCAAGATGGTCCGCGACCGGATCGGCCCGGTGGCCGCGTTCAAGGAATCGATCGTCGTGGACCGGCTGCCGAAGACCCGCTCGGGCAAGATCCTGCGCGCGACGATGGTCAAGATCGCCGACGGCGAGACGTTCAAGATGCCGGCGACGATCGAGGACCCGGCGGTGCTGGACGAGATCCGCGCGGCGCTCGAGGGCGCGGGACTGGCGCAGGCCTGATCGGGCGCTGCGGCGAGGCTTCTGGTGTCGGCGCGGCGTAATGGGCCGCGCCGGGGCTTTTGCCCGTGCGCCGGGCGACAGGGCGAGCTTCGATGGGTACTAGGTCTAGAAAGAAGGCCGGAGTCGTGTGCCCCTGCGCGGGGTCGCGTTGGACCGGCTAAAGTGTGACCCCCGCTGAAGGGCACCCACCAAGCGCCTCCCCCGAACCCCACCCCTGCCCCGCCTTGCCACCCTGCCCCTGCCGGCCTACCGAGGCGGGGAGCGGGCCGGGGAGAGGCGCCATGACCACATCGACATCATGGCGGTAGCCACCACGACCGCCGTCATCGCCGCACTGGCGCCGGCCGGGCTGCTCATCGCGCTCGGCTGGGGGCTGCGGCGGCGGGGGCTGATGCCCGAGGGGTTCTGGGGCCCGGCGGAATGGCTCAGCTACTACGTGCTGCTGCCCGCGCTCTTCGTCCACGGGCTCGCAACCGCCGACATGAGCGGGGTGCCGGTGGCGCGGATCTTCGCAGTGCTGGTCGGCGCGGTGGTGCTGACCGCGGCGCTCGTGGTCGCCGGGCGGCGGCTCGTGGCGGTCGATGACGCAGGCTTCACCTCGGTCTTTCAGGGCGCCGTGCGCTTCAACAACTATGTCGGCGTGATGCTCGCCACCGGGCTTTACGGGGCCGAGGGCACCGCCCTCGCCGCGGTCGCCAACGCCGCCATCGTGCCGACCGTCAACGTGCTGTCGGTGCTGGTATTCGCCCGCTACGGCGGGGCACGACGGGGGCTGGGGCGGGGGCTGGGCTTGGTGCTGCGGCAGGTGGCGACGAACCCGCTGGTCCTTGCCAGCGCGGTGGGCGGGGCGTTGCAGGCGACTGGCGCGGGCCTGCCGCCGGGGATCGACGGCACGCTGCGCGCGCTGGGTCAGGCGGCGCTGCCCATGGGGCTCATGTGCGTCGGCGCGGCATTGCAGCTGGGCACGCTCAGCCGCGACCTCGGGCCGACGCTCGCGGCCTCGGCGGTCAAGTTCGTGCTGCTGCCGGCGATCACCGTCGCGGCCTGCCTCGCCGCCGGTCTGGGCGGTCCGGCGGCGCTGGTGGCGGTGCTGTTCCACAGCCTGCCCACCGCCTCGTCGAGCTATATCCTGTCGCGCCAACTGGGCGGAGACGCGCGGCTGATGGCCTCGATCATCGCGCTGCAGACGCTGCTGGCGGGGCTGGCGATCCCGCTATCCGCGGCGCTGGCGGCGGCCGTGCTGCCGGTCTGAGCCACGGGCCGCCGCGGGCGATGGACGGCGCAGGGCGCGCGTGGCAGAGCTTGCGCTACAGCTGCCCCCTGCCCGTCCGATAGGCCGCCGATGTCCCTGATCCTGTCCTGCGTCGTCGATCGGGCCCCGAAGTTCCTGACCCAGGCGGAGACGCTTCTCACCTCGCTCAGGGCGGCGGGTTTCGTCGCGGATGCCGAGAACCGCATCCTCGTCCACGTGGTGGACCAGCCCGCCGACGATCCGCGCTTCGAGCCGCTGCGCCGGCTCGGGGCCGAGATCCGCACGGTCGCCGCCTTCGGCGAGGGGCCGGCGGCGTGGTCGAACAAGCTGCGCCAGCTCGAGACGCCCGAGATCCGGGCGGCCCGCCGGGTGATCCTCTGCGATGCCGACCTGCTGGCGCTGGCCGATCCGCGCGGGTTCTTCGACGAGGCCCCGGTGCGGGCCAAGATCGTGGACCGCGCGAACCCGCCCGCGCCGCTGCTCGCCCAACTGTGGGCGGCCGCGGGCCGCGCCCTGCCGCCGCTCGTCGCCCCCGCCTTCAACGACGACGAGCGGACCCATCCGCTGAACTGCAACGGCGGGCTCTACCTCCTCCAGCACGGCGCGGCGGACGCGCTGGCCGAGGCGTGGCCGCGCTGGACGCGCTGGTGCCTCGCGCAGGCCGGGCTGCTCGGCCGCTTCACCCTGCACGCCGACCAGCTGGGCTTCGTGCTGGCGATGGAGGAGCTGGGCCTCGGCTTCTCGCCGCTGGGGATCGCGCACAACCTGACCACCAACCTGCCGGTCGAGGCCTATGCCGGGCGGGCCCCGGTCGCCCCGCAGATCATCCACTACCACGACCGCGTGGCTGAGGACGGGCTGCCGAGGGCGATCGGGGTGGACTGGATCGACGCCCCGCTGACGGCCGCGACGGCGCGGCTGCGGGCCGCGGGCGGGGGCACGGCGAACCCGCATGACATCGGCTCCGGCGCGCTGGCCTGGGGGCTGGCGGCGACGCCGACGCCAGAGCTGCTCACGGCGCTGGTGGCGCTGAGCCGCGACCGGCTGGGGTTCTTTCCGGCGACCGTGATCCGTACGCTGGAATACCCGTGGGTGGCGGCGCGGCTGCGCCATACCGGCGGGGCGCGGGTGCTCGAGGTCGGGTCGGGCGTCTCGGTGCTGCCGCTGTGGCTGGCCGGGATCGGCGCCTCCGTGACGACCTGCGACCCGCATCCGCTGCACCGCGACCCCGCCGACCGCAGCCGCTGGACCGAGTGGGGGTTTCTCGACTACGGCGCGCTCGACCCCCGCATCACCTCGATCAACGCGCCGGTCGAGGCGCTGGAGGGCGCGGCCCCCTTTGACGCCGCCTGCTCGGTCAGCGTGGTCGAGCATCTGCCGGCCGAGGTGCGGCGCGCGGCCATCGCCCGGATCGCGGCGCTGCTGCGGCCCGGCGGGCTGCTGGTCCTGACCGTCGATCTGGTGCCGGGCAGCGACGTGCTGTGGCCGCTGTCCGAGGGGCGGGTGGTGGACCCCGACGTGCCGCACGGGACGCGCGGCGACCTCGAGGCCGAGCTGGTGGCGGCGGGGTTCGCGCTGCGCGAGGTCACGCTGCGGCGCGCGATCCCGGGCAGCCGCACCGATCTTGCGCTGATCGAGGCGGTGCGGGGCTGAGGCGCCCCGCGCCTCGGGGTCAGCCGATGTCGGCCCCGAGCCGCCGCATCAGCGGCAGGAAGTCGGGGAAGCTGGTGGCGATCGGGCCGCCGTCGTCGACGGTGATCGGCGCGTCGCTGACGAGGCCGAGGACGAGGAAGCTCATCGCGATGCGGTGGTCGAGGTGGGTGGCGACCGTCGCCCCGCCCGGCACCGCCGCGCTGCCGTGGACGGTCAGGCTGTCGGCGGTATCCTCGACCCGGACACCGTTGGCGCGCAGGCCGTCGGCCATTGCGGCGATGCGGTCGCTCTCCTTGACCCGCAGCTCGGCCACGCCGTGCATGAGTGTGGTGCCCTCGGCCCGCGCGGCGAGCGCGGCGAGGATCGGGAACTCGTCGATCATGCTCGCCGCCCGCTCGGCCGGCACGGCGACGCCGCGCAGGGGTCCGTGGCGCACGGTGAGGTCGGCGACCGGCTCGCCCCCCTCGAGGCGGTCGTCGGACCAGGTCAGGTCGGCGCCCATCTCGGCCAGGGTGACGTAGAACCCGTCGCGGGTCGGGTTGCGGCTGACCCCCGGCACGGTGATCTCGGACCCCGGCACCAGAAGCGCGGCGGCGACGGGAAAGGCCGCCGAGGACGGGTCGCGCGGCACGGCGACGGGCTGGGCCACAAGCTCGGGGCGGCCGGTCAGGGTGATGACCCGGCCCTCGTCCGTGACCTCGGTGGTGATCCGGGCGCCGAAGCCCGCGAGCATCCGCTCGGTGTGGTCGCGGGTCGGCTCGGCCTCGATCACCACGGTCTCGCCGGGGGCGTTCAGCCCCGCGAGCAGCACTGCCGACTTGATCTGCGCGCTGGCGACGGGGGTGGCATAGCGCACCGGCAGCGCCTCGGCCGCGCCGCGGATGGTGACGGGCAGCAGCCCGCCCTCGCGCGCGGTGATCTCGGACCCGAACAGCGCGAGCGGATCGGTGATGCGGCGCATCGGGCGGCGCGACAGGCTCGCGTCGCCGGTGAAGGTGGCGGTGATCGGGGTGGTGGCCATGGCGCCCATGATGAGCCGCACCCCGGTCCCCGAGTTGCCGCAGTCGATCACGCCGGCAGGCTCGGCAAAGCCGCCGACGCCGACGCCGTGGACCACCCACTCACCCTCGCCCACCCGCGTCACCTCGGCGCCGAAGGCGCGCATGGCGCTGGCGGTGTCGAGCACGTCCTGCCCTTCCAGCAGGCCGGTGATCCGCGTCTCACCCACCGCCAGCGCGCCGAGGATCAGCGCCCGGTGGCTCACCGACTTGTCGCCGGGGACGAGCGCCGCGCCGGTCAGCGGGCCGCCGCGGCGGGCGGTGAGCGGGTGGGGTTCGGCGGAATGGGACATGAGCGGCCTCCTGACGTTGGCCGACAGCGTTACCGTGCCGGCGGGGGCAATGCCACGCCCCTTCTTTCTTGCCCAAATATCCCCGCCGGAGGCACGCCGCGGAAGCGGCGTTCCCTTGGGGCGTTCCCTCAGCGGCGGAAGGTCGCGTAATGCGGCACCCGCCCCTCGCGCAGCGCCTTCTGCTCGTAGCGGGTCGAGTGCCAGTCACCCCACGCCACGGGGCCATCCGAGACTAGGGTGAAGCCGGCCTTCGGCACCTCCTCGAGGGTCTGGCGCATGTAGTCGGGGATGTCGGTCGCCACGCGGAACTCGGCGCCCGGCGCCATGACGCGGTAGAGCGGCACGAGGTGCTCGGGGGTCACGAAGCGGCGGCGGTGGTGGCGGGCCTTGGGCCAGGGGTCGGGATAGTTGAGGAACGCCCGCGCCAGGGAGGCGTCGGGCAGCACGTCCATCAGGTCGCGGGCGTCGCCCGGGTGGACCGACACGTTGGAGACGCCCGCCGCGCGGATCTTGCCCAGCAGCATCGCGACGCCGTTGATGAACGGCTCGCAGCCGATGATCCCGATCTCGGGATAGCGCGCGGCCATCGCCACCATGTGCTCGCCGCCGCCGAAGCCGACCTCGAGCCAGACCGGCCGGTCATCGCCGAAGATCGCGGCGGGGTCGATGGGGGTGCGCGCGGGGTTCTCGTCCAGCGTGATGCCGCGCGGGCGCAGGGTGCCGAGGTCGTCGGCGAGGTAGCCCTTCTGGCTCTGCCGCAGGGTCTTGCCGTGCCGGCGGCCGTAGAAGTTGCGGTGCGGGGGTGTGGGGTCGAAGTCGCTCATGGCCGGGTCCTTCATGGCCGGGGTCCTTCATAACCATGTCGCGCATGGCCGGATCGTTGGTCCGGGGCGATGCCGCGCCGCGGGCGCGAGGTCAAGCGCGATGCGGGCGGGGTCAGGCGCCGTGGGGGTGGTCGTGGGGGTGGTCGTGGTCGTGATCGTGGGGGTCGGCTTCGGTCCCCGCCTCGGCGCAGCCGGTGGCGGCGGTCTCGGTCTCGATGGTGGCGTGGTGGACGCCGTGGGTGGCGAGCACCCGGCGGGCGGCGACCCGGGCGGCGAAGGGGTCGGTGTCGGGCGCGAGGACGAGGTGCATCTCGGCCGAGACGCGGCGCTCGTCGATCTGCCACAGGTGCAGGTGGTGCAGCCCCTCGACCCCCGGCAGCGCCAGGAGGCCGGCGCGCAGCGCCGCGTCGTCCACGCCGTCGGGCGCGCCCAGCAGCAGCATCCGCAGCACGCCGCCGATCTCGCCGCGGATGTGCCAGAGGATCACCACCGAAATGAGCAGCGTCAGGATCGGGTCGGCGAGCCGCCAGCCAAAGACGAGGATCAGCGCGCCGCCGACCAGCACCGCGACCGACACCGCCGCATCGGCGAGGTTGTGCAGCCAGGCGGCGCGGATGTTGACGCTTTCGCGCGCCAGCCGCGCGGTCAGCCAGGCAGTGCCCAGGTCCACGACCAGCGCCAGCCCTGCCAGCGCCATCACCACCCCGCCCGCGACCGGCGGCGGGTCGGCCAGGCGGCCCGCGGCCTCGACCATCAGCCAGACCGACACCGCGATCAGCGCGAGGTAGTTGACGAAGGCCGCGACGATCTCGGCCCGGCCCCAGCCGAAGGTCATCGACCGGCTCGCGGGCCGGGCGGCGAGGCGGCGGGCGCCGAAGGCCAGCACCAGCGCCAGCGCGTCCGAGAGATTGTGCACCCCGTCCGCCACCAGCGCGACCGAATCGGCGACGAGGCCGCCGCCGATCTGGGCCGCGGTGAGCACGAGGTTGATGACCACCGCCCAGAGGAGCGCGCGGTCCCCGAGGCCCTCGGCGCCGTGGGCGTGCGCGTGGGGGCCGTGCCCGTGGGAGCCGTGCCCTTGATGGGTGTGGTCATGCGGCATGGGGTCGGCCCTCGGGCGGCAGAACGCAGCGCGACCCGCGCGACGTCGGACGGAGCGCGCGGGGCGCCCTCGCGCCCGCCTCCGCCCTGCGCAGGGACGCCGCCCGGCTCAATGCGCCTCGGCCCAGGTCGCGCCGGCGCCGGCGTCCACCACCAGCGGCACGGTCAGGTGCACGGCGGGGGCGGCGGCGCCCTCCATCACCTCGCGCGCGACGGCGATGAGGGGCGCGACGGCGCCCTCGTCGGCCTCGAACACCAATTCGTCGTGGACCTGCAGCAGCATCCGGGCAGGCAGCCCCTCGATCGCGGCGGGCATGCGGATCATCGCCCGGCGGATGATGTCGGCGGCCGTCCCCTGGATCGGCGCGTTGATCGCCGCCCGCCGCGCGCCCGCCGCGGCCGGACCCGAGGAGGAGATGCCCGGCGTATGGATGCGCCGCCCGAAGAGCGTGCGCACGAAGCCCTGCGCCTTCGCCTGCCGGGTGGTCGCGTCCATGTAGGCGCGGATCTCGGGGAAGCGCTCGAAATAGGTGTCGATGAAGGCCTGCGCCTCGGCCCGCGGAATCCGCAGGTTGCGGGCGAGGCCGAAGCCCGAGATGCCGTAGATCACGCCGAAGTTGATCGCCTTGGCCTGGCGCCGGATCATCGGGTCCATACCCTCGACCGGGACGCCGAACATCTGGCTGGCGGTCATGGCGTGGATGTCGATGCCCTCGGCGAAGGCCTGTTTCAGCGCCGGGATGTCGGCGATATGGGCGAGGATGCGCAGCTCGATCTGGGAATAGTCGAGCGAGACCAGCCGCTTGCCCTCGGGCGCAAGGAACGCCTCGCGGATGCGGCGGCCCTCGTCGGTGCGCACGGGGATGTTCTGCAGGTTCGGATCGGTCGAGGCGAGCCGCCCGGTCGAGGCCCCGGCGATGGAATACGAGGTGTGGACCCGCCCCGTCTCGGGGTTCACATAGGTCGGCAGCGCGTCGGTATAGGTCGATTTCAGCTTCGAGAGCGCCCGCCAGTCGAGGATGCGGGCCGGCAGCTCGTGCCCCTCGGCCGCCATGTCCTCGAGCACGTCGGCCGAGGTCGAGAGCGCCCCGGACTTGCCCGCCTTGGTCCCGGTCAGCCCCATCTGGCCGAACAGGATCTCGCCCAGCTGCTTGGGCGAGCCGAGGTTGAACTTGCCGCCGGCGAGCCCGTAGGCCTCGTCCTCGAGCGCCGCCATCTTCTGCGCGAAGGCCCCCGACATCCGTCGCAGATGGGCGGCGTCGATCTCGACCCCCGCCATCTCCATCCCGGCCAGCACCTCGATCATCGGGCGTTCCAGCGTCTCATAGACCGTCGTCACCCCAGCCGCGGGGAGCTGCGGGCGGAAATGCTGCCAGAGCCGCCAGGTGATCTCGGCGTCCTCGGCCGCATAGCGGGTGGCCGCGTCGATCGGCACCTGGGCAAAGCTGATCTGCGACTTGCCCGAGCCGATCAGCTCCTTGATCGGCTGGCAGCGGTGGCCGATGTAGGTGTCGGCCAGCTCGTCCATGCCGTGATTGTGCAGCGCGGCGTTGAGCGCGTAGCTCATCAGCATGGTGTCATCGACGGGCGCCATGCGGATGCCGTGGCGGGCAAGGATCTTCCAGTCATACTTGGCGTTGTGCAGGATCTTCAGCACCGCCTGATCCTCGAGCATCGGCTTGAGCATCGCCAGCGCCCGGTCCATCGGGATCTGCCCCGCGGCACGGCTGCCGCCGCCAAAGAGGTCCGCGGCGCCCTCGACGTGACCCAGCGGCACATAGGCCGCGAGCCCCACGTCCGGGCAGAGCGAGATCCCCACCAGCTCGGCCTGCATCTCGTCGAGGCTGGTCGTCTCGGTGTCGAGCGCCACCGCGCCCTTCTGCCGGATCGCGGCGATCCAGCGGGCCAGCGTCTCCTCGTCGGTGATGGTGACGTAGTCGGCGCAGTTGACCGGCGGGAACTCGGGCGCGGCAGGGGACGCCTGCTCGGGCGGCGGGGCGACCGGCTCGGGCGCCTCGGCCTTGAAGCGCTCAGCCACCCGGTTGGTCAGGGTGCGGAACTCCATCCGGTTGAGGAACTCCATCAGCGTCGCGGGGTCGGGGTCGGTGACCTCGAGCGTCGCCATGGCGAAGTCGATGGGGGTCTCGCAGTCGAGCTGCACGAGGCGTTTGGAGACCCTGATCTGCTCGGCGTGGTCGATCAGCGTCTGGCGGCGCTTGGGCTGCTTGATCTCTTCGGCGCGGGCCAGCAGCGTCTCGAGGTCGCCGTACTCGCCGATGAGCTGGGCGGCGGTCTTGATGCCGATGCCGGGCGCGCCGGGGACGTTGTCGATGCTGTCGCCGGCCAGCGCCTGCACGTCCACCACGCGCTCGGGGTAGACGCCGAACTTGGCGAACACCTCGTCGCGGCCGATGCGCTGGTTCTTGATCGGGTCGAGCATCTCGACGCCGTCACCGACGAGCTGCATCAGGTCCTTGTCCGAGGAGATGATCGTGACCCGGCCGCCCAGCGCGCGCGCCTGACAGGCGAGGGTGGCGATGATGTCGTCGGCCTCGAAATCGGCGATCTCGATGCAGGCGACGTTGAAGGCGCGGGTCGCCTCGCGCGTCAGCGGGAACTGCGGCTTCAGCTCGTCCGGCGGCTCGGGGCGGTTGGCCTTGTAGTCGCTGTAGATCTCGTTGCGGAAGGTCTTGGACGAGTGGTCGAAGATCACCGCCGCATGGGTGGGGGCGTCGGCGCCGCGGGCCTCCTCGATGTATTTCCACAGCATGTTCGAGAACCCCGCCACCGCGCCGATGGGCAGGCCGTCGGACTTGCGGGTCAGCGGCGGCAGCGCGTGGTAGGCGCGGAAGATGAAGGCCGAGCCGTCGATGAGATGCAGGTGGCTGCCCTTGCCGAAGCCCGCGTCATTGGTACCGGAGGCGTCGTTCATCGCGGGGAGTCCTTGGGGGAGAGGGGGAGAGTGCAGGCGTGGGGCCGTTCTGCCACGCGCCGGGCGGGGGCGCAAACGTCGCGGGGCGGAGGAGCGGGGGGTGGGGCTCAGCCGCGGGCGGCGCGCCAGCCGGCGGCCTCGGCCTCGGCCGGTGAGCAGAACCAGCGCTCGCCCGCGGCCGGGTCGATGGCGGTCCGGTCGTACCAGCGCCCGCCGGGCAGGTGGTAGATGCGGCCGCCGGTCGAGATGTTACCCTTGATCGTGCAGTCGCCCGGCTCCTCGGCGGGCGGCGCGGCATGGGTCGTGCGGGCGAGGCGGTAGAGCGCGGGCTCCTCGGCCTCGCCGGCCCACTGGCCGCGGCGGGCGGCGCGGGCCGCGTTTTCGTCGGGCAGATAGTCGGTGGCGTAGCGCAGATAGGCGCGGGCCATGCCCGCGGCGACCATCGCCTGTCCCAGATCGCGGCCCCGTGCCGTGCAGCGCGCGACGATGCGCTCGTGCCGGTCCATGTCGAGCGGCTCGCACGTCACCCGCGCCCGCCCGACCAGCGCGCCCAGCGCCTCGGTCGCCCGCACGCCGCAGGGATAGGCGTCGCCTGCGGCGTCGGCGCAGCTCTGGCCACGTTCCGGCGCGTCGATCCCGTGCAAGCGGATGATCGCCTCGCCCCCCGGCGTGGCGAGACCCAGCGTGTCGCCGTCGATGATCCGGGCGGTGCCGGTCAGCGGACCGGCGAGGGCCGGAGTGGCGAGCAGAACGAGGAGCGAACAGACCCTTAACATTCCGTTAAGTTAAGGGTTCGTTTACCGTTTGTTCAAGGTGGGGGTGGCGGGGTGGATCGCTCAAATGCCCGGGAATCGCGCGGGAGAGGCGGCTTGGGTAGTTGGGCAAGAAAGAAGCCCCCCTGCGTTCTTTCTGGCTCAGTTACCCATCCGGGCTCGCCCGTCACCGCAGCGCGTCGTCCAGCCAGCGGCGCACCATGCCGTGCGCGTCGTCGGGGCTCGGGCCGCGGGCGTCTACCACGGCGCGCAGATAGACGCCGTCGATCAGCGCCCCCAGCGTTTCGGCCAGGCGCGGGGCGTCGGCACCCGCGCGGGGGCGCAGGGCGTGGGTCAGGTTGGTCCGCAGCCGGCGGTGATAGATCGCCAGCAGCCGCGCGGCCTCGGGCTCGGTCACGGCGAGGGGGTAGAAGTTCAGCCATGCGGCGATGGTGTCGTGGTCGAAGTGATCGGCCGACAGGCTCGCGGCGACGATCGCCTCGGCCCGCCCGTTGGGCGGGGCCTCGGCGAGTGCGGCGCGGACCTTGGCGCCGTAGGTCGCGAGGATGTGACGCATCGCTGCGGTCAGCATCTGGGACTTTGAGCCGAAGTAGTGGTGGGCGAGCGCGGGCGACATCCCCGCTTCGCGGGCGATGGCGGCGACCGTCACGTCACCGGTGCCGGATCGGCCGACTGCCGCAATGGCCGCATCGACGAGCGCCGCCTTCCGGCTGGCCTCGGCCCCGATTTTGGGCATAACTGGCCCCTCGGCAGAATCACTCCGCGCCGAGGGGATACCGCGTCCTTGATTGACTCGTCAATCAATAAAAACGCGGCCCGCCCGGCCAAGACGAAAAGGACCAACAGGCGATGACCCTCCGTTCCACCTTCCTCGTGCTGGCCGCCGCGGCGCTGCCGCTTGCCGCCCAGCCCCTCGCCGCCCAGACTCCGGCGGCCCCGGCGCCGGCCGCCGCCACCGAGCCGGCCTCCTGCAAGGCCGTGCGCTTCTCGGACGTGGGCTGGACCGACATCACCGCGACGACGGCGCTGGCCACGACGGTGCTGGGCGCGCTCGGCTATCAGCCCGAGGTCAAGGTGCTGTCCGTGCCCGTCACCTTCTCGGCGCTCTCCACCGACGATCTCGACGTGTTCCTCGGCTACTGGCACCCGTCGATGGAAGCGGATCTGAAGCCCTACACCGACAGCAAGACCGTCGACACGGTCCGCACCAACCTGACCGGGGCCAAGTATACGCTCGCCACCAACAAGGCCGGCGCCGACCTGGGGATCACCGACTTCGCCGCGATCGCCGCCCACAAGGACCAGCTCGCCGGCAAGATCTACGGCATCGAGCCGGGCAACGACGGCAACCGCCTGCTGCTGGACATGGTGGCGCAGGACAAGTTCGGCCTCGGCACCTTCGAGATCGTGGAAAGCTCGGAACAGGGGATGCTGGCGCAGGTCGCCCGCGCCGATGCGGCCGGTGAGCCGGTGGTGTTCCTCGGGTGGGAGCCGCATCCGATGAACACCCAGTTCGCGCTGACCTACCTCGCCGGCGGCGACGACATCTTCGGGCCCAACCTCGGCGGCGCCGAGGTGAGGACCACGACCCGCGCGGGCTACGTCACCGAATGCCCGAACGTGGGCCGGTTCCTGCAGAACCTCGAGTTCACGCTCGAGATGGAGAACGAGATCATGGGCGCGATCCTGAACGACGCCGCCGAGCCCGCCAAGGCCGCCGAGACCTGGCTGCGCGCCCATCCCGACACCGCCAAGGCGTGGGTCGCGGGGGTCACCACCGCCGATGGCGGCGACGCGGTCGCGGCGCTGTCGGACAAGCTCGGGGACTGATCCATGCTCGAGCCGCTGACCGCCCTTCTGACGGACCACAAGCTGCCGGTCGGGCGGTCGGCGAAGCTCGGGTTCGACTGGGTTAAGGCCCATGCGAGCCCGCTGTTCGATGCGGTGGCGCTGGCGCTCGACCGGCTGATCGCCGGCATCCAGACGATCCTCGAGCTGCCGCATCCGCTGGTCTTCACCGCCATCGCGGTGGCGCTGGCCTGGGGGCTGCGGCGCAGCTGGAGGACCTGCCTCTGGGTCGCGGTGGGGTTCCTGTTCATCCTCAACCAGGGCTACTGGGACGCCACCATGCAGTCGCTGACGCTGGTGCTGTCGGCCTGCGTCGTCTGCATGGCGGTCGGCGTGCCGGCGGGGATCGCGCTGGCGCACCGGCCGCGGCTCTACCGCTATGTCCAGCCGCTCTTGGACCTGATGCAGACGCTGCCGACCTTCGTCTATCTGATCCCGGCGATCGTGTTCTTCGGCATCGGCATGGTGCCGGGGCTGATCGCCACGGTCATCTTCGTCCTGCCCGCGCCGATCCGGCTGACCTGGCTCGGCGTCTCGACCACCCCGCCCGCGCTGGTCGAGGCGGCGCGCGCCTTCGGCGCCACCCCCCGCCAGCTTCTGTGGAAGGTCGAGCTGCCCAGCGCCCTGCCGCAGATCATGGCCGGGTTGAACCAGACGATCATGCTGTCGTTGTCCATGGTGGTCATCGCGGCGCTGGTCGGCGCCTCGGGGCTGGGGGTGCCGGTGGTGCGGGCCCTGAACAGCGTCAACACGGCGCTGGGTTTCGAATCCGGGTTCGTGATCGTCGTGGTGGCGATCATCCTCGACCGGATGTTCGCCATGCGGAGGAAACGCCCGTGATGCAGAGACAGACGCTCGACGCCGCGACGGCCATCCCG
This sequence comes from Paracoccus sanguinis, assembly GCF_900106665.1. Classification (GTDB taxonomy): domain Bacteria; phylum Pseudomonadota; class Alphaproteobacteria; order Rhodobacterales; family Rhodobacteraceae; genus Paracoccus; species Paracoccus panacisoli. Next base: position 111,887 of record NZ_FNNA01000002.1, read on the forward strand.
CCTGCCCCCCTGCCCGCCCGCGCCCAGGCGCTGCGGCCGGGGGCGCGGCCCACAGGCCCCGCCCCGCGTCCTGCGGCCGCGCCGGTGGCGGTGGCCTTCGACAAGGTGTCGATCATGTTCGGCGACCGCCCCGCCAGCGCCCTGCCGCTGGCCGACGCCGGGCGCGACCGGAACGAGATCCGGGACGCGACCGGCCAGGTGCTGGGCGTGCACGACTGCACGCTCGAGGTGGCCGAGGGCGAGATCCTCGTCCTCATGGGCCTCTCGGGGTCGGGCAAGTCGACGCTGCTGCGGGCGGTGAACGGCCTCACCCCCGTGGTGCGCGGCGACTGCCGGGTGCGGATGGGGAGCGAGCTCGTCAGCGTGACCCACGCCGACCGCGAGACGCTGCGCGAGCTGCGGCTGCGCCATGTGGCGATGGTGTTCCAGCAGTTCGGCCTGCTGCCCTGGCGCACGGTGCGCGAGAATGTGGGGCTGGGGCTCGAGCTGGCCGGCCAGTCGCGCCGCCAGCGCCGGGCGCGGGTGGACGAAGAGCTTGAGACGGTGGGCCTTGCCGACTGGGCCGAGCGGCGGGTGGGGGACCTCTCGGGCGGGATGCAGCAGCGCGTGGGCCTCGCCCGCGCGTTTGCGACCAGCGCCCCGATCCTGCTGATGGACGAGCCGTTCTCGGCCCTCGACCCGCTGATCCGCACGCGGTTGCAGGACGACCTGCTGGAGCTGCAGGCGCGGACCCGGCGGACGATCCTGTTCGTCAGCCACGACCTCGACGAGGCGTTCAAGCTCGGCAACCGGATCACGCTGATGGAGGGGGGCCGGATCGTCCAGACCGGCACCGCGCGGCAGATCATCAATGCCCCGGCGAGCGACTATGTGGCCGATTTCGTCGCCCACATGGATCCGCTGGTGGTGCTGACCGCCGCCGATCTGGTCGAGCCGGGCGAGGCGCCGGGCGTGCCCCTGCCCGCGACGATGCCAGTGCGCGAGGTGATGGCGGCGCTGGCGAAGCTGCCCGCCGGGGCCGAGGGGCTGCCGGTCGCGGGCGGCGGGCGGGTGACCTGCACCGGCGTGCTGGCGCGGCTGTCGGCGCCGCGCGGCTGAGGGCGGCTAGCCGCCGAGGATCAGCGTCGCGGCGATGGCCCACATCACCAGCGCCACAGCGGCGTCGAGCACCCGCCACGCGGCCGGCCGGGCAAAGACCGGCGCGAGCAGCCGCGCCCCATAGCCGAGCGAGAAGAAGAACAGCACCGACCCGGTCATCGCCCCCGCCGCAAAGGCCACCCGGTCGGGCGACTGGGCGCTGACCGCGCCCAGCAGCACCACCGTGTCGAGCCAGACGTGCGGGTTGAGCCAGGTCAGCGCCGCGATGGTGGCGAGCGTTGCCGCGAGCGAAGGCAGTACGGCCCCCTCGGGCGCCAGCGCCTCGCCGCCCTGCCACGCGGCCCGCGCCGAACGCAGCCCGTACCAGATGAGGAACGCCGCGCCGCCCCAGCGCATCGCCGACAGGAACCACGGCGCCCGCGACGCCAGCGCGCCCGCCCCGGCCACCCCGGCCGCGATCAGCGCCGCGTCCGACAGCGCGCAGAACAGGCAGACCGCGAACACGTGCCGGCGCAACAGGCCCTGCTTGAGGACAAAGGCGTTCTGCGCCCCGATCGCCACGATCAGCGACAGCCCCGTGCCCAGCCCTGCGGCAAACGACCCCGCCGCGGCCCCTTGAAATGCCATTGAAACTGTCCCTTCCGCCGCCTTAGCTGGCCCGGAGGAAGGATGTCCCATGAAGCCCAAGATCCTGTCCACCCTGCCCGGCTATCGCGGCGCGGATTTCCTGGCCGATGCGGTGGCGGGCGTCACCGTGGCGATGGTGGCGATCCCGCTGAGCCTCGCCATCGCCATCGCCTCGGGGGTGCCGCCGGGCGTGGGGCTGGTCACGGCCATCGTCGGCGGGTTCCTGATCTCGGCCCTCGGCGGCAGCCGGGTGCAGATCGGCGGGCCGACCGGGGCGTTCATCGTCGTGGTGGCAGGCGTCGTCGCGGCGCACGGGCAGGACGGGCTGATCCTCGCCACGCTGATGGCGGGCGTGGTCCTCGTCGCAGCCGGGGCGCTGCGGGCCGGGCGGCTGATCGCGCTGGTGCCCGAGCCGGTGATCGACGGCTTCACCATCGGCATCGGAATCATCATCGCGGCGAGCCAGCTGCCCGACGCGCTGGGACTGCACCTCGCCCATGTCCCGGCCGAGTTCCTGCCCAAGCTCGGCGCGATCTGGGCCGCGCGGGGGCAGATCGACCCGGCGGCGCTGGGGGTCACGGTCGGGACGATGGCGCTGATCGTGCTGCTGCGGCGCGCCTTCCCGCGGTTTCCGGGGCTGATCGTCGCGGTCGGGGCGACCTCGGCGCTGGGGCTCGCCCTGGGGCTCGGGGTGGACAGCATCGGCTCGCGCTTCGGCGCCCTGCCCGACCACCTGCCGAGGCCGGCGCTGCCCGAGATGAGCTATGCCCGGGTGGTGGAGCTGCTGCCCTCGGCGCTCGTCATCGCGTTCCTCGCCGGGATCGAGTCGCTGCTGTCGGCGCTGGTCGCGGACCGGATGATCGGCGGCCGCCACCGCCCGAATGCCGAGCTGATGGCGCAGGGCTGGGCCAACATCGGCTCGGCGCTGATGGGCGGCCTGCCCGCGACCGGGGCGATCGCGCGCACCGCGACCAACGTCAAGGCCGGGGGCCGCACGCCCGTCGCGGGGCTCGTGCACGCGCTGGTCATTCTGGTCGTGATGATGGTCGCCGCACCGCTGGCCGGCGCGCTCGCCATGCCGGCGCTGGCGGGGCTCTTGCTGCTCACCGCCTGGAACATGACCGAGCCGGCGAAATGGCGGCACCGGCTGGCGCTGCGGCGCGGCGATCAGGGGCTGTTGCTGTTGACGCTGGGGCTGACGGTGCTGGCCGACCTGACCATCGCCATCGGTGTGGGTGTCGGGGCGGGCCTCGCGCTGCGGCTGGCGCGGCGCGACGTGCCCTCGGACTGGACACCGCCCGCGCATTGAGCGGCGCGCCCGCCCGGACGGGCAGGCGCGGCCGCGAAGGTCAGTCGAGCTGCGCCGCGACCGCCTCGGTCAGGTCGAAGTTGGCGGTGACGGTCTGCACGTCGTCGTCATCCTCGAGCGTGTCGATCAGCTTCATCAGCTTCTGCGCGTGGTCCAGATCGCCGACCTCGGTCGGGGCCTGCGGCTTCCAGATCAGCTTGGCGGTCTCGGATTCGCCCAAGGTCGCCTCGAGCGCCGCCGCGACCTCGTTCAGGTCGGTGTCGGCGCAGTAGATCCAGTGGCCCTCGTCGTCGGATTCGACGTCCTCGGCCCCCGCCTCGAGCGCCGCCATCATCACCGTGTCGGCGTCGCCGACGCTCGCGGGATACATGATCTCGCCCACCCGGTCGAACATGAAGCTGACCGAGCCGGTCTGGCCGAGGTCGCCGCCGTTCTTGGTGAAATACGACCGCACGTTCGAGGCGGTGCGGTTGCGGTTGTCGGTCATCGCCTCGACGATGATGGCGATGCCGTTCGGGCCGTAGCCCTCGTAGCGGATTTCCTCGTAGTTCTCGGCGTCACCGCCCTGCGATTTCTTGATCGCGCGGTCGATCACGTCCTTGGGCATCGAGTTCGACTTGGCCTCTTTCACCGCCAGCCGCAGGCGCGGGTTCTTGTCGGGGTCCGGGTCGCCCATCTTCGCCGCGACGGTGATTTCCTTCGAGAGCCGCGAGAAGAGCTTGGCGCGCAGTTTGTCCTGCTTGCCCTTGCGGTGCTGGATGTTGGCCCATTTGGAATGGCCTGCCATGGGGTGCGTCCTTTGTGCGGCGGCGCCGCCCTGCGGGGCGCCGGAAGGGGGATGCGGCGGGGCTGCGACGGCCCGGCCGCCGCCTTCGGCGGGCGCCGCCGGGCCAGCCCCCCGGGTGCAGCGCGTTCTAGTCGCCGCCGCCCTGCCCCGCAAGCGGGGCCACGGCCCCGGCCCGGCTGCCGGCACGCTGAGCGGCGTCGAGCACGAACAGCCGGATGGCGGTGGCGAGCCCGACCTCGGGCGGGCGGCCCGCGTCGATCAGCGCGATCAGCCCGGCCCTTGTGGTGCCCTGCGCCGCCGCTACGGCGCCGAGCCCGCGCCAGAACGCATCCTCGAGGCTGACGCTGGTGCGGTGCCCCTCGATGGCGACCGACCGCTTGAGCGGCGCGGTCATCGGCGGCAGGGCGAGCGGGTCAGCGGTCATCCGCATCCCCCTCGGGCGCAATCCGGTGCTGGTCGAGCGTGCGGCTGGCGCGGTCCTGCCGGGCCGCCTCGGCCTCGCGCTCGGCCTTGGGCCGGCCGAAGCGGGCGGCGTTGGCGTCGGCTTGGCGCCGGGCTTCGGCCCGCTTCTGCGCCTTGCGATAGCGGTTGAGGTTGGTGATCTCGGCCATGCGTCCCCGCGGTGTGCGCCCGACCGGCGCGCGCGCAGCATAGCCAGTTTCGCGGCTCCGGTCACGCGCCGGCGAAAGCGGGTTGCGGGCGGCGGCTGTTTCCGTAATGTTATATTATTACAACAACTGGAGACCGATCCATGCCCCACCCCTCCCCTCGCCTGCACGCGCGCCTCGGCGCACTGGCGCTCGTCGCGGCGCTCAGCGGCGTTGCGCTGTCCCCGCTCGCCGCGGTTGCCGAAAGCAAGCCGGCGCACAGCCACGATCACGTCCATGACCACGCCAAGGACCCCGCTGCGGCCAGGATCTATGCCGGCCACTTCGACGACGCCCAGATCAAGGCGCGGACGCTCGCCGACTGGGCGGGGAAATGGCAGTCGGTGCATCCGCTGCTGGCGGACGGGACGCTCGACCCGGTGATGGCCGACAAGGCGGCGCATGGCGACAAGACGGCCGAGGGCTACAAGGCCTACTACGACACCGGCTACAAGACCGACGTGGACCGGCTGACCATCGACGGCGACCGCGTGACCTTCCACCGCAAGGGCGGCGACGTGACCGGCGTCTATGCCGACGACGGGCACGAGACGCTGACCTATCCCAAGGGCAACCGCGGGGTCCGCTACAGCTTCCGCAAGACCGGCGGGGATGCGGCGGCGCCGGGGTTCATCCAGTTCAGCGACCACAGGATCGCGCCCGAGGCGGCGGACCACTTCCACCTCTACTGGGGCGACGACCGCGCCACGGTGCTGGCCGAGCTGACCAACTGGCCCACCTACTACCCCGCCGCGATGACCCCGGCCGAGATCGTCGACGCGATGCTCGCCCACTGACCGCACGCAGGGCGCCCCTTCCGCCGGGCGCCCTGCCCCCCCGCGCCGCCGCGTCGCGGCTTGGCCCGCGGCCCTGCGCGCCTAGATTGACGCCGTGACCACGGGGACGCAGGACGGGACGCATGAAGGAACCCACGCAGGACCGCCGACGGCCGGGCCGGGCCCGCCGGCTCGTCGCCCTGCTCGGGGCGGCGCTCGTGCTGCTGGTGGTGCTGGCCGGCACCAACACGCTGCGCAACAAGGCCGGCATCGCCATCACCGACAACACGCCGGCCGAGCGCCGGGCGCTGCTCGAACCCTTCTGGCGGTTGGTCGGGACCGACGCCGCCCCCCCGCCCCCGGTCGAGGGCGCCGCGGCCCTGCTGATGTCCGGCTGCGACGGCCCGCACGACAACATGGACTATTGGGGCGCGGTGCTGGCCGGCGCCGGGCGCCCGGCGCTGGTGGTGGACAGCCACGGCCCGCGCGGGCTGGGCGAGTTCGACCTGTGGCGGCTGGTCTGTGCCGGGCAAATCCTTCCGGGCGCCGAGCGGGCCGGCGACGTCGCCGTGGCGCTGGCCGCGACGCGGGCCGCGCGGGTGACGCTGCTCGGCGCCTCGCACGGCGGCTGGACGGTGATGGAGCTCATGGCGCAGCTCGCCACCGGGGAGGTGCCGCCCGGCCTGACGGCGTGGCCGGCTCCGCCCGCCGACCTCGCGCGGCGGATCGACCGGGTGGTGCTGCTCTATCCCTATTGCGGGGCGCTGAACGGCGCCGCGGCCGGCGACTGGTCGGCGGCCCCGCCGATCCTGATGGTGCTGGGCAGCGAGGACCGGGTGATCAGCACCCCCGACTGTCAGGCGATGGCCGAGGCGCTGCGCCGCCGCGGCGCCGACATCCGGGTGATCGAACTGCCGGGGATCGACCACGGCTTCGACCAGGCGGAACGCTCGCCCCTTTCGCCGCTCAGGCTGGTGCCCGAGGCGCGCGCGGCGACGCGGCGCGCGGTGCTCGGGTTCCTCGATGCGGGCAACCGGCGCTGACGCAGCCCGTCAGGCGCCCGCGACCTCGACCTGCTCGCCCAGCGTGTCCTTGAGCCACAGCTCCTGCACCGCGACCAGCACCGTGAGCGCCAGCGGCACGGCCAGCAGCACGCCGATCACCCCGAACAGCGTCCCGAACACCGCGAGCGAGAAGATCACCACCACCGCGGGCACCTGCACCGTCCATTGCTGGACGCGCGGGACGAGGACGAGGCTCTCGATCTCCTGAATGGCGATGGCGGCGGCGAGGGTCCAGAGGATCGTCTCGAGCCCGACAGGGACCGCGGTCAGCACCGCGATGGCCCCGGCGAGGAACGGGCCGAGCATGGGGACGAAGTTCAGCACCCCCGCGATGACCGCGAGCGCGGTGGCCGAGGGCAGGCCGATCAGCGAGTAGGCGGCAAAGGACATCGCCCCGATCGCGACCATCACGATCAGCTGGCCGACGAACCACCCGCTCAGCGCATGAGCGATCGAGTCCATCGCCTTGCCGACCCCGGCTCGCTGGGCCGCCGGGAACAGCAGCAGCGTCCCGCGCCGGTAGAGCGCCGGGTCGAGCGCGAAGAACACCCCCGCGCCGATCACCAGCAGAAGCTCGATGACCGACGAAAACGCGTTGATGCCGTAGCGCGCCACGTTGCCCACCATGCCGGGGTCGATCAGGTCGGGCGCGAGCTGGTCGACCATCTTTCCCGGGTCGAGCTCGATCGGCATCCCCAGCGTCCCCGCCACCGCGTCGATGGTGTCGGGCAGCGCGCCCAGCACGGCGGCGATCTGCTGGTAGAGCTGGCCCCAGACCAGCCAGATGAAGAGTCCCAGCAGTCCGATGGTCCCCAGCGCGGCGATCACCACCGCCCATGTGTAGCGCAGCCCCGTCCACCCGGCGAGGCGCCGCCCGGCGGCCGAGATCAGCACGCCGACCAGCACTGCGGCGAAGATCAGCACCGCGACATAGGACAGCCGCCACAGCAGCAGCGCCGCGGCGCCGAGCGCGATCACGATGAGGGTGCGGCGGGCGAAATCCCAGTCGGTGAAGCGGTCGGTCATGGCAGCGCCCCTCATGTGCAAAGGGCCGCTGCCCCGTCGCGCGGCAGAATGGGGGAAGCGGCGGGGCCGGGCAAGCGGCCGCGGCCCGAGGCACCGCGGCGTCACGGGGCGGGCGCGCGAGGGTCGGTGGTGCCCAGCCTGTGAGCAAACGCGGCGAACACGCCCCGGATCGGGTCGTTAACGGACCCGCGCGCGCCCCCGTGGTTTGACCCCCGAGTCCCGCGCTGTTATTGACGCCCGGACCGGGATCGGAAGGCACGAGGGAAGGGGACCGCCGACGCATGACCATGTGGGGCACCTTTCTCAAGCCGATGCACCCCGAGGGCTATCGGTTCGTCGGCATCTTCGCCGCCGTCACGCTGGTGCTGTTCCTCGTCTGGGCGCCGCTCGGCTGGCTCGGGCTGGGCCTCACGATCTGGTGCTATTACTTCTTCCGCGATCCGCCGCGCGCCGTGCCCCAGGGCGAGGGGCTGGTCGTCAGCCCGGCCGATGGCGTCGTCTCGCTGATCGGGCCGGCGGTGCCGCCGGCGGAGCTGGGGATGGCGCCGGTGGCGCTGACGCGGGTCAGCGTCTTCATGTCGGTCTTCAACTGCCACGTGAACCGCGCCCCCGTCGCGGGGCGGGTGGCGGCGGTCGCCTATCGGCCGGGGAAGTTCTTCAACGCCTCGCTCGACAAGGCCAGCGACCAGAACGAGCGCAATGCGCTCTGCCTCGAACTGGCGGACGGGAGGCAGCTCGCGGTGGTCCAGATCGCGGGGCTGGTGGCGCGGCGGATCCTGTGCTGGTCGCGCGAGGGCGACAGCCTCAGGACCGGGCAGCGCTTCGGGCTGATCCGCTTCGGCTCGCGGCTCGATGTCTATCTGCCGCCCGGTGTCGCGCCCATGGTCGCGGTGGGACAGACCATGGTCGCGGGTGAGACCGTGATCGCCGAGCTGGGCCGGCCAGGGGCAGCGCGTGCTGCCGTGATCGACTGACCATGCTCAGGCACAGGGAACGACCGACGCGATTGTCCCTGACGCAGCTTCTGCCCAATGCGCTGACGCTTGCGGGGCTGTGTGCCGGAATGACGGCGATCCGCTTTGCCGTGCTGGGGCAATTCGACCGCGCGGTGCTGCTGATCCTGCTCGCCGCGGTCCTGGACGGGGTGGACGGGCGCCTCGCCCGGACGCTGCGCAGCGAAAGCGCCATGGGGGCCGAGCTCGATTCGCTGTGCGATTTCGTGAACTTCGGGGTAACGCCGGCGCTGGTCCTGCATCTGTGGGCCCAAGGCGGGGCCGGAGGCTTCGCGTGGATCGCCGCGCTGCTCTATGCCTCGGCCTGCGCGTTGCGGCTGGCCCGGTTCAACATCAGCAGCCGCCAGGCGGCGGCCGCACCGAAGCCGAAGAAGAGCTTCACCGGGGTGCCCTCGCCGGCGGGGGCGATGCTGGTGCTGCTGCCGATCTTCGTGGCCCTGCTGATCCCCGGCGCCGGGCTGCACGCGGCCGTGTGCGGGTTGTGGATGATCGCGGTCGCCGCGCTGATGGTCAGCCGGCTGCCGACCCCCGCGATCCCCTCGGTGCGGGTGCGGCCGGATCAGGCGCGGCTGATCCTGCTCGGCGGGCTCGCTCTGGGCGCGGCGCTGCTGACCTATACCTGGCTGACGCTGGTCCTGCTGGACACCGCCTATCTGCTGCTCTTGGCGTGGACGTGGAACCGTCATCGCCAATCGTCCCCTGCAAAGGAGCGCTGAATGGACCTTCACGCCGTCGAGAAGTCCTATGCCCGCTGGGCGCCGATCTACGACCGGACCTTCGGCGCCCTCACCGGCGTCGGCCGCCGCCGGGCCACGGCGCTGCTCAGCCGGCTCGGCGGGTCGGTCCTCGAGGTCGGGGTGGGCACCGGGCTGGCGCTGCCGCTCTACGGCCCGACCGTCAGCGTGACTGGCGTCGATTACAGCGCCGAGATGCTCGAAAAGGCCCGCGCCAAGGTCGAGGCCGAAGGGCTGGACCGCGTCACCGCGCTGCGCCGCATGGATGCCCGCGCGCTGGAGTTTCCCGACGCGAGTTTCGATCATGTCGCGGCCATGCACGTGATCTCGGTCGTGCCCGAGCCGGAGAAGGTGATGTCCGAGATCGCCCGGGTGCTGCGCCCCGGCGGCAGCGTGGTCATCGTCAACCACTTCGCCCGTGATACCGGCCTGCTGGCCCGGGCCGAGCGGTTGGCCGCGCCGCTCGCCAACCTGCTCGGCTGGCACTCGGACTTCGACCGGGCCCGCGTGCTGGGCGAGCCGAGCCTGACGCTGGTCGAGGAATGCACCCTGCCGCCGGCGGGGATGATGACCCTGCTGCGGCTGGTGAAGGCGGCGTGAGCGCGTGTCGCCGGTGCGGCCGGCAGTCGACCGACGACGGGAGGCGGGCAGATGCCACCGCGGGTGAAGGCTCGCGGTTCGTCCGTCGGGACGAACAGCCGATCAACGCCCCGATGCGGCGCGCCCGACAGTCATCACAGTGATCTCGAGAGGGTCTTTCGACACCCGGCGTGGGATGTCTGGAGCGGGTGAAGGGAATCGAACCCTCGTCGTAAGCTTGGGAAGCTTCTGCTCTACCATTGAGCTACACCCGCGTGCGGCCTGCGATAGCGCGGGGCGGCGGCCGGGTCAAGCGGCGACGCGCGGCGGGCGCGGCGTCAGAGCAGACCCATCGCCGCCAGCTCGCGCGCCAGCCGGGGCGGCAGCGCGGTTTCCTCGGCGCGGCTCGCCGGCAGGTCGGGGGGCGCGTCGGCGGCCTCAAGGTAGCGCCAGCCCTGAAAGGCGCGGCGGGGCACCGCCGCCACCCGGACCAGCGCCGGGTCGAGGATCAGCGCGCAGCGGGCGATGCCGTCGGCCCCGGTGCGCGGCTCGATCCCGATCAACCGCTGCCGGGCCAGCATCGTCCCCTTGAACACCCAGTAGAGCGAGCCGCCGGCCAGCAGCTCGTCGGCGCGCTTGGGCTGCATCCGGGTCACGTGCTCGGCGGCGCCCCCGCCGAAGCGGTCGCGCTGCCAGCGCTCGAGCGCCTCGGGGTTCGCGGCGCCAACGCACAGCTTCATCATGTGGAGGGGGGCGGTCATGCCTGCCATATAGGCCCCGCCCGCGGCGGTGAACAGGGTCGGGCCCGTCAGTTCACCCGCTCGGTCGGGTCCTTCAGCCGCGACATCATGTGCGGCGCGGCAAAGCCGTGGAAGACGATCGACACGAGGATGATCAGCGTCATCACCGCCCAGAGCAGGCGCCCCGTCTCGATCGAGAAGGGCGCGTGGCCGAGGCCGTAGGCCATGTAGTAGATCGACCCCACCCCGCGGATGCCGAGCAGGCTGACCGCGGCGCGCGAGGCGGGCGAGAGCCCCGCCCCGGTCAGCGCCACCCAGCCCGCGACCGGGCGCACGACCAGCAGGAACAGCGCCGCGACGACCCCGCCGGCCCAGCCGAGCGGCGCGAGCAGCCCCTGCCCCACGGCCATGCCGAGCACGAACATCACCACGATCAGTCCCATGATCTCGGTCTGTTCGACGAAATGATGCAGGTCGCTGTGGATCTCGTGCCGCGCCTCGACCCGGCGGAACGCCAGCGCGGCGACGAAGACCGACAGGAAGCCGTAGCCCTCGACCGTCTCGGCCAGCCCGTAGGACACAAGCATCAGCCCGAGCGCGAGGAATGCATCCGCGACGCTGCCCGCGGGCGCGACGCGGAAGGCGAGCCAGCCGGTCAGCCGCCCGATGACCACCCCCACCGCCAGCCCGGCGGCCAGCCGCCACAGCACGTCGTGCAGCACCCAGTCGCGCAGCACTTCGGCGGTGAAGCGGCCGCTGTCGCCGGTCACCTGCCCCTCGACCGCCATCGCCGCCGCAGCCGCCAGCGCCAGATGCACGAAGGGGAACGCGAGCCCGTCGTTCAGCCCCGCCTCGGAGGTCAGGGCAAACCGCGCCTCGTCGCCATCGCCCTCGCCCGGCGGGCCGACCTGGACCGAGGCCGCCAGCACCGGATCGGTCGGCGCCAGCGCCGCCCCCAGCAGCAGCGCCGCGGCGAGCGGCAGGCCCATGAGCCCCCAGCCCAGCAGCGTCATCGCGCCGATGCAGAGGATCATGGTGATCCCGAGCAGCCGCCACGTCGTCCCCCAGCTCGTCAGCCCCAGCGGCCGGTCGATCTTGAGCCCGCAGCCGGTCAGCGACAGCAGCACGACGAGTTCTGTGACGTGGGTGATGATCGAGCCGCCGTCGAGCACGTCGATGGTCGGCAGGTCGAGGAAGAAGCCGGTGGCGATCCCGCCAAGCACGCAGGCGATGGGCAGCGTCACCACCCGCGGCAGCCGGTAGTGGGCGACGATCGGCGGCACCAGCGCGGCCGTGAGGATACCGGCCCCGAACAGGGTCAGGAACAGCGGATAGGTCAGGTCGATCATGCGCCGTGCCTTGCGTCGGGTATCGCCGATCAGTGCGGGGGGCGCGGGGGGCTGTCAACTGCCTCGCGCGGCCGTGCACGTGCCGGGGCCGGTGTCGTCGGGTCAGGGCCGCGCGGCCGTCGCGCCGCACCCGGCGCGCGCCGCTTCCGGCTGCCGGAAACCCGCGGGGGGCGGCTTGCCTCAGGCGACGCCGCCGCGCATGGTCTGCGCCGCGGCCCCGGCAGACCGCCGACCGACCCCGTTCCTGACCCGAGGCCCCCGCCCATCATGTCCACGTTCCTGTTGCTGCTCGTCGCCGGCTTCTTCGGCGGGATGCTGAACGCCGTCGCGGGCGGGGGGACGTTCATCACCTTTCCGGCGCTCGTCTTCACCGGAGTCCCGGTCGTCGCCGCCAACGCCACCACGACGGTCGCGGCGCTGCCCGGCTACCTTGCCGCGGCCCTCGGCTTTCGCCGCGACATCGCCCGCATCGACCGGGCGCTCGTCACGCGGCTGACGCTCTGGACCATGCTCGGGGGTGCGGTGGGGTCAGGGCTGCTGCTTGTGTCGTCCAACACGGCCTTCGCCGCCATCGTGCCGTTCCTGCTGCTTGCCGCCACGCTGGTGTTCCTCGGCGGCCCCCGCATCCGCGAGATCGCCAGCCAGTATCGCGGCGGCGTCACCGCCTTCGGCGCCGGGACCATGCTGCCGGTGGCAATCTACGGGGGCTACTTCAACGGCGGGCTGGGGATCGTGCTGCTGGCGCTCTTCTCGCTCTGGGGGATGACCGACCTGCACGCGATGAACGGGCTGAAGAGCTGGCTGTCCTTCGCGCTCGCCATCATCAGCTTCGCGATCTTCGCCGCTGGCGGGCAGATCGTCTGGTGGGAATGTCTCGCCATGTCGGTGGGCACCATCCTCGGCGGCTTTCTCGGAGCCCCCGTGGCCCGCCGCATCCCCGTCCGGGTGCTGCGCGGGTTGATCGCGGTCGTCGGGTTCGGCATGACGGCGGTATTCTTCTGGCGCCTCATCAACGGAGCATGACCATGGCGGACATCAAGCGCATCGAGACCGGCAACCGCATGAGCATGGCGGTCGTCCACAACGGCACGGTCTATCTGGCCGGGCAGGTCGGCAAGCCGGGCGAGAGCGTGACCGACCAGACCCGCGAGGTGCTGGCGCAGGTGGACCGCCTGCTGGCCGAGGCGGGGACCGACAAGACCCGCATCCTCTCGGCGCAGATCTGGCTGGCCGACATGGCCGACTTCGCCGAGATGAACGCCGTCTGGGACGCATGGGTGCCGCAGGGCCACACCCCGGCCCGCGCCACCGGCGAGGCGAAGCTCGCCACCCCCGACTACAAGGTCGAGGTGATCGTCGTCGCGGCGCTGTAAGCGAAGCGACTAGCGCGGCCCGTATGCGGACCACCCGGCGGGGCTATTCAACGGCCCCGTCGGCGGACTCGTCGGCTTCCCACCCGACCATTCCGTAAGGCTCAGGCGGCGCGCGGTTCCAGCGCGCCGATCACGGATCGAGCCGCCCGCAGGCCGGGCGGCTCTCCGCCCCGGCCCAGCCGCTCCATCGTCAGCTGCATCGCGGCCAGCTGTTCGCCGCGCATCGCCTCGTCGTCGAGCAGCCCGACCAGCGCCGCGGCCATCGGGCCCGGCTGGCAGCGCCGGCCGAGGAACTCGGGGACCGCGCGGGTCTCGCTCACCAGATTCACGAGCGTCACCGTGTCGGTCTTGAGGAGCCAGCCGACCAGCATCCGGCTGAGCGGCGCCATGTCGTAGCCGATCACCATCGGCACCGCGTTGGCGGCGAGCTCGAGGCTGACCGTGCCCGACGCCGCCAGCGCCAGGTCGGCGGCGGCAAAGGCCGCGCGCTTCGCGGCCGCATCCTCGACCACCACCGGGGCCGAGGGCCAGCGCTTGGCCATCGTGCCGACCATGTCGGCCACCCCCGGCACGGTCGGCAGGACCACCCGGATCTCGGGCACCCGGTCGCGCATGCGCATCAGCGCCTCGTCGAAGCGCCCGCCGAGCCGCGCCACCTCGCCCCGGCGCGAGCCGGGCAGGCACAGCACCAGCGGCGCATCCGGGGCGATGTCGTGGGCGGCGCGAAAGGCCGCGGCCTCACCGGCCGTCGCGCGGGGTTGGGACACCACCGGGTGGCCGACGAAATCACAGCTCATCCCCGCCTCGTGCATCAGCGGCGGCTCGAAGGGCAGGATGGCGAGGACATGGTCGATGACCTCGGCCATGCGCTCGGCGCGGCCCGGCCGCCAGGCCCAGACGGAGGGGGCCACGTAGTGAACGGTGCGGATGCCGGGCGCGGCCTCGCGCACCCGCCGCGCCACGCGCAGGCAGAAATCCGGGCTGTCGATGGTGATGAGCACGTCGGGCCGGAAGGCGAGCGCCGCCTCGGCGGTCTCGGCGATGCGGCGCTTGAGGGCGCGGTACTTCGGCAGCACCTCGACGAGGCCCATGACGCTGAGCTCAGACATCGGGAACAGGCTCGTGAGCCCCTCGCCCGCCATCAGCGGCCCGCCGACGCCGGCGATGGAGAGGTCCGGGTCAAGCTGGCGCAACCCGTTGATGAGCGCCGCACCCAGCGCATCGCCCGAGGGCTCGCCCGCGATCAGGAACGCGCGCATCGCGGACCCCCGACGTGGCAGGGGGATTCGGGCCAGTCAGACGTCCTCCGGCGCCGCGAACAGGCGTCTTTCTGGTTCAAATCCCCGATTCCGCGCGTGCCCACAGGAACAGCCCCGCCTCGTTCGCCGCCGCCTCGGTTTCGGCGCGGTCCAGCACCAGAACGCCGCCCGCGGCCCAGACGATCCCCGACAATCGCGCGGCGGCGGCCTGTGCCACCGTCTCGGGGCCGATTGCGGGCAGGTCGATGCGGCGGTCTTGCCCAGGCTTCGGTGCCTTGTAAAGCACCCCGCTGCGCGGCGTCTCCCGCGTGGCGGCCACGAACTCCAGCATCGCCGCGGTCCCCGGCAGCGTCTCGAGCGCGAGGCAGAGGCCGCCCGCCACCACGCAGCCCTGCCCGATGTCGAGCGGCCCCGTCGCGGCGAGGATCGCCGCCGCACGGTCCGCGTCGGCGCGGTCGCCCGCCGTGGGGGCGCCGGCCAGCACCCGCTCGCCCGGCAGCAAATCGGGGCGCAGCGTCTCGGCGCCGACCACGGACAGGCCCCACTCCTCGAAGATGGCAATGAGTTCGCGCAGCGCCGCGTCGTCGCCCTGCCCCATCGCGGCGGCGATGCGGGGGACGAGGGTGGCGGTGCGGGGATCGAACGCCTCGGGGTCAAGCCGCGGGCGGCGCACGGCCCCGGCAAAGGCCACCTGCGTCACGCCCTCGTCGAGCAGCCGGCCCATCAGCGGCACCAGCCGTTCGAGCCGGAACGGCTCGGCCGCAAGGGCCGGGGTGACGCCTTCGAGGGCGAAGACCAGCGGCGCCTCGACCGCCTCGGCCAGAAGCACCGGCAGCCGCCCGGCCCCGGCGATGATCGCGGTGCGGGTCATCCGCCGTGCCCTGTCATCCGTGCGGGGTGAGGAAGCTGCGGTCCGACGGCCCGAGGATGAAGTCGAGCATCTCGCGCTCCATCGCCGTGGTGGCCTCGCCCGCCCGCGCCCGCGCCGTCTCGCGGAAGGCGCCGGTGCCGAGATCGGCGAGCAGCCCGCGCAGCGCGGCGATTTCGGCCCGGCTGGCGCCGCGGCGCTTGAGGCCGACGAGGTTCAGCCCGTCGAGATGCCCGCGCGGCCCCGAGACCAGCGCGAAGGGCAGCACGTCGGCGGTGACCATGGTCAGCGCCCCGATCATCGCGCCGCGGCCGATGCGGACGAACTGGTGCACGCCCGAGAGCCCGCCGACGATCACCTCGTCGCCCAGGCTGCAATGCCCGGCGATGGCGACGTTGTTGACCAGGATCACGCCGTTGCCGACCCGGCAGTCATGGGCGACGTGGCTGCCGGCCATGAAGAGCCCGTCGTCACCCACCTGCGTTAGCCCCCCGCCGCCCGCGGTGCCGGGGTTCATGGTGACGTATTCGCGGATGCGGTTGCGGGCGCCGACCACCAGCCGCGTGTCCTCGCCCGCGTATTTCAGGTCCTGCGGCGCCTCGCCGATGCAGGCGAAGGGATAGAGGGTCGAGCCGGCGCCGATCTCGGTGTCGCCCATGACGACGACATGGGACTTGAGCACCACCCCGTCGCCCAGCCGCACCCGGGGGCCGACGTGGCAGAAGGGGCCGATGCGGACGCCCTCGCCCAAGGCTGCCCCCGGCTCGACGATGGCCGAGGGGTGGATGAGCGTCTCAGCCATCCGCCCCGCCCGAGCCGCCGGACTTGAGGTCCATCATCGCCGTGAACGCCGCCTCGGCGACGAGCTGGCCGTCGACGCGAGCCTCGCCGGTGAACTTCCAGATCTTGCCGCCGGGGCGCTTGACGGTGACGTGCAGCTCGAGCACGTCGCCGGGCTGGACCATGCGGCGGAACTTGGCCGCGTCGATGCCCATGAAATACGTCAGCAGCGGCTCGTCGATGATGTTCATCGAGATACCGACCATCACCGCTGCGGTCTGGGCCATCGCCTCGACGATCAACACGCCGGGCATGATCGGCTGGGCGGGGAAATGGCCGGGGAAATGCGGCTCGTTCGAGGTCACGCACTTGATCCCCACCGCCCCCTCATAGGGGACGATGTCGCGGACCTTGTCGATCATCAGGAACGGATAGCGGTGCGGGATGATCCGCTTGATGAGGGCCAGGTCGGCGGCGGTGTGCGGGGCGGGGTTGCGCTCGGCCATCATGTTCTCCGTCGGGTTGGGCTTGCCTAGCAAGAAGGGCTTCCGATTGGCAAGGTTCGGCGCGGCCGACCGGCGCCGGACCGGGGCGCTGCCCCGGACCCCGGGATATTTAAGCAAGGAAGAATGGGGGGCGTCAGGTCAGCCCGGCCAGCGGCGCGCCGGCGTCGGGGCGCAGCGTCGCGGCGCGGCGGGCGGCGCGGATGGCGCTTGAGGACAGCGCCGTCATCGGCACGTTGATCAGCACCCAGGCGGGCGGGGTCGCGTCAGCCAGCAGCGCGGCGCGGGACTCGGGCAGGCGGTGGCGGGCGAGGATCGTCGCCGCGCGGCTGGTGCGGGCCTGGGTGCGCGAGCCCGGGCGCGCGATCACCCCGATCGGCACCCGCGCGGCGATCCCCTGCCAGCGGTCCCAGCGGGCGAACTGCACGAGGTTGTCGGACCCCATCAGCCAGACGAAGCGCACCCCGGGCCAGAGCGCCTGCATCGCCGCCAGCGTGTCGGCCGTGCGCCGCGTGCCGAGCCGGGCCTCGAGCCCGGTGACGACGATCCGCGGGTCGTCGGCGAGCGCGCGCGCCGCCGCGATCCGCTCGGCCAGCGGGGCGGGGCCGTGGGCCTTGAGCGGGTTGCCCGGCGAGACCAGCCACCACACCAGATCGAGCCGGAAGCGGCGCAGCGCCATTTCGGTGATGTGCAGGTGCCCGGCGTGGGGCGGGTCGAACGAGCCGCCGAGCAGCCCGATGCGCTGCCCGGCGATGGCGCGGGGCAGCGGGATGGCGTCGGCCGCGGCCGCGGGGGTCGGCGCCCGGGTCAGGGCGCGCGGTCCGGTGCGGGGGCGGGCGTGGCGTCGGTCGGCGTGGCGGCCGCGGGGAGCGTGTCGTTGCCGGTCGCGGCGGCGGGCGCAGCGGCGTCTGCGTCGGCCGCGGGGGCCGGGCGGGCGGCGGCGGCTTCCTCGTCGGCGATGGCGGCGGCGACGATGTCGCTGCCGTCGCCCAGCGCGGCGTCGAGGGCGGCGATGGTGGCCGCCGTCACGTCGATCGTCTCGGCCGAGATCAGCACCGTGCGCTGGTCCAGCACCAAGAGCGCGCCGCGCTGCTCCATCACCGAGGTCAGGACGGGGCCGGCGGCCTGGAAGAACAGCGCCCGGTCGCGGTCCGCCTGCCGGGCCAGCGCCAGCCGGGCGTTGTCGCGCTCTTGTCGGACGGCGGTCACGCGCTCGTCGAAGGCGGTGGCCCGGCGGCGGAACTCGGCCGGGTCGAGGGTGGCGCGGGCGCGGGTCAGCGCGTCCTCGTCGGCCACCAGCGCGGCAAAGGCGGTGTCGTTGTCGGCGGCGACCTTGCGCGACTGCTCGGCGATCTCGGCCTCGGCGCGCTGGCCCCAGCGCGAGCGGCGGTAGATCGCCTCCTGGTCCACGGTCAGGATGGCCTGCGCCAGCGCGGTGCGCGCCGAGGGGCCGAGCGCGGGCGCCACGGCCGCGGGCACCGCCAGGCCGGAGGGGCGCGCGGGTTGCGGCTGCGCGCCCCCCGGATCGGCGGGCGTCTCGGGGCCGAGCGGGCGGTCGGGGCCGGTCAGGGCGAGGGCATCGCCGGGTGTGGCCGGCGGAGACGCGGGTTCCGGGGCCGCGGTCTCAGGCACAACAACAGGCGTCGGCTCGGCCGGACGGAGAGTCGGCCGGGGCCGGGGCGGGGTCGTGCCCTGCGCAACCCGGTGCGGGGCACCGGCCGCCGGTACGTCCGGGACGGTGGTCTGCGCCGCCGCCGGCCACGTCCCGGCAACGAGGGTCAGCAGCGCTGCCGCTGCCGCCGGTGCGACGGACCTGCGCCTAGAACTTCGTCGAGATCGACAGGTCGAAGGGCTGGTCCTTGTCATAGTCTTCCTTCTTGACCGCCTTCGAGAAGTTGAAGCGCAGCGGGCCGACCGGCGTGGTCCAGAACAGCGACACGCCGACCGCGGCCCGCACCTTCATCCCGTCGTCAACCGTGCCGTTGGCGAACTCGGTGAAGTTGCCGTTGCCGTTGCGGTCGTTGGCGTCGCGGTCATAGCCCCCGAGGTTGTCGAGCCCCCAGACCGAGCCGGCGTCGGCGAACAGACCGCCGGTGATGCCGTATTCCTCGGGCAGGCCCAGCGGGAACTGCGCCTCGGCGCGCGCGGCCCAGTAGTAGTTGCCGCCCAGCGCGTCCTCGTTCGGGGCGTTCAGGTCGCGCGGTCCGTAGCCGTTCGGCTCGAACCCGCGGATGCGGCCCGAGCCGCGGAACCGCTCGGTGATCCGCGTCGGCTCGTCGTCGAGCCGGTGGATGGCGCCCGCCTCGACCTCGGCGCGCAGCGTCACCTCTTCGCGCCAGGCGCGGCTTTCGACCCCGGCCGAGATCACGCTGGTCACGCCCTGCACGTCGCCGCCGACGCCCGCGAAGTCCTGGCTGAAGCGCAGCTTGTAGGCGGTCAGCGGGTTCAGCCCGCCGATACGGCTGTCGTAGGTGTAGCTGTAGCCCAGCGCCGAGCTCACCCGCTCGCCCTGCTCGGCCACGAGGATCGGCGACGAGCCGCCCCATTCCCCGCTTTCGGGATCAAGCTCGATCGGCTTCACGTCGAAGAGCTTGTCCTTGCTCAGCCGGTAGCGCAGTTCGACCCGGCCGTTCTCGCTGACCGGGAACTCGAGCCCGGTCGAAAACCCGGCGCTGCGGGTGTTGAACTTGGCGTTGTCATAGTCCGAGGTGCGGTACCAGGCCGAGAACCGCGCCCTGAGGTCGCGGCTCATGAAGAACGGCTCGACGAAGGTGAAGTCGAAGCTCTGGGTGCCGCTCGCGGTCGAGAAGGACAGGTCCACGGTCTGCCCGCGGCCGAGGAAGTTCGTCTCGGAGAGCGAGGCGTTGAAGCCCACCCCGGCCGAGGCGCCGTAGCTCGCGCCGAAGCCGAGGCTGCCGGTCGGCTGCTCTTCGACGTTGACGTCCACGATGACCTGCTGCGGGCTCGACCCCTCGCGGGTCTCGACCTGGGCATCGGCGAAATAGCCCAGCGCGCGGATGCGCTCGGCCGAATTGCGCAGCTCGCGCGGGTTGAAGGGGTCGCCCTCGACGGTGTTGAACTGCCGCCGGATGACCTCGTCCAGCGTCGTGGTGTTGCCCTCGATGTCGATCCGCTCGACGAAGACGCGCGGGCCGCGGACCAGCGCGAAGGTCAGGTCGAGCGTCTGGTTGCGCATGTTGCGGGTGATGCGCGGCTCGAAGCTCAGGAAGTCGCGGCCCTGCTGGATGGCGATCGCCTCCATCCGCTGGATGGTCTGCTCGATGGCCTGGGGGCTGTAGACCTGGCCGGGGCGGACGCGGTTCTGGGCGATGTAGGGGCCGGCATCGACGCCGGGCACCTCGCTCACCACGTCGACGCGGCCGAAGCTGTAACGCGGGCCTTCCGAGATGTTGTAGGTGACGTAGAAGGCGTCACGCTCGCGCGTCACCTCGGGGGCGACGCCCTGGACGCGGAAATCGGCGTAGCCGCGCGAGCGGTAGAAGTCGGTGAGCAGCCGCTCGTCCAGCTGCATCCGGTCGGGCGCGAACACGTCGCGGCGGATGAAGGTCCGCAGGATGCCCGCCTGCTTGGTCGACAGCACGTTGCGCAGCCGCCGGTCGGTGAAGGCGCGGTTGCCGGTGAAGCCGATGCGCTCGATCTCGGTCAGGTCGCCCTCGCGCACCTCGAACACCAGGTCCACGCGGTTGTTCGGGCGGCGGATGACGCGCGGATCGACGCGGGCGGCATAGCGCCCCTCGGCGGCATAGGCGGCGGCGATGGCCTGGGCGTCCTGCTCGGCCTGGCTGGGCGAGAACACCCGGCGCGAGCGCGACTGGACCAGCTCGGCCAGCTTTTCGTCCTTGATCCGGCGGTTGCCCTCGAAGCTGATGACGTTGATGGTCGGGTATTCGCTGACCCGGATCACCAGGGTCGTGCCCTGCGGGACGATCTCGACCGTCTCGAACAGCCCCGACGCCTGCAGCCGCTGCTGCGCGTCGTTCAGGTCGCCGGCCGAAAGATTGGCGCCGCGGCGGATGTTGGCCAGCGACAGCGCCGTCTCGGCGTCCACCCCCTGCGCCCCTTCGAGCCTGACCTGGGTATAGACGGCGGCCGCGGCGGGCGTCGCCACCCCTGCCGCTGCGCTCAGGGCCGCGGCCAGCGCCAGCCCTGCGACCTGCGCCCGCGGGCGGATCCCCTCGTTTCTGTCGCTCATCGCCCGCCCCTCGCGTCTGCGTGCCTGCGCCGGGTTTGCCCGTGCGCGTTTGGGGGCAGGATTAACCCTCTCGGGTGGCAGCTGTCAAAATGAAACCCCGCCGCGGCGGCGGTTTCATCGGCACATGATGTCGTTCGAGAGCCCGAAGACCATCAGCATCAGCACCAGCGCCATCCCGACCCGGGTCAGGATGTCCATCGCCCGGGCCGAGGGCGGGCGCCCGGCCAGCGCCTCCCACGTGTAGAAGGCGAGGTGGCCGCCGTCGAGAACCGGGATCGGCAGCAGGTTCAGGAACCCGATCCCGGCCGAGAGGACGGCGATCAGCCAGAAGAAATTGCCCGCCCCGGCGCTCGCCGCGTCGCCCGCCACCTCGGCGATGGAAATCGCGCCTGAGAGGTTACAGCGCCCGATCTGGCCCGAGATCATCGCCGCGATCCCGGTGACCGAGCCCCAGATCACGTCCCAGGTCTGCTTCGCGCCCATTCCCAGCGCCTCGACCGGGCCGGGGGTGCGGGTGGCGGGGCGCAGGTAGCCCTCGCCCCCGGTCACGCCGATGAGCCAGCGGTTCTCGAAGCCGGTGGCGGTCGGCAGGTCCTGTCGGCGGGGGACGAGGACGAAGTCGGTCTCGCCCGCCCCCTCGCGCCAGACGCGCAGGGTGACGGGGCGACCGTCGGCGGCCTCGACGGCGGGGCGCAGTTCGGTAAAGCGGCTGATCGGGCGGCCCTCGACCGCCATCACCACGTCGCCCGGCCGCAGGTCGGCGGCCGAGGCGGCGCTGCGCGGCGCCACGCCCGAGATGCGGGGCGGGGCCGGGTCGGGGGCGCGCACGGTGATCTCGGCCCCCTCGCGGCGCACACGCCAGTTCTGCGCGGCGGCCGGGGGCAGCGTCTCGGTCAGGCGGAAGAGCGCGCCCCAGTCGGCGACGGGCTGGCCGCCGACGGCGAGCACCTCGTCGCCCGGTCGCAGCTCGTTGACGATCCCCGGCGGCGCGGGGGCGAGGCTGCCGACCACCACGCGGTCGGTGGCGATCCCCTGCCAGGCGATGACGCCGGCAAAGACCAGTGCGGCCAGGACGAAGTTGAAGACCGGCCCCGCCGCGACGGTGGCGAACCGCGCCCAGAGCGGCGCGCCGCCCAGCGTCTGCCGCGCCAGCGTCGGGTCCACCGCCTGCCCCGGCCCAGCGCTCGCGGCATTCTCGTCGCCGAGGAAGCGAACGTAGCCGCCCAGCGGGATCGCCGCGATCTGCCAGACCGTGCCGCGCCGGTCGCGCCACGCGGCGACGCGCGGGCCGAAGCCGAGCGAGAACACCTCGGCCCGGATCCCCGACCAGCGGCCGACGATGTAATGGCCATACTCATGCACGCCGACGATGATCGACAGCGCCACGATGAAGGCGACGACGGTCCAGGCGAGCCCGCCGGTCTGGGCGACGAGGTCTGCGATCATGCGGCGCGGCCCCACGCGGCGGCGTCACGGCGGGCGGCGGCGTCCCAGGACAGCACCGCCTCGAGGCTGTCGGGGCTGCGGGCGAACCCCGCCTGCCCCGCCGCGCGGTCGAGCGCGTGGGCCACCGCGGGCGCCATGTCGGTGAAGCGGATGCGCCCGGCGATGAAGTCGTCGAGCGCCTGTTCCTTGGCGGCGTTGAGGACCGCGCCCGCCGCCCCGCCCGACGCGATCACCTGCCGCGCCAGCGCGAGCGCCGGCCAGCGCGTCTCGCACGGCGCGCGGAAGGTCAGCCGCCCCAGCGCCGCGAGGTCGAGGCGCGCCACCGGCAGCGGCGCCCGCGCCGGCCAGTTCAGCGCGTGGCCGATGGCGTGGCGCATGTCCGGCGCGCCGAGATGGGCGATCACCCCGCCATCGACATGGGCGACGAGCGCGTGGACGATGCTCTCGGGGTGGACCAGCACCGCGATGCGGTCCGAGGGCAGGCCGAAGAACTCACGCGCCTCAATGACTTCCAACGCCTTGTTGAACATCGAGGCGCTGTCGATGGTGATCCGCTGGCCCATCGCCCAGTTGGGATGGGCCGACGCCTCGGCCACCGTCGCCTGCGCGAGTCGCTCGAGCGGCCAGTCGCGGAACGCCCCGCCTGAGGCGGTCAGCGTGACCATCTCGACGCTGTCGAGGTTGCCACCCGCAAGGCACTGGAATACCGCAGAATGTTCGCTGTCCACCGGCAGGATGGTGGCGCCGTTGACGCGGGCCGTCTCCATCAGCAGCGGCCCCGCGGCGACGAGGCTTTCCTTGTTGGCGAGCGCCAGCACCCCGCCCCGCCGGGCGACCGCCAGCGACGGCGCGAGGCCGGCCGCGCCGATGATGGCCGACAGCGACCAGTCCGCCGGGCGGTCGGCGGCCTCGGCCACGGCGGCGTCGCCCGCGGCGACCTCGGTCCCCGTGCCCGCCAGCGCCGCGCGCAGGTCGGGCAGCAACCGGGCGTCGGCGATCACCGCCAGCTCTGCGTTAAGCGCGCGGGCCATCTCGGCCAGCCGCGCGACGTTGCGCCCGCCGGTCAGCGCGACCGTGCGCCACGCCGCCGGCCCGCCCGACCCCATCAGCAGGTCAAAGGCGCTTTCGCCGATCGAGCCGGTGGCCCCGAAGATCGAGACGCTGCGCATCGCTCAGCTCCCCACCACCGGCAGGAGGCCCGCGAGCCCCAGCACCAGCGCCGCGGCCAGCGCCCCGCCCATCGCGTCGAAGCGATCCATGAGCCCGCCATGCCCGGGGATCAGCTGCGAGCTGTCCTTGACCCGCGCCCGGCGCTTCAGCGCGCTTTCCGCGATGTCGCCCAGCTGCCCGCCCAGCACCAGCAGCGGCCCGATGACCAGCGCGCCGGCGTGGGTCTCGCCCGCGGCGATCAGAGCGGCACCCGCGCCCAGCGCGCCGAGCCAGCCGGCGACGGTGCCGCTCCACGTCTTCTTCGGGCTGTAGCGGGGCCAGAACTTCGGGCCGCCCACGGCGCGGCCGACGAAATAGCCCAGCACGTCCGACAGCACGACGAGGATCACGATCCACCACGCCGTCCCCTGCCCGTGCGTCGCGCGCACCCAGGCGAGGCCCGCCGTGGCCAGCGCCATCAGCACCGCCTGCGCGATGAGGCTGAGGCGCAACGCCGGATCGGCCATCCGCAGCGCCAGCAAAAGCGGCACCGCCAGCAGCAGCATGGCCCACGGGCCCACCAGCAGCACGGCCGCCATCGCCAGCCCGGCGGTCAGTCCGACGGCGATGGCGTTGCGGGACGCCGCGGGGCCCGGCCGGGGAACGGGAAGCTGGACCCCCTCGGGGGCGGTGGGCGGCACGACCAGCCGCGCGAGTTCCCACATCAGCGCGCCGAAGAGCGCCGCCAGCCCGAGGTCCGACCACGGGCGCGGGGCCAGCAGCAGCCCGGTGCCGAGCACGAGGATGACCATGGCCGAGCCGACCCGCTGGGCCAGATCGACCCAGCGTCCCGCCGGGCGCACCTCCGGCTGGGCCGGGCGCGTCATGCGGCGCCGAAGCGGCGCTGGCGCTGGCTGGTGCGGTCGAGGATCTGGGCCAGATGCGCGGGGGTGAAGTCCGGCCACAGGGTCGGCGTGAACTCGTATTCCGAATAGGCCGCCTGGAAGGGCAGGAAGTTCGAGGTCCGGGTCTCGCCCGAGGTGCGGATCACCAGATCGGGGTCCGGGTGCCCGGCGGTGTCGAGACAGGCGGCGAGGTCTTGCTCGGTCCCCGTCGCCTCGCCCGCGGCGATGCGGGCGGCGAGCCGGGTGGCGGCGCGGGCCAGCTCATCGCGGCCGCCGTAGTTGATCGCCACGGTCAGGTTGAGGCGCGAGTTGCCGGCGGTGCGGGCCTCGATCCCGGCCATCAGCGCCTGCAGCTTGGCGTCCAGCCGCTCGCGCCCGCCGATGAAGCGCATCCGCACCCCCTCGGCCGACATGGCGTCCGCCTCGCGCCGGATGTAGCGGGCGAAGATGCCCATCAGGCCCAGCACTTCCTCGGTCGAGCGCTTCCAGTTCTCGGTCGAGAAGGCATAGACGGTCAGCCAATCCACGCCGAGGTCCGGGCAGGCGCGGACCACCTGCTTGACGCGCTCGGCCCCGCGCCGGTGGCCGACCAGCCGCGGCCAGCCGCGCTCGGTCGCCCAGCGGCCGTTGCCGTCCATGATGATGGCGACATGGCGGGGCCGGCCCGCGCCGCCGGGGGTCAGGGTCTGCGCCTCGGCGGGCACCGCGGCCATCCGCCTAGACCTGCATGATTTCGGCTTGTTTCGATTCGAGCGCCTTATCCACCTCGGCGATCATGCGGTCCGTCAGCTCCTGCACCGAGGTTTCCCAGAACTTCTGGTCGTCCTCGGACATGCCCTTCGACTTGGCCTTCTTGATCTGGTCCATCCCGTCGCGGCGCACGTTGCGGACCGCCACGCGGGCGTGTTCGGCATAGCCCGCGGCGACCTTGGTCAACTCTTTCCGGCGCTCTTCGTTCAGCTCGGGGATCGGCAGCATGATGATGGTGCCGTTGAGCTGCGGGTTGATGCCCAGACCGCTTTCGCGGATGGCCTTCTCCACCTTGCCGACCAGCGCCTTGTCCCAGACGTTGATCGTGACCATCCGCGGCTCGGGGACGTTCACCGTACCCACCTGGTTGATCGGCGCAGGCGAGCCATAGGCGTCCACGGTGATCGGGTCGATCATGCTGGCCGAGGCGCGGCCGGTCCTGAGCGAGGAAAACTCGTGCCTCAGGCTGTCCATGGCGCCCTTCATCCGCCGCTCGAGGTCGTCGGTGTCGATTTCCAGCTCGTCGGACATGGCGATTCTGCTCGGCCTTCTTTTGGGTTTGGTTTCGGCCTTGTAACCGTAGAGGCCGGGGATTCAAAGTCCAGACCGCGACCGCTGCGCCCCCGGCGGCACCATGCCGCCTACCCCTCGCCCCGGCCCGGATCGTCGCCGTGCGGGCGGGCGGCCGACCCGCCCCCGTCGCGTGCGTCGAGTTGCGCCTCGATCGCGCGCAGCCGGGCCAGAACCTCGTCGCGGTAGGCCTCGGTGATGGCGTTCTCCTCGGACTGGTGGGCCTCCTGCATCGAGTTCACGATGAGGCCGACGACGAGGTTCATCACCGCGAAGGTGGTCATCAGGATGAACGGGACGAAGAAGACCCAGGCCGCGGGATAGACCTCCATCACCGGGCGTACGATCCCCATCGACCAGCTTTCCAGCGTCATCACCTGGAAGAGCGAATAGGCGGATTCCCCGAGCGTGCCGAACCATTCGGGAAAGGCCCCGCCGAACAGCTTGGTGGCGATCACCGCGCCGATGTAGAAGATGATCCCCATCAGCAGGAAGACGCTGGCCATGCCGGGGACGGCGGCGAGGAACCCCTCGACCACGCGGCGCAGCTGCGGGGTGACCGACACCACGCGCAAGAGCCGCAGGACCCGCAGCGCGCGCAGCACCGACAGCCCCTGCGCCGCCGGCACCAGCGCGACGCCGACCACCAGGAAATCGAAGATGTTCCAGCCCGAGCGGAAGAAGGCCGGTCCGCGGCCGATCAGCTTGATGCCGATCTCGACCACGAAGATCGCGAGGCACGCCATGTCGAGCGCGAGGATCAGCCCGCCCCAGCGCGCCATCACGCTGCCCGAGGTCTCGAGCCCGAGGATCAGCGCGTTGAACAGGATCACCGCGGTGATCAGGCGGCTGACACGCGGGCTTTCCACCCAGTCGGCAAGTTGGCGTCGGCTCGGCATGGTGATCCGCAAGGCTGCCGCGGCAGGGTTCCCCCTCCCGCGCGACGGGCTGACCCGGCGCTGTTACTTCTTGTCGGCGACCCGCGTATAGGTGCCCGTCCCGGCGAGGATCGACCGGAACCCGCCCGGCTCGTCGAGCGAGAACACCACGATCGGCAGGTTGTTGTCGCGGGCGAGCGCGATGGCCGAGGCGTCCATGACGTTCAGGTGCTTATGCAGCACCTCGTCATAGGTGACATTGTCATAGCGCACCGCGTCGGCGTGCTTCTTGGGGTCCTTGTCGTAGACCCCGTCCACCTTGGTGCCCTTGAAGATCGCCTCGCAGTTCATCTCGTTGGCGCGCAGCGTGGCGGCGGTGTCGGTGGTGAAATACGGGTTCCCGGTGCCGGCGGCGAAGATGATGATCCGCTTCTTCTCGAGGTGGCGGACGGCGCGGCGGCGGATATAGGGCTCGGCCACCTCGTCCATGCGGATGGCCGAGATCACCCGCGTGTGGATGCCGCGCGCCTCGAGCGCCGCCTGCATGGCCAGCGCGTTCATCACCGTGGCGAGCATCCCCATGTAGTCGGCAGTCGCCCGCTCCATCCCCTGGGCCGAGCCCTGCAGGCCGCGGAAGATATTGCCGCCGCCGATCACCATGCAGATCTCGACGCCCATGTCGTGGACCGACTTCACCTCGTCGGCGATACGCTGGACGGTCGGCGGGTGCAGGCCGTAGCCCTGGTCGCCCATCAGCGCCTCGCCCGAGATCTTGAGCATGACGCGCGACAGGCCGCTGGCGGGCGCCTCGGCGCCGGCAGCGCCCTGGTCGGCCCCGCCGGGTGGCGCCGTGTCGGGGGTGGTGAAGCTGTTGGTCATCGCGGGGCCCCCTAGGTTTCGTCGGCCGGCAAAATGGCGCAAAGAGGGACCATGTTCAACCTCGCCGCCACCGCGAGCGCGCCGGACGCTGCGCGCCTTGTCGACAGCCTCGATCCCGATCGCCCGGTGCTGATCGCCGGGCCGACGGCGGCGGGCAAGTCGGCGCTGGCGCTGGCGATCGCCGAGCGGCAGGGCGGCGTGGTGGTGAACGCGGACGCGCTACAGGTCTGGTCCTGCTGGCGGGTGCTGACGGCGCGCCCGTCCGAGGCCGACCTCGCCCGCGCGCCGCACGCGCTTTACGGACATCGCGCGCCCGGGCAGGCCTATTCGGTCGGCGACTGGCTGGCCGAGGTGGCGGCGCTGCGCGACGGCGGGGCGCGGCTGATCGTCGCCGGCGGCACCGGGCTTTACCTCACCGCCCTGACCGAGGGGCTGTCGGTCATCCCCCCTGTCCCGCCGGAGGTGCGCGCCGACGCCAACGCGCGCATGGCCGCGCCGGACGGGCTGGCGGCGCTGGTGGCGGCGCTCGACCCCGAGACGCGGGCGCGGATCGACACCCGCAACCCGGCCCGTGTCCAGCGCGCGTGGGAGGTGCTGACCGCCACCGGCCGGGGCCTCGCCGCGTGGCAGGCCGAGACCCCGCCCCCGGTGATCGCCCCCGCGGCCGCGCATCGCCTGCTGCTGGTCGCCGACCGCGAGGCGCTCGCCGCCCGCATCGCCCGGCGGTTCGACGCGATGCTGGCCGAAGGGGCGCTCGACGAGGTGCGGGCGGGGTTGCCGGAGTGGGACGCGCGGGCGCAGTGGACCCGGGCGATCGGCGCGCCCGAGCTACGCGCCCATTTGGTCGGCGAGGCCTTGCTGGACGAGGCCCGCACCGCCGCGATCATCTCGACCCGGCAATATGCCAAGCGGCAGCGGGCGTGGTTCCGGGGCCGGATGCGGGACTGGACCCCGGTCACGGTGTGAGGCGCGCCTCACAAGCGTGTCATTCATGCCGCATCGGCGGATTTTTGCCGAAAAGGCGGAACGGTTAAGCAATTTTCAAGCTTTTATGGGGACGCTGAGCCTGCCCGGACGTCCCTTCCGAATCTCGTGAACCTGCCATGTCCCTTGGTCCCATCCCCCGCGCTGAACTGCAGGCGCCACAGACCGCGCCGCCCGGCCTCGCGGCCGAGGCCGTGCGTCCGAGCCCACCCACCCCCGCCAACCTCACGCGAGAGACGGCGCCGCTGCGCCCCTATGCCGGCCGCCCGCGCCTGCCCGAGGCCGGGCTGCGGATGCTGCCGCTCGACGGGTTCCACTGGGGCGGCCGACCGCGGCTGGGGATGTCTCGCAGCGCCCGGGTGCGGGGCGATCACTGCCTGATCCGGGTCACCGGCGGCGCGCTGCGGGTGATCCTGCCCAGCGGCGCCGTCGATCACGGGGCGGGCAGCGTGATCTTCATCCCCGCCGGCACCGCCTTCGGCACGCTGCCCCTGCCCGACGCGGCCGGGCAGGTGCTTCTGATCCCGCGCCCGCTGGCCGAGCGGCTGGGGATGCCCCTGCCGCCCCGGATGGTCGTGGGCGCCGGGGCGAGCGACGCGTTCTCGGCCGACCTCGCCGCCCTCGCATCGCGCGCCGCCGACCCGATTGCCGCCGCCACCGCCGCCTGCCGGGTCGAGCTGATCTCGGCCGCGCTGCAACGCCTCGCCACGGCGCCTGAGGCGCCCGCCCCCACGCGTCCCGGCAGCGGCGACCGGGCGCTGTTCGAGTCATTCGTCGAGTTGGCCGGGCGCGAGATGGGACGTGGCCGGACGCTCTCGGACCTTGCCGAGGCGCTCGGTGCGACGGCCTCGGCGCTCGATACCGCCTGCCGTCGGCAGCGGGGCCGGTCGGCGCTCGATGTGCTCTATGACCTGCGCCTCGACCGTGCCCGGCGTCTGCTCTCGGACGCCGCCACCCCGCTGAGCGCCATCGCCGCCGAGCTTGGGTTCACCGGGGTGCCGCATCTCAACCGTGCGTTCATGGCCGCGACGGGCCGACCCGCGGAGGATTTTCGCGGGCGGGGGTGAGCCTGCTGAAGGGTTGAGCAGGTGCGGGGGTGGGTGGCGCTGAAATCCATTCTGCAGGGCAGCGGCATAAGCCTAAACCTGAGTCTCTGAGGCCACCGTTAAAGCTGCAAACCGACCCAACATCAGACAACGCCTGCTTCCTGACGCAGGCACACCGCTCGCTGGGCGTAGAAACTTTGCTCGGTCACCCAGCCCCTACCCGTCCTCGCCCTCGCCCTCACCCTCGGACGCCTCGTCACGTCGCCCCCGGAACCCCATCGCCACCACGAACTTCTCGGAGGAATCCGACCGGCTCGCCGGGGGCTTCACGTTGGCGACGGTGGTGAAGTTGCGCTTTAGCACCGCCTGCAGCCCCTGCTCGGCGCCGCCCGCCAGCACCTTGGCCACGAAGCTGCCCCCCGGCTCGAGCACGTCAAAGGCGAACTCGGCGGCGGCCTCGACCAGCGCCACGATCCGCAGGTGATCGGTGCCCTTGTGCCCCGAGGATGCCGCGGCCATGTCCGACATCACCACGTCCGCGCGCCCGCCAAGCCATGCCTTGACCTGCGCATCGGCGCCCTCGGCCAGGAAGTCGAGCTGGTGGATGTCGGCCCCGGCGATCGGCGCGACCTCCTGCAGATCGACGCCGAGCACCGTCCCGCGCGGCTTGCCGGACCGCTCGCCCAGCGCGTTCACCCGCGCGACGGCGACCTGGCACCAGCCGCCGGGCGCGCAGCCGAGATCGACGACCCGCGCCCCGGGCCTCAGGAATCCGTAGCGGTCATCGAGTTCGAGGATCTTGAACGCCGCGCGGCCGCGGTAGCCCTCGCGCTTGGCGCGGGCCACGTAGGGGTCGTTCAGCTGCCGCTCGAGCCACAGCGTCGAGCTGAGCTTGCGGCCCTTGGCGGTCTTGACCCGCACCCGCAGGTCGCGCTGGCCCCGCCCCGAGGTGGCCTTGCCCCCCCGGCTGCCCGGACCCTTGGCGCCCCCGCCCGCCCCGCCACCCGACTTGCCGCCACCCGTCCCGGCCATTCCGTCACCCTGCCTTACGCCACGCCCTTGACGTCCTCGGGCGCGAGCACCCCATCGCGCACCATCTGGGCGTAAAGCAACCCCTCGCGCAGGCCGCGGTCGGCGACCGACAGGCGGTTCGTGGGCCAGACCCGCATCAGCGTCTGCAGGATCGCCGCGCCCGACATGATGAGCGCGTGCCGCTCGCGCCCGATCCGCGGATCCGAGCGGCGGCCGTCCGGCCCGAGCGCGAGGTAGTTCTGGATCACCCGGTCGATCTGGGCCGAGGTCATGCTGAGCCCGTCCACCTTGGTCCGGTCATAGCGCCTGAGGCCAAGGTGGCTCGCCGCGACCGTGGTCACGGTCCCTGAGGTGCCGATGATCTGGAACTGGTCGTCGGCGCGGGCGCCGGTCGTGTAGGGGGTGAAGCTCTCGAGCATCTGCTCGAACTGCCAGCTCATCAGGGCAAAGCGGGCCGGGTCGTCCTCGACGTCGTCGAACTGGTCGCGCAGCGTGGCAACGCCCAGCGGCACGCTGATCCAGTCCACCACACGCGCCGCGCCGGGGGCCGGATTGTTGAACCCGTCGGCCAGCCGCATGATCGCGCGGGGCCGCTCGGCCGGCTCGACGTCGCTCAGGTCGATCCAGACCAGCTCGGTCGAGCCGCCGCCGATGTCCACGACGAGCAGCTGCTCGGTCCTGAGGCTCACCAGCGGCGCGCACGAGATCACGGCCAGCCGCGCCTCTTCCTCGGCCGCGATGATCTCGACCGGCAGGCCGGTCTCGCGCTTGATCATCCGCAGGAAATCGCGGCTGTTGCGGGCCCGGCGACAGGCCTCGGTCGCGACCAGCCGCATCCGCTTGACGTCATGGGTTTCCAGCTTGCGCCGGCAGACCTGCAGCGCATGGACGGTCCGGGTCATCGACTGCCGCGACAGCCGCCCCGATGCCTCGAGGCCGAGCCCGAGCTGGACCGGCTTCGAGAAGCTGTCGATCACCTGAAACTGACTGCCCGTCGGTCGGGCGATCAGCATCCGGCAACTGTTGGTGCCCAGATCGAGGGCCGCATAGAGCGCGCCCTCGTCGGGCTGGCGGGTGGAGAACGGCTCGACCGCATGGTCCGGGAACGCGTCCGCACCCGCAGGACGCCTGGGCGTCATGTCAACGCCCTCCGATATCGTGTTGGGACCAGAGGTAACGCTGCCGGGTGCGGGGTTCAAGGGCGGCCGGCGCATTGGCGGTGCGGGATGCCTCCCCTCCCCCCTCGCTTGCCACCCCCGGGCCCTTGGCCTAGACCGGGGCCAGCCCTCAGCCTGCCCGAAAGACCCCTGCGATGATCGTTCTTGCCGCCATCCTGATCGGTGCCGTGATCGGCGATCTGCGGGCCCGGGCGGCGCAGGGCAACCGCAAGGACCGGCTGCAATATGCCGCCGCCCACGCCATCGCGCTGGCGATCCTCGCGCTCTTCGCCACGATCCTGATCGACCGCGCGGCGCGGGGCTGAGGGCGATGTTCCTGCCCTTCCTCGACGCGCTGCGCCGTCAGGGGGTGCCGGTCTCGCTGCGCGAATGGCTCGACCTCATGGCGGCGATGGAGGCCGGGGTCGCGGGCTGGTCGGTGGACGATTTCTACACCGTCGGCCGCGCGATCCTCGTCAAGGACGAACGCCACATCGACCGCTACGACCGCGCCTTCGCCGAGAGTTTCTCGGGCCTCGAGACGATCCCGGTCGAGGCGCTGGTGAACGAGGCCACCCTGCCCCGCGAATGGCTCGAGAAGCTGGCCGAGAAGCTGCTGACCGACGAAGAGCGCGCCGCGATCGAGGGCGCGGGCAGCTTCGAGGCGCTGATGCAGAAGCTGCGCGAGCGGCTGGCCGAGCAGAAGGGCCGCCACCAGGGCGGCAACAAGTGGATCGGCACGGCGGGCACCTCGCCCTTCGGGGCCTATGGCTACAACCCCGAAGGGGTGCGGATCGGCCAGGCCGAAAGCCGCCACCGCCGCGCCGTCAAGGTCTGGGACAAGCGCGAGTTCCGCGACTTCGACGACCGGGTCGAGCTGGGGACGCGCAACATCAAGGTGGCGCTCAAGCGGCTGCGGCAGTGGGCGCGGCACGGGGCGGCCGACGAGCTGGACCTGCCGGCCACCATCCGCGCCACGGCCGACCACGGCTACATCGACGTCCAGACCCGGCCCGAGCGGCACAACGCGGTCAAGGTGCTGCTTCTCCTCGACGTGGGCGGGTCGATGGATGACCATGTGCGGGTGGTGGACGAGCTCTTCTCGGCCGCCCGCGCCGAGTTCAAGCACCTCGAGCACTACTACTTCCACAACTGCCTGTACGAGGCGGTCTGGCGCGACAACCGTCGGCGCTGGAACGAGACGGTGCCGACCTGGGACCTGCTGCACCGCTTCGGGCGCGACTGGAAGGTGATCTTCGTCGGCGACGCGTCGATGTCGCCCTATGAGATCGTCGCGCCGGGCGGGGCCAACGAGCACTGGAACCCCGAGCCGGGCGAGCTGTGGCTGCGCCGCGCCGCCGAGACCTGGCCGGACCATGTCTGGCTGAACCCGATCCCCGAGGCGCACTGGCGCGCCACCCCCTCGATCGGGATGATCGAGCAGGTGTTCGCGGGCCGGATGATGCCGCTGACGCTCGACGGGCTGACGCGCGCGATGCGGGTTCTGGGCTGACGGCCGGCCTTTCGGGGCCGCTGCGGGTCAGAAATACGTCAGCACCACCAGCTCGATGTTGGGGATCGACCCCACGCCGGCGAGCAGGATCTCGATGTCCGCGACCGCATCGCCGTCGACGTCACCGAGGATCAGGGTGTTGCCGCCCTGCACGCTGGACCAGACCGCGTGCGCGGCCGGCCCCTCGGCGATGGTGCCGAAGCTCTGCGCGCCGGGGCGGGTCACGTCGGCGTCCACCTTGAGCAGGATCAGGTCCTCGTCCGGGTCGAAGTTCTGGATGACGTCGCGCAGCGCGCCGGCGCGGCTGTCGCTCGCCGCCCGGAACTCGAACCGGTCCGCCGAGGCGCCGATCACGCCGCCGATCATCACGTCCGTGCCGGCCTCGCCCAGAAACCAGCAGCCGCCGTCGCCGCCGATCAGCGTGTCGTTGCCCGCGCCGCCGGCGAGCCATTCCGGCGACCAGCCGCCGGCGTTCCCGCCCGAGGCCAGCCGGTCGGCGCCGTCGCCGCCGAACAGGTTGTCGCACCCCTGCTCGCCGTAGAGCCAGTCGTTGCCGTCGCCGCCCACGATCCGATCGTCGCCGCTGCCGCCCAGCATCAGGTCAGCCCCACCCGCGCCGGTGAGGGAATCGGCGCCCGCGCCGCCGAACAGACGGTCCGCCGCGTCGCCGCCAGCCAGCGTGTCGTCCCCGGCCGCGCCGTTCAGCACGTTGCCCTCGCTGCCCCCCGACAGGCTGTCGTCGCCCGCCCCGCCGCCCAGAGTGTCGGCGCCCGCGCCGCCGATCAGCGTGTCGTTGCCGTCCCCGCCCCGCAGCACGTCCGCCCCGGTGCCGCCGTCCGCCAGATCGTCTCCGGCCCCGCCGTCGAGCACGTCGCCGTCGTCCCCGCCGCGCAGCCGGTCGTTGCCCGCGCCCCCGGACAGCGTGTCGCGGCCGGCGTCCCCGGTCATCACGTCGTTGCCGCCGAAACCGTAGAGCCCGTCATCGCCGGCATCGCCGATCATCTGGTCCGAGCCGGCCTCGCCGTTCAGATAGTCGTCGGCCGCACCGCCCCAGAGCGTGTCGTCGCCCGCCCCGCCCACCAGCACGTCGGCGTCGTCGCCGCCGATCAGCCGGTCGAGCCCGTCGCCGCCATAAAGCCGGTCGGCCCCCGCACCGCCGACCAGCACGTCGTTGCCGCCCAGCCCCGACACGGTGTCGTTCCCGCCGAGCATCTCGACCACGTCCGCGAAGCCTGTGGCGACCAGCCGGTCGGCGGCGTTGCCATAGGCCCGGGCGGCCACCTGATAGGTCGCGGTGAGCTGCGCATAGGCCGTGTCCACCGGGATCAGCGGGTCGTCGATCACCACGCTGCCGCTGCGCACCACATGGTCGCCGGTCAGGACGACCGAGGCCGCGAACCCTCCAGCGATCTGCCGCGCCGTCAGGGCGAGGGGGGCCGAGGCGGCGTCCGCGTGGGACAGCGGAAATCCGGTCATGCCCACACCCGCGATGGGATAGGCGCCGGTATCGGCCGCGGACATCGTACCCGTGACCCCGGCCGGGGCCCCGGTGCCGGCCGTGAACCGGGCCGAAAGGCGCGATTCGATCGTCGCGAGCGTCACGCCGCCGGAGAGGTTGGGAACGCTGGCGCTGGCCGCGAAGCCGATCTCGCGCGCGACGTTGGCGCTGACCACCCGGCCGAGCCCGCCCCATCCCGACAGGACAAGCGGCCCCGACGCGCCGCCGGATTCGAGCGCCCCTGCGACGGTGTTGCTGCTGACTTTGGTCGCGTAAACCGCCATGACCAGCCCTCCGGGACCAGACCTCCCGGCCGGACCAGCCCGGCCGCACCTTGCGCGGGGGTCTGGCACGGGTTTGTAAGACTTGTGCGACAGCATCGCCCCGTTGACCGCAGGCCCGGCTGCGCCCACATCGGGGGCATGCTCAAGCTCATGCCCCTGCTGCTGATCGTCGCCTACGCGCTGGCCATGTGGGTCTATTCCAGCTGGCGGATGCGCCAGCAACTCAGCGCGAACTCGACCCCGCTGGATGACCCGCGGCTCGCCCAGGCGCTCGACCGGCTGGGGGCGGCGATGGGGCTGGGGCGCATCCGCGCCCATGTCTACGAGATCTCGCCGGTCAACGGCCTCGCCGCGCCGGACGGGCGGGTGTTCCTGACCCGCGGTTTCCTCGACCAGCTCGACGCGGGGCGGGTGACCGAGGCCGAGCTTGCCTCGGTCATCGCCCATGAGCTGGGCCACGTCACCCACGGCCACGCGCGCCGGCGGATGATGGACTTCGCCGGGCAGAGCGTGCTGCGGACGGTGCTCGCCGGCGGCTTCGGGCGGATCATCCCGATCGTCGGGCCGATGCTGGCCGGGCTGGTGGCGAGCGCGCTGGCCGCCCGGCTCTCGCGCGAGGACGAGTATCAGGCCGACGCCTTCGCCGCCGCGCTGATGGTCAAGGCGGGGTTCGGCACCGGACCGCAGAAGTCGCTGCTGGCCCGGCTCGGGCGGCTCAGCGGCGGCGGGGCTGCGCCGGTGGCGTGGCTCGCCTCGCACCCCGCCACCGAGCGCCGGATCGCGGCCATCGAGGCGCTCGAACGCCGCTGGGCGGTCACGCGGGCCTGATCGCGCGTCAGCGCCCGCCCGCTTGGCCCCTGCAAGGCGCGGTGCTAGGGCCACACGCAACCCCGCCGGAGCCCCGGCCCCACCAGACCACGGACCCCCGATGCGCGCCCTTCTCCTTTCCGGCCTCGCAGCCCTGACCCTCACCGCCTGCGGCACGTCCGAGGCCGTCCGCAGCGCCACCACCGCCCCGAGCATCGCCCCGGTCGAGCGTCCCTCGCTGACCGCCCGCGCCGCGACCGCCCTGCACCTGCGCAAAGAGCCGCCGGCGATGCGCTGGGGCGACGAGAACCCGGAATGGACCGTCGCCACGCTCGACGCGCTCGAGACCGAGGGGGTGGCGCTGCTGTCGTCGATGCCCTCGGACGTGCTGCAATACTGCCCCGGCTACGCCACCGCGAGCCGCGAGAACCGCGCCGCCTTCTGGGCCGGGTTGCTCTCGAACGTGGTGACCCGGCAGGCGACCGGCGGGGCCACGGGCGGGGTGCTGGCCCGCGGCGGCGGCAAGGCGCTGTCGCTGATGGGGCTCTCGTCCGGGTCGCGCCGCGCGCATGGCTGCGGCGGCGGGGCCGAGGGCGGCGAGGTGGTGCTGCGCTGCGCGGTCAAGGTCATGGCGGCGCAGGTCGGCCGCGACAACGCCATCGCCGGAGGCAGCGGATC
Organism: Paracoccus sanguinis; assembly: GCF_900106665.1. Lineage (GTDB taxonomy): Bacteria > Pseudomonadota > Alphaproteobacteria > Rhodobacterales > Rhodobacteraceae > Paracoccus > Paracoccus panacisoli. Next base: position 148,208 of record NZ_FNNA01000002.1, read on the forward strand.
GCGCTGGCTCGGCGCGGCGCGCGAGTGGCTGCCGCTGCGCTCGGCGCAGAGCCGCGCCGACATCGCCGGGTGGACGCGCCAGCAGAGCTACTGCCGCTAGGACCGCCGGGCGGCTGCCCTCACGATAGCCGCCCGCCCGGCCCGCCGGTGCCGAGGCCGAGCCCGTGTTCGGGCGCCTCGTCATGCTCTCCGTCGTCCAGCGGCGCGGCGGCGGGGCCATCCGCGAAGCGGTCCATCAGCGCGTTCTCGAGCGTCGCGCGCAGCTCTTCGGACCGGCGGATGTAGTCGGCGTTCTGGTCCAGCGGCACGCCCGGCTTCCAGACCTCGGCCAGCTCGCGCAGCCCGGCGCGGTCGTGGCGATAGTAGATCCGCTCGAGCTCGTTGGCCTCGTACTGCGACAGCCCGAGGTTCTCGAGGACGTAGCGCCCGGCCCTGAGCGAGCTGTCGAACATCTCGCGCACGATATGGTCGGCGCGCGCGGCGTAGAGCTGGTAGACGTTCACCCGGTCCCGCGCCCGGGCGATGATCACGAGGTCCGGCCGCCGCTCGCGCGCGTGGCGGACGAGGCGCAGGTTCGCCTCCTGATCGTCGAGGGCCGCGACGAGGATGCGGGCGCGCTCGAGCCCCGCAGCGGCGAGGATCTCGGGGCGGGTCGGGTCGCCGAAGTACCCCTTGACCCCGAACCGCCGCATGAGCTGGATCGTGTCGAGGTCGTTGTCGAGCACCACGGTCTTGAACCCGGACGAGGTGACGAGCCGGTTCACCACCTGCCCGAAGCGCCCCACCCCTGCGATGATCACCGGCTGCTGGTCGTCGATCCGGTCGGGCGGGGCCAGCACGTCGCGCTCGTCATCGAGCCAGGCCACCACCCGGTCGTGCAGGATGAACAGCAGCGGCGTGACCAGCATCGACAGCGCGATGACCAGCAGGAACCCCTGCGCAAGCTGGGTGCGGATGATCGCGAGTGAAGTGGCGTAGGACAGCAGGACGAAGCCGAACTCGCCCGCCTGCGCCAGGGACAGGGTGAAGAGCGTCCGGTCCCGGCGCGACATCCGCGCGGCCCGGGCGACCGCGAACAGCACCCCCGCCTTGATGGCGATGACGAGGGCCGTGACCCCGATCACCACCACCGGCTGGGCCACGAGCATCGAGAAATCCATCCCCGCGCCCACGGTGATGAAGAACAGCCCCAGCAGCAGCCCCTTGAAGGGCGCGATCTGCGCCTCGAGCTCGTGGCGGAACTCGGACCCGGCGAGCATCACCCCGGCGAGGAACGTGCCGAGCGCGGGGCTGAGCCCGACCATCGACATCAGCGCCGCGATGCCCACGACGATAAGCAGCGCCACCGCCGTGTTCATCTCGAGCAGGCGGGACTTCTGCACGAAGCGGAAGAGCGGACCGATGGCGAACTGCCCGAGCAGCACCACCGTGCCGACCGCCCCCAGCGTCACCAGCGTCGCGGCCCAGCCGGGCAGCCCGGCCATGAACTCGGCCCCCGGCGCGTGATGGTCGGGGGTCGCCGCCCCCGCCGCCAGCAGCGGCAGAAGTGCCAGGATCGGGATCACCGCGATGTCCTGGGTCAGCAGCACGAGGAAGGCGTTGCGGCCGCCGCTGGTCTGCATGAGGCTCTTTTCCGACAGCGTCTGCAGCACGATGGCGGTCGAACTGAGGGCGAGGATCAGCCCCAGCGTCAGCGCCACCTGCCACGTCTGGTTCAGCACCAGCCCGAGGACGAACAGCGCCGCCGTGGTCCCCGCGATCTGCATCCCGCCGAGGCCCAGCAGGCGCTTGCGCATCCCCCAGAGCTGCCGCGGCTCGAGCTCGAGCCCGATCAGGAACAGCATCATCACCACGCCGAACTCGGCGAAATGCTGCAGGTCGGCGACGTCGCCGGCGCTGCCGGCGAGCCCCAGCACCGGCCCGATCAGGATGCCGGCCACGAGGTAGCCCAGCACCGACCCCAGCCCGAGCCGTGCAGACAGCGGCACCGCCACCACCATGGTGGCGAGGTAGACCGCCGATATCAGCAGGAAAGACCCCATCTTACCCCGCCCCGCGCCGGCGGGCGGGGGCGAGGGTCAGGGCGGCAGCCGGCTCAGCGTCCATTCAGGATGGGCAGGTTGAACTGGCGCCCGCCCTTGACGTAGCTGATCCGCCCGTTGCCGATCGAGTTGATCGCCCCGCCGTCGATCCGGTCGCCGAGGCGCACGGTCACGACCTTGCCGTTGCGCAGCCGGATCAGCCCGCGGCTGGCGCGGCCGGCGCCGATCACGCCGATCACCTGGGTCCGGCCAAGCTCCATGCCGCCGACCGTCGCGTTGCGTGCGACCTGCCCGGCGGTGGTGCCCTTGGCGGCGGTGGTCGCCACTTCGGGCTCGTCGTCGTTCTCGGGCGGGCGATATTCGCCGCGGGCGGCGATGGCGGCACGCTCTTCGGCGGCGGCCTGGGCGCGGGCGCGGGCCTCGGCCTGGGCGCGGGCCTGTGCCTCGGCCTGGGCGTCCGAGGCCGCGTTGGCGCGGGCCCGGGCCTCGGCCTGCGCCTGCAACTGCTCGTCGCGCATCCGCTGGGCGGCGGCCACGTCGGCGGCGGGCGCCTCGGGGACGACCGGCGGGATCACCACCGGCGCGGCGGGGGCACGGCTCGCGGTCCGCGTCTCGGCCGGGGCCTCGGCGGCGGGCGGGGTGTCGGGGCGGGCGGCCGCGGCGGCAGCGGCGACCGCCTCGGCCTCGGCATCGGCGGCCGACGGCGCCGACTTGCGGGCCGGCTTGTGCGGCGGCAGCAGCGACTTGGGCGTGCTCAGCGCGACCGCGCCGGGGGTGGCCCCCGACTTGCCGACCGCTTCGGCAATGGCGCTTTCGACCGCGGCGGCCGAGCCCTTGCCCGCGGCCTGCTTGCGCGACGGACGGCTGGCCGGGCGGTCATCGTCGGCCGGGGCAGACTTGGTGGCGGTCTTCGAAGACTTCGCGGGCGCCGCCTTGTCGGCGGCGGGCTTGGCCGCGGCCGGGGCATCGGCCTTGGCGCGCGCCGCAGGCCGGGACGCGGGGGCGTCGGCCTTGGCCGCGGGGGCCTTTTTCTTCTTCTTCAGCAGCTCGTCGTCCACGGCGGCCTTGACCGCCGCATCGACCGCCGAGCTCGACCCGGCCGGCCGCCGCGAGGGGCGCGACTCGGCATAGCGCGGCTCGGACCCGTCGCGCGGGGCCACGCCGGCCAGCCGGGGCAGGGTCGGATGGGTGCGATAGAGGTCGGCGAGCCACGCGTCGGCGGCCCGGGCCTCGGCCGCGGTCATCTCGGCGGCGGTGACGGATTCGTCGGCCGAGCCTTCCTCGGGACGCGGCCGCGGGCGCGGCACCGACGAGGAGGTGGCGGGCGCGCTGGCCGGCGCGGCCTCGCTGCGCGGCGCCGCCGGGCGCGCCGGGGCGCGGGCAGGCGCCGCGGCCGGGGTCGAGGAGGTGGCCGCGGGCCGCGAGGCCGCCGGCGCGGTCGTGGTCGTCGCGCGCCCCGCCGCGGGGCGCGAGGGCCGCTCGGCCGGACGCTCCGAGCGGGTCAGCGCGCGGCGGCCGGGCACGACGGCGGGCAGCGGGTCGGCCTCGGCAGCCTTCGGCGCCGCCGCGGGCTGGGGCCGGCGCACGGTTGGCCGCGCCGGGGCCGTGGCGCGCGGCGCGGTTGTGGCGGGGGCCGCCTGCCGCGGCGCGGTGCGCGCCGGCGTCGCCGCGGGGGCGGCCTTGGCCGGGGCCGTTGGCGCGGGCGCGGCCTGAGCCGGCGCCGTCCGGGTGGAGGCGGCCTGCGCCGGCGCGGCTTGAGCGGGTGCGGTTTGCGTGGCGGTCGGAGTGCGGGCGGCCTCGGCGGCCGGGGCGGCGGCGGTCGCCGGGGCGCTGGCCGCAGGCGCGGCAGCAGCCGGCGCTGGCTTGGCGGCCTCAACCGCGGGCGCGGGCGCCGCAGGGGTCGCGGTTTGAGCCGCCGGGGCAGCCTGCGACGGGGCCGGCGCCGCGGTGGGCGCAGCGGTCTGGCCCGCGATCTGCGGCGGCGGCAGCACGAGGGTCTGCTCCGGCACGCGGATCGGCGGCTGGGCGGTGGACGGCACGGCCGCGGCCGCCGGAACGGCCGCGGGCGGCGGCGCGACCGGCTGGGTCGCCGGGGCGGGCGCGCTGGCGGTGGGCGCCGGAACGGCCGCGGGCGGCGCGTCCGCCACCGCGGCGGGGGCGGCGGTCTCGGTGGCCGTAGGCCGCTCGCCCGGGCCGGGCGTGGCGAAGGACCAGATCATCATCAGGCCCAGAAGCAGCGCGCCGAGCATCACCAGCAGGCCGCCGATGCCGCCGCGCGCGCCGGGATGGCGTGCGACCGCCTCGACCGGCTCGGCGGTGCGCCGGGCGCGGGCCTCGGCCGCGCGGTCGAGCACCGCGCGCGCCCGGTCGGGCAGCGGCACCGGCTCGCGCGCCGGCGTGGGCGCGTCGGAGGCGTCGATGAGGTCCGAGGGCGGGGCCACCACCTCGACCGGCGCCGGGACCGCCGAGGGCGGCAGGTCGGCCGGCAGGAAATCGGTGACCCGCGACCCGGCGGCCGGCGCGGCGCCCGCCGAGGCGATCAGCGTCGGGCCTGCGACGGCGGCGGGAGTGGACGCGGGGGCGGCCTGGCCGTCGCCCTTGGGCGCGGTCTCGGCCTTGGCCGGGGCGGCGTCGGACTTGGCGGCGGGGCCATCCCCGGTGCGACTGGCCTCGGGGGTGGTGTCGTTGGGCTTCGTCGTCTCAGGCTCGACGGTCTGCGGGTTTACCGTCGCCGAGGCGATCTCGTCGGTCTCGGGTGCCGTCGTCTCGGGCGCTTCCAGCTTCGGCGCCACGGCCGCCGGGGCGCTGGAGGCGCCTTCGGCGGTGTCCTTGGCCCCCGGTTCCCCGGCGCTGGCGAACACGCCCGCCGCGGAAACCGCAGCAGCCGCAGCGGAGCCTGCCACAACGGTCGCCGTTGCCGGGACCTCATCCGACGTCGCCGGCCCAGTCACCTCGGACGCATCGGCCTCGTTCCTGCCCTCTGCCGAAGCGGCCGTCTCACCCGCGCGCTCGGGGGCGTCGCCGGGCAGCTCGGGGGCGTCGCCGGGCAGGTCGTGGTCCTGCGCCGCCTTGGCCTCGGCCGAGAAGCGGGGCGCCTCGGGGAACAGGCCCTCGGCCGGATCGGCCTCGAAGCCGTCCGCCGCGAACCCGTGCCGGCGGGCGAAATCCTCGGCCTCGCGCAGCGTCTGGCGCGCCACCGCGGCCACCCGCACGTCGCGCCCCTCGGCAGCGCCCGTCACCGGGCGCCAGTCCCAGGCAAGGTCCGCGACCGGATAGGGCGTCAGCCCGTCGAGCGCCCGGCCGAGGCCCGCCGCCACGTCATCCTCGGCCGCCACCGGCAGCGAGGTATAGAGGATCTGGTCGTCGGGGATGATCAGCGCCACCCGCGCGTCGGGGCCGTTCGCCACCAGCCGCCTCAGCCGCGCCATTTCCGAGCGGAAGTCCGGCGCGTCGAACGGCGCCGAGGCGCGCTCGTGCCAGCGGACCGCGGGGGCGGCGCTGGCATCCGATCTTTCCATCAGGTGAACGGCGTCGCTGCTGAACGACAGGGCGTATTCGGGCGCGGGGCTCGTGCTCATGTGCCGGTCTTTTCTTGTTCGTGGCCGGCTCGTCGTTCGTGCGCGATCCGGTCCGTTGCTGCTCAGTTCCATGGATACCGCATCCATCCCCCCAAGCAAAGCAAAACACCGCTTCGTGACGGAGCCTGCGCGCCCTGCGCGGCGTTCGGCCGGCAACCCCGCGGGGCGCGGCGCCGCCGTGCGTCCGCACCGGGGTGCCGATGACGTCTCGAAAGGACATTGCATGACCCGTTCCGTCCTCTCCCCCCGCAGCCTGCGCCCGGCGCTGGGTGGCGGGCTGGCGCTGGCCCTGATGACCGCGCCGCTCCTGGCCCAGACCACCCCGCCCGCGCCCCCCATGCCCATGCCCCCGATCGAGGGTCACGTCATGCCGATGCACGCCCCCGCCCCGGCCACCGTCACCGTCACGGGCGAGGGTCAGGTCGGCATCGCGCCCGACCTCGCCACCGTGGCGCTGGGGGTGACGACGCAGGCCGAGACGGCGGCGAAGGCGCTCGCCGACAACGCCACCCGGCAGGGCGACGTGATCGCGGCGCTCAAGGCGCAGGGGATCGCGCCCGAGGATCTGCAGACCCAGGGGCTGAACCTGTCGCCGATGGCGGACTATTCGCAGCAGGGCAAGCCGCCGGTCATCACCGGCTATCAGGCGCAGAACATCGTCAGCGCCCGGGTCCGCGACCTGGCGAAGCTCGGGCCGCTGCTCGACGCGATGGTGGCAGCCGGGGCGACCGACGTGCAGGGGATCGCCTTCTCGCGCGAGGATGACGCGGCCCCACTGGACGAGGCCCGCGGGAAGGCCGTGGCCGAGGCGCAGCGGCGCGCCGAGACGATGGCCGCGGCAGCCGGGATGGCGCTCGGGCCGCTCGTCTCGCTGACCGAGGGCGGGGCGGCAAGCCCGCCGATGCCGATGGCCATGGCCTCGATGGCCCGCGACGCGGGCGGCGCCGCCACTCAGGTCGAGACGGGCCGGCTGATGCTGACCGTGCAGGTCACGGGCATCTGGACGCTGGTGCCGAAGGGGCAATGACCCGTCGGCTGTCGCCTTTGGGCGTCGGGGAGCGGTAGCAAGGCGACCGCCCCGCCGCCGCCTGAAATGTGCTCAGCCCAGCGCCTGATCGAGATCGGCGATGATGTCGGCGGGGTCCTCGATCCCGATCGACAGCCGCACGAGGTCCGGCCCGGCGCCCGCGGCGACCTGCTGCTCTTCGGTGAGCTGCCGGTGGGTGGTCGAAGCCGAGTGGATCGCCAGCGTCCGCGCGTCCCCGAGGTTGGCGACGTGGCTGATCAGCTTCAGCCGCCCGATCATCGCCACGCAGGCCTCGTAGCCGCCCTTGAGGCGGATGGTGAAGAGCGCGCCCGCCCCCTTGGGATAGAGCCGCTCGACCCGCTCGTGCCACGGGCTCGAGGGGAGGCCGGCGTAGCTGACCGCCTCGACGCGGTCGTCGGCGGCCAGCCATTCGGCGACCGTCACCGCGTTCTCGACGTGGCGCGCCATGCGCAGGCCCAGCGTCTCGATCCCCATCAGCGTGTAATGCGCTGCCTGCGGGTTCAGCGTCATGCCGAGGTCGCGCAGCCCGATGGCGATGCCGTGGAAGGTGAAGGCGGCGGCGCCAAAGGTCTCGTGGAACTTCAGCCCGTGATAGGCCGGCTCGGGCGCCGAGAGCGAGGGGAACTTGTCGCTGGCCGACCAGTCGAACTTGCCGGAATCGATCACCGCGCCGCCGGTCACCGTGCCGTTGCCGGTCAGGTACTTGGTCAGGCTGTGCACGACCAGCGTCGCCCCCATCTCGATCGGGCGGCAGAGGAAGGGCGAGGCGAGGGTGTTGTCCACGATCAGCGGGATGCCCGCGTCATCCGCGATGGCGGCGATGGCCGGGATGTCGGTGACGTAGCCGCCGGGGTTCGAGATCGATTCGACGAAGATTGCCCGGGTGTCGTCGTCGATCGCCGCGCGCACCGCGTCGGTGTCGTCGAGGTCGACGAAGCGGCAGGACCAGCCGAAGCGGCGGATGGTCTGGCTGAACTGCGTCATCGTCCCGCCGTAGAGCCGGTTCGACGCGACGAGGTTGCGCCCCGGCCCCATCAGCGGGAACAGCGCCATGATCTGCGCCGCGTGCCCCGACGAGCAGGCGACCGCCCCGGCCCCGCCCTCGAGCGCCGCGAGCCGCGCCTGCAGCGCGCTGACCGTCGGGTTGGTCAGGCGCGAGTAGATGTAGCCGACCTCCTGCAGGTTGAAGAGCGCGGCAGCGTGGTCGGCGTCCCGGAACTGGTAGGCGGTGGTCTGGTAGATCGGCACCTGCCGCGCGCCCGTGGCAGGATCAGGCGCGGCGCCGGCGTGGATGGCGATGGTGTCGAACCCCTGCGCCTTGGCGTCGGTCGGGCGCGGGTCGGTCTGGTCGGTCATGGTCGTCCCCCGTTTGCGTGTTCGCCAGACCCTAGGTCGGCCGCCCGTACGAGGCAATCGGCGCCGCCGGCAAGGACGTTTCGTCCCGCCGCGGACGGGTGCGGCGGAATCGTTGTCCTCGGGCGCCGGCGGGGGCGGGCGCGGGGTCCGGCGTTCCCGCCGCGCGCCGGTCCGGCGTCCTGCCCGGCGGCGCGGCCGGCTGCCTCCGGCGGGGATATTTTGGCAAGAAAGAAAGGGGGGGTGCGGTGGGCTGCCCTGTGAGGGGAGCGTAGGGCCGCGCCGGGGAGGCCGGGGTGTGGAGCAGTTCCCTCGGCGCGGCACGCGCTCTAGGATCGCGCCATGAAGACGCTCTCGCGCCCTGCCCCGGTCATCGCCTATGGCGCCGCCGCGCTGTTCCCGGCGCTGGTGCTCGCGGCGGGGGCGCTCTGGGGCGGCGCCTGGGTCTGGGTCGGGTTCCTGTGGGTGGCAGGCGTCAGCCAGTCGATCGACACGCTCGCCGCCCGCGCCCTGCCCGATCCGCCCGAGGGCGCCGCGCATCTGGGCGCGGACGCCGTCTCGCTCGTGCTCGTCGCCGCCCATCTCATGCTGCTGGTGCTGGCGCTGCGGGCGCTCGCGGGAGCCGGGCCGCCGCTCTCGGGCGCCGCGCACGCCGCGCTGTTTCTCGGGACCGGGATGTTCATGGGACAGGTCTCGAACGCCAACGCCCATGAGCTGATCCACCGCGGCAGCCGGCTGCTGTTCCGGGCCGGGGCGCTCGTCTACGTCACCCTGCTCTTCGGCCACCACGTCTCGGCCCACCGCCTCGTCCACCACCGCCATGTGGCGACCGACGCCGACCCGAACTCGGCCCGCGCGGGCGAGAGCTTCTGGCGCTTCTTCCCGCGCGCCTGGGCGGGGTCGTTCCGCGCCGGGCTCGCCGCCGAAAAGGCGCTCGCGGCCCGGCAGCCGGGGCGGGTGAACCCGTACCGCTGGTGGGTCGGGGGCGGCCTTGCCTGCGTGGCGCTGGTCGCGCTGACGCTCGGGCCGCTGGCGGCGCTGATCTACCTCGGGCTCTGCCTTTACGCGCAGATGCAGCTGATGCTGTCGGATTACGTCCAGCACTACGGGCTGCGCCGGGCGCGCCGCGCCGATGGGCGACCCGAGCCGGTGGACGCGCGCCACAGCTGGGACGCGCCGCATCTTCTGTCCTCGCTGATGCTGGTCAATGCGCCCCGCCACTCGGACCACCATGCCCATCCCGCCCGCCCCTGGCCGGCGCTGCGCCTCGACCGGGCGGCGCTGCCGCGGCCGCTGCTGCCGTGGTCGCTGCCGGTGATGGCGGCCATCGCCCTGATCCCCCCGCTCTGGCGGCGGGTCATGGACCGGCGCGTGGCGCGGATGCAGGCGCTGCCGCCCGGGCCGTGACCCGACGGGCCACCGGCGCCGCACCGCCCATCCCCCGCGCCACGCCTTGAACCGCGCGCCGCGAAGGGTCAGATGGAACCGCATGACGCCAAGGAGACCGCAGATGACCCGCAGCCGCCATTTCGATGCCGAACAGCCCGGCGCCGCCGCACTCGACCTCGGGCCGCTGCCGGAGTGGGATCTGTCGGACCTCTACACCGGCCCCGACGCGCCCGAGATTAAGGCCGACCTCGCCCGGCTGGAAGAGGCGACCGCCAGCTTCGCGGCCGATTACGAGGGGCGGCTGGCCGATCTCTCGCCCGCCGAGATGCTGGAGTGCATCGAGCGCTACCAGACCATCGACCTGATCGCCGGGCGGCTGATGTCCTATGCGGGCCTGCGCTACTACCAGAACACCACCGACGCGGGCCGGGCCAAGGCGATGGGCGACCTGCAGGCGAAGATCACCGACATGACCACGCCGCTGGTCTTCTTCAGCCTCGAGTTCAACCGCATCCCGGATGCGACCTACGAGGCCGTCTTTGCCGCCGCGGACGGGCCGGCGCGCTACAAGCCGGTGTTCGACCGGATGCGGGCGATGCGGCCGCACCAGCTTTCGGACGAGCTGGAAAAATTCCTGCACGACAACTCGGTGGTCGGCGCCGCCGCCTGGAACCGGCTCTTTGACGAGACGACCGCCGCGCTGACCTTCGACGTGGACGGCGAGACGCTGGGGCTCGAGGCCACGCTGAACCTGCTGACCGACCACGACCGGACCCGCCGCGAGGCCGGGGCGCGGGCGCTGGCGCGGGTCTTCACCGACAACGTCAAGCTGTTCGCCCGCATCCACAACACCCTCGCCAAGGAAAAGGCGATCGAGGACAAGTGGCGCAAGATGCCCACGCCCCAGCACGGGCGACACCTGTCGAACCACGTCGAGCCCGAGGTCGTGCAGGCGCTGCGCGACGCGGTGGTGGCGGCCTATCCGCGGCTCTCGCACCGCTACTATCGGCTCAAGGCGCGCTGGCTGGGGCTGGAGAAGCTGCAGGTCTGGGACCGCAATGCGCCGCTGCCGCAGGAAACCCCGCGGCTGATCGGCTGGGACGAGGCGCGCACCACGGTGCTGGACGCCTATGCAGGCTTCGACCCTGAACTGGCGAAGCTGGCCGAGCCGTTCTTCGAGCGCGGCTGGATCGACGCCGCCGTGAAGCCCGGCAAGGCGCCCGGCGCCTTTGCCCACCCGACCGTCACCGACGCGCATCCCTTCGTGCTCTTGAACTACCTCGGCAAGCCGCGCGACGTGATGACGCTCGCGCATGAGCTGGGCCACGGCGTCCACCAGCGGCTGGCCGCGGCGCAGGGCGAGCTGCTCGCCTCGACCCCGCTGACGCTGGCCGAGACAGCGAGCGTGTTCGGCGAGATGCTGACCTTCCGGGCGCTCTTGGCCAGGACCACCGACCCCGCCCAGCGCAAGGCGCTGCTGGCCGGCAAGGTCGAGGACATGATCAACACCGTCGTGCGCCAGATCGCCTTCTACGACTTCGAGTCGCGCCTGCACGCGGCCCGCGCCGAGGGCGAGCTCACCCCCGACGACATCAACGCGATCTGGATGACGGTCCAGCACGAAAGCCTCGGCGACGCCTTCGACTACATGGAGGGGTACGAGACCTTCTGGGCCTATATCCCGCATTTCATCCACTCGCCCTTCTACGTCTATGCCTATGCCTTCGGGGACGGGCTGGTGAACGCGCTCTACGCCGCCTACGAGGCCGCGCCCGAGGGCTTCCCGGCGCGCTACTTCGACCTGCTCAAGGCGGGCGGGTCGCAGCATCACTCGACGCTGCTTCAGCCCTTCGGGCTCGACGCTGCGGACCCGGCGTTCTGGGACAAGGGGCTGTCGATGATCGAGGGCTTCATCGACGAGCTCGAGGCGATGGAGGGCTGAGCGGGTGGCCCGCGACCCCTTCGGCCGCGCGAAGCCCCGCCGCCTGCGCCGCGTCCTGCTGGGTGCCGCCGCGGTGGTGGCGCTCGCGGCAGCCGCAGTGCCGGTCTTCGGGCCGCGGATCGTCGCGGACCGGCTGAACCCGGTGACGGCGGCGCAGCCGTGGCACGTCTCGGACGAGGCGGCGGCGCTGCACGCGCGGCTTTCCATCGCCGACCTGCACGCCGACCCGCTGCTCTGGGACCGCGACCTCGCGAGCGAGCGGCCCGAGGGCCATGTGGACCTGCCCCGGCTCGACCGCGGCAACGTGGCGGTGCAGGTCTTTACCACCGTCACCAAGTCGCCGCGCGGCCAGAACTACGCCACCAACACCGCCGAGGCGCCCGACAACATCACGCCGCTGGTGATCGGCCAGCTTCGCCCGGTGCAGAGCTGGTTTAGCCTCAAGGAGCGCGCGCTCGACCAGGCCGCCCGCCTGCGCCGGCTGGCCGAGCGCCACCCCGAGGCGGTGCGGCTGATCCGCTCGCGCGCCGATCTCGACGGGGTGCTGGCCGACCGCGCGGCGGGCAAGCGGGTCATCGGCGCGATCCTCGGGATGGAGGGGGCGCACCCGCTCGAGGGGCAGATCGCCAACCTCGGCGTGATGGAGGCGGCCGGCTTCCGCCTCGTCGGCATCACCCATTTCTTCGACAACGAACTCGGCGGCTCGCTGCACGGCACCTCGCAGGCCGGGCTGACGCCCTTCGGGCGCGAGGTGGTCGAGGGGCTGGTGGCGCGCAACATGGTGATCGACCTCGCCCATGCCTCGCCCGCCATCGTCCGCCAGGTGCTGGCGATCCCCGGCGCCCGGCCGATCCTGTCGCACACCGGCATCCGCAGCGCCTGCGACACGCCGCGCAACCTGCCCGACGACCTCGTCCGACAGATCGCGGCCAAGGGCGGGATCATCGGCATCGGCTTCTGGGCCGACGTGACCTGCGACGGCACGCCCGCCGGAATCGCCCGGGCGATCCGCGCCGCCATCGACCTCGTGGGCGAGGATGCGGTCGGGCTGGGGTCGGACTGGGACGGCTCGGTCGGGGTGCCCTTTGACGCGGCCGGCCTGCCCGCGCTGACCCAGGCGCTGATCGATCAGGGGCTGACCGAGGACCAGATCGACAAGGTCATGGGCGGCAACACCATCCGCTACCTGCGCGAGACGCTGCCGCGCTAGATCGCCTGCGGCGCGGGTATTCGGGCCAGAAAGACGCGTCTTTCTGGCCCAAGTGGCCTTTCAACGCCGCAGGATGCGGTTCGCGTGCCCCATCTTGCGCCCCGGCTTCACCTCGGCCTTGCCATAGAGGTGGACCTGCGTGTCGGGCGCCGCCAGCAGCGCGGGCACCCGGTCCATGTCGTCGCCGATCAGGTTCTCCATCACCACATCCGCATGGCGCTGGCCGTCGCCCAGCGGCAGGCCGGCCACCGCGCGGATGTGCTGCTCGAACTGGTCCACGGCGCAGCCGGCCTGCGTCCAGTGACCCGAGTTGTGGACCCGCGGGGCGATCTCGTTGACCACCAGCCCGCGGGGGGTGACGAAGAGCTCGACCCCCATCACGCCGACATAGTCGAGCGCCGTGACGATGCGGCTGGCGATCAGCACCGCCTCGGGGATCAGGCGGCCGGGCACACCCGCGGGCACGGTCGTGGTGCGCAGGATGCCGCCCTCGTGGACGTTCAGGCCCGGGTCATAGGCCGCCACCGCCCCGTCCGCGCCGCGCGCGACGATCACGCTGATCTCGGCGGTGAAATCCACGAACCCCTCGAGCACCGCGGGGGCGTTCACCTCAGCCCAGGCCGCGGCGGGGTCGTCGCCCGCCGCAAGCCGAAGCTGCCCCTTGCCGTCATAGCCGAAGCGGCGGGTCTTGAGGATGGCGCGGTCCTGACCGGCGAGCGCGGCGGCAAGATCGTCGGCGCTGTCCACGGCCGCATAGGGCGCAACGGCGAGGCCGAGGCCGGAGAGGAAATCCTTCTCCGTCAGCCGGTCCTGGCTCACCGCCAGCGCGCGGCGGTTGGGGCGGATCGGCACCAGGCTCTCGATCAGGTCGAGCGCCGCGGCCGGCACGTTCTCGAACTCATAGGTCACCACATCGACCGAGGCTGCAAAGGCGCGCAGCGCCGCCTCGTCCTCGTAGGGTGCGGTGGTCAGGCGGAAGGCCACGTCGCCGGCGGGCGCGGCGCCCGGCTCGTAGATGTGGCAGCGATAGCCGAGCCGGCTGGCCGCGACCGAGAGCATCCGGCCCAGCTGGCCGCCGCCGAGGATGCCGATCACGGCGCCGGGGGCGAGCGGGTCATTCATCGCGCGGCTCCTCGGGGATCGAGGCCGAGAGCGCCGCCCGCCAGGCGTCCAGCCGCTCGGCCAGCGCCGCGTCCGACAGCGCGAGGATGCCGGCCGCCATCAGCCCGGCATTGGCCGCCCCCGCCGAACCGATCGCCATGGTGGCGACCGGATAGCCCTTGGGCATCTGGACGATGGAATAAAGCGAGTCGACGCCGTTCAGCGCCCGCGTCTGCACCGGCACGCCGATCACCGGCACCCGCGTCTTCGACGCCATCATGCCGGGCAGATGCGCGGCCCCGCCCGCACCCGCGATGATCACCTTGAGCCCCCGCCCCGCCGCCGCGCGGCCATAGTCCCAGAGCCGGTCGGGGGTGCGGTGGGCGCTGACGATCCGGGCCTCGTAGCCCACGCCGAGCTCGTCGAGGATCGCCGCCGCCTCGCGCATCGTCGCCCAGTCCGACTGGCTGCCCATGATGATGCCGACCGGCTTGTCCATGCCCGACCCCCAGATTTCGCGTCGGCGCGCATCATAGGGGCGCGCCGGGCGGACGCAACGCGCCCCGAACGGCCGCGCCGCGCGGACGCGGTGTCAGGCGATGATGTCGGGGGTCAGCTCATCCTCGAGCCGCGCGATCTGGTCCTTGAGGACCAGCTTTTCCTTCTTCAGCCGCCCCAGCGTCAGGCTGCACACGACGCCGCCCGCGCTCATCCCCGACACCTGCTCGTCCAGTTCGCGGTGCTGGCGGCGCATCACCTCGAGCCGGGTGCGGATGATCTCTTCGTGGGTCATCTCGTGGTCGGCGTTCATCGGTGCGGGCCCTTGAAAAGACGGCGGAATCGGATGGCTGCGACCATACCGCCGCGGCCCCCGTCTTGATAAGCGAAACTTGCGCCCATCTTGCACCAACGCTGCGGCGCGCACATATCTCGGGGGACCGGGTCGCCGCCTGAGGGGCCCGGGCCAACGCAGTCGCTTGTGGACCGAGGACGCCGATGACGAAGATGACTCTGGGGACGCACCCCTACCTGTTGGGGTTCGACCAGCTCGAACGGCTGGCCGAGCGCGCCGCCAAGGGCGCCGACGCCTACCCGCCCTACAACATCGAGCAGTCGGGCGCGGACGGTTTCCGCATCACGCTCGCCGTGGCGGGCTTTGCCGAGGCGGACCTGTCGCTGACCATCGAGGACCGCCAGCTCATCATCCGCGGCCGCCAGTCCGAGGCGGCCGAGGACCGGGTGTTCCTGCACCGCGGCATCGCCGCCCGCGCCTTTCAGCGCAGCTTCGTGCTGGCTGAGGGGATCGAGGTCGAGGGTGCCGCGCTCGAGAACGGGCTCCTCCACGTCGATCTGCGCCGCATCACGCCGCAGAGCGTCGTCCGCACCATACCGATCAGCCGCACCTAGAAGGGGATCGCCAAGATGAACATGAAACACGATTTTCCGCAGATGGCCGACGGCAATGTCGTCTATGTCCGCCGGGTGGCGATGGACAGCCTGCCCGACGAGGTGCGCGAGCAGGCGCCCGGCCTCGACGCGCTCTACGCCGTGCACGGCATCGACGGAGAGCGCCTGGCGCTGGTCCGCGACCGGCACATGGCCTTCATGCTGGCCCGCCAGAACGAGCTGAACCCGGTCAGCGTCCACTGACCGGCCGGCCCGCGACCTGCGCAAGGTAGCGGGCCGCCACCCGCCGCATGGCGGCGCGGACCTGTCGCTGGGTGCGGTATTTCCCCCGCCCGGCGGCCAACCCCATCCACAGTTTCCGCTGGCGGTTGAACGCCGAAAGCCGACTGCCCAGCGACGCCGCGGGCAGCGGCGGCATCTGCGCGGCGATCAGGCCCGCGTGGTGGCGCCACACCTCGCCCATCATCACCCCCCGCGCCGCCCACGGCTTGTGGCCGACGACGTAGTGGATCACCGCCGGATCGGCCGGAACGGCTGCGGCGCCGGGATAGGCGGCCGGGTCGGCATAGACGTTGTAGCGCGCGGGCAGCGGCAGGATGCGCCCCGCGGCCGCGATGTTGAGCGCCGACTGATCCTCGGACATGAGCGGCCGCGCCGGGTCGGACAGCAGCGCGAGGCAACGCTCGGCGACCCCCTCGGCCCGCCACACGGGCAGGTTCATCACCAGCAGCCCGGCGTTGACATAGGCGCCGCGCGCCACCCCGGTCGAGGCCAGCTCGGCCGCGTCGGGGCTCGGGTCCGGGACCGCTGCCACCACCGCATCGCCCAGCGGCAGCGCGGCCAGCGGCGACAGGTCGTCCGTCACCACCATGTCGCAGTCCATGTAGAGCACCCGCTCGGCCTCGGGCAGCAGCTGCGGGATCAGCAGCCGCAGATAGGTGCTGCGCGTCAGGTGCCCGCGCCGCACCGGCAGGTCGGCGAAGGCGTCAGCGCCAATCTCGACCCGCGCCAGCGGCACCCCGAGCCGCGCGCCCAGCGCGTCGATGCGGGCGCGGTTCGCGGCCGAGATGCAATTGTCGAGCACCGTCACCCGCAGGTCGGGGGTGTGGAACGCCGCCGAGGCGATGAGCACCAGCACCCCCGCCGCGTAGTTGTCATCCGACCCGGTGACGAGATGCAGGGTCACGCCCGGCCTCCGGCTTCGGGGCCATCGCCCTCCGCCCCGCCCTCCCACGCCGCGCGCAGCCAGTCGATGTTCCCGATCCGGCGATACCAGCGCCCGCCCCGGCCGGCGAGGACGTCGGCCATCTTGGGACTGCCGGCGAAGAGCACGATCCGCGCGCCGGGTGGTGCCTCGGGGTCACCGCACCAGCTCGCCAGCCCCCGCCCCACGCAGTCGTTCTTGAAGCTGACGCACCAGCCCTGCGGCCAGTAGGACAGCACCCCCTGCCGGTCCAGCACGTCGCTCACGAGCTGCTGCTCGTGCTCATAGCGCGCCGCGGCGGCGGCGGGATCGTCGAGATAGGCGCGCACCACCTGCGGGTGGGCGCCGACCCGGTAGCGGAACACCGAGGTGTTGCCGACCATGTGCAGGAAGCGGTCGCGGGCCGGGTTCAGACGGCGCAGCGGCTTGGCGCGGAACAGGTCGTCGTCGCGCAGGATCACCACCTCGCCCGGCACCTCGAAGAACGGGTCGAGCGGCCCGACGATCACCAGGTCGAGGTCGAGAAACAGCGCCGTCCCGGTCAGCCCCAGGTCGGGGTTGAAGAGCGCGAGCTTGCGCCAGCGCGTGTCCCCCGACCCCGGCGGCAGGTCGAGCGCCGGCAGCGGCCGTGCCTCGATCCCTTGGTCGAGGCCGGTCGCGTCGTCGGTGAAGCAGATGAACCGGTGCGGCCGCGCCAGGTGCCGCGCCACGCCGCGGGCGAGCGCGTTCACGTCCCGCGCGCCATAGAGCGTGCCCCATTTCATGCACAGGATCAGGACCGGCTCGGTCATCGGCGCGCCTTTTCGATCATCCGGCCGGGGGTGGACTGCAGGGCCGGGCTTGTCAACCGCCGCCCCCGCGCCCGGAAACGCAAACACCCCCCGGACCGGCCGGGGGGTGCGCTGACATCTCGCGGTGGGACGGCGATCAGGACAGGCCGATCAGCCCCATCTGCTCAAGCTTCAAGAGAACCTGCTGGGCGGCGTAATCCACGTCCACGCCCTCGGTCTGGACGCGCAGCTCGGGGTTCGCGGGCTCCTCGTAGGGGTCCGAGATCCCGGTGAACTCCTTGATCTTGCCCTCGCGGGCCAGCTTGTAGAGCCCCTTGCGGTCGCGGCGCTCGCATTCCTCGAGGCTGGTGGCGACATGGACCTCGACGAAGGCGCCGACCGCCTCGACCATCTCGCGCACCGCCCGGCGGGTCGCGGTATAGGGCGCGATGGGCGCGCAGATGGCGATGCCGCCGTTCTTGGTGATCTCGGACGCGACATAGCCGATGCGCTTGATGTTGATGTCGCGGTGCTCCTTCGAGAACCCGAGTTCCGACGACAGGTGCTTGCGGACCACGTCGCCGTCGAGCAGCGTGACCGGACGTCCGCCCATCTCCATCAGCTTGACCATCAGCGCGTTGGCGATGGTGGACTTGCCCGAGCCGGACAGCCCGGTGAAGAACACCGTGAAGCCCTGCTTGTCGCGCGCGGGCGAGGTGCGTCGCAGCTGGGCCACGACCTCGGGGAAGCTGAACCACTCGGGGATTTCCAGCCCCTCGCGCAGGCGGCGGCGCAGCTCGGTCCCCGAGATGTCGAGGATCGTCGCGCCCTCTTCCACCTCGTCGCGCGGCTCGTACTGCGCGCGCTCCTGCACGTAGACCATCTGCTTGAAGTCGACCATCTCGATGCCGATATCGGCCTGATGCTCGCGGAACAGCTCCTGCGCGGCATAGGGGTCGTAGAAGTCCTGCCCCTGGCTGTTCTTGCCCGGCCCCGCGTGGTCGCGGCCGACGATCATGTGGGTCAGGCCGTGGTTGCGGCGGATGATGCCGTGCCACACCGCCTCGCGCGGGCCGGCCATGCGCATGGCGAGGTTCAGAAGCGACAGGTGGGTGGTCGCCTGCGGGTACTTGTCCAGCACCGCCTCGTAGCAGCGGACGCGGGTGAAGTGGTCCACGTCGCCGGGCTTGGTCATGCCCACGACCGGGTGGATCAGCAGGTTCGCCTGCGCCTCGCGGGCGGCGCGGAAGGTCAGTTCCTGGTGCGCGCGGTGCAGCGGGTTGCGGGTCTGGAAGGCGACGATCCGGCGCCAGCCCATCTTGCGGAAGAAGGCGCGCAGCTCGTTCGGGGTGTCGCGGCGGGCGCGGAAGTCATAGTGCGTCGGCGCCTGGATGCCGGTGATCGGCCCGCCCAGATAGACCGGGCCGGCGACGTTGTGCAGATAGTTGATCGCCGGGTGGGCCAGATCGTCGGTGCCGTTGCCGAAGACCTTTTCGGCCTCGCGGGTCTTGTTCGGCGTCCATTTGTCGGTGACCGACATGATGGCGAGGATCACGCCCTCCTGATCGCGCAGCGCGATGTCGGTGCCCGGCTCGATGCCGTCGGCAAAGGCCTGGCTCACGTCCAGCGTCACCGGGATCGGCCACAGGTCGCCCGTGGACAGGCGCATGTTCTCGACCACGCCGTCATAGTCGGCCTCGGTCAGGAAGCCCCGCAGCGGGTGGAAGCCGCCGTTCATCAGCAGCTCGACGTCGCAGAGCTGGCGCGGGGTCAGATCCCACGAGGGCATCGTCCCGGCGTCGGCCTTGAGCTTCTGGGCCGAGTCGGCGTTGACGTAGAGTTCCGGGATCGGCGCGAGGTTCGGCTGCTGGATCATCTGCACACTCGGGTTGAACGAAAACGACGCAAGCCCGGCTGAGGCAAACAAAAAGGGGGCGTGCGTCGCCCCCTTAGCCCCGGGGGGCGCGCTTCGCAACCGAGCCGCCACGGCAAATCCGCCCCGCGCCCCCGGCATGGCTGGGCCGAACGGCGGGGCGGCGGGGGCTCAGGCGACCTCGGTCGCCTGCGCGGGGACGGCGGTCCCCTCGGCCAGCCCCTCGGCGGCAAGCCAGTGCTCGGCGTCGAGCGCCGCCATGCAGCCCATCCCGGCGCTGGTCACGGCCTGCCGGTAGACGTCGTCGGTCAGGTCGCCCGCGGCGAACACCCCGGGGATCGAGGTGCGGGTCGAGCCCGGCTCGACCGCGACATAGCCGCCCTCTTTCAGCGTCAGCTGGTCCTTGACCAGTTCGGACGCGGGCGAGTGGCCGATCGCCACGAACACCCCGTCCGCGGCCACCGTCTGGGTCGTGCCGTCCACCGTCGAGCGCAGCACCGCGCCGGTGACGCCCAGCGGCGCCTCGGTCCCGGTCACCTCGGCCAGCTCGGCGTTCCAGATCACCTCGACCTTCGGGTGCTTGAACAGCCGGTCCTGCATGATCCGCTCGGCCCGCAGGTTGTCGCGGCGGTGAACGAGGATCACCTTGCTGGCGAAGTTGGTCAGGAAAAGCGCCTCCTCGACCGCGGTGTTGCCGCCGCCGACGACGATCACCTGACGGCCGCGGTAGAAGAACCCGTCGCAGGTCGCGCAGGCCGAGACGCCGAAGCCCTTGAACTTCTCTTCCGACGGCAGCCCGAGCCAGCGCGCCTGCGCCCCGGTGGCGAGGATCACCGCGTCGGCGGTCAGCGTCCGGCCGCTGTCGCAGGTCAGCCGGAAGGGACGCTGCGACAGGTCCAGCGCGGTCACCGTGTCGGTCACGATCCGCGCCCCCATCTCGCGGGCGTGCGCTTCCATCCGCACCATCAGGTCGGGGCCCATCACCTGCGTGTCGCCGGGCCAGTTCTCGACCTCGGTGGTGATGGTGAGCTGCCCGCCGGGCTGCATCCCCTGGATCAGCACCGGGGTCAGCATCGCGCGGGCGGCATAGACCGCCGCGGTGTAGCCCGCCGGCCCCGAGCCGATGATGACGAGGCGCTGGTGCGGCTCGATCGGGGCGGCAGAGGCGGGGGTGGGCGCATCGGTCAGGGGGACGGCATCGGACATCGGCGGGGCCTTTCGGGCGTGCGGCAGGGGCAGTTGCGCCCTGACCTAAGCCCTGCACCCGCCGCGATCAACCAAGCCCGCCGCCGCGTCCGCAATGCTGCCGGCGCGAAACAATCTTGCGGATCGGGGGCGTGAAAGATAATCAAGCTGCGATTTCCCGACCGGAGGCCTCATGGCTGGCGCCCGACTAGACGACATCGACCGCCAGATCCTTGCGGAATTGCAGGCCGACGGACGGATGACGAATGTCGAACTGGCGCGCCGCGTCGGCATCTCGGCCCCGCCCTGCCTGCGACGGGTCCGCACGCTGGAAGAGCAGGGCTACATCCGCGGCTACCACGCCGAGGTGGACGCCCGCGAACTCGGGTTCGAGGTGCAGGTCTTCGCCATGGTGCGCCTCGTCAGCCAGTCCGAGCGCGACCTCTCGGCCTTCGAGGACCGCGCCCGCGGCTGGTCGCTGGTGCGCGAGTGCCACATGCTCAACGGCGAGATCGACTTCATCCTGAAATGCGTGGCGCCCGACCTGCCCACGTTCCAGCGCTTCCTGACGCAGGAGCTGACGGCCGCCGACAACGTGGCGAGCGTCAAGACCAGCCTCGTGATCCGCGGCGCCAAGGACGAGCCGGGGGTGCCCTTCGACGCGATGCCGCTGGCCCGCGCCTGAGCCGCGTCAGAGCCGGATGGCCGAGATCAGCCGGCCGTAGTCCGCTGCCCCTTCGTGGGTCGCGCGGCGGTAGCTGAAGAAGCGCTCGGGGTCGGAATAGGTGCAGTGCCCGGTCCAGTCGGCATCGACCCCCAGATCGCGCAGCCGGGCGAGGCCGAAGCCCGGCAGGTTGAACATCGGCCGCCCGTTCGGCCCGCCCGAGAAGAACCGCTCGGACTCGGGCGCCTCGGCGAGGAACCGGTCCATGAACTCCTCGCCCACCTCATAGGCGCGCAGGCTGATGGTCGGGCCGATGACGGCGCGGATGCGGGTGGCCCCGGCGTCGCGCATGGCCGCCACCGTGGCCTCGAGGATGCCGTCGAGCGCCCCCTTCCACCCCGCATGGGCCGCGCCGATGACGCCCGCCTCGGGGTCGGCCAGCAGCACCGGCTGGCAGTCGGCAGTCAGCACCGCGATGGCGACCCCGGGGGTGGCGGTCACGATCGCGTCCGCCTCGACCCCCGCCAGCGCCGCCGGATCGTCGCCCTCGGCCAGCCGCGCCACGCGGGTCGAATGGGTCTGGTGGACGGTGGCGAGGCGGTCCGGCGCCACCCCCATTGCCTCGGCCACGCGGGCGCGGTTCACCGCCACGATCCCCTGCTGGTCGCTCGAGCCGCGCCCGCAGTTGAGCCCGCGGAACAGCCCCGACGAGGCCCCGCCCTGCCGGGTGAAGAACCCGTGCCGGAGCGGCGCGAGGGT
This sequence comes from Paracoccus sanguinis, assembly GCF_900106665.1. Taxonomy (GTDB): domain Bacteria; phylum Pseudomonadota; class Alphaproteobacteria; order Rhodobacterales; family Rhodobacteraceae; genus Paracoccus; species Paracoccus panacisoli. Next base: position 169,733 of record NZ_FNNA01000002.1, read on the forward strand.
CGGATGGGTGATTATCTCGAGGCTCATCGGCAGGGTCCGGGTGGTTCGGGTCTCGGGTCGGGTCGGCGCGGCGTGGCGTGGCGTGGCGGCTCTGGTGGCGGGGCGCGCCCTGAAGGGGGCGCGGATCAGCGGCCGGCCGGCAGACCGGCGGGCACGGGGTCGGCCGCGGCGGGAAGGGCGTTGAATCCCGGCGGTGGCGGGCTGTGGCGCGGATAGATCGCCATCGCCTTGAACAACTGTCCCATCGCGGCGGGCGCGGTCAAGCGCTCCATCGCCGCCGCGGCCCCGGCGTCGCCAGCCGCCGTCAGGCGGGCCGCCCGCTGCGCCAGCCCCAGCGACAACAGCCACTCCCCCTGCGGCACCGGGCACGAGGCCGCCGCACCCGCCGCCAGCGCCGTCCCGGCCAGCGGGGCGAAATCGACGTGCGCCGTCAGGTCGGCCTCGCCGGGGTGGGCGAGGATGTCGTCGGGCGCGTGGCGGCGCAGCGCCTGCAGGCTGTCGCCCTGCCCGTCCCAGGTGCCGTAGTCGATCACGATCGCGGCGCCGCCGTGGCGGGCGATGCGGCCCGCGACCTCGGCCACGACCGGGATCGCCTCGGCGCAGACCTCGCGGATCTCGCCCGGCGCGCCGGGGCGGGCGGCGTCGCCGGGGGGACCGAGCGCCAGCGCCAGCGCCCCGTCGCGCAGGCTCACCATCCGCTCGCGCCAGCCGTCGGGGTGGCGCTCGAACTGGCGGATCGGCAGGGCGTCGAAGAACTCGTTGGCGACAAGGAACAGCGGCGCCTCGGGAAGGCCCTCGGCGCGGTCGCGGTGGGTGACCTCGCCCAGACGCGCGCGCTGGACGCCGCGCAGATGCGCCGAGGCCTCGACCAGCTCGACCCGCGCCGCGGCGCGGAAGCCGGGCACCCGGGCGGTGGCGCGCAGGATGTCGGCCATCAGCGTCCCCCGCCCCGGCCCCAGCTCGGCCAGCGTGAAGGGCGCGGGGCTGCCCTGGTCCAGCCACGCCTGCGCGAGCGCGAGGCCCACCAGCTCACCGAACATCTGGCTGATCTCGGGCGCGGTGGTGAAGTCGCCCTGCGCGCCGAACGGGTCGCGGGTGGCGTAATACCCATGCGCCGGATGCAGCAGGCAGAGCCGCATGTAGTCGTCGAGCCGCATCGGCCCCTCGACCGCGATCCGCTGCGCGATCAGCCGCGCGAGCGGGGTCACGGGCGGGGTCACGGGCGGGGGCCCGCGGGCGGCCTGCGCCGGGCGGCGAGGATGAAGCCCAGCCCGATGAGCAGCATCGGCAGCGAGAGCAGCTGCCCCATCGTCAGCCCCCAGACCGGCCCGCCGAGGACATGGCCCCAGGGGTTGTCGGGGGTGACGAACTGCGCGTCGGCCTGACGGAAGAACTCGACCACGAAGCGCGCCAGCCCGTAGCCGGCCAGGAACACCCCGAGCGCCAGCCCCGGCCGGCGCAGGCCGCCGCGGCGGACGAGGAGGAAGAGGATCAGCCCGAGCAGCAGCCCCTCGAGCCCGGCCTCGTACAGCTGGCTCGGGTGGCGCGCGCAGGGGCCGACGACGCCAGGACAGTCCTGCGCGGCGGCGCCGGGGAAGATCACCCCCCAGGGCGCGTCGGTCGGGCGGCCCCAGAGCTCGGCGTTGATGAAGTTGGCGATCCGGCCGAGCAGCAACCCGGCCGGCGCCGCGACCGCCAGCGCGTCCGCGAGCCGCAGGGGCGGGATGCCGTTCCGGCGCGCGAACAGCGCGGCGGCGATCACCACGCCCAGGAAGCCGCCGTGGAAGGACATGCCCCCCTGCCAGACCTTCACGATCTCGGCCGGATTGGCGAGGTAATAGGCGGGCTCATAGAAAAGCACGAACCCGAGCCGGCCGCCAAGGATCACGCCGGCCACGATCCAGGTCAGCAGCTCCTCGACCTGGCCCGCGCGCATCGGCGCGGTGCCGCCCCAGAGCGCCGGGCGGCGCATCAGCGCGGCGATGATCCACCAGCCGAGCAGCAGCCCGACGAGATAGGCCATCGCGTACCACCGCAGCGCGAACTCGCGCCCCGCGAGGGTGATGGTGAAGATGTCGGGCGAGATGTCGGGAAAGGGGATCATGGGACCTCGGGCGCGCGACGCAGGGCGGGGACGGGCGCGCCGGTCGGGGCGCGCGCCACCGGGGCTGCTTGGCCCCGCCGCCGCGGGGTGTCAACCGCGGCGGATTGAACGCAGGCCCCGCCCCCGCCATATTGCCCCCGGATGAGGCGCCCGGACCGGCGCGCCCCTTGGCAACAGGATGACGCGCATGACCACCCAGAAACCCGGCACCGGCGGCCTTTTCGACGACATGTCGCGGCTGATGAGCAACGCGATGGGCGTGGCCCAGGGCGCCCGCGACGAGGCCGAGACGGCGATGAAGGGCTGGGTGGACCGCTGGCTCGCCGACCGCAACCTCGTCACCCGCGACGAGTTCGAGGCGGTGCGCGAGATGGCGATCAAGGCGCGGACCGAGAATGCCGAGCTGCGGGCGATGATCGAGACGCTTCGGGTTGGGGCTGCGGGTGGTGCTGGCAGCAGCGCCGCGGGCGGTGCTGGCCCCGTGGGCGGTGCTGGCGCCACGGGCGGTGCTGGCGCCACAGGCGGCGCTGGCGACGCGCAGAAGTAGGTGAGACGGGCCGTGCCTAGGGCGCGGCGATGGCGTGACGCGGGGGCCCGGGGCTCGCGCGCGTGACCCCCCGCGGCGCGCCGAAGTTGCTCAGGCAACCGGAGCGGGTTGGACCGAGCGCGAATGATCCCGCATTAGTCGGCCGACGCTGACACTAGCGGCCGAGCGCGGGCCGCTGGCCCGTCAGGAGCGACGCCCTTGCTGTCGAGCCGGCGATTTCGAGTTCGCCGCGAACGCGAAGAAGAAAAATGGACAGCCGAGATCCGCGTTCGGCAGGAAGCCGGGTCGATCCCAGCTATCGACCCGGAAGAATCGGTTAGCCCGCCGCGAGACTGAAACGCGATCAACCGCGTTAGGCTTTGCGCGGAGAGCTCGGCTGATTTCATCACCTAAAAGCAGTAAATATCGAGCGTGGCCCGGCGTGAGATATGCCGGTCTGCCAAATATTCTTGGTGGCAGGACTATGTGCGCGCCTGACACGGTTTGTGCGGATAGCGAATATCTAGCGGCAGTGCAGGTCAGTCTGACGCAAAACCGCGCTTATCGGCCCAGTCGGGGATGCTCACAGCCGCTAGCCACATGGACGAAGTGTACCACGATGGCTCCACATCGAGGTGCATCACGCTGGTCGCACGTCATCACCAATTCGCAGAACACTGCCCGCGTCGTGTGAATATGGCCGTCAAAGGGCCGGGCTTGCCATCGCGTAACGCCTCAGCACCAGCCATAACTGACGACCAGCCATAACGCCGTTTGCCATGGGGGCGGCTGGACTTCTCACAAGGGGTAGCACGACCTCCTGTCCAGTGGGGCCGCAACCTGCCACGGCCCCTAGCCCCCTACTCCTCCCCCATCTCCATCCCACGCTCACCCGCAAGCCGGCGCATGCGCTCTTGTAGCTTCTCAAACGCCCGAACCTCGATCTGACGGATGCGCTCGCGCGAGACGCCGTAGCGGCCCGACAGATCCTCCAGCGTTACCGGGTCGTCGCGCAGGCGGCGCTCGGTCAGGATGTCGCGCTCGCGGTCGTTCAGCACGTCCATCGCCGCGGTCAGCATCGACCGGCGGGTGTCGAGCTCGTCGGCCTCGGCATAGGCCTCGGCCTGGTTGGCGGTGTCGTCCTCGAGCCAGTCCTGCCACTGCGCCGTCGAATCGCCGTCGGCGCTGCCGACCGTCGCGTTCAGCGAGGCGTCCCCGCCCGAGAGGCGGCGGTTCATGTCCACCACCTCCTGCTCGGTCACGTTCAGGTCATGGGCGATCCGGGCCACGTTCTCGGGCCGCAGGTCGCCCTCTTCCAGCGCGCCCAGCTTGGCCTTGGCCTTGCGCAGGTTGAAGAACAGCTTCTTCTGCGCCGAGGTGGTGCCCATCTTCACCAGACTCCACGACCGCAGGATGTATTCCTGGATCGAGGCGCGAATCCACCACATCGCGTAGGTCGCAAGGCGGAAGCCCTTTTCCGGGTCGAAGCGCTTGACTGCCTGCATCAGGCCCACGTTCGCCTCGGAGATCACCTCAGCCTGCGGCAGGCCGTAGCCGCGGTAGCCCATGGCGATCTTGGCCGCGAGACGCAGGTGCGAGGTCACGAGCTTGTGCGCGGCCGCGCTGTCCTCGTGGTCCACCCAGGCCTTGGCGAGCATGTACTCTTCTTCCGGTTCCAGCAGCGGGAACTTGCGGATTTCCTGAAGATAGCGGTTCATCCCCTGTTCGGGGCTGGGGGCCGGAAGGTTGGTGTAGCTGGCCATCGGTGTCCTGCAATATGGCCGAATCGGGCATCGGCGCGGGCAATCTAACGGGTGTCGGGTTAACCGAGTGGAAACGCCAGTCAGGGGCTTCGGGTTCCTGAGCGTTTCACTTCGCCGCCGTGGCGTCACCGGCCCCGCGCAGCGCGTCGAGCAGCGCCGCCATGTCGGCCGGCAGCGGGCTGTCGAAGGCGAGCCAGCGGCCGTCGTCGGGGTGCGCAAACCCCAGATGCGCGGCGTGCAGCGCCTGGCGCGGGAAGGCCGCGACCTCGGCCGCCGCCGCGCCCAGCGCCCGGGTCGAGGCGCGACGCGCGCCGCCATAGACCGGGTCGCCGATCAGCCCGAGGCCGCAATAGGCGAGATGCACGCGGATCTGGTGGGTGCGGCCGGTCTCGAGCCGGCATTCGACCAGCATCGCCGCGGGCGGGGTGCCGAAGGCCTCGCGCATCACGGCCCGCGTCACGGCGTGGCGGCCGCGCTCATGGCTCACCGCCTGGCGCTGACGGTCGGTCGGGTGGCGGCCGAGGCGGGTGGCGATCCTGAGCACGTTGCCCGGCTCGAAGCTGACGCCGGCAAGGCCGCGCAGCCGCGGGTCGGCCGGGTCGATGACGCCGTGGGCGAGGGCGAGATAGCGGCGGGCGGCCGAGTGATCCTCGAACTGACGGGCGAGCGACTGGTGGGCGCGGTCGGTCTTGGCGACGACGAGCAGGCCCGAGGTGTCCTTGTCGATCCGGTGCACGATCCCCGGCCGCGCCGCCCCGCCGATCCCCGACAGGCTGCCCGCGCAATGGGCGAGCAGCGCGTTGACCAGCGTGCCGTCGGGCGTCCCCGGCGCCGGGTGGACGACCATGCCCGCGGGCTTGTCGATGACGATCAGCGCGTCGTCCTCATACGCGATGTTCAGCGCGATGGCCTGCGCTTCGGCCGCGATCGGGCGCGGCGGGTCGAGGCGGATGCTGTAGTCGCCGGGCAGCGCGCGGGCCTTGCCGTCGGTGACGGGTCCGGCGGGCCCCGCGACGGCGCCCTCGGCGATGAGCCGGGCGAGGCGCGAGCGCGACAGCGCCGCCGACGCTGGCGCGGCGGCGGCCAGCGCCTTATCAACGCGGTCGGGTATCTCGCCGGTCTCGGCGAGGGTGATGACGAGAGCGGCGTCAGGGTCAGAGGTGAGATCGGGCATGGCAGGCGATGATAGGGGCACGGCCGGGGCGGCGAAAGTCCCCGAACTGGCCTGGCTGCGCCGGGTGGTCACGGGGCTCGCGCTGGCGATGGGCGTCGGCATCCTGTCGCTGGTGGCGATCCTGTGGCTGCGGCTGTCGCAACCGCCGCTGCCGGTGCTGCCCGAGGGGGTCGTGCTGCCCGTGGGGGCGCGGGCCGCGGCGGTGACCTTTGCCCGCAACTGGACGGTGGTGGTGACCGAGGCCGGCGAGGTGCTGGTCTATGACCGCGCCGGGCAGTTGCGGCAGCAGGTGGCGGTGGAGTAGGCGCCTCACCGCACCGCTTGCCGGCGCCGAGGTGTATTGGGGCCAGAAACAAGCCGCCGGGCTGACGCGAAGGCTCCAGACCCCACCCCCCCGCGGCAATCCGCGCACGCCCGCGCCGCTTGCGCTGCGCCGTGCGGCTTGCGACAAGGGCGCACCATGACCGACGCCCCCTCCCCCGCCGCCCCGGCCCCGACCAAGACCATCCTGCGCGCGCTGGCGGGGGAACGCCTGCCCACGCCGCCGATCTGGATGATGCGGCAGGCCGGGCGCTACCTGCCCGAATACCGCGCGACGCGGGCGCAGGCCGGGGACTTCCTGTCGCTCTGCTACAATCCCGACCTCGCCGCCGAGGTCACGCTGCAACCGATCCGCCGCTACGGGTTCGACGCGGCGATCCTGTTCGCCGACATTCTGCTGGTGCCGCAGGCGCTCGGCTCTGACCTGTGGTTCGTCACCGGCGAGGGGCCGCGACTCTCGACCACCACCACGCCGGCCGAGGTCGCCGCACTGAAACCCGCGGGCGCGGTCCACGAGACCCTCGCGCCGGTCTACGAGACGATCCGCATCCTGCGCCGCGAGTTGCCCGCCGAGACGACGCTGATCGGCTTTGCCGGGGCGCCGTGGACGGTCGCCACCTACATGATCGCCGGGCGCGGGTCCAAGGACCAGGGCGCGGCGCACGCGCTCAAGGCCGCTGACCGGGCGACCTTTGCGGCGATCATCGACCGGCTGACCGAGGCGACGATCGAGTATCTCTCGGCCCAGATCGAGGCCGGGGCCGAGGTCGTGAAGCTGTTCGACAGCTGGGCCGGCAGCCTCGAAGGCCAGGATTTCGACGATTTCTGCCGCGCGCCGATCGCCCGGATCATCGCCGCGCTGAAAGCGCGTCACCCCAGCGTGCCGATCATCGCCTTCCCGCGCGAGGCGGGGGCGCGCTACGTCGGCTTCGCCCGGGCGACGGGGGCGGATGCGGTGGCGCTCGACAACTCGGTCGCGGCCGAGTGGGCGGCGGCGAACGTGCAGGTGGACGGCTGCGTGCAGGGGAACCTCGCGCCCGGGCACATGGTCACCGGGGGTCCGGCGCTGGTCGACGAGACGCGGCGCATCGTGCGGGCGTTCGCGGGCGGGCCGCATATCTTCAACCTCGGGCACGGGATCACCCCCGACGCCGACCCCGAGAATGTCGCGCTGATGGTCGAGACGGTGCGCGCCGGGGCCTGACCCATGTGGATCGCGGCCACGCTGATCGCCGCGCTGGCCCAGACCGGACGCAACGCGGCGCAGGCGGGGCTGACCGCGCGCATCGGGACGATGGGCGCGACCGGGGTGCGCTTTCTATTCGGCCTGCCCTTCGCGCTGCTGTTCCTTTTCGCCGTGGCGCAGGCCGCGCCGCTGCCGGCGCTGACGGCGCTTGCCGCGGGTTGGGCGCTCGTTGGCGCGCTGGCCCAGATCGCCGCCACCGCGCTGATGCTGTCGGCCATGCAGCGGCGCGGCTTTGCCGTGGCCACGGCGCTGGTCAAGACCGAGCCGCTGACGCTCGCGCTCATGGGCGCGGCCGTGCTGGCCGAGCCGCTGGGGCCCGCGCGGCTCGGCGCCATCGCCACCGCCACGCTGGGGGTGCTGCTGCTTTCGGGCGGCGGCTGGCAGCGGGCGGGCGGGCGCCCGGTCGCGCTGGCGGTGGCGGCCGGGGCGCTGTTCGGGCTGTCGGCGCTGGGGTTCCGGGCGGCGATCCTCGCCCTTGGCGAGGGCCCGAGCGTCGCGCGGGCGAGCGTCGTGCTGGTCCTTGCCCTGGCGATCCAGACGCTGCTAATCGGCGGCTGGCTTGCCGCCCGCGACCGGCGCGCCCTGCGGGGGATGGCGTCGGCGTGGCGCGAGTCGCTCGGCGCCGGGTTTCTCGGCGCGCTCGCCTCGCAGTTCTGGTTCATCGGCTTCGCGCTGGCCCCGGCCGCGGACGTCCGCACCCTCGCGCTGGTCGAGGTCGTGTTTGCCGCCGCCGTCTCGCGCCGCCGCCGCGAGGCGATGGGGCGGCGCGAGCTGGCCGGGATGGCGCTGGTCGTGGCCGGGGTCGCGTGGCTCTTGCGCGCCGCCTGAGGTTCAGCGGACCGTCAGACCCATTTCGCCAGCGGCGGCAGGCTCATCAGCACCGCATCGGCGTTGTGCCCGGTCTCGAGCCCGAACTTCGTCCCCCGGTCATAGACGAGGTTGTATTCGGCATAGAGCCCGCGGTGGATCAATTGGACGTCGCGGTCGGCGGCGTCGAAGGGCGTTTCCATGCGCCGCTCGGCGAGCGGCAGAAAGGCGGGCAGGAACGCCTCGCCCACCGCGCGGGTGAAGGCAAAGTCCGCCTGCCAGTCGGCGGTGTTCAGGTCGTCGTAGAAGATCCCGCCCACGCCCCGCGCCCGGCCGCGGTGGGGGATGAAGAAATACTCGTCCGCCCAGGCCTTGAAGCGGTCGTAATAGTCGCTGCCGTGCGGTAGGCAGGCGGCGCGCAGCGTGTCGTGGAAATGCCGCGTGTCCTCGGCATATTCGATGCAGGGGTTGAGGTCCGACCCGCCGCCGAACCACCAGGCGCCGGGGGTCCAGAACATCCGCGTGTTCATGTGGACGGCCGGCGCGTGCGGGTTCTGCATATGCGCGACGAGGCTGATCCCCGAGGCCCAGAACCGCGGGTCCTCGGCCATCCCCGGCACCCCGCGGGCGGCCATCGCGGCCTGCGCGCGGGGGGCGAGCGTGCCGTGGACCTCGGACCAGTTCACGCCGACCTTCTCGAACACCCGGCCACCGCGCATCACCGACATGATCCCGCCGCCGCCATCGCCGGCCCGCGCCGTCGGCGTCACCTCGAACCGGCCCGCGGGCGCCGTCCCGCCCGCGCGATCCTCGAGCGCCTCGAACGCCGCCACGATGCGGTCCCGCAGTTCGTGAAACCAGCGCGCGGCCTCGGCCCGCTCGGCGGTCATCTCGGACGCCAGCCCGCCAACCCTTTCGGATGCCCTGTCCATCGCCGGTCCTTTCGTGATTTGCCGCCCGGTGCGGGCTGGGGCTACTCTTGCCCATCTGCTTAGAGGCGCGCCCGATGACCCGCAACCTGACCCTGTCCCTGACGGCCGTGCTGGCCGGATCGCTGATGCTCTCGGCCTGCGGCACCCCGCAGGAGCAATGCGTCGCCCGCAACACGCGCGAGTATCGCGTCGTCTCGAACCTGCTGGCCGAGGTCGAGGGCAACCTCGCCCGCGGCTACGCCTGGCAGGAACGCGAGATCACCCGGACCGAGTGGCGCGACTGCCCGGTGGTGGTGCGCGACCGCGACGGCAACCCGCAGTGGCGCTCCCGCCCCTGCCTGCGCGACGTCTCGGACACCGAGCGCTTCCGCGTGGCCATCGACCCCGCGGCCGAACGCCGCAAGGCCGAGAACCTGCGCCAGAGGCAGGCCGCGCTGCGCAGCCATGCCGAGGCCGCGGTCCGCGCCTGCCGCGAGGCCTTCCCCGAGCCGCGCTGAGCCTCAGCGCCGGCCCTTGGCGCGTCCCGCGGCGGGGCGACCGCCCGCCGACCGCCGCTGCCCGGCGCCGGTCGCGCTCAGCAGTTTGAAGCGGGAATCGCCGCCGATCTCGGCCACCTCGGCGAAGCTCTCGGCCAGCACCGGCTCATACGGCAGGTGCCGGTTGGCGACCATCCACAGGCGCCCCGCGCCGGTCAGCAGCCCGGCCGCGGCGCGGATGAACTGCGCCCCGAGTTGCGGGTCGGAGGCCCGCCCGGCGTGGAACGGCGGGTTCATCACCACCCCGTTCACCGGCTCGGGCAGGCGGAAGCGGGTGGCGTCGGCCCAGTGGAACTGCGCCCGCGGATCACTGACGTTCCGCCGCGCGCAGTCGAGCGCCGTGTGGTCGGCCTCGACCAGATGCACCACCTGCACCCCCGGGCGGGCCAGCACCTGCGCCGCAAGCCAGCCCCAGCCGGCGCCGAGATCGACGACGCGCGAGGGCATCCGCTCGGGCAGATGCGCGGCAAGCAGGACCGAGGCCGGGTCGGGGCCATCGGCCGAGAACACGCCCGGCCGCGTCACGAACCCGTCCACCACCGTCTCGCGCGCGGCCCAGTCGGCCGGCAGCCAGTCGCCCTCGGGGACGGTCAGGCGAAAGATCTTGCCATGCGCGCGGGACTGCACGTCCTCGACCGGGACCAGCGCCCTGAGGTCGCGCAGCATCGCGTCGATCCCGTCGGTCTTCTGCCCGTCGATCCAGAGCGGCGCGCCTGCCGGCAGCACCGCGGCCGCTGCCGCAACCCGCGCCCGCGCCTCGGCCCGCGCCCGCGGCATCACCACCACGGCCGCCTCGGCCGGGCCGATGATGTCCGGCGCCACCGTAAAGCCGGCCGCGGCCAACGCGTCGTGATCGGGGCGGAACCCCTGCGCGATGGTCACCCGCGCGGGGTCGAGCCCCGCCACGTCGCCCGGCCGCCCGCCGACGACGAGCAGCCGTCCCGCGGGCGGGTCGATCAGGTCGATCCGCGAGCCTGCCACGCTATTCCTTTTCCATCGTGCATTGCAGCGGGTGCTGCTGGCGGCGCGCCAGCTCCATCACCTGCGCGACCTTGGTCTCGGCCACCTCGTGCGAGAAGACGCCGACGACCGCGATCCCTTTGCGGTGGACGGTCAGCATGATCTCGATCGCCTGGGCGTGGGTCATGCCGAAGAGCCGCTCGAGGATGTGGACCACGAACTCCATCGGGGTGAAATCGTCGTTCAGCAGCAGGACCTTGTACATCGGCGGCCGCTGCGTCTTGGGCCGCGTCTTGACCGCCAGATCCTCGTCCCCATCGGTCCGGGTCGGCGGCTTGCCAAGGGTGATGGGGGTCGCGAAGCTTCGCACGGCACGTCGTCCTGCAGGGATGGGGTCCGGGGGCAATATAGGGATCGGCGCGGGCATGAAAAGTCCACAGCCGCCGGCGGGTGGCCGCCGGTCGGGTTCTCGCGGCAAAAATCGGACAAATACGCGGTTTCCGCATCCGAGACCCCGTGCTATTGTCGGATCATTAACAAAGGGCGTGCAAGAAGAACGCGTCCGCGAGCAGAGAGACCGGGGCAGTGAACAGACTTTACAAGACCCTCGTTGCGGGGTGGCTGGTGCTGATCGGCGCGATGATGCCGGGGGCGCTGTCCGCCGCACCCTTTGCAGCCTTCGTCATGGACGGGCGAACGGGCAAGGAAATCTATTCCCAGAATGCGGATGCGCGGCTGCACCCGGCCTCGCTGACCAAGATGATGACGCTCTACATGGCCTTCACCGCCATCGAGCGGGGTCAGGTGCGGCTCGATTCGCGCTTCACCGTCTCGACCCACGCCGCAAGCCAGCCGCCGTCACGGCTGGGCCTGCGCCCGGGCCAGCAGATCGAGCTGCGCTACCTGATCCGCGCCGCGGCGGTCAAATCCGCCAACGACGCGGCGACGGTGATCGGCGAGGGGCTGGCCGGGTCCGAGGCGCAGTTCGGCGCCCAGATGACCCAGATGGCGCGCGCGCTGGGGATGCGGAACTCGAACTTCCGCAACGCCAACGGGCTGACGCAAGAGGGGCATTACTCGAGCGCCCGCGACCTCAGCATCCTCGGGCGGCGGCTGTTCTATGATTTCCCGCAGTATTACTCGATCTTCTCGCGCCGCACGGCCGATGCGGGCGTCGCAACGGTCGCCAGCACGAACAAGCGGTTCCTCGACAGCTATGCGGGCGCGGACGGGATCAAGACCGGCTACACGCGGGCGGCGGGCTTCAACCTGACGGCCTCGGCGCAGCGCGGGTCCAAGCGGATCATCGCCACGGTGCTGGGCGGGCAGTCCACGGCGCAGCGCAATGCGGTGATGGCGCAGCTGCTGGATGCGGGCTTCGGCCGGGCGCCGGCGCAGGTGCGCGAGATCCGGCCCGAGGCGCCGGCCTATCTCGCCGACAAGAAGCGCGTGGTGAAGGTTGCGCGCGCCGCCCCCGAGGCGCAGGCGCCGGTGGCGACCGCCCGCCCGGTGCGCGGCTCGACAGTGGCGCTGGCGGCGGTCCCGGTCGCGGTGCCCGCGCAGCCCAAGGCCACCGCGCGGGTCGCCGCGGCGCCGTCCGCCGACGCGCAGGCCGAAGCGGTGGCGGGCGCCGTTGCTGCGGGCCGCGTGGCGGGCGCGCGCCCCTCGCGCCGTCCCGACGAAGCCCCGGCGGCGGTGAAGGTGGCCGAGGCCCCTGCCCCCGCCGACCCCAAGCCCGCGGCCGAGGCCGCCGCGCCCCGCGTCGCCAGCGTCTCGGCCGACCGACCCACCCGCGCGCCGCGGAAGGGCGCCGACGCCTCGGCCGACCCCGCCCCTGCGGCGACCGGCAAGGCAGCCAAGGCCAAGGCGCCCCGCACCCCCGGCTCAACCTTCGCAGCGGAGGCAGCGCCGGCGCCTGCAGCGGACACGAAGCTCGCCCGGTCGGCCAAGCCGGTGCGCAAGTCCGACACGGTGATCCTCGCCGCGATGGAGGAAGAAGAGGGTGACCGCTCCGAGCCCGAGGCGACCGAGATCGTCTCGCGCCCCTCGACCGGTCGCGGCAAGTTCGCGATCAACGTCGGGCGCTTCAAGACCAAGGCCGAGGCCGAGCAGCTTCTGCTGCGGCTTGCCCTGCAGGAGAGCGCGGTGCTCGACAGCGCCACGCGGCGCGTCGGCAATACTCCGAAAGGGTGGGAGGCGACCTTCACCGGCCTCTCGCGTGACAGCGCCCGTCTGGCCTGCGACAAGCTCGCGGCCCGCTCGCAGCGGTGCCGGGTGCTGGGGAATTGAGCGCCCCGCCAGAGTGACGAGCGTGAGGCCCGGACGCGTTGTCCGGGCCTTTTGTTTTTGGGGTGAGGAGCGGGGAGGCTGGGTTGGGACGGCCCCGTCTTTAGAGGGCGCGGGGCGCCGGAGCGTGACCTGAACTTAGGCTTGCTGAGTCCCGGAGATGGCATCGGTTGGGCAGGACGACCAGTGGATCACGCGCAGAGGAGCGGCGACGTCGCGGGGCCCGTCGCGGCTGGGGGTGAGCCGTGAGGTGTTAGACCCGGTAGATGTCGCCTAGTCGAGGCGGACGGGACATGACGTTCGTGCCGAAGGAACCTGCTTCATAGTGCTGGCCAAGCCGAGAGAGCGCGGCGCTACGGGAGCGCCGCGCTGAACCGCGCTTGCCAGTTATTGTATCGCTCCGGTGGCAACCCGGCAGAAAAGCGCAGGCCGCGCTCGGATCGGTTCACCGCCTGACCAGCGAGTTCCGACCATCGGGCCGCGCGACGATCCGGCAGGAAAGCGTACGGGTTCTCGTGAAGCACCGCGTCCGTCAGAACGTTACCTTTTCCATCAAGGGCAGGGGTGCGCGGATGACGCGGTCAGAGAAAGGCAAAGCCGCAGAGGTCTCGGTACGCCATCGCGCAACCCCAGCCCTAAAATGCTAGGGCGCTTATTACGGGCCAGGATGAACCAAACGGCGCCAGACCATCAACCTTTTGCCCGTCCCTTGCTCCGCACACCCCCGGTCGCCTAACCCGTGTCTATCGAAGCAAGGATGGCCGTCAGCGGCTTCGCCGACCTGCCTGATGCACGGCGAGCGGGTGGAGGGCGCACCCAAACTGGACCGCCATCCCGCTCCGCCCCCTGCCCTCACGGCTTCGGCTTGTCGTCCCACTCGCTGCTGAGGATGCGCGCGGCATCACCCTTGGGGTCCTCATACTGGCGGTTCCGCAAGGACCACAGGAACGCCGCGAGGCCGAGCGCGCCGAGGCCCAGCGAAGCGGGGATGAGGAAGATCAGCACGTCCATCAGCGCACCCTCAAGGCATTCAGCGTCACGCTGATCGAGCTCAGCGACATCGCCAGCGCCGCGAGCAGCGGCGTCGCCAGCCCGGCCACCGCCACCGGCACCGCGACGATGTTGTAGAGGATCGACAGCGCGAAGTTCTCGCGGATGCGCAACGCCGCCGAGCGGGCGACGTGCACCGCCTCGGCCACAGGCCCCAGCGCGCTGCCCATCAGCACCATGTCCGAGGCCACCCGCGCGGCATCGAGCGCGCTAGCCGGCGAGATCGAGGCATGCGCCCCGGCCAGCGCGGCGGTGTCGTTCAGCCCGTCGCCGACCATCAGCACCTTGTGTCCCTCGGCCGCGAGCGCCGCGACCGCCGCCGCCTTGTCCTGCGGCGTCATCCCGGCGCGCCAGTCGTCGATCCCGAGCTCCTCCGCGATGGCGCCCGCCGCCCCAGCAGCATCGCCCGAAAGCATCATGACCCGCAGCCCCTGCTTGCGCAGCGACGCGATGGTGGCCGCGGCGCCCGGTCGCAGGCTATCGGCGAAGTCGATCCGCCACACCCGCTCGCCGATCCGCAGCCAGCTTGCCGCGCCCTGGGCGTCCTCGCCGGTCCCGGCCCAGTCGGCGCGGCCCAGCCGCACCGTTTCGCCGCTCCAGCGCGCCTCGACGCCGTAGCCGGGCCGTTCGCGCAACCCGTCCAGCCGCGCCGGCGCGACCTCGAGCGCCCCGGCCAGCGCCCGCGACAGCGGGTGCGCCGAACCGCCCGCGAGCGCCGCCGCGACCGCCTGCGCCTCGGGCGGCAGCGCCGCCGCCACCACCCGCGGCGTGCCCATCGTGAGGGTGCCGGTCTTATCGAAGACAACCGTATCGACCTCGGCCAGCCGCTCGAGCGCGGTGCCGTCCTTGATCAGCAGCCCGCGCCGGAACAGCCGCCCCGAGGCCGCCGTGACCACGGCCGGCACCGCGAGACCCAGCGCGCAGGGGCAGGTGATGATCAGCACCGCGGCCGCCACGTTCAGCGCCACCCGCGCGTCGCGGGTGATCCAGAGCCAGCCGAGGAAGCTCGACAGCGCCATGAGGTGGACGACCGGCGCATAGGCGCGGCTCGCCCGGTCGGCGACCGAGGTATAGCGCCCCCGCGCCGACTCCGCCGCCGCGACCAGCGCGGTCAGCCGCGCCAGCGAGCTGTCGCGCCCCGCCGCCGTGACGCGCAGAGTCAGGGGGCCGGTCAGGTTGACCTCGCCCGCCGAGAGCTCGGCCCCGGGCCGCGCGGCCACGGGGGCCGACTCGCCGGTCAGCAGCGAGCGGTCGATCTCGGACGCGCCCTCAGTCACCACCCCGTCGGCCGCCACCCGCGCCCCGGGTCGCACGAGGATCAGGTCGCCCGGAACGAGGTCGGCCACCCGCACCTCGACCGGCGCGCCATCCTCGAGCCGCAGCGCGCGCGGCACCTCGAGCGCGGTCAGCTCTTCGGCGGCCGAGCGTGCGACGGCCCGGGTGCGATAGTCGAGATAGCGCCCGACGAGCAGGAAGAAGCACAGCATCACCGCCGCGTCGAAATAGGCGTGATGCCCCGAATGCAGCGTCTCGAAGACCGAAATCGCGCTGGCGAGGATCAGCGCCAGCGAGATCGGCACGTCCATCCCCAGCCGCCCGGCCCGTAGCGCCCGCCAGGCGCTCGAGAAGAACGGCTGCCCGGCAAAGGCCACGGTCGGCAGCGCGATGGCGCCGGAAATGAAGTGGAACATGTCCCGCGTCGCGTCGTCGGCCCCGGACCAGACGGCGACGGACAGGATCATAATGTTCATCATGGCAAAGCCCGACACCCCGATCCGCATCAGGATGTCGCGCCCCTGCCGGTCGGCGGCGGTCGCGGTCAGGGCGGCGGGATCGAGCTCGAAGGCCTCATAGCCGATCCGGTCGAGCGCCGGGATCAGGTCGGCGGCCGCCACCCCCGCTTCGGCATCCACCACCACGCGGCGCAGCGACAGGTTCACGCGCGCGGCGTGGACGCCGGGCTGGGCCGTCAGCACCCGCTCGACATCGGTGATGCAGGTCGCGCAATGGACGGCGGGGACCGACAGCATGATGTCGCCGCGCACCGGGTCGGGACGCCCGATCCGGCCCGCGAGCGGCGCCACGTCACAGGCGGGGCAGGCGCTCAGCCGCGCCTCGTACCCTTGAGCGGCGGCATCCGTCATCACTTCACCTCGGCGCCGGCATAATGGTCGATCCGCTGCCGGAATACGGTCCCGTCCCCGGCTTCCGCGGTGATATGGATGTTCCACAGCCCCGGCGCCAGCGTCAGCGGCGCCCGGAACACGCCGCCGGCGTAGGTGAAGACCGGGGTCTGGTCGTCGCGGACATGGGTGGGGCGGCCCACCGTGGCGCTGAGCGTCCGCACCCGCGCCGGGTGGCCGTCGCGGTCGCGGATGGCCAGCGTCAGCTCGTGCCCGTCATAGTCCGGCGTCACCGTCCAGCCGAGCTTGTCCTGCGCCGCCCGCTCGCGGTCGAAGCGCTGCGAGGCGACATAGGAGTTCGTCGTCTCGAGCCCCGGGAAGGTCTGGACCGCCTGCGTGGCGAGCCAGATGTTGATGCCGATGATGACCCCGAACATGCCCACGGCAAAGCCGAGCATGTGCCGGCCGGTGAAGTTCCGGCTGAGCGAGAACAGCAGGAACGGCAGCCCGAAGATCGCCGCGACCCCGAGGATGAGGCCGTAGGGGCCGACGGTGGAGAGCACGGCACCCATCAGCGGTCGGTCCCGTGGAAGACGGTGCCCACGGTGGCCCGGCGGTGCGAGGTGGTGTCCTCGATCCACATGGTCACCGGCGTCTGTCCGCCCGTCGCCAACGCCGAGGCGGGCTCGGCGGTCAGGTAGACGCGCTGCTCGAAGGTGGCGTCCTGGTTGACCGTCACGGTCCCCGGCTCGCCCTCGAGCGTCACCGCCAGCCCCGGGATCGGCGCGCCGTTGGCGTCGCCCGCCCCGATGGCGAAGGTCTTGACCTCGCCCTGCTTGTTGCGCAGCCGCATCTCGTAGGTGTTGCGGATCGAGCCGTCCGACATGGTGACGAACAGCGGGCTGCGCACCGGCGAGACGTTGAGGTCATAGGGCGAGCGCATGAACAGCGCCACGATCAGGCCCACCCCGATCGCCCCCCAGAGCGTGAAATAGAGCAGCGTCCGCGGCCGCAGCACGTGGCGCCAGAGCGAGGCGCCCTCGTGCCCGGTCTTCTCGGCGCTTTCGTCCTTGAGCGCCATATAGTCGATCAGGCCGCGCGGCTTGCCGATCTTGGCCATGATGTCGTCGCAGGCGTCGATGCAGAGCGCGCAGGTGATGCACTCGAGCTGCTGGCCGTCGCGGATGTCGATGCCCATCGGACAGACGTTCACGCAGGCATAGCAGTCGATGCAGTCGCCCTTTTCGCCGGGCGGCACGTCGGACTTGGTGCGCTCGTCCTTGCGGATCTTGCCGCGCGGCTCGCCCCGCCACTCGCGGTAGGCGACGGTCAGCGTGTCCTCGTCCATCATCGCGCCCTGGATGCGCGGCCAGGGGCAGGCGTAGATGCAGATCTGCTCGCGCGCGAAGCCGCCGAAGAAGAAGGTGGTGGCGGTCATGATGGCGATGGTGGTGTAGGCGACCGGGTGCGCATGGCCGGTCACAAGGTCGCGCAGCAGCGTCGGCGCGTCGGCGAAGTAGAACACCCACGCCCCGCCGGTCAGCAGGCCGATCAGCAGCCAGAGCGTCCACTTCGTCACCCTGAGCCGCGCCTTCCTTGCGTCCCACGGCTGGTTGTAAAGGCGGATGCGGGCGTTGCGGTCGCCCTCGACCCAGCGCTCGACGAGGATGAAGAGGTCGGTCCACACGGTCTGCGGGCAGGCGTAGCCGCACCAGACCCGGCCCAGCGCCGAGGTGAAGAGAAACAGCCCGAGCCCGGCCATGATCAAGAGGCCCGCGACGAAGTAGAACTCGTGCGGCCAGATCTCGATCCAGAAGAAGAAGAAGCGGCGGTTGGCGAGGTCCACGAGCACCGCCTGATCGGGCAGGCCCGGGCCGCGGTCCCACCTGATCCAGGGCGTGATGTAGTAGATGCCGAGGGTGAGTGCCATCAGCACCCATTTCAGGTTGCGGAACGTCCCCGAGACGCGGCGCGGAAAGATCGGCTCGCGCGCGGCGTAGAGCCGCGGGGGTTCATTTTCGACACTCGACATGGACTTCTCCTGCCCGGCGTGGGCCGATCCTGGGTGGCGAGGACGGACCCGCCAGCGAACGGGCCAGAGCAGGCCCGGCGTTCATATAAGCCATCCGCGATGCGTCTGAGAGGGACGGTTTGTCGCACATGGGAGGCCCGGTCTTCTTGCGCGGCCGCGCGGGGGTGGCGCGGGTCGCCGCAAGTCTGCCATGCGGGCGGTGGTGGGGAAAGCGTTAACGCGGCGTTTCCGGGGTGGGTGATGGCGCGAGCGCCAGCGTCACGCGCGCCTGGCCACGGCGCCGTGACATCAGGGCACTGGGTGAAAACGCCGAAGGACGACCCCCGAGTGATGTAGCCGTCTCAATGCGGCGAAGGCGACCTCGTAAAAAAAAGAACGGCGGCTGCACGCCGCCGGAAGCGAAGGGGGGACCGGCGGGGCCGGTCCCCCAAAGGATCACTCGCCGCCGCCGAGGCCGTGGACATAGGCGGCAACCGCCCGGATGTCCGCCTCGCTCAGGCGCTTGGACCAGGCCGGCATCACGCCGAACGGGCCGTCGTGGATGATCCGGCGGATGGTGGCCTCGTCCGGGGCGCCGCCCTTGTTGTAGAGCCACACCGCGTTGGTGAGGTTCGGCGCGCCCTGGGCCCGGTCGCCGGTACCGTCCTCGCCGTGGCAGGCGACACAGTTCTCGGCGAAAACCGGCTGGCCCGCGGTCGCCTTGGCGGCGTCATGCGGCAGGCCGCTCATCGACATGACATAGTTCGTCACGTCGTCGATCTGGGTCGCGTCGAGCAGCCCGTCCACACCGAAGCGCGGCATCTCCGAGTAGCGGGTGTCCGGGTCGTCCGGGCTGCGGATGCCGTGCAGGATCGTCGTGTGGATGTCGTCGATCGTGCCGCCCCACAGCCAGTCGTCGTCCACCAGCGAGGGATAGCCGTTCGCCCCGGCGCCGCCCGCCTGGTGGCACTGGACGCACCAGGTGCTGAAGACCGCACGGCCGGCGTTGTTGGTGTAGTTCACCAGCTCGGGGTCGTTGCGGATCTCGGCCAGATCGACCGACGCCAGCTTCTGCTGGATCGGCGCGTTGGCGTCGGCGAAGCGCTGGATGTCCACCGCCACCTCGTCGCGCGGGGTGGTGCCAATGAAGCCCTGGGTGGACCCATTGATCAGCGGGATCGCCGGATAGGCCAGCACATAGCCCACCGCCCAGATGATCGTGGCATAGAAGGTCCAGAGCCACCAGCGCGGCAGCGGGTTGTCGTATTCCTCGATCCCGTCCCAGCTGTGGCCGGTGGACTGGACCTCGACCACGTTCTTGCCGACGCGGCGGCGCTGGGTGTTGCGGGCCTGCGGCCGCGCCCCGGGCTTGGCGCCGACGATCGTCTCGGGCGCGTTCTCGAGGATCTGCTGGGCGTTCTCGGCGTCGGCCGCACGGCGGTCCACCGAGATGCGGTTGTCGGGGTTGGCCGGGCTCTCGTGCGCGTCGGACGCATCGGCGCCGACGTTGCGGGCCACCTGCTCGTCGCGCGGGGTCGGCTTGGGGGTGTCGTCAGTCGGATCGGCCATCACTTGACCTCCTTGCTGCCCGGTTCGGGGTCCGTCGCGGGTCTCGTCTCGTTTCGAAAGATGCTCTCGGCGGCGTCCTGCTGGACCTTGCGCGACCCGGGCCTGAAGGCGAACAGGATCACCCCCAGGAAGATCAGGGTCAGGACCAGCAGGACCCAGCTGTCGGCGAGGTGGCGCAGGAAGGAATAGCGCTCCATCCCGTGCGCCCCGTCAGCGATGCCGCTCGGGCTGGAAGGTCGAGAAGTCGACCATCGTGCCCAGCACCTGCAGATAGGCGATCAGCGCGTCCATCTCGGACACCCCCGCCTGGCGGTCGAAGTTCCGCTGCTGGGCGCCGGGGTAGCGCGCCTGCAGCGCCGAGGCGTCCGCGTTCGGGTCCGCCTGCGCCAGCCAGTCGGCGCGCGCCTCGGCCAGCATCTCGTCGCTGTAGGGCACGCCCACGCGGCGGTCGGCGGTGATCCGGGCGTCGATGTGGGTCGGCTCGATCAGCCGCTGCCGCAGGAACCCGTAGGACGGCATGATCGATTCCGGCACCACCGCCTGCGGGTGCGTCAGGTGGTCGATGTGCCATTCGTCCGAATAGCGCCCGCCCACCCGGGCCAGGTCCGGCCCGGTCCGCTTGGAGCCCCACTGGAAGGGGTGGTCGTACATCGACTCGGCCGCGAGGCTGTAGTGGCCGTAGCGCTCGACCTCGTCGCGCATCGGGCGGATCATCTGGCTGTGGCAGACGTAGCAGCCCTCGCGGACGTAGATGTCGCGCCCGGTCAGCTCGAGCGGGGTGTAGGGACGCACCCCCTCGACCTTCTCGATGGTGTTCTCGAGGTAGAACAGCGGCGTGAGCTGGACGATCCCGCCGATGGTGACGATCAGGAACGAGAACACCAGAAGCAGCGTCGCGTTCTTCTCGAGGATCTTGTGGTGGTCAAGGATTGCCATCGGTCAGATCCTCATTCGGCCGGCACGGCGACGCGGGTGTCCGCGACGCGGGGCTGGCGGGCCACGGTGGCCCACAGGTTGTAGCACATGATGATCGCACCGCTGAGGAAGAACCCCCCGCCCAGCGTCCGCACCACCAGCATCGGGTACTTGGCGACCACGGTGTCGGCGAAGGCGTTGACCAGGAAGCCCTGGCTGTCGACCTCGCGCCACATCAGGCCCTCCATGATGCCCGAGACCCACATCGAGGACGCGTAGAGCACCAGGCCGATGGTCGCGAGCCAGAAGTGCCACGAGACCAGCGTGTTGGAATAGAGCCGCTCACGCCCCCAGAGCCGCGGGGTCAGGTAGTAGAGCGCCCCGAAGGTGATCATCCCGTTCCAGCCCAGCGCACCCGAGTGGACGTGACCGATGGTCCAGTCCGTGTAGTGCGACAGCGAGTTCACGGCCTTGATCGACATCATCGGCCCTTCGAAGGTCGCCATCCCGTAGAAGCCCACGGCCACGACCATCATGCGGATGATGGGGTCGGTACGCAGCTTGTCCCAGGCGCCCGAGAGGGTCATCAGGCCGTTGATCATGCCGCCCCACGAGGGCATCCACAGCATGACCGAGAACACCATCCCGAGGGTCGAGGCCCACTGCGGCAGCGCGGTGTAGTGCAGGTGGTGCGGACCGGCCCAGATGTACATGAAGATCAGGGCCCAGAAGTGGATGATCGACAGCTTGTAGCTGTAGACCGGACGCTCGGCCTGCTTCGGGATGAAGTAGTACAT
Source organism: Paracoccus sanguinis (assembly GCF_900106665.1). Lineage (GTDB taxonomy): Bacteria > Pseudomonadota > Alphaproteobacteria > Rhodobacterales > Rhodobacteraceae > Paracoccus > Paracoccus panacisoli. The sequence goes on from NZ_FNNA01000002.1 coordinate 190,853, forward strand.
CATCCCGAGGAAGCCCGCGGTCAGGAAGAAGCCCACCGCGTTGTGGCCGTACCACCACTGCGTCATCGCGTCCTGCACGCCCGAGAAGAGCTGCACCGACTTCGACCCGAAGACCGAGACCGGCAGCGACAGGTTGTTGACCACGTGCAGCATCGCGATGGTCACGATGAAGGACAGGTAGAACCAGTTGGCGACGTAGATGTGCGGCTCGCGCCGCTTCATGATCGTGCCGAGATAGACCGCGAGGTACACGACCCAGACGGTGGTCAGCCACCAGTCCACGTACCACTCGGGCTCGGCGTATTCCTTGGACTGGGTGGCGCCGAGGATATAGCCGGTCGCGGCGAGCACGATCATCAGCTGGTAGCCCCAGAACACGAACCAGGCCGCGTTCCCGCCCCACAGCCGCGTCGCGCAGGACCGCTGGACGACGTAGAACGACGTGCAGATCAGCGCGTTGCCCCCGAAGGCGAAGATCACCGCGCTGGTGTGCAGCGGGCGCAGCTTGCCGAAGTTCAGGTAGCCGTGGGCCAGATCCGAAAGGTTCAGCGACGGCCACGCCAGCTGGGCGGCGATCACCACGCCGACCAGGAAGCCGATGACCCCCCAGAAGGCGGTGGCGATCACGCCGGCCCGGATCACGCCATCCATATACTCGGATTCGATCCCCACGCGGCTGGCCGCGCGGCGCGGATCGTCCATGCTGCGCAGCTGCCACAGGAAGGTGAGGCCTGCAGCCAGCATCACCGTCAGCGCGTTCACCATATAGGCCAGATCATGCGCGTAGTTGGCGCCTATCGCGGCGAACACCGCGATGACGCCAAGCACGATCAGCTTGATGACATCCCACATTGTCGTCTTGTCCCTTGTCCCTGTGCGGTTTTGACCGAATCGCGCAACTTCGCGATCGGTCTTTCCCGCCGTGGCACCGTGTCTATGGGCCATAGGTTGACCAAACATTGATCTGGGTCAACAAATCGCGGGCGTTCCGCGGCGTATGGTCGCTGTGGATGACCTCAGGAGCACAGGCATGGGCTACAAGACCATTCTCACCGTCGTCACCCGGCAGGGGCAGACCGCGCAACTCGAGGCCGCGATCGCGCTGGCGCGGCGCGAGGACGCCCATCTCGACGTGTTCTGCCTGGGCGTCGATCACACCCAGACCGGCTACTATTACGCCGGCGCCTCGGCCTATGTGTTCCAGGAGGCGATCGACCGGGCCATGGCCTCGGCCGAGGCGCTCGAGACCGAGGTCAAGGCGCAGCTCGCCCCCGAGGACATCCGCTGGTCGACCGAAAGCGCCGTGGCGCAGATGGGCGGCGTCTCGGCGCTGATCGCGCAGCGGGCGCGGTTCTCGGACCTCGTGGTGCTGAGCCAGCCCTACGGCGAGGGCGCGGCGCCGGACGCCGAGGCGGTGCTCGAGGCGGCGCTCTTCGAGGGAAGCTGCCCGGTGCTGGTACTGCCGCACGGGTTCACCGACGTGGCGGGGCTGGGCCGGCGGGTGCTGATCGCCTGGAACCAGTCCGACGAGGCGCTGGTCGCGGTGCGCCGCGCCATGCCGATCCTGCGCGCGGCGGAAGCGGTCGAGATCGCGGTCGTGGACCCCTCGCCGCACTCGCCCGAGGGCTCGGACCCGGGCGGCGCGCTGTGCCAGAAGCTGACCCGGCACGGGGTCAAGGCCGACATCGCGGTGCTGGCCAAGACGCTGCCCACGGTCAGCGAGGTGCTGAACCGCCGCGCCGCCGAAACCGGCGCCGACCTCGTGGTGATGGGTGCCTACAGCCACTCGCGGCTGCGCGAGGCGATCCTCGGCGGGGCCACCCGGCACATGCTCGAGCGGGCGCCGCTGCCGATCCTGATGGCACGCTGAGGGGTCAGTCGGCGGTTACAGGCGGGCCGGGGAACCGGCTCGCCCCCCTGCCCTCCGCGCTCACGCGGGTGGGGTCAGCAGGGCAGTCCGCCGTCCGAATCGTCGCCGCTTTCGGCCGCGAGGCGATGGAAGTCGGGGATCACCACCCGGCGGCTGCCCTCGAGCGCGATGACCCCCTCGCGCCGCAGGGCCGAGATCTGCCGGCTCACCGTCTCGAGCGTCAGCCCGAGATAGTCGGCCATCGCCTCGCGCCCCAGCGGCAGGTCGACCACCGTGCCGCCGGTGGGCAGGCTCTGACGCAGCACCGCCTCGCGCCGGGCGAGGATGGTGAGGAACGAGGCGATCTTCTCGCGCGCCGACTTGCGCCCCAGCAGGAGCAGCCAGTCCCGCGCCGCGTCGAGTTCGTCGAGCGTCATGTCGAGCAGCCGCGCCGCCACCCGCGGGCTCGAGTGCAGCAGCCCCTCGAACGGGCGGCGCCGGAAGCAGCAGAGCAGCAGTTCGGAGAGTGCCGTGACGTCATAGGGCGAGCGGTCGCGGCCGGGCCGGCCGAGGAAGTCCGACGGCAGCAGCAGGCCCACCATCTGGGTGCGCCCGTCCTCCATAGTCTGGCTCAGGCCTGCCACGCCAGAGACGACCGAGGCCACGAAGTCCATCCGCTCGCCGGCCAGCCCGATCACCTGCCCCGCCTCATAGCGGCGATAGTACTTGCTGCCCTCGAGCGCGGTCAGTTCCGACGGCTCGCAGGTCGCGCAGACCGCCCGATAGCGGATCGGGCAATCCTCGCAGGGAATCTGCAGCGGGTGGCAGCCCGCGGGTGATATGGACTTGACCTGTGTCAATACTGGCCTGTGTGATGCTTGTATCTGACTAGGCGCATGGAACAGGAATCGCAACTCACCCGGCTGGGACTGTTTGACGCGCGCGTGCCGCGCTACACGTCCTATCCCACCGCGCCACACTTCAAGCCCACGATCGGGGCCGGGGACTTCACCCGCTGGGTCGAGGCCATCCCGCCCGGCGCGGCGATCTCGCTTTACATGCACGTCCCGTTCTGCCGCCGGCTGTGCTGGTTCTGCGCCTGCCGGACGCAGGGCACGCAGTCGGACGCCCCGGTGCGCGCCTATGCCGACGTGCTGATTCAGGAGCTTGCGCTGCTCAAGGCGCATCTCGCGCCCGGCGTTACGCTGTCGCGGCTGCACTGGGGCGGGGGCACGCCCACGCTGATGCCGCCGGACATGATGCGGCGCGTGGCGGGCGCGGTGTTCGACGCCTTCCCGCTCGCCCCCGGGGCCGAGTTCTCGGTCGAGATCGACCCCAACGAGATCGACGAGGCGCGCATGGACGCGCTGGCCGAGGCGGGGCTGACGCGCGCCTCGATCGGCATTCAGGACTTCGATCCGGCGATCCAGGCCACCATCGGCCGCGACCAGAGCTTCGAGGTGACCGCCGAGGCGGTCCGCATGATCCGCGCCCGCGGGATCGAGAGCCTGAACGCCGATATCCTCTATGGCCTGCCCCACCAGACCCCGCAGCGGATCGCGGATTCGATCCAGAAGCTGATGGCGCTGTCGCCCGACCGGATCGCGCTTTACGGCTATGCCCACGTGCCGTGGATGGCCAAGCGCCAGGTGATGATCCCGGACGCGGCCCTGCCCGACCCGCAGGCGCGGCTGGCGCTGTTCGAGGTCGCCCGGCGGCTGTTGGTCGCGGACGGCTATGACGAGATCGGGATCGACCACTTCGCCCGCCCCGGCGACGGGCTGGCGGTGGCGCAGCGGGCGGGGCTGCTCAGGCGCAACTTCCAGGGCTACACCGACGACCAGGCGACGGCGCTGGTGGGGATGGGCGCCTCATCCATCTCGCGCTTCCCGCAGGGTTACGCGCAGAACGCGCCCGCGACCGGCGCCCACGTCAAGGCGATCCGCGAGGGGCGGTTCTCGACCACCCGCGGCCATGCGTTCACCCCCGAGGACATCTGGCGGGCCCGGATGATCGAGGCGCTGATGTGCGACTTCGAGATCCGCGCCGACGAGTTCATCCGCGACCACGGCTTCACGGCCCCCCGCCTCGCGGCGCTGTTCGCCCCGATCAAGGCGCAGTTCGGCGAGATGGTGACGGTGAATGCGGCCGGGCTCTCGATCCCCTTCGAGGGGCGGCCGCTGACCCGGATGATTGCGCGGATGCTCGACGGCTACGAGATGGAGGCCAAGGGCCACAGCCCGGCGATCTGAGCGGATTGGCGGTGCCGGACCGGGGCGCTGCCCCGGACCCCGGGATATTTGGGTCCAGCCCGAGGTGGGGTGGGCCGGTCGACGCGCGCCCTCTGGCTTCGTTCTGGTCCAGATACCTCCGCCGGAGGTGCCCGCTCAGCGGCCGAGCTTGGCGTGCACTTCGTCCAGATCGACCTCGCCCTTCGGCAGCTTGTTGTCGGGGTCGTCGAAGTCGTAGCGGAAGAGCTGGAAGTCCTTCTTGTAGATCTCCCACACGAGGTGCCGCGACAGGTCGTCGAAGTAGTCGCTGACCTTGTGCAGCCGCTTCGGCCCGTGCCCCTCGCTCTCGTTGAAGCGCGGCACCGTGGTCACGTCGAGCTTCACCGGCGTCTCGGCGGCGTCGAGCACCCGCTGCATCCCCTCGTTGAACTTCTCGGTGAAGAAGATCTGGTCGTAACGCCCGCCGTTCACGATGAAGGTGGCGATATGGCCGGACATGGCCGACCAGTGGATGTCCGGCTCCATCGGGCGGCGCCAGCGGATGGTGTCGCGGGCGAAGAGCAGGAAGCGGCGGAAGCTGGCGATCTGGTCGAAGGCGAAGTCGTTCTCGGGCGAGCCCACGTCGACGCCGTAGCGCTGCATGAGCTGCGGGATCAGGTTGCCGCGGTAGCGCTTGCCGTTGCGCTGGATGCCGGCGATCTTGTCGAAGAACGACGACAGCACCCGCGCATAGGGGTTGCGGACACAGGTGAAGCTGACCGGCTTGCGCGCCGTGACCGCGCGCTCGATCGGCTCGTGGCTGTGCTCCTGGTTCCACTTGTGCAGGCCGGTGGTGGAATCGTGGATGTCACCGTCGAAGTAGCGGCCGTGGTCCGAGTAGAACATGATCTGCCCGATGGTCGAGCAGGCGCATTTCGGCACCACGCGATAGGCGATGCTCTCGCTTTCGGTCATCCACGTTCCGGGGAAACCCATGACGCATGTTCCTTTCCGCCGCGGCTTTCGGCCGGGTTGCCCAAGCCCATAAAATCGTTATGGACGCAAAGCAACGCGCCCGTTGGCAATTTCCTGTCCGAGCCGCCGCGCCGGGTCCGAAAGGGCGGCGCGGCGTCGGTTTGAGTCGAGTTCCATGGCCCGCATCGCCTTTATCCTGCTCTGCCACAAGGACCCCAAGGGGGTCATTGCGCAGGCCCGGCGGCTGACCGGCTCGGGCGACTATGTCTCGATCCATTTCGACGCCCGCGCCAGCGCCGCGGATTTCGACCTGATCCGCACGGCGCTGGCCGACAACCCCGGCGTGACCTTCGCGGCACGGCGGCTGAAATGCGGCTGGGGCGAGTGGTCGCTGGTCGCAGCCACGCTCGAGGCGGTGCGCGCCGCGGTCGCGGCGTTCCCCGCCGCCACGCATTTCTACATGCTCTCGGGCGACTGCATGCCGGTCAAGTCGGCGGCCTATGCCCACGACTACCTCGACGCCCACGACCTCGACTACATCGAGAGTTTCGACTTCTTCGCCAGCGACTGGATCAAGACCGGCTTCAAGGAAGAGCGGCTGATCTATCGGCATTTCTTCAACGAGCGCACGCAGGCGCGGCTGTTCTACGGCAGCTACGAGCTGCAGCGCCGGCTTGGCCTGACCCGGCCGGTGCCCGCCGACCTGCAGGTGATGATCGGCTCGCAATGGTGGTGCCTCAGGCGGCAGACGATCGAGAAGGTGCTCGCCTTCTGCGACGAACGCCGCGACGTGATGCGGTTCTTCGCCACGACCTGGATCCCGGACGAGACGTTCTTCCAGACCGTGGTGCCGCACGTGGTCGCCCGGCGCGAGATCCGGTCGCGGACGCTCACCTTCCTGATGTTCACCGACTACGGGATGCCGGTGACCTTCTACAACGACCATTACGACCTGCTGCTCGGGCAGGATTTCCTCTTCGTCCGCAAGATCAGCCCCGAGGCCATCGACCTGCGCGAGCGGCTGGGCGCGCTGTGGCAGGCGCCGGACCTCGACTTCCCGATCTCGAACGAGGCGGCCGGCCTCTACCGCTTCCTGACCCAGCGCGGCCGGGTGGGCCGTCGCATGGGCCAGCGCTTCTGGGAGGCCGAGGGCAGCCTCGGGCGCGGCCGCACGCTGCTGCTGATCGTGTGCAAGAAATGGCACGTCGCCAAGCGGCTGACCGATGCCATCCGCACCCACACCGACATTCCCGCTGTCAACTATCTCTTCAACGAGACCGACGCCGCCCTGCCCGACATGGGCGGGATCGAGACGACCGTGGACAAGCGCCAGCGCCACCGCCGGGCGCTGGTGCGGATGCTCTTCGACCAGTTCGAGGCGAAGAAGCTGGCGATCTGCCTCGACCCCTCGGCGCTGGGGCTGATCCAGGATTTCGTCGAGGACAAGGCCGACACCCGCGTCCTGCTGATCGATTCGGACTTTGACGACGACTATGTGCGCGGCCACATCGCGCGCGTGGGGCTCGCCGGACCGAACAGCCCGCCGGGGTTCGTCGGGCGCCTGATCGGGGCGGTGCGCAGCGATCTCGCGCACGAGACCGAGCGGCTGCGCGACCTCGACCTCGAGGGGTTCGAGGTGATCGCGGCCCGCCATGACCCGGACCGCAATGCCGCGGCCCTCGCGCGGTTCCTCGGCGTCGAGCCCGAGATTGCCTTGACGCTGGCCCGCACGGATCATCTGTTCGATGACTGAGACGATGCCCGGAGAGGCACCCGACACGACGCCCGAGAAGGACCGCCCGATGACCTATGACGACAGCAACATCTTCGCCCGCATGCTGCGCGGCGAGATCCCGAACGACACCGTGGCCGAGAACGCCCACGCGCTCGCCTTCCGCGACATCCGCCCGCAGGCGCCGGTGCATGTCCTCGTGATCCCGCGCGGCCGCTACGTCAGCTACGACGACTTCGCCGCCAACGCCTCGGACGACGAGATCGTCGGCTTCAACCGGCTGGTGGCCGAGGTGGCGCGGGCCGAGGGGCTGAGCCTCGCGGACGGCGGCGACGGCTTCCGCGCCATCACCAACGCCGGCGCGCATGGCGTGCAGGAGGTGCCGCATTTCCACCTGCACCTGCTCGGCGGCCGCCCGATGGGCCGGATGGTGTCGCGCGACTGAGCGCTGAGCGTCACGGTCCCCGGCAGGTCGCCCCATGCTTCACGCCTTCGCACCGCATCTGGGTGGCCTCGCGCCCCTGCCCCCGGGCGAGCAGATCGCCCGCGCCCGCTGGGTCGACCTCTACCGCCCGCTCGACGCGCAGGTGCGGCAGGTCAAGGCGCTCGGCATCGACGTGCCCACCCTCGAGGACATGGAGGAGATCGAGATCTCGAACCGCCTCTACCGCGAGGGGGACGCGATCTACATGACCGCGGTGCTGCCGGGCGAGTTGCCGGACGGCAAGCCGGTGGCGATGCCGGTGACCTTCATCCTGTCGCCCGAGCGGCTGGTGACCGTCCGCCACCACGCGCCGCGGCCCTTCACCACCTTTCCGACCCGGGCCGAGCGCTCCGCCTCGGGCGTCGGCAGCCCCGACCGCATCTTCCTTGGCCTGATGGAGGAGATCGTCGCCCGCCTCGCCGACATCCTCGAGGGGGTGGGCCGGGTACTCGACCAGACCGGGGCGCTGGTCTTCGACAGCAACGCCAACGCCCGCGACGCCGAGCTGCGCGCCGCCCTGCTCAGGATCGGCGGCCAGTCCGAGCTGATGGCGCGGGTGCGGCTCGGGCTTCTGTCGGTCGAGCGCGTGCTGAGCTTCTACACCAGCTGGACCGAGGCCCACCCGGACGCCGACCGGCTGCGGGCGCTGGCGAAGTCGATCAACCGCGACGTCCAGGCGCTCGAGGTGCACGCCGATTTCCTCGGCACCCGGCTGGGGATGACGGTGGACGCGACGCTGGGCCTCATCAACCTGCAGCAGAACAACACCGTGCGGGTGCTGTCGGTGGTCGCGGCGCTGTTCCTGCCGCCGACGATGATCGCCTCGATCTACGGGATGAACTTCGACGTGATGCCGGAACTGCACTGGCGCTACGGCTACCCGATGGCGCTGGCCGCGATGGTGCTGTCGGCGCTGCTGATCTATCTGCTCGCGCGCTGGAAGCGCTGGCTCTAGCGGCCGCCGGTCAGCGACAGGAACACGTCCTGCAGGTCCGGCTGCTCGGTCGAGAGGTCCGCCATCGGCACCCCGCCCGCGCGCAGCGCATCGACGATTTGCTCGGCCGGGACCCGCTCAGGCGCGTAGCTGAGCGCCAGCCGCCCGTCGGCGCGGCGCTCGGCCGCGACCCCCTCGGGCAGCGGCGGCAGGGCCCCGGCCCACGGCCCGGGGTCGACCACCAGCGTCTTGGTCTCGGCCCGGGCGAGCAGGCGCTCGGTGCGGTCCTGGATGATCTTCTGCCCGCGGTCGATGATGGCGATCTCGTCGCACATCGCCTGCGCCTCTTCGAGGTAATGCGTGGTCAGGATCACCGTCATCCCCTGCGCGTTGAGGCGGCGGACGTTTTCCCACAGCATCTCGCGCAGCGCGATGTCCACGCCCGCCGTCGGCTCGTCGAGGACGAGAATGCGCGGGCGGTGCACCAGCGCCTTGGCCAGAAGCAGCCGCCGCTTCATCCCGCCTGAAAGCTGGCGGGTGTAGCTTTCAGCCTGCGCGGTCAGCCCGACCAGCGCGAGGATCTCGTCGGTCCAGCGGTCGGCCTTCGGCACGCCGTAAAGCCCCGCCTGCACCTCGAGGCTGGCGCGCGGGGTGAAGAACGGGTCGATGTTGAGTTCCTGCGGCATCACCCCGATGGCCGCGCGCGACTGGCGCGGGTTCACGTCCTGGTCGAAGCCCCAGATCTCGACCTGGCCCGCGGACTTGTTCACCAGCCCGGCGAGGATGTTGATGAGGGTCGATTTCCCCGCCCCGTTCGGCCCCAGAAGCCCGAAGATCGAGCCGCGCGGGATGGTCAGGTCGACGCCCTTCAGCGCCTCTTTCGCGGGGACGCGGCCGACCGCGGCATAGGTCTTGCGCAGGCCCGTCAGGCGGATCGCAGGCGCGGCAGAGGGGTCGGGATCGGGCATCGGGCGGTCCGCCTGTGGCTGGGCGACACCCCCGCCCCGCGAACCGCGACGGGTTGCGGCCGGGGATGGGGCGGCTAGAATGGCCGGGCCGTTAAACCGGCGTTTCACCGCCAGCACAAGAGAGCCTCGATGCGCGCGCCCCAGACCGAAAACCCGCTCTCCACCGATCAGGACACCGCCCTGCCGCTGCATCCGGCGCCCGTGACCGAGGTGGTGGCGGCGTGGAAGGTCGCCTGCTCGGGTGACGAGGCGCTGGGACTGGGGCATCCGCGGGTGTGGCTGTCGATCGCCGAGCCGACCGGCTGGGTGGACTGCCCCTATTGCGACAAGCGCTTCGTGATCGACCGCGCCCACGCGCAGGCCGGCCATTGAGGCGCGGCGCCTAGCGCCGGGCCCGCGCCTGCCGGGCCATGACCAGCGCCAGCGCCGGGACGTACATCAGCACGCCATAGAGCGCCGCCGCCAGCGGCGCGGCGCTCAGGCCCCCGGCGAGACCGGCGAGCATTGGCACGGCCACGTTCCGCATCGGCAGCAGCAGCGCCGCGGTCACCGGCACACCCTCGCCACCGGCGACGGGGGCAAGGCCCCTGCCGACGGCATGGCCCAGCACGGTCAGCGCCCCCGCCAGCAGCAAGACCGCCCCGGCCAGCGGCCAGATCGTCGCCCCTGCCCGGCCGAGGATCAGGCCGGCCAGCACCATCGCGGCCAGCGCCAGCCCTGCGACGATCGGTGCCAACCGCTGGACGCCGGGCGAGACCCGTAAACGCAGCACCCGCCCCAGCCACATCGGCAGAGCGGCGGCCAGCAGCAGCGGCAGCACCACCGACCCCGCCGCGCCGAACAGCAGCGCGACCGCCGCGACCGCAGCGACGGCAGCCAATCCGCCCACCGCCATGACGCCGTTCGCCAGCACGATCCGCCCGCCCGCCAGCGCCACCAGCGGATTGACCGCGACCGTCCCCGGCGAGGCGCCGAGCAGCGCCAGCGCCGCCGTCTCGGCCGGGGTCATGGCCAGCAGCCAGCCGATCGCCCAGCCGAGCAGAGCACCGCCGACGACCTGCAATCCCGCCAGCGGCAGCGCCCCCGGCGCAGGACCGCCCGCCCCCTCGCGCGCGGGGACCGTCGCCAGTCCCGCGGCCAGGCAGACGACCGCGCAGCCGAGGGCGGCCGCCAGCAGCATCACTCGGCGGCCAGCCGCGAGATGACGATCTTGACCTCGGGCTTCTTGCCGATCTCCTCCATCGTCGCCTGGCGGACGATGCGGCGCAGCCCCTCGTCCAGCTTCTTGTCGTCGGTGGCGGTCGTCTGGTCGACCCGCTCGAGGTACTCGCCGAGCTCGCTCTCCACATGCCGGGCGAGCGGCACGCCGGCGCGGCCCTGCGCGGCCAGACCCATCGTCTCGACCCAGGCGTCGGGCAGCGGCTCGTCGTTCTCGTCGATGATGACCGAGACCGTCGCATGACCGTTCAGCGCCATGCGGATGCGGTCGCGCACCACGCCGTCCATCGCCCCGATGAGCACCGTCCCGTCCAGGTAGATGCGGCCCGTCGGCACGTCGTCCACCTGCCGCAGCGTGTCGCCGCTGAGGTCCATCATCATCCCGTTGGTGACGATCTCGGACGCCATGCCCTTGGCCCGGCCCAGGTTCATGTGCTCGCGCAGATGCATGTGCTCGCCGTGCATCGGGATCAGCATCTGCGGCTTCAACAGGTCATGGATCGCCTCAAGGTCGGGGCGGTTGGCGTGGCCCGAGACGTGATACATCCCGTCGTCAGGGTCATAGACGTCGACCCCCAGCCGGCTGAGGTTGTTCATGATGCGGATCACCGGGCGCTCGTTGCCGGGGATCGTGCGGCTCGAGAACAGGAAGCTGTCGCCTTCCTTGAGCTGGATGCCGAGATACTTGCCCATCGAGAGCTGCATCGAGGCCGCCCGCCGCTCACCCTGGCTGCCCGTGACGATCAGCATCACCTTGTTGCGCGGCAGGTCCGCGGCCTCGTCCGGGCCGATGACCTTGGGAAAGTCCTTGAGCACCCCCGTCTCGATCGCCGCCGTCACCATCTTGCGCATCGCCCGGCCGAGCAGGCAGACCTTGCGCCCCGAGGCGACGCCCGCCTCGGCCAGCGTCTTCAGCCGCGCGACGTTCGAGGCGAAGGTCGTGGCCACAACCATCTGCTTCTGCGCCATGACGAAGTCGAGCAGCGGGTTCGCCAGCAGCGCCTCGGACCGGCCGGGGTTGGGGCTGAACACGTTGGTGGAATCGCAGGCGAGCGCCTTGATCGGCTGTTCCTGCGCGATGTCGTGCCAGAGGATCGGGTCGAACGCCTCGCCCACCACAGGCGTCCCGTCGAGCTTGAAGTCGCCGGTGTGCACCACCCGCCCCGCGGGCGTGTCGATGATCAGCGCGGCGCTTTCCGGGATCGAGTGGCTGACCGGCACGAACTGGACCTTGAAGGGTCCGACCTCGACCACCCCTGGGCGCGGGGCCACGATGCGCAGCCGGTCGGTCGGCTGGCCGGCCTCTTCCAGCTTCATCCGGGCCAGCGTGCCGGTAAACTTGCGCGCATAGACCGGCACCCGCAGGCGGCTGTAAAGCAGCCCCAGCGCGCCCACGTGATCCTCGTGCGCGTGGGTGATGAACACCCCCTCCAGCCGGTCGCGGTTGTCCTCGAGCCAGCGCAGGTCCGGCATGATGAGGTCGATGCCCGGCGCACTGTCCATGTCGCCGAAGGTCACGCCGAGGTCGACGAGGATCAGCCGCTCGCGCCCCGCCGGGCCGTAGCCGTAGACATAGGCGTTCATGCCGATTTCGCCCGCGCCGCCCAGCGGCAGATAGATCAGGCGCTCAGACATTGCCCGCCTCCCTGTTGTAATCGTGGATGAGCCGCAGCCCGTGCATGGTCAGATCGTCGTCCCAGCTGTCGAACAGGTCCTGGGTCTGGTCGAACAACGCAGCCAAGCCTCCGGTTGCGATGATCTTCATCTTCCGGCCGCGCTCGGCAGCGATGCGCTGGCAGATCTCGCGGACGAGCCCGACATAGCCCCAGAACACACCCGACTGGATGCAGGCAACCGTATTCGTGCCGATGACCTGCGCGGGCTTGGTGATATCGACATGCGGCAGCGAGGCCGCGCCCATGTGCAGCGCCTCGAGCGACAGGTTCACGCCCGGCGCGATCACGCCGCCCACATAGGCCCCGTCGGTGTCCACCACGTCGAAGGTCGTGGCGGTGCCGAAGTCCACCACCGTCAGGTCGGGACCGTAGCGGTCGAACGCCGCCCATGTGTTCACGATCCGGTCAGGCCCGACCACCGCGCCCGGGTCCACCCGCGGCGGCGCCGGCAGCAGCGTGTCGGGCTTGCCCACCACCAGCGGGCGGGTGTCGAAGTAGCGGTTGCAGAGCACCCGCAGGTTGAACACCACCCGCGGCACGGTCGATGAGATGATGCAGTGGTCGATCGTCACCTCGAGCCCGTGCAGCGAGATCAGCGAGCGCAGCCAGACGAAATACTCGTCCGCGGTGCGGCGGTGGTCGGTGGCGATGCGCCACTGGCTCAGGAACCGCGCGCCGTCCCAGATGGCGAAGACGGTGTTGGTGTTGCCGGTGTCGATGCAGAGCAGCATCAGGGGGCCTCGTGAAAATAGATGTCGGCGGCGGGGATCACCTCGCGGCCCTGCGCGGTGATGAGGATCAGCGCGCCGGTGGCGTCGATACCCTCGAAGGTGCCGGTGCGGCTGTGGCTGCCGGTGCGGGCGGTGATGGTCTGGCCCAGCCGCGCGGCCCGGGCCAGCCAGGCGGTGCGGATCGGGGCGAAGCCCCAGGTGGTGAGATGGGCCTGCCAGCGGGCGAAGGCCGGGGCGAGAAGGTCGAGGAACTCGGTCGGCGCGAGGGCGTGGCCGGTCGCCTCGCGGACCGAGACGGCGGGGGTGGCCTCGGGCTCGAGCATCTCGGCCGGGGGGGCGGCGGCGAGGTTGACGCCGATCCCCACGGCGAGCGCGCTGACCTGCCCACCCTGCCCCGCGCTTTCCAGCAGGATGCCCGCGACCTTGCCGCCGTTCAGCAGCACGTCGTTGGGCCACTTGATCGCCAGCCGCGCCGCGGGGCCGCAGACCAGCGCCAGCGCCTCGTGCAGAGCAAGCGCAGCGACGAAGCTGTAGAGCGAGGCCTCGGCCGGCCCACCCGCCGGGCGCAGCACCAGCGTGGCGGCGAAGTTGCCGGCGGGCATCTGCCAGACCCGCCCGCGCCGTCCGCGCCCGGCGAACTGGTCGAGCGTCAGCACCCAGGCCGGGCCAGTGAGCGCGGGGGCCAGGCGCAGCGCCTCGGCGTTGGTGCTGGCGCAGCGCGGCAGGATGTGGCGGCCGACGCCCTCGGGCCAGCCGTCAGCGGCGGCGGAGGGGTCCGCCGCGGACCGTGCGGGGTCAGTCAACGGGGCGGGTGGCCACCGCCACAGGCTCCGCCACCGCGGCCTGCGCCACGACCAGCGACGCCGCCGCCCGCTCGGCGGCCCGGTCGGCCCCGAACATCGTGAAGGCCCCGATCACCATCGCCGCGGCCGCACCGACCAGCGCCACCCAGGTGGCGGCGCCGCCGTGCATCTGCACCGGCTCATCGCGCTCGGCGCCGAAGTAGAGGTAATACGCCATGCGCAGGTAGTAGAACGCCCCGATCACCGACGCGATCACGCCCAACACCGCAAGCCAGCCCATGCCCGCGTCCACGGCCGCCTTGAGCACCCCGAACTTGGCGAAGAAGCCCAGCATCGGCGGCACCCCGGCGAGGCTGAAGAGCAGCACCAGCATCGCCAGCGCCCTCAGCGGCTCGGTCCGCGCCAGCAGGTTCAGGTCGTCCAGCGCGGTGACCGGACGCCCCCCCCGCTCCATCGACAGGATGAAGGCGAAGGTGCCGACGTTCATCACGACATAGATCGCCATATACATCAGCATCGCCTGGACCCCGTAGACGGTCCCGGCGGCCAGGCCGATGAGCGCGAAGCCCATGTGCGCGATCGAGGAATAGGCCATCAGCCGCTTGATGTCGCGCTGGCCGATGCCGGCGATCGAGCCGAGGAACATAGACAGCAGCGCCAGCACCGCGATGATCTGCCCCCAGTCGCCCGGCACCTGCCCGAACGCGCCCCACATCAGCCGCGCGATCAGCGCCATCGCGGCGACCTTGGGCGCGGTGGCGAAGAAGGCGGTGATCGGCGTCGGCGAGCCCTCGTAGACGTCAGGCGTCCACATGTGGAACGGCACCGCCGAGACCTTGAAGGCCAGCCCGACGAGCAGGAACACCATCCCGAACAGCAGCCCCATCGGCAGCTGCTCGGCGGTGACCGCCTGCATCACCCCGGCGAGGTTGGTGGTCCCGGCGAAGCCATAGACCAGCGAGATCCCGTAGAGCAGCATCCCAGAGCTGAGCGAGCCGAGGACGAAATACTTGAGCCCGGCCTCGGACGAACGCACGCTGTCGCGCCGCATGGCGGCCACGACATAGAGCGCCAGCGACTGCAGCTCGAGCCCCATGTAGAGCGTCAGCAGGTCGCCGGCCGAGACCATGACCATCATGCCGACGACGGCGAGCACGATCAGGATCGGCAGCTCGAACCTCAGCAGGCCCTGCCGGTCGAGATAGCCCGCGCTCATCGCCAGCACCGCGGCCGCGGCGGCCAGCGCCGTGACCTTGGCGAAGCGCGCGAAGGCGTCGTCGATGAACATGCCCCAGAAGGACTGCCCGTCCGCGCGGTCGCCCCAGCCCACGAACAGCGCCGCCAGCAGCAGCGCCGCGACCGAGAGCCACAGCACCGTCCCGGCCAGCCGGTCCTTGCCGAAGAACGCCCCCAGCATCAGCGCAGCCATGGCAAACAGCGCCAGCGCGATCTCGGGCAGGATGAGCGAGAAGTTCATGTCGATTGCGGTCATCGCGGCCCCCTCAGTGGCTTGCCGCGGGCGCAGCGGCGACATCGGTGGTCGCGGGGGCTGCGGGCAGGCTGGCGTGGTAATCATGCACGAGCGCGGCGACGGCCGGGCCGGTGATGTCGGTGACGGCGCGCGGATAGACCCCGAGCAGCAGCGTCATGGCGATCAGCGGGACGAAGATCCAGCGCTCGCGCGGGGTCATGTCGGTGATCGTGCGCAGGCTCTCCTTGACCAGCGCGCCCAGCGTCACCCGGCGGTAGAGCCAGAGCGCATAGGCCGCCGAGAGGATCACCCCGGTGGTGGCGACGAGCGCCACCCAGGTGTTGACCTGGAACACGCCGAGCAGGGTCAGGAACTCGCCCACGAAGCCCGAGGTGCCCGGCAGGCCCACGTTCGCCATGGTGAAGAACATGAAGATCAGCGCGTAGATCGGCATCCGGTTCACGAGCCCGCCGTAGGCGTCGATCTCGCGCGTGTGCATCCGGTCGTAGATCACGCCGACCAGCAGGAACAGCGCGCCCGAGACGAAGCCGTGCGACAGCATCTGGAAGATGGCGCCCTCGACGCCCACCTGGTTGGCCGCGAAGGTGCCGAGCGTCACATAGCCCATGTGCGCGACCGACGAATAGGCGATCAGCTTCTTCATGTCGGACTGCGCCAGCGCCACGAGGCTGGTGTAGACGATGGCGATGGCCGAGAGCCAGAACACCGCGGGCTGGGCGATGGCGGACGCCTCGGGGAACATCGGCAGCGAGAAGCGCAGGAAGCCGTAGCCGCCCATCTTCAGAAGCACCGCCGCCAGCAGGACCGAGGCCGCGGTCGGCGCCTGCACGTGGGCGTCGGGCAACCAGGTGTGGACCGGCCACATCGGCATCTTGACCGCGAAGCTGGCGAAGAACGCAAGGAACAGCAGCATCTGCGTCCCGCCCAGCAGCGTGGTGCCGAACACCGGGATCGGCGTCGACGGGAAGTCGAAGCCCATCAGCGTCGGAATGTCGGTGGTGCCGGCCATGTTGTACATCGACACCATCGCCACCAGCATCAGCACCGAGCCGAGGAAGGTATAGAGGAAGAACTTGAAGGCCGCGTAGATGCGGTCCTTGCCGCCCCAGATCCCGATGATCAGGAACATCGGGATCAGCCCGGCCTCGAAGAACAGGTAGAACAGCACCAGGTCCAGCGCGACGAACACGCCGATCATCAGCCCCTCGAGCACGAGGAAGGCGATCATATAGTCCTTGGTGCGGTCCGTCACCTCCCACGTCGAGAGGATGACGAGCGGCATCAGGAACGTCGTCAGCATCACGAACAGGATCGAGATGCCGTCGACGCCCAGCTTGTAGCGCAGCCCCATGATCCAGGGCTGGTCCTCGACGAACTGGAAGCCGGTGTTCTGCGGGTCGAAGCCGGCGAGCACGAGGCAGCTGACCGCAAAGGTCGCCACGGTGGCGACCAGCGCCAGCCAGCGGGCGTTGCTGGCCGCGGCCGCGTCGTTGCCGCGCAGGAACACGGCCATGATCAGCGCCGCGACGATGGGCAGGAAGGTGATGATGGAAAGCAGCGGATAGGTCGTCATCTCAGTTCACGCTCCGCGCCATCACCCAGATCAGCAGGCCGACGAGGCCCAGGACCATGCCGAAGGCATAGTGGAACAGGTAGCCGGACTGCACCCGGCCGGCAAAGCGGGTCAGCCGCGGGATCAGCCCCATGGCGAGCCCGTTGATCGCCCCGTCGATGGTCCGCCCGTCCCCGCCGGTCCAGAGCGCGCGGCCGAGCCAGCGCGCCGGCCGGACGAAGAGGAAGTCGTAGATCTCGTCGAAATACCACTTGTTGAGCAGGAAGCGGTACAGCGGACGCTGCATCGCGCCCAGCTGCGCCGCCGACCCGGGATGGCGGATGTACATCATCCACGCCAGCGCCAGACCCGCCAGCATGGCGGAGAACGGCGCCACCTTGACCCAGACCGGCGAGTGGTGCGCCTCGTCGAGGACGTGGTTGTCGGGGTGCATGTAGATCGCCCCGCCCACCGGCGCCGGAACGGCGGTGTTGACCGTGCCCGCGGGCCGGTCGGCCGCCGCGCCCTCGGGGGCGGCCGCGGCCCCCTCGGCCGGCGCTGCGTGGACCGGGGCGGCGTCGGCCGTCTCGGCCGGTGCCGTCACGTGGTCGGCCGGGTCCGTGGCGACCGGGGCGGCGTGGTCGGCCGCGGCGATCTCGTGCCCGCCATGGCCCATGTGGAAGAATTCGGCCACCCGCTCGTGGCTGCCGAAGAATGGCGCGTACCAGACCATACCCGAGAAGATCGCGCCCACCGCCAGCGCCGCCAGCGGGATCAGCATCACCGGCGGGCTTTCATGCGCGTGCTCATAGGCATGCAGGCCGCCGTGGTGGCCGTGATCGTCATGGGCGCCGTGCGCATCGTGGGCGCCATGCGCGTCATGCGCGGCGTGAGCCACATGGCCGCGACCGGCGGCGAGGCCCTGCGGCTGCACCTCCTCCTCGGCCTTGATCTCGGCGTCCCACACCTGCTGCGGACGCGGCGCGCCCCAGAAGGTCAGGAACATCAGCCGCCAGGAATAGAAGCTGGTGAAGAGCGCGGCGATGACCAGCAGCCAGAAGGCATAGGCGTGGCCCGAGGCAAAGGCGCTCTCGATCACGGCGTCCTTGGACAGGTAGCCGGCGAAGCCGATGGTGGTCAGCGGGATGCCGACGCCGGTGATCGCCAGCGTGCCGATCAGCATCGCCCAGAAGGTATAGGGGATTTTCTTCCGCAGCCCGCCGTAGTTCCGCAGGTCCTGCTCGTGGTGCATCGCGTGGATGACCGAGCCGGCGCCGAGGAACAGCATCGCCTTGAAGAAGGCGTGGGTCAGCAGGTGGAACATCGCCACCGAATAGACGCCGACCCCCGCGGCCACGAACATGTAGCCGAGCTGCGAGCAGGTCGAATAGGCGATCACCCGCTTGATGTCGTTCTGGACGAGGCCCACGGTCGCGGCAAAGAACGCCGTCGCCGCGCCGATCAGCACGATGAAGTTCTTGGCGTCCGGCGCGAATTCATAAAGCGGCGACATCCGGCAGACGAGGAACACGCCCGCCGTGACCATGGTCGCCGCGTGGATCAGCGCCGAGACCGGGGTCGGTCCCTCCATCGCGTCCGGCAGCCAGGTGTGCAGGCCAAGCTGCGCCGACTTGCCCATCGCGCCGATGAACAGCAGCACGCCGATCAGGTTGGCCGCGTTCCACTCGGTCCACAGGAAGGGCACCTGCGTCTGCGCGATCTGCGGGACCTGGGCGAAGATCTCGTCGAAGCGGATCGTGCCGGTCAGCCAGTAGATGGCGAAGATGCCGAGCAGGAAGCCGAAGTCGCCGACGCGGTTGACGATGAAGGCCTTCATCGCCGCGGCGTTGGCGCTGGGTTTCTTGTAGTAGAAGCCGATCAGCAGATACGAGGCGACGCCCACGCCCTCCCACCCGAAGAACATCTGCAGCAGGTTGTCGGCCGTCACCAGCATCAGCATGGCGAAGGTGAAGAACGACAGGTAGGCGAAGAACCGCGCCTTGTAGGGCTCGTCCTCGGTCCAGTTGTCATCATGGGCCATGTAGCCCATCGAGTAGAGGTGGACGAGCGCCGAGACCGTCGTCACGACGATCAGCATGATCGCCGTCAGCCGGTCGATCCTGAGCGCCCATTCGGCGTGGAAGTCACCCGAGACGATCCAGTCCATGACCGGGATGTGGCGCGGGGTGCCGTCGAAGCCGAGGAAGACGATCCAGGACAGCGCGCAGGCGACGAAGAGCACCGCGGTGGTCAGGACCTGCGCGCCCTTTTCCGACATCACGCGCCAGCCGAAGCCGGCGATGATCGAGGCTGCCAGCGGGCCGAAGACGATGAACTTTTCCAATTGTCTCAGCCCTTCATCACGTTGACGTCTTCGACCTCGATGGTGCCGCGGTTGCGGAAGAACACCACGAGGATGGCCAGGCCGATCGCCGCCTCGGCCGCCGCGACCGTCAGCACGAACATGGTGAACACCTGCCCGCCGAGGTCGCCAAGATGGGTCGAGAAGGCGACGAAGTTGATGTTCACGGCCAGCAGGATCAGCTCGATCGACATCAGGATGACGATGACGTTCTTGCGGTTGACGAAGATGCCGAAGACGCCGGTGACGAACAGGATCGCCCCCACGACAAGGTAATGTGTCAAACCGATCATTCGCTTCGTCCCTCTCCGGTTCGTGGCCCGGTTGTCGTCTTACCGCGACTCTCTCGCGCGGGTCTTTAGTTCACGCCGTTCGGATAGAACAGCTTTCGGCAGAAGATCATGCGCGCCCCGCGCGATCCACCTTGTCTAGCGCACTGGCACATATTCCGTCTTATCCCCCCGCAGTTCGGGGTAGTAGGTCGCGCAGCCGCAGCTTTCCTTGCCGAGTCCTTTGTCACTCCGCACGGAGATCCGCTTGCTGCGGGCGAGCTTGTCCAGCTCGCTCATGGTCTTGACCTGCCCGCCGAGCAGCAGCCTTCGGACGGCCTCAACCTCGGCGGTGCGGTCTGGCTCCTTGACCTCGCCGGTGTCGGTGTATCCGGTAAAGGTTTTGGTCAGACCTATCGTCGCGCCCGTCCGGCAATCCTCGACCTTGTAATATGAGCCGAAAGCCTGCGGCACCGCTTGGCCACCCGCTTGCCCGACCATCCCGTTCGCCAGATCTTCCGCGGGATCAGCGCCGGATTCGATGTCTTGGAACCCGCATTTTTCCAGGTTGCGGTCCAAGGACAGTGCCGCATCGTCGCGCGGCGTCACACAGGCCGCCAGGCTTGCCGAAGCGACCAGCATGATGGCCGCCGTCCGCATCACAGCCCCTGCCCCGGCTTCGGGTTGGTCATCCGCATCGCCTTCTTCGGATCGCGCCACATCTGCTGCAGCACGTCCTGGCGCTTGATGTCCTTGCGGTGGCGCAGCGTCAGCAGGATCGCCCCGATCATCGCCACCAGCAGGATCAGACCGGCGAGCTGGAAGGCGAGGAAGTAGCGGTCATAGAGCACCCCGCCCAAAGCGTGGGTGTTCAGCGTGTTCTCGACGATCGGCACGCTGCGGGCGGCCGCGGCGCCCGGGGCGGACTCCCACGCGCCGAAGGCGATGCCGAGCTGCGCCATCATCACCACCGCGATCAGGAGGCCGAGCGGCAGGTAGCGCGCCAGCTCGCCCTTGAGCGCGGCGAAATCGACGTCGAGCATCATCACGACGAACAGGAACAGCACCGCGACCGCGCCGACATAGACGATGATCAGCAGCATGGCGACGAACTCGGCGCCTTGCAGGACAAACAGCCCCGCCGCCGAGAGGAAGGCCAGGATCAGCCACAGCACCGAGTGCACCGGGTTGCGCGAGATCACCACCATGAAGCCGGCGACCAGCACGGAGATGGCGAAGAGGTAGAAAGCAAAGACCATCATGCTGCGTCATCCTCCTCGGCGAATACCGCCTGCGCCAGTTCCAGCGCCTTCTGCATGGCGGGCAGCCCGCCGAACATCGACATCTGCCAGATCGTCTCGGCGACCTCGCGCTGCGTCGCCCCGGCCTTCAGCGCGTGGCGCACCGCCAGCCGCAGCTGCGGCTCGGCGACAGCGCCCTGCACCGTCAGCGCCCCGATGGTCAAGAGCAGCCGCGTCTTGGCATCCAGCCCCTCGCGGTTGAAGGTGCGGCCGAACCACATCTCCATCATGTCGGCGGGCATGACGGGCAGCATCTTCTCGAACGCGCGGGTGTCGAAATTCTCGAGCCCCGGGTTGAAGGCGCGCGCCATCTCCTGCCCGGACTGGAGCATCTGCTGGAACAGCCTGGCGAAACCGTCGCTCATCGATAGGGCGCGTCGAGCTGGAGGTTGCGGGCGATCTCGGCCTCCCACCGCTCGCCGTTGGCGAGCAGGCGGGCCTTGTCGTAGAACAGCTCTTCGCGGGTCTCGGTGGCGAACTCGAAGTTCGGCCCCTCGACGATGGCATCGACCGGGCAGGCTTCCTGGCAGAAGCCGCAGTAGATGCACTTGGTCATGTCGATGTCGTAGCGCGTGGTGCGCCGCGAGCCGTCCTCGCGCGGTTCGGCGTCGATGGTGATCGCCTGCGCCGGGCAGATCGCCTCGCACAGCTTGCAGGCGATGCAGCGCTCTTCGCCGTTCGGATAGCGGCGCAGCGCGTGCTCGCCGCGGAAGCGGGGCGAAAGCGGGCCCTTCTCGTGCGGGTAGTTCAGCGTCGCCTTGGGGGCGAAGAAGTACTTCATCCCCACGCCGAAGCCTTTGATGAAGTCCCACATGAGGAAGTATTTGGTGGCGCGGACCAGATCGAGGGCCATCTCAGACGTTCCCCTCCTCGTCGGCATAGCGGTCCATCGCGCCGACGATCAGCCGCTTGGCGGCCGAGTCGTGCGGGACGCCCGCGCGCTCGAGCGCGTGCAGCACGTATTGCGCCAGCGTCGCCTTGTCGGTTTCGGACGCCGCGGCCAGTGCTGCGGCAAGCTCATGTGCGGCCATGGTCAGCCCCCCACAATGGTGGTGCCGATCGGCACCAGATGATCCCAGCGCGCCCAGGCCCCGCCCAGCACGTCGAACCGGGCCAGGAAGGCGACCAGAACGACCCAGAACAGCGACAGGGGCAGGAAGACCTTCCAGCCGATCCGCATCAGCTGGTCGTAGCGGTAGCGCGGCACGATGGCCTTCACCATCGCGAACATGAAGAACCAGACCCACATCTTCAGGACCATCCACAGCGCCCCGTCGGGCAGCCCCGGGATGGGCGACAGCCAGCCGCCGAAGAACAGGATCGAGATCAGCGCGCACATCAGGAAGATCGCGATGTACTCGCCCGCCATGTAGAGCAGGTAGGGGGTCGAGGAGTATTCGACCATGTGCCCGGCCACGAGCTCGGATTCGGCCTCGGACAGGTCGAAGGGCGGGCGGTTCGTCTCGGCCAGCGCCGAGACGAAGAACAGCACCAGCATCGGCAGATGCGGCAGCCAGTACCAGTTGAACATCCCGTAGGCGCCGCGCTGGCTCTCGACGATGCCGCTGAGGTTCATCGTGCCGGCCGAGATGATCACCCCGATGATGATCAGCCCCAGCGACACTTCGTACGAGATCATCTGCGCCGCCGACCGCAGCGAGGCGAGGAACGGGTATTTCGAGTTCGAGGCCCAGCCGCCCATGATCACGCCGTACACCTCGAGCGAGGAGACCGCGAAGATGAACAGCACGCCCACGTTGATGTTGGCCATCACCCAGCCGGGGGCGAAGGGGATCACCACCCAGGCGAACAGCGCCAGCATCATCGACAGGAAGGGCGCGAGGAAAAAGACGAACTTGTCCGACCCGGCCGGGACGACGATTTCCTTGACGACGTATTTCAGCGCGTCGGCCACCGACTGCAGCAGGCCCCAGGGGCCAACCACGTTCGGACCCCGGCGCATCTGCACCGCGGCCCAGATCTTGCGGTCGCCGTAGACGAGGAACAGCAGCGAAATCATCACGAAGGCGATGATTCCCAGACCCTGCGCCAGCAGGATCACGGCAATGCCGAGCGGGGACGCCAGAAAGTCAGCCATGCGGAACGTGCCCCCTCGTCATGCGGCCGGAATGCCGCTGTCCCTGCAGGCGCGCAGGGTGTCTTGTGTTTCCATGACCCGCAAGCCCATGGGCCGCGTGTCCGACAGCGTAAAGACCGACCCGACGACCAGCTTGCCGTCGCGCCGTTCCTGCAAGGTGCGGATGTGCCGGCCAAACGGCTTGTTCTGGCCCTTGGCCCACCCGGCCAACGCGCAGGTGGCATAGGCGAACGCCACATCGGCGTCCACCCCCGGCCTGAGGTTCGCGCTGACCTCGACGAGGTCGCCGCGCCGGTCCCCGGCCAGCGGCTGGACGCGGGCGGCCACGAAATCCTGCGGGTCGGCCTTGAAGCCCTTGGGAAAGGCGGGCAGCGCCGGCCGGGTGCGGGCGGCGAATTCCTCGAGCGCCTTTTCCTGCGCCGTCGGCAGGCGTGGCTTTTCAGGCGCAACGACGTCGAAATTCGCCACGTCCGCCGGCTTCAGCTTGAGACCGAGATTGACATTCAGCGCCTCGAGTTCCGCCTCGGTGACCTGGAACGCCTCCTGCCCGGCGGGGCTGTCGAGCGCCACTTCGGTCACCGATCCGTCGTGCTCGAGGATCAGGATGTCGCCCGACTTGGTCGAGACGCGGGCCCGGCTCAGCTTGGTGCCCGCAATGCTGCGATCGACGATCTTGACCTTGACCTCGTCCGGCTTGGCACGGGGCGGCGTCGCCAGCCCCTGCCCGCCCGACTCGCGCTGGCCGCAGCCGCTCAGCGCCCCGACCGAGACCGCGACCGCCACCAGAAGGGACAGCCCGCCGCGCACGGGGGTTACTCCGCCGCCAGAGCCGTGGCCCGCCGGGCCATGGCCATCGCCGACAACTCGCCCATCAGCGCCGAGGCGCGGGCGATCGGGTTCGAGAGGTAGAAATCGGCCACCGCACCGCGGAAATCGGCCCGGCCGAGCGGCCCGGCCTCGACCGGCTGCCAGACGTTCGCCGGCACCTCGTCGATCTGCGCCAGATGCGGCACCGCGTCGATCAGCGCCCGGCGCAGCTGGGCCAGGCTGTCCCACGGCTGGGTCTTGCCCAGACGGGCCGAGAGCGCCCGCAGGATCGCCCAGTTCTCCTTGGCCTCGCCGGGGGCGAAGTTGGCCCGCATGGCCAGCTGGGGACGGCCCTCGGTGTTCACGAAGAGGCCGTTCTCCTCGGTGTAGCAGGCGCCGGGCAGGATCACGTCCGCCCGGTGCGCGCCGCGGTCGCCGTGGCTGCCCTGGTAGATCACGAAGGCGCCCGGGGCCACGTCCACCTCGTCGGCGCCGAGGCTGTAGATCACCTCGGCCCCCTCGACGGCGGCCGCAAGACCGCCCTCGGTCACGGCGCCCACGTCCATCGCCCCCACCCGGCTCGCCGCCGTGTGCAGGATCAGCAGCTTCGAATTCGAGTTCTCGGCCAGCCGCATGGCATGGCCCAGCACCGCCGCCCCGTCTGCCTCGCGCAGCGCGCCCTGGCCGACGATCACCAGCGTCTCCTTGCCGCGCGTCTCGTCCGAGATCTCGCGCGAGGACAGGCTCTCGAGCGCCGCGCGGTCGCTGCCGACATGGGCATAGTCGTAGGTGAGGTCCACCGCCGGGCCGACCAGCCCGACCTGCGCGCCCCGCGCCCAGGCGCGGCGGATGCGCGCGTTGAGCACCGGCGCTTCGGTCCGCGGATCGGTGCCGATGAGCTGGATCATCTCGGCCCGGTCGATGTCGGCGATGCTCGCCGTGCCGACGTAGCCGGCGCGGTTCCCGGCCGGCAGCCGGGCGCCATCGGTGCGGCACTCGACGCTGCCGCCGATCCCCTCGATCAGCTGCTTGAGCGCGAATACCGCCTCGACCGGGGCCAGATCACCGATCAGCCCCGCGACCTTACGGCCCTTCATCGCCTGCGCGGCGACCGTCAGCGCCTCGTCCCACGTCGCGGGACGCAGGCGCCCGTTCTCGCGCACATAGGGCCGGTCCAGCCGCTGCCGGCGCAGCCCGTCCCAGACGAAGCGGGTCTTGTCGCTGATCCACTCTTCGTTCACGCCGTCGTTGTTGCGCGGCAGGATGCGCATGACCTCGCGGCCCTTGGTGTCGATGCGGATGTTCGACCCCAGCGCGTCCATCACGTCGATCGACTCGGTCTTGGTCAGCTCCCACGGGCGGGCGGTGAAGGCGTAGGGTTTCGAGACCAGCGCCCCCACCGGGCACAGGTCGATGATGTTGCCCTGCAGGTTCGAATCGAGCGTCAGGCCGAGATACGAGGTGATCTCGCTGTCCTCGCCGCGGCCGGTCTGGCCCATCTGGGTGATCCCCGCCACCTCGGTGGTGAACCGCACGCAGCGGGTGCACGAGATGCAGCGGGTCATGTGCGTCTCGACCAGCGGCCCGAGGTTCAGGTCGTCGGCCGCCCGCTTCGGCTCGCGGTAGCGGCTGAAGTCGACGCCATAGGCCATCGCCTGGTCCTGCAGGTCGCACTCGCCGCCCTGGTCGCAGATCGGGCAGTCGAGCGGGTGGTTGATGAGCAGGAACTCCATCACCCCCTCGCGGGCCTTGCGGACCATGGGCGAGTTGGTGCGGATCTCGGACGGCGCGCCGTCCGGGCCGGGGCGCAGGTCCTTGACCTGCATCGCGCAGCTTGCCGCGGGCTTGGGCGGGCCGCCCACCACCTCGACGAGGCACATCCGGCAGTTGCCGGCGATCGACAGCCGCTCGTGATAGCAGAAGCGCGGCACCTCGATCCCGGCCTGCTCGCAGGCCTGGATGAGCGTGAGGTTCGGATCGACCTCGATCAGCCGGTCGTCGATCTTGATCGTGCGGGTGTCGCTCATCTGCCTGTCTTCCTCGTCATGCCGATCCGGCAAGGTCTCATCCGCGGCGCGTCGTCCGGTCGCCTGTCACCGTCGCGCGCCGCCGGTCGTCCGTCCCGCGGTCGGCTCAGTTGCCGGCCGCGAGCCTCTGTACATTCCCCCGCACCGGCAGCGGGCCGCCCCGCTGGCCGGGCGATTCGACCAGCATCAGCGGCACCTGTTGCCCCTCGCGGAACAGCAGGATCGCGTCCACCTGCACGGCCAGCGGGTCGCGCGGGTCGGGCCGCGCGTCGATCAGGAACCGGCCCGCGCCGGGTCGTTCGCACAGGATCTGCATCCCCGCATAGGGGCCGTGCAGCGTCACGAGGTCGCGCCCCATCAGGTCACGCCCGGCCCGCACCTGCCCCTCGGGCGAGGTGCCCCGGCAGCGCACGTCAAGCGGCGAGAAGAGATCGAGCCGCACCTGATAGTCCACGACGTGGGTCTGGGCCGGCGCCTGCGCGGGCTGGGCCAGCACCATGTCGGCAAACACCATCGTCAGCGCCGCAGCGGCTACGATGCCCATGCCGATCCAGCGGATCACCTGCTTCATTTCGCCACCAGCAGCGAACCGCTGACGGTCCGCCCCGCGATCTCGGCCCGGCCGATGGCGCAGAAGCTCTCGGCGTTGCCCTTCTTCGCGCCGTTGCGGGCGAGGTAGTCCTCGGCCACCGCATAGATGCGCTGCTTCTCGGCCTTGTCGTCGAGGAAGGCGTCGATCTGCGCCTTGCTGTAGCCCTTGTCGAGCGCATAGCGCTGCAGCGCCCGTGCCTGGCTGTAGGCGAGCACGATCCGGCCGTCGATCGACGGGCATTCGCGCCGGATGCGGTCGGCGACGCGCGCCGCGATCAGCCGGTCGTTGATGTATTTCTCTTTCGACAGCGGCTCGAGCGCCGCCGCGGGCGAGGCGAGCGTCGCCACCGCGGTGAGCGCGAGCAGTCCGGTCCTGAGGCGTTTCATGGGCACATCCTTCTTGCAGATGCCTGCAATATAGGGGCGCCGGCGCGCGGTTTCGCCGCAAGCCCGCGTCAACCGCCCGTGATCGGCCTGCCGAGGATCGACCGCGCCGCTCATTCCGCCGCCATCGCCCCCATGCGCCCGGTCCGCTTGGCCTTGATGCGGTCCTCGATCTCTTCGCGGAAATGCCGGATCAGCCCCTGGATCGGCCAGGCGGCCGCGTCGCCCAGGGCGCAGATCGTGTGCCCCTCGACCTGCTTGGTCACGTCCAGCAGCATATCGATCTCTTCGATCTCGGCCTCGCCGCGGACCAGCCGGTCCATGACCCGCATCATCCAGCCGGTGCCCTCGCGGCAGGGCGTGCACTGGCCGCAGCTCTCGTGCTTGAAGAAGTAGCTCAGCCGCCAGATCGCCTTCACGATGTCGACCGAATTGTCCATGACGATCATGCAGGCGGTGCCGAAGCTGGATTTCAGCTCGCGCATCCCGTCGAAGTCCATGATCGCATCCTCGCACAGATGCGCCGGCAGCACCGGGCAGGAGGCCCCGCCGGGGATGATCGCCTTGAGGTTCGACCAGCCGCCGCGGATGCCGCCGCCGTGCTTCTCGATCAGCTCGCGCATCGGGATCGACATGGCTTCCTCGACGACGCAGGGCGTGTTGACGTGCCCGGTCAGGCCGAAGAGCTTGACGCCCGCATTGTTCGGACGGCCGAAGCCCGCGAACCACTCGGCGCCGCGGCGCAGGATGGTCGGGACGACGGCGATAGATTCGACGTTGTTCACCGTCGTCGGGCAGCCATAAAGGCCCGCGCCGGCCGGGAACGGCGGCTTCATCCGCGGCATCCCCTTCTTGCCCTCGAGGCTTTCCAAGAGCGCGGTTTCCTCGCCGCAGATATAGGCGCCGGCGCCGTGGTGCAGGAACAGGTCGAAGTCCCAGCCCGACTTGGCGGCGTTCTTGCCCAGAAGGCCCGCGTCATAGCATTCGTCGATGGCCGCCTGCAGCGCCTCGCGCTCGCGGATGTATTCGCCGCGGATGTAGATATAGGCCGCGTGCGCGCCCATGGCGAAGCTGGCGATCAGCGCGCCCTCGATCAGCGTGTGCGGATCGTGACGCATGATCTCGCGGTCCTTGCAGGTCGCGGGCTCGGATTCGTCGGCGTTGATGACGAGATAGGCGGGCCGCCCGTCGCTTTCCTTGGGCATGAAGGACCACTTCATGCCCGTGGGGAAGCCGGCGCCGCCGCGGCCGCGCAGGCCGGATTTCTTCATCTCGTCGATGATTCCGTCGCGGCCACGGGCGATGATCTCGGCGGTGCCGTCCCAATGGCCGCGCGCCCGCGCGCCCTTGAGGCTGCGGTCGCCCATCCCGTAGAGGTTGGTGAAGATCCGGTCCTGATCGCTCAGCATCGCGTCGTCGTCCTATCCTTTGCGCGGGCGTGAGCCACGCGGTGCCGCCGCGCCGCCGGCGCGCCGTTTGTCCTGTGCCGGCGCCGGGCCGGTCGTCGGTGCGACCTCGGCGGCGCGCCCGCGCCGCCAGACCCGCCACGTCACCAGAAGCGCCCAGACCAGCGCCCCGATCGCCGCCAGATCGGCGAGGAACGCATACTCCGGCGCCCAGCCGAAGCGCTGCCCCGCCCAGTTCGCCGCGAGCCACAGCACCATCGCCGCGGCCATCACGCCGCCGGCGAGGCGCATCTGCCCCGCGTCATGGGAAGGATGCTGCGCCGTCATGTCGCCTCGCCCCGGTCCACGCGGCGGGAATGCTCGGTTTCGCCGCCGGCCGCAAGGATGCGCGCCTGCCCGACCCAGTCGTCCCGCTCGATCCGCCCGCCGTTGCGGCCGAGGCGCTCGCCCCAATCCAGCACATCCTGGTCGCTCCACGCGGCGATCTGCGCGAAGCGGGTAACGCCGTTGTCGTTCAGCCACTCGGTCAGCACCGGCCCGATCCCGAGGATGCGGCCGAGGTCGTCGCGGTCGTCCGAGGCGTCCGCGGTGGCGGGCCGCGCCTCGCCCACCGGCTGAACCTCCGCGACCGGCGCGGACGCCGACTCACGGCGCCCCGCCGCATCATCGCCCCGCGCCTCGACGTCCTGCGCCGCTCCACCTTCGGTCTGACGGTCCCCGGCCTCGAAGGTCACGGCCTGCCGCGGATCGGAGCTCGCCCCCGCCGGCGCGCCGAGTTCGATCGGCGCCGGGGTCTCCTCCGCCACCCGCTCCTCGCGCGCCACCTCGGCCGAGGGCTCGAATGTCACCGCCTGCCGCGGGTCGGTCGTGGCGCCCTGCGGCGCCCGGCCCATCCCCTCGGGGCGCGCCGCGCGGGTGATCTCGATCTTGCCGAAGCGCGCCTGACGGGCCGCTGCCGCCTCGGCCAGATCGGCGTCGGACAGGGGCTCGGCCACGCGCAGCGGCTCGGGCTCATAAGGCTCGACCTCGCTGCCGCAGAACAGCAGCACCAGCAGGCCGCCCAGCAGCCAGGCGGTGACGAACGCCAGGAACAGACCGCCGAACACCCCTGCGCCGCCGTGGCCCATCGCCATCAGCCAGACCACCAGCCCCATCAGGGCGGCGAAGATCCAGCATTTGCGCGCGCAGTCGGTCATCGGGGCGTCCTTGAGGTTCGGGTCAGGTCAGTGGGTATCCTTCGCATCGGCGGGCTGCCCGGCGGGCTCGCCCTTCGACTGGGGCTTGCCGGGCGAGGTCGCGGCGGCCTCCTGCACCGTCACCCCGGTCTTGTCGGCCGGACGCCCGGCCGAAGGCGTCGGCTCGACCTGCGGGGCGTCGGGATCGGCCTGCTCGGGCCGCCGGCGCCACGGGGTCAGGATCGGCACTTCCGACCCGTCGATCCGCTTGACCGTGTCGCGCAGCTTGACCGCCAGCGCCGCCGAGGCGTTCAGCTCTTCGGCCTTCTCGGTCGCCTTGAGCGCCACCGGCCCGCCCAGCGGCTCGGACGAGAACCGCCCGTTCTGCGGCCCCGGCACCGGCACCTGCCCCGCGGCCAGCGCGTCGAGCAGCGCCGAGAGCTTCTCGGCGGTCAGGTCCTCGTAATAATCCTTGCCGATCTGGGCCATCGGCGCATTCGAGCAAGCGCCGAGGCACTCGACCTCCTCCCAGCTGAAATTGCCGTCGGCCGAGACGGTGTGCGGCGCCGGCGCGATCCGCGCGCGGCACACGTCGATCAGCTCACCCGCCCCGCAGATCATGCAGGTCGTGGTGCCGCAGATCTGGATATGTGCAATCCGACCAACGGGATGCAGCTGGAACATGAAGTAGAATGTCGCGACCTCGACGACCCGGATATAGGGCATCCCGAGCAGGTTGGCGCAGGCCTCGATGGCCGGACGCGAGAGCCAGCCCTCCTGCTCCTGCGCGCGCCACAGGACCGGGATCACCGCCGACTGCTGGCGACCCTCGGGGTACTTGGTCATCTGCGCCTTGGCCCACGCCAGGTTCTCGGGCGTGAAGGCGAACGAGTCCGGCTGGACGAGAGACAGGCGGCGCAGCATCAGGCGAGGCTTCCCAGAACGAGGATGGCGGCAAGGCAGAGCACCACGGCCGGATGCTGCCCGAGGGCGGTCGAGGCCGTGGCGGCCGAAGCGGTGAGGGCGGCGGGGTCGATCACCGGTCGACCTCGCCGAACACGATGTCCATGGTGGCGATGATGGCGGGGACATCCGAGAGCAGGTGACCGCCCGCCATCCAGTCCATCGACTGAAGATGCAGGAAGCCCGGCGCACGCAGCTTGGCGCGATACGGCTTGTTGGTGCCGTCGCTGACCAGGTAGACGCCGAACTCGCCCTTGGGCGCCTCGACTGCGGCATAGACCTCGCCCGCCGGCACCTTGAAGCCCTCGGTATAGAGCTTGAAGTGGTGGATGAGGCTTTCCATGTCGCGCTTCATGTCGGCGCGGCGCGGTGGCGTCAGCTTGCCACGCGCGAGCACATCGCCCGCAGGCTCGGCCCTGAGCTTGGCTACCGCCTGCTGCATGATCTTGCAGGACTGCCGCATCTCCTCGACCCGGCAGAGATAGCGGTCGTAGCAGTCGCCGTTGGTGCCGACCGGCACCTCGAACTCGAACTCGTCGTAGCACTCGTAGGGCTGGCTGCGCCGCAGGTCCCAGGCGAGGCCCGAGCCGCGCACCATGATCCCCGAATAGCCCCAGTCGAGCGCGTCCTGCTCGGTCACGATGCCAATGTCGACGAGCCGCTGCTTGAAGATGCGGTTCTCGGTGAGAAGCGTGCCAAGGTCGTCGACCAGCCGCGGGAAGCGCTCGCACCACGCCTCGATGTCGTCGAGCAGCGCCGGCGGCAGGTCCTGGTGGACGCCGCCGGGACGGAAATAGGCCGCGTGCAGCCGCGCGCCCGAGGCGCGCTCGTAGAACACCATCAGCTCTTCGCGGGC
Source organism: Paracoccus sanguinis (assembly GCF_900106665.1). Taxonomy (GTDB): domain Bacteria; phylum Pseudomonadota; class Alphaproteobacteria; order Rhodobacterales; family Rhodobacteraceae; genus Paracoccus; species Paracoccus panacisoli. The sequence continues at coordinate 221,716 of NZ_FNNA01000002.1, forward strand.
CTCGAACCCCCAGAGCGGCGGGGTCAGCGCGCCCACGTCCAGCGCGCCGGTGGTCAGGCCGAGCAGGTGGTTGAGGATGCGCCCGATCTCGCAGAACAGCACCCGGATCAGGCTCGCCCGCCGCGGCACCACGGTGCCGGTCAGCCGCTCGATCGCCAGGCACCACGCGTGCTCCTGGTTCATCGGGGCGACGTAGTCGAGGCGGTCCAGATAGGGCAGGTTCTGCAGATAGGTGCGGCTCTCCATCAGCTTCTCGGTGCCGCGGTGCAGCAGGCCGATGTGAGGGTCGGCGCGCTCGACCACCTCGCCGTCCAGCTCGAGCACCATGCGCAGAACGCCATGCGCTGCCGGGTGTTGCGGGCCGAAGTTGATGTTGAAGTTGCGCAGCCGCTGCTCGCCGGTCACGGCATCCACCGAACCGTCGTCATAGTGGTTGTCGCGGAAATCGCCGTCCATCATTTCTTGCCCTCCGCGGTCACGCCGGTCGTGGCCGGGGCCTTCTCGTCGCCAGGCAGGACGTACTTCGCCCCCTCCCACGGCGAGAGGAAGTCGAACTGCCGGTATTCCTGCGTCAGCTTCACCGGCTCATAGACCACGCGCTTCTCGCTGTCGTCCCAGCGCACCTCGACATAGCCGGTGGTGGGGAAGTCCTTGCGCAGCGGGTGACCCTGAAAGCCGTAGTCGGTCAGGATGCGGCGCAGGTCCGGGTGGCCGGCAAAGGCGATCCCGAACATGTCGAAGACCTCACGCTCGAACCAGTTGGCCGAGGGGATCACCGACACGAGCGAGGGCACCAGCTCGTACTCGCGCACCGCGGCCTTGAGCCGGATGCGCTGGTTGGTGTGCATCGACAGCAGGTGCCAGACCACGTCGAAGCGCGCCGCCCGGTCGGGATGGTCCACCGCGGTGATGTCGACGAGGGTCGCGAACCGCGCCGCCGGGTTGTCGATCAGCGCCTTGACCAGCCCCACGATGCCCTTGGCATGGATGGTCAGCGTCAGCTCGCCGAAGGCCACGTCGGCCGACAGGATCTCGTTGCCATGCCGCGCGGCCAGAAGCTCGCCCAGCTCGGCCAGCGCCTGCGGATCGGGATAGACGGCCATGACTTACCTCACCAGCGTGCCGGTGCGGCGGATGCGCCGCTGGAGTTGCAGGATCCCGTAGAGCAGCGCCTCGGCGGTGGGCGGGCAGCCGGGCACATAGATGTCCACCGGCACGATCCGGTCGCAGCCGCGCACGACGCTGTAGCTGTAGTGATAGTAGCCGCCGCCGTTGGCGCAGGACCCCATCGAGATCACGTAGCGCGGCTCGGGCATCTGGTCATAGACCTTGCGCAGCGCCGGGGCCATCTTGTTGGTCAGCGTGCCCGCGACGATCATCAGGTCCGACTGCCGGGGCGAGGCGCGCGGCGCGGTCCCGAAGCGCTCGAGGTCGTAGCGCGGCATCGAGGTCTGCATCATCTCGACCGCGCAGCAGGCCAGCCCGAAGGTCATCCAGTGCAGCGAGCCGTTGCGCGCCCAGTTGATGATGTCCTCGGTCGTGGTCAGCAGGAAGCCCTTGTCCTGCAGCTCGCGGTTCAGCTCGGCGGTGGCGAACTCGCGGTCGGCCCCGGCGGCATTGGCACCCGTCATCACGCCCATTCCAAGGCCCCTTTCCGCCATTCATAGGCGAATCCGATGGTCAGCACGCCGAGGAACAGCATCATCGACCAGAAGGCCACGTCCGAAAGCGTCGGGAAGCTGACCGCCCACGGGAACAGGAAGGCCACTTCGAGGTCGAAGATGATGAACAGGATCGACACGAGGTAGAAGCGCACGTCGAACTTCATCCGGGCGTCGTCGAAGGCGTTGAAGCCGCACTCGTAGGCCGAGACCTTCTCGGGGTCGGGATTGCGCACCGCGACGATCCAGGCGGCGAGCACGAGGATGATCGCCAGCGCCGAGGCCATCCCCAGAAAGACGAGGATCGGCAGGTATTCGGACAGCAGGTAGTCCACGGATGACGCTCCCTGACATCGCGACGGTCACGCCCGTGCGAGTGGCTTGGCTGCGATCGGGTTTAGCTGCGCCGCCGCAAAGGGTCAATGCGATGCGCCGGGGTTTACGGGGGGTCGGCGGCGCCGGTGCGCGGCATTTTCGCCGCACCCATTCAGGACGCAGCCCCGTGCCGCGCGGCGCCCCGCCGCGCTTCTCGGGCAAGGCACGCGCGCCCTGCCCCGTGCGTCAGCCCGTCACGCGAGCCGGCCGTCCATCGTCTCGTCCAGCCACGACTGCAGTCCGGGCTCGTCCAGCGCCGCGATCTCGCGGGCCGAGGCGGGCTCCTCGAGGTGGACAAGCAGGACATAGTTGCCCGCCCGGTCCTGCCCGGCGATGAACTCGCCATCCTCGCTGCCCGCCCCGTCGATCGAGGGCGTCAGCCCGCGCGCGGCGACGGCGCGCATCACCCGCTCGGCCTGCGCCTCGTAGGCGGGCGAGAAGCGTTCCCACACCTCGGCCGGCGTCTCGCCGTCGAGGCCCCAGGCCCAGCCCGCGCCGTCGTCGGTGCGGGGGAATTGCGGTATCTCGGCGGTCATATCGTGTCCTTTCGGCGTCAGGGCAGCGGGGCGAGAAAGCCCGCGATGCGGTCCACCACGGCGGCCTCGGCCTCGCGGTGGGGGAAATGGCCAAGCCCCGGCATCACGTCAAGCACCCCGTCCGGCCCGGCGATGGCGCGTGCGTGATCGGGGGTGCCGTATTCGTCGGCCGCGCCGTGCAGGGCCAGCACGGGGCACCGCACAGCGGCGCGGCACGGGGCGAGGGTGAACTCGGCGAACGCGGGCGAAAGCCACGTCTCGGTCCAGCTGTCGAGCACCCAGCGCGCCTTGTCGCCGTGGTGCCGCGCCAGCCGGTCAAGCGCGCCCGGCGCCGCGAACCCCGCCTTTGCGGCGCGGATGCCGTCGCGGATGCGGTCGTCGTTGCGATGCTGGGCCGAGATCGAGATGACCGCCACGCAGTCCTCGGGCCAGGCCGCCGCGGCGCAGACCGCCATGCCGCCGCCGACGCTGTGACCCAGCGCGACGAAGCGCCCGATCCCCAGCGCCGCCCGCACTGCCTCGAAGCCCTGCGTCGCCTCGGTGGCGACGAAATCCGGCGCGAGCCGCCCCGTGGCCGGGTCCGAGTCGCCGAAACCGAGCCGGTCATAGGCGATGACGCCCCGCCCTGTGGCCGCCGCCAGCCGACCGGGAAAATCCCGCCACAGGCTGACGCTGCCCAGCGAATCGTGAAACAGGACCAGCGGCGCGCGGTCGCCCTGCCCCGGCCAGAGCGCCGCCGCGATCCGGCCTGCCGGCGTCTCGATCATCCGCCGGTCGGGGGTCATGCCGCCGACTTGCGCTTTCTCGCCGCGGGTTTGGCGGTCGCCACCCGCCGACCCTCGGCCGCCGCCAGCATCGGCGCGAGATAGCGCCCGGTGTGGCTCGCCTCGATCCCCGCGACCTCTTCGGGCGTGCCCTCGGCCACGATCTCGCCGCCGCCGTCGCCCCCCTCGGGGCCGATGTCGATGATCCAGTCGGCGGTCTTGATGACGTCGAGGTTGTGCTCGATCACGACCACCGTATTGCCCTGATCGACGAGGGAGTGCAGCACCTCGAGCAGCTTGCGGGTGTCGTCGAAATGCAGCCCCGTCGTCGGCTCGTCGAGGATATAGAGCGTCTTGCCCGTCGAGGCCCGCGCCAGCTCCTTCGCCAGCTTCACCCGCTGCGCCTCGCCGCCAGAGAGCGTCGTGGCCTGCTGGCCGACCTTGACGTAGCCCAGGCCCACCTCGAGCAGCGCATCCATCTTGGACCGGATCGAGGGCACCGCCTTGAAGAACTCCTGCGCGTCCTCGATCGTCATGTCCAGCACGTCGGCGATGGACTTGCCCTTGAACTCGACCTCGAGCGTCTCGCGGTTGTAGCGCTTGCCCTTGCAGGTCTCGCAGGTGACGTAGACGTCGGGCAGGAAGTGCATCTCGATCTTGATGACCCCGTCGCCCTGGCACGCCTCGCAGCGGCCGCCCTTGACGTTGAAGCTGAAGCGCCCGGGCTTGTAGCCGCGCGCCTTGGACTCGGGCAGCCCGGCGAACCAGTCGCGGATATGGGTGTAGGCGCCGGTATAGGTCGCCGGGTTCGACCGCGGGGTGCGGCCGATGGGGCGCTGGTCGATGTCGATGACCTTGTCGAGATGTTCCAGCCCCTTGATCGCCCGCGCGGGCGCCGGGGTCTGGCGGGCCCCGTTCAGCCGCATCGAGGCGGTCTTGAACAGCGTCTCGATGGTCAGCGTGGACTTGCCGCCACCCGAGACGCCGGTGATGCAGGTGAAGGTGCCGAGCGGGAAGCCCACCGTCACGTCCTTGAGGTTGTTGCCGGTCGCACCCTCGACCACGACCTTCTTGCCGTTGCCCTTGCGGCGCTCGGCCGGCACCGGGATCTCGCGCGCCCCGGCGAGATACTGGCCGGTCAGGCTCTCGGGGTTGGCCTCGATCTCGGCCGGCGTCCCCTTGGCGACCACCTGCCCGCCATGCGCCCCCGCCCCCGGCCCCATGTCGAAGACATAGTCGGCGTGGCGGATCGCGTCTTCGTCATGCTCGACCACGATCACCGAGTTGCCCTGATCGCGCAGCCCCTTCAACGCATCGAGCAGCCGGTCGTTGTCGCGCTGGTGCAGGCCGATGGAGGGCTCATCCAGCACATACAGCACCCCGGTCAGCCCGCTGCCGATCTGGCTGGCCAGCCGGATGCGCTGGCTTTCGCCGCCCGAGAGCGTCCCGGCGGCCCGGCTGAGCGTCAGGTAGTCCAGCCCCACGTTGACGAGGAACCCCAGCCGCTCGCGGATCTCCTTGAGGATGGCGCGGGCGATCTCGTTCTTCTGCGCCGTCAGGCTCTCCGGCGCCGCCTCGACCCAGGCCAGCGCCTCCCGGATCGAGAGGTCGGTGACCTGCCCGATATGCGTGCCGGCGATCTTGACCGCCAGCGCCTCGGGCTTCAGCCGCCAGCCGTTGCAGACATGGCAGGGGCGGTTGTTCTGATAGCGCTCCATCTCTTCGCGCGACCAGGCGCTGTCAGTCTCGCGGTAGCGCCGCTCCATGTTCGGGATCACGCCCTCGAAGGTGCGGCTGACCTCATAGACCCGCCCGGCGTCGTCGAAGCGGAAGCGGATCTCGTCCTTGCCCGAGCCGTGCATGAACAGGTTGCGGGTCTCGTCCGACAGGTCGCGCCACGGTGTCTTGCGGTCGAACCCGTAGTGCTTGGCGAGCGCGTTGATCGTCTGGGTCAGATAGGCCGATTTCGACTTGGCCCAGGGCGCGATGGCCCCTTGCGCCACCGACAGGCCGGTGTCGGGGACGATCAGCCGTTCGTCGAAGAACAGCTCGACCCCCAGCCCGTCGCAGGCCGGGCAGGCGCCATAGGGAGCGTTGAAGGAAAACAGCCGCGGCTCGATCTCGGCGATGGTGAAGCCGCTGACCGGGCAGGCGAATTTCTCGCTGAAGGTGATCCGCTCGGGCTCGCCCTCGCCCTCGGCCGGCGCAGTTTCCAGCACCGCGATCCCGTCGGCGAGGTCCAGCGCGGTGCGGAAGCTGTCGGCGAGCCGCGTGGCGATGTCGCCGCGCACCACGATCCGGTCCACCACCACGTCGATGTCGTGGCGCAGCTTCTTGTCCAGCGCCGGCGGCGCGTCGAGTTCGTGGAACGCCCCGTCGATGCGGACCCGCTGGAAGCCGCGCTTGCGCAGGTCCAGCAGCTCCTTCTCATAGGCGCCCTTGCGGTCGCGGATCATCGGGGCGAGCAGATAGGCGCGCGTCCCCTCGGGCATCGCCAGCACCCGGTCGACCATGTCCTGCACCTGCTGCGCCTCGATCGGCAGGCCCGTCACCGGCGAATAGGGCGTGCCGGCGCGGGCGAACAGAAGCCGCAGGTAGTCATAGATTTCCGTGACCGTGCCAACCGTCGAACGCGGGTTCTTCGAGGTCGTCTTCTGCTCGATCGAGATCGCCGGCGAGAGGCCCGAGATATGGTCCACGTCCGGCTTGCCCATCATGTCGAGGAACTGCCGCGCATAGGCCGACAGGCTCTCGACATAGCGACGCTGGCCCTCGGCATAGATGGTGTCGAAGGCAAGGCTGGACTTGCCCGACCCGCTCAGCCCGGTGATCACCACCAGGCTGTCGCGCGGAATGTCCATGTCCACGCCCTTGAGGTTGTGTTCGCGCGCGCCGCGAACCTCGATGAACTTCTGTTCCATACGGACCTCGATCGGGGACAAGCGCATGAGATAGGCACGGGATGGCGGAACGCAACCCGGGCGGCCAACGCCCAACACCCGGAACATAGCGCGAACTCGGGCGGGGGGAAAGGGTCGCGGGCGGCGGGCGTTCGCAACTGGACTGTCACCGGGGGGTCGTGTTCTTCTGGTCCCACCACCCGCGACAGACCAGCGAAAAAGGGACCCCGATGAAACGCATTCTCCTGGCCTCGGCCGGCTGCCTCGCCCTCAGCGTCGGTGCGGCGCAGGCCGAGTACGTCCTGCACATCCTGCACAGCAACGACTTTCACAGCCGTATCGAGCCGATCAACAAGTACGATTCGACCTGCGACGCCGAGACGCTCGAGAAGAAGGAATGCTTCGGCGGCGTCGCCCGGATGGCCGCGGCCATCGCCGCCAAGCGCGACGAGATCAAGGCGGCGGGCGGCAACGTCATCGTGCTGGACGCGGGCGACCAGTACCAGGGCTCGCTGTTCTACACGACCTACAAGGGCAAGGATACGGTCGAGTTCATGAACGCGATCGGCTATGACGCCATGAGCCTCGGCAACCACGAGTTCGACGACGGCCCGGACGGGGCGAAGATCCTGCTCGACGGGGCGAAGTTCCCGGTGATGTCGGGCAACCTCGACGTCTCGCAGTCGAACCAGCTCAAGGGCAAGCTGCAGGACACGCTGACGCTCGAGGTGGGCGGCGAAAAGATCGGGCTGGTCTCGACGCTGGCGATGGACACCCCCGAGACGGCGGCGCCGGGACCGGCGGTGATCTTCAAGGACGACATGGAGAGCCTCAAGGGCGATGTCGCGGCGCTGAAGGAGGCGGGCGTCACCAAGGTCATCGCGCTGACCCACGTGGGCTATCACCGCGACCTCGACTATGCGGCGCAGGTGCCGGGGCTCGACGCGGTGATCGGCGGGCACTCGCACACGCTGCTCGGCGACATGGAGGGGGCGGCGGGCGCCTATCCCACCATGGTCAAGGGCGCGGACGGCGCCGAGGTGCCGGTGGCGACCGCCTATGCCTACGGCAAGTACCTGGGCCACCTGACCCTGACCTTCGACGACGCGGGCAAGCTGACCAAGGCCGAGGGCGCGCCGATCCTGCTCGACCAGTCGCTGCCCGAGGACGAGGCCACCGCCGCCCGCGTCAAGGAGATGGCCGGCCCCATCGACGAGCTGCGCCAGCGCCAGGTGGCCGAGATCGCCGCCCCCATCGACGGCGCGCGCGAAAGCTGCCGGGCGAAGGAATGCGAGATGGGCAACGTCGTGGCCGAAGCGATGCTGGCCCGCGTGGCCGGCCAGGGCGTCACCATCGCGATCCAGAACGGCGGCGGCCTGCGCGCCTCGATCGACGCCGGGCCGGTGACGATGGGCGAGGTCTATTCGGTGCTGCCGTTCCAGAACACGCTCGCCACCTTCGAGGCGACGGGCGAGACGCTGGTCAAGGCGCTTGAGAACGGCGCCAGCCAGTATGAAGACGCCGCGGGCCGCTTTGCCCAGGTGGCGGGGCTGAAATACACCCTCGATCCCAAGGCCGAGGTCGGCCACCGCATCAGCGCGGTCGAGGTGAAGTCGGGCGACGGCTGGGCGCCGATCGACCCGGCGGCGACCTATAAGGTGGTGACCAACAACTACGTCCGGGGCGGCGGCGACGGCTACAAGATGTTCGCGGACGCCGCCAACGCCTATGACTTCGGCCCCGATCTGGCCGACGTGCTGGCCGAGTGGCTGGCCCAGCAGGGCGCCGGCTTCAAGCCCGCGGTGGACGGCCGGATCACCGTGAAATGACGCGCGGACGCCCCGCGGACGGCGATCCGCGGGGCGTCCGACTCCGGGCCGGGGTATTTGGGCTAGACAGAAGCGGAGGAGCGTAGCGCGTGGCCGGAAGGCGCCGCGCCAGAGCCTCCGTGATTGCACCATCCTCTTATTTCAGATCGCTGTCGCGCTGCCAGTGCGGCATGCGCCCGACACGCTTGCGCCACGACCGACGCGCTGGTTATGTTTGGCCGAACATAACCGATTCGAGGCGTGCCGATGTCCCGTTTGTCTGTCGTTTGTGCTCTCGCGCTGTTCGCCCTGTCCGCGACACCCGGCCTTGCCGAGCCCTCGCAACCGACGCTCGCGGCCGGTGCGCAGGCTCACACAACGCTCAGCGCCGCCATCACCGCGGACACCCTCGCCGGCCTGCCGGTCGAAGAGGTGGACGTGCGCTACGAGACCTCCAAGGGGCCCCGCGCCGAGCATTACAACGGCCCGCGCCTCTGGGCCGTGCTCGGGCAGCTGGGCCTCGCGCCCGCCGACCCCAAGCCCGCGTTGCGGCAGTCGGTGATCGTCACAGGGCGTGACGGCCATGCGGTCGCGTTCTCGATGGGCGAACTGATGCCCGACTTCGGCAATCGCGCGGTGCTGCTGTCGCTCACGGTCGACGGCCTGCCCACGCAGGATGGCGTCCGCGCCGTATCCCCCGGCGACGGGCGCGGGGCGCGGTATGTCAAGGACGTGGTCTCGGTCGAGATCCGGTGAGGGCGTCAGCCGCCGGTGTGGCTCATGTGGCGGCTCATGGTGCCGGCCACCCCGCGGGAGTAGTCGAAGTCGTGCCCCTTGGGCTTGCGGGAGATGGCGGCGCGGATCGCGGCCTTGAGCGGCGCCTCGTCCAGGCTCGCGCGCAGGGGGGCGCGCAGGTCGGCGCGGTCCTCTTGCCCGAGGCACATGAAGAGCTCGCCCGTGCAGGTCACCCGCACCCGGTTGCAGCTTTCGCAGAAGTTATGCGTGAGCGGGGTGATGAAGCCGATCTTCGCCCCGGTCTCCTCGACCCGGACATAGCGCGCCGGGCCGCCGGTGCGCTCGGCCAGTGGCGTCAGCGTCAGCCGCTCGGCCAGCCGGGCGCGCAGGTCCGACAGCGCCCAGTACTGGTCGAGCCGCAGCTCGTCGCCCATCTCGCCCATCGGCATGACCTCGATGAAGGTCAGGTCGTGGCCCTCGGCGGCGCACCAGTCCACCAGCGTGAACAGCTCGTCCTCGTTGAAGCCCTTGAGCGCCACGGTGTTGATCTTGACCCGCAGCCCCGCGTCCTGCGCGGCGCGAATGCCATCGAGCACCTGCGGCAGCCGCCCCCAGCGGGTGATCGCGGCGAAGCGGTCGGGGTCGAGCGTGTCGAGCGAGACGTTCACCCGCCGCACCCCCAGCGCCGCCAGCGGCGCGGCGAAGCGGGCGAGCTGGCTGCCGTTGGTGGTCAGGGTGAGCTCGTCGAGCCCCTGCCCCGGCCCGCTGCCCAGCCGGCCGGCCATCGCCTCGAAGAACAACAGGATGTTGCGCCGCACCAGCGGCTCGCCGCCGGTGATGCGCAGCTTGCGGACGCCCAGGTCGACGAAGGCGCCGCAGAGCCGCTCGAGCTCTTCCAGCGTCAGCAGCTCGGCCTTGGGCAGGAACTGCATATGCTCGGCCATGCAGTAGGTGCAGCGGAAATCGCAGCGGTCGGTGACCGACACCCGCAGATAGGTGATGGGCCGGGCGAAGGGGTCGATCAGCGGGGTGGTTTCGGCCATGCCGCCAACATAGGGCCGTGGCGCCAGCCACACAAGAACGGCGGAAAAACGCCCAGCACACGCGCTGGTGCGTGGACAGGCGCGCGCCCTGCGGCCACGCTGCCGCCAGAGCGAGGGTCGCGCGACGGGCGCGGCCCCGACACCGAGGGACGTCCGACCATGACCATCGCCCGCCTTGCCCTGATCCTTCCCGCGCTCGCCCTCGCGGCCTGCCAGACGACCATGACCGACCCGACGCCCACGCCCGCGCCGCGCACCCCCGGCGCGACGGTCGGCGCCACCGCGGGCGATGCCGCCGCCGCGGCCGCCGCCGAGGCGCGCACCGGCACCATCCCCGACACGCTGACGGTGGGCACGCTGCAGCGCCCGGCCGGCTCGCGCAGCGTGGCCCAGCTCGACGCCTCGGCGGCCGAAAAGGCGGCGGCCACCGCCCCCGCCGCCAAAGGCGGGCGGCTGGGCACCACGGTCGCCTCGCTCGGCGACGCGACGCAGGGCGGGTTCTGGATGCGCACGCCGCTGGTCAAGGCCGCCGGCAAGGGGCGGATCGTCAACCCGGCCAACGGCAAGTCGGTGAACGTGGACCTGATCCCGCTCGGCGGCCCCGCCTCGGCCGGCAGCCAGGTCTCGCTGCCTGCGCTGACCACGCTCGGGATCGGCCTGACGGACCTGCCGACCGTCGAGGTCTTCAGCGCCTGACGCGCACGGAGGGGGGCGGCGGTCAGCCCCACTCGGGGCGCAGCCGCTCGACCCAGTCGCGGCCGGCGTCGCCGCCCCACAACTCCCACGCGATGCGGCCGGTCGAGGGGCTCGCCGCATCGTCCCAGCCGCGCCCGCCGCGCAGATAGGCGAAGCGGGCGAACCAGCCGGCGATGACCCGCATCTCGCGCGCGGAGTGGGGACGGCGGGCTGCCAGCGCCTCGGCCCGCGCCACCCCGACGTCGGTCCCCCCGCGCCCGTACCGGGCGCGCAGGACGAGGCCCGCGCGGGCGGCGCCGGCCACGGCCTCGGGCGGGACGAAGCCCGCGCCGAGGCCCAGCGCCTCGAGTTCCGCGGCGAGCGCGGCAGGGAGGCGGTCGGCCACCGTCAGGAGCAGCCCGGCACGGGGCGCCTCAGGCCGCCGGCATCCGCGCCTCGACCATGCCCGCAAACCAGCTCGACCCGAACGGGATCGCGTCGTCGTCGAAGTCATAGGCCGGGTGGTGGACCATCGCCGTGTCGCCATTGCCGACGAAGATATACGCCCCCGGCCGCGCCTCGAGCATGTAGCTGAAATCTTCGCCGCCCATCATCGGGGCGACGTCGGTGTCCACGTCGGCCGAGATCATCCGCGCCACCTCGATGGCGTGGCCGGTCTCGTCGGGGTGGTTCACCGTCACCGGATAGCCGCGGTTATAGGCGACCTCGGCCACCGCGCCGAACGCCGTCGCCACGCCCGTCGCCACGCGGGTGATCCCCTCCTGCAGCTGGTCGCGGACGTGGGGGTCGAGGCTGCGGGCCGTGCCCTTCAGCCGCACCACCTGCGGGATCACGTTGTAGGCGGTCGAGTCGGTCTGCACGACCGTGGCCGACACCACGCCGTTCTTCAGCGGATCGACGTTGCGCGAGACGATGGACTGCAGCGCGGTGATGATGTGGGCGCTGACCAGCACCGGGTCGATCCCCTCGTGCGGCTTGGCGGCGTGGCCGCCCTTGCCGGTCACGGTGATCTCGAACTGGTCGGCGGCGGCCATGATGCCGCCCTCGCGGATGGCGAAGGTGCCGACCGGGATGCCGGGCATGTTGTGCATCCCGTAGAACTCCTGGATGCCCCAGCGCTCGGCCAGCCCGTCCTCGATCATGGCCAGCCCGCCGCCGCCGCCCTCTTCGGCCGGCTGGAAGATCACGATCGCGGTGCCGTCGAAGTTGCGCGTCTCGGCGAGGTATTTCGCCGCGCCCAGCAGCATCGCGGTGTGGCCGTCATGGCCGCAGGCGTGCATGACGCCCGGGGTTTTCGAGGCGTAGGCGGCGCCGGTCTGCTCAACGATCGGCAACGCGTCCATGTCGGCGCGCAGGCCGATCACGCGGCCGCTGGTGTCGGTCTTGCCGCGGATCACGCCGACGACGCCGGTGCGGCCGATCCCCTCGACCACCTCATCCACGCCGAACTCGCGCAGCAGCTCGGCCACGCGGCCGGCGGTGCGATGCACCTCGTAGAGCAGCTCGGGGTTCTCGTGGAACTCGCGCCGCCAGGCGGTGATCTCGGGCAGCATCTCGGCGAAGCGGTTCTTGACGGGCATGGCGTGACTCCTTTTCGGCGCGCACAGGGTGGCGCGGCGGATCGGCGGGCGCAAGGGTCATGCCGGCGTCGCACCCGTGGCGCACGGCGCGGCGCGAGGCACAGCGGGAGCTGACGATGAGGCGTGCCGTTCCCCTGACCACGCTGGCGGCGGCGCTCGCCGGGCGGGCGGACCACCGGCGGGCGGGGGTGGCTGGCCGCGGCGGCGCTGGCCAATGTCGGAGGCGCGCGGCAGATGTGCGCGCTGGGCCTGCTGTCGCTGCCGCGGCTGGTCCCCCGCCCGGACTAGCCGTGGGTCACCGGCTGGACCAGCACCCGGTGCCCCGGCGCGACCTCGCGGTAGACCGAGCGCGGCGGGACGTGGCCGACCGGGTGGATCGGTGACGGGATCGGCTTGAAGTTCAGATCCTCGCTGATCTTCTTCTGCCGCGGATCGGCCACCGGCACCGCCGACATGAGCTGGCGGGTGTAGCTGTGCTGCGGGTTCTCGAACACCTGCCGCCGGGTGCCGATCTCGACGATCCGGCCCAGATACATCACCGCGACATGGTGGCTGACGCGCTCGACCACGGCCATGTCGTGGCTGATGAACAGCATCGAGATGCCCATGTCCTGCTGCAGCTCCATCAGCAGGTTCAGCACCTGCGCCTGCACCGAGACGTCGAGCGCCGACACCGCCTCGTCGGCGATGATCAGCTTGGGGTTCAGCGCGAGGGCCCGGGCGATGGCGATGCGCTGACGCTGGCCGCCCGACATCTCGTGCGGATAGCGGCGCATGAAGCTGCGCGGCAGCTCCACCCGGTCGAAGAGCCCCGCGATCCGGTCCTGCCGTTCCGACCGCGAGCCGATGCCGAAGTTCAACATTGGCTCCTCGATCTGGTCGTAGAGCTTCATCTGCGGGTCGAGCGAGGCGAACGGGTCCTGGAAGATCATCTGCATGTCCTGCCGCGCCCGCCGCAGCTGCGAGGGGCTGAGCGCCAGAACATCGGTGCCGCCGAGATGCACCGACCCCGAGGTCGGCTCGACCAGCCGCAGGATCGAGCGTCCGGCGGTGGACTTGCCGCAGCCCGATTCGCCGACCAGCGACAGCGTCTCGCCGGCGTTCAGCGTGAAGGACACGTCCTCGACCGCGTGGACCTGCGCCACGGTGCGGCGCAGAAGCCCGCCCTTGACGGCGAAGCGGGTGCAGAGGTCGCGCACCTCCAAGAGCGGCTGCGGGTCCTCGACCACGATCGGGCGCGGCTCGACCACCTGCCCGGCCCGCATGAGCCGCAGCGGGATCGGGGCATCGGTACCCGCCATCTCGCCCAGCCGCGGGACGGCGGCGAGCAGCGCCTTGGTGTAATCCTCCTGCGGGGCCTCGAAGATCTGCTCGACCGGCCCCTCCTCGACCTTGTTGCCGCGGAACATCACCACCACGCGGTCGGCCATCTGCGCCACCACCGCCATGTCGTGGGTGATGAACAGCACCGCCATCTGCTTTTCGCGCTTCAGCCGGTTGATGAGGGCGAGGATCTCGGCCTGGATCGTCACGTCGAGCGCGGTCGTCGGCTCGTCGCAGATCAAGAGCCGCGGCTCGCACGCCATCGCCATGGCGATCACGACGCGCTGGCGCATGCCCCCTGAAAGTTCGTGCGGATACTGGTTCAGCCGCCGCTCGGGCTCGGGGATGCGGACCTCGCGCAACAACGCGAGCGCGCGGGCCTTGGCCTGCGCCTTGGTCATCCCGCGATGCACGATCAGCGATTCGCTCAGCTGGTCGCCCACGGTGAACACCGGGTTGAGCGAGGTCATCGGCTCCTGGAAGATCATCCCGATCTTGTCGCCGCGGATGCGGCGCATGGCGGCGTCGGACTGGCGGGCCAGATCGACGGGCTTTGCCCCGCCCGCGTCGAACAGCATCACCCCGCCGTCGATTTGCCCGCCGCCGTATTCCACCAGCCGCATCAGCGACAGCGAGGTGACCGACTTGCCCGACCCCGATTCCCCCACCACGCAGACGCATTCGCCGGGGCGGATGTCGAAGCCGATCTCCTCGACCCCGGTCACGCGGCCCTCGCGGGTCTGGAAGCTGACCCTCAGCCCGTCGATCGAGACGAGCGGCGCGTCCTGCGCCGCAGGCCCGGCGCCGTGGCGGTTGCGCGGAGTGTCGAGCATGGCAGTCTCCCTGAGGCGCGGCCTCTGGCGGGCCGTCGAATTGGCGAAAGTTGCCGCCGGCGGTCGGCGTTTGCAAGCCTTGGCGCGCAGGGCCGCCGCCCGGACGTGGGGGCGCGGGGGGCGATGGCTAGGCGCGCGACGCCCCGCCCCCGCCCGCCCTGCCCCGCCCGCGCCGGGCCGTTGCGGCGCCGATGGCGACCCCGCGTCGTCCTCACGGGGCCGCGATCTTTGCCCTTGCAATTCGGCCTGAGCGGCGATGAAACTGCGTCCATTCCGCGGGCGCGCCCGCCGAAAGGCAGCGAGACGCGCCGGCCGTCGGACCGGCGCGCCGTCAAAAAAGAGGCCCCGCGGCCCAAACCAACACGGGAGACTTTGCATGAAACTGACCACCCTGATGATGGGCGCCGCAGCGACGATGGCGCTGGCCACCGCCGCCCAAGCCGAGCGCGGCGCGGACGGCCAGGTGGACATCCTCTACTCGCAGGCCGTCTCGACGATGAACGGCTACATGTCGGGCGGCACCAAGGACATCGAGGTCGGCTCGATGGTGCTCGAGCCGCTGGCCGGCTTTGACGAGAAGGGCAACATCTTCCCGCGCCTCGCCGCCGAGATCCCCTCGCGCGAGAATGGCGGCATCTCCGAGGACATGACCTCGATCACCTGGAAGATCAAACCCGACCTCAAGTGGTCGGACGGCACCGACTTCACCGCCGAGGACGTCAAGTTCACCGCCGACTACTGCATGCACCCCGAGGGGGGCTGCGCGCAGCTGTCGCGCTATGAGGGCGTCAAGACCGTCGAGGTCGTGGACCCGCTGACCGTCAAGGTCACCTTCGAGGGCCCGCAGCCCAACCCGTTCAGCGCCTTCGTCGGCGCCACCTCGCCGATCCTGCAGAAGGCGCAGTTCCAGAACTGCCTCGGCACCGCCGCCTCGACCTGCACCGAGCAGAACACCAAGCCGATCGGCACCGGCCCGTTCCGCGTCACCGACTTCAAGGTGAACGACGTGGTGATGCTGGAAGCCAACCCCAACTACCGCGACCCGGCCAAGCCCGCGTTCGCGACCGCGATGGTCAAGGGCGGCGGCGACGCCGAGTCGGCCACCCGCGCGGTGATGGAGACGGGCGAGTTCGACTATGCCTGGAACACCCAGGTGAACCCCGAAGTGCAAGAGCAGATGAAGGCCGGCGGCAAGGGCGAGTTCATCGTGGACTTCGGCACCCTGGTCGAGCGGATCGAGCTGAACCAGACCGACCCGTCCTCGGACCTGCCGGCCGACGAGCGCTCGACCACCAAGCACCCCCACCCGTTCCTGAGTGACCCCAAGGTCCGCAAGGCGCTGTCGATGGCGCTTGACCGGCAGGCACTTGTGGACATCGGCTACGGCGACGCCGGCCGCCCGAGCTGCGACCTCGTGCCCGCGCCCGAGATGTACGCCGCCAAGAACGACAGCTGCTTCAAGCAGGACATCGAGGGCGCCAAGAAGCTGCTCGACGAGGCCGGCTGGGTCCCGGGTGCCGACGGCATCCGCGAGAAGGACGGCAAGAAGATGAAGATCCTGTTCCAGACCTCGGTGAACCCGGTCCGGCAGGAATTCCAGTCGATCATCAAGCAGTGGTGGTCGGAAATCGGGATCGAGACCGAGCTGAAGCAGGTTGACGGCTCGGTGTTCTTCGGCGCCGACGCGGGCTCGCCCGACACGCTGCAGAAGTTCTATGCCGACGTGCAGATGTACGCCAACAACTTCGACGGCACCGACCCGCAGCCCTACCTCGCGCAGTGGACCTGCGAGAAGGCGCCGTCGCCGGCGAACCAGTGGCAGGGCGAGAACTACAACCGCTACTGCGACCCGGCGTATGACGAGAAGGTCAAGCAGATGGTGGTCGAGATCGACCCGGCCAAGCGCGCCCAGCTGGCCAAGGACCTGAACAACATGATCACGGTCGAATCGAACGTGACCCTGCCGCTGATCGACCGCGGCCGGTTCTCGGCCAAGTCGAACACGCTCGGCGGCGTGATCATGAACGTCTGGGACACCGAGATGTGGAACGTCCAGGACTGGACCCGGGTGAAGTAAGCCCATCCCCATCAACCCGGCCGCCCTGCCCCCGAGGCGGGGCGGCCCCTTTCGTTCCGGGGCAGGCTCATGCTGACCTATGCTTTGCGGCGATTGCTGCTCGCGATCCCGACTCTCCTGTTCATTTCGCTGGTGATCTTCCTTCTGCTCGAGCTGTCGCCCGGCGACCCCTTGGGCGACGTTCCCCTGACCGTCCCGCCCGAGGTGAAAGAGCGGATGCGCGAGGCGCTCGGCCTCGGCCAGGCGTGGTACATCCGCTACGTGCTGTGGCTGAAGCAGTTCTTCTGGATCGAGCCGATGCACTGGATCGACCAGGCGTTCGGCACCTCGATCGTCGAGGGGCAGCAGCGCATCATCAGCTTCCAGTCGCGGGTGCCGGTGTTCGACGTGATCGCCCAGCGCATCCCGCAGACGCTGATCGTCGTCGGCTTCAGCTACCTCGTGGGCGTGCTGATCGCGATCCCGATCGGGATCATCTCGGCCTACAAGCAGTATTCGTGGTTCGACCAGCTCGGGACGTTCGTCTCGATGGTCGGGTTCTCGATGCCGACCTTCTTCACCGGGGTGGTGCTGATCATCATCTTCGCCGTGAACCTGCAGTGGTTCCCCTCGGTCTATGACACCACGCTGCGGGTGACGGACTGGGCGAGCTTCTGGCAGCAGGTGCGGCAGATGATCATGCCGGTGACGGTGCTGGCGCTCTACAACGCCGCGCAGATCAGCCGCTTCATGCGCGCCTCGATGCTCGACAACCTGCGCCAGGACTATGTCCGCACCGCCCGCGCCAAGGGGCTGTCGGAGAAGACCGTGGTCCTCAAGCACGTCCTGCGCAACAGCCTGATCCCGGTCGTGACCGTGATCGCGCTGGGGCTACCGGCGGTCTTCGGCGGCGCCATCATCACCGAGCAGGTGTTCCGCGTGAACGGTCTGGGACAGTTGCTGATCTCGGCCATCCACGCCAACGACATCCCGATGGTGCTGACGCTCACCTTCATCTTTGCCATCCTGATCGTGGTGTTCACGCTGATCGCCGATCTGCTCTATGGCATCCTCGACCCGCGGATCCGCTATGACTGAGCCCACCCCCTCCACCGCCGCCGCCCGCGCGGCCGAGCCCGCCCGCCACCGCACCGAGCTGCTGCGCGAGACCGCGTCCAACGCGGCGGCGCCGGCGGCCTCGACCCTGCCGCCCGACGATCCGGTCAGCGCGACGCCCGCGACCCCGGCGACGCGGAGCCAGTGGCGCGACGTCTGGGCGCAGTTCCGCAGCCACACCGGCGCGATGATCGCGCTGGTGCTGTTCGTGGCGATCCTGCTGTTCGTGCTGGTGGGCCCCTGGATCTGGACCATCGACCCGACCTTCGTGGACATCCGCAACCGCAACACCGGGCCGAGCTGGGCGCACCCGCTCGGCACCGACCAGCTCGGGCGCGACACGCTCTCGCGGCTGATGGCGGGCGGCCAGACCTCGATCGCGGTCGGCATGACGGCGATGGTCATCGCGGTGACGCTCGGCAGCCTGATCGGCATCCTCGCCGGCTACTACCGCCGGCTGGACGCGCCGCTGTCGCGGCTGATCGAGCTGTTCCTTGCGCTGCCGCTGCTGCCGCTGCTGCTGCTGATGGTGACGCTGTTCCGCGAGCCGCTGTCGAAGAACCTCGGCACCGGGACCGGGACGTTCCTGCTGATCGTCGTCGCCATCGGCGCGACCTCGTGGATGCAGGCGGCGCGGATCGTGCGCGGCGACGTGCTGGGCCTGAAAGAGCGCGAGTTCATCCTCGCCGCCCGCTCGATCGGCACGCCGAACCGGCGGATGGTGATGCGGCACATCCTGCCCAACGTTCTGTCGCCGATCATGGTCGCCGCGACGCTGGGGATCGCCAGCGCCATCATCACCGAATCGGCGCTGTCCTTCCTCGGGCTCGGCTTCCCGCCGGACTTCCCGACCTGGGGGCGGCTGCTGTTCGACGCGATCCCGCAGATGCAGACCTATCCGATGCGGGTGGTCCTGCCGGGGCTGCTCATCTCGCTCACGGTGCTGACCGTGAACTACATCGGCGACGGTCTGCGCGACGCGATGGACCCGCGGATCCGCGGGCGGTGAGGCCGGACCGGGGCGCTGCCCCGGACCCCGGGATATTTGCGCAAGAGAGAACTCAGGCGGCGCGGGCTATGGTCCGCGCCGTTTCCAGCTCGGACAGCGGGAGGATCAGCAGCATCTCGCCCTGAATGGAGAGCCGCAGCGGGCCGGTGATCTCGTTCGAGGTGCCGATGCGGCCGCCGGGGGCGAAGCCGATCCCCTCGACCGGCCAGCGCAACCCGTGGGCCTCGGCCCGCGCCGGGCCCATCGGGAAGAGCGAGAGCCGCGTGCCGGGCGGCAGGTCGGCCGTCACGCGCGGGGGGCAGCAAAGCACGGCGTCCGCTTCGGTCAGCAGGATCGTCGGCGGGCCGACGCGGCGGGCGAGGATGTTCAGCGCCGCCAGCGCGTGATCGAGCCGCGGCCCGGCGAAGCCCACGGCGAGGACGAAGGGCGCGGCGATGCGCGCCAGGGCCTTCTCGAAGTCGGTGGTGTCCTGCTCGGGGACGTGGTGCAGCACCGGGGCGAGCCGGGCGCGGGCGTCGTCCGAAAGGCTGTCGAGATCGCCGATCACTGCCCACGGCACCAGTCCCCGCGCCAGCGCGGTGTCGGCTCCGCTGTCAGCCGCCGCCACGACCGGAGCCAGCGCCAATGCCGCGGCGAGCGCCTGCGGCCCGACCTCGCCACCGCCGATCAGCGTCACCCCCTCGGCCACCGAGAGGGCGGGCGCGTGGCTCATTCGTCGCCTCGGCCGATGCCCGAGAACACCCGCCGGAACGGGATCGCCCAGGCGAAGGCCAGCACGAGGTAGAGCGGCAGTTCCAGCCACGCCGGCGGCCGCCCGCCGAACTGGTCCGAGACCCACGCCAGCAGCCACCACGCGAAGGCGAGGTAGAGCGGCAGCCACACGAGCAGCAGCACCAGCGACCAGCGTTTGCGTTGCGCGAGGTTCATGACGACTGCTCCGCCTCGGCCTCGAGCGCCTGTTCGCGCGCCACGTCCCGGCGCCGCAGCCGATGCGCCGTCCGCGCCGCATGGCCCAGCCGGCCCGCCCAGCGGTCGAAGTTGCGCTCGGCGCCGCCGTCGCGGACCATGCCGAAGTAATAGCGCCGCACCGGGTCGATGCCGCAGTAGCCGAACACCTGCCAGCCGATCCGCTGCCCGACCGGGTCGCGCATCAGCCAGCGATAGACCGCGGGCGGGGTGTCCATCGTCACCACCAGATCGGCCGAGCGCCCGCGCAGCAGCGGGTCCTGCAGCAGCGCGCCCTCTTCGACCTGAAACGCCTTGGTCGGCACCAGCAGCCGGTCCCACAGCCCCTTGGTCCGTGACGGCTCGGCCCCCCACCACAGCGGGAAGCCCAGCACCACGTGATCGGCGCCGAGGATCGCCTGCCAGACGAGATGCAGGTCCGGCTCCCACTCCTGCACGGACTCGTAGCCCTCGCGCAGGTTGGGATCGAAGTCGAGATCGCGGACGGCGAGCCGCGCGACCGAGGTGCCGGGGGGCAGCGCGGCCTCGTAGGCGTCGAGCAGCGCGCCCGTCAGGCGGTTCTCGTCCGGGTGGCCGTCGAGGATCAGGACCCGCATCGGCTCAATCCGCGAAGGGGTCGGTGACGAGGATGGTGTCGTCGCGCTCGGGGCTGGTCGAGAGCAGCGCAACGGGGCACTGGATCAGCTCTTCGATCCGGCGGACGTACTTGATCGCCGCCGCCGGCAGGTCGGCCCAGCTGCGCGCACCCTCGGTCGACTGCGACCAGCCCTCGATTTCCTCGTAGACCGGCTCGGCGCGGGCCTGCAGCGCGGCGGCAGTGGGGAGGTAGTCGTAGTGCCGTCCGTCCACCGTGTAGCCGGTGCAGATCTTCAGCGTCTCGAACCCGTCGAGCACGTCGAGCTTGGTCAGCGCGATGCCGTTCACGCCCGAGATGGCGCACGTCTGTCGCACGAGCGCCGCGTCGAACCAGCCGCAGCGGCGCTTGCGGCCGGTGACGGTGCCGAACTCGCGGCCACGCTCGCCCAGCCGCTGACCGATCTCGTCCTCGAGCTCGGTCGGGAACGGGCCCGAGCCGACGCGGGTGGTGTAGGCCTTCACGATTCCAAGCACATAGCCGATGGCGCCGGGCCCCATGCCGGTGCCCGAGGCGGCCATGCCGGACATCGTGGTCGACGAGGTGACATAGGGATAGGTGCCGAAGTCGATGTCGAGCAGCGAGCCCTGCGCGCCCTCGAAGAGGATGCGTTTGCCGGATTTGCGGGCGTCCGCCATGATCCGCCACACGGGCTGCGCATAGGGCAGAAGCTTCGGCGCGATCTCGAGCAGTTTCGCCTTGAGCTCGGCGCGGTCGATGGGCGTGGCCCCCAGCCCCGCGCGCAGCGCGTCGTGATGGGCGAGCAGCCGGTCAAGGCGGCTGTCGAGCGTCTCTTCGTCGCCCAGATCGGCCACGCGGATGGTGCGGCGGCCGACCTTGTCCTCATACGCCGGGCCGATGCCACGGCCGGTGGTGCCGATCTTGGCCGCGCCCGCGGCCTCCTCGCGCAGCCGGTCGAGGTCCTGGTGCAGCGGCAGGATGAGCGGGGTGTTCTCGGCGATGACAAGGTTTTCCGTCGAAATCTGAACGCCTTGGCCGGAAAGCTTGTCGATCTCCGAGAACAGCGCCCAGGGGTCGAGCACGACGCCGTTGCCGATCACGGCGAGCTTGCCCTGCCGCACGATCCCCGAGGGCAACAGCGACAGCTTGAACACCTGGTTGCCGATGACCAGCGTATGCCCGGCGTTGTGGCCGCCCTGGAACCGGGCGATCACGTCGGCGCGCTCGCTCAGCCAATCGACGATCTTGCCCTTGCCCTCGTCGCCCCACTGGGCGCCGACCACCACCACGTTCGCCATCAGCGAGTCCTTTCGTCCGGTCCGCAGGCGGTATAGCGGCGGCGCCTCCCGCGTGAAAGCAGGGATTCGGCACGCTCGGTACAGGGCGATGCACGATCCGTCCGATGTTCGTGCAAGGTTCATGCAACGTTCATGCACAGTTCATGCGAACGATCCGGGCTGCGCCGGGCCGTGCAGGAGTGGCCGGGCGAGACTGGCCGCGCGTCCCGCCCCGCGCTAGTCTGCGGCGCCGGCCGGGGGCCGTGACCGAGGGGCGCTCATGCGGCTGATGATCTCGACGATGCGCGACGAGGCGCCCTTCGTGCTCGAATGGATCGCCTATCACCGGCTGATCGGCTTCACCGATTTTTTGATCTATTCGAACGACTGCACCGACGGGACCGACGCGCTGCTGGACCGGCTCGCGGCGCTGGGAATCGTCACCCATGTCCCGAACCCGCGGCAGGGGAAGAAGGCGATCCAGTGGCAGGCGCTGACGCGGGCCAAGGACCACCCGCTGTTCCGCGCCGCCGACTGGGCGATGGTCGCGGACGTGGACGAGTTCCTGGTGATCCACGCGGGCGACGGGCGGCTGGACGACCTCTTCGCGGCCGTGCCCGAGGCCGAGGGGTTCGTGGTCACCTGGCGGATGTTCGGCTCGGGCGGCATCCTGCGCTTCGACCCGGCGCCGGTGACCTCCCAGTTCCGCCGGGCCGCGCCTGACCGGATGATCTGGCCGCTGAGGGCGAGCCAGGTGAAGACGCTGTTCCGCGTCACCCCCGACGTGCGGCGGCTGGGCGTGCACCTGCCGCAGGGCAAGGCGGGGGCGGCGATCGGCGCGGCCTGGGTGGACGGCAACGGCGCGCGGGTGCGGCGGCGGTTCGGGTCGTTCACCATCTCGACCGAGCCGAAATACGCGCTCGCGCAGGTCAACCATTATGCGCTGGGGTCGGCCGAGAGCTTCCTCGTCAAGACCCGCCGCGGCCGGCCGAACCGCAGCGACATGGCCATCGACCTCGCCTATTGGGTCGAGCGCAACTTCAACGCCGTCGAGGACCTCTCGATCCAGCGCCACCTGCCCGGCATCGAGGCGGGGATCGCGGCGCTGCGGGCCGACCCCGAGGTGGCGCGGCTGCACGACGCGGGCATCGCCCACCGCCGCGCCCGGATCGCGGCGCTGTTGCGCGAGCACGAGAGCTTCCTGCTCTACTCGCATCTCGTGCAGGTCCCCGACACCCCGGTGCTGCCGATGGACCAACAGCTCGCGCTGTGCGAGCTCCGCCGCCACGCCCAGCCGGACGCGAAGGGGCGCGCCGACGAGGGGTGAGGCACGGCGCAGGTCCGGTGCCGCTGTCCCCCGGACAGCCCACCGCCTCTGGAAAGGCCCGCGCCGGACGGCTAAAAGACGCCCGACCGTCGCGCGGCGCCCGCCGCCGACGACCTGCCGCACCCGTCCCCCGTCCGCCGCCACCCCGAGGACCAGATGACCCAGACCCGCCGCCCCGTCGCCTCGCTGTGGATCGGAGAGAAGCTGCACTACCTCAACCAGCTCTGCCTCAAGTCGCATCTCGATCACGGGCATCCGGTCACGCTCTACTGCACCGACGCGGTGGACAATGCCCCCGAGGGGGTGGTGATCCGCCCGGCATCCGAGATCATGGCGCTGGACATGGACCTGGTCGAGGCGACCTCGGCCTCGTTCCTGTCGAACGTCTTCCGCTACAAGATGATCGCGCAGACCGGGGCGCTGTGGATCGACTGCGACGCCTTCTGCCACAAGCCCTTCCCCGACGAGTGGGACTATTTGTTCGCGGGCCACGGGATGCGCGGGGCGCTGAACTGCGGCGTGGTCGGCCTGCCGCAGCAGTGCGAGCTGATGGACCGGCTGATCGACTATTACGACAACCTGCCCGACTATCCCGCCTGGTGGAGCCGCAAGCAGCGCCGGCAGATGGACAAGCTGACCGAAAAGGGCGGGCTGACCCACGCCGCGGCGATCTACAAGACCGAGCGCACGGCTTTCGGGCCGCAGGCCTTCACCTGGTTCGCGCAGCAGACCGGCGACATCGCGCGGGCGATGACGCCGGACGTGCTCTACCCGGTGCCGTTCCAGCTCAACGACGTGTTCTTCGACCCCTATGGCCGGGTCGAGGGGCATTTCACCGACCAGACGGTGTCGGTGCATCTCTATACCAACGGGACCAAGCCCTACTGGCGCAAGAACCCGCCGCTGGCGAACAGCTACGCGGCGCGGATGTGCGAGCAGGTGGGGATTGACCCGGCCGGCGCGCTCGAGGCGTGAGCGGGATGGCGGACGCGGGGGCTCACGACCTTGCCACTCTGTCCACGCCCACCCTGCGGGTGGGGTCGCCCGGCGTGCCCGGAGACGTGCTCGGCCCGGCCCGTTCCAGGCTAGGCTGGAGCGGACCCGTTACGGATTGTCCGCGCCGGAAGCGGAACTGCCGATGACCTGGGATGTCGCCGTCACCACCATCGCCCCGCCCGAGGTGGTGCGCCATTTCGCCGCTGTCTATCACGCGCTGGGCGCCGGGGTGGTCCACGTCCACTACGACGACCCGTCGGCCGAGAGACTGGCTCTGGACGGCGTGCGCGAAACCGTCTGCACCCCCCACCACTGGCACGGCCGGCGCCCGGACGCCGTTGAGCACCGCCAGATGTTTAACGCGCGGCGGGCGGCAGATGCCTCGGACGCGGAGTGGCTGCTGCAATGTGACATCGACGAGCATCTCGCCGTCCAACCCGGCGCCGATACCGTTGCCGCTGCGCTGGCGGCACTGCCCGGGGATTGCCACACGATCATCGTCCCCGCGGTCGAAGCTGTATATCTCGAGCCGCCCAGGGACTTCATGGCGACGTTCGCCACACCCTGGTTCAAGGCGCATACGGCGTTCAACCTGTCCAAGTCATTCTGGGGGGCGCGTTACGGTGACCGCATCGAGCTGACGAACGCCGGGTATTGGGCGCATCGTCGCGGCAAGCCGTTTGTCAGGATTGCAGCCATCGACGCCGATCAGTCCCTGCCGCTGCACAACTACAAGGGCGCGCTGGCCGCGCGAATGGGGCAAGTCCGGACAGATGCATTGCGGCTGCGCCACTACGACGCCCAACCCGTCGAATCCTGGATGCGCAAACACCTGTCCCGCCTCGATGGCACCGTGAACGCGCCGATGATGGGCGACAAGCGCCAGCTGCAGGCAGAACTGATCCGAGACACCGCCGCACGCGGGAAAGCAGAGCTCGTTGAGCTCTACCAGCAGATGTATTGTGTCGATCCGTCAACGCTGATTGCCGGGATCAATCTGGGGACGATCGTGACGGTGCCGGCCGGCGATTGTCCCGCACTGACGTCGGGCACCGAAGACGCAGCCGGATGCTGACCGTCAAACCCACCTCCCCCCGCGGCACAATCCTCGCCGTGTCGATGATGAAGGACGAGGCGCCCTATCTGCTCGAGTGGGTGGCCCATCACCTCGCGGTCGGGTTCACCGATCTTCTCGTCTACACCAACGACTGCACCGACGGGACGGTCGAGATGCTGCAGCGGCTTGAGGCGCTAGGGCTGGCCCATCACCGCGAGAATGCCATCCCCGAGGGCGTCAAGCCGCAGCCCTCGGCGCTGAATTACGCGCAGGACGAGCCGCTGGTGGCGGCGGCGGACTGGGTGATGGTGTTCGATGCCGACGAGTTCCTGTCGGTGAACCACCCCTCGGGGACCGTCTCGGGGATGCTCGACGACGCCGTGGCCAGGGGCGCCAACGGGATCGTCGTGACCTGGCGCATCTTCGGCTCGAACGGGGTCACGGACTGGTCGCGGGCGCCGGTGACCGAGCAGTACACGCGGGCCGCGCCGCCGCTCTGGAACAAGGGCTGGGGGGTCAAGACGCTGTTCCGCTTCGACCCCGAGTACTGGAAGCTCGGCATCCACCGGCCCTCGATCCGCAACAAGCACCTTGAGGACGGGTTTCCGGATACGGTGCGCTGGCTCAACGGCTCGGGCCAGCCGATGGAGGATTACTTCAAGTTCCGCGGCTGGCGGTCGATCCGGCGGACGCTGGGCTATGACTGGGCGCAGATGAACCACTATGCGGTCAAGTCGATCGACGCCTATGCGATCCGGCGGCTGCGCGGCAACGTGAACAACAAGAAGGACAAGTACAACGCCGACTACTGGTCGCTGCAGGACCGCAACGAGGTCGAGGATCGCCGCATCCTGCGCCATGCCCCCGAGCGGGCGCGGATCATGGCGGCGCTGCTGGAAGATCCCGAGCTCGCGCGGCTGCACGAGGCGGCGCTGGCCCGCGTCGAGGCGCGGCTGGGCGAGCTGCGCGAGACGGCGGCCTATCAGGGGCTCAGGGCCTCGCTGATCGAGGCCGGGCGGGTGCCGATCACGGATGTGGAGGCGAAGCCCCCGCAGGCCCGCGACCCGGCCAAGATCGCTGCGATGATGAGCCGGGTCGAGCGGCGCACCGCCGACGAGGTGGCCGCGCGCCGGGCCGAGGCCGGCGACAGCGGGGCCCCGCCTGCCCCCGCCGCGGACGCCTATCTGGCCGGGACCGCGGCCCCCTCGCCCGAAGACGCGGTCGAGTGGGTGGCGAACCAGGAGATCCTGCTGCCCGCCGACCCGCAGGTGTTCTCGGGCGAGGCGGTGATGGCGATCCTGGCGGGCAAGTTCGACCGACGCGCGGCGCGCAACGTCGTGGCGCAGATCGGTGGAGCGGCGCGGCTGCTGGACCTTGGCGCGGGGGTGGGGCTGCCGGTGCTCAAGGCGCTCAAGGCCGACCCGGCGCTGGTGGCGATGAGCCACGAGACGCGCGCCGGGGTCGCGGCGGCGGCGCAGGCGATCCAGCGCCGCAATGGGCTGGACGACACGGCGCGGCTGCGGATGGTCTCGGGGCCGTTGCGGTTGCCGGGAGAGACGGGGGCGGCGGCGGGCGGGCTCGCGGCCTATCTGCGCGACTTCCGCCCCGACGCGCTGCGGGTCTCGCCCGCCGCCGGGGTGACGCCGGCAGTGCTGGCGGCGGCGCCGCTCGAGACGGTGCGGCGGATCGTGCTGCCGTTCGAGAGCACCGCCGACCGCGACCGGATGCGGGTGGAGTATGGCCCCGCGCTCGCCGCCGTTGGGTTCGAGGAGGAGGTGGCGCAGGCCGAGGGCGGATCGCTCGTCTGGCGCCGGCGCTGAGGGGCTGGCCGGCCGCGTTGGCGGCTGGCGTCGTCGTGCCTCCCGCGGGGATATCTGGACAGGGAAGACGGGCGGGCGCGGGCGGCAGGGACTTGCCGCCCGGCTGAGGTTGCGCGCGGGCTCTAAAATACGCCCTCGAAGCGGTCGTCCAGCCGCACCGCATAGTCGGCGCTGTCGAACACCCGCAGGTTGCCGCCGCTGAACTTGCTGGCCGCGGTCAGGCGGTTGCCCGCGGCGTCGAAGCTCAGCTCCGCCGCGGCGCGGGCGGCGGCGCTGTCGAGGGCGTGGAACTCGGTGATGGCCGCGAGCCCGTCGTAGATCCGCACCCGGTCGTCGAAATAGGCCTTGAAGGCCCCCTCCCGGTCAGCGGCGAGGCGCGGGAGGGTGCGCTCCTCCCACAAGCCGCGGTCGCAGAAGCCGAGATGCAGCATGGTGTAGCCGGTGCTGACGTGCACGGGCCAGGCGCTGGCCCGGTGGCCGCCGGCGTTGACCGTGACCCCTGCGGCAAAGGCCTCGCGCCCGACGAGGTTCACCTTGCAGTAGCTCTGGCTGATGACGCCGTAATGGCGCTGCGACATGACCGGGCGGGCGGGGTCGAGCGGCGGCTCGGCGGCGGTGTTGTGGACCACGTCCACACCCAGCGAATAGATCACCCCCGCCTCGCGCACCTGCGCCGCCGCCTCGGTGATCGAGCGGCCCGCGTGGGGCACAATCAGCTCGTCGACATCGCCCTTGATCACCGCATCGACCCCGAGTTCGCCGAAGAGCCGCGCCATCGTCTCGTGCTGAAGGCGGGCCATGCGGCGGTCGATGCGGACCCGGTTCATACGGGTGATCTGGCGCTCCACGACCGTGACATTCGTGCCGGTCAGATCGACGCCCGGCTGCCAGTCGGACCCGTCAAGCAGGATGTGGAGGTTGTCGCGCCCCAGCAGGCGGCCGTAATGATCGACCCATTTCCCGAGGTAGAAGTCGTCGTTCCGGACATGGGTGACAGCCGCGATCTTCATCCCCTGCGCTCCTTCGCTGGCCCCTCGGGCCCGACCACCTGCCCCGCGACCGCGGCCGGGTCGCCGACCTCGCGCAGCTCGACCCACGACAGCCCGAGGTTCAGCCGCACCACGCCCGCACCGCAGTCGGTCAGCGCGGGGGGCGCGGGCCAGGCGGTCAGGTCGTAGGTCTGGCCCGGGCGCCAGGTCTCGATCACCGTCACCCCGCCGTAGCCGATGGTGAAGCGGACGTTGCCCGGGCCGGGCGAGATGAGGTTGACGCCGGTGCCGACGAACACCTCGTCGTCGCCCGAGCCCAGCACCACGCGGTTGCGACCCGGGCCGGTGTCGATGCGCGAGCTGCCGTCGCCGTCGGTGATCAGGTCGTTGCCGTGGCCGCCGAAGATCGTGTTGCGCCCGCGCCGCCCGTGGATCACGTCGTCGCCGGTCCCGCCGTCGAGCGTGTCCGCCCCCGGCCCGCCCATCAGCGTGTCCGACCCCGCCCCGCCATAGAAGCGGTGGTGGCTCGAGGGCAGCGTGGCGATGGCCTTGAGCAGGTCATTGCCCGCCCCGCCGTGGAAGGTCGCGCCGCCGTATTTCGGCCCCAGCATGATGTCGTCGCCGTCCGAGCCGGTCACGTCGACCTCGACCCGCTCCGAGGTCTCGAAGTGGATCGGGCTCGAGGGGTGGGCGACGATGCGCAGCACCTTGCCCTCAGTCAGGTCGGTTTCCTTGCGGGTCAGCACCGTGGCGATGCGGATGCGCTCGACATAGGGCGGACAGTGCAGGACGTAGTCGTCCGGCCCGGCCATGAACCACAGCGTGTCCATGCCGCCGTCGCGGGTCTCGCGGATGCGCTCGGCGGCCGGACCGTAGGCCCAGTAGTCGGTGTCGCCGCGCCCGCCCGCCATCACCACGCTGCCGTCCACGGCCATCATGGCGTTGACCCCGCGGGCCGGGTTCTCGAACCCGCGCAGGTCCAGGCCAAGGTCGAGCGCGCCCGCCACCAGCTCGGCCCGCAGCGTCTCGAGCGGGGCTGTCGCGGCGATGTTCGTCGTCTCGCCGGGATCAGCGGCGAGGTCATAGACGTGCTCTTCCCCGTTCGGATAGCGGAAATAGCGAAGATGCGTCAGCCCCTCGGTCGAGGGCCTGACCGAGAGCGTGCCGAAGACGCTGGTGACGGGCGATTTCGTCCGGTCATAGGTCCCGAACACCGGGTCGATCAGCGGCAGCAGGCTCTGCCCCGAGGTCCAGTCGGGCCGCGGCGGAAGGCCCGCGAGCTGCATCAGCGTCTTGGGCAGGTTGTGCAGCGAGACCGGCAGGTCGACCGTGCGCCCCTCAAGTTCCGCGTGCCAGATCGCCAGCGGGACATGGGCCGCGCTGTCCCACTGGCTCATCTTGTGGAAGCTGTCGTGGGTGCCGAGGTTGAAGCCGTTGTCCGAGAGAAACACCACCGTGGTGTCGCGCCCCAGCGGCGAGGCCTCGAGCGCGCGCATGAAGCGGCCGATCTCGTGGTCGGCGTGGCTGGTCGCCGCGAAATAGGCGCGCACCACCTGCCGCCAGGCCTCGTCGCCGGATTTCTCGGGCGTCCAGCGTCCGTTGGCGATATAGGCGGCCTCGTAGACGGCAAAGCCGGGCTGGGGACCGAAGTAGTCCTCGGGCGCGGCCGAGGACGGCCAGACGATCGCCGCCGGGTCGTACTGGGCGTAGAAGCGGTCGGGCGATTCCAGGTTGTAATGCGGGTGCTTGAAGCCGAGCTGGATGAGGTTGCGCCGCGACGGGTCTGCGCGGTCGAGGAAACGGATGGCGTTCTCGGCCACCGTCCAGTCGTAGAAGCGGTCGTCCTGCGCCCCGTCGTCGTCGGGGTGGTTGACGCCGCGGATGCCGGGGCCGCGGTCGAGGTATTCCTTGACCCGCAGCCGGTTGGAATCGTCGGCCGCAGGCAGGTCCTCGTGAAACAGCATCCGCCGGTAGGCTGCGGGCATCGGCTTGTAGTTGGCGTCCACCTTGCCGGTGGTGAAGTTGTGCCAGCCCGCCCGGCGCAGGTCGTGCGCCCAGGCCTTTTCGGGGCGCATCACGTCGCGCCAGAAGCGGTTGAGGTCCACCAGCCCGCTGCGGAACGGCGAGAGCCCGGTGGCGATCTCGGCCCGGCAGGGGGCGCAGAGCGGCACGGTCGCGTAGGCGTTCGAAAAGCGCACCGCGCGGGCCATCATCGCGTCAAGGTTCGGGGTCTCGATGCGCAGCCCGAAGGCCTCGCGCCAGGTCCAGACGTCGATCATGTCGTCGACCCAGATGACGCAGAGGTTCCCCTCGGCGAGCCGCTCGGGCCGGAACGCCATCAGAGGCCCCAGCGGAAATGCGCGGCGAGCGCGGCGAGCGCCGGGCCGGTCTCGTCCGACAGCGCCTGCTGGCCGGGCAGGACGATGACCTCGCGGATGAGGCTGGCGCCCAGCGTCTTGGCCAGGCCGCGGCGCTGGCTGCGGCAGCCGATGAAGAGATCGGCGCGGGCGGGCAGCGGGTCCATCTCGGCCGGCGCGCGGACGACGGTGCCGCCGTCCTGCCAGAGCGCGAGGCCCGAGGGCCCGGCGCTGACGACCAGCATCCGCACGGGGGCGCCGTCGCGGCGGGCGTCGGGGACGGTCAGCACCGCCTGCTCGGCGGTGTCCTTGAGGGTGAAGCCGTCCTCGCCGTGCGAGAGGAAGAGATAGGCCCCGCCCGCGGCGCTGGGGTTGAGGCAGAGGAGCGTGCGCGCCGGCTCGGTCCGGTGCGGGTGCCATACCACCGCCAGCGTGATCGCGCGGCCGGGGGCGAGGTCGGTCAGGACCATCCCACCGTGCAGCCCGGTGCGGCAGACGAGGCCCGCCTGCCCCTCGGCCTCGGCGACGATCACCTGCCCCTGGGCGGGGTCGGTCGGGATCGCGCGGCGGTCGTCGCTCGCCGACCAGCCCTCGGGGGCGCCGTCGGGGGTGCGCAGGAAGTCCTCGGGGCGGCCGCGCAGCCAGACGCCGCCGGAGGCCCGGACCAGCGCCGCCACGGCGGCGGCGGGGGCGTCGGCGAGGATCGCCTCGGGCAGGTCGCGGTCGATCTGGATCGGGGCGGGATCAGTCATGGCGCGCCCCCCGGCCGGGGTGCACGGGCAGCACGCAGGGCAGCGCCCAGCGGTGCAGCGTGCCGCCATCCGCGGCGGCGAGTTCCCACCCGTCGCGCACCGCCTGGCCTGCGTCCGCATCGGGCGCGCCCCAGCCATAGGCGACGCTGACCGCCTCGCCCTCGGGCGCGCGGTCGAGGTGCAGGCGCACGGTCTGCGGATCGGCGGGGTCGAGCGAGACGCCGGTGATCCGCGCGCCGTTCGTGGCCCCGCGCAGGGTGAAGCCGACCGGATGCCCGCCCCCCGGCGCCTCGGGCGCCTCGAGCACCAGCGGCGCCAGCGCCTGCGCGATCATGCGGATCACCGGCCCGCCGTCGGCATCGGCCTCGATCTCGGCGAGGTGGAAGATCGGGCAGCGCCAGCCGTCGGTCAGCGGGTCCGGCTCGCGCGGGCGGGGGGTGGCGGCGGTGACGGCGGCGGCGGTCATCTCGGCCATGCGCCGGCGGGCGGCTTCGGTCGGGCGGTCGTAGGCGTCGGTCTCGAACATGTAGCCCGGGGCCGAGGTGATCAGCCGGTGGTCGCCGTGGTTCCAGGCGAGTTCCCACTGGCCCGCGACCTGCGCCTCGGTGGCGCGGCCGGGGGCGCCCGCGTCAAGGCGGGTGACGAAGAGCGGCCGGTCGTAGCCCTGGGCGGCCAGCCCCGCCTCGATCCGCGCCATCAGGGCGATCATCGCGTCGCGGTAGGCGGTGGCGCTGCCCGACAGCTCCTCGAGCGCGAAGTCGAGCGCGACGCAGAAGATCCGCGGCTCCTTGCCCAGCGCGGTGGCGGCGCGGCGCAGGTTGGCGGCGGCGATCATCAGGTTGTCGAAGGCGGGCCCCTGGGCGAGTTCCGCGGCGCTGGCGGCGCGGTCGGTCTCGGCCCGGGCGACGAACAGCGGCAGGGGGCCGTGCGTCTCGATCTGCCAGCCGAGGCAGGCGTCGGCGACCAGCGCCTCGTGCGTCACCTCGCGCAGCTGGTCGAGCCCGTCGGTTTCGGCCGCCGCATCGACGCCGGACTGGCCGACCGCGCCGATGTCGTCGTCGGCCCCGAGGACGTGGAAGGGAAAGCCGGGCCGCTCGGCCGAGGCCAGGGCCGCCCGCGCCCCGCCGAGGCCGAGGATGCCCATGAGCGGGCCGGGCGCGTCGGCGATGATCCCGCCGGCGCTGCCGCCCTCGGCGCGGGGCAGGCGCTTGCGGAAGCCGCGCGCGCCCTGCCGCCCAGGCAGCCGGGCAGAGAAGCGCAGCCACTCGCCCTCGATGCGGATGTCCCAGGCGTCCACCGCCTCGAGCGCCGCCTCGGCCGCGGCGAGGTCGCCTGCGCTGACGGGCGCGGTCCCGGCACCGGCGGCCACGGGGGCGGCGCCCAGGCGCTGGCGGATGTCATCGATCACCCGGTCCGAGAGGCGCAGCGTGACCCCGGTCGCGTCATAGCGGATCAGGTCGCCGTTCCGCGCCCGCACCAGTACCCCCTGGCGGACGGGAAAGCCGGGATGATCGCTGGTGCTGCTCAAGGGGTCGTCCTTTCCGGCCTGCGCGGGGGGTGGCGGGGGTCTCTGGTTCGCGCGGCACAGTAGGGATAAACGCCGGCTGATGCCAGCCGCGGTGTGGTGGCGGGCGGCGGCTCCAGTGTGGCTGCACGGGGCGGCGGCCGGGTGGCCTGCGGCTGCGGCGGAAAGGTCGGACGGGATGGCTAATCAGGACTGGATCGTCACCGATGCGCGCCGGGCGGGCGAGAGCGGGCTCATCGCCTGGCCGCAGCTGCGCAACGGGGCGCGGCTCGAGCACGCGCAGGCGGCGTTCGAGCGCTTCGGCCAGCATCCGGGCGGGCGGCTCATGCCGCTCGGGGCCTACAGCTATTCGCTTTCGTGGTTCCGTGCACCCGGATCGGCCGCTATTGCTCGATCGCCGAGAACGTCCGGGTGATGGGCGACAACCATCCACACGACTGGGTCTCGACCAGCCCGCGGTTCTATGTCGCAAAGGGCCGCGCCCGCTGCCGGATGCCCGAGCCGCAGGCGCCGCTTCGCTTTGCCGGGCGGGGGTCGGCGCCGGTCACCATCGGCCATGACGTCTGGATCGGGCAGGACGTGCTCCTGAAGGGCGGCATCCATGTCGGCGACGGGGCGGTGATCGCCGCGGGTGCGGTCGTGACCCGCGACGTGCCGCCCTATGCCATCGTCGGCGGCGTCCCGGCGCGGGTGATCCGGCCCCGCCTCGACCCCGAGGTGAGCCGCCGCCTCGCCGCGCTGGCCTGGTGGGAGGCCGACCCCGCCTCGGTCATCGACCTGCCCTTCGACCGGCCCGAGGCGTTCGTCGCCGAGGCCGAGGCCGCGCGGGCGGGCTGGCAGACGAAGCCCTACGATTATCGCCCTTTGGCACGGCACCTGAAGGACGGCACCATCGCGGGAGTTGACGCAGCCGGAGCCTGACGGGATACCGCGCGGGGTCGCATCCCGCGCCGCTGCCCCGATCCCCCGCGCACCTGCGCCCCCGCCCAACTCCGCCGCGCCTCTCGAGGACCGCCCATGACCGCCCCGCCCCCCATCCCCCGGCGCCTGTCCCATATCTGGATCGGCCCCCGCCCCGCCCCGCGGCGCTGGATGGAGAGCTGGCCCGCCGCCCATCCGGACTGGAGCTACACGGTCTTCGGCAACGACACGCTGACCGGCCATCCGTTCCGGCTGCGCGCGCTGATCAACGAATATGCGTGGCGCGGCGCCTGGGCGGGGGTGCAGGACATGATGCGCTATGAGCTGCTCTACCGCTACGGCGGGTTCATGGCCGATGCCGACGCGATCTGCCTGCACCCGGTCGATGAGCTGCTCGACGGCGCCCGCGCCTACACCGTCCACGACCGGCCCGAGAGCGACCCGTGGCGCGGCGTCTGCCCGATCCTCGCCTGCGAGCCGGGCAACCCCTTCGTCGGCGCGGTGATCGACCGGCTGGCGACGCTCGCCCCGTGGGAGCTGAGGAAGCCCGAGGCCTCGACCGGGAACCGCTTCCTCTGGGGGATGATCCGGGAACTGTCGCCGGGCGACGACACGCTGCGGATCTGGCCCGTGCATTATTTCGTGCCGTGGCAGAAGAGCGCGCCGGACCAATGGTATGACGGCCCCGACCGGGTCTATGCCGAGCAGAAATGGGGCACCTCGATGTGGGCCTATAACCGCGAGGGCGGCCCGTCCGACGAGGTGCTGTCCGCCGACGAGATCGAGGCCCGGCGGGCGGCGATCCTCGAGCGGCTGGCGGGGGCCGCCGGCGAGACCGCCCCGCCCCGTCCCGAGCGCGACAGCGCCCGACGCGAGGCGGCCGAGGCCGCCGCGGCGACCGCGGCCGGGGCGCTCGACGGTCCCGAGGTCACCGCGGATTTTGAAGCCCTCGGCGAGGCGCTGGCGGCGGCGATGGCGGCCGAGGGTCTGCCGGCGCGGTTCCAGGGAGTGCATTTCTATCGCCACCTGCAGAACCACCCGCTGGCCGAAAGCAAGCTCAGGACCGCCAACCGCGGGCTGCGGGCGGCGCTGCTGGGCTGGCTCGCCTCGGCGCGGCGCGCGCTGGTGGTGGGGCACGACACCGGGCACCTGATCGCGGCCGCGCTGCGAATGAATCCGGCGCTGCGGATCGCCTCGGTCGATGCGGGCGGCTGGGCGCAGCCCAAGGACCCCGACCCGCCCCGCCGGGCCGCCTATGTCGGCGCCGCCGGCGCCTGGCTGACCGCGCGGTTCCCCGACCGCGTGCTGGCCGCCGCCGGGGACGAGCGCGCCTTCGTCGCCCGCCCCGACACCCGCGCCGCCGCGGGGGACGAGGGGTTCGATTTCGTGCTCTTCACCGACACCGACCTGTCGGCGCTCGGCACGCTGATCGCGGCGCGGCCGCTGATGGCTGAGGACGCGGTGGTGGTCGCGGCTTCGCCCGGGGGCGGGGCAGCCGGGTTCAACGACCGGCTGCGGGTGCAGGGGCTGGCCTACCGCCCGCTGGCGGTGCGCGAGGACGGCGGCCGGCTCGGCTCGCTCGTCGCGTTCCGGCTGACCGACCGGCCCGAGCCGGCATGGTTGCACCCTGCCCCTGCGGCTGGCTAAAAGGCTGCGGTACAACGAGGACTGTGGCGCGATGAGCGGACCCAAGGCCCCCCTGGCCGCCCTGACCATGGTCCATGAGGAGGATTTCTTTCTCGAGCGCTGGATCGCGCATTGGCGGCGCTGGCTGCCGGACGAGCACATCTATGTCCTGAACCACGGCGGCAACGCCGACGTGGCGCGCATCGCGGCGGGCTGCAACGTCATCCGCCTGCCCTATGACGCGCTGCGGAAATCTGTGAACCAGCGGCGCTGGCAGATCCTGTCGCTGCACGGCTCGGCGCTGACGCAGTTCTTCGACTGGGTGGCGGTCAACGACGTGGACGAGTTCGTCGTCCTCGACCCCGCGGCGGGCGACGATCTGCCGGGGTATCTGGCCGAGATCACCGCGCGGCGGCGGGTGCCGCCGGCGCTGACCTGCTTTGCCGTCGAGATGGTGCACATCCCCGAGATCGAGCCCGAGCCGCTCGTCCCCGGCGAGCCCATCGTCGGGCCGCGGCGCTGCTATCGGCTGAACTCGAACTACGCGAAGCCCTGCCTGATCTCGCGCCCGACCGAGTTCAAGGCCGGCGGCCACGGCGCCAACCACGCCGAGATCACGCTCGACCCGAACCTTTACAACTTCCATTTGCGCTTCATCGACTGGGACTACTCGATGGGACGGTTCCGCAAGAGCCTCGCGCGCAGGCTCGAGGGTAGGACGCCTGAGGAGCAGGCGGCGATGACGAAGGGCAACTGGGGCTGGAACTCGGTCGAGGGAACGTTCCGGGCGCTTGCCGCCACGCGCCCGCAGGGCGAGACGATCGACCACCCCGAGTTCCGCCGCGCCATGGTCGAGACGCCGATCCTGCGCCCGCCCTTCACGCTGATGGGCGGCGGGCGGCCGGGCGGGACCTGGCGGCTACCCGAACGCTTCAACGGGGTGTTCTGATGGGCGCGCCAAGCCAGTCGCCGAGCCTGACGCTGTTTTTCGTCGTCGAGCCGCCGGGCTATCTCTACATGGCCTGCCATCTGGCGGCCTCGATCCGGGTGCACATGCCGCCCGAGGTGCGGCTGATCGGCTATTGCCCGGCGCCGCGCTGGGGCGAGATGGACGCCGCCGCCGTCGAGGTGCTGCGGCGGCTCAACTGCGAGATCCGGCCGATCGAGACCGAGGGGCGGTTCGATCCGCCCTATCCGCACGGCAACAAAATCCTCGCCGCGCTCGACCCCAAGGACACCGATTACGCGGCGTTTCTGGACAGCGACATGCTGGTGATCGCGCCCTGCGGGGTCGAGGAGCTGGTGCGCGCGGGCGCGGTGGGGGTGGTGCCCTCGACCTCGATGCGCTGGTCGGACCAGTCGATCTGGCCGCGGCTCTACGGCGCCTTCGGGATGGAGGTTCCCGAAGAGCGCATCACCATGACCCGCGACCAGCGCGAGGAGGTCGCGCCCTATTTCAACGCCGGCCTGCTGGTCATCGACGAGCGCCACCGCAGCCCCGACCGCCGCCGCTTCGCCGAGGTCTGGATGGAGACGGCGCAGCGCATCGACGCGCTGGAGGACGTCGAGAACAAGCGGCCGTATCTGGACCAGATGTCGATGCCGATCGCGATGCTGCGGGCGGGAATGCAATGGGCGCTGCTCGACGAGCGCTACAACTACTCGATCGGCGGCATCCTGCGCGGCAAGCCGCTGCCCGAGGACCGGGCGACGATCCTGCATTACCGCAAGCGCGAGGTGCTGAAGGACGCGGGGCTGGGCACGCTGCCCGACCAGCTTCTGGCGCAGACCGTCGGCGTGCGCCGGGTCCGCTGGATCTTCGGCGCGGCGCTGCCGCCGGGGATCGCGCCGCTGGAACGGGCCGAGACGCGCGGGACCGAGGCGGCACCGGGGGCGCCGGTCGCGTCGCAGGACGGCGAGGGCGCGGTTGAGGCCGCTGCGGCGCGGGAACCTGAGGGGG
Organism: Paracoccus sanguinis; assembly: GCF_900106665.1. Lineage (GTDB taxonomy): Bacteria > Pseudomonadota > Alphaproteobacteria > Rhodobacterales > Rhodobacteraceae > Paracoccus > Paracoccus panacisoli. Next base: position 258,319 of record NZ_FNNA01000002.1, read on the forward strand.
TCGCGGACGCGGCGCCCGAAAGCGCACCAGAACCGAAGCAGATCACCGCGCCGGCGGCGGAGGGCCAGACGGTGGACACCGCGACCGTGGTGCCGCCCGCTGCGTCGCCGGTCCCCGCGCGCGCCCCGCGGCGACAATCCCCCGACCCGTCACGCGCCCGGCTCGCCTGTGTCACCATGGTCCGCGGCGACCATGTCTTTCTGCAGCGCTGGGTCGATTACTACGCGCCGCTCGCGGGGCGCGAGAACCTCTATGTCCTGCGGCATGGCGAGGATGCCGGGATCGACCGGATCGCGGCGGGGACGAACATCGTGCCGCTGCCGCGCGGCGACGACCTCTCGGGGTTCGACCGGCGGCGCTGGGCGGCGCTGTCGGACTTCGCCAGCGGCCTCACGCTCTATTACAACTGGGTGCTCTGCAACGACGTGGACGAGCTGGTGGCGCCGGATCCCGCGACCGGGCTCAACCTGACCGCCTATCTCGACGGGCTGTTCGCGCGCGGGCTGGCGGCGCCGGTGATCTCGCCCTTCGCGGTCGAGATCGTCCACACGCCCGCGACCGAGCCCGAGCCGATCACCGCGGACCGGCCGATCCTGTCGGTGCGGCGCAACTTCCGCATCAACTCGAACTACGCCAAGCCGTGTCTGATCCGGCGCCGGATCAAGTTCTCGGTCGGCGGGCACGGGTCCAACATCGCCGATGTGCGGCTCGACCCGCAACTCTGGCTGTTTCACCTGCGCTACATGGACGACGCGATCTCGACCGCGCGGCTCAAGGACCGGCAGGCGTTCATCGCCGGCAAGACCGGCACCCCGGCGGGCGCCTCGTCCAGCACCTGGGCGCAGGGCACCGCCGGGTTCGAGCGGCTGCGCGCCATGACCCCCGAGGCCGAGCAGGCCGAGTTTCCCGAGGTGGTCGAGCGGATGCAGGCGGGGCGGCAGCAGGCGGCCTCGACCGGGAACTGGTTCTTCGGCCCGGTGAAGTCGCGGGGCCTCTACCGCCTGCCCGAACGTTTCGCCACCCTGTTCTAGGGGACGAAGACCACGGTGCCGCCGGGCGCGTAAGCGTGCTCGGTCAGCGGGGCTGAGGTGTTCAACGTCTCGACCCGACGCTTGTCGTCGCCGGTGAAGGGGTCGGCCACCACCAGCCGGTCGGTGCCCCACGTGAAGCCCTGGATGGTGTCCTGCCCGTCGCCCGCGGCGTCGAGATAGAACCAGTCCACCCCCGGCCCCGCGATCATCACGTCGTCGCCCGCGTCGCCCTTGATCAGGTTCACCCCCGGGCCGCCCGACAGCGTGTCGTTGCCCGCCCCGCCCTCGACCACGTCGTCGCCCTCGCCGCCCCCGATGCTGTCGTCGCCATCCCCGCCCAGCAGCACGTCGTGGCCGGAGCCGCCGTCGATCTGGTCTGCGCCCGGCCCGCCGAAGCCGAAGTCATCGCCGCCTGCGAGCGTGATGCGGTCGTCGCCGCCGCGCCCATAGGCCATGTCGCCGTTCGAGGGGAAGTCGGCGTCCTCGCGGGTCTGGCCGGCGAACTGCTCCTTCCCGCCCTGGCGGAAGTAGCGCCGCCCGCCCTCGGTTTCGGGGCTGTCCACCCCGGCGATCACGTCCGGCCCGTCCGAGCCCGCGCCGATCCGCGGGGCGAGATGCGGGCGGCGCGCGACCATCGCCTCGGCGTCGGCGATGCAGACGTCCACCGCCCCGCACCCCGTCCCCTCGGGCAGCGGCGCGACCCGCGGCGGATCACCCGCGCTCCACATCAGGTTGGCGAAGGCGGTGATGTCGCGGGCGATCTCGACGTTCTTGCCCGAGTAGCCCACGAACATCGAGGCGTCGAACCCGACGGGGGTCCAGAAGCCGCTGCCGATGCCCGCCGCGCCGTACCACGGCTTTTCGCGCGCGCCCCAGTAATTGCGGCTGCCGAGGATCGGGTCCAGCAGCTCCCACCCCATCCAAGGGGCGAGGCGCGCGCGGCCGTTCGCATAGAAATCCGCGGGCTCGAGCGCCACGCCCGGCCGGCCTGCGACCCCGTATCGGGTGGCGAGGTCGCGCAGCGGGCCGCTGTCCGCCCCCATGAGCTGGAAGTCGCCGTCGAACTGCGTCTCGGTGATCAGGATGTCGTCGCCGGCAAGCTTGACCAGCCCGGTGTGGCTGTCGGGGCTGCGGAACTCCTCGAGCGAGGTGTCGGTGAAGGTGTGGACCGACCAGACCAGCGGCGCGCCGATGCGCCCCCGGATCAGGTCGAGCGCGCTCTCGGCCCGCCCCGGCGCCACGCGGTCGAGCGCCCCCACCCGCCCCGAGCCGCCGCCCGCGATGTCGACGAGGATGCGGGCGGGGGCGGACGAGGCGCCGGTGGTCCAGCGGTTCTTGTGCGCACCCCAGACCTCGACCATCGCCTCGGCATAGGCGCGCATCTCGGTCGGATTGTTTGCGTCGGTGTAGACGCGCCCGGGCTCGTTCACCAGCTCGTAGCCGCGCACCTGCGCCTTGACCTCGGGGTTGGCGTCCAGCCAGTCGAGCACCGCCCCCCAGCCGTCGCGCAGGTAATCGACCGGGTCGTATTCGGGCGACGCCGCCCCCCAGCTGTAGAGCGCCCGGCGGTTGCGGCGCGAGACGACCTCGCCGTCCAGCTCGATCGGGCGGCCGTCGAGGACGCTGACGTTGGCGGCCCAATAGGCGTCGTCCTTGGGCCGGTCGCCGTGAAACACCGGGTCGGTGTAGACGAGGATGATGCCGTAGCCGCGCGCCGCGACCGCCCTCAGCGCCGCCGCCACCATGTCCGAGCCGGGGACGTCGGGGTGCAGCGACTTGGCGTTGACCTGCATGCGGAAGCTGTTGGCCAGCGGCAGATAGGCGGCGGTCGCGTCGAGATACTTGCCGATCTCGGCCTCGGAGCGCATCCCGATGAACTGGTCGGCGCGGAAGGCGGGGCGGCCCTCGGCCACCTCGGTGCCGCCGGTGCGCGAGTTCTCGAGCGCCACGATGGCGTAGTCGGCGGTCTGCGAATTCCAGTCGATCATGTGCTGTCCTTGCCGAAAGGCGGCGCCGGCGGGATGTGGCCCGCCGACGCGGCGCGGGTGTCCGCCCCGGACAATAGGGGCCGCGGCGCGGTGTTGCGCAAGGGGGACGCACCGTTCGGTGGTGTTGCGCGCTCGAGCAACGCGCGCCCCGCAGGGCGATGCGACCGGCGCGGCCTCGGGCGAGCCAGCGCGGCGGGCGGGAGGCCCATGGTCGTGGCAGGCGCGGCAGGGCGCTCTGGGTCCCCCGCTGACGTGGCCAGCGCCAGCACGATCTGCGCGCCGCTTGGCCCTCACCCGCCGTGCCGCCCCGGACTGGCAAGACCAGGCCGATGTTGCTAGGCACGGCTGGACAGACCACCCGAAAGCCCGACCCGCCGTGCCCGCCGCCCCTCCCGAGCCTCCTGCCCCGGTCCCCGGACCCGACGAGCCCGCCCCCCGCCCGGACGCGGCGGACGCCGAAGCCGAGCTGCCCGCGGCCGACGGGCCGCAGGCCCTCGCGCTGCCGCCGCTCGTGACGCTGGCCGAGGCGCGGCCCGACCGCGCCTTCCGCGTCGTCGCCCTGCGCGCGGCGCTGTGGTACCAGCCCGGCGGAGAGGTCCTCGTCGTGTCGCTCGACAACCTCGCCACGGTCGAGGAGCCGTTGCCCCGCCCCGCCTGGCTCGCCCACCGGCTGCTGCCGCTCGGCTATTCGGTGCTTGGCGTCCAGTCGATGGCCAAGGACTGGTTCCGCAACCCCGACGCGGCCCCGCTGATCGAGGGGCTGGCCGCGCAGGGGTTCTTTGCGGGATTCGAGCGGGTGATCTTCCTCGGCGCGTCGATGGGCGGGTTCGGGGCGATCAACCTCGCCTCGCTGGTGCCGGGGTCGGCGGTGATCGCGCTGTCGCCGCAATCGACGATGAACCGGGCGATCGTGCCCTTCGAGGCGCGCTTCGGCTGGGCGGTGAAGAACAGCGACTGGACCACGCCGCGGTTCCTCGACGCGGCCGAGGCGGCGCCAGGGCTGGCGCGGCTGGTGCTGCTTTATGACCCGCTTGTGCCCGAGGACCGGCTGCACGCCGACCGGCTGGCGGGACCGGCGACCGAGCGGCTGCGCGTGGCCCACGCCACGCACGAGGCGGTGCGGGTGGTGCTGAAATGCGGCGCGCTGCCGCCGCTACTGGCCGACGTCGCGGCAGGGCGGCCGGTCGGCGCGGCGTTCTGGCAGGCGATGCGCGCGCGCCGCACGGTGCGCAAATGGTCGCGCCAGTTCATGTCCGAGGTCGCCCGCCGCCGCACCCCGCGCGAGGTGATCGCCGTGGCCGACCGCCTGCTCGAGATCGACCGCTACCGCTTCGCCACCGAGGCGAAGGCTGTGGCGCTGGCGAAGCTGGGGGATGGGGGTGGGGCCCGATGATCGAAACCCCTCTGCCCCAGCGCCTCCCGCGCCTCGTCCTGCATGTCCCGCTGGTCGATGTGACGGGCGGCTGGCTGGCCGGCACGCTAGCCGGGAACGGCGGACGGCTGGCGAAGGCCGGGGTGACCATCGCCAATCTCGGCTTCCCCGAGATGCTCAAGGCACAGCGGCGGCTGCTTTGGTCGATCGAGGATGACCGGCCGCAGGCGCGCCGCGCGGCGCTGGCGGCCGATGTGGCACGGATCAATGCCGAGGTGATGGAAAAAGCCGCTGCGGCGGGGGCGCACAGCGTCGTCCTGAGTCATGATCAGGCGCTGGGGTATCAGCCCTACCTGCGGCCGCCTGGGTCCGCCCCGGGACCGCTCTACCCCCGCGCCGCCGAGATCCTGCCGGCGCTGCTGGCCGGGATCGAGCCGTCGCGGATAACGCTGATCCTGAGTGCGCCGGCAGGCGCGGGTCTCATGGCCGCGCTTCATGCCGAGGGGGCGGGCGATGGGCAGCTCGAGCTTGACCTGGACCGCTTCACGGCCGGGTTCGACCCCGCGGCGGCAAGCTCCGAGGGGATCGCCGCGGCACTCGCCGCAGCGCTGCCGGGTGCCGCGATCCGGCTGCGGGCCGTCGAGCCGGGCACCGACCCAGCCGAGATCGTGACGACGCTGCTGCGCGACTTCGGCGCCAACCCCGACGCCCTGCGCCGCGTCCCGCGGCCCGCGACGATGGCCAAAGCGCCTGACCCCCAACCCCCTACCCCGGGTCGCGCACCCGCCCCCGCTACCGCGACGGCGCCTCCCCCCGAGACGCCCCCGCTGACCGTGTTCTTCATGGTCGAGCCCGGACCGCTCGAGTTCCAGGCGCATCTGCTGGTCGCCTCGCTCATCGTCAACGGGCGCGACCGGATGCGGCTGACCGGTTTCTGCCGCGACGACCGGATCGACGGGCTGCACCCGGAGTCGCGCGCCTTCCTCACCGTCAACGGCGTGTCCATCGAGCCGCTGCACAATGACTTTGCCGACGGCTATCCGGCCGGCAACAAGCTGATCGCCGCCGCGACCGTGACGGCGCCCGGCTGGGCGCTGTTCATGGACACCGACATGATCCTCGTCCGCCCGTCGCGGTTTCTCGACGAGGCGGTGCCCGGCATGATGTCGGCCTGCATCGACACCGTGAACGGCTGGAGCAGCCGGCCCGAGGACTGGGCCGCGATGTATGCCGCGGTGGACCAGCCGCCGCCGGACAGGCAGGTCCGGCTGCTCGGCGGGCAGTCGTCCTATCCGGTGTTCAACGCCGGGCTGGTGATGTTCGACCGCCGCGCCGGGGCCGGGGATTTCGGGCGGCTCTGGCACGACAGCGCTCGGCGGATCGACGCCGCGGACAATGTGCCCAACAAGCGGCCGTGGCTCGACACGATCTCGATCCCCGCAGCGCTCGCCCGGCGCGAGGCGCCGCTGGTGCGCTGGCTCTCGCCGGACTGGAACTGCACGACGCGCATGGCCTCGGACAGCACCCGGGTCATCCACTACCATGGCGCGCGCCAGCTTCTGATCCACGGGTGGGAGGCCGCGGTGGACGCGATCCTCGCCGCCTCGCCCAGCCCCTATGCCTCGCTCATGGAAGCGGCGGCCCGGCATCGCGACGAGCTGGGAATCGACGGCGACCTGCTGCGCCGGGCGATGCGGCACGGGGTCGCCGACGCGGCGGCCAAACCTGAGTGAGGGCAGTCGCTTCTCCGCCTCACCCGCCGTAATATCCGCGGAACCATGCCACGTAGTCGCGCACCCCGTCCTCGACCGAGGTGCGGGGGGCGTAGCCGGTCAGGCGGCGCAGCAGGCTGTTGTCGGCCCAGGTGGCGGGGACGTCGCCCGGCTGCATCGGCTGGAAGTCCATCACCGCCTCGCGCCCGGCCGCGCGCTCGATGGCGGCGATGAAGTCCATCAGCGGGACGCTGTCGCCGTTGCCAATGTTGACCACGCGGAACGGCGCGACGGGCGAGAGGCTGTCGCCCTCGGCGGGCGCCTCGCCCCCGGGCGCAGGCGGCACCGCGTCCATCAGCAGCCGGATGCCCTGCACGAGGTCCGCGACATAGGTGAAGTCGCGCCGCATCTCGCCGTGGTTGAAGACCCGGATCGGCCGCCCTGCGAGGATCGCGCTGGTGAACAGATAGGGCGCCATGTCGGGCCGCCCCCACGGGCCATAGACGGTGAAGAACCGGAACATCGTCACCGGCAGGCCGAAGAGATGGGCGTAGCTGTGGGCCATCGCCTCGTTGGCCTTCTTGGTCGCCGCGTAGAACGACATCTGGGTGTCGACCTTGTCGGTCTCGCGGTAGGGCATCTCGGTGTTGGCGCCGTAGACCGAGCTGGTCGAGGCCATCAGCAGGTGGCGCGGCGGGTGGGCGCGGGCGGCCTCGAGCAGCTCGAAGCTGCCGTCGAGGTTCGCCTCGACATAGGCGCGCGGGTTCTCGATCGAGTAACGCACCCCGGCCTGCGCGGCGAGGTGGACGACGATCTCGGGCTTCGTCCGGGCCATCAGGTCGGCCAGCAGGCCGGGCGTCTCGACCTTTCCGCGCACGGCCTCGTAGCCGGGCCGCGCGATCAACTGCGCCTCGCGCGCGGCCTTGAGCGCGGGGTCGTAATAGTCGTTGTGGCTGTCCAGCCCGACGACGCGGACCCCCTCGGCCAGCAGCAGGCGCGAGAGGTGAAAGCCGATGAACCCGGCGGCGCCGGTGACGAGAACGGTCTGCAACGGGTGAACTCCGATCAGGGGCGGTTCCGGTGATGGGCCGGGACGGACGATTGGGCAAGGGGCGGGCCCGGGCGCGGGGCGATTTTTCCCGCGTTCAGCGGTCGGCGCCGGTGCCGGCCCGATCCTCGGCCCCCAGCCGGTCGAGCCACGCGCTGCGCAGGCTGGCGGCGGCGCGGGCGCGGCGGATCGCCTCGTCGGGGGTCACGGCCGCGAGGCGCAGCGTGTCGCGCGGGCGCAGCTGCGCCACCCGATCGAGGTCGCAGCCGAGCACGGTGGCGATCTTGGGATAGCCGCCGGTCGTCTGGTGGTCGCGCATCAGCAGCGTCGGCACCCCGTCGCCCGAGACCTGCAGCGACCCCGCAACGATCGCCTGCGACGGGATCGAGAGCGCATCGCCCAGTGCCAGCGGCGGCCCCTCGAGCCGCATCCCCATCCGGTCATAGGCCGACGAGACCCTCCACTCGGCCCCGAGCAGCGTCGGCAGCGCGTCGGGCAGGAACTCATGGTCCTGCGGGCCGGGCACCACGGCGGCGCGGGCCAGCGGTCGGGCAAAGACCGGGCAGCGCAGCGGGCCGTGGGGGGCGGCGGCCGGATCGGGGTCGGTGACCACCAGCTCGCCCCCGGTGGAGAGCAGCCCGCCGCCGCGGCCGGACATGGTGTGGGTCGCGGCACTTCCCAGCCAGCTCGCGTGGGCCAGCGTCCCGGCGAAGGCGAGATAGCACCAGCTGCCCCAGTGGCCGGGGCGGACCTGCAACCGCTCGCCCGCGGACAGCCGCAGCACCACCCACGACCCATGCCGCCGCCCATCATGGGCGACGACGAACCCGCCGCCGGCGACGGCCACGGTCACCGCTCCGGCAAGGCAGTCGAGGGTCAGGCCGCCGAGCGAGACCTCGACCGCAGGCGCGTCGGCCGGGCGGCCCAGCGCCCGGTTGGCGGCGGCATGGGCCAGCCGGTCCATCGGCCCCGAGCGGGTGACGCCGAAGCGCATCAGCCCCGGCCGGCCGCCGTCCTGCACCGCGACATGGGGGCCGGCAAAGGCGATGCGGAAGCGGGCCTCAGCCATCCGCGCCCCCCTCGGCCATCCGCCGGTCATAGGTCGCGCGGTCGATGCGGCGCATCTCGATCAGGTCGCCCGCGTCGAAGAGGAACGGCCGCGCCGGGTCGTCCAGCAGGATCCGCGTGGGCGAGCGGCCGATGCGCCACCAGCCGGCGGGCATGGTCAGCGTGGTGACGATGCACTGGGCGCCGGCGATGATGACGCTGCCGGTCGGCACGCCGCGCACCGGGGCGGCCTTGCGCGGCAGGCGGATCGCCTCGGGCGTGCCCGACAGATAGGCGTAGCCGGGGGCGAAGCCGAACATGCCCACCCGGTAGCGCCCGCCCAGATGGGCGGCGATGACCGCCTCGGGTGCAAGCCCGGTCCTTGCCGCCACCTCGGGCAGGTCAGGGGCCAGATCGCCGTCGTAGCAGACCTCGACCACGTGGGTCGCGGGGGCCTGGGCCGCGGGGGCGGGGCGGGCGAGCGCGGCCTCGACGGCGCGGGCCACTGCGGCGTGGTCGGTTTCGAGCGGGTCGAAATCGACGAGCAGGCTGACGAAGGCCGGCACCGCCTCGCGCAGGCCCGGCGGCGGGTCCGCGGCGAGCGCCCGGTCCAGCGCGTGGACGCGGTCGGTCACCGCGTCATCGATCTCGGCCCCGAACTCGATCAGCAGCGCGTGGTCGGCGACCGGAACGTAGCGCGGGAACCCCATGGCGGCGTCAGGCGGTCAAGAACGGGGCGAGCGTCACGCCCGCGCCGGTCAGCCGGTCGCGCACCGCCCGGGCGATGGCGACGGCGCCCGGCGTGTCGCCGTGGACGCAGATCGAATGCGCATCGAGCCGCACCGTGCCCCCGTCGAGCACCGGCATCTCGCGGTTTTCGAGGAACCGCACCAGCCGGTCGGCGATGGCGTCGGGGTCGTGCAGCACCGCGCCGGGGCGGCTGCGGGGGACGAGCTGGCCGTCCGCCAGATAGGCGCGGTCGGCGAAGATCTCCGAGAAGACCTCGACCCCCGCGGCGCGGGCCGCGTGTTCCAGCGCCGTGCCCGAGATGGCGAGCAGCGCGAGGCGCGGCGCGAGCGCGCCCACGGCCGCGGCGATGGCGCGGGCCACCTCGGCATCGGCGGCGGCGAGGTTGCCCAGCGCGCCGTGCGGCTTGACATAGCGCACCGCCGTCCCGGCCATCTGCGCCAGCGCCGACAGCGCCCCGACCTGGGCCGCGACCATGCGCCCGATCTCGGCCGGCGGCATCGGGATCACCCGGCGGCCGAACCCCTCGCGGTCGGGATAGCCGGGGTGCGCCCCCACCACCACGCCGCGCGCGGCGGCGAGGCCAAGGGTGCGGAACATCGTCTCGGGGTCGCTCGCATGGCCGCCGGCGGCGACGTTGGCGCTGGTCACGATGTCCAGCATCGCCGGGTCGTCGCCCATGGCCCAGGGGCCGAAGCTCTCGCCCAGGTCCGAGTTGAGGTCGATGCGCATCATGCCCCCCCGACCAGCTGCGCCACCCGACGCAGCGCCAGCAGATAGCCCTGCGTCCCGCAGCCCGCGATCACGCCATCGGCCCGCAGGCTGACGTAGGAGTGGTGGCGAAAGGCCTCGCGCTGGTGGACGTTCGAGATGTGGACCTCGATCACCGGCCCGTCAAAGGCCTTGAGCGCGTCGAGGATGGCGACCGAAGTGTGGGTGAAGGCGGCCGGGTTGATGACGATCCCCGCGGCATCCTCGCGCGCGGCGTGGATCCAGTCGATCAGCGCGCCCTCGTGGTTCGACTGCCGGAAGCGCGCCGCGAGGCCCAGTTCGGTGGCGAGCGCGGTGCAGGCGGCCTCGACGTCGGCAAGCGTCTCGTGGCCGTAGATCTCGGGCTGGCGCTGGCCCAGCAGGTTCAGGTTGGGTCCGTTCAGGATCTCGACAATCTTGCGCATCAGGGCCTGCCTTTCGCAGCCCATAGGGCGCAACGGGCCGGGGCGGGTCAACCCCCTCGGCCAGCCCGGAACCGGGCGCGGGTGCGGGGGTTGAACCCGACCCCACCCGGATGGTTCTGCATGGATTTCCAATTCTCCCCCGACCGCAACTGCTGGCAGACCGCCCGCGCCGACCGCTTCGCGCTGATCGTGGACGGGAACGACTATTTCCGCGCCCTGCGCCACGCGCTGAGCGAAGCGCGCGAGATGGCGGTGATGATCGGCTGGGACTTCGACTTCGAGCTCGAGATGCTGCCGGGCGAGAGCGACGCGGACGGGAACGCCCCGGACGGGCTGCCGAATGCCGTGGGCCCCTTCCTCGAGGCGCTGGTCGAGCGGCGGCCGAACCTCGACATCTACCTGCTGAAGTGGAGCGGCGGGGCGCTGATCGCGCCGGGACGGCTGCTGCCGGCGCTGCGGACCTGGATCCTGTCGCCCGAGAACATCCACCTCGCCTTCGACGGGCGCCACCCCATCGGGGCCTGCCACCACCAGAAGATCGTGGTGATCGACGACGCGCTGGCGTTCTGCGGCGGGATCGACGTGACCGCCGGGCGCTGGGACACGCCCGAGCATGAGGCGGGCGACCCGCGCCGCCAGCTGCGCTCGGGCGAGATCGCCCAGCCGTGGCACGACATGTCGGCGGTGATGACCGGCCCCGCGGCGGTCGCACTGGGCGAACTCGCGCGCGCCCGGTGGGACCGGGCCGACGACGGGCCGATGAACGAGACCGCCCGGGGCGCCGACGCCGAGGCGCTGTGGCCCCCCGGCGTCACCCCGGATTTCGAGGGGGCCGAGGTCGCCATCGCCCGCACCCAGCCGCCCGAGCACGACACGCCCATCGTGACCGAGATCGAGCAGCTGCACCTCGACGCGATCCGGGCGGCGGAGAGGACGATCTATCTCGAATCGCAGTATTTCGCCGCCGACGGCATCGCCGCCGCCATCGCCGACCGGCTGGCCGAGCCGGACGGCCCCGAGGTGGTGGTCATCAACCCCGACGCGGCCCAGAACGCGGTCGAGGACGCCGCGATGCACGTCACCCGCAGCATGTTGATGCGCAAGCTGCAGGCGGTGGACCGGCACGGGCGCTTCCGCCTGCTCTATCCCGTCAACGCGGGGGGTGAGGCGGTCTATGTCCACGCCAAGCTGCTGATCGCCGACGACCGGCTGCTCAAGGTGGGCTCGTCCAACCTCGATCGCCGCTCGATGGGTTTCGATACCGAGGCCGACGTGGCGCTGCTGGCGACCACCGAAGCCGAGCGCGCCCGCATCTCCGCGATCCGCGACGAGCGGCTGGCCGAGCTGCTGGGCCGCTCCCCGACTGAGGTCCACGCCGCGGGCGGCATGATCTCCGCGCTCGAGGCCCTGAACACCGAGGGGCGGCTGCGGCCCATCGAGCCGCGTGATCCCGGCGTGCTCGGCGCCTTCCTGTCGCGGACGCGGTTCTTCGACCCGCGCTATCGGCGCAGCGCCGAGGCGCGGCTGGGGATCAACGGCCGCCACGTGGGGCTGGCGCTGGGGCCCGCCGCCGTCGCGGGGATCGTGCTCTGGCGGCGCGCCGGCCAACGGCGGGACGGCGACAGCGCGTGAACATGAGAAGAAGGGGGGATGGTACCGCCTCCCCGGCTTGAACGGGGGACCTCTGGATCCACAATCCAGCGCTCTGACCAACTGAGCTAAGGCGGCACAGGGCGACGGGATAGCCCCCCGCGCGCGGCGATGCAAGGGCTTCGTGGCGCATCCTGCCACCGAACCCTGCGGCTTGTGAGGGCGGGCCCGCGCCGCTAGACCGAAGGCAACCGCGCCACAGATGCGCCACTGAGAAGGGATCGCCGCGATGGGCATCAACAGCGAAAGCGACCTGGCCGCCAACCTTCAGATCGGGCCGACCGACCTCGGCATGGTCCGCATCTATGTGGAGGGCGACGGCATCGACCTGCCGCTCGACTTCGAGCCGGACGAGGCGGCCGAGATCGCCGAGGAACTGCTCGCCGCGGTCGAGGCCGCGCGCGAGATCGGCGCCGGCAAGGGCGCGGGCCGCAAGGGCAAGCCCCCCGCCCGCCGCTGAGCACTCAGCCGATCTCGGCGAAGGCGTCGGGGTCGGTGCTGCGGATGAGCCGGCAGGCCGCGACCCGGGCGATGTCGCGCAGGATGCGCGCCCGGCGCGCGGGCGCCAGCCGATCCTCGGGCGCCATCCGGGTCATCTCGGCGCCATAGGCATCCGCGACGATCAGCCCCGAGCCGTCGGGCAGAAGCTCGGTCGGAAAGTCGCAGTCGGTGGCCCAGAAGAAGCGGTCGCACCAGTCGAGATAGCCCTGCCACTTGCGGTCGGCGGCAAAGTCGGCGCGGCAGCTCTTGCACTCGATGACCCAGATCTCGCCCGAGGGCGCGACCGAGATCACGTCCACCCGCAGCCCGCCCGCGGGCACGAACTCGCAGAGCGGCGCGTGGCCCATGCCGACGAGCATCCGCGCGACGCCGCGCGCCAGCCGCTGACCGGGCATCGGCGGCAGGTCGGGGATCGGGGCGGGATCGGGCGCGTCCTTCATCCCCCAAGCATGAACGAACCGGAAACATCCTGCAAGCGCGCCGCCGCGGCACGGCCGCATGCGGTCGGGCTTGCGGAACCCCGCGCCTATCCCTAGCTATCCCCTTGGCGGGTTTCTGCTCTTCTCGTGATCGGCCATTTTTTCCACTGGCCTATAATTTCTCGATGGGAGCTGGCTCTGGCGTGGCCCTGGTCACGTTACCCGGCGCCCACCTGGTACTCCAGGCTTTCGGGAAAACCTGTGCCGGCACGGTTGCTGCGGTTCCCGCCACCCTTCCCCCACCTCATCTTGTCCCAAGCGCCACGCGGCACATGCCGCCTGCGCATGGAAAAAGGGGCAGCCTCGCGGCCGCCCCTTCCCCAGAGAGCTTCGATCAGAGGGAAGCCGATCAGAAGCCGTACACCAGCGACACACCCAGGGTGTTGTCGGTGCGGATCGCACGATCCTCGACGTACTCGGTCTTGTAGGACACGCGGGTCGAGAAGGCATCCGACATCTTGAAGTTCAGACCCAGCTCGTTGGTCGCCGTCGCGGGCGAGTCTTCCGAGGTCAGATAGTCCGTGTCGTTGGTCAGGAACATCTGGTCGTTGAACTTGTGGTAGAAGCGCGACGACACGATGTAGCCGGTCCCGGTGTTCGAATCCAGGTTGTCCGAGGTGCGCGGACGGAGGGTGTCGTCGTCGTTCACGGTGTTGACGGTCTGAGTGTATCGGATGCCCACACCAGCCTGCACACGCCACGCGGTCGTGTCGTTGTTGATGATGCGGTAGCCGGGACCGAAGCCCAGGAACGCATCACGCTTCAGACGGCGGTCCATGTCGCGGTAGGTCGCGAGATCGTCGTCGTCGGCCAGGTTCAGGTCGTCGTAGTCGTCGGCGAGACCGTCGGTGGTCACGCGGCCGAGCGCGAAGGCGTAGAACTGGTCGTTGAAGTAGTAGTTGCCGTCGTAGATGACCGAGGTCTTCTCGGTGTCGGTCTCGCCGTTGTCATCTTCACTGTACTCGAGCAGGATGCCGACCGACTGCTGGAACGGGCCCTGGTTGTGCGACAGGCGGCCAGCGAGGTTGAAGTCCTGGTTCTCGGTGTTGCCGGTGCGGCCGGCGTAGGTCAGCGCGACCGAACCGAAGGTGCCGGTGCGGCGGTCGGCCGGGCCGAAGCGGGCCGGGTCGTTCGACCGGGCGAAGTCGTCACGGACGGCATCCTCGACGTCGGTGATGCGGTCATCGACCTGGGTCACGCCAGCGACGTTGGCGCCGGTCGAGATTTCCGTCTGCGCGAAGGCCGGGGCGCCCAGCATCACGGCAAGGGCGGAGGCGCTGGTGAACAGGGCAAACTTGGTCATGTCATCCTCTCATTCCAAAGTCAGGGTCGCCGGTGCGACCGCTTGTGAGAGTGAGGTAGGGACGCGGGCCGGGGGATTGAACCTTCGCGCGGGACCGGGTGGCGTTCACGGTAACGTGATGTCGGGTGAGGAAACCGACGCGCCCAAGCTACGGCAACAATCTCATGGCTCGCTTGAGCCTTGCAATGGTTGAAGAAATCATGACGCGGAAAGGGAGTGGCCGGCTCACGCTCTGCTCACGATTGCGAGCCGCAAACGGCGGGGCCGCGCAAAACTGTTGCAAAACCCACACAACCCGGAAGGGACGTACCGGAGCCGGCCGTCGCCGCCCCGCGGCCGTAGCTCAGCGGTGCGCGCGACCGCCGGCCGTGGCGCTGACGCGCACCGGCTCGCCCCGCACGACCGGGGCGCGGGTGCCGCCGCGCGGGCCGTCCTCGGGCTCGGCCATGCGCATGACCGCGATGCCGAACTGCACGCCCGCGAAGAGGATGGTGTTGAACACGACCAGCATCACCAGGGCGAGCCAGCCACCCGAGGTCTCGAGCGTCAGGTGCCGCAGCCCGGCGACGTCCAGCGCCACCAGCGCGACGGTGAAGACCAGCGCAAGCACCCCGCCGAGCAGGATGTTGCGGATGTAGAGATGCACGAGTTCGGGCATGGCGCGACTCCTTGGCTGAAGCCCAGCCTATACCCCGCCCGCGGCGCTGTCACCCGGCAACGCAAGGCGCGGGGCAGGCGCGGGCCAAGGCGCGGGGGTGTCGCGCCCCCTGCCCGCGTCAGAACGTGTCCGGCTGCGCCTCGCGGGCCATCTGGTCGAGCACCGCGTTGACGAAGCGGATCTCGCGCCCGTCGGGGAAGAAGGCGTCGGCGATGGCCACGTATTCCGAGATCACCACCCGCGGCGGGGTCAGGCCGGTGACCAGCTCGGCCCCCGCGGCCCGAAACAGCGCCCGCAGCACCGGGTCGATGCGCGCGATCGGCCATTTCGCCACCAGCGCCCGGTCGGTCATCTGGTCGATCCGCGCCTGCCGCTCGACCACCGCGTCGAGGATCGCCGCGAACAGCGTCTCGTCGGCCTCGGGCGTGGTGCCCTCTTCGTACTCGGTGGCGATCCGCCAGTCGCGGAACTCGCGCGCGACGCGGTCGGCGGACTGGTCCGCGGCCTCCATCTGGAACAGCGCCTGCACGGCGTAAAGCCGCGCCGCGCCGCTGAGCGCCCGGCGCTCGGCCCCGCTCGGCCGGCTCATGCCCGGCCCTCCGCGTCCGACACGCCGTCGAGCGCCTCGGCCAGCCGGATAACGTCCGGCCGGTCGTCGCGCCCCGGTGCGCCGGCGCGTCCCGCGCCCGCCCAGCGGCGTTTCAGCGCGATAAGGTGCAGCGCCGCGGCGGCCGCCCCGCCGCCCTTGTCCTGCCCCTCGGGGTCGGCGCGGACCACTGCCTGCTCCATCGTCTCGACGGTCAGGATGCCGTTGCCGAGGCAGAGCCCCTGCAGGCCGAGCAGCGTCAGCCCGCGCGAGCTGTCGTTGCAGACCGTGTCGTAATGCGTCGTCTCGCCGCGGATCACGCAGCCGAGAGCCACGAAACCGTCGTAGTTCGCCAGCCGCCCGGCCATGGCCACGGCGGCCGGGATCTCGAGCGCGCCGGGCACCTCGACCAGATCGACGCTGGCGCCCGCCGCCTCGGCGGTGCGGCGCGCCCCGGCGATGAGGGCGTCGGCGATGGCGCGGTAATAGGGCGCCACGACGATCAGCAGCCGCACCGGCGCATCGAACCGCGGTAGCGGCAGGGTGGAATGTTCGGTCAGCGCGGCCATCAGCTTGGGTCCTGCGGAATCGGGCGGGTGGACTGGATCGTCAGACCGTAGGCATCGAGCCCCACGACCTTCAGCGGCGCCGAGTTGGTGAGCAGCACCAGGTCCGACAGCCCCAGCGCCGAGAGGATCTGCGCCCCGAGCCCGTACTGGCGCAGCGTGTGCGGCGAGGCCTCGCCCGGCCGCGGCAAGAGCGGCGAGAGGTCGCGCAGCAGCACCACCACGCCGCGCCCCTCGGCGGCGATCAGCCGCATCGCGGCGGGCAGGTCGCCGGCCCGCTCGCGGCTCACGCCCAGCACGTCGTGCAGGGGGTCGAGCGCGTGCATCCGCACCAGCACCGGGCCGGGGGCGGTCAGGTCGCCCATGCTCAGCACGATGTGCTCGGCGCCTTGGGTCTCGTCGGCGAAGACACGCATGGTCCACTCGCCGCCATGGGCGGTGACGGTGCGCTGGTCACGCTCGGCGATCAGATTGTCGTGGCGGCGACGATAGGCGATCAGGTCGCTGATGGTGCCGATCTTCAGCCCGTGCTTCTGGGCGAAGGCCACGAGGTCGGGCAGCCGCGCCATGCTGCCGTCGTCGCGCATGATCTCGCAGATGACGCCCGCGGGGTTCAGCCCGGCGAGGCGAGCGATATCCACGGCGGCCTCGGTGTGGCCGGCGCGGACCAGCACGCCGCCGTCGCGGGCGCGCAGCGGAAAGACGTGGCCCGGGGTGGCGATGTCGGCCGCGCCCTTGGTCGGGTCGATGGCGACCGAGACGGTGCGCGCCCGGTCATGGGCCGAGATGCCGGTCGTCACCCCCTCGCGCGCCTCGATCGACAGCGTGAAGGCCGTCTCGTGGCGCGAGGAGTTCTTGGGGCTCATCAGCGGCAGCCCCAGCGCGTCGATCCGCGCGGCGGGCAGCGCAAGGCAGATCAGCCCGCGGCCGTGGGTGGCCATGAAGTTGATCGCGTCCGGCGTCGCCATCTGCGCGGGGATGACGAGGTCGCCCTCGTTCTCGCGGTCCTCGTGATCGACCAGCACGAACATCCGGCCGTTGCGGGCGTCCTCGATGATCTCCTCGATGCCCGAGATGGCATCGGACCAGTCCCGCTCGACGGGTCCGGGCTGTTCATACTGCATGGCTCTGTCCGCGGCCGTTGGTGGGGCGTGCTGCATCCGCGCGACTTAGCGCAGGAACAAGGCGGGTGAAAGGGCGCGCCGGGGGAAAGGCCGTGACGCCAGACCGGCGCGGACCGCCCCGACGCGCCGTTGACGCAACGGAAGGGCGCTGCGGCGCGGCCGCGCCCGCTTCTCTCGGCCCCAGATACCCGGCAACGCCCGCCACCCGCGCGGCGCGGGCAGGATCAGCCCGCCTCGGCCAGCCGCGCGACATAGCGCGCCAGCGTGTCGATCTCGAGGTTCACCAGATCGCCCTCGCGCACCCCGCCCCAGGTCGTGACCGCCTGGGTGTGCGGGATCAGGTTGACGCCGAAGCGGTTGCCCTCGACCTCGTTCACCGTGAGCGAGGTACCGTTCAGCGCCACCGAGCCTTTCGGGGCGATGAAGCGCGCCAGATGCGCCGGCGCCTCGAGCGTCAGGCGCAGGCTGTCACCCTCGGGGCGGGCGGCGACGATCCGCGCCACCCCGTCGACGTGACCCGAGACGATGTGCCCGCCGAGTTCGTCCCCGACCCGCAGCGCCCGCTCGAGGTTCAGGCGCTGGTCCGGGGTCCAGCCTTGGGCGCCGATGTTGGTCTTGTCGAGTGTTTCGGCCGACACATCGACCGCGAACCAGTCGGGGCCCTTGTCCACGACGGTCAGGCAGACGCCGTCGCAGGCGATCGAGGCCCCGAGGTCGACGGTGGACAGATCATAGGTCGTGGCGATGCGCGCACGCAGGTCGCCGCGGGCCTCGGCGTCCACGACGCGGCCGATGTCGGTGATGATTCCGGTAAACATGACGCAGTCCTCGCTCGCACCCCGCGCGCCCGCAACGGCACGGGGCGTCCAGACGATGGGGTCGGAGGGGGCCGGAGACAAGGGGCCGCGGGCGCCGTGCCGGACCCTGAGCCGCCGGACGCCGGCTGCGGCGGGGGCGGTTCAGTCCAATTGTGCAAAACGTCACCTTGACCCGTCCCGCCCTGCGGCATGATCCTTGGGGGCACGACGCGCCTCTTTCGGCCCGCGGGGGCATGACGATTCGAGTTTCTGTTTCACGCCGCTTTTCCTGGTTGCGCGCATGACCGCCAGCTTCATCGCGCCGCGCGCGGGGGCCGACCCTGCCCGCGCCCCCGCCCCGCGCCCCGGGGTCGAGCCGGCACCCGCGGCCCCGACCCCCGCCCCCGTGGCGGCTCAGCCCGCGGACCAGCGGGTGTTCCTGCTGCTGCAAGGCCCGCACGGGCCGTTCTTCGACCGACTCGGACGGCTGCTCCGCGACAGCGGGGCGCAGGTGTGGCGCGTGGGGTTCAACGCCGGGGACGCGTTCTTCTGGCGCGACCACGACCATTACATCCCCCACCGCGACAGCCCCGAAGACTGGCCGGCGCATCTCGACGCGCTGATCGACCGGCTCGGGGTGACCGACATCGTGCTTTACGGCGACGTGCGCCCGATCCACGCCGCCGCGCGGGCGGCGGCGGCCGATCGCGGCCTCGTCCTGCACGTCTTCGAAGAGGGTTATCTGCGCCCCTACTGGATCAGCTACGAACGCGGCGGCTCGAACGGCCACTCGGCGCTGATGCAGATCGGGCTCGACCGCATGATCGCGGCGCAGCGCGACTTCGGCGACGACGTGAACCGCCCGCCCGCGCATTGGGGCGATATGCGCGAGCACAAGTTCTATGGCGCACTCTATCATTTCCTCGTGCTGACCGCGAACCGCCGCTATCCCGGCTTCGCCTCGCACCGCGAGGTGCCGCTGGGGCGCGAGTTCCGGCTGAACCTGCGCCGGCTGCTGCTCTCGCCCGTCCACGCGCTGCGCCGCCGGGTGCAGGCGCGGCGCATCCAGTCGCGCGGCTTTCCCTATGCGCTGGTGCTGATGCAGCTCGAGCATGATTCGAGTTTTCTCGCCCACTCGCCCTATCGCCGCATGGCCGAGTTCACCGCCGAGGTGCTGACCGCCTTTGCCCGCGCCGCGCCCGGCCATCACCACATCGTCTTCAAGTCCCACCCGCTCGAGGATGGGCGCGCGGCCCTCGACCAGGTGATCCGCGAGCAGGCGGGCAAGCTCGGGATCGCCCACCGCGTGCACCTCGTGCAGGGCGGCAAGCTCGCCGGGCTGCTGTCGCAGGCCCGGGCTGTGGTCACGATCAACTCGACCGCCGCCCAGCAGGCGCTGTGGCGCGGCCTGCCGGTCAAGGCGATGGGGCGGGCCGTCTACTGCAAGCCGGGCCTCGTCTCGGACCAGCCGCTCGAGGATTTCCTGCGCCATCCCGACCCGCCCGACCGGCGGCTCTACAAGCACTACCGCAACTACCTGATGGACACCTGCCAGGTGCCGGGGGGGTTCTACGCGGCGCTCTCGCGCGCCCACGCCCTGCGGCTGGTGGTGGACATGATGCTCGACCCCGACGACCCGTATGCGGCGCTGGAAAGCGGCCGCGCGGCGAACCGGCAACAGATGGCTGATGAATGATGACCCGCCCCGGCCGGACGGCAGAGGCGGATGGAATTGACCTCCGCGACGCGATAGTGTCGCCGGCAACGACGAGGCGGCGCCATGCCGCCCATGTGGACAGGAGACGTTTTCGTGGTTGACCTGAGCTTTACCCCTCGAGCCGGCGCGCCCCGCAGGCGCCTGACCGTGCTGGCCACCGCGCTCGTCTCGGTGGCGCTGCTGGCGGGCTGCGGGCTGCCGCGCTCGGGCCCCAACAAGAACGAGATCTTCCAGGGCGCCGTCGAACGCGGCGGCAACACCCACATCATCTACGTCAACGACCACGTGGCGCGGGCGGCGAACTTCACCCCGGCCTATGGCTTCGGGTCGGACTTCACCTCGGCCGCCTCGGTCGGTGCCGACGAGATCCGGCCGGGCGACGTGCTCGGGCTGACGATCTGGGAAAACGTCGATGACGGGCTGCTCGCCTCGCTCGGGCAGTCGAACACCAACCTGCAGCAGCTGCAGGTGGACAGCGCCGGCTATATCTTCGTGCCCTACGCCGGGCGGGTGAAGGCGGCGGGGAACTCGCCCGACCGTCTGCGCCAGATCATCACCTCGCGGCTCGAGCAGCAGACGCCGGACCCGCAGGTGACCGTGACCCGCGTGGCGGGTGACGGCGCGACCGTGTCGGTGATGGGCAAGGTCGGCGGTCAGGGGGTGTTCCCGATCGAGCGGCCGACCCGCACCCTCTCGGCCATGCTGGCGCGCGCCGGCGGCGTCACCATCGACGCCGAGGTGGCGGTCGTCACCGTGAAGCGCGGCCGCAACACCGGCAAGGTTTGGCTGCGCGACCTTTACGCCAACCCGCGCTACGACGTGGCGCTGCGCCCCGGCGACGTGATCCTCGTCGAAGAGGACCAGCGCAGCTTCACCGCGATGGGCGCGCTGGGCGGCCAGACCAAGGTGCCGCTCGGGTCGGAAGAGATCAGCGCGATGGAGGCGATCGCCATGGTCGGCGGCCTCAGCACCAACCTCGCCGACCCGACCGGCGTCTTCATCCTGCGCGACGAGCCGATGTCGGTCGCCCGCCGGGTGCTGGGCCAGGACGTCTACGGCGACCAGCGGATGGCCTATGTGCTCGACCTGACGCGGCCGAACGGGCTGTTCCTTGCCCGCGACTTCATGATCCGCGACGGCGACACGGTCTATGTGACCGAGGCGCCCTATGTGCAATGGCAGAAGACCCTCGGCGCCATCACCGGCGCGGCGGGCAGCGCGCGGTCGCTGGAATCGCTTGCCAACTGAGCCGGAACCGGACCCTGACGACGCCGCGGCCCCCCGGCCGCGGCGTCTCTTCGTTCTGAACGCGGGGTTCTTCACCGGCCCCCGCGTCCGCCGCATCCTCGCGCTCGCGGGCTGGCAACTGGCCGTGGGCGGCCCCGGCCCCGGCGACGCCGTGGGGGTGTGGGGGGCAAGCCCGACCGCCTGGCGCGGACGGGCGCTCGCGGCGCGAACGGGCGCGCCGGTGGTCACGGTCGAGGATGCGTTCCTGCGCTCGGTCCTGCCCGGCCGCGACCGCTCGCGGATCGGGCGGCGCGGCCCCATCGGGCTGCTGATCGACCCCGAGGGGCTGCATTTCGACCCCGCCACCCCCTCGCGGATCGAGACGCTCGCCGCCTCGCCCGAGGCCGCGGCGCGCGCGGCCGAGGCCGCCGAGGCCCTCGCCCGCCTGCGCGCGGCGGGGCTTTCCAAGTACAACGCCCACCGCCCGGACGTGCCCGCACCGGCGCCGGGCTATGTCCTCGTGGTCGACCAGACGCGCGGCGATGCCTCGCTGGGGAGGGCGGGGCGCGAGACCTTCCTGCGGATGCTCACCGCGGCGCGGGACGAGCATCCCGGCGCCCGGATCGTGGTGCGCAGCCACCCCGAGACGGCGGCGGGTCACCGTCCCGGCCACCTTGGCCCGGCCGACCTGCGCCTAGGCGAGACGCTCGACGCGAGCCCCGTGTCGCCGTGGGCGCTGGTCGCCAACGCCCGCGCCGTCTACGCCGTCAGTTCGCAGATGGGCTACGAGGCGCTGCTGGCCGGTCACCGCCCGCGGCTCTTCGGGCAGCCCTTCTACGCCGGCTGGGGGCTGAGCGACGACGAGACGCCGCTGCCCCGCCGCAGGGGCCGCACGACGGTCGAGGCGCTCTTTGCCGCGAGCCACCTGCTCGCGCCGGTCTGGTACGACCCCTGCCGCGACCGACTGACGGATTTCGAGGGGGCGCTGCGGCAGATCGAGGCCGAGGCGCGCGCCTATGCCTTCGACCGCGACGGGCATCTGGCCTACGGGATGCGGCTCTGGAAGCGCCCCGCCATCGCAGCGATGTTCGGCGAGGGCGCGGGCGTGCGCTTCACTCGCCGGCCGTCGGACAAGGTGACGCTGGTCTGGGCCAACCGGGCGGATGAGGTGGCGAGGGACGGGCAACCTGCGAGCCCGCCATCGCGCCACGTGCCACGGGCGGCGGAGCAGGCGTCGGCGAGGCGGGCGGTTGAGGCCGGTCCCCCACATCCACCCGGCCCAAAATCGCGGCGGGTGCCGCACACGGTGGGGACCGCGGACCATCAGCTGCACCCCCCGGTCCCGCTTCTCGAGCCGGGCGAACCCGTCACCGCCCCGGCCATCCAACAGGTCTCCCATCCCCGCGCTACCAGCACCGGCGCTGCGCCAGCCGGTACCCCGTCAGCCCCACCCAGCTCCCGCGCGGCACTCGCTCGCGTCGAGGACGGCTTCCTGCGGTCGCGCGGCCTCGGCGCGGCCCTCGTGCCGCCGCTGTCGCTGGTCGCCGACGACCTCGGGATCTACTACGACCCGACCCGCGAAAGCCGGCTCGAGCGGTTGATCGCGGCCCCGCTGCCGCCGGGCAGGGCGGCGCGCGCCGCGGCGCTGATCGACCTGCTGAGGGCGGCGGGGGTCACCAAGTACAACCTCGCAGGCGCCCTGCCCGCGCTGCCCCGCGACGGGCGCCTGCGCATCCTCGTGCCGGGGCAGGTCGAGGACGACGCCTCGATCCGGCTGGGCGCGGGGGCCGAGCGCACCAACCTCTCGCTGCTGCGCCGCGTCCGAGCGGAGAACCCGCAGGCGCTGATCGTCTGGAAACCGCACCCGGATGTCGAGGCCGGGCTGCGCCCCGGCGCCATCGGCGCGGCGGACCTCGCCGGGCTGGCCGACGTGACCGCGGCCCATGCGCCGGCAGCGGAGCTGATCGACGCGGTGGATGCGGTCTGGACCATCACCTCGACCCTCGGGTTCGAGGCGCTGCTGCGCGGCAAGCCGGTTACCACCCTCGGCGCGCCATTCTACGCCGGGTGGGGGCTGACCTGCGATCTCGGCCCGGTGCCCGCGCGGCGGCGGGCGCGGGTCGATCTGCGGACGCTCGTCCACGCGGCACTGATCGCCTACCCGCGCTACCGCGATCCGGTCAGCGGCCTGCCCTGCCCGGTCGAGGTCGCGCTGGACCGGCTGGCCGATGACGCCTTGGCCCCGCAGGGCCGGCGGCTGCGGTTGCTCGCCAAGCTGCAGGGGGCGCTGGCCGGGCACAGCTGGCTCTGGCGCTAACCGCGCGGCCACCACCGCCACCCAGCGCCAGACCCGGACCAGCCACCCTATCCCTGCGAATCGCGTCATGGCCCGAGACTGCCCGCGACGGGTGAATCCGCAGTTAAAACCGCCTCACATGAGGTCGCGGACCCAGCGGTGCAAGACGTCCCCGCCCAGCGCCCGCGTCTCGACCAGCCGGAAGCGCGGGGCGTCGGCCAGCGCGCCGAGCCCCAGCGGCCCCACCGCCGCCCGGCCGTCGCCGCCCAGCACCACCCCCGCCGTATAGCCCGCGAGTTCGTCGACCAGCCCCGCCGCCAGCAGCGCCGCCGCGAGCTGCCCGCCGCCCTCGCAGAACACCCGCGTGATCCCGCGGCGCCCCAGCTCGGCCAGCGCCTCGGGCAGCGGGCCGGGCAGCACCCACAGCGGACCGTGCGCGTCATCCTCGGGCGGCAGCGCCGGGATCGGGGCGCCCGCGATCACCACCCGAACCGGCTGGCGCATAGCGCCGAAACCGCGCACGTTCAGGGCCGGACGGTCGGCCCGCGCCGTCCCCGCCCCCACCATCACCGCGTCATGGGTGAGCCGCAGCAGGTGGACATGGCGGCGCGCCGCGGGGCCGGTGATCCAGCGGCTCTCGCCCGCCGCCGTGGCGATGCGGCCGTCGAAGCTGGTGGCGAGCTTCAGCGTCACCATCGGCCGCCCCTGCGTGACCCGCAGTAAGAACCCGCGCTGCAGCGCCGCCGCGGCCTCGGACCGGACCCCCTCGACCACCTCGACACCCGCCGTGCGCAGGATGGCGTGGCCGCGACCGGCGACCCGCGGATCGGGATCCGTGAGGCTCGACACCACCCGCGCGACGCCGGCCTGCACCAGCGCCTCGGCGCAGGGCGGGGTGCGCCCGTGATGAGCGCAGGGCTCGAGCGTGACATAGGCCGTCGCGCCCCGCGCCGCGGGCCCGGCCTGGTCGAGCGCCATGCGCTCGGCGTGCGGACGGCCGCCCGGCTGGGTCCAGCCGCGGCCGACGACGCGCCCCGCATTGACGATCGCGCATCCGACCGCGGGGTTGGGCCACACGTTGCCCAGCCCCCGCGCGGCCAGCCGCAGGGCGTGGTCCATGTGGGCAAGGTCGGTCGGATCGCGCATCGGGCCGTCGCGTCCGTCCGGCAGGGGACGGGCCGCGCTCACTCGTCGGGGGTGTTCGGCCGCAGCTCGCTGACGAAGCGGTCAAAGTCGTCCGCGGCCTGAAAGTTCTTGTAGACGCTGGCAAAACGGACGTAGCCCACGGTGTCGATGCGGGCCAGCGTCTCCATCACGATCTCGCCGATCACCTTCGAGGAGATGTCGGTCTCGCCCATGCTCTCGAGGCGGCGGACGATGCCCGAGATCAGCTGGTCGAGCCGCTCGGCCTCGACCGGGCGCTTCTGCATGGCGATGCGGATCGAGCGGGCGAGCTTGTCGCGGTCGAAATCCTCGCGCCGGCCGCTCGACTTGATGACCACCAGATCGCGCAGCTGCACCCGTTCGTAGGTGGTGAAGCGCCCGCCGCAGGCGGGGCAGAAGCGGCGGCGGCGGATGGCGACGTTATCCTCGGCCGGGCGCGAGTCCTTGACCTGCGTATCGACGTTTCCGCAGAACGGACAGCGCATGGATGGACCCTCAGTCGTTGCCAGACGCCGCGACTATACATGAGCGCGAGGCTTTGGGTAGCGCCTGATTCGGGCCACAAGATGCGGTTTTGCCCGCTGTGGCGGGAAAGCTATAGCGGCTGGAACGCGAGCGCGACCTCGCGCCGGTGCGGGGCGTGGCGATGCTCGACGAGGAAAACCCCCTGCCAGCGCCCGAGCAGCAGCCGGCCGCGCTCGACCGGGATCGAGAGGCTGACCGGGAGGAGCGCAGCCTTGAGATGGGCAGGCATGTCGTCCGGCCCCTCGAGGGTATGGGTCAGGAACGCCATCGCCGGGTCGGTGGCGGGCGGCACCAGCCGATCGAGCCAGGCGAGCAGGTCGCGCTGCACGTCGGGGTCGGCGTTCTCCTGCACCAGCAGGGAACAGGATGTGTGCCGCACGAAAGCCGTCAGAATGCCATCCGCGGCACCGATCCCCGTCAGCCAGTCCCCGATCCGGCCGGTGATCTCATGGCTGCCGGGCCCCGCCGTGCGGACCTCGATCAGGGTCAGCGTCACGCGTCGAGCCAGCCTTGCCAGTCGAAGTCCCGCACCCGGTCGGCCTCGGCCCGCGCGCCGGCCTCGCCGCCATAGGACGAAAGCGCCTCGTCGGCGGGGAGCATCACGTGCTTCGCGGCATTCTCGGACGAGATGACGATGCTGCCCAGATCAGGCAGCGCGTGGGCACGCAGCCAGTTCCCGACCGCCGTCAGCGCGCCCGCGACCGGCTGCGCGGCGCTGCCGAGCTGCTGCGCGAGGTCGTCGTAGGTGAGATAATGCGGCCCGTCGCCGGACAGGCGGCTTCGCACCAGCGCGATCAGCACGGATTTCTGGAAGTCGGTCAGGGCGGTCGCGGGCTGGGTCGTGTCGGTCATGGGTCCTCCTGTGTCTAGGACCCAATGTGCGCGGGGGCGCGAGGTTCCCTACTCGGCGGCGAGTTCCGGGTCGCGGGCGGCCCCGGCCCCGCCCTCGTCGCGGTCATGCGCCAGCTCGATCCGCCGGGTCGTCCGCGCGCCGAGTTCGCGCAGCAGTTCGGCCTGCCGCACGACGTTGCCCGGCCCGCGCGAGAGCCGCCCCACCGCCGCCGCATGGGCGCGGGCAGCGGCGTCAAGCGCGCCGCCCGCCTCGTCCAGCGCCGCCACCACGCCCGCGAGCTTGTCGTAGAGCATCCCGGCGCGGGCGGCGATCTCGGCCGCACCGCGCTCGCGCCGCTCGACGGTCCAGAGGTGCTCGACGGTCTTCAGCGCCAGCATCAGCGTCGAGGGGGTGGCGATCCCGACCCGCCGCTCGAGCGCCTCGGCGGTCAGCCGTGGCTCGACCCGCAGCGCCTCGGCGAAGGCGCCCTCGACCGGCAGGAACATCAGGACGTAATCCACCCCCTCGGCGTCGAGCGACTGGTACGCGCGGGACGAGAGCTCGGCCACATGGGCGCGGATCGCGGCGACATGGCGGCGCAGGGCGGCGGTGCGGGTGGCGTCGTCCTCGGCCCCCGCCGCGTCGGCATAGGCGTTGAGCGAGCATTTCGCGTCGATCACCAGCGACCGCCCGCCCGGCATCGTCACCACGACGTCGGGCCGCCAGCGGCGCCCCTCGGCATCCGTGGTGCCGGTCTGGGTGCGGTAGTGCTGCCCCGAAACCAGCCCTGCGGCGTCGAGCACCTGGGCGAGGATCATCTCGCCCCACGCCCCCTGCCGCTGCTTGTCGCCCCTGAGCGCGCGGGTCAGCGCCACCGCGTCGCGGCCGATCTGCTCGGAGCGCTGGTGCAGCCCCTCGATATGGGTGCGCAGCGCCGCCTGTGCGGCCTCGCCCGCGCGCTGACCGGCCTGCACCTCGTCCTGGAACCGCGCCACCTGCTCGCGGAACGGGGTCAGCAGCGCGCCCAGCCGCTCGGCGTGGGCGCGTTCGAGGTCGGCGCCCTGACGGCGCAGGCTCTCGTCGGCCATCAGGCGGAACTGGTCGGCCATCTCGGCGCGCAGCGCGCGCAGCGTCTGCGCCTCGTGCGCGGCGATCTCGGCGTCGCGGGCGGCGGTCAGCCGGGCCGCGTCGAGCGCCCGTTCCAGCGCCGCGCTCTCCTGCCGCGCGCGGTGGAGGGCGTCGGCGAGGTTGTCACGCTCTTCGGTCAGCTCGGAGAGCCGGGCGCCCTGCGCGGCGGCCCGCGCCTCGGCCGCCGCCGCGGCGATGCGGGCCTGCGTCAACACCGCCTCGGCCCGCCGCCGGCCGCGCCCCTGCCCCATGGCCCAGAGCGCGGCGAGCACGAGGGCACCGGCCGCCAGCGCCAGCCAAGCCGCGGCCCAGCCGCCACCCGCCCTGGCAAGCCACGCCTCGGCCCGGGTCATGCCCTGCCCTGCCCGTCAGTCCTGTCGTCCATCCGCCGACCGCCCCTGCCCTCATGCCACAGGTTCAGCACCCACGGCCGTTTGCCGACAGTGTTCGCGATTCGGTCCCGAATCGCAAGCGTCTGTCAGAGACCGGCGTTGCGGTGCTGCAGGAACGACAGGATGGTGTTGGCGTAGGCGCGGGTTTCGCGCTGCGCGACCGGGTCGTTGGCCAGCCACGTCAGCAGCGAACTGTCGCTCGAGGTCGAATAGCCCATCCGCCAGCCCCCGAACTGCCGCCGGTCCTGCGTGCCGCGCCAGAGATAGGTCAGGTTCGTGTGGCGCGGGTCACGCTCCATCCGGGCGCAGATCATGGCGAGCGGCTCGGCCGCCCCCTCGAGCCACTGGTAGAAGAACCCGTCCTCGTGATGCAGGAAGCCGGTGAGGTCCAGCTCGGCATTGACCCGCCGCGCGGTCTCGAGCAGCTGGCGCGAGGCCTCGCTGTTCGGCGGCATCCGGGTTTCGCTGCGGTAGAGCACGAAGCTGATCGGCATGGGGGATCCTCCTGATATGGCGGAGAGATCCCGCAAGGATCAGCGATAGACGATCCGGCCCAGCGAAAGAAGATGGCGAGGGGCTCAACATTTGATGCCTTCCCCTGCGTCGTGGCGCGGAACGCGGCGTCAGACCGGCAGGCACCAGCCGGTCAGCGCCGCCGCCGCCGCGCCGTCGTGCAGGCGCAGCGCCAGCTCTCCGTCGGGCTTGAGGCGGGCGTTGGGGAAGCGCGCCAGCATCGCCTGCGGCTCGACCAGCCCCGCGCGGATCGCCGGGCGACGGACGTACCAGAGCACCCAGCCCTCGTTCAGCACCGCCGAGAACATCCAGTCCTCGCCGCGCCGGAAGCGCAGGTCGTGGGCGATGAACCCCTTGCTCGTCAGCTCGCGCGAGAAGCCCTCGGGCAGCGGACAGGTGACGACCTCGCGCCACGCCGCCCGCGCCCCGTCCGAGACGCCCTCGGCCGCCGCCAGCCAGTCGTCGCTCATCGCCCCGACCTCACTGATCGAGGAACGAGCGCAGCTTGCGCGACCGCGACGGGTGCTTGAGCTTGCGCAGCGCCTTGGCCTCGATCTGGCGGATGCGCTCGCGCGTGACGCTGAACTGCTGGCCGACCTCTTCCAGCGTGTGGTCGGTGTTCATGCCGATGCCGAAGCGCATCCGCAGCACCCGCTCCTCACGCGGGGTCAGGCTGGCCAGCACGCGGGTCGTCGTCTCCTTCAGGTTCTCCTGAATCGCCGAGTCGAGCGGCAGGACGGCGTTCTTGTCCTCGATGAAATCGCCGAGCTGGCTGTCCTCCTCGTCCCCGATCGGGGTCTCGAGGCTGATCGGCTCCTTGGCGATCTTCATCACCTTGCGGACCTTCTCGAGCGGCATCTGCAGCTTTTCGGCCAGCTCTTCGGGCGTCGGCTCGCGGCCGATCTCGTGCAGCATCTGCCGCGAGGTGCGGACCAGCTTGTTGATCGTCTCGATCATGTGGACCGGGATGCGGATCGTCCGGGCCTGATCGGCGATCGAGCGGGTGATCGCCTGCCGGATCCACCAGGTCGCGTAGGTCGAGAACTTGTAGCCGCGCCGATACTCGAACTTGTCCACGGCCTTCATCAGGCCGATGTTGCCTTCCTGAATGAGATCAAGGAATTGCAGGCCGCGGTTTGTGTATTTCTTGGCGATCGAGATGACCAGGCGCAGGTTCGCCTCGACCATCTCCTTCTTGGCCTGGCGCGCCTCCTTCTCGCCGCGCTGGACCTGGTTCACGATCCGGCGGAACTCTTCGATGTCCACGCCGACGTGCTGGCCCACGCGGGCCATGTCGTGGCGCAGCTTCTCGACCCCGGCGAGGTTCTTGTCGAACAGCGCCTGCCAGCCGCGGCCCTTGTTGCCGCGCATCCGGTCGATCCAGCCGGGGTCCAGCTCGGAGCCGCGATAGGCCTCAATGAACTCGCGCCGGTTGATCCGGGCGGCGTCGGCCAGCTTCACCATGCCGCTGTCGATGGTCACGATCGAACGGTTGATCCCGTAGATCTGGTCGACCAGCGCCTCGATGCGGTTGTTGTGCAGGTGCAGCTCATTCACCAGCCCGACGATCTCGGAGCGCAGCTTCTGATAGGCGGCCTCGTCGCGGGCCGAGAAGCTCTCGTCCTCATTCAGCGTCGCCGACATCCGCTGGTCCTGCATGTCGGCCAGCTGCTCATAGTCGCGCGCAATCGCCTCGAGCGTCTCGAGGACGCGCGGCTTGAGGCTCGCCTCCATCGCGGCGAGGGACAGGTTCTGGCCCTCGTCGTCCTCGTCGTCGGCGTCGTCGCGGCGCATCGGGTTGCCGTCGGCATCGACCTCGCCCTCGCTCCACTGGGGCTTGGCGGTCTCGCTCGCAGTCTCGCCCAGCGGCAGGTCGACGGGCAGGTCGGCGTCGCCCTCGCCTTCGTCGCCCATGGCCCGGCCGAAGGTCGTCTCGAGGTCGATCACGTCGCGCAGCAGGATGTCCTCGTTCAGAAGCTCCTGCCGCCACATGGTGATGGCCTTGAAGGTCAGCGGGCTCTCGCAGAGCCCGGCGATCATGGTGTTGCGGCCGGCCTCGATGCGTTTGGCGATGGCGATCTCGCCCTCGCGGCTGAGCAGTTCGACCGAGCCCATCTCGCGCAGATACATCCGCACCGGGTCGTCGGTGCGGTCGAGCTTTTCGGTCTCGGTGGTGGCGACGGCGACCTCGCGCGAGGTCGAGGCGGGGACCACGGCGCCGCCCTGCTCGCCCTCTTCGGCCTCTTCGTCCTCGATGACGTTGATGCCCATTTCCGAGAGCATCGACATCACGTCCTCGATCTGCTCGGACGAGACCTGTTCCGGCGGCAGGACGGTGTTGAGCTGGTCGTAGGTGATGTAGCCGCGCTCGCGCGCCTCGGCGATCATGCGCTTGACCGCGGCCTGGCTCATGTCGAGCGAATGGTCGTCGTCCTTGGCGTCCGGCTTGTCGTCGTCGTCCTTGGCCATGCGGGCGTGTCCTTCTTGCGAGCGATTCGGAACAGCGCCCGAATCAGGCCGGGCCTTCCGGCGGTTCTAGTCGAATCGCCGGGCCCGGTCAAAGCCGGGCCCGGCGGTGATTCGGTCCTGTGATTCGCGCCCGCCGCGGCGGGGCGTTCAGCGGCGGCGGTTGCGCATCAGCGCCTCGGCCTGGGCGCGCACCGCCGCGAATTGTTCCTCGAGCGCGCGCTGGTCGCCCATCACCCCGCTGTCGCCCCCGAGGTCGGGGTGGTCGGCCTGCTGGCGCGCGCGGGCCGACTGGCTCACCCGCCAGGTCAGCCCCTCGTCCACCAGCCCCTCCATCTCGGCCTCGGCGCGGGCGATCTCGTCGCGGGCGGCGCGGTGGGCCTCGATCCGGTCGAGCGCGTTCAGCAGCATGGCCCGCGCGGCGTCGGGGTGTTCGGCCGGGTGGGCGATGGCAGGGGCCGAGCGGACATGGGGATCGGCCATGATCGCGTCAAGGGCGGCGCGCCCGGCGGCGCTGGCGGCCCCGGCGAGCAGGTCGTGGACCAGCGCCGCGCGGCCCGGGTCCGGGGGCTCGAGCCGTTCCAGCCGCGCCTCGACCTCGGCCACGAGGTCGGGGCGGGCGGCGCAGAGCGCCAGCACCATCGCCTCGATCAGCCCCTCGCCGGGGTCCGCCGCCACGAGGGTCGAGGCGCGGGTCTGCGGCAGCGGCGGCGGCGGCTCGCCGCGGCGCTGGAAGCGGCCGCCGGGGCTGCGGGCGGGGGCGAAGAGCGCCCAGCGCTTGCGCTTGATCTCGGCGGTGGTGTGCTCGCGCGTGGCCGGGTCGGGGATCAGCGCCACCGCCGCCGCCAGCGCCCGGTCCAGCGCCGCCTTGCGCTCGGGGCTGTCGAAGCTGCGCCCCTCGGTCTCGCGCCGCCAGAGCAGGTCCACGAGCGGCTGCGCGGCCTCGATCACCGCGCGCATGGCGGCGGGTCCGCCGGCCCGGATCAGGTCGTCGGGATCCTGCCCCGGCGGCAGCAGGGCAAAGCGCAGCGCCTGCCCCGGCCCGGTCAGCGGCAGCGCGAGGTCGATGAGCCGCATCGCCGCCCTGAGCCCCGCCGCATCGCCGTCGAGCGCGATCACCGGCTCGGGCGAGACGCGCCACATCAGCCGCAGTTGCTCTTCGGTGATGGCGGTGCCGAGCGGCGCCACCGCGCCCTCAATCCCCGCGCGCACCAGCGCGATGACGTCCATATAGCCCTCGGCCACCACCAGCGGCTGGCCCTTGGCGACGGCACTGCGGGCGGGGCCGAGGTTGTAGAGCGTGCGGCCCTTGTCAAAGAGGTCGGTCTCGGGGCCGTTCAGGTATTTCGCCCGCGCGTTCGGGTCCATCGCCCGGCCGCCGAACGAGATGCAGCGGCCGCGGGCGTCGCGGATCGGAAAGATGATCCGGCCGCGGAAGCGGTCATAGGCCGCGCCCCGGTCGTCGGGCTTGATCGCCAGCCCCGCCGCCACCGCCTGCGCCTCGGGGACGCCGGCCTCGGTCAGGTGCCGCAGCAGCCCCTGCCGCAGGTCGGGGGCAAAGCCGATCTCGAAGCGGTCGAGCGTGCCCGCGTCGAGCCCCCGCCCGGCGAGGTAGTCGCGCGCCGCCGCCCCCGCCCCGGTCTGAAGCTGCAGGCGGAACCAGCGCAGGGCGCGGTCCATGACCTCGACCAGCTCGGCCCGGCGGTCGGTCTGCGCCTGTTCGCGCGGCGAGCGCTCGGGCATGGGCACCCCGGCCTCGGACGCGAGCACCGCCACGGCGTCGAGGAACCCCATCCCCTCGGCCTCGCGCAGGAACCCCACCGCGTCGCCCTTGGCGTGGCAGCCGAAGCAGTAATAGAAGCCCTTCTGGTCATCGACGTGGAAGGACGCGGTCTTTTCCGAATGGAACGGACAGGGCGCCCACCAGTCCCCCTTGGCCTGGTTCGACTTGCGCAGATCCCACGTCACCCGCCGGCCCACGATCCGGCTGATCGGGACGCGGGCGCGCAAGTCGTCGAGGAATCCGGGCGGCAGGCTCATTCGGTCGGTCTCGGGCGCAGGGCCGGGGGCGAGGTCGGGGGCTGGTGCGGGTGCGGGTGAGGTCGTGGGTGCGGGCCCATCATCCCGCGCCGACCGCCCCGCGGGCAAGCCTCCAGTAATGGTCGGCGAGTGCGGCGCGGTCCAGACGCCCGCCCTCGCGGTACCAGTTCGTCACCCCGGTCAGCATGGCGATCAGCGCCATCGCCGCCAGCCGCGGATCGTCGAGCCGCATCTCGCCCGACACGGCCCCGGCCCTCAGGATGCCGGTCAGCGCGTCCTCGTAGCGGCCGCGCAGCGCGGCGATGGCGGCGTGGTTCTCGGGCGTGAGGCTGCGCAGTTCCATGTAGCTCAGGAACACCTCGTCGGGGTGGTCGAGCGAATAGGCGATGTGAAAGCGCACGAAGCGCTCGAGCCGTTCCAGCGCGCTGCGATCGGGGCGGTCGGCCCAGGCGGCGAGCAGCAGCTCCATATGCTCGCGCAACAGGTCCGCGAGCAGCGCCTGCTTGTCGGGGGTATAGGCGTAGAGCGCGCCCGCCTGCACGCCCACGGCGGCGGCGATCTGGCGCATCGTCACCGCCCCGTAGCCGTGCCGTGCAAACAGCCGCCGCGCGGCCTGACGGACGAGCGGGCCGGTAATCTCGGCGCGGGAGCCTTGGGTGCGGGCCATCCCGGCGGTGTAGCGAAAAGCGGCGGGTGGGGGAAGCTTGGGGCTGGCGGGGGGTGGGGGGCGGTGGGGCGCTGCCCCGGCTGCGGGCCAGTCGCCCTTAGGGACGGGGACCGCCTGTAAGGGGAGACCCAACTGTCCGCCTGCGTTCGACCAGCAAGGTGAGCCGGAGCGTGCAAGCGCGGGGAAGAGGCGGGTCGCGCCGCGCGATGACGTCCGAAGTCGGCAATGGCGCCCTGCGCAATGGGACGCCCGACACCGGCGCGCCAACCCACGCCTCACCCCCGGGGCTTCCGCACGGGGCGCCCCGGCGCTATCCTCCCCGAATGCTTCGCCCGCTCGCCTGTTGCCTCGCCCTGCCGCTGCTGGCCGCCTGCGCCGAGCCGGATGCCGCCGAATACCCCCGGCTCATGCCGTTGAGCGAGCTGAACCAGCCCCCCGCCATCCCCGCCCATACCGCCGAGGCGGCCTCGGACCCCGCCGCCGTGGGTGCCGCGCTCGACGCCCGCCGGGCCGAGGCGGCCGCCCGTGCCGACGCGGCCCGCCGGCCGGTGACCGACGCAGGCTCGCTGGGCGACCGCGCCGCGGCGCTGCGCCGCCGGGCCGGGGCGTTGGCCGCGACCGAACTCCCGCAGGGCGCGACCACCCCCGCGCCGACCACGGACGCCGCCGCACCCCCCGCGCCGGCCGCCCCGACCACGGACGCCCCGGCCCCTGCGCCCGCTGCCACCACAGACCCCGCGGCCGACCCCGAGACCGCCGCCCGCGTCCGCGCCCTGCGCGAGCGGGCCCGCGCGCTTTCGGAGCAGCCGGTGGGCGCAACCCCGGCCCCCCTGCCCCCCTGTCCGCCCGGCACGACCGATCCCGTTGCCGCGCGCTGCAACCCCGGATAGACCGCGACGCAACGTAACACCCCAGCCGGAGGCCCTCGCCCATGCCCGTCATCACCTGCATCGAGGACCTCAAGCGCCTGCACAAGGCGCACACCCCGCGGATGTTCTACGACTACGCCGAGTCGGGCAGCTACACCGAGCAGACCTTCCGCGAGAACACCACCGACTTCGCCCAGATCCGCCTGCGCCAGAAGGTGGCGGTGGACATGTCGGGCCGTACGCTCGCCTCGGACATGGTGGGGCTGCCCGTCACCATGCCGGTGGGCCTCGCCCCCGTGGGGCTGACCGGGATGCAGCGCGCCGATGGCGAGATCAAGGCGGCACGGGCGGCCGAGAAGTTCGGCGTGCCCTTCTGCCTTTCGACCATGTCGATCTGCTCGATCGAGGACGTGGCCGCGCACACCGAAAAACCCTTCATGTTCCAGCTTTACGTCATGAAGGATCAGGAGTTTCTGGAAGGCATCATCGGCCGCGCCAAGGCCGCCGGCTGCTCGGCGCTGGTGCTGACGCTTGATCTGCAGATCCTCGGGCAGCGGCACAAGGACCTCAAGAACGGGCTCAGCGCGCCGCCGAAGCTCACCCCCTCGTCGATCGCCGACCTGGCGACCCGCTGGGGTTGGGGGCTCGAGATGCTGCGCACCAAGCGGCGGTTCTTCGGCAATATCGTCGGGCACGCCAAGGGGGTGACCGACACCGCCAACCTGTCCAGCTGGACCGCCGAGCAGTTCGACCCGCAGCTCGACTGGACGAAGATCGCCCGCATCCGCGATCTCTGGGGTGGCAAGCTGATCCTCAAGGGCATCCTCGACGCCGAGGACGCGCGCATCGCCGCCGATTTCGGCGCCGACGCCATCGTGGTCTCGAACCACGGCGGGCGGCAGCTCGACGGCGCGCTGAGCTCGATCCGGGTGCTGCCCGAGATCGTGGCGGCGGTCGGCGATCAGGTCGAGATCCACCTCGATTCGGGCATCCGCTCGGGTCAGGACGTGCTCAAGGCGCTTGCGCTCGGCGCCCACGCGACGTGGATCGGGCGGGCCTTCATCCACGGGCTCGGCGCGATGGGCGAAAAGGGCGTGACGACTGCGCTCGAGGTGATCCGCAAGGAACTGGACACCACCATGGCGCTGTGCGGCGAGCGCGACATCAGGCACGTTGGCCGGCACAACGTCATGGTGCCGGCCAACTGGGCGACGGACTACGCCTGAGCCTGGCCTTCCGCGAGGAAGTCGAGCAGCGCCGCGTTCACCTCGTCGGCGTTGGTCGCAAGGATGCCGTGCGGGGCGCCGTCGAGCTCGATGTAGCGCGCCTGCGGCAGCATCTTCGACAGCCGCAAGCCCGCGGCGGTGTGCGGCACCGCCCCGTCCGCGGTGCCGTGCATGATCAGCACCGGGCAGGTGATCGCGGCGACGTCCGCGGTGAAGTCGGTGGTGCCGAAGGCATCGACACAGGCGGTGGTGGCGAGCGGGCTCGCTTGCATCGCCATCCCCCAACTCCAGTCCACGACCGCCTGGCTGACCGGGCGCCGGAACGTGCCCACGCCGTAGAAGTCCTTGAGGAAACTCTGGAAGAACGCCGGGCGGTCCTGCGTCATCCCATCCTTCATCTGGTCGAGCACCTCGGGCGTCGCGCCGTCGGGGTTGTCCGCGGACTTGAGCAGCCCCGGCGCCACCGAGGCGAGGAACGCCACCCGCGCGACGCCGCGGCCCTCGTGCCGGCTCATGTAGCGGGCCACCTCGCCGCCGCCCATCGAGAAGCCGACCAACGTCGCATCCTCGAGCTCGAGCGCGTCCATCACCGCGGACAGGTCGTCGGCGAGCGTGTCGTAGTCGTAGCCCTCGAACGGCTGGTCCGAGCGGCCGAAGCCGCGGCGGTCATAGCTGACCACGCGGTAGCCCGCCCCGACGAGCGCGCGGGCCTGATGCTCCCACGAATCGGCCGAGAGCGGCCAGCCGTGGATCAGCACAACCGGCTGTCCCTGCCCCCAGTCCTTGGTGTAGAGCCCCACCCCGTCGTCGGTCTCGATCCAGGCCATGACGTTTCCCTTTCGCATTGGTCCGTTCGCCGAGCCAACGCCCCCGCCCGCCCCCGGTTTCCCCGGGGCCACCCTCGCCGTCCCCGACCGGGATGTTGCGGCTTTTCAATCCGCCCGGCCTGCGCTATAGGCCCCGCTTCCGGCCAAGACACCCTTGGAGGCGGCCGGTTCATGCAATGCAAGAGGAATACAGCAATGGCCAAAGAGATCCCTGATCTGGTGGCCGAGGCACGCGCGGGGACAGGCAAGGGGGCCGCCCGCCAAGCTCGCCGCGAAGGCAAGGTGCCCGGTATCGTTTACGGCGACGGGAAAGACCCGATGCCGATCCAGCTCGACTTCAACCCCCTGCTGACCAAGCTGCGCGCCGGGCGGTTCATGTCGACGCTCTGGAACCTCAAGGTCGAGGGGCAAGAGGACGTGCGCGTCATCTGCCGCGGCGTCCAGCGCGACGTGGTGAAGGACCTGCCGACCCACATCGACCTGATGCGCCTGCACCGGAACACGCGGGTGAACCTGTTCATCCACGTCACCTTCGAGAACCACGAGGACTCTCCCGGCCTCAAGCGCGGCGGCACGCTGGTCGTGGTGCGCCCCGAAGTCGAGCTGGTGGTGACCGCGTCGGACATCCCCGACCACATCACCGTGGACCTGACCGGCAAGAAGATCGGCGACGTGATCCACATCAACGATGTGCAGCTGCCCGCCGGCGCCAAGCCGACCATCGACCGCAACTTCGTCATCGCCAACATCGCCGCGCCCTCGGGCCTGCGGTCGGAAGACGATGCGGCCTCCGAGACGGTGCCCACCACCGAGATGGGCCCCGACGTCGCCCCGGTCGAGAACTGATCCCACCCTCGGGTGGCATGAAGGGGGCGGCGCCGCGGCGCCGCCCTTTTGCATGACGCCCCGCGCTGCTAGGTCCATCCCATGAGCGATCCCATCCATATCGTCGGCGCCGGCATGGCCGGGTCCGAGGCCGCCTGGCAGATCACCCGCGCGGGCGTGCCCGTGGTAATCCACGAGATGCGCCCCGAGGTCGGCACCTTCGCCCACCGCACCGGCGACTGCGCCGAGATGGTGTGCTCGAACAGCTTCCGCTCGGACGACGACGTGAACAACGCCGTGGGCCAGCTGCATTGGGAGATGCGGGCCGCAGACGGGCTGATCATGGCGATGGCCGACCGCTACCGCCTGCCCGCGGGGGGCGCGCTGGCGGTGGACCGCGACGCCTTTTCGGCCGCCGTCACCGCGGCGCTGCGGGCCGAGCCGCTGGTCTCGTTCCAGCCGGGCGAGATCGACGCCCTGCCCCCGGACGGCCGCTGGATCTTCGCCACCGGCCCGCTGACCTCGCCCGCCCTCGGCGCGGCGATCCGGGCCGAGACGGGGGCCGATGCGCTGGCTTTCTTCGACGCCATCGCACCCATCGTCCACGCCGACACGGTGGACATGAGCGTGGCGTGGCGGCAGTCGCGCTATGACAAGGGCGAGACCGAGGACGAGCGCACCGCGTATCTCAACTGCCCGATGACCCGCGACGAGTACGAGGCGTTCATCGACGCGCTCCTCGCCGCCGAAAAGACCGAGTTCCACGAGGGCGAAACCGCTGGGTATTTCGACGGCTGCCTGCCCATCGAGGTCATGGCCGAGCGCGGGCGCGAGACGCTGCGCCACGGGCCGATGAAGCCGGTGGGGCTCACCAACGCCCACAAGCCGGCCGAGAAACCTTATGCGGTGGTTCAGCTTCGCCGGGATAACGCACTGGGAACGCTGTATAATATCGTGGGCTTCCAGACCAAGATGAAATACGGCGCGCAGACCCAGGTGTTCCGCATGATCCCGGGGCTGGAAAACGCCAGCTTCGCCCGGCTGGGCGGCATCCACCGCAACACGTTCCTCAATTCGCCGACGCTGATCGACGACCGGCTGCGGCTGCGCGCCCACCCCCACCTGCGCTTCGCAGGCCAGGTCACGGGGGTCGAGGGCTATGTCGAGAGTGCCGCGATGGGCCTGCTCGCCGGGCGGATGGCTGCGGCCGAGGCGCTGGGGCGCGATCTCGGTCCGCCGCCGCAGACGACCGCCATGGGCGCGCTCGTGCACCACATCACCGGCGGCGCCGAGGCCAAAAGCTTCCAGCCGATGAATGTCAACTTCGGCCTGTTCCCGCCGGTCGAGGCCAGGGGCGGGCGGCGCGGCCGCAAGGACCGTTACCCGGCCTACACCGAGCGCGCCAAGCAGGACTTCACCGCGTGGCTGGCCACCGCATGACCCCCGGGGGCGAGGTCACGCGCTTTGCCCCCTCGCCCACCGGGCCGCTGCATCTCGGCCATGCCTTCGCCGCCCTGACCGCCGCCGCCCATGCGGCGCCCGGGCGGTTCCTTCTCCGCATCGAGGACATCGACCGCGCCCGCTGCCGCCCCGAGTGGGAGGCCGCGATCGAGACCGACCTGCGCTGGCTCGGCCTCGACTGGCCCACCCCGGTCATGCGCCAGTCCGAGCGGCTGCCCGCCTACCGCGCCGCGCTCGACCGCCTTGCGGACATGGGTCTCACCTACCCCTGCCGCTGCCGGCGGGCCGACATCGCCGCGGCACTCTCGGCCCCGCAGGAGGGCGCGGTGATCGGCCCCGACGGGCCGGTCTATCCCGGCACCTGCCGGGGGCGGCCGATGTCGGAGGCTGGCCCAGACGACGCCATAAGGCTGGACATGGGCGCGGCGCTCGCCCGGCTCGGCACGGACGGCGTCGGCTTTCACGACCGCGCGGTGCTGCCGGGGACCACGCACCGCCTCGCGGCGGCCGACATGGTGGCGGGGATCGGCGACGTGGTGCTGGCCCGGCGCGGGATGGGGACGAGCTATCACCTGTCGGTGGTGGTGGACGACGCGGCGCAGGGAATCACGCTGGTGACGCGCGGCAAGGACCTGTTCGACGCCACCTACATCCACGCCCTGCTGCAGGCGCTGCTGGACCTGCCGCAGCCCGACTATCTGCACCATCGGCTGATCCGCGACGACTCCGGCCGCCGGCTTGCCAAGCGCGACGACGCCCGCGCGCTCGCGCTCTACTGTGCCGAGGGGCGGACGCCGGAGGACATCCGTCAGATGATCGGCCTGGACAGCTCGACCTCGGCGCCCTCGCGCAACGCGGTGTAGAAGCACGAGCGGCGGTTGGTGTGGCAGGCCGGGCCGACCTGATCGACCAGCAAAAGCAGGCAATCGCGGTCGCAGTCGAGCCGCATCTCGACCAGCCGCTGGGTGTGGCCCGAGGTCTCGCCCTTCACCCAGAAGGCCTGGCGCGAGCGCGACCAGTAGACCGCGCGCCCCTCGGCCAGCGTCCGGGCCACGGATTCGGCGTTCATCCAGGCGAGCATCAGCACCTCGCCCGTCGCATGGTCCTGGGCGATGGCGGGGATCAGGCCGTTGGCGTCGTAGCGCAGCGTGGCGGGGTTGAACATCGGTTTTCCTTTCGCGGCCGCGTGCCTATCTAGACCGCAGCACCGGCCGGGGAAAGCCGCCGGGACAGGGGGACCGCAGACAGGGGGACCGCATGGCCGACGACGATCTGATGGCGCTCTACTCGCGCCGCCTGCTGGCGCTGGCGGCCGACATCCCGCATCTGGGCCGCCTCGACGCGCCGCAGGGCAGCGCCAGCTTCCGCTCGCCGCAATGCGGATCGACCGTGACGGCGGACGTGGTGCTGGCGGATGGGCGAGTCGTGGGCTTTGCGCAGGAGGTGCGGGCCTGCGCGCTGGGTCAGGCCTCGGCGGCGGTGCTGGGCGGCGCGGTCATGGGCCGCACGCCGGCCGAGCTCGCCCGCGCCCGCGACGCGCTGCGGGCCATGCTGGCCGAGGCCGCCGCCCCGCCCGCGCCGCCCTTCGACGGCGCCGAGGCGCTGCTGGCGGCGCGCGAGTTTCCCAACCGCCACGCCTCGATCCTGCTCGCCTGGCAGGCGGCGGCCGAGGCGGCCGAGGAGGCTGCGGCCGTGGGCGATACGCGGGAATGAAAAAGACCGGCCCCTGCCAGGGCCGGCCAGTTGCGCGCTACCATGAGGCCGGGGGACTCCGGCGACGATCAGGCGGATCGTTCGGGGTGACGCGGGGCAGAACAGAACAGGGCAAGCTGTCAGCGAGCTTGCATGACCTCACACGCCAGCCAGCGCGGGCAGCCACAGCACGGTGAGTGTGGCCACGCCGATCGCGGCGACCCCCAGCATGTCGGCCAGGGCATCGGGCAGATCGGGCAGGGTGCGGGTCGGCTTCACGGTCGGTCTCATCACGGGCACCTCTCGTTAACGGTTGCCCTTTTGTTCTCATGTTCCGCCGATTCGGTAAAGAACATTTTAAGAACTATTTACGCGAGCGCTCAGCCGGCCGCCATCAGCGCGAGGGCGCGGTCCTGCTCCATCAGCCACAGCAGGTTGCGGACCGCCTGCCCGCGGGGCGAGGCGAGCTCGGGGTCGGTCTCAACCAACAGCCGCGCATCCTGCCGGGCCAGCGCCAGCAGGTCCGCCTGCCGTTCCAGATCGGCGATGCGAAACCGCGGCAGGCCCGATTGCGCCGTGCCGATCACGTCGCCGGCGCCGCGCATCGCCAGATCCTCCTCGGCGATGCGGAACCCGTCCTCGGTCTCGCGCAGGATCTGCAACCGCCGCCGCCCCGCCTCGGCCAGCGGCTCGTGATAGAGCAGCAGGCAGCTCGAAGCGCCCGTCCCCCGCCCGACCCGCCCGCGGAGCTGGTGAAGCTGGGC
Organism: Paracoccus sanguinis; assembly: GCF_900106665.1. Lineage (GTDB taxonomy): Bacteria > Pseudomonadota > Alphaproteobacteria > Rhodobacterales > Rhodobacteraceae > Paracoccus > Paracoccus panacisoli. Next base: position 298,734 of record NZ_FNNA01000002.1, read on the forward strand.
AAGGCCGAAGCTTTCGGCCCGCTCGATCACCATGATGGTGGCCTCGGGGACGTTGACGCCGACCTCGATCACCGTCGTCGCCACCAGAAGCTGCGCCCGCCCGGCAGCGAAATCCGCCATCGCCGCGTCGCGCGCCTCGGGCGGCATCTGGCCGTGGACCAGCCGCACCCGGTCCCCGAAGCGGGCGGAAAGGGCGCGATAGCGGTCCTCGGCGGCGGTCAGGTCCACCTGCTCGCTTTCCTCGACCAGCGGGCAGACCCAATAGGCGCGCGCGCCCCGATCCATCGCGTCGGCCAGCCGCGCGACCACCGCCTCAAGCCGCGTGTCGGGGACCGCGGTGGTGGTGATCGGCTGTCGCCCCGGCGGCTTCTCGTCCAGCACCGACAGGTCCATGTCGCCGTATTGCGCCAGCGCGAGGCTGCGCGGGATCGGCGTCGCCGTCATCACCAGCATGTCCGGCCGCAGGCCTTTGGCCGCCAGTTCGAGCCGCTGGGCCACGCCGAAGCGGTGCTGCTCGTCGATCACCGCAAGGCGCAGGTCGGGGAAGGTGACGCCGGGCTGGAAGACCGCGTGCGTGCCGACGAGGATATCGATGCGCCCCGCGGCGAGATCGGCGAGCCGCCCGGCCCGCGCCTCGCCCTTGTCGCGCCCCGTGAGCAGCGCGAGCCGCACCCCCGCCGCCTCGGCCAGCGGGGCGAGCGCTGCGAGATGCTGGCGGGCGAGGATCTCGGTCGGGGCCATCAGCACCCCCTGCCCGCCCGCCTCGACCGCCTGGATCAGCGCCAGCAGCGCGACCAGCGTCTTGCCGGACCCCACGTCGCCCTGCAGCAGCCGGCTCATCCGGTGCGGCTGGGCCATGTCGGCGGCGATCTCGGCCACCGCGCGGGTCTGCGCCGCGGTCGGGGCGTAGGGCAGCGCGGCGAGCACCCGCGCGGCCAGCCGCCCGTCGCCCTGCGTCACCCGTCCCGCCGCCCGCCGCCGGGCGCGGCGGACCAGCGCCAGCGTCACCTGATGTGCCAGCAGCTCGTCATAGGCGAGCCGCGCCCGCGCCGGGGCCCCGGCGGCGAGATCCCCCATCCCCCCCGGCGCGTGGGCCGTGGCAAGCGCGTCGGCCCAGTCCGGCCAGCCCTCGCGCGCCTTCAGCGACGGCTCGATCCACTCACTGAGCGGCGGCACCCGCTCGAGCGCGGCCGCGACGCCCCTGGCGACGGTCCGCTGGGTCAGGCCGCCGGCAAGCGGATAGACCGGCTCGAACGCCGCAGGCGTCGGGTCCGAGGGCAGCAGGATGTGGTCGGGGTGGACCATCTGCGCCAGCCCGTCGAAGAGCTCGACCTTGCCCGAGACGACCCGCACCGCGCCCGGCGGCAGCTGCGCCTCGACCCACGCGGCGCGGGCGTGAAAGAAGACCAGCGTGAGGTCGCCCGCGCCGCCCGTGGCGTCGGTGCAGATCACCCGCCACGGCCGCCCCTTGGCCGAGGGGGGCGCGTGACGTTCGACCCGGACGGTGAGGGTGGCGATCTCGGGCGGGCGGAGGTCGGCGATCCGGCCCACGCTGCGGCGCGGGATGCCGGCCGAGGGCAGGTGGAAGATCAGGTCGCGGGGCCGGGTGATGGCGAGCGTCGCCAGCGCCTCGGCGGCGCGGGGCCCGATGCCGGGCAGCGTCTCGGCCGAGGCGAAGAGCGGGAAGAGGATCGGCGGGCGGCCCTTGGGCGGAGGCCGGGGCGTGGGCGGCGCTGTGCCGGTCGGCCCCGCGCCTTCGGCGTCCGCAGGATCGCCCTCGGGGGCGCGGGGGGCCTCACCGCCGCTCATCCCTGCGCGAGCGCCAGCCATTCGTCCTCGTCGATCACCCGCACGCCGAGTTCGGCGGCGCGGGTGGCCTTGGACCCCGCACCGGGCCCGGCGACCAGCAGGTCGGTCTTGCTCGAGACGCTGCCCGCCACCTTGGCGCCCAGCGCCTCGGCCCGCGCCTTGGCCTCGGCTCGCGTCATCCGCTCCAGCGTGCCGGTGAACACCACCGTCAGCCCGGCGATGGCGCTGCCCGCGGTCTGCGGCGCCGCCGCGGGCTCGACGGTCAGATGCGCGAGCAGCCGATCGATGGCCCCGCGCTCGGCCGGGGCCGAGAAGGCCGCCGTCAGCGCCTCGGCGGCGACCGCGCCGAAGCCGTCGATGCCGACCAGCTCGCTCCACGCGGCCTGCGCGCCGTCGGGCAAGGGTGCGGCGTCCCACACCGCCTTGCGGACGGCGGCAAGCGCGGCGCGGCGTCCCTCGGCCTGCGCCGCGGCGCGTTCGGCGGCCACGGCCTCCTCGGCCGCGCGGTGGCGGGCGGCGGCGGGGGCGGCGGCGTCCACCGCATCGCGGAACGCGTCCCACGTCCCGTAGTGGCGGGCGAGCGTCCCCGCCGCCACCTCGCCCACATGGCGGATGCCGAGTGCGAAGATCAGCCGGGCGAGCGGCACGTGGCGCCGCGCCTCGATGGCCGCGAACAGGTTCTCGGCCGAGCGCGGCCCCCAGCCGTCGCGGGCGGCAAGCCGCCCCTCGTCGCGCGCGGCGAGGGTGAAGATGTCCGCGGGCTCGCGCACCGCCAGCTCGGGGTCGGCATAGAACGCCTCGACCTGCTTGGCGCCCAGCCCCTCGATGTCGAAGGCCGCGCGCGAGACGAAATGGCGCAGCTTCTCGATGGCCTGCGCCGGGCAACCGAGCCCCCCGGTGCAGCGGCGCACCGAATCCCCCGGCTCGCGGATCGCGTCGCTGCCGCAGTCCGGGCAGGTTTCGGGGAAGGCGAAAGGCTCGGGGTTGGTGCGCCGGGTCAGGTCCACGTCGGCGACCTTGGGGATCACGTCGCCGGCGCGATAGACCTGCACCCAGTCGCCCGCGCGGATGTCGCGGCCGTCGCGGATCGGTGCGCCGCGGCTGTCGCGTCCGGCGATGTAATCCTCGTTGTGCAGCGTGGCGTTCGAGACGACGACGCCGCCCACCGTCACCGGATCGAGCCGCGCCACCGGCGACAGCGCGCCGGTGCGCCCCACCTGGATGTCGATGCCGGCGAGCCGGGTCCAGGCCAGCTCGGCCGGGAACTTGTGGGCGAGCGCCCAGCGCGGAGTCGTGGCGCGGAACCCCAGCCGCTGCTGCAGCCCGAGGTCGTCGACCTTGTAGACCACCCCGTCGATGTCGAAGCCGAGCGTCGCGCGGGCCTGCTCGGTCTCGGCCCAGAACCCCAGCAGCTCGTCGAGCGTGTGGCAAAGCCGCGGCGCGGTCGTGGGAAAGCCCAGCGCCGCCAGCCGGGCGATGGCGCCGGACTGAGTGTCGGCCAGCGGCGCCGAGACCTCGCCCCAGCCATAGGCGAAGAACCTGAGCGGGCGGCGCGCCGTCACGGCCGGGTCGAGTTGCCGCAGCGAGCCGGCGGCGGCGTTCCGCGGGTTGGCGAACACCCGCTCGGCGCCCTCGGCGTTCAGTGCGGCGAAGTCGGCGTGGCTCATATAGACCTCGCCCCGCACCTCGAGCACCTCTGGCGCCCCGTCGAGGCGCTGGGGAATATCCTTGATCGTCAGCGCATTGGCGGTGACGTTCTCGCCGGTGGTGCCGTCGCCGCGGGTCGCGGCCTGCACCAGCCGCCCGCCCTCGTAGCGCAGCGAGAGGGACAGCCCGTCGATCTTCGGCTCGGCGGTCAGCGCCAGCGGCGCGTCGGGGCCGAGGTTCAGGAAGCTGCGGATGCGGGACAGGAACTCGGCCACGTCCTCGGGCGCAAAGGCATTCTCGAGCGACAGCATCCGCTGGGCGTGGCGGACCTTGGCGAACTTTTCGGACGGCGCGGCGCCGACCTGCCCGGTCGGGCTGTCCTCGCGGGGCAGGTCCGGGTGAGCCGCCTCCAGTTCGGCCAGCCGGCGCTTCCTGGCGTCATAGGCCGCGTCGTCCATCAGCGGCGCGTCGTCACGGTGATAGGCGAGGTTCGCCGCGTCCAGCTCGGCACGCAGCGCGGCGGCCTCGGCCGCAGGCTCAAGGCCGCTCATCCCGTCTGATGCCGTGCGCCGTTCCGCCATCTCGTCCTCGTCCGGCCGCGGACAGGGCGGCACCGCGAAAAGGTCTAACCGCGGGCGCGGCCCCGGTCCAGTCGGCCGGCGCGGAGCCACGGCCCGGACAGGAAAAGGCCCGCGCCGGTGAGGGCGCGGGCTGGATCGGTCAACGATAGGGGCCGGCTCAGCCGTCCACGTCCACCTGCTGGATCAGCTTGAGCGCCTCGGGCCGCAGGCGGCTGATCTCGGTCAGATCGACGCTGTCCGGGGTGAACTCGCCCCAGCTCTTGACCAGCTCGGACCGCTCGACCCCGGCCTTGATCGGGAACTCGTTGTTGGTCTCGGCATAGATCTTCTGCGCCTCGTCGCTGGCGAGGAACTCCATCAGCTTCAGCGCCGCGTCCTTGTTCGGCGCCGATTTCGTCATCGCCACGCCCGAGACGTTCACGTGCGTGCCGCCGTTCTCGAACTTCGGGAACACGATGCGGACCGACTCGGCCCAGTCCTTCTGCTCGGGATCGTCGAGCATCTGGCCCATGTAGTAGGTGTTGCCCAGGCTGATGTCGCACTCCTTGGCCCAGATCGACTTGACCTGGCCGCGGTCGTTGCCCTCGGGCTTCTTGGCGAGGTTCGACTTCACGCCCTCGAGCCATTTCACCGTGTCGGCCTCGCCGTGGTGGGCGAGATAGGCGGCGGTCAGCGCCACGTTGTAGTCGTCGGTGAACGGCCGGGTACAGATGCGCCCCTTCCACTTCGGATCGGCGAGGTCCTCGTAGGTCGTCACCTCACCGTCGGCCACGCGGTCCTTGCTGGCATAGACGATCCGCGCGCGGGTGGTCAGGCCGTACCACTGGTGATCCTTGTCGCGCAGGCTCTCGGGGATGGCCGCGTCCAGCGCCGCATCCTCGACCGGCTGGGTCACGCCCGCGTCCTTGACCTGCCCCAGCCGCGCCACGTCCACGGTCAGGATCAGGTCGGCGGGCGAGCGGTCGCCCTCGGCCTTGAGCTTCTCGACCATGCCCTTGTCCACGAAGGCGATGTTGACCGGGATGCCGGTCTGCTTGGTGAACGCGTCCAGCAGCGGCTGGATCAGCTCGGGCTGGCGGTGCGAGTAGATGTTGACCTCGGCGGCGGCAGCGGCCCCGGCGGCGAGGGGAAGCGCGGTGGTGCCGGCAAGCGCGGCGATCAGCAGGCGGTTCATATCCGAGTCCTTATGTCGGTTACTCGCACGCTGAATGGACCGGCCACCGCCACGGGTCAATACCTTATCGTTTCGCTAGGCCGGATTGTTTCGCCCGGCGCGCGTGCCCATATCCGTGCCATGACCACATCCCCCCGCCCCGACCGCCGCCGGTTCATCGCAGCCGCCGCGGCCTTCACCGCTGCCCCCTCGCTCGTGCGCGCCGACGCGACGCTCGACGCCACGCTGGCCGAGGCCGCCGCGCTGACCCAGCTGCGCGCCATCGCCGTCTGGCGCGACGGGCCCGACGGCGGGCGCGAGATCGCCGCCCGCGGCTACCACGGCTTCACCCCCGACCGGCCGACCAACATCAAGTCGGCCTCGAAGTCGGTGATCTCGGCGCTGGCCGGGATCGCCATCGCCCGCGGCGTCATCGCCGGCGCCGACCAACCCATCGTGGCGCTGCTGCCCCCCGCCGACCTGCCCCCCGATCCCGACCCACGGCTGGCCCGCGTGACGGTCGGCAACCTTCTCTCGATGCAGGCGGGGCTGGGCCGCCAGTCAGGTCCGAACTACGGCCGCTGGGTCAGCAGCGGGAACTGGGTCCGCACCGCGCTCGCCGCGCCGTTCGAGGCCGAGCCGGGCGGGCGGATGCTCTATTCCACCGCCTCGTCGCATCTCGTCTCGGCGATCCTGACCCACGCGAGCGGCCGCTCGACGCTGGCGCTGGCGCGCGACTGGCTGGGCGCGATCCCCGGATTCGCCATCACCGGGTGGGAGCAGGACCCGCAGGGCATCTATCTGGGCGGCAACGAGATGGCGATGTCCACCCGCTCGCTCCTGGCCTTCGGCACCGCCTATGCGCGGGGCGGCGCCGGGGTGATCCCGCCGGGCTGGATCGGAGAGAGCTGGACGCCGCGCACCAACTCGATCTTCTCGGGCGAATCCTACGGCTACGGCTGGTTCATCGGCCGGGTCGGCCGCTTCGGCATGGGGCGGCCGGTGCGCTATGGCTGGGGCTACGGCGGGCAGATGATCTATGTGTTCCCGCCCGCGGGCGGCGCGCCGGCGGCGGCGGTGGCGATCACCTCGGACCCCGACCAGCCCTCGGCCCGCTCGGGCTACCGCAGCGCGCTGCACGATCTCGCCGCGCGGCTGGTGGCGGCATGAACACCCGCCATCGCCCGCGCCGCGTTGACGGCTGGCGGCGCGCGGGATAACCGCCCCGGCCATGGCCCGCGCTCCGCTTCTGCAACTCACCGGCATCTCGCTGACCTTCGGCGGCACCCCGGTGTTCGACGACCTCTCGCTGACCGTCCAGGAGGGCGACCGCGTCGCGCTGGTCGGCCGCAACGGGTCGGGCAAGTCCACGCTGATGAAGGTCATGGCCGGTCTGGTCGAACCGGACCGTGGCGAGGTCATCGTCCCCGCCGGCACCCGCGTCGGCTATATGGAACAGGACCCGGACCTGTCGGGCTTCGCCACGCTGGGCGAATTCGCCGCCGCGGGCCTGGGCGAGGGCGAGGACTGGCGCGTCGCTGCCGCCGCCGAGGGCCTGGGCTTCGACCCCGCCCGCCCCGTCGCCACCGCCTCGGGCGGCGAGCGGCGGCGGGCGGCGCTCGCGCGGCTTCTGGCCGAGGCGCCGGACCTGATGCTGCTCGACGAGCCGACCAACCACCTCGACATCCAGGCGATCGGCTGGCTGGAACAGCAGCTCTCCGAGACGCGCACGGCCTTCGTCCTCATCAGCCACGACCGCGCCTTCCTGCGCCGCCTGACCCGCGCGACGCTGTGGATCGACCGCGGCGAGCTGCGGCGTCAGGACAAGGGCTTCGAGGCCTTCGAGGACTGGCGCGAGACGACCTGGGCGGCCGAAGACGAGGCCCGCCACAAGCTCGACCGCAAGATCAAGGCCGAGGCCCGCTGGGCGGTCGAGGGGATCAGCGCGCGCCGCAAGCGCAACCAGGGCCGGGTCCGGGCGCTGGCCGCGCTCAGGGCCGAACGCGCGTCGCAGATCCGCCGGCAGGGGACGGCAGCGATGGCGCTCGACGCTGGCACCCAGTCGGGCAAGCGGGTGATCGAGGCGCAGGGCATCAGCAAACAGTTCGGCGACCGGGTGATCCTGCGGCCCTTCGACCTGCGGGTGATGCGCGGCGACCGGGTGGCCTTCGTCGGCCCGAACGGGGCCGGCAAGACCACCCTCATCAAGATGCTGACCGGCGAGACAGCCCCCGACACCGGCACGGTGACGCACGGCACCAACCTCGAAGTCGCGGTCTTCGATCAGGCCCGCGCCGCCATCGACGACACCCAGACCCTGTGGGAGGCGCTGACCAACGACCCCGAGGTGCGGGTCTCGGGGCGCTCGGATCAGGTCATGGTGCGTGGCCAGCCGCGGCACGTGGTGGCCTATCTCAAGGATTTCCTCTTCGACGACGCCCAGGCCCGGGCGCCGGTCGGCAGCCTGTCGGGCGGAGAAAAGGCGCGGCTTCTGCTCGCCCGGATCATGGCCCGGCCCTCGAACCTGCTGGTGCTGGACGAACCCACGAACGACCTCGACATCGAGACGCTGGACCTGCTGCAGGACATCCTCGGCGAGTATGACGGCACGGTGCTGCTGGTCAGCCACGACCGCGACTTCATCGACCGCGTGGCCGACACCACCGTGGCGATGGAGGGGGACGGCCGCGCGGTGATCTATGCCGGCGGCTGGACCGACTATCGCGCCCAGCGGGGCGAGGACGCGCCCGCCCTTGCCCCCACGACGGCCCCTGCCCCGGCCCAGGCCGGCCCGGCGGCGCCTGCCCCGACGGCTGCTTCGGCGTCGCGCAACGGCCTGACCTTCAGCGAGCGTCACCGGCTCGAGGCGCTGCCGGCGGTGATGGAACGGCTCGAGGCCGAGATCGGCAAGCTGTCCGAATTCCTGTCGCAGCCCGACCTGTTCCAGACTGCGCCGGCCAAGTTCGCCAAGGCCTCGGAAGGGTTGGCCGAACGGCAGGCGGCGCTGACCGCGGCCGAAGAGGAATGGCTCGATCTGGCCGACCGCGCCGAGGGCTGACGCGCCACCCCGATGCGGGCCGGATGCGGGATGGACGTTGACTCGCGCGCCGTCATCCGCCATATAACCGCGGACCGGCCGGGCACCCGCCTTGGCCGGCCATTCATTTTTCACAATCACCCCCCACGGGGTGCGCTGTCCGAGGCAAGGGGGCGACCCCGCCGAACGCCGGGAAACCGGGGCCACAGGGCGCGGCAGAGACGAAAGACGACATCATGTTCGCAGTCCTCAAGACGGGCGGCAAGCAGTACCGGGTTCAATCCGGTGACGTGCTGCGCGTCGAGAAACTGGCCGCCGAGCCCGGCGACAAGGTCCAGTTCAACGATATCCTGATGATCGGCGGCACCATCGGTGCGCCGCTCGTCGCCGGCGCCGGCGTCGTGGCCGAGGTCATCGACACCATCAAGGCCGACAAGGTCATCACCTTCCACAAGCGCCGCCGCAAGCACTCGTCGCAGCGCACCCGTGGGCACCGCCAGCAGCTGACCCTGCTGCGCGTCACCGACCTGCTCGAATCGGGCGCCGACTCGTCGGACGTCAAGGCCGCCGTCGGCGCGCGCTCGGGCAACGGCCCGCGCGTCAAGGGCGACGACCGCTACGCGATGAACAAGTCCGACCAGGCCGAGATGGCCGCCCGCGTGGCGACCGGCGAGGCGGGCGAGAAGTCGGCCGAAACGGCCGAGAAACCCAAGCGCGCCCGCAAGACGGCCGCCGCTGAAAGCACGGAGGCGTAAGCCATGGCACACAAGAAAGCAGGCGGCTCGTCCCGCAACGGCCGCGACTCGGCCGGCCGGCGCCTCGGCGTCAAGCTGTTCGGCGGCCAGTCGGCCATCCCGGGCAACATCATCGTGCGTCAGCGCGGCACCCAGTGGTGGCCGGGCGAGAACGTCGGCATGGGCCGCGACCACACGCTGTTCGCCCTGACCGAAGGCACCGTGACGTTCCGCAAGGGCCTCAAGGGCCGCACCTACATCTCGGTTCAGGCCGCCGCGCCGGCCGCCGAGTAACTCCGCCGACGAACGCCAGACAAGGGGGATCGGCAGCGCCGGTCCCCCTTGCGCTTTCCGGCATGGCGTTCGTCGCGGGTCACCATTTCCGCACGCAACCGCGCGCCCGCGCCCGCCGCCCCGCCGTGGCGGACGCCACCCCCCGGAGGATCCCCATGACCCAGGCTGTGCTGATCGGCACCACCCAGCCCGAGATCCGGGCCGAGCGTTTCCTGCTGCGCCCGCTGCGCGTCTCGGACGAGGGACCGATCCAGCATTACAGTTCGGACCGACGGGTGGCCTGCGGCACCCGCGCCATCCCCCACCCCCTGCCCCCCGGGGCCGCCGCGCAATACGTCGCCCGCGCCATGTCGCCCGACCGGCACGAGGACGTGTGGGCCATCGACGCAAGCGAATCCGGCCTGGGCGAGCTGCTGGGGGTGGTCTCGCTGACCCGGATCGAGCCCGAGCAGTCCGAACTCGGGTTCTGGATCGGCTCGGGCTTCTGGAACACGGGCCTCGCGACCGAGGCCGTGCAGGCGCTGGTCAACGCCAACCCGCACGGCTCGCGCACCCTCTTTGCCGAGGCGTTTCAGGACAACCCCGGCTCGGCCAAGGTGCTGACCAACGCGGGCTTCGCCTATCTCGGCGACGCCGAAAGCTGGTCGGTCGCCCGCAACGCCCGGGTGCCCACCTGGACCTATCTGCGCCAGATGGCCTGAGCGCGGGCGGCCCCGCCGCCCCGCCCCGCCCGCTGGCGCCCCTGCTTCAGACCTTGAGCGAGATCCCGTTCAGCCCGGCGCTGATCGTGACCGAGTCGATCCACTCCAGCGCCGCGTTGCTCAGCGGAAACGCCACGGTCAGCGTGTCCGCACCCGGTTGCGCCGGCATCCGCGCCGCGGTGTCCTCGGCCAGCGGCGGCGCGCCGACCAGCTTGAGCCGCAGCACGCCGTCCGGCCCCGGCCGCACCCGCCCCGCCGGCTGCGGCGTCTCGGTCACCAGCGCCACGTCCCACCAGCCCTTGGTCGGCGCGATGGCCGTCACCACCAGCAGCCGCCCCTCGACCGTCGGCTCCCACCGGGCCGAGAGGACCTGCGGGACCGGCAGCCGCTGGTCGGTGTCGGCATAGCCGCCGCGCGGCTCGAGCGTCTGCGGCCCGCGCGGGGCGCCGCCGCGGTCGAACCACCGCATCGGGTTGAGGCTGCTGTCGCCGCATCCCGCCAGCACCGCGCAAAGACAGAGGATCCAGAGGGGACGGGTCATCGCGCGGCCTTTTCATGTTCAGCGTCGCGCCAGTCTTAGGCGATCGGACCGTCGCGCCTCAAGGGAAAGCTTGGCCGCCGCTTTGACCTTGGCGCCGCCGCGCGCTAACAGCCCGGAACCAGCGAAAGGACCGCCCATGGCCACCGCCGCCTTCGAGGAGATTGCCGAGACCTTCGAGTTCCTCGACGACTGGGAGGACCGCTACCGCCACCTGATCGAGCTGGGCCGCGCCATGCCGCCGATGGACCCCGCCCTGCAGGTGCCGGCGACCAAGGTCGAGGGCTGCGCGAGCCAGGTCTGGATCCTGCCGCGCATCGAGGCCGGGCGCTTCGACTTTCAGGGCGACAGCGACGCGCTGATCGTGCGCGGGCTGATCGCGGTGCTGCACGCGCTCTACGCCGGCGTGCCCGTGGCCGAGGTCACCCGCATCGATGCCGCCGCCGAGCTGGCGCGGCTGGGCTTGGACGAGCATCTGTCAGCGCAACGCTCGAACGGGGTGCGCGCAATGGTGGCCCGGATCCGGGAGAGCGCCGCGGCTGCCTGAGGGGGGACGTTGCCCGCACCCCTCGCGGGACGGATGCCCATCCCGAACCGGCGCCGCGGGCGTTCAGTTCATCCCGCTTCTTCTCTGTTCCGGATTCGCGTCTCGCGGCGTCCAAACGCCCCGAAACCCGCGCGTCGAGTTGTCTAAGCACTAACGCCCAGAGAGGCCAAAAGGGGACAGCCCCCCCTGCCCTCACGCCTCGGCCAGCGCCCGGTCGATCGCCGCCGTCAGCCGCGGGTCGTCCGCCGCCACGTCCGGCGCGAACCGCCCGACCACGCGCCCGTCCCGGCCGATCAGGAACTTCTCGAAGTTCCACTGCACCTCGGGCGCGGGGTTCGCGGTGATCCCGTAGCCCGCGAGCTTCTCGCGCCACGGCCCCTCGCCCTCGGCCGCGGGCTTCGCCGCGATCAGCGCCGCATACAGCGGATGCCGCACCGCGCCGCTGACCGGGGTCTTGGCGGCCAGCGGGAAGGTTACCCCATAGGTACCCTGGCAGAACGCCAGCACCTCGGCGTCCGTCCCCGGCTCCTGCTCCTTGAAGTCGTTCGAGGGCACGCCCAGCACCACGAGCCCGTCGTCCTTGCGCGCGCGGTAGAGCGCCTCGAGCCCCTCGTACTGCCCCGTCAGCCCGCATTTCGAGGCGACGTTCACCAGCAGCACCACCTTGCCCCGCCAGTCGTCCAGCGAGCCATGGCTGCCGTCGTTCATCGTCAGGTCGATCCGTCCGATCTCGCTCATCCGCGGCTCTCCGATCTGCGGGTTTCGGTGATGGTGATCCAGCCGCCGCCCAGCACGCGCGTGCCTTCGGCGGCGTAGAAGACGCAGGCCTGCCCGGGGCTGACCCCCTCTTCGGCAGTGGCGAGCTCCACCGTCGCGGTTGTCGGTCCGGTCGGGCGCAGGATTGCCGGCGCCGGCGGCCGGGTCGAGCGGATCCTCACCATGATCTCGCGCTCGGCCACGTCGCCGAGCGCGCCCCCGCCGATCCAGTTCACCTCCGCCACCGGCACCCGCCGGGTGGCGAGCGCGACCTTCGGCCCGACCACGACCTGCCGCGTCTCGGCGTCCAGTCGCACGACGTAGAGCGGGTCGCCCAGGCCCCCGATCCCCAGCCCCCGGCGCTGGCCGATGGTATAGTGGATCACGCCCCGGTGCCGCCCCAGCACCCGGCCGTCGAGATCGACGATGTCGCCCGGCTCGGCCGCGCCCGGGCGCAGCTTCTCGATCACCGCGGCATAGTTGCCTTCGGGCACGAAGCAAATGTCCTGGCTGTCCGGCTTGTCGGCCACCACCAGCCCGAACTGCTGCGCCAGCGCCCGCGTCTCGGCCTTGCTGGCAAGGCCGCCGAGCGGAAAGCGCAGGAACTCGAGCTGCTCCTGCGCGGTCGAGAAGAGGAAATAGCTCTGGTCGCGCGCCGGGTCGGCGGCCATGTGCAGCTCGGCACCCGCGGGCCCCTCGAGCCGGCGGATATAGTGCCCCGTCGCCATGCAGTCGGCGTCGAGCTCGCGGGCCGTCTGCAGCAGGTCGCGGAACTTCACCCGCTCGTTGCAGCGGATGCAGGGGACCGGCGTGGCGCCCGCGAGATAGGCGTCGGCAAACTCCTCGATCACCGATTCGCGGAACTTGTTCTCGTAATCGAGCACGTAATGCGGGATGCCGATGCGCTCGGCCACGCGGCGGGCATCGTGGATGTCCTGCCCGGCGCAGCAGGCGCCCTTCTTCTTCAGCGCCGCGCCGTGATCGTAAAGCTGCAGCGTAACGCCGATGACGTCGTAGCCCTCGGCCTTGAGCATTGCGGCCACGACCGAGCTGTCCACCCCGCCCGACATCGCCACCACCACCCGCGTTTCGGCGGGCGGGCGGGCGAAGCCCAGGGAATTGAGATGCGGCGCCGGGGGGCGCGGGGAAAGGCTGGTCACGGGGATGGTCCGGGCTGTCGGCAGATCGGGCGCGCGCCCGCGCGGACCGCACCAACTGGTGGATATAGCGAAAATGCCCGGCTTTTCAACCGAACCCCACGGCTGTTGTTCACCCGGCCTTAACGGCGGCCGTGTCAGGAACGCCTCACGACCCGATCCGAAAGGCCCGCCATGTTCGTCCGCAAGACCCCCGGCCCGCGCACCGTGACCCTCCCCGACGGCTCGATCCTCAGCCGTGCGGACTTGCCGCGCACCACCGACCGCTGGGTGGCGCGGCGCAAGGCGGTCGTGGTGCAGGCGGTGGAACACGGGCTGCTCAGCCGCGACGAGGCGAGCGACCGCTACGCCCTGACCGAAGAGGAGCTCGACTGCTGGATCGCCGCCGTGGCGCGCGAGGGGGCGGCGGCGCTCAAGGTCAAGGCCATCCGCCGCAAATCGCCGGATTGATCAACCTGCGGTAGATTTCTGTTGACCTGCTAACCGTAAATTAACGATTCCTCGGGCAGGGTGCCGGGAAAGAGAGGGCACCGAAAGGGGACGGAAATGCGAATTTTGCTGGTCGAGGACGACCCGACGACGGCGCGCAGCATCGAGCTGATGCTGAACCATGCCAATTTCAACGTCTATCTGACCGACATGGGCGAGGAAGGCGTCGATCTGGCCAAGCTCTACGACTACGACCTGATCCTGCTCGACCTCGACCTGCCGGACATGAACGGGCTCGACGTCCTGCGGCAGATCCGCGTCTCGCGGATCGACACCCCGATCCTGATCCTGACCGGCTCGGACGATACCGAGATCAAGCTGCGCGGCTTCGGCTTCGGCGCCGACGACTACATGACCAAGCCCTTCCACCGCGAAGAGCTGGTGGCGCGCATCCAGGCGATCATCCGTCGCTCCAAGGGCCACAGCCAGGCGGTGATCCGCACCGGCAAGATGGTGGTGAACATCGACGCCCGCTCGGTCGAGGTGGACGGCAAGCCGGTCAACCTGACCGGGAAGGAATACCAGATCCTTGAGCTTCTGAGCCTGCGCAAGGGCACGACGCTGACCAAGGAGATGTTCCTGAACCACCTCTACGGCGGCATGGACGAGCCCGAGCTCAAGATCATCGACGTCTTCATCTGCAAGCTGCGCAAGAAACTGTCCGAGGCGCTCAAGGGCGACAGCCACATCGAGACGGTCTGGGGCCGCGGCTACGTGCTGCGCGACCCGCAGGAGTCCGTGCACGCCGAGCGGATGGCGATGGGGGCGTGAAAGCGCGGGGCGAGGCTTCGGCACGGGTGGGAGCGGATTCGGTGGAGGTTGGCCTCGGGGCTTGAGCGCCGCGCGTTAGTGGCCGGCTTTCCGCAGCAGAGCGAGTGCGCAGTCCCGGTCGCGGCGTTCGCCGGGCGGGTGATGCTCTCCGCCGCAGAGCGCGAGGGCACGGCCTGTCACGGTGACCGCCGGACCCGCGGGGCACTGCCTAGCAGAGCGCGCTCGGCGCGACCCGGTCACCATAAGCGCCGGACGGCGGTTTTCGCAGCAGGGCGGGTGCGTGGCCCTGTCTTAATGACCGGCGGAGCGACGGGTCTCCGCCATAGAGCGCGAGGGCACGTTCAGTCGCTGTGACCGCCGGACCCGCGGGGCTTTGTCCAGCAGAGCGTGAGGAGCGCGCCCCGATCACCATGAGCGCCGCACAGGCGGGGTTCTGCAGCAGAGCGGATGCACGGCCCTGTCTTAGTGTCCGGCGGACCGACGGGGTCTCCGCCGCAGAGCGCGACGGCACGGCCAGTCGCGGTGATCGCCGGCCAGCGGTGCATTGCGCAGCAGAGCGCGAGGGGCGCGACCCCGGTCCCCCGTGAGCGCCGACCGGGCGGGGTTTCCGCAGGACGGCATGGGCGGACCGCCCGGTCGCGATGACCGCCGGACGGTGGGGGCTCCCCTGCAGGGCGCGGGGTCGCGGCCATTCGCGGTGGGCGCCGGACGGGCAGGGTTTCCGCAGCAGGGCATGGGTGCACGGCCCGGTCGCGGTGATTGCCGAGCAGGCGGGGCTTTGAGCAGCGGGGCGTGTGGTCATGGCCGGTGGCAGTCAGGGCCGGTCGAAAGTCCGCGGTTGGGCGTGGCGGGCTCGACGCTACTCCACGGGCAAGTCCCCCAACCCGATTCCCCTGCGCCGTCCGCCATCCACTTCATCGCGCCGTCCACCATCCCTCCCCCGGGCCGTCCGCTACGCCCTTCCCCAGCGCCGGCGCCAGCGCTTACCCCGCCGTCTCCGTCCCCGCCCTCCCCCCTTTCCCCCGCCGCCTCATCGCGCCATGCTGCCCGGGCCGCGGACACGACGGCACCACCGACAGGACCACCCCCGCATGGCGCAGAAGATCATCATCGACACCGACCCCGGCCAGGACGATGCCGTGGCGATCCTGCTGGCGCTCGCCTCGCCCGAGCTCGAGGTGCTGGGGATCACGGCGGTGGCGGGCAACGTGCCGCTGCCGCTCACGCTGCGCAACGCCCGCGCGATCTGCGAGCTGGCCGGGCGCCCCGACATCCCCGTCTACGCCGGGTGCGACGCGCCGCTCGAGGGGCGGCTCGTCACCGCCGAGAACGTCCACGGCGCGACCGGCCTCGACGGGATCACCCTGCCCGAGCCGACCATGCCCGTGCAGGACCGCCACGCGGTCGATTTCCTCGTCGAGACGCTGCGCCACGAACCCGCGGGCAGCGTCACCCTCGTCCCGATCGGCCCGCTCACCAACATCGCCGCGGCCTTCCGGCAGGCACCCGACGTCATCGCCCGTGTCGGCCGCATCGTCATGATGGGCGGGGCCTATTTCGAGGTCGGCAACGTCACCCCGGCGGCCGAGTTCAACATCTTCGTCGACCCCCTCGCCGCGGCCGAGGTCTTCGCCGCCGGCGCCGATCTCGTCGTCATGCCCCTCGACGTCACCCACCGCGCGCTCACCAGCCGCGCCTGGGTCGAGGGGATGCGGGCAAGCGGCCGGGTGGGCGAGGTCGTGGCGAGCTGGACGGATTTCTTCGAGCGCTACGACCGGGCGAAATACGGCCACGACGGGGCGCCGCTGCACGACCCCTGCGCGGTCGCCTATCTCATCGCGCCCGAACTCTTCTCGGGCCGTCGGATCAACGTCGAGATCGAGACCGAGGGCCGCTTCACCCGCGGCATGACCGTCGCCGACTGGTGGGGCGTGTCCGGGCGCCCGGCGAACGCGCTCTTCATCCGCGACCTCGACGCGCCGCGGTTCTTCGACCTGCTGACCGAGCGCATCGGGCGGCTCGACGCCCGCGGGTGAGGGAACGCCCGGCGAGGCCGCCTCGGGCCCCCGCTGGACAACCGCGCGCCGATCGGGCATCGCGCGGGCCATGAGCGCCACCTCGCCCGCCGCCATCGCCCATCCCCACAGCCGCGCCGAGGATGCCCAGGGCATCCTCTTCGGCGGGGTCATGGCCGCGTTCGGCGCGCATCTGCTGGCCTCGGCCGGGCTCATCACCGGCCAGCTCGCCGGTCTGGCGCTGCTCGTCGCGCAGGCGACCGGGGTTCCGTTCGGGCCGGTCTACCTCGCCCTCAGCCTGCCCTTCTACGGCTTCGGCTACCGCCGCCTCGGCGCGGGGTTCCTGCGCCGGACGGTCGCGGCGGTGCTGATCATGGTGGCGACCAGCCTCGCCCTGCCCCGGCTGATCGGCTTCCAGGCGATCCACCCCGGGGCCGCCGCGGTGCTCGCGGGGCTCGTCTGCGGGGCGGCGCTGCTCGCGCTCTTCCGCCACCGGGCGAGCCTCGGCGGCATCGGGGCCGTGGCGCTCGACGTGCAGGACCGCTTCGGGATCAAGGCCGGCTGGGTGCAGATGGGCTTCGACGCGCTCGTCTTCGCCGCCGCCCTCGCCCTCATGCCGTGGGAGCGGGTGGCCTGGTCGGCGCTCGGCGCGGCGGTGCTGAACCTCGTGATCGCGATCAACCACCGCCGCGACCGCTACATCGTCTGATCGCGCCCCGCGCCCCCGGCTCAGGCCGGCACGCCCAGCGCCCGCTTGACGTTCGCCGTCCAGCCGAGCAGCCGCGCCTCGCCCGCGACGATCGCCGGGCGCTTCATGACCGAGGGTTTCGCGCCGAGCATCGCCACCGGCGCCATCGACCGCTCGGCCTCGGACATCCCCCGCCACGTCAGGCTCGCGCGGTTCACCAGCTTGTCGCTGAACTCATCGACCAGCCGCGCCCGCTCGGCCTCGGAGAGCGGCTCGGCCGCCACGTCGCGGAACGCCACCTCCCAACCCGCGGCCTTTAGGTCCGCCTGCGCCTTCTGGCAGGTCGAGCAATGCGAAAGCCCGTAGAGCGTCAGCCGCCGCGCGTCCTCACCCATCAGATGAACGGCACGAACGGCACGCCGCAGCCGGCAAGCGCCAGCAGCGCGGCGAGGGACAGGGCAAGGCGCATGGGGACTCTCCTCTGGAACGGTCGGCCGCAGACTGCCCGCGGCGCGGGGGGCAGCGCAACCCCGTCAGAGATCGCCGTGCCCCGCCGCATCGTGCAGCCGCGCCCGCACCCGGCGCATCCCCAGCCACACCGCGACCACCACCAGCGGCGTCAGCGCCGCGACGAGCAGGGTCTTGTCGATCCCCGCCGCATGCGCCAAGGGCGCCGCGGCATAGCCGAGCAGCCCGACGGCGTAATAGCTGATCGCCACCACCGACAGCCCCTCGACCGTGTGCTGCAGGCGCAGCTGCAGGTCGGCCCGGCGGTCCATCCGCGACAGGATCTCCTGGTTCTGTTCGCTGCGCTGCACGTCCACGCGGGTGCGCAGCAGTTCGCCCGCCCGCGCCGCCCGGTCGAGCATCGCCGCCAGCCGCGCCTCGGCCGAGCGTGCGGTGCGCATCGCCGGCTCGAAGCGGCGCGACATGAACTCGGCCAGCGTCTGGCGGCCCTGGAACCGGGTCTCGCGCAGGGCGGCGATGCGGTCGTGGACGATCGCCTCATAGGCGCGGGTGGCGCCGAAGCGGAAGTTGTGCTGCGTGGCCGCGGTCTCGAGCCGGGCCGACAGCGCGAGCAGATCCTGCAGCACCGCCTCGGCCGGGCGGGCGTCGTCGCCCAGGCCCTCGACCAGCGCCGCCATCTGGGTGTCGAGCGCGTTGAGCGTGGCGCTGAGCGCCCGCGCCCGGGGAAACCCCAGCATCGCCATGGCGCGATAGGTCTCAAGCTCGGTGAGCCGCTGCACCACGCGCCCGAGCCGCCCCGGCCCCACGCCCTCGCGGGCAAAGACGGCAAAGCGCATCCAGCCCGCCGCGTCGATGCGGAAGTCGGTGGCGATCACCGCCGCCCCGTCGAGCACCTGCACCGCCGTCAGCCCGTCCACGACGAACCATTCGTCCAGCCGCTCGGCCAGCGCCGCGTCGGTGTCGGGGAACGGCTCAACGTCGATCAGCGCCGCGACGAGGCGCTTGCCCGGCGCGCGGGCCTGCCACTCGGTCGGGAACAGCTCGGCCATGCCGGGGTCGAAGGGGCGGACCGGGCGGCCGGGGGTGAAGCTCGTGTAGCTGACGAACTCGGTATGCCCCTCCCACCGCAGCTCGTGGCGGCCCATGACGGCGGCGTAGTGGCCGATGCCGGGCTGCGGCGCGGGGGCGCCGTGGCGGCGCGCCAGCTCGGCCAGATGAGCGAAGTCCTGCGCGCGGTCGCGGTTGGCGGCGTCGCGCGGTTCCTTGAAGGCGAGGTAGACGACCTTGCACGGCGCGGTCAGCCGCGGCGAGGGGCGGGCGTGCAGCTCGTTGACCATCTCGAACCGCAGCGGGTGGTCGAGCGACGTGTCGATGGGGGAAGCGTCCTGGCTCATGGCCGCATCTCACGCGAGAATGGCCGCAGCGCGCAAGCCGTCCCTTGGGCGGGGGGCGGGGCTTCGCCGGCGCCCCCCCTGTCAGCGGGATGTGATGCCCGGCCCGGTTGCACCGGGGCCAGCCATTCGGCAGGGTTGGGCCAGAATCAGGGAATCCGTCATGTCACGTCTCCTCCAGCTCATCACGGCGGGTCTGCTGCTGGCGCTCGTCGCGTCCTGCGCGCCGAGCAAGTTCAAGAGCTACAGCGGCCCGCCGGTCACCCAGATCGTGGTCAACAAGTCGGCGCGGCAGATGCTGTTCCTGTCGGGCAACACGGTGATCAAGTCCTACAACGTCGGGTTGGGGAACGAGCCGCGCGGCCACAAGCAGTTCTCGGGCGACGGCAAGACGCCCGAGGGGCTCTATTACATCGACCGCCGCAACCCCGACAGCCGCTACCACCTGTCGATCGGGATCTCCTATCCGAACCCGGTGGACAGCGCCTATGCGGCGGCGCTGGGGCAGCAGGCGGGGGGCGACATCTTCATCCACGGCCAGGGGCCCGAGGGGCGGGCGCTGTCGCGCATCCGCCGGGACTGGACCGCGGGATGCATCGCGGTGACGGATGCCGAGGCCGAGGACATCTATGCGATGGTCCGCGACGGCACGCCGATCCAGATCAACCCCTGAGGGCGGGGGCTGGCGCCGCGCCTCAGCCCGCCGCCGCGGCTTCGTCGGCCGCCGCAAACACCTCGGCCGCGGCGTTCAGGCCGTTGATCGCCGCCGGCATCCCGCCATAGACCGCCATCTGCCAGATCGCCTCGGTGATCTCGGTGCGCGAGGCCCCCGCCGCCAGCGCATGGGCGACGTTGACCCGAAGCTGCGGCCCGGTGCCGCCACCCATCGCCGCCAGCGCCGCGACGGTGCAGAGCTGGCGGGTCTTCAGGTCCAGCCCGGGGCGGGCGTAGTGGTGGCCGTAGGCCCATTCGATCAAGCTGTCGGCCATGCCCGGCAGCAGCCCGTCGTAGCGGGCCGAGAGCGCCTCGTGCAGCGTCGGGTTCAGCCGGGCGGCCACCGCGGCGCCTGCCTCAAGATGTCGGTCGGTCATGCTCTGCCTCCATGCGGCGATAGGTCTCGATCTTGTCGTCCATCAGCGCCAGCGCCGCGTTGAGTTCGGCCACGCGCGCGGCGATGGCCGTGCGGTGCGCCTCGATCATCGCCCGGCGGGCGGCGAGGGTCGTGTCGCCCTGCCGGCGCAGCGCGGCGTAGCGGACCCGGTCGGCCTGCCGCATCCCCGTCGCCGTCAGCCGGGCGAGGAAGGCGATCCAGTCCAGCACCGCCGGATCATAGTCGCGCCGCCCGCCCCCGTCGCGGGCCGGGCGCTGGATCAGGCCGATCCGCTCGTAGAAGCGCAGCGTGTCCACGCTGAGCCCGGTCTGCCGCGCCAGTTCGCCGATCTTCATGGCCTGCCTCCGATGAAAACGAGAGGGGTTCTAGCGGCTGGAGCGCACTCCAGCTCAAGCACGAAAAAACCCCCGCCGGTCGGGCGGGGGTTTCGGGTCGCGGGACCGGGGGTCCGGTCAGTCGATCATCGGCAGCAGCGCGTCGAGCGATTTCTTCGCGTCGCCGTAGAACATCCGCGTGTTCTCCTTGTAGAACAGCGGGTTCTCGATCCCCGAGTAGCCGGTGCCCTGACCGCGCTTGCTGACGAACACCTGCTTGGCCTTCCACACCTCGAGCACCGGCATCCCGGCGATGGGCGAGTTCGGGTCTTCCTGCGCCGCCGGGTTCACGATGTCGTTCGAGCCGATGACGATCGCCACGTCGGTCGAGGGGAAGTCCTCGTTGATCTCGTCCATCTCGAGCACGATGTCATAGGGCACCTTGGCCTCGGCCAGCAGCACGTTCATGTGCCCCGGCAGGCGGCCGGCGACCGGGTGAATGGCGAAGCGCACGTTCTTGCCGGCGGCGCGCAGCTTGCGGGTCAGCTCGCTGACCGACTGCTGGGCCTGGGCCACCGCCATGCCGTAGCCCGGCACGATGATGACGCTGTCGGCCTCGTTCAGCGCCGCGGCCACGCCCTCGGCGTCGATGGCGATCTGCTCGCCCTCGATCTCCATCGCCGGGCCCGTCTCGCCGCCGAAGCCGCCGAGGATCACGCTGATGAACGAGCGGTTCATCGCCTTGCACATGATGTAGCTGAGGATCGCACCCGACGAGCCGACCAGCGCGCCCACGACGATGAGCAGGTCGTTCGAGAGGGTGAAGCCGATCATCGCCGCCGCCCAGCCCGAGTAGCTGTTCAGCATCGAGACGACCACCGGCATGTCCGCCCCGCCGATCCCCATGATCAGGTGCCAGCCGATGAAGCCGGCGATCACGGTCAGAAGCAGCAGCCACAGCATCGCCGGGCCGACGCCGGCGACGTAGAGGATGGTCAGCAGCAGAGACAGCGCCGCCGCGCCCGCGTTCAGCATATGCCCGCCGGGCAGCTTCTTCGGCTTGCCGTCCACCTTGCCGGCCAGCTTGCCGTAGGCCACGACCGACCCGGTAAAGGTCACCGCGCCGATGAACACGCCGAGCGCGACCTCGACCTTGAGCATGGCGATCTCGGCCGGGGTCTTGTGGGCGAGGACGGCGGCGAAGCCGTGGAAGAACTCGGTCAGCCCGCTCAGGCGGGCGTGCAGGACCCGGCCCAGCTCGATCTGGGCGTTCAGCCCGATGAACACCGCGGCGAGGCCGACGAGGCTGTGCATCGCGGCAACGAGCTGCGGCATCTCGGTCATCTGCACGCGGGTGGCCAGCACGTAGCCCACCCCGCCGCCGATGGCGATCATGATGAGCGACAGCCACCAGTGCCCGAGGCCGGGCCCGAACAGCGTGGCCAGCACCGCCAGCGCCATGCCGACGATCCCGTACCAGATCGCGCGCTTGGCGCTTTCCTGGCCCGAGAGCCCGCCCAGCGCGAGGATGAAGAGGACCGCGGCTACGACATAGGCGGCGGTGGTGAAGCCGAAGACCGGAACCGCGTCGAGGACGCCCGCGCCGTGCGACACGACGGGGGCGAGGCCGGGCTCGGTGGTGATCACAGTGGTTTCCATGCGCTCACCCTACCCTTACGACTTCTGGAACATGGCGAGCATCCGGCGCGTGACCAGGAAGCCGCCGAAGATGTTGACGCCGGTCATCAGAACCGCGAGCGCCGCGAGGATGACGACCCAGGCCGAGCCCGACCCGATCTGCAGCAGCGCGCCGAGGATCACGATCGACGAGATCGCATTGGTGATCGCCATGAGCGGCGTGTGCAGCGAGTGCGCCACGTTCCAGATCACGCTGAAGCCCACGAAGCAGGCCAGCACGAAGACGATGAAATGCGACAGGAAGCTCGCGGGCGCGAACAGCCCCACCAGCAGCATCAGCACGCCGCCGGTGACGAGCATCCCGACCTGGCTGCGGGTCTGGCGCTTGAACTCGGCCAGCTCGTTGGCGCGGCGTTCCTCAGGCGTCAGCTCGCGGGCCTTTTCCTTCGGCTTCTGCACCGCGATCGCCTGCACCTTGGGGGGCGGCGGCGGCCAGGTCACGTCGTGGTCGCGCGTCACCGTGGCGCCGCGGATCACGTCGTCCTCCATGTTGTGGACCAGCGCGCCGTCCTTGGCGGGCGTCAGGTCGGCCATCAAGTGGCGAACGTTGTTGCCGTAAAGCTCGGACGCCTGCGCCCCCATGCGCGAGGGGAAGTCGGTGTAGCCGATGATCGTGACGCCGTTCTCGGTCACGATCTTCTCGTCCGGCACGGTCAGCTCGCAGTTGCCGCCACGCTCGGCGGCAAGGTCCACGATGACGCTGCCGGGCTTCATCGCCGCGACCATGTCCTCGGTCCACAGCTTCGGCGCGGGCCGGCCGGGGATCAGCGCGGTGGTGATGACGATGTCCATCTCGGGCGCGAGTTCACGGAAGCGCGCAAGTTGCGCCTCGCGGAACTCGGGGCTCGAGGGCGCGGCATAGCCGCCGGTCGCGGCGCCGTCCTGCTGCTGCTGGTCCTTGAAGTCGAGATAGACGAACTCGGCGCCCATCGATTCGATCTGCTCGGCGACCTCGGGGCGGACGTCGAAGGCATAGACCTGCGCGCCGAGGCTGGTGGCCGCGCCGATGGCGGCCAGCCCCGCGACGCCCGCGCCGACGATCAGCACCTTGGCCGGCGGCACCTTGCCCGCGGCCGTGACCTGTCCGGTGAAGAAGCGGCCGAAGTTGTTCGCCGCCTCGATCACCGCGCGGTAGCCCGCGATGTTGGCCATCGAGGACAGCGCGTCCATCTTCTGCGCGCGGCTGATGCGGGGCACCATGTCCATGGCGATGGCGTTCACGCCGCGGTCGCGCGCCGCCTCGAGCAGCTCGGGGTTCTGGCCGGGGTAGAAGAACGAGATGAGCGTCTGCCCCTCGCGCATCTGCGCCATCTCCGCCTCGGTCGGCGGGCGGACCTTGGCCACCACGTCGACCGCGCCTAGGAGCGCCGCAGCGGTCGGATGCACCGTCACGCCCGCCCGCTCATAGGCGGCGTCCGAGAACCCGGCCCGTGCGCCGGCCCCGGACTGGAGGTGGACCGCGTGGCCCAGCTTCTGCAGATGGCCGGCCGAGGAGGGCGTGATCGCCACCCGCGCCTCGCCGTCGAATGTTTCCTTCAACGCGCCGATCTTCACCGGTTTTCCTCTCCCCGCAGGCCGCAATCCGGGTCGCATTATCATCGGCCGGCGCGGGATCACAAGGTTTTGTCAGGCTTTCGCAGGGCAGGACGGGACGTCAGTGCGGGCTGCGGTCCCGCGCTCACCGTGCTTGGCGGCGCAAACGGAAACCGCCGCGCAGAGGCTGCGCGGCGGTCAGTCTGGCCCGAGGTGTCAGGCCGGCGGTCGAACCGATCAGTTCGACGGGGCCGGGGTGGTCACCGGGGTGGTGGTCGTGGTCGAGGTGGTGGCCGAGTCGGTCGCCGGGGTGGTGGCCGTGTCGGTCACCGGGGCGGTCGTCGTGGTCTCGGTCGTGGTGGTCTCGGTCGTCGCCGCGCCGGTCGCCGGGGCGGTGGTCGCCGGCTCGGTGGTCGTGGTGGTCGTCGCGGGCGCGGTGGTCGCCGGCTCGGTGGTGGTCACCGGGGCGGTCGTGCTCGACGAGGTGGTCGCCGGCTCGGTCGTGGTGGTCGTCGGCGTGGTGGTCGTCGTGGTCGCCGGCGCCGTGGTGGTGCTGGTCGTGGTGGTGTCGGTCGTGGTCGTGGTGCGGTCACCGCCCATGAACGTCGACAGCAGCCACCAGGCGAGCGCCAGCGCCAGCAGGATGCCGATGATCAGCGGCAGCGGCGAGGCTTTCTTCTCGACCGGCTCGACATAGGTTTCGGTCACGACGGTGCTGCGACCGCTCGGATCCACCGGACGGTGGGGGTCGGTCGCGTCGGTGCGGCGCGGATCGTTCGGATCGTAGTTGGCCATGATGGTCTCCATAGTAAATCGGTCGATCGTCGGACCGCCTTCGGCCACCCCGAGGGGAAATAGGCCCGGCTTGCGACCCGCTTATCCTGCGCTTAACACACGCCACAAGCACAAGTTCCGCTGCCTCAACATTTTTCCCCGCGCCGTGTGCAGTCAGCAAGGCCCAAGATGTCCCAGACCCGATTCCTCAGCGAATACCGCCCCTCGCCCTTCCGCCTGCATGAAACGCGGCTCGACGTGACGCTGGCCCCGCGGGGCACGCGGGTGCAGTCCGAACTGCGGCTCGAGCGGGTTTCCGCCGGCGATCTGACCCTCGACGGCGGCGCCGGGCTGCGGACGATCGCGGTCGCCATTGACGGCACGCCGGTCCCCGAGACCGCCCTGACGCTGGCCGACGAAGCGATGACCATCGCCGCCGCGGCGCTGCCCGAGGGGCCGTTCACCCTCTCGGCCACCGTCGAGATCGACCCCGAGGCCAACACCGCGCTCGAGGGGCTCTATCTCTCGGGCGGGATGTTCTGCACCCAGTGCGAGGCCGAGGGCTTCCGCCACATCACCTGGTACCCCGATCGCTCCGACGTCATGGCGCCGTTCCGCGTCACCGTCCGCGCCGACCTGCCGGTGCTGCTGTCGAACGGCAACCCCGTGGCCAGCGGCCCGAGCTGGGCCGAATGGCACGACCCGTGGCCCAAGCCCGCCTATCTCTTCGCCCTCGTCGCCGGCGATCTGCGCGCCGTCTCGGACCGCTTCACCACCATGTCGGGGCGCGAGGTCGCGCTGAACGTCTGGGTGCGCCCGGGCGACGAGGACCGCGCGGGCTTCGCGCTCGAAAGCCTCGTCAAGTCGATGCGCTGGGACGAAGAGGTCTACGGACGCGAATACGACCTCGACGTGTTCAACATCGTCGCCGTGGACGACTTCAACATGGGCGCGATGGAGAACAAGGGGCTGAACATCTTCAACTCGAAGCTCGTGCTCGCCTCGCCCGAGACCGCCACCGACAGCGACTATGAGCGCATCGAGGCGGTGATCGCGCACGAGTATTTCCACAACTGGACCGGCAACCGCATCACCTGCCGCGACTGGTTCCAGCTCTGCCTCAAGGAAGGGCTGACGGTGTTCCGCGACCAGCAGTTCACCGCGGACCTGCGCTCGGCGGCGGTCAAGCGGATCGAGGACGTGGTGACCCTGCGCGCGCGCCAGTTCCGCGAGGATGCCGGCCCCCTCGCCCACCCACCGCGGCCCGACCGCTATGACGAGATCAACAATTTCTACACCGCGACGGTCTATGAAAAGGGCGCCGAGGTGATCGGGATGCTCAAGCGGCTGGTCGGCGACGACGGCTACCGGGCGGCGCTCGACCTCTATTTCGACCGCCACGACGGGCAGGCCGCGACCATCGAGGACTGGCTCAAGGTGTTCGAGGACGCGACCGGCCGCGACCTCGCGCAGTTCAAGCGCTGGTACACGGACGCGGGCACGCCCGAACTGACCCTGACCGAGGCATGGGACGAGAAGGCGGGCCGGCTGACGCTGCACTTCACCCAGGCGACGCGCCCCACCCCCGGCCAGCCCGAGAAGCCCCCGCGCGTGATCGCCATCGCCGTCGGGCTGATCTCGGCCAACGGCGACGAGGTGGTGCCGACCACCGTGCTCGAGATGACCGAGGCCGCACAGAGCTTCAGCTTCGACGGGCTGGGCGGACGGCCCATCGTCTCGCTGCTGCGCGGCTTCTCGGCCCCCGTCACCGTCGCCCGCGAGATCCCGCGCGCCGACCGGGCGGTGCTCATGGCCCATGACACCGACCCCTTCGCCCGGTGGGAGGCCGCCAACAGCCTCGCCCTCGACACGCTGGTCGAGATGGCGGCGGGTGGCGAGGCGGACCCCGCCCTCACCTATGCCTATGGCGGGGTGCTGGCCGACAGCGCGATGGACCCGGCCTTCCTCGCCCTGATGCTGCGGCTGCCGGCCGAGGACGAGGTGGCGACCGAGATCGCGCGCCGCGGCGGCACCCCCGACCCCGACGCCATCCACCGCACCCGCGAGGCGCTGATGGAGGAGCTGGCGGCCCAGCACGCCCGCGTCCTCGACCGGATCATGGCCGAGATGGACTGCCCCTACGACTACGCCCCCGACGCCGAGCAGTCGGGCGCCCGCAGCGCGCGGCTTGCGGCGCTGGCGTGGCTGAGCCGCCTCGATGGCGGCGGGCGCGCGGCCGAGGTGTGGGCGAAGGCCCGCAACATGACCGAGCGGATGGGCGCGCTGACCCAGCTCGTCCGCGCCGGGAAGGCCGAGGCGGCGCTGGCGGGGATGGAGGCGCAGTTCGGCGCCAACCGGCTGGTGATGGACAAGTTCTTCACCGTCCAGCCGATGGCGGCCGACCCGGCGCAGGCGGTGGGCATCGCCCAAAGCCTCGCCGCGCGGGCCGATTTCGACTGGCAGAACCCGAACCGCTTCCGGGCGCTGATCGGAGGCCTGGGCGCGAACCATGCCGCCTTCCACGCCGCCGACGGCTCGGGCTACGACTTCATCGCCGACTGGCTGATCCGCATGGACGCGGTGAACCCGCAGACGGCGGCGCGCATGACCTCGCTCTTCGAGACCTGGCCGCGCTACGACGCGGGCCGTCGCGCCCGCGCGCGGGCAGCGCTGGAACGGATGGCCGCCCGGCCGGGGCTTTCGCGCAACACGGCCGAGATGGTCACGCGCATTCTCGCCGCCGGAGGTTGAGCCGCCTTGCGGGCAAGCCGCGCGAGGGAAATAATCGCCCCACGATGATCAGGTCGTCCGATCCGAACCTCGCCCCGCCCGGCCCCCTGCCGGCGCTGGCCGAGATGCAGCAGCGGCTTGACCCGCTGATCGCCGAACGGGCGCCGTGGCTCTATTCCGGCAAGCCGCACCACACCCTCGCCCGCTGGGGGATGATGCGGCTGCTGCGCTATCCGCGCTCGATCATGCTCGCCGCCGAGTTCCGCGACCTGCCCACCGCCGAGATCATGCGCCGCATCTCGGCCCTGATCGTCCGCGACATCCGGGTCGAGGGGCTCGAGCACATCCCCGCCACCGGCCCGGCGCTGATCGTCTCGAACCACCCGACGGGGATCGCGGACGGGATCGTGCTGCACGCGGTCGTCTCGGCGGTGAGGGACGATCTCTTCATCTACGCCAACCACGACATGATCCGGGTGCTGCCGCAGACCGAAGAGTTGATCGCCCCGGTCGAGTGGCGGCTGGAAAAGCGTAGCCACGCCAAGACACGTTACACGATGGACTACACCCGCCGGGCGCTCGGGCAAGGCCGGATCGGGCTGATCTTTCCGTCCGGGCGGCTGGCCAAGCGGCACGGGCTGACGCTGCACGAGCGGCCCTGGATGCCCTCGGCCGCGATGATCGCGCGCAAGTTCGACGTGCCCGTGATCCCGCTCAACATCCGGGCGCGGAACTCGGCGCTGTTCTATCTGCTCGACGCGATCCACCCGACGCTCAGGGACGTGACGCTCTTCAACGAGGTGCTGAACAAGGCCGGCCACACCTACCGCATCACCATCGGCGCCCCGATCCCGGCGGCCACCCTGCCCGCCCGGTCCGAGGACGGGATCGAGGCGCTGCGCCACGCGGTGCTGTCACTCCCCCCGCCCGGCCCCGACGCCGCGCATCTGTCGCATCTGCGCGAGGCGCGGCGGCGGCGCGGGATCGGCAAGCCCGCCGGAACGCTGCCCCCCGGCCGGCCCTGAGCCGCGTCAGCCCGCGCGGTCGTAGCCCAGCCAGTAGCCCAGCGCGATCAGCCCGCCGCCGACGATGTTGCCGAGCGTGGACCACAGCAGGTTGTGCGCGAACCCCGCAACGGTCAGCGAGGGGTCGGCGACCGCCCCGGCCTCGGTCCACAGCACCCCCAGCCCGGCGGGGATCAGGGACATGTTGGCGACGGAATGCTCGAACCCGCCGGCGACGAAGGCCGCGATGGGCGGCGCGATGACCAGCACCTTGCCCGGCACGGTGCGCGCGGCGAACGTCATCCAGACCGCGAGGCAGACGAGCATGTTGGCGAGGATGCCCGAGGCGAAGATCGCCCCCGCCCCCTTCGCCGTCTTGGACCCGGCGGTGTCGAGGATCGCGGCCTGCATCAGCCCGTCGCCCGCCTCGGCCCCGCCCGCCGCGAGGAACAGCGCGACGATCAGCACCGAGCCTATGAGGTTGCCCAGATAGACCAGCGCCCAGGCGGCGGCGATCTGCCCCAGCCCGCTTTCGCCCGCATAGAGGCGGGAGAGCATCAGCGTGTTGCCGGTGAAGAGCTCCGCCCCCGCGATCATCACGAGGATCAGGCCGAGCGAGAAGGCCGCCCCGGACAGCGCCTGCACGAAGCCATAGGGCACCGTGTCGGGGACCGACTGCACGATCAGGAAGAAGACCGACCCGAAGGCGATGAAGGCCCCGGCCATCACCGCCAGCGCGAGGGTCTGCCCCGTCCCCAGCGCCAGCTTGTCGCTATACGCGGCCCGCGCCTTGGCCGGCAGGTCGGCGGGCTCGAAATCGTCGGGTCTGGTGTCGGCGCCGCTCATCCGCTGTCCTTCCCTTGGGTCGGGGGTCAACGGCTGCCCGCACGCGGCGTTCCCGTCAGCGCGCGCCCCAGGTGTCGGACAGGCGGTAACCCTCGGGCCAGGGGTCGTTGGGGTCGAGCATGTGCTGGTGGATGCCGGTGATCCAGCCACGCCCCGAGATCTCGGGCCGGATCGCCGGGGTGCCGCCCACCTCGGTCTGGCCCAAGATGCGCCCCGCGAAGGTCGAGCCGATGAGCGAGCGCACCGTCAGCCGGTCCTCTGCCCCCATCTCGCCCCGCGCCGCCAGCACCGCCATCCGCGCCGAGAGCGCCGTGCCGGTGGGCGAGCGGTCCACCTTGCCCGGCCGGATGGCCACCGCGGCGCTGCTGGTCAGCTCGCGGCCGTCACGGCTGACCGGCCCGGCAAAGAGGCAGAACGAGAAATGCCGCCAGTCCGGGTTGGTCGGGTGGTGAAAGCCGATCTGCGCGTCGGCGGCCGCGGTGATCTGCACCCCCAGCCGGGCGATGGCGTGCGCCTCGTCCGGGACCAGCGCAAACCCCAGCGCGGCGGCGTCCACGATCACGAAGCTGTCGCCGCCATAGGCCGTGTCCACGGTGATCGTGCCCAGCCCCTCGACCGTCAGCGGGATGTCCAGCCGGGCGGCAAAGCTCGGCAGGTTCTCGACGAAGATGCGCTCGGCCTTGCCGTTCCGGCATTCGGCCCGCACCCGCACCAGCCCGCCCGGCGCCTCGAGCGTCAGCCGGGTCTCGGGCTCGGTCATCGGCACCAGCCCGCCGTCCAGAAGCACGGTCGAGACGCAGATCGAATTCGACCCCGACATCGGCGGCGTGTCCTCCGGCTCCATGATGATGAAGGCGGCGTCGGCCTCGGGGTGCTTCGGGGGGACGAGCAGGTTGACGTGCCGGAACACCCCGCCCCGCGGCTCGTTCAGGACGAAGTTCCGCAGCCGCCCGTCCGCCGCGATCCAGCGGGATTGCGCCCAGAGCGTCTCGCCCGGCGGCGGCAGGACGCCGCCCACGATGACGTCGCCGACCTCGCCCTCGGCATGGGCGGAGATCACGTGGATGGTCTGGCTGGACCGCATCGCCTCACTCCTTCAGCCACGGCGGCAGGCCCTGCGGTGCCTGCCCGGTCAGCGCCGCGCGGGCGCAATCGCCAAGGCTGCCGAAGCGCAGCGCGCGCCCCGAGAGCCCCGGCCCGTAATGGGCGTACTTGGCCGAGTTCGTCATCACCACGCGGGCGGCGGGCGGAAACACCGGCTCGGTGATCGAACACCAGCAGAGGTCGGGGACCAGCCTGACGCCCCGCGCGGTGAGCCGGGCGGCGGTGCCGTCCGCCTCGACCGTCGCCAGCACCCCGCGCCCCAGCGTCACGATCAGCGGCACGGCCAGCGGCCCCGGCCCGGCCGCGTCCAGCGCGGCGGCCAAAGCCGCGGCCTCGGTGGCCGAGGCATGGGGGCTGCCGATGGCGACCAGATCGACACCCGCGGGGCCATCGTTCAGCGCCGCCCAGCCCGCCGCCAGCGCCGCCCGGTCGAGCGTCACCGCGTCGGCATCCGCCGCGATGTGCCCCGCCTCGGGCGTCACCCCCTCGACGTGCAGCATCGGCGCCGCCGAGGTGGTGCCGAAAGCCGCACACAGCGCCTTGAGATCGTCGGCCCCCGCGGTCCCCGCGCCCCGGATCAGCGGGATCCGGTCGGGCGCCGCCGCCCCCGCCACCCAGCCGAGCAGCGGCCAGAAGGCGTCGTCGGCCCCCGCGGGCCGCGTGACGGTCAGCGCCCGCCGCGCCCTCCGGTTGGCGTCGAGGTAGACCCCGGTGTCCGGCGCCACCCCGGTCAGGGCGATGCAGAGGTCGAGGAAATCCGGGTGCTTCTCTGTCCGCGCGCCCAGAACGCTGTTGGCGTGGATCACCGCGTTCGATTCCGACCAAGCGATGACCTCGCCGAAGCGCGGCGGGTCGTCGAGATAGGGCGCGCAGGTGAAGTTCGGCCGGCAGCCCATCGCCACATAGGTGTCAGCGAGCCGCTGCGCCGGGCCGCCGAAGCTCGGCGGCACACCCTGCGCGCGCCAGTTCGCGTGGTCGACCGAGATCGCGTTCATCATTGTGGGCACCCGCACCCGCGCGCCCATCGCGGCAAAGGCCTCGGCAAAGCGCAGGTTGGCGGGCGAGGCGTAGATGCAGCCGTCGATATGGGCGCGGGTGACCGGGATCAGCCGCGCCGCGCCCTGCTGGCGGGCGGTGGCGGCGACGATCCGCATCGCCAGCGCCGCGGCCTCGCCCTCGGCCCCGTCCAGCATCGCCTGCTGCGCCTCCGTCAGCGCCAGCGCCGCCGCGGGCAGCGATCCGAGCGGCAGCCGCAGCCCGTCCGCGACCAGCGCCTCGGCCTCGATCCGCGCCGATCCCACGCGGGACAGAGCCGCGCGGGTCTCGGCCGACACCCGCAGCACTGGCAGGGGCGCGCCGAACAGCGCCGCCGCGACCTGCGCGCCGAGCGTTGCCACCTCCTCGGGGTCCGAGAACACCAGCGCCGCCGGCCCCTGCCCCGACAGCACCATGTCCAGCACCACGCCCGAGCCGCTGCACGAGCCACGGGTGCCCGGCAGCACCAGCACCGTGCCCCCGAGCGAGCGGCCCGAAAGCGGGTGGTGCACGTCGATCACCCGCCCCGTCGCCGGGTCCACCCCGCCCCAGAAGCTCAGCGGCGCGTCGGCCGCCAGCACCGGCCCCTCAGCCGTTCCGGGCAGGATGCGGGTGGCGCTCACCGGACCACGAAACCGTGCGCGAAGGGGTCGCGGTCGTCGATGAAGATGGTGTTGTAGCCGGTCATCCGCGCCCAGCCGGCGATCGAGGGGATGATCGCGGCGCGGTCGCCCACCCGCGCGTCGGCCTCGACCCGGCCCTTGAAGATCGAGCCGATGATCGATTCGTGGTGAAACTCGTCCCCCACCCCCAGCCGCCCCTTGGCAGCCAGCTGCGCCATGCGGGCCGAGGTGCCGGTGCCGCAGGGGCTGCGGTCGATGGCCTTGTCGCCATAGAACACCGCATTGCGGGCGTGCGCGCCGGGCTGGGTCGCGACCCCGGTCCACAGGATGTGCGACAGCCCGTTGATCGCCGGATGCTCGGGGTGGGTGAACGCGTACTTCGCGTTCAGCGCCGCGCGCAGCTTCGGCGACCAGCCGATCAGCTCGCCCGCGGTGTGGTCGGCGATGTCGCGGAAGTTCTTCTGCGGCTCGACGATAGCGTAGAAATTGCCGCCGTAGGCGACGTCCACGACGATCTCGCCCAGACCATCGACCTCGGCGGTCAGCCCCTCGGCATAGAGGAAGCCGGGGACGTTCGTCAGCCGCACCTCCTCGACGAAGCGGCCCTCCTGCACGTAGCTGATGTCCACCTTGCCGGCGGGCGTCTCGATCGACAGGGCGCCCGGCGCGCGCGGGGTGATGAGGCCGTTCTCGATCCCCATGGTGATCGTGCCGATGGTGCCGTGGCCGCACATCGGCAGGCAGCCCGAGGTCTCGATGAACAGCACCGCCACGTCGCAGTCGGGCCGCGTCGGCGGGTAGAGGATCGAGCCCGACATCATGTCGTGGCCGCGCGGCTCGAACATCAGGCCGGTGCGGATCCAGTCGAACTCGCGCAGGAAATGGGCGCGCTTCTCGAGCATGTCGGCGCCCACGAGCTGCGGCCCGCCGCCGGCGACGAGGCGCACCGGGTTGCCGCAGGTGTGGCCGTCGATGCAGGTGAAGGTGTGGACGGCCATGTCAGAACCTCTGGGGCGAAAACGGGGACAGGTCGAGGACCGGCGCGGCGCCGGTCAGCAGGTCGGCGACCAGCCGGGCGGTGCCGGCGGACTGGGTGAGGCCCAGGTGGCCGTGGCCGAAGGCGTGGATCACCCGCGGCGTGGCCCGCGCCCGGCCGATGGCGGGGAGGCTGTCGGGCAGCGACGGGCGGAAGCCCATCCATTGGGTGCCGCCCTCGGTCCTGAGCGCGGGCAGGAATGCCTTGGCCTTGGCCAGCATCGCCTGCGCGCGGCGCCAGTTCGGGGGCAGCGCCAGCCCGCCCAGCTCGACCGCGCCGCCGACCCGGATGCCGGTCGAGAGCCGCGTGACGACGAACCCGTGGCCGCCAAAGGTGACCTGCGTGCGCAGGTCGAGCGCGTCGGGCGGCAGCGTGGTGTTGTAGCCGCGCTCGGTCTCGAGCGGGATGCGCTCGCCCAGCGTCCGGGCAAGGCGGTGGGAATGGGCCCCGGCGGCCAGCACCGCCTGCGCCACGGTCAGGCGGCGGCCGTCGGCGGTTTCGGCCGCGATGCCGGTATCGGTGGCGGAGAGCCGGGAGACGGCGGCGACCTCGATCCGGCCGCCGCGAGCGCGGAAATGATCGGCGAGCGCGAGCGTGTAGAGCTTCGGGTCGTTGATCGAGTACCAGCCGGGGGTGAAGGTGCCACGGATGAAGCGCGGGGCAAGCCCGGGCTGGATCGCCGCCATCTCGTCCCGCTCCACATGACGGAACGCGATCCCGTGCGCTTCGCGCGCCGCCCAGCCGGGGGCGGCGGCGGCGAACTCGGCGTCGCTTTCATAGACCTGCAGGTTGCCGTCCTTGCGCAGCATCCCCTCGGTCCCGGTGGCCCTCAGGAACGGCTGCAGTTCGTCGCGCGAGAGATCCATCAGCGCCGTCTGCGCCGCAATCGAGGCCGCCACCCGGCCGGGCCGGCAGGCGGCGGCAAAGCGGACCATCCACGGCGCGATCCTGAGCGCATAGGCGGGCGGCACCGTCAGCGGCCCCACCGGGTCCAGCAGCCAGCCCGGCGCCTTGCGCATGATCCCCGGCGAGGCGAGCGGCAGGATATCGGTAAAGGCAAACGCCCCCGCATTCCCGGCCGAGGCGCCCGCTGCCGGCCCCTCGCGGTCCACCACCGTCACCGACAGCCCACGCGCCTGCGCCGCAATCGCCGCCGACAGGCCGACCACGCCGGCGCCGATCACCAGAACATCAGGCTGCATCGCGGGGCGTCCTGTCAGTGGGTCGCGGCCAGGAACTTCTGCAACTCGGGCGTCTTCGGCGCCCCGAACAGCTCGGCCGGCGGGGCGATCTCGCGCATCACGCCCTGATGGAAGAAGGCCACGCGATCAGAGACTTCGCGGGCGAACTTCATCTCGTGGGTGACGCAGATCATGGTCATCCCCTCGCGCGCCAGCATCCTGAGCGTGTCCAGCACCTCGCCCACCAGCATCGGGTCAAGCGCCGAGGTCACCTCGTCGAAGAGCATATAGGCCGGCTGCATCGCCAGCGCCCGGGCAATCGCCATGCGCTGCTGCTGGCCGCCCGACATCCGCCCCGGATAGACGTCGAGCTTGTCGCCAAGCCCCACGTGCTCGAGCTGCTTCTTCGCCTCGGCCTCGGCCTCGGCCCGGCCCATCCCCAGCACCTTGCGCGGCGCCAGCGTCACGTTGTCGAGCACGGTCAGATGCGGAAAGGCGTTGAACTGCTGGAAGACGATGCCGATCTTGCGGCGCAGCTTGTTGAGGTTGGTGGACTTGGCGTGAACCTCGGTCCCGTCGACCAGGATGCGGCCGGAATCGATCGGCTCAAGCCCGTTGATGCAGGTCAGCAGCGTCGATTTCCCCGACCCCGAGCCGCCGATCACCGTCAGCACCTCGCCCTTGGCCACCGTCAGGTCGATGCCCTTGAGCACCTCGAGCGGGCCGAAGGATTTGCGGACGTTCTCGATCTCAATCATGGGACCACCGTCTTTCAAGCCAGCCGCCGAACCGGGCGAGCGGGAAGCTGATGAGGAAATAGAAGGCACCGCAGATCAGCAGCAGGAACAGCGGCTCCTGCAGGCGGGTGATGAGGATCTGGGTGGATTTGAGCAGCTCGGTGACCTGCACGACATAGACCAGCGCGCTGTCCTTCATCACCCCGAGCGCCAGCCCGATCCAGGACGGCAGCGCCACGCGGGTGGCCAGCGGCATGACGATGTTGGCCATGTCCTGCCACCAGTTGAGCCCCAGCGAGCGTGCCGCGCGCCGCGTGGTGGCCGGCACCGCGCCGATGGCGCCGCGCACGATCTCGGCGCAATAGGCGGCGGTGTAGAGGGTCAGCACCCCGCAGGCGATGGTGAAGCCCGACAGTTGCAGGCGCAGCACCATGCCCATGAAGGCGTTGGCGAGGACGAGCTGGATGAGCAGCGGGATCGAGCGGAAGACGTCGAGCACGAAGGTCAGCGGCGCGGCCCAGACCGGCCCGACCTGGGTGCGGAACACCCCGAAGATCACGCCGAGGATGGTGCCGAGCACGACCGAGATCGCGGTGACGAGCAGCGTCATCCCCGCGCCCTTGGCGAGGAAGACGAGGTCGGCCGAGGTGAGTGCGGTGTCGAACATGGCGCCCCTCAGTACCGGAACATCCGCGCCGCAAGCAGGCGCGCGCCGAGCTGGACGGTCTTGGTCATCAGGTAGAAGATCACCGCGGCGATGGCGAAGAGCTCGAAGGTGCGGAAGGTCAGCGCGTTCAGGTCCTGGGTGACGCCGTAGAGGTCGGTGTTCATCCCCACCGTGACGCCGAGCGAGGTCATCAGGATCGCCCACACCATCTGGTTGGTCATCGGCAGGAAGGCGATGCGCAGCATCTGCGGCATGACCACGTAGCGGAAGGATTGCAGCGGCGTCATCCCCAGCGACCGCCCGGCCCGCGGCTGGGTGTCGGGAATGGCCTTGAGCGCGCCGCGGAAGTTCTCGGCCAGATAGCCCGCGTTGTTGAAGGTGATCCCGATCAGCAGCGAGGTGAAGGGCGAGAAGTGGATGCCGAAGCTCGCCACCCCGAAATGCGCCATGTAGATCTGGAACAGCGCCGGCGTGTTGCGGGCGATCTCGACCCAGGCGGTGGCGAACCCCGACAGGATGCGGTTCCCCGACAGCCGGAACAGCGTGAGCACGATGGCCAGCAGGATGCCGAGGGCCATCGACAGCAGCGCGATCTGCAGCGTGACGGCCGCGCCGTCGAGCATCTGCGGCAGGCGGGCGAGCGCCTGTTTCCACTGGAACGTATAACCGAACATGCGCCCCCCTATCGGTCAGGCCGGGCGGCGCGCGGCCTCAGCCGGCGCCGCCCCTGCCGATCAGCGATAGACGCCCTTGATGGTCAGGTCGGCAGGCTCACCCTCGCCCACCCACTTGTTGTACAGTTCCTTGTAGCGGCCGGTGCGGACCTGCTGGTTGATGAACAGGTTCATGTAGTTGATGAGCCCGTATTCCTGCCGCAGCGTGAAGAGCGACACGTAGTCCGGCACCATCGGCGCCTTGTCCACGACGCGGATGCCGGGGAAGTTGCCCGACTTGACGTTGGCGTTGGCGACCTCGACCGTCGAGACGGTGGCGTCGAGCTGGCCCTGGCTCAGTGCCAGGAACACGTCGGCCTGGGTCTGGTAGGGCCGGAACTGCCCCTCGCCCCACTCCTTGACCTTGCCTTCCAGCCAGATCGCCTCGTAGGTGCCGGCGGTGGCGCCGACGGTCTTGCCCTTCATGCCTTCCCAGTTGGTCATCTCGACCTTGTCGTTGGCGACGACGGCGTTCTCGAACGCGTAATAGGGCACGGTCATGCCGACCGTCTTGGCCCGCTCGAGCGTGTCCGAGGTCGAGGCGACGCCGACATCGACGCGGCCCGCCATCAACGCCGGGATGCGCTCGGGGAACGGGGTCTCGACGATCTCGGCGGTGACGCCTAGCGCCTTGGCGAGGTCGTTGCAGTAGTCCACGTCAAAGCCGACCGGCTGGTTGTTGGCGTCGCGCGACCCCATCGGCGGGAAGTCGAGCACCACGGCGCAACGCAGCGTGCCCGAGGCGATGATGTCGTCGAGCTTGTCGGCCTGCGCCGTGCCCGCAAGCGCGGTCGCGGCCATGAGCCCGAAGGCCAGAGTCTTCACGGTGGTCTTGGCGGTCATGTGTCTCTCCCTGTTCTCGGGCGCTCTGGCCCGGTTTCGATTCCCGATTGTTCTCACCTTCGGGTGAGCGCCGCCACGGATCAATCTGAAATACATGGATTATGCAGATCGATCCGCCTCTCTCCGGCGGCGTTGGGCGGACCTCAGGGCAGGCAGTCCTGCACCGCGCCGGGCAGCTTGCTCCATTCCGCGTACCAGGCGCGGAACTGGTTGAACTGCGCTTCGGCCCAGGCCCGCTGGCTCGGGGTCAGCTCGTCGGTCTCGTTGAAATGCAGCGCGTATTCGGCGTCGCCCTGCATGACCATCATGTGCTTGTAATAGAGGACGAGGTCCGTCCCCTCGTCCCAGGTCGACAG
Organism: Paracoccus sanguinis; assembly: GCF_900106665.1. Lineage (GTDB taxonomy): Bacteria > Pseudomonadota > Alphaproteobacteria > Rhodobacterales > Rhodobacteraceae > Paracoccus > Paracoccus panacisoli. The sequence goes on from NZ_FNNA01000002.1 coordinate 335,815, forward strand.
CACCTCGAGCGCCTCGCCCAGCTCGCGGGCGCGGACGCGGGCATCGACGTCGCCGGTCGCGGCCTTCTGGGCCAGTGCGACGAAGTGCAGCACCTCGCGCGGGATGGCGTTGCCGATGCCGGTGATCGTGCCCGCCGCACCTGCCTTGACGTAGCCGTGGTAGACGCCGGTATCGACGCCCGCCATCAGCACCACGTCGGGGTTGCCCGCGGTGATGTACTCGGCGGCATAGGACATCGCGGCCTTGCCCCCGAACTCCTTGAAGCCGACGAGGTTCGGGTGCTCGGCCCGCAGCGCGAAGAACAGGTCGGCGCGGGTCTCGAACCCGTAGTGGGGCGAGTTGTAGATCACTGCCGGCAGGTCGGGCGCGGCCGACAGGATGGCCTTGAAGTGGTGACGCTGGGCGATGGGCGAGTTGCCGCGCGACAGCACCCGCGGGATCACCATGAGACCCGCGGCGCCGATCTTCTGCGCGTGGGCGGCGTGGGCCACGGCCGAGGCGGTGTTGACCGCGCCGGTCCCGACGATCACCGGAATGCCCGCCTTGACCAGCCGTTCGACGCCTTCCATCCGCTCCGCGTCCGTGAGCAGCGGCCAGTCGCCCATCGAGCCGCAATAGACGACCGAGGACATCCCCGCCTCGATCAGCTCGCGCGCCTTGCGGACCAGCGCCTCGAAATCGGGCTTCCGGTCGGCGGTGCAGGGGGTCATCAGCGCCGGGATCACGCCAGTGAAGATCGCAGGGGTCATCGGGCCGTCTCCTCCTCATGTCACAGCCGGGCGGTGCCCGACTCGTCCTCGCCGCTCACTCTGCCAGATTGTATTTTACTTGTCGACAAGAATTTGAGGTCAGAGCGCCGGGTCGTCGCGGTCGTCGCGCGCGAGCAGCGCCTGGATGTGGGCCACGATCTGGTCGGCATGGGCGCGCCCCAGCCGGTCGGCGGCGCCCACGTCGCCCGACGCGATGGCGGCGATGATCGCCTCGTGCTCCTCGACGTATTCCTGCGGCAGCCGGTCGTCGAAGGACTGGTAGTAGAGCCGCAAGAGCCGCCGCCCCTCGTCCAGCATCCGCACGAAGAACTGGGTGTAATAGGGGTTGCCGCCCGCCTCGGCGATGGCGGCATGGAAGGCGCGGTTGGCGGCGATCATCGCCAGCGCGTCCTGCGCGTTCACCGCCGCGGCATAGTCCGCCTGCGCGGCGCGGATGCGGGCCAGGTCGGCCGGGGTGTGATAGCGCGCTGCCTGCCGGTTGCTGACCCGGTACATCAGCGTGATCGCGTCGAAGAAATGATGCAGGTTCAGATAGTCGATGGGCGCCACAATCGTCGAGCGGTTGGGCAGCGTGTCCACCAGCCCCTCGCCCGCCAGACGCACCAGCGCCTCGCGGATCGGCGTGCGCGACATCCCGAAGCGCTCGGCCAGCGCCACCTCGTCCAGCGCGCTGCCGGGGCGCAGCACGAGGTCGAGGATCTCGTCGCGCAGGGTCTCATAGACAAGGCGCACGCCGGACCCCCGACGGCGCTCCGGCGCGGCGTCGGGCAGGGCTGCCAGGCTCTCGTCGGTCATCGATTCGGTTCTCTTCGCAAGGGAGCAGTGGGGGGCGTGGCGGGGCCGCGTGCGACACGCCCGCCTGCCCCGCCGGTGTTAACGGCCCCGGGCGCGTCGGTATATGTTTTTCTCGGTCAACCGCTTGAGCGCGCCTCACGCGCCGCGCGGCCTCAGTCCGCGGACCCGACCGAAAGCGTCACCGGCGCGAGCCCGTCGATCCGCCCCTCGAGCCGGTCGCCGGGGACCACGGCCCCCACCCCCGCCGGGGTGCCCGTCATGATCAGGTCGCCCGGCCCAAGCCGTTCGTAGCGCGAGAGGTCCGCGATCAGCTCGGGCACGCGCCAGACCATCTCGGCCAGCACCGCGTCCTGCCGCAGGTCGCCGTTCACGCTGAGCGCGATGCGCTGCGCGTCCGGGCTGAACCCGGCGACGGGCGTCAGCGGCCCGATCACCGCGCTGCCCGCGAAGTCCTTGCCCATCGACCAGGGCCGCCGCTTGTCCTTGGCCGCCGCCTGCAGGTCGCGGCGGGTCATGTCGAGCCCGACGCCGTAGCCCCAGACCAGCCCCAGCGCCGCCTCGGGCGCGACGCGGAACCCCGCGGTCCCCAGCGCCACCACCAGCTCGACCTCATGGTGCAGGTCGGCGGTCGCGGGGGGATAGGGCTGGGTCGTCCCCGAGGGGACCACCGCCAGCGCGGACTTGGTGAAGTAGAACGGCGCCTCGCGGTCGACCTCGGCCCCCATCTCGGCGGCGTGGGCGGCGTAGTTGCGCCCGACGCAGAACACCCGGCGGACCGGGAAGCGGGCGTCGGAGCCGTCGACCGGAAGGGTTGGCCAGTCGGGGGCGGGAAAGAGCAGAGCGGTCATGCGGGTCACCCGGGGTTGAGGGGCCGGCGGCCTCACCGCCAGCCCGAGAGGACGAACGGCGCCAGCAGCGCCGCCAGCACGAACGCGGAGCCGCGCAGGCTGGCGCGGCCGACCGGCGCCGCGAGGCGGGCGTGGTGAGCGCGGATGCCCCGGCCCGCCGCCGCGAGCCCTCGCGCCACGACCCGGCGCAAGGGCGGCTCCGCGCCCCGCCGCGCCTCAGTCCTCGGGGCCGACCATCTGCTCGGGGCGCACGATCCGGTCGAACTCGTCCTCGGTAACGAAGCCGAGGCCCACGGCCTCCTCGCGCAAGGTGGTGCCGTTCTTGTGGGCGGTCTTGGCGACCTTGGTGGCGGCGTCATAGCCGATGGTCGGCGCCAGCGCCGTCACCAGCATCAGGCTTTCCTTCATCAGCTTGTCGATGCGCGGCAGGTTGGCCTGCGTGCCGACCACCATGTTGTCGGTGAACGACCCCGCCGCGTCGGCCAGAAGCTGCATGGACTGCAGCACGTTGTAGGACATCATCGGATTGTAGACATTCAGCTCGAAATGCCCCTGGCTGCCGGCAAAGCCGACCGCCGCGTCGTTGCCCATCACCTGCGCGCAGACCATCGTCAGCGCCTCGGCCTGGGTCGGGTTCACCTTGCCCGGCATGATCGAGCTGCCCGGCTCGTTCTCGGGCAGGATCAGCTCGCCCAGACCGGACCGCGGGCCGGACCCCAGCAGCCGCAGATCGTTGGCGATCTTGAACAGGCTCACCGCGACGGTTTTCAGCGCGCCGTGAAAGAACACCATCGCGTCATGGGCGGCCAGCGCCTCGAACTTGTTCGGCGCGGTGACAAAGGGCAGGCCGGTGATCCTGGCGATCTCGGCGGCGATGGCGGTGTCCCAGCCCTTCTTCGTGTTCAGCCCGGTGCCCACGGCAGTGCCGCCCTGCGCGAGTTCATAGATCTGCGGCAGGCACAGCTTGACCCGTTCGATCCCCATGCGGACCTGATGGGCGTAACCCGAAAACTCCTGCCCCAGGGTTAGCGGCGTCGCGTCCTGCGTGTGGGTGCGGCCGATCTTGATGATGTCCTTGAACTCGTCGCGCTTGGCTTCCAGCGCGGCGGCGAGCTTTTCCAGCCCCGGCAGCAGGGTGTCGCGCGCGACCATGCCGATGGCGACATGCATCGCGGTCGGAAAGGTATCGTTGGACGACTGGCCCATGTTGACGTGATCGTTCGGGTGAACCGGCTTCTTGCTGCCCAGCTCGCCCCCCAGAATCTCGATGGCGCGGTTCGAGATGACCTCGTTGGCGTTCATGTTCGATTGGGTGCCCGACCCGGTCTGCCACACCACCAGCGGGAAGTTGTCGTCGAACTTGCCGGCCACCACCTCGGAGGCCGCCTGCACTATCGCCTCGCCCAGTTTCGGGTCGAGGTTGCCGGTCGCCATGTTCACCTGCGCCGCGGCCTGCTTGATGACGCCCAGCGCGCGGACGATCGCCACCGGCTGCTTTTCCCAGCCGATCGGGAAGTTCTGGATCGAGCGCTGGGTCTGCGCGCCCCAATACTTGTCGGACGGCACCTCGAGCGGGCCAAAGCTGTCGGTTTCGGTGCGGGTCGTCGGCATCCTCAATCCCCCTTGCGAGTCCTGGCGCGGCTTCTAGGCAAGCGGCCGCGGCTTGGCAACGGGTATGCAATTGCATGCCGACCAGGCCCGGCTTATCCCAACCGACAGGTCGCCGGCACGGGAAAGCTGTTTTCATCGGCGCGAAATCAGTTAAAATGGGAAAGCTTCGATAGCATGCGCTGTCTGCAAGGGACCGTTCGGCCCGCCCTTTTCGACCAGCGCAACGAAAAAGGTGCACGATGGCGACTCTGGAATTCTCGCTGTATCAGTATACGGTCGTCAACGGTGCCGTGACCGAGGTGTCCGGCCTGCAGACCCTGACCGTCGACGACAAGAACGGCGACGGACTGCTTAGCCAGAAAGAGCTGGCGGCCTATTTCCAGAAACAGGGCCACGGCCATCTTTGGGGGATCGGCGGAACCGATCCCGCCCGCCCCGCCACCTTTACCGTGGGCGACACCGGGAACCTCAAGGACTTCACCCTGTTCACCACCAGCCTCTACGAGGTCGGGGACAAGGTCGACACCAGCGGGCTGGTGCAGAACTTCAAACCGTTCGATCCGCACGAGGCGGGCGTGCCCTGCTTTTCCGCCGCCACGCTGATCGAGACGGCACGCGGCCCCGTGGCCGCCGGCGACCTGGCGGTGGGCGACATGGTGCGCACCCGCGACGCCGGGCTGCAGCCGATCCGCTGGATCGGGCGGCGTGCGCTGGACACCGCCGCGCTGGAACGCGCGCCGCATCTGCGGCCGATCCGCATCCGGGCCGGCGCCTTGGGCGAGGGCTGCCCGGCGGCCGACTTGGTCGTGTCGCCGCAGCACCGCATCCTGGTCCGCTCGCGGATCGCCCAGCGCATGTTCGGCACGGACGAGGTGCTGGTCGCCGCCAAGCAACTGTGCCAGCTGGACGGAATCGACGTCGCGCAGGACCTGAGCGAAGTCGTCTACATCCATTTCCTGTTCGACGACCACCAGATCGTGTTCTCGAACGGCGCCGAGACGGAATCGCTGCTGGTCGGACCCGAGGCACTGAAATCCGTGGGCATCGCGGCCCGCGCCGAAATCCTGGCCCTGTTCCCGGAACTGGCCGACCATGCGGCCGTGCCCGCCCGGACCGTGACCAGCGGCCGGATGGCCCGCAAGCTGGCGGTGCGCCACCTGCAGAACCAACGGCCGCTGGTCAACTGACCTCGGCTCGTCGTCCGTCGCGCGGGCACGGCGCGCGCCTGTCGGCGCGTCAGCCCGGGGCCTGGCGAAAGATATAAACCTGCGCCGGCGGCAGGTTCATCCAGATGCGGCGGCTGCGGGTATGGGTCAGGCCGAGATCGGCCCGCACCCGCGCCGACAGCGGCGGCTGGGTGCCATAGGTGATCTGCACAAAGGGCGCGCCCGGCTTCAGCATCCACAGCGCCGACCCGACGATGGCGTGCTGCATTTCATCGGACATCGGCAGGGTCGGCACGCCAGAGATCACCGCGTCCAGACCGCCCCGCCCGACATTCACCATGTCCTGCGCCGGACGGTTATGCACCGTCGTGCCAGGGAACAGGCTGCGGAGCCGGTCGCAGAACGCGGCGTTCAGTTCGTACAGCTCGAGCCTCTCGGGCGCGAGGCCGCGATCGAGGATGGCGCGGGTGATGGTGCCCGTCCCTGCCCCGATCTCTGCGACTGCCTGCATGTCCGGGCGGACGATGCGTGCCATTTCGCGCGCCGCGGCGCTGGCTGTCGGCGCGATGGCACGGATCTCGGTCGGGCGGCGGATCAGCTGGCCGAGAAAGAGAGAGAGGTCGGACATCGGGGCTCTCATGCGGGGGGCGGGTTCCGCCCTCCCTTAGCCGCCCGATGTGACAGTCGCGCCGCGGCCCCGTGTCGGTCGCGCGTCAGTCCCGCGACGGTCCGATGTCAGCCGGAGGCCGCTGCGCCGTTCGCGGCTATTTTCGCCACTTGTCGAGGCTGACGACCTCGGCCCCGCCGGTGGCGGGGGTCGAGGGCGCGGCGGCCTCGGGCTCGGCCGGGGCCTCGGCGGGCTCCTCGTCGTCCTCGCCGTCCTCCTGCGTCTCGAACCGCAGCCCGAACTCGACCGAAGGGTCAACGAAGGTCCGCAGCGAATCGAACGGGATGTAGAGCGGCTCGGGCGAGTTGCCGAAGTTCAGCGTGATCGCGAACCCCTCGTGCGTCACCGACAGGTTCTCGAACCAGTGCTGGATGACGATGGTCATTTCCTCGGGATAGCGCTCGCGCAGCCAGTCGGCCATCTCGACCCCCTCGTCGCGGGTGTCGAAGGTAATGAAGAAATGATGCTCGCCCGGCAGGCCGTCCTCGGCCACGGCCTGCAGCACATCGGCGATCAAACCCTGCATCGCCCGATGCATCATGCCGCCATAGTCGATTCCGCGTGCCATGTGGCGTCTCTCCTGCAGGCTCGTCCCTTGGGTCGAGCATAGGGATGGCGCGGGGAATGAAAAGCCCGGCGCGTCGGGGCGACGCGGCGGCGCATCGGTCAGGTGGGGGGAGGGGAAGGATGGCGCGGTTGACGGGGCTCGAACCCGCGACCCCCGGCGTGACAGGCCGGTACTCTAACCAACTGAGCTACAACCGCGCATGGTCCAGGGCGATGGTGTGGTGGTGGCGCGGTTGACGGGGCTCGAACCCGCGACCCCCGGCGTGACAGGCCGGTACTCTAACCAACTGAGCTACAACCGCCCAACCACACCCGGATCGCCTCCGGGGTGCGGGGGGTTTACGCAGCCCCGCCGGTGCGGTCAAGCGACAAAGCGCGGGTCGGAGGGGTTTCCCGCAAAAAACCCCCCGACCCCGGACGCGGGCGCGTGGCGGTGCCGTGATCACACCGGCGCGGAACGTGAAAAGGCCCCGCGGGTGCGGGGCCTTTCCGGTCCAGAAGCCGAGCCTCGGATCAGTTGCGGGTGTAGGCCGTCAGGTTTTCGATCTGGTCGGCGGGGGTGCCGACATAGGCCTCGAGGTCGCCCGCGGCGGTGCGCTGGAACGAGATCTGGTCCAGCGGGTAGGAAACCTGACGCTCGCCGATCCCGAGGAAACCGCCCACCGACACGATGGCCGCGTTGTTCGCGGCGTCGAAGGCGTCGATCTCGCCGATTTCGCGGTAGTCGTTGCCTTCGCGGGCAAAGACCTGCAGCCCGTCGAGGCCCTCGCCGGTCACTTCACCGGCCGGGACGGCGGTATAGCCCTCACGCAGCGCGATGTCCGAGGCCATCACCGGGGCCACGGCCACGGTGCCGTCGGCGGGCGCCGCGGCGGGGTCCGCGGCCGGGGCAGCGGCGCCGGCGGCGGGGGTCGCGCCGGTCACGTTGACCGCGGCATCACCCTGCTCGACCTTGACCTGAGCCTCGCCGGCCTTCTCGACCGCGACTTCCGGGGCCGGGGCGGCGCCGACGTTGACCTGCGCTTCGCCGGTCTGCTGGACGTCGACGGTGGCCTCGTTCTGGCGGATCTCGACCTGGGCCTCGTTGGCCTTGGTCACCTCGACCTGCGCCTCGGCGTCGGTCACGTTGACCTTCGCATCGGCGCTCTCGACCACGACGCGCGGCTCGGGCTGGACGAAGGAGACGACCGGCTCGGGCACGTCGACGGTGACCACCGGGGTCACGTCACCCACGGTCACGACCGGATCGGGCAGCGCGACCGAGACGACCGGCTGCGGGATGTTGACGGTGACGGTCGGCTCGGCCTGGGTCACGGTGATCTTCGGGGCGCACTGCTCGACGTTCACCTCGGGCGGGGCCTGGGTGACGGTCACGGTCGGCTCGGGCTGTTCCACAGTCACCTGCGGCGCGGGCTGGTTCACCTTGACGTCCGGGGTCGGCACGTTGACGTTCACGGTCGGCTCGGCCTGCTGGACGACGACCTGGCCGCCGGGGACGGCAACGGTCGCGTCGGTCGCCGGGGCGACGGCGGGGGCGGTGGTTGCCGCATCGGTCGCGGCCGGGGCCGTGGTCGCCGCGTCGGTTGCCGCAGGCGCGGTCGCCGCAGGCGCGGTCGCATCGGCGGCGGGCGCGGTCGTCTCGGCCGGGGCCGGGGCCGTCTGGGCCATCGCGCCGGCTGCGACGAAGGACAGGGCGGCCGCGGTGCCCAGAAGCTGCTTGATCATCATGGGGAGTTTCCTCTCGGTCATTCTAAGGTCATTTTTGTTATGACGTGCCCGCCGGTGTCTCAGGCATCGGTGTCACAACAACTTGACCCGCCTCGGGTTCCCCAGAATTGGAAAGGGCGCCCCGGGGGCGCCCTTGTTCTTTGTTAAGTGGGGTGGCCGCCGCGATGGCAGCCACGGATCACTTGAGCACGGTGGTCGAGTCGAAGTCGGGCAGCGCCTCGAGCTCTTCCTTGGTGAAGTTGGTCGCGTAGAACACGTCGTCACCGATGCGGACCAGGTGCAGGGCGTCTTTGCCCAGCAGCACGGTCTTGGCGCCGAGGCCCAGGAACCCGCCGATGTCAGCGGTGTAGCCCATGATGTTGCCCTCGGGGTCGACCACGATGTCGCCGACCTTGGCGATGTCGGTCCACTCGGCCGGACGCTCGGTCATGGTCGTATCGGCCCACGCGGTCGAGGACGGCTGGTTGGTCGTCCAGATCCGGCGGTTCATGATGTAGGAACCGAGCAGACCGGGGTTCTCGGCCGACATCACAGGCGCGTCGACGTCGGGGGCCACGACAACGGCGTCAGCCGGGGTCGCGGTGGTCGCCGTGGTGGTGGTCGTCGCGGCCGGCGCCGTGGTGGTGGTCGCAGCCGGAGCGGTCGTGGTCGTGGTGGTCGCGGTGCCCGCGGTCGCGGCCGCGTCGGCCTTGTCCTCGGCCTTGTCCGCCGCATCCTCGGCGCGGTCGGCGGCATCCTCGGCCTTGTCGGCGGCCGAGGTCGTCACGGCCTCGTCGACCTTGTTGCCGGCGGCATCAACCGCGTTCTCGGCCTTGTCGGCGGCGTCCTCGGCCTTGTCGCCCGCGGCGGCCACCGGGTCGGCGACGGTCGTGGTGGTGGTCGTGGCCGGTGCAGGCGCCGGGGCGGCGGTCTGCGCCATGGCGAAACCGGTCAGCGCAAGCGACGAGGTCGCGGCGAGAAGCAAAGCTTTCATCGGGTCAGTCCTTCCTCTAGGTCTCGGCGGCGACCCTTCCGGACCCCCGCTTCGAGCCGACAACGCACCCCGCGAGAAAGTCGTTCCCTCGGAAATGTTTCCGCGCCGCCGGCGAGGCGGCCGCCCGCCGCGCGCCCCTTACGGAGCGCTGATCCGCCCCCCGCAGACCGGGCCCGGAACGCCGGTCGTGGACGGCCCCGAGGTCGGCAACCCGCGCAGCACCCGCACGGCGAGAAAGGCGAAGGCCTGCGCCTCGATCATGTCGCCGTCGAGGCCGGCGGCCTCGACCGGCTGCACCGCGACGCCCGTGCGGGTGCCCAGCGCCGCCATCAGCGCCGCGTTCCGCCGCCCGCCGCCGCAGACGAGGATCGACGCCGGGCGCGCCGGCAGCAGCGCCAGCCCCACCCCCACCGCCGCCGCCGCGGCGTGGACCAGGGTCGCCGCGGCATCGGCGTCATCCATCTGCGCGACCGCCGGGCCGAGCGCCGCGAAGGCATCCCGGTCCAGCGACTTGGGCGCCGGCCGGGCGAAATACGGGTGGCGCAGGAAGTCCGCGATCACCGCCTCGCGCGGGGCCCCCGCGGCGGCCAGCGCCCCGCCCTCGTCGCGCGCAGCACCCCGTCGCGCCCGCATCAGGTCGTTCAGCGGCGCGTTCGCCGGGCCGGTGTCGAAGGCAAGGCAGGCACCCAGCGGATCGGCCGCGCGCGGGTCGCACCAGGTCAGGTTGCCGACCCCGCCGAGGTTGAGGAACACCACCGGCGCGGACGGCAGTCGCCCCTGCCCGACCGCCCAGCGGGCCAGCGCATGGTGAAAGACCGGCACCAGCGGCGCCCCCTCGCCGCCCTGCCGCACGTCCTCGGTGCGAAAGTCCCACACCACGGGCCGCCCGGTCGCCCGCGCCAGCCGCCACCCCTGCCCGGCCTGGTGGGTCCGCCCCCCGCCCGGATCATGGGCAAGCGTCTGGCCGTGGTAGCCGATCACCGCCGCCTCGGGGAAATCCGCCGCGAGCGCCGCGTGCGAGGCGACCGACAGCGCCGCCGCCGCCGCGACCCCCGGCTCACCCGGCCAGCGCCCGAGGGCGGCGTGCAGCACGTCGGCCTCGGCCGCGCCGTAGGGGCGAAAGCCGCTGCGCCCGAAATCCGCGATCTCCTCGCCGTCGGTCATCAGCACCGCCGCATCGACCCCGTCGAGCGAGGTGCCCGACATCATCCCCAGCGCCGTGACCAACCGGCCCCGGGTCAGGCCCCCCGCCGTGCCGAACATCCGCCCCTCACTTTCCCTTGCCCCTGCCCGGCTGTATAGCCACGTCGAAACCTGGGGAAAAACCCCTGCCACCCGACCCGGAGCTGCGCCGATGACCACATACCGTCCGAAATCCGACTTTCTCGGCGTGATGATCGAGCGCGGCTATCTGGCCGACTGCACCGACCTTCAGGCCCTCGACGAGGCGCTGATCGAGGGGCCGGTCACCGCCTACATCGGCTACGACGCCACGGCGGCCAGCCTGCACGTCGGGCACCTGCTCAATATCATGATGCTGCGCTGGTTCCAGAAGACCGGCAACCGCCCGATCACGCTGATGGGCGGCGGCACCACCAAGGTCGGCGACCCGTCCTTCCGGTCCGAGGAGCGCCCGCTGCTCGACGATGCCGCCATCCAGCGCAACATCGACGGCATGGGGCAGGTCTTCGCGCGCTACCTCGACTACGGCCCCGAGGGCGCGCGGATGCTCAACAACGCCGAATGGCTCGACGGGCTCAACTACCTCGAGTTCCTGCGCGACATCGGCCGGCATTTCTCGGTCAACCGGATGCTGTCGTTCGAAAGCGTCAAGTCGCGGCTCGACCGCGAACAGTCGCTGTCGTTCCTCGAGTTCAACTACATGATCCTGCAGGCCTACGACTTCCTCGAGCTCTACCGCCGCTACGACTGCCGGCTGCAGATGGGCGGGTCGGACCAGTGGGGCAACATCGTCAACGGGATCGACCTGACCCGCCGGGTGCTCGACCGCGAGATCTGGGGCCTGACCTCGCCGCTGCTGGCGACCTCGGACGGGCGCAAGATGGGCAAGTCGGCGGGCGGCGCGGTGTGGCTGAACGGCGCGATGCTGTCGCCCTACGAGTTCTGGCAGTTCTGGCGCAACACCACCGACGCCGACGTCGGCCGCTTCCTCAAGCTCTACACCGAGCTGCCGGTTGCGGAATGCGAGCGTCTGGGCGCGCTCGGCGGGTCCGAGATCAACGCGGCCAAGGTGCGGCTGGCCAACGAGGTCACGGCGCTGCTGCACGGTCCCGACGCCGCCGCCTCGGCCGAGGCGACCGCCCGCGAGGTGTTCGAGCAGGGCGGCGCCGGCGGCGACCTCGAGGTGGTGACGCTGCCCGCCGCGGTGCTGGCCGAGGGCGTGAGCGTCCAGCAGATGCTGGTGCAGGCGGGGCTGGTCGGCTCGGGGAAAGAGGCCAAGCGGCTGATCGCCGAGGGCGGGCTCAGGCTCGACAACGCCGCCGTCAGCGACCCGCAGGCGATGGTCACGGCCGCGACGGTGGGCGACGGGATCAAGGTCTCGATCGGCAAGAAGAAGCACCGGATGCTGCGCCCGGCATGAGCGCGGCCCTGCCCGTCCTCTGTCTCGGCGCGGTGCTCTGGGACGTGATCGGCCGCAGCCCGGCGCCGATGGGGCCGGGCGCGGACGTGCCGGGCCGCATCCGCCACCAGCCGGGGGGCGTCGCCCTCAACGTCGCCGCGGCGTTGGCCGCGCGCGGGCGGGCGGCGGCGGTGCTGGGCGCGGTCGGCACCGACCCCGAGGGCGCGGCGCTGATCGACGCGGCCCGCGCGCTGGGCGTGGGGGTGGACTGGGTTCACCGCGACCCGACGCGCCCCACCGACGCCTACATGGCGATCGAGGACAGCGAGGGGCTGATCGCCGCCATCGCCGACGCCCACTCGCTTGAGGCGGCGGGCGAGGCGGTGCTGGCGCCCCTGCGCGACGGCCGGCTGGGCAGCGCCGCCGCCCCGTGGCGAGGCCTCATCGTGGTGGACGGGAACCTTACGACCGCGCAGCTTGCGGCCATCGCCGCCGACCCGGCGCTTGCCCGCGCCGACCTGCGGGTGGTGCCGGCGAGCCCGGGCAAGGCCGAACGCCTCGCCCCGCTGATCGGGCCGGGTCACGTCACGCTCTACCTCAACCGCGCCGAGGCCGAGACGCTCGCCGGCCACCCCTGCGCCGGCGCGGCCGAGGCTGCCGCCGCAGTCGTCGCCCGCGGGGCGGCCCGCGTCCTCGTCACGGACGGCGCGCGCCCCGCCGCCTGCGCGGCCCGCGGGGCGGCCGAGGTGCTGACCCGCCAGCCGCCGCCCGTCACCATCGCCCGCGTCACCGGCGCAGGCGACTGCTTCCTCGCCGCCCATCTTCTGGCAGAAGAGCAGGGCGCCGACCGCGCCACGGCGCTCGACGCCGCCATCGCCGCCGCCGCCGCCCATGTCGCGGGACACTGATCTTCTCTTCTGGCCCAAATATCCCGGGGTCCGGGGCAGCGCCCCGGTCCGGCCTCGCAGAAAGGACCGCCGATGACCGACCTGCCGCTCAGCTTCGCCCCCGAGGTCGCCGCCGCGCGTGACGCGGGCCGCCCGATCGTGGCGCTCGAATCAACCATCATCACCCACGGGATGCCCTACCCCCAGAACCTCGAGATGGCCCGCGCCGTCGAGGCCGCGGTGCGCGAGGCCGGCGCGGTCCCCGCCACCATCGCGCTGATGGGCGGGCGCATCCACGTCGGCCTGACCGACGCCGCGCTCGAGGAACTCGCGCAGGCGACCGGCGTGATGAAGGTCAGCCGCGCCGATCTGGCCGTCTGCCTGACCACCGGGCGCACCGGCGCCACCACCGTCGCCGCGACGATGATCTGCGCGGCGCTCGCCGGCATCCGCGTCTTCGCCACCGGTGGGATCGGCGGGGTGCACCGGGGGGTGGAGCGGACCATGGACGTCTCGGCCGACCTGACCGAGCTCGCCGCGACCCCCGTCACCGTGGTCTCGGCGGGCGCCAAGGCGATCCTCGACATCCCCCGCACCTTCGAGATGCTCGAGACGCTGGGCGTCCCCGTCATCGCCGTGGGCCAGGACGCCATCCCCGCCTTCTGGTCGCGCGATTCGGGCCTGCCCGCGCCGCTGCGGCTGGACGACCCGGCCGAGATCGCCGCGGCCGCCCGGATGCGCCGCGCGCTGGGGATTCCCGGCGGGCAGCTGGTTGTGAACCCGATCCCGGCCGAGGCCGAGATCCCCCGCGCCGAGATGATCCCGGTGGTCGATGCCGCGCTGGCCGAGGCCGAGGCGCAGGGGATCGCGGCGAAAGCGGTGACGCCGTTCCTGCTCGACCGGATCTTTGCGCTGACCGAGGGGCGCTCGCTTCAGGCCAACATCGCGCTGGTGCTGTCGAACGCGCGGCTCGCGGCGCGGATCGCGGCGGCGGGGGCCTGACCCACCCTATCACCGCCCCGTCCATCGCCCCTTGACCCGGCGGGCCTGCCGCACGAGCGTCGCGGCATGCGCCACCCCGACGACCTGCCCCCGCTGTCCCCGACCCCGCAGCCCGTGCGCAGGCCCGGCCCCTTCGCCTCGCTGCGCGGATCGTTCCTCGCCGGCCTCGCGGTGATGCTGCCGATCGCGCTGACGATCTGGCTCTTCTGGTCGCTGACCGGCTGGATCGACGGCTGGGTGATGCCGGTGATCCCGGCCCGCTGGCACCCGGACCGCTGGCTCGGCATCAACCCGCGCGGCGTCGGCGTGATCATCTTCCTGATCTTCACCGTGATCGTCGGCTGGGTCGCCAAGGGCTACATCGGCCGCCGCCTGCTGCGCGCGGGCGAACGCCTGCTGGACCGCGTGCCGATCGTCCGCTCGGTCTACGGCGGGCTCAAGCAGATCAGCGAGACGCTGCTCAGCCAGGGCGACAGCAAGTTCGACCGCGCTTGCCTGATCGAATACCCCCGCAAGGGCCTGTGGGGGGTGGGCTTCGTCGCCGGTCCCGCCAAGGGCGAGCTGGACGGGCTGGCCCCGCCGGGATCGCGGATGATGGCGGTGTTCCTGCCGACGACGCCGAACCCCACCTCGGGCTTCCTGCTCTACGTGCCGGAAACCGACGTGATCTATCTCGAGATGTCGGTCGAGGATGCGGCCAAGCTGATCATCTCGGGCGGGCTCGTCTATCCGCCGCCGCGCCCGGCCCTCGCCGCACCGTCACTCGCCGCTCAGCCGTAGAGCCGCGGCAGATCGACCGAATCGGCCTTGCCGATGTTCTGCGCATCCCCCTCGAGGAACGCCTGCGCGGCATCCCGCCCCGCCGCCTTCATCTGCGCGAGAAGCCCGGGGCGCGGCATCACCTTGGTCCGCGTCCCGAGCGAGGTCATCAGGTTGTCGTCCGAGATCATGTGGATCAGCGGCTCCTTCATCCCGCGGCCCGACAGACGCCCCTCGCGCTCGAGCCGCTTCATGAACTGGATGGCACGCAATTCGCGCAGCAGGCTCGAATTGAAGCTGATCTCGTTGATCCTGTCCTGGATCTCGACCGGCGTGCGGGGCACGGCCTCACGCACCATCGGGTTGATGGTGACGATCACGATGTCGGCCGGCAGGCGGCGGTCGAACAGCGGGAACAGTGCCGGGTTGCCCGAATAGCCGCCGTCCCAATAGGCCTCGCGCTGGCCGGTCGCCGGGTCGTCGATCTCGACCGCGCGGAACAGCGTCGGCAGGCAGCCCGAGGCCATCACCGCCTCGGGCGAGACCTCGTCGCCCGAGAAGATGCGGACCCGGCCGGTGCGCACGTTGGTGGCGGTCACGAAGAACTCGGGCGCGGTGGCGTGGTGACCGTCCAGCGGATGCGGCATCTCGCGGATGATCGCCGACAGCGGATTGGTGTAGAACGGCCCGGAATCGTAGGGGCTGAAGATGCGCGAGAACCCCTCGAGCCAGGCCACGGGCGACACCATCTCGGCCCAGCGCTGCATCCCGCGCGGCATCGGCACCATGCTGGTCATCCAGCGCACCATGCGGTTGTCGCTGACCTGCCCGACCTGCGACCAGACGTAATCGAGGTTCTCGCGCGCCGCCTCGCGCCCTTCGCGCCCCGGAATGGCCGACAGCCCCGCCGTCACCGCCGCCCCGTTCAGCGCCCCGGCCGAGGTGCCGCTGATCCCTGCGATGTCGATCTCGTCCCCCTCCAGGAGCCGGTCGAGCACACCCCAGGCAAAGGCTCCGTGCGCGCCGCCGCCCTGCAGGGCCAGGTTGATCTTCTTCGCCATCGTCCGCTCCGCTCATCCATGCTGCACTGCAGCAATAGCACGGAACGTCGGCCGCGAAAAATGGTTGCCCGCAGCGACGCCACGGCCCGGGGCGCGGCGACAGGCATTCGTTCCTGCAGAAACATCCCCGCCGGAGGCTCCGGCGGCCCACGCCCGCGCCGCGGGTCAGTCGTCGGCGTTGGCCTCGGCCCGGCTCTTGCCCGAGACGTCCATCGCCAGCGTCGCGGCCATGAACCCGTCCAGATCGCCGTCGAGCACCCCTTGGGTGTCCGAGGTCTCGTAGCTCGTGCGCAGGTCCTTCACCATCTGGTAGGGCTGCAGCACGTAGCTGCGGATCTGGTTGCCCCAGCCGGCGTCGCCCTTGTTCTCGTGCGCCGCGTTGATCGCCGCGTTCCGCTTGTCGAGTTCGAGCTGATAGAGCCGCGCCTTGAGCGCGTTCATCGCCGCCTCGCGGTTCTGGTGCTGCGACTTCATCGAGCTGGTCACGACGATGTTGGTCGGCAGGTGGGTGATCCGCACCGCCGAGTCGGTGGTGTTGACGTGCTGCCCACCGGCGCCCGACGAGCGATAGGTGTCGATGCGGATCTCGTTGTCTGGGATCACGATCTCGATGTTGTCATCGACCACCGGATAGACCCAGACCGAGGAGAACGACGTGTGCCGCCGCGCCGCGCTGTCATAGGGCGAGATACGGACCAGCCGGTGCACGCCCGATTCCGACTTGAGCCAGCCATAGGCGTTCGGCCCGCTGATCTTGTAGGCGGCCGAGCGGATGCCGGCCTCGTCGCCCGCGGTTTCGGACTGCAGCTCGACCTTGTAGCCCTTCTTCTCGGCCCAGCGGGTGTACATCCGCGCCAGCATCGCCGCCCAGTCGCAGCTTTCGGTGCCGCCGGCGCCGGCGTTGATTTCCAGGAAGGTGTCGTTGCCGTCCGCCTCGCCGTCGAGCAGCGCCTCAAGCTCCTTGCTGGCCGCCAGCTCGGCCAGACCCTTCAACGTCGCCTCGGCGTCCGAGACGATCTCGGCATCGCCCTCGGCCTCGCCCAGCTCGATCAGCTCGACCGAGTCCTTGAGGTCCTGATCGATGCGCCGGTAGGTCTCGACCTTGTCCGACAGCACCTGCCGGTCGCGCATGAGCTTTTGCGCGCGGGACGGATCGGACCACAGGTCGCCGTCCTCGATCATGGCGTTCATCTCTTCCAGCCGGTGCGGCGCGGTCTCCCAGTCCATGCGCTGCGCAAGCAGGCCCAGCGACTTGCGGATGGATTCGACGGTGGCTTGGGTCTCGGCACGCATGGGGCGGTCCCTCGGGCAGGGTCGGGGCTTGGGAATGAAAGCGGCAGATAGCGCCTCGGACGCGGACAGACAAGGCGGGGGGGGGCGTGGCACCCTGCCCCCGCCGGATCACGCGGCGCTAGTAGAGGCCGCCCGAACTCATCGTGTTGTAGTCGGCCTTCTTCGGGATGACCTTCTTTTTGCCGGTCGAGGTCGTCACCGACTTCGCCGCGCGCTCGGTCACGTCGGTGCTTTTCTTGAAGCCCGGAAGCTGGTCGGCCGGCACCCGCTGGAAGCCGCCGTCGACGACGCGCTGGCCGCTGGCCGCGTTGGTCCCGTTGCGGAAATATTCCGAGATCACGCCCTTGCCATAGGAGACGTCGGCGAAATACCCGCCCGGCGGCACCCGGAACTTGGTCCCGCCATACTGCTTGACCGCCTGCCGCATGAAGGCGTTGAACACCGGCACGCAGAGCGTCCCGCCGAAGGCGTTCGACCCCAGGCTGCGCGGCTCGTCGTAGCCCAGATAGCAGCCTGCCACCATGTTCGAGGTGAAGCCCACGAACCACACGTCCTTGGCGTCGTTGGTGGTGCCGGTCTTGCCGGCCACCGGCACCGGCAGCTTGACGCCCTTGCCCGAGCCGCGGTTGACCACGCCCTCCAGCATCGAGGTGAGCTGATAGGCCGTGATCGCGTCCATCACCCGCTCGCGGTCCGAGACGATCACCGGCGCCTCGCCCGCGGGCAGCGCGCCCATGGCGCAGGTCGTGCAGACCCGCTTGTCGTGGCGATAGACGGTGCGGCCGTTGCGGTCCTGCACCCGGTCCACGAGCGTCGGCTCGACCCGCTCGCCGCCGTTGGCGAACATCGCGTAGGCGGCGACCATCTTGAACAGCGTCGTCTCTTGCGCGCCAAGGCTGTTGGCGAGGAACGGCGACAGCTTGTCATAGACCCCGAAGCGCTCGGCGTAGCGGGCGACGGTGTTCATCCCGATGTCCTGGGCGATGCGGATGGTCATCAGGTTGCGCGACTGCTCGATCCCGGTCCGCAGCGGCGTGGGGCCGTAGAACCCGCCGCCCGCGTTCTTCGGCGTCCACAGGCCCTGCGGCGTGTTCACCGTGATCGGCTCGTCCGCGACGATGGTGGCGGGGGTGTAGCCGTTGTCCAGCGCCGCGGCATAGACGAAGGGCTTGAAGGCCGAGCCGGGCTGGCGCTGCGCCTGCGTCGCGCGGTTGAAGACCGAGGACTGGTAGCTGAACCCGCCCTGCATCGCGTAGACGCGACCGGTGTTCACGTCCATGGCCATGAACCCGCCCTCGATCGCCGGCACCTGGCGCAGCGTCCAGCGGATGAACTTGCCCGAGCCGTCCTCGGTCATCCGCCGCACCAGCACCACGTCGCCGACCTCAAGCAGGTCCGCGGCCACCCTCGCCTGCGGCGCCCGCTTCGACCCCGGCATGAGCTTGCGGGCCCACTGCACGTCGCGGGCCGGGATCACCTGCGGCTCGGCCTCGGTGGGCGGGATGCCCTCGATGCCGATCTGGGCGTCGGACTTGCCGAGCGACAGCACGACCGCCGGATACCAGCCGTCGATGTCGCGCGGAACCTTGGCCTTGGCCAACGCGGCGCGCCATTGCGCCTCGGACCCCAGCTCGGCCGGGTCGATCTTCTGCCCGGTCCCGCGCCACAGGCCGATGCCGCGGTCATAGCGCTCGAGCGCGTCCTGCAGCGCCTTCGCGGCGATTTTCTGCAACTGCGGCTCGACCGTGGCCCGGATCGACAGGCCGCCCGAGAAGAACTCCTCCTCGCCGAACTGCGCCGAGAGCTGGCGGCGGATCTCGTCGGTGAAATAGTCGCGCGGCGGCAGGCTGTTGCGGAAGGCCGGGAAGTCGCCGTTCTGGACCGAGCGCAGCGGCAGCGCCGCCTCGGACTTGAAGGCGGCCTCGGTCAGGTAGCCGTTCTCCCACATCTGCCGCAGGACATAGTTGCGCCGCTCGGTCAGCCGGTCCTTGTCGCGCACGACCGAGCGCGAGGGCGCCTGCGGCATCGCCGCCAGCAGAGCCGCCTCGTGCGGGGCCAGCTCGCCCAGCGGCTTGTTGAAATAGGTCTGCGCCGCGGCACCGACGCCGTAGCTGTTCTGGCCGAGGAAGATCTCGTTCAGGTACAGCTCGAGGATCTGGTCCTTGCTCAGCGTCCGGGTCAGACGCGCGGCGATGATCAGCTCCTTGATCTTGCGCTCGGCGGTGCGGTCGGCGCTGAGAAAGAAGTTCTTGGCCACCTGCTGCGGGATGGTCGAGGCGCCGCGCACGCTTTCCCCGCGCGAGCGGACCAGCTCGACCGCCGCGGCCGCCATGCCGCGCGGGTCATAGCCTGGGTGGGTGTAGAAGTTCTTGTCCTCGGCCGAGATGAAGGCGTCCTTGACCACCGGCGGGATCTCGGCGACCGGGACGAAGATGCGGCGTTCCTCGGCGAATTCGTCGATCAGCTTGCCCTCGCCGGAATAGATCCGGCTGATCGTCTTGGGGCTGTAGCGGCTGAGCTCGTCGGTCGAGGGCAGGTCGCGGGCATAGAGCCAGAAGATGCCGCCGAGACCCAGCGCCAGGAACACCGTCGCGGTCACGAACCACGAAAACACGGCGCCGATGAAGTTCAGGACGAAACGGATCAAAAGAGGGCCCACCCAGCCAATCGGGGCGCACCTATAGCGGCCCACCCCCCCGGGGTCAAAGCAAGCTTGCGTCAGGCCGCAGCCCGGTCAGCGGTCAGCCGCCGGGTTTGGGGGGTGCCGCGTCCGCGGCCTCGGGGCGGTCGGGCGCGGGCTTCCCCGCCATGTCCGCGGCCCAGGCCTCGACGCCCGAGGCGATGGCGCCCGCCACCCGCGCCCGCCAGTCGGGGTCGAACAGGTTGGCGCGGTCGCCCGGATCGGTCAGGAACCCCATCTCGAGCAGCAGCGAGGGGATGTCGGGCGACTTGAGGACCGAGAACGCCGCCCCCCGCACCGGCACCCGGTGCATCGTCACCCCGGCCGCGTTCATCCGCGCGACGAGGTGGCGGGCGGCATCCTGGCTGCGCGGCTGGGTGTCGAGCCGGGCGAGGTCCATCAGCGCCCGGCTGACATCCTCGCCCGCGTCCGACAGGTCCAGCCCGGCCAGCAGGTCGCTGCGGTCGTGCAGCAGCGCAAGCTGGCGCGCGGCGCGATCATTCGACTGGGCGTCCCAGGTGTAGATCGTGGCCCCGGCCGCCTCGCCCGCGGGCAGGGCGTCGGCGTGCAGCGACAGGAACAGGTCGGCGCCTTGCGCGCGGGCGATACTGGTGCGCCGCTCGAGCGGCACGAAGCTGTCGTCGCCGCGGGTCAGCGCCACGGCGATGCCGCGCGCCTCAAGCGCCGCGGCGAGTTCGCGCGCGAACCCCAGCATGACCGCGGCCTCGGAGATGCCGCCCACCTGCGCGCCGGGGTCGATGCCGCCGTGGCCGGGGTCGAGCACCACCTTGAGCCGCCCGTCCCCAACCGGCGCGGGCGCCGTCGCGGGCGCGGGCAGGCCGCGCAGCACGGTCAGCGTGTCGCGGCGCGGCGCGAAGGCCTCGGGCGCGACGGGCGCGAGGCGCAGGACGAGCGACGCCGGCGGCCCCCCGCGCATCGCCGCGCTCTCCACCCGCATCGGCCCCGGCAGCGTCATCACCGCCCGCGCCCCGCCCTGCGGGGCGGCACCCCAGCGCAGCGCCTGCGGCAGGGGCGCGCCCGTCGCCGCGGGCGGCTCGGCCGCCGGCAGATCGACGACCAGCCGCGGCGGCCCGTCGATCACCGCGACCCGGACCGGCACCGCACGGCTCAGCCCCAGCACGAGCGTCAGCGGGCGCGGCGCGCCCGTGTCGCGGCCCTCGGCGGTCAGGCTGCTGCGGGCGGCCTCGAACGCCACGGGCGCCTCGGCCCGCGCCAGCCCCGGCAGCAGCAGCGCCAGCGCCACCATGAGCGCCGCCCATCGCCTCATCGCGCCGCCATCCATTCGGCCAGCCGCTCGAGCCCCAGCGCGATCTCGTCGGTTGCCCCGGCGTAGGAGAAGCGCAGCGTCTGCCGCCCCCGCACCGGGTCGAAGTCGATCCCCGGCGTGACCGCCACCCCGGCGTGTTCGAGGATCTCGGCGGCGAGCGCGGCGCTGTCGTCGGTCAGGGCCGAGACGTCGGCGTAGAGATAGAAGGCCCCGTCCGGCGGCGCGATGCGGTCGAAGCCGATCGCCGGCAGCCGGTCGAGCAGCAGCCGCCGGTTCTCGGCATAGACGGCGAGGTTCGCCTGCGCCTCGGCCTCGCCCTCGGGCGAAAGCGCGGCCAGCGCCGCCACCTGGCTCACATGCGGCGGGCAGATGAACATGTTCGCAGCCAGCCGGTCCATCGTGCGGACCAGATCGGGCGGCACGACCATCCAGCCGATCCGCCAGCCGGTCATGCTGAAGAACTTCGAGAAGCTGTTGATCACCACCATGTCGTCGGTGACCTCGAGCGCGCTGACGCAGCGCGCCCCGTAGCTCAGCCCGTGGTAGATCTCGTCCGAGATCAGCGCCGCGCCGATCTCGGCCGCGCGCGCGGCCAACGCCGCCAGCGCCGCGTGGTCGAGCATCGTGCCCGAGGGGTTGCCGGGCGAGGCGAGCATCACCCCCTGCACATCGCCGGGGATGTCCGCGGGCAGCGGCTGATAGCGGTTCTCAAAGCGGGTCGGCATCCCCACCGGCTCGACCGACATGGCACGCAGGATCTGGCGGTAGCTCGGATAGCCCGGCTCGCCCACCGCCACCCGGTCGCCCGCCTCGAAGAGCGCCGCGAAGGCCAGCAGGAACGCGCCCGAGGAGCCCGCGGTGATCACCACCCGGCCGGGGTCCAGCTCGACCCCGTACCAGCGCCGGTAGAGCCCGGCGATCGCCTCGCGCAGCGCCGGCAGGCCCAACGCGACGGTGTAGCCGAGCGGCTGGTCCAGCGCCGCCGCCAGTGTCCGGCGGGCCACCGCGGGGGCGGGGGTGGCGGGCTGGCCGACCTCCATGTGGACGATGCGGCGGCCAGCGGCCTCGGCGCGGCGCGCGGCCTCCATCACGTCCATGACGATGAACGGGTCCACCTGGCCGCGTCGTGACTGTCTCATCTGCTGCCCCCTCGGCTCTTCGTCAGGGGGCGCTTGTGGCCGAGCCGCGGGGGACGGGTCAAGCGCCTCGCGCCCCCGGCGCGGGCTGGACAGCGGCGCCCCGACCCGCCAAGGTCGCGCGCGAAACCCGAAAGGACCCGCGATGAAATCCGTGCTCACCGCCGCGGCGCTTGCCGCCGCCGCCGCCCTGCCGCTGACCGCCCTGCCGGCCGCCGCCTTCGACCCGGCGCAGATGACCGACGCCGAGCGCGAGGCCTTCGGCGCCGCCGTCCGCGACTACATCATGGACCACCCCGAGGTGCTGATCGAGGCGGTGAACAAGATGGAAGCCCAGCGCCTGGCCGACGAGGCCAAGAACGACCGCGTGCTGGTCGAGACGCACAAGGCCGCGATCTTCGACGACGGCCACTCGTGGGTCGGCGGCAACCCCAAGGGCGACCTGACCGTGGTCGAGTTCATCGACTATCGCTGCGGCTACTGCCGCAAGATCGCCCCCGAGGTCGACGCGCTGGTCGAGAAGGACGGCAACATCCGCTTGATCCTCAAGGAGTTCCCGATCCTCGGGCAAGAGAGCGAGCTCGCCTCGCGCTATGCCATCGCGGTCCGCCAGATCGCCGGCGACGCGGCCTACAAGACGGCGCACGACAAGCTCTACGAGATCCGCGGGGCGGTGACGCTCGAGTCGCTCGGGGCGCTGGCGAAGGATCAGGGGCTCGACTCGCAAGCGATCATCCAGCGGATGAACACCGAAGAGGTGACGGCCGAGATCCGCGCCAACCGGCAGCTGGCCGAGCAGATGCAGATCATGGGCACGCCGACCTTCGTGATCGGCCCCGAACTGCTGCGCGGCATCCCCTCGAGCGGGCTCGAGGCCGCCGTGACGCAGATCCGCGCCGAAGCGAAAGGCTGAGGTCTGAGGGGGGCTTCGGCCCCTCGACCCCGACGGAAACCTGCCCTCTCAGCCCGCCATGCGCGCCCGGTACGCGCCCGGCGGGCAGCCCGTCGCCCGGGCAAAGGCGCGGCAGAAGGCGGCTTCCGAGCTGTAGCCGCTCTCTTCGGCCAGCGCGCCGATCGAGACATCCGCGCGGGCCAGCCGCTCGCGCGCCAGCAGCAGGCGCCAGTAGCGCAGATAGGACATCGGCGTGCGGCCCAACCGGGCGCCGAAGCGCGCCGCGATGACGCTGCGTGAGGCCCCGGCCTCGCGCGCCAGCAGCGCCACCGTCCAGGGCCGCGCCGGGTCGGCGTGCATCAGCCCGAGACAGCGCCCCACCACCGGATCGCGGATCGCCGAAAGCCAGCCGGTCGTCCCCCGCGGCTCGGCCAGCAACTGCCGGCGCAGCACCTCGATCAGCGCGAGTTCGGTGAGCCGCTCGAGGATTGCCGTGCCGCCCCCCTGCGGCGCGTCCACCTCGGCCACGATGCGGGCCACGATGGGGGCAAGCCAGTCGTCGCCGCCCGCCGTGGCGACAAGCACCAGTTCGGGCAGGGCCGCGCGGAAGGGGCCGAAGGACAGCGCCTCGCAGCGGACGTAGCCGCAGAGGATGCGGACCACCCGCTCGCCCCCGCCGAACCGCAGCACCGGGGTCTCGCGCCACGGGCCCGGGGGCAGCGCCCCGCCGGGGTCGATCTCGGGCCCGCCCGCGCC
This sequence comes from Paracoccus sanguinis, assembly GCF_900106665.1. Lineage (GTDB taxonomy): Bacteria > Pseudomonadota > Alphaproteobacteria > Rhodobacterales > Rhodobacteraceae > Paracoccus > Paracoccus panacisoli. The sequence continues at coordinate 359,276 of NZ_FNNA01000002.1, forward strand.
GGCGCCGATGCGGTGGGGCGTGCCGAACGGAAACGCCGCGATGTCGCCCGCGCGCAGGGTTCGCCGCTGCCCGCCCATCTCGAGCCAGCAAGTCCCCTCGGCGAGGATATGGAAGCTGACCGCGTCGTGCGGCTTCCACGCGGCGGGGGTCGCGTCCGTCTCCCAGTCGCCGGAGGGCATGTAGCAGTACTGCATCGAGTCGGTGATCCGCACCCGCCGCAAGGCCGCGGCCAGCAGCGCCGCGGCGGGCTCGGGCGGCAGGTCCGGCGTTGCGATCAAGCTTTCCGGTCTCGCGGCCAAAGCCGGACCCTTCGGACAAGGCGCATACTCGGCGCGGAACATCCTGAGCAAAAGGAAACCTATCATGGATGCGACGACCGACAAACTGGTGATCGTGATGACGAAGGGCATCGACTCAGAGCTGTCGTCGGTGGCCTTCACCCTCGCCAACGGCGCCCAGACGGCGGGGATGGAGGTTTTCGTCTTTCTGACCAGCGCCGCCGTGGACCTGGTCCGGCGCAAGGGCCACGCCCTGACCCACGTGCCGCCGCTCGAGCCGCTGGCGAGCCTCGTCAGCGCGTTTCAGGCCCGCGGCGGCACGATCTGGGCCTGCCCGCCCTGCGTGACGTCCCGCGACTACGAGGCCGGCGACCTGATCGACGGGGTGGAGATCAAGGGCGCCAGCGCGATGTTCGCCGAGGTCCGGGCAGGCGCGGCCACGCTGTCGTTCTGAAGGGGACGGCACCGCAGGGGTTGGCGGCGGGACCGGGCGTGGGGGGTGGGGTGGCCGTCCCCGGCGCCCGTGCCTCGTTGGCTTCCAGTGAAGGGGTTGCGGACGCGACCTGCCCACCGCGCCCACGGTTTGACCGCTGGGACCCGACCGGCGCCGCGCTGCAGCCGACACGGGGTGCGACGCGCATGAGCGCCGCGCTAGCGCGCCCCCCTCCCTCGCTTCCCCCGGCTGGCATTCCGCCACGTCGCCCCCTATCTGCTGATCGTCTTTCACCAACAGACCCGCTTGCTTGCGTCCCGGCCGGCGTCTGCCTAGGGCTAGCCCATGATCACGCAGAAGATGAAATACGCGCTCAAGGCGCTGCTGGTGCTGGCTGACGAGGCCGCCAGCGGCGCGCCGCAGGCGCTGTCCATCGAGCAGGTCGCCAAGCGCGCCGGAACCCCCAAGCGGTTTCTCGAACACATCCTGCTCGAGATCCGCGACGCGGGCGTGATCGCCTCGCGGCGCGGCCGGGCGGGGGGGTATCTGCTCGCGCAGCCGCCGTCCGAGGTAAAGCTCGCCGATCTGCTGCGGCTGATCGACGGGCCGCTCGCGCCCCTGCCCTGCCTGTCGCGTACCGCCTATCAGCGCTGCCCCGACTGCACGGATGAAGAAACGTGCCGCATCCGCCGGACCTTTGCGGACGTGTTCTCGGGCTATCTGCAGATCATCGATTCGCTGACGCTGGCCGACCTGATGCGCTCGGACGCGCTGTCTGCACAGGTCATCGCCGACGCCTGACCGGCCCGGCGACCGGAACCAAAACCTCCCCGCGCCCCGCTCTGGCGGTCATTCGTCCCGCGCCCGCCCGCCGGGCGAGGGTCCGCGCCTGCGGTCCGGCAGCCGCCGCGACGAATCTCCCTTTCTTAATCACGACAAGAAAAGCCGATATTTTTTACTTGCTAAAGACGACAGGTGAGGTCGATATTTATCGGGCAAGCCGGCCCTGCGGCCCGCGCAGCTCAAGAAGGAATGACCCGATGGACCGTCCCACCCTTGGCTCTATCGCCCCCCGCCCGGCCCCGCTGACCACCGCCGAGATCATGGCGCCGCTGGCGCGACTGCGGCCGCTGATCGGCTGGGGCGTGATCGCCGCAGCCCTGGCGCTCGGCCTCGGTCAGGCCCGCGCCGAGTCGCTGCTCAACGTCAGCTACGACCCGACGCGCGAGCTTTACCGCGACATCAACGCCGCCTTCGCCGACTACTGGACCGCACAGGGCCACGACGCCCCGCAGATCGAGACGAGCCACGGCGGCTCGGGCGCGCAGGCGCGCGCGGTGGTCGAGGGGCTGGGCGCGCAGGTGGTCACGCTGGCGCTCGCCTCGGACATCGACCGCATCGCCGCGGCGGGCAAGCTGCCGGCCGATTGGCAGAAGCGGCTGCCGCACAACTCCTCGCCCTACACCTCGACGATCGTGTTCCTCGTCCGCGAGGGGAACCCCAAGGGCATCAAGGACTGGGGCGATCTCGTCGCCGACGGCGTGCAGGTCATCACCCCGAACCCCAAGACGTCGGGCGGGGCGCGCTGGAACTACCTCGCCGCCTGGGCCTGGGCCGAGCGCAACGGCCAGGACCCCAAGGAGTTCGTGGGCAAGCTGTTCCGCAACGTGCCCGTCCTCGACTCGGGCGCCCGCGGCGCCACCACCACCTTCTCGCAGCGCGGCATCGGCGACGTTCTGCTCGCGTGGGAGAACGAGGCCTATCTGGCGCTCGCCGAGCTCGGCGACGACAAGTTCGACATCGTGGTGCCCTCGGTCTCGGTGCTGGCCGAGCCGCCGGTCGCGGTGGTGGACGCCAACATCACCAGCGACGCCCAGCGCGAGCTGGCGCAGGGGTATCTCGACTTCCTCTATTCGCCGCAGGGGCAGGCGCTGGCGTGGAAGCACTACTACCGCGCCTGGGACACCTCGGCCGCGGCGCCCGAGGACGTGGCCCGCTTCCCCAAGATCGACCTCGTCGACATCTCGCACTTCGGCGGCTGGGCCAAGGCGCAGCCCGAGCACTTCGGCGACGGCGGCATCTTCGACCAGATCTACGTGCCGAAATGAGCCGAGGGCCGTTCCGCCAGCCCTCACCCATGCCGGGCTTCGGCCCGGCGATGGGGATCACGGTCGCCATGCTCTCGATCGTGGTGCTGCTGCCGATCGGCGCCCTGCTGCTCAAGGGCGCCGACTACGGGGCGGCGGGCATCTGGGCCACCGTCAACCGCGAGCGCGTGTGGCGGGCGCTCTGGCTGTCGTTCCGGCTGTCGTTCCTCGCCGCGCTCTTCAACCTCGTCTTCGGCGTGGTGCTGGCGTGGGTGCTGTCGCGCTATCGCTTCCCGGGCCGACGGCTGCTGGACGCTGCGGTGGACCTGCCCTTCGCGCTGCCCACCGCCGTCGCGGGGATCGCGCTGACCGCGCTCTACGCCCCGAACGGGGTCTTCGGCGCGGCGCTGGCGCCGCTCGGGATCAAGATCGCCTATTCGCAATGGGGCATCCTGATCGCCCTGATCTTCGTCGGCCTGCCTTTCGTCACCCGCACCGTCCAGCCGGTCATCGAAGAGATCGACCGCGAGGTCGAGGAGGCGTCGGCCACGCTCGGCGCCTCGCGGCTGACCACGCTGCGCAAGGTGATCCTGCCGATGCTGGCGCCGGCCGCGCTGACCGGCTTTGCCCTCGCGCTGGCGCGGGCGGTGGGCGAATACGGCTCGGTCATCTTCATCGCCGGCAACATCCCGCTGGTGACCGAGATCGCCCCCCTGCTGATCGTCATCCAGCTGGAAGAGTTCAACTATGACGCCGCCGCCGCCATCGGCATCGTCATGCTGCTGATCTCGTTCGCGCTGCTTCTGGCGATCAACCTCATCCAGATCTGGAGCCGGCGGAGGATCGGCTATGTCTGACCTGTCCCTGACCCACCCCGCGCCCCGCCCGCCCAAGGCGGGCCGCTTCCGCGCCCCCACCGACGAGGCCCCGGCCGCGCGCCGGGCGCTGATCCTCGTCTCGGTGCTGGGGCTCGCGGTGCTGGTGCTGGCCCCGCTGGTCACGGTCTTCGCCGAGGCACTCGCGCGCGGCGTGGGCCCGGCGCTGGCCAGCCTCGCCGATCCGAAGGCCTGGCCCGCGATCCGCCTGACGCTGATCGTCGCGGCCATCGCGGTGCCGCTGAACGCCCTCTTCGGGCTCGCCGCGGCCTGGGCGATCACCAAGTTCGACTTTCGCGGCAAGGCGGTGCTCATCACCCTTATCGACCTGCCATTCTCGGTCAGCCCGGTGGTGGCGGGGCTCTGCATCGTGCTGACCTTCGGGGCCAACTCGCTGATCGGCGGCTGGTTGGTGGCGCACGGGTTTCCCATCGTCTTCGCCCTGCCGGGCATCGTGCTGGCGACGATGTTCGTCACCTTCCCCTTCGTCGCCCGCGAGCTGATCCCGGTGATGATCGAGCAGGGCCGCGCCGAAGAGGAAGCCGCCCTGACCCTCGGCGCCTCGGGCTGGCGGGTGTTCCGCACCGTGACCCTGCCCAACATCCGCTGGGCGCTGCTTTACGGCGTGCTGCTCTGCAACGCCCGCGCGATGGGCGAGTTCGGGGCGGTCGCGGTCGTCTCGGGCAAGATCCGCGGCAAGACCGCGACCATGCCGATCACCATCGAGATGCTCTACAACGAATACCTGTCGGTCGCCGCGTTCTCGATGGCGGCGACGCTGGGCGTCCTCGGGCTGGTGACGCTGATGATCAAGACGCTGCTGGAAATCCGCCACGCCGACGCGCTCGCCGCGCAGCGCCGGCATTGAGAGGGGAGAGAGGCTCATGCTGATCGAGATCGACGAAATCTCAAAGCAGTTCGGGACCACCGCGGCGCTGCATCCCGTGTCGCTGACCATCCCCGGCGGCGCGCTCGTCGCGCTGCTGGGGCCGTCGGGGTCAGGCAAGACGACGCTGCTGCGCATCCTCGGGGGCCTCGAATACCCGACCGCGGGGCGGGTGCTGTTCGAGGGGCAGGACGCGACCGGGATGACCGTGCAGGAACGCCGCGCGGGCTTCGTCTTCCAGTCCTATGCGCTCTTCCGGCACATGACGGTGTTCGACAACATCGCCTATGGCCTCGCCGCGCGCCCGCGCGCCACCCGCCCGCCCAAGGCCGAGATCGCCCGCCGCGTGACCCGGCTGCTGGCCCTGATCCAGCTGCCCCACATCGGCGACCGCTACCCCAGCCAGCTGTCGGGCGGCCAGCGCCAGCGGGTCGCGCTGGCCCGCGCATTGGCCATCGAGCCGCGGATGCTGCTGCTCGACGAGCCCTTCGGCGCGCTCGACGCCAAGGTGCGCAAGGAACTGCGCCAGGGCCTGCGCGAGATCCACGACGAGACCGGCCTGACCACGGTCTTCGTGACCCACGACCAGGACGAAGCGATGGAGCTGGCCGATCTGGTGGTCATCATGTCGATGGGACGGATCGAGCAGATCGGCCGCCCGCAGGACATCCGTGCGCGGCCCGCGACGCCTTTCGTGCGCGACTTCATCTCGACCTGAGGCCGCTCACCCTCACGGTCCGCCCCCGCCCCGGGGGCGGTCGCCGCCGACGCGGGCCGCTCCATCGGGCCTGCGTCGCGCCGCTTGTCAGGATCGGAAATCTCGGCCACGCTCGCGGCCGGATGCCCGGGAACCCGATATGAACCTGACACCGACCGCGAACGGCCAGCTTTTCGTCTGGACCGACATCGACCCCGCGCATGAGGCGGATTTCAACGCCTGGTACGACCGCGAGCACATGGAGGAGCGGGTCGCCATCCCCGGAATGCTCTGGGCGCGCCGCTACCGCGCGCACGACGACGCCGCGCGGCGCTATCTGGCGATCTACCGCACCGAGAGCCTCGGCACCTTCACCTCGGACGCCTATCGCGCGGCCTTCACCCGGCAGACCGACTGGTCCAACCGCAACTTCGCCCGCATGGACAACACCCAGCGCCGGGTGATGGCGGTCAGCGCCGAGGCCGGCTTCGGCGCCGGCTGCGCCGTGGCGCTGGCCGAACTGGGCGACGCCACGGCGGGCGACGAGGCCGCCGCGGCCCGCGCCTCCGACCTCGCCGCAGCGCTCGCCAGCCGGCCCGAGGTGCTGCGCGTGCAGCTGCTCGCGCCCGATCCGGCGCTCTCGACCCCCCTGCCCTCCGAGGCGGGCTCCGAACGGGTGATGCGGCGGGTGCTGATGGCCGACACGCTCACCCGCGCGGCCGCGGCCGAGCTCGCGGCCGAGCTGCCCGCGCTGGCCGGGGGCGACCTGCACGGTGCGGGGGCCTTTGACCTGATCTGGTCCCTCGACCACGCCGATCTTTCGGCCCGGCGCGGCGACACCCGCGCCTAACCACAAGACGCGCCGCAAACGGCGCCCAACAGGAGAGAGAGAAGAACCAATGCTTCACCGTCTTTTCGCCACCGTGATCCCGGGCGCGCTGATCGGCGCAACGCTGGTCGCCGCCCCGCTCGCCGCCGAGACCTGGCAGATGTCCGCGCATGACCCGGACGGCAACTTCCACACCGAGAACATCCGCCAGTTCGCCGCCGACGTGGGCGAGAAATCCGGCGGCGCGCTGACGCTCGACGTCAAGTCGAACGCGGTGCTCTTGTCGCGCACCGACCTCAAGCGCGGGGTGCAGCGCAATGTCGTGCCGATCGGCGAGGTGCTGATCTCGGCGCTCGCCAACGAGGACCCGATCTACGCCGCCGACTCGGTGCCGCTGCTCGCCACCACCTTCGAGGACGCGAAGAAGCTGTGGGACGCCTCGAAGCCCGTCTACGAGAAAAAGCTGGCCGGCGAAGGGCTGAAGATCCTGTGGGCCGAGCCGTGGCCGCCGCAGGGGATCTACATGAAGACCCCGATCGAAAGCGCGGCCGACCTCAAGGGCGTCAAGTTCCGCGCCTACAACCCGACCACCGCGCGCTTTGCCGAGCTGATGGGCGCGGTCCCGGCGACGGTCGCCTCGGCCGAGATCGGGCAGGCGTTCTCGACCGGGGTGATCTCGGGGATGCTGACCTCGCCGATCACCGGGGTGGACAGCCAGGCGTGGGATTTCGTCAAGCACTACTACGACCTGCGGGCGTTCATCCCGAAGAACATGGTGCTGGTGAACCAGGCGGCCTTCGACGCGCTGCCGCCGGAAAGCCAGAAGGCGCTGACCGACGCCGCCGCCGCCGCCGAGACCCGCGGCTGGGCGATGGCCGAAGAGGCGAACGCCAAGGCCACCGAGACGCTCAAGACCAACGGGATGGAGATCCACGAGCCGCCGGCCGCGCTGGTCACCGACCTGTCCTCGGTGGGCAAGACCATGGCCGACGAGTGGGTGGCCTCGGGCGGCGAGGGCGTCGCCGAGATCATGCGCGCCTATCGTCCCTGACGCCGTCCGGCGCGTCCCCGGCCCGGCCCGGCCGGGCGGCGGACGCGCCCCTCGCATCGCAAAGGCCGTCCGATGGGTGTCACCCGTTTCCTTTACCGTGCCGCGGGCGCGCTGGCCTGCGTGGCGCTGGCCGGCATCGCCGCGCTGATCCTCGCCCAGATCGCCGCCCGGCTGATGGGCGCGCAGATCAAGTCGGCCGACGACTTCGCCGGCTGGATGCTCGCCGCCTCGATGTTTCTGGCCCTGCCGATGACGCTGAACGCGGGCGACCACATCCGCGTCACGGTGATCTCTGAATCGCTGCCCGCGGGGGCGCGGCGGGTGCTCGACACCGTGGTGACGGCGCTGGGCGTTGGCCTCATGCTGTGGGCGGCGTGGCACATCCTCGCCTATGTCCGCGAAAGCTGGGTGTTCGGGGACGTCTCGCAGGGGCTGCTCGCCGTGCCGCTGTGGATCCCGCAGCTGTCGATGGCGGTGGGGATGGTCCTGCTGGCGGTGGCCCTGGTCGAGCGGCTGTTTCGCCGCCTGACCGGGCGCCCGGTGCCCGAGGACGACCGCGACGCGCAAGGCCACGGAGAGTGAGATGACCAGTTCCATCGAGGCCCTGACTATCGCCCTCGTCCTGATCGTCCTGCTGGGCGCCGGCGTCTGGATCGGGCTGGCGCTGATCCTGACCGGCTGGTTCACGATCTGGGCCTTCACCTCGTCGCCGCCCGGGATGATCTTCGCCACCACCGCGTGGGAGGCGTCGTCGAACTGGACGCTGACCGCGCTGCCGCTGTTCATCTGGATGGGCGAGATCCTGTACCGCACCCGGCTGGCGCAGGACATGTTCACCGGGCTGGCGCCGTTCCTGCAACGACTGCCGGGGCGGCTGGCGCACGTCAACGTGGTGGCCTGCGGCATCTTCGCCGCCGTGTCGGGGTCGTCGGCGGCCACCACCGCCACCATCGGCCGCATCTCGCTGCCGGAACTCAAGAAGCGCGGCTATGACGACCGGCTCGCCATCGGCTCGCTGGCGGGCGCAGGCACGCTGGGGCTGCTGATCCCGCCCTCGGTGGTGATGATCGTCTACGGGGTCGCGGCGCAGGTCTCGATCACCCGGCTCTTCATCGCGGGCATCCTGCCGGGGCTGCTGCTCATGGCGCTGTTCTCGGGCTACATCGTGATCTGGGCGCTGATGAACCCCGAGCGCATGCCGCAGGTGATCGAGCGCATCAGCCTGACCGAAAAGATCGTGCGCGCGCGGCTGCTGATCCCGGTGGTGGCGCTGATCGTGGCGGTGATCGGCTCGATCTACGCCGGCATCGCCACCGCGACCGAGGCCGCCGCGCTGGGCGTCCTCGGCGCGCTGATCATCGCCGCCGCCTCGGGCGGGCTGACGCGGGCAAGCTTCGTCGAGGCGCTGGTGGGCGCGGCCAAGACCTCGTGCATGATCGGCCTGATCCTGCTAGGGGCGGCCTACCTCACCAAGGCGATGAGCTTCTCCGGCCTGCCCGCCGACCTCGCCCGGCTGATCGCCGGGCTGGGGCTGAGCGAGGCGATGCTGGTCCTGGTGCTCACGCTCTTCTACATCCTGCTCGGGATGTTCCTCGACGGCATCTCGATCGTGGTGCTCACGACCTCGGTGGTGCTGCCGGCGGTGGTGGCGGCGGGGCTCGACCCGGTGTGGTTCGGCATCTACCTCGTGATCGTGGTCGAGATGGCGCAGATCACCCCGCCGCTGGGGTTCAACCTCTTCGTGATCCAGGGGCTGACCGGGCGCGGCATCTTCACCATCGCGCGGATGACCTTCCCGTTCTTCCTGATGCTCTGCCTGCTGGTGGTGCTGATCACGATGTTCCCAGGGATCGTGAAGGCGCTGCTGCCCTGACGGGCAGCGCCCCCGGCCCCGGCGGCGCCCAGAGTGCGGGCGTCAGGAGGCCGAGCGCGCTGTTGCCACCGGCGCGTCGCCCGGACCGGTCCCCGCGGCCGGTGCGCCAGCCTCTGCCAGCGCGGCGGCGCGCTGCTCGACCAGCTCGACGATGTGGTCGATCATCTGCGCGTTCGACATCTTGTGGCTCTGCCGCCCGGCCACATAGACCATCCCCGACCCCGCGCCCCCGCCCGTGAAGCCGAGGTCGGTCATCAACGCCTCGCCCGGCCCGTTCACCACGCAGCCGATGATCGACAGGCTCATCGGCGTCTTGATGTGCTCGAGCCGCTTTTCCAGCGCCTCGACGGTGGCGATCACGTCGAACCCCTGCCGCGCGCAGCTCGGGCACGAGATGATCTGCACCCCCCGCGTCCGCAGCCCCAGCGACTTCAGGATCTCGTAGCCGACCTTCACCTCCTCGACCGGATCGGCCGAGAGGGAGACGCGGATCGTGTCGCCGATTCCCATCCACAGCAGGTTGCCCATCCCCACCGCCGACTTGACCGTGCCGCCGCGCAAGCCCCCCGCCTCGGTGATCCCGAGGTGGATCGGCGCGTCCGTCGCCTCGGCCAGCTGCTGGTACGCGGCGGCGGCGAGGAACACGTCGGACGCCTTCACGCTGATCTTGAACTCGTGGAAATCGTTGTCCTGCAACAGCTTGATGTGATCGAGCCCGCTTTCGACCATGGCCGCCGGGCAGGGCTCACCGTATTTTTCCAGCAGGTGCCGTTCGAGGCTGCCGGCGTTGACGCCGATGCGGATCGAGCAGCCGTGGTCCTTGGCCGCCTGCACCACCTCGCGCACGCGGGCGGCGTCGCCGATGTTGCCGGGGTTGATCCGCAGGCAGGCGGCGCCTGCCTCGGCCGCCTCGATGGCGCGGCGGTAGTGGAAGTGGATGTCGGCGACGATCGGCACCGGGCTTTCCCGGCAGATCTCGCGCAGGGCCCGCGTGGCGGCCTCATCGGGGGTCGAGACGCGCACGATGTCCGCACCCGCATCGGCCGCCGCGATCACCTGCGCGAGGGTCGCGCGCACGTCGGTGCTGTCGGTGTTGGTCATCGTCTGGACGCTGATCGGCGCGTCGCCGCCCACCGGGACGTTGCCGACCATGATCCGGCGGCTCGGCCGGCGGTCGATGTTGCGCCAGGGGCGGATCGGGTTGTGAGTCATCGCGCGGGGCCTTTCGCTGACGCGCGCCAGACATAGGCGCCGCGGAGGCCGGGGGCAACCGCGGGTGGGTCGGGCTGGGTGTGGGGGTGGGTGAGCGAGGTGAGCGGTGAGCGGTGAGCGGTGAGCGGTGAGCGGTGTCAATCAGCTGGCGCTCTGACCGTCGCCTAGATTCAACAAAACCGTACAGCCCGCCGAGCGCGGATAGGCGACCCCACCCCGCCACCCAGCGCATCCCCTGCGCCGCTCAACCCCGGCCCAGCCGCCGCGCGCCGGTCACTCCACCGGCGCGTCGTTCGCCGTCCCGGCCTGCGGCACCGTGGCCATGGCCACCATGCTCGCCAGTTCCGGGTCCGCGGCCGGATCGGCCAGCGCGTATTTCTGCGTCAGCGCGGTCGGCGAGAGTTCCACGTTCTTCACCACCTGCGGCCCCGGCGCGGCCGGGCCGTAGGTCTGCCCGTTCACCGCGAAATAGACCGCGCCCGAGTTCCCCGTGCGCAGCACCGGCGGCTGCTCGGTCGAGGGCAGCGCGAAGCGCTCGCCCGCGTCCATCGTCTTCTCGAGGATCACCGTGCCGTCGGCGGCGCTGACCCTTACCCAGGCGGGGCGGGCGGCCATGATCTCGACCTGCGGGGCGTCGGGGGCGAGCGTGCGCACCGGCTGCACCGCCGCACCCTCGGGCTGCGGGCCGGCCATCGCGGTCTGCACCCCGGTCATCCCGGGCAACGGGGCGGCCGACGGCGCGGCGATGGCGGGGTCCGCGGCGGCCTCGCGCACCTGCGGCGTCTCGGCGGCCTGCAACCCGGGGTCGATCGCGGCGATAGGGGTGTCGCGGGGGGTCAGCTCGGGCACGTCCAGCGCCTGCGGGCGATAGACCCGGTCCAGCGCCTCGGGCTGCGGCAGGTCGGCCGCGGCCATGTCCACCGGCTCGGCCGCGGCGGTGTCCTGCACCGGGTCGAGCGTGGCAATCACCGCCGGGGACTGGTCCGAGGGCGTCAGGTTGACCTTCTGCACCTCTTGCAGCACGGCCCAGCCGCCGTAGCCGAGACCCAACGCCAGCCCGGCCATGACCAGCACCGAGCCGATGGCCCGCGGCTCGACCGAGGACCAGAAGCTTTCCTTCTGCGGGATGAACAGCGCCTTGGGGTTGGCCAGCGCCTCGGCCGGGTCGGCCGGGCGGCGCGTGGGCTTCGGACCGGCGGCGGCGGGGGCCATGCCGTGCACGGGCTGGAAGCCCGACTCCTGGCAGAAGCGCTGGAACACCCAGTCCGGGTCCATGCCGAGATAGCGCGCATAGGACCGCACATAGCCCGACACGAAGCTTGGCGCATCGAAGGCCGACACGTCGCAGTTCTCGACCGCCGCGACATAGGACGCGCGGATGCGCAGCTCGCGCTGCACGTCGAGCAGCGACTTGCCCATCGTCGCCCGCTCGCCGCGCATGATGTCGCCGAGGCGCATTTCGAAATCGTCGAACGCCGGCGCATTGGCCGGAGTCCCCTGCCCCAAGCTGGAATCGTCCGCCGTCGCCGGCGCCCGCATCCCGATCATTCCGCCTGCCCCATTCCTCGTCGCCCGAATCTCCCTTCCGGTCGAATCTGGCACTCTTTCGTTAATCGCAGGTTATCACGGGTATGCGAGGCCGAACACCGCCGATGTGGCTCAGGCGACCGCGACTTGGCGGTTTAGCGCGCATCGCGACCACAGCGCATCCATCGCCCGCACCAGGTGGTCGATCTGCTGGCTGTCGTGGACCGGCGAGGGCGTGAAGCGCAGCCGCTCGGTCCCGCGCGGCACCGTGGGGAAGTTGATCGGCTGCACGTAGATGCCGAAATCCGACAGCAGCATGTCCGACAGCGCCTTGCAGTGCACCGGGTTGCCGACATGGACCGGGACGATGTGGCTGCCGCGGTCGTCGATCGGCAGCCCCAGCCCGCGCAGCCGCATCTTGAGGATGCGCGCGTGCAGCTGCTGGGCGTCGCGCAGCTCCTGCCCGCCGGCCGTCTTGAGGAACGCGATCGAGGCCGCCGCCCCCGCCGCCACTGCGGGCGGGATCGAGGTGGTGAAGATGAACCCAGGCGCATAGCTGCGGATCGCGTCGCACATCCGCGCGCTCGCGGCGATGTAGCCGCCGAAGACGCCGAAGGCCTTGCCCAGCGTGCCGTTGAAGATGTCGATGCGGTCCATCAGCCCGTCGCGCTCGGCCACGCCGCCGCCGCGGGGGCCGTACATGCCGACCGCGTGCACCTCGTCCAGATAGGTCAGCGCGTTGAACTCGACCGCGAGGTCGCAGATCTCGGCGATCGGCCCGAAATCGCCGTCCATCGAGTAGATCGATTCGAAGGCGATCAGCTTCGGCAGCGCCGGGTCGTCGGCCGCCAGCAGCTCGCGCAGATGCTCCACGTCATTGTGGCGGAAGATCCGCTTGGCGCCGTCGAAGCGCTTGATCCCCTCGATCATCGAGGCGTGGTTCAGCTCGTCGGAATAGATGATGAGGCCGGGAAAGAGCTTCCGCAGCGTCGAAAGCGTCGCGTCGTTGGCGATGTAGGCCGACGAGAAGACCAGCGCCGATTCCTTGCCGTGCAGGTCGGCGAGCTCGGCCTCGAGCCGCTTGTGATAGACCGTGGTGCCCGAGATGTTGCGCGTCCCGCCCGACCCGGCGCCGGTGGCGTCGAGCGCCTCGTGCATCGCGGCGAGCACGGCCGGGTGCTGGCCCATGCCGAGGTAGTCGTTGCCGCACCAGACGGTGATCTCGGTCTCGGACCCGTCCGGGCGGGTCCAGACCGCCTGCGGATAGGCGCCCTTGCGACGCTCGATGTCGATGAACGTGCGGTAGCGGCCTTCGTCATGCAGGCGTTGGATGGCCTGCTCGAGTGCGGCATCGTAGTTCATCGCGGGCTCCCTTGCGTCAGTAGCTGGGTCCGACCATGGTCCGGTCGGGCGAGCGAGACCTTGATAAGGGTCAAAGCCCGTCAGGAACACCCGCATTTTCCCCGGTTGCGACAAAAAGTCGTCATGGGAACCCGATGAAACTGCTCAGGAAAGGGATGCAGATGGCCAACGATACACGCCTGGACGAGGTGCTTGCGGCGCTCGACGCGGGACAGCCGGCGGCGCTGGACCGGCTCAAGACGTTCCTGCGCATCCCCTCGGTCTCGACCGATCCGGCCTATGCGCCCGAGGTGCGGCGCGCCGCCGGCTGGCTGCGGGACGAGCTTGCGGCGCTGGGGTTTGCGGCCGAGGTGCGCGAGACGGCGGGCCACCCGGTGGTGGTGGCGCGGACCGCGCCGGACGGCTCGGGCGCGCGGCGGCTGCTGTTTTACGGCCATTACGACGTGCAGCCGGTGGACCCGATCGGGCTCTGGACCCGCGACCCCTTCGATCCGGTGGTCGAGGACACGCCCGACGGCCCGGTGATCCGCGGCCGCGGCGCATCGGACGACAAGGGCCAGCTCATGACCTTCGTCGAGGCCTGCCGGGCCTGGAAAACCGCCCACGGCGCGCTGCCCGCCGGGCTGACGCTCCTTTTCGAGGGCGAGGAGGAGAGCGGCTCGCCGAACCTCATGCCCTTCCTTCAGGCCAATGCCGCCGAGTTCGCCACCGACCTCGCGCTGATCTGCGACACGGGGATGTATGCCGACGGCCGCCCCGCCATCACCACCCAGCTCCGCGGGCTGATGGGCGAGGAGATCGTCGTCCGCGCCGCCGACCGCGACCTGCACTCGGGGATGTTCGGCGGGCTGGCGGCGAATCCGATCCAGATCCTCGTCAACGCGCTGGCCGGGATCAAGGACGCCGACGGCCGGGTGACGCTGCCCGGCTTCTACGACGGCGTCGAGGAGCTGTCGAACCAGCTGCGCGCCGACTGGGACGACCTCGGCTTCGACGCGGGCGAGTATCTCTCGCGCGTCGGCCTGCGCCACCCGGTGGGCGAGACGGGGCGCACCGGGCTCGAGATGGTGTGGAACCGCCCGACGTTCGAGATCAACGGGATCAGCGGCGGCTATGCCGGCGACGGGTTCAAGACCGTCCTGCCCGCCGAGGCCCGCGCCAAGGTCAGCTGCCGCCTCGTCGGCACCCAGGACCCCGAGGCGATCCGCGCCGCCTTGCAGGCCCATGTCCGCGCCCATGTCCCCGAGGATTGCAGCGTCGAGTTCCACCCCCACGGCAGCTCGCAGGCGAGCCGGATGGACGTCTCGGACCCCGCCTTCGCCGCCGCCCGCGCGGCGCTCAACGCCGAATGGGGGCGCGAGGCGGCGTTCATCGGCATGGGCGGCTCGATCCCCGTCGCGGGGGATTTCCAGCGGCTTCTCGACGTGGACGTGATGCTGATCGGCTTCGGCCGCGACAACGACCGCATCCATTCGCCGAACGAGAAATACAACCTCGAGAGCTTCGCCAAGGGCGCGCGCTCCTGGGCACGGATTCTCGCGGCGCTGCGGTGAGGCGCTAAGGGCGCTTGGTGCACCAGTACCGACGAGCGGGCCGCCCGCCCGAGCCAAAGAAAAGGCCGCCCCACCCGGGCGGCCCCACCAACCTGCGTCAGGCGAAACTCACGCTGCGCGCGCCGTCAGCACGTCGCCCACGCGGCGCTGCGCGCCGGCCTCGTCGATGCCGCTGACCGCCGCGACCTCGCGGGTCAGACGGTCGAGCGCGGCCTCGTAGAGCTGGCGCTCCGAGTAGGACTGCTCGCGCTGGTCGTCCGAGCGGTGCAGGTCGCGCACCACCTCGGCGATCGACAGCAGGTCGCCCGAGTTGATCTTCTGCTCATACTCCTGCGCCCGGCGCGACCACATCGCCCGCTTGACCCGCGCCTTGCCCTTCAGCGTCTCGAGCGCCCGGTCCACGAGGTCCGGCGAGGCGAGCGAGCGCATCCCGATCTCGGTCGCGCGCGCGGTCGGCACGCGCAGGGTCATCTTGTCCTTCTCGAACGAGATCACGAACATCTCGAGCTTGAGTCCGGCCACTTCCTGCTCTTCGATGGACACGATGCGGCCGACGCCGTGGGCCGGATAGACCACGAAATCATCGGGGCGGAACTCGTTCTTCTTGCTCTTGGACATCAGGTTTCCTTCCAGTGGCGCGGCTTCGGGCGCAAAAAACCTCGGGCGGGCTCTTGCCCCCCTGAGGTCCGTGTGGTCTTTGGCGATACCAGTCGGGCAGACGACCAGCGTGACAGTCACGACCGCCCAGCGACCATATGGACCCGGCGCGGTCTTATGTGACAACCTTGTATCACGAATCACCCCTCGAAAGAAGGGGTAATTCTGTGTGGCCCGCCTCCGACGTTGGTCGGACGGCTATTTCCGCAGCACCTCGGGCAGCGTCCGCCCCGTCCCGGGCCCGCCCGCCACCGCCCAGTCGAGCAGCGCGAGCATCCGGTCGGCGTCCAGCACCCCCGGCACCACCGCCATCGCGGCGCGGGGGGCACTGACCCCCTCGGGGATCGTCGCGGGCATGAGCAGCAGCGTCGGCGTCACCGTCACGCCCCACTTGCCGGCCATGCGCTTCTCGCTCAGCACCTCGCCGTCGCTGTCGGTCACGTCGGTGCCGCCGAAGAGGTCGGTCTGAACCACGTCGAAGCGCTCGCGGATCAGCCGGTCGATGCGCGGATCCGTCAGCACCGTCTCGTGCATCTCGGCGCAGTAGATGCAGCCCCGCTGCTCGACCAGCAGCATGAGCACCCGGCCCGCGGCGGCGGCCTCGGCCGCGTCCTCGCGCACGTCCCTGAAACTGTCCTTGAGCCAGTCGGGCTTGTGCAGCCCGTCGTCGCCCACCGGCACGCCGCCCGACAGCGCCGCGCCCGCCATCACTCCCCACGCCGCCAGCGCGGCCACCATCGCCTTGCGTCTCATAGCGTCGTCGCACTCCAGTCGAAGTTGTCGACCATCAGCGCGGCGATGCGGTTCACGCTGTCCGTGGCGATCAGCACCGCGAACAGGATCAGCATCACCCCCATCACCTTCTCGACCCGCCCCATCAGCGCCCGGTGCCGCCCGACCCAGGCGAGGAACGGCCCCGCGAACATCGCGGCCACCACGAAGGGCAGCGTCATCGCCAGCCCGTAGACCAGAAGCAGCGCGCCGCCGCGCCAGACCTCGCCCATCCCGGCCGCCACGAACAGGATCGCCGCCAGCGCCGGCCCCGCGCAGGGCGTCCAGCCGAAGCCGAAGGCGAGCCCCAGCACATAGGCGCCGACCAGCGACGAGGGCTGCGCCGGCCCCTCGAGCCGCGCCTCGCGGTAGAGGAACGGCACCCGGATCACGCCGAGGAAATGCAGCCCGAAGACCAGCAGCACCCCGGCCGCGACCCAGCTGAGCTCGGTCCGGTAGCGCGACACCGCCGAGCCGAGCGCCGTCGCCCCCAGCCCCAGCAGCACGAAGATCGTCGTCACCCCCAGCGCAAAGGCCACCGCCCCTGCGACGAGCCTGCGCCGCGCGCCGGGGTTCAGCCCGCCGTCGGCGCGCAGCTCGCCCATCGAGACCCCGGCCAGATAGCACAGGTAGAACGGCACCATCGGCAGGATGCAGGGCGACAAGAACGACAGAAGCCCGGCGAGGATCGCGCCGCCATAGCTGATCTCGGGCATGGACCGCTCCCTCTGCCGGCTGTCCGGGGGCTGCCCGGCGCGGAGGCCGCGGACCCCGTGGGGGGTTGCGGCGTTGAAGTGACGCTGCGACAGATGGTCAAGACAGTCAACGAGGTTGGAATATGTTCCCTCCACGTCTGCCCCGCCACACCCGCCTCGGCGCCGCGCTCGGCCTCGTGCTGGCGGTGCAGCCGCTCGCCGCGGCCGCCGAGCGCAGCCTGCTGATGTTCCAGCGGGACGGGTGCAGCTACTGCAAGCGCTGGGACGCCGAGATCGCCCCCGCCTATCCCCGCACCGCCGAGGGGCAGGCCGCCCCGCTGGTGCGCCTCGACATCCACGACCCGCTGCCCGAGGGGGTGACGCTCACCGGCCGCGCCCCGGTCTTCACCCCCACCTTCGTGCTGACCGACGCGGGCACCGAGGTCGGGCGGATCGAGGGCTACGCGGGCGACGAGTTCTTCTGGGTCATGCTCGCGCAGATGCTGACCCGGACCGGCTGGGACCCCGCCACGCCCGCGCGCCCGGTCGAGGCCGTCCCGCCCGACGCCGCCGCGCCGCAGGGCACCCCTGCCGCGCCCGCCCCCGCCGCCGACCCGACGTGAGACCCCAACCCGAAAGGACCGACGCCATGACCCGCCTGCCCTTTGCCCGCCTGCCCCTCCGCCCCGCGCTGGTCGCGGCCCTCGCCGCGCTGGCCACCCCCGCGCTGGCGCAGGAGGCCGCCTATACCAAGACCGTCGAGGTCCCCTTCGACGACGCGCAGTTCTCGGTCGAGCAGGCGATCACCAACGCCGGTCTGGTCATCGACGCGACCAGCAACGTGGGCGAGATGCTGGCCCGCACCAAGGCGGACGTGGGCGGCACCAAGGATCTCTACACCCACGCCGAGTCGTTCTCGTTCTGCTCGGCGGCGGTGTCGCGGCAGGTGATGGAGGCCGACATCGCCAACATCCAGTACTGCCCCTACAACATCTTCGTCTACGAGGCCGCCGACGCCCCCGGCAAGGTCGTGATCGGCCACCGCCACTACCCCGGCGAGTCGATGGCGCCCGTGAATGCGATGCTGAACGGGATCGTGGACGCCGCCGCTGCGGGGATGTGAGGCGACGCGGTGCCGGGGATTGAGTCGGCGCAGGCGCTCGCCAGCCCGGCTCGGCACTCGGGCGAGTCGCTGAGATTTAAACGCGATGCTGATAGGGGTCGTATGCACCGCCACTTCACGGATATGAGGCCACCGGCTGCCGGCGAGCTCAGCGCCGACTCGAGACGGCCCGGCGCATCATCCGGCTAAGTTGATAGCCCGTGCAACGCGATGCTGGACGGGACCGGGGACGGCGACGCTCCGTGATCTGAGCCCACCCTTTTGCGTGGAAACGGGTCGGCGCGCACGCGCCCACGAGCGGCGAAGGATCCGGGCGCGGAGCGTCCCCCGTCAACGTCATGTTTGTGGACGCCGCCGTTGCCGCTTCGGGGATGTGCCTGGTGCTCGCGCTCCTCGGCCGAAGAAGCGACCCAGCACGGCCCTCCACTAGGCTAAGCCGCCCGGCCGGACCGCGCGTCTCACACCCCATCTCTCTTGACGAAAATATCCTCGGGGGTCCGGGGGCAGACAGCCCCCGGTCCGGCGGCGCGCCCGGCGCGCCCGCCGATCAGTCGCCCTCGCCGGGGTTCGGCGAAAAGTATTTCTCGAGCTTCCCGGCCACCCCGTCCATCGCCTCGTAACCCGGCATCGGGTCCTTCTTGCGGGTTATGACCGGCCATTGTTCCGAGTACTTGCGGTTGAACTCGACCCACGCCTCCATGTCCGGCTCGGTGTCCGGGCGGATCGCGTCGGCGGGGCACTCGGGCTCGCAGACGCCGCAGTCGATGCACTCGTCGGGATGGATGACGAGGGTGTTCTCGCCCTCGTAGAAGCAGTCCACCGGGCAGACCTCGACGCAATCCGTGTATTTGCACATGATGCAGTTGTCGGTCACGACATAGGTCATCGGTCACTCCTCGGAAGGCCAGTGTCGGAAGGCCAGTGCGGGGTTTCACCTAGACCTTCGCCGCGCCCGGTTCAATCCCGCTTCACCGCCCTGCCCCCCGCCCGAGGCCTCCGCCGTAGGCGCCGCGCGCGGTGTCGTGGCGTCAATCCTCGTCCTCGTCGGGCCAGGGCGCGCCCGGCGCCCCGTCCCCCGCAGGCGCATCGAGATCGTCGTAGAGCAGCCGCGCCTCGGCCGGCGGTCCGCGCCGTGCGCCGGGCGCCCGCATCCTGAGGCTGCGCACCCCACCCGGCACGGCGGCGGTCACAACGTCGCCGGGCCGCAGCTCCTGCCCCGGCTTGCGGCAGGGGACGCCGTTCACCCGGATGCCGCCCGCGGCGATCCGATCGGCGGCGAGGCTGCGCGTCTTGAACACCCGCGCGTGGCAGAGCCAACGGTCCAGCCGGATCGTCTCGACCAGCGCGGCGGGCGGGGCTGCCGCCAGTTCGCGCCGCGCCCGCTCGGCCCGGCGCGACATCAGCGGCCCCCCGCCCGGGACAAGGCCATGTCGAGAAGGAACGCGCCGCGGCCTGCCGTCACGTCCGGTTCTTCAGCGCCGCCAGCACGGCGAACGGGCTGTCGGGGTCCATCGGCTTTTCGGCCCGCGGCGGGCGCTGGTCGTGGCGCGGCCCGTCGTGGCGCTTGCCATCCGGGCGCTTGCCCTCGTGCCGCTCGTTGCGCGACCCCTTGCCCTGCCCGTCACGCTGACCGTCGCGGCTTCCGCCCTGCCCCTCGGTCCCGTCGGTGCGCGCCCCATCGCGGCGCTGCGGCTTGCCGCCGCGCTCGCCGCCCTTGCCGAAGCGCGCGGGCTTGCCGTCCGCACCCGGCTCGCCGCCGCTGCGCTGCCCCTCGCGCGGGCCGCCGAAGCGCCGGCCGCGGTCGCCGCGGGCCTCGCCGCCCTCGGCCGGGCCGGCCGCCGCAGCGCCCTCGCCCCGCGGCCGCCGCGGGCCGCGGCTGTCGCCCTCGCCCCGGCGCGGTCCGCGCGGGCGCGGCGCCCAGGTGAAGCTGTAATAGGTCTCGGTCTCGACCGGCTCGGCGTCGGATGCTTCCTCGGATGCCTCGCCCTCGGCCCCGCCGGTCGGCTGAGCATCACCGGACTCGGAGGCCACGGCCTCGGCCGCCGCATCGCCCGCGTCCGCCGGCAGCCCTTCGGTCGCCACCGGCCCGTCCTCGCCACCCGCCGACGCAGCCAGCGCCGCCTCGGCCTGCGCCGCGGCTTCCGCCTCGGCCGCCGCGCGCGTCTCGGCCTCGGCCGCCAGCCGCGCCTTCTCGGCCTGCTCGGCATCCCAGCGGGCGCGGGTCTCGGCGACGAGGACGCTTTCCTCTTCGGTCATCGGGTTCTGGCTCGCGGCAGCCCCCTCGGCCCCCGGCTCGGGCGCGGCCGCTACCGGTGCGACCGCCGCCGCCCGCGCCTTGGGCCGCTCGGCCTTCTCGGCGCGGTAGCCCAGCCCGCCCATCAGGTCCGCGAACTGCTCCAGCGTCATGCCGGTGATCGAGAGCATATCCGCGCTCGCCTCGAACCCGCCGCGGCTGTCCTGCCCGCGCAGCAGGTCCGCCAGCCGCTCGAGCATATCGATGCGGATCGCCCGCTCACCCGCCGGGTGATAGCCCGACAGCGTGTAATAGCCGCGCGGCACGTCGGGCAGGTTCGGGATCGTCACCAGCCCGGGGGGCGGGCTCTCGGGGAACTCGTCGAGCCCCTGCGCGAGGGAGGCCAGCACCAGCCGCAGTCGCGTCGGCGCGGGTTTCAGCACCGCGGGCACGAAGATCGTATACTGCCCGAACCGCACGCCGTGCTTCCTGAGAAGACTGCGCGCCTCCTGGTCCAGCGCCTTGATGTCGCCCGCCACCTGCTCGCGCGGCAGGATGCCGAAGCTCTCGAGCAGCCGGAACCCGACGCCGCGGGCCAGCCCGGTCAGCGCCTCGTCGGCCTGCAGGGCGAGCAGCGGCTCGAACCCGGCGGCGATCTTGCGGTCGATGAAGTGCTGCAGCCGGCGGCGGACCTTCTCGGCCACCTCCTCGCCCGCGTCCTCGTCCACGAAGACGTCGATGCCGGGCTTGAGCGGGTCGGCCCCGCGCGTCAGCTTGCCGACCGCCGTGCCGCCCCACATCAGCCCGCCCTGCTCGGTGAAGTCGAGCTCGGTGTCGGGCGCGTTGTAGAAGCGGTCGGCGCGCAGGTGGAACTCGGGGCGCAGCGCCTCATAGGCGGCGCGGGTCAGCATCCGGGCCTCGTCGCCCGCCGCCGCCGGATCGGCGCGGAAGCGGAACCCGTCCAGCCGGCCGGCGAATTCGCCCTCGACCGTCACCTCGCCCTTGTCGTTCACCTCGGCCACCAGGCTCTCCTTCTGGTTGAGCCGGCGCATCAGCACCGAGGTGCGCCGGTCCACGAATCGCTGCGTCAGCGCGGCGTGAAGCGCGTCCGACAGGCGGTCTTCTACCGCGCGGGTCTCGCCCCGCCAATGGGCTTCGTCCCGCACCCAGCCGGTCCGCTGGGCGACATAGGTCCAGGTGCGGATATAGGCGAGCCGCTTGGACAGCGCGTCGATGTCCCCGCCCGTCCGGTCGATCCGCCCCACCGCGCGCGCGAGCCAGTCGCCGGGGATCCCGCCCTCCTGCAGGAAGCCGAAGATGCGCGAAAGCAACGTCAGGTGCTCGGCCGGCGAGATGCCGCGGAAATCGGGGATGCGGCAGACGTCCCAGAGCAGCCGCACGTCCTTCGGATGCGTCACCCGGTCGCGGATCTCGGGCAGGTCGCGCAGCGCCTTGAGCGCGTGCAGGTCGTCCGCCTCGCGCCCGCGGCCCAGCCATTCGCTGCCCGAGGGCTGCTCGAGCGACTGCACCAGCCGGTCCACCGTCCCGAACTCGAGCGCCGAGTTGCGCCACACCAGCCGGCTGATCGGCTGGAAGCGGTGGTTCTCGATGGCGTCGATCAGCCCCTCGTCCAGCGGCTGCGCCTCGCCCGTGACGCCGAAGGTGCCCGGCTCGGTGTGCCGCCCGGCGCGGCCGGCGATCTGGCCCAGCTCGTGCGGGAAGAGCGGCCGCATCCGGCGGCCGTCGAACTTGTGCGTGGCCTCGAAGGCGACGTGGCGGATGTCGAGGTTGAGCCCCATCCCGATGGCATCCGTGGCGACGAGGTAGTCGACCTCGCCCGCCTGGTACATCGCCACCTGCGCGTTCCGCGTCCTAGGCGACAGCGCCCCCATCACCACCGCCGCCCCACCCTTGAGCCGGCGCAGAAGCTCAGCCGTGGCATAGACGTCATCGACCGAGAACCCGACGATCGCCGAGCGCGCGGGCATCCGGCTCAGCTTCTTCGACCCGGCCCACGAGAGGGTCGAGAACCGCTCGCGGCGCATGAACTGCGCCTCGGGGACCAGCGCGGCGATGGCCGGGCGCATGGTCGAGGACCCGAGGAAGAGCGTCTCGTGCAGGCCGCGCGCGTTCAGCAGCCGGTCGGTGAAGACGTGCCCCCGCTCGGGGTCGGCGCAAAGCTGGATCTCGTCGATGGCGACGAAATCGGCCAGCACCTCGGGCATCGCCTCGGTGGTGGCGACCCAATAGGCGGCGCGCTCGGGGACGATGCGTTCCTCGCCGGTGATCAGCGCCACGACCGAGGGGCCGCGCGCCTTGACGATCCGGTCATAGACCTCGCGCGCCAGCAGCCGCAGCGGCAGGCCGATGACGCCGGTGCGGTGCGCCAGCATCCGCTCGATCGCATAATGGGTCTTGCCGGTGTTGGTCGGCCCCAGCACGGCCGTGATGCGTCCTGCCATGGGTCAGGCGTCCTGCCCCGCAGGCCCGGCCGAGACACGCGCAAGCCCGTCCATGGCATCCTCCTGATGCGGATTGATGGCGAGGCTCGCGGCAAAGGCCGCCCGGGCGCGGTCGCGGTCGCCCATCTCCTCATAGATCGTGCCGAGCAGCGTCAGCGCCGGCCAGTGCCGCGGCTCGGCGCGAAGCGCGTGGGCGAGGTCGTCGATTGCCGGCCCCGCCTGCCCAGCTAAATACATCGCCGCCCCGCGCGCCGCCCAGCCGGCGGCAAAGTCGGGGGCGTTCTCGACCAGCGCGGTCAGGTGGCCGATGGCGGTCACGGGCTCGCCCGCGTCCAGCGCCGCCTCGCCCCGCATCAGCAGGAAATCCAGCGCCGACGAGCCCGACTGCGACCACGCCCGCTCGATGTCGGCCTGCGCGCGCAGCCAGCCGTCCCCCTCGGGCTGGGCCAGCTCGGCAAAAAGCGCGTCCATGTCGGGGGTCGGGGCGGCGGGGATCGGTGCGGCGGGGGCCTCGTCCGCCGCCAGCGGCGCGACAGTCATGAAAATGCCCAGCATCAGCCCGAGGAGTGCCGTGGCGGCAGACTGGAACTGAAGGGGAAGCGCGCGCATATGGACCATGTAAGCACATCCGCGCCGCGGCGCCAGATTTGAGGGAGTGAAGAGATGAGTGCAGTGATCGAGGGCGCCGTGAAGGCCCTGCAGGGCAAGATTTCCTCGTTCGACGGCTCGGCCAAGTTCGTGGTCGAGGGCGAGGGCGCGATCATGATCGACGAATCTGGCGTGCGCGCCGGGGACGAGGACGCCGACGTCACCCTGACCGCCAGCCGCGACACGTTCGAGGGCATCCTGAACGGCTCGACCAACCCGACGATGGCCTACATGAGCGGCAAGCTGAAGGTCGACGGCTCGCTGCCGACCGCGATGAAGCTGGGCGCCGCGCTCTCCTGACCCGCACCGGGCCGGGGCCCTCGCGCCCCGGCCTTTGGTTTTTGGGCGGCGTGTGGGTGCGGTTCCACTTGGGCGTCGCGGGCGACGGGCGCGTTGGGTCGTTGCGACGGTTCGGCCTTACGCTCGAGTTTGGTGAAACCGGCCGCTTGATGAATCTGCCCGCCGAGCAAGCTGTGGCTTCCGAACGCACAACAGCGCGGACCTGGTGAGTTGTCCTGAGCGCGACGGGCCGTCTGCCTGCATGTAACTTCCCGCTCTCAAGTTCTCTGCGTTGTCTTGCGGCGCCTCACCGCTCATTCCGGCTCCCGTCGTGGTCATCTCGAGCCGACCGCGTGATACGGTTTCCCAACCCGGCCCTCGTCCCGCACCCCAATCGCAGGCTAAGCTTCGACCCACCGTAAGCCCGCTCGACTCGCTTGCTCAGCAGACGGCTACGTCCTTCCGATTTACCCGGTTCTGTCTCGCCCATCCCACCTTCCGGCCAGCCCCCGGACCCACCTCTCCCCCTCTCGCCCACCTTCACACCCAACCCAACGCAGGGGACCCCGCGTGAGCCACCAGACCGACCCTCGCCCGACCTCCCCCGCCGCCCAAGCCAAGGTCGCCGCCGGCCACGACCTGCCCCCCGGCGCCAAACTCGCCCCCTTCCACCAGCACGCCCACGACCCCCTCGCCCCCGCCGAGGCCTTCTTCGTCACCGCCCGCGACGGCATCCGCCTGCGCCTCGGCGTCTGGCGCCCCGAGGGGACGCCGCGCGCCACCGTGCTGCTCTTTCAGGGCCGCACCGAGTATCTCGAGAAATACGCCCCCGCCGCCCGCCGCCTGACCGCCGCGGGGCTTGCGGTCCTCGGCATCGACTGGCGCGGGCAAGGCCTTTCGGACCGGCTCATCGCCGACCCGCGGCCGGGCCACATCGACCATTTCTCATCCTATCAGATCGACGTCGCGGCCCTCGTCGCCACCGCCGAGGCGCTGGCGCTACCGTGTCCCTGGCACCTGTTCGCCCACTCGATGGGCGGCGCCATCGGCCTCGCCGCGCTGGCCGAGGGGCTGCCGGTCGCCTCGGCCGCCTTTTCGTCGCCGATGTGGGGCATCCACCACGCGCCGCTGCCGGGGCCGGTGGTCATGGGCATCGCCGCGACCGCCCGGCGGCTCGGCCGCGGCCGCCGGGCTGCGGTCGGCACCGGGGGCGAGGGCACCTTCGTCCTCGACGCCCCCTTCCGCGGCAATGCGCTGACCGGCAATGCCGCCGAATGGGCGCGGCTGGTGTCCGAGGCGGGGGCGTGGCCCGAACTCACCCTCGGCGGCGCCACCTATGACTGGGTGCGCGCGGGCCTGGCCGAGTGCCGCCGGCTGGCCACCCTGCCCTCGCCCGCGATCCCCGCCGTGATCGGCCTCGGCGGGCGCGAAGAGGTCGTCTCGCCCCAGGCCATCCGCAACCGCGCCGCCCGCTGGCCCGCGGCGCGGCTGGCCGAATACCCCGACGGCCACCACGAGCTGCTGATGGAGACGCCCGCCATCGCCGACGCCTTCATGGCCGAGGTGCTGGCGCTCTTCGCCAAGGCCTGACCGCTCCGCTCGCCGTTTCTGTCAGGCCCGAAGACCCATCCGGCCGCGCCGCCAGCCCAAGGACGGGTGTCGCGCGCGTTCGCATGAACCGTGCATGAACATCGCACGAACGATGCACGAACCCTGCATAAGGCGTGCAGCCCCCGCTCAGCCCTCGCGCAGCGCCCTGAGCGCCGCGACCAGCGCCGCGGTCGAACCGTCCTGCCCCGCGACCTCGGCGCCCTCGAGCAGCGGCGCCAGCTCGAGCGCCAACTCCTTGCCCAGCTCCACCCCCCACTGGTCGAAGCTGTTGATCCCGAGGATCACGCCCTCGACGAAGACCCGGTGCTCGTAAAGCGCCACGATCTGCCCGAGCGTGAAGGGCGTCAGCCGCGGGATCACCAGCGTGGTCGAGGGGCGGTTGCCCGGAAACACCCGGTGACGCGCCTGCCGTTCCAGCTCAGGCCCGGACAGCCCCTTGGCCGCCATCCGCGCGCGCGCCTCGGCCAGCGTCCGGCCGCGCATCAGCGCCCGGCTCTGGGCGAGGCAGTTGGCGATCAGAAGCCGCTGGTGATGGTCGAGCGCCGGCTCCTCGCCGCGGGCCGCGACGATGAACTCGCAGGGCACGATCTGGGTGCCCTGATGGATGAGCTGGTAGAAGGCATGCTGGCCGTTCGTCCCCGGCTCGCCCCAGACCACCGGCCCTGAGGCGCGCGGCAGGTCGGCGCCGTCCATCGTCACCCGCTTGCCGTTCGATTCCATCTCGAGCTGCTGCAGATAGGCGGGCAGGCGCAGCAGCCGCTGGGCATAGGGCAGCACGGCGCGGGTCGGATAGCCGCAGACCTGATGGTGCCAGAGGCCGGTCAGCGCCAGCATCACCGGCAGGTTCCGCTCCAGCGGCACGGTGCGGAAATGGTCGTCCATCGCCCGCCCGCCGGCGAGGAAATCATCGAACGCCGCCGGCCCGATCCCCAGCATCAACACCAGCCCGACCGGCCCCCAGACCGAATAGCGCCCGCCCACCCAGTCGGCGAAGCCGAACACCCGCTCGGCCGGGATGCCGAAGGCCGCGGTGCGGTCGGGCGCGGTCGAGACGGCCGCGAACTGCGCCGCCGGGTCGGCGACCGCCCCCGCCATCCACGCCCGCACCGTCTCGGCGTTGGTCATCGTCTCGATGGTGGTGAAGGTCTTCGAGGCGACGATCACCAGCGTCCGGGCCGGGTCCAGCCCCTTGAGCGTGTCGGTCGCATCCGCCCCGTCCACGTTCGAGACGAAATGCAGCCGCGGCCCGTCCATCCACGGCGCGAGCGCATGGGCGGCCATCACCGGGCCGAGGTCCGACCCGCCGATGCCGATGTTGACCACGTCGGTATAGGCCCCGCCCTGCCCCTTGAGCCGGCCGGTCCGCACGGCCTCGGCAAAGTCGCGCATCCGCGCCAGCGTCGCGCGGACCTCGGGCATCACGTCATGGCCGTCCACGCGGACCTCGCCCTCACCGGCGCGCAGGGCGGTGTGCAGGACCGCCCGGCCCTCGGTCTCGTTGATCGCTTCGCCCGCGAACATTGCCGCGCGCCGCGCCGCCACCGGCTCGGCCAGCGCGAGCAGCAGCCGCACCGCCTCGTCGTCCAGCGTCGTCTTGGACCAGTCGAAGAGCAGCCCGTCCGCCGCAGTCGAGAAGCGCGCCGCCCGATCGGGGTCGGCCTCGAACAGCGCCGCGATGGTGCGGTTCCCGGTTGCAGCGCGATGCGCGGCAAGCCGCGTCCAGAGGTCGGTCATGGCAATTTCCCCGCGGGCGGATGGATGGGGCTACTCGGCCCAGTGGACGACGAGATCCTTCCAGAAGGCGCGGATCGGCGCCTCTTCGGGGGTGAGGGTCGCCACCCGCTCGAGCGCGGCGCGCTTGTCCGGCCCGGTGATCATCAGGAACGCCTCGGGCGCCGAGGCGAGCGCCGGCAGCGTCAGCGTCACCCGCGGCTCGCCCGCCGCATCGGCGCGGACCGGCAGCACCGCCGGTGCCGCGGGGTCGAGCGCCGCGGCCAGCCCCTCGGCGCCGGGAAACAGGCTCGCCGTGTGCCCGTCCTCGCCCATCCCCAGAAGCAGCACCGACAGCGGCAGCAGCGGCGCGATCCGCTCGGCCGCCGCCGCGGCCCCCGCCTCGGGGTCGAGCGCCTCGTCGTAGAGATCGACCAGCCGGGCCGCCACGGCGCCCTCGTCGATCAGGTTGCGGCGGATCAGCCGCGCGTTCGAGCGCGGATGGTCGCCCGGCACCCAGCGCTCGTCGCCCGGCACCACCAGCACCCGGCCCCAGTCGAGCCGCGCCGCCGACAGCGCCTTGAACACCGGCACCGGGGTCGAGCCGCCGGGCAGGCACAGCACCGCCTGCTCGCAGGTGTTCAGCGCCATGCCCAGCGCGTCGGTGATGTCCTGCGCCACGGCCAGCGTCAGCGCCTCGCGGTCGGGATGTTCGATCAGCTTCATGGTCCGGTCTCGTCCTCAGGCCTTGATCTCGCGCCAGCGGCGCCCGTCGCGGTGCATCAGCCCCAACGCCTCGTCGGGGCCGCTGGTGCCGGGGTCGTAGGGTTCGGGACGCGCCGTCGCGTCCTCCCACGCGGCGATGACGGGGTCGGCCCAGGCCCAGGCCGCCTCGACCTCGTCGCCGCGCATGAACAGCGTCTGGTTGCCGCGGATCACGTCGGTGATCAGCCGCTCGTAGGCGTCGGGCATGTCCTTGCCTTCGGCCCCCAGCGCCTCGGCGAAGCTCATGTCCAGCGGCACCTGCACGAGGCGCATCCCGCCCGGTCCCGGCTCCTTGATGTTGACCTTGAGGTTCATGCCCTCGTTCGGTTGCAGCCGGATGACGAGCTCGTTGGTGCGCGGATCGCCGGCCTCGTCGAAGATCGAGTGCGGGGGCTCGCGGAACACCACCGAGATTTCCGAGGTGCGGGCCCGCAGCCGCTTGCCGGTGCGCAGGTAGAACGGCACCCCCTGCCAGCGCCAGTTGGCGATCCTGAGCTTGAGGGCGACGAAGCTTTCGGTGCGGCTCGCCTCGTTCTCGGCGTCGGTCCGGTAGCCGGGCGTCTCGCCGCTTGCGGCATACTGGCCGCGCACGATGTCGGTGGGCGGGACCGGCTCGAGCGCGCGAATGACCTTGAGCTTTTCGTCGCGCACCGCGTCGGGGTCGAAGTGGTAGGGCGGCTCCATCGCGATCAGGCAGACGAGCTGCATGAGGTGGTTCTGGACCATGTCGCGCATGGCGCCGGACTGGTCGTAATAGGCGCCGCGGCCGGCCACGCCCACCGTCTCGGCCACGGTGATCTGGACGTGGTCGATGTAATGCGCGTTCCACAGCGGCTCGAACAGCATGTTGGCGAAGCGCACCGCCATCAGGTTCTGGACGGTTTCCTTGCCGAGATAATGGTCGATCCGGTAGATCTGCCGTTCGTCGAAATGCCGCGCCAGCGTGGCGTTGAGCGCGCGGGCCGAGGCGAGGTCGCGGCCGAAGGGCTTTTCCACCACGATCCGCGCATCCGGGCCGGCGATGCCGAAGCGGGCCAGCCGCTCGGCCAGCTCGCCGAAGAGCGACGGCGCGACCGAGAAATAGAAGGCCTGCACCACCCCCGGCCGCATCCGCGCGCCGAGCGCCTGCCACCCGGTGTCGCCCTTGGCGTCGATGGCGACGTAGGACAGCCGCTCGAGGAACGAGGGCAGTTCGGGCGCGTCGGCGCGGGTCGGGTCGAACTCGGCGATGGCGGCGCGGACTTCGGCGCGGAACCCCGCGTCGTCCATCTCGGACCGGGCCGCGCCGATGATGCGTGCGGCTTCGGGGAACTGGCCGGCGGCATGGCGGCGGAACAGCCCGGGCAGGATCTTGCGGCGCGCGAGGTCGCCGGTCGCCCCGAAGATGACGAGGTCGAAGTCGTCGACCTGGATGAGCCGCGAGACCATGGGGTTCCTCTTGTCCTGCCCCCGTGGCTACGGGAGGGGCGGGCGCAGGGCAACCCCCGGGGGGCGGCGACGCATAGTCGGTTGGCGCGAGGGTTGCGGGTGTTTGCGGGCCCGCGTGCTCAGTCGGCGCGGGCGAGCGCCTTGGCGAGCCGCGGCAGCCGGGCCCGCGCCATCAGCTCGCGCAGCGGCATCGGCCCGCCGAGCGCCTGCGCCTTGGCGTGGGCCGCGTGGACGGCCGCCGCGACGGGGTCGGGGTCGCGGCGCCAGAGGGTAAGCAGGAAGGCGTCGGGATGCTCGGCCGCGAGCCCCAGCGGCGAAAGCGCGCGGCGCGGAAAGTCGCGCAGGTTGGCGGTGACGATCAGAGGCGCGTGGGCCGCCAGCGCCGCCTCGGCCACGTGGCGGTCGGCGGGGTCGGGCCAGTCGAACCCTTCCGCCGCCATTCCGTCATCTGGAACGCTCGCCTGCGCATGGGCGCGGGTGAGAAGCGCGATCTCGGCCCCGGCCACCGCCTCGGCGTCGGCCCCGAGGCGGGCGGCGGCGTGGCGCCACTCGGCGAGGATGCGGGGCGACCAGACCGGGGTGTAGAGGCCGGCGTCGGCCACGCCGATCAGGATCTCGCGCAGGACGGTCGGGTAGAGCACGCAGGCGTCGAGGACGGCCTTCATCGGCTCAGCCGTCGAGCCGGAAGAACAGCGCCTTGAGATAGCCGCTTTCGGCGAGTTGCGGCAGCATCGGGTGGTCGGGGCCGGCGAAGCCCGTGTGGAGGAGCTGCATCCGCCGCCCGCCCCGCCCGATCCCGCGGGCCGAGGCGTTTCGGAACAGGTCGAGCGTCGCGGCATGGCTGCACGAGCAGAGGCCGAGAGTGCCCCCCGGCGCGACCAGCGGCGCGGCGAGGCGCGCGGTGCGCTCATAGGCGCGCAAGCCCGCCTCGAGCGCCTGTTTCGAGGGCGCGAAGGCGGGGGGGTCGCAGATCACCACGTCGAAGCGGGCGCCCTCGGCGGCCAGCGCCTCCATCACCGCGAAGGCGTCGCCCTGCCGGGTGGTGAGCCGCCCCTCGGCCCCCATCGCGCGGGCGCCGCCCTGCGCGAGCGCCAGCGCCGCGGCCGAGCCGTCGACGCAGGTGGCGCTTTCCGCGCCGCCCGCGAGCGCGGCGAGGCCGAAGCCGCCGACGTGCGAGAACACGTCGAGC
Source organism: Paracoccus sanguinis (assembly GCF_900106665.1). Taxonomy (GTDB): domain Bacteria; phylum Pseudomonadota; class Alphaproteobacteria; order Rhodobacterales; family Rhodobacteraceae; genus Paracoccus; species Paracoccus panacisoli. Next base: position 389,511 of record NZ_FNNA01000002.1, read on the forward strand.
ACTCGCCCGCCGCGCGCGAGCCGCTGGGCGAAGGCGTGGTTGGGGCGCTGGTCGTAGAAGAGCCCGGTCTTCTGCCCGCCGGTCAGGTCGGCGAGGTAGATCGCGCCGTTCATCGGCACCTCGACGGGCGCGTCGATGGCGCCGGCGATGACCTCAGTCCGCTCGGCCAGCCCCTCGAGCCCGCGGGCGCGGCCCGAGCCGTTCATCACGATGCGGGTGACGCCGGTGACCTCGGCCAGCGCGGCGGCGAGGTCGGGCAAGAGCCGGTCGGCCCAGGCGGCGTTGGGCTGGATCACCGCAGCGTCGCCGAAGCGGTCGATGACCACGCCGGGCAGGCCGTCGGCCTCGGCATGAACGAGGCGGTAGAAGGGGGCGTCGAACAGCGTCTCGCGCAGTGCCAGCGCCCGGGCGAGCCGCGCGGCCAGCCAGCCGCGGTCGATCACCGCCCCAGGGTCAGCGTCGAGCATCCGGGCGATGATCTTCGAGTTCGGGTTGACGGTCGCCACCCCGAGCGGCGCCCGCTCGGCATCCTCGAGCCGGACGAGGCTGCCCGGCGCCAGCGCCTTGGTGCGGCGGTCGGTCACCAGCTCGTCGGCATAGACCCAGGGGAAGCCGTGGCGGATGGCCCGCGCGTTGGCCTTGGGCCGCAGCCGGACGGTGGGCAGGGTCTCGTCGGTCATGTCAGCCTCGTGTCGGGGTCAGGCTGCTCCTCGCATATCCTTGGCGCGGGTCGCAACCGGGACCGAGGCCGGCGCGCAGCGGACCGGCCTGCCGGCCGGTGCCTCCGGCGGGGATATTTGGGTCCAGCCCGAGGTGGGGTGCGGTGCGGCTGTGGGCCGGCGACAGGTCGCAGACGCGTGAGGTCACGGCTTGACTATGGGCAGGCGGCACGCCACCTCTCGCCGGCAACGAGTGCGAGGCCCCCGATGTCCATTCCCCAGCAGGGCGGCGGCCCGATCGAGCGGCGCGACCAGCTTGCCGCCTATATCGCCTCGGGCGAGAAGCCGCGCGAGGCCTGGCGGATCGGCACCGAGCACGAGAAGTTCGGCTTCCTCTGGGATACGCTCGAGCCGCTGCCCTATGACGGCGAGCGCTCGATCCGCGCCATGCTCGAGGGGATGCGCGACCGCTTCGGCTGGGCTGAGGTGCGCGAGGGCGGCAAGCTGATCGGCCTGTCGCGCGAGGGCGCCAACGTGAGCCTTGAGCCGGGCGGGCAGTTCGAGCTGTCGGGCGCGCCGGTCGAGACGATCCACGAGACCTGCGCCGAGACCGTGCAGCATCTGGCCGAGGTGGCCGAGATCGCCGAGCCGATGAACGCGGGCTTCATGGGGATCGGCGCCGCGCCGATCTGGCGGCAGGACCAGATGCCGATGATGCCCAAGGGCCGCTATGCGCTGATGACCCCCTACATGCAGAAGGTGGGGACGCTCGGCACGCAGATGATGTACCGGACCTCGACCGTGCAGGTGAACCTCGACTTCGCGTCCGAGGCCGACATGGTCCAGAAGCTGCGGGTGGCGCTGGCGCTGCAACCCTTCGCCACGGCGCTGTTTGCGAACTCGCCCTTCCTCGACGGGCGTCCGAACGGGATGAAGTCCTGGCGCAGCCACATCTGGCAGAACCTGGACGCGGCGCGGACGGGGATGCTGCCCTTCGTCTTCGAGGACGGCTTCGGCTACGAGGCCTGGGTCGAGTATGTCCTTGATGTGCCGATGTATTTCGTCTACCGCGACGGGCGCTACATCGACGCGCTGGGGATGTCGTTCCGCGACTTCATGGAAGGCCGGCTGCCGGCGCTGCCGGGCGAGCTGCCGACGCTGTCGGACTGGGCGGATCACATGACCACCGTCTTCCCCGAGGCGCGGGTGAAGAAATACATCGAGATGCGGGGCGCCGATTGCGGGCCGCTGAGCCATCTCTGCGCGCTGCCGGCGCTGTGGGTGGGCCTGTGCTACGACCAGGCTGCGCTGGACGGGGCGACCGAGCTGACCCGCGGCTGGACCCACGAGACGCGCGAGGGGCTGCGTCGCGCCGCCGCCCGCGACGGGCTGGCGGGTGAGCATGACGGGCTGCGGCTGAACGACCTCGCCCGCGAGGTGCTGGCGCTGGCCGAGGCGGGGCTCGCCGCGCGCGCCCGGCCCTCGGCGGAGGGCGCGCCGGACGAGGTCGCGCATCTCGCGGTGCTGCGCGACCGGGTCGAGCGGGGGATAACGGGCGCCGACGATCTGCTGGCCGCCTATCACGGCGAGTGGCAGGGCGACCTGACCCGCATCTACGCCGCCACCGCCTATTGAAAAGGGGGCGGTCGCCCGCCCCCCGTTTCCGCATCAGGCGCCGGCCCGTCAGGCGGCGGAGCGGTCCTTCATGAACTGGTCGAACTCGGCCTTGTCCTTGGCCTCGCGCAGCTTGGCGAGGAAGTCGAGGAAGGCCGCGTGCTCATCCTCGAGCCGCTTCAGCGTTTCGGCCCGGTAGGCGTCGAAGGCGGCGTTGCCGGTCGGGCGGGCCGGGTCGGCGCGGAAGCTGCGCGCGGCAGGGCGGTGGCGGCAGGCGAACATACGGTTGCTCCAGATCATGTAACCGAGAAGGGCGAGGCCGACGGGCCAGGCGAGGACGAAGCCCGCGATAACCGCCGCGATCCAGGCCGGCTTGCCGTGGTCGTCCAGCCAGTCGCGGATGCGGATCAGCGGTCGGGTCAGCGAGAAGCCCGGCTGCGGCGCGGGCAGCGCGGCAGGCGAAGGGGCGTAAGGGTAGGACATCGGGCGCTCCATGCGATGGATGTGAATGTTAATCACATTAACACAGATGGGAGGGCGAAAGCGCGCATCAATGGCCGGGCGCGAAATTATTTTGGGGCGCGCTCAGTCCGGGATGACGCCGAGGCCGCGCAGGTAGATCAGCACGCCCGACTCGAGCATCTCGGCCGCCGAGACGGGAGAGCGGGCGCCGGGGCGGCCGCGGCCGAAAAGCTCGACCACCCCGTGCGACAGCGCCCAGATGTGGTTGGCGACCATCGACGGCGGCGGGCGGCGCTCGGGGGCCAAGCGCTGGAACATCGCCGCGGCGGCGTGGGTCAGCGCGTCCTCGGCGCGGTCGGCGGCGGCGGCCAGCTCGGCATTGCCGGCGATCGACAGGCCGGCCTCGAACATCGCCATGTAGTAGCCGGGCTTTTCGGCCGCGAAGCGCAGATAGGCGTCGCCCATCCGCAGGAAGGCCGACAGCGGCGAGGGCCGCCCGTCCCCGAAGGCCGCGGCGAGGCGGTCGGCGAACTCGAGGAAACCCTGCCGCGCGACCTCCTCGATCAGCTGCTCGCGGCCGGTGAAGTGGCGATAGGGGGCGGCGGCGCTGACCCCGGCCTGGCGGGCGGCCTCGGCCAGGGTGAAGCCCATCGGGCCGCGGTCCTCGATCAGGCGCACGGTCGCCTCGACCAGCGCCTGCCGCAGGTTGCCATGGTGATAGCTGTCGCGGGCCACGCGGCGCGGCCTTAGCGGCCTTCGCCGAAGTAGTTGCCGACCAGCGCCGCCAGCGCCTCCATCAGGGGCGCGGCCTCGGGGCCGGAGGTGGTCACGGTGATGGCGCTGCCGCGCGGGGCGACCAGCATCAGCAGGCCCATGATCGAGTTGCCCGCCACCAGCTCGCCGTCCTTTTCCACCATCGCGCGGGCGTCGAAGCGTTCCACCGTCTCGACGAACTTGGCCGAGGCGCGGGCGTGCAGGCCCTTTTCGTTGATGATGCGCAGCTCGCGCGTCAGCTCGGTCACGACACGGCCCGGCACGGCGGCGGGGCCTGGGCGGCCGGGTCCTGCGGGCTGTAGCAGTCGATGTACTTGCGCCCGGCCTCGGCCGCGGCCTCGGCCGCGGTACCCACGTCGAGGTGGCGCAGCTTGGCGAGCTTCACCAACATCGGCAGGTTGGCGCCGTAGAGGATGCGCCGCTTGCCCGCGACGCAGGCCGGCATCGACAGGTTCGAGGGCGAGCCGCCGAACAGGTCGGTGACGATCACGACACCGTCGCCGCTGTCCACCTCATCGGCGGCGCGGGCGATTTCCATCTGCTTGGCGACCCTGTCGTGGTCTTCCTCGATGGTGACGGCGCGGATGCCGCCCTGCGGGCCCACAACGTGTTCCACGGCGGCCAGGTATTCCCGCGCCAGCCCGCCATGCGCCACGATCACGATACCGATCAAATCACATCCACCATCGGCCGATCTGCACCTCACGCCTGCGTCTCATGCCGATCCCTCGGCCGGCGCGCGCGCCGGAGCGGGTTCGGCGGAACGCGGCTGCGCCTCGCGCCGTTCCAGTTCCCGATGCCGTTTTGACACCTGCCACCCCTGCTCTGCAAGCGAGTCGGCCATCCGTTCGGCCAATGTGACGGAACGGTGTTGCCCGCCGGTGCAGCCGAAGCCGATCGCCAGATGCGCCTTGCCCTCGGCCACCTGGGCCGGCAGCAGGAACAGGATCAGGTCGCGCACCCGCTCGAAGAACTCGGGGTAGCGCGGGTCGCCAGTGACGTGGGCCTGCACCGCGGGCGCCCGGCCGTCCTGCGCGCGCAGCCCCTCGACCCAGTGCGGGTTGGCGAGGAAGCGGCAGTCGAACATCATGTCGAGCCCGCGCGGCACCCCGCGCTTGTAGCTGAAGCTCTGGATCGAAACGGACATCCGCCCGCTGTCGGACAGGTCGAAGAGCCGCGCGAGCTCGCCGCGCAGGTCGTGCGGGGTGAAATCCGAGGTGTCGAGCAGCACGTCCGCCCTGACCCGGATCGGCGTCAGCAGGTCGCGCTCGGCGGTGATGGCGTCGGTGGGCGAGCCGTCGGCGGCCAGCGGGTGGCGCCGCCGGGTCTCGGCGTAGCGGCGCACCAGCGTGTCGGTGGCGCTGTCGAGATACAGCACCTCGGGCGCGAACCTCGGGTTGCGGGTCAGCGAATCGATCAGCTCGATCACGTTCGAGGCCGAGAAGTCGCGGTTGCGGACGTCGAGCCCCAGCGCCAGCGGCGCGGGCCGCGGCGGGCCGTCGAGCAGCCGCGGGATCAGCGACAGCGGCAGGTTGTCGATCGCCTCGAACCCCAGATCCTCGAGCACGTTGATCGCCGTCGAGCGCCCCGCACCCGAAGGCCCCGTCACCAGCACCAGCCGCTGGGCCCCCGGTTCGGGGGCGCCCGCCTCCGGGACGCCAGTCCCCTCGCCCGAGGGCGTGCCGCCTGTCGTCTTGCCGTCCAATTCGAACCCTTCGCTCAGTCGCTGCGACCGCAGAGCAGCATCTGCCGCAGCGCAGCACCAAGATGTGGGCCGCAACCCCGCAAGGCAAGGGGAAGCGTCACCCCTGCCACCTCGGTCTGGCGCCACGGCGGCAGGCGCTCGGGCTCGTCCCGGCCCAGGTCCACGACCAGCGCGAGCGGCGTCGGTCCTGCCGGCACGGCGTTGAGGATGCCGAGGCCGCGGGCCTCGATCCGCCCGCTGAGCGCAGGCGGGCAGTCGGCGATCACCGCCTCGCCGCGCCGGGTGACGCGAACCCGGTCGTCGGCGATCAGCCCTGCCCCCATCGCCATCAGCTCAAGCGCCAGCGCCGACTTGCCCGACCCGGAGGGGCCGAGGATCAGAAGCCCCCTGCCCCCGATCGCCACCGCGCTCGCGTGCAGCGTCGTCACCGCCGGGGGCCCTCGTCCGACCGCCGCGCCTCATGATCTTGCGCGCCGCAGAGCCTGATAACGCTAAACGTTTCTGGTTGCGCTAACCGCCACCCCTGCCCGTCTTTCTTCATCCGACTGTCATGGTTATAGCACCCGCAGGCGACCCGGCCCGACCTCAAGGAGTTCCAGCATGACCCAGCCCCGCGTCAATCCGCAATGCAAGCTCGAGGACCAGGGCATCTCGGGGGTGGGTGAGGTGCACTACAACCTGCTCGAGCCGGCGCTGATCGAGGCGGCGATCCGCCGTGGCGAGGGGCACCTGGGCCTCGGCGGGGCGTTCCTCGTGACCACCGGCGCCAAGACCGGCCGCTCGCCCAAGGACAAGCACGTCGTCCGCACCGCGCTGACCGAGGACACCATCTGGTGGGACAACAACCGCCCGATGTCGCCCGAGCATTTCGACGTGCTCTATGCCGACATGCTCGAGCACATGAAGGGCAAGGAATACTTCGTCCAGGACCTCTACGCCGGCGCCGACCCCGAGCAGCGGCTGGACGTGCGGGTGGTGTCGGAACTGGCCTGGCACAACCTCTTCATCCGCCACCTGCTGCGCCGCCCCGAGGGGGCCGAGCTCGCGGGCTTCGAGCCCGACTGGACGATCATCAACTGCCCGAGCTTCAAGGCCGACGTCGAGCGGCACGGCACCCGCAGCTCGACCGTGATCGCCATCAACTTCGACAAGAAGCTGATCCTTGTCGGCGACACCGAGTATTCGGGCGAGAACAAGAAGGGCGTGTTCACGCTGCTGAATTACATCCTGCCCGAGCGCGGGGTGATGCCGATGCACTGCTCGGCCAACCACGCGCCGGGCAACCCCGAAGAGGTGGCGATCTTCTTCGGCCTCTCCGGCACCGGCAAGACGACGCTGTCGGCGGACCCCTCGCGGGTGCTGATCGGGGACGACGAGCACGGCTGGTCGGACAAGGGCACCTTCAACTTCGAGGGCGGCTGCTACGCCAAGACCATCAACCTCTCGCCCGAGGCCGAGCCCGAGATCTACGCGACCACCAGCCGCTTCGGCACGGTGATCGAGAACATGGTGTTCGATCCCGACACGCTCGAGCTCGACTTCGCCGACAGCTCGATCACCGAGAACATGCGCTGCGCCTATCCGCTCGAGGCGATCTCGAACGCCTCGGAAACGGGGATGGCCGGGCAGCCGAAGAACGTCATCATGCTGACCTCGGACGCCTATGGGGTGATGCCGCCGATCGCCCGGCTGACGCCGGAACAGGCGATGTATCACTTCCTGTCGGGCTTCACCTCGAAGACCCCGGGCACCGAGGTGGGCGTGAAAGAGCCGCAGCCGACCTTCTCGACCTGCTTCGGCGCGCCCTTCATGCCGCGCCGCCCCGAAGAGTACGGCAAGCTGCTGGCCGAGCGGATCGAGAAGTCCGGCGCGACCTGCTGGCTGGTCAACACCGGCTGGACCGGCGGGCCGTTCGGCACCGGCCGCCGGATGCCGATCAAGGCGACCCGCGCGCTCCTGACCGCGGCGCTGGACGGATCGCTGAACGAAGTCGAGTTCCGCCGCGACCCGAACTTCGGCTTCGAGGTGCCGGTGTCGGTGCCGGGCGTGGACGACGCGCTGCTGGACCCGCGGCAGACCTGGGCCGACGGCGCGGCCTATGACGCGCAGGCCGAGAAGCTGAAGGGAATGTTCCGCGAGAACTTCCGCCAGTACGAGGCGAAGGTCGACGACAAGGTGCGCGCCGCCGCGATCTGACGGCCGCACCCTTAGCGACGCTGACCGGGCCGCCCCCGCACGGGGCGGTCCTTCTCGTTCCGGGGGGTCCCGCGGTTGCCCTCCCCCGCCCCGCCCGGCAGTCTGGGCCCCGACAACGGCAAGAGGGGGAGGACTGACCGATGCTGAGATTTCTGGCGCGCCCGGCGACCCGGATGATGGAACGCTATCTGCCCGATGCGTTCATCTTCGTGATCGTGCTGACGCTCGTGGCCGGACTGGCGGCGGTGCTGACCCAGCCGGTCACGCCGATGCAGGTGATCGTCGCGTGGGGCGACGGCTTCTGGCGCCTGCTCGAATTCGCCATGCAGATGCTGCTGGTGCTCGTCTCGGGCTACATCATGGCCACGACGCCGGTGGTGCGCAGCCTGCTCGACCGGCTGGCCGGGCTGGCCGCCAGCCCGGCGGGCGCGATCGTGCTGGTCTCGCTCGTGTCGCTGGTCGCGTCGTGGATCAACTGGGGCTTCGGGCTGGTCGTCGGCGCGCTCTTCGCCAAGGCGCTGGCCCGGCGGGTGCGGGTCGATTACCGGCTGCTCATCGCCTCGGCCTACAGCGGCTTCGTGATCTGGCACGGGGGGCTCTCAGGCTCGATCCCGCTGACCGTCTCGACGCCCGGGCATTTCACCGAAGAGGTGATCGGCCTGATCCCCACCTCGCTCACCACCTTCGCAAGCTACAACCTGATGATCTGCGCGGCGCTGTTCGTGGCGATCCCGCTGGTCAACTATCTGATGATGCCGCGCCCGGACGAGACCGTGCTGGTCGATCCCGCCAAGCTGACCGAAGAGGACCCGCACGCCGAGCCCGCGCGCACCCCGGCCGAGGCGCTGGAACGCTCACCCATCCTCCTGTGGGCGGTGGCGGTGCCGGGGCTGATCTGGCTCGCGCAGCACTTCATCACCAAGGGCGCGGTGCTGAACCTCAACGTGGTGAACTTTCTCTTCCTCTTCACCGGCATCGCGCTGCACCGCAGCCCGCGCAGCCTGCTCGCCGCGCTCGACGAGGGCGTGCGCGGCGGCGCCGGCATCGTCATCCAGTTCCCGTTCTACGCCGGGATCATGGCGATCATGACCCAGACCGGGCTCGCGGCCGCGCTCTCCGAGTGGTTCGTGTCTTTCTCGACCGCCCAGACCCTGCCGTTCTGGAGCTTCATCAGTGCCGGGATCGTCAACATCTTCGTCCCCTCGGGCGGCGGGCAGTGGGCGGTGCAGGCGCCGGTGGTCGAGGCTGCCGCGCAGGCGCTGCAGGCCGACATGCCGCGGGTGGTCATGGCGGTCGCCTGGGGCGATGCGTGGACGAACCTGCTGCAGCCGTTCTGGGCGTTGCCGATGTTGGGCATCGCGGGGCTGAAGCCGCGCGACATCATGGGCTTCTGCCTCATCCAGCTTGTCGTGACCGGCACGATCATCGGGCTGGGGCTGCTCTATCTCTGACGCGAAACGGGGCCCGCCGGTTGTGGCGGGCCCCGTTTGGGTATTCGGGCCAGAAAGACGGCCGCTGGCTCAGTCCTGCGGAATCCGCAGCTTCTGGCCGGGATAGATCTTGTCGGGGTCCGACAGCATCGGGCGGTTGGCCTCGAAGATCTCGCGGTAGCGGCTGGCCTTGCCGAGGTGCTGCTGGGCGATCTCGGACAGCGTCTCGCCCTTCTTGACCTCGTGGAACACCGGCTCGGCCGCGGGCTGGCCCTCGGGCGCGGGCGGCAGGTCGGCCTCGACCCGGGCAATGCCCTTGATGTTGCCCACGGCGAGGATCAGCTTTTCCAGCGTCTCGCGGTCGGCCCCGTGGCTGACGATCGTCACCGTGTCGCCGTTGAGGTGCAGCCGCACGTCGCCGGCGTCGAGGCCCATCGCGCGGACCTCGGCGTTGAGCGCGTCGAGCTTGCGCTGGGTGTCGGCGTCATGGGCGGGCGCGGCCTGCGGCGCCTGCTGCGGCTGGGCTTGGGGCTGCGACTGAGGCTGGGCCTGAGGGGCGGGCTGCGCCTGCGGCGCAGGGCTCGCCTGCGGTGCGGGGTTGGCCTGCGGGGCGGGGGCGGGCTGAGCCTTCGGCTCGGCGGCCTCGGCGGTTCCGAACACCGACTTGCCGGCGTCCTTGACGAAATCCCAGAAACCCATGGGGCGATCCTTTCGGTTGCTTCGCCCCAACAACCCGTTGATCGCCAAAGGGTTCCTGCGCCGCCCCCGCGCTACTTGCGGATCCGGCGCAGCTTGCGGGCGCGGGCCTCGCCGGCCTTGGCCGACTTGCCGTCCCGTCGCCGCGGCGCCTTGCCGCGCGGTCCCTTGGGGCCGGCGGGGATGCCGCGGCCCTCGACCTCGACCAGTTCCAGCGTCAGCCCGCCGGTGGTCGGGATCGCCTCGGCCAGCCGCACGGTCACCCGCTGGCCGATGCCGATGGTCAGCCCGGTGTCGGCCCCCACCAGCGTCTGCGCGTCGCGGTCGAAGTGGAAATACTCGCGCCCGATCTCGCGGATCGGCAGCAGCCCGTCGGCCCCGGTCTCGTCCAGCTTGACGAAGGCGCCGAAGCGCTGGACGCCCGAGACGCGACCGGTGAACTCGGACCCCACCCGGTCGGCCAGATAGGCCGCGAGATAGCGGTCGGTCGTGTCGCGCTCGGCCGCCATGCTGCGCCGTTCCGTGTCGCTGATCTGCTGGGCGGTCTCGGCCAGCACCTCGACGTCATGGGCCGACAGCCCGTCCGGCTTGCCGTCCTTGCCGCCGCCCCAGCCGTGACCGGCGATCAGCGCCCGGTGCACGATCAGGTCCGAATAGCGCCGGATCGGCGAGGTGAAATGCGCGTAGCTTTTCAGCGCCAGCCCGAAATGGCCGAAGTTCTCGGGGTGGTAATAGGCCTGCGTCATCGACCGCAGGGTCGAGACGTTGATCAGCTCGTCGAAATCCGTGCCCTCGGCCTGCGCGAGCAGGCGGTTGAGCTGGCTCGTCTGCAGCACCTGCCCCTTGGCGAGCGCAAAGCCCGACGCCTCGGCCACGTCGCGCAGCGCGTTGAGTTTCTCGGGGCTCGGCTCCTCGTGGACGCGGAACAGAAGCGGGCGGCGCAGGCGAGTGAGCTCCTCGGCGGCGGCGACGTTGGCCAGCACCATGAACTCCTCGATCAGCTTGTGGGCGTCGAAGCGGTCGCGGAAGGCGACCGACTTGACCCGCCCGTCAGCGGTCAGCTCGATCCGCCGCTCGGGCAGGTCAAGCTCCAGCGGCTGCCGCCGGGCGCGGGCCTTCTTGAGCAACGCGTAGGCCGCGAAGAGCGGCCGGATCACGTCGTCCATCAGCGGGGCGGTGGCCTCGTCGGGCGCGCCGTCGGCGGCGGCCTGCGCCTGCTCGTAGCTGAGCGAGGCGAGGCTGTACATCATCCCGCGGTGGAAGTCGTGGCCGATCTTGTTGCCCTCGGCATCCAGCCGCATCCGCACCGCGATCACCGGCCGGTCCACCCCCTCGTGCAACGAACAGAGGTCGCCCGACAGCACATCGGGCAGCATCGGCACCACCCGGTCGGGGAAATAGGTCGAGTTGCCGCGATGCCGCGCCTCGCGGTCGAGCGCGGTGCCCGGCCGGACGTGATAGGCGACGTCGGCGATGGCGACCCAGATCACCATGCCGTCCGGGTTCTTCGGGTCGTCGTCGGGCAGCGCCGCCACCGCGTCGTCGTGGTCGCGGGCGTCCGACGGGTCGATGGTGACGAGCGGCAGGCGGCGCAGATCCTCGCGGCCTTTGGGGGGCGCAGGGGTCTCGGCGTCGGCCTCGGCCATCACGGCGTCGGGGAAATCGTCGGGGATGCCGTGCTGGTGGATGGCGATCAGGCTGACGGCGCGCGGCGCCGACGGGTCGCCCAGCCGCTCGATGATGCGCGCTTGCGCGAGGCCGAGGCGGTTTTTCGAGCCGATCTGCTCGGCCTCGACCAGCTCGCCGTCATGCGCGTCGAGCGTGGCGTCGGCGCGGACCTGCCACTGGCGGTCCTGGCCCTTGTCGATGGGCACGATGCGCCCGCCTTCGGTCGCCTTGCGGAAGACGCCGACGACGCGGTGCTGGACGGTGCCGATCCGGCGCATGAGGCGCGCCTGGTAGTCGTGATCCTCGCCCTCGACCTCGGCCAGCCGGGCGAGGATCCGCTCACCCGGCCCCACCGCGGGGTCGGCCTTGCGGGGGGCGAAGAGGATGCGGGGCATCGGGCCGGTGCCCTGCCACTCCATCGGCCGGGCGAACAGGTCGCCGTTGGCGTCGGGCGGCAGGATCTCGAGCACGCTGACCGGCGGCAGCTTCTCGTGGTCGCGGTAGCTGCGGCGGCGGCGCTCGACCACGCCCTCGGCCTCGAGTTCCTTCAGCAGGCGCTTGAGGTCGATGCGGGCCGCGCCCTTGACGCCGAACGCCTTGGCGATGTCGCGCTTGGCGGTGGCGTCGGGGTTCTGGGCGATCCAGTCGAGGATCTGCTGGCGGGTGGGAAGCTGGTTCATGGGGCTCAGGCTAACACGCCGCCGGGGCGCGCGTGAGGGGGCGCGTCAGGGCGCGCGAACATGGGGCCGGGCACGTCGGGGACGGCACATCGGCGTGGAATCGGGGCCGGCGGGGACAGGCTCAGCTTTCCGCCTCGGCCTCGTTCATGTGGGTGAGCGGGTCGTTCGGCACAACCCCCTCGGTCGCCTCGCCGGGCAGGCGGATCAGCGCGCCGGCCGCGCGCAGCACCGGGTCGTCGGTCGCGCCCGCCGCGAGCAGGGCGAGGAAGCCGCGCCGCATCCGGTAGCCCCAGAAGTCGTTGATGTGCCCCGCGACGCCCACCTCGGGCGGCTGGTCGGGCTGGCTGCGGAAGAAATCGGCGATCTGCGCCGCCATCCGCAGCAGCTTTTCGTCCGGGGTGTGTTCCGAGACCTCGGACATGGCTCAGCCCTCGATGCGCTGGGGGTGGGTGAAGATGTCGAAGCCGTCGCCGCGGGCGCGGCCGATCAGCGTCAGGCCCGCAGCCTCGGCCCAGGCGATGGCGAGGCGGGTGGGCACGCCCGCGCCGATCAGCACCGGCGCGCCGATCCGCACGGTCTTCTGCACGAGGTCCACCGACAGGCGCGAGGTCATCGCCACCGCCCCGCCGTCCGGCGCGATCCCCGCCCGCGCCACGGCCCCGCCGAGCTTGTCGAGCGCGTTGTGCCGCCCCACGTCCTCGCGCACCATGACCGCGCCCGGGGTCCAGAGTGCGGCGGCATGGATGCCCGGCGTCCGCCGCCAGAGCCGCTGCCCGTCGCTGAGCGCTGCCATGGCCGCCGCCACCGTCGCGGGCGCAAGCCGGGTGTCGGATTGCACCGGGCGCACCTCGGGCAGGGCCGCAGCGATGCTGTCCACCCCGCAGAGGCCGCAGCCCACCGGCCCGACCATGCTGCGCCGCCGCTCGGCCAGCCGCACGGAAAGGCCGGGGCGCAGCCACAGCCGCGCCTCGTGCGCGGCCATGCCGGGGACGGGGGCCGCCACCTCGAGCGTCTCGGCGTGGGTCACGTCGGCGGGGCTGTCGATCAGCCCCTCGGTCAGCGCGAATCCGAGGGCGAGGTCGCCGAGGTCATGCGGCGACGCCATCAGCACCGCCTGCGAGGCGCCGTCGATGACGATCGCCACCCCGGCTTCCTCGGGCGGCACGGCGGGGCGGTCCTCGCCCGTCACCCACGCGCCCTCGCGCCAGCGCCGAAGCGGGCGGCCGGGCGCCGGCGCCCTGACGGTGCCGGTCCCGCTCATTCCGCGGCCGGCAGGATGCGACGGGCCATCTCGGCGTGGCTGCGATACGCCTCCTGCCACTCGGAGGGGCCGTTCGAGGGGCTGACCTGCACCGCCGTCACCTTGAACTCGGGGCAGTTGGTGGCCCAGTCCGAGGCATCGGTCGTCACCACGTTCACCTGCGTCGTCGGGTGGTGGAAGGTGGTGTAGACCACCCCCGGCGCCACCCGCTCGGTGATCTTCGCGCGCAGCGTGGTGTCGCCCGCGCGGCTGGCCACCCGAACCGTATCGCCGTCGCGGATGCCGCGCGTCTCGGCATCCGCGGGGTGGATCTCCAGCAGATCCTCCGCGTGCCAGACGAGGTTTTCGGTCCGCCGCGTCTGGGCGCCGACGTTGTACTGCGTCAGCACCCGCCCGGTGGTCAGCAGCAGCGGGAAGCGCGGGCCGGTGCGCTCGTCGCTCGCCACGTATTCGGTGTGGATGAACCGCCCCTTGCCGCGCACGAATCCGTCGACGTGCATCACCGGGGTGCCGAGCGGCGCCTTGTTGTTGCAGGGCCACTGGACCGAGCCCACCCGGTCCAGCAGCTCGAAGCTGACGCCGGCGAAGCTGGGCGTGGTCAGCGCGATCTCGTCCATGATCTCGGACGGGTGGCGATAGTCCCAGGCCGCGCCCATCGCGTTGGCCAGCGCCTGGGTGATCTCCCAATCCGCGAGCCCGTTCCGAGGCGGCATCGCGCGGCGGACCATGTTGATGCGCCGCTCGGCGTTGGTGAACGTCCCGTCCTTTTCGAGGAAGGTCGAGCCGGGCAGAAACACATGGGCATAGTTCGCGGTCTCGTTCAGGAACAGGTCCTGCACGATCAGGATGTCGAGGCTCGCCAGCGCCGCCTGCACATGGGTGGTGTCGGGGTCGGACTGCAGCACGTCCTCGCCCTGGCAGTAGAGGCCGCGGAACGTCCCCTGGGTTGCCGCGTCGAACATGTTGGGGATGCGCAGCCCCGGCTCGTCCGACAGCGGCACGCCCCAGACGCGCTCGTAGAGCTCGCGGGTCTCGGTGTCGGTGACGTGGCGGTAGCCCGGAAACTCGTGCGGGAACGAGCCCATGTCGCACGAGCCCTGGACGTTGTTCTGGCCCCTGAGCGGGTTCACCCCGGTGCCCGGGCGGCCGATGTTGCCGGTCAGCATGGCGAGGTTGGCAATCGCCATGACCGTGGTCGAGCCCTGCGAATGCTCGGTCACCCCCAGCCCGTAGTAGATCGAGGCGTTCGGCGCCCCCGCATAGGCCCGCGCCGCCTGCCGGACCAGATCGGCGGGGACGTGGGTGGCCGCCTCGACCGCCTCGGGCGCGTGGCGGGGGTCGAGCAGGAAGTCGCGGTAGGCGAGGTATTCGTCCCAGTCGCAGCGTTCGCGGATGAAGGCCGCGTCCTCGAGCCCCTCGGCCACTATGACATGGGCCATGGCGGTCAGCACCGCGACGTTGGTGCCGGGCAGCAGCGGCAGGTGCAGCGCCGTGCTCATGTGCGGCGAATTGAGCAGATCGATCCGCCGCGGGTCGAGCACCACCACGCCCGCCCCCTGCCGCAACCGCCGGCGCAGGCGCGAGGCGAAGACCGGATGCCCCTCGGTCGGGTTGGCGCCGATGATCAGCGCGAGGTCCGTCTCTTCGACCGAATCGAAATCATGCGTGCCGGCCGAGGTGCCGAAGGTGGTCTTGAGCCCGTAGCCGGTCGGCGAATGGCAGACCCGCGCGCAGGTGTCGGTGTTGTTGTTGCCCATCACCGCGCGGGCGAGTTTCTGGACCAGATAGGTTTCCTCGTTGGTGCAGCGCGACGAGGTGATGACGCCGACCGATTCGCGCCCGTGCGCCGCTTGCGTCTCGCGCAGGCGGCGGGCGGCGAAACCCAGCGCTTCCTCCCACGAGACGACCCGCCAGGGATCGCGGAAATCCTCGCGGATCATCGGGTTCAGGATGCGCTCGGCATGGGTGGCATAGCCCCAGGCGAAGCGGCCCTTGACGCAGCTGTGGCCGCGGTTGGCCTTGCCGTCCTTCGACGGCACCATCTTCACCACCGTCTCGCCGCGCAGATGGGCGTCGAACGAGCAGCCCACGCCGCAATAGGCGCAGGTCGTCTTGACGATCCGGTCGGGCGTGCCGATGGCGATCTGGGTGTTTTCCTGCAGCGTCGCGGTCGGGCAGACCTGCACGCAGGCCCCGCAGGACACGCAGTCCGAGCCGAGGAAATCGTCCGACGCCATCCCGGCCGAGACGCGGCTGTCGAAGCCCCGCCCCTCGATGGTCAGCGCGAAGGTGCCCTGCACCTCGTCGCACGCCCGCACGCAGCGCGAGCAGACGATGCATTTCGACGGGTCGAAGGTGAAATAGGGGTTGGACTGGTCCTTGGGCCGCCACTCGGTGTTCGGCGCGTCGCCCGCGCGCGCATGGACGTGGTTCAGCCCCGGGCCGTAGCGCACCTCGCGCAGGCCCACGGCGCCGGCCATGTCCTGCAACTCGCAATCACCGTTCGCCGCGCAGGTCAGGCAGTCGAGCGGGTGGTCCGAGATATAAAGCTCCATCACCCCGCGGCGGATGCGCGCGACCTCGTCGGTCTGGGTGCGGACCACCATCCCCTCGGCCACCGGCGTGGTGCAGGACGCGGGCGTGCCGCGCATCCCCTCGATGGCGACGACGCAGAGGCGGCACGAGCCAAAGGCGGTGACGTGATCGGTGGCGCAGAGCTTCGGGACCGCGATCCCGGCCTCGGCCGCCGCACGCATGACGCTGGTGCCGGCCGGGACCGTGACCGCGATGCCGTCCACGGTCAGCGTCACCTCGATGTCCGAGCGCGAGGCGGGGGTGCCCATGTCGCGGGTCCAGTCGGCGGGGGGGATCACGAAGTCCTTCATTCCGCAGCCTCCTGTGCGGCGCGAGCGGTGAAATCCTCGGGCCAGTGGGTCAGCGCCGACATCACCGGATAGGGCGCGAAGCCCCCCAGCGCGCAGAGGCTGCCCCATTTCATCGTGTGGCAGAGATCGGTCAGCACCGGGATCATGCCCGTGTCGCCGGCCGCGATCCGGTCGATCGTCTCGACCCCGCGGACCGAGCCGATCCGGCAGGGGGTGCATTTGCCGCAGGATTCGATGGCGCAGAACTCCATCGCAAAGCGGGCCTGCGCGAGCATGTCGGCGGTGTCGTCGAAGACCACGATGCCGGCGTGGCCGACCAGCCCCTCCTGCCCCGCGACCTCCTCGTACCCGAAGGGGGTGTCGAAGAGCGCCGGCGGGAAATAGGCGCCCAGCGGGCCGCCCACCTGCACGGCCTTGACCGGCCGCCCCGAGGCGGTGCCGCCGCCGATGCCCTCGACGATCTCGCTGAGCGTCAGGCCGAAGGCGACCTCGTAAAGCCCGCCGTGGCGGACGTTGCCCGCGATCTGCAGCGGCATGGTCCCGCGCGAGAGGCCGATGCCGTGGGCGGCATAGGCGGCCGCGCCGTGGGCCATGATCCACGGCACGGTGGCGAGCGAGAGCACGTTGTTGACCACCGTGGGGCGGCCCATGAACCCCTCGAGCGCCGGGATCGGCGGCTTGGCGCGGACGATGCCGCGCTTGCCCTCGAGGCTGTTGAGCAGGCTCGTCTCTTCCCCGCAGACATAGGCGCCGGCGCCGACTCGGACCTCGATGTCGAAGGCGAGCCCCGAGCCGAGGACGTCAGGCCCCAGCACCCCCGCGTCGCGGGCAAGGCGGACCGCCGCCTCCATCACCCGGATGGCGTCGGGGTATTCGCTGCGCAGGTAGATGAAGCCCCGGGTCGCGCCGACGGCCACGGCGGCGATGGCCATGCCCTCGATCAGCACGAAGGGGTCGCCCTCGATCAGCATCCGGTCGGCGAAGGTGCCGCTGTCGCCCTCGTCGGCGTTGCAGACGATGTATTTCTGCGGCGCCGAAGCGCGGGCGACGGTGGCCCACTTGATGCCGGTGGGGAAGCCCGCGCCCCCGCGTCCGCGGAGGCCCGAGTCGGTGATCTCGGTCACGATCCGGTCCGGCGCGGCCAGCGCGGCGTGCAGACCCGCAAGACCGCCCTGCGCCTCGTATTCGGCCAGCGACAGCGGGTCGATCACCCCCACCCGGGCAAAGGTCAGCCGCGTCTGCGCCGCCATCCACGGCAGCGCCTCGACCGGGCCGAGCGCCAACGGATGATCCGCCCCCTCGCCCTCGAACAGCCCCGGCACGGCCTCGGGCGTCATCGGGCCGAAGCCCATCCGCACCCCGTCCCTCTCGACCTCGACCAGCGGCTCTAGCCAGACCATGCCGCGCGAGCCGTTGCGGACCAGCGTCAGCGCCTCGCCCCGGCGCGCGGCCTCGGCGCGGACCGCCTCGGCCACCGCATCGGCGCCGAGCGCGCGGGCGGCGGCGTCGCCGGGCACCCAGACCCGCATCACGCCCGCCCCCCGGCCAGCGCCAGCAGCCCCGCCGCCGTCGCCCGCCCGACCAGCCGGTCATCGAACTGCGCCGCTGGCCCGCAGGCGCAGAGCCCGAGGCAGAACACCGGCTCGAGCGTCAGCGCCCCGTCGCCCGAGGTCTGGTGCCAGTCGAGCCCCAGCGCCACGCGCAGCTGGTCGGCGAGCGCATCGGCGCCCACCGACTGGCAGGCCTCGGCCCGGCACAGCCGCAGCACGTGGCGACCGGCAGGGGCGGCGCGGAAATCGTGGTAGAAGCTGACGACGCCGTGGATCTCGGCCCGGCTCATCGCCAGCGCCTGGCCGATCAGCGGCTGGGCCGCCTCGGGGATGAAGCCGAACTCGGCCTGCACGTCGTGCAGGATCGGCAGCAGCGGCCCCTCGCGCCCGGCATGGCGGGCGATGATCGCCTCGATCCGCGCGGCGCTCTCGGGGTCGAGGGGGCGCGCGCGGGGCTGGTTCGGCAGCACGGGGACCGGGTCGGTCGGTGCGGGATCGGGGTTGGCTGGCATCATGGCTCCGCAATCGGTGACGCAAGGTAACGCCCGAGCGATAGAGCAATCAATCTGAAACCATCGTCTTACGATAGACGAAAGCTATCGGCGGAGGCCGCCCGCGCGACCTGCACCAGCGCTTCGACCAGCGGCGGCTGCGGCGCGCGGTCGGCCACGACGAGTCCCACCGCGTGCCCCGCCCCGCCGGTCAGCGGCCGCGCCGTCACCCCGCGCGGCAGCGGCAGTCCCTCGGCCAACGCCTGCGGCAGGATCGCGGCCCAGGCGCCGGTGGTGACATGGGACAGGATCGCCAGCATCGAGTTCGATTCGACCCGCGGCGCGGCGGGCACCCCCACCTGCGCCAGCTCACCCGCGACGATCCGGCGGTTCTGCATGTCGGGGGTCAAAAGGCACAGCGGCCGGGTCGCCGCCTCCTCCCAACTCGCCGGGTCCGTGCGGGCCGAGCGGTCCACGAGGCACAGCGTCTCGACGAACAGCGGCACGGTCTGCACCCGCCCGAGCGCGGGGGCGTCGAGGTAGCTGACCCCGGCGTCCAGTTCCAGCGCGGCAATCTGGTCCCTGATCTCGTCGGCCGAGCGCGAGAGGATCGCGACCTCGGCCCCCGGGTGGCGGGCGAGGAACGGCGCCGTCAGCCCGGCAATGCGCGGCATCGCGGTCGGGATCACCCCGAGCCGCAGCCGCCCGGTCACGCCGGCGCGCCGGGCCCTGAGCTCGGCCTGCATGGTGCGCGCGTCGCCGACGATCCGCCGCGCCCAGTCGAGCACCCGCTCACCCTCGGGGGTCAGCCCGCGATAGCGCGACCCGCGCCGCACGAGCTGCACCCCGAGCTGATCCTCGAGCGCCTTGAGCGCCGAGGACAGCGACGGTTGGGTGATCCCCAGCTCCTCGGCGGCGCGGCCGAAATGCTCGGTGCGCGCCAGCACCATGAACATGGCGAGGCGGTCGATCATCGGCGCCCCGCCGGGCGCGTCTTTCTGGCGTCGATACCCCGGGGTCCGGGGCCGCGCCCCGGTCCGGCGGTGGCGTCCGCGCGGGTCAGATCAGCTCGACCGACCAGCGCTCGATCACCGTGTTGGCGAGCAGCGTCTCGCACATCCGCCCCACCTCGGCCTCGGCCGCGGCGGGGTCGGTCGCCTCGAGGTCCAACTCGATCACCTTGCCCTGCCGGACACCGGTGACGCCCGAAAACCCGAGGCTGCCCAGCGCGTGGCGGATCGCCTCGCCCTGCGGGTCCAGAACGCCGTTCTTCAGCATGACGGTGACGCGGGCTTTCATCGGTTTCCCCTCAGTTGATGAGCGTCGGCTTGACGGGCGCGGCCGCCGGCATGACGCCGAGGCGGCGGGCGACCTCGGTATAGGCGTCGGTCAGGTTGCCGAGATCGCGCCGGAACACGTCCTTGTCGAGCTTCTGCCCGGTCTTCATGTCCCACAGCCGGCAGCTGTCCGGGCTGATCTCGTCGGCGACCACGAGGCGCATGAAATCGCCGTCCCAGATCCGCCCGATCTCGATCTTGAAGTCGATGAGCTTGATGCCGACCCCGTAGAACACCCCGGACAGGAAGTCGTTGACCCTGAGCGCGAGGCTGATGATGTCGTCCAGGTCCTGCTGGCTCGCCCAGCCGAAGGCGATGACGTATTCCTCGCTGACCATCGGGTCGCCGAGTTCGTCGTTCTTGAAGCTGTATTCGACGATCGGGCGGGGCAGCTGGGTCCCCTCCTCCATCCCCAGCCGCTTCGCCAGCGAGCCTGCGGCAAAGTTGCGCACGATCACCTCGAGCGGGATGATCTCGACCTGCCGGATCAGCTGCTCGCGCATGTTGATGCGGCGGATGAAGTGGGTCGGCACGCCGATGTTGCCCAGCCCTTGCATGAAATACTCGGACAGGCGGTTGTTCAGCACGCCCTTGCCCTCGATCACCGCCTTCTTCTGGGCGTTGAAGGCGGTGGCGTCGTCCTTGAAGTACTGGATGAGGGTGCCGGGCTCGGTGCCCTCATACAGGATCTTGGCCTTGCCTTCGTAAACCTTCTTGCGCCGCGGGGCCATGATCGCGCCTTTCGTCCTGGGCTAGGGCAGAGTGTCGCGTCCCCCATAGCGCCGAACCCCGCAGGGGGGCAATACGGGCCGGGGATGCCCGGCGGGCAATACGGGGTTGCGGGACCGCGCCCGCGCGCGCATATGGGGCGCGACCCCAAACCCGGAGGCCATGATGACCACTTTCGACGACCGCGAGCGTTCCTACGAGGCCAAGTTCGCCCATGACGCCGATCTGCGCTTCAAGGCCGAGGCGCGCCGCAACCGCCTGCTCGGCGAATGGGCGGCGGGGCTTCTGGGCAAGACCGGCGACGAGGCGCGCACCTATGCGCTGACCGTCGTCACCTCGGATTTCGAGCAGCCGGGCGAGGACGACGTGTTCCGCAAGGTGGCGGGCGACCTGGCCGGCAAGGCCGACGAGGCGACCGTCCGCGCCAAGATGGCCGAACTGCGCGCCGAGGCCCGGCGTCAGGTCGTGGACGAGGCCTGAGCCTCAGCACCCGCGCGGACGAACCCGAGGGGGCCCTTGCGGCCCCCTTTTTCGTGCCGCGGGTCAGGCCGCCGCGGCGGCGCGCTCGACCCGCGGGTAGAGCCGCGCCATCGCCAGCCCGCGGGTGGCGTTCAGGATCATCAGCGCCGCCCACAGCCCGTGGTTGCCCATCAGCGGCGGCAGCACCAGCAGCGCCACGACATAGACCGCCACCGACTGGATCATGGCGATCCGCATCTCGCGGGTGCGGGTGGCGCCGATGAAGATGCCGTCGAACATCCAGCTGGCGATGCCGATGGCCGGGGCGAGGATCAGCCACGGCAGGCTGTCGCGCGCCGCCGCCCGGACCTCGGGCGAGGTGGTCAGCAGGTCGATGATCGCCCCGCCGCCCGCGGCGAAGACCAGCCCCATCGCCAGCGCCCCGCCGACGCCCCACTGCGAGGTCAGCACCGCCGCCCGCCGCACCCGGTCCGGCCGCCGCGCGCCCACCGCCTGCCCGACCAGCGATTCGGCGGCGAAGGCAAACCCGTCAAGGGCATAGGCGGTGATCTCGAGAAACTGCATCAGCACCTGGTTGGCGGCGAGCGTCACGTCGCCCTGCCCCGCGCCGAGGAAGACGAAGGTGGTGAAGCTCGCCTGCAACAGCACCGAGCGGATCATGATGTCGCCGTTGACCGCCACCATCCGCCGCAGCACCTCCCCGGCCCACAGCCCGCCATGCGCCAGCCCCGCCCGGATCGCGCTGCGGGCGAGCCACGCCGCCAGCGCAAAGCCGCAGCTTTCCGCGATCAGCGTCGCCACCGCGACCCCCTGCACCCCCCAGCCGAGGCCAAGGACGAACACGAGGTCGAGCGTGATGTTGATCACGTTGATCAGCATCTGCACGCCGAGAATCGCGCGGGTCCGCTCGACCGCGATCATCCAGCCGGTCAGCGCATACATCCCGATGGTGAAGGGTGCGCCCCAGACGCGGATGGCGAGGTACTGCCGCGCCAGCGTCTCGACCTCGGCCGAGGCGGGGGCGAGGCGGAAGGCGCCGGCCACCAGCGGCGCCTGCGCGGCGATCAGCACCAGCCCGGCGACCAGCCCGATGCCCAGCGCACGGACCAGATGCGCGCCGCTTTCGCCCGCGTCGCCCGCCCCGTGGCTCTGCGCCACCAGCCCCGAGGTGCCCATCCGCAGGAAGCCGAACACCCAGTAGATCGAGGCGAGGATCACCGCCCCCACCCCCACCGCGCCGATCGGGGCGGCGGCGCCCATCTGCCCCACCACCCCGGTATCGACCGCGCCGAGCAGCGGGATGGTGGCGTTCGACAGCACGATCGGCCCGGCGATGGCCAGCACCCGGCGATGGGTCAGGGGCCGCTCGCCCCCGCCCGCCGCCGTCGCCGCGCCGTCCGGGCCGGGCGCGGCCACGCTCAGCCGCGCGGCATCAGGAAGTGGCCGGTCGCCTGCGCGAAGAGGCGCGCCCGGTTGTCCTGCCACGCCTCGACATGGACGCTCGCATAGCGCCGCCCCTGCCGGACCACGCGGGCGCGGGCATAGGCGTCGCGCGCCAGCCCCGAGCGCAGGTAGTCGACGCTGAAGTCGATGGTCTTGGGCAGCCGCGGCAGTGTCTCGGGGCGCTCGGGGTCGGGGGCGACGCGCCCGGCCTCGAGATCGCCCCACATCGCGGCCCAGGTCAGCTCGACGATGGCGGTCGTCTCGAGGAACGCGGCGGTGGCCCCGCCGTGCAGCGCCGGCAGCATCGGGTTGCCGATCAGCCGCTCGGCAAAGGGCAGCGTCGCGGTCAGCTCGTCCCCGCGGCGGTCGAAGCGGATGCCCAGCCACGCGGCATAGGGCATCCCGTTGACCAGCGCGCCCAGCGCCATGTCCCGGCGCGCCTTGAGCTGCGCCAGCGGCTCGTTGCGGTCCCCGGTCATCGCTGCCACTCGACGGTGAAGCTGCCGGTGGCGGTGGCGACGGGGGGGCCGTCGGTGCCGTCATGGGCGACGGCGCGCACGAACGAGACCGCGCGCGCCATGTGGAAGCACTCGGCGCGGGTCCGCACCGCCTGCCCCGGCGCGGCCGAGCGCAGGTAGTCGATCCTGAGGTCGATGGTGGCGGTCGTGGCCGGGCGGTTCGGGTGGACCAGCACCGCGCCCCCGCAGCAGGTGTCCATCAGCGCCGAGACCACGCCCCCGTGCAGCACGCCCGTGGCCGGGTCGCCGACGAACTCGGCCCGCCAGGGCATCTCGAGTTCGACCATCCCGGGACCGGCGTCGATCACCCGCATCCCCAGCGCCTCGGCGTGGGGAACCACGTCAAGGAAGCGCTGCATCATCTCGCGCGGGTCGGCGGCACCGCCGCTGTCGGGCAAAAGCTCCATGTCCGCGGGTGTCCTCTCGTCCTGGGGCCGTGGGTCCTGCGATCAGTGCCCCGTCCCGGCGCCGCCCGCAAGCGGGGGCGGCACCGCGGCATGGGCTTGCGCCCGGCGCCGCATCAGCGGAAAGGTTGAGGTCGCGGGCCGGCCACGCTAGGCTCGCTCATCGGTCACGGGGACGCACGGATGCACGACGAATCCTACATCAGTTTCAAGGATATGTGCGCCATGTTCGACGTCACCCCGCGGACGTTGCGCTATTACGAATACATCGAGCTGCTCAGCCCCCGCCGCGAGGGCCGGGCGCGCTGGTACGGCCCGCGCGAGATCGGGCGCATGAAGCTGATCATGCGCGGCCGCCGCTTCGGCTTCTCGCTCGAGGACATCCGCCAGTGGCTGCTGATCTATCAGCAGAAGGGCACCCGGGCGCAGTACGAGGTGTGGGTCGACCTGGCCACGCGGCAGCTCGACGCGATGGCGACCCAGCGCGACGAGATCGAGGCGGCGATGGCCGACCTCAGGACGCTTCGGGACGAGACGCAGCGTCTCATCGCCGGGCTGGACGACGAACCCGGGCGCGACGCGCCCGAGGCCGACCCGGACAAGGGCTGACAAAGCCCTGATCCGGCTTGTCTTTTGGCGGCCGGGACGACCCGCCCCGGACTCCGGCCCGGCCCGCCGCGGGGCCTCAGGCCGGGGCGCCGCGGGGGCCGGGGGTTGACGCAGCGTCCGCTCTAGGCCGACGGGGTCCGCGCCTATACGTCAGTCCGAGCGCAACGGGACCGGCATGGGGAGGATGGGGCCAGCGATGCGGGACGACGATCTTCTGACCATCGGCCAGATGTGCGAGACGTTCGGCGTCACCCCGCGGACCCTGCGGTTCTACGAATCCCGGAAGCTCATCACGCCCCTGCGCCAAGGCCAGCTGCGGCTGTATTCGCGCCGCGAGCGCGGGCGGCTGACGCTGATCCTGCGCGGCCGCCGCTTCGGGTTTTCGCTCGACGAGATGGGGCGGCTGCTCGATCTCTACGAGCCCGCGGGGGACAACGCCGCCCAGCTGCGCGCGACGGTCGACATCGCCCGCCGGCGCCTGGCCGAGATCCGGCTGCAGCACGAAGAGCTGCTGGACATCATCGAAGACCTCGAGGCGCGGGTCCGCGCCACCGACGAGATGCTCGCCCGATCCGGCGCGCACTCATCCGATCAACCCGTCAAGGACGAGCCATGACCATTTACAACGCCCCCACCCGCGACATGGACTTCCTGCTGCATGACGTGCTGCAGGTCTCCGGCGCCGATCTGCCCGGCTATGCCGAGCTGGACCGCGACTTCACCAGCGCCATCCTCGAAGCGGCGGGGCAGCTGGCCACCGACATGCTCGCGCCGCTGAACCTGCCGGGCGACCAGCAGGGCTGCAAGCTCGAGAACGGCGTCGTGCGCACCCCCGAGGGCTACAAGGCGGCCTTCGAGGCGGTGAAGGAAGGCGGCTGGACCGGGCTCGACTGCGACCCCGCGTATGGCGGCCAGGGGATGCCCTACGTCATGGGCGTGGCGGCGGGCGAGATCTTCGTCTCGGCCAACATGGCCTTCAACATGTACCAGGGCCTGACCCACGGCGCCTATTCGGCGATCCACGCCCACGGCACCGAGGACCAGAAGCAGACCTACCTGCCCAAGATGGTGTCGTGCGAGTGGACCGGCACCATGAACCTGACCGAGCCGCATTGCGGCACCGACCTCGGGCTGCTGCGCACCAAGGCCGAGCCGCAGGACGACGGCAGCTACCTGATCACCGGGCAGAAGATCTTCATCTCGGCCGGCGACCATGACCTGAGCGAGAACGTCATCCACCTCGTGCTCGCCAAGGCGCCGGGCGGCGGCGAGGGCACCAAGGGCATCTCGCTCTTCATCGTGCCGAAGTTCCTGGTGAACGAGGACGGCTCGCTGGGCGAGCGCAACGGCGTCTCGGTCGGCGCGCTCGAGCACAAGATGGGCATCCACAGCAACGCCACCTGCGTGATGAACTACGACTCGGCCAAGGGCTGGCTGCTCGGCGACCTGCACAAGGGGATGCGGGCGATGTTCACGATGATGAACGAAGCCCGCGTCGGCGTCGGCCTGCAGGGCTACGCGGTGGCCGAGGCCGCCTATCAGAACGCCGTCGCCTACGCGAAGGACCGGCTGCAGGGCCGCGCCGTGACCGGCGCCGAGAATCCCTCGGGCCCGGCCGACCCGCTGATCGTGCACCCCGACATCCGCCGTGCGCTGATGGACCAGAAGTCCTTCCTCGAAGGCGCCCGCGCGCTGACCTTCTGGGGCGCGAACCTGATCGACCGCGGCCACAACGGCGATGCGGCGGCCGAGGGGCTCGTGTCGCTCTTGACCCCGGTCATCAAGGGCTTCCTGACCGACAAGGGCTTCGACAGCGCCGTGCAGGCCCAGCAGGTCTATGGCGGCCACGGCTACATCGAAGAGCACGGGATGTCGCAGTTCGTCCGCGATGCCCGGATCACCATGATCTACGAAGGCGCGAACGGGGTGCAGGCGCTCGACCTCGTCGGCCGCAAGCTGGCGCAGGACGGCGGCAAGCACGTCATGGCGTTTTTCGAGGAGCTCAAGGGCTTCATCAAGGCGAACGAGGGTGACGCGACCCTGAAGGCCGACTTCCTCGACCCGCTCAAGGCGGCGTCGAAGGACCTGCAGGCGGCGGCGATGTTCTTCATGCAGAACGGGATGAAGAACCCCAACCACGCGCTGGCGGGCTCGTACGACTTCATGCACCTCTTCGGCCACACGGTGCTGGGCTACATGTGGGCGCGGATGGCGGTCGCGGCGCAGAAGGCGTTGACCGAGGGGACCGGCGACGCCGACTTCCTGAACACCAAGCTCGCCACCGGCCGCTACTACATGAAGCGGCAGCTGCCGATGACCGCGACCCACCTCGCGCGGATCGAGACCGGCGCCGACCCGGTCATGGCGCTGACGGCGGACCAGTTCTGATGCGCCAGCGGCGCGCCCTGCCCGGCGCGCCGCGCCTGCCCCGCCGGCCGGATGCCTCCGGCGGAGATATTCGGGCAGGACAGACCCCCGCCGTGCGGCAAGGCACGGCGGCCCCGTTGCGCCTGCGGCCGGTTGCGGCCCCCGGCCCCGCGCGGCCATCGGCATCAGTGGCGGGACCGGGGGCTTTCTCCCTTGGCGGTCATCGGCTTCCCAGCCTGTACCGCCACGTCAGGCTCGCAGCGAGAGGTTGAGATCGGGTTAACTCGCCCCATTCTCTCTTGCAGAAATATCCCGCGGGGGTCCGGGGGCGCGAAGCCCCCGGTCCGGCCGACCCCACCGATCCGACGCGCCGGCCACCCGCGCGCATTCCAGGAGGACCCCAGGAGGACTCATGACCGAAGCCTATATCTTTGACGCCGCCCGCACCCCGCGCGGCAAGGGCCGCCCCGACGGCAGCCTGCACGAAGTCACCTCGCTGGCGCTCTCGGCGCGCCTTCTCGACGCCGTCAAGGAACGCAACGGCCTCGAGGGCCATGCCGTCGAGGACGTGATCTGGGGCAACGTCACCCAGGTGATGGAACAGGGCGGCTGCCTCGCCCGCTCGGCCGTGCTGCTGTCGGACCTCGACGAGTCGATCCCCGGCCTGTCGATCAACCGCTTCTGCGCGAGCGGCATGGAGGCGGTGAACCTCGCCGCCAACCAGGTCAAGGCGGGCGCGGGCCAGGCCTACATCGCCGGCGGCGTCGAGATGATGGGCCGCGTCGCCATGGGCTCGGACGGGGCCGCGATCGCGGTCGACCCGAGCCTCGCGATGAAGACCTATTTCGTCCCGCAGGGCATCTCGGCCGACATCATCGCCACCGAATACGGCTTCACCCGCGAGGAGGCCGACGCGCTGGCCGTCGAATCCCAGCGCCGCGCCGCCGAGGCCTGGGCCGAGGGCCGGTTCGCCAAGTCCATCGTGCCGGTCAAGGACCAGAACGGCCTGACCATCCTCGACCGCGACGAATACATGCGCCCCGGCACCACGGTCGAGGACCTCGCCAAGCTCAAGCCCAGCTTCAAGGACATGGGCGAGGTGATGCCGGGCTTCGACAAGGTGGCGATGCTGAAATACCCGCATCTCGACCACATCAACCACATCCATCACGCGGGCAACTCGTCGGGGATCGTGGACGGCGCCGCCGCCGTGCTGATCGGCTCGAAGGAATGGGGCGAGGCGATGGGCCTCAAGCCCCGCGCCCGCATCCGCGCCACCGCCAAGATCGGCACCGACCCGACGATCATGCTGACCGGCCCGGTGCCGGTGACCGAAAAGATCCTCAAGGACTCGGGCATGTCGATCGGCGACATCGACCTCTTCGAGGTCAACGAGGCCTTCGCCGCGGTCGTCCTGCGCTTCATGCAGGCGTTCCAGGTGTCGCCCGACAAGGTGAACGTGAACGGCGGCGCGATGGCGCTGGGTCACCCGCTGGGCGCCACCGGCGCGATCATCATCGGCACGCTGCTCGATGAGCTCGAGCGCCGCGATCTCTCGACCGGCCTCGCCACCCTTTGCATCGCGTCCGGCATGGGCGCGGCCACCATCATCGAGCGGGTGTGACACCATGACCGATTTCACCATGAAGACCGACGCCGACGGCGTCGCCATCATCACCTGGGACGTGCCCGGCAAGTCGATGAACGTCCTCAGCGAGGCGGGCATCCGCGAGCTCGACGGGCTGGTCGACCAGGCGCTGGCCGACGACGCCGTCAAGGGCGTCGTCATCACCTCGGGCAAGCCCGACTTCGCGGCCGGGATGGACCTCAACGTCATCGGCGCGATGAAGGACGCCGGCGGCGCCCAGGCGGTGTTCGACCTCGTGATGCAGCTGCACGCCGTGCTGCGGAAGATCGAGCGCGCGGGCATGGACCCCAAGACGCTCAAGGGTGGCAAGCCGATCGCCGCCGCCCTGCCCGGCACCGCGCTGGGGATCGGGCTTGAGCTGCCGCTCTCGACCCACCGCATCTTCGCGGCCGACAACCCCAAGGCCAAGATCGGCCTGCCCGAGATCATGGTCGGCATCTTCCCCGGCGCCGGCGGCACCACGCGCCTTGTGCGCAAGCTCGGCGCCATGCAGGCCGCGCCGCTGCTGCTGGAAGGCAAGCTGAACGACCCGGCCAAGGCCAAGGCCGCCGGGATCATCGACGAGGTAGTGGCCGACCCGGTCGCCGCGGCGAAGGAGTGGGTGCTCAAGGCCACCGACGCCGACATCGTCAAGCCGTGGGACGCCAAGGGCTACAAGATGCCCGGCGGCACCCCCTATCACCCGGCGGGCTTCATGACCTTCGTCGGTGCCTCGGCGATGGTGCACGGCAAGACCCTGGGCGTCTATCCGGCCGCCAAGGCGCTGCTCTCGGCGGTCTACGAGGGCGCGCAGGTCCCGTTCGACACCGCGCTCAAGATCGAGGCGCGCTGGTTTACCAACGTGCTGATGAACCCCTCGTCGGGGAACATGATCCGCTCGCTCTTCATCAACAAGGAAGCGCTCGAGAAGGGCGCGAACCGTCCTGACGTCCCGGACGAGAAGGTGAAAAAGGTCGGCATCCTCGGCGCCGGCATGATGGGCGCGGGCATCGCCTATGTCTCGGCCATGGCCGGGATCGAGGTCGTCCTGATCGACGCCAAGCAGGAGGCCGCCGACAAGGGCAAGGCCTACTCGACCGGCCTCCTCGACAAGGCGATCAGCCGCAAGAAGTCGACCGAGGAGAAGAAGGCCGAGGTGCTGGGCCGGATCACCGCGACGACCGACTATGCCGCGCTCGAGGGATGCGACCTGATCGTGGAGGCGGTGTTCGAGGACGTCGGCGTCAAGGCCGACGTCACCAAGAAGGCCGAGGCGGTGATCCCGCAGACCGCGATCTTCGCCACCAACACCTCGACCCTGCCGATCGGCGAGCTGGCCAAGGCCAGCACCCGCCCCGAGCAGTTCATCGGCATCCACTTCTTCTCGCCGGTGGACAAGATGATGCTGGTCGAGATCATCAAGGGCGCCCAGACCGGGCCGCGCGCGGTGGCCAAGGCGCTCGACTTCGTGCGCCAGATCCGCAAGACCCCGATCGTGGTCAACGACGCGCGGTTCTTCTACGCCAACCGCTGCATCATCCCCTACATCAACGAGGGCATCCGCATGGTCGGCGAGGGGGTGAACCCGACGCTGATCGAGAATGCCGCCAAGATGATGGGGATGCCGCTCGGCCCGCTGCAGCTCGTCGACGAAACGTCTATCGACCTCGGGGTGAAGATCGCCAAGGCGACCCGCGCGGCGATGGGCGACGCCTATCCCGACGACGCCGTGGACGAGGTGATCTTCGCCATGGCCGACAAGGGCCGCATGGGCAAGAAGGCCAACGCCGGCTTCTACGCCTATGACGAGGCCGGCAAGCGCCAGGGCCTGTGGGACGAGCTGGGCCAGCAGTGGCCGCAGTCGGACGACCAGCCCGAGCTGACCGAGGTCCAGCACCGGCTGATGTTCGCGCAGGCGCTCGAGGCGGTCCGCGCGCTCGAGGCGGGCGTGCTCGAGGACATCCGCGAGGGCGACGTCGGCGCCATCCTGGGCTGGGGCTTCGCGCCGTGGTCGGGCGGGCCGTTCGGCTGGCTGGACATGCTGGGCGCCGAGCGGGCGGCCGCGATTGCCGACCAGCTGACCGAGGCGCATGGCGAGCGCTTCGCCACCCCGCCGCTGCTGCGCGAGATGGCCAAAAAGGGCGAGACCTTCTACGGCCGCTTCGGACCCAAGGCCAAGGCCGCGGCCTGAGCCGCGGAAGGCCGGGCGCGACCGCCCGGCCTGCCTCCGGCGGGGATATTTTGACAAGAGAGAACACCGCCGCGAGGGCCCCTCGCGGCGGTGTCGTCATTTCGGCTCGATGAGTTCGCGGCTTGTTGCGGCGCCCGAAGCGTCCCGCGGAGCAACTCCCCCTCGGGCTGGACCCAACTATCCCGCGGGGGTCCGGGGGCGCGAAGCCCCCGGTGGCGCGGCGTCAGCCCAGCCCCTCGGCGGCGAAGAGCGCGCGCACATCGGCCTCGGGGCGGGCGCCGACATGGGTGATGACCTCGGCGGCGGCGATGCAGCCCATCCGACCCGCCTTGGCCAGCGGGCGGCCGGTCACCAGCCCGTAGATCAGCCCGGCGGCGAACTGGTCCCCTGCCCCGGTCGCATCGACCGGCGTGACCCGGTGGACCGGCGCCATCACCCGCTCACCCCCGCGGATCAGGATCGCATCCTCGCCCGAGCGGGTGCACACCACCGTCTCGCAGACCGCCGCGGCCTCGGCCAGCGCCCGCTCGAGGTCGTCGGTCTGGTGGAGCGCCTGCCATTCGTGGACATTGCCGATGACGTAATCCATCGGGCCGGCGACGAGGCGGCGGAAGTCGTCGCGGTGGCGATCGACGCAGAACGGGTCCGAGAGCGCGATCCCGGCCTTGCCGCCGGCCGCGTGGCAGGCCTCGGCGGCCTTGAGGAACGCCGCCTTGCCCTGGTCCTTGTCGAAGAGATAGCCCTCCAGAAAGAGCCACGTCCCGCCGGCGAAGAGCGTCGGATCGACATCCGCCGGCCCCAGATCGGCCGAGATGCCGAGATAGGTGTTCATCGACCGCTCGCCGTCCGGCGTCACGCAGATGATCGAGCGCGAGGTCGGCAGCCCCTCCTCGTCCGCGCCGCCCGCGTTGCGCGGCGGGTTCACGAAGTCGGTGCCGTCTGCCGCCATCTCATGCGCATAGGCCTGCCCCAGCGCGTCGTCCGCGACCCGGCCGATGAAGGCCGTGGCCAGCCCCATCCGCCCCAGCCCGGCCAGCGTGTTGGCGACCGAGCCGCCGGGGATCAGGCGCGAGCGTGCCGCCGCGCCCTCGCGCGCCGCCATCAGCGCCTCGGCGCGGTCGCGGTCGATGAGCTGCATGATCCCCTTCTGCACCCCGAGCTCGGCCAGTTCGGCGTCCGTGGTGGAGGCGATCACGTCCATGATGGCGTTGCCGATACCGATCACCTGATAGGCCATGCGCTGTCCTTTCGCGTTGCTGGCCGCGCTTAAACCGGGGATCGCGGGGCCCGGCAAGGGCTCACGCGGGGTCGGTGGTCTTGGGCTCGTAGGGGCAGAG
Organism: Paracoccus sanguinis; assembly: GCF_900106665.1. Lineage (GTDB taxonomy): Bacteria > Pseudomonadota > Alphaproteobacteria > Rhodobacterales > Rhodobacteraceae > Paracoccus > Paracoccus panacisoli. The sequence goes on from NZ_FNNA01000002.1 coordinate 420,624, forward strand.
ATCGGCGATCGGGCAGATCGTGCAGCGCGGCCGCCGGGCCTGGCAGATGTGGCGCCCGTGCAGGATCAGCCAGTGGTGGGCGCTCTGCTGGTAGGGGGCGGGCACGTTGTCCTCGATCGCGCGCTCGACCTCGGCCTCGTCGCGGCCCGGCGCGATATGGGTGCGGTTCGAGACGCGGAAGATATGCGTGTCCACCGCCTGCGCGGGCAGGCCCCAGATGCAGTTCAGCACCACGTTGGCGGTCTTGCGCCCCACCCCCGGCAGCGCCATCAGCGCCGCGCGGGACGAGGGCACCTCGCCCCCGTGCCGCTCGATCAGCAGCTGCGAGAGGGCGACGGCATTGCGCGCCTTCTGCCGGTAGAGGCCGATGGTGCGGATCTGCGCCTCGACCCCCTCGACCCCCAGCGCCACCATCGCCTGCGGCGTTGGCGCGGCGGCGAACAGGCCGGGCGTCGCCTTGTTCACCCCCGCATCCGTCGCCTGCGCCGACAGCGCCACGGCGATCAGCAGGGTGAAGGCGTCGGTATAATCGAGTTCGGTCACCGGGTCCGGGTTCGCGGCCGCAAACCGGGCGAAGACCTCGACCTGCCGGGCATAGGGCAGCGGCGCGGGCAGCCGCCCGGTGGGCGCGTGCCGGGCCGCGCCGCGGCGGGATCGGGCGGGATCGAGAGCCATGCCCGCGGTGATGCCGCGGTCGCGCTCAGGACGCAAGCGCCGTGCCGCGGGCGGAGCCCTGCAGGTCACACCCGCGATCACGCCCCCTCGCGCGGGCGTGGTGGATTTTGGACGACAGGTCAGGGACTTCCGGCCCGCGGCCTTGCGCCATGATGGAACCGGCGCGATACACCCCCCGTTTCTCGGCTGACCGGTGCCGGGGTGCGTCCTGCGCCCGGGCTCTGCCACGGCCAAACAGCGAAAGGATAGGACATGACTGTTCGCGTGACCCTGATCGCCGCCACTGCCGCGCTGACCGCGCTGGCGGGCTGCGCCACCGACCCCTACGGGCAGCCGACCCAGATGAACCGCGCCCAGCAGGGCGTGCTCGCCGGGGCCGCCGCCGGCGCGCTGTACGGCGCGGTTCGGGACGACGACAAGAACAACCGTAGCAGCGACATCATCAAGGGCGCCATCGTCGGCGGTGCAGCGGGCGGCCTCGTCGGCTCGGCGCTCGACGCGCAGGCCCGCGCGCTGCAGGGCACCATGACCACGCCGGGCGTGCAGGTCGTCAACACCGGGCAGACGCTGAACGTCACCCTGCCCGAGGGCGTGCTGTTCGCCACCGACAGCGCCGCCGTCTCGGGCCCGGCGCAGAACGACCTCTATGCGCTGGCGCGGAACCTGCAGCAGTACCCCAACTCGACCGTGCGGGTCATCGGCCACACCGACTCGACCGGCCGCGCGGCCTACAACATGCAGCTGTCGCAGCGCCGCGCCCAGTCGGTGGCGGGCATCCTGACCGCCGGCGGCGTCGCCGCGGGCCGGATCGCCACCGTCGGCATGGGCCAGACCCAGCCGGTCGCGTCGAACGACACCACCGCGGGCCGGGCGCAGAACCGCCGGGTCGAGATCGTCATCCGCCCGAACTGATCCGGGCGCCAACATGACAAAGGAAAACCCCCGGTCGCGACACCGGGGGTTTTCTCTGTCCCTCGCTCTTGACGGCGATCGGATCGGTCTCGGCGGTCAGTTCAGGTGACGCGCCACGTCGTCGATGGCCCGGTCGATCCCGGCGGCGCGATCCTGCGCCCCCATCTGCCGGCCGAGGATGTCGGTCGCCGCAGCCACGGCCACCTGCACGGCACGGTCGCGGACGGCGCGCACGGCGTCGTTCTCGGCCGAGGCGATCTGGTCCTGCGCGGCGGCGAGCCGACGCTCGATCGAGCGCTGCAGGTCCAGCTTGGCCTTTTCGGCCTGCGCCATCGCCTCGCGCTTTGCGTTGGCCACGATGTCCGCGGCCTGGCCCTTCACCTCACGCTGGCGACGCTCGTAGCCGGCGTAGATGTCCTGGGCCTCGTCGCGCAGGCGACGCGCCTCGGCGATGTCGGCCTTGATCGTCTCGGCCCGCTTGTCGAGCAGCTTGGCGACCGCCGACGGCACCCGGAAGTAGAGCAGGATGCCGACGAAGACGAGGAACGCCAGCAGCACGATGAAGTCGGTGTTGCGCAGCGAGAAGAACGGCCCCGAGGCGGCGAGCGCCGGACCGGCGCTCAGCCCGGCGGCGGCAGCGGCGGCCATAGCGATACGGGCGATCATTGCACGGCTCCGTTGATGCGGGCGTCCACGGCGGCGTTGACCGCGGCGGTGTCCGGGGTGGCGCCGAAGGCACGGACCAGCTCGGCCGCCACGTCCTGGGCGACGCTGCGGGCGTCGTTGGCGGCGGACTGGCGGATCTCGCCGATGCGACGCTCGGATTCGACGGTGCGGGCCGAAATCTCGGCGTCGGCCTTGGCGATGGCGGCCTTGAGCTCGGCGTCGATCTCGGCCTTGTTGGCGGCGACGATCTTGCCGGCCTCGGCACGGGCGTCGGCCAGCGCCTTGTCATAGGCGGCCTCGGCGTCGCGGGCCTTGCGCTTGAAGTCCTCGGCCGCGGCGAGATCGGCGTTCATCAGCCCCTGACGGTCGCCGATGATGCGCCCGATCCGCGGGATCGCGACGCGCGACAGGATCAGGTAGATCAGAACCAGCGCGACGAGCAGCCAGAAGATCTGGTTGCCGAAGGTCGCAAAGTCGAGCTGCGGCATCCCGGCCGAGGCGGCCGCGTCATGCCCGCCCGCGCCGACCGCATGGGCCGCGTCAGTGCCGGGGACGGCGTGGGTCACGACCGCGGTGTGGCCACCGGGGGTGGTCACGACCTCGGCCGGGGCGACCGGCAGGTGACCGGCGCCCGGCTGGGCCACGGCCGGCGCGTGCTCGGCACCGGTCGCGTTCGGCACCACGATGGCGTCGGTCGCGTGGGTCTGCGCCGCGGGCGAGGCCGCCGCCGCAGGGGGAATGGCGTCCGGCGCAGGCGTCACGGTGACGGCCGGCGCAGGGGTGGTCGTCACCGCGGGCGCGGTGGCGGAAGGCGTCGCGTCACCGAGCGGGACGGTGATCGTCGTGGTGGTCTGTCCGACCGCGGCGGGGGCGGTCTGCTGCAAAAGGCTGATCATGTCCTGTCCCTGGCCGAGCGGTTGGCAATCGGGTGGGGGTCAATGCCCCCACCCAAAAGCAAGGAGTCGTGCCGGGATCAGGCTGCGAACAGCAGCAGCAGGGCGACCAGGAACGAGAAGATGCCCAGCGCTTCCGCAAAGGCCATGCCGATGAACAGCGTGGCGGTCTGCGAGGCAGCGGCCGAGGGGTTGCGCAGCGCGCCCGACAGGTAGTTGCCGGCGACGTTGCCCACGCCCATCGCGGCGCCCGCCATGCCGATGCAGGCGAGGCCCGCGCCCAGGTATTTGCCCAGTTCGGCGTAGGTGGCGACGTTTTCCATGGTATGCTCCTTGAGGCTTTGGAAAGGGTGGAGGGGTTGTCCCGCCGGCGTCAGTGCGCCGGGTGCAGCGCGTCCTTGAGGTACACGCAGGTCAGGATGGTGAAGACATAGGCCTGGATCACGCAGACCAGCACCTCGAGCCCGTACATCCCCACGATGGCGAGGATCGAGATCGGGGCGATCGCGAGGACCGCGGCGAAGGCGGCGAACACCTTGATCACGGCGTGGCCGGCCATGATGTTGCCCGCAAGTCGGATCGAGTGGCTGACGGGGCGGACGAAGTACGAGATCAGCTCGATGATCGCCAGCACCGGGCGCAGCGCAAGCGGCGCCGACTTGACCCAGAACAGTTCGAGGAAATGCGCGCCGTTCTTGACGAAGCCGAGGATCGTCACGCCGAGGAACACGAACAGCGCCAGCACCGCCGTCACCGCGATGTGCGAGGTGGTCGAGAACGACTTGGGCAGCAGGCCCAGCAGGTTGGCGAAGAGGATGAAGCAGAACAGCGTGAAGACATACGGGAAGTACTTCAGCCCGTCCTTGCCGGTCACGTCCTCGACCATCTTGTGGACCATGCCGTAGGTCAGCTCGGCCATCGACTGCACGCGGGTCGGGATCAGCGCCCGCCCCGAGGTGCCCGCGACGAACAGCACCCAGATCACCAGCACCGCCAGCATCAGCCACAGGGTCACGTTGGTGGGGGTGTACCAGTGCACCGGCCCGTCACCGAACAGCGGCCGGACGATGAACTGGTCCATCGGGTGAAAGACCAGCCCGGTGGTTTCGCCATGCGCTTCTGTCGCCACGCTCAGTCCCTTTCGTCCTCGTCCGGACCCTCGTCCGGTGCCCTCGTGCCTGTGGCCGGCGGCGGCGCCCCCATCTCGGCGGCTGTCCGCAGCATCGTCCTGACCCCGGCCGCAAAGCCGAGGAAAATGAAGATCACCAGCATGATCGGCGTGGTGCCGAGCAGCCAGTCGAGCCCGTAACCGACGCCGAAGCCGATCACCAGCCCCGCCACAAGCTCGACCACCATGCGCCATGCCTGGTTGGCCTGGTGGAACTTGTCGGCGCCCGGAGTCTCGGGCCGGCGGTCGCGGCCGAGATGCTCGAGCCGCTCCTCCAGTGCCCGAAGGCGGTCCGCATCGCGGCGCGAGGGGCCGTGGTGGCCCGGCTGATCCGCCATCGGAACGCTCCCCGAAAGTTGAGGTGCTGATAGGGAACCGCCACGCGTGAGTCAACCGGATGCTGCGGTGCCGCAAGTGTTTGATATAACTAGAAACGCGCGCGCGTCTGGTCGCAGTTGCAGCGGCGCGGCGGGCGGTCCATCATTCAACCGAAACGTTGAATCTGGACGCGATGGCCCCCCGCTACGACCTTGACGCGATCTTCGCCGCCCTCGCCGATCCGACCCGGCGGGCGATCCTGTCGATGCTGCTCGAGGATGACATGGCGGTGACGGACGTGGCCGCCCCGTTCGGCATAAGCCTCGCGGCGATTTCCAAACATCTCGCCACGCTGGCCGCGGCCGGGCTGATCGCGCAGGAACGGCGGGGCCGGATCACCTGGTGCAAGCTCGACCCCGAGGGGATGCGCGCGGCCTCGGTGTGGATGCGCTGCTTTGGCCAGCTCGACCCGGTGGACCTCGACGACTTCGAGCGCTTCCTCGCCGCGGAGCTGGCCGCGGGCCTGTCCGACGACTGACCGCTGGAATGGCAAAGGGCGGGACAGGTTGCCCTGCCCCGCCCGGTCCTGTCGGCTGATCGGAAGATCAGGCCGCGGCGTCGTCGTAGCCGAAGTCCACGACGTCGGTCAGCGGCTCCTGATCGTGATAGGCGTACATCTGGTCCAGCACCGCCAACGCGCGGCGGTTCGGCAGATGGCGCACGGGCGCGGGCTGGGCCACCGGCGCGGCCTTGATGGCGTGGTCGGCCAGCAGGTCCATCATCGAGTCGGGGCGGTCGGCGAAGTCTTGGTCGAAGGTCGGGCGGGTCATGGGCGTGGTCCGTTGCAAGAATACCAGTCTCCCCACGGCCAAGATAATGCCGCGCTGCGGCAAAAACGAGAGTGCAGACGCAGCGTCACCCCTGTCCCTTTCGGCAGGGCGGACAGGGAACGGCCGCCCGCCGGGTCTCCGGGGGCGGCCGCGAGGCGGTGCGCTGAGGGTCCGGTCAGACCATGCGATCGACCATCAGGTGCTTGATCTCGGCGATCGCCTTCGCGGGATTCAGCCCCTTCGGGCACGTATTGGTGCAGTTCATGATCGTGTGGCAGCGATAGACCTTGAACGGGTCCTCGAGCTCGTCGAGCCGCTGCCCCGTCGCCTCGTCGCGCGAGTCGATGATCCAGCGATAGGCGGTCAGCAGCGCCGCCGGACCCATGAAACGGTCGGCGTTCCACCAGTAGCTCGGGCAGGCGGTCGAGCACGAGGCGCAGAGGATGCACTCGTAGAGCCCGTCGAGCTTCTTGCGGTCCTCGATCGACTGCCGCCACTCCTTGTTGGGGGCGGGCGTGTCGGTCATCAGATAGGGGTGCACCGCGGCGTGCTGGGCGTAGAAATGCGTCAGGTCCGGGATCAGGTCCTTGACCACCGCCATGTGCGGCAGCGGGTAGATGTTCACGTCGCCCGCGATCTCGTCCATGCCGTAGATGCAGGCGAGGTGGTTGCCGCCGTCGATGTTCATCGCGCAGGACCCACAGATCCCCTCGCGGCACGAGCGGCGGAAGGTCAGGGTCGGGTCGATCTCGTTCTTGATCTTGATCAGCGCATCGAGAACCATCGGCCCGCATTTGTCGAGGTCGATCCAGTAGGTGTCGAGCCGCGGGTTCTCGCCCGAGTCAGGGTCGTAGCGGTAGATGTTGAAGCGGCGCAGCCGGGTCGCGCCCTCGGGCTTGGGCCACGTCTTGCCGACCTTGATGCGGCTGTTCTTGGGCAGGGTCAGCTGGACCATGGGGCTTCCTTTCAGGTGGCGGAACGAGGCACGGCGGCCTCGGGGAGGGGTTCGCCGGTGAGTGCGGCGAATTCTTCGGGCGGGATGGCGGCGATCATCGCGGCGGTGCGATGGAGGGCTTCGGCCTCGGCCTCGGCAACACCGGGCAGCGCGCGCAGCCGGGCCATCTCGGCGGTGGTCGCTGCCTCGTGGCGCAGGATCGAGGTTTCCTCGACGTCGTTGCGGTTGTAGCGGCGATAGAACTGATTGGTCTGCCGCCAGCGAAGCTGACCGGCCGGCGAGAAACGGTCGGCCCCGTCGCCCCGGCGACGCTTGAGCAGGAAGTGCTCGGGCGAACGGACGCAGTAATGGTTGATCTGGGCGAGTTTGAAACCAGCTTCATCTGCAGGCACTAGGCAGGTTTTCCAGTAGTCGTCTCCTGACAACCAGCGACGGTTCACCTCACTATCACGGATAGGCTTGCCGCTTCCGGAAAGCGCCTTGCCAGGGTCAAAGATGTTTCCGCGCGCAACCCTCGGCCTATGCAAGCCACGCTCTGCAAACCCCGCAAATGGCGTGCCCCAGCGAAACAAGGTCTTGACGTTATGGTTAATAGGAGACGACCGACGCGATGCCGGCGCGGCAGAATGCGAGATAAAGCGAAGAGGCGCGTCCGGATCGCACACGGAGCCGAACACCCTCCAGTTAATCAAAAGCGCGACAGCGTCACCAATCCTGTCGATCAGGTCGCCGACCATGCCTGAACCCACGCGCACGTTCAGGAACTCGTCCGCGTCCAGCCAGATCGTCCAGACGCCGTCAGGGATCAACCCGCGCGCGTTGGCAATCCGCGCCGCGTTGCCCTGCGCCGAGACCCCGTTCGGGGGGGTGTGAAAGTGAAATTCGACCTCGCCGGCCGCGGCGAGCGCCTCGAGCAGCGCCTCGGTGCCGTCATCCGAGGCGTTGGCGAAGACAATGATCCGCGTGAACCCGATGACCTTGTGGTAGGCGATCCACTCGATGAGGAACGGCGCCTCGTTGCGCACGGCGGTGAAAAGCACCGTCGGCGACGCGCCGGTTGCCGGCGCGCCTGCCGCCTGAGGGACGGAGGCGGGCCCATGCGAGGCGTCTGCGGTGGGCGCCGAGACGCCGACCGGTCCGGGGGAAAGGGGTGCCGTCACCATCGCGGCTCCTCCCCGGCGGGCACGGTCGCAGCAGCCTGTAAGACGCAGATTTGGAGAAGGGCGCGCAGCATCATCGTCTTCCGCACCTCAGGGCGTCACGGCGCGATAGCTGTCGAAGGGCTGGTTGGCATGGGGCCATTGGCCGGCAAAGGCCGCCAGCTTGCGGCGCACTTCAGGGGGGTTCTTGCGGTTGACCGTCTTGAACAGCGAGGTGTTCCAAAGGTTCTTGGGAAGATCATTCGTAAGCCAGTTTTCCGCACGCGGCAGCGCCCACGGAAGGATGCCATTGCTGTTCAGCCAGTGGCCATAGCCGTAATCCACAAAGCCGGCGCTGTCCTCGACGGCCTCAAGCGGGGCGATGCAGTCACCGCGCGCGAACAACGTGCCCGTGCCGAGGCAAGTGGCACCCGTTACCACCTCATGCTGCTCGGTAAAGCGCCGCACATCCCAATAGCGGCGTCCCGACGCGATGTCGTGGATAAGAAACAGTGCGAAGTAGCCGAAGACATGGCGGCCGAGGTCCAGCCCCTCGACCCGCGCCAGCGTGGAGGCCACGTAATCCTGCGGATAGCCGATGTCGTCGTCGATCAGGAACACCAGGTCGTCCGGGTCGGGGGCAAACCAGAATTTGCCCGCGTCCTTCACGTCGCGGTCGGGGATCACGGCGGTGACCCGTGGTTCCTTCGCGAGGTAGCGCGGCACCGCGTCATATTCGTTGAGCACCACAAACAGATGGTCCACCTGCGGCAGAATTGCCTCGACCACGCGCCGCAGGATGCGGCGGCGGGGCGGGAATGTCGCAAGATGGGCGCGGATCATCGGGCCTAGCCCCTCCACCCCGGCTGGTCGTAGAGCGGGCGGGTCGGCATCTGGCCGGACTGGCGCATCACGCAGCGGTTGAACGCATCCGCCGGATCGCGCCCCATCACATAATCCGACGACACCGAGAGCGAGATCCCGGTGTGCGGCCGCACGCGGTGGCCGTCGGTCGCCACGCCGACGCTGATCTCGCCCCGCGGGCCCTTGGCGGCGCGCGCGGAGTCGAGGCAGTTGCGCTCGGCCTGCTGCACCGGCACCGGGCCGCACCCGGCCAGCACCAGCGTCAGGCCCAGGGCCGCCGCTCCGATGCGCTGCGCGCCGCCCATGGTCAGGCCAGCGCCCCGGCGCGGGCGATGCACTGCGCGGTTGCGGGCTTCTTGACGATCGCGGCCATCGCGTCGTTGGCGCGCGGGGTGCCGGCGCCGGCCAGCAGCTCGGACTGCTCGGCCATCGTCGCGTTGGCGATCACGCAATCGGCCATCGGCCCGACGTTGCGGCCGGGATAGCGGCGGGCCAGCTCGGCCGAGACGACCTGCCGGGCCGAGCCTGCGTCCACGGTCCGCACCGGCGGGGTCACGACCACGGGCTGGTTCGGGCGCGGGGTCACCACGACCGGCGCAGTCGGCGCGGGCGTCACCGTCACCGGCGGCGGGGCCGTCGGCGCCGGCACGGCCATCACGCAGCCCGACAGGGCCACGGCCATCCCCAGCGCGGGGAGAAGGGAGAGACGCATCAATATACCCTCGCTTTCGGAGCAATCTTCTTGGGGTCGATCCCGCCATCCTCGAGCGCCGTCAGCGGCTCGAGATGGACGGGGCGATAGGCGAGTTTGACCTCATTTCCATCGATCCACGCAAGCGAATGCTTGCGCCAGTTGGCGTCATCCCGCTCGGGGTAGTCCTCGTGCGCGTGGGCGCCGCGGCTCTCCTTGCGCGCCTCGGCCGCGACGATGGTGGCTAGCGCGTTGGGCATGAGGTTGGTCAGCTCCAGCGTCTCCATCAGGTCGCTGTTCCAGATCAGGCTGCGGTCGGTGACCTTGAGGTCGTCCATCTGGCCGGCGATCTCGCGCATCTTCTCGACGCCTTCGGCCAGCGTCTTGTCGGTGCGGAACACCGCCGCGTCGGCCTGCATCGTGCGCTGCATCCGGTCGCGCAGCACCGCGGTCGGCGTGCCGCCCGAGGCATGGCGCAGCGCGTCGAAGCGGCCGAGCGCGCGGTCCACCTCGGCCTGGTTGGTGCCGGGGATCGAGCTGGCGCGATCGATCACCTGCCCCGCGCGGATCGCCGCGGCGCGGCCGAACACCACAAGGTCGATGAGCGAGTTCGACCCCAGCCGGTTGGCGCCGTGGACCGAGGCGCAGCCGGCCTCGCCCACCGCCATCAGGCCCGGGAACACCCGGTCGGGATCGCCCTGCTCGGGGGCCAGCACCTCGCCCCAGAAGTTCGTCGGGATGCCGCCCATGTTGTAGTGGACCGTGGGCAGGATCGGGATCGGCTCCTTGGTCACGTCGACGCCGGCGAAGATCTTGGCGCTTTCGCTGATCCCCGGCAGGCGCTCGTGCAGCGCCTCGGGCGGCAGGTGCTGCAGGTTCAGGTGCATGTGGTCCTTGCCCGCCCCCACGCCGCGGCCTTCGCGGATCTCGATGGTGATGCAGCGGCTGACCACGTCACGGCTGGCGAGGTCCTTGTAGGTGGGCGCATAGCGCTCCATGAAGCGCTCGCCTTCCGAGTTGGTCAGATAGCCGCCCTCGCCGCGCGCGCCCTCGGTGATCAGGCAGCCCGAGCCGTAGATGCCGGTCGGGTGGAACTGCACGAACTCCATGTCCTGCAGCGGCAGGCCGGCGCGCGCGACCATCCCGCCGCCGTCGCCGGTGCAGGTGTGGGCCGAGGTGGCGCTGAAATAGGCGCGCCCGTAGCCGCCGGTCGCCAGCACCACCATCTTGGCGTTGAAGACGTGGATGGTGCCGTCGTCGAGCTTCCAGCACACGACGCCGGTGCAGCGGCCGTCGGTGATGATCAGGTCGAGGGCGAAGTACTCGATGAAGAACTCGGCCTTTTCCTTGAGGCTCTGGCCGTAGAGCGTGTGCAGGATCGCGTGGCCGGTGCGGTCGGCCGCGGCGCAGGTGCGCTGCACGGGCGGGCCCTCGCCGAACTCGGTCGTGTGGCCGCCGAACGGGCGCTGGTAGATCTTGCCCTCTTCGGTGCGGCTGAACGGCACGCCGTAGTGTTCCAGCTCATAGACGGCCTTGGGCGCCTCACGCGCGAGGTATTCCATCGCGTCGGTGTCGCCCAGCCAGTCCGAGCCCTTGACGGTGTCGTAGAGGTGCCACTGCCAGTTGTCGGGTCCCATGTTCGAGAGCGAGGCGGCGATGCCGCCCTGCGCCGCCACGGTGTGGCTGCGGGTCGGGAACACCTTGGTCACGCAGGCGGTGCGGAAGCCCTGCTCGGCCATGCCGAGCGTGGCGCGCAAGCCCGCCCCGCCGGCGCCCACCACCACCACGTCATAATCGTGAATCTGGGTTTGATATGCGGACATCAGCGCGACCTTCAGTGAACGACGATGGTGGTGACCGGCGCCACCATGGGAGAGAACGCCATCCGCGCCAGCGCATAGACGGCGGCGGCGATGACGGCCCAGCCCAGAAGCTGGGCGACGATCAGCGCGACCTTGCGCTCGGTGTGATCGAGGTAGTCGTCGATCATGATCCGGGTGCCGTTGACGTAGTGCAGCATCCCCACGATCAGGAACAGCGCCGTCACGATGGCCGGATAGGGGCGCGAGAAATACGCCACCACGCCGCCGTGCGGCAGGCCGATGGCGGTGGCGATGACGAAGATGAAGGCCGGCGTCAGCAGCATCAGGGCGACCGAGCTGACGGTCATCGACCAGTGATGGGCGGTGGCCGAGCCGGGGCCGGCGGCGCCGAGGCCGCGGGCTGCCTTGCGGGGGGTCACGAAACGCATGGTGGCTGTCCCCTCAGAACACGAACAGGATGAGCGTCAGGACCGTGAGCACCACGGAACCGACGATGATGAACCAACTGACCTGGTGGGCGTCCTGCCGGTTGAGCAGCAGCCCCGCGTCATAGAAGAAGTGCCGGATGCCGGCGAGGAAGTGGTACCACAGCGCCCAGAGCGAGCCGAGCAGCACCAGATACCCCAGCCACGACCGCACCACCCAGTCGGCCTGCGCGAAGGCGCGCGGCCCGGCGGCGGCCGCGACCAGCCACCAGACGATGAGCAGCAGCCCCGCCAGCATGACCTGCCCGGTGATGCGGGTCATGATCGAGGTGATCGCCGCCATCGGCAGGCGATAGACGCTCAGATGCGGGGAAAGCGGGCGGTTGCCGCGCGGAATGTCACCCATGTGCGCTCCTGTGACGAAAGGCGGCGCGCCCGGTCAGGCTGGCGCGCGGCTGGCGTGAGGTTGAGGCGTTCTGGCCCCCCCTCTGGCACGAGTCACGCAATTCTTCCAGACTCCGCGTGCGCGCCGCGATGTTAGCGCCCGCTGTGATCACGCGGGCGTGGCGTGTGATCACAAGCCTTGCTGCAACTGCACAACCGCCCGCTGCCCGCGGTGGTCCGAGCCGAGCAGCGGCCGCATCGCGGTGGCGGCGGCGGCGCCTTCGGGGACGAGCACGTGGTCGATGGTGATCGGCAGCAACCCCTTGAGATAGAACGACGGCCGCAGCGGCCCGGCGCGGCGTGTGCCGGTCGCCTCGGCCACCCGGCGCACGGTCTGCGAGCCGGGCACCGCGTTGAAGTCTCCGCCCACGATCACCGGCCGGGGCAAGTCCGCGAGCCGCGGCAGGATCCGCTCGAGATGCCCGCGCAGGCCGAAGGGCCACGGCCAGTGCAGGTGCAGCGAGACCACCGTGACCGGCCCGGCCGGCGACAGGATGCGCGCCGCCACCATGCCGGGGGCCACGTCGCAGACCTCGCCCCCCTCGAAGGGCCAGCGCGAGAGTACCGCCACCGCGCCCACGGGATGGGGGGCGCAGACGGCCTGGTGCGGATAGGCGTCGGCAAGCGCCGCCGCCACGCGCAGGTTGCGGTCGCTTACCTCCTGCAGCAGCGCGACGTCGGCGCCGCTCGCGCGGATGTCGGCGGCGATCGGGGCCGGGTCGGCGAGGGTGAAGCGCAGGTTCTTCTGATAGACGACCAGCGCCGGCGGGGCGTCGGGCACCGGCAGCGGCCGCGCCGCCCACAGCATCGGCGCCAGCGCCAGCGCCCCTGCCCCGGCGGCAAGCCAGCCCGCCCGCCCCCGCAACGCGAGCCCCACGACGAGCAGCACCCCCGCCAGCAGCGGCCGCCCGACCGCGAGCGAGTCGCCCAGCGGGTGCAGCGGCCCGGCGTAGGTGGCGGCGAGCAAAGCGAGACCCAGCAGCAGCAACCCGGCGGCGATGCCTCTCCAGCCCGGCGTCCTCATCCCGGCAGCACGAACCACGGGATGACCATGTTGATCTCGTACCGGGTCAGGCTGCGCGGCACCCACGCAAACCTTGCCATCCGGCCGATCATCTGGGGCGGGCCGGCGAGTGCCTCGGCGCGGTGATAACCGGTGCGGTCGACATAGTCGTCCCACAGGACCGTGAGCGGGGCGGTCGCGTTCAGCACCGTCGCGGCGAAACAGGCGAGCCGGAAGCGGCCGTCGATGAAGACGAGGTCCGGCGGTTCGCTTGCCGGATCGAGGCCCGGCGCGGGGTCGACCCACGGTGACAGCGGGTAGCCGGGATAGTGCCGAAAGCCCGACGAGTCCTTCGGCATCCCCCAGCTTCGCACCGGGCCGATGTCGATGTGGCGCAGCGTGATGCCTTCGCGCCGGCCGCCGGCCGCGTCAAGCCAGCCCTCGAGCCGCGCAACCCACGCCCCGTCGCTCTCGATCCCGAGCATCGTGGCGCGCGTCTCGGTCGCGGCAAAGAGCGTCGAGCCGCCGGTCCCGTACTCGATGATCCGGTCGGCCGACCGATAGGCGGCCCGCACCGCCGCGGCCTCGGCCTCGGGCATGTGCAGGCCGGGGGCCTCGCCCGTCGTCACTGGGGTATCAGCGCCCAGTAATCGAGATCGAGCAGCACGTGCGGCGCGTATTTCCCGTCCGCCCCCTTCAGCGTGTTGTCACCCGGCGCGCCCTTGTGCGCGACCAGCCTCAGCCGCAGCGCGCCGACGCCGGGCACCGAGGTCTCGGCGCGGTCGAGCACCTCGGACCAGGCCCGCACCGTGTCGCCGGCAAAGCACGGGTTCGCGTGCGCGCCGCCGTTCAGCGCCACGATCATCTGCGCGTTGGCCAGCCCGTTGAAGCTGAGCGCCCGCGCCAAGCTGATGACGTGCCCGCCATAGATCAGCCGGCGTCCGTCCTCGCGGAAGGTGGCGTCGAAATGCACCTTGGCGGTGTTCTGCCAGAGACGGGTGGCGAGCATGTGCTCTGCCTCTTCAACCGTGACCGCATCGACGTGGTCGATGACCTCGCCCACGGCATAGTCGCCCCAGCGGTGCGGCTCACCGGCGAGGGTGAAGTCGTAGCCCTCGAAGCTCAGCCCCTCGGGGATCACCAGCGCGCCGGGGTCCACCACGGCGGCGAGGTCGGGCACCACGGTCTCGCACGCCGGGGCGGCATTGTCGCGCTTGCGGACCATGACCCAGCGCACATAGCTCAGCACCGGCTGGTCGGTCTGGTCATAGCCCGTGGTCCGCACCCAGACGACGCCCGAGGTGCCGTTCGAGTTCGGCCGAAGACCGATCACCTCGGATTCCGCCCTGAGCGTGTCGCCGGCATAGACCGGCTTCAGCCAGCGCCCCTCGGCATAGCCGAGGTTCGCCACCGCGTTCAGGCTGATGTCGGGCACGGTCTTGCCGAAGACCGTGTGGAACACGATCAGATCGTCGAGCGGGCTGCCCTCGAGCCCACAGTCGGCCGCGAACATGTCCGAGGAGTAGAGCGCCCCCCGCGCCGGATAGAGCGCGTGGTAAAGCGCCCGCTCGCCCTCGGCGATGGTGCGGGGGACCGCGTGGCGGATCACCTCGCCCACGCGGTAGTCCTCGAAGAAGCGGCCGGGATTGGTCTTGGTCGTCATTGCTCGCCCAGTTTCATGTCGGGGGTATAGTCGGCCGCGACCTCCTTGGTCACGGCCTGCGCACAGCGCATCACGCCGCGCGCGCTGTCGAACGCGATGCTGGGTGAGCCGTGCAGCACCCAGCCGCGGCTGAGCGCGAGGCTGACCTTGTGGCAGAAGGCGGCGGTGTCGTCCTCGGTCAGCAGGCGGTAGATCACGGGCATCTCAGGCTCCGAACGGGTTGGGGCCGATCCAGCCGTGGATGAGGCCGACGACCAGGTAGACGACCAGCGTTGCGGCGGCGGTCGTCCACTCCTTGCGGATCGGGATGGGGTGGGCGGGCGGTGTCCAGTGCGGCGCGGTGCGGTTGATGATGACGATCTCGACCAGCGCCCAGACCAGCAGCCCGCCGAACAGCACCATCGACGGCAGGTCGCCGTTGGTCAGCAGATGCGCGACCGCCCAGAGCGAAAAGCCGATGAGCTGCGGGTGCCGCATCCGCACCCCAAGCCTCGACTTGGCCCCCGAGGCCGCGAACAGGTAGAATGCCACCAGCACCAGCAGGTTATTGATGCCCTTGAGCATCGGCGTCGCGGCCCACCAGATCACCTGGTCGGCGGCGCGGTAGCCGATCACCATCAGCACGATGGACAGGACCAGCATCCCCGCCACCATCGGCTTTTCCGACCCGCCCATGGCGCGGTGGAAGCCCGGGAACACGCGCTTGGCGAGATGGGCAAAGGACCACAGCAGGACGCCCAGAACCAGCAGGACCATCGTTCACCTCTTTCTCGTGTGGTTTCGCGCGCAGGTCGGGGGCACCCTGCCCTCAGCCGGCCATCGCCGCAATCGCCTCGGCCCGGGCGAGGGTCTTCTTCGCCGTCTCGACGTGCAGGTTCTCGACGATCCGCCCGTCCACCACGGCCACGGCCTTGCCCTCGGCGAGCGCGGCCTTGAACGCCTCGATCTGGCGGCGGGCGAGCGCCACCTCTTCCTCGGCGGGGGCAAAGGCGGCGTTGGCGATCTCGAGCTGGGCGGGGTGGATCAGGGTCTTGCCGTCAAAGCCCATGTCGCGGCCCTGTTCGCATTCGGCCCTGAGCCCGTCCTCGTCCTTGAAGGCGTTGAACACCCCGTCGACGATCACGCGGCCATGCGCCCGGGCCGCCAGCAGGCAGAGCCCGAGCCCGGTCTGCATCGCCAGCCGGTCGGGCCGGTTGCGACTGCCGAGTTCCTTGGCGAGGTCATTGGTGCCCATCACCATCCCCTCGAGCCGGGGATGGGCGGCGATGGCGGCGGCGTTGAGCATCCCGAGCGCGGTTTCCATCATTGCCCACAGCGGCGTGTCGCCGGTCAGCGCCGCCACCGCGTCGAGGTCGGCGGGGGTCGAGACCTTGGGCACCAGCACCGCATCGGCGCCGGTGGCGAAGGCTGCGGCATCCTCGCGCCCCCATTCGGTGTCGAGCCCGTTGATCCGCACGATCCGCGCGCGGGGGCCGTAGTCCTCGGCCAGCGCCGCCTTGAGCGTGGCGCGGGCGGCGGGCTTTTCGGCCGGGGCGACGGCATCCTCGAGGTCGAAGATGATCGCGTCGGCGGCCAGCCCGCGGGCCTTCTCCAGCGCCCGCGCGTTCGAGCCGGGGATGTAGAGGACCGAGCGGTAGGGGCGCGACATGGGACGACCTTTCATGGATGCAGACGCAGCAATGTTGCGCCTGAGTGCCCGTTTCCGCAGCTTTCTGCAACCCCGAACCGGCCCGCGCCCGCCCCCGTGACGCCGCGCCGCGGCATCGCCCTGCTGCTTTCCGCGCCACTGGTGACCCGGCGCGCGCGTCGGGGCGAAAAAGGGCGTCGTCATTTGCTTGTCGGCGCAACCAACCGGTCCGGGTCCGTGTTCCCCGGTGCGCCCGCTGCCCGGCGCCCACCCCACGGACGGAGAGAAACGATGGCAACCAAACAGAAAGGTCTCGAGGACCTGCTGATCCACGGCCTCAAGGACATGTATTACGCCGAAGGCAAGATCCAGAAGGCGCTGCCGAAGATGATCGAGGCGGCCTCGGACGAGGCGCTGCGCGACGCACTCGAGAACCACCTCGCCGAGACCGGCGAGCAGATCACTAAGCTCGAATCCGCCTTCGAGGCGATGGGCCAGGCCGCCAAGGGCGAGAAATGCGACGCCATCGAGGGCATCCTCAAGGAAGGCGATTCGCTGCTGTCGGATTTCGGCGGCACGCCCTCGGGCGATGCGGCGATCATCTTTTCCTGCCAGGCGGTCGAGCACTACGAGATCGCCCGCTACGGCAGCCTGCGCGCCTATGCCGAGCTGCTGGGCCATGACGAGGTGGCGAGCCTGCTCGAAGAGATCCTCGAGCAGGAGGAGGCCGCCGACGACACGCTGAGCGAGATTGCCGAGGACACCGCCAACCCCGCCGCGGCCGGCGACACCGCCGATGCGCGCGACGAGGACGACTCGGACGAGGACGAGGACGACGACGCCTGAACGTCCGCCTGCGCGACAGGACGGACACGACCGGGGCGGCGCCCAGCCGCCCCGGTCTTTTTCATCCGCGGAACACGTCCGCGATGAGCTTGAGCGACACCGCCAGCAGCGCCCAGGTGATGAAGCGGTAGAAGAACGCCTGCGGCACCCGCCGCACCAGCCAGACACCGGCAAAGACGCTGGCCGCCGCGATCGGGATCATCACCGCGGCCTTGCCGAGATTGGCCGCGCCGAGTTGCCCCAGCGCCGCATAGGGCACCAGTTTCACCGCATTCACGACGGCGAAGAAGACGGTGTTCGTCCCGGCATAGGTCTCTTTGCCCAGCCGCAACGGCTGGACGTAGATCTGGTAGGGCGGTGCGCCCGAGTGGCTGACGAAGCTCGTGTAGCCGGTGACCATACCCCAGCCGGTGCCGCGGCCCCAGTCGGCCTTCCCCGGCGCCCCGTCCTCTGGCGGCGGCCTGAGCAGCGTGAGCAGGGCGAAGGACGCCCCGATGAACCCGACGAGGCCGCCGATCACCGCGTCGTCCACCATCGAGGCCGTGGCCCAGCCCAGCCCCACGCCGAGGATCGCCCCCGGGAGAAGCCGCACCACGACCCGCCGGTCGTAGTGGCGGCGATAGGCGATCAGCCCGAAGACGTCCGAGATGACATAGATCGGCAGCAGGATGCCCGCCGCCTGCACCGGCGACATGACCAGCGACAGGATCGGCACCGCCAGCATGGCGACCATCGCCAGCCCGCCCTTGGCCAGCCCGACCAGCGCCGAGGCCAGCGCCAGCAGCCCCCATCCCAGCGCCGTCAGCTCCACCCCGCGCCCCTCTGCGGCCTGCGCGCCCCTCGGTTGTCCCGCGTCCTCACCCTGCCCCGCCCCCCGCATCTTTTAGCGCAAACAGCGCCCCCGCCGCCCGGTCTGGTCCCTTGCGCGGCCCTGGGCAAGGGTCTAGTCCCGGCGCCAACCATCAACCCTACGGAGGACTCCATGGCTCGTCCCAAGATCGCCCTCATCGGCGCCGGCCAGATCGGCGGCACGCTGGCCCACCTCGCCGCCATCAAGGAGCTTGGCGACGTCGTGCTGTTCGACATCGCCGAAGGCACCCCGCAGGGCAAGGCGCTCGACATCGCGGAATCGGGTCCGTCCGAGGGCTTCGACGGATCGTTCAAGGGCACCAACGACTACGCCGACATCGCCGGCGCCGACGTCTGCATCGTGACCGCCGGCGTGCCGCGCAAGCCCGGCATGAGCCGCGACGACCTGCTGGGGATCAACCTCAAGGTCATGAAGTCGGTGGGCGAGGGCATCAAGGCGCACGCGCCGAACGCCTTCGTCATCTGCATCACCAACCCGCTGGACGCGATGGTCTGGGCGCTGCGCGAGTTCTCGGGCCTGCCGGCCGAGAAGGTCGTGGGCATGGCCGGCGTGCTCGACTCTGCCCGCTTCCGCCACTTCCTCGCCGAGGAGTTCGGCGTCTCGATGCGTGACGTGACCGCTTTCGTGCTGGGTGGCCACGGCGACACGATGGTGCCGCTGACCCGCTATTCGACCGTCGCCGGCATCCCGCTGCCGGACCTGGTCAAGATGGGCTGGACCACGCAGGACAAGCTTGACCAGATCGTCCAGCGCACCCGCGACGGCGGCGCCGAGATCGTGGCGCTGCTCAAGACCGGCTCGGCCTTCTACGCCCCGGCGACCTCGGCGATCGAGATGGCCGAGGCCTATCTGCGCGACCAGAAGCGCGTCCTGCCCTGCGCGGCCTACGTCAAGGGCGCCTATGGCCTGGACGGGATGTATGTCGGCGTGCCGACCGTGATCGGCGCCGGCGGCATCGAGAAGGTCATCGAGATCGAGATGAACGACGACGAGCAGGCGATGATGCAGAAGTCGATCGACGCCGTGAAGGGCCTCGTCGAGGCCTGCAAGGGCATCGACAGCTCGCTGGCCTGAGGGCCGGACCGAGACGCGAGAGGGGGGCGGCCGGGGGGCCGCCCTTCTCTTTTGCGACGTTTCGCAGACAAACTTAACAATTGACCGACGAGGCGTTTGGTCGCACCTCTTTTCGCAGTCCTCGGCCCGCGGCGGCAGTCCGGGCCCTCAGCGGAAAGAAAGGTCCCATGCCAGATATTCCCGGCAACACCTCGACCACCTCGGTCATCACCGGCACCGGCGCGTTCACCTCGGCGCTCGAGACTTCGGGCGACAGCGACTGGTGGCGGGTCACGCTGGTCGCCGGCCGCACCTATGACTTCACCTTCTCGGGTGACGGCAGCGCGACCAGCCTTGACGACGCCAATTTCTACATCCTCGACTCGCTCGGGGCGACGCTTGACTCGGGCTACACCTACAGCGGCGGCCCGGTCGTCCTGTCGCTCACGGCGGCGACCTCGGGGACCTATTACATCGCCGTCAGCGACGGCAGGTCGGACAGCCAGCCCGAGGGCAACTATGTCATCCGCGCGCGGATGAACGACCTGCTGCCGAACGACAACTCGACCACCGGGGTGGGTCAACGGCATGACCTCCGGGGCGCTCGAGACCTCGGGCGACGCCGACCGCTACAAGGTCATGCTGACGGCGGGGCAGCGGGTGGACTTCACCCTCTCGGGCGACGGCAGCGCGACCAGCCTCGACGACGCCAATTTCCTGCTGCTCGACCAGTATGGCAACGTCGTGGCCTCGAACTACACCTACAGCGGCGGGCCGATCTGGGTCGCGGCGACGGCGAGCTATACCGGCGCCTATTATCTCGTCGTCGCGGACGGCAGCTCGGACAGCGCCGCCGAAGGCAGCTTCCGCATCGACGCGCGGCTGACCGACCGGGTGCTGGCCGACACCTCGACCACCAGCAGCCTGCGCGACGGGACCTCGATCGCGGGCCAGATCGACGCACGCGGCGACGCCGACTGGACGCGGTTCGACGCCGTCGCCGGGACCACCTACACCTTCACCCTGAGCGGCGATGGCTCGGCCAATGCGCTGGGCAGCAAGGAGCTGGTCCTGCGCGACGCCAGCGGCAACGCGATCAAGTACGACTACACCTACGGGACCGGCTCGGTCACGATCGAGTGGAAGGCGACGAGCTCGGGTCCGGTCTATCTCGACTCGCATTCCAACTCGTCCACCTCGGGCTGGGGCGGCTACACGCTCTCGGTCGTGTCGGATGCGCCGGTGCTGACCGGGACCGCGGGCCACGACCGGCTGACCGCCGGGTCGAACGACAACCGGGTGATCGGGCTGGCCGGCAACGACACGCTCGACGGCGGGGCGGGGAACGACACGCTCGTCGGGGGTCAGGGCAATGACAGCCTGATCGGCGGCGCGGGGATCGACACGGCGGACTACACGGGCAGCCTGCCGGCGCGCGTCTATCTGGGCATCACCGGGCCGCAGAACACCTGGCAGGGCGCCGACGTGCTCTCGGGGATCGAGAACCTGCTCGGCGGCTCGGGCAACGACCGTTTCTTCGGCAGCACCGTCGGCAACGTCCTCAACGGCGGGGCGGGCAACGATCAGCTTTACGGCGGGGGCGGCAACGACACGCTGATCGGCGGGGCCGGCAACGACTTCTTCCACGGCGGCGCCGACGCGGACGTGATCCTGTTCGATGGCAGCGCGGCGGTCGACGTGGACATCGTGCGGACCACGGCCACCGGCCAGGGCACCGACACGCTCGGCGGGGTCGAGAACATCACCGGCGGCAGCGGCAGCGACATCATCCGCGGCAATGCCGCGGCGAACGTGCTGAACGGCGCGGTTGGCAACGACACGCTCGTCGGGCGCGGCGGCAGCGATGTGCTGACCGGGGGCAGCGGCACCGACCGCTTCGTCTTCGCCAACTGGGACGGCAACGACCGGGTCACCGACTTCCAGAACGGCCTCGACCGGATTGAGATCGGCGGGCCGACCACCGGCTTCCGCGACCTCGCGGTCTACAACAGCGCCGAGGGCGCGGTGATCAGCTGGGGCGGAGGCACGACCATCACCCTCGTCGGGATCGACCGCAGCATGGTGGACGCGAGCGACTTCATCTTCACCTGACGCCGGCCCCCGAGTCGCCGATGTGATCACACGTTTCGGACGTGTGATCACATCACTCGCGTTTGGCGGGATGATGCCGCTAACGCCCCTCACCCCCCTTGATTCCGCCGCCCGATCTGCCAGAGCGGGCGGTGACATTTTCCCCTGCGAGGTCCGTGATGAACATCCACGAATACCAGGCCAAGGCGCTGCTCAAGGACTACGGCGTGCCCGTGTCGGACGGCCGCGTGGTGCTGAAGGCCGACGAGGCCAAGCGTGCGGCGAGCGAACTGGACGGCCCGCTGTGGGTCGTCAAGTCCCAGATCCACGCCGGCGGCCGCGGCAAGGGCAAGTTCAAGGAAGCCGAGGCCGGCGACAAGGGCGGCGTGCGGCTGGCCAAGTCGGTCGAGGAAGCCGAGGAGCTGGCCCGCCAGATGCTGGGCCGCACCCTCGTCACCCACCAGACCGGCCCGGCCGGCAAGCAGGTGAACCGCATCTACATCGAGGACGGCAGCGACATCGCGCGCGAGCTTTACCTCGCGCTGCTGGTCGATCGCGGCACCTCGCGGGTGTCGTTCGTCGCCTCGACCGAGGGCGGCATGGACATCGAGGAGGTCGCGGCCTCCACCCCCGAGAAGATCGTCTCGTTCAGCGTCGATCCGGCCTCGGGCCTGTCGGACTTCCACGGCCGCCGCGTGGCCTTCGCGCTGGGTCTGGAAGGCCAGCAGGTCAAGCAGTGCGTCAAGCTGGTCAAGGACCTCTATCGTCTCTTCGTCCAGAAGGACATGGAGATGCTGGAGATCAACCCGCTGATCGTCACCACCGAGGGCAACATCAAGGCGCTGGACGCCAAGATGGGCTTCGACAACAACGCGCTGTATCGCCACGCCGACATCATGGCGCTGCGCGACGAGACCGAGGAAGACCCCAAGGAGCTGGCGGCTTCGAAGTTCGACCTGAACTACATCGCGCTGGACGGCGAGATCGGCTGCATGGTGAACGGCGCGGGCCTTGCCATGGCCACGATGGACATCATCAAGCTGTATGGCGCCGAGCCCGCGAACTTCCTCGACGTGGGTGGCGGGGCGACCAAGGAAAAGGTCACCGAGGCGTTCAAGATCATCACCTCGGACCCGAACGTGAAGGGCATCCTGGTCAACATCTTCGGCGGCATCATGCGCTGCGACATCATCGCCGAGGGCATCATCGCCGCGGTGAAGGAAGTCGGCCTCAAGGTGCCGCTGGTCGTGCGGCTTGAAGGGACGAACGTGGACCTGGGCAAGAAGATCATCAACGAGAGCGGTCTGGACGTGATCGCCGCCGATGACCTGTCGGACGCCGCGCAGAAGATCGTCAAGGCGGTGAAGGGCTGATGCGGGTGCGGGCCGCTCTCGCCGGGCTGGCGCTCGCCGTCGCTGCGGCTTCGGCTGCGGTGGCGGCCCCGCCCAGCAAGGCCGAGATGCTGGCAGCCGCCAGCGAGGCGGCCGGCGTCTGCGCGCAGACCATGCCGAACACCCGCGCCACGGCCGATGCGCTCAAGTCCCGCGGCTTCCGCATGGAGGAAGCCGACGGGACGGCGCGCATCTACACCAAGTTCAGCCCGCGGGTGGTGGTTCTCTTCACCACCGTGGGCAGCGACAAGGACGCCTGCGCCATTCTCGTGAGCCAGATGACCCCCGCCGAGGCGCGTCAGCTCGTCCAGCCCTGGATCGACAACAGCAAGGCTGTGCAGGTCGAACAGGCCAGGGACCGCAGCCGCTGGCGGGGGGTCTACAAGGGCACGCCGATCATCATCGGCACCATCAATCACATCGATCTGGGCATTGTCCGCGGCGCTGCAGTCGTCGCCGGCGCGCCCAAACGCTAGGAGCCTCACATGGCCATTCTCGTCGACAAGTCCACCAAGGTCATCACCCAGGGCATCACCGGCTCGCAGGGGACCTTCCACACCGAGCAGGCGATCGCGTACGGCACGCAGATGGTCGGCGGCGTCACCCCCGGCAAGGGCGGCACCACGCACCTGAACCTGCCGGTGTTCGACTCGGTCCACGAGGCCGTCGAAAAGACCGGCGCCAACGCCTCCGTGATCTATGTCCCGCCGCCCTTCGCGGCCGACTCGATCCTCGAGGCCATCGACGCCGAGATCCCGCTGATCGTCTGCATCACCGAGGGCATCCCGGTGCTCGACATGATGAAGGTCAAGCGCGCCCTCGAAGGGTCGCAGTCGCGGCTGATCGGGCCGAACTGCCCCGGCATCATGACCCCCGACGAATGCAAGATCGGCATCATGCCCGGCTCGATCTTCCAGCGCGGCCGCGTGGGCGTCGTCTCGCGCTCGGGCACGCTGACCTATGAGGCGGTCAAGCAGACCTCGGACGTGGGCCTTGGCCAGTCCTCGGCGGTCGGCATCGGCGGCGACCCGATCAAGGGGATGGAGCACATCGACGTGCTCGAGATGTTCCTGGCCGACGACGAGACCGACGCGATCATCATGATCGGCGAGATCGGCGGCGCGGCCGAGGAAGAGGCGGCGCAGTTCCTCGCCGACGAGAAGAAGCGCGGCCGCTGGAAGCCGACCGCCGGCTTCATCGCCGGCCGCACCGCCCCCCCCGGCCGCCGCATGGGCCACGCCGGCGCCATCGTCTCGGGCGGCAAGGGTGACGCGGAATCGAAGATCAACGCCATGAAAGAGGCGGGGATCGTGGTCGCCGACAGCCCCGCCCACCTGGGCGAGGCGGTGATGAAGGCGATGGGCAAGTAACGCCTGTTGGAGAATGCGCCGCCCCTCCCTACGTAGGGGCGGAGCCACCCCGGAGGAGCCCCATGGGCACGCACCCGCCCGCGCCATCCAGCCCGCGGCCCCGCGCCCGGCCCGCAGCGCCGGCAACCTGCGGCGCGCCCCTTCGGCCCTGCCACCCGTTCGAGGTCTGACCATGAGCCGCCTGCCCGCCCTCCGCCTCGCTGCCCGCCGCCTTGCCGCGCCTTGTTTCGCCGGCCTCGCCGCGCTCGCGCTCGGCGGCTGCATGGAGGGCGCGCAGAGCCAGCGCTCGGTCCCCTCGATCAGCATCGACGGCGCGCCGGTCGCCAGCGTCCGCGACACCGGGCTGCCCGCCAGCGCGCTGGTCAGCCTCGGGGCGGTCGACGACAAGGTGACCGTCTTCTTTCGCCAGTCCGCGGTCACCCCGGCCCAGCTCAAGGCCGCGCCGGCCCGCATCTGCGCCGGCAAGGGCGTCCGCTCGTCGCAGGTCCGCGACCCCGAACACCCCCGCACCCTGCCCGGGGTCAAGATCCTCGTTGTCCGTTGCGCGGCCTGAGCCGGCCCTTTCCCCTCTCGTGAGGTCATCCCGATGAACGACCAAAGCCCCAACGCCGCCTTCCGCGACTCGTCCTTCCTGCAGGGCGCGAACGCGACCTATGTGGAACAGCTCTACGGCCAGTGGGCGAACGACCCGGCGGCCGTGGACCAGGCGTGGGACGAGTTCTTCCGCGGCCTCGGCGACGCCGAGGCGACCGTGACCCGCGAGGCCAAGGGCGCGAGCTGGCGCCGCCCCGACTGGCCGCCGATGCCCGCCGACGAGAATACCGCCGCGCTCACCGGCGAGTGGCCGATGGCGTCCGAGGCGACCGCCAAGGCCGCCATCGCCAAGATCACCGGCAAGGCCGAGGACAAGGGCGTGGCGCTGTCGGACGACCAGCTCCGCCGCGCGGTGCTGGACAGCGTCCGCGCGATCATGCTGATCCGCGCCTTCCGCATCCGCGGCCACCTGCACGCCGACCTCGACCCGCTGGGGCTGCGCGAAATGCCGCCCCTGGGCGAGCTCGACCCCGCGACCTACGGCTTCACCGCCTCCGACATGGATCGGCCGATCTTCATCGACAACGTGCTCGGCCTGCAGGTCGCGTCGATGCGCCAGATTGTCGAGCTGATGACCCGCACCTACTGCGGCACCTTCGCGCTGCAGTTCATGCACATCTCGGACCCCGAGCAATCCGCCTGGCTGAAAGAGCGGATCGAGGGCTACGGCAAGGAAATCGCCTTCACCCGCGAGGGGAGGC
Organism: Paracoccus sanguinis; assembly: GCF_900106665.1. Lineage (GTDB taxonomy): Bacteria > Pseudomonadota > Alphaproteobacteria > Rhodobacterales > Rhodobacteraceae > Paracoccus > Paracoccus panacisoli. Next base: position 445,637 of record NZ_FNNA01000002.1, read on the forward strand.
GCGCGATCCTGAACAAGCTGGTCGAGGCCGAGGGCTTCGAGAAGTTCCTGCACGTCAAGTACATGGGCACCAAGCGCTTCGGCCTCGACGGCGGCGAGGCGCTGATCCCGGCGATGGAGCAGATCATCAAGCGCGGCGGCGCGCTGGGGGCGAAGGAGGTCGTGATCGGGATGCCGCACCGCGGCCGCCTGTCCGTGCTGGCCAACGTCATGTCGAAGCCCTACCGGGCGATCTTCCACGAGTTCCAGGGCGGCAGCTACAAGCCCGAGGACGTGGACGGCTCGGGTGACGTGAAATACCACCTCGGCGCCTCGTCGGACCGCGAGTTCGACCAGAACAGCGTCCACCTGTCGCTGACCGCGAACCCCAGCCACCTCGAGGCGGTGAACCCCGTCGTGCTGGGCAAGGTCCGCGCCAAGCAGGACCAGATGAACGACACCGCCAACCGGACTTCGGTGATCCCGATCCTGCTGCACGGCGACGCGGCCTTCGCCGGCCAGGGCGTGGTGGCCGAGTGCCTGCAGCTCTCGGGCATCCGCGGCCACCGCACCGGCGGGACGATCCACATCATCGTCAACAACCAGATCGGCTTCACCACGGCGCCGCATTTCAGCCGCACCTCGCCCTACCCCACCGACATCGCGCTGATGGTCGAGGCGCCGATCTTCCACGTGAACGGCGACGACCCCGAGGCGGTGGTCCACGCCGCCAAGGTGGCGACCGAGTTCCGGCAGAAGTTCCACAAGGACGTGGTCATCGACATCTTCTGCTACCGCCGCTTCGGTCACAACGAGGGCGACGAGCCCATGTTCACCAACCCGGCGATGTACAAGCAGATCAAGGGTCACAAGACGACCCTGCAGCTCTACACCGAGCGGCTGGTCAAGGACGGGCTGATCCCCGAGGGCGAGATCGAGGACATGAAGGCCGCCTTCCAGGCGCACCTCAACGAAGAGTTCGAGATCGGCAAGAACTTCAAGCCGAACAAGGCCGACTGGCTGGACGGCAAGTGGTCGGGCCTCTCGACCGAGGGTGAGGAATACACCCCCGGCAAGACCGGCATCTCGGCCGAGACGATGGCCGAGATCGGCGCCGCGCTGACCCGCGCCCCCGAGGGCTTCGACCTGCACAAGACCGTGGGCCGCCTGCTTGAGGCCAAGCGCGCCATGTTCGAGACCGGCGAGGGCTTCGACTGGGCGACCGGCGAGGCGCTGGCCTTCGGGAGCCTCGTGCTCGAAGGGCACCCGGTGCGTCTGTCGGGGCAGGATTCGACCCGCGGCACCTTCAGCCAGCGGCACTCGGCCTTCGTCAACCAGACCACCGAGGAACGCTATTATCCGCTCAACAACATCCGTGGCGGCCAGGCCCGCTACGAGGTGATCGACTCGATGCTGTCGGAATACGCGGTGCTCGGCTTCGAGTACGGCTATTCGATGGCCGAGCCGAATGCGCTGACCCTGTGGGAGGCGCAGTTCGGCGACTTCGCCAACGGCGCGCAGATCATGTTCGACCAGTTCATCTCGTCGGGCGAGAAGAAATGGCTGCGGATGTCGGGCCTGACGGTGCTGATGCCGCACGGGTTCGAGGGCCAGGGGCCCGAGCACTCGTCCGCGCGGCTCGAGCGCTGGCTGCAGATGTGCGCCGAGGACAACTGGATCGTGGCCAACCTGACCACGCCGGCCAACTACTTCCACATCCTGCGCCGCCAGATCCACCGGCCGTTCCGCAAGCCGCTGATGCTGATGACGCCGAAATCGCTGCTGCGTCACCCGCAGGCGGTCTCGACCGCGGACGAGTTCCAGACCGGTTCGACCTTCCACCGGGTGCTCTGCGACGACGCGCAGCGCGGCCGCTCAGACTTCAAGCTGGCCGAGGATGCCAAGATCCGCCGCGTGGTGATCTGCTCGGGCAAGGTCTACTACGACCTGCTCGCGGCGCGGAACGCCGCCGGGGCGGCCGACGTCTATCTGCTGCGCCTCGAGCAGTTCTACCCCTTCCCGCAGCAGTCGCTGATGAAGGAGCTGGGGCGATTCCCCGAGGCCGAGTTCGTCTGGTGCCAGGAAGAGCCGAAGAACCAGGGCGGGTGGAGCTTCGTCGAGCCGAACCTCGAATGGGTGCTGAACCGCCTTGGCGCCAAGCACCGGCGCCCGCGCTATGTCGGGCGCGCCGCCCAGGCCTCGGTCGCCACCGGGCTTGCCAGCCGCCACAAGGCCGAGCAGGAATCGCTCGTGGCCGAAGCCGTCACGTTGGAGGGTTGAGATGACCACCGAGGTCCGCGTCCCCGCTCTGGGGGAAAGCGTCAGCGAGGCGACCGTCGCCACCTGGTTCAAGAAGCCGGGCGACCGGGTCGCCGCCGACGAGATGCTGTGCGAGCTGGAAACCGACAAGGTGACGGTCGAGGTGCCGGCCCCCGCCGCCGGCGTGCTGGCCGAGATCGTCGCCGCCGAGGGCGAGACGGTCGGGCCGAACGCGCTGCTGGCGCAGATCGACGAGGCGGGGGCGGGCGCTGCCGATGACGCCGCCCGCGACACGAATGATGCCGCCGGTCAACCGGCCCAGAACGAGGACAAGCCGCAGATGGCCGGAAAGAACGTGGACGTGATGGTGCCCACCCTGGGCGAAAGCGTGACCGAGGCGACCGTCGCCACCTGGTTCAAGAAGGTGGGCGACCAGGTCCAGCAGGACGAGATGCTGTGCGAGCTCGAGACCGACAAGGTGTCGGTCGAGGTGCCCGCCCCCGCCTCGGGCGTGCTGGCCGAGATCCTGGCCGAGGAAGGCGCGACCGTCGACGCCAAGGCGAAGCTGGCCATCATCACCGAGGGTGCGGCCGGCACCGGCGCCGCGTCGGGTGCCGGCGCCGCGCCGGCGGCCACCAAGGCCCCGGTCGGCTCGGCCTCGGGCGGCGAGGACGGCACCACCGCGGGCGAGGTCGGCTCGCCCGGCGCCGGCCCCGAGCAGCTGCAGCCGCGCGAGGGCGCGGGCCGCACCGACGTCGAGGACGCGCCGTCGGCCAAGAAGGCCATGGCCGAGCAGGGCGTCACCCGCGACCAGGTGCAGGGCTCGGGCCGTGACGGCCGCGCGATGAAGGAAGACGTCGCCAAGGCGGCCTCGGGCCAGGGGGCCGCGCCGCGCCCGGCATCGTCCGCCCCCGCCCCGGCCCAGGCCCCCCGCGCACCGTCCTCGGCCGAGGATGCGCGGCGCGAAGAGCGGGTCAAGATGACCCGCCTGCGCGCCACCATCGCCCGCCGCCTCAAGGACGCGCAGAACACCGCGGCCATGCTGACCACCTATAACGAGGTGGACATGAGCGGCATCATGTCGCTCAGGAACGAGTACAAGGACGCCTTCGAGAAGAAGCACAAGGTGAAGCTCGGCTTCATGTCGTTCTTCGTGAAGGCCTGCTCGCACGCGCTGAAGGAAGTGCCCGAGGTCAACGCCGAGATCGACGGCGGCGACGTGGTCTACAAGAACTTCGTCCACATGGGCGTGGCCGTGGGCACGCCCTCGGGCCTCGTGGTGCCGGTCGTCCGCGACGCCGACCAGAAGTCCTTCGCCCAGATCGAGAAGGAGATCGGCGAGCTCGGCGCCCGCGCCCGCGACGGCAAGCTGACCATGGCCGACATGCAGGGCGGCACGTTCACCATCTCGAACGGCGGCGTCTACGGCTCGCTGATGTCCTCGCCGATCCTGAACCCGCCGCAGTCGGGCATCCTCGGGATGCACAAGATCCAGGACCGCCCGGTCGTGGTCGGGGGTGAGATCGTCATCCGCCCGATGATGTACCTGGCGCTGAGCTACGACCACCGGATCGTGGACGGCAAGGGGGCGGTGACGTTCCTCGTCCGCGTGAAGGAGGCGCTCGAGGACCCGCGTCGGCTGCTGATGGACCTGTAAGACGGTCGGCGTGCCGACGGTCTTCCGGGACCGGGGCGTGCGGTTCTTCTTCTATTCCAACGAAGGCGACCCGCGCGAACCGCCCCACGTCCACGCCGAAAGCGCGGAAGGCGTGGCGAAGCTCTGGCTGCGGCCCGATGTGGCCGTCGCCTTCAGCGCAGGGTATGATCGCCGTGCGCTGGCCGGGATCGTGACGACCGTCTCGGCCCGGCGCGACGAGATTGAGAGGGCGTGGCATGAGTTCTTCGGTTAAGGCGACGGCGCTTTCGTTCGACGATCACACCATGTGGGTCGAGCTGGACGACGGCCGGTCGCTGGGCGTCCCGCTCGCCTGGTTTCCCCGCCTGCTGGCCGCGACGCCGGCGCAACGTGCGCAGGGACGGATCGGCTCCGCCGGCACCGGCCTGCACTGGGACGCGCTGGACGAAGACATCTCCGTCGTAGGCCTGCTGGCCGGGCGCGGGGACCTGACCCACCCTGCCCCGCACGCCGCCTGACCCAACCGCGAGGACACCGCCATGACCAACCAGCTCATCGCCCGCTACGACATCGCCGACTACGCCCAGTTCCGGGCCGAGTTCGACCGCGACGCCGAGGATCGCGGCAACGCCTCGCTCTCGGTGCTCCAGGTCTGGCGCGAGGGCGAGAACCGCGCCTGGGTGCTTTACCAGATCGCCGACGGCAAGCGCGCGCTCGCCTATCTTGACGGGGCGGCGCAGGTGTTCAACAGCCGCGCCGGCGTGACCAACGCCGAATTCCACGTCGTCCAGACGGCATGAGCCTCGCCCCCTCGCCCGAGCTGACCGCCCTCGGCCTCGCCGCGATCCTGCAGGCGGGGCAGATCGCCCTTGCGGCCTGGTCGATGGGGCGGGATGGGCTGTCGAAGTGGAACGCCGGCCCTCGGGATACCGAACCGGCCTTCTCGCCCCTCACCGGGCGTCTCAGGCGGGCGGTGGACAACCATTTCGAGGGGCTGGCGTTCTTCACCATCGCCGTGGTGCTGGTGCAGTTCACGCAGTCGAACTCGACCCTCACGGCGATCTGCGCCTGGGTCTACCTCGCCGCCCGGGTGCTCTATGTCCCCGCCTATGCCTATGGCTGGTCGCCCGGCCGGTCGCTCATCTTCGGGGTCGGGTTCGCCGCCACCTTCACCATGATCCTCGCCGCGCTGTTCTAGTTCTTTCCTGTTCAAATATCCCGCGGGGTCCGGGGGCGCGCAGCCCCCGGTCCGGCGATCCAGACAAGGACCAACCTGACCATGTATGACCTGATCGTGATCGGCGCCGGCCCCGGCGGCTATGTCTGCGCCATCCGCGCCGCCCAGCTCGGCCTCAAGGTGGCTTGCGTCGAGGGGCGCGAGACGCTCGGCGGCACCTGCCTCAACGTGGGCTGCATCCCCTCCAAGGCGCTGCTGCACGCGAGCCACATGGCCCACGAGATGCACGAGAACTTCGCCACGCTGGGGCTGATGAACGCCCACGCCGACATCGACTGGGACCGGATGCAGGCCTACAAGGCCGAGACGGTGGCGACCAACACCAAGGGCATCGAGTTCCTGTTCAAGAAGAACAAGATCGACTGGCTCAAGGGCTGGGCCTCGATCGAGGGCGCGGGCCGGGTCAAGGTCGGTGACACGATGCACGAGACCAAGGCCATCGTGGTCGCCTCGGGCTCGGTCCCGACCGCGCTCAAGGGGGTCGAGGTCGACAACGACGCGGGCGTGGTGGTCGATTCGACCGGCGCCCTGGCGCTCAAGCGCATCCCCAAGTCGATGGTGGTGATCGGCGCGGGCGTGATCGGGCTCGAGCTCGGCTCGGTCTATCGCCGGCTCGGGACCGAGGTGACGGTCGTCGAATACCTCGACACCATCACCCCGGGCATGGACGCCGAGGTGCAGAAGCAGTTCCAGAAGATCCTGACCAAGCAGGGCTTCACCTTCATCCTCGGGGCCGCCGTCTCGGGCGTCGAGCCGCGCGAGGGCGGCGCGGTCGTCACCTACGCCGCCAAGACGGGCGGCGAGGCGCAGACGCTCGAGGCCGAGGTGGTGCTCGTCGCCACCGGCCGGCGCCCCTACCACGACGGGCTGGGGCTCGAGGCCGCGGGCGTCACCCTGACCGAGCGCGGCCAGATCGCCGTCGACGACCACTGGCAGACCAGCGTGCCCGGCATCTACGCCATCGGCGACGCGGTCCCCGGCCCGATGCTCGCCCACAAGGCCGAGGACGAGGGGATGGCGGTGGCCGAGGTGATCGCGGGCAAGCACGGGCACGTCAACTACAGCGTCATCCCCGGCGTCATCTACACCACCCCCGAGGTCGCCACCGTCGGCCTGACCGAAGCCGCCGCGAAGGAAAGCGGGCGCAAGGTCAAGGTCGGCAAGTTCCCCCTGATGGGCAACGCGCGGGCCAAGGCGATGCTGCAGCCCGACGGGTTCGTGAAGCTCATCGCCGACGCCGAGACCGACCGCGTCCTTGGCTGCCACATCATCGGCCCCGGCGCGGGCGAGATGATCCACGAGATCTGCGTGGCGATGGAGTTCGGGGCCTCGGCCGAGGACGTGGCGCTGACCTGCCACGCCCACCCCACCGTCTCGGAAGCGGTGCGCGAGGCGGCGCTCGCCTGCGGCGACGGGGCGATCCACGTCTGAGCAACGGGACGGCCCGGGTGCCCCGCACCCGGCCGTTTCGGCGGGTTCTTGCCGAAACCGCGCCGCCCTGCGGCGCGGTCTTTCTTTTTGCGCGCGGTGCGGCGCGCGCCGCGCTAAGCCTGCCCCCAGGAAACGACAACAAGTTTCGAGGGCAGGATGATCCGCATGATCCGTTCCGCGGGCGCGCTGGCGCTGGTCGCGTCGCTCGCCGCCTGCGGCATGACCGACCGCCAGATGGACCACGACCGGCGCTACCTGGTCGAGCCGCGCGTGTCGCAGGCCGCGCTGCACCCCAACGAGACGCCCGAGCTGCGGCGGCTGATCCAGAAATATTCGGCGATGTACGACGTGCCGGAATCGCTCGTCCACCGGGTGGTGATCCGCGAAAGCCGCCATCGCCCCGGCGCCCGCAACGGCCCCTATTACGGGCTGATGCAGATCCTGCCCGCCACGGCGCGGGGGATGGGCTACAAGGGCTCACCCAGCGGGCTGCTGGATGCCGAGACCAACCTCAAGTACGGCGTCAAGTATCTGCGCGGCGCCTACATGGTCGCCGACGGCAACCCCGACGCGGCGGTGAAGTGGTATTCGCGCGGCTACTACTACGAGGCCAAGCGCAAGGGCCTGCTCGGCGCCACCGGCCTGCGCTGACCGCCTGACGATCAGGGGCGGGACGCGCGGGCGCCCTCCCCCGTTACCGACGCGGCACAGGCGCGGCCACGAGCGCCTAAACCGCCTGCGCACGGGCGCCGCGACGAGCGCCCACTCCCCGCCCTGCTGATGCACCGGCGCAGCGACGAGCGCCCCAGCCTCTCCTCGGCACAAGCGCCGCGACGCGCACCCTACCCCCGGCTCCGCCGCGGCACGGGCGCGGCGACTGCGGCCTCCGCCTCCTCCAGCCAGTCGAGGACCGCCTGACGGTCGCCGTCGAGCTTCGGCGCGGCGGGCAGCACCGACGGGTCGGGCAGGTCCGACATCTTGATCGGGTTGCCCGAGCAGGGCAGCGGCCGCCCGCCCGGGCCCTTCTCGATCGTCACCACCATGTTGCGGGCGCGGATCTGCGGGTCGGCCATCACCTCGGCCACGTTCTGGATCGCCCCGGTCGGCACGCCCGCCGCCTCGAGCGCCGCGATCCAGTGCGCGCGCGGGCGTTCCAGCGTCACCGCCTCGATCAGCCCCTTGAGCGTCTTGACGTTCTCGCAACGCGCGGCGTTGCTGGCGAAGCGCGGGTCCTGGTCCAGCGGCCCCAGCCCCAGCGCCATGCAGGCGCGGGCGAACAGCGCGTCGTTCCCGGCGGCCAGCACGAACAGCCCGTCTTCGGCCCGGTAGGTCTCGAAGGGGGTGATCGTCGGGTGCCGCGCCCCGTTCGGCCCCGGCGCGCGGCCGGTCACCGCCGTCAGCGCCACCGCGTGCTCGAGGATGGCGAGCTGGCTGTCCAGCATCGCCACATCCACCTTCTGCCCCACGCCCGTCTGCGCCCGCGCCAGAAGCGCCGCGAGCACACCCTGGGTCAGGAACATCCCCGCCACGATGTCCCCGATCGAGGCGCCCACGCGCACCGGGTCGCGGTCGCGTTCGCCGGTGATCGACATGACCCCGCCGCGCGCCTGCACCACCATGTCATAGGCGGGCTTGAGGCTGTCCGGCCCGCTGTGCCCGAACCCCGAGACCGCCCCATAGATCAGCCGCGGATGACGGGCGTGCAGCGCCTCCCACCCATAGCCGAGACGCTCCATCACCCCGGGGCGGTTGTTCTCGATCAGCACGTCGGCGTGGGCCAGCAGCCGGTCGAAGATCGCCCGGTCGGGCGCGGCGCGCAGGTCGAGCGCGATGGACTGCTTGCCACGGTTGAGGGTGGCGAAATAGGCGCTCTCGCCGTCAACGAAGGGCGGGAAGTGGCGGGTGTCGTCGCCCAGACCCGGCCGCTCGACCTTGATGATCCGGGCGCCGAGATCGGCGAGCTGGTTGGCGCAGTAGGGTCCGGCGAGCACATGGGTCAGGTCGAGGACGGTGATGCCGTCGAGCGGATAGGTCATCGGTTCAGGTCTTTCTCAGGCTGGACGCGCGCCATGCCACGGCCGTGTGACGGCCGGGTGACAAGGCCCCGCGCGTCAGGTCAGGTCGGGCGGTTGTAGCGGATGAAGGGCGACCGGACCGCCACCCGGTCATAGAGCATCCGGCCGGGGTAATTGTCCTCGGCGGTGAGCCAGTAAACGGCCGGCACCCCGGCCGCGTCGGCGCGCGCATAGACCGCCTCGATCAGCGCCCGCGCGACGCCGCGGCCACGCGCACCCTTGGCGGTGAACAGGTCCTGCAGGTAGCACACCCCCTCGGGGCGCCACAGGTTCGGGTGGAAGACGAAATGCGTCAGCCCGACCAGCGCGCCCTCGGCCTCGGCCACCAGCCCGTGGAACTCGCGGGGGTCGCCCGCCATCAGCCGCGCAAAGGCCGAATCGTAGAATCCCTGCGGCCGGTCGTGGAAGCCGTAGAAGGCCTGATAGCCGGCATAGAGCGCCTGCCAGCCGTCACGGTCGGCGGGGCCGAGGGGGCGGACGGTCACGCTCACGGCGCGTCTGCCACCAGCACCACCGGCCCGGCCATGCTGCGCGATTCGATCCGCGGGTGGGCGGCCACGACCTCGTTCAGCGGCAGCGTCTCGACCTGCTCGAAGCGCAGGACGCCGGCGCGGATGAGGGCGAACACCTCGGCCGCGCCGGCTTCGAGGTCCGCGCGGGCGGCGGTGTAATGGGCGATGGTGGGCCGGGTGACGATCAGCGAGCCCGCGTTCCGCAGCCGGGTCAGGTCCACCTGCGGCTCGCCCGAGGCCCAGCCATAGCTGACCAGCCAGCCCATCGGCCCGAGGCTGTCGATCGACGCCTCCCAGCTATCCCGACCGACCGAATCGAACGCCGCGCGGGCGCCCGCCCCGTCGCTCGCGGCCTTCACCGCAGCGGCGACATCGTCGCGGCCGAGGACCAGCACCGCCTCGGCCCCCGTCACCAGGGCCGCGGCGCGCTTGCCCTCTGACCCCACCGTGGCCACGACCCGCACGCCGCGATGGACCAGCCAGCGGGCGAGCAGCGAGCCGACGCCGCCCGCCGCCGCGTGCACCAGCGCGACATCCCCGGGGCCAAGCGGGGCGATGCGCGTGGCGAGATACCAGGCCGTCAGGCCCTTGAAGAACAGCGCCGCCACATCGGTTGCCGCGATGTCGGGGGGCAGCGCCACGGCCCGCGCGGCGGGCAGGATACGCCGGTCAGCATAGGCGCCGGGCGGGCCGCCGGCATAGACCACCCGGTCGCCGGGGGCGAAGCCCGCCCCCTCGCCCGCAGCCTCGACCACGCCCGCGCCCTCGACCCCCAGCCGCGCGGGATAGGCCGCGCCGCCGCGCCCCGCCCGCATCAGCACGTCGAGGAAATTGACCCCCACCGCCTCGTGCCGGACGACCAGCTCACCCGGCCCCGGCCGGGGCAGGTCCACGTTGCGCCACGCCATCGCCTCGGGCGCGCCCGCGGCCTCGACCACGATGGCGCGCGCGCCCATCTCAGCGCGCCTGCCGCCGGGCCATGAAGGCCAGCCGCTCGAACAGCGCCACGTCCTGCTCGTTCTTGAGCAGCGCCCCGTGCAGCTTGGGCAGCATCGTCGCCGGGTCGCGCTTGAGATCCTCGGGCGCCAGATCCTCGGCGAGGATCAGCTTGAGCCAGTCCAGAAGCTCGCTGGTCGAGGGCTTCTTCTTCAGCCCCGGCACCTCGCGCAGCTCGAGGAACTGGGTCAGCGCCTCGTCCAGCAGCCGCGGCTTGAGGCCCGGATAATGGACGCCGACGATCGCCTTGAGCGTCTCGGCGTCGGGGAAGCGGATGTAGTGGAAGAAGCAGCGGCGCAGGAAGGCGTCCGGCAGCTCCTTCTCGTTGTTCGAGGTGATGATGACGACCGGGCGGTGGCGCGCGGTGATGGTCTCGCCGGTCTCGTAGACGTGGAACTCCATCCGGTCGAGTTCCTGCAAAAGGTCGTTCGGGAACTCGATGTCGGCCTTGTCGATCTCGTCGATCAGCAGCACCACCTTGGCGTCGGCCGCGAACGCCTGCCACAGCTTGCCGCGGCGGATGTAGTTGCCGACGTCATGCACGCGCGCATCGCCCAGCTGGCTGTCGCGCAGCCGGCTCACGGCGTCGTATTCGTACAGCCCCTGCTGGGCCTTGGTGGTGGATTTCACGTTCCACTCGATGATCGGCAGGCCGAGGCTGGCGGCCACCTGTCGCGCCAGCTCGGTCTTGCCGGTCCCCGGCTCGCCCTTGACCAGCAGCGGGCGCTCCAGCGTCACCGCGGCGTTGACCGCCAGCGCGAGATCGGCGGGCGCGATGTAGCGGTCGGTGGAACGGAACTGCATGGGCTGGCCTCTCGCGCGGGATCGGCCCGCACCCTAGCCCCGCGGCCGGGGACGGACAAGCCGAGGCCCCCCTCGCCCGCCCTCGCCGCTCGCCCAATTGTGCGGCCCGGTCGGGCAGCGCCACTTCCCTTCCCGCCCCTCATACCTTATGGGGGCGCCGAGAGGTCCGGGATCGTCCTGCCCCGGCCTTGCCGGAGGAAGCATGAAGCGCCAGACGTTCCTGCCCGATGAATACCGTCCCGCCGAGGACGAGCCCTTCATGAACGACCGGCAGCTCGAGTATTTCCGCCGCAAGCTGCTCGCCTGGAAACAGGAACTGCTGGACCAGTCGGCCGAGACGCTCGAGGTGCTGCAGGACAGCGGCCGCAACGTCCCCGACATCGCCGACCGCGCGTCCGAGGAAACCGACCGCGCCATCGAGCTGCGGACCCGGGACCGGCAGCGCAAGCTGGTCAGCAAGATCGACGCCGCGCTGCGCCGGATCGAGACCGGCGACTACGGCTATTGCGAGATGACGGGTGAGCCGATCAGCCTCAAGCGGCTGGACGCGCGCCCCATCGCCACCATGACGCTCGAGGCGCAGGAACGCCACGAGCGGAAGGAGCGGGTTCACCGCGAGGATTGACCGGCGGTGCCTGCGGCAATCGCGCGCCTGTCCCCGGCCCGGCCCCCGGCTTAAGGCTGCGGCCATGACCCAGTCCGCCTCTGCCCTTTCCCAGCGCCCCGTCACCGTGATCGGCGCCGGCCTCGGCGGGCTCACCGCCGCGATTGCACTCGCCCGGCGCGGGGCCGACGTCACCGTGATCGAGCGCGCCCCGGCCCTGACCGAGGTTGGCGCCGGCATCCAGCTCAGCCCCAACGCGGTCCGGGTGCTCGACGCGCTCGGCCTCGGCGAAGCCTTGCGCGAGGTCTCGGCCCCCAACCCGACGGTGACGCTGCGCGACGCGCGGGGGGGCGAGGTGCTGCGGATGGACATGGCGCGCCTGCGCCCCGGGGCTGCGTTCCGCACCATCCACCGCGCCCGTGCGATCGAGTTGCTCGCCGCCGCCGCCCACGCCGCGGGCGTGACGATCCGGCTGGGCGAACCCGTCGAGACGCTGCCCGACGTGCCGCTGCTGATCGGTGCCGACGGGCTGCACAGCCGGGTGCGCACGGCGCTGAACGGCCCCGAGACGCCGTTCTTCACCGGCCAGGCGGCATGGCGGGCGCTGATCCCGCTCGAGCCCGACCCCGTGCCGGGGGCGCAGGTCTTCATGGGGCCCGGACGGCACCTCGTGTCCTACCCCCTCGCCCACGGGCTTCGGAACATCGTCGCCGTCGAAGAACGGCGGGCGTGGACCGCCGAGGGCTGGGCGCAGGCGGATGATCCCGACAACCTCCGCCGCGCCTTCGCGGGGTTCGGCGGGCCGGTGCCGGACTGGCTCGCGCAGGTGACGGCCTGCAGCGTCTGGGGGCTGCACCGCCATCAGGTCGCCGCCCGCTGGCACGACGAGCGCCGCGCGATCCTGGGCGATGCGGCGCACCCCACGCTGCCGTTTCTCGCGCAAGGGGCCTGCATGGCGATCGAGGATGCGTGGACGCTCGCCGCCTGCCTCGCGGCCGAGGCCGACCAGCCCCGCGCGCTCGCCCGCTATCAGGCGCTCCGCCGCCCGCGCTGCACCCGCATCGTCGATGCGGCGACGGCCAACGCGCGCAACTATCACCTCGCCGGCCCGCGCCGCCTGATCGGCCACGCCGCGCTGCGCGCCGCGAACCGCCTCGCCCCGCGGCAGGTGTTCGAGCGCTTCGCCTGGGTCTACGACCACGACCCTGTCGCAGCCGCGCCCTGAGGGCGCCGCGAACCCCATCTTCCTTGCGCAAATATCCTCGGGGGTCCGGGGGCAGACAGCCCCCGGTCCGGCGCCGGGCGCCCTACGCCGCGGCGCGTTCCACCGCGGCGACGATCCCGTCCACGACCTCGCGCAGCATCGCCTCGTCCTCGGCCTCGGCCATGACCCGGATCAGCGGCTCGGTCCCCGACTTGCGGATCAGCACCCGCCCCGACGAGGCCAGCCGCGCCTCGGCCGCCGCGATCTCGGCCTTGACCGCCTCGGCCCCCAGCGGGTCGGCACCGGCCCGATAGCGGACGTTCTTCAGCATCTGCGGCACCGGCTCGAACTGGCGGACCAGCGCGCTCGCCGGCGCGCCGCTGTCGGCCAGCGCGGCGAGGAACTGCAAGCCCGCGATCAGCCCGTCGCCGGTCGTCGCGTAATCGGTCATCACGATATGCCCCGACTGCTCGCCGCCGAGATTGAAGCCCGCGCCGCGCATCCGCTCGACCACGTAGCGGTCGCCGACCGCCGTCCGCTCAAGCCGCAGGCCACGCCCCGTCAGGTAGCGCTCGAGCCCGAGGTTCGACATCACCGTGGCGACCAGCGCCCCGCCGCGCAGCCGCCCCGCGTCGGCCCAGCGGCCGGCGAGCAGCGCCATGACCTGATCCCCGTCCGCCACCGCGCCGGTCTCGTCGACGATCATCACCCGGTCCGCATCCCCGTCGAGGCTGATGCCCAGATGCGCGCCATGCGCGCGGACCGCGGCGGCGCAGGCCTCGGGGTGGGTCGAGCCCACGCCCTCGTTGATGTTCAGCCCGTTCGGATCGACGCCGAGCGGAATCACCTCGGCCCCCAGCTCCCACAGCACGTCCGGGGCGGCGCGATAGGCGGCGCCGTTGGCGCAGTCGATCACGACCTTGAGCCCGTCGAGCCGCTGCCCGGCGGGAAAGGTGGTCTTGGCATACTCGACATAGCGCCCGCGCCCGTCCTCGATCCGCCGCGCCCGGCCGATGTTCTGCGGCTGGGCGAGCGTGATCTCGCCCGCGATGATTGCCTCGATCTCGGCCTCGGCGTCGTCCGAGAGCTTGAAGCCGTCGGGGCCGAAGAACTTGATGCCGTTGTCGGCGGCGGGGTTGTGGCTGGCCGAGATCATGATCCCGAGGTCGGCCCGCATCGAGCGGGTCAGGAACCCGACCGCCGGGGTCGGCACCGGGCCGAGCAGCAGCACGTTCATCCCCGTCGAGGTCAGCCCCGCGGTCAGCGCGTTTTCCAGCATATAGCCCGAGAGCCGCGTGTCCTTGCCGATCACCACCCGGTGGCCGTTCTTGCCGTCGCGGCGGAAATACCGCCCAGCGGCGGCGCCAAGGCGCAGCGCCATCTCGGCGGTCATCGGGTGGGTGTTGGCGCGGCCGCGCACCCCGTCGGTGCCAAACAGCGATCTGCTCATGTCTCGGGTCCTTCTTCGAGCGCCTGCCAGAGCGACAGGCCCTGCCGCACCGGGGCGACATCGTGAATGCGGTGGATCTGGATGCCCTGCGCGACGGCCGCCAGCGTCAGCGCCAGCGTGCCGGGGTCGCGGGCGGGTGCCTCGGCCCCGCCGCCGATCTGGCCGATGAAGCGCTTGCGCGACACGCCGAGCAGCACCGGCACGCCGAGGCCGTGAAACAGCCCGATGCGGCGCAAGAGCGCAAGGTTGTGGGCGGTGGTCTTGCCGAAGCCGATGCCCGGATCGACCACGATCCGCGCCGGGGGCACACCCGCCGCCTCGGCCCGGGCGATGCGCGCGGCGAGCGCGTCATAGACGTCCAGCAGCACGTCGCCATAGCGCGGGTCGTCCTGCATCGTCTCGGGCAGCCCCTGCGCGTGCATGAGGCAGAGCGCCGCGCCGGTCTCGGCCACGGCCGCGGCCATGCCGGGATCGAAGTCGAGGCCCGAGACGTCGTTGACCATCCCCGCCCCCGCCGCCACGGTGGCGCGGGCCACGGGCGCCTTGCGGGTATCGACGGACAGCGCCGCCACGCCCGCCAGCGCCGAAATCGCGGGCAACACGCGGGCGGTCTCCTCGGCCGCGGGCACCTCGGCGGCGCCGGGGCGGGTCGACTCGCCGCCGATGTCGAGGATCTCGGCCCCCGCCGCGGCGAGCGCTCGGGCGCGGCCTACGCCGCCGTCCTCGGTCCAGCGCCCGCCGTCCGAGAAGCTGTCGGGCGTCACGTTGACGATCCCCATCAGCCGCGGGCGGTCCATCGAGAGGCCGAGCACCGGCGGACGCGGCCGGGTCAGCGCGGCGATCACCTCGGGCGGGGCGTCGTCCACGATCTCGGGCGCGGCCCCGCGGGCCAGCCGCTCGAGGCGAGAGAACCGCACCCAGCCACCCGCCAGCCGCCAGCGCCCCTCGATGGGGACCGGCTCGGGAAGGGGGCGGAAATAGACGCGCTCAGGCATGGGGCGACAACATCTTGTGGTGAGGCAGGATGCCCGCGTTCCCGGCGGGCGGCAAGGATCAGGCCGGAGCGCGGGTCGAGGGGACGCGGAAACCCGCCGGTGCGGCGGGCAGCGCGGTGCCCTCGGGCAAGGCCCAGATGAGCCCCCGCGCATCCAGCCGGTCGGCCAGCCACCAGGCCAGCTCGCGCGGCGCGGCCGGCACGTTCGGCACGTCGGCGATCATCCGCGCCGGCGCCCAGACCACGGCAAGGCCGTTGCCCGCCGCCCAGTCGATCTCGGTCCGGCTGTCCGCGACCCCGAGCCCCAGCCGCCCGGCCAGCGCCCACGCCGCCTGATCCAGCGCCAGCAGCGCGATCCGCCGCGCGTCGCCGCCCTCGGGCACGGGCAGGCCGGGCGCGTCGGGGACCAGCACCACCGGCCCCGCGGGCAGGGTCGGGGCGGCGCCCGCGAACAGCACCACGGGCCGTGCCACCTCGGCCGCCGCCGCCACCCGCCCCTGCCGGCGCACCAGCGTCACGCCCAGCGCGCCGGGGCCGCGGTCGAGCTTTTCGATGGTCACCGCCACCGCAGCCGCCCGCGGGTGGGTGAGGATCTGCGCCGCGATCCGCTCTCCCAGCGTCTCGAGCAGGTCGTAGCGGCGATCCGCCAGCCCGTCGCGGATCGCGTCGGTCAGCACGTCGTAGCTCAGGATGCGGTCCACCTGATCGTCGGCGCCGATCACCGGCTCGGCCAGCTCGGCCTCGATGGCAAAGCGCAGCCGCTGCGCCCGGCCACGCTCGGACTGGAAGGCGCCGATCTCGGCCGAGACGACGAAATCGCGCAGGTGAATGCGGTCGGGTTGGTCCATGGCGCCCATCTGGAACGAACGCGGCCCCGCCGCAAGGCAGGGCCGTCAGGGATGGTCGGTCGACCGCGATCAGTTCGAGGCGATGCGCGCCCCGCCGCCGCGGCGGTAGAAGATGTGGCTGCCGATCCGGGTCGTGCGGGTGAAGCGCTTCGACCACGACGGGCGCACATAGGTCGTGTGGAAATAGGTCGCCCCGCCGGTCAGGCTGCGCGGCTTGCCGCTCAGCGCTTCCTGCGCGACCCGGAGGGCGCGGCTCGCCGCGGCGCCGTCGAGCATCCGCAGGCTGCGGCCCTTGTAGCTGAACTGGCCCGACTGGTTCACCACGCCGCAGACCGACTTGGGGAACGCGGGGTGATCGACGCGGTTGAGGATCACCTCGGCCACCGCGCGCTGGCCATTTAGCGATTCGCCCCGGGCTTCGAAATACAGCGCCTCGGTCAGGCACTTGAGCGAGGCGCCGCTGGCCGAGGCGCCGCCGGTGCGGGCCTGGATGAGGCGTTCGGGGCCACCGGCGACGGTGCCCTGCTGGGACACCCCGCGGTGAGTTTCGGCGTTGACGGCAGACGGCACGATCGGCAGGGCCAGCGCGACACACACACCCACGTGCGCCAGCCTTTTGAGCAGCTTGGTCATATAGGTCAGAGTCCTGGTTCCGTTGGCGGGGGCGCTGTGGCAGCAGCGACACACCCTCTCTGGCAGCGGTGATGCGACCAGCGGCCGGGGCTTTACCAGCGGCCCCCACAACCTCAGGCAGAACGGGTCCGGAATCGACCGATTCAGGCGGGAACTCGCCGACCGGAGTCGGTGGCTTCGGCGGGGTTTTGCGATTTTTCGCCGGGGATCATACCCCCGCGGGCGGCGCGGCAGAGTCCAATCCCGCCTCGGCGCGGCCCGAATCGGCCAGCCGGCGCAGGATCGTCTCTTGCGCCGCAGCGAGCCGCGCGACCGGCACGCGGAAGGGCGAACAGCTCACATAGTCGAGCCCGGCGCGCAGGCAGAACGCGATGGAATCGGCGTTGCCGCCATGCTCGCCGCACATCGAGACGGTGATGCCCGGCTTCTGCGCCCGTGCCCGCGCGGCGCCGATCATCACCAGCTCGCCCACTCCGTCCTGGTCGAGGATGTGGAAGGGGTCCTCGCTGAACACCCCCTGCCCGACATACGAGTTCATGAACCGCGCCGCGTCGTCGCGCGACAGGCCATAGGTCATCTGCGTGAGGTCGTTGGTCCCGAAGGACAGGAAGCTGCAATGGGCGGCGATCTCGCCCGCCCGCAGGGCGGCGCGCGGCGTCTCGACCATCACCCCCAGGCGATAGGCGAACTCGGCGCGCTTCTCGGCTCGGACGGCGGCGGCGACGCTTTCGATGCGGTGGCGGATCAGCTCGACCTCGCGCATGGCGCTGACCAGCGGGATCATGATCTCGGGGACCACGCCCTCGCCCTGCCGCCCGGCCTCGATCGCGGCCTCGAAGATGGCGCGGGCCTGCATCTCGTAGATCTCGGGCACGGTGATCCCGAGCCGCACCCCGCGCATCCCCAGCATGGGGTTGTACTCGCTCAGCGCCTCGACCCGGCGCACCACGTCCGACAGCGGCAGGTCGAGCGATTCCGCCAGCTCGCGCATCCCCTCGCGGTCGTGGGGCAGGAACTCGTGCAGCGGCGGGTCGAACAGGCGGATGGTGACGGGATAGCCGTCCATGATGCGGAACAGGTTGGTGAAGTCCGCCCGCTGCATCGGCAGCAGCCGGTCCAGCGCCACGCGCCGGTCCTCGGGGCGGTCGGCGAAGATCATCTCGCGCATCGCCGGCAGGCGGTTCTCCTCGAAGAACATGTGCTCGGTGCGGCAGAGGCCGATGCCCTGCGCCCCGAACATCCGGGCGGTGCGGGCGTCCTCGGGCGTGTCGGCGTTGGCGCGCACCCCCATCTCGCGCGCGGCGTCGGCCCAGTCGAGAAGCTGGGTGAAGCTGTCGTCGAGCGCCGGTTCCAGCATCTCGGCGGCGCCGGCCAGCACCTCGCCCGAGGTGCCGTCGATGGTGATCTCTTCGCCCTCGCGGAAGCTGCGGGTGCCCGCGCGCATGACCCGGGCGCGCACGTCGATGTGGATGCCCGCGGCGCTGACGATGCAGGGGAGGCCGAGCCCGCGGGCGATCACCGCGGCATGGCTCGACATCCCCCCGCGCTCGGTCAGGACGGCGACCGAGGCGTGCATCCCGCGGATGTCCTCGGGCAGTGTCTCGCGGCGGACCAGCACGGCGGCCTCGCCGCGAGCGGCGGCCGCCTGGGCGGCGGCGGCGGAAAAGACGATGCGGCCGGTGGCGGCGCCGGGGCTGGCCGCCATGCCACGGGTAATGAGGTCGCGCGGCGCGCGCGGATCGACCTGGTGGTGCAGCAATTCGGCCAGCGCGCGGGGCTGGACCCGCATCAGCGCCTGATCGGGCGGGATGATCCCGTCGCGGGCCAGCGCCACCGCGATGCGGACCGCGGCGCGCGACGAGCGCTGGACGCGGATCGCGTCTATGATCGACAGCACCCCGTCGGCGACGACGAACTCGATCTGCATCTCTTCGCGCAGCCGCTCGCGGGCGGCGACGCCGAAGCGGACCAGATCGGCAAAGACCTCGGGCGCGGCTTCCTCGAGCGAGGGGCCGCGGGCGTCGCGGGTGAGATAGATCGACCCCGCGTCGCGGCCGACCGCGCGGCCCTGGGTCTGGCCGCGGAAGCGGCCGGTGATGCGGGGCGTGCCGGTGACGCTGTCGATGAACTGGATCGAGCCCGAGCCGGTGACCCCCGGCCCCAGCGCCAGCGCCATGTCCTGCACCACCAACCCCAGCGGCGCGTCGGCCGGCGCGCCCTTGGCCTGCCGCAGAAGCCGCGCGGTCGGCCCGTCCCAGGCCCGCGCCATCGAGCGCAGCACCTCGCCCAGCTGCCGGGCGGGGTCCTGCGGGAAGGGCTCGTCGGTCTCGTCCTGATAGGCGTCGAGCACCTCGGCCAGCGACGCCGCCGGGTCCGAGAACATGTCCGGGTCCAGCCGCGCGACGTGGATCGCATAGGACTGCACGAAGCCGCGGTAGAGCGCATCCGCCGCCTCGGCCCCCAGCCGCTCGGTGAGCTGGCGGTGGCAGGCGTCGTTCAGCCCGATGTTGAGGATGGTGCTCGGCCCGCCCCATTCGGGGTCCATCGCCGAGGGACGCACCCCCATCAGCCCGCCGCCCTCGGCGATCAGCCGCCCCAGCTCGGCCTCGGGAAGCGAGCGTCCCGCGGCGATGGCGCGCACGACGCTGGCCGGGATGGCCCGGCTGCGCGGCACCGGCAGGTCCATGCGGATCAGCCGCTGCAGGCACTTGGCGCGCCAGCCGTGCACCGTCGCCGACACCGGCGCAGAGGGGGTGATCTCGACGAACTGGCTGAAATCGGCGGGGTTCATGGCCCGCGACCCTAAGCCCGGTTTCGCGGATGCTGCAAGAGCGAAGGCCGCCCCGGCCCCGCGCGTCGGGTCAGGCGTCGATCTCGACCCAGACCGGCACGTGGTCGGACGGCTTCTCGGTCGCGCGCTGGTCGCGGTCCACGCCCGCATCCCGCATCAGGTCGGCGGCCTGCGGGCTCAGCAGCAGATGGTCGATGCGGATGCCGTTGTCACGCTCCCACGCCTGGCGCTGATAGTCCCAGAAGGTGAAGGGCCCGCGCGTCCCGTGCGGATCGCGGATGCGCAGCGCGTCGGTCCAGCCCTGGTTGACGATGCGGCGAAAGGCCGCGCGCGTCTCGGGCAGGAACAGCGCGTCCTCGACCCAGCGCTCGGGGTGGGCGGCGTCGCGCGGCTCGGGAATGACGTTGTAGTCGCCCAGCATCACCACCGGCGCCTCGGTGTCGAGCAGGGCGGCGGCGCGGGCGCGCAGACGCTCCATCCAGGCGAGCTTGTAGTCGTATTTCGGCCCCGGCGCCGGGTTGCCGTTCGGCAGGTAAAGCCCGGCCACGGTCACCGCGTGGCGCGCGCCCATCACCTCGGCCTCGATCCAGCGCGCCTGCTCGTCGCCGTCGTCGCCGGGCAGGCCGCGCCGCACATCCTCGACCGGCAGCCGCGAGAGCAGCGCGACGCCGTTCCAGCTTTTCTGCCCGTGGGTCCAGACCTGCCAGCCGAGATCCTCGATCATCTCGGCGGGGAAGCCCTCGTCCACGGTCTTGATCTCCTGCAACACCACCACGTCGGGCTGCGCCTCGGGCAGCCAGGCGGTCAGCTGTGCGATCCGCGCCTTGACACCGTTGATGTTGAAGCTGGCGATCTTCACGGCTCTGATCCCTCGGGCTGGATCCATATATCCCGGGGTCCGGGGCAGCGCCCCGGTCCGGCGGCTCAGTTTTCGGCAGCAGGCGCCGTGACGATCAGCCGGTCGATCCGCATCGCGTCCATGTCCGCGACCTCGACCGTCCAGCCCTCGTGGGTGAAGACGTCGCCGGTGCGCGGGATGCGGTTGATGATCGACAGCACCATCCCGGCGACGGTGTGGAAATCCCCGTCCGGCACCGGGAACCCCGTCTCGCCGGCGAACTCGTCGGCGCTCTCGCTGCCCGCGACCAGCCACGAGCCGTCGGCGCGGCGGACCACGTCGGGCTCTTCGCCCTCGGCGTCGACGAAATCGCCGGTGATCGCCTCAAGCAGGTCCATCGCGGTGATGATGCCCTGAAAATGCCCGTATTCGTCATAGACGAGCACCATGCGCGAGGGCGTCACGCGCATCACCTCGATCACCGACAGCGCGTCGGCGGCGTCGAGCACGGTGGGCGCCTCGCGCATCAGCGCGCGCAGGTCGGGCGCCTCGACCCCGATCAGGTCGCGCAGCGCCACCACGCCCAGGATCTCGTCGGCCGAGCCCTCGGTGACCGGCAGGCGCGAGAACCGGGCGGCCCGCGCCTTCTCGATCACCACCTCGGGCGGGTCGGTGACGTCCACCGTCTCGACATCGCGGCGCGGGGTCATCATCGCCGCCGCCGTCCGGTCGGCGACCCGCATGACCCCCGCGATCATCCCCCGCTCACCCTCGAGCAGGACGCCCGCCTGGGTGGCCTCGGTCAGCGTCATGCGGACCTCTTCGTCGGTGATGGCGCGGTCGGACTGGTCGCGCACCCCGATCAGGTGCAGCACCAGCCGCGCGGTGGTGTCGAGAAACCACACCAGCGGCGTGCCGATCCGCGCCAGCATCCGCATCGAGGGCGCGACGCGGGCCGCGATCCGCTCGGGGTTGGACATGGCGATCTGCTTGGGGACCAGCTCGCCCACGATCACCGAAAGCGCCGTGATGGCGGTGACGACAAGGAACACGCCCAGCGTCTGGGCCACGCCGAAGGGCATCCCGGCCCGGACCAGCGCGCCCGCCGCCCGCGCGCCCAGTGTCGCGCCCGAGACCGCGCCGGTCAGCACGCCGACGAGGGTGATGCCGATCTGCACCGAGGACAGGAACTTGCCCGGCTGTTCCAGCAGGCCCAGCGCCACCTGCGCGCCGCGGTCGCCCTTTTCGGCCATGCTCGCCAGCCGCGCGGGACGCGAGCTGACCACCGCCAGCTCGGACATCGACAGCACGCCGTTGGCCACGGTCAAGAGGACGATCAGCAGGATCTCGAAGATCATGGCGGGTCAGATCGAGAAGGACGTGCCGCACCCGCACGAGGCGCTCGCATTCGGGTTGTCGATGGTGAAGCGCGCCCCGATCAGCTCGTCCGACCAGTCGATCGTGGCCCCGGCGAGGAACGGCAGCGACACCGGGTCCACGACCACGCGCTGCCCCGCCTCTTCCAGCACCAGATCGTCCGGCGCGGGCGCGTCCATGCGGATGTCGTACTGAAAGCCCGAGCAGCCGCCACCGGCCACCGCCACCCGCAGGGCGGGCACCGCACCGTCACCCGAACTACCGGCGTTGATCTCGGCCAGCCGCGCAAAGGCGCGGGGCGTGACCTTGGGGGGCAGGTTCATGGGGCGTTCCCGTTTCGTGTCCTGATCACGAACTATAGGTTCGCAAGGCACGTCCCGCAAGGAACCCGCCCCGAAAGGCCCGCCGCCGCATGGTCCCCGCTTCGCCGCCCCGCCGGCACCCGACTGCCCCCGACCCCGCGGCCGAGATGGCCGTGGCCCGTCCCGGCGGCCTCGCCCCCTTCGCCTGCCGCCCGCAGGCCAGCCGCGGCCGCCGCCACCCGGAGGAGCTGTCCACCTTCCGCTCGCCCTGGCAGCGCGACCGCGACCGGATCATCCACTCGTCGGCCTTTCGCCGGCTCAAGCACAAGACGCAGGTGTTCGTCGAACAGGACGGCGACGGGTATCGTGGCGACTATTACCGTACCCGGCTGACCCACACGATCGAGGTGGCGCAGGTCGCCCGCACCATCGCCGCGGCGCTCGGGCTCGACACCGATCTGGCCGAGGCGGTGGCGCTGGCCCACGACCTCGGCCACCCGCCCTTCGGCCACACCGGCGAGGATGCGCTCGCCGCCCTCATGGCGCCATACGGCGGCTTCGACCACAACGCCCAGGCGCTGAGGATCGTGACCCGGCTGGAACGCCACTACGCCGGCTTCGACGGCCTCAACCTGACGTGGGAAACGCTCGAGGGCATCGCCAAGCACAACGGCCCGGTGCCCGCCCCCTGGCCCTGGGCGCTGGCCGAGGTCAACGCCGACTGGAACCTGCGGCTCGACACCCATGCCAGCGCCGAGGCGCAGGTGGCGGCGGTGGCCGACGACATCGCCTATAACCACCACGACCTGCACGACGGCCTGCGCGCCGGGCTCTTCACCGAGGCCGACCTGTCCGAGCTGCCGCTGGTCGGCCCGGCGCTGGCCGAGGTGGACCGGCTGCACCCGGGCCTCGACCCGATGCGGCGCCGGCACGAGGCGCTGCGCCGGGTGTTCGGGGTGATGGTCGAGGACGTGATCGCCGTCGCCCGCGGGCGGCTGTCCGCGGCCGCCCCCGCGGACGTCGAGGCGATCCGGGCGATGGACGGCCCGGTGATCCGCTTCTCCAAGCCGCTCTACCAGAACCTAAAGGCGATCAAGGGGTTCCTGTTCACCCGCATGTACCGCGCGGAAACGGTGATGGAGGAACGCGCCAGCGTCACCGCGATGCTGAACACGCTGTTCCCGATGCTGATGGACGACCCGCGGCTGATGCCCGTGGAATGGCAGGACGAGATGGCCGCGGCCTCGGATACCACCCGGCGGGCGCGGGTGGTGCTGGATTACGTCGCCGGGATGACGGATCGGTTTGCGATTTCGGAATACGGGCGGCTGACGGGGGGTTAGGCGGCGCGGCGCCGTTCCTGCCGCCCATGGCGTTGAAAATGAACCACCGGATTCACGCCCGCATTGAGTACGTCGGGATAGCGCAGCAGATAGGCGAACGGCTCGAACAGCTGTCCATCGACGACAGCGCCTGTCCGAGGCAAGTCGAAACGGCGCAATATCCTGTCGGCGCGCCCGGACATGTCGTCCCACTGGTCGCCGAGCCGCACCCGCGCGACCGGATCGCAGATGAACGGCGCCGCCAGTCGCGTCGCGTTCAATATCCGTGTCTGCAGGCCGCTGGACAGCACCCGGTCGAACTCGATCACCTTGGCGAGGTCCATACCATCCGATGTGACATTCTCGAACCGGCTGCGCTTCTGGCGGCGCGTAAACTGGCGTCCGGCAGCAAACAGACCCAAAACCTTCATCCAGGCGTCCTCGCGGCCCACCATCTCTTCGAAAGGCACGAAAAGCGTGTCGGGTGACCCCAGATGGGCGATCGCACCTAGGAAATACGACAGATAGCGCGAGGTGAGCTCGTTGAAATTGCGCTCGACCGCAGCCTTGGGGTCAAGCTTCGGCGACAGACGCTTTGCCATCGACACGAAGACAGCGCGGGGGTCGCGATGGATCACGACCGCCTTGTCGATGAACGGCGCGCGCGCGCGCACGACGCCCAGCCGTTCCATGTATTTCGGAGTCTTGTCAAAGAACGGACCTTGATGATCCGGAAATGCCGCACGGCAAACGGTGTCATAAAAGCCGGAAAAATCCTTCGATGCCGCGTCGGCGCGAACCTGTTCGGAAATCGACCAGCCGCCCGGAAGCATGTCCCAGTAGGGTTTCAGCGTACGGAAGTCCTGCGGAGACGCAGCCAGCAGGACACCGCACTCGAACCCGGAGGCGTAGCCGTTGGCCCGAAAGATATCGGACAGGAGTGTCGTTCCCCCGCGTTCATAGCCGCATAGCAGAACATGCGGCACTGCGGCCATCACAGATACCCCCGCATGAACGCCGCCCGCTTCCAGCCGATCAGCGTATCGCCCCCATAGGGACGGTCCATCAACGCGCGGCGCAACTCGGACCTTTCGATAGGGGCAAGCTCTCCTGCCAGCATGTCCACATCTGCCAAGTTGAACATGCCGCGGTACATCCCGTCCAGCTTGATGATCGGCAGCCCCATCCGCAGCAGCACCACCGCGTTCTGGTGGATCTGGCTGCCTTCCATGAACACTTCGCCCAGATAAGCGGCGATCAGAGAGCGACTGCGTTCGGGATCGAACTTGCTGACGTCCTTCAGCAGCCCGCGGATATAATCCACCATGTCCTCATAACCGGACACGAAAGCGCGTTCCTCCAATTCTTGAACGGTGGTTTCGACGATCACGCCGCCTCCCTTTGCCCCGGCCCCGGCCGCGATCTCGTGCAGTGGGACCAAGTGGCGCGCCCGGATATAGTCCATCAGGCCAATCGGCGATATCCTTTTCCATCCGGTCGCACTGTAATAACCGTTCCGCCCATGGCGAATGCTGAAATCCAGCAGATGGTCGTCCTCGGCAAGCTTGGCCACATAGTTTTCCGAGCTGTATAGTGCAGTGAACTGCGCCGGCGAGGACACCAGACGGCGCAGCAGGCGGGACAACTTCATCTCTCCGTTCCTGATGACCGCCGGACGGACATCGGTCAGGCGGTATTCCCTCCAGTATTTCTGGAACCTGGGATTGCGCAGGATACTGCCGTCCATCGCGATGCAGAACGAGCCGAGGTGATGTTCGATCTCGAAATTCTCGGTCGCTCCCAGCACTTCAACCGGGCTGTCCATCATGTCGCGCAGAAAGGCGGGGGTGCGTGTCTGGCTGAAATAGACGCTGTCGTTCAGCATCAGCAGGCGGGGACAGTCAGCGCACCAGCCGCGGTCGGAGATGTGCAGAAAACCGGTTCGATAGCTTCCGAAGTCGCGGCCGAAATTGGGCCGCTCGATATAGCAGTCGACGACCTCTTTCAGGGCCTCGATCTCGTCTGTTTGCAGCCGCAGCGTGTTCACCGCGACGATGTGCAGATCAAGCGCCCTTGCCGCCCGCAGCATCCGCCAGACATCCGGCCTGACCCGCCCCTTCTGGTACAGCGCCAGCAGCATCGCCGGCCGGCCGTCGTAAGGTCGGTCAAAGATAACCTGATCCGGTTTTCCGCGCGCGCGCCACCAGCTTAGGGTAGATTGCGCATTGACCGCGGCACGAGCGAACGGAAACAGCAGTCGGTCACGGATTTCTCGCAGCATCGGAATTCGCGGTTTGATAAAGTTGTCGCCGTGTAGAGTAGACATCCCTAAGGTTGCAAGCTGAAATCCGCTCATCACCGCAGAAAGATCAGCGCCATTCCGGCGGCGGCGATGAGGGCGCCGGCCCAGCTGGCGGCGCTGGGGCGTTCGCCGGTCACCGCCCACAGCACCGGCAGGATCGCGACCGGGGACAGCGCCGACAGGGTCGAGACGATCCCGACCTTGCCGCCCTGTAGCGCGAACAGCAGCAGCGTCATGCCGACGACCATGGCGATCACGCCCGAGGCCGCGATCTGCGCCGTCATCCGCGGCCCCGGCCGCGCCTCGATCCGCGCCACCGGCAGGCGCAGCGCCATCAGCGCCGCAAGACAGGCGACCGCCGCCGCGACCCGGATCAGCGAGCCCGCAAACGGGTCCATCCCCGCCGCCATCGCCGGCCGCGCGATCATCGACCCCGCCGCCTGACCGAAGGCCGCGAGCAGCCCCAGCGCCACGCCCGTCCCGACCCGGCCGCGCACGGCCTCGAAGTCGCTCGCCCCGCCGCGGCCGAGGACGCAGATCGCCACCCCGACCGAGCAGAGCGCGACGCCCGCCACGCCCTGCGCCGAGAGCGTCTCGCCCAGCACCATCCAGCCCAGCACCGCCGCAATCGGCGCGTTCATCGCAAACAGCGCCCCGGTGCGGCGCGGCCCGAGCCGGCGCAAGGCAAAGAACAGCAGCGTGTCGCCGCCGAAGATGCCGATCAGCCCCGACAACAGCATCGGCGGCAGCAGCGCCGCGTCGATCCCGCGCCAGCGGCCCGTCGCCAGCACCAGCGCCAGCAGGACGCCGGTGACGATCCCCTGCCGGATCAGATTGAAGCCGAAGGGCCCCAGCGCCCGGACCGGCCCCGCCGACAGCAGCCCCGTCACCGCCCAGCAGATCGCGGCCCCGAGCGCGGCGAGTTCGTGGATGGGCATCGGGCGCTCCGGTCGCGCGGCGGGATGAGGGTTAGACCATCATCTCCTTGGTCGCCGTCAGCTTCAGCTCGGGGTGGTCGCGCACCACGCGGTCGATGTCCCACTGCAGGCGCGTCAGGTAAACCGTGTCGCCGTCGTGGTCGGTCGCCATGTGCTGCTTGTTGGTCGCGGCGAAGCGGTCCACCGCCTCGCGCTCACCCGACACCCAGCGGGCCGAGGTGAACTGCGACGGCTCGAAGCGCACCGGCAGGCCGTATTCCTGCTCGATCCGGCTGGCCAGCACCTCGAACTGCAACGCGCCCACGACGCCGACGATGAAGCCCGAGCCGATCATCGGCTTGAAGACCTTGGCCGCGCCCTCTTCGGCGAACTGCATCAGCGCCTTTTCCAGGTGCTTGGCCTTCATCGGGTCGCCCGCCCGCACGGTCTGCAACAGCTCGGGGGCGAAGGACGGGATGCCGGTGAAGCGCAGCCCCTCGCCCTCGGTCAACGCGTCGCCGATGCGCAGCTGGCCGTGGTTCGGGATGCCGATGATGTCGCCGGCCCAGGCCTCTTCGGCCAGCTCGCGGTCGGCGGCGAGGAACAGCACCGGGTTCGACACCGCCATCGGCTTCTTCGAGCGGACGTGCAGCAGCTTCATCCCGCGCTCGAAATGCCCCGAGGCGAGGCGGACGAAGGCCACCCGGTCGCGGTGCTTGGGGTCCATGTTGGCCTGCACCTTGAAGACGAAGCCGGTGACCGGCGTCTCCTCCGGCGCGATCTGGCGCTCGGCGGCGGTCTGGGGCTGCGGCTCGGGGCCGAACTCGCCGATCCCGGCCATCAGTTCGCGCACGCCGAAGCTGTTGATCGCGCTGCCGAACCAGATCGGGGTCATGTGGCCTTCAAGGAACGCCTTGCGGTCGAAGGCGGGCAGAAGCTCGCGCGCCATCTCGATTTCCTCGCGCAGCTGCGCGAGCTGGCCCGCCGGGATGTGCTCGGCCAGCTTCGGGTCGTCGAGCCCCGCGATCTGCACCGTCTCGGCCACCCGGTTGCGGTCGGCGCGGTCCATCAGCTCGAGCCGGTCGTGCAGCAGGTCGTAGCACCCGAGGAAGTCACGCCCCATCCCGATCGGCCAGCTGGCCGGCGCCACGTCGATGGCGAGGTTTTCCTGGATCTCGTCGATGATCTCGAAGGTGTCGCGGCTCTCGCGGTCCATCTTGTTGCAGAAGGTCAGGATCGGCAGGTCGCGCAGCCGGCAGACCTCGAAGAGCTTGCGGGTCTGGCTTTCCACCCCCTTGGCGCCGTCGATCACCATGATCGCGGCATCGACCGCGGTCAGGGTGCGATAGGTGTCCTCGGAGAAGTCCGAGTGGCCGGGCGTGTCCACGAGGTTGAAGCGGTAGGCCCCGAAATCGAAGCTCATCGCCGAGGCCGAAACCGAGATGCCGCGCTCCTGCTCCATCTTCATGTAGTCCGAGCGCGTGCGCCGCGCCTCGCCCTTGGCGCGGACCTGTCCCGCCATCTGGATGGCGCCGCCGAACAGCAGGAACTTTTCGGTCAGCGTGGTCTTGCCGGCGTCGGGATGCGAGATGATCGCAAAGGTCCGGCGGCGGGCGATTTCGGGCGGCAGTTGGGGGCGGTTGTCCAGCATGGGGCGGCTTTAGCCGAGCCCGGACCGCGCGGCAACGGCCCCGTCCGCGACGACGCCCCGCGACCGTATCGTCGGCGCAGACGGCGCGCCCGACGGCCCGGTGGCCGGAATACTCGCCCCGCGGTTGTCGCGACCGGCCAGATTTGCTATGTGTCCCGTTGAGCGCCAACCTTTGTTCTCAGCGTGGGCTGGACGTCGTCCTGCCCATCAAAGGCTTATTTTCCCGGGAAATCGGTGCCTCTCCAGTCCGCCGACCGTCATGCGGGTCGGCCCGATGAGGAAGACATCATGGCCAAGCTTTACATCGTCAACAATCCGTCCACCTACACCGGCCCCGTGCCGACAGGCTTCACCCTGCACGCGCCGGGTGACATCTGGCTGCGCAACGGCGACGAGGTGATCCTGTCGAACACGCTGTCCAGCAGCGTCAACTTTCGTCCCGAACGCGGGTATGCGCAGTCCGAGGCCGATCCCGTGGTGTCGCTCGAGCAGGGCCGGCACGGCGCTTACAACGTGACCACACAAGTGTGGCCGGCACGCGAGGACCTGTCGCTGCAGATCCGGGTGCCCGACGACACCGACGCGCGCAGCGTCAACATCTCTGCCAGCGGGACCGACGGCAGCGACATCACCGTGGGCAGCAATTCGTCGATCGGCAACGTGACGGGCGGCGACGATTCCGGCGACAACGACAGGCTGATCGTGGGCGATGGGTCGTCGGTCGGCACCGTCAACATGGGCAGCGGCAACAACAGTGTCGTCATCGGGTCCAACGCCACCGTACGGGGCGCCATCGCGATGGGCAGCGGGGCCGACACGGTCGAGATCGGCAGCCACAGCGTCGTTCAAGGCAACATCAATGCCGGCGATGGCGCCAACTACCTGCTGGTCGGCGACAACGTCACGCTGAACGGCGCGTCCGACGCGATTACCACCGGGTCTGGCAACGACCGGGTGTTCCTGGGCGATGGCGTCGTCGCGCCCAATCGCATCTTCACCGGGCCGGGCAGCGACACGGTCGGCGCGTCGACGGGCAACTTCACGGTCGACATGGGCATCGGACTGCCCAACGACGACCAGTTGATCATCACCGCCAGCCCCGGCGGGCTGGGGGACCTGACCAACGCGCTGGCGGCCAGTTTCACCTACGACCCAACCTCGGAGCGGTACTACGGCGGGCCGAACCAGACGTTCACCTACGGCGGCATCACCTACAGGAACATCGATTTCATCGTGGCGGCCCCCTATTGCTTCGCCGCCGGCACGATGATCGAGACGGACCGCGGCGCGGTCGCCGTCGAGGCGCTGGCCGAGGGTGACCTCGTCGTGACCCGCGACAACGGGCTGCAGCCGATCCGCTGGATCGGGTCGCGCAGCCTCTCGGCCCGTGAGCTCGCCGGGAACGAGAAGCTGCGCCCGATCCGCATCCGCGCCGGCGCCCTGGGGCACGGGGTTCCGGCCGCCGATCTGCTGGTCAGCCCGCAGCACCGGGTGCTCGTCCGCTCGAAGATCGCGCAGAAGATGTTCGGGACCGACGAGGTTCTGGTTGCCGCCAAGCAACTCTGCCAGATCAACGGGATCGACGTCGCCCATGATCTGGCGGCGGTCGTCTATTACCACCTGCTGTTCGACCGGCACGAGGTGGTGATCTCGAACGGGGCGGAAACCGAAAGCCTGTTCACCGGACCCGAGGCGCTGAAGTCGATCGGCCCGGCCGCGCTGGCCGAGATCCTGACGCTGTTCCCCGAACTCGCGGGCCGCGACTACCGGCCCGCCGCGGCGCGGACGCTCGCCTCGGGCCGGTTGGGCCGGAAGCTGGCGGTGCGCCACGGGCAGAATGCCAAGCCGCTGGTGAGCTGACGCCGCCCGCCGCGGGTCGTCGGCCGGCGGTTGTGGCGTGTGGCGCCTGAAGCTGCGGCGTCTGTCTCGCGGGACGCCGCCTTACCCCAGCCGCAAGCCGCGTCAGACGAACTGCTCGCGCATCAGCCGTTCCTCCATCCCGTGGCCCTTGTCGAACAGGATGCGGTGGGCGATGCGCGGCTCGGACCGGATCTCGACCCACAGCACCCGCTCGACCTGGCGCGAGTCGGCGTCGGCCATCACCGGGCGCTTGCGCGGGTCGAGCACGTCGAAGCGCACCACCCCCGATTTGGGCAGGATCGCCCCCCGCCAGCGGCGCGGGCGGAAGGGGGCGATGGCGGTCAGCGCCAGCACGTCCGAGCCGAGCGGCAGGATCGGCCCGCCGGCCGAGTAGTTGTAGGCGGTCGAGCCCGCGGGGGTCGAGAGCAGGGCGCCGTCCGCGACCAGCTCCTCCATCCGCACCCGGCCGTCGACGCTGATCTGCAGCTTGGCCGCCTGCGGGCCGGCGCGCAGCAGGCTCACCTCGTTGATGGCGAGCGCCCGGTGCTCGGCCCCGTCGGGCGCGCCCGCGACCATCGACAGCGGGTTGATGACGGTCACCTCCGCCCCGGCGATGCGGGCGGGCAGGTTGTCCTCGGCATAGTCGTTCATCAGGAAGCCGACGGTGCCGCGGTTCATCCCGTAGACCGGTCGCCCGAGGTTCTGACGCAGCACCGACAGCATCTGCCCGTCGCCGCCCAGCGCCACCACGACGTCGGCCCGCGCCACCGGGGCCTGCCCGTAGCGGTCCATCAGCCGGCCCAGGGCGGACAGCGCGATGTCGGTATCGCTGGCGGTGAAATGGATCGCGGTCATGGGCCCAGAGCTTGCACCCCCGCCCCCCGATGGCAAGGCCCGGCCGCCCCCGGTGTCGCCGCGTCCGGGCGCTTGGGTCCGGCAGCCGCCAAGGCCGCGACGCGAATCTGCCACCGCGATGTCGCCTGCGTTCTGGCAAGCCCCGCGCAAAGCGGCTAACACCCATCCGCACACCTCGCCCGCGGAGAGCCCCGATGACCGACAGCGCCTTTTTCACCGAAGTCCTCGCCGACCGTGACCCCGAGATCGCCGAGGCGATCCGCCAGGAACTCGGCCGCCAGCGCGACGAGATCGAGCTGATCGCCTCCGAGAACATCGTCTCGAGGGCCGTGCTCGAGGCGCAGGGGTCGGTGCTGACGAACAAATATGCCGAGGGCTACCCGGGCAAGCGCTACTACGGCGGCTGCCAGTACGTCGACATCGCCGAAACGCTGGCGATCGAGCGTGCCAAGCAGCTCTTCGGCTGCGAATTCGCCAACGTCCAGCCGAACTCGGGCAGCCAGATGAACCAGGCGGTGTTCCTGGCGCTGCTGCAGCCGGGCGACACGTTCATGGGCCTCGACCTCAACTCGGGCGGGCACCTGACGCACGGCTCGCCGGTGAACATGAGCGGCAAGTGGTTCAACGTGGTCAGCTACGGCGTGCGCCAGCAGGACCAGCGGCTCGACATGGAGGAGATCCGCCGCAAGGCCGTCGAGTCGAAGCCGAAGCTGATCGTGGCCGGCGGCACCGCGTACAGCCGCGTCTGGGACTGGGCCGAGTTCCGCAAGATCGCCGACGAGGTCGGGGCCTATCTGATGGTCGACATGGCCCATATCGCCGGTCTCGTCGCGGGCGGCGCGCATCCCTCGCCGCTGCCCCATGCCCATGTGGTGACCACGACCACGCACAAGTCGCTGCGCGGCCCGCGCGGCGGCATGATCCTCACGAACGACGCCGAGATCGCCAAGAAGATCAACTCGGCCGTGTTCCCCGGCCTGCAGGGCGGTCCGCTGATGCACGTCATCGCCGCCAAGGCCGTGGCCTTCCGTGAGGCGCTGGACCCGTCCTTCAAGGACTATGCCGCGCAGGTCGTGAAGAACGCGCAGGCGATGGCCGACGAGCTGATGAAGGGCGGCATCGACATCGTGTCGGGCGGCACCGACAACCACCTGTGCCTCGCCGACCTGCGGCCCAAGGGCGTGACCGGCAAGGCGACCGAGGCCGCGCTGGGCCGCGCCCACATCACCTGCAACAAGAACGGCGTGCCGTTCGACCCGGAAAAGCCCTTCGTCACCTCGGGCATCCGCCTCGGCGCGCCTGCGGGGACGACCCGCGGGTTCAAGGAGGACGAGTTCCGCCAGATCGCCCGCTGGATCGTCGAGGTCGTCGACGGGCTGGCCGCCCACGGCGAGGACGGCAATGCCGAGACCGAGTCCAAGGTCCGCGCCGAGGTCGAGGCGCTCTGCCGCCGCTTCCCGCTTTACGAAGGGATGTGAGCGGGCGGCGCCTGAGCCGCTGGAGCGGCGCCTGCGGCCGGCTATTTGAACCAGAATGAAACAGGGGCCGCAGCTTCGGGCTGCGGCCCTCAGCGCATCTGGATGGTGACCGGCAGGGTCGCC
Source organism: Paracoccus sanguinis (assembly GCF_900106665.1). Lineage (GTDB taxonomy): Bacteria > Pseudomonadota > Alphaproteobacteria > Rhodobacterales > Rhodobacteraceae > Paracoccus > Paracoccus panacisoli. The sequence continues at coordinate 478,114 of NZ_FNNA01000002.1, forward strand.
TGAAACGGGCGGCCGTCCGGGGGCGCGCCGAGGCGGGGCATCCGCGCCGCCTGCCGCCCCAGCGCCGCATCGACGCGCGGATCGCCCGAGCCGCGGCTGAGCCGCGCGCGTGTCGCGCCGGAGGGGTCCACCGTCACCACCACCTCGGCGCTGACCGTGCCCCGCGCACCCGTAGCGGGCGTCCGGGCCATGTGACGCCGAACCTTCTCCCCCGCCGAGCGCTGCCAAGCCTGCATGGCGTCTGCCGAGGCGCGGCCGGTCCCCTGCCCCCGCTGCCCCTGCCCCTGCTGCTCCTGCCCCGCCGCCCCGGTTCGCTGCCCCGTTGCGCTTGGGGCTGCCGACGGCGTCCGCGCCGCCTCGGCGGCGGGGGCCGCGCGGGATGGGGTGGCCGCACGGCGGGGCTCGCGCGGCTGGCGGGCGGCGGGGGTCTCGGCAGGCGGGGGGGGCGCGGCGCTCTCGATGCGGGGCCGGTCGGAGGCCGCCTGCGCCGCCGCCCGGGCCGCGATATGGGCGGGACGCGCGGGCGGGGCGGGGACGGGACGCGGCAGCCACGCCGCCGGATCGGGGGGCGGGAGCTGCGGGGCGAGGCTTGGCACCGGCGTCGGTGCAGGCGACTCGGGCGGGATGGGCGCGGGCCGTGGGGATCCGGGCGCAGGCGCGGCGACGGGCGGCGCGGGCGCGTCGGGCGGTGCGAGGGGCGCTTCGGGGGTGGCCACAGGCTCGACGGGGGAAGCCTCCTCGGGCTCGGGGGCGGGCAAACTCTCCGGTGCCGCCGCCGCTTCGGCAGTCGAAGGGGCCTCGGGCACCGCAGAAGCCTCCTGCCCCGACACCACACCCCCGTCCATCGCCCCGCCCGGCGCGGCGAGGCCCGGCACCTCGGCCTCGGGCGGCGCCAGCTCGATCTCGATCGCCTCGGGCAGCGCCGGCAGCGGCGGCGGCGCGTGGCGCAGCGCCCAGGCCCCGGCAGCGAGGTGCCCTGCCGCGACCAGCGCCGCCGCCGCCGCCCAGCCCCCCGCGCGCAGGCCCGCGCCGTCGCGCGCCACCGCGCCGCTCACGGCGCCGCCGCCCCGCTGTCCAGCCCCACGAGCGCGATGCGCAGGTAGCCTGCGTCGCGCAGGCGGTTCATCACCTCCATCAGCGCGCCGTACGCCACCGCCCGGTCGGCGCGCAGGAAGATGCGCGCGTCGCGGTCGCCGCCGGTGGCCGCGTCCAGCGCCGCGCCCAGCGCCTCGGGCGCCACGGCGGCCTCGCCCAGCCGCAGCGACAGGTCGGGGCCGACCGTCAGCCACAGCGGCGCCTCGGGCCGGGCCGCGGGCGGCGCGTTCGACGCCGGCAGGTCGACCGCCACGTCCACCGTCGCCAGCGGCGCCGCCACCATGAAGATGATGAGCAGCACCAGCATCACGTCGATGAAGGGCGTCACGTTGATCTCGTGCGCCTCGGGCAGGTCGTCGTCGTCCCGGAAGAACCCGCCCGCCATCGGCTCAGACCCGAAGGCCCGCGGCGGCGCGGTCGAGGTCGCGGCTCACCAGCCGCTCGACCGCCGCCCCCGTCTCGGCCAGCCGCAGCCGGTAGCCGCCGATGGCGCGGGCCAAGCCGTTGTAGATCACCACCGCCGGGATCGCCGCGACGAGGCCCAGCGCGGTGGCCAGCAGCGCCTCGGCAATCCCCGGCGCCACCACGGCGAGGTTGGTGGTCTGCGCCCGCGAGATGCCGATGAAGCTGTTCATGATCCCCCAGACGGTCCCGAACAGCCCGACGAAGGGCGCCGTCGCCCCGATCGTGGCCAGCAGCCCGGTGCCGCGCGCCATCTCGCGCCCCGCCCGCGCCTGCACCTGCGCCAGATGCGAGGCGACGCGGGCCCGCACCCCCTCGCCCGCCCCGAAACCGGTGCCCTCGGCCGAGCGGTTCAGCTCGCGCGCCGCGGCCCGCAGCATCCGGGCGTCGGGCGCGGGCGCCTCGGCCCCGGCGAGGGCGGCGCGCAGGCTCTCGGCCGCCTCGATCCGCGCGGCCCCGCGGCGCAGCGCGGCGCTGGCGCGGGCCAGCTCGGCCAGCTTCACCACCAGCACCGTCCAGGTGACGACCGAGGCGAGCGCGAGGCCCAGCATCACCCCCTGCACCACCGGGTCGGCCTGCCGGAACATCCCCAGCGGCGACAGGTCATGCGGCAGGCTGGCCAGCGCGCCCTCCTGCGCCCGGGCGGGCAGGGCCATCAGCAGCGCGGCCATCGGCAGCGGCAGGCAGCGGGCAACGGTCATCGGTCGGTCCTGTCTGGCAGATCGCGCGGCGTCCGTCCTATTTTTTGCGCAGCCCCCAGGCAACCCGGCGCGCCGCGTCGGGCCCGGAAAAGCCCTTGCCTGCGGCCGCACGTGACGTCGCCGCCCCACCCCGCCGAGGGGGCCTTGCGTAACAATCTTTCTCAACGTAGGTCTTGAACGTAATAGCATTTCACAATCTGGGTGAGGAGATAACGATGGCGAAAGTGGCACTTGTGACCGGCGGGTCGCGCGGGATCGGCGCGGCCATTTCCAAGGCGCTGAAAGAGGCGGGCTATGAGGTCGCGGCGAACTATGCCGGCAACGACGAGGCGGCCAAGGCCTTCACCGAGGAAACCGGCATCAAGACCTACAAGTGGTCGGTCGCCGACTATGACGCCTGCGCCGCCGGCATCAAGCAGGTCGAGGCCGAGCTGGGCCCGGTCGACGTGCTGGTGAACAACGCCGGCATCACGCGCGACGGCATGTTCCACAAGATGACTCCGCAGCAGTGGAAAGAGGTCATCGACACCAACCTCACCGGGGTCTTCAACATGACCCACGGGGTCTGGAACGGGATGCGCGACCGCAAGTTCGGGCGGGTCATCAACATCTCGTCGGTGAACGGGCAGAAGGGCCAGGCGGGCCAGGCCAACTATTCCGCCGCCAAGGCCGGCGACATCGGGTTCACCCGCGCGCTGGCGCAGGAAGGGGCGCGGGCCGGGATCACCGTCAACGTCGTCGCACCGGGCTATATCGGCACCGAGATGGTCCGCGCCATCGACGAGAAGGTGCTGAACGAGCGCATCATCCCGCAGATCCCCGTCGGCCGCCTGGGCGAGCCGGAAGAGATCGCGCGCTGCGTCGTGTTCCTCGCCTCGGACGACGCGGGGTTCATCTCGGGATCGACGATCAGCGCCAACGGGGCGCAGTTCTTCGGCTGATCGCTGAACCTGGACGGGTCCGCGGGCGCGGGCCTGTCCATCGGGGCGACGGTGTGTTTGGCAGCGCCGTTGCTGATCCGGTGACGGACCCCGGGCCGGTAGCCGACTGTGCGCGGCCCCTTGACGGCACCCCACGCGGCGAGACAGGCAGCCCCGTACGTCACCGCTGCCGAAAGCCCCGCCCATGCTTCCCTCGACCCGCGCCACGCTCATCGGCGCCCTCGCCGTCGCGCTCTGGTCGGGGCTCGCGCTTCTCACCGTCGCCACGGCGCCCATGCCGCCGTTCCTGCTCTGCGCGGCGAGCTTTGCCATCGCCGGGCTGGCGGGGCTGGGCTGGATCGCGGCCGGGCCGGGGTTCGGGGTGCTCGCGGGCGTTCCGCTGCGGGCCTATGTCGTCGGCACCGCCGGGCTCTTCGGCTTTCACGCGCTCTATTTCTCGGCCCTGCGCCTCGCCCCGCCGGCCGAGGCCGGGCTGATTTCCTATCTCTGGCCGCTGTTCATCGTCCTCGGCTCGGGGTTGCTGCCGGGTGAGCGGCTGCGCCCCGCCCATGTCGCCGGGGCCGCGCTGGCCTTTGCCGGGGCGGCGCTGCTGCTGGCGCCGAGCGGGCACGGGACCGCGGGCGCCGGGGTGCTGACCGGCTACGGGCTCGCGTTTCTCTGCGCGCTGACCTGGGCGGCCTATTCGCTCGCCTCGCGGCGGCTGGCGGCGGTGCCGACCGCGGCGGTGGCGGTCAACTGCCTCGCCACCGCAGCGCTGGCCGGGCTGGCGCATCTGGCGCTCGAGACGCCGGCCGCCCCAGCCACCCCGGCGGGCTGGCTCGCGGTGCTGGGGCTGGGGCTGGGGCCGGTGGGCCTCGCCTTCTTCGCCTGGGACGCGGGCGTGAAGCGCGGCAACATCCAGCTGCTCGGCACGCTCTCCTATGCCGCGCCGCTCGCCTCGACCCTGTGGCTGGTGCTGGCCGGCCGGGCGCAGGCGTCGGCGACGCTGGGGATTGCCGCCGCGCTGATCACCGCGGGGGCCGCACTCGCGGCCGCGGGCGGGCGGCGGCGGCGCGCGCGCTGAATGCGGACGGCCCGCAGAGTGCTCTGCGGGCCGCCGTGCGACATCATCATGGGGGTCGTCCCCCGGCTGTCCCGGTCAGTGGGTCAGCCGCTCGATCTCTTCCTTCAGTCGCAGCTTTTCCTTCTTCATCGCGGCGATCGCCAGATCGTCCGATCCGGGCAGACGCTGGGCGCGCTCGACCTCGTCCGACAGGTGCTGATGCTTCTTTCGCAATTCGACGAGGTGCGACTGAACCGACATGAAAGATCTCCTGTTCTGGTGGCGACTGGGTTCAGTCCAGCACATCGCGGACGGGCTGTCACCCGAATCACGACAGTTTTATGTCCAATGCGGCGGCGTGGCGCAGGACTGCCTGCGCGGCAGGCGTCAGGTCCTCGCGGTCGCCGGCGTGCGCGTCTGCCGCGTGCAGCACCAGCGGCGCGAGCAGCCGCAGGGGTGAGCGGCGGCCCTTGGCGGCCTGCACGATCACCCGGCCCGCCGCCCCCCCGGCCCGGGCCGCGACGGGCAGGATGCCGACGCCCCCGGCCCGGCCGCCCAGCGCGCCGAGGATGCGGTCCAGTGCCTCTGCCCGGTGGATCACCGTCAGCGTGCCGCCCTGCCCCAGCCGCCGCAGCCCCGCGTCGATCCAGACGTCGAGCGGCGTGTCCTCGTGGCGCGCGGCGGCGCGGGCCGGGTCCGGCGCTGCGGGGCCGGCGGCGAAGAACGGCGGGTTCATGATGACGTGGTCGAATCGCTCCTGCCTGAGCGCCTCGGGCATCGCCGCCACGTCGCCGCAGAGAATCCGCGCGTCCGTCCCGGTCGCCGCGGCGTTGTGGCGGGCCAGCGCCGCCATCTCAGCCTGCCGCTCGAGCCCGGTGAGGGCGAGCCCCCCCACCCGCGCGCCGAGGCAGAAGAGCGCCACGCCCGCCCCGCAACCGAGTTCCAGCACCCGCGCCCCCGGTGTCGCCGGGCAGGCCGCGGCCAGCAGCACCGCGTCCATCCCGGCGCGGTAGCCCCGCGCCGGCTGGCGCAGCACCAGCCGCCCGCCCAGAAAGGCGTCGTCGCGGGTTCCGGCAGGGTCGCTCATCCGATCCCGTGGTCGCGCAGGATCGCGCTCGCCATGAAATGGTCGCGGTCGGCCACCATCACCCGGCGCGGCAGGATGCCGATCGACCCCTCGAGCACGCTCATGTGGCGATCAAGCTCGAAGGCGGGGATTCCCTCGCCCTCGAGCAGGTCCAGCGCCCGGGCGATGGTCAGGGGATCGGTCGAGCGCAGCAGTTCCTTCATCGCCCCGGACGCTAGGCCACGGTTGCGAAACTGTCCATGCCGTGGCAAGGGCAGCGCACGGAAAGGATGCCGCCATGGGTGTGAACGAGAACGTCTCCAAGCCGCTGGACCGGCTGGCCGCGGTGCTGGCGCCGGACATGGCGGCGGTCAACACGCTGATCCGCACCCGGATGGAGAGCCGCCACGCCCCCCGCATCCCCGAGGTGACCGCCCATCTGGTCGAGGCCGGCGGCAAGCGGGTGCGCCCGCTGCTGACGCTCGCCGCGGCCCGGCTGCTGGGCTACGAGGGCAGCCATCACCACCTGCTCGCCGCCACGGTCGAGTTCATCCACACTGCGACGCTGCTGCATGACGACGTGGTGGACGAGAGCCGCCAGCGCCGCGGGCGGCCGACGGCGAACCTGCTGTGGGACAACAAGTCCTCGGTGCTGGTGGGCGATTACCTGTTTGCCCGCAGCTTCCAGCTGATGACCGAGACCGGCTCGATGCGGGTCATGGAAATCCTTTCCAATGCCGCCGCCACCATCGCCGAGGGCGAGGTGCTGCAACTGACCGCGGCACAGGATCTGGCGACGACCGAGGACATCTATCTGCAGGTCGTGCGCGGCAAGACCGCGGCGCTGTTCTCGGCCGCGACCGAGGTGGGCGGGGTGATCGCGGGCGGAACGCCGGCCCAGGTCGCGGCGCTCTATGACTACGGCGATGCGCTGGGGATCGCGTTCCAGATCGTCGACGACATCCTCGACTATTCCGGTGCGACCGAGACGATCGGCAAGAACACCGGCGATGATTTCCGCGAGCGCAAGCTGACGCTGCCGGTGATCAAGGCCGTCGCCCGCGCCGACGCGGACGAGCGCGCCTTCTGGGACCGCACCATCGCCCGTGGCGACCAGCAGGACGGCGATCTCGAGCAGGCGCTGGCGCTCCTCGCCCGCCACGGCGCCATCGAGGCGTCGCGCGCCGACGCGCTCGGCTGGGCGGCGCGGGCCCGCACGGCGCTCGAGGCGCTGCCCGAGGGCGAGCTGCGCGGCCTCCTTTCCGAGCTTGCGGATTTCGTGGTGGCGCGGGTCGCCTGACGCCGCACAGGGGGCGCTGCCCCCTCGGCCCGTGCGGGCCTCACCCCCGGGATATGTCCGGCAGGGAAGAAAAAGGGGGGCGCTGGACGCCCCCATTCCCTTTCTTTCTAGCCGAACTGCCCCGCAGGAGTGCGGGGGCGCGAGGCCCCCGCTAGCCGTCAGTTGTAGGCGTTCTCGCCGTGGGTGGTGAGGTCCAGCCCCTGCCGCTCGTCGGTTGGGCTGACGCGCAGGCCGACGGTGACGCGCACCAGGTGGATGGCCACGAACGACACGATCCCCGACCACAGCACGCAGATCACCACGCCGAGCGCCTGGGCATAGACCTGCGACCCCATCGAGAACTCGGCCACGGCGCCCGCGGCGTAGTCATAGACCCCCGTGCCCCCCAGCGAGGGCGCGGCGAACACGCCGGTGAGGATCGCGCCGACGATGCCGCCGACCCCGTGGATGCCGAACACGTCGAGGCTGTCGTCGATCCCGATCCGCGACTTGAGCGACACCACGACCCACATACAGATGAGCCCGGCAGCGAGCCCGATGGCGATCGCCCCCATCGGCCCGACGAACCCGGCCGCCGGGGTGACGCCCACGAGGCCCGCGACCGCGCCCGAGACCCCGCCCAGCAGCGAGGGGTGGCCGCGCATCGCCCACTCACCCGCCGCCCAGGCCAGTGCGGCGGCGGCGGTGGCCACGGCGGTGTTGATGATCGCCAGCGCCGTCAGCCCGTTCGCCTCGAGGTTCGAGCCGGCGTTGAAGCCGAACCAGCCGATCCACAGCAGGCAGCCGCCGACCATGGTGAGCGTCAGGTTGTGGGGCGCCATCAGCTCCTTGCGGTAGCCGATGCGGGGACCGGCGACCATCGCCGCGACGAGGCCCGCGACCCCGGCGTTGATGTGGATGACGGTGCCGCCGGCGAAGTCGAGCGCGCCGTGACCGAAGAGGAAGCCCGAGGGTGCGTCGAAGGCCGAGGGGCCACCCCACCACCAGACCATGTGGGCCATCGGCAGGTACGAGAACACGAACCAGATCACCACGAAGGCGAGAATGGCCACGAACTTCATCCGCTCGGCCGTGGCGCCGACGATCAGCGCGCCAGCGATGCAGGCGAAGGCCATCTGGAACACCACAAAGGCGAATTCGGGGATGAACACCCCGGCCGAGAAGGTCTCGGCCAGCGAGCTGGTGGTGATCCCGCCGAGGAACGCCTTGGACAGCCCGCCGATGAACGGCGTGGTCGCGGTAGCGTCGGCGGCCGTGCCTGCGCCGGTGAAGGCCAGCGAATAGCCGAACACCACCCACAGGATGGCGATGACCGCGAACACCGTCAGCACCTGCATCAGCACCGAGAGCACGTTCCGCGACCGCACCAGCCCGCCGTAGAAGAGCGCGAGCCCCGGCAGCGTCATCATCATCACGAGGATCGCCGAGATCATCACCCAGGCGGTGTCGCCCTTGTCGGCGACCGGGGCGGCGGCCTCGACCACCGGGGCCGCCGCGGGGACGGCATCGGCCGCGACCTGCGCCAGCGCCGGGCTTGCCGCGGCGAGCGCCAGCAGCGCGGCGGCGGGCACCAAAGTCGAGGCGGCGCGCCGGGGCCAGCCGGCACCGGGGCGGGCGCGGCCCCCCGGCCTCGCGTCGGGCAGAATGTCGTCGGGCAAGGGCTGGGTCATCGGTCTCGTCCTCATCTCTGTCGTCGCTGTCGCAGCGGCTCGCCGCGTTGCGGCATCGCCTTGCACCGACTGACGCCGCGCGCGGGCGATGGCGTCCAGCCGCAGCCCCGCCTGCCCCCGCGTCGCGCCGCGATCTGCCTAACGCGCAGGCAGGAAATCGCCGCCCTGCCTGATCCGGCGGCAGGTCACGAGTGGTTCAAAGGCCGAGCGATGTGTTCTCAACCCGGGCCCCGTGCTGTATGACGCAGCGGAGAAAAGGCCGCTCAACGGCCACGGGATACAGGCCATGCCACAGAACGACGGGCCCCGGCGCCCCCCCTCGGGCCGCGCCCCTACCGGCCGCCGCGTGGCCGCCGACAAGCGCTATGCCGACCCCGGCCCCGCGTCCGGCGGCGGTGGTGGTGGCGGCGGCGCCAGCCTGCCCCCGCAAGAGGCGCGGCGCCGCGCGGCCAGCCAACCGAAGCCGCCGCGGCGGCGTGGCAACGTCGTCACCCGCGGCGTGACCGGGGCCTTCTCGCTCTTCTGGCGGATCGTCTGGGGCTCGTTCTGGCGCACCGCCGCGACGCTGGTGCTGATCCTCGGCCTCGCCACCGCCTATTTCTACTCGACCCTGCCCGAGGCGCAGGCGCTCTTCGACGGGCGCGCGCGCGGCTCGGTCACCATGCTTGACCGCGACGGCCGGGTGTTCGCCTGGCGGGGCGAGACCTACAACACCGTCGGCGCCGACAAGATCGCCCCGATCCTGCGCGACGCGGTGGTGGCGACCGAGGACAAGCGCTTCTACGGCCACCTCGGCATCAGCCCGCGCGGCATCGCCAGCGCCATCAAGATCAACATGGCCGAGGGGCGCGGCCCGCTTGAGGGGAACGGCGGCTCGACCATCACCCAGCAGGTCAGCAAGCTGCTGTGCCTGGGCGAGGAGTTCGACCCGATCAAGTGGAAATCCGAGGCCGACTATGAGGCCGACTGCCGCAAATCCTCGCTCTGGCGCAAGGTGAAGGAGATCCCCTATTCGCTGGCGCTCGAGACGAAGTATTCCAAGGACGACATCCTCAACATCTACATGAACCGCAGCTACCTCGGCGCCGGCGCGCGCGGGTTCGAGGCGGCGGCGCAGCGCTATTTCGGCAAGTCCGCGTCCGAAGTGACCGCCCCCGAGGCGGCGATGCTGGCCGGGCTGCTCAAGGCGCCGAGCTATTTCTCGCCCACCTCGAACCTGCAGCGGGCGCAGGACCGCGCGAACCTGATCCTCGGGCTGATGCACGAGCAGGGGTATCTGGACGACGCGCAGTTCGCCGACGCCCGGGCCCATCCGGCGGTGCTGTCTAAGGCCGCGGCGGCGCGGGCGGGCGGGTATTTCGCAGACTGGGTGATGGAATCCGGCCCCGGCTTCCTGACCACCGAGACGACCGAGGACGTCACCATCAAGACGACCTTCGACCAGACGATGCAGCGTCAGGCCGAACGGGCGCTCGCCCGCATCTTCAACGAAAAGGTGGCCAAGGGCTCCAAGGCGCAGGCCGCGGTGGTGGTCATGTCGGCTGACGGCGCGGTGCGCGCGATGATCGGCGGGCGCGACCCCGCGGGGCTGGCCGGCAGCTTCAACCGCGCCACCCAGGCCAAGCGGCAGACCGGCTCGTCCTTCAAGCCCTTCGTGTTCGCGGCGGCGCTGGACCAGGGGTTCACCCCCAACGACCGGATCATGGACGCGCCGATCACCTTCCGCATCAAGGGCGCGAAACCGTGGTCGCCGAAGAACTATACCCGCAACTACCTGGGCGAGATCACGCTGACCACGGCGCTGTCGAAGTCGATCAACACCGCCACCATCCGCCTGCAGGAGGCGGTGGGCCGCGACAACGTGCGCCGCATCGCGCAGGATTTCGGCTTCGCCCATGACCTCGCCTCGGGCCCCTCGCTGGGCCTCGGCGTGTCCGAGACGACGCTGCTCGAGATGACCGGCGCCTATGCGGGCATCCGCAACGGCGGCACGGCGGTCCGGCCCTACGGGCTGGTCGAGCTGCGGATCAAGGGCGACGACAAGCCGCTGATCGGGCAGGTCGGCGGGATGGGCACACGGGTGATCTCGCCCAAGGCCGCGTCCGAGCTGATCTGGATGATGAAGCAGGTGATCGAGGCCGGCACCGGCACCCGCGCCCGGCTCGAGGGGCGCGAGGCGGCGGGCAAGACCGGCACGACCTCCTCCTACCGCGACGCGTGGTTCATCGGCTTCACCGAGCAGTATGTGACCGGCGTCTGGATGGGGTATGACGACAACACCCCGCTCAAGGACGTGACCGGCGGCGGCCTGCCCGCGCAGATCTGGCAGGCGGTGATGACCGAGATCCACCAGGGCCTGCCGGCGCTGCCGCTGGGGGTGATCGCCCCCGACGCGGCCGGGAACGCCATCGCGGCCAGCGACGTGGTGTCGGCCGACAGCGACGACCCGCTGGCCGCCGCGCTGGCCGAGGCGCTGGCCGCGGCCCAGCCGGTGCAGGGCGACATGGGCGGCGCGCCGGGCACCCCGGGCGCGACAGTCGGCTCGGGCGATCCCCTGGGCGATGCGCTGGCCGAGGCGCTCGGCACCGCAGGCTCGGCGCCCGCGCCGGAGGCGCCCGTCGCGGCAGAGGGCGCCGCGGCGCCCGCGACCGGCTCGGGCGATCCGCTGGGCGACGCGCTGGCCGAGGCGCTCGGCGCCGCAGGCGGGGCGCCCGCGCCCGCGCCCGAGGCCCCCGCGCCTTCGGGCCCGCCCCCCGCCCGCGAGGTTCCGGCCCCGGCCCCGGTCACGAGCGGCCCGATCCGCCCGCGCGCCGACGCCGGCGCCCCGCCCGCACGCAGCGCCGCCGCGCCGGACCCCGCCCCCGCTCCCGCTCGCGCGCCGCGCACCGCCGGGGCGACGGTCGGCACCGCCGAGACCCGCACCCCCGCCCAGAGCGCCGCGATCGAGGCCGCGCTGGCCGCAGCCCAGGGCGGCACGGCCCCGGCCCCTGCCCCGGCCGACCGCGGCGCCACCGCGCCCGCCACCGGCGGCGATGCGCTGGCCGAGGCGCTGAACGCCATCCCCGGCCTCAACTGACCCCGGCGTCACCTGACCGCCGCGCCCAAACGAAAAGGGCCCGCGAGTCCGGCGGGCCCTTTCTCGTGGCGCAGGTGGGATGCGGTCAGCCCGCCTGCTGCAGATCCGCGATCAGCCCGTTCAAATCGCCCTTGCGGCGGGCCAGCATCGCGCCGATCTCCTCGCGCTCGGACGCGAGCATGTTCACCCCCTCGATGATGAGGTTGAAGAACCGCGGCTGCCCGGTCTTGTCCGAGATGTGCCAGTCGACCTGCATCGGGCTGCGCCCGTTCAGATAGGCGGTCGAGCTGACCGACCAGAACGACTTGACCGGCTTGGCGCCTCCGACCTCGATCTTCGAGCCGATGAACTCGCGGAACCGCTTGCCGTACTTGCGCGCGATATAGCCGGTCATCGCCTGCTTGAAGCGCCCGAAGGTGGCCGGGTCGAGCCCGCGCGCCGCCGGTCCCAGCGCCGAGCGGGCGATGGCGTCCACGTCGGCGTGGCGGGTGAACACGCCCTCGAAGCGGCGGTACATCTCGGCCGGCGGGCTGCCGGCGTTGATGATGGCGAAGACCTCGTCCACGGCGCGCTGGATGGCGGCGGTGGCGCTGGCGGCAGACAACGCGGCCCAGGCCGGCATGGCGGGCAAGCCCACGGCCAGCGCCCCGGTGGCCATCAGGCCCAGGAACCCGCGGCGGGTCTCAATCGGCATATGGGTCAATGACGTCCTCTTCCTGCTTGAGCTCGAAACGGCGGTGCTGGCTGTAGAGCAGCCGGGCCTGCGCGTAGCTGTCGGCACTGTCGTGCAGAACCGAGTCCACGGTCGAGCCGAAACGCGCCCGCTCACCGGCTTTTGAGACGATGCGCGCCACCGTGCCCGCCGCCTTCTGCTCGGACGTCAGCACGCTGTCGAGCGGGTCGATCAGCACGAAATCGACGATCTTCCCGGCGAAATCGCGCTCGGTCGAGGGGCCGAGGACCGGCAGCTCGAGATAGGCGCCCGCGGGCACCCCCCAGACGTGCAGCGTCTCGCCGAAGTCGGTGTCGATCTCTTGCAGCGCGAACTCGCGCCCCGCGGGATCGAAGACTCCGGCCAGCCCGAGGGTCGAGTTGACGAGGAACCGCGCCGCGTTCTGCGCCGCCGGCTGGGGGCGGCCCTGCAGCAGGCTGTTGACCACCTTGCCCGGCAGCGAGAGGTTCGACCCGAAGTTGCCGACCATCTCGACCGGGCCCGGCCCCGGCTCCCACGGGTGGGGATTGGGGGCGGCGGACGCCGTGACCGCCTCGCCGTCGCCGCGGCGCACCGCGCGGCTGATCGGGCGCAGCACGGTGGCGTCCAGGGACTTGTTGAAGGCGTGGACCTGCCGGTTCATCGGCTCGTAGGGGTCGGCGATCTGCCCCTCGGGCGCCGAGGCGCAGCCTGCGAGAAGCGCGAGTGCCGCAGCGGCAAGCGCCCCGCGCGGGCGAATGGAAATCGCGGCCATGAACCTCTCCTTAACCCGTCCGTGCGATGAAGCCGACGTCGGGCCTGTTTACGCCATTGCGGCTGGGATAGTGACGGAAGCGGACCGCGGCAACCGGCCAGGCAACTGGACGATGACACGAGCCTGCGACGGGATAGGGGACGATGGCAGCGCCACCCGGACGGCATGACGGATTCGCCGAACTCAGGGCCGCCCGTGGGGGCAGCCTGGGGCTGGTCGCGGCCGTCGCGGTGTTCTCGGTCGCGGTGAACCTGCTGAACCTGACCGGGCCGCTCTTCATGATGCAGGTCTATGACCGGGTGCTGGGCAGTCGCTCGGTCCCGACGCTCGCGGCGCTGTTCGCGCTGGTGGCGTTTCTCTTTGCCATGATGGGGCTGATCGACTTTGCCCGCACCCGGGTGATGGCCCGCGTGGCGATGCGCTTTCAGGACCGGATGGAACAGCGGGTGTTCCAGGCCGCCCTCGCCGAGGGCGCGGCAACCGGCCAGACCCATGCCGCGCAAGGCGGGCTGCGCGATCTCGAGGCGGTGCGCCAGCTCATCGGCTCGCCGGTGCTGATGGCGCTGTTCGACCTGCCCTGGGCGCCGGTGTTCCTCGCCGGGCTTTATCTCTTTCATCCGGTGCTGGGTGTGGTGGCCACCATCGGCGGGCTGATTCTCGTCATCACCACCTGGCTCAACCAGTCGCTGACGCGCCGGCCGCTGCAGCAGGCGGTGCTGTCCGGCCAGACCGCCGACCGCGCCGCCGACCTCTACCGCGACGAGGGCGAGTTGATCGGCGCGCTCGGGATGCGGCAGGCGACCTTCCTGCGCTGGCGCGGGGCGCGCGAGCGCATGGCGCAGGCGACGATGACCGGCGCCGACCGCGGCTCGTTCTTCGCGGTGTTCTCGCGCACCTTCCGGCTGTTCCTGCAGTCGGCGCTGCTGGCCGCCGGGGCGTGGCTGGTGCTGCGGCAGGAGGTGACGCCGGGCGCGATGATCGCCAGCTCGATCCTGATGGGCCGGGCGCTGGCGCCGATCGAGCAGATCGTCGGCGGCTGGCAGGTGATCCAGCGCGCCCAGGACGGGTGGGCGCGGATGGGCAACCTGCTGAGCCGCCGCCCCCCGCAGCCGCCGCGCACACCCCTGCCCCGCCCGGCCGCGCGGCTCGAGGTGTCGAACCTGACCGTGGTGCCGCCCGGCCAGTCGGTGCCGACGCTGCGCGGGGTCAGCTTCTCGCTCGGCCCCGGGCAGGCGCTCGGGGTGATCGGCCCGTCCGGGGCGGGCAAGTCCACGCTGGCGCGGGCGCTGATCGGCGCCTGGCCGGCGGCGGGCGGGGCGATCCGCCTCGATGGCGCGACGCTCGAGCAGTATGACCCGGACGTGCTCGGGGGGCTGATCGGCTATCTGCCCCAGCAGGTGACGCTGTTCGACGGCACCATCGCCGAGAACATCGCCCGGCTCTCGCCCTCGCCCGACCCTGATGCCGTGGTCCGCGCGGCGACCGCGGCGGCGGCGCACCGGATGATTCTCGACCTGCCGCAGGGATACGACACGCCGATCGCGCAGGCCGGCGCGCGGCTCTCGGGCGGGCAGATCCAGCGCGTCGGGCTGGCCCGCGCGCTCTATCTCGACCCGGTGCTGTTCGTCCTCGACGAGCCGAATTCGAACCTCGACAATGAGGGGTCCGAGGCGCTGAACCTCGCGATCCGGGCCATCAAGGCGCGGGGCGGCGCGGTGATCATCATGGCCCACCGCCCGGCCGCCATCGCCGAGTGCGAGCTGCTCTTGGTGATGAGCCAGGGCACCCGCCAGGCCTTCGGGCCCCGCGACGAGGTGCTGCGCTCGACCGTCCGCAACGCCGAGACGATCAACCGCGCCAAGGGTGCGGGCGGAGGCGTGACATGACCGCAAGCCCCCCCGGACACCGCGCCGAGTCGGTGCCTTCCGGTCAGACGGACGAGGCCGTGTTGGCTGCTGGTGAGGCGTCTGCCGCCGCTGGTGCTGATTCGACGGTGGGTGGCCCGGACACGGTGTCCCCGACGCCCGGCCAAGCCGTTTCCAGCACGAACCGCCTCGGCACGTCCTCTGGTGGCACCCCGCCCCACCCGGCCGCCCTTGCACCGCCACGCGCACCCACGACCGCCTCGCCCCCCGGCCCCGACACCCCGGCCCCCACGCGCAGCGCCGCGCCCGCGCCCGCGCGCGCGGCCCAGGAGCCCACGCCGCAACCGGGCGCGGCCAACCCGCTCGGCACCGCGGCGGTGGCCTCGCTCTCGGACACCGGCGGCAGCCCGCCCCGGCCTCCACGCCGCACCGGCCGCGGCGGCCCGCCGGCCACCGGGGCGCCGCTCACTCCGCCGCCCACGCCACCCGCCGCCCGCTGGTCGGCGCGCGGGGCGGTCCTGCTCGGGGTCTTCGGGCTGCTGCTGCTCATCGGCGGGTTCGGCGGCTGGGCCGTCTTCTCGCGCATCGCCGGGGCCGTCGTCGCCCCCGGCCAGGTCGAGGTCGAGCAGCACCGCCAGGTCGTCCAGCACCCCGAGGGCGGGGTGGTCGAGCAGATCGCCGTGCGCGAGGGCCAGACCGTCGCCGCGGGCGACCTGCTGATCCGCCTCGACGGGACGCTGCTCAGGACCGAGCTCGCCATCGTCGAAGGGCAGTACTTCGAGGTGCTGGCCCGGCGCGGCCGGCTCGAGGCCGAGCGCGTGGACCAGCCCGAGATCACCTTTCCGACCGAGCTGACCGAGCTGGCACCCTCGCGTCCCGACCTTCAGGCGATGATCGACGGGCAGACGAGCCTCTTCCGCTCGCGCCTCGACACGCTCCACCAGTCCACCGAGCAGCTCGACGCCCAGGCCGAGCAGGTCGGCCAGCAGATCGAGGGGATCGACGCGCAGACTGTCGCGCTCGACCAGCAGCGGGTGCTGATCGGGCGCGAGCTGAAGGATGCGCAGAGCCTGCTCGACAAGGGCCTCGCGCAGGCCCCGCGGGTGCTGGCGCTGGAACGCGAGGCGGCGCGGCTCGACGGGCAGCTGGGCGAGCTCAAGGCGGGCCGCGCGCAGGGGCAGACCCAGATCACCGAGATCGGGATCAGCAAGCTGCGCCTCGCCGCGACTCGGCGCGAGCAGGCCGAGACCGAGCTGCGCGACCTCGGCTACCGCGAGCTCGAGCTGGCCGAGCGCCGCCGCGGCCTGACCGAGCAGATCGCCCGGCTCGACATCCGCGCCCCCGTCTCGGGGATCATCCACCAGCTGCAGGTCACGACGCCGCGCTCGGTGATCCGCCCGGCCGAGCCGGTGATGTACCTGATCCCGCAGGACCGCCCGCTGGTCATCGCCGCCCGCATCGCCCCGATCAACGTGGACGAGGTGCACGTCGGGCAGCAGGTCGTGCTGCGGTTCTCGGCCTTCTCGAGCCGCACCACGCCCGAGATCGACGGCACGCTGGCCCGCGTCTCGGCCGACGCGGTGGTGGACGAGGCCTCGCGGATGCAGTTCTACCGCGCCGAGGTCACGCTGCCGCAATCCGAGCGCGACAAGCTGGGCGACTTGGCGCTGATCCCGGGGATGCCGGTCGAGGTTTACATCCAGACCGGCGAGCGCAGCCCGCTCGCCTATCTGGTCAAGCCGCTGAGCGACTATTTCGTACGGGCGTTCCGCGAGCAGTAGGGCGGGGGAAGCAGGCGGGCGGGCGGTAGTCCGTGGGGGGCAGGTCGGCGATGCTTCCGGGGCAGACGTTCTTCACCACGACAGCCGGGGCCGCGAGCAGTAGCGCGGAGAAATCGGACGGTCGGGGACGTTGCATCGGTCGGATTTGCGGGCCTTCGGGTTTAGAAGTTATTCACCAAGGCGCCCGGTCGTTCCGCGAGCAGTAGGGGGACGCAGGCAGTCCGCGGTTTGCTGGATCGGTCGAGGCGCCGATGCTTTTGTTTTGGGAGTTCTTCACTACGCACCCTGGGGGCTTTCCGCGAACAGTAACGGGGCAGTCCGCGGTAACGGGGCAATCTGGCGGCCGCCGCACGCTGGATCGGCAGGGTTGGCGGACCTCCTTGATCAAAGTTCTCACTTCGTCACCCCGGGTGTTCCGGGAGCGATTGCGGGTAGCAAAATCGGTCGGCCAAGGCATCCGCGCAGCATGGGCTAGGTCTGGCCCGTAGGCCGGTTCGCTGCCGCCGCTCCCCGAAGGGGTCGCAGCCCAGTGCCGCGCCGACGGGCGGCTGGCCCTCAGCTCCACGCTCGAGCAGGTACCGGCCGAGCGGATCTTTGATCCGCTGCGCGGGCGCCGCCGCACGAGGGGGTCGTGGCCGAGCGCCGCACCCGCGGGCGGCTGGCGCTGAGCTATGCGCCCGAGCGGGTGTCGACCGAGCGGATCGTCGATGCCGCTGACCGCGGGCAGGGTGCCGAAAGCGGACCGCTCAACCGAACAGCCGGGCCTGCAGGACGTGTTCTGGTCGTGACCGGCGGTTGCTAGAGCCAACGCTTCCACCGCGCCAGCGGATGGATCAGCAGCGCCGAAAGCACCACCGCCGCCAGCGCCATCGGGTCGCCGTAACGCCTGTGAAGTTCCGGCATCACGTCCGAAGCTCATCCCGTTGAGCACCCGCGATGAACGCGCTGCGGCTCACTCCCAGCTCGGCTGCCCCTGACCTCGGAGCCGCGTCACCTGTGCAAGTTTTCCTCGCGGCGCCGCGACAGGAGACGGAGCCAATCAGCCCGACGCCGCCGGACACGCCCGTCGCCCATCCCACCGTAGGACGCGCACCGCCACCCGCGGACCCACCCCCGCCCGACCCCGCCCCCCTCCACCACCCCCGCCCCGCGGACCAACCAGCCCCTCCCACCCCCCGCAAACGCCCCACCCCATTGCCCCCTCGCCCCTGAGCGCCTATCCCCAAGCCAGCATCGCGGCGAGGGGCGGCATGAGGATCATCATCTGCGGCGCGGGACAGGTCGGCTGGCAGATCGCCCGGCAGCTCTCGGGCGAGCGCCACGACATCGTGCTCATCGACCACGACCACCGCCTGATCCAGCAGGCCAACGACGCGCTCGACGTGCAGGGGGTCGTGGGCCACGCCAGCCACCCCGAGGTGCTCGACAGCGCAGGCGCGGGCGACGCCGACCTGCTGATCGCCGCGACCGCCTCGGACGAGGTCAACATCGTCGCCTGCGAGGTCGCCCACGCGCTCTTCACCGTGCCGCGCCGGATCGCGCGGATCCGCGGCCGCGGCTATCTCAAGCCCGAATACGCCGACCTCTACCAGGCCGACAGCCTGTCCATCGACGTGGTCATCAGCCCCGAGCGCGAGGTCGCGCAGGCGGCGCTGGCGCGGCTCGACGCGCCCAGCACCTTCGACACCGAGACCTTCATGGACGGCAAGGTGCGGATGGTGGCGCTGTCGCTCGACAACGAATGCCAGATCCTGCACGCGCCGCTGCGCCAGCTCGACCAGACCTTCTTCGGCCTGCGCGCCATCGTCGTCGGCATCCGTCGGGGCGAGCGGTTCTTCGCCCCCGAGCCCGGCGACCAGCTGCACGCCGGCGACAAGGCCTATGTGGTGGCGCCCGAGGCCGACATCGCCCGCACGCTCGACATCTTCGGGATGCCGACCGAGCGGATCGGCCGGGTGGTGCTGATCGGCGGCGGCAACATCGGGCTGGCCGTGGCGCAGACGCTCGACACCCGGGCGGGGATGAACGTCAAGCTGATCGAGCGCAACCGCGACCGCGCCGAGGCCGCGGCCGAGGGGCTCAAGCGCACCATCGTCCTGCACGGCGACGGCATGGCCCCCGAGGTCATGGCCGAGGCGGGCGTGCGCCAGGCCGACGCGGTGGTGACGCTGACCGAGGACGACCGCACCAACATCCTCGCCGCCGTGCGGGCGCGGCAGGCGGGGGCGCGGATGGTGATCGCGCTGATCAACGACCCGACGCTGCTGCCGCTGGCCGCGAGCCTCGGGATCGACGCCCAGATCAGCCCGCGCGCGGTCACCGTCAGTTCGATCCTGCGCCACATCCGCCGCGGCCTCGTGCGCGACGTCTATGCGATGGGCGACGCCGAGGCCGAGCTGATCGAGGCGCAGGTGCTGCCCGGCTCGCCGTTGGCCGGGGCTGTGCTGCGCGACCTCGATCTGCCGCGCGGGGCGCTGGTGGCGGCGGTGGAGAAGCAGGGCGAGGTCATCAAGCCGCGCCCCGACACGCGGCTCGAGGCCGGCGACCTGGTGCTGATCTTCGCGCTCTCGGGCGACATCGCCGAGGTCGAGCAGCTGCTGCAGATCTCGGCCGACTGGTTCTGAGGGGGCGGCGCGGGTGGATTGCCTCGGACGGCTGCCGGTTCTGGTGATCGCCGCGCTGGTGCTGGCGCTGGCGATGCTGATCCCCGCCGCCCACGCCGCAGCGACCGGCGCCCCCGACATCGCCGCGATCTTCGCGAGCAGCGCCGCGGGGCTGCTGGTCCTCGGCGTGATCGCCGGGCTCGCCACGGCGAGCGCCCCGGCCACCGCACCGGCGCCGCAGGTGCTGGCGACGCTTCTGGGCGTCTTCGCCGGGCTGCCGCTGCTGGCCGCCGTACCCTTCGCCGCGGTAATCCCCGACACCGGCCTCTTCAACGCCTGGTGGGAGATGCTGTCCTGCCTCACCACCACCGGCGCCTCGCTCTACGTCGCCGAGAAGCTGCCGCCGACGCTGCATCTTTGGCGGGCGACGCTGGGGTGGCTGGGGGGCATGTTCATCCTCGTCGCGGCCATCGCCATGATGGCGCCGCTGCGGCTGGGCGGGTTCGAGGTGATGGACCGCTCGGCCGGGGCCGACGACCGCTTCGGCCGGATCGAGGGGCCGACCCGCTCGCAGTTGCGGCCGGGGCGCGACTATGCCGCCCACCTCGCCGACCCGGCGCTGCGGATGATCCGCTGGGGGCAGTCGATCGTGCCGATGTACGCGGGCGCCACGGGGCTTCTGTGGCTCTTGCTGATGATGACCGGCGCGGGCAGCCTCGATTCGCTGATCCGGGCGATGGGCACGCTCTCGACCAGCGGGGTCGGGCTGACCGGCCAGCCGGTGGGCGCCAGCGGCGGGGTCGCGGCCGAGGCCCTCATCGCGGCCTTCATGCTGACCGCGCTGACCCGCCGCGGCTGGCCGGGGGGAGGCGAGCTGAAGGCCAGCCGCCGGCTGCGCAACGACCCCGAGTTGCGAATGGCCGCGGGGCTGGTGCTGCTGGTCACGCTGGTGCTGTTCCTGCGCCCCTTCATCGGCGCCTTCGACGACGGCGTGCAGCCGGTCTCGACGCCCGAGCCTGCCGCCGACAGCCTCGCCGGCGGGCTCGCCCGGGCGGCGGCGGCGGCCTGGGGGGCGGGGTTCACGGCGCTGTCCTTCCTGACCACCACCGGCTGGACCTCGGTTCACTGGGACGGGGCGCGCGCCTGGGCGGGGCTTTCGGCGCCGGGGCTGATGCTCGCGGGCCTCGCCATCATGGGCGGCGGCGTCGCCACCACGGCGGGCGGCGTGAAGCTGCTGCGGGTCTTTGCGCTCGGGCTGCACGCGCGGCGCGAGCTGGACAAGATCGTCCACCCCGCCTCGGTCGCGGGCGGCGGGCCGATCACGCGGCGGCTGCGGGGCAGCGGCGCCTATCTGGCCTTCGTCTTCTTCATGGTCTTCGCGCTCTCGATCGTGGTGACCATCGCGCTCGTCTCGCTCAGGCCGGTGGCGTTCGAGACGGCGACGATCCTCAGCGTCGCGGCGCTGACCAACACCGGGCAACTCGCCGAGGCGATCCCGCTGATCCCGGTGTTCGAGGGCAGCGCCGGCATCGCCGGCAGCCCGTGGGCCGGCTGGGCGGGGCTGTCCACCGTCAACAAGGCGATCCTCGCCGCGGCGATGGTCGCCGGTCGGCTCGAGATGCTGGCGATCCTTGCGCTGCTCTCGCCCGGGGCGTGGCGGCGTTAGGGCGCGGCGCTAGCGGGCGAAGATCCCGGCGGTGTCGGCGAAGCCCTTGACCTCGATCGGGTTGCCCGACGGGTCGCGGAAGAACATCGTCCCCTGCTCGCCCGGCTCGCCTTGGAAGCGGATGTGGGGCTCAAGCTCAAAGCGCACGCCCGCCGCGGTCAGGCGGTCGGCGAGGGTGCGCCAGTCCTCGATCCCCAGCACCACGCCCAGGTGCGGCATCGGCACCATGTGGTCGCCGACCTTGCCGGTGTTCGTGGTGGCGAAGGGCTGCCCCCGGTGCAGGCTGATCTGGTGGCCGAAGAAGTCGAAATCGACCCAGGTGTCGGTCGAGCGTCCCTCGGCGCAGCCCAGCACCCCGCCATAGAACGCCCGCGCCGCGTCGAGATCGGTGACGTGATAGGCGAGGTGAAAGACGGACTGCATCGACGGGCGCTCCTCAACGCGGGGATCAGGCGCAGGGAGCATAGCGTGCCGTTGCGAAAGGGAAACACCCTGCCCGGGCATCCCGTGCCGCCCGCACGGGTCGGCTTGTCACATTTGGGACGCTCGCCTAGATGTGAACTGTCTGCCCGACGTATTGATCCTGCCCAATAACAAGAAAAGGTGTCCCGCATGGCCGGCGACAAGCAGAACCTTCAGGATGCGTTTCTGAACCACGTCCGTAAGGCCAAGGTTCCGGTGACGATCTTCCTCATCAACGGCGTCAAATTGCAGGGCGTCATCACTTGGTTCGACAATTTCTGCGTGCTGCTGCGCCGCGACGGCCAGTCGCAGCTCGTCTACAAGCACGCGATCTCGACCATCATGCCGGGCCAGCCGATCAGCCTGTACGAAGGCGAGGACTGAGTGGCCGAGCCGCACTCGACCGCCACCCGCCCGACCCGCGCCTACGTCATCCACCCCGACCTCGGCGACCGCCGGGGGCAGCGCCGCTCGCCCGAGCTGGCGCTTGAGGAGGCGGTGGCGCTGGCCCGCGCCCTGCCCGCCATCGAGGTGGTGGGGGCGAGCGTCGTGCGGCTGCGCAACCCGGCGCCGGGGATGCTGTTCTCGTCCGGCAAGCTCGACGAGGTGGGGGCCGAGATCGCCGCCGCCGCCGACGGCGAGGGGGCCGAGCTGGTGCTGATCGACGGGCCGGTGACGCCCGTGCAGCAGCGCAACCTGGAAAAGCACTGGGACGTCAAGATCCTCGACCGCACCGGGCTGATCCTCGAAATCTTCGCCGACCGCGCCCGCACGCGCGAGGGCGTGCTGCAGGTGGAACTGGCCGCGCTCAGCTATCAGCGCACCCGGCTGGTCCGCGCCTGGACCCACCTCGAACGCCAGCGCGGCGGCTTCGGCTTCGTCGGCGGCCCCGGCGAGACGCAGATCGAGGCCGACCGGCGCGCCATCGACGACCAGATGATCCGCCTGCGCCGGCAGCTTGAGCGCGTGGTCCGCACCCGCACGCTGCACCGCGCGGCGCGTGCCAAGGTGCCCTATCCGATCGTCGCGCTGGTGGGTTACACCAACGCCGGGAAATCGACGCTATTCAACCGCCTGACCGGGGCCGAGGTGGTGGCCAAGGACATGCTCTTCGCCACGCTCGACCCGACCATGCGGGCGGTGAACCTCCCCGGCGCGGACGGCGAGGCCAAGGGGCGGCGGGTGATCCTGTCGGACACCGTGGGCTTCATCTCGGACCTGCCGCACGAGCTGGTCGCGGCCTTCCGCGCCACGCTGGAAGAGGTGCTCGAGGCCGACCTGATCCTGCACGTCCGCGACATCTCGCACCCCGAGACCGAGGAACAGGCGGCCGATGTCGGCGACATCCTCGACGGGCTGGGGGTGGATGAGGACGTGGCGCTGATCGAGGTCTGGAACAAGATCGACGCGCTCTCGCCCGAGACGCGCGCCGCGCTGCGCCGCACCGACGCGCGGCGCGAGGGGGTGCAGGCGGTCAGCGCCCTGTCGGGCGAGGGGATCGAGGACCTCGTCGCCGCCATCGACACGGCGCTGGCCGGGGGGCTGGACGAGCCGCGGGTCGCGGCCGAGGTCACGGTCCCGTTCGAGGACGGCCGCCGCCGCGCCTGGCTGCACGCCGCGGGCGTGGTCGAGGGCGAGACGGCGGGCGAGGACGGCCACCTTATCCGCGTCCTCTGGACCGACCGCCAGCGCATCGCCTTTGCGGCGCTGGACGGCGCGCCCCCCGAGGACGCGCCCGAGGACGACGACACCGTCGAGCGCACCCCGGGCGGCTGGGACCCGCTGGCCCGCGACTGACGCTGACCCTACGGTCGGACCGGGGGCCAGCCCCCGGACCCCCGGGATATTTGGACAAGAAAGAAAGGGCGTGCGCCCCGCTGCTTCTTTCTGGCCCGAACACCCTCGCCGAAGGCGTCCGGGCTCGCCCCCGCGCAAGGGGGGGGCGCGGGGGTGCTATTTCGCCATGATCTCGTCGTCCACCCGCATTCCGCCCACGACGCCCAGCGACTTGAGCTTGCGGTGCAGCGCGCTGCGCTCCATCCCCACGAACTGGGCGGTGCGGCTGATGTTGCCGCCGAAGCGGTTGATCTGCGCCAGCAGGTATTCCCGCTCGAAGAGCTCGCGCGCCTCGCGCAGCGCCAGCGCGGTGATCTGCGGCCCCAGCGCCAGCGCCTCGCCGTTGTCGGGCGTCGCCCCTTGCGTGTCGAGTTCGCCCGGCTGGATCGGCCCGGTGCCGTCGCCGAGGATCAGCACCCGCTCGATCACGTTCCTCAGTTGCCGGATGTTGCCCGGCCAGCGCATCGCCTGCAGCGCGGCCACCGTCTCGTCGGGCAGCTCGCGCTCGGGCAGGCCCTGGGTGGCGTGGAACTGGGCGATGAAGTGGCGCGCGAGCTCGGCGATGTCGTCGCGCCGCTCGGCGAGGCAGGGGACCGGCACCGGGACCACGTTCAGCCGGTCGAACAGCTCTTGCCGGAAGCGGCCGGCGGCGATCTCGGACCCGAGGTCGCGGTTGGTGGACGAGATCACCCGCAGGTCGACCCGCACCCGGTCGCTGCCGCCCGCGCGCTGGAACTGCTGCTCGGTCAGCACCCGCAGGATCTTGGGCTGGGTGCCGAGCGGCATGTCGGCCACCTCGTCGAAGTAGATCACCCCGCCGTGGGCCTGTTCGAGCAGCCCCGGCTCGATCCCGCGCTCGGGGGTTTCGCGGCCGAACAGCACCTCCTCCATCCGCTCGGGCTCGATGGTGGCGCAGGGCACGGTGACGAAGGGCGCGTCGGCGCGCGGCGAATGGGCGTGGATATAACGCGCCGCCAGCTCCTTGCCCGAGCCCGGCTCGCCCGAGAGCATCACCCGGCCGTTCGACTTGGCCACCTTGTCGAGGTTGTCGCGCAGCCGCCGGAACGGGGCCGAGTGGCCCAGCATCTCGGCCGCCGTCACCTCTTTCCGGCGCAGCTGCACGTTCTCGCGCCGCAGGCGGCTGGTCTCCATCGCCCGGGTGATGACCACCATCAGCTGGTCGATGTTGAAGGGCTTCTCGATGAAGTCATAGGCGCCCTGCTTGATCGCCGCGACCGCGATCTCGATGTTGCCGTGCCCCGAGATGATGACCACCGGCACCGAGGGGTTGTTGCGCTTGACCTGCTTGAGGATGTCGATGCCGTCCATCCGGCTGTCCTTGAGCCAGATGTCGAGGATCATCAGCGCCGGCTCTTCGGCATTCAGCGCCGCGATCGCCTCGTCCGAGTTCGCCGCGGTGCGGGTCGGAACCCCCTCGTCGCCGAGGATGTCCGCGATCAGCTCGCGGATGTCCCGTTCGTCGTCAACGATCAGAATGTCGCTCATGTGCCGTTCGCCTCTTCCAGTTTCTGCTTGCGCGACGCGGCCATGCGGACCGGCTGGCGTTCGCGGGGGATGCGGATCTCGGCCAGCGCGCCCCGGTGGCCGGTGGGGTCGGGGGGCGCGTCGGTGAGGGTCAGGGTGCCGCCGTGTTCCTCGACGATCTTCTTGACGATCGGCAGGCCCAGCCCGGTGCCGCCGGGCTTGAGGGTCACGTAGGGCTCGAAGAGCCGCCCCCGGTCCTCGGGCAGGCCCACGCCGTTGTCGCAGATGCGGATGGTGACCGCGTCGGGGCGGGCCAGCATCTCGACCGTGACGGCGGGTTGCCAGTCGCCCGCCGGGCGGTCGCGCAGCGCCTCGCCCGCGTTCTTCAGCAGGTTGGTGAACACCTGCCCCATCATGCCCGCGTCGCAGTCGACGATCACCGGGGCGTCGGGGATGGCGGTCGCCACCCCGCCCTCGATCGCGTCCTGCTGCAGCACCACCGCCTCGCGCAAGAGCCGGGCGAGGTCCGTCTCGCGCCGGTCCGGCTCGGGCATCCGGGCGAAGCGGCTGAACTCGTCCACGATCCGGCGCAGATCGCCGGTCTGGCGGATGATGACCTCGGTGTACTGGGTCAGCGCCTCGCGGTCCTCGTCAGCGGTGGCGAGGCGGCCGAACTTGCGGCGGATGCGCTCGGCCGACAGCTGGATCGGGGTGAGCGGGTTCTTGATCTCGTGCGCGACGCGCCGCGCCACGTCGCCCCAGGCGGCCATGCGCTGCGCCGAGACCAGCTCGGTCACGTCGTCAAAGGCGATCACGTAGCCCGCCACCGACCCGTCCTCGGCCAGCCGGGCGGCGATGCGGACGAGCAGGCTCTCGATCCGGCCTTCGCGGTTCAGCCGCACCTCGTCCTGCACGCTGTCGGCGACCGAGGCGCCGAGGCGCTGGAAGAGCAGCGCGAACTCGGGCACCGCCTCGGCCAACGGGCGGTCGTGGTCGGCCTCGGGGTCGAGGCCCAGAAGCCGCGTGGCCGAGCGGTTCACGAAGTCGATCTGCCCTGCCTCGTCGAGCCCGATCACCCCCGCGGTGACCGAGGCCAGCACGCTGTCGAACAGCCGCCGCTGCTCATCCGCGGCGCGGTAGCTTTCGACCAGCTCCTCGCGCTGGGTCTTGAGCTGGCGGGTCATGCGGTTGAAGCTCTGCCCGAGCACCTGGATCTCGTCGCCCGTGTCGGGCTCGGGCACCTGCACGTCGAGGTTCCCCTCGCCCACCTGCTCGGACGCCTCGGCCAGCCGCCCGATGGGCCGCGACAGCCGCTCGGCGAACCACAGCCCCAGCCAGATTGCCGCCGCCACCAGCAGCAGCGCGAAGCCAAGGTAGAGCAGCGAGAACTCGGCCAGCACCCGGCTGCGGGTGCGCTCAAGCTCCTGATACTCGCCGACCGTGGCGCGGGTGTCGTCCAGAAGCCCCAGCAGGCTGCCGTCCACGTCGCGGGTGACGTAGAGATAGCGGTTCGACAGCCGGTCGAGGTGGACGAGGGCGCGGAACTCGTTGTTCTGCCAGTCCTCGATCAGCACGATCCCGTCGCGGTCGGCGCTGCGGAACTGCGCCTCGGTCGGCTGCTCGTACCAGAAGCGATAGCTGCGGTCGCCGCGCGCCCGGATCGCGCCCGAGGCGTCGATGACATAGGCCTCGCGCAGGCCGCGCTGGATCAGCGCCTGGCCGTCGGTCAGCACCGTGCGGATCGTGCCGTCGTCCAGCACCGGCGCGCCGCGCGAGGCATCGTTGAGCACCCGCGCCAGCAGTTGCGCGTCGGCGCTGAGGTCGCGGCGGTGTTCGTCCTGATAGGCCTCGGCCGCCGAGAGAGAGGTCGAGACGACCTGCTGCACCCGGTCCGAGAACCAGCCTTCAAGGCCGATGTTGACGGTCAGCCCGGCAAACAGCGCCACCAGCACCGTCGGCACCAGCGCCAGCGCGGTGAAGACGCCCACGAGGCGCATGTGCAGGCGCGAGCCCGCGGCGGTGCGCCGCGCGGCCAGCATCCCGACCATGCGCGCCGCGACGAGGCCGACGAGCAGCAGGATGTAGATCAGATCGGCCAGCAGGATCAGCCGCAGCCCGCGGCTGGCGGTGCGCTCGCTCAGCGGGCCCATCACGCCATAGGTCGCCAGCGCCAGCACCGGGCCCAGCACGACCATGAAGGCGATGGCGGCGGTCTGAATGCGGCGTTGCCGGCGCAGCCGGGCCAGACGGTCCCAGGGTCGCCCCGCAAAGGCGGCAGCTTGCGCCCCGCCTGCTCTTGCCGCTGCCCGCGTCACCGCCTGCACTCGCCCTCGGTCCGCCGCTGTCACCGCGGCGTTCATGTGGCACGGGCGTAACGATTGCCCGTGACCCTGTGACCGTTTTACATCACGCGGCGGCGGCGTGTCACCTCGATATTCAGGTCGCTCACCTTCTTGCGAAGCGTATTGCGGTTGATCCCCAGCAGTTCGGCGCAGCGCAGCTGGTTGCCCGCGCAGGCGTCGAGCGCGATCTGGATCAGCGGCCGCTCGACCTCGCGCATGATCCGGTCATAGAGGCCGGGCGGCGGCAGCTGGTCGCCGTGCAGGTCGAAATAGCGCTGCAGATGCAGCTCGACCGCGTCGGTCAGCCGCCCGTCGCGGGCACCGCGCAGCTCTCCGCCCCGCGGGGTCGCCGGGCCGGCGAGGGCGGCGGTCACGTCGGCGGCCTCGATCGCGCCCTGCCCCGAGGCGGTCAGCGCCAGCCGCCGCAGCAGGTTGTCGAGCTCGCGCAGGTTGCCGGGGAACGGGTGCGCCCGCAACGCCTCGAGCGCGCCGTCGCTCAGCTCGGGCGCGGGCTGGGTGCCGGAGCGGGCGATGAGCTGGCGGGCGAGCGCCGGCAGGTCGTCGAGCCGCGCCCTGAGCGGCGGGGCGGTCAGCACGAGGCCCGCGAGGCGGTAGTAGAGGTCGGGGCGCAGCCGCCCCTCGGTCGCGTCGGCCTCGGGGTCGGGGCCGGTGGTGGCGACGAGGCGGGGGGCGCGGTGACGCTCGGGGCCGGTCTCGGCGGCTTCGATCAGCCCGGCGATGCGGGTCTGGGCCGCGGGCTCCCACCCCGCCGGGTCCTCGAGGATCAGCGTGCCGCCCTGCGCCGCCTCAAGCCGCGCGGCGAGGCTGTCGGCGGGGTCGGCGGCGGTCAGGCGGACCAGCGGCTCGGCGCGGCGCTCGCCCAGGGCGTGGATCGCCTGGGCGAGCGTGCTGCGCCCGGTCCCCGGCTCGCCCGCGACGATCACGGCAAGGTCGGTGTTGACCACCCGCGCGACGGTGCGGAACAGCGCCTGCATCACCGGCGCGTGGCCGATGAGCAGCGCGGCGGGGTCGTCGGCGGCGGCCGGGGGCGGGGGCGGCGCGGACGGGGCGGCGGCGGCGGCCGGCGCGGCGGCGGCGGCCGGCGCGCCCGGCTGCGGCGCGGGCGGCGGGGCGGGCCGGCGCGGGTGGCGCCCCAGCCCGGCCCGCACCCGGGCCATCAGCTCGGGCAGGTCGAAGGGCTTGGGCAGGTAGTCGAAGACCGACGCCTCGGTCGCCCGGATCGCCGTCACGATGGTGTTCTGGGCCGAGATCACGATCACCGGCAGGCCCGGCCGGGCGCGGGCGATCGACGGCACGAGGTCCAGCCCGTTGCCGTCCGGCATCATCACATCCGTCACCACCACGTCGCCGCGCCCCTCTTCCACCCAGCGCATGAGCTGGCCGAGGCTGCCCGTCGCGTGGACGCGGCACCCGGCGCGGGTCAGCGCCTGGGTCAGAACGGTGCGGATGGTGCGGTCGTCGTCGGCGACCAGGACGGTTCCGTCCATCAGGATGCTCCTTCCCGGCCGGGGAGTGCGGCCGTTTCTTTCGTCGTCTCTCGGGTCGTCTCGGGCGCGGGGCCGGGGTCGGCCGCCTTGCCGGTCCCGCGGGCCATCGGCAGCGACAGCCGGAACAGGGTGCGGCCGGGGCGGCTGTACACCTGGATGCGGCCGCCGTGCTCGGTCACGATCTTGCTGACCAGCGCCAGCCCCAGCCCAGTGCCGTTCTCGCGGCCCGAGACGAAGGGCTCGAAGATCTGCTCGGCGATGGCTTCGGGGATGCCGGGGCCGTCGTCCTCGATCTCGAGCTGCAGCGGCAGGGGGGTGCCGTCCTCGCCGCGCACCGCGCCGTCGTAGTGGGTGCGCAGCCGGATCAGCGGCGCCCCGCGCGGGTCGCCCGGCGCCCGCGCCTCGCGGTCGAGCGCTTCGGCGGCGTTGCGCAAGAGGTTCAGGACCAGCTGCATCAGCCGGTCGGGGTCGACCAGCGCCTCGGGCAGCGAGGGGTCGTATTCGGTCACCATCCGCGGCGTGCCGCCCGACAGCGCCGCGCTGCTCAGCCGCACGCTGCGGCGGGCCCGGTCGAGGATGTCGTGGATGTTCACCGCCCGGCGCTGCGGCGCGGTGGTGTCGCCGAAGCGCTCGACCTGTTCGAGCAGCGCGACGATCCGGCGGCTCTCGGCCACGATCAGGTCGGTCAGCTCGCGGTCCTCGGGCGAGAGCCCCTCGGCCAGCAGCTGCGCCGCGCCGCGGATGCCGGCGACCGGGTTCTTGATCTCGTGCGCCAGCATCTCGGCCATGCCGATGGCCGAGCGGGCGGCGTGGCGGGGGGGCGTGACGCCGTTCCCCTCGGGGCGGATCAGCGCCACCACCCCGCCGCCCGGCAGCGCGCCGAGTTGCAGCGCCGCGCGGCGCAGGGTCCAGCCGCCGGCGCGGTCCGAGATCTCGAACCGCAGGCGCGGGTGCAGGGTCGGGTCCTCGGACTGCGCGGCCGCGGCGATTAGCGGCCCGAGCGGCGGGCTGACCCGCAGCCGCGCGGCCAGCGCCGGATCGTCGGCGAAAAGCCCCGCGACCGAGCGGGTCGAGAGGTTCAGCCACAGCTCGGCGGCCTCGTTGAGACCGGTCCAGCGCCCCTCGGCATCGAAGCTGGCCACCGGGGCGGGCAGCGCGGCCAGAAGCGCCGCCGGATCGGGCGCATGATCAGGCGCCGGCGCGCGCGCGGAGGCCGCCGCCGGCGCCGCACGGGACGGCCCGCGGCGCGCCATCAGGCGGCCTGCCGCCCGGCGGGGCCGGGCTCGCCCGGGGCGCCGGCGAAGACCGCCCGGATCGCCGCCTGTGCCGCGGCGGGTGTATCCGCCGCCATCAGCGCGCGGCGCGCGTCGTCGGGGTCGGGCAGCCCGGCCGCGGCCAGATACCAGCCGAGGTGCTTGCGGGCGACGCGCATCCCCAGCGCCGCGCCGTAATGTTGCAGAATGTCGTCGTGGTGCGCCGCGACCGCGTCGGCGAGCGCGGCGCCGACCGGCACGCGGGGCGCGGCGGTGCCGTGCAGCGCATGGGCGATCTGGGCCAGCCGCCACGGCGCGCCCTGCGCGCCGCGCCCGACCATCACCGCGTCCGCCCCCGCCGCCGTCTGCGCGGCGCTGGCGCTCGCCGCATCCACCACGTCGCCGTTGGCGACCAGCGGCAGGTCCGGGACCGCCGCGCGGACGGCGCGGATCGCCGTCCAGTCGGCCGCGCCGTCATAGAACTGCGCCCGGGTGCGGCCGTGCACGACGATCATCCGCACGCCCGCGTCCCGCGCCCGGGCGGCGAGGTCGGAGGCGTTCAGGCAATCGGCATCCCACCCGAGCCGCATCTTCAGCGTCACCGGCACGTCGGGGACCGCCGCCACGACCGCCTCGATCAGGCTCAGCGCCCGGTCGGGCTCGCGCATCAGCGCCGCCCCCGACAGACCGCCGGTGACCTTGCGGGCCGGGCAGCCCATGTTGATGTCGATGATCGCGGCGCCCATGCCCTCGACGATGCGCGCCGTCTCGGCCATCGGCCCCGGCTCGCGCCCGGCGATCTGGACGCTGACCGGGACGCCGTTCTCCTCGACCATCGCCTTGGCGCGGACGGCGGCGCGGGTCGAGGGACGCGGCGTCACCATCTCGGTCGAGGCGACCATCTCGCTCACCACCAGCCCGGCGCCGTGGCGGGCCACAGCGCGGCGGAACGGCAGGTCGGTGATCCCCGCCATCGGGGCAAGGAACACCGGCGCCCCGAGCGTGATCCCGCCAAGCCGGATCGGCGGCTCGGGCGCGGGGGTTGCGGGCGAAGGCGTCGGGCGGGTGGTCATGGGTGGCACTTGGACCTGTCGGGGCGGCGGGGGGTAGCGGTGACGCGGCGGCGCGGGTGGCGCGGCGGACGCGGATGCGCGGCCTGCCGCAGTTTGCAGCCATATGCCCATTTTCAGGTCACTCTGCAAACCACTCAACGAACGAGGATGGTGGCTCTGTCCGGGCAGCCGCTCCGTGTGCAGCCGGGGAGGTCGGATCGGGTGCAGACCCCGCGGGCTGCCAGCAAACCGCCGCACCCGCCGCCCCACCAGACCTCCCCCTTTCGCGCCACTTGGCGACCGTCGGGCTGCGGCCTATCGTCGCCCTGACCGCCCCGCCCTGCCCCTGATCCATGAGGCCCACGCGATGTTCCTGTCCGTCTTCGACCTCTTCAAGGTCGGCATCGGCCCCTCCTCCTCGCACACGATGGGGCCGATGGTGGCGGCGGCGCGGTTCCTCGAGGCGCTCAGGGCCGCGCCCTTCCACGCCCACGGGCTGCGGGCGAGCCTGCACGGCAGCCTCGCCTTTACCGGCAAGGGCCACGCCACCGACCGCGCGGTGATGCTGGGCCTCGCCGGGCTGACCCCCGAGACGATGGACGCCGAGGCCGCCGCGGCCGCGCTTGCCGCGCTCGAAAGCCAGCGCGCGGTCAGCCCCGCGGGGCTGGGGCAGCTCGCCTTCGACCCGGCCCGCGACCTGATCTTCGACTTCGACCGGCCGCTGCCGGGGCATCCGAACGGCATGATCCTGATGGCCACCGACGCGCAGGGCGACGTGATCCTGCGCGAGACCTATTACTCGATCGGCGGCGGCTTCGTGCTGACCGAGGCGGAACTGGCCGAGCGCACGGGCGACCGGCGCAGCGACGCGGCGGCGGCCGTCCCCTACCCCTTCGCCACCGCCGCCGAGATGCTGGCCATGGCCGAGGCCTCGGGCCTCACCATCGCCGCGATGAAGCGCGCCAACGAGCGCACCCGCCGCAGCACGGCCGAGATCGACGCCGGGCTCGACCGGATCTGGAAGGTGATGGCCGACTGCATGGACCGCGGCCTCGCCGCGACGGGCACCCTGCCCGGCGGCCTCAACGTCCGTCGCCGGGCGCATGGCGTCCACCAGTCGCTGCTGGCCGAGCGGGGGATGAACCTCGCCCCGCCCCATGTCGTCAACGACTGGCTGTCGGCCTATGCGATGGCGGTGAACGAGGAGAACGCGGCCGGCGGGCAGGTCGTCACCGCCCCCACCAACGGCGCCGCGGGCGTGGTGCCGGCGGTGATCCGCTACTGGCTCGATCATGTGCCGGGGGCCAGCCGGGCGCAGCTCGGGGATTTCCTGCTGACCGCGGCGGCCGTGGGCGGGCTGGTCAAGCACAACGCCTCGATCTCGGGGGCCGAGGCGGGCTGCCAGGCCGAGGTCGGCAGCGCCAGCGCGATGGCCGCGGCGGGGCTGGCCGCGGTGCTGGGCGGCACGCCCGAACAGGTCGAGAACGCCGCCGAGATCGCGCTCGAGCATCACCTGGGGATGACCTGCGACCCGGTGCGCGGGCTGGTGCAGGTGCCCTGCATCGAGCGGAACGGTCTGGGCGCGATCAAGGCGGTGTCGGCGGCGAGCCTCGCGCTCAGGGGCGACGGGGCGCATCTCGTGCCGCTCGACGCGGCGATCGAGACGATGCGCCAGACCGGCCGCGACATGAGCGAGAAGTACAAGGAGACCTCGCTCGGCGGGCTGGCGGTGAACGTGCCGAACTGCTGACGCGCGGGCGCGGTCACGACCCCGCGAAGTGTTGATGCCACAGCCGGGCGCGATCCTGCCGGTGGCGGGCGCTTGCGCTTGTCTTGGCGGCCCGGCGTGACGTAAGGCTGTCAGCAAAACAAGGCAGGTCCTGCGGGCCTGCACGGGACAGGAACCGAACCGATGCGACTTCGCCTCATCATTCTGGCCGCGCCGCTGGCGCTGGCGGCCTGCGACGACCAGGCCATGAAGGACTTCCGGATGCCGTGGGACAAGCCCGAGCCGGTGGTCGCGGCGCCCGCCGCCCCGGCCGCGCCGCCCAAGCCCTCGATCCCCGAGCCGACCGGCGCCTCGCCGACCCAGCAGCCGCTCGAGGTCGCGGGCGACCGCACCCGCGTCGCCACCGCCGACGCCGAGACGCTGGACATCAATAGCTTCACCGCCGGCGGCGAGGGGTGGAGCGCCACGGTCAGCGGCAAGTCGGTCAAGTTCGAGCGGCCGGGCGCCAAGGCCGCGACGGTCAGCGTCCAGCGCCTCGCCTATGCCAAGGGCGTGGAATACGTGGGCACGCTGAACGACACCGCCTTTGCGCTGAACATCCGCGGCCAGGATTGCGGCGGCCAGCCGATGACCGCGACGCTGCGCGCGAACGGCCGAACCTTCACCGGCTGCGCCTCGCCCACCGCCGCCAAGGCGGCCGCGTCCGCCAAGCCGGCGACGAAGCCCGGCGCCTGACCCGACCCGCCGGCGTCCCCCCTAAGGGCGCGCCGGTGCGACAGTTTCGCCGGGACCGACCGGCCACGACCACTCGGGCGGGCGGCGCGCTGCCGCCCATCCGCTGCCGAAGATCCTGACCGCCCCCGGGTGCCACGCGCGCCGGACGGGGCGGACCGGCCAGCCCGCTCAGAAGGACCGACCGCATGACGCCGCGCCGCCCCCTCGCCGACCCACCCCCCACCCTGCCGGGCCACCGCTCGCCGGCCCGCCGCCGCCTGCT
The DNA here is from genome assembly GCF_900106665.1 of Paracoccus sanguinis. Classification (GTDB taxonomy): domain Bacteria; phylum Pseudomonadota; class Alphaproteobacteria; order Rhodobacterales; family Rhodobacteraceae; genus Paracoccus; species Paracoccus panacisoli. Next base: position 511,512 of record NZ_FNNA01000002.1, read on the forward strand.
CGCCTCGGCCCTGCCGGCGGTGGCGCTGGTGCTGGTCGTGCCGGTCGCCGCCGGGGTCGCCCCCGCGCAGGCCGACCCGATGATCGGCACCGTGCTGAACCGCTACGGGATGCCCGGCATCATCGACACGCCCACCGCCGAGGCGCTGCCCGACGCCACGCTGTCGGCGGTGCTGTCGTGGAACGAGCTCGGCAGCCGCACGGGGCTGGGCTTCCAGGTGCTGCCGCGGGTGTCGGCGACGCTGCGCTACGGCCGCTTCGACAGCACCGAAGAGGACCGCGGCTATGTCCGCGACCGCTCCTTCGACGTCCGCCTGCTGCTGCTCGACGAGCGTGAGGGAAGCTGGCAGCCCTCGGTCGCGGTCGGCCTGCAGGATTTCATCGGCACCGGCTTCTACGCCTCGGAATATGTCGTGGCGACCAAGACGGTCACCCCGCGGCTGCGGGTCTCGGCGGGTCTCGGCTGGGGGCGGCTCGCCTCGACCGGCGGGATCGGCGCGCCCTTCGGCGACCGGGGCGCCCCGGACGAGGGCACCGGCGGCACGCTCAACACCGACCAGTGGTTCAAGGGCGAGGCCGCGCCCTTCCTCGGCGTCTCGTTCCGGGCGACCGACAGGCTGACCCTGCTGGCGGAATACTCGGGCGACGACTACGCCTGCGAGACCGGCGACGCCGAGAACTGCGCCCGCAGGCCGTGGCTCTCGGACAAGGAGCCGCTGAAGAACAACATCAATCTCGGGTTCAGCTACCAGGCCGGCGAGAACTATCAGGTCGGCGCCTACGTGCTGGGCGGCAAGCACTTCGGCATCCAGGCCAGCATGACGCTGAACCCGCGCCGCGCGCCGCACCCGTCGGGGCTGGAAAAGGGCCCGGCGCCGGTGCGCCTGCGCCCTGCCCCCGCGGCCGATCCCGAGGGCTGGTCGGGCGTCTGGGCCGGCGATCCCACCGCGCAGCCGGCGATCCAGAAGGCGCTCGGCGACGCGCTGGCCAAGGAAGGCCAGACGCTCGAGTCGATGGTGCTGACCGCCAACCGCGCCGAGGTCCGCATCCGCAACAGCCGCTACATCCAGCAGGCCGAAGCCGTGGGCCGCACCGCGCGGCTGATGACCCGGGCCTTGCCCCCGTCGGTCGAGACGCTCGTCGTGACCTCGGTCGAGGGCGGGATGCCGACCTCGTCCGTGACCATGCGGCGCGCCGACGTCGAGCGGCTGGAGAACACCGAGGCCGGGCAGATCGCCGCCGCCGCGGCGCTGACCGACGCCGAGCCGCGCCCCGCCGGGCTGGTCCAGTCGCCGGGCATCGCGCCGCGCTTCAGCTGGAGCATCCGGCCCTATCTCTCCACCGGCCTCTTCGATCCCGACCAGCCGCTGCGCTACGAGGTCGGCGCCGCGGCGAGTGCCAGCTACGTCCTGACCCCGGGCCTGTCGGTCAAGGGCTCGGTCCGGCAGCGCGTGTTCGGCAACGCCGACCAGGATGCGCCGGGCGACATGACCGTGGACCAGTACCTCGCCATGTCGGATGACGAGATCACCGCCCAGAACAACGGCGTCTATCGCGTCCGTTCGGACGGGCGGATGTATTCGGGCAATTCGCAGCCGCGGATCACCGACCTGACGCTGAACTGGAACGCCAAGCTCACCCCGCAGGTCTACAGCCGGGTGACGGTCGGTCTGCTCGAGAACATGTACGGCGGCGCCTCGGCCGAGGTGCTGTGGAAGCCGGTCAACTCGCGTCTCGCGGTCGGGGCCGAGGTGAACCAGGTCAAGAAGCGCGACTATCGCGACAACTTCGAGTTCCTCGACTACGAGGTCACCACCGGCCACGTCTCAGCCTATTACGAGTTCGGCGGCGGCTTCGTCGGGCAGCTCGACGTGGGCCGCTATCTCGCCGGCGACAACGGCGCCACGGTGACGCTGACGCGCGAGTTCGCCAACGGCTGGAAGATCGGCGCCTACGCCACCAAGACCGACCTCAGCGCCGAAGAGTTCGGCGAGGGCTCGTTCGACAAGGGCATCACCATCCGCGCGCCGGTCGCCTGGGCGCTCGGCACGCCCTCGCAGCGCACGGTGGGCGGCACGATCAGCTCGCTCAACCGTGACGGCGGGCAGCGGGTGCGCGTGGACGGTCGGCTGTACGACGCGATCCGCGACAGCCATTCCACCAAGATGTACGACGGCTGGGGGAGGTTCTGGCGATGAGCAGGCATATCCGCAACGCGGCCGCGGGCCTCGCGCTGGTGGCGCTGGCCGCGGGCTGTTCGAGCCGCAACACCGCCGAGGAAGGGCCGACGAATCTGTCCCTCGCCCGCGGAGCGCTGGCGCAGGTGATGGCGGCGCGCCGCGCCCCCGCCCAGCCGGCCGCGCCCGCCGATCCGGCGGCGATGGCGGCCGAGGCGCTGGCGGTGAACAAGGGGCCGCTGATCCTCGTCGGGCTTGAGGGGATGGGGACCACCCAGGTGCTGGCGATGACCGGCGAGAATGCCGGGATGCGCACCTTCATGACCCGCAACGAACAGGCGGTGATCCTGCGGGGCCAGATGCTGAGCGGCACGCGTGGCCTTGGCAACGACCTGTCGGTGGCCGAGCCGGGCCAGGCCCCGGCGCTGATCGCCGCGCGGCAGTCGGGCACCACCCGGCGGGTGATGCGCTACTATTCCGGCGACGGGAAAGAGCGGCCGATCGACTTCACCTGCGAGGTCCGCCCCGGTCCCAAGCCCGGCGTGATGGTCGAGGCCTGCGCGGGCCACGGCCTGCGGTTCGAGAACAGCTACGCTCCGGCCGCGGGCGTCTCGCGCCAGTGGATCGGTCCGGCGCTCGGCTATGTCACTATCCAGGTGCTGCGGAACTGACGACCGCTCGACGGCGACGCGAAAAGGCCCGGCGCTGCGGCGGCCGGGCCTTTTTCATGCGGGCGATCGCGGAGGCGTCGCCAGCGAACCCTGAAACGGAAAAGGGCCAGTCTTGCGACTGGCCCCAATCATTCCGATTCCGACAGAGATCAGTCGGTGGTCTCGTCGTCGTCGTCGTCGCTGTCCGAAGCAACGGCGGCGATAACGCCCAGCAGCAGCAGCGCCGGGACAACCAGGCCAGCGTTGGTCGACGCCGGCTTGGTGTCGACGACGACGGGCTCGACGTCCACGACGGGGGCGACATAGCCACCGGCCAGAGCGGTCGAAGCGGACAGGCCCAGGGCCAGGGCGAAGGTAGCGAATTTGGTCATGATCATGCTCCGTACTTTTTTGAAGTCTGCCGGTTGCCCGACAGCATCGAAGCGACAGTCGCATAACTGCCCGATGTTGGAAAGCCGATGAGTCCGGCAATCGGTCGGGTCAGGCGCCACTGTTGCATATTCGCCAACACCTTGCGGGGCACCGGGTTCCCGCGTCGGCGAAGCCGCTGGAAATGATTGGAGTCCCGCCGCCTGCGCGGCGCCGTGCCGAAAACTTGACCACGAACAGGGGTAAAACAGGCCCTCGGTGCGGAACCATCGACGCGCGAGCGGCATGATGCTTTTCGCCCGCGCCGACGCTCCCGTCCATTGCCCCGAATCGACAGGGGCGCCTTGCGGCGCCCCCTCGTTTTTCTCTTGTGTCAGCCCCGCCCGCGCGGCTTGCCCGGACCACCCGGCCGGGGACCGCCAGGACGCGGGCCGCCCGGACCCGGGCGCCCGCCCGGCGCGGTACCGCGCGGCCCGCCCGGCTTGCCACCCGTCGGCTTGCCCCCGGACGGACGCGGACCGGACGGCTTGCCGCCGAAGGGCTTGCCCCCGGGTTTGCCCCCGGCCGGCTTGCCGGCGAACGGCCGGGGTCCGCCCGGCTTGCCGCCGTCGGCGCGAGGCCCGCGCGCCCCTGCGCCCGGCGCCCCTGCGCCGCTGCGAGCCGGACGGCTGCCGCCCTCGGCCCGATCCGCCGCCCCCCAGCGCGGCTTGCGCGCTGTCGGCGCGTCGCCCTCCCGGACGGGACGGGGCTTGCGGTCGCCAAAGCCCTCGCCCTCCCGGACGGGACGGGGTTTGCGGTCGCCGTAGCCCTCGCGCGGGGCGCGCGGACGGTCGCCGTAGCTCTCACCGTCCCGCGGCGGACGCGGCTTGCGGTCGGCGTAACCCTCGCGCGGGGCGCGCGGGCGGTCGCCGTAGCCCTCACCATCGCGCGGCGGGCGCGGCTTGCGGTCGGCGTAGCCCTCGCGCGGGGCGCGCGGACGGTCGCCGTAGCCCTCACCGTCGCGCGGCGGACGCGGCTTGCGGTCGCCGAACCCCTCGCGCGGCGGACGCGGACGGTCGCCGTAACCCTCACCGTCACGCGGTGGACGCGGCTTGCGGTCGGCGTGGCCCTCGCGCGGCGCGCGGGGGCGATCTCCGTAGCCCTCGCCATCCCGTGGCGAGCGTGGCTTGCGGTCGCCAAACCCCTCGCGCGGTGCGCGCGGACGGTCGCCGTACCCCTCGCCATCGCGCGGCGGACGCGGCTTGCGGTCCCCGAACCCCTCGCGCGGCGCGCGGGGGCGATCACCGTAGCCCTCGCCGTCGCGCGCCGGGCGCGGTTTGCGGTCGCCAAACCCCTCGCGCGGGGGGCGCGGGCGGTCGCCGGGGGCGCCGCGCGGCGCGGATCGGTCGGCGCGGGGGCGGTCGGGGCGGACGCCGCCACGGGCGCCCTCGCCGCGTGGTGCGGGCGCGGCGTCGTCGCTCTCGCCGGTCAGCAGCCCGCCGAGCTGGTCGCGCAGCATCCGCCGCTTCACCTCGCGGACCTCGTTCGCCTCCATCCCGGTCAGGCGGAAAGGGCCGTAGCTGACTCGAATCAGCCGGTTCACCACCAGCCCGACATGGGCCATCGCACGGCGAATCTCGCGGTTCTTGCCCTCGCGGATGCCGACCGTCAGCCAGGCATTGGCGCCCTTCTGGCTGTCGAGCTTGACCTCCATCGGCTGGAACGCCTCGCCGTCGATCACCGCGCCGCGGCGCAGCGGGTCGAAGGTCAGCTCGGTCGGCTGGCCGTTGACCCGTACCCGGTAGCGTCTGAGCCAGCCGGTCGCGGGCAGTTCCAGCCGCCGCTTCAGCTCTCCGTCGTTGGTCAGCAGCAGCAGCCCTTCCGAGTTGAGGTCGAGCCGGCCAATGCTCATCACCCGCGGCAGGTCGCGGGGCAGCGCGTCGTAGATCGTCTGCCGCCCCTTCTCGTCCGCGTCCGAGGTCACCAGCCCGACTGGCTTGTAATACATCCAGAGCCGGGTTTCCTGCGGCGCCTCGAGCGGCTTGCCGTCCACCCGCACCTTGTCGCTGCGCTGCACGTCGAGCGCGGGGCTCGAGATCGTGGCGCCGTTCACCGAGACGCGGCCCTCGAGGATCATGCGCTCTGCCTCGCGGCGGCTGGCGATCCCGGCGCGGGCCATGACCTTGGCGATGCGCTCGCCCGCGCCGGCGGACGCGGCGTCTGTCTGGGGCGCTTTCGGGGTCGATGCGCGGGCCGTGGCGGCGGAGTCCGCGTCCTCGGCGTCGTCGTCGACCTCGTCGCTCTCGTCGCCGCCGGCCTCGTCGTCGCTGTCGGCCTCGTCGTCGTCGTCGTCGTCGTGGTCGTGGTCGGAGGCGTCCTCGCCTGCGTCGTCGGTGGCAAGCCCCTCGGCGTCGTCAGGGTCGTCGCCGTAGATCTCGGCGTATTCGTCGTCGGACTCGGGGTCGGACTCTGGGTCGGACTCGGGGTCGGCCTGCCCCTCGGGCGCGACCGGGTCGTCGAGCGACTCGGCCGGTTCGGGGTCGGCGCCAAGGTCAGGCTCGTCGGCGTCGGGCCGATCGGCCGGGCGCGGGTCGGGGCCGGCCGCGCCCGTCACGGTCTCGCGCTCGCCCTCAAGCTCGGGGCGCGGGGCGTCGGTGGACGCGGTGTCGTCGGGGTTGCGGGGGTCTTCGGTCATGGCGATCTCCTGCGCATCGCTGCGGTGGCAAGCGGCTGTCTTAGGCCGAACGCCCGGGGGGCGAAAGCGGTTCTTGCGCCGCAGCCGCGGACGGGCCATGCGGGGGCCATGTTCACTAGCCGCATGGACGACGCCCTGACCGAGGCCCGCGCCGCCGCGACCCGCGGCGAGGTGCCGGTGGGCGCGGTGCTCTGCGATCCCGCGGGCCGGGTGGTGGCGGCCGACGGCAACCGCACGCGCGAGCTGTCCGATCCGACCGCCCACGCCGAGATCCTCGTGATCCGCGCCGCCTGCGCGGCGGCGGGGTCCGAGCGTCTGCCGGGCTACCGGCTGTGGGTGACGCTCGAGCCCTGCCCCATGTGCGCCGCCGCGATTGCCGCGGCGCGGATCGCCGTGCTCTACTACGGGGCGCCGGACCCGCGGATGGGGGGCGTGGCGCACGGGGCGCGGGTGTTCGACCACCCGCAGTGCCACCACCGGCCCGAGGTCTATGAGGGCATCGCCGCCGGCGCTGCGCAATCGCTCCTGCGCGGGTTCTTCGCCGCCCGGCGCTGAGGGATGGAGACCGCCATGATCCGCCTCGCCCTGCTCACCGCGCTCATTGCCGGGTGCACCCCGGCCGCCCCGACCGGCGAGCGGGTCGAGGTCTGGACCCCCGCGGGGTCGGTCCAGTGCGAGCCCGGATCGGGGATCAGCGCGGCCGAGGCCGCTGCGCGGCTGGTCGCGGCGGGCGTCACCCCGGCGGGGCCGGCGCGCACGGCGCAGGACGGGATGATGCGCCCGGCGGTCTGCGGCGGCGGGGACGGTCGGGTCTGGGTGATCGGGATCGCCGCCGGCGACCTCGCCCGCGCGCGTGCCGCGGGCTTCGCGCCGTTGGACGAGCTGCCGGGCTGACGCCCCGCACCCCCGCACCCCCGCACCCCCCGCACCCCCCGCACCCCCGCGGCGGGGGTTGCCCCGGCGCCGCCGCCGCTTAAGGTCGGCCGGGTTCCCAGCGAGGTGCCGCCCGATGTTCGAGAAGATCCTGATCGCCAACCGCGGCGAGATCGCCATCCGGGTGATGCGCGCCGCAACCGAGCTGGGCAAGCGCACCGTCGCCGTCTACGCCGAAGAGGACAAGCTCGGCCTGCACCGCTTCAAGGCCGACGAGGCCTACCGCATCGGCGCGGGGCTGGGGCCGGTCGCGGCCTATCTCTCGATCCCCGAGATCATCCGCGTCGCGCGCGAGGCGGGCTGCGACGCCATCCACCCGGGCTACGGGCTGCTGTCCGAGAACCCCGAGTTCGTGGACGCCTGCACCGCCGCCGGCATCGCCTTCATCGGCCCAACGGCCGAGACGATGCGCGCGCTCGGCGACAAGGCCAGCGCCCGGCGGGTGGCCATTGCGGCCGGCGTGCCCGTGATTCCCGCGACCGAGGTGCTGGGCGACGACATGGAGGCGGTCCGCCGGCAGGCCGCCGAGATCGGCTATCCGCTGATGCTCAAGGCCAGCTGGGGCGGCGGCGGGCGCGGGATGCGCCCCATCGCCGCCGAGGCCGAGCTGGCCGAGAAGGTGCGCGAGGGCCGGCGCGAGGCCGAGGCCGCGTTCGGCAACGGCGAGGGCTATCTGGAAAAGATGATCCAGCGCGCCCGCCACGTCGAGGTGCAGCTTCTGGGCGACAGCCACGGCGGGCTCTATCACCTCTATGAGCGTGACTGCACCGTGCAACGCCGCAACCAGAAGGTCGTCGAGCGCGCCCCGGCCCCCTATCTGACCGACGCGCAGCGCGCCGAGGTCTGCGACCTGGCGCTGCGGATCGGCCGCGCGGTCGGCTATCGCAACGCCGGCACGGTCGAGTTCCTGATGGATATGGACTCGCAGCAGTTCTACTTCATCGAGGTGAACCCGCGCGTCCAGGTCGAGCACACCGTGACCGAAGAGGTCACCGGCATCGACATCGTGCAGGCCCAGATCCGCATCGCCGAGGGCGCGACGCTCTCCGAGGCGACCGGCCATGCCCGGCAAGAGGACATCGCGCTGTCGGGTCACGCGATCCAGTGCCGGGTCACGACCGAGGACCCGCAGAACAACTTCATCCCCGACTACGGCCGGATCAGCGCCTATCGCAGCGCCACCGGCAACGGCATCCGGCTGGACGGCGGCACGGCCTATGCCGGCGCGGTCATCACCCGGTTCTACGATTCGCTCCTGGTCAAGGTCACGGCCTGGGCGCAGACGCCCGAGGCGGCGATCCGGCGGATGGACCGGGCGCTGCGCGAGTTCCGCGTCCGCGGCGTCTCGACCAACATCGACTTCGTGATCAACCTGCTGAAACACCCGGTGTTTCTGGCCGATGCGGCGACCACCAAGTTCATCGACACGACGCCCGAGCTGTTCGACTTCACCCCCCGCAAGGACCGGGCGACGCGGATCCTGACCTATCTGGCCGACATCACCGTGAACGGCCACCCCGAGACGGCGGGCCGCCCGCGCCCGGCGCTGGCCCGGCCGCCGGTCCCCCCGGCCCCGCGGGGCACTGTGCCGGACGGGACGCGCCAGATGCTCGAGCGCGAGGGGCCGCAGGCGGTGGCCGACTGGATGGGCCGGCAGACGCGGCTGCTCGTCACCGACACCACGATGCGCGACGGGCACCAGTCGCTGCTGGCAACCCGGATGCGCTCGATCGACATGATCCGGGTGGCGCCGGCCTATGCGGCGAACCTCTCGGGCCTCTTCAGTGTCGAATGCTGGGGCGGGGCGACCTTCGACGTGGCCTATCGCTTTCTGCAGGAATGCCCCTGGCAGCGCCTGCGCGACATCCGCGCGGCGATGCCGAACGTGATGACGCAGATGCTGCTTCGGGCCTCGAACGGGGTCGGCTACACCAACTACCCCGACAACGTCGTGCAGGAGTTCGTGCGCCAGGCCGCCGTCTCGGGCGTCGACGTGTTCCGCGTGTTCGATTCGCTGAACTGGGTCGAGAACATGCGCGTGGCGATGGACGCGGTGCTCGACTCGGGCAAGCTCTGCGAGGGGGCGGTCTGCTATACCGGCGACATCCTCGACCCCGACCGGGCCAAGTACGACCTGCGCTATTATGTCGAGACGGCGACCGCGCTGCGCGACGCGGGCGCCCATGTGCTGGGCGTCAAGGACATGGCCGGGCTCTTGAAGCCCGCCGCCGCCACCGCGCTCTTCGCCGCGGTGCGGGATGAGGTGGGGCTGCCGATCCACTTCCACACCCACGACACCTCGGGCCTTGCCGGGGCGACGGTGCTGGCCGCGGCCGAGGCCGGGGTCGCCTGCGTGGACGCGGCGATGGATGCGTTCTCGGGCGGCACCTCGCAGCCCTGCCTCGGCTCGATCGTCGAGGCGCTGGCGCACACGCCGCGCGACACCGGGCTCGACATCGCCGCGATCCGCGAGATCTCCAACTATTGGGAGCGGGTGCGCGACCAGTACGCGGCCTTCGAGGCCGGCGGCCGGGCGCCTGCGTCCGAGGTCTGGCTGCACGAGATGCCGGGGGGCCAGTTCACCAACCTCAAGGCGCAGGCCCGCAGCCTCGGGCTCGAAGAGCGCTGGCACGAGGTGGCGCAGGCCTATGCCGACGCCAACCAGATGTTCGGCGACATCGTCAAGGTGACGCCGTCCTCCAAGGTGGTGGGCGACATGGCGCTGATGATGGTGGCCCAGGGGCTGACCCGCGCCGAGGTCGAGGACCCGGCCGTCGAGGTCGCCTTCCCCGAGTCGGTCGTGGACATGATGCGCGGCAACCTCGGCCAGCCGCCGGGCGGGTGGCCCGCGGCCTTGCAGGCCAAGGTGCTGAAGGGCGAGGCGCCGATCACCGACCGGCCCGGCGCGCATCTGCCGCCAGTGGACCTCGAGGCGGCGCGGGCGGGGCTGGCCGAAAAGCTCGACGCCGAGATCGACGACGAGGACCTGAACGGCTGGCTGATGTATCCCAAGGTCTTTCAGGACTACGCCGAGCGCCACCGCCTCTATGGCCCGGTGCGCACGCTGCCGACGCTCGCCTTCTTCTACGGGATGGAGCCGGGTGAGGAGATCGTGGCCGAGATCGACCCCGGCAAGACGCTGGAAATCCGCCTGCTGACCGTGGGCGAGACCGACGACGCGGGCGAGGCCAAGGTGTTCTTCGAGCTCAACGGCCAGCCGCGCAGCGTCCGGGTGCCGAACCGCTCGGTCAAGGCGCGGGCGGCGGCACGGGTCAAGGCCGATCCGGCCAACCCCGCCCACATCGGCGCGCCGATGCCCGGCGTGGTGGCGAGCGTGGCGGTGCAGCCGGGGGCCTCGGTCAAGCCGGGCGACCTGCTGCTGACCATCGAGGCGATGAAGATGGAGACCGGCATCCACGCCGACCGGGCGGCGGTGGTCAAGGCGGTGCACGTCGCGCCCGCGCAGCAGATCGACGCCAAGGACCTGCTGATCGAGCTGGAGTGAGGGGACGGCCCTGACGGGCCGTGGCCTCCGGCGGGGATATTTGGGCAAGAAAGAAGCGGGAGCGCGCGGGGGTCAGTTGGCCGGTTGCACGTCGGCCTGGACACCAGCGTCGGGCCGCGTCTCGGGCACCGGCGGCAGTTCGCGAGCGATGCAGTCGCCGTCGCGCTCGCGCCCGAAGCGGTAGCGAAAGGGGATCGCCTGGGGCTGCAGCTCGAAGTCGGCGCAGAGGCGGTAGTGGACGTCGTCCACCCGCTCGAACCGATAGGCGGCGCCCGTGGCCGTGTCGGTCAGCGGCAGCGGCCCGGGGCAGGCCTCGGTCTCGGTCAGCGCCGCGGGCATGACCCGGCTATTGCCCTCGCGCGAGAGGCATTCGACGTGCAGTGCCAGGCGATTCAGGTCGTCGAGCCGCGCCGAGTCGCGGCGTTCCTTGCGCGCCTGCGACGGGCCGCCGCCGAGAGCCAGCCCGGCGATGACGAGGACCAGCGCCAACCCGGCGATGGCGAGGCTGGCCCAGCCCTGGGGCGAGCGGCGCGGATCAGCGGTCATCGAGTTCGTCCCGGTAATAGGCGAAGGCCAGCCCACCGATCACCGCGATCAACAGCGCCTTGGCGGCGAATCGGCCGGTCAGCTCGCCCTCGAGCAGCGCGTTCACGACCGCGACCAGATCGCCGAGCAGCGCCAGCGAGGCGAGCAGCAGCGTGATCGCCGCGAACCACTTGCGCACCAGCGAGCGGCGGCGCCCCGGGTCGCCCGCGCTCTGCCGCGCCACCCGGCGGTTGAGCCACAAAAACAGCGGCACGGTCGGGATCAGGACCGCGATGTTCCAGCGCATCGACCGGACGAGCAGGCCGTAGCGGTCGGTCGGGTCGGGCATGAGCTGGTCGACGATCTTGAAGCCGAGCATGGCGAGGTGCCAGCAGATGCACCCCAGAATGAGGAACAGCAGCCCGTAGACGAACCCCTCGCGCGCCGAGACATAGGCCCGCGGGCGCGGCACCGGCGGCAGCCCCGCGGGGCCGGGCGCCCAGGCGTCAAGCGCCGCGGCGACCTCGGTCGGCGACCATCCGGCCGAGCCGAGCGCCGCGGCGAGCGCGTCGGCCGGTTGCCCGGCGCTCACGCCGGTGCGAACGAACTCGGCGATCTCGTCGCGGCCGGACATGGCGTTTCCTCGGGGCTCAGGGCGGTGATGCGCGGCCATAAGGGCGAGTGCGGGGGACGGTGTCAAGCGGACGGGCGGCGGGCCGCGCGGAGACGTGACCGGGCGTCGGGTGGCGTGTCAGGGGCTACGCGTGGTGACAGGGGGGCCGGTGCGCGGACCGGGTGCTGCTGAATGACGTCGGACACGCCGGCGTCGTGCGGCCGGTTTCGGCGCGCAAACCCCGGCGCCTTTCGACGCCGATCACGCGCCTCTGCGTCACGCACCAAATTTCCTCTTGCAGCCCCCCGCGGGCTTCTCTACATCACCCGTCACCGGCAGCGGACGCCGCCGGGAACGGAGCGCGGGCGTAGCTCAGGGGTAGAGCATAACCTTGCCAAGGTTAGGGTCGTGAGTTCGAATCTCATCGCCCGCTCCAACGTCAAAAGGGCCGGTCCTTCGGGGCCGGCCCTTTGCGTTCGCCGGTGCCGCGCCGGTCGCTGCACCCGCCGGTGCACCCGGCGCTACACCCCCAGCCAGTCGTTCGCCTGATCCTCGGTCAGCGCCTCGAGGCGCCCGTGCCAGATGCTGCGCCCGCGTTCGAGGATCACCGCGTGGTCGGCGATCTGGCGCAACTCGCGCAGGCTCTTGTCCACCAGCAGGATCGACTGCCCGTCCTGCTTGAGCCGGACGATGGCGGCCCAGATCTCCTGCCGGACCACGGGGGCGAGGCCCTCGGTCGCCTCGTCGAGGATCAGAAGCCGCGGGTTGGTCATCAGCGCCCGGCCGATGGCGAGCATCTGCTGCTCACCCCCCGACAGCGTCGCCGCGCGCTGGCCCCGCCGCTCGGCGAGGCGCGGGAACAGCGCCTCGACCCGCGCCCGGTCCCACGGGCCGGGGCGGGCGGCCACGCCCAGGTTCTCGGCCACGGTGAGCGGCGCGAAGCAGCGCCGCCCCTCGGGGACGAGGCCGACGCCCAGCCGGGCGATGCGGTGCGGGGCGAGCCCCCCGAGCGGCCGCCCGTCCAGGCTGACGCGCCCGGCGGTGGGGGGTGTCAGCCCGCAGATCGCGCGGATCGTCGTCGTCTTGCCCATGCCGTTGCGGCCCATCAGTGCCAGCACCTCGCCGGGTGCCAGCGCCAGATCGACGCCGAACAGCGCCTGCACCGGACCATAGCCGGCCTCGAGCCCCGCGGTTTCCAGAAGCGCGCTCACTCGTCCTCTCCCAGATACGAGCGGCGCACCTCGGGGTCGCGGCGGATCGCCTCGACCGCGCCGCTGGCGATGATTCGCCCGGCGACGAGGACCGAGACCCGGTCGGCCAGCGCGAAGACCGCGTCCATGTCGTGCTCGACCAGCAGGATCGGCGCCTCGGCCTTGAGCGCCGAGAGCAGCGCCACGAGCTGCCCCGCCCCCTCGCCGCCCATCCCCGCCATCGGCTCGTCCAGCAGGAAGAGCTGCGGGTGCAGCGCCAGCGCCATTGCGATCTCGAGCTTGCGACGCTCGCCGTGGCTGAGCGTCGCGGCCGGCACCGTCTCGCGCCCCGCCAGCCCGGCGGCGGCGATGTGGCGCCTGGCCGGGCCGGTCAGCGCGGGGTCGCCCAGCACCGGGCGCAGAAAGCGGAAGCTGTGCCCGCTGGCCCCCTGCTCGGCCAGCACGACGTTCTGCAGTACGGTGAAGTCCGCGATCACCTGGCTGACCTGGAAGCTGCGGGCGAGGCCGAGGCGCGCGCGCCCCGCCGCATCCACCCCGTCGATGGACCGGCCGCGGAACCGCACCGTGCCCGCGTCTGGGCGCAGCTCGCCGGTGATCTGCTTGATGAGCGTGGACTTGCCGGCGCCGTTGGGGCCGATCAGGGCGTGGATCTCTCCGGCCCGCAGGGTCAGCGAGACGTCGTCGGTGGCGGTCAGGGCACCGAAGGACTTGCGCAACCCGCGGATGTCGAGGATCGGCTCGGCAAGCGGCACGGGCTGGGGGACCGGCTCAGTCATGGCTGCGCCCCCGTCCGCTCAGGATGCCGACGATGCCGCCCGGCGCGAACATCACGATGCCGAGCAGCGCGAGCCCGAGCAGCGCCTGCCAGTATTCGCTGACGCCGCCGACCAGATGCTCGAGGATCACATAGGTCATGGCCCCCGCCAGCGGTCCCATCAGCCGCCCGACGCCGCCGAGGATGACGAAGACCATGATCTCGCCCGACATGTGCCAGCTGAGCGCGGCTGGCGAGATGAAGCGGTTGAGATCGGCGTAGAGCGAGCCCGCCAGCGCCGTGATCGCGGCCGAGATGACGAAGGCGGTCAGTCGGATGCCGAAGGGGCGGATGCCGACCGCGGTGACCCGCTGCGGGTTGCGCCGCGCCGCCTGCAGCGCCAGGCCGAAGCGCGCCCGCATCATTACCGCGACCAGCGCCAGCGCCAGCAGCAGCAGCGTGACGCAGACCCCGAACCAGGTCAGCGGGTTCATCGTCGCCAGCCCCGGCAGGCGGTTCCGGACATAGAACGACAGCCCGTCCTCGCCCCCGTAGGCCGGCCAGCCGATCGCGAACCAGTAGATCATCTGCGCGAAGGCCAGCGTCACCATGATGAAATAGACGCCCGAGGTCCTGAGGCTCAGCGCCCCGATCACCAGCGCGGCGAGCGCCCCCGCGGCCATCGCCGCGGGCCAGATCACCAGCAGGTCGGTGGTGCCGGGCAGGCTGCCCAGGATCGGCTCGCCCGACATGGCGTGGCTCGCCAGCACCCCGGTGACATAGCCGCCGATGCCGAAGAAGGCGGCATGGCCGAAGCTGACCAGCCCGCCGTAGCCGAGCACGAGGTTCAGCCCGACCCCGGCGAGCGCGAGGATCGCGGCCTTGGTGGCGAGCGTCACCCAGAAGCCGTGGCCGGTCCAGTGCGCGGCCAGCCCGCCGCCGATCAGCAGCGCCAGCAGCCCGGCGTTGACGAGGGACGCCCGGCTCACGCCCGCACCCCGAAGAGGCCCGCAGGCCGCCACAGCAGCACCGCCGCCATCAGCAGATAGATCGACATCGAGGCGAGGCTCGCGCCCAGCGTGTTGGCCTCGGCCGTCGGCATGATGCGGGCGAGCAGCCCGGGCAGCAGCGCCCGGCCGAGGCTCTCGGTCATGCCGACGAGGATCGCCGCGACCAACGCCCCGCCGATCGAGCCGATCCCGCCGATCACCACGACGACGAAGGCGAGGATCAGCACCGGCTCGCCCATCCCGACCTGCACCGACTGCACGGCGCCGACCAGCGCGCCGGCCAGCCCCGCGAGCGCGGCGCCGAGCGCGAAGACCACGGTGTAGAGCCGGGCGATGTCTACGCCGAGCGCGCCGATCATCTCGCGGTCGGCCTCGCCCGCGCGGATGCGGGCGCCCAGCCGGGTGCGGGTCATCAGCAGGAAGAGCCCCGCGGCGATCAGCGCCCCCACCCCGATCACGCCGAGGCGGAACACCGGATAGACCAGCCCCCCCGGCAGCGTCACCGTACCCGACAGGGCCGGGGGCAGCGTGAGGTAAAGTGGGAACGAGCCGAACATCCAGCGCATCCCCTCGGACGCGATCAGGATCAGCGCGAAGGTCGCGAGCACCTGGTCGAGGTGGTCGCGGGCGTAGAGGCGGCGGATCACCACCGCCTCGACCAGCGCGCCCGCGGCCGCCGCGGCGGCAAGGCTCGCCGCGACGCCGAGGGCGAAGCTGCCCGTTTCGCGCGCCACCACCGCACAGGCGAAGGCGCCGATCATGTAGAGCGAGCCGTGCGCGAGGTTGATGAGCCCCATGACGCCGAACACCAGCGTCAGGCCCGCCGCCATCAGGAACAGCGTCATCCCGTATTGCAGCCCGTTGAGAAGCTGTTCGACGATCAGCATGAGGTCATCCCCACCCCGGCCCCGGCGCGCGCAGCCGTCCTACATCTTGCACTCGGCCGCGTAGGCGTCGGCGTGGTCGGTCAGGGCGGTCCCCACGATCTTGTTGGTCAGCACCCCCTGGTCGTTCTTGATGACCTCGCGGACATAGAGGTCCTGGATCGGGTGCTGGTTCGGGCCGAAGCTGAACTTGCCCCGCACGCTCGGGAACTCGGCCGCCTTGAGCGCGGTGCGGAAGGCGTCGTGGTCGCTGACCTCGGCCTTGGCGGCCGCCGACAGGATCAGGTTCGCGGTGTCATACCCCTGCGCCGCATAGACCGAGGGCAGGCGGTTGTAGGCCTTCTGGAACTCGGCCACGAAGGTCTTGTTGGCCTCGTTGTCGAGGTCGGGCGACCAGCTTGCGGTGTTCTTGACCCCCAGCGCCGCGTCGCCGACGGCGGGCAGGATGTCCTGATCGAAGCTGAAGGCCGGGCCGATCAGCGGGGTTTTGACGCCGCTCGTGGCGTATTGCTTCATGAACGAGATGCCCATGCCGCCGGGCAGGAAGAAGAACACCGCATCCGCCCCGGAGTCGCGGATCTGGGCGATCTCGCCGGCGTAGTCGGTCTGGCCGACCTGGGTATAGACCTCGCCCGCCAGCTCGCCCTTGTAGAAGCGCTTGAAGCCCGAAAGCGAGTCCTTGCCCGCCGGGTAGTTCGGCGCCATCACGAAGACCTTCTTGTAGCCGGCGTCGGTCGCCGCCTGACCCGCGGCCTCGTGGAAGTTGTCGTTCTGGTAGCTGACGGCGAAGTAGTCCTTGTTGCACTGGGCGCCCGCCAGCGCCGAGGGCGCGGCGTTGGTCGAGACGTAGAACTTGCCCTGCTGGACCGCCGCCGGGACCACCGCCATAGCGAGGTTCGACCAGACGATCCCGGTCAGCAGGTCGACGCCGTCCTGCTGGATCATCTTGTCGGCGATCTGCACCGCCACGTCGGGCTTCTGCTGGTCGTCCTCGGTGACCACGGTGATGTCCCTGGCCTTGTCCCCCGCCAGCTTGAGGGCGAGGTCGAAGCCGTCGCGGGTGTCGATCCCGAGGCCCGCGCCGCCGCCCGACAGCGTGGTGATCATGCCGATCTTGACCGGGCCGGCCATCGCGGTGCCCGCGCTCAGCGCCGCAAGGACGCCCAGGGTGGTGATGAGTTTCATGGTCTTTCCTCTCCTGTGTGCGCGGGGACGTTGCCCCGCCTTGTGACATTCCGGCGGCCCGTGCGCCGCCGCCCCGCGCGTGTAGAAGGACGGGCGCGCGCCCCGCTGTAAAGCCCGGACGCCCCGGCGGGCGCCGCGATCAGCCCCCCTCCCTGAGGCGGAAGCGCTGGATCTTGCCGCTTTCGGTCTTGGGCAGGGCGGCGCAGAACACCACGCTGCGGGGGTATTTGTAGGGGGCGATGCTGCGCTTGACGTGATCCTGCAGGTCACGGACCATCAGCCGGTCGGCCTCGAACCCCTCGCGCAGGACGACATGGGCCTCGACGATCTCGCCGCGCTCGGGGTCGGGCGCGCCGATCACCGCGCATTCGGCGACGGCGGGGTGGGACAGCAGCGCCGCCTCGACCTCGGGGCCGGCGATGTTGTAGCCGGCCGAGAGGATGATCCCGTCGTTGCGGGCGGCGAAGTGGAAGCGCCCCTCGTCGTCCTGGGTGAAGCTGTCGCCGGTCAGGTTCCAGCCGCCCTTGACGTAGTCGCGCTGCCGGTCGGGGTCGGCGAGGTAACGGCACCCCAGCGGCCCCTGCACCGCCAGCCGGCCGAGCGTGCCGCGCGGCACCTCGCGCCCCTCGTCGTCGACGATCATCGCCCGGTAGGTGCTGACCGGCCGCCCGGTGCAGCCGGGGCGGTGGTCGTCGAAGCGGTTGGTGAGGAAGATGTGCAGCATCTCGGTCGAGCCGATCCCGTCCAGCATCGGCTTGCCGGTGCGGGCCTTCCACTCCTCATAGACCGGCGCGGGCAGCGTCTCGCCGGCCGAGACGGCGGCACGCAGGCTCGACAGGTCCGCGCCCGCGTCCATCGCCGACAGCATCGCGCGATAGCCGGTGGGGGCGGTGAAGCAGATCGTGGCCCGGTAGCGCTCGATGATCTCGACCATGTTGGGCGGGCTCGCCTGTTCCAGCAGCGCCGCCGCCGCGCCGAAGCGCAGCGGGAACACCGCGAGCCCGCCGAGACCGAAGGTGAAGGCGAGCGGCGGAGAGCCGACGAACACGTCCTCGGGCGTGACCTGCAGCACCTCGCGCGCGTAACCGTCGGCGATGATCAGGATGTCGCGGTGGAAATGCATCGTGGCCTTGGGCGCCCCGGTCGTCCCCGAGGTGAACCCCAGCAGCGCCACATCGTCGCGCCCGGTCTGCACGCAGTCGAAGCGCACCGGCTTGCCCAGCGCCGCGCGGTCCAGCTCGGCATCGTGGTTGGCGCTGCCGTCGAAGCCCACCACCGTCTCGAGCACCGGCGCCAGCGCCTTGGCGGCGATCATCTCCTCCATCAGGCGCGTGTCGCAGAGGGCGAACTTGACCTGCGCCTTGTCCACGATCTTGGCCAGCTCGCCCGCGCGCAGCATCGGCATGGTGTTGACCACGACGGCGCCCGCCTTGGTCGCGGCCAGCTAGCAGGCCACCATCGCCGGGTTGTTGGCCGAGCGGATCAGCACCCGGTTGCCGGGCTTGACGCCGTAATCCTCGACCAGCGTGCGGGCGATGCGGTTGGTCCAGTCCGACAGCTCCTTGTAGGTGCGCTGGCGGCCGTTGCCGATCAGCGCCACGCGGTCGCCGTGGCCGTGCTGGACCATCCGGTCGGTCAGCTCGTGGCCGATGTTCAGCCATTCGGGGTAACGGAACGGCCCGAGGTCGATCTTCGGCCAGAGCGCGGCCGGGGGCAGGTTGTCGCGGCTAAAGCTGTCCTCGTGGCCCGAGGGGCCGAGGGGTTCGTTCATCGCCCGCCCTCCCCCGCCGCGGGGCCCGCGTCGGGCACCACCGCCGTCGCCTCGATCTCGAGCCGGGCGCGGTCCTCGACCAACGCCACCACCTGCACCAGCGCCATCGCCGGGTAGTGCCGGCCCAGGTGCTTGCGGTAGACGGCGCCCAGGTCGCGCAGCCGGCTCATGTATTCCTGCTTGTCCACCACGAACCAGGTCATCCGGGTCAGGTGCTCGGGCCCCGCCCCCGCCTCGGCCAGAAGCGCCACGATCGCGCCAAGGATGCGGTCGGTCTGCTCGATGAAATCGTCGCTGTGCCAGACCTGCTGTTCGTCCCAGCCGACCAGCCCGCCCAGCCAGATCGTCGTGCCGGGGCGCGAGACGACCGCGTTGGCGTAGCCCTGGGCGGGTTTCCAGCCCTCGGGGTTCAGGAACTCGTGCGGACTTTCACTCATCGCCATGCTCCCTTGCGGCCTCGAGCCGGGCCCGCATCTCTCGGGGCCAGGCGGCAGGCTTGCCGCCCCGGCCGATCCACACCAGCGTCTTGCGCACCTCGAGCCGCGTGTCGCCCGCCCCCACCCGCGCCGTCAGCGCCAGATCGAGGCTCGACCGCCCGACCCGCAGCACCGTCAGCGTCCAGTCGAGCCGGTCGCCGAGCCGCGAGGGCAGCCGGAAATCGGCCTCGAGCCGGGCGGTCGGGGCGCCCTCGCCCGCCGCCATCACCTCGGCGTAGCTGCGGCCCACCACCTCGGCGAAGAAGTTTTCGCACACCGAGTTGGTCATCTCGAAATATCGCGCGTAGAACACGATCCCGGCCGGATCGCAGTGATTGAACTCGACCGGGATCGTCCGCCGGTAGCTCATTCGTTGGCCTCGGGCGGCAGGAAATCGACCTCGTGGGCGGCGCGGACGCGCACCACCTCGTCCACGTCGGTCATGTCGTGCAGCACCTCGAACAGCGCCTCGAGCCGGCCCGCGGGCGAGACCCAGAAGAGCGCCCGCGCCGGCGTGTCGGACTTGTTGAAATAGCCGTGCGGGACGGCGCGCGGCATCCGCACCAGATCGCCCGCCTTCGCCGTCGTCCACTGGCTGTCCAGCTTCAGCTCGAGCTGCCCCTCCTGCACGAGGATGAACTCGTCCTGCGTGGGGTGGATGTGGACGGGCACGAACTGCCCCGGCTCGCTGTTCGTCTCGAACGCGAAGCTCGCGTCGCAGCTCGCCTTGGGAAAATAGCGCTGGCCGAGGATGTTCAGCTCGCGCCCGTGATAGGCCTCGCCGTTGCGGGTGATCCCGCCTTGCAGGTCGCTCATCTCTCCCCTCCCTGAAAGCCGCCCGCGACCGCGCGGGCGATGATGATGCGCTGGACGTCGCTGGCGCCCTCATAGATCCTGAGCGCGCGGATCTCGCGGTAGAGGCGCTCGACGGTCTCGCCGTGGCGCACCCCGTCGCCGCCGTGAAGCTGCACGGCGGTGTCGATGACCCGCTGCGCGGCCTCGGTCGCGTAGAGCTTGGCCATCGCCGCCTCGCGGGTGATGCGGGCGGGCCGCAGGACGTCGCGGGTCCAGGCGGCGCGGTAGATCAGCAGCGCCGCAGCGTCGATCTCCAGCGCCATGTCGGCCAGATGCCCCTCGACGATCTGGTGGTCGATCAGCCGCCCGCCGCCGGGGCGCGGCCGGTGGACCCGCGCCAGCGCCTCGTCGAGCGCCCGGCGCGCGAACCCCAGCGCCGCGGCCCCCACGGTCGCGCGGAAGAGGTCGAGGACCGCCATCACCACCTTGAACCCCGCCCCCGCCTCGCCGATCAGCGCCCCCGCGGGCAGGCTCACGCCGTCGAGCCTGAGGCGGGCGAGCGGATGCGGCGCGATCACCTCGATCCGCTCGGCGATGCTCAGGCCGGGGGTGTCGGCGGGCATTAGGAAGGCCGAGAGACCGCGCGCGCCCGGTGCCTCGCCGCTGCGCGCGAGGATCACATAGACATCGGCGATGCCGCCGTTCGAGATATAGGTCTTTTCGCCGTCGAGCACCCAGTCCTCGCCCTCGCGCCGCGCGGTGGTCGCGGTCTGGGCCACGTCCGACCCCGCCCCCGGCTCGGTCAGCGCAAAGGCCGAGATCGCCGCGCCCGCCCGCGTCCGGTCGAGCCAGCGGCGCTGTTCGGGCGTGCCGAACAGGCTCACCGCCCCCATCCCCAGCCCCTGCATGGCAAAGGCGAAATCGGCGAGGCCGTCGTGGCGCGCCAGCGTCTCGCGGATCAGGCAGAGCGTCCGCAGGTCGATCGCCTCGCCGCCCGAGTGGGTGAGCCAACCGCCCGCCCCCAGCCGCGCCACCAGATCGGGGCAGGCGGCATCGGTGTCGGCGTGGTCGACGGCGCCAAGCTCGCGCCCCGCCCAGTCGTCGAGCGCCCCGGCCAGGTCGCGGTGGCGGTCCTCGAAGAACGGCCAGTCGAGAAAGCTGCGGTCGGCCATGTCCCTCAGTCCCCCTCGAACACCGGCGTCTCGCGCGCCACGAAGGCGTGGTAGGCGCGGGCGAAGTCGCGGGTCTGCATGCAGATCGCCTGGGCCTGCGCCTCGGCCTCGATGGCCTGGTCCAGCCCCATGTTCCATTCCTGGTTGAGCTGCGTCTTGGTGATCCCGTGCGCCCAGACCGGCCCCGCGGCGATCCGCTCGGCCAGCGCCAGCGCGGCGGCCTCGACATCCTCGTGGACCGCGTTCCAGAAACCCCAGCGCTCGCCCTCGTCCGCCGACATCGACCGGCCGGTGTAGAGCAACTCGGCCGCCCGCCCCTGCCCGATGATCCGCGGCAGCATCGCGCAGGCCCCCATGTCGCAGCCGGCCAGCCCGACGCGGGTGAAGAGGAACGCCGCCTTGGCGTCCGGCGCGGCCAGCCGCAGGTCGGCGGCCATCGCCATGATCGCCCCGGCGCCGACGCACACGCCCTCGACCGCGGCGATCACCGGGCGGTTGCAGTGGATCATCGCCCGGACCAGATCGCCGGTCAGCCGGGTGAAGGCCAGCAGGTCCGTCATCTCCATCCCCACCAGCGGGCCGATGATCTCGTGCACGTCGCCGCCCGAGCAGAAGTTCCCGCCGTTCGAGGCGAGCACCACCACATCCACGTCGGTCGCCACCGCGAGCGCGCGGAACGTGTCGCGCAGCTCGGCGTAGCTGGCGAAGGTCAGCGGGTTCTTGCGCTCGGGGCGGGCCAGCCGGATCACCGCCACCCGGCCGCGCATCTCCCACTGGAAGTGCGTCGGCCGAAGGCCGGCCATCTCGGTGCGGGGCAGAAGGTCGTGGGTCATGCGGCAGGCTCCAGTTTGCGCAGGATGCGGCGCATCTCGGCCAGATCGGCCTCGTCGAGCGGGGCGAAGATGCGCGAGATCTCCTGCTCGTGGGCGCGCGCCATGGCGTCGAAGCGCGCCCGGCCCGCGTCGGTCAACGCCACCCGCACCGCGCGCCGGTCGGAGTCGCAGGGCAGCCGCACCGCCAGCCCCTCGGCCTCGAGCCGGTCCACCACCGCGGTCACGTTGCCGTTCGAGACGAGCAGCCAGCGGCTGATCTCGGTCATCGTCATCGGCTGCTCCTGCCGCCAGAGCGCCGCCATCACGTCGAAGCGGGGCAGCGTCGTGGCGTGGTCGCGGCGCAGGAAGTCGCGCAGCTCGCCCTCGGCCCGGCGGGTGACGCCGAGGAGCCGGATCCAGAGCCTCAGCCGCCGCTTGGACAGCGGGTCGGTGGCCAGCGTCGGCGCATCGGGGCGGGCGCTCATGTCTCGCCCCCGTCGATGGCGATGGCCTGGCCGCTCACGCCGCGGGCCCCCTCGCTGCACAGCCAGAGGGCGGCGGCGGTGACCTCGGACGGCGCCACCAGCCGGCGCTGGGGATTGGCGCGAACCAGCGCGGCCTTCGCCGCCTCGCGGTCGCGGCCGGTCGTGCGGGTGATGGTGTCGAGCGTCCGCTCGGTCATCTCGGTGTCGAGAAACCCGGGGCAGAGCGCATTGGCGGTGATCCCCCGCGGCCCCAGCTCTTGCGCCAGCGCCCGCACCAGTCCCACCACCCCGTGCTTGGCGGCGGTGTAGTGGGCGACATAGGGATACCCCTTGAGCCCGGCGGTCGAGGCGACTGCGATCAGCCGCCCCCAGCCCTCCATCCGCCGCAGCCCCTCACGCAGGGTGAGGAACGTGCCGGTCAGGTTCACCGCCAGCACCGCGTCGAACTGGTCGCGCGAGAGCCTGGCAAAGGGCGCGCTGTCGGCGGCGCCGGCGTTGGCGATCACGATGTCGCAGCGCCCGGCGGCCTCAAACAGCGCCGCAACGCTCGCCTCATCCGTCACGTCGCAGGTGAGCGCCCGCGCCCCGGTCTCGGCCGCGACCCGGTCGAGCGGATCGCGGCGGCGCCCCGCCACCACGACCTCGGCCCCCGCGCCTGCGAACCCGCGCGCGAGGTCGGCGCCCACGCCAGTGCCGCCCCCGGTGATCAGGGCGCGGCGGCCGGCGAGGGGGCGGGCCGCGTCAGGCACGGATCGCCTCCTGCTCGCGGGCGCGCAGCCGATAGGCCTGGTCGCGGCCGGCGAGGTAGGGCTTAGGCCACGGCTCGGCCTCGTCGCCCAGCGTCACGGCAGCGTGCAGTGTCCAGTAGGGGTCGGCCAGATGCGGCCGCGCGATCGCCACCAGATCGGCGCGCCCCGCCATCAGGATCGAGTTGACGTGGTCCGGCTCGGTGATGTTGCCCACCGCCATCGTCGGGATCGACAGCTCGTTGCGGATGCGGTCCGAGAACGGCGTCTGGAACATCCGCCCATAGACCGGCCGCGCCGCGATCGAGGTCTGCCCGGCGGACACGTCGAAGAGGTCCGCGCCCGCGTCGTGGAAGGCCCGCGCGATCTCGACCGCCTCTTCCGGCGTCACGCCCTCGGCGTCGAGCCAGTCGGTGGCGCTGATCCGCACCGCGATCGGCTTGCCCGCGGGCCAGGCCGCGCGCATCGCCCGGAACACCTCGAGCGGCCAGCGCAGCCGGTTCTCGAGGCTGCCGCCATACTCGTCCGTCCGCCGGTTCGACGCGGGCGAGATGAAGGACGAGACGAGATAGCCGTGCGCCGCGTGCAACTCGACCATGTCGAAGCCGGCACGGGCGGCCATCTCGGTCGCCGCGGCGAACTGGTCGCGCACCAGGTCCATGTCGGCGCGCGTCATCTCGGCAGGCGTCGCGCTGCCCTCGGCCCAGGGGATCGCGCTCGCCGACATCAGCGGCCAGTTGCCGGTCTCGAGCGGCTGATCCATCCCCTCCCACCCCAGCCGGGTCGAGCCCTTGCGCCCGGCGTGGCCGATCTGGCAGCAGATCCGTGCGTCCGTCTCGGCATGGATGAAGTCGACGATCCGGCGCCAGGCGGCCTCGTGCTCGGGCGCGTAGAGGCCGGGGCAGCCGGGGGTGATCCGGCCCTCGGGCGAAACGCAGGTCATCTCGGTGTAGACGAGCCCGGCGCCACCCTTCGCGCGCTCGCCCAGATGGACGAGGTGCCAGTCGGTCGGGCAGCCGTCCTCGGCCCGGTACTGCGCCATGGGCGAGACCACGACGCGGTTCTTGAGCGTCATGTCCCCCAGCCGGAACGGGGCGAACATGGGCGCCCGGCCCGGCGCGCCCCCGGCCCGCGACTGAAACCAGTCCTCGGCCGCGCCCAGCCATGCGGGGTCGCGCAGGCGCAGGTTCTCGTGGCTGATCCGCTGGCTGCGGGTGAGCAGCGAATAGGCGAACTGCACCGGCTCGAAGTCGAGGTAGCGGCCGACCTGCTCGAACCACTCAAGGCTGTTGCGGGCCGCCGATTGCAGCCGCAACACCTCGAGCCGCCGCTCGTCCTGGTAGCGCTGGAAGGCGGCCTCCATCGTCGGTTCCGAGTGCAGGTATTCGGCCAGTGCGATGGCGCTGTCGAAGGCGAGCCGCGAGCCCGAGCCGATCGAGAAATGCCCGGTCGCCGCGGCGTCGCCCATCAGCACGACGTTCTCGTGGTGCCACGTCTCGCAGATCACCCGCGGGAACTGCATCCACACCGCCGAGCCGCGCAGGTGGGCGGCGTTC
This sequence comes from Paracoccus sanguinis, assembly GCF_900106665.1. Classification (GTDB taxonomy): domain Bacteria; phylum Pseudomonadota; class Alphaproteobacteria; order Rhodobacterales; family Rhodobacteraceae; genus Paracoccus; species Paracoccus panacisoli. Next base: position 535,835 of record NZ_FNNA01000002.1, read on the forward strand.
GACATCAGCTCGTGCCCGCCCAGATGTCGCTCGAAGATGCGCCGGCAGGTCTCGACCGTCTCTTCCTTGCTCATGTCGGCAAAGCCGAGCGCGTCCCACACGTTGGGCGTCGTCTCGACGATGAAGGTCGCGGTGGTGTCGTCGAACTGGTAGACATGGGCCCAGATCCAGCCCGCCGGGGTGCGCTCGAAGATGAAGGTGAAGGCGTCGTCGAACTTCTGGTGCGTGCCGAGCCAGACGAACTTGCAGAGCCGCGTGTCGATGTCGGGGCGGAAATGCTCGGCATATTCGCGGCGCACGACCGAGTTGATGCCGTCGGAGCCGACCACGAGGTCATAGTCGCCCCGCAGCGCCTCGACGCTGGTGAACTCGGTCTCGAAGCGCAGGTCGACGCCGAGTTCGCGGGCCCGGTCCTGCAGCAGGATCAGCATCTGCCGCCGCCCGATGCCGGCGAAGCCGTGCCCGCCCGAGACGGTGCGGACGCCGTCCTTGATCACGGCGATGTCGTCCCAATAGGCGAAATGGCTGCGGATCGCCTCGGTCGAGGCGGGGTCGTTCTTCTGCATCCGCCCGAGCGCGTCGTCCGACAGCACCACCCCCCAGCCGAAGGTGTCGCGCGCCCGGTTCCGCTCGAGCACGGTGACCTCGTGCGCGGAGTCACGCAGCTTCATCGAGATGGCGAAATAGAGCCCCGCAGGGCCACCGCCGAGGCAGAGTATCTTCACGGCCACGCCTCCCCACATCGCCGAAGTGAGGTGATCACTGCGGCGCGGACGGATGTATTTCAAGCTTTAAGTTTCAAGTTGGAAAGAGATTGTGGGGATGGGTTGGGATGGGTGGGGCTGTTGGTGGGGAGGGCCTCTTCCTGATGGATGCCCTTCTGACGTGCCGGTTTGAGCGATACAGCGGCAGGGTCGGCGCACCACCGGGGGGCCAGCCCCCCGGACCCCCCGGGATATTTGGGCAGGAAAGAAGCGGGACGCGGGCGGTCGGGGAACGGGGGACGGGCATCGGTCGGCCGAACTCGCTGTCAGGTTTGCCCGAGCCGACTTCGTCGCGAGGCTACTCTGTTCCTAAGACTCCCAAGGTCGCTCCCTGCTTGGAAACCCTGAGCAGCTCACAGGAGTCCGCGCGGAAAGATTAGTTCACCCCTGACGGGGCTCCGGCCGCTGACCGCGACCAGCGCACGTCCAACGCACCGCGCGCCGCGGCACGGCCTCCCGCTACGCGGCCCGTGCACCTGCTGGGCGCGACGCCCTTTGCAACTGCCACTGGCAGACGGCTTTTCAGGACCGGAGTTGGACACTCCGCGTTCGGGCACGACGTCGAGTCAGCCGCACGACGAAATGGGTCTAACGGCCCAACCCCGAAACGCGGCCCCTCTGGGCGCATCGACCTACCCGGCACGACCAGCGGACCCTTCCTCCCGCCGCCCCAACCCCCGCCCGCGCGTCAGTCGCAGTCGTCGCTGCGGAAGGCGTCGATCGCCGCGATCGCCTCGTCGGCGGTCTCGACGAAGGTCATCAGCGCCAGGTCCTCGGGGCTGATCGTCCCCGATTCGGCCAGCGCCTCCCAGTTGATGATGCTGTCCCAGAACGACCGCCCGAACATCAGGAAGGGTACCCGCTTCATCCGCTTCGTCTGGATCAGCGTCAGCGTCTCGAACATCTCGTCGAGCGTCCCGAAGCCGCCGGGGAACACCGTGATGGCTCGCGCCCGCATCAGGAAATGCATCTTGCGGATGGCGAAGTAGTGGAAGTTGAAGGACAGATCCGGGGTCACATACAGGTTCGGCGCCTGCTCGTGGGGCAGCACGATCCCCAGTCCGATCGACTGCCCGCCGGCCTCGTGGGCGCCCTTGTTGCCGGCCTCCATCACCCCGGGGCCGCCGCCGGTGCAGATCACCCAGTCGCGGCCGTAGCTTGCCATGCTGCGCTCGGTGATGAGGCGGGCGAAGCGCTCGGCCTCGGCGTAGTAATGCGACAGCCCGGCCAGCGTCGGGGTGCGGGCCCGCCCGGCGTCCTCGGGCGCGGGGATGCGGGCGCCGCCGAACATCACCACGGTGGATTTGATGCCGCGCTCGTCCATCACCAGCTGCGGCTTGAGCAGCTCGAGCTGCAGCCGCACCGGGCGCAGCTCTTCGCGCAGCAGGAACTCGGTGTCGGTGAAGGCGAGGCGATAGGCCGGGGCGCGGGTCTGCGGCGTATCGGGGTCCTGTGCCGCGATCACCGCGTCCTCCTCGCTGTGGCGGAACACGTTGGCGCGGTCGTCGTCGGCAGGCGTCATCTCAACCTCATCCTGCGGCCGCGCGGCGTTGCGCGGCCGGTCCTGCCCGGCTTATAGCCGAACGGGCATGATTTCCACCCGACCCCCAGCCCGAGGATGACCCACGGATGACCCAGCCCCCCGCCCAAGCCGCCGCCCCCGCCTCTGCCGCGCTCGAGGCCGCCATCGAGGCCGCGTGGGAGGAGCGCGACAGCATCTCCCCCGCCACCACCGGTGCGCACCGCGACGCGGTCGAGGCGACGCTCGAGGCGCTCGACCGGGGCGAGCTGCGCGTGGCCGAGAGGCGCGGCGCCGACTGGCACGTGAACCAGTGGGCGAAAAAGGCCGTGCTGCTCGGCTTCCGCCTCAAGGACATGGAGCTGCAGCCGGGCGGTCCGCAGGACGGCACCTGGTGGGACAAGGTCGACAACAAGTTCGCCGGCTGGGGCGAGAACCGCTGGCGCGAGGCGGGCTTCCGCGCGGTGCCGAACTGCGTCGTGCGCCGCTCGGCCCATATCGCCCGCGGCGTGGTGCTGATGCCGAGCTTTGTCAACCTCGGCGCGTTCGTGGACGAGGGCACGATGGTCGACACCTGGGCCACGGTTGGCAGCTGCGCGCAGATCGGCAAGCGCGTGCACCTGTCGGGCGGCGTCGGCATCGGCGGCGTGCTGGAGCCGATGCAGGCGGGGCCGACGATCATCGAGGACGACTGCTTCATCGGCGCGCGCTCGGAGGTGGTCGAGGGGGTGATCGTGCGCGAGGGCTCGGTCCTCGGGATGGGCGTGTTCATCGGCCAGTCCACCAAGATCGTCGACCGCGAGACCGGCGCGGTCATGTATGGCGAGGTGCCCGCGGGCTCGGTCGTCGTCGCGGGCTCGATGCCGTCGAAGAACGGCGTGCATCTCTACTGCGCGGTTATCGTCAAGCGGGTCGACGCCAAGACCCGCTCGAAGACCTCGATCAACGAGCTGCTGCGCGACTGACCGGCCGCGCAGGCCACGGCGCCCCGGCCCGCCCGGTCAGGCGGGCTGCGACAGGGCCACGGCCGAGGGGGCACCGGCGGCCCGCTCGAGTTCCCCGCGCATGAGCCGGCGCACCCGATCCTTGTCCCGCGCGACCATGCCCGGGACGAGGAACAGGTCGACGAACACCCATACGCCGACCAGCACCAGCGGCACGATCCCCACCATGATCGGCAGCGTCACCCAGCCGACGAGCCACAGCACCAGCATGAGCACCGCGGACCCCGTGTGTCCCAGATAGAAGCGGTGCGCGCCGAAGCCGCCGACGAACAGCAGCAGAAGATAGGCGATGAGCGGCGATTTCGCGTCATTGGCGACGCGCTGTTCGATCAGCATCTGCTGGGTGGTATCAAGCGGCATGAGGCGATTCCCTGAATGAACTGCCCCCGGCATAGCGCCCGACCCGTTGAGATCCGGTTAAGGCGCGCTGCCGCCAGCACTTTCCTTCCGACCCACAGGAAACCCGCGCCCGCCAACCGGCGTTTGAGCGCGCACAGGGACAGGAGTTTGCCATGCATGGACTGGGTTGGCTGGCCGCGATCATCGTCGGCGGGATGGCGGGGTGGATCGCCTCGGGCATCATGGGGACGGGGACCGGGATCTTCGCCAATATCGTCGTGGGCATCGTCGGCGGCATGGTCGGCAACTGGCTGCTCGGCCTCGCCGGGATCAACATGCGCGCCGGCAGCTGGCTCGCGCAGGGCCTCGCGGCGCTCGTCGGGGCGCTGTTCATGATCTGGGTGGTGCAGGCGCTCGCCTGACCGCCACGCAGAAGACCAACTGCCACGTTAAAGGGCCGCAGCACATCGCCGCGGCCCTTCTTTCTGGCTGACATACCCCGGGGGTTCCGGGGGTTGGCCCCCGGTCCGTAGCTTACCGCCCGCGCAGTTGCCCGAGCAGGATCGAGGTCGCATAGCCGTCGGGCGGCACCCCGATCGAGCGCTGGAAGGCCGAGATGCTCTCCATGGTGCCCGAGCCGATCTTGCCGTCGATCTCGTCGCGGTAGAACCCGCGCGCGGTCAGCAGGCGCTGGATCTCCACCCGCTCGGCCTGGCTCAGCGGCCGGTCCGAGCGCGGCCAGGCGCCGATGATCCCCTGCCGCCCGGCGATGGCCTCGCCCAGGTAGGACACCCCCAGCGCGTAGCTGTCCGAGTTGTTGTAGCGCAGGATCGACCGGAAGTTGTCGAGGATCAGGAACGCAGGCCCGCGCGCACCCGCAGGGCGGATGATCGAGCCGGTGCCCTGCGGCAGCGCGCCGCCGCCCTTGCGCCGCACGCCCGCCGCCGCCCACTGGGCCGACGACCGCCGGGTGCCCTTGCCCACGGCCGAGAAGCCCTGCGGCAGGTCGACCTCGGTCCCCCATGCCTGACCGCGCACCCAGCCGTTCCGCGCCAGATAGGCCGCGGTCGAGGCGAGGCTGTCGGTCGGGTCGTCCGACCAGATGTCGCGCCGCCCGTCGCCGGTGAAATCAACCGCATAGCTCAGATACGAGGTTGGCATGAACTGGGTGTGCCCCATGGCCCCCGCCCACGAGCCCAGCATGTGCTGCGGATCGGTGTCGCCGGCCTGGATGATCTTGAGCGCCGCGATGAGCTGCTCCTGGAACATCCCCGCACGGCGGCCGTCGAAGGCGAGCGTCGCCAGCGACGGGATGATCTGCATCCGGCCGCGGTTCGAGCCGAAGTTCGACTCCATCCCCCAGACCGCGAGCACGATCTCGCGCGGGACGCCGTAGCGGCCCTCGATCGCGGCGAGCGTGCCGGCGTGGCGGGCCAGCATCTGCCGCCCGGTCGCCACCCGCACGTCCGAGACCGCGCCGTCGAGATAGAGCCAGACCGGGCGCGAGAACTCGGCCTGCTTGCGGTCCAGCCGGATCACCTCGGGGTTGTAGCGGGCGATGGACATGGCCCGGTCATAGGTCGCGGGGGTGATCCCCTGCGACAGGGCGCGGGGGCGGAAGTCGTTGACCCACTTGCGGAAACCGGCCTCGGTGCCGGGGTCGGTCGCGGGGATCGGGGCGACGGTCTGGGCGCCGCCGCCGCTGCCCGGCGCGACCCGCACGCCGCAGGACGCCAGCGCCGCCACCAGCGCCGCCGACACCGCCACCCGCGCGACCCCTCGCGTCATCGAAATCACCATCTGCTGCCCTCGCCGTGTTATGGTTTTGCTTGGGCGAATCCTAACCGCGCGCCCGCGCGGCTGGCAACCCGTCGCGCGCGCCCTGCCCCGCGGCTGGCCGGTTCGGCTCATCCCCGTGGGGTGTCATCCTCGGGATAAAGCGGCTCCATCTGGGCGACGATCACGCTGTTCTCGTCCAGCGCCCGGGCCATCAGCGCGCGCTCTTCGTCGGGGATCTCGTCGCCGCCCTTGAGCCGGTCCTCGAGGCTGCCGTACCCCTGCACCTCGAGCGGCGCGAGGTCGGCCTGCTTGAGGATCGCCACCGTCTCGCGCACCGCCTCGGCCTGGTCGCGGCCGGCGGCATAGCAGATCAGCGCAGCGCCCGTGGCGCCCTTGGGCAGGCCGTCGCCTGCCTTGCGCCCGACCTCGACAAGCAGCGTGTAGACCTGTTGTGCCATCCCGCGCCCCCTGCGATGTTGCCCGCCGTCATGGCAACGGGGATGGGGCATGAGCCGAAGTTTGGCAAGGGTCGAGGCGGCGCTGGCGGCAGCCGAGCTGCCCGTGCGGGTGATCGAGGCCGGCGCCTGCCGCACCGCCGAGGAGGCCGCGGCCGCGGTCGGCTGCGCGGTGGACCAGATCGCCAAGTCGATCATCTTCCGCGGCGAGGACACGGGCCATGTCGTGCTGTTCCTGACCGCCGGCGGCAACCGGGTCGATCCGGCCAAGGCGTCCGCGGTCGCCGGGCAACGGCTGGGCAAGGCCGACGCGGCGCTGATCCGGGCCGAGACGGGCTTTGCCATCGGCGGGGTGGCGCCGGTCGGGCACCTCGGCCCGGTCGAGGCCTACTGGGACCCGCGCCTGTCCGAGTTCGACACCGTCTGGGCCGCCCCCGGCACGCCCCGCCACGTCTTTGCCGACCCTCCCGCGGCGCTCTGCCGCGCCGCCGGGGCGCGGGTCGCCGATTTCACCGCCTGACGTCGGGACCGGGGCTTTCGGGCGGGTCGGACGGGCGGGTCCACCGGCTGCACCCGCAGTCCGGGCAGGCGGCGGACGCGGAGGCGTGGATGGCCCCGCAGTTGAGGCAGCAGGCGGCCTCTCCCGCCCGGGCGGGCGGGGGGGCGCTGGCCTCGGACGACGGCAGCAGGTTCAGGGGCGGGACGATGGCGAGGCCCGGGGCGGGCCGCTCGCGCCGGACCACCGACAGCCCGCCCCCGGCCTCGAGATAGGCCGCCGCGACCTCGCCCAGGTTCTGCACCCCGGCCATCCGCAGCATCGCCTTGACCTCGAGCGCGCTCAGGTCGCGGTGCGCCATGCCTTCGGGCAGCAGCCGCCCGCCGCTCAGCACCGCGACCGGGCGGCCGTCGATCAGGTGCTTGACCCGCTCGGACCGCTCGATGAGCGAGTCGATCAGCTTGTTCAGCCCCACGATCACCGTGACCACGGTCATCGCCTGCAGCATCGGCACGTCGTCGTAGAAGGTGGCGTCGCCGACCGCCGAGCCGAGCGCGATGACCAGCAGCAGATCCACCATCGAGAGCTGCGCGACCGAGCGCCCGCCGATCCAGCGGATCAGCGCGAGGGTGTAGCCATAGATGATGACGGTGCGCACGACGATCTCGGCGTAATAGAGCGGCGGGTGTTCCCCGAAGAACATCCGCCCCAGTTCGAAGGGCGCGACGGGATCGTCCATGTTTCACCTCGGGTCACGGGAACCGCCTGACGCGGCGTGGCTTTCCGGCGGGTGCGACCCGCGTGAGGATGTGATGACCAAGGATGCCGAGACCCGCAAGGACGACCTGAGAACCGGCGACAGCTTCTGGTTGCACACCCCGCGCATCACCCCGCCGGCCGGGCCGATGCCGGCGCGGTCGGGGTGGGATACGGTGGTGGTTGGGGCCGGGATCAGCGGCGCGCTGGTGGCCGAGGCGCTGAGCCGGGCGGGCCGCAAGGTGCTCGTGCTCGACCGTCGCCGGGCGGTGCGCGGCTCGACCCCCGCCTCGACGGCGATGATCCAGCACGAGATCGACGTGCCGCTGTCGCGGCTGATCCGGCAGACCGGCCGGGCGCGGGCCGAGGGGGCGTGGCTGCGCTCGGTCCAGGCGGTGGGCGACCTGGTTGCGCTGACCCGGCGGCTCAAGATCGACTGCGACATGCAGCCGAAGCGGGCGCTCTATGTCGCCGGCGACGACATGGGCGGGCGCGGGCTCAAGACCGAGGCCGAGGCGCGCCATGCGGCGGGAATCGCCTGCGAATACCTGTCGCGGGCCGCGCTGCGCGCGCGGTTCGGAATCGACCGGACCGCGGCGATCGTCTCGGACGCGTCGGCCAGCGCCAACCCGGCGCAGCTGGCCGCAGGGCTGCTCGCCGCCGCCGTCGCCCGCGGCGCGGTCATTGCCGAGGGGGTCGAGGTCACCGACATGGCCGAGCTGCCCGGCGGCGTGGCGCTCGCCACCCGCGACGGCTGCGTGATCACCGCCGCACATGCGGTCTTCTGCACCGGCTACGAGTTCCTGCCCAGCATGGAGAGCCCGAGCCACGAGATCACCTCGACCTGGGCGCTCGCCTCGCGGCCGCGGGTGGCCCACCCGGCCTGGCTCGACCAGTTCCTCGTGTGGGAGGCGTCGGACCCCTATCTCTACTTCCGCACCACGCCGCAGGGGCGGCTGATCGTCGGCGGCGAGGACGAGGACAGCCCGGACCGCAACGACGACCCCGCGCTGCTGGACCGCAAGGCCGCGGTCATCGCCGAGAAGCTGCGGGCGCTGACCGGGATCGAGATCGGGACGCCGGCCTATGTCTGGTCGGCGCCGTTCGGCAACACCACCGACGGGCTGCCGATCATCGACCGGGTGCCGGGGCACGAGCGGGTGTTCTCGGTCATGGGGTTCGGCGGCAACGGGATCACCTTCTCGATGATCGCGGCGCAGATCGTGGCGGCCGCGATCGCCGGCAAGCCCGACCCGGACGCGGGGCTGTTCGCGTTCCGCTGAACGGGCACGCGCGGGGGCTGTCTGCCCCCGCACCCCCGAGGATATTTCGGCAAGGAAGAAGTCTGACCGCCGGGGCTGTCAGCCCTTGGCGAGATGCTCGCGGAACGCGTCGAACACGCGGTCGTAGACCGCGCGCTTGAACGGCACGATCTTGCCCGAGATCTCCTCGGGCGCCATCCACTGCCAGGCGTCGAACTCGGGGTGGTCGGTGGCGATGTTCACCTGCTCGTCGGTGCCGCGGTAGCGGACGAGGAACCACTTCTGCGACTGACCGCCGTAGCGGCCCTTCCAGATCTTGCCGACCAGCTCGGGCGGCAGGTCGTAGCGCACCCAGTCCGGGGTCTCGGCCACCACGTCGCAGAGATCGGCAGAAATCCCCGTCTCTTCCCACAGCTCGCGCAAGGCGGCCTCGTGCGGGTCCTCGCCCTTGTCGATCCCGCCCTGCGGCATCTGCCAGGCGTCGGCGGCGTTGTCGATGCGGTGGCCGGCGAAGACCCGGCCGGCCTCGTTGATCAGCACCACCCCCGCGCAGGGGCGATAGGGCAGCCCCGCGGGGCCGAGCGGGCCTTCCTGCCTCTTGGTCATGGCTTGGGCGCCGGGGCGTCGGTGGGACGGTCGGCGGGACGATCCACCGGAGCGTCGGCCGGCGGGGCCGCGTCGGGGGTGTCCGTGGCGCCGTCGGTCGCGACGTCTGTGGCGCCCTCGGGGGCCGCGTCGGTCGCGGCGTCGGGGGTCGTCCCGGCGTCGGTTCCTGCATCGGTCCCGGCATCGGGGGCGGCGGCGTCGGTCGCGGCGGGCTCGCCGTCGGCCGGATCACCCTCGCCGCTCGGCGCCGCCCCCTCGCGGGCGGCGTTCGAGGTCGCGTCCTGCCCGGTCACCGCGGGCTTGGCCGCGTCGGCCACGTCGCGGGCCGAGAAATCGACCGCCGCGAGGCCCTTGAGGATGTCGACCGCGTAGGCGAGTTGGTAATCCTCCTCGCGCAGCTTGGCGGTGGCCTCGACCTGCTTGGCCTCCTCCTCGATCTGCCGCTTTTCCTCGTCGCTGATGGCGTCGTTGTTCAGCGCGCCCCGCAGGTCGCTTTCCGAGGTGGTGAAGCGCGAGGCGCTGCGCGGCGTATCTTCCGCGCCGGCCTCGTCCTTGGGCTGGGCGGGGGGCTGTTCCACGATGATGTCGGGGTTGATCCCCATCGCCTGGATCGAGCGCCCCGAGGGGGTGTAATACCGCGCCGTGGTCAGCCGGATCGCGCTGTCCGAGGTCACCGGCACGACCGTCTGCACCGAGCCCTTGCCGAAGGACTTGGTGCCGACGACGATCGCCCGGCGGTGGTCCTGCAGCGCGCCCGTGACGATCTCGGAGGCGCTCGCCGAGCCGCCGTTGATCAGCGCCACCATCGGCTTGCCCTGCGCCAGATCGCCCGGCTCGGCGTTCCAGCGCTCGTTGTCCTCGGGGTTGCGGCCGCGGGTCGAGGTGATCTCACCCTTGTCGAGGAAGGCGTCCGACACCCGCACCGCCTGGTCGAGCAGCCCGCCCGGATTGTTCCTCAGATCGAGGACGAAGCCCGTCACCTTGTCGATGCCGCCCGCCGCCTTGACCTGCTTCTCAAGCTCGGCCTTGAGCGTGTCATAGGTCTCGTCGTTGAAGGTGGCGACGCGCAGGACGACGGCGTGGCCCTCGACCCGGCTGCGGACCACGGTCAGCTTGATCGTCTCGCGCGTCATCTTGACGTCGAAGGGCTCTTTCTCGTCCTTGCGCAGGATGGTCACCGTGACCTCGGACCCGATCGGGCCGCGCATCTTCTCGACCGCCTCGTCGAGCGACATCCCCATCAGCGATTCGCCGTTCACGTGGCTGATGAAGTCGCCGGGCTTGATGCCAGCTTCGGCCGCGGGCGTGCCGTCCATGGGCGAGATCACCTTGACCAGCCCGTCCTCTTGCCCCACCTCGATCCCGAGGCCGCCGAAGCTGCCGCGGGTCTGTTCCTGCATGTCCTGATAGTCCTTGGCGGCGAGGAACGAGGAATGCGGGTCGAGCGAGGTCAGCATCCCGTTGATCGCCGCCTCGATCAGGGTCTTGGCGTCCACGCTTTCGACGTAGTCCTGCTGCACCCGCTCGAACACGTTGCCGAACAGGTCGAGCTGTTCGTAGACCGAGGACGACTTGGCCTCGTCCTGCGCGAGCAGCGGCCCCGCCAGCGTGGTGGTCAGCAAGAGCCCGGCGAGCGCGCCGCCGATGCCGGCCATGAGATAGTTTTTCATTCCGTGGTCCTGACCTGCTGTTCTGTTCCGGGCGCGCCCGCGGGCGGCGTGTCGGGTGTCGTCTCGGCTGTCGTCTCGGCGGCGGACGGGGCCGCCGCTATGACCGGATTCATCACGAACCATTCGGCCGGGTCCAGCGTTTCCTTGCCCTGCCGCAGCTCGATATAGAGCGATTGCGCCGCCGGCAGCGGATGGGTGCCGGTCGCGGCCTCGACGAATCCGGCCCCGAACTCGGCCGCCGGGCCCTCGTTGCCACCCATGATCCCCAAGGGTTCCCCGGCCGCAACCACGTCGCCGGTGGCCCCGAAGACCTGCGCCATGCCGGCCAGCACCAACAGGTAGCCGCGCGCTGGCTCGACGATCATCACATTGCCGTAATCGAGCAGCGGGCCGCGATAGCGGATCGTCGCGGGCCAGGGCGCGGTGACCAGCGCCGCGGGGGCGGTGGTCAGCGTGATCCCGGGCCGCTCGATTCCCCGCGCGTCGGGCTTGCGGTAGCCGCGCGCCAGCTCACCCAGCGCGGGCAGCGGCAGGCTGCCCTCGGCGGCCTCGAAATCGGCCATCGGGGCGCCGATGTCCTGTTCCATCTGGGTGATGCCCTGGGCAAAGGCGTCGAGCGTGTCGGCCGACTTGACCAGCGCCGTCAGCTCGGCCGGGTCCTCGCCGAAGCGGGTCGGGACCGACGAGCGGTCGGTGACGGCCGAGGCGAGCAGCCGCCGCGCCTCCTGCACCTGCCCGAGCCCCTGGGCGAGGGTGTCGGCGGCCGATTGCTCGATCCGGCGGACGGTGGCGATCTCGTCGAGGCCGGACTTGAGCCGGTCGGCCTCGGCCCTGAGCGCCGGGGTGATGGCCGAAATCACCATCCCCGACTGCGCCGTGCCCGTCGCGCCTGCGGGGTGCAGCAGCATCAGCGTCTCGGGGGATTGCTGCATCGCGGTCATCACCCCGAGGATGCGCGACAGCCGGTCGCGGCGGGCGTCGAACTCGGCCCGGACCTGCCGCTCGCGCAGGCTGGCGCGGCGCAGGCTGTCCCTGAGCGCGGCCTGCCCCTGCTCGTAGGCGCGGATCACCTGGCCCAGCGCGATCACCTGATCGTCGGCGGTCAGCGCCCCGTCCAGCGTGCCGATGGCGGCCCTCAACGCATCGGCCGCGGCGGCGGCTTCGGCGGCGGCGGCCTCGGCCGGGGTCTCGCCCTCGGGCAGGGCGGCGGCGTCGGCGCCGCTGGCCGTGGTGACCGCGCTCTGCCCCCCTTCCGTCACCACCGCCTGCGCCAGCGCCCCCGCGGGCAGCGCGAGAAGGCAGAGCGCGAGGGCGGCAGTCAGGCGAAGGGGCGTGTCGGGGTGCCGCGTCACGGGGCCGGCTTTTCGATCAGGCTCTGCCCGGTCATCTCGGGCGGCAGCGGCAGGCCCATGAGGTCGAGAACCGTCGGCGCCACGTCGGCCAGCCGCCCGCCCTGCCGCAGCGTGGCCCCCTCGGGCCCGCCGTAGACGATCACCGGCACCGGGTTCGTCGTGTGCGCCGTGTGCGGGCCGCCGGTCACCGGGTCCACCATCGTCTCGCAGTTGCCGTGGTCGGCGATGATCACCGCCGCGCCGCCCACCGCGTCGAGCGCCGAAAGCATGGCGCCCACGCCCCGGTCCACCGCCTCGCAGGCGCGGATCGCGGCGGGCAGGCTGCCGGTGTGGCCGACCATGTCGGGGTTGGCGAAGTTGACCACGATCAGGTCGTAGCCCGCGCCGATGGCGGCGACGAGCCGCTCGGTCACCTCGGCCGCCGCCATCTCGGGGGCGAGGTCGTAGGTCGCCACCTTGGGGCTTTGCGGCATGAAGCGGTCCTCGCCCGCCTCGGGCGCCTCTTTCCCGCCGTTGAGGAAGAAGGTGACGTGCGGGTATTTCTCGGTCTCGGCCAGCCGGAACTGCCGCAGGCCCTGCGCCGCGACCCAGGCGCCCAGCGTGTTGACCACCTGCCGCTTGGGGTAGGCCGCGGTCATGAAGCCGTCGTGGAGCGCCGAATAATCCACCATCCCCAGCACCGCCCCCCAGGCCGGGCGGCCGGTCACGTCGAAGGCCGCGAAATCGGGCTGGGCCAGCGCCGCCATGATCTCGCGCGCCCGGTCGGCGCGGAAGTTGAGGCAGAAGATCCCGTCCCCGTCCCGCGCCCCGGCGTAGCCTGCGACGACATGGGGCAGGATGAACTCGTCGGTCTCGCCGCGGGCGTAGCTTTCGACGACGGCGGCATCGGCGGTCAGCGCCGGCAGGCCCTCGGCGCGGGTGATGGCGGCGTAGGCCTTTTCCACCCGCTCCCACCGGTTGTCGCGGTCCATGGCGTAGTAGCGGCCGATCACGGTGCCGATGCGGGCATCCTCGGGCAGGCTGCCGGCCAGCTCGGTGATGAAGCCCTGCGCCGACTGCGGCGGCACGTCGCGCCCGTCGGTGACGGCGTGGATCACGACCGGCACGCCGGCCTCGGCCACGGCCCGGGCGGCCGCGGCGATATGGGTCAGGTGCCCGTGCACGCCGCCGTTCGAGACGACGCCGATCAGATGCGCCGTCCCCCCCGTCTCGCGCAGGCGGGCGACGAAGGCGCCGATGCCGGTGTTGGCGAAGAAGCTGCCGTCCTCGATGGCGAGGTCGATCTGGCCCAGGTCCATCGCCACCACCCGGCCCGCGCCGATGTTGGTGTGCCCGACCTCGGAGTTGCCCATCTGCCCGCGCGGCAGCCCGACATCGGGGCCGAAGGTGACGAGCGTGGCGTTCGGGCATTCGGCCCGCAGCCGGTCATAGTTCGGCGTGGCGGCCTGGTCCGGGGCGCTCTGTTCGGGACGGTCCGAGATGCCCCAGCCGTCGAGGATGCAGAGGACCACGGGACGCGGGGGGTGGTTCGGCTGGCTCATGGCAGTTCCCTGTTTCAGGCCGCGGTTCTAAGGGCCGGGGCGAGCGGGGGCAAGGCGGGGGGCAAGGCGAGTGGCGGCGAGGCGGGGGGCGGGTGTCACCCGTCGAGGGGGCGCTGCCCCCGCCACCCCTGCGGGGCGGCCCCCCGGGATATTTAGGGCAAGGAAGAATGAGTGCCGCGGGCGCGCGGGTGCGGGCGGGCGGTGACGGCGCGGGGCGCTTGGCCTATGGGAGGGCGCGAGCGACCCCGCCCCGGCGGGGCCGAGAATCGAAGGAGAGGCCGATGAGTTTCGCCACCACCCCGCGGGTCGAGATCCGGGTGCTCGATCCGCGCCTGCGCGACTGGGGCCTGCCCGACTGGCAGACGACGGGCTCCGCCGCGCTCGACCTGCGGGCCTGCCTCGTCGCTCCGGTCGAGATCGTCGCGGGGGCGGCGGCGGTGCTGATCCCGACCGGGATCGCGCTGCACATGGCCGACCCGCATCTGGCCGCGCTGATCCTGCCGCGCTCGGGGCTCGGGCACGGCAAGGGGCTGGTGATGGGCAATGCCGTCGGGCTGATCGACGCCGACTATACCCAGCAGATCATGGTCAGCGCCTGGAACCGCAACCCTCCCGGCGCGCCGCCGATCCCGATCGCGCCGGGCGAGCGGATCGCGCAGATGCTGTTCGTCCCCGTGGTCCGCCCGGTGCTGGCCGAGGTCGAGGCGTTCTCGGCTTCGACCGGGCGGCAGGGCGGCTTCGGCTCGACGGGGGCCACATGATCTGGGTCGTCGCAGGCGCGATCGGTGCCGGGCTGGTCGGCTGGCGCTGGGGGCTGCGCGGGCTGATCGCGGCGGTGGCGGCGGTCTGGCTGGCCGGGATGGTCTGGCTGGGGCTGCGGGGCGCGCCCGGCCCCGAGGACTTCGCCTGGTGGACCGTGGGGGGGGCGGCGCTGCTGCTCGGGCTGGGCTACGCCGCGCTGCTGCGGCTGTTGCGCGGGCGCACCGGGGGCACGGTCGAGGCCCGGCCGGGGACGACCACCGCCGCGCCGCGCGCCGGGGCCGAGGTGGCTCCCTCCCCGCCCCTTCCGCTGGCACCTCCCGCGGCCACGCCGCCCGACGATCCGCACGGGCCGCTGACCGACCCGGAGCTCGACCGCTACGCGCGCCACATCGTCCTGCGCGAGCTGGGCGGGGCCGGGCAGCGGCGGCTGCGGGCGGCGCGGGTGCTGGTCGTGGGGGCGGGCGGGCTGGGGGCGCCGGTGCTTCTGTATCTCGCCGCGGCCGGAGTCGGGCGGATCACGGTGGCCGACGACGACGCCGTGGGGCTGTCGAACCTGCAGCGGCAGGTGATCTTCACCACCGACGACCTCGGCGCCCCGAAGGCCGAGGCCGCCGCCGCGGCGCTCGCCCGGCTGAACCCGCACGTCGCCGTCACGCCGCTGCTGCGTCGCGTCACCGCCGATGACACCGCGCTGGTCGCCGGGCACGACCTCGTGCTCGACGGCACCGACAGCTTCGCCAGCCGGCAGGCCGTCAACGCCGCCTGCGTTGCCGCGGGCGTGCCGCTGATCGCCGGCGCCATCGCCCAGTGGGAGGGGCAGGTCGCCCTCTACGATCCCGCCCGCGGCGGCCCCTGCCTCAACTGCCTCTTCCCCGAGGCGCCCGCCCCGGGCCTTGCCCCGTCCTGCGCCGAGGCCGGCGTCGTCGGGGCGCTGCCGGGCGTGGTGGGCAGCCTCATGGCGCTCGAGGCGGTCAAGCTGATCGCCGGGATCGGCGTCGCGGGGGGGCCTGGGGCGGCAAGCGGGGCGGGGCTGCGCGGGCAGATGGTGCTGTTTGACGGGCTGTGGGGCGACACCCGCCGGCTGGGAATCGCGGCCCGGCCGGGCTGCCCGGTGTGCGGCGGCCGCGGGGCCGTCGGGCCCGGCGCCAGTGCCTGAGCCACGGCCGATCACGCGCGCGTGATTGCCCGTGATCTCGGCGGATGAAGCGACCGCGGCGGCCCGGCCACACCTTCCGCGCGACGCGTGGCGCGACGTTGCGACGGGCTTGCAGGTTTCTGCGCAGGTCAACGATATTTCGGGAACGAAACCGGATGCTTGGCGCGTTGTGACCTCAGCGCCCCGTCGCATTTCATTTTCAAGAGGGAGTAACCTGAAAATGACCTATCTGAAGCCCGCCCTGGCCCTGGTGGCCGCCATGTCGCTGTCGGCCTGTCTGCCTGGCCAGACCACGACCACCGTCACCACCCCCGGTGCCGAGCCCGTCGTCGTCGTGGACGGCCCGGCGGTCGCCCCGGCTGCCCCGACCGCGACCTCGGGCGCGATCAACGCCCCGGACTCGCTCGACGGGACCTGGAACCTCGTCGCCTCGCAGTGCAACGACCCGGCGTCGAAGGGCCGCCTGACGATACAGGGCCGCAACTTCACCTTCCCGGCCGCGAACTGCACCGCGACCTCGTCGAAGGTCGAGACGAACTTCACCAGCGTCTCGCTGGGCTGCTCGGGCGCCGCGAACCGCCAGCTGAACATCTCGCTGCGTCCCGGCGTGATGCGCGTGACCGAGGACACCACCACGCTGACCTACTACAAGTGCATGTAATCTCGGCCTGATCGGCCGGGACGAGTGTCCTGACACGACGACGCCCCGAGGATCATCCTCGGGGCGTTCGTCATTTCGGCGGTGTTGTGGCGCTGCTGGCGCGGGTCAGTCGCGGGTCTCGGCCGCGTCCACGCCCCAGAGCGAGGTCTTGATCACCCAGCCCTTCTCGCCGCCGCCCGAGACGCGGCACCAGTCGCGGTTGCACTCGTGCAGACGGACGATGGCCCCGGCCTCGGCCCGTGCGATGACCGTGCCGTTGGTGTCGGGGCGGGCGCGCAGCTCGGCCATGTCGGTGGTGATGATCGCGGTCCGCACGCCTGAGAGCAGCGAGTAGTGCACCCAGCCGCCGGCGCCGTCCTGATCCTCGACCCGGCGCCAGTGGCCGAACTCGGCCACGACCCGCAGCGGCATCCCCGGATGGCGGAACACCCAGTCGATGCGGTGCGAGAGGCTGGGGCCGCGCCGGGCGTTGCCCTCGCCGCCCTTGAGGCTGACGTAGCGCGGCAGCGGCAGGTTCGTCACCGGCCCGCGATGCGGGTCGCGGGGCGCGTCCTGATGGCGCGAGATCAGCGAATCCGCCGTGATGTCCGTGGGGTTGACGTCGATCGCCGCCGGGGCGCCCTCGCCCGCCCCCTCGGCCACGGCCGCCCCGTCGCCTGCCGCGCCCCCGTCGGCGACCGCCCCGGCCGAAAGCTTGCCGCCCTGCCCCGCGGGGGCGGACTTCGGCTGCGCCGCGGTGGCGCCCGGCACCCCGGCCTGGGGCGCCGCTTCGCCGGAGCCGGCCCCGACGACGGCCAGCGCCACCCCGCCCAGCAGCACCGCCGTTGCCGCGATGCGTCCCGCGCTGCGCCGCGCGAACGGTGCCGAAAAGAGTGCCCGTGCCATGAATTGCCTTCCTCGACTCGTCGCTGCATCCCGCCGCCGACGCGCGCCCTGCGTCACTGCGGCCGATGGTGCTGTCCCTTCGGGGTCTTGTGCCGGCCCCGCCTTGCGGGCAGTTTGCCAAAGCTGGTTGGGCATTGAAAGAGAAGTCGCATGACGGACACCGCATCTCCTCGTGATCGGATCAAGGTGACGGTGACGCGGCGACTGCCGCAGCCCGTCGAGGCGCGGATGGCCGAGCTGTTCGACGTGCAGCTGCGCGACGTGGACGTGCGCATGACGCGCGAGGAACTCGCCGCCGCGATGCGCGACACCGACGTGCTGGTGCCGACCGTGACCGACCATATCGACGCCAACCTGCTGGCCGGGGCCGGCGAGCGGCTGCGGCTGATCGCCAACTACGGCGCCGGCGTCGATCACATCGACGTGGAGACCGCGCGCCGCCGCGGCATCCTCGTCTCGAACACCCCCGGCGCGGCGACCGAGGACACCGCCGACATGGCCATCGCGCTGATGCTGGCCGTGACCCGCCGCATCCCCGAAGGGCTGGCCGAGATGCAGGCCGGCCGCTGGGAGGGCTGGGCGCCGACCTCGCACCTGGGCGGGCGGATCGGCGGGCGGCGGCTCGGCATCCTCGGGATGGGGCGGATCGGCCAGGCCATCGCCCGGCGCGCCAACGTCTTCGGGATGCAGGTCCATTACCACAACCGCCGCCGCCTGCGCCCCGAGGTCGAGGAGGACCTGAAGGCGACGTGGTGGGAAAGCCTCGACCAGATGCTTGCCCGCGTCGACATCCTGTCGATCAACGCGCCGCACACGCCCTCGACCTTCCACCTGCTGAACGCGCGGCGGCTGAAGCTGATGAAGCCCTCGGCGGTGATCGTGAACACCTCGCGCGGCGAGGTGATCGACGAGAACGCCCTGACCCGGATGCTGCGCGCGGGAGAGCTGGCCGGCGCCGGGCTCGACGTGTTCGAGCACGGACACGAGATCAACCCGCGGCTGCGCGAGGCGCCGAACGTGGTGATGCTGCCGCACATGGGCTCGGCCACGGTCGAGGGGCGGCTCGAGATGGGCGAGAAGGTCATCATCAACATCAAGACCTTCGCCGATGGCCACCGGCCGCCGGATCTGGTGCTGCCGGGGATGCTGTAAGCGCCGGACCGGGGCTCTGCCCCGGACCCCGGGATATTTGGGCAAGAAAGAAGGCGCGCGCCGCGCTCAGGCCCGGTGGTAGGGGCCGCCGGCGAGGATGGTGGCCGCGCGGTAGAGCTGTTCGGCCAGCATCACCCGCACCAGCATGTGCGGCCAGACCATCGCCCCGAACGAGAGTACCAGATCGGCGCGGTCCCGCAGCGCCGGGTCCAGCCCGTCGGCGCCGCCGATGAGGCATACCGCCTCGGGGCGGCCCTGGTCGCGGAAGCGCGCGAGTGCAGCGGCAAAGTCGGGTGAGGAGATGAGGCGCCCGCGTTCGTCCAGCGCGATGAGCGCCGCGCCCTCGGGGATCTGGCGGGAGAGCAGCGCGGCCTCGGCCGCCTTGCCGCCGCCCTTGCGGTCCTCGACCTCGGCGATGGAGGCCGGGCCGAGGCCCAGCGCCCGTCCCGTCTGGGTGAACCGGTTCAGATAGTCGTCGATGAGCGCCGCCTCGGGCGTGCGCGCGCCGAGGCGGCCGACCGCCGCGATCCGCAGGCGCATCATAGCGCGGCCACCCCGTGGGCTGTCGGCCCGCCTGGCCGGGCGGTCAGTTCGGCGCCCGGAACTCGGCCGCCTCGCGCCCCGCGTCGCGCGCGGCGTCGGCGCGCAGCGCGCCCAGCGCGTCGGCCGGCGTCCACATCTTCTCGAGCTGGTAGAACTCGCGCACCTCGGGGCGGAAGATGTGAACGATCACGTCGTCGGTGTCGATCAGCACCCAGTCGCCGGTGTCCTTGCCCTCGATGCGGGCGATCAGGCCCAGGTCCTGCTTGAGCTTGTCGATCAGGTGCTCGGCGATGGCCGCGACCTGACGGGCGTTGCGGCCCGAGGCGATCACCATGTGGTCCGCCATGGCCGAGCGACCGCGCAGGTCGATGGTGACGATGTCCTCGGCCTTGTCGTCTTCGAGCGAGGACAGGATGCGGTCGAGCAGCGATTCGCTCTGGCCCGCGGTGGTCGCGGTCGCCGGTTGCGGCGACGGGACGGTGGTGGACAGGGGACTTCCTCCGGTCAGCGCGCCGCAATGCCCCGGCGCCGGGATGGGACAAAGATAGCACGTTTCGCGCTCATCTCAACGCCTGGGGGGTGGAATCGCCGGAAACGGGCCTGTGGACCCTGCGCTCGGCGCTTGAAGCCCGGCGCCGAGGTGCCTAATCTGCGTCCAGATGTTCCGGTATTTCGACATTCACGATCGCGTCCGCCTGCCCGGCCGCTTCTACGGCGTCAGCCGGACCGTCACCGCGCGACTTTGAGCCGGCGGCCGCGGCCGCGCGCCCCGTTCGGGGGCCGCCGCCCTGCGCGCCGGACCGGTCCCCCCTTACGCGGCCGGGTCCATCCCCCTGCTTCGCCCGCCATCCTTGATGAAAGTGACAGCCATGCCCGGCCAGACCCACGGCGCTGACGCCACCCCCGGTCCCCGCACGCTCTATGACAAGATCTTCGACGCCCATGTCGTCGATCGCCAGCCCGACGGCACCTGCCTGCTCTACATCGACCGCCACCTCGTCCACGAGGTGACGAGCCCGCAGGCCTTCGAGGGCCTGCGGATGAGCGGCCGCAGCGTGCGCCGCCCAGACCAGACCATCGCCGTGCCGGACCACAACGTGCCCACCACCCCCGACCGGGTGATGGGGATCGAGAACCCCGAAGGCCGCGTGCAGGTCGCCGAGCTGGACAAGAACGCCCGCGACTTCGGGCTGAACTACTATCCGATGAACGACGTCCGCCAGGGCATCGTCCACATCGTCGGCCCCGAGCAGGGCTGGACCCTGCCCGGCATGACCGTCGTCTGCGGCGACAGCCATACCGCCACGCACGGCGCATTCGGCGCCCTCGCCCACGGGATCGGCACGTCCGAGGTCGAGCACGTGCTCGCCACCCAGACGCTGATCCAGAAGAAGTCGAAGAACATGAAGGTCGAGATCACCGGGCGCCTGCGTCCCGGCGTGACGGCCAAGGACATCACGCTCGCGGTGATCGGCAAGACCGGCACCGCCGGCGGAACCGGCTACGTGATCGAATACTGTGGCGAGGCGATCCGCGATCTGTCGATGGAAGGCCGCATGACGGTCTGCAACATGGCCATCGAGGGCGGCGCCCGCGCAGGTCTGATCGCGCCCGACGCCAAGACCTTCGACTACGTCAAGGGCCGCCCCCACGCCCCCAAGGGCGCCGCGTGGGAGGCCGCTCTGGCCTGGTGGAAGACCCTTTCCAGCGACGAGGGTGCGCACTGGGACAAGGTCATCACCATCCGCGCCGAGGACATCGAGCCGGTGGTGACCTGGGGCACCTCGCCCGAGGACGTGCTGCCGATCGGCGCGCGGGTCCCCGCGCCTGAGGATTTCGAGGGCGGCAAGGTCGAGGCGGCGCGCCGCTCGCTCGACTACATGGGGCTGACGCCCGGGATGGCGCTGACCGACATCAAGGTGGACGCGGTGTTCATCGGCTCGTGCACCAACGGCCGGATCGAGGATCTGCGCGCCGCCGCCGGCATCCTGCGCGGCCGTCACCTCGCCGAGGGCGTGCGCGGCATGGTGGTGCCCGGCTCGGGGCTGGTGCGGATGCAGGCCGAGGAAGAGGGGCTGGACAAGGTCTTCACCGACGCGGGCTTCGAGTGGCGGCTGGCGGGGTGCTCGATGTGCCTGGGGATGAACCCCGACCAGCTCGCACCGGGCGAGCGCTGCGCCGCGACCTCGAACCGCAACTTCGAGGGCCGGATGGGCCGCGGCGGCCGCACCCACCTGATGTCGCCGGTGATGGCGGCCGCGGCGGGCATCGCCGGGCATCTGGTGGACGTCCGCGAGGTGATGGGCGTCGAGGCCTGAGGGCTCGGGGGATGATCCATCCCCCGGCCTCTGCCGACGTCTCCGCAGCTTTCACGGCGCCTGGCCGAGCAACCGCCCAGCCGGCGCCCCGACCCTGATCCGAGGAACCCATGACCCCCTTCACCACCCTGACCGGCATCGCGGCGCCCATGCCGCTGGTCAACATCGACACCGATATGATCATCCCCAAGCAGTTCCTGAAGACGATCCATCGCTCGGGGCTGGGCAAGAACCTGTTCGACGAGATGCGCTATACCGCCGACGGGTCCGAGAACCCCGACTTCGTTCTGAACAAGCCGGCCTGGCGCGAGGCGCAGATCATCGTCGCGGGCGACAACTTCGGCTGCGGCTCGTCGCGCGAGCACGCGCCCTGGGCGCTGCTCGACTACGGCATCCGCTGCGTGATCTCGACCAGCTTCGCCGACATCTTCTACAACAACTGCTTCAAGAACGGCATCCTGCCGATCGTGCTGCCCGAGCCGGCGGTGGCGGCGCTGATGCGCGACGCCGAGAACGGCGCCAACGCGCGGCTGACCGTGGACCTCGAGGCGCAGACGGTGACGGGCGCCGACGGGACGGCCTATCCGTTCGAGATGGACCCGCACCGCAAGCACTGCCTGCTCAACGGGCTCGACGACATCGGCCTGACGATGGAGAAGGCCCCCGCGATCGACGCCTACGAGGCGCGGATCGCCCAGTCCCAGCCGTGGGTCTGAGGCGCGGCCTTGCAACACTCGCCGCGGCGGCGCTGGTCGCCGCGGGACCACAGATTGGCCTTTCCGACCCCGGCGGGGTCGCGCCGATCGCCGCAAACCGGGGCGCTGCCCCGGACCCTAGCGTAGTTCCGCGAAGCGAGGCGCCCGGTCCGGTCGCGCCGGACGGGGGCGCTGAGGCCGGCGCGCTGCCCGCGCCCGCGCCCGGGACGCTGCGCATCGCCACCTTCTCGCCCGAGCTGACCCGCAAGGGGCCGGGCCTGCTGCTCAAGGACATCACCGACGGCAAGGATGCGCAGATCGCCGCGGTGGTCCAGGTGATCGCCGCCGCGCGCGCCGACGTGCTGCTGCTGACCGGGATCGACTGGGACCACGACGGGCTGGCCCTCGACGCGCTCGCCGCGCGGCTCGAGGCCGCGGGGGCGCGCTATCCGCACCGCCATGCCAGCCAGCCCAACAGCGGCATGGCGACGGCGCTCGACCTCGACAGCGACGGGCGGACGGGCACGGCGGACGACGCGCAGGGCTTCGGGCTCTTCACCGGGCAGGGCGGCATGGCGGTGCTGTCCCGGCTTCCGCTGGGGCCGGTGACGGACCACTCAGGCTGGCTCTGGCGCGACCTGCCGGGCAACCTCATGCCCCCTGCCCCGCCCGAGGTGGCCGTGGTGCAGCGCCTCTCCTCGACCGCGCATTGGGAGGTGCCGGTCGAGACGCCGGGCGGGCCGCTGCGCCTGCTCGCCTGGTCGGCCACGCCGCCGGTGTTCGACGGCCCCGAGGATCGCAACGGACGGCGCAACCATGACGAGGCGGCGTTCTGGCTGACCCGCCTGCCGCCCGCCCGCTTCGTGCTGTTGGGCGACGCGAACCTCGACCCCGAGGACGGCGAGGGCCGGCCCGAGGCGCTGCGGGCGCTGATCGCCCGGGCGCAGGACCCGCGCCCGGCGAGCGCGGGCGGCGCGGCGGCGGCGCGGGACGGCGCCAACGCCCGGCAGCGCGGCGACCCGGCGCTCGACACCGCGGACTGGCCCGAAGCGGACGGGCCGGGTAACCTGCGGGTGGACCTGGTCCTGCCCTCGCGCGACCTGACCGTGCGCGCCGCGGGCGTGCTGTGGCCCGCGCCGGGCGCGCCCTTGGCCGAGGTGGTGGCCGCCGCCTCGCGCCACCGGCTGGTCTGGGTGGATGTGGAGGTTGCGCCATGACGTCTCGCCCCCCCGACGGCCCCCCGCCGACCGAGCGCCCGCCCGGCGGCGCTCAGGCGCCCGGCGCCCCGTCCCGGCCCGATCCGGCCGAGGCGGTGATGCGCGAGGGGCCGGGGGCGCCGGTCGCGGCCCCGGCCGAGCCGCCCGACCTTGCCGACTGCGCCCCCTCGGCCGCGCTGCCGCCCGATGAGCCGGCGCACCCGCCGCCGGCGGACGGCGCGGCCCACCCGCTCGACCAGGACCTGCCCGCGGCGTCGCCGGCGGTGGCCGTCGCCCCGCCGCTCGCCACTCGGCTCACCGAGTTCGACTCGGCCCAACTCGGCGCCATCGCGCATCTCTACCGCGGCGAGGTCTATCGCTCGACGGTCTGGCGCACCCGCCTCGACAACACGACGAACTGGTCGATCGTGATGATGGGCGTGGCGCTGACCTCGACCTTCTCGAGCCCGTCGGCCTCGGCCCTGCCGCTGCTGGTGGTGGGGATGCTGCTGCTGGTGTTCCTCGTCTTCGAGGCGCGCCGCTACCGCTATTTCAACGTCTGGCGGGCGCGGGCGCGCTGGATCGAGAAGCACCTCTATGCGCCGATGCTGCGCGGCGATCATGTCGACCCCGGCTGGCGCGACGTGCTGGCCGCGGATTACGAGGAGCCGGTCCACCACATCAGCATGGCGCAGGCGCTGGGGCGGCGGCTCAGGCGCAACTTCATCTGGATCCTCGCCATCCAGTCCACCGCCTACTGGGGCAAGATCGCCATCCACCCGTTCCCGGCGCAGGACATCCACGACCTGATCGGACGGGCGGCGATCGGGCCGATCCCCGGCGTGGCCGTGCTGATCGCCGGGCTGCTCTACAACGGGATGTGGGTGGCGGTCGCGATCTGGTCCTGGCGCGTGGACCACGCGAAGTGGGGCCCGGACGGCAGCCGCGGGATGGGCTGAGCGGCCTAGCCGCGGCCTCGGGCCTACTGGCTCGCCGCCGCCCCGCCCGCGCCCATGCCCTTGAGCCGCGCGACCAGCGGCGCGGCGGTCGGGCCGATCCGGTCGCAGGCTTGCGGGTCGTCCAGCAGCTTGAACGCCGGGCCGTAGACCTGCTTGTCATAGGCCGCCGCATCCAGCCCGAGCTGCGCGGCCAACTGGTCGCCGGTCCCGGTGATCAGCGTCCAGTCCTCGTCGTCGAGCGCATAGGCCGGGCAGTTCGAGGTGATGACGTTCACCTGCGCCAGCTCGGACATCAGCGCCTTCGCCTCGGCCGCCGGCATCCCCGAGGTGTCGGGCAGCGGCACGCTGACCCCGCCATCGGCCAGCGCGGGCCCCGACATGAGCAGCATCGCGATCAGGGCGGCGTGCGTGGGTTTCATGGTCGGGTCTCCTTGGCTCGTGCCGGTCGTGCGGCGCGTGGCGGTCTGCGGCGTCCGGGGTCGCGGGCGCGTCGTCGGGGGTGATGGGACGGGCGGCGCGCCGCCCTCGTGGCGCCGCCATACCGACCCATGGGCGGCCGGACCGCAAGCCAAATGGCCGTGAACTTGACCCAGCGTCGGGGCACGGCTACGCGAGGTCCGACATCCGACACCCCCAATCCGCCATCCCCGGAGGCCCCATGTCCCCCACCCCGTCCCCCAGCGCATCCCAGCCCTATTCCCTGCTCATCCTGCCCGGCGACGGCATCGGCCCCGAAGTGATGGCCGAGGTCCGCAAGGTCATCGACTGGTTCCAGGCCAACCGCGGGATGCGCTTCGAGGTGTCCGAGGATCTGGTCGGCGGCGCCGCCTACGACAAGCACGGCGTGCCGCTGGCCGACGCGACGATGGACAAGGCCCAGTCGGTCGATGCCGTGCTGCTGGGCGCCGTCGGCGGGCCGGCCTATGACAACCTCGATTTCTCGGTCAAGCCCGAGCGCGGCCTGTTGCGCCTGCGCAAGGAGATGGACCTGTTCGCCAACCTGCGCCCGGCCCAGTGCTTCGACGCGCTGGCCGACTTCAGCAGCCTCAAGCGCGAGATCGTCGCCGGTCTCGACATCCTGATCGTGCGCGAGTTGACTTCGGGCGTCTATTTCGGCGAGCCGCGCGGAATCCACGCCCATGACAACGCCGACAACGAGGGCGGCCGCGTCGGCATCAACACCCAGCGCTACACCAGCGGAGAGATCCGCCGCGTCGCCCGCGCCGCCTTCGAGCTGGCCCGCAAGCGCGCGAACCGGGTCTGCTCGATGGAGAAGGCCAACGTCATGGAATCGGGCATCCTCTGGCGCGAAGAGGTCCAGTGGGTCCACGAAAACGAATACCCCGACGTCGAGCTGACGCACATGTACGCCGACAACGGCGCCATGCAGCTGGTCCGCCGCCCGCAGCAGTTCGACGTGATCGTGACCGACAACCTCTTCGGCGACATCCTCTCGGACGCCGCGGCGATGCTGACCGGCAGCCTCGGGATGCTGCCCTCGGCGTCGCTCGGCGCGCCGATGGAGAACGGCCGGCCCAAGGCGATGTACGAGCCGGTGCACGGCTCGGCCCCCGACATCGCGGGCCAGGGCAAGGCCAACCCCATCGCCTGCATCCTGAGCTTCGCAATGGCGCTGCGCTATTCCTTCAACGAGGGCGCCGCCGCCGACGCGCTCGAGGCCGCGGTCGAGAAAGTGCTGGCCGATGGCGTGCGCACCGCCGACCTGATGGGCCCCGAGGGCGGCACCCCCGTCTCGACCGCCGAGATGGGCGACCGGATCGTGGCAGCGCTGGCCGCCGCCTGATGACGAGCCCGCCCGGTGCTTGCGCCGGACGGGTCAACGTTCGGGGGGCCGCCCGGTCGTTCGGCTGGGCGGGTCAACCTCCCAGGGGTGCCCGCCGGGTCGCCGGGCGGGTCAACGTCTGAGGCTGACACCTCCGAGCAGGGCGGGGCGCCCTCGGGTCACGACGCGCTTCCTCCGCCCCGCGACCCCCGACCCCGGCACCGCGATTTTTCCCCGCCCTCGCGCCGCTAACCGCTTGCAATCCCCCCCGCCACCCGCTACCTGCCCCGTCACGGTCGGAGCGTAGCGCAGCCTGGTAGCGCACCTGCTTCGGGAGCAGGGGGTCGGAGGTTCGAATCCTCTCGCTCCGACCATTTTTCCCCGTATTGATTGCCACGATAGTTGTCCTTTTTGGACACTATCTTGTCCCAACGGGACTAGGCTCGATGGTCGCCTCCGGCAGCTCGATTGACCGCCGGTTCGGCCCATCGCCCCATTTATCCCGACTTCAGGCGCCGCGTTGCGGCGTTGCCCGACCTGCCATTCGCCGCGGTTGCTTGATTCATTTCGCGACCGGGGCCCGCTTTGCGGGACCTAGCTGACGTTGCTCGCTGTCGGAAACCGCTTATGATGCTGGCATGAACGATGCTTATCGCCTTCCCGAAGAGTATCAGACTGACCGGTATCTACTGAGGCGGGTGGCTCCAGATCACGCCGAGGCCATCTTCGATAGCTACGGGACGGATGTAATCGCAACCCGTTACCTAGGCTGGAAACCGCATCAGCTTGTCCAGGAGACAAGGGCGTTTCTTGTGCAAGTGATGAAGGAATGGGATGACGGTACGGGCTTTCCCTTGGTTGCCTTTGATCGTGAAGCGCCGGATGAACTGATAGGCATGTTTCACCCCCACTTGCGGGGATCGACCGTGGACTACGGATATGTGCTCAGCCCAGCTAGCTGGGGGATGGGCTGTGCCACCGAAATCATGCAATGGCTTGTTGAGCACGCCTTAAACCATCCGCACATCCACCGAGCCGAAGCCTTCTGCGATGTGGATAACGCTGCATCAGCGCGGGTGCTGGAGAAAACCGGTATGGCTTTCGAAGGAGTGCTGAGGCGCTACTTCCTGCACCCGAATATCTCTGATGCTCCACGAGACTGCAGAATGTATGCGAAGGTCCGTTAAAGGCTCGAAGCTGTCATGCGGCAATGCGATAAGGTCTTCCTCGGGGCCGGCGCAATCGCGGCGGCGCAGTCGGCCCATAGCCGCCGGTCGGCCCCGCCCAATGCTGCGGGGCGGCAATCCCCGGAGCAGTCAGTCAGTCAGTCAGTTTTGCGGCAAAATACTCGATCTGTGGTAGCGATGCGGGAACAACTCGCCGGTTGCAGTCAAAGCATCAGAACCAACTACGTTACACAGCTCAATAGGCCGACAGGGGGGCGAGGGGGCTTTCCTTTAGGTCAGGCGCTAAGGTGTATATCGCGGCACTGCCTGGCCTGCTGCCGGTTTCGTGGACACGAAGATAAGATCGTGACCAAGGAAACGGAGATCGGACATGGTGAGACGGAAGTTCACGAAGGAGTTCAAGTTTGAGGCTGTGAAGCTGGTGACGGAGCGTGGCGTTGCGGTGGCGCAGGCAGCCCGGGATCTGGATCTGGCTGAGAGCGTGCTGCGACGTTGGATGCGGGAGGCCGCAGCGGCCCCTGTCACGGCGTTTCCCGGCAATGGCCAGCAGCGTGCCGAGCTGGCAGAGATCGCAGTCCTGAAGAAAGAGGTCGCCAAGCTCAAGGCGGAGCGTGACATCCTAAAAAAAGCCGCGGCATTCTTCGCGAGGGAAGCGACTTGAGGTTCGCCTTCATCACGAAGCACCGCCATATCTGGCCGGTCAGCTGGCTGTGCGAGGTTCTGGAGGTTTCGCGTTCGGGCTTCCATGCATGGCTGAACCGCCCTCTCAGCGACCGAGCGATCCTTGATGCGAAGCTCGTCACGGCCATCGACACGAGTTTCAAGGCCAGCGACCGGACCTATGGCGCCCGCCGTGTCTGGATGACGTCCTTGAAGAGGGTCTGATCTGCGGCCTTCATCGGATCGAGCGGTTGATGCGCCAGAACGCATTGAAAGCACGCCCAAAACGGCGCAGAAAGCCCCAGGACGACGGCGAGCGCTCGGTGATCGCCGACAACGTCCTTGATCGTGATTTCGAAGCGGATCGCCCGAACCAGAAGTGGCTGGCCGATTTCACCTACATCTGGACCGCCCAGGGCTGGCTCTATGTCGCTGTTGTCCTGGACCTGTTCTCCCGCCGCGTGGTCGGCTGGTCGATGAAGGCCGAGAGGGATGCCACGCTGGTCATGGATGCCCTGATGATGGCCGTCTGGCGCCGCGGCAAGGCGGACGCGCTGCTGCATCACTCGGACCAGGGCTCCCAATACACAAGCGAGCAGTTCCAGCGCCTGCTGGCCCACAACGGCATCAACTGTTCCATGAGCCGGGCCGGGAATGTCTGGGACAACTCGGCCATGGAGAGCTTCTTTTCGTCGCTGAAAATCGAACGGACCAACCGCAAGGTCTATCGGACCCGCGACGAAGCCCGTGCCGACGTGTTTGACTACATCGAGCGCTTCTACAACCCGCGCAGGCGGCACTCGAAGCTCGGCTACATCAGCCCCATGGAATTCGAGGCCCGCGCTATGCTAGCTTAACTTGCTGTCCAAGAAACCGGCAGCAGCTCAGCCGGCTACGCCCGCGCCGAGGGCAATTAGTACCGACTAGCCCGAGGGCAAACGCAATGTCGGTCGCGCGTGACGTTTCGCCTTCAAATCAATGCAGTAGGGACGTAGCTGCGCTTTGACATGACAAACTCGTGCAATTGTGTCGGTGCTACCGCATTCCAGCGGTGACCAAGCGCGACAGCGAGTGCCGCTGGCCCAGCGAAGTAGAGCTGAACCCCTTGTGGGCGCAACCTGGCAACCGCAATGTCCACTGTACGCTTTATCACCGAAACAGCAGCCTGTGCGCTCTTGGCTGATGAGATTGGCTCTTTAAGGTACATGGCCAATACGGACTGAGCGGGAATGCTGGCAGTCTGCTCGAGATCGGCAGAAGGGTCCCGCAGAACACCCACCGAAACGATGAGTTGATCGCCATGAAGAGCATTCGGCTCTGAGATCCTCCACGGTTGCTTCATGTCAGGTGAGGGGCGTTCGTCGGTTGCCCAGAAACCGTCGCGTGTCGGGATGTCCAGTTCGAAACCAACCGCGGATCGGAAGGCGTGCCCGATCGCCATCGCTGTCGTCAATCGATAAGAGCCGCTGAGAGTGATGCGGGGCACAGACTGCCATTTCAGCCAGTTCGAGGTGCGGCTCAAGGGGGCGAGAAGATTGTCTGTCCAGTCTGCTTGCGACGGGAATGCCCCATCGCCTCCGGAAAATGGACTGGCGTTGATCTCAAGGCTTTCTCCATTCACCTCATTTCGATCAGAACGGATATGCAAAGGAAATGTCTCGGGGAGAGGAAGCGGGCGACCAATGGCACCCTCAATGGTCTGGCAAAGGATAGCGCGCGCGAGCGGTGCACCTATGGAGCGCCGAGCCAATAAGCTGAGCGCATCAAACGCCGCAGAAACGCGCTTTTGAGAGACCTCAAGTGTGGGAAAGACCCGATCAAGTTCCAGGCGAAACATAACCACGGCAGCATCATGTGCAGGTAAATTGCGTTCGCTGATTTCAACAGAAGCGGCCACAAATGCCCCAAGGGCGTCTCCGTAGGTATCCATCAGCTGCTTTTGCAGTTCGGCGTCACTTGCCGCCATGACATCAGAAAACGGAGCGTAGAAGGGGCGAGCCCTTCGCACACGTTCAGGATCGCGGGCTAGCCAGCTGACAGTTGGCGGCAGTCGCGGTGTCACCAGGGTTTGAACGCGTGCTGCGCTCGGATAAGCAGCCTCGAACTCGAAAAAATTCTGAAGCACCGCCCGCACATCCGCAGGTGCCAGCGCACCGACTTTTGCCTGATACCGCTCGAGCAGACGCTCTCTGGGTGCGTGAGGTGCAAAGAACCGCGCTTCCAGATCTTCCAGACCCTCAAAGATCATCTCTTCGAAAGCTGGATTGGCCAGCCACGCTGGCAACCGCACTAAACCATCCCATAGCTGATAGTCAAAGCCATCCTGGGCGATTATCCCTCCCATCCCTCGGGCGTCGGTCAAGGCGGGTACGGTGTCACTATTGCTCAAGTCTGGATCTCCAATGTTATTGGTTCTTCTGCGCCTTGCGGGTCGAAAACCCATGCGCCGGCGGTGAGCCGCCCGACATCCAGCCGCACGATCATCATGACCGCAAAAGAACCAGCAAACTTCTCATCGTCGACGATGCTCCGCATGGCGGCGATATCAGGGCCACTGGGCCGTATCTGGAAGCTCGGGTGGCTGTGCCACTCTCCGATATAGTTGTACCGCGTGTACCGATGCTCGGTCCTGTCGAAGAAACGAACGGCGTCTTTGGCAGCTTGCATCAGATCGACGACGAACCGCGCGAAGCTGCCAGGACGTGACTGGACGGACAGCTCAGTTACCTTAAAGTTTGATGGTGCCAGCTGTTCGCCGAACAGTTGGCCCCCTATTTCTTTCACGCCCGCGTGGCCAAGCGCGGCGACGAGTTTTTCGGCCTGGTCAGCCGCCAGCGCCACCTTCATTCGCCCTCTCCTTATACAGGTTGACCGCGAACGAGATCGCTTCCGGGACTTCTTCCGGCGCGGTCCGCTCGCCGCGTTCTCCGACGTTCAGGCGAATTGTGTGTCCGTGCCCATCAAACAGCCACTCTTTCCTGTAGCCAAGCAAAAGCCAGGCAGAATCCGGCGAGGTAGGAGAGCCGTCCAGAATGTCGAGTATTGTGCGTGCCCCATGCCCGGCTGTCATGGTGACAGCTGCGTCATCGGCGACAATGGGTTCGCCGCCGGCGTCCAACATTTCGTAACGACGTGTCCCGGCCCCAGGCGGTTTGATGCCCTGAGCATCGCACCACGCCAGAAACGTTGCACGCCCTTCAACGAAGGGAGGATCTCGCGGGGCGATGCAGGTTGCAATAGCAGCGCCGATTCCACCTTCGAACACTTCGACGGACACGAAAGCGCGGCCATTGGCCTCAGCCACTGCGGCAAGAAAAAGGCTTGTTGCAGGATCGCCAGTCGCATCAAGGATAACATCCCCTCCGGACAACACTTCTACTTGCCATGCATGTGTCTTTGCAGATCGCTGCCAATTGAGGTTGGTATCGATAACTTGAATATCAGCGCCGGGAACGATGTGAAGAAGATGACGCCTCAAGCCATGGACTTTGCGAAACCCCACGTCACGCCAGTCCAGCACGTGGCGCTCCAGATTCCCGGGCAGCATCACATCACCGTCAACGAGGGTGAGATGGTGAACGCCGGAGCGCAACAGCGTTTCAGCGATTTTCGACCCCACCGAACCGGTACCCACAATCGTCACGCGCTTTGACATCGCGCCCTCGGCGCGTGCGGAACGTGCACCGAGTTCGTCTGGCAGAACGAGCACATGCCGCCGAAAGGTTCCCCCGTCCTCTGTGAGATGAAAGATCTCGACCTGCTCACCTGCCCGAAATATGACGACTGCAGCCGTCGAGGCCTCCACGATGGCGGCTGTCATAAAATCGAAAGCCGCTGCGCGAACGAGCCCAGCACGATCCAGTGCCCGCGGCGCAGGGGGAGGATTTTCAGAGACATATACCGGTATGGCGGTACGCCAACTATAGAAATCGGCGTCCGGTGGGCGCTGCATGAGGCTTCGATCCGCCTCATCATGAATCATGATAGGCCAGAGATCGTCATGAGCGAACCAACGCACCGCGTTGAGGCCAACCGCGGCCCCGTCTCGGATCCGTGCGAGACAGGCGGCACCGATCAAAACAGGAAATTCCCACCAACCATAGGCCTGCAGCTCGCCAATATCATGCGCTGAAGGCGCGCGGGCCTCGCCTCCTCCAAGCGGGTTCTCAATGCTGAGCAGATTATAAGCACTGCGCAGCACATCGGCACCCGTGGCCGCAGCGTTCCAGTTGTCCGGGCGAAGCTCGAGGCACAGCGTGCCCGTTCCATATTGATGGGCGCTCCAACGTGCCTCACCCTGCGGTTCAACCCACGCGGGCACTTCAGGATACTGATCCGGGTAAATCAATCGGACCGGATATCGGTGGCCATGCGCAGTCAGGACGCCTTCCGCACAGAACATTTTCTCATGGAAGCGCCAGCGCTCTAGGTCAAACCAGCCCTCATCGCCTGCGAGGGCCTCAACGGCGGCGATCTCTGCCGCCAGTCTTGCTGACTCGAGAAGCCACCAGAATTTCAAGCGAAACCACGGGGTTTGTTGACTGGAGCGGCCATTGAATTCGGGAAGGTATATCCGGCGCCCACGGGCGCTGCTGCTGCGAAGCCCCCATAGTTTGCTGCCCTTGCCGGGTTTGCCGTGTATTTGAAGCGGTCACCGAATACCCGACGCCAAAGACGGGTGGCCTCATCCAAGTCAGTTGCATCCTGCGCTCGACGAGCGACGTCGGCATAGACACGAACCTTTTCGATGAAATCTTTCCACTGGGCGACGGTCACCTTTCCGAGGATGTCATTCGATGGATCGGCGGGGTCCGCAATCACCGGCTTCTGATTGTTCACTGCCATCCAAGCATATGCGCTGTATATGTCAGCCAGCAGTTGCGCGAATGCCTCTCCGTAATGCGTCTCGGCCGTTGGCGCATGCCGGGCAGCCAGAACCTCGAGCACGAACCCCTTCGGGCGACGGCCACTCGGGTTAATCCGGCGCCACCACTTGAACAGCTTCACAAGTGGTTTGAACCGACCGCCGAACCTCTGATTCTGGTTCGTACTCCAGTCGGTATGAACGGGAGGGTTTGTGAACTTCCAGGTTCCAGTGTCACGATCAGGGATCATGTAACCGTTCCAGGTGGACAGGACCGGAACAATATCCATATCGGCCTGCCATGTCTCAACACGCACCGATCGCTTGTTGATCCGCTCTACTGGGTAGCCGTTGCCACCATCCAGCAGAGAACGGCTGATTTCCCTGAGCACATTGTCGGGATGATCGTTGGTTGTGAAATTGGTTACGACGATGATGTCCACATCAGGGCGCTCGACGCCTTCAGCGGTACTGCGGGGTCGGATAGAGGTGCTACGCGCATAGCTTCCTGACAGGAAGCTGGAAACATACCTGTCCTTGAACTGAGCTTGAGTTCGCAGATGGTCCCGGATCCCAGTGTGCCCGCCTGAAGCCCTAGTCTTCGTTGTTTGACTGGGCTCGATATCATCGAGCAATTCAGTGAAGCGAGCCTGTGGAACCGCCATACCACCCCCAAATGTTCTTTATTCGTTCAATATCGGAGGAGCGAAGATCAAAAACAAGGGGGCTTTTGACGTCAAACTACAAGATGTGGAGCAGTCCCAGAAGATCTTATTGTCATGTGATTGGGGCTTTGCTGTCCATGTGATCGAGCCCTCGGGCAGGTCGGCGGAAGGCCCCGGGCGAACGCGCGCCGGGTTCTCCGCCCTCTGGTAGCGAGCCCAACTGGGATCTAGGCCGTGTTGACAAAAGGGATTCACAGTCTCCGTTGAGCGTGATTCAAGCTGGTATCTGCGATGGAGACCAGCTTGGCATGAGACCTGATGTCGGACGATGAGTGGGCGTTCCACGAGCGCTTCATCTTGGCTGTCCGGGCCCCGAACGGACGCAAACCAGTGAACCACCGCCTTGTTCTGGATGGTATTTTCTGGATTGCGCGGACGGGCTCGCCATGGCGCGACCTTCCCGAACAGTTCGGCAAGTGGTCGTCCGTCTATCGTCAGTTCCGACGCTGGACGCTGGCCGGGCTGTGGGAGCAGATCCTTGATGCGCTGAACGAAAGCCGGATCGTGCCGGACGCGCTGCAGATGATCGACAGCACCGTGCTCCGCGCCCATCATCAGGCAGCGGGCGCAAAAGGGGGACTCCGCGGCAAGGTCTCGGCCGCTCGCGCGGTGGCTTCACGACCAAGATCCACCTGCGGGTCAACGCGGCCGGCCTGCCCATGAGGACCGAGATCACGCCGGGCCAGACATCGGACTACCTCGGTTTCGATCTGGTCATGGCCGACAATCTGCCCGAGCCGTCGGTCCTGCTCGCCGACCGCGGCTACGACTCTGACAAGGTTCGCAGAACCATGGAGGCACGAGACGTCGTGCCGGTGATCCCGATGCGAAAGACCCGAAGGCTCCGCGTCGCCGTCGACCGCAAGCTCTATCGCCTGCGCAACCTGGTCGAGCGCTGCTTCAACAGGCTGAAGAACGCTCGCCGCGTCGCAACCCGCTACGACAAGACAGCCGAGAGCTTCCTCGGCTTCATCGACATCACATCAATCCGCCTATGGTTCCGCCATTTGTCAACATAACCTAGCTGCGATTTGCCCGAACGGCCGCTCTCCCAAATTTGCCGCAACTGCCATGCTGCGGCGCCGTCAGACCGCTTTCCGTCCAATGCGGACATTCGAGGGATGCTCTTGGAGCGTGACTGATGGTAACAGATCCTATGACCTCCCTAGACAACACCCGATTATCACCAACTGAATGACTGGCCCCTGTATGGTCCCGCCGATCCAGAAATCTGCCACTTCGTCGATCTCCTCGCTCGACAGCACGGACTACGGCTGCACGAAATTGAACAGCTAATGCTGCGTGCCCTGAGAGAGCGGGCGGATCAGGAACTGCCCACCGAAAGGACATCGTCTACCTGACCTTTGTCAACTCACGGCTTTCCTCGCCGTGTCCCACGCGATGCCGGCAGCAGTGGCCGCAGCGTTGACCGAGTTTGTTTGTTCAAAAACGCGAGCGACCAGATCTGCATCATAGCGTTGACGAGTATTTGCCGGTGGCACGTCACGCCCCGTCCGCTTTATCCAACGAGAGATGGTATCTCGGCCGACCCCATGTCGACGACTGAGCTCTCGGATCGAGATGCCGCTATCCCATTCAAGGGCTACATTCTCATACACATTCACTCCAGCGCGTTTGAGCGCGCTGATGCCCGCCATGCAACTTAGGCCAAGATCGGTGGAGAAATCATCTATTGATCGGACGCAGATATAGTGTTCACGAAGCGTCTTTGAATCGAGTAACGGTCGTCTTGGAAGCCCTTCATGGCAGCATTGACCGAGAATCCTGGATGCAAGGCGTCGCGGCAAAGGTCTTAGGCACGCCTTCGCGGCAGAAAACTCTGCAGCTCGCCGTGCAAGCTGCTCCGGTGAGAGAAGTTCACGTCGGCGCCGAGACGGAGCAGGCTCTCTAAACGGTTCCTCAGAGTGGGTATTCAATGTCTCGGGCGCTTCGAATGCTACGTCGGTCGACATTGATGGGCAGCCCACCGATGGCCCATGACTTGCCGTGTTGCCTTCGGTCATACCCTCGCCCCGTGGCTAGCCAGGATTTTGTTCAGGACCTCTGCCCACTGCACCACATCTGGTGAACGCGCGCCAGCTAGAATTATCGCCTTCTCATTTTGGCCGGGAGATCAGCCGGCCAAAAACCAAAAAAATCACAAGATAGACCCGAAGCACTTGCTCCCGAATCAGTGTCCGAATCACTGTCGATCGAGCAAAGACGCAGTCCAAGGACTTGCACCGTCATGAAGGTCGACCTGCAAAACCATGAGATCCTCAAATGCCGGCTGCGCCTGGTGGGTTCCTCGATGGCTGCGATCGCCCGGACGCTCGGCATCTCCCAGAGCAGCGTCACTGTGGTCAGCCAAGGATATCGTCGATCTCATCGGGTTCAGCGGGAGATCGCGTGTCAGCTCGGAACGACACCGCAGCAGCTCTTTCCCGATCGGTATGAAGCAGAGGAGGGATTGCCCGACCAGCATAGCTGACACGGGAAATGAAAAAGGGGCACCTGCTGCAAACAGGTAAGCCCCTCTTAGATGTCGATTGAAGCCCGACATCTATTCATCCCCCGAGTCGAACAAAAAGTCAACCTGCCGGACGCTCGGTCCGGCAGGGCTGTTCAACACATCCACAAAAAGGGGGAGACCGCACCGCCTGGTCCCGGCAGCGGGCAGGACCGTGCGCTCCAGACATCATGAAATATGACCTGATCCACCAGGCTCCGTCGCCGTGCGCGAATATGCAGGCCGTCGAGCCTACCTTTACCCGCCCTTGCCAAGCAGGGCGACACGCACACCATTCCCTCGCTCCAAGGCCAGCAGCCGGGGCCATATCCCCGCACACACACCGGCTGACCCCCGACGTCGTATCCGCCATTTCGAGAGCAAGCTCGAACAGAAGGTGCTTTACTTGCTGCTAGCTCGTTCCGATATCGCTGATATCTGGGACCAGCCGCCGCCAATAAACTATGTCGATGAGGATGGTCGGCGGCACCCTCATACCTTCGACTATCTGGCCACTCTGACCGACGGCCGACGCATCGCGATTGCCGTGAAACCAAGCGCCGTCGCTGAGCGCCAAGGCTTTCGAAACACACTCAAGCATGTCAGGGCATCGACGCCGCTCGCCTATGCGCATGAGGTGGTGCTGGTAACCGAGCGGTCCTACACGCCTGCGGCAGCTCGAAACGCCGAAAAGCTGCACGCTTTCCGCCGAACCGCCGATCCAGAGGCAGATCGCGCTATCGCTGGTCTCGTCTCGACACTGAACAGCCCCATGACTGTCGCAGAACTTGTGTCCAGGTCGGGCCTGAGCGGCAGGGGTTTCCGGGCTGTCTTCCGCGCGATCTTTGCTGGCGTCCTTCGCGTCGTCGATGCGGGCGACATCCTTCCATCAACCATCATCACGCGGGAGGCACTTTGATGGCGCAACATTTTCGACTGTCCGAGGCCGATTGCCTTGAAATCGCTGGCACGCAACACCGCCTGGTGCGCTCTGACAAGGCAGGCTCGATCTGGGCGAGGATCGATGAGGACGAGATCCGCCTGGAATTTACGACCGAGGAATTCCTGCGCTGCCTGGCGGGGCCGGATACACGGCTCAAGCGCGGCCATTTCTCGGACAAGGCCGCCCTTCGCCGACTGCGCTGCGATGTCAGCTACCTGAACACTTGTGACACAGAAGCGCGTGCTCAAGCGTTGTATCGGGAAGCTTGGGCAAAAGCCTTCCTACAGGCGGAAGCCGCCGGAGAGGTACGGCGTTCCAACCGGTCCATCAACCGCGTCTTCGACTTGCTGGAACAGCGCGTCACGGCAGCAGAAGAACGTGGGCAAGATGTCGGGAGAACCCCGCGCGCCGGTCAGTCACTGGTTCGGCGGCGGCGCCCTTGCGTAAAAACTCTGCTTCGATGGGTGAGAGAGTACGACGCTGCCGGTCACACGCCTCTAGTGTTCTTGCGTCGCCGGAAGCTTGATCTTCTCCGCGGCAAACTCATGGGAGAGTCAGAAGCCGTGCTTGCTGAGTGCGTGGCGAGTTATCTCGACCGCAACCAGCCCACCCAGCAAGACATCGTCAACGAGGTCGAGGAGCGGTTCTCTGCAATCAACGCAGCGCGCCGCGAGGCCGGAAAGCCGCCGCTGCCTCAGCCTTCCGCGCGGACGGTCCGGCGCCGGATCAAGGCGCTCGACCCCTTCGAGGTCGAAGCTCAGCGTAAAGGCATTGAGTCCGCCCGACGCAAGTTCGGCTTCTACGAAGAGGGGCTTCGCGCAGATTATCCCCTGCAGCGCGTCGAAATGGACGAATGGCTGATCGACGTTGCCAGCATGTTCGGGGAAAGCGGTGCACTCGATGGCCTGCCCCCAGAAGCCAGGGCAATGCTGGAAGTGGGGCGGCGATGGATCTATGTCGCGCTCGATTGTGCAACACGCTGTGTCCTCGGGTTCAGGATCGTCGCCACGCCGAACACGGAAGACGCGATCCGGACACTCCACCTGATCACCCAGGACAAGACCGCCCTCGCCGAAGCTGCGGGATGCCAAAGCCGCTGGGAACAGGCGGGAGGACTCGACATCCTCGTCACCGACCAAGGTTCCGCCTTCGCCGCAGAGCACTTTCGGATGACCGTCGTTGACTTGGGCTGCACTTACGAGGCGCCGCCTGCCGGCGTCCCGAAGCTGCGCGCACGGATCGAACGGCTGTTCCGCACGTTCGGCCAGCAGCTGGCTCCGACGCTGATTGGCCGCACCTTTGGCAATTCAGTCGAACGAGGCGACTACCCTTCGGAAAAATGGGCGGCGCTGACCGACGACGAGCTGGCCCAGATTTTCACGCTGTTCATCGTCGATATCTACCACAACACCCCGCATTCGGGTCTCAAGGGGGAAACACCTGCCAACGCCTGGAAGCGTTTGTCGGCCGAGCAGGGTTTGACACCGCCGCCGGACGCCAACACCCGTCGCGCAGTGTTCGGACTGCCCCACACCCGTAAACTCGACCGTCATGGCGTCCGGGTGTGCGGGATCAACTACACCTGCCCCGCCCTTCAGGATGCTTTTCTGCGCGGCCTGACTGGCGAAATCTCGCTTCGCCTCGATCCCGAAGACCTGACCCATATCTCGGTCTGCATCGGGCACGAATGGGTCAGTGCGCAGGCGGTTCCGCGGGCAGTATGGGGGCTGTCGCTGGACGAGTGGCAGTCCATTGTCCAGGAGCTGCGAACGCGGTTCAAGTCTGAAGCCGTCCTCTCGGAGGAGATCATCCGGAAGGCGCGTAAGAAGATTCGTGCGATCGACGCGCGAGCCCGCCAGCTGCGCCGCGTTCAACCCACCAAGGTTGCGGACGGCGCCCTGCTGCGCGCCGAAAAGCAACTGTTTCTTGGCCTCCGGATCGGACCCGACAAAACGGCAGCCACAGGCGATCTGGATCAGCCGAAGGGGCGAAAGCGCCCTGGGCCTGACGACCTCCTGGGCGATGTCATCAAGAGCAACACGCCAGTCGGCCCGGCGCCGACAGGATCGGCGGCTACCCCATCCACCACCGACGAGGAGTGGGATTTCAATGACTGACCACGCGAACATTGCGATCGAACAGCGGCTTGCACCCGCGCGGGCGATTTTTCTCAAGAACCCGGCCCACCGGCAGTTCGAGCAGACATTCACCGAGCTGCTCGATCGACGTCGCGCAGAGGTCGCGGCGGGCATCCAGCGCGAAGCCCGCTGCATCGCCCTCATCGGGGCGTCAGGAAGCGGCAAGACCTCTGCGGTCAGGTACCTGATGACCCATCATCCCGGCCTCGTGCTC
Organism: Paracoccus sanguinis; assembly: GCF_900106665.1. Taxonomy (GTDB): domain Bacteria; phylum Pseudomonadota; class Alphaproteobacteria; order Rhodobacterales; family Rhodobacteraceae; genus Paracoccus; species Paracoccus panacisoli. Next base: position 574,728 of record NZ_FNNA01000002.1, read on the forward strand.
GACGACAGCGAGAGCGAACGGCTCGATATCGTCAGCTTGGCGGTGCCCACCCCCGCGACGCTGAAGTTCGTGGGCCAGACTACCCTCAGCGCGCTTGAGTTCCCCTTGCAGCGGGAACGCACCGCCCAGACGATCTGGGATATGGTCAAAGGGCATCTGCGCGCCCGCCAAACGCTCTTTCTGCACTACGACGAGGCCCAGGACCTCGCGCTCCACCAAACGGAGCGCGAGCTGAGGTCGGTCGTGAATACCTTGAAATCCCTGCTTCAGCACCAGGCATGGCCTGTCGGCTTGATTCTGTCCGGGACTCCGGAACTCAAGGCGATCATCAATCACGACGTTCAGCTGGCGCGAAGGGTGTTTCCGATCGAGTTTGTTCGCCTGGATGCGTCTCTGGACTGTGGCCGTGTGCTGACGCTTCTGTCGCGCTATGCCGAAGCCGCCCGTATCGAGATTGCACCGGAGGTCCTCCATCAGGATTTGGCAGCACGATTAATCCATGCTGCAGATCGAGAGTTCGGAATGCTGATCGAGATGACCATAGCGGCCATGGAGTGCAGCATCCGAGACGACCGAGGCACGCTGGAAATCCGCGATTTCACCCGGATGTTTCGCAAGCGATCGGGCTGCGTTGACTGGCTGAACCCATTCGTGGCCGGAGACTTCGAGCGGATCGAAGTGCGGCGCCTGCTCTGCAATGGGGAAGCCGCCTGATGCGGCTCGGATTGACCCTGCCGGCATCGCCAAGGGAGATGCCGACGTCTTTTCTGTCGCGCCTCGCCGCACGCAACCTCTACCTCTCCGCCGCGACTTTCGCGGCGGACGTGGGCCTGGAAGTAAATGCGATCGCCTGCGGCGATCCCGACGCGGTGCAGCAGTTGACCGATCTGGCCGGCCTGCCCGCCGACAGCTTTGCCAGGAGCACCGTCACCAAGCCCAACTCAATGCGCTACCTCATCGCAGGCGAGGCGCTGCAGACAGCAACATTCGACAGGGGGGCGGGGCATGTCTGCCCACACTGCCTGACCGAAGACATGGCCCGCGATGGCGCCCTCTGGGCTGCGGTCCACCAGTGGCACTGGCAGCTTCGACACATCCTCACCTGCTCAAGGCATCAACGCCGGCTTGTGGTCCTGCCGGCATCTGGCGCCGAGGGACGTTATGACTACGTCGCAGCGGTTAGAGCCAATCCAGATCTATGGAAGAACGAACCTACCGATCCAACGGTGCCCCCCCCGACCGCCCTGGAAACTTACCTCTCTCATCGCTGTTACGGCGAGCAGCTTCCGTGCTGGGCCGACCAACTCGGAATCCCCGCGCTTTGCCGCGCATCCGAGCTTCTTGGCCTGCTCATCGAGCGGGGAGGCCGAGCAGCATTCCGCGATGTGACGCCCGAAGGACGCCGTGTGATGGCAGGTATTGGCTTTGCAACACTCGCGGCAGGCCCGGCGTCCATCCGCGCTGCGCTGGATCACGTGCGGAGCAGCGATCCAGAGATGGCCGGCAATCAGCCGCATCCCCAGTTCGGTGAGTTCCAGCGCCTGCTGGGCTCAAACTGGAAAAACAGCAGCGAGTTCGGTCCAATCAGGGATATCGTCCGTGACTATCTTGTCGATCACTTTCCTTTTGCTGATGGCGCAGATGTGCTGGGCGAGACCCTGCCGAAGCGCTGCCTTCATAGCCTGCATTCCGCCCGCAAGGTCATAAGGCGGCGCATGCCTTTCTTCGAGGACGCCCTGATCGAGAGGGGTCTTGCGCGACGCCGAGCGGACAAGAGCTTCGAGTTGCTGTCCGCTCTCACCGTCGAGCTTGTAGACGAACTGCGCGTCGAACGGCAGAGCCTTCTGCTCGAGAAGGAGGCGGCGAGGTGCTTCGGCCTGACCGTGGAGTCCTTCCGCACCCTCGTGAATGCCGGGATTGTCCCGCACCGGACGCATGTGCGGCCCCACAAGCACCGGCAGTTCTGGCAGCATGAGGTCGACGCGGTGTTGTCCCGATTCACCACGCCGATGATCGCGATAAACGAAATCGGGGATGAACACCTCGAGAAGGTGACGCGCGCCACCGTCCGGGCCAATTGCTCGCTGGCTGAAATTGCCGATGCCCTGATGTCCGGCAGGATCAGGCCAGCCGGTGTGCTGCGCGGCAAACGCCGGTTCGACCATATTCTCATCAATGTCCCGGAGCTCAAGGCGGCCCTGCCAAGGGAAGCTGTTTCCGGACTGCCGCGCATTGCCACCTTCAGGAAGCTGCGGATCACCAATGCCACACTGAACTGGCTGCTAGCGGAAGGTTTGCTTCGATCGGATCACGCGCGCTCCCCAGACAGCCGCCTGATCATCGAGATGATCGACAAAGACTCGCTGGATCGGTTCCAGCGGGATTACGTCTCGCTCGGAGAACTCGCTTATGACAGCCCCACCAGTCCGGCAGCGCTTTATTCACGCCTCAGGAGCGCAGGTATTGCAGCGTTCCTGGATCATAAACCGCTGAGCCGAATCTATCGACGAGCCGACCTGCCGATCAATGTCGAGGCCGTCATTCAAGTGTCGCTCATGGCACCAGCGATCCGTTCGTCGGCAAGGACCGGCGGTGCGAGCCAAGGTGCCACGACGGACAACAGGACAAGACTTCCGCCGCTGGAGATGAAAGGCGACACAGGGATCGACGCGGACACACGTTGCGGGACCCTGCAGCAGTTTGTAACCTCGCCCCAAGTATGAAGGATCGGCAATGTTCGAGAACGCTTTCAACAATATAGACCGCGTTCTGCGGAACGACGAGGGGCTGGCGTCCGAGTTGGACTACGCGGAGCAGACCTCCTGGCTGCTGTTCCTGAAGTACCTCGACGACCTCGAGACCGAGCGCGAGGACACCGCCGCCCTCGAGGGGCAGACCTATGCCCCGCTGCTGGATGAACCCTATCGGTGGCAAAGCTGGGCCGCGCCCAAGAAGGAGGGCAAGCTCGACCACAATGCAGCCCTTACAGGCGCCGACCTGATCGACTTCGTCAACCGCGACCTTTTTCCCTATCTGCGCGGCTTCAGCCAGACGGCGACGGGGCCGGACTCGCTCGAATACAAGGTCGGTCAGATCTTTTCCGAGATCGTGAACAAGTTCCGATCCGGCTACTCGTTGCGCGATGCCCTCGAGATCGTCGATCAGCTCGACTTCGGCAGCTCGGCGGCCAAGCACGAACTCTCGGACCTTTACGAGACCCGCATCAAGCGGATGGGCAACGCTGGCCGGAACGGCGGCGAATACTATACGCCCCGGCCGCTGATCCGAGCGATGATCAAGGTCACCGACCCAAAGATCGGCGAGACGATCTATGACGGCGCCTGCGGCTCGGCGGGCTTTCTCTGCGAGGCCTGGGAATACCTGCGCCGCGACGACCTGTCTTCGGCCGAATGGGACACGCTACAGCGGCGGACCTTCTACGGGCAGGAAAAGAAGTCGCTCGCCTACGTCCTTGGCGTCATGAACATGATCCTGCACGGAATCGAGGCGCCGAACATCCGCCACACCAACACGCTCACCGAGAACGTGATGGACATCCAGGAGCGGGACCGCCACGACATCGTGCTGGCCAATCCGCCCTTCGGCGGCGGCGAGCGCAAGGAGGTGCAGCAGAACTTCCCGATCAAGTCGAGCGAGACGGCCTATCTGTTCCTGCAGCACTTCATCCGCAAGATGCGCGCAGGCGGGCGCGGCGCGGTCGTCATCAAGAACACCTTCCTCAGCAACACCGACGGCGCCAGCGTCGCCCTGCGCAAGGAGCTGCTCGAAAGCTGCAACCTTCACACGGTGCTCGACTGCCCCGGCGGCACGTTTCAGGGCGCGGGCGTCAAGACGGTGGTGCTGTTCTTCGAGAAGGGGGCAAACACGCGCTCGGTCTGGTACTACCAACTCGATCCGGGCCGTTCCCTCGGCAAGACCAACCCGCTGAACGACGCTGACCTTGCGGAGTTTGTGACGCTGCAGCCCGGACGGGCCGACGGTCCGAAAAGCTGGACGGTGGATGTCGCTAACCTTGACCGGACGACGTGGGACCTGTCGGTCAAAAACCCCAACGCCCCAGAGGAAGCGCCGCTGCGCAGCCCCGAGGAGATCATCGACGCCATGCTGGCGCGCGACGCCGAGACGGCACAGATCCTCGAAGATATCCGGGGGATGCTGTGAGGGGTCAGATCGAAGCCACATCGAGCCTTCCCGCGCTTTGGACAAGTGCGCCGCTGCGCGAGCTATGCTCTTTTCACAACGGGCTCTGGAAGGGTAAGAAGGCACCTTTCGAGACAGTCAATGTGATTCGTAATACAAATTTTAAGGCTGGTGGGCGGATTGATCTGACCGATGTCGCGGTGCTTGAAGTGGAGGCGAGACAATTTGCAAAGCGGCGGCTTCTAAAGAACGACATCATCATCGAGAAATCTGGCGGAGGTCCGAAGCAGCCTGTCGGGCGGGTCGTCTTGTTCGACCTCGATAGCGGCAACTACTCGTTCAGCAACTTTACCAGCGCCATACGAGTCGAGGATGTGCAGCGGATTCATCCAATCTTCCTGCATCGAGTCTTGTACTACTGGTATCTGTCAGGGAAAACTGAACCGCTCCAGCGACATTCGACGGGAATTCGAAACCTCGACTTCGATAACTATAAGGAACTCCATGTCCCGCTGCCGCCGCTTGAAGAGCAAAAGCGGATCGTTGCGGTGCTCGATCAGGCCTTCGCCGCCCTCGACCGCGCCCGCGCCCATGCCGAGGCTAATCTGACGGACGCGAAGGAAATGTTTGACAGTTGGCTATCGTCAGCCTTTGAATTTGGGCATGAAAACTGGCCGAAAAAGAAGCTTCCCGATATCGCGGAGAATCTCGACCGACTGCGCGTGCCAATCACAAAAAAAGATCGCCGATCTGGCGACGTACCGTACTACGGCGCTTCCGGTGTCGTCGATCATGTGCAAGAGCATATTTTCAACGAGGATCTCCTTCTTGTCTCAGAGGATGGGGCTAACCTCCTGGCCCGCACGTACCCCATAGCGTTCTCGATCTCCGGGAAGGCTTGGGTCAACAATCACGCTCATGTTCTCCGTTTCGGTGATTTGGACTCTCAGGAATTTGTCAGACTTTACTTGAATTCAATTGACCTGGAGCCTTGGGTGAGCGGGATGGCACAGCCGAAGCTTAACCAGAAAGCCCTGAGCAGTATCCCTATTCCGTTCCCGGGCATCGCCGACCGATCACGTATCGTCGAAGAGGCGGTCGATGTTTGGCGGGAGTCACAGGCCTTGGCCCGTAACTATGATGCACAGCTCACAGATATCGCCGATCTCCGCCAATCCCTTCTGCAAAAAGCCTTCTCCGGCCAACTGACCGCATGACCGAGACCGAAGCCGACACCCGCGCCAATCGCATCGACCCCGTCCTGCGCGACGCCGGGTGGGGCGTCGTCGCGGGTTCGACCATCCGGCGCGAATTGATCTGCCCTGGCCGGATCACAGGCGGTGGCGGCCGGGCGCATCCGCTCTCGGCCGACTATGTGCTGAGCTACAAGGGCCGGAAGCTTGCGGTGATCGAGGCCAAGCGTGCAGGCCTTGGCCATACCGGTGGTGTCGGTCAGGCCAAGGATTATGCCCGCCGCCTGCAGACGCGCTTTGCCTTCTCGACGAACGGCCTTGGCTGGTACGGCATCGACATGGCGACGGGGGCCGAGGGCGACCATGCCCTGCCCTTTCCCTCGCCCGAAGACATGTGGCAGCGGTGTTTCCCCGAAGGCAACGACTGGCGCGAGGGCTTCGGCGGGGTGCCGTTCGAGACCGGCGGCGGAAAGTGGGAACCGCGCTACTATCAGCACAACGCCATCACCGCTGTGCTCGAGGCGATCGCCCGCGACCGTGACCGCATCCTGCTGACACTCGCCACCGGCACCGGCAAGACTTCGATCGCGTTTCAGATCGCTTGGAAGCTGTTCCACGTTTCGTGGAACCTCAGCCGAGAGCCGGTTCGGCGTCCGCGCATCCTGTTCCTTGCCGACCGCAACATCCTTGCTGACCAGGCCTATAACGCGTTCAGCGCCTTTCCGTCCGACGCGCTGTGCCGCATCAGCCCCGACGAAATCCGCAAGCAGGGCAAGATCCCAAAGAACGCCAGCGTCTTCTTTACGATTTTCCAGACTTTTATGACAGGTGATGGCGAGTTCACCTTCCAGGGCTATCCGCCCGACTTCTTCGACCTGATCATCATTGACGAATGCCATCGTGGCGGCGCGAACGACGAAAGCACCTGGCGCGGCATTCTCGAGTATTTCGCGCCTGCGGTGCAGCTTGGCCTGACGGCGACGCCCAAGCGAGACGCGAACGCCGACACCTACGCCTATTTCGGCGAACCGGTCTACACCTACGCCTTGAAGGAAGGGATCAACGATGGCTTCCTGACACCCTTCAAGGTGCGCCAGATGGCCAGCACGCTGGACAGTTACAAATACAGCGCTGACGACACGGTGCTGAGCGGCGAGATCGACCTTGACCGCGAATACCGGGAAGCCGATTTCAACACCCGCATCATCATCGACGAGCGCGAGATGAGCCGGGTCAACGAGTTCATGGACCAGATCGACCAACGCCAGAAGACCCTGGTGTTCTGTGCAACTCAGGACCATGCGGCGCGCGTCCGCAACTTCATCAACCAGGTGAAGGACAACCCCGATCCGCACTACTGCGAGCGCGTGACGGCCGATGATGGCAAGCTGGGCGAGCAGCACTTGCGCGAGTTCCAGGACAACGAGAAGACGCTGCCGACGGTCCTGACAACATCGCACAAGCTCTCCACGGGAGTGGATGCGCGCAATGTCCGCAACATCGTGCTGATGCGGCCGATCAAGTCGATGATCGAGTTCAAGCAGATCATCGGGCGCGGCACGCGCACCTTCGATGGCAAGGACTTCTTCACGATCTATGACTTCGTGAAGGCGTACCAGCACTTCAACGATCCCGAATGGGACGGCGAGCCGTTGCCGCCAGAGGAGCCGGAGGGCACTCGTTCGTCATCCGGCCCATCCGATCCGCCGCTTGACCCGCCGGGCGGCGGCACAAGCGAGCCGCCTCCCACGATTATCGTGAAGCTGGCAGACGGAAAAAACCGCCACATCCGCTATATCGCGGCGACCACCTACTGGTCGCATGATGGCCACCCGATTACCGCCAACGAGTTCATGGAGCAGCTCTTTGGTGATCTGGGGTCGCTGCTGGAGTCGGAAGACGACCTCCGCCGGATCTGGAGCGATCCGGAACGCCGTGAAGCTTTCATGCGGCAGCTGTCGGATCTCGGCTACGACAAGGATCGCCTTAGCGACATGCAGCGCCTGATCGATGCACCGAACAGCGACATCTTCGACGTCCTTGGTCATGTCCGCTTTGCCCTTGCACCGCTGGCCCGCTCGGAACGCGCGGAGGCCGCCCGAGCAACAGGCCTGTCCGGCTATGAAGCCGAGATGCGCGAATTTCTGAATTACGTGCTCGGAGCTTACGAAGCTCAAGGAATCAACGAGCTTGCACCGTCTCGGCTGCCTGACTTCCTTCGCATCCGCTACGGCGGAACCAACGATGCCAAACGGCTGCTCGGCTCACTTGCCGACATCCGCAACGCGTTTGTCGGAATACAGGAACACCTCTTCCAGTAGGCGATGCTCGCCGAGCCGGCGCACCATAAAGCGCGTGCTCTCCTTCGCTAGCCGCGCCTCTGATGGAATTTGCGCGCTGTTCGCCTGCGGTGCAGAATGCCCCCAGCCTGCACCGCCAACACGATGTCTGAAACATGAAGAGCAGAGCCTCGGTCATCGCTGACCTTCACCGGATGGGCGTCCGGCCCGGCGACCTGTTGATGGTGCATGCGTCGCTGAAGGCACTGGGTCCCGTCGAGGGCGGGGCGGCAGGTCTCGTCACCGCGCTGCTTGAGGCTGTGGGTCCGACAGGCACCCTGATGGGCTATGCCTCGTGGGACCGCTCCCCTTATGAGAAAACCCTGAACGGCGCACGCCTGGACGAGGAAAAGCGCCGCGCCTGGCCTGCTTTCGATCCGGACAAGGCCGGCACCTACCGTGGCTTCGGCCTGCTCAACCAGTTTCTTGCGGATTTCCCCGGTGCGCGGCGCAGCGCACATCCCGACGCCTCCATGGTCGCGCTCGGCGCCCGCGCGCAAGAACTGACCGAGCCCCATCCGCTGGGTCAGGGTCTGGGGCGCGGCTCGCCCCTGGAGCGTCTGGTTGATCTTGGCGGAAAGATCCTGCTGCTGGGCGCTCCGCTCGATGCCGTCACCGTCCTGCACTATGCCGAAGCGATCGCGGACATCCCGGGCAAGCGTCGGGTGACCTATGAGATGCCGCTGCGTAGCCCGGACGGCGGGACTGTGTGGGTGAAGGTCGAAGACTTCGATACCAACGGCATCCTCGACTGCTTCGCCATCGAGGGTCAACCCGATGCGGTCGAGACGATCGCCAAGGCCTATGTGGACCTGGGCCGCCATCGCGAAGGCCGGGTGGCGGAGGCGCATTGCCATCTGTTCGAGGCCCGCGAGATCGTCGCGTTCGGCGTGACCTACCTGGAGCAGCGCTTTGGCCACCAACCAGCCGTGCCCGACCGGCGGCTGCCGGGAGGCGTCAGTTCTTCTCGTGGTCCCGGGAATGGCGAGGCAGGCGGTGAGAGCGGAGGCGCGCCATGATCCTCTGGCTGAACGGACCTTTCGGAGCCGGAAAGACGACGCTCGCCGACCGGCTCCGCCTGCGGAAACCGGACCTGCTGATGTTCGACCCCGAGGAGATCGGCTTTGTCGTGAAGGCGACTGTCCCTCCTGCGGCCAGCGGTGATTACCAGGATCTGCCTCTCTGGAGAGCCCTGACCATTGCCGCGCTGGCGGAGCTTCGCAGGTATTACCCGCAGGACATTGTCATGCCTATGACAGTGGTCCGGCCGGACTATCTGGATGAGCTCTTGGGTGGCGCCCGGCGCATCGACGATGAGTTGCTTCATGTGTTTCTCGATCTCGACGCCGATCTTCTGCGCGACCGCATCGATCGGCAGGTGATGCACCCCGATCCTGCCCGCAATCGCGAGATACGCCAGTGGCGCATGGTGCAGATGGAACGCTGCCTGTCGGCACGGGAGCGTCTGCCGGATGGCACCCTAGTTCTCGACAGCGGCGATCATGACCCTGATGCGCTTGCCACTATCGTGCTCGACAGGATGAACGCCGCCGGAGCGGCCGCCTCGAGCAGTCTGGATCGACCCTCGGAATGACGGCGACATGACGGCGACGTAAACGGGGCCGTCTGTCACCCCTTGGATGATCGGCGTGAGTGCAGCGGACTGTGGCTTCGGCCTCATGAGATCGGAACTGCATGCTGGCTGCAGCCCCCCAATGGATTCCGGCGCTGTTGCGCCTGCGGAGTGATAGGGGCGCGGCAGAGCGCCATCAGCTGCCTGTCGCCAACCGACGCTCCGCATGGTGGGGAGGAAGATTAGCTTGGCCGAAAAGGAAGGATTGCTGCTCGGTGGCAGAGGCAAGTACTTGATTTCTAGTGGCTACATAAGACGACTATCGTGGCAATCGACACCCCGAATTCACCACCCCACCCGCGCTCGCCCTCTCCCACACCGGCGAGGCTAAGCGCACCCGACCAACGGCAAGCGGCGCCCGGAACCCGGGCGCCGCCGTTCGGCCCTGACAGGCGCTCAAGAGAACGTCTGCGGCAGCCACAGCGCGATCTGCGGGAAGATCAGCAGCAGCGCGATCATCACCAGCATCGCCCCGATGAACGGAACCGCGCCGCGGATCACGTCGGACATCGACCCCTCGCCGCGGACGCTCTGGATCACGTAGAGGTTTACGCCGATCGGCGGCGTCACCAGCGCCGTCTCGAGCAGCAGCATCATCAGGATGCCGAACCACACCAAATCGTAGCCCAGCCCGGCGACGATCGGCGCCACCAGCGGCGTGGCGATGAGCAAGAGCGAGAACGCCTCCATCACGCAGCCGAGCACGAGGAAGCCCAGCACGATCACGATCATCGTCTGCATCGGCGACAGGCCCAGCCCCTCGATGGCGCCGGCGAGGTACTGCGTCAGCCCGATCACCGACAGCACGAAGTTGAGGAAGATCGCAGCCAGCACGATCATCATCACCATGCCGGTCGTCCGCATCGTGCTTTCCAGCGCGTGCAGAAGCATCTCGCGGTTCAGCCTGCGGTGCCAGGCGGCCAGCGCCAGCGCCGCGACCACGCCGAGCGAGGCAGCCTCGGTCGGCGTGGCAAGCCCGGCATAGATCGAGCCGACGACGACGAGGAAGATGCCCAGCGGCGGGATCAGGTCCGGCAGCGCGCGCAGCTTCTCGGACCAGGTCGAGGGGGTGCGGCGCCCGTCGAGGTCGGGCCGGATCCAGCAGGCCAGCACCACGGTCAGGCCGAACAGCCCCGCCAGCATCAACCCGGGCACGAAACCGGCCAGATAGAGCTTGGGCACCGAGGTGTTGGTCAGCAGCCCGTAGACGATCATGTTGATCGAGGGCGGGATCAGGATGCCAAGCGTGCCCCCCGCCGCCAGCGTCCCCATGAACAGCGACTCGTTGTAGCCGTCGCGCTTCGCCTCGGGGATGGCGACTGTCCCGACCGTGGCGGCCGTGGCGATCGACGAGCCCGAGGTGGCCGCGAAAAGCGTGCAGGCCCCGATGTTCGAGTGCATCAGCCCGCCGGGCAGCCACCCCATCCACAGCGCCAGCGCCCGGTACATCCGCGCCGCGATCCCGGCGCGCAAGAGCAGCTCGCCCATCAGGATGAACAGCGGCACCGCGATGAGGATGAAGTCGATGCTGTTCGTCCACAGGATGTCGCCCATCGCGAGGTGCAGCGGCATGGGCGAGTAGATCGCGCCCAGCGTCACCGCCAGCAGCGCCAGCACGGCGGCAATCGGGATCGCCAGCGCGATCAGTCCGAAGAGAAGACCGGTCGTCGTCAGCAGCATGTCAGTGCGCCTCCGTCTGCATCAGCGGCAGCAGGTCGCCGGTCTCGCCCGCAACCTCCTCGTCCTGGGTCATGGCTCCGGCCATCTTCTGCACTGCCGCGAGGTCGCCCCGCGCCAGCGCCCGCACCACCGCGGCGATCATCAGCAGAACCGTCGCGGCAAAGGCCAGCCAGCCGGCGTACCACAGCAGCTGCGGCACGATCAGCGGCGTCTGCAGCGGGGTGATCGCGCGCGAGCCGTTGGTCCAGGTGATCCCCACGGTCGCCCCCGCCCGCCACACCACGAGCAGCGCAAAGGCCCCAAGCGCCAGAAGCGCCACGAGGTCGAGCCCGGCGCGCAGCCGCGGGGTCAGCCGCCCGTAGAGGGCGTCGATCCGCACGTTCGAGCGGCTGAGGACGGTGTAGGGCAGCGCCATGGCCGTCGCGATCGCGAACAGGTAGCCGGAAATCTCGTCCGAGCCCCCGATCGTGACGCCGAACAGCCGGCGCGTCAGCACATCCGCGCTGACCATCAGCGCGGCAAACAGGATCATCGCGCCACCCAGTCGCACGCCCAGCAGGGCCATGCGGTCCGCGCGGAAGATCAGGCGATCCAGCATCGTTCACTCCTGTCCTTGGTGCGGGCGCGACCCCTCGCGGGGGCGGCGCGCCCCGGGCTTGGGGTTCAGTTGGCGGGGACGCTCAGCCGGGCAGCCTTGCCGGCCGTCTCGTTCCAGGCCGTCGCGCAGGCCGCACCGCAGCGTTCGCCCCAGCGCTTGAGCACGAAGTCGTTGAGGATGCGGGCGCGCTCGGCTGCATCGGCCTCGGTCGGCTGGTGCAGCTCGGCCTTGCCGGGCTCGCCGAACGGGCAGTCGCCGGTGCCCGTCAGGCAGGCGATCCCCTGCGCCTCCTGCTGGGCCGCAAGCTCCCACCCGCGGTTCTCGAAGGCGGCGAGCTCCTTCTTCATCTCGGCCTGCGTGTCGGCGTCGAGGCTGTCCCAGAGCCGCTGGTTGACCGCCGTGAAGGTGATCGAATAGCCGATCGGCAGCGGGAAGACGTGGTTGATGACCTCGTGCCAGCTGGCCTTGTAGGCCGAGACCGGGTCCGTCACCGCGCAGTCCGCAACCCCGCGCTCGAGCGCCGGGACGACCTCGGCGAAGGGCAGCGTGACCACGGTCCCGCCGGCGCCCTCGATGAAGTCGCCCAGCGTGGCCGAGTGCACGCGCACCTTGCGGCCCTTGAGGTCGGCGAGGCTGGTGATCGGGTCGCGGCAATAGATCATCGACGCGGCCCACGGGTGCAGCGACAGGATCGTCGCGCCGTAGGTCTTGCGGAACGTCTCGTCCATGATCGGGCGATAGGCGTCGGTCACGGCGCGCATCGTCGCGAAGTCCTGCGCGATCGAGGACAGGTCCATGCCCTCGATGGCCGGGTTCTCGGCCGCGACATAGCTGCCCAGCCCGTGCGCGACCTCGAACACGCCCTGGTTCAGCAGTCGCATCACCTCGGTGCCCTTGAGCCCGGCCTCGGTGATCGGGATCGCGCTGGCCGTCAGCTTGCCCCCGGTCGCCTCGGGCAGGGTCTTGTCCCAGAAGGGCTTTTCGAGATCCTGCCACGAGGCGAGGTTGCCCCATGTGCCGATCACCTTGAACTGGTGCGCGGCCATCTCGGCCGCCGCGGGGCCCGCGGCCAGCAGCGCCGTGGCGAACAGTGCGGCGGCGGCCCGGGTCGTCTGCATCGTTGTCATCCTGTTACCCCCTGTTGCGAAAAGGGCCGCGGTTGGTTCCGCGGCCCTGCCAGTTTTCACTCTGCCGCGATCTTCCGATCGGCCAGACTGTCGATGTAGGCGACGCATTCGTCCACCGTCTTCACGTCCCCGAACTTCGCGTCGATGTCGAAGAGGTTCCACGCCACCGCCCCCGGCACCCGGTCGCCGATCGCCTCCTTCACCGCGATGGTGCGGAAGCCGTCGGCGATGCCGTCGCAGATCGTCTGGCGCACGCAGGCGCAGGCCGTGACGCCGGTCACGAGGATCGTGTCCACCCCGTTCGCGCGCAGGATGCCGGCCAGCTCGGTCCCGTGGAAGGACGAGGCGCGCTTCTTCAGCAGCGTGTATTCGCCCGGCACCGGGGCGATGCGGGAATCGATCGCCCACAGTTCGGTGTCGGCCAGGTCCACGACATCCACCGGGATCTTGTTGTGCCACAGCCCCATGTCGGTAAACGGGGCGTTGCGGTCGGTGATCTCGGAGGCGGTGGTCACGTGGACGACCGGCAGGTTCTGGGCCCGGAACGCCTTGAGCAGCTTCTGCATCCCCGGGATGATCTCGTTGTCCATCTTCTCCTGATCGCAGGTGAAGGGGTTGCCGGGGCGGGTCCAGGCGTTGGCCAGATCGACGCTGACCAGCGCCGGGCGGTTGCCGAAGCCGACGCGGCGCTGGAAGCCGCGCTCCTGGTAAAGCCGGCTGGCGGCGTCGAAGGCCTGCTGCAGCAGCCGGTCGAGTTCCTTGGTGTCCACTTCGCTCATGTCGGGTCTCCTCTCGGGTCGTCTGGCCGGGACGGGCCAGGGAACGGGTCTTCGGGGTTGCGAGGGCCGGCATCCGGGCCGGCGCGCGTCGCCCGTCCTCAGGTATGAGCCCGCGTCCGGCGGCTGGTGAATTGCAGATTGGGCGTTTATTATTGCACGAAATGCATCAGCGTTTTCGGGCAGGCAGCGTGCCGCCCGATCGGGCATCAGCGGAACGGGACACAATCGCCTAAATGAGTGGCACCACACCCGGAATCGACCTCGTGGAGTCGTTCCTCGTCGTCGCCGAGCAGCTCAATTTCCGCCGCAGCGCCGAGCGGCTGAACCTCGACCAGTCGGCCCTGACCCGCCGGATCCAGCGGCTTGAGCATCAGCTGGGCTTCCGCCTGCTCGAGCGCTCGACGCGCGAGGTGGTGCTGACCCCGGCCGGGCGCTCCTTCTACCACGACAACGCCCATCTGATGAGCCGCTACCACGCCACGGTCGAGACCGCGCGCCGGGTGGCCGAGGGCAAGGCCGGGGCGCTGCGGGTTGCCTATATGACCTTCGCCGCGACCGAGCTGATGCCGCGAACGGTGGCGCGGTTCCGCGACGACCTGCCCCATGTCGAGGTGCAGTTGCAGTACATCCGCACCCAGGGCCAGAAGCTGGCGCTCGCCCGCGGCGAGATCGATCTCGGCTTCATGATCGGCCCCTTCGACCATCCCGAGTTCGATTCGACGCGCCTCGCCACCGAGGCGCTCTATGCCGTGACCCCGCTGGGGCATCCGCTGCTGGAAAAGCCGGCCCTCGCCCCCGAGGACCTGCGCGACGCGCCCCTGATCCTCGGCGACGCGCGCGAGTGGGCCGAGTTCCGCTGGCGGCTGAGCGACCTCTTCAACGCCGAAGGGGTGGCGCTGCGTCCGGCGCTCGAGGCGTCGAACACGCTGGCGCTGGTCGGGCTGGTCGCGGCGGGGCTGGGGCTGACGATCTTTCCCGAAAGCCTGCTCGGGTTCCTCGGCCGGCACGTCGACGCCCGCCCGATCGCCCACCCGTCCTTCCGCAGCCAGACGATCCTCGTGTGGCGGCGCCGGCACCAGCCGCCGCTCGTCCGGCGGTTCATCGCCGCCGCGCAGGCGATCGCCCCCGCAGCCGCGACGGCGCCCTGACGGTTCCCCCCGGCCGCGGCAATCGGCGTCGATCCCGGCCTGCCGGGTTGCCCGACGGCCGAACCCGTGCAACCCTGAGTTTACACCGTCGCGGCCGGCGCGGACGATGCGCCCGCCCCACCCCCCGCGGCGAAGCGTGAGAGGAGCCGCGCCATGCCGAGATTCGATCTGACCCGGCGGCAGTTGCTCGCCTCGGCGGCGGCGCTGGGGATGGTGGCGATGGTGCGGCCGCTCGACCAGGCGCGGGCGGCGATGATGCCCTCGCCGGTCGGGCAGGACACCGGCTGGTTCCGCGACGGCAAGCTGCGCTATCGCCGCGACGGGATGGCGAAGGTCACCGGGTCCAAGGTCTTCGCCCTAGACCTGCGGGCGCGCGACCTCGAGGGCTGGCCCGATCAGCAGTCGCACGCGCTCTTGATCATGATCCCCCGCGCCGACGCGGTGTTCGAGGGGCTGGACCTCTCGGTGCTGGGCGACGGTCTGCAACCCCACGTGCTGGTCGATCACGCCCGCCTCAGCGCCGACGGCGTCTCGATGTCGGACCCCGAGTTCTACGGCGAGCTGATGCTCGCCCCCGGTCAGGTCTCGCCGATGCTGGGCCAGCCGGTGGCGATGGGGATCTGGCACGATTACGAACGCTTCCGCGCGGCGCAGAAGCTGCTGCGCTTCAACCCGGCGGTCTTCCGCTTCGGCGCGGCCGGTGCGCCGCCGGCGCGGCCGTCCTATGGCGCGGCGCAGTTCGTGCGGATCGGCGGCGACGACCCGCGCGGCCCCGACCGCTTCTCGCCGTTCGAGAACGGCACGATCTGGCCCGACCTGACGCCCGAGGGCGTCGTCTGGCCCGGCCCCGACCACGCGGCCTTCGGCGAGGCCCGCCGCCTGTCGGCCGAGCTGCGCGCCCGCACCGCCGCGCCGCCGCAGGGCTGGCACGTCATCTCGCGCCACTTCAGCAGCCAGAGCGTCGAGCCGGCGGCGATGGAGATGGAGAACGGCCTTGCCTGGCACGACACCGCCAACGGCACGCTGCACGTGATCGGCGCCACCCAGTCGCCCTATACCGCCGCCGGGCACATCCTGCACATGCTCGACCGCAGCAGCTTCCAGGTCGGCACGCTGGATTTCGTGACCGGCTACACGGTCGGCTACGGCCAGAAAGAGCATCACTCGTTCCCCAACTACGTCGCCGTGGCCGGGCTTTACGCCGAGGGGCGGCCGGTGCGGCTGGCGCTCGACCGCTGGCAGCATTTCCAGTTCGCGCTCAAGCGGCACCCGTTCGAGACCGACCTGACCATCGCCTGCGACGCCGAGGGGCGGTTCCAGACCTTCATCTGCGACATGGTGGGCGACGGCGGCGGGGTGCAGAACTTCAGCCCCTCGGTGGGCACGGTCGCGGTGACCGCGGCGCAGTCGGCCTATTACTTCCCGACCAGCGACCTGTCGGCCGACGTCCGGGCGACGATCAACGTCACCGCGGGGTCGATGCGCGGCTATGGCACCGTGCAGTCGATGGCCGCGACCGAGATGCTGGTCGACGAACTCGCCGCCGAGACCGGGCGCGACGCCATAGCGCTGCGCCGGCTCAACGTCCTCAAGTCGGGGATGAAGAACACCCAGGGGCTGGTCCCCGCCGGGCACCTGCGGATGGACGAGCTTCTCGCCCTGGCCGAGCAGGAGCCGCTGTGGATCGAGCGGGCCGAGCGCAAGGCGCGGTTCGAGGCCGAGAACCCGGGGATGCTCTACGGCGTGGGCTTCGCCTCGTCGCAGAAGAACTTCGGCACCGGCGCCGAGGCGGCGATCGTGCAGCTCGAGATCACGCCCGACGGGCGCACCCGGATGCGCCACATCGCGTCCGAGATCGGCGCGGGGGCGACCACCTCGCAGATGCTGGTGGTCCAGCCGCAGCTCGGCCGGCCGGTGGACGAGGTCGAGTTCTCGGTCCAGCACTGGCCGCAGATGCCGGTCCACACCGAGGACAATCCCTACGAGATCTCGCAGGACGAGGAGGACGCCCTCGCCCGCGACCCGACCTGGGTGCCGCGGATCACCTCGCCGCGCTCGGCGTCGAACTCGGCCTATTACTTCACCCATGCGACCCAGCAGGCGGCGCAGATGCTGCTGCGGCTGGGGCTGTGGCCGGCGGCGCTCTCGATCTGGTCCGAGGGCGCGGGCGGCGGCCAGACCGGCCCCGAGCCGGTGGCGCTGGCCGAGGCGCGCTGGACCGGCGGGATGCTGACCGCCCGCTCGCTCGAACCGCTCAGCCATGCGCGGCTGGCCGAGCGGGCGCACCGCGACGGGCTGGTGACCGGCGTCTGCATCCACACCTTCAACCGGTGGAGCTGGGCCGAAGCCGATTTCGACGTCGAGGGCGAGCTGGTCAGCGCCCCCATCGACGCGCTGTCGGTGCAGTGGGGCCAGGGCGCCAGCGCCGCGCGCCGGGCGCGGATGACCGCGGGCGGCTATGCCTTCATCCCGCGCAGCGCGGTGCGCTATCCGCCGGTGGCGCGCAACGACGGGGGGCCGGTCTATTACGCCCCCTGCGCCACGCTGCTCGACCTCAGCGTGGCCCGCGGCACGGGCGAGGTGCGGCTGCTGTCGCACAAGACCTGGCTCGAATGCGGCACGCAGATCGTCCCCGAGCTCGTCTCGGGCCAGCTACAGGGAGGCGTCGCCATGGGCATCGGCCATGCGCTTTACGAAGAGCTGCCGCTCGGCCCCGACGGCCCCGGCAACGGCACCTGGGGGTGGAGCCGTTACCGCGTCCCCCGCGCGGCCGAGGTCGCCGTCTGGACCCAGACCGGCCACGTCCTGCCGCCGCTCTCTGAGTTCGACCCGCCCAAGGGGATGGCCGAGGTCACGATGATCCCGGTCGTCGCGGCCTGCGCCAACGCCATTTGCCACGCGACGGGCCACCGCTTCTACCGCACGCCGGTCACCGCCGAGCGCATCCGGGCGGTGCTGTGATGGCCGAGCGTATCTCTTTCTCGGCGACGATCAACGGCCAGGCGGTCGGGCCGCTCGACATCCCCGCCGACCTCATGCTGACCGAGCTGCTGCACGAATACCTCAACCTGACTGGCACCCGCGCCGCCTGCGGGCAGGGCGTGTGCCGGGCCTGCACGGTGATCTTCGACGATGCGGCGGGCGGCGCGCGGACATTGCCCGCCTGCGTCACCGGCGCGGCCTGGGCCAACGGCCGCAGCCTGCGCACGATCGAGGGGATCGCCGGCCGCGACCCCGAGGGGCGCGTGGTCCCCTCGGCCATCCAGCAGGCCTATCTCGACCATTTCTCGTTCCAGTGCAGCTTCTGCACCCCCGGCTTCGTCATGGCCGCCACCGCGCTGGTCGAGGAACTGGGCCGGGCGCCGATCCCGCGCGCCCAGCTCGAGGACCGGATCGTCGCGGCGCTGAATGAGAACATCTGCCGCTGCACCGGCTACATCCGCTATCTCGAGGCGGTGCGCGCGGTGATCCTCGCCACCCCCGGCCTCGTCATCGACGTGGTCGCCACGGACGCGAGGCAGGGCTGATGGTCCGGGTCCTGCGCATCCTCGCCGCCGTCGTCTTCCTCGGCCTCGTCGCCGCGGTCTTCCTGTTCTGGCTCGGGCACGGGGCGGGCAAGATCCCGCCGGCCTCGGTGGACTTCGCCCGGCTGGACGAGACCCAGCGGCAGGCGCTGGTCGAGCGCGGCGCCCGCGTCGCGCGCGCGGGTGACTGCGTGGCCTGCCACCTCGACCCCTCGGGCGCCTCGGAGCTCGGCGGCGGGTATCCGATGATGACCCCGGTCGGGACCATCTACGGCACCAACATCACGCCCTCGCGCGACCACGGCATCGGGACGTGGAGCGCCGACGACCTCTATCGCGCCATTGCTTGGGGCGTCGCCCCGGGCAACCGCAACCTCTACCCGGCGATGCCCTATGCCAGCTACCACCAGATCAGCCGCGAGGATTCCGACGCGCTCTATGCCTGGCTGATGGCCCAGCCGCCGGTCGAGACGCCCGACCGGGCGCCGGACCTGATGTTCCCCTTCAACCTTCGCCCGGCGGTCAATTTCTGGAACGCGCTGTTCCGTCCGACCGCGCGCCCCTATGCGCCGGTCGCGGGGGCCGCGACCTATACGGTGGACGGCCACTATCTCGTCAATGTGCTGGGCCATTGCGGCGAGTGTCACACGCCCCGCAACCTCGCCTTCGCCATGACCGGCGACCACCTCGCCGGCTTCACGCTCGAGGGGGCCTATGCCCCCGACCTGCGGCCCCAGACGCTTGCCGCGAAGGGCTGGACGGACGGCGACCTCAAGGCGTTCCTCGGCCAGGGCCTGTCGGCACAGGGCGTGCCGACGCTGACGATGTATCCGGTGCTGCGCCACTCGACCCGCCACCTCGCTCCCGAGGAACTGGCTGTCATCAGCGCCTATCTGATGCAGGGCGCGGCGGGTCAGGGCCCCGGTTCGCGGCCGCGGCAGGTCGATCCGCCGGCCGCGGGGCGGACGCTCTATCTCGGCCTCTGCGCCGGGTGTCACGGCGCGCAGGGCGAGGGGCAGCCGGCCTCGTCCGTCCGGCTGGACAGCAACACCACCGCGATGTTCGCCGACCCGATCAACCTCGTGCGGGTCATCGACCAGGGGATCGTCGAGCGTCCGCTCGCCGAGGGCCTGCGGATGCAGAAGATGCCCGCCTACCGCGACTGGCTGACCGACGCGCAGATGGCCGATCTGGTGAACTACATGCGCCAGCAATGGGGCGGCCACACGGAAACCCTGACCGCCGCGGACATCGCCGGGATCAAGGAGCGCTACGCGCCGTATCTGAGCAAGCACTGAGGCGCGGCGGGCGAGAACCGCCGGTCTCAAGGAGGGTGGGGACGGCGCTGGCTTCGCCGCGAAAGTCCACCATTCGGACGCAGCGCACGGACCGGGCCGCGATCCAGCACCGGCCGCGGCCCGTTCGCCCGGCAGCCTTAAGAGGCTGCTCGCAGCGCTGTCGCCCTCGGCCGCACCCGTCGCAGCCGTCGCCCCCCTTCCCCCCGCCCGCCGAACGTGGTTTCCCCCCGTCATGGCACGAACCCTCCTCATCACCGGCGGCGCGCGCTCGGGAAAATCCTCGCTGGCCGAACGGCTTGCGCTGCGCCCCACGGGGCGGGCGATCCACATCGCCACCGCCCGCCTCGACCCCGGCGACGCCGAGATGGCCGACCGCATCGCCGCCCACCGCGCCCGCCGCGGGCCGGAGTGGGAGAGCGTTCACGCCCCCCTCGACCTCGCCGGCGCGCTCGACGCCACCGACCAGGGCGCGGGCGGCCCGCCGCGGCTGGTCGATTGCCTGACGCTCTGGGTCTCGAACCTGATGCTCGAGGGCCGCGACACGCGGGCCGAGGGCGCGGCGCTGGCCGCGGCGCTGGCCCGCGCAGAGGCGCCGGTGATCCTCGTCACCAACGAGGTGGGGGCCGGGATCGTGCCCGACAACGCGCTCGCCCGGGCCTTCCGCGACCACGCCGGCTGGCTCAACCAGACCATCGCCCATGCCTGCGACGAGCTGTGGCTCTGCGTCGCGGGCCACCCGCTGAGGATCAAGCCGAATGACCATGCTCTCTGACACCCCTTCGCTCGCCGCCATCGAGGCGCTCGCCCCCACCCTGCCCCGCCCCGACGAGGCCGCCGTCGCCGACGCCGCCGCCCGACAGGCGGTGCTGACCAAGCCCCCCGGCTCGCTCGGCCGGCTCGAGGGGCTGGCGCTGTTCATGGCCGGCTGGCAGGGGCGCGCACGGCCGCGGATCGGGCGGGCGCAGGCGCTGGTCTTTGCCGGCAACCACGGGATCTGCGCGCAGGGGGTGAACCCGTTCCCGCAGGCCGTGACCGCGCAGATGGTGGCGAACTTCGAGGCCGGCGGCGCGGCGATCAACCAGCTCTGCCGGGTGGCGGGGGCGGATCTCGCGGTGGTGTCGCTCGACCTCGACCGGCCGACGGGCGACATCACCCAGGGCCCTGCGATGACCGAGGCCGAGACGCTCGACGCGATGCGCCGCGGGGCCGCGGCGGTGGCGCCCGATGCCGACGTGCTGATCCTGGGCGAGATGGGGATCGGCAATTCGACGGTCGCCGCGGCGCTGGCGGCGGCGGCGTTCGGCGGCGCGGCCGAGGACTGGGTCGGCCGCGGCACGGGGGCCGAGGGCGACATCATGGCGCGCAAGATCGCCGCGGTGCAGGCGGCGGTCGCGCGGCACCGGGACGCGCGCGGCCTCGGGCTGATGGCCGCGCTCGGTGGGCGCGAGCTGGCGGCGATCTGCGGCGCCGTGGTGCAGGCGCGCCAGCAGCGCCTGCCGGTGATCCTCGACGGCTTCATCTGCACCGCCGCGACCGCGCCGCTGTTCGCCGCCGATCCGCGCTGGCTCGACCATTGCCTGATCGGCCATGTCAGCCGCGAGCCGGGCCACGCCCGCCTCATCGCGGCGATGGGGCAGGCGCCGGTGCTGGCGCTCGACATGGCCCTGGGCGAGGGCTCGGGCGCGGCACTGGCGCTCGGCGTGCTGCGCGCGGCGCTCGAATGTCACGACGGCATGGCGACCTTTGCCGAGGCCGGGGTCGCCGCGGGGTGAGCGCGCGCGGCGCCCGTCTGGCCGAGCTGCGGCTTGCGGCGATGCTGCTGACGCGGCTGCCGATGGGGCGGCTCGACCCCGCGCCGACGCTCGGCGCCGCGCGATGGGCGTTTCCGCTGGTCGGGGCCTGCGTCGGGCTGATCGGCTGGGCGGGTTTCGCCGCGGCGCTGGCGCTGGGGGCGACCCCGGCGATGGCCGCAGGCGCGAGCCTCGGCGCAATGGCGCTGGCGACGGGCGGGCTGCATTTCGATGGGCTCGCCGACATGGCCGACGGGATCGGCGGCGGCCGCACCCCCGAGGATCGGCTGCGGATCATGCGCGACAGCCGCATCGGCAGCTACGGCGCGCTGACCCTGATCCTCACCGTGGCGCTGTGGCTTGCGGCACTCGCCGCCGCGGGCCCCCTCGCCGGGCCGTGGGGCTTTGCCGCCGCCGGCGCGCTGAGCCGCGCCGCCATCGTCGCAGTGCAGGAGGCGCTGCCCCCCGCCCGCCCCGACGGGCTCGGCCGCCTCGCCGCCGGGCGCAGCCGGGCGGCGCGCGCGGTGCTGGCGGTGCTGGCGCTGGCGGTGCTGGTGTTCGGCGGCCTCGCCGGGGCCGCCATGCTCGTCGCTGCGGCCGTCGCCGCGCTCTGGACCGGGGGGCTGGCGCAGCGGCGGCTGGGGGGGCAGACCGGCGACGTGCTGGGCGCCACCCAGGTGCTGGCCGAGACCGCCGCGTGGTTCGCCCTCGCCTGCGCGCTCGGCTGAAAGCTGGCTGTCAGCATCCGCTGCCAGCAGGGGCGCCAGTCCCTTGCGAGATCCCCCGATGCCCCTCAGCCGCCGCGCGGCGCTGGCCCTGCCGGTCGCCCTCTTCGCCCTGTCCGCCCTGACGCTGATCCTGCTGCGCCCGGCGACGCCGGTGGACGAGACCCGCTACCTCGCCGTCGCGTGGGAGATGGTGACCCGCGGCGAGCACCTCGTCCCGCATCTGAACGGCGCGGTCTATGGCCACAAGCCGCCGCTGCTGTTCTGGCTCATGGATGCGGTGTGGGCGGTGACCGGGGTCAGCGGGTTCGCCGCCCGGCTGGTCGGCCCGGCGGCGGCGGTGCTGAGCGTGGCGTTGACCGGGGTCATGGCGCGGCAGCTCTGGCCCGGCGAGCCGGTGCGGGCGCCGCGGGCGATGCTGATCCTCGCCACCCTGCCGCTGTTCCTGACCTTCGGCTCGGCCACGATGTTCGACGCGCTTCTGACCGCGACGGTGCTGACCGCACTGATCGGGGTGCTGCGCGGCGACTGGTGGCTCGTGGGCCTCGGCCTCGGGCTCGGGGCGCTGGCCAAGGGGCCGGTGGTGCTGATCCACGTCCTGCCGGTGCTGCTGGCGCAGCCGTGGTGGCGCGGGACCGGCTGGCGCGCGACGGCCGGGATGGCGGCGCGCGCGCTGGCGCTCGGGGCGGGGATCGTGGCGCTGTGGCTGGTCCCGGCGCTGCTTACGGGTGGCGAGGCCTACGGGGTCGAGGTGCTGTGGCGGCAGAGCGCCGGGCGCGTCGTCTCGGCCTTCGACCACGGGCGGCCGGTGTGGTTCTACCTCGCGCTGCTGCCGCTGATGGTCTGGCCCTTCGGCTGGCTGCCGGGGCGCCCGCAGCCGGGGCGCGCGGCGGGGCGGATGCTCGGGCTGTGGATGGCGGCGGCGCTGGCGGCCTTCTCGCTCATCAGCGGCAAGCAGCTGCACTACCTGCTGCCCGAGCTGCCGGCGCTCGCGCTGCTGGCGGCGACCATGCCGGCGCGGGCGCTCTCGCCGTGGCGGAGGGCGCTGCTGGCCCTGCCGCTGATCGGAGTCGTGGCGCTGCCGGTCGCGGCGGCGGCGGGGCGGCTGGGGGCGCTGCCGCCGCTGCCGCCCGCGGCGCTGGCGCTGGCCGGGGTCAGCGTCATGGCCGGGGTGCTGGGGCTCTGGCGCCTGCCGCCCGCGACCGGCGTTCCGGCACTGGCGCTCGGCGCGGTGCTGGGGCTGCATTTCGCCGCCGCCCCGGTGCTGTTCGCGCGCTATGACACGGGCCCCATCGCCGCCCGTCTGGCGGGGCGCGAGGGCGACGGCCTCGCCCTCATGGCCGCCGACTATGCCGGAGAGTTCAACTTCGCCGCCCGCCTCACCGCCCCGGTGACCCTGCTGCCCGATGCGGCGGCGGCCGAGGCCTGGGGGGCGGCGCACCCGGAGGGCACGCTGATCGTGCCGGGCGCCAAGCCGCCGGGCGCAGGCTGGGAACTGCGCGAGACGCTGCCGCTGCGCAGCCGCGACTATCGCCTCTATCGCCGCGCGGGCTGAGCCGCGGCCGGCGTCCCGCCCGCGCGGGCCGTGCCGGACACCGCGGCCGCCCTGCCCGGCCGCCGGATCGGGTCGGCGAGCAGCCGCATCCCGTTCAGCACCACGAGCAGCGTGCCGCCCTCGTGCCCGATCACGGCGAGCGGCAGCGGCAGGGCGAGGAACGCGCCCGCGAGCACCAGCACCACCATCGCGCCGAGCGCGAAGGTCAGGTTCTGGCGGATGATCCGGTCGGTGCGCCGGGCGAGCGCCCGGGCCGCGACCAGCCGGGTCATGTCCTCGGCCAAAAGCGCCACGTCGGCGGTGGCGAGCGCGATGTCGGACCCCGCCGCCCCCATGGCGATGCCCACGTCGGCCCGCGCCAGCGCCGCCGCGTCGTTCACCCCGTCGCCGACGAACGCCACCGGGCCCCGGGCGGCCAGCGCCGCCACCAGCTCGACCTTGTCCTCGGGCAGAAGGTCGGCGTGGATTTCGTCGTCGCGGAACCCGAGCGCCCGGCCGACCCGCAGCGCCACCGCGCGGCGGTCGCCCGTCATCAGCGCCAGCCCCGCCCCCTGCGCGCGCAGCTGAGCGAGCGCCGGGGCCGAGGTCTCCCGCGGCCGGTCGGCCACCGTCGCGGCCCCGAGCAGCCGGTCGCCGCGGCCCAGATAGACCGTCGTCGCATCGCCCGCAGCAAAGGCCTCGGCCGCCGGCGGCAGCACCGCGCCGTGCCGCGCCACCATCCGCAGGTTGCCGGCCCAGAGCGGGCCCTCGGCGTCCTGCCCCTCGATCCCTTCGCTGGCGCTGTTCTTCAGGTCGTTGACCGCCGGCGGGGTCAGGCCGCGGGCGGCGGCGGCGCGGCGGATCGCGGCGGCGATTGGGTGCTCGGACTGCGCCTCGATCCCGGCAAGGCGGGACAGCAGCCCGTCCTCGTCCCCGTCCGCGGCCCAGAGGCCGGTCAGTTCGGCCCGACCCGTGGTCAGCGTGCCGGTCTTGTCGAAGGCGAAGCTGTCCACCTTGGCCAGCGCCTCGAGCGGCGCCCCGCCCTTGAACAGCACCCCGCCATGCGCCGCCGCCGACAGCGCCGACAGGATCGCCGCGGGGACCGAGATCACCACCGCGCAGGGGCTCGCCGCGACCAGCAGCGTCGCCGCGCGATAGAGCGCGCTGTCCCAGCCGTGGCCGAGCGCCCGGAACGCCAGCAGCGCCACCACCGCGCCCAGCAGCACGGCGATGGTGTAACGCTGCCCGAACCAGGCCGAGAAGCGCTCGGCCGGGGCCTTGGCCGCCTGCGCCTCGGTCACCATCTGGATCATCCGCGCGACCGTGCTTTCCGAGAGCGGCCGCAGCACCTCGACCGTCAGCACCCCGTCGAGGTTCACCGTCGCCTCATGCATCCGCGCGCCGGGTTCCTTGGCGACCGGCATCGATTCGCCGGTGATGGTGGATTCGTCGACGCTCGCCGTGCCCTCGCGCAGCACGCCGTCGACCGGCACCCGCGCGCCGGGGCGCAGCACCACCCGGTCGCCCGCGACCAGCGTGCCGACCGCGACCTCGGTGACCTCGCCGCCGGGGCCGAGCCGCAGCGCGGTGTCGGGGCGCAGCGCCATCAGCGCCTCGACCGCGCGGCGGGCCTTGCCCATCGCGCGCGTCTCGAGCGTGCCCGAGATGCTGAAAAGCGTGAGCAGCACGCCGCCTTCCAGCGCGCCCCCCACCGCCGCCGCGGCCAGCGCCGCGATGACCATGAGCAGGTCGATGTCGATCTCGCGTTCGCGGACCAGCCGGGTCAGCGACTCGACCGCGGGCGGGATGCCGCCGGCGAGATAGACCAGCACGATCCCTGTCCACGCCAGCGCCGGCTGCGGCACGACCCATGTGGCCAGCGCCGCCAGCACCATGCCCGCGACGGTGATCGCGCTCAGGATCGTGTCGCGGCGCTCGTCGGCGAGCGCGTCCTCGGGGGCGGGATCGGGCGCCGCATTGGCGGCGTCGAGGCGGGTCGGGCGTGGGGGGGCGAGGTCGGTCACGGCATGGCGCTCCGGTTTCGGATGGCTGCGGGCAGTCTCTGCGCCTTCGCCGCCGCCCGCAAGGCCGGGGCCTCAGCCCGGCGCGCCGGTCTCGAGCCAGGCGGCCAGCCGCGCCAGCGCCGGGCCGGGCTCGCGGTCGGGGCGGATCAGCGCATAGGGCGAGGGGCCGGGCAGCGCCGTCTGCGACAGACGGGCAAGGCTGCCGTCGGCCAGCGCCTCGGCCACGAAGATGTCGGGCAGGATCGCCGCCCCCATCCCGGCCCGGGCGGCGGCGAGGATCATGCCGAACTGGGCAAAGCGCGGCCCGCGCGGGTGCGCGGGTTCCGGCACCGCGCCCGCGGCCGCGAACCAGTCGGCCCAGAGCCGCGGCCGGGTGGATTGCTGGATCAGCGGCAGGCGCGCCACGGCGGCGGGCTCCAGAACCCCCGCCCCGGCCAGCGCCGGCGCCGCCACGACCACCAGCCGCTCGGCGGCCAAGGGGGTAACAACGGTGCCCGGCCGGGCGAGGTCGGCGCGCTGGATCGCCGCGTCGAAGGGGCCGGCGTCGAAATCCACCGGGCCGAGCTCGGCCGTCAGGTCCAGCGAGACCTCGGGCGCGATGCGGGCGAAATCGGCCAGCCGCGGGATCAGCCAGGCGGCGGCGAAGGTCGGCAGCACCGCCAGCCGCAGCACCGCGCCCGAGCCGCCGAAGGCCATCACCATCCGCGCCGAGGCGTCGATCTGGCCCAGGATCGCCTCGGCATCGCGGACCAGCGCGCGGCCCGCGTCCGACAGCACCAGCCGCTGCCGGCGCCGCGCGAAGAGCGCCACCCCCAGCCGGTCCTCCAGCCCGCGGATCGAGCGGCTGACCGCGCTCGGCGTCAGCCCCAGCGTCTCGGCCGCCGCCGCCGCGGTCCCCAGCCGGGCGCAGGCGACAAGCGCTGACAGCTCGGCGACGGTCGGGGTGTGGCGGGCACGGTTCATGCGGAAAACTCAACAACCGGCGATCAGATGGCGCTGTTTTGCGGGGGAGCGGTGGGCTATGACAAGCCCAATGTCGCAACCGGGCGGCGCACGCGCGCCCCGGTTCCCCTCACCCGATCAGGAGAGTCGCATGGCCACGCTGAAACCCAAGGACGCCCCGGACCTCACCGCCTTTGACTGGCAGGACCCCTTCCGCCTCGACGGGCAGCTGTCCGAGGACGAGCGGATGATGCGCGATTCGGCCCGTGCTTATGCGCAGGAAAAGCTCGCCCCCCGCGTCATCGCCGCCTACCGCGAGGAAAAGACCGACCCGGCGATCTTCGCCGAGATGGGCGAGATGGGTCTGCTCGGCGTGACCATCCCCGAGGAGTACGGCGGGCTCGGCGCGTCCTACGTCAGCTACGGGCTGGTCGCGCGCGAGGTCGAGCGGGTGGATTCGGGCTATCGCTCGATGATGTCGGTGCAATCCTCGCTGGTGATGTATCCGATCTACGCCTACGGCTCGGAAGAGCAGCGGAAGAAATACCTGCCCAAGCTTGCCTCGGGCGAATGGATCGGCTGCTTCGGCCTGACCGAGCCGGACGCGGGCTCGGACCCCGGCGGCATGAAGACCACGGCGAAGAAGACCGCGAACGGCTATGTGCTGAACGGGTCGAAGATGTGGATCTCGAACTCGCCCATCGCGGACGTGTTCGTGGTCTGGGCCAAGTCCGAGGCGCATGGCGGCAAGATCCGCGGCTTCGTCCTCGAAAAGGGGATGAAAGGCCTGTCGGCGCCGAAGATCGAGGGCAAGCTGAGCTTGCGCGCCTCGATCACCGGCGAGATCGTGATGTCGGACGTCGAGGTGGGCGAGGACGCGCTGCTGCCCAACGTCGAGGGGCTGAAGGGGCCGTTTGGCTGCCTCAACCGCGCCCGCTACGGGATCTCGTGGGGGGTGCTCGGCGCGGCCGAGTTCTGCTTCCACGCCGCGCGGCAGTACGGTCTTGACCGGCAGCAGTTCCGCCGGCCGCTGGCCAACACCCAGCTCTACCAGCTCAAGCTCGCCAACATGATGACCGAGATCACGCTGGGGCTGCAGGCCTCGCTGCAGGTCGGGCGGCTGATGGACGCCGCGCAGGCGGCGCCGGAAATGATTTCCATCGTCAAGCGCAACAACTGCGGCAAGGCGCTGGACATCGCGCGGGTCGCCCGGGACATGCACGGCGGCAACGGCATCGCCGAAGAGTTCCAGGTGATGCGCCACGCGGCGAACCTCGAGACGGTGAACACCTATGAGGGCACGCATGACGTCCACGCGCTGATCCTCGGCCGCGCCATCACCGGCCTGCAGGCCTTCGCGTGAGCGACGGGCCAGCCGCGATGGCGGGGGACGGCCCGCTGAAAGGGCTGCGCGTCGTCGAGCTGGCGCGCATCCTCGCCGGCCCGTGGATCGGCCAGACGCTGGCCGATCTGGGCGCCGAGGTCATCAAGATCGAGGCGCCCGAGGGCGACGACACCCGCCGCTGGGGCCCGCCCTTCCTGGACCGGCCGCGCCCCGACGGGGGAACCGAGCGGGTGGCGGCCTATTTCCACGCCGCCAACCGGGGCAAGACCTCGATCACCTGCGACTTCGGCAACCCCGACGACCTGATCCGGCTGAAAGAGCTGATCGCCACCGCCGACGTGGTGGTCGAGAACTTCAAGGTGGGCGGGCTCAAGCGCTTCGGCCTCGACTACGAGAGCCTTGCGGCCGCGAACCCGCGGCTGGTCTATGCCTCGGTCACCGGCTTCGGCCAGGACGGGCCGCGGGCGAGCCAGCCGGGCTATGATTTCCTGATCCAGGGGATGTGCGGGATCATGGACCTGACCGGCGAGCCGGGGGGCGAGCCGCAGAAGGTGGGCGTAGCCTGGATCGACATCTTCACCGGGCTTTACGGCGTGATCGGCATCCAGGCGGCGCTGGCCGAGCGGGCGCGTTCCGGCCGCGGGCAGCGGGTGGACCTGTCGCTGCTGGACGTGGGCGTGGCGGTGCTGGCCAACCAGGCGATGAACTACCTGCACAGCGGGACGGCGCCCTCGCGGCTCGGGAACGCGCATCCGAACATCGTGCCCTATCAGGTGTTTCCGGCGGCCGACGGGCACGTCATCATCGCCTGCGGCAACGACCGGCAGTTCGCCGGGCTGTGCCGGGCGTTGGGGCTTGGGGCGCTCGACACCGATCCGGCCTATGCGACGAACCCCGCCCGCGTGGCGCACCGCGCCGCGCTGACGCCGATCATCGCGGCGGCGACCGGCGCGCGGACCCGGGCCGAGGTCATCGCCGCGCTCGAAGGCGCCGGCGTGCCGGTCGGCCCGATCAACACCGTCGCCGACGCGCTGGCCGAGCCGCAGGTGGTGGCGCGCGGGATGCAGATTGCGCCCGAGGGGATCGCCGGGCTGCGCTCGCCGCTGGTCTTCTCGCGCAGCGCGCTGGCGCTGGACCGCGCCGCGCCGCTGCTGGGCGAGCGGATCGATCAGGGCCTGTCGTCGAACCCGAAGGCCACGTAGTCGCGCAGATAGGCGGCCCGCGCCGCCTTGCGCAGCGCCGGATCATCCAGCACCGCCGGCACCGGCTCGGGCGCCGGGCCGTCGCGGTCGATCCCGGCGCTGCGGGCGAGAAAGCCCAGCTCATCCTGCATCCGCGCCTCGCGCGCCACCAGATCGGGGGCGCCGAAGCGGGCGAACCCGGCCAGCACCTCGGACTGGCTGGCCCAGCCGGGATGGGTCGGGATGCCGGTCTGGCCGTTCAGGTTGCGGCGCAGGAAATCGAGGAAGGCCGCGAAGAGCGGCACCAGCGCGGCCTCGTCCAGCGCGCCCAGCGCGTCGTCGGGCGGCAGCGGCACCCGGTGCACGTCGCGCAAGACCGCCCGCAGCTCGGGCTTGCGGCCCGAGAGCATGGCGTGAAACGCCGCCCACGCGCGCGGCAGCGGGTGGCGCAGCACCGTCACGCTGCGGTGGCCGGGGTGGGCGCGCTTCCACTGCCGCAGCGCATTCTGCGTGAGCTCGCCCGCGACCGGGCCGAGAGCGCCCAGCCAGGCCTCCACCTGCGCCGACGGCCCACCGCGCACCGGCATGAACAGCAGCCCCTGCCCCGCTTCGAGCGTCTGGAACGAGGGCACCGCCGGTCCCCGCGTCGGCTCGAACCCCGGGATGCGGGAGAGCTGGAACGGGTCGGCGGCAGCGATCTCGGCCTGCAAGGCAGCGAAGTTCTCGACCTTGTCGGCCATCTCGCGCGGGTTCTGCGGCACCTGATCCTGGGCCGGCTCGACATGGGCAAGGTCGGTCCGCCCCAGCCAGTGCGCGAGCCCGGTCATCACGCCCGCGTCGCGCAGGTCGTCGTAGCTGAGCCAGAACGCCGTCTGCCCGCGCCGCTGCAACCCGTGCTGGATGCGCTCAAGAAACCCCTGCGTCGCGGCCAGATGCTCGCGGAACGCCGCCGCATCAAAGGCGATGCGGGCCGGGATCGGCACCTCGGTCTCGTTCAGCTTCCACTGATCGGTCGCATAGGCGAGCTGGGTCGACACGAAGCTGTCCACCGGGTTGCGGGTCAGGACGATCTTGGCGCAGGCCGGGTCGTCCATCACCGGCTCGAACACCCGCGGGTCGTGGTCGTGGAAATAGCGGAAGCCCTTGACCTTGCGCGCCCGCGCCATGTGCTGCCAGAGCGCCAGCGGATCGGCCTCACGATCAGCGAGCGTCATGTCGTAGAGCGTCGCCTGGTCCGGCCAGCCCATGAAGTAGGGATTATAAGCCTCGCCGAAGCAGGCGAGGTCGTGGGCGTTCAGCGTCGCCTCGAGCAGGTTCGACCCGGTCCGCATCCCGGCGAAGATGACGAAGCTGGTGAACTGGGGCATGGGGCGGTCCTGGCGGTCTGCTGCCGCGGCGGGTGCGGGGCGGGCGCACGGTCGGACGCCGCGCGCGCAAGGTCAACCGGGCGGGTGCGTGAAATCCGCACGGCAACGCGCGGGACGGGGCGGAGGGTTCAGCTCGCCAACCCCCGCCACCGCTCGCGCGCGGCGCGCGGGTCGGGCGCGGGGGGCGCGGTCTCGCCCAGTCCGCGCAGCAGCCGGGCATTGCCCATGCCGCGCGGCTTCAGCCCGGCATTGCGCAGCCGCGTCAACAGGTCGGCCGCCCCGGTCAGGTCCTGCACGCCCGGCGGCGGCGGCAGGCGGTCGCCCCACTCGGGCCGCAGGGTCTGGATCAGCTCGGCCAGCGGCTCGTCGGGGGCCGAGATCATGTCGGTCAGCACCCAGCGCCGCACCTGCGCCTTGACCCAGACCGAATCGAGGATCTTCAGATACTCCGCCTCGGCCCGCTGCAACCGCGCCGCGATGCGGCGAATGTCGTCGAACGGCATCCCCGACTGCAGCAGCGGCACCAGCCAGGCCCCGGTCAGCACGAACATCCGCGCGTTCGGATCGGTCGCCATGAACCAGTTGAGCCCCTGGTGGTCGCGCGGCGCGTAAAGGAACGTCGGCATCGGCCCCGACGAGCGGATGAGCGAGGTCAGGAACCCCTGCGGGTCGATGTTGCGCAGCCGCGGATTGGCCGACAGCGCGCCGGGCCCGACCGCCTCGCCCGAGGCGAACTCGATCTCGTCGTTCGACAGCAGGTGCCCGTGGACCTCGCGGCGCGAGGCCGCCGCGAGCCAGCCGCGCAGGCCGACGAAGACGTCGCCCAATCCATAGACCACCGCATAGGGCTGCGAGGTCTTGCCGTTCTCGGCGTCCTTGCGGGGAAAGCGGCTCTGCATGTAGAGCCCCGGCCGCCCCGTCCGGCGGCGCTGCGCGGCCCGGTCGAGCAGCGCCTCGATCCGCTCGGTGTCGGGCTCGTCGTGCTGGGCCTCGCCCTCGGCGGCCATCGGGAAGGCCGCATAGAGCCCGTGCGCGCCGGGCCAGATCTTGCGGGCGACGAAGATGCGCGAGTTTTCGAGCAGCGCCTGATGGTCGTCGTAGAAGACGTAGGGCTTGCCGTTGCTGTCGAACTTGGCCAGCGTCAGCGACCGGCTTTCGATGGTCACCGAGTGGCGGCGGGCGAGGGTCTGGAAGTAGCTCTCGTCCGGGATCCAGACGTGGCGGAAATAGCGGTCGAACTCGGCCCGGCGCGGGTCCGACAGGATCGCCCGCAGGGTCCGCGCCGTGAGGCACCACCATTGCGAGCCGATGTGCGGCGCGACCCCCTGCGGCAGGCTGCGGCGCAGCCCCAGCCGGCGCTGCCACGCCACCATCCGGTCGAAGAGCTTGCGGTTCTGCCGGAAGGCGAGCGGGAAATGCAGGGTGAAGCGTTCCTCGCTCAGCCCCCCCACGGTCCAGTCCACGTCGCGCACGTTGACGCTTTCGATGTGGTCGGCGTCGGGATCGCGGGCAAGGAACAGCCGCAGCTCATGCACGGGCCTGAGCGGCAGGCAGGCGCCCGAGACGAGAAGGACGTGGGTCAGGTCGGGGTGCGCCGCCAGCAGCGCCGCCACCGCGTCCTGGGTCGCGGCGACCAAGCTGAAGGTGCCCCAGCTGCACCCCCGGCGCGGCGCGAAGGTGATGGGCAGGTCGGCGAGTTCGGCCTGCATCCCGGCCAGCTCGGCCTCGGGCGCCTTGGCATCGACGTGCATCGCCACGCAGGCCCCGCCCTCGGCCCAGATCCGCGCCATCCGCGCGGCGAGCGGCAGCCGGTCGTGGCACAGCATGACGACGCCCAGCCGCACCGCGGCGTTGGCAGGCGCGCCCACCCAGCCGTCGCGGACGGGCAGCGCCGACACCGTCGCCCCGCGCGACGGTCGTGGGATGATCGCGGACCCGGCGCGAACCGGCCCGCTCATGCCCAGTTCCCGCGCGAGATCAGCCCCAGATCCTCGAGCTGCCGCCAGTCGCGGTAGCGGCGCGAGTGCGGCGACCAGAAATCCACCGCCGCCTGCAACCCCTGGTGATAGGCGCGGTATTCCTGACTGTCGGCGTAATGCTGGCGGCGGTCCAGCTCTTCGGCGGACTTGACGGCGAAGGTGGACAGGAACTTGGCGTGCAGCAGCGCGCCCGAGGCCATCTCGCCCCCGTCCTCGTCATAGACCACGTTCAGCGAGCGCGGCAGCAGCATGTGGGTCGAGCTGACATAGGCGAACCGCCGCTCCCACCGCACGAGGGGGATCTTGTTCAACGCCGGCGCCGCGGCCGGGCGGTCAGCAAAGAACACCCGCGCCCGCGGCCCGCCCTGGATCCACAGGTTGCGGAAGCGACGGTTCTTGCGGATCGCGTAGTTGGCGGGATCGAACCAGGCGGCGATCTCGAACGGGTCCTGCCCTTCGGCGTAGGGCTGATCGGCGACCGAGCCCTTGGGATACATGTCCAGCAGCATCGCCGAAAAGGCGCGGTGGCCCGACGATTCGAGCCAGTCGGTCAGCGCCCCGAGCGGGCGGGTGTTGGCGTGGGGATAGACGAGGAACTCGTCGGGATCGACGGTCAGGCACCAGTGACCGGACCCGTAGCGGCGCAGCAGGCCGTTCATCCAGTCGACCCCGAATCGCGCACCCTTGTAGCTTTCAGAGGTGGTCCACAGCGACACGTCGGGCTGCGCGGCCAGATAGTCGTGCCCGCCGTCGGTGCTGGCGTTGTCCACCACGAGGAAATGCCCGACGCCCATGCGCCGGTAGTAGTCGAGAAAATACGGCAGCCGCGGCTGTTCGTTCCGCAGGGTGACGAAGCAGAGGATGCTGCGCGGGCCGATCAGCCGCGTGCGATCGGAGACGGAAGAGAGCCGGCGGGCCCGGCGCATCCCCCGCGCGACATAGTACTGCCGCGCGACACGAAGTCTGAAAAGGCCAACCAGACGATCGAGAACACCAGACAAAACAATATCCCGACTTCAAAACGTAACCAAGGAAACCCCGGTTGGCCTTGGCCTGAGCTATACGCCAACTCGGCAGTATAAACACCTGTCGATAACGTCAGGTAAATTGCAAAAGTCGTTGATATTGCCCGCTTGGGTTGCGGCACGGCCCCCGCGCGGGACGGCTATCCGCCCGCCCATCCCCCGGTCGCCATCAGACCCGCGGCAACGAGGCTCTGCCAGCCCGCCAACCGGGCTGCGCCGGGGTGCCACAGGTCGGGGTTGGCGCCCAGCGCGGCGTAATAGTCGTCGAAGGCGTCGGGGTCGTGGAAATGCTGGCGGCGGGTCCGCTCGATGGCGGATTTCGCGACGATCTCGGGCAGGAACTTGGTGTGCAGCAGCGCGCCCGACAGGCGCGGATCGCCCGGCCCGTCCCAGCAGGCATTCAGCCGCGCCGGCAGCATCGAGTGGGTCGAGTTCACATAGGCGTAGCCGCGCCGCCAGCGCACCAGCGGCAGCTTGTTCAGCGTCGGCGCCCGGTGCGGGCGGTCGGCGAAGAACACCCGGTCGCGCACCCCGCCCTGCACCCAGCGGTTGCCGAGCGGCGCCTGCACCCGGCAGCGGTAGGGACCGGCGTCGAACCACCTGAGCCGCGCGAGCGCCGCCTCAGGCCCCAGCCCACCCGGGTCGAGCGGCCCCTGCGGGAACAGCTCGACCATCAGCGCCCCCAGCGCCGGCACCCGGCGCCGGTCCAGCTCGGCGGTGAGGTCGTCGAGCGTGGCCCGGTCGTCGTGGGGAAAGCCGAACAGCTCGTCAGCATCGAGCGTCAGGCACCAGCGCCCCGCCCCGTGGCGCGAGAGCAGCCAGTTCGTCCAGTCGCGCCCGAAGCGCGAGGCGCGATAGCTGGCCGCGGTCGTCCACAGCGTCACGTCCGGCTGCACCGCCAGCCACGCGGCGCCGCCGTCGTCGCTCGCGTTGTCCACGATCAGGAAATGCCGCACGCCCAGCCGGCGGTGGTGGTCGAGCCAGCGCGGCAGCCGCCCCATCTCGTTGCGCACCACGGCGACGACCAGCACCCCGCCGCGCGGCGGCGGCACGGGGCCCGAGACATGGGTCAGGTCGCGGCGGCTGCGGAACGCCGCCCACAGGATCCGCCGGCGCCGCAGGTCCAGCCGCAGCGCCGCGCCGGGGCGGCGTCTGCCGGGATCAGCGGTGGGCGGAGCGGACGGCGCGGCCCCCATCTCAGGCCGCGTAGTGCCCCGTCTGGTGCCAGCGCCACGCGTCGGCGATCATCAGCGGCAGGGTCGAGCGTTCCGGCCGCCAGCCGAGCACCCGCCCTGCCTTTTCGCTGCCCGAGACGAGCTTGACCGCATCGCCCGCGCGCCGCGGACCATCCACCATCGGCACCTCGCGGTTGGTCACGCAGCGCGACTGGTCGACCACCTCGCGCACCGAAAACCCGTTGCCGGTGCCGAGGCAGAAGACCTCGGTCCCGCCCTGCGGGAAGGCATCGGAGCGGCGCAGCCAGTCGAGCCCCAGCACATGCGCCGCCACCAGATCGACCACGTGCACGTAGTCGCGGATGCAGGTGCCGTCCGGGGTCGGATAGTCGGTGCCGTGGATGGTCAGCGCCGGACGCTTGCCGTCGATGGCGTCGAGGATCAGCGGCACGAGATGGGTCTCGGGCTGGTGGAACTCGCCCACCTCGGCGTCGGGATCGGCGCCCGCCACGTTGAAGTAGCGGAAGATCACCGAGCGCAGCCCGTCCGAGGCGCCGAAGTCGGCGAGCATGTCCTCGATCGCCCGCTTGCTCGCGCCATAGGCGTTGAGCGGGTGCTGCGGCGTGTCCTCGTCCAGCACCACCCCGTCATGGTCGCCGTAGGTGGCGCAGGTCGAGCTGAAGACGAAGTCCCGCACGCCCGCGGCGACCGTCGCCTCGATCAGCGTGAGGGAGGCCGCGACGTTGCCGCGCCAGTACTTGCCCGGCTCGCGCATCGCCTCGCCCACCTGGCTCAGCGCGGCGAAGTGCATCACCGCGACCGGCGAATGCTCGCGGAACGCCGCATCGAGCCGGTCGCGGTCGGCGAGGTCGCCCTCGACGCAGGGGCCGAACTTCACCGCCTCGCGCCAGCCGGTGCAGAAGTTGTCGTAGGTGACGGGGATGAACCCCGCCGCCGCGAGCGCCTTGCAGGCGTGCGAGCCGATGTAGCCGGCGCCGCCGGTCACGAGAACCCGGTCGGCCATGCCTTACTCGGCGGCCTTGCGCATCGCCATGACGTCGGCGAGGTAGTCGGCGAACTCGTCGCGCAGCTCTTCGCGGGCAAGGCCAAAGGCCACCGTCGCCTGCAGGAACCCGGCCTTCGAGCCGCAGTCGTAGCGCTGGCCGCGGAAGCGCAGGCCGAACACGGGGCGGCCTTCCTCGATCTCGTCGGCGATGGCGTCGGTCAGCTGGATCTCGCCGCCCGCGCCCTGCTTGAGCTTGTTGAGGTTGTCCATGACCGTTGGCGCGAGGATGTAGCGCCCGATCACCGCGAGGTTCGACGGCGGGTTGTCCTTGGGCTTCTCGACCATGCCCCGGGCGCGGACGATGGCGCCCATGTCCTCGGCCACGTCGAGGACGCCGTAGGACTTGGTCTTCTCGCGCGGGACTTCCATCGTGGCGACCATGCTGCCGCCGGTCTCGCGGTGGGCCTCGATCATCTGCTGCAGGCAGGGCGGATCGCCGGCGATCACGTCGTCGGTCAGCAGCACCGCGAAGGGCTCGTCCCCGATCAGGCGGCGGGCACACCACACCGCGTGGCCCAGGCCCATCGCCTTGTGCTGGCGGATATAGGCGATGGCGCCCGATTCCATGTTGGTCTGCCGCAGCAGTTCCAGCAGATCGTCCTTGCCGGCCTTGCGCAGGGTGTTTTCCAGCTCATGCGCGTGGTCGAAGTAATCCTCGAGCGCGCCCTTGCCGCGCGAGGTGACAAAGATGAATTCCTTGATCCCGGCCGCGCGCGCCTCGTCGATCGCATACTGGATCAACGGACGGTCCACGAGCGTCATGATTTCCTTGGGAATGGACTTGGTGGCGGGCAGGAATCGGGTTCCGAGACCGGCCACGGGAAAGATTGCCTTGGTAACCTTGCGCTGCATCAACGAACCTCCGCATGCGAGCCGTGCCGGTGAACACATTATCGGCCTCTCCG
Organism: Paracoccus sanguinis; assembly: GCF_900106665.1. GTDB lineage: Bacteria > Pseudomonadota > Alphaproteobacteria > Rhodobacterales > Rhodobacteraceae > Paracoccus > Paracoccus panacisoli. The sequence continues at coordinate 611,266 of NZ_FNNA01000002.1, forward strand.
TTCCCACCGGCAAGGCGGACGCAGCGGAGGTCATCAAATTAATGCCGCAAAGCAGCATCAAATCGGTCAGTCAGCAGGCAAACCGCTGAGGAGCCCCGAAAAACGATCCGGCTGAGACGGGGCGGGTAGCCCCTGCCGCGACCATTTGTCCTGTTCTTCGGATCGCTGACCGTTCGCGGTCAGGCCGCCCCCATCTCGGCCAGCATCGATTCGATGCGGGAGACGTCCGAGGGGTTGTTCAGCTCCCAGAAGGCGCGGCCGCGGGCCTCGACCTCGACGCAGAGCACCCGCCGCCCCTGCTCGAGGAAGCGCAGCTGCTCGAGCCCCTCGAGCCGTTCCAGCACCCCCTCGGGCCAGCCGGGATATGCGGCGAGCGCGTCCGGGCGATAGGCATAGACCCCGACGTGGTGATAGACCGGGCTCGGCGCGTCGGGCGCCAGCTCGTGCCCCACGTAGGGAATGACTTCCTTCGAGAAGTAGAGCGCCGAGCGGTCGGCACCGAAGACCGCCGTGGTGCCACCCACCCGCCCCGCGGCGCGATCGGCGATCAGGTCGGCGCGCATCGCGCCGGTCGCGTTCAGCACCGGGGTGGCGACCTCGGCCCCCGGGGCGGCGCGCAGCCCCGCGACCAGTTCTTCCACGAACCAGGCGGGGGTCAGCGGCGCGTCGCCCTGCAGGTTCACGACGATCTCGGGGCGCGCGGCAAGCTGGCCCAGCACCTCGGCACAGCGCTCGGTGCCGTTGCGGCAGTCGGGGCTGGTCATGGCGACCTCGGCGCCGAAGCCCGCCGCATGGTCGGCGATGCGGGCGTCGTCGGTGGCAACGATCACGCGCTCGACCCCGGCGACCTCGCGGGCGGCGTCCCAGCTGCGGCGGATCAGGCTGCGGGCCTCGCCGCCCGCGCCGCGCAGCTCGACCAGCGGCTTGCCGGGGTAGCGGGTCGAGGCGAACCGCGCCGGGATGACGATGACGACCGACATCGCCTCAACCCTGCGGGTGCAGCAGCACGCCGGGGGCGTAGGCGATGAAGAACGGGTTCTCGAACCCCGGCTTGCCATAGATCAGCGGCGTGTGGTCGTCGAAGCGCACCACCTCGCCCCCCGCGCCGCGCAGGATCGCGTCGCCGGCGGCCGTGTCCCACTCCATCGTCCGGCCGAGACGGGGGTAGAGGTCGGCCTCGCCCGTCGCCACGAGGCAGAACTTGAGCGAGGAGCCCGCCGAGGTCATGTCGCGCACCCCGTAGCGCCCGATGTAGTCGTCGGTCGCCTGGTCGCGGTGCGACTTGGAGGCGACGACCATCAGCCCGCGGTTGTCGGGCATCGGGTTGACGCCGATCGCATGGATCGCGCCGATCTCGGGGCCGAAGGGGCCGGTCTCCTCGACCGAGCGGCCGTCGGCGGTGGTGTAGAAGAGCCGCCCCTTGGCCGGGGCATAGACCACGCCGCGGACCGGCACGCCGTCCTGCACATAGGCGATGTTCACGGTGAAGTCGCCGCGGCGCTGCACGAACTCCTTGGTGCCGTCGAGCGGGTCGACGATCAGGAAGCTCGCGTGGGTCTGGGCGTGGGTCGCGGCCTGCTCCTCGGTCACCAGCGGGATGTGCGGGAAGGCGGCGCGCAGCCCCTCCGAGATCAGCGCGTCGGCGGCCTCGTCGGCCTCGGTCACGGGCGAGGCGTCGGACTTGGCGCGGACCTCGAACTCGGGGCTGTCATAGACCTGCATGATCCGCGCCCCGGCGGCGAGCGCGAGACGGCGCATCTCGGAGGCGAGTGTATCGAATTGCATGGATAATCCCCTGCCGGCAGCGCCCCCGGAGCGGCCTTGGCCGGGTGGGCGAGATTGAATGATCCCCTGCCCTCACATATGATCGTCCCCGGGCCGATGAGCAAGCGCGCCCCCGCGTCCGGCCCGAATCCCCGACCGTTCCGGCGTCCTTCATCCAGCCCGAGACCCGCCCGCCATGTTCGTCCAGCGCCGCACCCGCAACCTGTTCGAGGCCGTGTTCACCACCGGCGCGCTGATCTATCACCAGACGGTGCACAACCTGCGCCAGGGTCACTCCAACGCGCTCATGAGCATCGCCATGACGGTGCTGCAGTCGCTGGTGATGATCATCGGTTTCCTGGCGATGTACTGGATCTTCGGCGTCCGGCGCTCGCCGATCCGCGGCGATTTCCTGATGTTCATCATGTCGGGGATCTTCATGTTCATGGCCTTCAACCAGGGCATGGGGAAGGTCGCAGGCGCCGGCAACTCGCAGAGCGCGATGCTCAAGCACGGGCCGATGAACACCGCCATCGCCATGAGCGGGGCGGCGCTGTCGGCGCTTTATACCAACGTGCTGTCGGCCACGCTGATCTACGGGCTCTACCACAACTTCATGAACCCCGAGCCGATCGAGAACATCCCGGCGACGCTGGGGATGCTGATCTTTTCGTGGTTCTCGGGGTGCAGCCTCGGGCTGATCTTCCTGTCGATCAACACCTGGTTTCCGACCGCCGGGAAGATCATCACCCAGTTGGCGCGGCGGGTGAACATGATCGCCTCGGGAAAGATGTTCGTGGCCAATACGATGCCGACATTCCTGTTGTCGATGTTCGACTGGAATCCTCTGTTCCATATCATCGACCAGACCCGCGGTTTCGTTTTCATCAATTACGTGCCGCGCAACTCCAATCTGGAATATCCGTTCTATTTCACCCTGGCGATGCTGATGATCGGATTGATGGCGGAATTCGTGACGCGCAATTCCGTCTCGTTGAGCTGGTCGGCGGGGCGCTGAACAAGCGCCCCCTCGGGCGGCGCGGGGTGATGCACAAAGTGTGCGATGTTCGCGCAGCGTTTATGCAGCGTTCGTGCACGGTTCATGCGAACGATCATGCGGAGGCTCAGGCGAAACCTCAGGCCCTCCCGGTCGGCCCCGCCACCCGCAGCGTGAGGTTCACCCGCCCGCCGCCCGGCACGAGGTCCGAGCTGCCGGCGCGGATGCGGTCGATCCCGTGGTGGACGAGCCGCCCCGCCCCAGCCAGCACCACCACGTCGCCCGAGTTGAGCCACAGGCTCTGCGTCGGGCCGCCACGCTCGACCCCGCCGACCCGGAACAGCGCCGAGTCGCCGAGGCTGACCGAGACCACCGGCCAGCCAAGCTCGGCCTCGTCGCGGTCCTGGTGCAGCCCCATCCGCGCGCCTTCGCGGTAGAGGTTCACGAGGCACGAGTCGGGCGCCACCGCCGCCCCCGTCACCTTGGCCCACAGCGCCAGCAGCCGCGCCGGGATCGGCGGCCACGCCCGCCCGTCCGGCTGGCGCGGCTCGTAGCGGTAGCCGCGCCGGTCGCTGGTCCAGCCGAGCGCGCCGGCCGAGGTCATCGCCACGCTCAGCGGCTTGCCCCACCGCGTCATCGGCCGCACCGGGGGTGCCGCGTCCCAGATCGCCGCGACCTCGCCCATCAGCGCCGCCTGCTCACCCGCGTCGAGCCGCCCAGGCCAGACCCCCACCCCGCCCAGATCGAGCGGGGCCGCAGGGCGCGCGGCCGGGGCGGAGGGGGGCTGCGGAGCAGCGGATTTCACGGGTAAAATCCTCTCGGCAACGGGGGGCTGCGCGGCTTGCACGGCCGAAACCGCCTCCTATATAGCGTTGCGAAGCCTGCGGGGGCAGCCCCGCGGCCAAGCATGACACTCGGGATTGGGGCGCGGGGGCCGCGGACGGACCCGCATCCCGCACCATCGCCGCAAGAAAGGTATATCGCATGACCCAAGAAAGGTATATCGCATGACCAAAGTCATCGGCATCGACCTCGGGACCACCAACAGCTGCGTCGCCATCATGGACGGCAGCCAGCCCCGCGTCATCGAGAACGCAGAGGGCGCGCGCACCACGCCGTCCATCGTCGCCTTCACCGAGAGCGAGCGGCTCGTCGGCCAGCCGGCCAAGCGCCAGGCCGTCACCAACCCGGAAAATACCATCTTCGCCGTCAAGCGCCTGATCGGCCGTCGCGTGAACGACCCGGCCGTCGAGAAGGACCGCAAGCTGGTCCCCTATTCGATCGTCGACGGCGGCAACGGCGATGCGTGGGTTGAATCCCGCGGCGAGAAATACTCGCCCGCGCAGATCAGCGCCATGATCCTGCAGAAGATGAAGGAAACCGCCGAGAGCTACCTCGGCGAGAAGGTCGAGCAGGCGGTCATCACCGTCCCGGCCTACTTCAACGACGCCCAGCGGCAGGCGACCAAGGACGCCGGCAAGATCGCCGGCCTCGACGTGCTGCGCATCATCAATGAGCCGACGGCGGCGGCGCTGGCCTACGGCCTCGACAAGAAGGACAGCAAGACGATCGCGGTCTATGACCTCGGCGGCGGCACCTTCGACATCACCATCCTGGAAATCGACGACGGCCTGTTCGAGGTGAAATCGACCAACGGGGACACGTTCCTCGGCGGCGAGGACTTCGACATGCGGATCGTCCAGTTCCTGGCCGACGAGTTCAAGAAAGAGCACGGCGTCGACCTGACCAAGGACAAGATGGCGCTGCAGCGGCTCAAGGAAGCCGCCGAGAAGGCCAAGATCGAGCTCAGCTCCTCGAGCCAGACCGAGATCAACCAGCCGTTCATCTCGATGGACAAGCAGAGCGGCGTGCCGCTGCACATGGTCGTCAAGCTGACCCGCGCCAAGCTGGAAAGCCTGGTCGGCGACCTGATCAAGAAGACCATGGACCCCTGCAAGGCGGCGCTGAAGGATGCCGGCCTGTCGAAGGGCGACATCGACGAGGTGATCCTCGTCGGCGGCCAGACCCGGATGCCGAAGGTGGTCGAGGAAGTGACCGCGTTCTTCGGGAAAGAGCCCCACAAGGGCGTCAACCCCGACGAGGTCGTGGCGCTGGGCGCGGCGATCCAGGGCGGCGTGCTGCAGGGCGACGTCAAGGACGTGGTGCTCTTGGACGTGACCCCGCTGTCGCTGGGGATCGAGACGCTGGGCGGCGTGTTCACCCGGCTGATCGACCGCAACACCACCATCCCGACCAAGAAGTCGCAGACCTTCTCGACCGCCGAGGACAACCAGAACGCGGTGACCATCCGCGTCTTCCAGGGCGAGCGCGAGATGGCGGCCGACAACAAGATGCTGGGCCAGTTCAACCTCGAGGACATTCCGCCGGCCCCGCGCGGGATGCCGCAGATCGAGGTGACCTTCGACATCGACGCCAACGGCATCGTCTCGGTCTCGGCCAAGGACAAGGGCACCGGCAAGTCGCAGAACATCACCATCCAGGCGTCGGGTGGCCTCAGCGACGAGGACATCGAGAAGATGGTCAAGGACGCCGAGGCCAATGCCGAGGCCGACAAGGGCCGCCGCGAGCTGGTCGAAACCCGCAACCAGGCCGAAAGCCTGCTGCACTCGACCAAGAAATCGCTCGATGAGCATGGCGACAAGGTCGACAGCTCGACCGTCGAGGCGATCGAACTGGCCTCGGGCGCGCTGGAAGAGGCGCTGAAGTCCGAGGATGCCGGCAAGATCAAGGGCGGCATCCAGAACCTGATGGATGCGTCGATGAAGCTGGGCGAGGCCATCTACAAGGCCGGCCAGACCAGCGAGGACTCGGGCGAGCGCGAGGACGGGCCGCGCGATGTCGATGACGACATCGTGGACGCCGACTTCGAGGATCTGGGCGAGAACAAGCGCAAGTAAGCGCGAGGGATGACCGGACCGGCCCGCGCACCACACGCGGGCCGGTCTTTTCGTGAAGGGGCGGCCTTTGGCAGGCCGCAATGGCACGGACAGAGATGGCAAAGCGCGACTTTTACGACGTTCTGGGGGTCTCGCGCAGCGCGAGCGGCGACGAGATCAAGCGGGCCTACCGCAACAAGGCCAAGGCGCTGCACCCGGACCTCAACCCCGACTGCAAGGTTTCCGAGGCCGACTTCAAGGCCGTGAACGAGGCCTATGACTGCCTCAAGGACCCGCAGCGCAAGGCGGCCTATGACCGCTTCGGCCATGCCGCGTTCGAGAACGGCGGCGGCGGTTTCGGCGGCTTCGGCGGGCGCGGCCCGCAGGGCGACTTCGGCGCGGCCTTCGCCGACGTGTTCGAGGATCTCTTCGGCGAGTTCGTCAACGCCCGTCAGGGCGGTGGCGGGCGGGCGCGGGCGGCGCGCGGCGCGGACCTGCGCTACAACCTGCGCGTGACGCTGGAAGAGGCGTATCGCGGCCTCCACAAGACCATCACCGTACCGGGCGCGGTGGCGTGTTCGGCCTGCAACGGCACCGGGGCCGAGGGGGCCGTCGAGCCCGCGACCTGCCCGACCTGCGCCGGCATGGGCAAGGTGCGCGCGAGCCAGGGGTTCTTCACCGTCGAGCGCAGCTGCCCGACCTGCAACGGCAACGGCCAGATCGTGAAGAACCCGTGCAAGTCCTGCGCCGGCGCCGGCCGCGTGGCCGAGGACCGGACGCTGTCGGTGACGATCCCCGCGGGGGTCGAGACCGGCACCCGCATCCGGCTGGCCGGCGAGGGTGAGGCCGGGATGCGCGGCGGGCCGGCGGGCGACCTCTATATCTTCGTCGAGGTGCGCGAGCACCCGATCTTCGTGCGCGACGGCCGCACGCTCGCCTGCCAGGTGCCGGTGGGGATGGCCAAGGCCGCGCTCGGCGGCGAGGTCGAGGTGCCGACGATCGACGGCGGCCGCAGCCGGGTCAAGGTGCCCGCCGGCAGCCAGACCGGCCGGCAGATGCGGCTGCGCGGCAAGGGGATGCCTCCCCTTCGCCACGGTGCAGGCATGGGCGGCGAGCCCGGCGACATGGTGATCGAGCTGGTCGTCGAGACCCCCGTCAACCTGACCGCGCGGCAGCGCGAGCTGATGCGCGAGTTCGACGAGATCGCCGCCGACAACCACCCGCAGACGGAAAGTTTCTTCTCGAAGATCAAGAGCTTCTGGGACGGGCTGTCGGCCTGACCGGAAGCGTCGGACGGGCGTCGCGGGTGTCGTGGGGGCTGTCTGCCCCCACGCACGCGTGCCGCGTGCTTCCCCCGAGGATATTTGCGTCCAGCCCGAGGGGGGCCGTGCCGGCGTTAACGGGGGCTTAATGAGTCCTGTGCCAGCGTCAGCGCATGAGCACGAATCACGCCTTTCACGAAGCCCCCGCCCCGCTCTTCGGCCTGATCGGTGCCGAGGATGAGTGCATCGCGCTGCCCACCGCCTCGGCGGGACGTATGGCCGCGCGCACGGTCGCACGGCCGCCGAGCTATCTCGCCGACCATCGCGCGCGGCTGCGCGAGCGATTCCTCGCGGGCGGCGCGGCGGCGATGCCGGATTACGAGTTGCTCGAGCTGATCCTCTTCCGCGCCGTGCCGCGGCAGGACATGAAGCCGCTGGCGCGCCGGCTGCTGGACCGTTTTGGGGACTTCAACCGGGTGATCTCGGCCGAGCCCGCCCAGCTCGGGCAGGTCGAGGGCGTCGGACCGGCGATCATCGCCGAGCTGAAGATCGTCGAGGCCTCGGCGCAGCGGCTGGCACGCTCGAAGGTGATGAAGCGGCCGGTGCTGACCAGCTGGGCGGCGCTGATCGACTATTGCCACACGGCGATGGCGCACGCCCCGATCGAGCAGTTCCGGGTGCTCTATCTCGACCGCAAGAACGTGCTGATCGCCGACGACGAGCAGGCCCGGGGCACCGTCGATCACGTCCCGGTCTATCCGCGCGAGGTCGTCCGCCGGGCGCTCGAGCTGAACGCGAGCGCGATGATCCTCGTCCACAACCACCCCTCGGGCGACCCGACGCCCAGCGCGTCCGACATCACTATGACCCGCCAGATCGTCGCCGCCGCCGAGACGATGGGCATCACGGTCCACGACCACATCATCGTCGGCAAGAGCCGTGAGTTGAGCTTTCGGGGGACGGGGTTGCTGTAGGGCTGGCGGGGTGTGCGCGGGATGGGTCGCTTCCGGCAGGTCCGCGGGGGTCGGGCGGAGTCGGGTAGGGCGCAGGGGGCGGTCGGCGTCCGGTGGGGCGCAGGGGTCCGGCGTGTCGGGCAAACGCAGCATGAGAGCTCGACCTACGCCGACACGTCGTCGAGCGGCTGCGGCATTGGTAGGGGATCGCGCGGCTCCTTGCATCAGCGGGGCGAGCTTTAGCTCCACGCATGAGCGTGGCACGCGGGGGCTCCAGTCGTAAGCGGAGGCACGGTGGCTCCGCGCATAGGGGGTCAGCGCGGCGGGCGACGCGTCTCCGATGATTTAGAACCTTAAGAAGGTCTGATCTTGTTCGAGTAATTCCGCTCGACACGGGGTGCCCGGACGGGTCTGTCGGACACCCGATTGAGGACCGCGAACTGCCTGACGATCGATGCGCTTTGAGGTATCGGGCGGCCCGCAGTTGTGAGGCGAACTCCAAGCCCCGGGTGCTTACCGGCTGTCCGTCCGCAACTTAGCTGGTCGTCGCGCCCGGTTATGCCGCCCCACGCCCCGCCACGGTCAGCATGGACAGGTCACAACCCCGCCTTTAGCCTTCGCCGAAGCCGCCGCCTGAGAGGACCGTTGCCATGTCGATGATCGACCGTCTCGGGATGCGGGTTGCGGTGATCCAGGCGCCGATGGCGGGGACCTCGACCCCGGCGCTCGCCGCGGCGGTGTCCGAGGCCGGGGGGCTTGGCTGCCTCGGGCTCGGGGCGATGCGGGCGGAGGAGGCGTCCGCCGCGATGGCCGAAACGCGCGCCCTCACCGTGCGGCCGTTCGGCGTCAACTTGTTCTGCCACACGCCGGAGCCCCGCGACCCCGCGCGCGAGGCCGCCTGGCTTGCCCGGCTCGCGCCGCATTTCCACCGGTTCAGCGCCACGCCGCCCGCGACGCTGCGCGACATCTATCCCAGTTTCACCCGGAACGACGCGATGCTCGCGGCTGTCGTGGCCGCCGGGCCGGCGCTCGTCAGCTTTCACTTCGGCCTGCCCCGCCCCGACCAGATCGCGGCGCTCAGGGCGACCGGGGCGGTGCTCGCCGCGACGGCCACGTCGCCGGCCGAGGCAGAGGCGATCCGCGCGGCCGGGCTCGACGCGGTGATCGCGCAGGGGTGGGAGGCCGGGGGCCACCGCGGGATCTTCGACCCGTCCGGGCCGGACCAGCGGCTCGGCACGCTCGATCTGGTCGCGGCGCTGGTGCCGCTGGGGCTGCCGGTGATCGCCGCGGGCGGGATCATGGACCGGCAGGACAGCCGGGCGGCGCTGGCCGCAGGGGCGGTCGCGGTGCAGTGCGGCACGGCGTTCCTCGCCGCGCCCGAGGCCGCCACGCCCGCCGCCCACCGCGCGGCGCTGGCGAGGGGCGAGACGGTGATGACGGCGGCGATCTCGGGCCGTCCGGCGCGGTGTTGCGCGAACCGGTTCACCGCGATCCCGGACGACGCGACGCCCGGCTATCCGATGACCTACGACGCGGGCAAGGCGCTCAATGCGGCAGCGCTGGCAGCGGGAGAGGCAGGCTACGGCGCCCAGTGGGCGGGCACCGGCTGCGCCCGAACGGTCGCGCGGCCGGCGGCGGAGACACTGGCGGCGCTGGCGCCGTGAGGGGTGGGCGTTCGGCAGCTGATCTCGGCTCGCGGGGCTTGTGCCGGAGCCGCCAGAAGGGCGCTGCGTCTGCGGCGCTCGTGACGAACTAGGGGACGGCTTCGACGATCTTGCTGTGCAGATGTGCAGTCGTGGCCACTCCGTCTGCCATCGCCCGATGAGGCGCCCCGATTTAGGGGTCACCGCTGGTAGGCCCGTCAGGTGACTGCCGGTCACCGACGACGCATTGGGCGTGGCAGCAGGGTCAGTGCAGCAGAGCGGATTCCGAGTCACCCCACCAACGCGAAGCTGCGCGAAAGCGACGGGCGGGCTTCCTACGCTTAACGCGATGCTGAACTGTTTGTTCGGCGCAGCTCATAGTGCGCGCAGGCGCATCGCAAGCCGTGAGGTCTATCCGCGCCAATCCGACTCCGAACGAAACCCAACGCCGAAGTGACGGGTCACATTCCCATCCTTTGTATCCGATTCCAACGGAGTCAGCGTCGGCCCGGTCTCCTCGCAGAGTGAGTGGGGAAGTCAATTTGCCGGAGGTGATCAGCACCGCGCCTTGGGCGGTGCTGCCCCTTCGGGCATGCATCGCGGCGTGAGCACCGGCGCGCATTGATACCTCGCGCAGCGGTAGCGCCCATACCCGCGCCCATGCCGGCGCTGCGTTTCGGATTGACCGGAATTTTGTGTGCTTGCGTGGCTTAACCGCGCGCCCGCCGCGCCTTCTCCTCAACCCGCGATCGCGCTCGGGCTTGAGAAGGCAGTCTCCCAGCGCCCGCCTCTAAGACCCAGCCGCGCGCCCTCGCCCCGCCCCGCCTCACCCGGCTCACACCACGAACTCGTCCCGCCCGTAGCCCTGCAGATAAAGCAGCGCGGTCAGGTCGCCGTGGTTCACGCGCACCCGCGCCTGCGCGGCCACCACCGGCTTGGCGTGCATCGCCACACCGGATCCCGCCAGCTGCAGCATCCCGAGGTCGTTGGCGCCGTCGCCCACCGCCATCGCGTCGGCGGGGGTAAGGCCGCGCGCGGCGGTGATCTCGACCAGCGCGTCGACCTTGGCCTCGCGCCCGAGGATCGGCAGGCCGACGCGGCCGCTCAGCCGTCCCGCCCCGTCGTCCAGCAGCACGTTGGCGCGCTGCTCGTCGAAGCCGAGCTGGTCGGCGACCGGGCCGGTGAAGTCGGTGAAGCCGCCCGAGACGAGCGCCGTCCAGGCGCCGTTCGCCTTCATCGTCGCGACCAGCGTGCGGCCGCCGGGCGCGAGGGTGATGCGCTCGGCCAGCACCTCCGCGATGACCGAGACGGGCAGGCCGGCGAGCAGGCCCACGCGCTCGATCAGCGCCTCGTGGAAGTTCAGCTCGCCGTTCATCGCCCGGGCGGTGATCGCCGCGACGCGGGGGCCGACGCCGGCCATGTCGGCCAGCTCGTCCAGGCACTCCTGCTCGATCATGGTCGAATCCATGTCGGCCAGCAGCACCGCCTTGCGCCGGTTGGCGGTGGGCTGCACGGCGAGGTCGAAGCCCTGCGCGTCGGCCTCGGCCCAGGCGGCGTCGAAGTCCTCGGGCCAGGCGGGGATGGCGAACTCGACCGCGGTGCCCTGGTCGAGCCAGAGGGCGCTGCCCCCGCCCCAGCGGCGCTGCAGCGCAGCGATGGTGTCGTCGTCGAGGTCGGCGCGCGCCGGCGCGGCCATGAGGCTGACGGTGTACATCCGGGCGCATCCCCTCTTGCGGTGGTGCGGCTCGCTTACGGCGAAACCGGGGGCGGCGCCAGCCCGACGCGGGGGCGCCCAGCTCCATAGGGTGGTTGAATGTCGCCATTGCCTCAGGTGATGCTGGCCGGTTTGCTGCATTGACTCGTGGACCGGCCGCCGCGCCAAATCGACGCATTCCAGTTCGCGGGAGGGGACAGAGATGGCGCAGGCCGATCTGGTGCTTGAGGGCGGGACGATCTGGTGCGGCGCCGGGCTGCCGGCGGTCGAGGCGCTGGCCGTGGCGGGCGACCGGGTGCTGGCCACCGGCACCGCCGAGGAGATGCGGGCGCTTGCCGGGCCGGCGACGCGGCGCATCGACCTGAAGGGCCGGTTCGCCATGCCGGGGCTTTACGACGCGCATATGCACCTGCTGCCGCTCGGGGTGTGGATGTCGCACGTCGATCTGCGCCCGTCGGTCGTCGGCACGCTCGACGGGCTGCTGGCGGCGCTGACGCCTGAGGGCCGACCTGCAACGCGACACTGGCGTGGCCGATGTGTTCATCAGCCATGACCTCGTCAGGGCGCGCCACATCGGCACGCAGGTGGCGGTGATGCATCGCGGCCATATCGTCGAGCGCGCCGACGCGGCGCTGACCCGGCGGCTGGCGGTGCTGGCGGCGGCGGCCGCAGAGACAGGGCAGAGACAGGAGTGATCAGATGAACGGGGCCGAAAGCGTCGTCCGCAGCCTGCACGCGGCGGGCACCGAGGTGTGTTTCGCCAATCCAGGCACCTCGGAAATGCAGTTCGTCGATGCGCTCGACCGCACCCGGCTGATCCACTGCGTGCTCGGGCTGTTCGAGGGGGTCGTGACGGGGGCCGCCGACGGCTACGGGCGGATGGCGGGGAAGCCTGCGGTGACGCTGCTGCACCTCGCCCCCGGCTTCGCCAACGGGGCGGCGAACCTGCACAATGCAAGGAAGGGCCGGTCCCCGGTGCTGAACCTCGTGGGCGACCACGCGGTGCGCCACGCGCGCTATGACGCGCCGCTCACGGCCGACGTGGCGGCGGCGGTGGCGCCGTTTTCGGACTGGGTGGGGACCGGCACGGCGGCCGCGACGCTGGCGCGGGACGCGATGGCGGGGCTCGCCGCGGCCTCGGGGCATCCGGGCGGGGTGGCGACGCTGATCCTGCCCGCCGACCTCGGGTGGGAGGAGGGCGGCGAGATCGCCCCGCCCCTGCCCGCGGCCGCGCCCCGGGCGCTCGAGGACGGCGCGCTGGACCGGGCGGTGGCGCTGCTGGGGCCAGGGTGCCTGCTGCTCGTCGGGGGCACGGTGCTCGAACGGCCCGAGGCGCTGGCGCTGGCCGCGGGGATCGCGGACCGGACCGGGGCCGAGGTGATGGCGCCGGGCTCGAACCGGCGGCTCGAGATGGGGCGCGGGCGGGTCGAGATCGCACGCATCCCCTATCCCATCGACCTCGCGCTCGGGACGCTGGCGCGGTTCGACCGCGCGGTGCTGGTCGAGGCGGTCGAGCCGGTGGCGTTCTTCGCCTATCCCGACCGGCCGAGCCTGCTGCTGCCGCCGGGCACGCGGGTCGAGACGCTGGCCGGGCGCGACCAGGACGGCCCGGCGGCGCTGGCGGCGCTGGCCGATCTGGTGGGCGCGCGCGCAGCGACGCCGCCCGACGCCGCCCGCCCCGTCGCTCCGCAGGCCGGGCCGCTGAGGGACGACGCGCTGTCGATGGCCATTGCCGCGGCGATCCCCGACCATGCCATCGTCATCGACGAGCGGCTGACGCGGGCGCAGTCCGCGATGCGCTTTGCGCAAGGCGCGGGACCGCAGAGCTGGCTCTCGATCACCGGCGGCTCGATCGGGATCGGCATCCCGCTCGCCGCCGGCGCCGCCATTGCCTGCCCGGACCGGCCGGTGGTGGCGCTGCAGGCGGACGGATCGGCGATGTACACGCTGCAGGGGCTGTGGACGCAGTCGCGCGAGCAGGCCAACGTCACGACGATCATCCTCGCCAACCGCAGCTACGAGATCCTGAAGGGCGAGCTGATGCGGGTCGGCGCCAACCCCGGGCCGACGGCGCTCGACATGCTCGACCTGCGCCGGCCCGAGCTGGATTTCGTGCAGCTCGCGCGCGGGATGGGGGTGCCGGCGGTGCGGGTCGAGGATGCCGCCGAGCTGCACCGGGCCATCGCCGCAGGCGTGCGCGAGCCGGGGCCGATGCTGATCGAGGCGGTCCTCGTGTGAGGCCAGGGCGTCAGGCGCGGGGCACGCGGGTGTCCTGCACCTCGGCCACCAGCGCGGCGAAGCTGGCGGCGACGGCATCCTCGCCGAAGGACGGCGGGTGGACGAGGTAGATATGCGCGGCGAGCGTCTCGTGGGTGATCCTGAGCGGCCAGAGCAGGCCCGCGCGGTGCGCGTCGCGCGCCGTGGTCCAGGGCACACCCCGAGCCCCAGCCCCGCGACGATCATCCGCCGCACCTCGTCGGGGCTGGTGCTGGTGGCGATCACGTTCCGCCCGAGGCCGAGGCCCCGCGACAGCGGGTCCATCGGCTCGAACCCGCGCGGGCTGCCGGCGCATGTGAAGGCGACGAAGGGCTCGGCCCGCAGCTCGTCGAGGCTGATCTCGTCGCGGCCGAACATCGCGTGCTCGACCCCGCAGAACACCGACCACTCCGGCTCGTCGAGCAGCCGGCACTCGAGATCGTCGAGCGGCCGCGGCAGCAGGCAGACGCCGATCCCGCGCCCGGTGGCGCGCAGCCGGGCGAGGATGTCCATGCTGCTCAGCACGTCGATGCGGACCGGGGTCTGCGGGTAGCGCTGGTGAAAGAGCCGCAGCGCCTCGTCGAAGACCTCGGAGGGCCAGTCGGGGATCACCGCGATCTCGAGCCGCGCCCGCGCGTGGCCAGCGTGCGTCCCGATCCGTTCGACCGAGCGCTGCATCGCCACCGCCTCGGCGTGGATCGCGGCCCCGGCCTCGGTCAGGGCAAAGTCGCGGGCGCCGCGGTCCACGAGCACGGTGTCGAGCGCCGCCTCGAGCCGGGCGAGCGACTGGCTGACCGCGGGCTGGCTGAGGCCCAGCCCCTCGGCGGCGCGGGTGACGCCGCCGGCCTCGCCGATGGCGGCAAAGATCCTGAGCAGGTTCCAGCTGAGCTTGTCCATCCTGGCGCCATCAGCGCCCGATCCGGGGGCGGTCGTCAACCGCCGCGTCGGCAGGCGGCGGGGCGCCGATGACGCGGGGCGAGATGATGCTGGCGCTGCTGGTGCCGGTCCTCTGGGGGCTGAACTTTCCCGCCTCGGTCTTCATCCTCGCGCATTACCCGCCGATGCTGGGGGCGGCGATCCGCTTCCTGCTGATCGCCGTGCCGACCGTGCTGCTGGTGCCGCGCCCCGGGGTGGGGCTGGGCTGGCTGCTCGGCACCGGCCTCGGGATCGGGTTCTTTCAGTTCGCGTTTCTCTACGCCGGGCTGGCGGCGGGAATGCCGGCGGGCCTCGCCTCGCTGGTGCTGCAGGCTTCGGCGCCGCTGACGGTGGCGCTGGCCGTGGTGCTGCTGGGCGAGCGGCTGACCGCCCCGCGGGTGGCGGGGCTGGCGCTGGCGATGCTGGGGCTGGCGGTGATCGGCACGGTGCGGGCGCAGGCGGTGTCGTGGTGGCCCGTCGCGCTGACGATGCTGGCGGCGCTGTCCTGGGCGGGCGGCAACATCTGCATCCGCAAGGCCCAGGCCGCGCGGCCGCTGCATCTGGCGCTGTGGATGACTGTGGTGCCGCCGCTGCCGCTGCTGGCGCTCTCGGCGCTGACCGAGGCCGACCGGATCGGCCCGGCCCTCGCGGGCGCGCTGACCCCGGCCGCGCTGCCCGCCAACCTCGCGCTCGCCTTCAGCGCGTTCGGCGCCTCGGTGGTGGGGTTCGGGGTCTGGAACCGGCTTCTGACCCGCCACCCCGCCGCCGTCATCGCGCCGTGGTCGATGCTGGTGCCGGTGGTGGGCATCCTGTCGAGCTGGCTGATCCTGTCGGAAACCCCGCGGCTCGTGGAGCTGGCCGGCGGGGCGCTGATCCTTTCCGGGGTGCTGGTGATCAACCCGCCGCGCGGGCGGGTTACCAGAGGAAGCGCAGCGTCCGCAGCACCTCGAACCAGTCGTCGCGGACGAAGGTGAGCCGGCGCGGCGCGGGATAGTCCACGCCGGGGAAGAAGCTGCCGCGATAGGCCTCGACGGCGTTGGTGTATTCGAGCGCGACCTCCCAAAGGTCGGCGAGGGGGGCGGGCTGGCGGGCATCGAGGTCCGAGAGTGCGCGGGCAACGCCGTCGCGGATCGCCGCGCGGGCCCGGGCCGGGGACAGCGAGGCGGTCGCCGGGCCGAACCCCGCGCTGACCGGCACGGTGACGATCCCCGGCACCAGCGCCGCCGCCCCGGCGCAGATCCCCGCATCGCCCGACAGGAACGCCGCCGGCACCCCGAGCGAGGCGGCGGTGATGGCGTTGACGGTGAACTCGGACGCGAGCGCGCCGTTGATCGTCAGCCGCATGATCCGGCCGGTGAAGCTGTGGGCGAGCGGGTTGCTGTCGGTCCCCGCCGCGTCGTGATAGCCGGTGAACAGCGCCGCCCGGCAGTCCGCGTCGATCCCGAACATCATCGAATGCGGGTGCCCCGACCAGTCGCGCACCACCCGCACCTCGGCCGGCAGACGGTCGACGAGCAGGTTGCGCCCGGTGTGGTGGGCGTCCTTGACGATGATCTCGGTGGCGCCGGCGGCGAGGGCGCCTTCGCAGGCGGCGACGACCTCGGCGGTCATCAGCGCCTGGAACTGGGGGTAGTCGGGCTTGTCATGCTCGGTCTCGGACCAGGCGGTGACGCCGGCGGTGCCCTCCATGTCGGCGCTGAGAAAGACTTTCATGGCCGCGCCTCATCTGCGGGTGACGGGGCGAGGCTCAAGCATCGCGCGGCGAAAGGCAAGGTGGGGGGCGTGGGCGTATGGTGACCCCGGCAGGACTTGAACCTGCAACCTGCCCCTTAGGAGGGGGCTGCTCTATCCAGTTGAGCCACGAGGTCACAGCCCGCGTTGTCGCACGGGCCGGCCCGGCATGGCAAGCGCGCGGGCCACGGTTGCGGGCGCCCATGGCGTGCGCTAACGCTGGGGTGTCCCGGAACGGAGAGCCGATGACCCCGAGCCGTCCCCGCCGCCCGCTCACGTTGCGCGATGTCTCGATGGCGTCGGGGGTCAGCGAGATGACCGTCAGCCGCGTCCTCAGGAACCGCGGTGACGTGTCCCCGGCGACGCGGGAGAAGGTGCTGACCGCAGCGCGGGCGCTGGGTTATGTCCCGAACAAGATCGCCGGCGGGCTCGCCTCGCAGCGGGTGAACCTCGTGGCCGTGGTGATCCCGTCGCTGTCGAACCTCGTGTTTCCGGATGTGCTGGGGGGGATCTCGGCCGAGCTGGACGATACCGGCCTGCAACCGGTCGTCGGCGTCACCCACTACGGCCCGGCGCGCGAAGAGACGGTGCTCTACGACATGCTGAGCTGGCGGCCCTCGGGCGTGATCCTCGCCGGGCTCGAGCACTCGCGGGCGTCGCGCGCCATGCTCGAGGCGGCAGGGATTCCGGTCGTCGAGATCATGGACGTGGACGGCGACCCGATCGACACCGCGGTGGGCATCAGCCACGAGCGCGCCGGGGCCGAGATGGCGGGCCATATCCTCGGGGCCGGCTACCGGCGCATCGGCTTCATCGGCACGCACATGCCCGAGGACCACCGGGCGCGGAAGCGGCTGGCAGGGTTCGAGCGGGCGTTGGGCGCGGCGGGCGTGCCGCTGGTGGCGCGCGAATACTACCAGGGCGGGTCGTCGCTGGCCAAGGGCCGCGAGCTGACCGAGCGCATCCTGGCGCGCGAGCCGGGGCTGGATTTCCTCTACTATTCCAACGACCTCATCGGCGCGGGCGGGCTGATCTGGGCGCGCGAGCAGGGGATCGACATTCCGGGCAAGCTCGGGCTCGCGGGGTTCAACGGGGTCGATCTGCTGGACGGGCTGCCGATGCGGCTGGCCACGACCGACGCGCGGCGGCTCGACATCGGCCGGCGGGCGGCCCGGATCGTCGCCGGCAAGGACCCACGTCCTGAGGACGGGATCGTGGCGCTGGCCCCGACCTTCCTGCCGGGCGACACGATCCGCTGAGGCGGCAGGCACTGAAGCGGCACGCTTGACGCCACGCGCCCCCGTCGCCTGCCCATCCCGCCTTGCCGAGCCCGGCCCCGCCCGGTAAATCCGGCCCCAGCGAAAGGAATTCCGATGTCGATTGACCCTTCCGAGGCCCGCAAGGTGGCGCATCTGGCGCGCATCGCGGTGGCCGACGACGCCCTGCCGGCCTTTGCCGCCGAGCTGAACGGCATCCTGCATTTCATGGAGCAGCTCAACGAGGTCGACGTGGACGGCATCGAGCCGATGACCGGGGTCGAGCCGATGCGCCTCAAGCGCCGCGAGGACGTCGTGACCGACGGCGACCAGCAGGCCGCCGTGCTCGCCAACGCGCCCGACGCGCGCGAGGGGTTCTTTGCCGTGCCGAAGGTGGTGGAATGACGCTGAACAGCCTGACCATCGCCGAGGCCCGCGACCGCCTGCGCGCCCGCGACATCTCGGCCGCCGAGCTGACCGACGCCTGCCTGTCGGCCATCGAGGGCGCCGGCGCGCTCAACGCCTTTGTCCACCAGACGCCCGAGATCGCCCGCGCCCAGGCCGAGGCCGCCGACGCCCGGCTTGCCACCGGCGACGCCCCGGCGATGTGCGGCATCCCGGTCGGGATCAAGGACCTGTTCTGCACCAAGGGCGTGCCCAGCCAGGCCGCCAGCCGCATCCTCGAGGGCTTCCGCCCCGAGTACGAATCGACCGTGACGCAGAACCTGTTCGACGCCGGCGCGGTGATGCTCGGCAAGCTCAACATGGACGAGTTCGCCATGGGCTCGTCCAACGAGACCAGCGTCTACGGCCCTGCGGTGAACCCGTGGAAGATCGACGCGCCCCTGACCCCCGGCGGCTCGTCCGGCGGCTCGGCGGCGGCGGTGGCGGCCGACCTCTGCCTTGCGGCGACCGGCACCGACACCGGCGGCTCGATCCGCCAGCCTGCGGCCTTCACCGGCACGGTCGGGCTCAAGCCCACCTACGGGCGCGTGTCGCGCTGGGGGACGATCGCGTTTGCCTCGTCGCTCGACCAGGCCGGGCCGATGACCCGGACGGTGCGCGACGCGGCGATCATGCTGGGCGCGATGGCCTCGGTCGACCCCAAGGACTCCACCTCGGCCGACCGCCCGGTCCCCGACTACGAGGCCGCGCTGACCGGCGACATCCGCGGCAAGAAGATCGGCATCCCGCGCGAATACCGCATGGACGGGATGCCGGGTGAGATCGACGCCCTCTGGCAGCAGGGCGCCGAGATGCTGCGCGACGCGGGCGCCGAGATCGTCGACATCTCGCTGCCGCACACGAAATACGCGCTGCCCGCCTATTACGTCATCGCGCCGGCCGAGGCGTCCTCGAACCTCGCCCGCTACGACGGGGTCCGCTACGGCCGGCGGGCGAAGCTCGCGGCCGGCGACGGCATCACCGAGATGTACGAAAAGACCCGCGCCGAGGGCTTCGGACCCGAGGTGCAGCGCCGGGTGATGGTCGGCACCTACGTCCTCTCGGCGGGGTTCTTTGACGCCTATTACAACCGCGCCCGCAAGGTCCGCGCGCTGATCAAGCGCGACTTCGACCAGGCGTTCGCCGAAGGCATCGACACGATCCTGACCCCGGCGACGCCCTCGGCGGCCTTCGCGCTGGGGTCGATGAAGGACGCCGATCCGGTCGAGATGTATCTCAACGACGTCTTCACCGTGACCGTGAACCTCGCCGGCCTGCCCGGCCTCGCCGTCCCCGTGGGGCTCGACGCCCAGGGCCTGCCGCTCGGGCTGCAACTGATCGGCCGGCCGTGGGACGAGGGCGACCTTCTCAACCACGGCGCGGTGCTGGAAAAAGCCGCAGGCTTCGTCGCCAAGCCTGCCCGCTGGTGGTAGGCTGGCGGCGACACACGCAAAGGACCCCGCGATGCGCGCCTTGAACCTGATCCCGCCCATCGCGCTGACCATCGCGCTCGCCGCCTGCTCCGGCGAGAACCAGGGCTGGAATCCCAACTACCGCGCCGAGGCGACGCCCTACGGCGACTACCTCCGTGCCCGCGAATCGGCGCTGACTGGCAAGATCGCCGAGCCGCCGCGCGGCATCCCGATCGCGCTGCCGGCCAAGGCCCCCACCGCGGCCGAGCTTGCCGGTCCGACCCCGGTCCAGATCATCGAGCGTGAGACGACGATCGCCGCCGGCGCGGTCGGCATCACCTCGAACCGCCGCCTGCCCGACCGCGCCCGGGCGCCGGCCTTCGACGTGCCGCCGCCCGTGGTCTACCCCGTCCGCCGCGCGGCACCCGCCGCCGTCGTCGTGGGCGCCGCACCGCAGACGGTCGTGGTGACCCCCGCAGGCCGCTACGCCCGCGACGGCTCGGTGCGCCCGGGCAACTGCGCCGCATGGCCCTCGCCCGAGGCGGCGCAGCGCGCCTTCCTCGCGCAGGGCGGCCCGCAACGCGACCCGCTCGGCCTCGACCCGGACGGCGACGGCCGCGTCTGCGGCTGGACCCCTGCCCGCGGCGAGCCGCTGTGATCCTGCGCCGGGGCTCGGTGCCGGGCCAGCAGGTCAACGGCTCGGCGCCGCGGATCGAAGAGCGGTTCGGCGACGCCGCCGGGCTGGCGCAGATGGGCGTCAACGTCGTCACCCTCGCCCCCGGCCAGCGTTCCGCCATGCGCCACTGGCACAGCAGCTCGGACGAGTTCGTGCTGATCCTCGAGGGCCGCGCCACCGTCATCGAGGATGACGGCGCGACCGAACTCGCCCCCGGCGACATGGCACTCTGGCCCGCCGGCGCCGCCAACGCCCACCACATATGGAACCACACTGACGCGCCGCTGCGCTATCTCTGCGCCGGCACCAACCCCGACCGCGACACGGTCCACTACCCCGACGACGGCCAGACCCTGCACTGGGACCGCCCCCACGCGCGGGTCGTCGCCGCCGACGGCACGCTGATCCGCGCCTGGCAGGAATGACCGACCCCCACCCCTCGCCCAACCACGGCCCGCGCCGCGGCACCAACCAGCCCGATCTGGTCGTGCTCCACTACACCGGCATGGCCGATCTCGCCTCGGCCCGCGCCCGGCTCTGCGACCCGGCGGCCGAGGTTTCCGCCCACTGGCTCATCGCCGAGGACGGCACCACCGAGGCGCTGGTCCCCGAGGACCGCCGCGCCTGGCACGCCGGCGCAGGCGCGTGGCAGGGCCGCGACGACGTCAACTCGCACAGCATCGGCATCGAGCTGGCGAACCCCGGCGACCGCCCCTTCCCCGAGCCGCAGATGGCCGCGCTCGAGGAACTGCTCGCCGCGATCCTCGCCCGCTGGTCCATCCCGCCCGACCGCGTCATCGCCCATTCCGACATGGCGCCGGGCCGGAAATCCGACCCCGGCCCCCGCTTCGACTGGGCCCGCCTCGCCCGCCAAGGCCTCGCCCTCGCGCCCGCGGCGGACGCGCCGGACGCGCCCGAGCCCCTCGCCGCGCGCCTCACCCGCATCGGCTACCCCGAGGCCGACCCCGAGACCCGCCTCTCCGCCTTCCGCCTGCGTTTCGCGCCGTGGCACCGCGGCCCCGAGGCGGCCGCCGACCGCCACCTCGCCGCCCGCGTCCTCGCCGCGCTGCCCCCCGCGACCGTTTACAAGGTCCTGCGCCCCGCCGAATGGGCGGCGCTGCAAGCGGCGGGCGAAACCCTCGGCGCCCCCGTCGACCTCGCCGACGGCTACGTCCACTTCTCGACCGCCGCACAACTCCCCGGCACCCTTGCCAAGCACTTCGCGGCCGAGCCCGACCTGACGCTGCTCGCCTGCCCCACTGCCCGCCTCGGCCCCGCCCTTCGGTGGGAGCCGTCGCGCGGCGGCGCCCTCTTCCCCCATCTCTACCGCCCGCTGCGTCTCGCGGATGTGGAGCACACCCGCCCCATCCCCCTCACGCCCGCGGGCCACCACCTCGAGGGTCTTTGATGCGCCTGATCGAACGCGCCGGCCTCGCCGCGCTGCACCGCCTTGACCCCGAGCGCGCCCATGACCTGTCGCTCAAGGCGCTGGCCGCGGGCGTCGTGCCGCTTCCCGGCGCGCCCGTGACCTCACCGCGCCTCGCCACAAGCGTCGCGGGCCTCGCCCTGCCCAACCCCGTCGGCCTCGCCGCCGGCTACGACAAGAACGCCCGCGCCATCGGCCCGCTGACTTGCGCCGGCTTCGGCTTCATCGAGGTCGGCGCCGCCACCCCCCGCCCGCAGCCCGGCAACCCCAAGCCGCGGCTCTTCCGCCTCACCGCCGACCGCGCTGTCATCAACCGTTTCGGCTTCAACAACGAGGGCGCCGCCGCCATCACCGCGCGTCTTGCCGCCCGCGCCCCCTCGCCGGTCCCGGTCGGCCTCAACCTCGGCGCCAACAAGGACAGCTCCGACCGCGCCGCCGACTTCGCCGAGGTCGCCCGCATGGCCGCCCCGCACGTCGATTTCCTGACCATCAACGTGAGCTCGCCCAACACCGAGAAGCTGCGCGACCTGCAGGGCGCCCGCGCGCTCGCTGCGCTGATCGCCGGCGTCCTCGCCGCGCGGGATGAGACCACCGCCCGGCCCCCGGTGCTGGTCAAGATCGCCCCCGACCTCGACGACGCGGCGCTCGCCGAACTCGCCGCCGTGCTGACCGACTCGGGCGCCGCCGGCATCATCGCCACCAACACCACGCTCGACCGCAGCGGCCTCACCTCGCCCCATGCGGCCGAGACGGGCGGCCTCTCCGGCGCACCCCTCTTCGCCCGCTCGACCCGCATCCTTGCGCGCCTGCGTCTGCTCACCAACGGAAAACTGCCGATCATCGGCGTCGGCGGCATCGGCTCGGTCGAGCAAGCCTGGGCCAAGCTCGAGGCTGGCGCCTCCGCCCTCCAGCTCTACAGCGCCCTGATCTACAACGGCTTTTCGCTCGCCTCCGAGATCGCGCACGGCCTCGACGCGCGCCTCGCCGCCGAGGGCAAGACGCTCGCCCAGGTCACCGGCGCCGACCCGGAACGCTGGGCGCGCTAGAACAGGCTCTCGAGCCCGAGGATCTGGTTCATCGCGTCCGACGGCTGGTCGCAGCCCGCGTCGCCCACGATCCGCGCCGGCACACCCGCGACCGTCTTGCACGGCGGCACATCCGCCAGCACCACCGAGCCCGCCGCGATCCGGCTCGAATGCCCGACGCGGATATTGCCCAGCACCTTGGCGCCGGCGCCGATCATCACCCCGTCGCCGATCTTCGGATGCCGGTCGCCGTCCTCCTTGCCGGTGCCGCCCAGCGTGACCGAGTGCAGCATCGACACGTCGTTTCCGACCACCGCCGTCTCGCCGATCACGATGGAATGGGCATGGTCGATCATCACCCCGGTGCCGATCCGGGCCGCCGGGTGGATGTCCACGCCGAACACCTCCGAGCAGCGCATCTGCACGAAATAGGCCATATCGATCCGGCCGTTGTTCCACAGCCAATGGCCGATGCGATAGGCCTGCAGCGCCTGGAACCCCTTGAAGAACAGCATCGGCTGCATCAGCCGGTGCGAGGCCGGATCGCGCTCATACACCGCTTCGAGGTCCGCCTGCGCGGCCTCGGCCAGCGCCGGCGCGCGGGCATGGGCATCGTCGGCGATCTCGCGCAGGATCTGCTCGCTCATCTCGCCCGAGGCGAGCTTCAGCGAAAAGCGATAGGCGAGCGCCGCTTGGAACGTCGCATGGTGCAAGAGCCCGGCGTGGATCAGCGCCCCGAGCAGTGGCTCGGTGCGCACCGCCTCGGCCGCCTCGGACCGGATCGCCGCCCACAGCGCATTGCGGGACTGGGCGGCGGGGCCCCTCGGATCGCGCTGCTCGTCCATGCGTCTCTCCATCGGTCGTGACCCAGAGATACGCCAGATCGCCCCCGATCGAAAGACCGGCCGGGTCGCGCGCCGCGCACCGCACGGCGCGCCCTCGCGTCACGCGGCGACCGGATCGGGCAGCCGCAGCGCCAGCGTATGCACGGCGATCCGCACCCGTCCGCCGGCAAAGGCGCCGCCCGTCGCGGTCAGCCGCAGCTCGAGCGGCGCATAGACGGCCATCGGCGCCGACAACAGCCCCTGCGCCCACGAGTTCAGCCCCTTCCCCAACCCCGAGCCGAACTGCCCCGCATCCGCGGCCGTCCCGAGGCTCCAGCTCGTCAGCGTGCCGGAGATCGCCTCCGTCACCCGCGCCGTGACGCCCACGATCAGCGAGTGCGCCGGCACCTTCACGCCCGACGCAAAGCCGGTCCCCGCGGCCACCCCCACGTCGGCCTCGATCAGCCCAGCGCTCAGCCCCGCGCCAAAGGCGCCCATCGTCAGCGCTCCCGCCGCCCAGGCGCTGCCGGTCCAGATCGCCGTCACCCCGCGGTCGGCCACGAATGCCTGCTGCCCGCGCGAGGGGGCGACGAACACCCACCCCCCGTTGCTGCCGACGGCGATCCGCCCGTCTTGCCCCGCCCACGCGCCGCTCGCGGCAAAGGGCACCGCAAAGCACAGCCCGTCCGTGACCGTCGCCGGAGGGGCGGCGGTCGTCGCGCTCTGCAGCACCAGGTTCACCAGCCCGTCAAGCCGCATCAGCGCCTCGTTGACGGTGACGTGCTTTTGCGCCTGCGCCGGTTGCAGCAGCGGCAGGCCGCAACGCAGGGTGGTTTGTTCAGCCATGATAAACGCTCCTTGCAGACGGGCCCGGCCCGAAGACATCCGACAGTTGCGCGACCGCGATCTCGACCCCGCCCGGGGCGAGCGCCGCCTGTTGCACGGCGCCGTTCAGCGCCCAGAACGGCTCGCGCACCACCTCGCGGGCGATCTCGCGCCCGCCCTGCGCGGCGGTGACGAGATAGCGCTCGACGCTCTCGCCCAGCGGCACGTCGTACCCGTCCCAGCCGTCGCCGCCGATCCGGGTGCGCCGCACCCACGCGGCCCGGCCGTCGCGGACGCGCAGATGACAGGGCGAGAGCGGCCTGAGGCCGATCCCGGCAAAGGCCTCGTCGCGCTGGCGATAGGCGGGATCGTCCGGCGACCGGCTCGCCGGCCCGATGCGCCAGTGCCGCAACTGGCCGCGCGCGTCGGGTGGCAGCTCGACCTGCCGCGCCGCGCCGTCGAGCAGCACGACCACGCTGCCCGCCGGCCAGACCGCCGGCGCCACCGCGTCCGTCCCGGCCTGCCCGCGCAGCCGGCCGGCGATCTCCCACTCTCCCGGCGCGACGAGCGTCGCGGTGGTGAACTGCATCACCTCCCAGTTGCCGGCCGAGCCGTCGCCGATCGCCATGACGTTGGCCCCCGCCAGCAGCGCCTCGGGCGTGACCGAGCGCAGGTTGCCGCCCTTGACCCGCACCCTGAGCGGCGCGCCCCGGTCCAGCACCCCCGGCCGCGCCGCCGCCAGCGGCGCCAGTGTCACCCCCATGACCGAGCGGCGGCTGAGGATCACGTTCGGCGCATAGCCGCCCGCCTCATCCACCGCGCACCACGCCCGCACCGCCCCCGGCCAGGGGGTCGCCGTCGCCGCCAGATGCGGCGCGTGCGGCGCCTCGGTGCCGCGCAGCAGCGGCAGGTCCAGGAACACCGGCCAGACCGGCCCCGCGGGGACGTGCCGTGCCACCCGCGGCCCCTCGAGCGGCTGCGGCGCCGGGCGATAGACCCCCGGCTCGATCCGCACCGCATCGACGATCGTCGCCCCCGCCCGCTCGACCCGGTCGATGCGCCAGCGGGTGGCGTCGTCGCCCAGCGCCACCACGTCCCCCGGCCCGAGATGCGCGCGCGAGGGCGGCAGCGCGAACCGCGCCACCTCCTGCGCGACCCGCGCCTCGGCGAGCCAGCCGGCCGCCACCGCGTGCCCCTCGCCCCGCGTCAGGGCCATCGGCACGTCGCTGTCCGACACCGCGATGGCCGCCGCATCGGGCAGCACCGCCTCGGCGGTGCGGATCGCGTGATCGGCGCCCGTCTCGACATGGCTCAGCCGCACCCGGCCGACCAGCTCGGCCGCCGGCGCCCGGGTGACCTCCAGCCCCGGCGCCTCCTCGACCACCGCCAGTTCCTCAAGCGGCACCGTCCCGTCCAGCCGCCCGTCGCGCATGACGAAGCGCAGCGCGCCCTCCCGCTCGACCGCATCGAACCCGTGCGTGAGCATCAGCGGCTGCAGCGCCGCCCGCGCGCTCTCGGTCCCGCTGACCGCATAGCCGCGCACGATGCCCCACAGGCCGCTCACGTCCACGCCGTCGAGCCCCGAGCGGCGGCAGATGTCGGCCACCACGTCGCCCAGCGGCAGCGCCGTGGCGCGGCCGTTCAGCCAGTGCCCGCGCTCCCATGCCGGGCCGTCCGACCACAGGTCGTCGCGCCCCGGAAACGCCGGATAGGGCCGCGCATCCCACGCCCAGACATGGGCGCGCGACAACTCGACCATCCGCCCCTTGCCGTCGGCGCGCAGCGGGTTGTTGCCCGGATCGCCCCAGTAGGACGTCACCGCCTCGACATAGGCCGCCTGGATCGAATCGTCGCGCCGCCCGTCCGAATGCCACGGCAGCATCGACTCGCTGCTCATCGCATCCAGGAACTTGTTGGGCTGGTTGGTGGCCTTGTCGAGCGCCGCGCAGCCGTATTCGGTGAACCAGATCGGCTTCGACCCCGGCACCCAGGCGGTCGGCGCGTCCGAGCGCCCGCCCCCCGGGCCGCGGTCATAATGCCAGTTCGACCACCACCCGCGCAGGTCCTTGTAGCGCCAGATCCACGGCTCCCCCTGCCCGTCGGAGATGGGGGTGCGCCGTTGCGCGGTCCGGTCGGCGTCGCTGGCATAATACCAGTCATACCCCTCGCCGCCGCAAACGTTGGCGCGCAGGTAATCGACGTTGTGGACATCCCCCCAGCCGGCATCGAGATGCGTCTCGCCCTCGCGCCAGTCCGACAGCGGCATGTAGTTGTCGATGCCGACGAAGTCGATGTTGGCATCCCCCCACAGGGGGTCGAGGTGGAACACCGCCTCGTCCCCGCCCGGGTGATGGCCGAAATACTCGCTCCAGTCCGCCGCATAGCCGAGCTTCACCCCGGGCCCGAGGATGCCGCGCACGTCCGCCGCCAACTGCCGCAGCGCCGCGACGGCCGGATAGCGGTGCACCGCCCCGCGGATCTGCGTCAGCCCGATCATTTCCGAGCCGATCAGAAAGGCTTCGATCCCGCCGGCCAGCGCACAGAGATGCGCATAATGCAGGATGAAGCGCCGATAGGACCACTCGTCCGGCCCGCCATAGACGACCCGCCCGCCCTCGACCCGGAAATCTCCGGGCGCCGCGGTGCCGAAGAACGCCGCCACCTCGGCGTCCGCCGCCGTCGTCCCGTCGGGCGAGCCGTCCCGGCCGGCGGCCACCGAGCTGGTGATCCGCCCCCGCCACGGCATCACCGGCTGGTCGGCCGCGCCGCTCCACGGATCGGGGCGCCCGTTGCCCGGCAGTTGCTCCATCAGGATGAACGGATAGAACACCGCGGCCTTCCCCGCCGCGCGTACCGCCCGGATCGCCTGCACGACGGACTCGTCCGCGGGCGTGCCGCCATAGATCGACCGCCCGTCCCGGCGCGCGATCTCGCCCGCCGCCGCCCGCCCGATCCCGCCCGCGCGCCAGGCCATCCCGGCGCCGTCCTGCTCGGTCTGCTCGACCTTGGGCCGCACCGTGCAGTGGTTCACCCGCAGATCGTCGCCGAACCACGACACCACCACCGACACCGACCCCACCCGCGGCAACTCGCGCCCCAGCGTGGCCAGCGAGACCTCGAAATCCGTCCCTCCCATCGGCGTGTTGCGGTTGAGGATGCGCGTCTCGCCCAGCCCCAGATCGACCGAGACCTCCTCGGTCGCCAGCGCATACTCGCCCGTCCCGGGGATCAGCGCGACGGCCTGCACGTTCTCGGCCAGCGACGCCGCGCCACTCACCCCGCGCGTAACCTCGAACGAGAGCTGCGGCACCCGGTTCCCCCACCGCTCCAGCGCCAGCTCTTCGAGCACGACATAGGCAATCCCGCGATAGGCCGGCGCCGCCTCGCCGTCATGCGCGGCGATCGCCGGGTCGGGCAGCTGCGTCTCGCTGCCCGGATAGACGCGCAGGTTCAGCTCGCCCGCGGCGATCTCCTCGCCGTCCGCCCATATGCGGCCGACCGACAGGATCGGCCCCTCGCACAGCGCGATGGCAAGGCTCACCCGATAGGTCAGCTCGGTCACGCTCGGACCGCTGCCGCCCTTGCCGCCGACCTCCTCGGTGCGGCTGATCTCGGTCACGGGCGAGGCCCAGATGACGTGCCCCGGCACCCGCATCTGCCCCCAGATGCGCGGGATCGGCGTCCCCTCGCCCGCGGTCTGCAGCCGCAGCCGGTCCACGCGGCCGGTCTCGACCGGCTTCGCGCCCGCGCCCATCAGCCGCTGGTCGATGACCCGGCCGATGGTCGCGCCGACGGCCCGGCCGATCACCGCGCCGGTCAGCCCCAGCATGGTGCCGCCGAAGCCCGCCCCGACCGAGGCGCCCGCCGCCGCGAGAAGTATCGTCGCCATCGCCTTCCTCCTTGAACTCGTCCCGTCCTGCGGCCCCGCCCTGCCGCCCGGCGAGCGGCGTCAGCCCGCCTCGGGCCAGCGGAACCGCGCCGCGATCCGCGCGGCCCAGGGCCCCGAGAGCGGGCTTTCCACCACTCCGTGCCGCTCATAGGCATGGATGAACCGCGCCCCGCCCGGCGCGCTATCCAGCGCCGCCCGGATGCCCAGATGCTTGGCAATCGCCCCGCCCCGCATCCGGAACAGCAGCACCTCGCCCACCTCGGCGGGCGCGCCCTCGGCCACGGGGATCAGGTGCCGCAGCGCCGCCTGCCACAAAAGCTCCGCGTCCCCCACCTCGCCCCAGTCGGCGCTGTAGGCCGGCGGCCGCTCCGGCTCGGCGCCGTAGAGCGCCCGCCACACCCCCCGCACCAGCCCCAGGCAGTCGCTGCCCGCGCCCTGCGCCGAGGCCTGGTGCACATAGGGCGTCCCCAGCCACAGCCGCGCCGCCGCCACCGCCCGCGCGCCCGCGCCGCTCACCGCCCGCCCCCATGCGCCTGCGGCGAGATCAACCAGTCCTCGGGCGGCAGATGCGGAAAACCGCGGAAGTTGAGGAAGTTGAGGAACTTCATCCGGCAGGTCTCGGCCCGCTTGTCGCAGCCCGCGATCAGCCGCACCCGGTCGCCCACCGCCGGCACCGCGCCCGGCGCCGTCCACAGCTCGACCGCCCGCACCCCCGCGGCCGGCATCGCGTCGATCTTGACCCAGCCCTCGAGGCCCTGCGCCGGCCCGTCGAGGAACTCGACCCGCCCGTGCTCGAACCACCCGGCCTCATGCGCCGGCACCTCGGCCAGCGCCAGCCGCGCCCCGCCCTCGGCCAGCGAGGCGATGCGCCCCTCGGCCCGATACCCCTCGCGCGTGGTGTCGAAGCGGCAGGCGCCGTCGCCCAGCCGGGCCGCGCAGCGGGCGTGATAGACCCGCCCCTGCGGACGGTTCAGCGCTTCGGCGAGACCCCGCAGCTCGGCCCGATAGGCACCCTGCGCCAGCGTCACCTCACCGAGGCTCCCGCGGAACACCAGCCGGCGGTTGGCGGGGGCGGTCCAGTCCACCTCCCACAGCCGCACCTCCGCGCCGTCCCAGCGGCCGGCGCCGAGGTCCGCGGCGGTGATCGCGTCATCCGACAGCACCCCCTGCGCCTCGGTGTTGTCCACCGCGAGGCCCAGCCCCTGCACCAGGGCCTGCGCCGTCAGCCCCGCGTCGGGACGAAAGGCAATGCCCTCGAAGCTCAGCCCCGCGTCGTGGTCGGTGAACCCCAGCACCATCCCGTCGGCCCGCGTCACCGCCCAGGCGCGGGCGAGCGTCGTCACCACCTCGGTCATTGCCGCACCTCGACCACCGGCACCTGCGGCACCTCGCCCGCCTCGAACGAGGCGACCGACACCGCGATCCGGTCGGTGTCGAACCGCACCGGCACGTCGAACTCGAACCCCGCCGTCACCGGCGCATCCATCATCGGCGCGACGGCGAGCGTCACCTCGCCGGTCGTCAGATCGACGGTGAAATCCGTGCCCTCGACCAGCTCCACGTCGCCGATGGCCAGCTTCACCGTCCCCGCCACCGGCTTGGCGATCGGCCGGCGATAGCTCGCCTCGCCCGAGCGATAGAGCTTCGACAGCGCGAACCGCACCGTCCGCCCGTCGCCGCGCCCGATCAGCTGATCGCCCGCGCTCACCGCCCAGCTCGGCAGGGCCGAGCTGTAATCCGCCCAGTCCTTCCAGCGGAACCCGTGCAGCTGCCCCGCCCGCGCCTCGAAGAACGCGATCAGCGCCGCCATGTCGTCGAGGCTCTGCAGCCCCACCCCCGCGTCATACCGGCGGCGCGAATGCGCCCACGGAGAGTTCCGCTCCTCGAAGCCGTTGCTCAGCGTGACGATCTCGGTGCGCCGCTCAGGCCCGCCCAGCGACCCGAAGGACAGCTTGGGCGGGAACCGGACCTCGTGAAATGCCATCATGCGTTCCTTTCACCCCGCGCCAGCGCCCGTCCGAGGCTGGCCGCGATCTGCCCCTGGCTGCGCCGGAACCCGGCGACATCGGGGGTCGAGACGTTGAAGGTCACGTTGACCGGCCGCCCGCCCGCGCCGGCGGCGGCGACGCCCAGCCGCCCGTCGGCGCCGCGGCGCAGCGGCATGATCGCCTCGGGCCCGGCCTCGCCCATCAGCCCGGTTGCGCCGCGCATCGGGAAATGCGTGGGCTGGGTCACGATCCCGCCCCGCGCGAACGGCATCACCCTCCCTTGGGTGAACGCCCCGCCCAGCGCGAAGGGCATCGCCCCCGACACGAACCCGCTCACCCCCTGCGCGAGCGCGCCCGCCACCGCCTGCTGCACCGGCCGCATGGCCACGGCGAACACCGTGTCAGCCATGTTCCGCGCGATCCCCTTGAGCGCGTCCGACAGCTTCATCCCGTCGAACACCACCCCCTCGAAGGCCCGCCGCAGCCCGCCGCCGAAGCCAGAGGTCAACGTCGTCACCTCGCGCCCGGTCTGCGCCATCACCTGCGACAGCCGCCCCAGTTCGGTCTCGAAGGCGGCGGTGATCCGCCCCGACTGGTCCAGCCGCTCGCCCAGCCGCTCGAACCCGTCGCGCCCTCCGCCGCCTGCCAAGCCGCCGGCCGCAAACCCGTCCTTGTCCGCCATCTGCCTCTCCTCGTGTCAGTCCCGGCGCGCGTCAGCCCCGGCGCGCGTCAGTCCCCGCCCGCGGGCGCATCGGGGAACCGCGCCATCAGCGCCTCCAGCCCGGCGCGGCTCATGCCGCCGCCGCGCCCCGGCTCGATCCCCAGCATCAGCGCCAGCTCGGCCGGGGTCAGATCCCAGAACTCCCGCGGCGCGAGCCCCAGCCCGCCGAGGCTCGCCCGCGTCAGCCCGGCCCGCATCAGCCCGGCCCAGTCGAGTCCCCCCGCGGGGCGGCCCGCCTCAAAGCCAGCCTCCCCGCCCGCCGCCCCGCCGCCCGCCGCCCCGCCATCGCCCTCACGCGGCGCCATGAAACGCCCGCGCCAGCAGCTCGGCCGCGGCCCGCGCCGCGCCCACCGGGCCGCCGCCGATCTCGACCGTCATCAGCGCCTCTGGCCCGCCCTGCCAGCCGCCGCCCCTGAGCCCGGCGACCAGCACCGCCAGCACGTCGCGGCTGGCGAACCGGCCGCTCTCGAACCGCTCGATCAGCCCGATCAGGCTGTCCGCGCCCAGGTCCGCCTCAAGCCCCGCCAGCGCCCCCAGCGTCAGCCGCGCCTTGTGCGGCACGCCGTCCAGCAGCACCGTCACCTCGCCGCGATGGGGGTTGCCCATCACACCGCCGCCACGAAGGTCAGCGCCCCGGCCGAGGCGAGCGACAGCTCATAGGTCGCCTCGCCGTTGTAGCTGCCGGCGTATTCCAGCCCGGTGATCTGGAACGGCCCCTCGACCGTGCCGAACCCCGGCACGACCACCTGGCAGCGCGGCACCTCGCCGTCGAAGAACAGTTGCCGCGCCCGCTCGTCGGTCGCGGCGTCCCGGAACACGCCCGAGCCCGAGATCGAGGCCGAGCGGATCCCCGCCCCGCCCAGCAGCTCGCGCCAGCCTCCGGGGCTCGCGGTCGAGGTCACGTCGATCGTCTCGGCGTTGAAGCCCAGCCGCGTGGCGCGCAGCCCCGCGATGGTCTCGAAACTGCCGGTGCCGGTCATGTCCATCTTGATCAACAGATCGCGTCCGTTCTGCACAGCCATGCTGTGACCCTCCTTCAAGCTGCGTTGAGACCCAGGTCGATGCGGGCCCGGAACGTCATGTCCACGCGCCGCCCGGCCCCGCCGTCCGACCGCCGCGCCCGCGCGGCGACGAACCACAAGCCGGCCAGATGGCCGTGCTCGAGCGTCAGGGCGCCGTCCTCGAGCGCCGCCACGACCGCCGCGGCGGCCGCCTTGACCGGGCCGAAGCCGCCCCCGTCCTCGGACCCCGACAGGACCGAGACGACGAAATCATGCCGCGCGCCCCCGCCGGTCATGTCGCCCGCATCCGCCACGTCCTCGGGGCCGAGCGCCACGTGCGTGCCCGTCGGCGCCGTCACCGGCATCGCGTCGAAGACCGCGTCGCCGACCAACGCCCCCAGTCCCGGGTCGGCGCGCAGCGCCTGATAGACGGCGGCCTGCAATGCCGCCGAAGCCGATAGGCTCATGACAACCTCTCCTCGCGTGCAACACAGTCGAGCCACAGGCCCGCGCCGTCCGCCTCGGCCACCGCCTCGATCGGAAAGACCCGGGCCCCCATCCGGAACCGCTGCCCCGGCCGGGGCCGGCGCGGATCGCCCAGCCGGGCGGCGCGCAGGGTGATGCGCCAGGCCACCACGCTCTCGGCCCCGACCTCGGCCTGCCGCTCGGCCCCCGCCCCGGCACGCATCCGCCCGTAGAGGATGCCGAGCCGCGTCCAGTCCGTGCGATAGCCGCCCATCCCGTCCGCCACCCGCCCCGGCGCCTCAAGGACCAGCGGCACCGTCAGCCGCGGCGCGCTCATGCCCGCCCGCCCCGGCCGGCGAGCGTGCGGACCGCGCGCCAGCGCTCGATCAGCGCCCCCACCCCGTGCGGCAGCGCGAGGTTCTGGCCACCGTCGAAGCCGCGGTCCTCGTAGTAGCGGGCGGCGAGCATCATCACCGCCTGCGCCAGATCGCCCGGCACCCGGTCCCAGCTCGTGCCGAAGCCGGCCTGGAACCGCACCGTGACATGGCCGCCGATCGGCACCATCGGCAGTTCGCCCGCCCCGACCGGGGCGAGGATCGGCCGCTGGCTGTCGGGGATCAGCCGGAACCGCGCGGGCGAAACCGCGACGGTCTCGCCCGCGGCATCCGTCATCTCGACCGCGACCACCGCCAGCGCCGGGGCCAGCGGCAGCGGCTGGCCGGCGGGGTCGCGCCAGTCCTCCAGCCGCAGCCGGAACACCCGCGTCAGCAGCACCTTGCCGGTGCGCGCCTCGACCGTGGCGATGGCTGCGCGCAGGAACCCCGCCAGCGCCGCCTCCTCGGTCTCGTCCTCGATCGGCTCGAACCCCGATCCCAGGCGCAGATGGCGCCTGAGCGCCGCCACCGGCAGCGCCTCCGGCGCCGGCGCCGTTTCCTCGACGAGCAACATTTCCGTAACCTCCGTGCCTCCGCAGCAGCCGTTGATGAAAAGCGGGGTCGCGGCGGCCGCTGATCGGCCGCAGCGCGCGCGGACAGATGGCTTGGCCGGTCCGGCCGACCGCCACCGCGACCCCCTTCGCCGCCCGTCAGGCAGAGAAGTTCAGCACCTTGTAGGCACGCGGATCGACGACGTTCCCGCCCACCCGCTTGGTGGCGTAGAACAGCACGTGCGGCTTGGCCGAGAACGGGTCACGCAGGATGCGCAGGTCGGCGCGCTCGGCGATGGTGTAGGCGCGGCGGAAGTCGCCGAAGGCCACCGACTTCGACCCCCCGCCCAGCGGCGGCATGTCCTCCGAGATCATCACCGGATAGCCGAGCAGCCGCGCCGGCTCACCCGCCGCCAGGCTGTCGGTCCACAGATAGCGCCCGTCGCCGTCGCGCATCTTGCGGATCAGCCCGGCCACCCGGCTGTTCATCAGGAAGGTGGCGTTGGCGCGATAGGGCGCGGCCAGCGCATAGACGAGGTCGATCAGCACGTTCGCCGGCGCCGCGGCGGGGAAGTCGCCCGCCACGCCGGTGTTGATCATGCCCACCTGCATCTCGGTCGCGGTGGCGTTCGGCGCCATCGCCGCGGTCATGATGCCGCGCGGCTTGTCCGACCCGTTGCCGTTGATGAACGCGGTCGCCTCGGCGCGGGCGAACTTCTCGGCGATCCGCTCGGCCAGCCACCCCTCGAGGTCGAACGACGCGTCGT
Source organism: Paracoccus sanguinis (assembly GCF_900106665.1). Lineage (GTDB taxonomy): Bacteria > Pseudomonadota > Alphaproteobacteria > Rhodobacterales > Rhodobacteraceae > Paracoccus > Paracoccus panacisoli. Next base: position 645,042 of record NZ_FNNA01000002.1, read on the forward strand.
CCAGCAGCCGCTGCGTCGCCTTCGGCATCGCCGCCAGCTCGTGCAGCGGGACCACGATCTTGTCCACCTGCGGGCTGTCGGTCTCGGTGGCCGTGGTCTCGCTGACCCAGGCCCCGCCGATGTCCGACTTGTCAAGCAGCACCTCGTAGCTGCCGCCCTCGACCTGCACCACGTTGGCCAGCGCCCTGAGCGAGCCGGTCGCCCGCAGCGCCGCCTGCACCCCGTCCGAGATCGTCGGCGCGGCCAGATAGCCGCCGTCGGTCGCCACCGCCATCGCCTTTTCCTCGAGCGCAAGCCCGCGCAGCGCGCTGTCGTCGCCGCGCCGCAGATAGGCGGCAAAGGCTTTCTGGTGCGGCGCCTCGGTCTCGGCCGAGTGCGACAGCGGCGAACGGCCGCGCAGCGCGGTCTTGCGGTCCAGCATGGTCATGCGTTTGTCCTGTGCTTGCAGTTTCTCTTCGATGTCAGCGCGAAAGCCCTTGAGTTCGTTGACGAACTCGGCCATCGCCCCGCTCACGCCGTCCGGCGTGCCGCCGGGAACCCCGGCCGCCCGGGCCGTCCTCTCGGTCATTGCCGTCTCTCCTCGTCGTCGTTGCCGCGCGAAAAAGGCGGCCCCCGATCCCGTCGGGGGGCCGCCTGCCGTCCGGCGTCGCGGGTGCGCCCCGCCCGCTGCCGTACCCATCTGCCCAGGGGGCGGGCCGCAGCCGCAGGCCCGGCGCGGGCCACCGCCCCGCCGTCCCGCCGCCCGGCCCGCCCGGGCCTCATGCGTGAAAAAGGGGGCCGCTTACCGCGCCCCGCGCAGCGCCTCGGTCGCGGCCCGCAGCGCCTCGACCAGCGCCGCCGCCTCGTCCGCGGCCGCGCCGGGGTCGTCGGACTTGCCCGCCACCTTGGCCTCGCGCAGCATCGGGAAGGTCACCAGCGACACCTCCCACAGCTCGACCTCGGCCAGCACCCGCCGCCCGGTCTCGTCGCGCTCGGCCCGGACGGTGCGATAGCCGATCGACAGCCCGTCGATCGCCCCCGCCGCCACCAGCGCCGCCGCCTCGCGGGCCCGCGCCACCTCGGGCAGAAGCCGGCCCCTGACCCACAGGCCGCGGCCGTCCTCGCGCACCTCGTCCCAGATCCCGATCGGCTGGCCCGGGTCGTGCTGCCAGAGCATCCGCACCTTGTCGCCCGTGTCCGCGAGCCGCTTGAGGCTCGCCGCATAGGCCCCCGGCGCCACCACGTCGCCGCCCTGGTCGGCGACCCCGAAGAGGCTCGCATAGCCCTCGATGACATGGCCGCCCGCCTCGGTCTCGGTCAGCACCGGCGCGCCACCCGCGAACTTCAGCTCCAGCCCCAGATCGTCCATCCGCATCCCCTCAGCCCCCCTTCGGCGCAAACTGCAAGATCGACTGCACGGCCTGCGTGAGGATCACGGCCACCACGCCGTACACCGTCATCCACAGCCGCCGCTCCAGCCCCTCGATCAGCGCCTCGATCCGCTCGAGCCGCCGGTCCACCTGTCCGAACTGCAAGGCCATGATCCGCTCCTGCGCCTCGAGTTTCTGCTCGTGCCAGATCGAGGGCCGGTCGATGAACTTCGACCCCTCCATCTCAACCCTCCCCCCGCGCCGTCAGCCCCAGCGGCGGCAGCCCCAGCGCCGCCCGCTTCTCGGCGTCGGTCAGGAAGCTCGCCGCCCCCACCCGCGCCCAGTGCTGGTCGCGCTCGGCCGCCAGCGCCGGGATCTGGTCGAGGTCCGGCTTCAGATCGACCTCCTCGCCCAGATGCTCGCTGAGAAACCACCCGAGGCTCGCGGCCACCCGCGTCGCCAGCGGCAGCACCGTCAGCCGGTAGAAGGCCCGGTTGGCCTCGGCATAGTTGGCATAGGTCGCCTCGCCGGGGATGCCGATCAGCATCGGCGGCACCCCGAAGGCCATCGCCACCTCGCGGGCCGCGGCCAGCTTGGTCTCGTGGAACTCCATGTCCGCAGGGCTGAACCCCATCGGCTTCCAGTCGAGCCCACCTTCCAGCAGCATCGGCCGCCCGGCGTTGCGCGCGCCCTGGTGATGCGCCTCCATCTCCTCGACCAGCCGCTCGTACTGCTCGGGCGCCAGCACCCCCTGCCCGTCGCCGCCGCGATAGACAATGGCGCCCGAGGGCCGCGCCGCGTTCTCCAGCAGCGCCCGCGACCACTGGCTCGCCGCGCTGTGCACCTCGATCGCCGTCGCCGCCGCCTGCAGGGGCGAGAGGCCGTAGTGGTCGTCGAGCGGATGGAAGCTGCGGATGTGGCAGATCGGGTCGGGGCTGCCGGTCATGTCGAACCGCACCCGCCGCCCGCCCACCGCGTAGTCATAGCCGATGGGCCAGCCATCCGGCCCCGGCACCACGCTCACCCGGTCCGAGCGCAGCACGTGCAGCTCGCCCGGCAGACCGGAGACGCCGCCGCCGGTGTCGTCCGGCACCGCCTCGACGAAGGCGTTGCCGCTCAGCAGCAGCTGCCCGAACAGCGCCTCGAAGAGCTCGGCCCGCCCCTGGCCTGGGTTGGGCCGGCGCAGCAGGTCGATGACCGGGTGCACCTCATAGCGCCGCCGCGCGTCCTGGCAGACGAGCGGCACCGCCGCCGCCGCCTCGGCGATCAGCTTGACGGCGCGGAAGCCCACCGGGTTGCCGATGAACCCGGCCCGCGTCAGCGTGCCCCCGTCCCGCATCCCGGCCACGGCGCGGGCGACCGCGCCCTGCCACGGCCCCTGCGCCACCACGCCGCCCAGCGGCGCGGCGCTCGACTTCCACTCGGCCGGCGACGCCAGCGCCCCCACCGGCGCCACCGGCACGGCCTCGGCCCCGACGGCGCCGCCGCCGCCGCCGCCGCTGTCCGAGAGCCCCGCCGCTTCCGCCTGCGGCCCGCGCCGCCCGAACCACCGCATCGCCATGCGTGCCTCCTGTCGATGAAAAAAGCCGCCCCCGCCGGGACGGCCCCGCCGCGCTCCCGCGGCCCTGTTTCGCTTGTCTCGCCGGCGCGTGCCGCCCGGGGGCGCTGCCCCCGGACCCCCGGGATATTTGGGTCCAGCCCGAGGGGGGAGGCTCAGCGCACTCTCACAGCCCCCGCACCTGCGGGCGCCGCCACGCCTGCGCAGGCTCGATCATCAGCGCGTGGATCGCCCAGACCAAGGCATCCAGCCGGTCGGGCGAGCCGCGCCCCTCGAAGCCCCTGACCGTCATCCGGCACATCTGGTCCTCGAGCGCGCCGAGGCCGCCGCCCCGCAGGTGCCGGATGCGCCCCTGCTCATAGAGCGCCGCCACCGGCTCGGCCCGCAGGCCCTTTCCGCGCCCGGCCCTGAGGCCGCGGAACGGCACCAGCGGGTCGACCTGCCGGATCACGCTCTCGACCAGATCGCCGCCCTGGTTGACCTCGGCCACCAGCCGCTCCGCCCCATGCCGTTCCATCGCGGCGATGGCGGCCCGCGCCCACTCCGTCGGCCCGCCCCGCACGCTCGCATCCTCAAGCACGACCGCCCGCCAGTCCTGCGGCGGCCCCTCGCACTGGACGCCCGCGACCACGATCCCGCACTCGTCGCTGCCCGCGCCGCCCGTCACCGCCGGGTCGACTGCCACCACGATCCGGTCGAGCTTCGGCGCCGCGTCCACCCGGCAGCCCTCGAGCATCGCCGTCGTCCACAGCGCCCCCTCGACATCGTCGAGCAGCACGCCCTCCAGCTCCTGCCGCCCGAGCCGCGTGCCGGCATAGCGCGCTTGCACCTCGGTCAGGAAGCTCTCGGCCAGATAGGCCCGGTTGGCGTCCGTCGGCGCGTGCGTCACCACCGTCGAGGGGTTGCGGAGGATCGTCTTGAGCACGCTGACGTTGCGCGGCGTGGTCGTGACCACCTGTTGCGGGTTCTCGCCCAGCCGCAGCGCGAACTGCAGCATGTCCCAGGCGTCCTCGGCCTTCTTCCACTTGGCCAGCTCGTCGACCCAGGCCGCGTCGAACTGCGGCCCGCGCAGCGCCTCGGGCTCATGCGCCGAATAGACCGTCGCGGTCGCCCCGTTCGGCCAGACGAGGCGCCGCCGCCCCGCCTCCCACACCGGCCGCCGGTCGGGGGGCGAACAGGCGAGGATGCCCGAGTCCCCCATCACCATCACGTCGCGCCCCTGATCGAAGGTCTCGGCCACCAACGCCACCCGGCGCGCCCGCCCCGGCGCCTCGGGTGTCGCGCCCTCGACTTGCGCGCGCACCCACTCGGACCCGGCGCGGGTCTTGCCCGCGCCGCGCCCGCCCATGATCACCCAGGACTTCCAGTCCCCCTCGGGCGGCAGCTGATGCGGCAGCGCCCAGAACTCGAACAGCCACGGCAGGCTCGCCAGCGCGTTGTCCGAGAGCCCGGCAATGAAGGCATCAACCTCCTCCGGCGCGGCGCAGGCAAGCCAGGCGGCGCCCGATCTCGTCGCGTGCGGCGTCGAGGTCGAGCGTGCCCGGCCCGACGTCTCCGGCAATGTCCTTGCGAAGTTTGTCAACGCGCGTCCTTTCCTCCAGCACGAGCGCGGTCGCCACCCTCAGGTCGCGCACCGCCTTGCCCGTCTTGTCCGCCTGCTCCACCTCACCGCGTCGGATGCCGATCCGCAGCTTGTGCAGCTCCTCGGCGACCTCGCGGAAGATGTCCCCCGCCACGTCGATCGCCACCTCGGGGGCCAGAGGCCCGCCGCTCAACCGTGCGTCCAGTCCCTCGCCCTCACCCCCGGCGACGAACGGTCCTGCGCCGGGCGGCTCGCGCCCGGTGTCGTGCCTCATGTCCATATGGTGATGCCCTGCCCCTCGGTGCCTGTCCGCACGAGCGAGAAACGAAAAAGCGGCCCGCGGGCTCATCGCCCCGGCCGCTTGCCCATCTCTCCCAGCATGTCGAATGTGTATCCGGGACCGTGCGCAAAGTCAATCCGCAACGCCGGTCCGGGCGGCGAGTTTACTAATTTCCACATTGGAAATCAGCAACTTGCAGCACGCAACACCCCAGCGTCCCGGCCGCAACACCCCGCGCTTTCTGCCGCGCAGCCGCCCGAAACCCGACCCGACTCGGGCCCTCTTTCCGGCCCGAATCCCCGACCCGACGATTCGCCCGAGACACCCCGCCCAGCGCAGAGCCCACGTTAGTCCGTCTGCACCGGGCTTTCCGTATCCGCCCCCTGCGCCCGCTCGATCTCGCGCCAGCGGGCCACGTTCGCCTCGTGCTCGGCCAGCGTCCGGGCAAAGGCGTGCCCGCCCGAGCCGTCGGCGACGAAGTACAGATAGGGCGACTCGTCAGGCGCCAGCGCCGCCTCGATCGCCGCCCGTCCGGGGTTGGCGATCGGCGTCGGCGGCAGCCCGTCGATCTGATAGGTGTTGTAGGGCGTCTTGCGGTTCAGCTCGGACCGCCGCAGCCCGCGGTCGAGCACCTCCTTGCCGCCAGTGACGCCATAGATCACCGTCGGGTCGGTCTGCAGCCGCATCCCCTCGCGCATCCGGTTGACGAACACCGCCGCGACCGTGCGCCGCTCGTCGGGCACCCCGGTCTCCTTCTCCACGATCGAGGCCATGGTCAGCGCCTCCTCGGGGGTCTTGTAGGGCAGGCCGAACGGCCGCGCCTCCCACGCCCGGGTCAGGATCGCCTGCTGCGCCGCGCGCATCCGGTCGATCAGCTCGCGCCGGTTGCCGCCGCGGTTGACCTCATAGGTGTCCGGCGCCAGCGCCCCCTCGGGCGGCAGCGGCCCCGTCGCCCCGTCGAGGAACCCGGCGAGCTTCAGCCCCTCGACCACCTGCCAGACGGTGGTGCCCTCGGCCACCGCGACCCGCAGCCGGGCGCCGGGCTTGGCCTCGGCCTGCACGATGGCCTCGGGCGCCTGTTCCTTCGCCGGGTCGTACTTCACCCGGTCCTCATAACGCCCGCTCGCGGGGTTGAGGTCGCGCAGCACCACCGCGTTCTCGCGCACGCCGACCCGAAAGATCACCTCGGTCCCGCAGGTCGAGGGGCCGCCGGCGGTGATCGTGTCCACGATCTCGGCCATGCTGGCGTGCGGCGGCACCAGGTAGCTCCCGTATTTCAGCTGCCCCGCCTTGCCCGCGTAATCCGCCCCGGTGCGCAGGATATAGGGCGAGCTGATCGCCCCCTGCGCCCCGAGCTGCTTGCTCACTGCGTCGAGCTTGGCGCCCTGCGGGATCTCGATGCACTGCGCGGCTGCACTCGGCCCCGGCGCGACATAGGCGTTGCGCCCCCACGCCACCGCCACGGCGACGCCGACCAGCAGCACGACCAGCAGCGTCAGCGCGTTCGAGGCGATGGCGCGCCACATCAGTCGCGCACCTTGCCGATGACGAGGCTCGCGTTGGTGCCGCCGAAGCCGAAGCTGTTGGACAGCGTCACGTCGATCCTGCGCCGCACGGCGGCGTTGGCGGCGAGGTCGATGGGCGTCTCCTGCACCGGATCGTCCAGGTTGATCGTCGGCGGCGCGATCTGGTCGCGGATGGCAAGGATGCAGAAGATCGCCTCGACCGCGCCCGCCGCACCGAGCAGATGCCCGATCGAGGATTTCGTCGAGGACATGGTGACGTTGCGCGCATGATCGCCGAGCAGCCGCTCGACCGCGCCCAGCTCGATCACGTCGGCCATGGTGCTCGTCCCATGCGCGTTGATGTAGTCGAGCGCCTCCGGCCCGAGCCCGGCACGCTTCAGCGCCGCCGACATCGACCGGAACCCGCCATCCCCGTCCTCGCTCGGCGCGGTGATGTGATAGGCGTCGCCCGAGAGCCCGTAGCCCAGAACCTCGGCATAGATCTTCGCGCCGCGGGCCTTGGCGTGCTCATATTCCTCCAGCACGACGACGCCCGCCCCCTCGCCCATGACGAACCCGTCGCGGTCGGCGTCCCACGGGCGGCTCGCCGCCTTGGGGTCGTCCGCGCGCTTGGTGGACAGCGCCTTGCAGGCGTTGAACCCGGCGATGCCGATCTCGCTGATCGGCGCCTCGGCGCCGCCCGCCACCATCACGTCGGCATCCCCCAGCGCGATCAGCCGCGCCGCGTCGCCGATGGCGTGGGCGCCGGTCGAGCACGCCGTCACCACCGCATGGTTCGGCCCCTTGAAGCCGAAGCGGATCGACACCTGCCCGCTCACGAGGTTGATCAGCGCGCCCGGAATGAAGAACGGCGACACCCGCTTGGGGCCGCGCTCCTTGATCAGCACGGCGGTCTCGGCGATCGAGGTCAGCCCGCCGATGCCCGAACCGATCATCACCCCGGTGCGCTCGCGCGCCTCGTCGGTGTCAGGGGTCCAGCCGCTGTCGGCCACCGCCTGCGTCGCCGCGGCCATGCCGTAGAGAATGAAGTCGTCCACCTTGCGGCGGTCCTTCGGCTCCATCCAGTCGTCGGGGTTGAAGCTGCCGTCCGCGCCGTCGCCGAACGGGATCTCGCAGGCATAGGTCGTGACCACGTTCGCGGCATCGAAGCGGGTGATCGGCCCCGCCCCCGACTGCCCCTCGAGCAGCCGCGACCATGTTTCCTCGACCCCGCACGCCAGCGGCGTGACCATCCCCAGCCCGGTGACGACGACCCTGCGCATGATGTTCCTTCCACCAATCGTGCAACGACGCTCCATACACAGGCCGCCCCGCCCGCGCAACGCGCGCCAGCCGCCGGCTGCCACCTCCCCCCGGCCGCGCACAACCGCGTGATCGCCCCCGCCCCCCGCCGGCCGGGGCCGAGGGGGCGGAACTTTACTGGCCATATCCTGTTGATCGCGCGATACTTCGGCCCGCGGCAGCCCGCAGCTTCGCCCGCCGCCCAGCCCTCGAACCGGCCACAAGGGGACCCCCGATGAGCACCCAGACCCAAGCCCGCGCCGAGGCTGCGCTGCCCGAACTCGAGGCCGTGACCGCCGTGGTCCTGCCCGAACCCGCCCCGCCCGTGGCCCCGCTGGCCGAAGCCGCCCCCCCGGTGGCCGAGGAAATCCGCCGCCGCATGGCCGAGATCGACCTCTCCGACACGACCTCGATCGTCCATTTCGGCAGCCGCGCCCAGTCGGGCCTGCAGGAGATCAGCCAGTCCATGCTGGCCGACGTCAAGAACAAGGACGTGGGCCCGGCCGGCGACAGCCTGCGCGACATCGTCTCGACCATCCGCGGCTTCTCGATCTCGGAACTCGACGTCCGGCGCGAGCGCTCGTGGTGGGAACGCCTGACCGGCCGCGCCGCGCCCTTCGCCAAGTTCGTCGCCAACTACGAGCAGGTGCAGGGCCAGATCGACCGCATCACCGCCGACCTCGACACCCACCAGCACCGGCTGTTGAAGGACATCAAGTCGCTCGACGTGCTCTATGAGCGCACGCTCGACTTCTACGACGAGCTCGCCCTCTACATCGCCGCGGGCGAGGAAAAGCTGCGCGAACTCGACGCCGAGACCATCCCCGCGACCGAGCGCAAGGTCGCCGCCGACGCCACCGACGGCGACGTGATCGCGGCCCAGCAACTGCGCGACCTGCGCGCGCTCCGCGACGATCTCGAGCGGCGGGTCCACGACCTCAAGCTGACGCGGCAGGTCACGATGCAGTCGCTGCCCTCGATCCGGCTGGTGCAGGAAAACGACAAGTCGCTGGTGACCAAGATCTCCTCGACGCTGGTCAACACCGTGCCGCTCTGGGAAACCCAGCTGGCGCAGGCGGTGACGATCCAGCGCGGCGCGCAGGCCGCGGGCGCCGTCAAGCAGGCGACCGACCTGACCAACGAGCTGCTGACCGCGAACGCCAAAAACCTGCGCGAGGCCAACGTCCGCATCCGCACCGAGATGGAGCGCGGGGTCTTCGACATCGAATCGGTCCGCACCGCCAACGCCGAGCTGATCGCCACCATCGAGGACAGCCTGCGCATCGCCGACGAAGGCAAGGCCCGCCGCGCCGCCGCCGAGATGGACCTCCAGAAGATGGAGGCCGAGCTGCGCCAGACCCTCGCCGCTTCGCGCGCCCGCGCCTCTGCGCCGACGGCGATGGGCGCAGCCCCCGCGACGGCCACCCCGGCGCGGCCGCGCGGCTGACCCTGACCCCTTCCCCTCGCGTGCCCTCGGATCGAATGACCCCGCCTCTCGCCCCCGCCCGCCGCCCCGTCGCCCCCGCGCCGGGTCGGTCTCTCGCGGCCCGTCCCGCGCCCCGCACCGTCCGCGGCGCCGGGCTGGCGGCGCTCACCGCCCTCGCCCTCTCGGCCTGCGCGCCCGAGGCACCCGCGCCCGCGCCGCCGTCGGTCCCCGCCCCGGCCCCCGCCGCCCGGCCCGCCGCCGTCCCCCCGCCGCTGCCGCGCCCCGAGGCCGCGACCCAGGCCCAGCTGCGCCGCGACCGCGCCGAGGCCGCGCGCGCCCGCGCCAAGGCCGCCAGCGCGCCGCCCACGACCGCCAGCGCCACGATGGCGCAGTATCTCGAAAACATCGAGGACACGCTCCTCGCCCGCGGCCTTCTGCGGACCGACGACGGGGCCGGGATCAAGGTCGGCGCCGCCAAGCTGGCCGAGGATTTCGTCCAGATCGCGCTGCGCGACGAATACCAGATGAACGCCGCCGGGCGCCTCGTCCCCGGCGCCCACCCCGCGCCGCTGCGCCGCTGGGACCGCCCGGTGACCCTGACCGTCGAGTTCGGCGAGTCCGTCCCCGAGGCGACCCGCATCCGCGACCGCGCGACGATCGGCGACTACGCCGCCCGGCTCGCGCGCATCTCGGGCCACCCCGTCTCGATGGCCGGCGCGGGTGGCAACTTCGTCGTGCTGGTCCTCTCCGAGGACGAGCGCCGCGCCATCGGCCCGCGGGTGGCCGAGCTGATCCCCGGCATCCCCCGCGCCGACCTCGCCGCGATCGAGCGGCTCTCGCCGCAGAACTACTGCACCGTCTTCGCCTACTCGCCCGGCGCCGGCGCCGCCTACTCCAACGCGGTGGCGGTGATCCGGGCCGAGCTGCCGCAGCGCCTGCGGACGAGCTGCGTCCACGAAGAGCTCGCGCAGGGCATGGGTCTGGCCAACGACAGCCCCGACGCCCGCCCCTCGATCTTCAACGACGACGAGGAATTCGCCTTCCTCACCCGCCACGACGAGCTGCTGCTCAAAATGCTCTACGACCCCCGCCTGCGCCCCGGCATGACCGAGGCCGAGGCCCGGCCCATCGTCCAGACGATCGCCGCCGAGATGCTGCCCTGATGCGCTCTGCCGCCCCGGAACGGCGCCGCCCGCGGCGCGTTCCCCCACCGACCTGATCCACGACCCACCGGGCCCGTCCCGCCCACGACACCCCGAACGGAGGAAACCATGGTCCTCGACTTCCTGACCGGCGAGTTCATCGACGTCATCGAATGGGTGGACGACACCCGCGACACGATGGTCTGGCGCTATGAGACCCGCGGCCGGGCGATCAAGTACGGCGCCAAGCTGACGGTGCGCGAGGGGCAGGCGGCGGTCTTCGTCCACGAGGGCCAGCTCGCCGATGTGTTCGGCCCCGGGCTCTACATGCTCGAGACGAACAACATGCCGATCCTGACCCGGCTCCAGCACTGGGACCACGGCTTCCGCTCGCCCTTCAAGTCCGAGATCTATTTCGTCAACACCACCCGCTTCAACGACCTGAAGTGGGGCACCCGCAACCCGGTCATCGCCCGCGACCCCGAGTTCGGGCCGGTGCGGCTGCGCGCCTTCGGCACCTACTCGATGCGCGTCACCGACCCCGCCGCCTTCATGCGCGAGATCGTCGGCACCGACGGCGAATTCACCGCCGACGAGATCGCCTTCCAGCTCCGCAACGTGATCGTGCAGGAGTTCTCGCGCCTCATCGCCTCGTCGGGCATCCCGGTGCTCGACATGGCGGCGAACACCCAGCAGCTCGGCCAGATGGTCGCCAAGGCCATCGGCCCGACCGTCGCGCAATACGGCCTGACGCTGCCTGAGTTCTACATCGAGAACATCAGCCTGCCCGACGAGGTCGAGCGGATGCTCGACAAGCGCACCTCGATCGGGATCGTGGGCGATCTCGACCGCTTCGGCCGCTACGCCCAGTCCGAGGCGATGCTGAACGCCTCGAACCGCGACGGCGGCATGGGCGCGGGGCTCGGCGCTGGAATGGGCGCGGCGCTCGGGATGGGGATGGCCGCGCAGCAGGGCGCGCGCGGCCCGTGGGGGCAGATCCCGCAGGCCGTGCCCGCCGCGCCCGCACCGGCCCCGCAGCCCGGCATGATCGCGGGCCCCGCGCCTGCCTCCGACACCGTCTGGCACGTCGCGCTCGACGGGGCGGCGTCGGGGCCCTTTGGCAAGGCCGACCTCGGGCGGCTGATGAACGAGGGCCGTTTCACCCGCGACACGCTGGTCTGGACCCCGGGCCAGGACGGCTGGAAAGAGGCCGACGAGGTGCCCGCGCTCGCCCAGCTCTTCACCATGCTGCCCCCGCCCCTGCCGCAGCGCTGAACTCAGCACCTTGAGGGGCCGCCGCCCGGCCCCTCACTCACCCCGCCCTCGCCTTTCGCGCGGACCGCCGATGCCCACGCCCCAGATCGAACACCGCTTCCCGTGCGAGAACTGCGGCGCGAGCCTCGCCTTCGCGCCGGGGCAGAACGCGCTGACCTGCCCCTATTGCGGCCACACCCAGGCGATCTCGCCCGGCGCCGGCCGCGCCCCGGCGCGCCAGTCGGCGGGCGGACCGGACGGGCAGGATGTCCTGCTGCGCGAGCCCTCGACCGGCCGCGCGATCCAGTGGGACGCGAGCCACAAATCCCCCGAACTGGCCGAGATCCCGCTCGCGCAGGGGCTGCGCCTCGACCAGTCGAGCGATCTGACCCAGACCGTCCGCACCGTGTCCTGCCCCAACTGCGGCGCGCGGATGGAGCAGTCGGGCGACACCCACGCCAGCCTCTGCCCCTTCTGCGCGACGCCCGTGGTCACCGACACCGGGGCGGCGCGGATGCTCAAGCCGCAGGGCGTGCTGCCCTTCGTGCTGACCGAGGCGCAGGCCCGCGCGGCGCTCGACGACTGGCTGAAGGGGCTGTGGTTCGCGCCCTCGGGGCTGGTGCGCTACGCCCGCCGCGGGCGGCGGATGCAGGGGGTCTATTCCCCCTTCTGGACCTTCGACGCCGACACCCGCAGCCGCTACCGCGGCCTGCGCGGCGACCACTATTTCGAAACGGTCTACGTCACACGGCAGGTCAACGGCCGCACCCAGCAGGTGCCCCAGCAGGTGATGCGCACCCGCTGGACGCGCGCCGCGGGCAGCGTCGCGCGCCGCTTCAACGACGTGCTCGTGCTGGCCTCGACCGCGCTGCCGCGCCGCTTCACCGACGCGCTGGCGCCGTGGGATCTCTCGCATCTTGCGAGCTACGACCCGCAGTACCTCGCGGGCTTCGGGGCCGAGGGCTACACCGTGGCGCTCGCCGACGGCCACGGCGTCGCCCGGGCCGAGATGGCCGGCGTGATCGCCACCGACGTGCGCCGCGACATCGGTGGCGACGTCCAGCAGATCGAGGCGGTCGAGACCGACTTCTCGGCAGAGACCTTCAAGCACATCCTGCTGCCCGTCTGGCTCGCCGCCTACAAGTACAACGGCAACTCCTACCGCTTCGTGGTCAACGGCCAGTCGGGGCGAGTGCAGGGCGACCGGCCGTGGTCGGTGTGGAAGATCGCCTTCGCCGTCCTCGCCGCCGCGCTCGCCATCGCGGCGCTACTGTGGCTGGGGCAGGAGAGCGGCTATATCCAGATCGGCACGGCGCCCCTGCAACAGGGCTACGAGATGCCGCCGGGCTACGGCCTGCCGGGCGGGCTCTCCCCCGGCGGCGACTACGTCATCCGCGGCTATTGACCCGCCGTCCGCCGCGCGGTCAGGATCGGCTGCCCGACCCTCACCCCCGCCACCAAACCGCCTACAGGCCGCACCCATGATCCTCTGCACGGGCGAGGCGCTCATCGACCTGATCCCCGGCCCGGACGGCACGATCCGCCCGGTCCCCGGTGGGGCGGTCTGGAACACCGCGCTGGCGCTTGGCCGGCTCGGCGCGCCGGCGGCGTTCCTCTGGCCGATCTCGACCGACGCGTTCGGCGCCCGGCTGCTCGCCCCGCTGGCCGAGGCGGGTGTGGACACCGCGCGCTGCCCGCGCCCCGACCGCCCCACCACCCGCGCCGAGGTGCGGCTGCAGGACGGCGAGGCGAGCTACATCTTCCACGACGAGGGCAGCGCCGGGCGCCTGTTTGCCGAGACCGACCTGCCGCCGCTGCCGCCCACGCTCGCGGCGCTTTTCATCGGCGGCATCAGCCTTGCCGCCGAGCCGTGCGGGGCGACGGTCGAGACGCTCGCCACCCGCGCTGCCCGCACAGGCGTGCCGGTGATGATCGACCCCAACATCCGGCCCGCCTTCATCGCCGACCCGGCAGCCTATCGCGCCCGGCTCGACCGGCTGTTCGGGCTGGCGGCGATCGTCAAGCTTTCGGCCGACGACGCCGGCTGGCTCTGGCCCAGCGCGTCGCCGGACGAGGCCGCGCGTCGCCTCCTCGCCCGCGGCGTGAGGCTGGTGCTGATCACCGCCGGCGCGGCGGGCGCGGTGGGCCACACCCCCACCCTGCGCCGCGCGGCCCCGTCCCGCCCCGTCACCGTCGCCGACAGCATCGGTGCGGGCGACAGCTTCAACGCCGGCCTCCTCGACGCGCTCGACCGCGCGGGGGCGCTGCCCCGGCTGGCCGAACTCGACGCCGCCACGCTCGACACCGCGCTGGCGCACGCAAGCCGGGTCGCGGCCGTCACCGTCTCGCGCCCCGGCGCCGATCCGCCCTGGCCGCACGAGCTGGCCTGAGGCCCGCTTCTACTTGGGAAAAATACCCGGCCGACGGTCGGCAACCACGGACCGCCGACCGGGTCGTCGGGCCGGAAAGAAACCTCAGCCGAGCCGCCCCGCGGCCCGGTCGAGCCGCGCCACCGCCTCACCGATCTCGTCGTCGGTGATCGTCAGCGGCGGCAGCAGGCGCAGCACGTTGTCGGCCGCCGGAACGGTCAGCAGATGCTCGGCATAGCCGGCCTTCACCACGTCCGCCGGCGCGACCTTGCACTTGAGGCCCAGCATCAGCCCCTCGCCGCGCACCGCCTCGAACACCTCGGGGTGGGCTGCCACCAGCCCCTCGAGCTTCTGGCGCATCAGCCCGCCCTTGCGCCGCACCTCGGCCAGGAAATCGTCGTCGGCCACGATCTCCATCACCTTCGCGCCGACCGCGCAGGCCAGCGGGTTGCCGCCGTAGGTCGAGCCGTGGGTGCCCGCGACCATCCCCTCGGCCGCCTGCTCGGTCGCCAGCACCGCGCCCAGCGGGAAGCCGCCGCCGATGCCCTTGGCGACCATCATGATGTCCGGGGTGATCCCCGCCCATTCATGGGCAAAGAGCTTGCCGGTCCGGCCCATCCCGCACTGCACCTCGTCCAGCACCAGCAGTGCCCCGGTCTGGTCGCAGAGCGCCCGGATCTCGCGCAGGTCGGCCTCGGGCAGCGGGCGGATGCCGCCCTCGCCCTGCACGGGTTCCAGCATCACCGCCGCCGTCGTGTCGCTGATCGCGGCCTTGAGCGCCGCGATGTCGCCCCACGGCAGCTGCCGGAACCCCGGCATCAGCGGGCCGAAGCCCTTGACCATCTTCTCGGACCCCGCCGCCGCGATGGCGCCGGTCGAGCGGCCGTGGAACGCCCCCTCGAAGGTCAGGATCTCGATCCGCTCGGGCTGGCCGTGATGGTACCAGTAGTGCCGCACCATCTTGATGGCGAGTTCGGCCGCCTCGGTCCCCGAGTTCGTCACGAACACCGTGTCGGCGAAGGTCTTGTCCACCAGCATCTCGGCCAGCCGCTGCTGCTCGGGGATCTGGTAGAGGTTCGAGACGTGCCAGATCCGCCCCGCCTGCGCGGTCAGCGCCGCGACCAGATCGGGGTTGGCGTGGCCCAGCGCATTGACCGCGATCCCGGCCCCGAGGTCGAGGTATCGCGTGCCGTCCGCGGTGATGGCCCAGGCCCCCTCGCCCCGCTCGAAGGCAAGGGGCGCGCGGTTGTAGGTCGGCAGGACGGCGTCGATCATGGGTCGGTCCTCTGGTTCGTGCGGGGTGGTGACGGCAACGGCCCCGGCCGGCAGGACCGGGGGGCAAGGCGGGACGCGGTCAGCGTCGCAGGGCAGTGCGGCTCGTCATGGGACGCAGCGTTAGCGCCGGGCGGGGGCGGGCGCAAGCGGGGTCGGGCGCAAGCGGGGTTGGGCGCCTCCCCCTCACGGCTTCATCCGGTAGCCGATCCTGAGCCAGCGCCAGCCCAGCCCGATGACCAGCGCCGCCGCCAGCAGACACACCGCGAGGCCACGCTCGGGCGGCGCGTCGCTGACGCCGGCGAAGCCGTAGCGCGCCCCGTCGATCAGGTAGAAGATGGGGTTCCAGTGCGAGAGGGTGCGGAACGGCTCGGGCAGCGCCTCGACCGAGTAAAAGGTGCCCGACAGGAACGACAGCGGCGTGACGATGAAGTTGGTGATCGCCGCCATCTGGTCGAACTTCTGCGCCACGATCCCGGCGATCACGCCGAGGCCCCCCAGCATCAGCGCCCCCACGCTGACGAAGGCCAGCGCCCACAGCGGATGCGCCGGCGCCTGCCCCAGGACCAGCGCCATGCCGATGCCGATCACGACCGCCACGATCAGCGCCCGCGCGAGGCTGCCGAGCAGATAGCCGGTCAGGATCTCGCCCGCCGACAGGGGCGGCATCAGCGTGTCGACGATGTTGCCCTGCATCTTGGCCGAGATGATCGACGAGGACGAGTTGGCGAAGGCGTTCTGGATCACGGTCATCATCAGGATGCCGGGGCCCACGAAGGCGAGGTAGGGTAGCCCCATCACCGTCCGCCCCTCGCCCAGCGCGAGCGCGAAGACGGTGACGAACAGCCCCGCCGTCATCAGCGGGGCAAAGATCGTCTGCTGCCAGACGGCGAGGAAGCGCATGACCTCGCGCGTGGCCAGCGTCCGCAGGCCGAGCCAGTTGATCCGCCCGAAGCGGCGGATCGGCGCGTCGCGGTAGTCGGTCGCGGGACCGGGCGGGGCAGAGGCGGAACGGTCGGTCACGGCGTGTCGTCCTTGAACTCGCGGGGTGCAGACGATATGTCCGGGCATCCCGCCTTAGACCCAGAGGGCGCGCGCGGCGCAACCCCGCCTCGTGCCCCGCACCGCCCGATCCGCCCCCGATCCGCAAGGAGCCGCCGATGTCCTGGACCGACGACCGCGTCGAGACGCTGAAACGCATGTGGGCCGAGGGCCAGTCGGCGAGCCAGATCGCCAAGGAACTCGGCGGCGTGACCCGCAACGCGGTGATCGGCAAGGTCCACCGCCTGGGACTGTCGAACCGCACCGAAAGCGACGAGGCGACCGCCGCCCCTGCCCCGACCTCGGCCGCGCCCCCCGCCGCCGCCGACGCAACCGACACCCCCCGCCCGGCCCGCGCCGAGGCCGAGAGCGACGCGCCCGACACCGCCCCCGCCACGGGCGCCGCGGCAAGCCCGACGCCCGCCGCCGCCCCCTCAGTCCCCCGCGCAGCCGCGGGCAGCCCGCGGCCCGCCGCGAACCTGACCGCCGAGCCGGGCGATGCGGCGGCGAGCCCGGCGCCTACGGCCCGTGACGCCGCCCCGCTGCCCGAGGACGACGCCGAGACCGCGCCCGAGCCCGCCCCGCAGCCGGTCTTCACCCCGCGCCGCCCGATCGTGCCGGCTGGCCAGCCGCTGCCGCCGCAGCCCTCGGCCAACGAGATCTCGCCCGAGGCGCTCGCCTCGGTGCGCGAGGTCGAGAAGCGCGCCCGCAAGCTCAGCCTGATGGAGCTGACCGAGCGGACCTGCAAATGGCCCATCGGCGACCCGGCCACCGACAAGTTCTGGTTCTGCGGCCTGCCCGCCCAGCCCGGCAAACCCTATTGCGAGGCCCATGTCGGCGTCGCCTTCCAGCCGATGAGCGCCCGCCGCGACCGCCGGCGCTGAACTAGCGCGCTGATTGGCGGCGGTGACCCGCCGCGCGTACAGGAGCGTGCCTCCCCTCGGTAGCGCCTCTTCTCCCCCGCGCGCGCAGGCGCGTTGCGGCCCCCGGGGTGCATCTGTCTACCCCCCTCGCAGGTGCTTGCCTTACCCCTCTCGCAGGTGCTCTCCGGCAAGACGCGGCGCCTCGGTTCCCTGTCGATGGGGGCTGTCTGCCCCCCATGAACGCAAGCGTTCATTCCCCCCGAGGATATTTCCGTCCAGCCCGAGGCCGCCCGCCTCGGGGGTGGGAGCCCCCGATCCGGCCGCGTCGGGCGGGACAGGGGGCGCCTCGGTCTGGAGCGGTCATCGGCGTCCCCGCCTGTACCGCACCGCCACATCTGCCACGGAATCCTTGAGATCCGGTAAAGCCCCTCGGGCTGGATCCAAATATCCTCAGGGGGTGAATGGCGCGCGCGCTCTGCGCGCGCCAGAGGGGGCGCGAGCGCCCCCTTCTTCCACTTTGCCCGCCCGCCCGCTACACAGCGGCCAAGCAAAGGACGCGCGCCATGACCCGCCATCTCATCACCTCGGCCATCCCCTACATCAACGGCATCAAGCACCTGGGCAACCTCGTCGGCAGCCAGCTGCCCGCCGACCTCTACGCCCGCTACCTGCGGGCCCGCGGGCACGAGGTGATGTTCATCTGCGCCACCGACGAGCACGGCACGCCCGCCGAACTCGCCGCCAAGAAGGCCGGCCAGCCGGTCGCCGTCTACTGCGCCGAGATGCACAAGACCCAGGCCGACATCGCGGCCCGCTTCGGCCTCTCGTTCGACCACTTCGGCCGCTCGTCCTCCGAGCGCAACCACCTGCTCACCCAGCATTTCGCCGGGAAGCTCGCCGAGGCCGGGCTGATCCGCGAGGTCTCCGAGCGGCAGGTCTATTCCAACGCCGACCGCCGCTTCCTGCCCGACCGCTACATCGAGGGCACCTGCCCCAACTGCGGCTACGACAAGGCCCGCGGCGACCAGTGCGAGAACTGCACCAAGCAGCTCGACCCGACCGACCTCATCAACCCGCGCAGCGCGATCTCGGGCTCGACCGACCTCGAGATCCGCGAGACCAAGCACCTCTACCTGCGCCAGTCGGCGATGCGCGGGCAGCTCTCGGACTGGATCGACAGCAAGACCGACTGGCCGATCCTCACCACCTCGATCGCCCGCAAGTGGCTCAACGACGGCGAGGGGCTGCAGGACCGCGGCATCACCCGCGACCTCGACTGGGGCATCCCGGTGAAGAAGGGCGACGCCGCCTGGCCCGGGATGGAGGGCAAGGTCTTCTACGTTTGGTTCGACGCGCCGATCGAATACATCGCCGCGACCGCCGAATGGGCCGACCGCAAGGGCCAGCCCGACGCGGCCTGGCGGCGCTGGTGGCGCACCGACGAGGGCGCGGGCGACGTGACCTACACGCAGTTCATGGGCAAGGACAACGTGCCCTTCCACACGCTCTCGTTCCCGGCCACGATCATGGGATCGGGCGAGCCGTGGAAGCTCGTCGATTACATCAAGTCGTTCAACTACCTGACCTATGACGGCGGGCAGTTCTCGACCAGCCAGGGCCGCGGCGTGTTCATGGACCACGCGCTCGAGATCCTGCCGGCCGACTACTGGCGCTGGTGGCTGTTGAGCCACGCGCCCGAATCCTCGGACAGCGAGTTCACCTGGGAGAATTTCCAGGCCAGCGTGAACAAGGACCTGGCCGACGTGCTGGGCAACTTCGTCAGCCGGATCACCAAGTTCAGCCGCGCCAAGTTCGGCGAGACGGTCCCCGAGGGCGCCGCCTGGGGCCCGCGCGAGGCCGAGCTCGTCACCGCGCTGACCGAGCGGCTCGGCGCCTACGAGGGGTTCATGGACGCCCGCGAGGTCCGCAAGTCGGCGGCCGAGCTGCGCGCCATGTGGGTGCTCGGCAACGAATACCTGCAGGCCGCGGCGCCCTGGTCCACGATCAAGACCGACCCCGAGGCCGCCGCCGCGCAGGCCCGCATGGGGCTGGCGCTGATCCGGCTTTACGCCGCGATCTCGGCGCCGTTCATCCCCTTCGCCGCTGCGGCGATGGAGGCGGTGCTGCCCGGCATCCCCGCCGACTGGCCCGAGGGCGACCTGGGCGACTACCTCGCCGCGGTGCAGCCGGGACAGGCGTTCGCCGTGCCCGAGGTGCTGTTCGCCAAGATCGCCGACACCGACCGCGAGGGGTGGCAGGCGCGGTTCGCGGGCCTGCGCGCGTAGGCGCGCAGATCGGGCTCGCGCGCGTAGGCCGGCAACCGCAAGGGTCACCTCAGGCGCCGAGCAGCGCCCGGATCTCGGCCACCTTCGCCGCCACCAGCGCCGCATCGCCGCGGCTTTCGACGTTGAGGCGCACCACCGGCTCGGTGTTCGACCGCCGCAGGTTGAAGCGCCAGTCGGCGAAGGCGAGGCTGATGCCGTCCGTCTCGTCCCGCGCCTCGGCCGCGCCGGCGTGCGCCGCGAGCACCCGGGCGATGGCGGCGTCGGGGTCGTCCAGGCGGAAGTTGATCTCGCCCGAGGACGGGAAGGCCGCCATCCGCGCGCCCACCAGTTGCGACAGCGGCAGCCCCGTCCGCCCCATCTGCGCCACCACCAGCAGCCACGGGATCATCCCGCTGTCGGCAAAGGCGAAGTCGCGGAAATAGTGATGCGCGGACATCTCGCCGCCATAGACGGCGCCCGCGGCCCGCATGGTCTGCTTGACGAAGGCGTGGCCGGTGCGGGACTGCACCGCCTCTCCCCCCGCGCCTGCGATCACGTCGCGGGTGTTCCAGACCACCCGCGGGTCATGGACGATCCGCGCGCCGGGCTCACGGGCCAGGAACGCCGCGGCGAGCAGCCCCACGACATACTCGCCGGGGATGAAGCGGCCGGTCTCGTCGAAGAGGAAGCAGCGGTCGAAATCCCCGTCCCAGGCCACGCCGAGATCGGCGCCGTGGTCCCGCACCGCCTCGGCCGTCACCGGCTGGTTCTCGGGCAAGAGCGGGTTGGGGATGCCGTGCGGGAAGCTCGGATCGGGGTCGTGGTGCATCCGCAAGAAGTCGAGCGTCGCGCCGCGCCGCGCGAGTTCCGCCGCGATGGCGTCGAAGGCGGGGCCGGCCGCGCCGTTGCCCGCGTTGACCAGCACCCGCAGCGGCGGCAGCGCGGCGGCGTCGACGAAATCGCAGACCCGGCGGGCGTAATCGGCCCGGACCGCCGACGCATCGACCACCCGGCCCGGCGCGGCGTCGGAGAACGCCCCGCCCTCGGCCAGCGCCTTGAGCGCGGCCAGATCGGTCGCGGGGTCGAGCGGCGCGGCGCCCGCCTTGACCAGCTTCATCCCGTTGTAATCGATGGGGTTGTGCGAGGCGGTGACCTCGATCCCGCCATCCGCGCCGAGGAAGTCGGTGGCGAAATACATCTCTTCCGTCCCGGCCATGCCGAGGTCGAGCACCTCGACCCCGCCCGCGACCAGCCCCTTTGTCAGCGCGGCGGCCAGCGCGGGCGAGCTGTCGCGGCCGTCGCGCCCGACCACCACCCGGCGGGTGCCCGGCCGCGCGGCAAAGGCCCGCCCGACGCGCCAGGCCACGTCCGCGTCCAGCGTCTCGCCCAGCCGACCGCGCAGGTCGTAGGCCCCGAAACAGTCGATCCTGCGCGCGTCCATGCCGCCCCCTTGGCCCCCGTGCTTTGGTCCGGCTTGCCATGCCACCCGCTTGCAGCGCAACCTGCCCCCGCCGCAACGAAAGGTTCCCGATGTCCCGTGCCGCCACGCTCGACCTGATCGCCGCCTATTACGACGCCTTCAACCGCGGCGACGCGGACGGAATGCTGGCGCTGCTGGCCGAGGACGTCGAACACCACGTGAACGAGGGCGAGGTCCGCCGCGGCCGCGACGCCTTTGCCGACTTCAGCCGCCACATGGCCGACAGCTACGCCGAGCGGCTGGCCGACCTGAACATCATGGCGAGCGACGACGGCACCCGCGCGGCGGCCGAGTTCACCGTGCACGGCGAATACCTGCGCACCGATGCGGGCCTGCCCGAGGCGTGGGGCCAGCGCTACGTCCTGCCCGCGGGGGCGTTCTTCGCGGTGCGGGACGGGCGGATCACGCGGGTGACGACCTACTACAACCTCGCCGACTGGACGCGGCAGGTGAGCGCGGGGTGACCGGCACCACCCCGACCGAGACCCTGACCGGCGCGGCCGCCACGGCGGTGCTCGACGACGTCGCGCGGCTGAGGATCGCGGTGTTCCGTGACTGGCCCTATCTCTACGACGGCGACGCGGCCTATGAGCGGGACTATCTGCGCGCCTACACCAACCCCGGCGCGGTGATCGTCACCGCCCGCGACGGGACCGGCGGGCCGATCATCGGCGCCGCCACCGGCGCGCCGATGGAACACCACGCCGCGGATTTCGCCGCCGCCTTCGCCGGCCGGCCCGAGCCGCTGTCCGACATCTTCTACTGCGCCGAATCGGTGCTGCTGCCCGGCTTCCGCGGCCGCGGCCTCGGCCACGCCTTCTTCGACGCACGCGAGGCGCACGCCCGCGCCCTCGGCTTCCGCTGGTCGGCGTTCTGTTCGGTGATCCGCCCCGCCGACCACCCGGCGCGGCCCGCGGACTACCGTCCGCTCGACGCCTTCTGGCGCAAGCGCGGCTATGCGCCGCTGCCGGGCGTCATCGCCCGCTTCCGCTGGCGCGACGTGGGCGCGGCAGAGGACACCGAGAAGCCGCTGCAGTTCTGGATCCGGCTGCTTTAGATCAACCGCCCCCGTCAGCGCCCCGTAAGCCGGCGCCGGCTTTCTCGGCCCCTCGCGCCCCGGTCGGCAACCCTTGCCCCCGCGGCCGGGTTGACCCTGCGCCTGTCGCTGCCGTCACGCCCTGACTCCCCCGCGCCCCGGCGCCCCGCCGCCGAGAGGAACCGCCCCATGAATGTCCCGCTGAACACGCCCCTGCCGGTCCCGCAAGGCCTCGTCCCACCCGCCGGGGCCACCGTCCGGCTGATGGGCCTCGCCACCGCGCTGCCGCCCCACATCCTGCGCCAGGACGAGGTGACCGCCCGCGCCCACGCGCTGCTTGCCCCGCGCTATCCGCAGTTCGACCGCATCGCGGCGGCGTTCCAGAACGCCGGGATCGACCAGCGCGGCTCGGTCGTGCCGCTCGACTGGTTCGGCGGCGATCACGGCTGGCAGGCGCGCACCGAACCCTATCTCGCCGGCGCCACGGCGCTGTTCCGGGACGCCGCCGGCCGGGCGCTCGCCGCTGCGGGCGTGACTGCGGGCGAGATCGACGTGATCGTCACCGTCTCCTCGACCGGGGTGGCGACGCCGACGCTCGAGGCGCGGGTCGCGGGTGAGATGGGGTTCCGCGCCGACGTGCTGCGGGTGCCGGTCTTCGGCCTCGGCTGCGCGGGGGGCGTCAGCGGGCTTTCCATCGCGCGCGAGCTGGCGGCCGCCCGGCCCGGCGCCCGGGTGCTGATGGTCGCGGTCGAGACCTGCACCCTGCTGTTCCGCATGGACCGGATGGACAAGGCCGACATCATCGCGACCGCGCTCTTCGGTGACGGGGCGGCGGCGGTGGTGCTGGCCTCGGACGCGCCCGGCGCTGCGGGCAGCGGGCCGGTGCTGGGCCGGGGGGCGCAGCATCTGTGGCCCGACACGCTCGACATCATGGGCTGGTCGGTGGACGACCGGGGGCTGGGGGTGATCTTCGACCGCTCGATCCCCGCCTTCGTCACGGCCGAGATCGCCGCCGCCATGGCCGCACTCGCCCCCGCGCTTGGCGACACGCCGGTGGCGCGGATGGTCTGCCACCCCGGCGGCGCCAAGGTGGTGACGGCGCTCGAGGATGCGCTGGCTTTGCCCCCCGGGACGCTCGACGCCGAGCGCGCCGTGCTGCGCGACGCGGGCAACATGTCCGCGCCGACGGTGCTGTTCGTCTTGGAGCGGGTGCTGGCGCAGGGCGCGCGCGGGCGGCTGATGCTGGCGGCGCTGGGGCCGGGGTTCACGCTCTCGGCGATCCCGCTCGATGTCTGAGGGCGCGATGACCGCAGTCTGGCCCTCGGCGCTGTTCATCGCCTTCCTCGTGGTCCAGCGGCTGGCCGAGCTGGCGATTGCCCGGCGCAACACCGCCCGGCTGCTGGCGCAGGGCGCGGTGGAGCATGGCGCCGCGCACTACCCGCTGATCGTGGCGCTGCACGCCAGCTGGCTGGCCGCCATCGCCCTGTGGGGGTGGGGCGAGACGGTGCGGCCGGTCTGGCTCGCGCTTTTCGCGGCGCTGCAACTCGCCCGCCTCTGGGTGCTGGCGAGCCTCGGGCCGCGCTGGACGACGCGGATCATCGTGCTGCCCCAGCCGCTGGTCGCGCGCGGGCCGTTCCGCTGGCTCAGGCACCCCAACTATACCGTCGTGGTGGCCGAGATCGCCGTCGCGCCGATGGTGCTGGGGCTGGTCTGGGTGGCGGTGGTGTTCTCGGTCCTGAACGCGCTGGTGCTGTGGGTGCGCATCCGGGCCGAGAACGCGGCCCTCGCCAGCCTGCGCCCGCTGGCCTAGGCTGGGCCCGTCGCCGCCACCGAAGGACGCCCCCATGCGCGAGATCCGCATCGCCGCCGCCGCCTATCCCATCGACTGGCAGGCCGACTTCGACGCCTACGAAGCCAAGATCACCGCCTGGGTCGAGAGCGCCGCCGACTGCGACCTGCTCGTCTTCCCCGAATACGGCGCGATGGAGCTGGCAGGCCTCGGCGGCCCCGCGGTGGCCGGCGACCTGCAGGCCAGCCTGCGCGAGGTCGCCCGCCACGAGGCCGCCCGCGACGCGCTGCACGCCCGCCTCGCGGCGGCGCACGGGGTCCATATCCTCGCGGCCTCCGGCCCGGCGTTTGCGGGCGACACGGTGCTGAACCGGGCCGTGCTGTTCGGCCCTTCGGGGCGGATCGGGCACCAGGACAAGCAGGTGATGACCCGCTTCGAGCGCGAGGAGTGGCACGTCGCGGGCGCCCCCGGCCTGCGGGTCTTCGACACGGCCGTGGGGCGGCTCGGGGTCGCCATCTGCTACGATTCTGAGTTCCCGCTGATCGCCCGCCGGCTGGCCGAGGCGGGGGTCGAGGTCCTGCTGGTGCCGAGCTGCACCGACACGGTGGCGGGGTTCAACCGGGTGCGGATCGGCGCCATGGCGCGGGCGCTGGAAAGCCAGTGCGTCGTCGTCCATGCGCCGACCGTGGGCGCGGTGGACTGGAACCCGGCGCTGGACGAGAACCGCGGGCGCGCGGCGATCTATGCGCCGCCGGACGGGCTGTGGCCCGAGACCGGGATCGTGGCCGAGGGCGGTATGGACGCGCCCGGCTGGGTCAAGGCGACGGTCGATCTGGACCGCGTGGCCGAAAGCCGCCGCGACGGGCGGGTGCTGCCGTTCCGGCACTGGCCGGAAAGCGCCGTCGATCTGCTGGGCTGAGCGCGCCTAGTCGCGCAGGCGCGGCACGGTGTCATCCGCCGCCGCCTCGCCCGTCCGCGGGCGCAGCGCAGCAAAGTCGAACAGCGCCGGGTCGGGCAGTTGCGAGGGCCGGATGTTGGTCAAAGCCCGGAACATCACCTGCCGGCGGCCGGGGCTGCGCGCCTCCCACTCGTCGAGAAGCTTCTTGACCTGCATCCGCTGCAACCCCTCCTGGCTGCCGCAGAGATCGCAGGGGATCACCGGATAGTTCATCGCGCGGGCGAAGCGGTCGCAATCGGCCTCGGCCACGAAGGCGAGCGGGCGCAGCACGTTCAGGTCGCCCTCTTCGTTCAACAGCTTCGGCGGCATCGCCGCCAGCCGCCCGCCGTGGAACAGGTTCATGAAAAGCGTCTCGAGGATGTCGTCGCGGTGATGGCCGAGGACCACCGCGCTGCACCCCTCCTCGCGCGCGATGCGGTAGAGGTTGCCGCGCCGCAGCCGTGAACACAGGCTGCAATAGGTGCGCCCCTCGGGCACCTTGGCCTTCACCACCGAATAGGTGTCCTGATACTCGATCCGGTGCGGCACCCCGCGCTCGGTCAGGAACTGCGGCAGCACGGTGGCCGGGAAACCGGGCTGGCCCTGATCGAGGTTGCAGGCCAGCAGCTCGACCGGCAGGAGCCCGCGCCATTGCAGCTCATGCAGCACGGCGAGCAGGGTGTAGCTGTCCTTGCCGCCCGACAGGCACACCAGCCAGCGGTCGCCCGGCGTGACCATGTGATAGGTCTCGAGCGCGGCGCGCACCTCGCGCACCAGCCGCTTGCGCAGCTTGCGGAACTCGGTCGAGCTGGGGGCGCCGCGGAAGAGCGGGTGAATCTCGGTGTCGTCGGCGGCGTCGGTGCGGGGGTCGGCGGGGTCGTCGGTCAGGTCGTCGAGCATGAGGCGGTCCGGTCGGCGCCCGCACGGGGCTGGGTCATTGGGAGGAAACGCGGCGCGGGGTCAGAGGCCCCAGGCGTCGAACACGAACGTCAGCAGCACGACCAGCGCCAGCCCCGCCAGCAGGACCAGCAGCAGCCCCGGCAGGACGCGGCGCGGCCCGCTCATCGTCCGACCCTCTCGTGGCGGGCGGGCGGCACCGGGTCATAGCCGGACCCGCCCCACGGGTGGCAGCGCCCGATCCGGCGCAGCATCAGCGCGGTGCCGCGCAGCGCCCCGTGCCGTTCGAGCGCCTCGAGCGCGTAGACCGAGCAGGTGGGCTGGAACCGGCAGCCGTGGCCGATCCACGGGCTGAGCAACAGGCGGTAGGCCCGCACCGGCAGCGCGACGATCCGTGCGGCGGGGGACATGGCGCGCGGCGCCGGGGTCCCGCGCGGCGGATGCCCCGCGCAGCGCCCCGCGTCTGGCCCGTGCCCGGCGCTCATCGCCCGCCCCGGCGGCGCGGCGCAGCGCCCGGATCGGTCGCGGGCGTCGGCTCGGGGGCCGCATGGACACGGCGCAGCGCGCCTTCGAGGTCGGCGCGCAGCAGCGCGAAGTCGCGCGTGGCGGTCGCCTCGGGCCGGCCGACGAGGACATAGTCCCAGCCGGGCCGTGCCGCGTCGGGCAGGATCTCGCGCGCGAGTGCCCGCAGCCGGCGCTTGGCGCGGTTGCGGGCCACGGCGTTGCCGAGCTTCTTCGAGCAGGTGTAGCCGACCCGGACCATCGTCGCGGGGGTCGCGTCGCCCTCGGGGCGCTGGCGGGCTTGCAGCAGAAAGCCCGCCGTGCCCTGACGGCGGGCCGATGCGGCACGCAGGAAGTCGGCGCGCCGCGCAAGGGTGACGAGGGGCCGCCGCCCGGCCCCGGCGCCGCCCGCAGGGGCGGCGGACGGGTCAGGCGAGGCCCCGGCCAAGATCAGGCCGACAGGACCTTGCGGCCCTTGGCCCGGCGCGCGGCCAGAACCTTGCGGCCGCCCTTGGTGGCCATGCGGGCGCGGAACCCGTGCCGGCGCGCGCGAACCAGGTTCGACGGCTGGAAGGTGCGTTTCATCGTCGTGCTCCAACAGACATGGCGCGAGAGGCGCGGGGAAACCCCGCGCGAAACGCGCCGGTAATGCGAAGCCCGTCAGATAGGGGGGTGCGCCGGACGAGTCAACACGCAAACCGCGCGGGGCGCCCGCGAAAACGCGGGAAAAACCCTTCGCCGCGCGGGCCGGCGCGCCCTCGTTGCCCCGCGCGCGCCGATGCGGCAAGGTCGCTGTCAGGGAACCGTGCCAGTTCACGTTTGTTTGATTCCCCGTCCCTGTCCGACCAGGCCGCATTGCCCGGGCCGAGCGGGGCGAGATACGGAACGCCATGACCCTCAACAGCATTTCCGGCCGGTTTGCACTGCTGACGATCGTCTTCGTCCTGCTGGCGGAAGTCCT
Organism: Paracoccus sanguinis; assembly: GCF_900106665.1. Lineage (GTDB taxonomy): Bacteria > Pseudomonadota > Alphaproteobacteria > Rhodobacterales > Rhodobacteraceae > Paracoccus > Paracoccus panacisoli. The sequence goes on from NZ_FNNA01000002.1 coordinate 671,850, forward strand.
CATCCTCGTGCCCAGCGTCACCGGGTTCCGCCGCGACTACCTCGCCACCCGGCTCGAGCGAGCGCAGATCGCAAGCCTCGCGCTGCTGGCCACCGACGAATCGATCGCCGCCGATCTGGAGAGCGAGCTCCTTGAGAACGCGGGGGTGTTCAACGTGGTGCTGCGGCGCGACGACGTGCGCCAGCTCGTGCTGTCCTCGAAGCTGCCGCGGCCGATCTCGGCCACCTATGACCTGCGCGAGACAGGCTGGCCGCGGGCGGTGCGCGACACGCTGCACGACCTGGTCAACGCCCGGCCCGAGATCATCCGGGTGATCGGCCAGCCGGTGCGCCAGGCCGGGCAGCTGATCGAGATCACCATGGACACCGCGCCGATGCGGACCGCGATGATCGACTTCACCCTGCGGCTGCTGGCGGTGTCGGCGGCGTTCTCGGTCCTGACCGCGCTGCTTCTGAACCTCGCCACCCAGCGGCTGATCGTGGGGCCGATCCGGCGGGTGATCGGGCACATGACGGCCTATGCCGCCTCGCCCGACGACAGCCGCACGATCATCACCCCCGCCGCCCGCATGGGCGAGGTCCGCGCCGCCGAGACCGCGCTCGCCGCCATGCAGCGCACCGTCACCGCCTCGCTCAAGCAGCGCGAGCGGCTGGCGCAGCTGGGGCAGGCGGTGGCCAAGATCAGCCACGACCTGCGGAACGTGCTGTCGACCAGCCAGATCCTCGCCGACCGGCTTGAGAACAGCGCCGACCCGGCGGTGCGGCGGGCGGCGCCGAAGCTCGTGGGATCGATCAGCCGGGCGGTGAACCTGTGCGAGACGACGCTCGCCTTCGGCAAGGCGGAGGAGCCGCAGCCGACGCTGACGATCTTCAACCTCGCGCCGCTGGTGGCCGACGTGGTCGAGGCCGAGACGCTCGCCGCCGAGGCGGCCGGCGACGGGGGCGAGGTCGACTTCGTCACCGACGTGCCGGCCGGGCTGCGTATCCGCGCCGACCGGGACCAGCTCTACCGGGTGCTCTCGAACCTGGCCCGCAACGCGCGGCAGGCGATCGCCGCGACGCGCCAGCCGGGCACGATCGAGCTGTCGGGCGCCGAGGACGAGACGCACTGGTGCATCCGCGTCGGCGACACGGGGCCGGGGCTGCCGAAGAAGGCGCTCGACCACCTGTTCCAGCCCTTCACCGGCGGCATCCGCAAGGGCGGCACCGGCCTCGGCCTTGCCATCGCCGCCGACCTCGTGCGCGGGCACGGCGGCAGCCTTGAGCTGGTGCGCAGCGACGCCGAAGGGACCGAGTTCCTGCTGCGCCTGCCGCGCGAGGTCGCCGCGGCCTAGGCGGCGGGTCCCTTCGGCGCAGGTTACGGGCGCGCGAGGAATATCGCGCGCCGGGTCGTTTTCCCCCTTGCAACCCCCCGCGCCCCGGCCTAGGTAGCCGCCCTACGACGGACCCGTAGCTCAGCTGGATAGAGCACCAGACTACGAATCTGGGGGTCGGGCGTTCGAATCGCTCCGGGTCCGCCACTTTTCCCCACCATCTGTCAGACACGCCCTACCCTTGCGGAGGGGCGGGATCGAGCTGCTGTCCCCACCAGGCGCAGGTCTCCTCCCACGCCGGGTAGATGCCCTTCTTGACGATCAGGATGGCGATCATCGGTGCGAGCAGCGGCGGGCAGCCGAGGGCCGAGAGCGCCGCGGTCAGCGCGCCGACCATCGCCGTCTCGCCCAGCCCCAGCGCGCCGCGCAGCTCGTCGCGGGCGGCGGCGTCGGCGGGCGCAGGGCCGCAGACCAGCCCGTAGAGCTCGCGGTGCCAGCGGCCGAAGAGCCGCTGCCCGAGCGCGGCAAAGGCGTCGCCGACCCCCTCGAGCCCGACCGGCGCCACCTCGAGCGTCAGGGTTTGGGCCGCGTCCGGGCGCAGCGAGATCAGCGTGTCGCGGCGGCCGATCTCGTTCATCAACGCGTCCTCGGGCAGCGCCAGCAGCGCCTCGATGGCGGCGGCGTCGGCGACCGGCAAGGGGCGGGCGGGCGCGACGGCCTCCTCGGGCGGCGCGAGGTCGACCGACTCGAGTCCCCCCGGTACCGCTTCGCCCAGGCCGATGTGGCGGGCGGCGGCGCGGATGATCCCGGCCGGGCCGCGGAACCCGAAGCTGGTCGGGTGCAGCTCGTCGTGCCACTGGCCGCGCGGGACGCTGCCGCGGCAGTCGGCCACGATCACCCGCCCGCCGAAGCGCGCGGCCAGCGCCGTCAGCCCGGCGTGGAAGCGGTCGATCAGCAGCCCCAGCACCGCCGACTGCAGCGTCGGATCGACGATCCCGAGCCGCGCCAGCGGCTGGCCGAGCCAGCGGCCGTTGGCGGCAACCACCCGGTCGTAGCTGTGACAGACCACCCGCGGTGCGCCGGCGCTCAGCCCGGTCTCGATCAGGTTGCCGTAAAGCTCCAGCGTCGCGCCGAGCAGCGGCGCGAACCCCGGCCCGATCAGGTCGTCCGCGCGCGCCCCCGGCCGCCACGGCACTAGGCAGCGCCCCAGCCCCGCGCCCAGCACGTCGTTGCCGCCACCGCTGAGGATAAGCAGGTCGGGGCGCTCGGCCCGCACGGTCACCCCCACCTCGTCCTGCCGGGCCATGTCCGAGAGCATGTCCCCCGCGGCGCTGAGGCAGTGAATCGCCCAGACCCCGGAGAGGTGATCGACCACATCGTCGATGAGGAAGGGATACTGGAACCACGAATCGCCCTCGGCCACCACTTTGGGGCCGCGCCACCCGGCGGCGATGCGCTGGCGGTAGGCCTGCAGCCGCCGCCACCGCGCCACGCCGTTGAGCGAGGCCATCGCCGCCGCCGACTCGGCCTCGCCATAGTCCACCCGCGCGGGGTTGGGGATCACCTGCGGCATCAGCGGCCCGCCGGCGAGCGGGTCGAGCATCACGTAGGGGCGGATCGCCCGGTCGGGGATGGCGGGGTCGGCCAGCATCGCCTCGAACGCGGCGCGGCTGATCGGCGGCGCCGGGCGCCGGGGTGGCGGCCCGACGGGGGACGGCGGCCGGACGCGGGGGCGCGCTTCGGCCGCGGTTTCGGGCGTGGGGGTCGTCGAAGGCATCGTCATGGCGTCGTCCTCGTCCGTCCGGGGTGAGCGAAAGCCCCGCGTCACCCGGCGCCGAGGTCGAGCCACAGCTCGATCACGCCGGTGGCGGGCAGCTGGGGAAGTTGGGTCAGGGGCACGACGACCGGCGGGGACGCCATCGTGTTGCCGGCGACGAGCGCGGCGGCGACGGCCTCGGCCAGCCGCGCGTCGGCGTCGTGGAAATAGCGCAGCTCGTCCTTGCCGATCGCCTCGGGCCGGTACTCGGCCGGAGGCACCGCGAACCCCTGGTTCCTGAGCGTTTCGCTGATCCTGTCGGCACGGGCGGCGATGGCCGCGTCCGCGGCGGCCACGGCGGGGTCGGGGGGCGGGCCGATCGTGCCGCGACCGGCGAACTGCAGGAAGACCCGGGTGCAGTTCTGCTGCGGCGCCTCGACCTCGGCCCACAGACGCGTCGTGCCGTCCGGTCGCGGGTAACCCTGCGCGGCCGAGGTCAGCGTGACCTGCCCGCCATTGGGAACCACCCCCTTGGTCGGCGCGAGGGTATAGTCGGGGTCGGGCAGCGCGTCGCGCAGGTTGATGCCCGAAGGGGTGGCGACCGCCACCCGGGCGCCGGGGGCGAGGGTTTGCGGATCGACACCGCCGGCCAGCCGGCTGTCGCCGGCGTTGCCAAGCCACATGGCGCCGCCGCACGTCCCGAGATCGGCAGGCAGCGGTGCACCCCCGGACACGTCCGGGGCCGGCGTCGCGGGACGCGGTGCCGGAGCGGGGTCTTGCGGGGCTGCCTCCGGTGCCGCCGCGCCGGCGTCCGGCGTGCCGGGCAACGAAGTCAGCACGCCACCCGTCGGGCTGAAGGTCCTTACCCCGGGCCACGGCGCAAGCGCGCCGTCGCGGCGGAGGGGCGAGACCGCACCCGGCCCGGTCGCGCCGCTGCCCGAATTTGCGGCGCCCGCGGCAGGGTCGAGGTCGGCCAGCGACGCACTCACCGAGACCACGTCGTCACTGCTCCGCTCGATCCCGCCCCCGCGCAGCTCGAGCAGGTCGAGGACCGGCGCGGGCTGCCCGACGAGCGAGGTCAGCAGCTCCCGCGTCGGGGCCAGGTTGCGGTCCGTCAGCGCGAGGACAGCGGCTTTCGCCTCCTCGCTGATCTGGGCGCGCTCGGACTGGCGGGCGCGCTGGATCTTCTCCTGGTCAGAATTGAGATCGGCGATGCGGACCCAGCCGAGCCCGGCGATCAGCGCCACGGCCAACAGCACCAGCGCCGCGGTGCCCCTCCGCCGCCTGCGTCGCGCGGCCGCCGCCTCGACCGACGCCGCCACGAAGGCGGCGATGTCTGGGTCGGCATGGGCATGGCGCCGGGCGGCCTCGATGGCATCCCCGGCCAGCAGCAGCCCGTCGCGGGCGGTGCCCTGGGCCTGCTGCCACTGGCGTGCCATCGCCGCGAAGCGCACCTGCTCGAAGGTCGCCTCGCGCCGGGTCTGGGGCGGGGGCTCGGGTTCGGGCGCCTGGTGCGGGCGGAAGGTCGCAGCGGCCTTGCGCACGATGCGCGACCGGGGCGGCGGGCCGGGCGCCTTGGGGGCGGGGCCGCCAGAGGTCCGGTCGGGGGCGGCGGCGTCTGGCCGGATGGCGGGCCGGGCATCCGTTGCCCCCGCCGTGTCGCCCGCCCCGGCGGGACTTGAGCCGACCCTCGCGGGCTCCGGCTGGCCGGCCGCCGGCGCGAAATCCGCCAGTGCGGGGACGGCGAAGCGACCCGTCTCGGCGCCGACCTGGGCGGCGAGCGTGAACATCAGGTCCCGCAGCGCGTCACGGTCCAGCCCGACCGGCACCCCCGCCCCCGCCGCAATGACCTGATCGAGCAGCGCCTGACGGTCGGGGTTCGCGGGGCCGCCCGGGCGCGGGTCGGGCAAATCGGCGGCCCGATCGATCAGCGCCTGAACGGCGGGCGAGGCGACGCCCTCGATCATGGCCCGTTCAGGCTGCAATATTCCGGGACCCGGCCGAGAATGCGGCCGATGCCCGCGCGCAGCCCGCCCAGCAGCAGGAAATCGCGCTTGAGCTGCTGGTCCACCTCGATGAACTGGCCGCGCACGCGGCGGCTCGTCTCGTCCAGCGCGGCGCAGAGCGCCGCGTAGCCCGCGTCGTGGTCCAGCGCCTCGTATCTTTCGATGGCGGCGCGAAGGACGTCGGACGGCAGCTTCACGGCGCGATCCGGGACCAGCCGGCGCAGCGCAAACTCGAGCGGTTGGAGCCCGTCGACGACGCGGTCGAACCAGTCGGCGGCCAGCGGGGCGCGCATCGCCTCTTCGATGGCATAGAGGCCCAGATCGACGTACTGCCAGACCGAGTGGGCGAGCACCCGGCGCAGCAGCGTGTCATGCAGCGCGACGATCACCAGCGTGTCGTAGTCGAACAGGTTTTCGGCCCGCGCGCGCTCGAACTCGTCCACCAGACCGCGGAACGGGAACGTCGCCGCCTCGGCAAAGATCGCGGTTTCGAGCGCCGGCATCTCGGTCCTGAGCATCTCGCGCAGCACGAAGGGGGCATAGGCGACCTGCGCGGGGTCAGTGGCCGCCAGCAGCCCGCGCGCCAGGGCAAGCGCCCCGCGGCAGCGGCCGAGCGCGTCCTGCCCGGCTGTGTCCAGCCCGCCGAAATCCTCGGCCAGCAGCGCCTCGGTCGCGGCGACCAGCGGCGCCAACCCGGCCAGCGCGGCCCCGCCCGCGGCGGTGGCAGCGGCCGAGGCGGGTCCGGGTATGGGGCCGGGGGTGGGGCGCATCGCCTCGGCCCCCATCACCTGCAGCCCGTGCAGCGCGTCGTGCAGGCGCTTGAGGTCGACCATCCGCTCCAGGCCCTCGCAGGCCATGACCAGCGTGGTCTCGCGGCATCTGCAGAGCTTGGCCAGCAGCCTGACCTCGGCGTCCGAGGCCTGGGCGCCGTCCCGGGCCAGGCCGCAGACGACATCGGCATAGCCGTCGATCAGCGCCTGCGCGGCGGCGATCTCGGCCGCCATGCTGGGCGCCGTCACCAGCACGGCGCCCAGATCGACCAGTTCGCAGTTGCGCCCCTGGTGGCGCCAGCGCACCTCGATGACCCGCAAGAGGAACGAGGTCACCAGCGCCTCGCCCGGCATTTCGGGCCCGACGGCGAACACGCAGCCGTCGAGGATCTGGCCCGCCGGCGTGCTGCTCAGGACAGCCGGAAACGTGTCGTCGGCAAGGCGCTGGCCGGGATAGCGCCGCAGCGCCTCGCGCAGGTGGTCGGTCTGGATGCCGTCGACGAACACCGTCCGGCAGTTGGCGAAGGGGATCGAAAACGGCGCGGTCATGGCGGCAGCACCCCCGGCGCGCGGGTGGCGATGCTCTGGGCCACGAGGCCGACCGGCACCGCCTGATTGTAGGCCGGATCGTTCAGCGCCGGGTCGCCGAGGTGGTGCAGCCCTACCAGGTTGAGGTCCCAGTCGAACACCGGAGAACCGGACGAGCCGGGTTGGGTGTTGGTGCGATAGCGCAGCCGCAGCCCCTTGTGCACCGGCCCGATCAGGGCGTTGTCGTCCAGCGCCATCTTCATCGGCTCGCCCTGCGGGTGCTGGACGATGATGATCGGTGCGTCGGGGCCGAGCGGCGGCCCCGGGCGCAGCGTCTGCCACCCCCGTTCGGCGGTGGACCCCGACAGCCGCAGCAGCGCGTAGTCCAGCTCGTCCGCGGCGGGCGGGTCGTCGGGGCGCGTGCCCATCTCGCCGGGCGCGCAGGGCCGTTCATCGACCACGCGCTCGACCGGGAACTCGGTCCCGGCCTCGGTCCCGTCGGGCAGCCGGTGATAGTCGAAGCGCACCGCCAGCGTATCCGCGGCCCCCGCCTTGCGGGCGAAATCGACGACGTGCCAGTTGGTCAGGACCAGCCCGTCACCGACGAGGAAACCGGTGCCGAAGGGCCGCCCGTTCGATTCGATGCGCCCCACCTGCGCCATGACCCGTTCCAGCCGCTGGACCCAGGCCTTGAGGTCGATCTGCGCCAGGTTCGGCCGCACCAGCCGCCGCAGCGCCGGGCCGCCGTTGCCGGGGACCTCGGGGTGCGGGGCGCCGGCGGACTGCACGTCGAAGCTCGCGGTGGCGGTGGTGTCGGCCCGCGTGAGGTCGGGAAAGGCCGCGCGCAGGGCGGCACGCACGTCGCCGCGCTGCGGCTTTTCGCGGTAGACGACGCGCGCCAGCCACTCGGTCGTCCCGTCGCGCTCGAGCGCGGCGAGCAGCTGCTCGATGGCGGGGCGCAGCGGCAGGTGCATGTCGGCGTATTCGACGAACAGGCGGTCGCCGGTGGCTTGCCACACGTAGCGTTCCAGTTCTGCCACGCTGACAGCCGACGCCAGCAACCTGGCGAGGCGCGTGGAGTCGTCCGGGCTGAGCACCAGAAACCCCCGAAATGAAGAACACGAAAACAGGCTTCAGCAAACATGAACGAGGATCAGGGTAACGCTGACGTGAGCCGTCTGTCAACGTCGGCCGCACTCTGCCCAAGGTTGCGGAACAGGGTTTTTCCGAATCGGGCGAATGGTTTACAATGTGTGACGTAAGGTTAACGCGTTCCATTGCCCGAGGCCGCGCAGGGGCCGGCCCGGGTCTGTTTTCCGGGGTATGAGTGATGCGCCGCCTAGAGTCCCTTCGCGCTTCCGCGAACTTTGACCGGGTGCTGGCCCGCGCCGCGCGCCAGCTTGCCGCCGCCGCGGACACGCCGCCCGCGGCGCCCGGCCCGATGGCCGACGCGGGCCCCGATCCCGCCGGGGCCGCGCCCCCGCTAGAAGGCGCCACCGCGCCCCCTCCCCCGATGACGAGTGGGCTCGAGGGGTTCGCCGGGGCCATCGTGGTGACCGGCGACGCCGACCCCGCGTCGGCGGTGGACGAGGCCGCCCAGCGGATCGCCGAGGGGGCGCCCCCCGCCCCCGGCCGCGAGGCGGTGCAATACGCGGTCGAGGCGATCGTGCTCGACACCATGCGGCCGCCGTGGCTGATCGTGGGGGACGCCATCCGCATCGACCGCGACTTCGACCGCTCGGATCTGGTCAGCGGGCGGCTCGACCTCTTCAACGGGCTCTGCCGTCCGGTCGGGCGGGTGGACCTGATCCACCACGCCACCAACGAATTCGTCGGCACCGGCTGGCCGATCGCGCCCGGCATCGTCGTCACCAACCGCCACGTCGCGCAGGAGTTCGCCGAGGCCGACGCCTTCGGCCGCCTGCGGTTCCGCCGCGGTCTCGACGACCAGCCGATCGAGGCCACGCTGAACTGCATCGCCCAGCACGAGACCGACGGGCTGCGCCGCCGCACCTTCGTCAACGAGGTGTTGTTCGTCGCCGGCCCCGGCGAGCCGGACATGGCCTTCCTGCGGATCGAGCCGGCGACCGGGATCGAGCCGCTGCCGATCTCGGCCCGGCCCGCCGCGAAGGGCGAGCCGGTGGGGGCCATCGGCTACCCGGCGCGGGACTCGCGCAACGACGCCACGGTGATGGGGCAGGTGTTTCAGGACATCTACAACGTCAAGCGCTTCTCGCCCGGCTTCGTGATGGAGGTGCAGCCGGACGGCGCGACCTTCACCACCGACTACTCGACGCTCGGCGGCAACTCGGGGTCGGCGATCGTCTCGCTCGACTCGGGCGAGGTCGTGGGACTGCATTTCGCCGGCGCCTATCACAGCGCGAACTACGGCGTGCCGGTCGACCTGGTGACGGCGGCGCTGCGGGCGGTGCTGCCGCGCACCCACCCCTCGGCGGCGGTGCCGGGCCCGGACGGGGCGGCGCCGGGGCCCGAGGCCGCGCCCCGCGACCGGGTGACGGCGCCCGAGGCGCTCGCCGGGCGCGAGGGCTATGACCCGGCGTTCCTCGGCCCCGACCGGCGGGTCGAGCTGCCGGACGTGGGCGACTGGGGGGACGATCTCGCCCCGGTCACGGGGCGCGACGACGGGCAGCTGACCTACCGGCATTTCTCGGTGCTGCAATCGGCCTCGCGCCGGATACCGCTGCTGACGGCGGTGAACATCGACGGGGCGCAGGCGCAGCCGCTGAAGCGGCGCGACCGCTGGGCGCTCGACGGGCGGATCGACGCGGCCCACCAGATCGGCGGCGCCTTCTACGCCGACAACCCCTTCGACAAGGGCCACATGGTGCGCCGCCGCGACCCCGGCTGGGGCACCCCCGAGGCCGCGCGCGAGGGCGAGGAGGACAGCTTCCACTACACCAACGCCGCGCCCCAGCACGCGGCGCTGAACCAGCGCCACTGGGCCGGGCTCGAGGATTACCTGATGGGCGCGGCCGAGACGCGCGGCTTCCGGCTGTCGGTGTTCACCGGCCCGGTGCTGCGCGAGAGCGACCGCCCGCTGGCCGGGGCCGCGCCGCCCCCGGACGGCGGCGCCCCCATCCGCATCCCCGAAGAGTTCTGGAAGGTCGCGGTGATGATCAACGACGCGACCGGGGCGCTGCACGCGACCGGCTACGTGCTGTCGCAGGGCCGGATGATCCGCGACCTGACCGAGGCCGCCTTTGTCCTCGGCGCCTACCGGACCTACCAGTTGCCGATCCGGCAGATCGAGGCGGCGACGGGCCTCGACTTCGGGGATGCGCTGCGGGACGCCGATCCGCTCGACCCCGGCGGGCGCGAGCTCGCGCCGCGCCGCGCGGTTCCCATCAACGGGCCGGACGACCTCGTGCTGTGACCACGCCGCGCGCCCCACGGCAGGACCTCGTGCTCGGCATCTACGACGCCGTCCTCGACCCGGCGCTCTGGCCCGACATCCTCGACCGCCTCGCCCACGAGGTCGGCGCGCTGGGGATCATCATCTTCGACATGACCGACGACGCCGAGGCGCTGAGCGTCCGCACGTTCTCGTCGCGCTACGAGCGCGGGGCGATCGAGCGGTACCTCGCGTTGCACGTCAGCTACGAGATGGCCGACCAGCGTATCTTCGCCCGCCACTCGGCGGCGGCCGATCGGATCGAGGTGATCGGCGACGAGGTGCTGGCCCCCACCTCGGCGCAGCTTGCCGCGCGGCCCAATTCGCAGGCGATGGCGCAGTTCGGCATCCTGCACCGGGCGGGGGCGCTGCTCAGCCGCGACAACCCCGGCCGCGACCGCTTCTCGATCCAGTTCTCGCGCTCGCACGGGCCGCTCGGGTCCGGGGACCGGGCGGTGCTGGGGCTCTATCTGCCGCATCTGGCCAAGGCGTTCGAGCTGTCGCGCCCGATCGACCGCTGGCGGGGCCTCGCCGCGGGGCTGGCCGCGACGCTCGACCGGCTCAGCATCGGCATCTGCCTGATCCGTCCCGACCGCGCGGTGATCGCCCAGAACGCCGAGTTCCGCCGCCAGGTCGACGAGCTGGGGGTGATGGCGGTGACCCGCGACGGCAGGCTTGAGGTGCGCCACCCCGAGGGGCGGGCGTGGCTCGAGCGGCTGACCGGCGATCCGGCCCGGCACGGCCAGTTCGGCGCCCGGCCGCGGAAAGAGGCGCTGGGTGCGCTGCGCCGGGACGAGCGTGTGTCGGTCTCGGTCGAGATCGCGCCCCTCGGGACGCTCGAGGCGTTCGGCGGCGGGCGGCTGGACGGCTATGTGGTCTACTGCCTCGACACCAGCCGCCCGGTCGAGATCGACCTCGAGGGCGTGCGCCGGGCGATGGGGCTGACGGCGGCCGAGGCCGACCTGCTCGGCCTGCTGGCCGAGGGGCTGACCAACCGCGAGATCGCCGGCCACCGCGACCGCTCGGTCGAGACGATCAACACGCAGGTCAAGTCGCTGCTGGCCAAGGCCGATTGCGCCAACCGCACGCAGCTGATCCGCCGCGCGACGACGATCGGCTGCCGGTTTCTGGCCTGATCACCAGAACGGGTGATGCGAAGCCCGCCCGGCGGCCGCAGGATGGACACGAGACCCGGGGGACCGGATCGGCACGGAGCATGGTAATGATGAAGCTGTTTTCGCGTTCTGTGATTGCTGCCTGCACCCTGCTGTCCCTCGGGTCTCCGTCAGCGTCCGGCCAGGTCGTCGCAGCCTGCCGGGGGGACGGTCTGCTGTGCCTCGACCAGGGATGGACCGACGCACAGCGGGCGATGTGGTACACCATGTCGCAAGGATCGCGCCTGCTGCCGCTCTCCTGGGCACGCCACCTGAGGACGGCCGACGACAGTCGGCCGTTCTTCGGGGCGGCCCATCTGGGCGCGCTGGGGTATCTCGACAATCCCGTGTCCGCGACCAACCCCGAGGGGTTGCCGGTCGGGTTCGCCGTGGACCAGAACCCCGCGGACGCGCCACAGCTCATGTGCGACCGCTTTCCCGCAATGTGCGCGGCGGGCACCATGCGCGCGCCGTGGCTGGGGCTGAACTGCGCCGCCTGCCACACGACCGAGATCACCTATCAGGGCCGCCGCCTGCGGATCGAGGGCGCGCCGACGCTTGCCGATTTCGACGGGCTGGTGAACGGGCTTCAGGCCGCGCTGGTCGCGACCGCGAACGACGGCGCCCGGCTGCGGCGCCTGGCGCTCGACCTCGGGGCCGCGACCCCGCGCGACGTCGAGTCGCTGAACCGCCAGCTGCGCGAGCAGATCGCCTGGATGGAGGGGCTGCGCCGCGTCAACGACGGCGCCGTGGCCGCGGGGCCGGGCCGGCTGGACGCTCAGGGCCACATCCTCGCCAAGGTCGCGGCGGTAAACGGCGGCGGCCCCCCGCCCGAGGATTTCCGCGCCGACGCCCCGGCCAGCTATCCGTTCATCTGGAACACCCACCAGCAGGACAAGCTGCAGTGGAACGGCATCGCCGGGGCGGAACTCAAGCTCAACGTCTTTTCCCGCAACACCGACGTCGGCGCGCTGATCCGCAACATCTCCGAGGTGATCGGCGTCTTTGCCCAGATCGAGGCCGACAAGCCCGGCATCACCTATCGCAGCAGCGTGCGGCTGATCCCGATCGTCTCGCTCGAGCGGGTGCTCGAGCGCCTGCAGTCGCCGGTCTGGCCCGAGGGGGTGCTCGGGCCCCTCGACCGGGGCCGGGTGGCGGCGGGGGCGCCGCTCTACGTCGCCCATTGCCAGCAATGCCACCGGCCCCTCGCCGCGGGCGACCAGCAGAGCCCCGCGCCGATCCGGATGGAGCCGATCGAGAGCGCCGGCACCGACCTGTTTCTGGCCTGCAACACCTTCCTGCGCACGGCCGACGCGGGCAGCATGGCCGGCAAGAAGATGTTCGGCGTCGCGGGCGCGCGGATCGAGCGGACGGACGTGGCCCACAAGATGCTGGTCAACGCCGCCTCGGGCGTGATCCTGCGCCAGTGGCGCGAGCTGCTGGCGAGCGTGGTCACCGACCTCGTGCCGCGCCCGCTCGAGGGGGTCATCAGAGAGCGCAACCTGGCGGGGCTCGAGGTGCTGCCGGGCGTCACCGACCCGGTCCGCCGCGAGCGCGCCCGGCGCTGCCTGGCCGCCGGGGCGCAGGAGCTTCTGGCCTACAAGGCCCGGCCGCTGAACGGGATCTGGGCCACGGCGCCCTATCTGCACAACGGCTCGGTGCCGACGCTCTACGACCTGCTGCTGCCGGCCCGGCTGCGCAACACGGTTCCCGCCGGCGTCCCCGTCCCCGACCCCGCCGGGCCGCTGCGGCCGGAACGCTTCACGCTGGGCACCCGCGCCTTCGACCCGGTGAAGGTGGGCTTCGCGGAAGGCGCGCCCGACAGCACCTGGACCTTCAACGTCCGCGATGCCGCGGGGGCGCCGATCCCCGGCAACTCGAACGCCGGGCATGATTACGGAAACGCCAGCCTCTCCGAAGAGGATCGGCTGAACCTTCTCGAATATCTCAAGTCGCTTTGACCGCCTGCCGCCTGACGGGTGAGGCCGCCTGACCACACGGCCTCACCCGCCCCCCGACCCCGAAAACCTGCCCTCCCCCTTCCACCTGCCGCGCGCGGGCGGGCGGCCTGACGGCTGCCCCCGCCCCCGACACCCACCCGATCAGGAGCCACGCCATGACCATCATCGTGCAATCCCACGGCGGCCCGACCACGCCGACCCGTGCCCTCCGGCCGCTCGAGGCGGCGGTGCCCGCGGGCGGCGACGTGGCCCCCGACGAGCGCGCCGACTTCGGCTATCTCTTCGACCACGAGGCGGCGACGGCGGACGACTATGTCCCCGACGCCGTCCTGCCGCTGCTGGACGAGATGGCGCGGCTGATGGTCCCCGACGTCGAGGCCCCGCAGACCGAATCGGACATTCCCGCGGTGATGACCTACTGGGGCCAGTTCCTCGACCACGAGCTGACCGCCCGCACCGACCGCGAAAGCGTCGTCTCGGACCTTGCCGCGGGGGTGCCCCAGGCGTCGGCGGCCCGGATCGCGGCCGAGCTGAAGAACGCCCGCAGCCCGCGCTTCGATCTCGACAGCGTCTATGGCGGACCGCCGATCGGGCCGGACTTCACCCCAGCGAGCGCCGCGCAGACCGCCACGGTCGTCTCGGGGATGCGGCACCCGTCCAACCCCGCCAAGATGCGGATCGGGACGTGCCTGACCGGCGAGAGCAACGATCCGATCCCCGACGACCTCGACCGGCACCGCGACCTGCCACGCTTCCTGCAGGTCGAGCCGCCGGTCCGCGACGCCTATCTGGCGCTCGCCCAGTCGCAGCTCACACCGGCCGAGTTCGCCGCCTTCCGCGCATCGCTGCCGAGCCGCGCCATCATCGGCGACAAGCGCAACGAGGAAAACCTGATCGTCGCCCAGTTCCACCTGAGCGTGCTGCGGTTCCACAACCGGGTGGTGGATTTCCTCGCCCATCCGGGCACGGGCTGGCTGGCCGACTTTGCCGCCGCGCGCGAGCTGACGCGGCTGCATTATCAATGGCTGATCGCCGAGGTCTATCTGCCCGCCGTCTGCGACCCGGCGGTGGTGGCCCGCGTCCGGGCCGAGCGGGCGGCGCCCTTCTTCGCCTTCCGGGCCGCGCACGCCGCCCGCGCGGGGGGCACCACGCTCGGCAATGCCCTGCCGCTCGAGTTCTCGGCCGCCGCCTATCGCTTCGGGCACACGATGGTGCGCGGCAGCTACGACTATAACCGGAACTTCGGCCGGCCGGGGGGCATCCTGCCCGAGTCGCCCTTCGAGCTGCTGTTCGGGTTCACCGCCGGCGGCGGGTTCCGCCCCTCGCCCCAGGCCCCCGCCAAGCCGCGGCTGCCGGCCAACTGGATCATCGACTGGGCGCGGTTCCTCGAGGTGCGGACCAACTTCGACGACGGGCTGCCGCAGCGGGCGGCGCGGGCAATCGACACCGCGCTCGCCCCGCCGCTCGGCGATCTGGCCAACGAGGGCGCGGATGCGCCGACGGCCGACCTCAAGGCGCTGCACCGCCACCTTGCGCGGCGCAACCTGCGCCGGGGCCTGTCGCTCAGGCTGCCGACCGGGCAGGCGCTGCACCGCCAGCTCAAGGCGGCGGGGGCGCTGACCAGCGACCCGATCGCCGACATCGCGGCGGCGCTGCGGGGCAAGCCCGAGATGGCGACGTTCCTCGCCGGGCCGGGCGCGGCCCTCGCCCGGGCGACGCCGCTGTGGTTCTACATCCTGGCCGAGGCCGAGGCGGGCGGCGGCAACCGGCTGGGCGAACTCGGCAGCTGGATCGTGGCCACCACCTTCGTGGGGGTGCTGCTGGCCGACCCCGACTCGGCCCTGTCGCGCGGGTTCACCCCGGCGCAGAGCCCGCTCAGGACGCCGGACGGGGCGCCGGTCGACAGCCTCGAGCGGTGGATGAGGTTTGCGCTGGTGATGAACTAGGCGCAACCGAGCGGGGCGGCCTCCTCCTCCGCCCCGCTCACGTCATTCCGGGCGTCACGCCGTGCGCCGGCCGAGGCTCAGCGCGGTGGCGAGGACGAAGATCACCGCCGCGGCGCAGATGATCGTCGGGCCCGCCGGGGTGTCGAGGTGCCAGGCCGCGGCCAGGCCGCCGAGGCTCGCGGCCGTGCCGGTCAGGGCGGTGGCCGCGACCATCGCCTCGGGGCTGCGGGCGAGCGGGCGGGCGGCGGCGGCGGGGATGATCAGCATGGCGCTGATCAGCAGCGCGCCGACGATGCGGATGCCCACCGCCACCACCAGCGCCAGTGCGAGGTTCAGCACCCATTGCTCGACCCGCGGGCTGATCCCGTCCGCAACCGCCATCTCGGGCGAGAGCGTCGCGAGCAACAGCCGCGACCAGCGCCAGAAGATCAGCGCCACCACCGCCCCCGCGCCCGCCCAGATCACCACCAGATCGGCGCGGGTGACGGCCAGCAGGTCGCCGAACAGCCACGCGCTGAGGTCGCTGCGGACCCCGTGCAGGAACGACACCGCGACGAGCCCCGCGGCGAGCGCGCTGTGGGCCATCACCCCCAGCATCGTGTCCACCGCCTGCCGGCCGCTCAGGGTCGAGATCGCCGCCGCCATCGCCAGCGCCACCAGCACGACCGAGGGCACCAGCGGCAGGCTGAACGCCAGCGACAGCGCCACGCCCAGAAGCGCGGCATGGGCGGTGGCGTCGCCGTAATAGGCCATCCGCCGCCACACGACGAAGCAGCCCAGCGGCGCGCAGGCGAGCGCCAGCCCGACCCCGGCCAGCGCCGCGCGGATCATGAAGTCGCTCAGCATCAGGCGGCATCCTCGCCGTGGTCGTGGCCGGCGCAGGGGGTGCCGTCGGCGTGGGTGTGGTCGTGGTGGTGGCGATAGAGCGCCAGCGCCCCGCCCTCGGGCATTCCGCCCCCGAAGGCGCCGAAGAGGCCGCGGTAGGCGGGCGAGAGCGACACCGATTCGGGCGTGCCCTCGCAGCAGACATGGCCGTTGAGGCAGATGACGTGGTCCGAGGCGCGCATCACGATCTGCAGGTCGTGGCTGACCATCAGCACGGCGCAGCCGGTCTCGGCGCGGACCGCCTCGATATGGGCGTAGTAGGCCGAGACGCCGGGCTGGTCGAGCCCGGCGGCGCCCTCATCGAGGATCATCAGGTCAGGGGCACCCATCAGCGCGCGGGCCAGCAACAGCCGCTGCAACTGCCCGCCCGAGAGCGCGGCGAGCGGGCGGCGGCCGAGCCCGGCGAGCCCGGCGCGGTCGAGCGCAGCCTCGACGGCGGCGGCTGGGCGGCGGTGGGGGAGGTTGAGGAACCGCGCGGCGCTGATCGGCAGGGTCGGATCGACGGCGAGCCGCTGCGGGACATAGGCGAGGCGCAGTCCGGGGGCGCGCCAGACCTGCCCCTCGGACGGCGCAAGCGCGCCGATGATGACCCGCATCAGCGTCGTCTTGCCCGAGCCGTTGGGGCCGAGGACGGTGACGATCTCGCCCCGCCGCACGGTCAGGTCGATGTCGCGCAGCACCGCGTGGCCGCCGAGCGTCACGCCGACATCCGCGAGCCGCACCAGCGGCGCGCCGTCGCGCGCGGGCGCGGGCGGGGCCACGCGCGGCGCGGCGGCCAGCAGCGCCGCGGGGGCCGCCGCGGTCGCCCGCGTCGGCGTGCCGGGTGTCGCTGCGGCGCCCGTCCCGTCCGCGGGGCTCATGCCGCGGCCGCGCGGCAATCGGCGCACAGGCCCTCGGCCTCGCGCACCGTCGTCTCGATGGCGAAGCCCGCGTCGGCGGCGGCATCGCCCAGCGCCCCGCCGCGGGTCTCGGCCGGGGTCTCGATCACCGTGCGGCAGTTGCGGCAGATGAGGAAGGCGGGCGCGTGGCCCGCCGCGCCCTGGGTGCAGGCGACAAAGGCGTTGAGCGTCTCGATCCGGTGGACGTAGCCGGCCTTCATCAGGTGGTCGAGCGCGCGGTAGGCGACGGGGGGCTGGCTGCCCAGGCCCTCGGCCCTGAGCCGGTCGAGGATCTCGTAGGCGCCGAGCGCGCGGTGCTCTTCGAGCAGGATCTCGAGCACGCGGCGGCGCACCGGGGTCAGCGCCCGGCCTTGGGCGGTGCTTTCGGCGTCGACGCGGGCCATGGCGTCGGCAATGCAGCGGCTGTGGTCATGCATGGCATACCCTCCCCCGACGGTCGGCGCCGGTTGACCGCGGGAATGTTATACTATAACTCATGCCTCCATCCTAATGCGGAGTGTCCCCGATGTCACGATCCCTCTTGGCGGCCGTCGCCGCGTCGTTTCCCCTCGCGCTCGGCGCCCTCCCCGCCCTGGCCGAGGGGCCGCGCGTGGTGGCCGACGTCGCGCCGGTGCACGGGCTGGTGGCGCGGGTGATGCAGGGGGTGGGCGAGCCCGCGCTGCTGGTCCGGCCGGGCGCCTCGCCGCACGGCTATGCGATGAAGCCGTCCGAGGCCGGCGCGCTGGAAGCGGCGCAGGTGGTGTTCTTCGTCGGGCCGGAACTCACGCCGTGGCTGATGCGGCCGATCGAGTCGCTGGCGCCCAAGGCGAAGCAGGTCGAGCTGCTGGCCGCGCCGGGCACGGTGACGCTGCCGACCCGGACAGGGGCCACCTTTGCCCCGCATGACCACGGGGACGAGGGGCATGACCACGGCGCCGAAGCGGCAGCCCCGGCGCAGGCCCCGGCGGCCGAGCCGGACCATGACCACGACCACGCCGACCACGACCACGATCACGACCACGCCGCCGAGGCGGCCGCCCCGGCCCCTGCGGCCGAGGATCACGACCACGCCGCCCCTGCGGGCGACGATCACGACCACGCGCACAGCCACGACGGGATCGACCCGCACGCCTGGCTCGACCCCGAGAACGGCAAGGCCTGGACCCGCGCCATCGCCGCGACGCTGGCGGAGCTCGACCCCGACCACGCCGCCGCCTACGCCGCCAACGCCGAGGCCGCGGTGGCCGAGATCGACGCGGCCGAGGCTGACACCCGCGCCGCCCTCGCGCCGCTGGGCGACCTGCGCTTCGTGGCCTTCCACGACGCCTACCAGTATCTCGAGACGCGCTTCGGGGTCAGCGCGGCGGGGTCGGTGTCGCTGAGCGATGCGTCCGCGCCCTCGCCCGCCCGCATCGCCGAGCTGCGGCAGGCGGTGGCGGCGATGGGGGTGAGCTGCGCGCTCAGCGAGCCGCAGTTCGACGCCGACCTGCTCAACACCGTGTTCGACGGCACCGGGGTCAAGACCGCGGTGATCGACCCGGTCGGCGCGGCGATCCCGGCGGGGCCGGCGTTCTATCCGACGCTCATCCGTTCGCTGGGCACCGCGCTTACCGCCTGCCGCTGAGGCCAGCGCCTGCCGCCAGCGCCCCGTCAGGCGGCGCTGGCGCTCGCGCTCGCGCGGGCCAGCACGGCGGTGACGGCGGGGCGCAGGTTCGTCTCGCCCGCCGCCCGCGCGGCGTCGATCACCGCCCGCAGCTCGCCGATGTCGATGCGGCGGATCAGCGACTTGACCGGCCCGATCGAGGCCGGGCGCATCGACAGCGACCGCAGCCCCAGCGCGACGAAGGCCGCCGCCTCGGCCGGGCGGCCCGCATCCTCGCCGCAGAAGCTGACCGGCACCCCCTCGGCATCGCAGCGCGCGACGATCATCTCGATCAGGTTCAGGAACGGCGCCGACAGCGTGTCATAGCGCCGCCGCACCCGCTCGTTCTCGCGGTCGGCGGCGAAGAAGAACTGCTTGAGGTCGTTGCCGCCGATCGAGATGAAATCGCACTGGCGGAAGAACGCGGGCGCGGCAAAGGCCAGCGACGGCGTCTCGAGCATCGCCCCCACCTGCAGCTCGGTCGGCAGCGGCCGCCCGGTCGCCGCCTCGCGCTCGAGCTGCTCGTCCAGCATGGCGCGGGCGCTGGCGAACTCGGTCGCGTCGGCGACGAAGGGGAACATGAGGTGCAAGGGCCGCCCCGCCGCCGCCCGGATCAGCGCCTGAAGCTGCATCTGCAGCACCCCGCGCTTGTCGAGGCCGACGCGGATCGCCCGCCAGCCCATCGCCGGGTTCGGCTCGTCGATGCGCTTCATGTAGGGCAGCACCTTGTCCGAGCCGATGTCGAGGGTGCGGAACACCACCGGCTTGCCGTGGGCGTTG
This sequence comes from Paracoccus sanguinis, assembly GCF_900106665.1. GTDB lineage: Bacteria > Pseudomonadota > Alphaproteobacteria > Rhodobacterales > Rhodobacteraceae > Paracoccus > Paracoccus panacisoli. The sequence goes on from NZ_FNNA01000002.1 coordinate 690,880, forward strand.
TCGAGCACGCGGGCGTAGAGCGCCGCCAGCTCGCTGCGGCGCGGGACGCGGGTGCGGGTCAGGAACTGCAACTCGGTGCGGAAGAGCCCGACCCCCTCGGCGCCCGAGCCCTCGAGGCTGGGCAGGTCGGCCATCAGCCCCGCGTTCATGCAGAGCCGCACGGTGGTCCCGCAGCGCGCCGTGGCGGGCAGGTCGCGCAGGCCCGCATACATCTTCTGCGCCTCGGCTTGCATGGCGATCTTGTCGCGGAAGGCGGCGGCGACGGTCTCCTCGGGGCGCAGGTGGACGATGCCGCTGTCGCCATCGACGAGGATCGGGTCGCCGTTCAGCGCCTCGGAGCGGATGCGGGCGGCGTGGATCACCAGCGGGATCGCCAGCGCCCGGGCGACGATCGCCGCATGGCTGCCGACCGACCCTTCCTCGAGCACCACGCCGCGCAAGGAGCGGCCGTAGTCCAGCAGCTCGGCCGGGCCGATGTTGCGGGCAACGAGGATCGGGTTGGCGGGCATCGCCCCGCCGGTGTCGCTGCCCTGCCCGGTCAGGATCCGCAGCAGGCGGTTCGACAGGTCGTCGAGGTCGTGCAGCCGGTCGCGCAGATAGGGATCGGCGGCGCTTTCCAGCCGGGCGCGGGCCTGCGACTGCTCTTTCTCGACCGCCGCCTCGGCCGAGAGGCCGAGGTCGATGTCCTCCTCCATCCGCCGGAGCCAGCTTTTGGAGTTGGCGAACATCCGGTAGGCCTCGAGCACCGCCTCGCCCTCGGCGCCGGGCATCTCGGTCTCGGCCACCATCTGGTCCACGGTCTGGCGCAGCATCGCCACCGCCTCGGCCAGCCGGGCGCGTTCCTTGTCGGGGTCGTCGCCCACAGGGTTGGTGATGACAACCCGCGGCTCGTGCAGCCAGACCTGGCCCTCGGCCGCCCCCTCCTGCCCCGTGTCGCCGCGGAAGACGGCCGGGAAGCGGTGGGTCGAGGGCTGCGCCTCGTTGCCGAGGAAGGCGCCGAGTTCGGCCATCTCGGCCAGCACCATCGCCACCACCTCGAGGCCGTAGACCTCGTCCTCGGTGTATTCGCGGGCCTCGCGCGACTGCACGACGAGGACGCCCAGCTTCTCGCCGACCCGCTGGATCGGCACGCCGAGGAACGAGGGGAACACCTCTTCCCCCGTCTCGGGCATGTAGCGGAAGCCGGGCTGCGCGGGGGCGTCGGCGGTGTTGATCGGCCGCCCGGTGCGGGCGACGCGGCCCACTAGCCCCTCGCCCAGGCGCAGGCGGGTGCGGTGCACCGCCTCGGCCCGCAGCCCCTCGGTCGCGCAGAGTTCCAGCGTGTCGGCGTCGCGGAACAGATAGACCGAGCACACCTGCGAGCGCATCGAGTCCGCGATGTGGTGGGTGATCCGGTCCAGCCGATCCTGCCCCCCGCCCGGCGCCGCCAGCGAATCGCGCAGCCGCCTCAGCAGCCTGCGCGATTCGCTTTCGGTGCGTTCCGGCATCTCCGTGCGGTCCCCTGGCCCAGACTGGCCGGAGGGCGCGTCCGGCGGATCAGGCCTTTTCCAGCTCGAAGGCATCATGCAGCGCCTGCACGGCCAGTTCCATATACTTGCGGTCGATCAGCACCGAAATCTTGATCTCGGACGTGGCAATGACCTTGATGTTGATGTTTTCATCAGCCAGCGCCTTGAACATCCGCGCCGCGACCCCGGCGTGGGACCGCATCCCGATGCCCACGACCGAGACCTTGGCCACGTCGCTGTCCACGGCCAGCTCGTCATAGGCGATCAGCCCCTTGGCGCGGGCATCCTCCATCGCCTTGCGGGCGCGTTCGACCTGGTTCACGGGGCAGGAGAAGGTCATGTCGGTGACCGCGCCCGGGTGATCCTCGTAGTCGCGCTCCGAGATGTTCTGGACGATCATGTCCACGTTGACGCCGGCATCGGCGAGCGGCTGGAAGATCGCCGCCGAGATGCCCGGCCGGTCCTCGACCGTCACCAGCGTGATCTTGGCCTCGTCGCGGCTGTAGGCGACGCCCGAAACGACCTTGGATTCCATGATCTCATCCTCATCGCAGACCAGCGTGCCGCTGGATTCGTCGGTATCCTCGAACGACGACAGCACCCGCAGCCGCACGTTGTAGCGCATGGCGAGCTCGACCGAGCGGGTCTGCAGCACCTTGGCGCCCAGGCTGGCGAGTTCCAGCATCTCCTCGAACGCGATCTTCTCGAGCTTGCGGGCCTTCGAGCTGATGCGCGGGTCGGTGGTATAGACGCCGTCCACGTCGGTGTAGATGTCGCAGCGCTCGGCCGCGAAGGCGGCGGCAAAGGCGACCGCGGTGGTGTCGGACCCGCCGCGGCCCAGCGTGGTGATGCGGCCGTCCGGGCCGATGCCCTGGAAGCCCGCGACGACCGCGACCTTCATGCCTTCGGCGAACTTGGCGTCGATGTTGGCGCGCGGGATGTCGACGAAGCGGGCCGAGCCGTGCTGGGCGGTGGTGTTGATCGGCACCTGCCAGCCCTGCCAGCTGCGCGCCGGGACGCCCATCTCCTGCAGGCGCAGCGCCATGAGGCCGGCGGTGACGTTCTCGCCCGAGGCGACCACGGCGTCGTATTCGCGCGCGTCGTAGAGCCGCGAGGTGCCCTCGACCCAGCCCACGAGCTCGTTGGTCTTGCCCGACATGGCGCTGACGATGACGATCACGTCGTAGCCGCGCTCGACCTCGCGCTGGACCTTGGCGGCCGCATTGGCAATGCGGTCGAGGTCGGCCACCGAGGTGCCGCCGAATTTCATCACCAGAAGCGGCATCCGAGTGCCTCCAGTCGGGAACGGAACGGGGCGCTGCATAGGGCGGCGCGGGGGCGGGGGCAAGGGGCGGGTGCGACGGGCGCTGCGAGGGGCGCCGGAAAGGCCGTGGACGCGGACGCCGAGGGGGCCGCGCGCGGACATTGCGTCACATTCGATGCACCCCGTTGACGGGTTGGCTCGCGCGGGCGTAACAGCGGCCCACTGACGCGGGTCAACTGTCCCTCGATCGATCGCAGAAAGCGATCCGGTCTGTATCGTTGGTGAACTGTGCCCCATCCCGTGGGCGCATTCCCCCCACGTGCAGAGTCTCGAGCAGGCGGACGCCCTGGTGCCGGTCCATGATCCGCCGTGGCGACGGTTGCGGGACAACGAGACGAAGGACGCCCGCGCCAACCGCGCCCGTCCTTGCAGGGGGACGACGCACGAATGGCTACCTATGACCTTTACTTCATTCCGCTCAGTTCGCTGACGACCACGAACCCGCGCGGCCCGTTGGGCGGGGACAGGGGCTACATCTTTCCGAACAACGAGAACGGGAACATCTACGCGGACGACTTGGAGCTCGGCTCGACCCGCGGCACGCTGCGTCTGACGGGCGCGCCCACGATCCTGTCGGTATCGGACGATCCCAACGGAGAGTTCGACGACGCCCTCGACAGCAACCAGGTGTTGGCCGCGCCGTACGGCGGGTTGCCGGCCGGGACGACGGTCGAGCCGAACTACGGCTACATCCTGAGCGGCTCGGACGGATCGCAGCTGACGATCTACGCGGTCAACATCGATAGTGATACCAACAACGTCTACGGCATCGTCTCGAACAAGCCGCTGACGCCCGGCGTGACCTACACCACCGTCGAGGTGTTCGTCAGCGCCAACCCGCCCTACGCGAGCCTCGTCACGGCGCCGGACGGCGTCGTGGACGGCACGGCGGGCGCCGAGCTGATGGGCCCCCGGTTCACCGACCGGCAGGGCGACCAGATCGACGGCACCGACGGGCTGAACGACGTGATCGCGAGCGGGGGCGGCAACGACAGCGTCAACGCCGGGCAGGGCAGCGACACGGTCTATGCCGGGACCGGCAATGACAGCGTGCAGGGCGGCGTCGGTAACGACGTGCTCTATGGCTACGGCGACACGCTGAACGGCGCCGACACGGTCGCCGAGGCCGACACGCTGATCGGGGAGCTGGGCAACGATTCGCTCTATGGCGGCATGGGCGACGACAGGCTTTACGGCGACGACACGGCGGGCACCGACACGCTGGGCGGCGCTGATTCGCTGGTTGGCGGGGCGGGCAATGACAGCCTCGTGGGCGGGTTCGGCGACGACACGCTGGACGGCGGCGCCGACTCCGACACGCTGGTCGGCGGGGCCGGGAGCGACTCGCTCATCGGCGGTCTTGGCACCGACACGCTGGACGGCGGCGACGGCGCGGACCGGCTCTTTGGCGACGACACGGCGGGCACCGACACGCTGGGCGGCGCGGACTCGCTTTCGGGCGGGGCAGGCAACGACACCCTGGTCGGCGGGTTCGGCAACGACGTGCTGGACGGCGGCGCGGACAACGACTCGCTGGATGGCGGCGCCGGGGCCGACACGCTGACCGGCGGGCTCGGCACCGACACGCTGAACGGCGGCGACGGTGGGGACCGACTGTACGGCGACGACACGGCGGGGACCGACACGCTGGGCGGGGCGGACTCGCTCGTGGGCGGGGCGGGTAACGACAGCCTCGTGGGCGGGTTCGGCAACGACACGCTGGACGGCGGCGCCGACTCCGACACGCTGGTCGGCGGGGCCGGGAGCGACTCGCTCATCGGCGGGCTCGGCACCGACACGCTGGACGGCGGCGACGGCGCCGACCGGCTCTTTGGCGACGACACGGCGGGCACCGACACGCTCGGCGGCGCGGACGCGCTTTCGGGCGGGGCGGGCAACGACACCCTGATCGGCGGGTTCGGCAACGACGTGCTGGACGGCGGTGCGGACAACGACTCGCTGGACGGCGGCGCGGGGAGCGACCTCCTCACCGGCGGCCTGGGGGCCGACACGCTGATCGGCGGCGACGGCGCGGACCGGCTCAACGGCGACGACGCCGCCGGGACCGACCCGCTCGGCACCGCGGACTCGATCGTGGGCGGCGCGGGTGCCGATACCATCGTCGGGGGTGCGGGCAACGACACCCTCGATGGCGGCGCCGACAACGACAACATCCTGGGCGGCGCCGGCGACGACAGCATCCTGGGTGGCGGCGGCGCCGACACGATCACGGGCGGGGACGGCGCCGACACCATCGACGGCGGAACCGAAAGCGACAACATCCAGGGCGGTGCCGGGGCCGACGTCCTGCTGGGCGGGGACGGCAACGACGGCCTGTCCGGCGGCGACGACAACGACCTCATCGACGGGGGCGAGGGCAACGACGGCATCAACGGCGACGCCGGTGACGACACGCTGCGCGGCGGAGCCGGGGCCGACACGATTTCCGGCGGGCTCGGCAACGACACCATCGAGGGCGGCATCGGGAACGACCTGCTCTACGGCAACGACGGGGCCGATTCGATGGTCGGCGGCGACGGCGACGATGCGATGTTCGGGGGCACCGGCAACGACACGATCCTCGGCGGCGAAGGCGCCGACAGGGTCGGCGGCGATGCCGGCGACGACTACATCGACGTCGGCAACGGCGACAACATCGGCACGACCAAGGCGGACGGCTATCTGCTGACCAACAACGGCGGCGACGGCAACGACACGATGATCGGCGGCACCGGCACCGACGTGCTGGCGGGCGATGCCGGCAATGACGTGATCCGCGGCGGCGACGGCAACGACTCGGTGGTCGCCGGCGGCGGCGCCTACGCGGGCACCTACGGCCTGATGGGCGGCTCGGGCAACGACTCGGTCTACGGTGAGGCCGGGAACGACTTCGTCGTGGGCGGAAGTGGCGCCGACCTCGTCGATGGGGGCACCGGCAACGACTTCGTCACCGGCGACAGCTACAGCGCGTCGAACGGCACGAACGTCCACGTCGACGACCTGATCGCCGACACGCTGACCGGTGGCGAGGGCAACGACACCTTCCTCGCCGGCTCGGGTGACATCATCACCGACTTCAACGTCGGCAACACCGGCACGGTCAACGACGGCGACACGACCAACAACGACTTCGTCGACCTCTCGCGCTACTACAACGCCGAGAACCTGGCGCTCTACAACGCCTCGCACGGCGGCGTGGACTACGCCAACCCGCTCGCCTGGCTGCGCGCGGACCAGGCGGACGGCGTGCTGAACATGCTCGACGGAACCGGCGGTCTGCCGAGCTTCACCCTGACGCTGCAGGACGGCGCGGGCGGTGCGGTCGCCGGCTCGGCCCTGACCGTCGAGAACACCGCCGTGGTCTGCTTCGCCGCGGACGTGATGATCGAGACCAAGCGCGGCCCGGTCGCGGCGGGCGATCTGGCGGTGGGCGACCTGGTCGTCACCCGCGACGCCGGGCTGCAGCCGATTCGCTGGATCGGCACCCGGCGGCTGGATGCCGCGACGCTGGCGGCCTGGCCGCAGATGCGCCCGGTCCGCATCCGCGCGGGGGCGCTGGGGCGCGGGGTGCCGTCGGCCGATCTCGACGTGTCGCCGCAGCACCGGGTGCTGGTCCGCTCGCGGATCGCGCAGCGGATGTTCGGCACCGACGAGGTGCTGGTGGCGGCCAAGCAGCTCCTCCAGATCGAGGGGATCGACGTGGTCGCGGACGGGGCGGAGGTGACCTACGTCCACTTCCTCTTCGACGACCACCAGATCGTCATCTCGAACGGCGCCGAGACCGAGTCGCTCTATACCGGTGCCGAGGCGCTGCGCTCGGTCGGCGAGGCGGCGCGCGAGGAGATTCTGGCGCTCTTCCCCGAGCTGCGGACGCGCGCCGAGGCGCCGGCCGGGGCGCGGGTGCTGGCCTCGGGCCGGATGGGGCGCAAGCTCGCCGTCCGCCACGCCGAGAACGGCAAGCCGCTGGTTTCGTGACACCGGGGCGGCGCGGGGCGGTTCGCCGCCCTGCGCCCCCTGCCCCGCATTCGGCCCAACCGTGCGCCGCTAGTTGACCTTGCGCCGCAGCCGGAAGGGCAGCGGCGCCACCGGCACCCCGTCCTCGATCAGCTTTTTGGCCTCCTCCAGCCGCGCCTCGCCGTGGATCGGGCGCGACGGCATCTCGCCCTCGTGCATGGCGCGCGCCTCGCGGGCAAACTCGGTCCCGACGTAATCCGACCCCGCCTCGATCCGCTTGCGCAGCTCGGCCAGCGCCTGCTCGGCCGCCGAGCCGGGGGCGTCGAGCGGGCGCGCCGTCGCCTCGTCGCGGGCCGGCACCGCGGGGGCCATCGGCGCCTTCTCGACCGCATGCGAGCCGCAGATCGCACAGCCCACCTGCCCCGCCTGGCGCAGCGCGTCGAAGCCCTCGGCCGAGCGGAACCAGCCGTCGAACGCGTGGCCTTTGTCGCAGCGCAGGGCATAGCGGATCATGATGGTCGCAGACTCCTTGTCCCGGCACATATCGGCCGCTCGGCGCAGCCGTGCAAGGGCGGGCCGGTGCGGTCAGTCGCGCGCGAGCGCCAGCAGCGCCGCCACCAGCCCCGCCGGATCGGGCGCGGCGGCGTCGAGCGCCGCGCGGGCGGCCGCGCCCATCTTTCGGCGCCGGGCCTCGTCGGCCATCAGCGCCGCGAGCGTCGTGGCGAGCGTCGCCGCGGTCACCTCGCGCGCCGCCCCCTGCGCGTCGAGCGCCGCATAATCGGCGGCGAAATTGGCGACATGGGGCCCGTGCAGGAGGGCGCAGGCGTGGGCCGCGGGCTCCCACGGGGTGTGGCCGCCGTGATCGACCAGCGAGCCGCCGGTCAGGCAGACGCCCGCCGCCGCATAGGCCCCGTCGAGCGCGCCGAGCCGGTCGATCAGCAGCACCGGCACAGGCGGGACATGGGCGACGTCGCGCGCGCCGAGGCGGTCGTGGCGCAGGCCCCGGGCGGCGATCAGCGCCGCCACCGCGTCGGCCCGCTGGGGGTGGCGGGGGGCGAGGATCAGCCGCGCGTCCGGCCAGCGCGCGTTGAGGACGGCATGGGCGGCCAGCGCGATCTCATCCTCGCCCGGATGGGTCGAGGCCGCGAGCCAGACCCGCCCCCGCCCCGCGTCGGTGGCGGGGGGCCGGGTCGCGGCGGGGGTCAGCAGCTTGAGGTTCAGCCGCGGCGCGACGGCCGCAGCTGGCAGGCCCAGCGCCCGTAGCCGCACCTCGGTGCCCGCGTCCTGCGCGGAGGCGAGCCCCACCCCCGCCAGCGCCCCTCCCGCGAGGCCGGGCACCCGCCCCCAGCTGCGGGCCGAACGCGCCGACATCCGCGCCCCGATCAGCGCCTGCGGGATCCCCCGCGCGGTCAGCGCCGCGGCGCGGTTGGGCCAGAGCTCGTTCTCGATTGTGACGGCCAGCGACGGCTGCAGCGCGTCAAGAAACCGCCCCACCGCCTGCGGCACGTCGAGCGGCGCCCGCAGCGCCGGCAGCCCCCAGCCCCGCGCCACCGCCAGCCCGGTGTCGCTGTTGGCGCTCACCACCACCGGCCGGACCGCCGCCAGCGCCGCGACGACGGGCCGGGCCGAGTTCAGCTCTCCGACGCTCGCGCCGTGGACCCAGATCGCGCCCCGAGGCAGGTCCGGCAGGTCGAGCGCCAGCCGCTCACGCGCCACGCCCCGCGCAAGCGGGCGCAGGGCGGCGCCGACGAGGCCCGAGATGCTGCGGTAGATCATGTCCTGAGCCACCTGCGGTGAGAGGGAGGGCCTGCGCTGACCCCGATGCTGCCGCGACCGGCACCCCTGCGTGGCCCAATGGGCAGGCGCCGGGAAGGATGGAGGCGGGTACCGGAATCGAACCGGTCTTCACGGATTTGCAATCCGCTGCGTAACCTCTCCGCCAACCCGCCGCCGTGAGGTGGCGGAGAGATAGGCTAATCCGACGCGCAGGGCAAGACGGCAGGAAGGGGGTGCGGTCGGGGGGGCGGGGGGATGCCGTGCCCCTCGGGCCTGCCGGGTGATGTGTGTGGTGCGGGGGCGGGAGCGGGTCGGCTGGGTGCTGGCAGTGGTGGGGGCAGCGCCCGGTCGGTCGGCTCGCAGCGTTGCATAGGAAATCTCCTGTCTGTCGCAGGCCGGCTGGCGCGGTTTGTGTGGCAGTGCAGGGCAAGCCTGTGCGGTCAGCGTGGCACACACGGTCGCCCAGCCGGCCCGGCCCCGCGGCGCCGCCCAGAAACTGGAGTGATCGCCCACACCGGGACGCACCGTTGCGCAGTTTCCCCGCTGCATCCACGGGCTCTGCGCTGCAGGCCATCGGGTGACGAGTCCGTGGTCGGACTTGGTGTCACCTCTGCTGCCCAGAACGCCCAGAGCGTCCCGAACGCCAACAGCGCGGAACCACTGCGGCATGTGTCCGCCCCACAGCCCCCTTCCGGGGAAGCACGCTGGCGATGCCAGCGGGAGACCGACGACGAACTTCTGGGTGTTAGCGCGCCCGTCGGCGTCGGCGGTGGCGGACAAGGAAGACCCGTCCCCCTACGAAAGCGCCAGAACCCGCCGTACCGACCATCGCGTCAACGCGTCCGCGCTCGCGCCGACCCGCCGAGCGACGTTGAGCTGCTGGAAGCCGATAAGCGCAGATCACCGTCGGTGGTGGAGGACAGGAGCGACAACCCCCGGGTGCCGCAAGCCATCAAGACAGCCTGCCGCGTCAACGCGTCCGCGCTTGCGCCGAGCCGCGCACGGCGCGGCGCCCTTCCGTCCGGCGGTGTGCCGTCAGGGGCAGGCCTGCGTTCCGCCCGCTCCCCTCCGAGCAAGCCCCCGCCTAGCTCAACCCCACGCCCCGGCCCCGCTCAGCCGCCCACGCGGGCGTTGCGGTTGCCGATCAGCTTGAGGCGCAGGGCGTTCAGCCGGATGAACCCGGCCGCGTCCTTCTGGTCGTAGGCGCCGGCGTCGTCCTCAAAGGTCACGTGCGCCTCGCTGTAGAGCGAGTGGTCCGACCAGCGCCCGACCGTGTGCGCCGAGCCCTTGTAGAGCTTCAGTCGCACCGTGCCCGTCACGTGCCCCTGGCTGTTGTCGATCAGCGCCTGCAGCATCTCGCGCTCGGGCGAGAACCAGAAGCCGTTGTAGATCAGCTCGGCATAGCGCGGCATCAGGCTGTCCTTGAGGTGGCCCGAGCCGCTGTCGAGAGTGATCTGCTCGATCCCGCGGTGCGCCTCGAGCAGGATCGTGCCGCCGGGGGTCTCGTAGATGCCGCGCGACTTCATGCCAACGAAGCGATTTTCCACGAAATCCAGCCGGCCGATGCCGTGGGTGCGGCCCAGCTCGTTCAGCCGGGTAAGGATCGTCGCGGGCGACAGCGCCTCGCCGTCGATCGAGACCGCGTCGCCGCGCTCGAAGCCGATCTCGACGTATTGCGGCTCATCCGGCGCCTCTTCGGGGCTGACGGTGCGGGCGTAGACATACTCCGGGGCCTCTTGGGCCGGGTTTTCCAGCGCCTTGCCCTCGGACGAGGTGTGCAGCAGGTTCGCGTCGACCGAGAACGGCGCCTCGCCGCGCTTGTCCTTGGCGATCGGGATCTGGTGCGCCTCGGCGAACTCGATCAGCTTGGTGCGCGAGGTCAGGTCCCACAGCCGCCACGGCGCGATCACCTTGATCGCGGGGTCGAGCGCATAGGCCGACAGCTCGAAGCGGACCTGGTCGTTGCCCTTGCCCGTCGCGCCATGCGCCACCGCGTCGGCGCCATGCTGATGCGCCAGCTCGACCAGCCGCTTGGCGATCAGCGGCCGGGCGATCGAGGTGCCGAGCAGATACAGCCCCTCATAGACCGCATTGGCGCGGAACATCGGGAAGACGTAGTCGCGCACGAACTCCTCGCGGACGTCCTCGATGTGGATGTTCTCGGGGCGGATCCCGAGCAGCTCGGCCTTGGCGCGGGCCGGCTCGAGCTCTTCGCCCTGGCCGAGGTCGGCGGTGAAGGTGATGACCTCGCAGCCATATTCGGTCTGCAGCCACTTGAGGATGATCGAGGTGTCGAGCCCCCCGGAATAGGCGAGAACGACTTTTTTCGGCGCGGCGCTCATCTGCGGTCCCCTTTTCGCTGGCTGGCTTGGGGATTATGGGGTTTCGGGCAGGCTCACAAGTGGAACGGCGCGGCCGCCGCGCGGCGTGGACGGTCAGGGCCAGGACAAGGGCGAGGGCGAGGCGAATGAACGACAGGATCGCGGCGACCCCGCGGGCGCAGGCCCGGCACCGTTCAGGGGCCGGTGCCCTGGCCCGCATCGGGCGCCCCGCGGCCACGGCCGGTCGCCCGCGGGTGGGGGCGGCGCGATGAGCGATTTCCTGGCCGCGGTCGCGGACGCCGAGGCGGCGCTGCGGACGCTCTTCGACCCGACGCCGCTGCAGCGCAACGACCACCTGTCGGCGCGCTACGACGCCGACATCTGGCTCAAGCGCGAGGATCTGACCCCGGTGCGCAGCTACAAGCTGCGCGGCGCCTTCAACGCCATGCGTCACGCGGGCGCCGGGCCCGGGGCGCGCTTCGTCTGCGCCAGCGCCGGCAACCACGCCCAGGGCGTGGCCTTCGCCTGCCGGCACTTCGGCGCGCGGGGGGTGATCTTCATGCCCATCACCACGCCGCGGCAGAAGATCGACAAGACCCGGATGTTCGGCGCGGGCGCGGTCGAGATCGTGCTGACCGGCGACTACTTCGACCAGACGCTGAAGGCGGCGCAGGATTACACCGCCGCGCATGGGGCCGTGTTCCTGTCGCCCTTCGACGACGCCCGGGTGATCGAGGGGCAGGCCACGGTAGCGGCCGAGGTGCTGGCGCAGATCGACGCCGCGCCCGACCTCGTGGTGCTGCCGGTCGGCGGCGGCGGTCTGGCCGCCGGGGTCACCGAATATTGCGCGCTGAGCGCCCCGCAGACCGGCTTCGCCTTCGTCGAGCCCGCGGGCGGCGCCAGCCTCGCCGCGGCGCTGGCGGAGGGCGCCCCGGTCACCCTCCCGCGGGTGGACAGCTTCGTCGATGGCGCCGCGGTGGCGCGGATCGGTGCGCTGCCCTTTGCCCGGCTGGGCCGATTCGCGGTCTCGGACACGCTGCAGGCGCCCGAGGACCGGATCAGCGCCACCATGCTCGAGATGCTGAACGGCGAGGGGATCGTCCTCGAGCCCGCGGGCGCGCTGGCCATCGACGCACTGCGCGACCTTGCGGCGCAGGGCCGTCTCGCCGGGCGGCGGGTGGTCTGCATCTGCTCGGGCGGCAACTTCGACTTCGAGCGGCTGCCCGAGGTGCGCGAGCGCGCGCAACGCTGGGCGGGGCTGAAGAAATACTTCATCCTGCGGCTGCCGCAGCGGCCCGGCGCGCTGCGCGAGTTCCTGAACCTGCTCGGCCCCGAGGACGACATCGCCCGCTTCGAGTATCTCAAGAAATCAGCCCGCAACTTCGGCTCGGTGCTGATCGGGATCGAGACCACCGACCCGGCCAATCTCGATGCGCTGAACGCGCGGCTGGCCGAGGCGGGGTTCGACTGGCGCGACATCACCGGTGACCCGGTTCTGGCCGAGTTCCTCATCTGAGCCCCCGCGGCCGGGCCGATTCGCCTCACGCCGCCCCCTCGCGCCCCGTTGCATCGGTGGGCGGCGCGGTCATCGCCTCGAGGTCGCGCATCAGCGCCTGCTTCGAGGCGGCGTAGCCCGCCATCAGCGCCTCGACGTCGAGCTGGTCGCCGAGCCCGGTGGCGACCATCCGCTCCCACGTATCGCAGAGACGGCAGAAGGCGTTCAGCCCCATGTTGAGCCCGCAGCCCTTGAGGAAATGCAGCCGCTGCTCCATCCGGTCGGGATCGTTCGGGACCATGGTCATGATGGCCCCCTCGATCTCGTCGAGAAACAGCTCGACGAGGGGGGCGAACTCGTCCTCCCCCACCTCGTGGCGCAGCGCCGCCATGCGTTTCCAGTCGATCATCTTTCGCCTCTGGCCAGCCTCTGACGCCGCTTATACGCGCGCCGGGTTCACAAACCGTAAACGCCACCCATGCGCGGCTTAACCGGCTGTTCACTCCCGCTCGCTAGACAGGCGGCATGAGGCAGCCGAATCGCCATGCACCCCTTGCCCCCCCTGCCCGGCCCGAGCGTGCGCCGGGCCGGCTGGTGCTGCTGGCCGACGGCAGCCGGGCGCACCGGAGGATGCTGCGAATCCACCTCGAGCGGGCGGGCTACCGGGTGATCGAGGCCGAGGACGGGTCCGAGGCGCTGCGGCTGGCCCGCGCCTCCGAGCCGGACCTGATCCTGTCGGACTGGCATCTCGACGGGCTTTCGGGGCTCGACCTCTGTCGCGCGCATCGCGCCTTGCCGCGGCGCGGCTACGGGTTCTTCATCCTCCTGACCACCCGCAACGACAGCGCCGACGTGACCGAGGGGATGGGGGCCGGCGCCGACGATTTCCTGACCAAGCCGATCTCGGGGGCCGAACTGGTGGCGCGGCTCGGCGCGGCCGAGCGGGTTCTGGACATGCAGGACACGCTGAGCGAGGCGAACGCCAAGCTGCGCGGCGCGCTGGACCGCCTCAGCGCCGCGCAGGAGCAGATCAACACCGACCTGCGCGAGGCCCGCAAGCTGCAGCAGGCGCTGATCCGCGAGCGGCAGCGCAGCTTCGGCCCGCTGCGCCTGTCGCTGCTGATGCGGCCGGCGGGGATGATCGGCGGCGACCTGGTGGGGTTCCACCAGATCGATGAGCGGACTGTCGGGCTTTATGCGGTGGATGTCTCGGGGCACGGCGTCGCCTCGGCGCTGATCACGGCGCGGATCGCGACGCAGATCGATTCGCTGTCGCTCGACCACGCGCTGTCGCCGGTGCAGGTCGTCGCGGCGCTGAACGGGCTGATGCTCGACGGGATCCAGACCGACAACTACCTGACCATGATCTATGGCCGGCTGGACCTGCCGACCGGGCGGCTGCAACTTGTGCAGGCCGGCCACCCGCACCCGGCGCTGCAGCGCGCGGGCGGCGGGGTCGAGCGGATCGGCGGCGGTGGCCTGCCGGTCGGGGTGATCGAGGCGCCTGTCTTCGAAGAGACGGTGGTGACGCTGGGCAGCGGCGACCGGCTGCTGATCGTGTCGGACGGGATCACCGACGCCTGCTCGCGCCGCGGCGAGTTCCTGGGCGATGAAGGGCTGCGGACGATCCTGCAGCTCAACGCGCCGCTGTCGGGGTTCGGGCTCCTCGAATCGATGTGCTGGTCGGTGTCCGAGTTCGCCTCGGGCGAGCGGCAGGACGACGTCTCGGCGCTGCTGGTCGAGTACCTCGCCCCGGCCGAGGTGGTGCCGGGGCCACGGGGCGGGAGGGAGTGACTGGCGGCGGGGAGGTCGACTGGGACGCAGGTAGCAAGGACGATTGACGGGACTCCGGGCGGAGGCGCTGTGGCGAGCGGGGGTCGGCGAAGGGGCGGCCGGCCAGGCCGCATCCCGAGGCGGGCGGGGGTTGAGGCGCGGCACATCCGCAAGCGGCCGGCTGAGGGGCGCCGCGTCGGCGGTGGCATCGGCAACCTGCCCTGCCGCGCAGACTGACCGAGGGCGGACGTCGGCCCATACGCCGCTCGCCCCATTCGGCCCGCGCGTCAGCCGCCGCGCTGATTATCCGACCGCGAGGCCGCTGCCGTCCTCAGATCACCAGCACCTGCGTGCCGATCTTGGTCAGGCCGTACAGCTCCTTGATGTGCTCGTTGTAGAGCCCGATGCAGCCGTTCGACGACTTCCGCCCGATCTTGCGCGTGTCATGGGTGCCGTGGATGCGGTAGTACTGCCAGCTCAGCCACAGCGCGTGAGTGCCGAGCGGGTTGTCCGGCCCGGCAGGGACGAAGTCCGGCCACTCGGGGTTGCGCTTCTTCATCTCGGGGGTGGGCGACCAGGTCGGCCCCTCGACCTTCTTGATGATCTCGGTCCGCCCCTTCCGCGTCAGATCTTCGCTGACCGGGATCGAGGTGGGGTAGAGCCGGAAGACGGTCTGGTCCTCGGACCAGAAGCTGAGCGCCCGCGAGGTGAAATCCACGAGGATCGCGCCGTTGGTGAGGTTGTCAAAGAACGGCTGCCAGTCGTGCATGCGGAAGCTCGACTGGTTGCGCCGGTTGTCCTGGGTGTCGAACTGCACCACGCCGGCGTCCGGGGTTGCGCCCGCCGCGGGCGCGCCCTGCAGCGGCTGGCCGGTGTAGGGGTCGATCGCCTGCGCGGCAGCAGCGCCGGCGACGGTCGCGACGCCGAGCGCGGCGGAACTGGCGAGAAACCGCCTCCGGTGAAGGGCGGGCGTGGCCATCCGGGTCATGTGGGTCTCCTGTCCTGCCGGGCCGTCGAGGCTCTTGTCGGCAACCTGCTTGATTCAGGCCAAGCAGATAGGCGGAGCGCCGCCGATTTCAATTCAAAACCCCGTCACCGCCGCACGACCCCGCCGCCGCTGCGGCGGCGCGGCCACAATCGGGTGGGAGATGTGATGGCGGGTGGCTGAGACTCAGGTGCGGAGACGGGAATTTCTACGAGGCCGCGTGAGGGCGGGACGCGGTGGAGGCGGGCGAAATGGTCAACCTGCAGGCGCCGCTCAGGACGGGCGCCGCATCACCGGGGGCTGAGATTAGCCCTGAGGCGCAGCGCTTTACGCTGATCCGCAAAATGCTAGCCGACATCGGCGGCTCGGTTTAGCCGGGCAGCCTTGCCCCACAGCACACACCGGCTTGGCTAAGGGTGCCAGCTGTTCCGGCAAGAAAGCACAGCACGGGTCGTTCTCCTTGCAAGCAAAGAGCATTTGGCCCTCGGCCGGGATACCGTCTTTGCTCGGACCACCTAAATCGCCCGCAGGAGACCGCACGTGGCTAAGCGGCGCGAAAACTCCTCCGTGACTTGAAGTACTGCTTGACGGAGCCGTGATGCCAATCACACGTCGAGGCTGTGAAGGGCGACTGCTTGCGTACCGCCAAAGCAATCAGAGAACACACGATACCCCGGCTCAACGCGTGCGAGGCACCCTAAGCAACCTTCTACGACCTCTCTAACAGCAGACGCGCGCGATCTAGCACAGTCGAAAAAACTATTTTCTCCAGCATCTTATCCTACCATAACGAGGCGCAACTTCCGGAGGTGGAAGCCTCTCCGCTGAGGAGCGGTTCAGCCTGCCGTAGCGGGGCGCAAGTTGGGATGCCGTGCATTGGCCTGGGTCAGCCCGTTTGAAACTGGATTCAGTCTCGCGTCACAGGGTGCATGAGGCGCTGGTGGGTGCACTGCCGCCCCCACAGTAGTTCTAGCACGGGGCGAGAGCCATGCGCACCGCCACCGTACCTCTGCGTGGGTGGCGAGCGAGGCACTGCTTTGAAGCTTTGGGGAGATGCCGGAGGGTTTGGTAGGATTCGTTAGCGCAGCCGCCGAGAGGCTGGACGCCATGCCGGGGGTCGCAGCCGAGGACGTCGCCGACGAGGTGATGCTGTTCATCGTCGACATCCGGAAAGAGCGCCAACGTCTCAACCTTTAGGGGTCGGTGAGCTACTCGTCTCGGTCAGCTGTGCTTGGGTCGGGATCAAGTCGCCGAGGTGCGCAAGCCTTGGCATTGGTATTCTAATCAGGCGCTGGACAGCCGGGTACCCTCGTTCGCAGCGAGTCAGTCAGGCCACCATGATCTTTTTTTCGCGTCAGGTGACTCCACAACACCAAACCTTGCCGGCGCGCGCGCGACTCTGCCCTCCGGCAGGTCCAGCCCATCAACTTCGCCGAAAGAGCCGCAGCGCTGATCGTGGATCACGACGCTGCCCGCACCCCTCAGTCCACCGCCCCGCCCCACCTCACTCCCGCCCGTCGAGCCGCACGAAATCCAGCACGCTGCCCTCGCCGGGGCGCAGCTTCGACCAGTCGTCGGTCTGGAAATCCACCACCAGCGTCGCCGCCGTGGGATAGCGGCGGAACTCGGGCGAGAGCGGGGGGCGCGCCGGCAGTTGCGCCGCGAAGGCGGCGATGCCGGGGTTGTGGCCGATCATCATCACCGTCGGCGCCGTCGCCGTGCGCAGCACCTTCAGCATCACCTCGGGCGCGGCGTGGTAGAGCGCGGGCTCGAGCCGGACCGGCGGGCGGGTCTCGAACACCGCGCCCGACACGCACTCCCACGTCTCGCAGGTGCGGCGGGCGGGCGAGCAGAGCACCTCCTCGGGGTCATAGCCGCGGCTGGCGAGCCAGTCGCCGAGCGCCCGCGCCGAGCGGCGGCCGCGAGCGTTCAGGGGCCGCTCCTGATCCGGCAGGCTCGGGTCGTCCCAGTCGGACTTGGCATGGCGCGTCAGGATCAGGCGGCAATGTCCGGGCGGTGTCATCTCGGTCCTTTCCCGCGGGTGCCGGGTCAGACTGCCACCCGCATTGCCGGCCCGCAAGCCACCACGGCGGCTAGATTTTCACGACGGCTAAAGCCCGCTGCCGCCCTGCCTGAGCCCATGCGGCTTCACCCGCGGCTCGGTCGAGCGCATCAGGCTGCCCGCCCCCTGCTCGGTGAAGAGCTCGAGCATGGTCGCATGCGGCACCCGCCCGTCGAGGATCACCACCGCCCGCACCCCCTCGTCCAGCGCCTTGAGCGCGGTCTCGGTCTTCGGGATCATCCCCCCGGCGATGGTGCCATCGGCGATCATCGCGCGCACCTGGTCGGGGTGAATCTGGGTCAGCACCTGGCCCGAGGCGTCCTTGACCCCCGCCACGTCGGTCAGAAGCAGCAGCCGGTCGGCCTTGAGCGCGCCGGCGATCGCACCCGCGGCGGTGTCGCCATTGACGTTGAAGGTCTCGTTGTCGGCCATGCCTGTGGCGACCGGGGCGATGACCGGGATCAGGCCTGCGCCATAGAGGTCGCGGATGATCTGGACGTTCATCTCGATCGGGCGCCCGACGAAGCCCAGTTCGGGGTCGTCGGCCTCGCACACCATCAGGTCGTCGTCCTTGCCCGAGATGCCGATGGCGCGGCCGCCGGCGTCGTTGATCGCCTGGACGATGCGCTTGTTGACGAGGCCCGAGAGGACCATCTCGACCACCTGCACGGCCTCTTGCGTGGTGACGCGCTTGCCGCGGACGAAGCGGCTTTCGATCCCCAGCCGGTCGAGCAGCTCGTTGATCATCGGCCCGCCGCCGTGGACCACGACCGGGTGGATGCCGACCTGCTTCATCAGCACGATGTCGCGCGCGAATTCGGCCATCGCCGCGTCGTCGCCCATCGCGTTGCCGCCGAACTTCACCACCACCACCGCGCCGGCATAGCGCTGCATGTAGGGCAGCGCTTCGGCGAGCGTGCGGGCGGTGCTGACGAAATCGCGGTCCATGTTCTGCTGTCTCATCCGGTGGCTGTCCTCAGGGGCGTGGCGCGAAGCTAGGCAAACCGCGGCCCGAGGTCCAGTCCGGCGGGACGCACGGGCTCAGAGCAGGAAATCGTCGCGGCCGAGCGCCGTCAGCCGCTCGACCCGGATGGAGAGGTCGGTCACGCGGTCGCCGTCGGCATCCACCGCGATGCGGACCCCGTCGGAATAGGCGACCAGGATCACCTCGCCCGCGTGGCCGGTGAAGGACCGCCCGCCGAGCCACAGCCCGCCCTCGATCTCGGCGCCCAGCGCCGAGAGGTCGATGCGGTCCTCTCCCCTCACGAAATCGGCGATGGTGTCCTGCCCGCCGGCCGGATCGTCGAGCGCCGAGAAGACGAAGATGTCGGCCCCGGGATCGCCGACGAGCCAGTCGGCCCCCGCCCCGCCGTCCAGCACGTCGTCGCCCCCGCCCCCCGACAGCCGGTCGGCGCCGTCGCCGCCGGCCAGCGTGTCGTTGCCCCAGTCGCCCAGCAGCACGTCCGCGTCCGCGCCGCCGTCCAGCGCGTCGTTGCCGGCCTGCCCGTTCAGCGTGTCGTCCCCCTCGCCGCCGTCGAGGGAATCGCCGTCCATCCCGCCGCGCAGCCGGTCGTTGCCGCCGCCGCCGATCAGCAGGTCGCTGCCGCCGTTCCCCCACATCTCGTCGTCGTCCCAGCCGCCGTCGAGCGTGTCGTGCCCGGCCCCGCCGATCAGCCGGTCGCGCCCGCCGTCGCCCAGCACCCGGTCGTTGCCGGTGTCGCCGGCCAGCAGATCCTCGCCCATGCCGCCGATCAGGCGGTCGTCGCCGTCCCCGGCAAAGATCGTGTCGTTGCCGCCCTGCCCGCGCAGCGTGTCGGCCCCCTCGCCGCCCAGCAGCACGTCGTTGCCCGATTCGCCCAGCAGCATGTCGTTGCCGGTGGCGCCGGCCATGCGGTCGTCGTCGGCCCCGCCGAAGATCGTGTCGTTGCCCGCCCCGCCGTGCAGCCAGTCCGACCCGCCGACCCCGAGGATCAGGTCGTCGCCATCCTCGCCCAGCACGAGGTCGTTGCCGGCCGCCGTGACGATGTTGTCGTTGCCGCCGCCGCCAGCGACGAAGTCGTTGCCCGCGCCCGAGCGGATGGTGTCGTTGCCCGAGCCCGCGAACATCCGGTCGCGCCCGGCGCCGGCGAACATCATGTTGTTGCCCGCGATGTCGCGGAACACGTTGTCGCCGTCGGCGTCGAGCAGCAGGTCGTTGCCCGCCCCGCCCACCAGCCGGTCATTGCCGGACAGGCCGAACAGCCGGTCGTCGCCGTCCTCGCCGGCCAGGAAATCGTCGCCGGACCCGCCGTTCAGGCGGTCGGCGCCCGCCCCGCCATACAGGATGTCGTTGCCGTTCTGCCCGGCGAGGCGATCGTCGCCGCCGTCGCCCAGGATCACGTCATGGTCGTCCCCGGCCAGCACGATGTCGTTCATCCCTCCGGCGCGGATGAAATCGTTGCCCCCGCCCGACCAGATCGTGTCTTCGCCATCATCCGCGCTGATGCGGTCGTGGCCGGCGCCGCCGACGATGAAATCCTCGAGCCGGCTGCCGAGGATCGTGTCGTTGCCGGTGAAGCCGTAGACGGTCGAGCCGCCCTCGGTGGCTCGCAGCAGGTCCGCGCGGCCGGTGCCGGTCACCGTCGAGCGCACGTCCGGCGGCTGGTAATGCGCGACGGGGAACATGGCATTGTCGAACCACGACGCCGACAGCGGCTTGCCGTTGTGGCTGTAGACGTTGACCGTCGTCTCGCCGCACTTGATGCGGATGCCCCAGCTCTGGGCGGTCATCTTGACCTGCCAGATCGAGCGGATCATCCCCATCATCGAAAAGTCGAGCCGGTCCACCCCCGCCTCGAAGTCACGGATCGCCACCTGGCCTCGGACCCGCAGGGGCATGAATACGTCGGCCCCCGCCCCGCCATACAGGTCGATGGCGCGCGAGCCGCAGATCAGGATGTCGTCGCCGTCCCCGCCCGAGATCCGCGTCGTGTTCAGCCCGCCCTGGATCAGGTCGTTGCCGTCGGTGCCGACGTGGCGGCCCTGATCGACGTGGCGGGTCTGGCCGATCCGGCCGGGGTCGATCACGAACTGGCTGATCCCGTCCTCGGTGGCCGAGGCGGCAAAGACCACGATGCGCCCGTCGATCACCCGGGTCGCCAGCGCCGAGACATTGGCGAGGCTCATGACGTCCGCGTCGGCGATGGTGTCGAGATGGACGAGCCGCCCGTCCGGGGTCACGGTGAAGAGGCTCAGCCCGTCGTCCGCGCCGCCCACCACGACGAAGGCGCGGCCGTCGATCTGCACCGCCTCCATCACCGTGGCGGACTGGAAGCGCGTCGTGCGCTCGTCGATGACGTGATCGACCGGCACCAGCCCGCCGCCCGCGACGATCCGCACGGTGGTCAGGGACGACGATCCGGCCGAGCTGACGATGAGGTAGTGCTTGCCCTCGACCTCGACCGCGGCGAGGTCGCGCGGGCCGTTGAAACCGGTGCCGCGGCTGCTGCTGACGAACTGGCCGCTGCCCATCCGTCCGTCCGGGGTGACGACATGGGCGCCGATGTAGTTGCCCAGCGTCGAGGCCTGCACGATCATGTCCACCCCGCCCAGCCGCAGGGTCAGCACGCTGTCGATCTGCCCGCCCGGCGGCATCCGCCCCGGCCAGGCATCGCGCGCCATCAGGCTCAGCCCGCCGTCCGCGCGCTGGTGCCAGATCGACAGCTCGCCCGAGTTGTCGCGCGTGGTCCAGAGCAGCGACCGCCCCGAGGCCGTGGTGAAGCTGCCTGCGTCCAGCAGGCTCGACGGCAGCCCCGCCCCGGAGAGGCCCCGGTCCCCCGCCCCCCGGCCGAGGTCGGGGTCGAGCCAGCGCACGTCCCGCACCCCGCCCGAGATCCCCGCGGTCAGCAGCGCCGTTCCCCCGTTCGGCCGGTCGATCAGCAGCGCCTGCGGCTCGGCCATGTGGCGCAGGCTGCGGGCATAGGCGTAGCTCTCGGCCAGTTGCGGTGCGGTGTCGGCCCCGGTCACGGCATAGATCGACCCGCCGCCCCCCGCATGGGTCGCCCCGACCAGCACCAGCCGGTCGCCCACCTTGCCGAGGGTCAGATCCGTGAGATTACGGACCTGCCCCTGCATGGTCGTTGCGATGTGGCGAAACCCCGTCATGTCCCCGATCCATGTCGTCCACCTTCTTCCCCGTGGACGATCCTGCCGGGCGAGGGGTTAATTTGGGGTAAGATTCGCCGTTGACGCGCCGTTCAACTGTCTCAAATGCCCCTTACAGCCGCGGGAACCTTTTCGGGTTCAGCCGCGGCGGTAGGGACCGAAGGCCGCCGTCTCGGCCATGTCGTCGCCGACGGCGGCATCCTCGTCCTCGAGATGGGCGGCGAGCGCGGCGCGGAACCCCGGGTCGGCGATCCAGTGGATCGAGTGGGTCGCGGCGGGCAGATAGCCGCGCGCCAGCTTGTGTTCGCCCTGCGCCCCGGCCTCGACGCGGGCGAGCCCGTGGGCGATCGCCCAGTCGATGGCGCGGTGGTAGCAGAGCTCGAAATGCAGGAAGGGGTGGTCCTCGATGCAGCCCCAGTAGCGGCCGTAGAGCGTATCGGCGCCGATCAGGTTCAGCGCCCCGGCCACGGGCCTTCCGTCACGCTCAGCAATGACCAGCAGGCAGTCGTCGCGCATCGTCTCGTGCAGCGCCTCGAAGAAGGCGCGGGTCAGATAGGGCCGCCCCCATTTCCGCCCGCCGGTGTCCTGGTAAAAGGCCC
This sequence comes from Paracoccus sanguinis, assembly GCF_900106665.1. GTDB lineage: Bacteria > Pseudomonadota > Alphaproteobacteria > Rhodobacterales > Rhodobacteraceae > Paracoccus > Paracoccus panacisoli. The sequence goes on from NZ_FNNA01000002.1 coordinate 712,820, forward strand.
ACATCGCGTCCCAGTGCCGCGGCGCGATCTCGTCGCCGCGCAGCGCCCGGATCCGGCCGCCGAACTCGTTGGCGCGGGCGCGCTCTTTCCGCAGCGCCTTGCGCTTGCGGCTCGACAGGCGGGAGAGGAAGTCCTCGTAATCGGCGTAGCCGTCGTTCTGCCAGTGGTACTGCGTCGTGGTGCGGCCGAGCCAGCCCTGCGCCTCGCCGAGCCGCCGCTCGGCCTCGGTGCAGAAGGTGACATGGGCCGACGAAAACCCGGCCTGGCCCGCCACCTCGGCCATCGCCGCCAGCAGCGCGGCCTGCACCGCGGGGCTGTCGGCGATCAGCCGGGGGCCGGTCGCGGGGGTGAAGGGCACGGCGGACTGCAGCTTGGGATAGTAGCGCCCACCGGCGCGCTGCCACGCATCGGCCCAGTGATGGTCGAAGATGTATTCGCCCTGGCTGTGGGTCTTGAGATAGAGCGGCGCGACGCCCACGACCGCGGCCCCCTCGCGCGCGACCAGATGGGCGGGCTGCCACCCCGTCCCCCGCCCGACCGAGCCCGACGCCTCGAGCGCGGCGAGGAAGCGGTGGGTGGTGAAGGGATCGCCGCGCAGCCCCGCGGCCGCCCCGCAGCCGTCCCAGGCGGTCGCTTCGATTTCCGCGATCGCGGGCAGGACGGACACGCTCAGATCAGCCATGCCGGGGAAGATAGGTGGCGTTGGGCCGACGTCAACGCCGGCCGGGGCGCTGCCCCCAGCCCTCGGGCCTGGCCCGAGGGCGTTCGTTGGGACAAAGCTTCACCGGAGCTTTGTCTGACCCTCCTCACCCCCGGGACACTTGGGTCCAGCCCGAGGGGCGCAGGGCGTAAGCGCGGGAGGGGGCGCGCCGCGTTGGGCGCGCGCCCCTCGGTCTGGCTCAGGCGCGGACGAGCGCCTCGTAGTCCTCGGCGATCTTGCGCGTCGTGGCGCCGACCTGGAAGTGCCAGTCGTCGCCGATCTGGGCCACCGGGGTAACCTCGGCGGCCGAGCCTGTCAGGAAGCACTCCTGGAACTCGGACACCTCCTCGGGCAGGATGTGGCGCTCGTGCACGACCATGCCTTGGTCCTTGCACATCTGGATGATGGTCTGCCGGGTGATGCCGTTCAGGAACGCATCGGCGAGCGGGGTGTGGATCTCTCCGTCCTTCACGAAGAACACGTTGGCGCCGGTCGCCTCGGCCACGTAGCCGCGATAGTCCATGAACAGCGCGTCCGAGCAGCCCTTCTTCTCGGCCGCGTGCTTGGACATGGTGCAGATCATGTAGAGCCCCGCCGCCTTCGCCGCCGCCGGGATGGTCTCGGGGCTCGGCCGCTTCCACTTCGAGATGTCGAGCTTGGCACCCTGCCACTTGGCGTCGCCGTAGTAGCTGCCCCACTCCCACGTGCAGATCGCCAGCCGCACCGGGTTGTGGCTTGCCGCGACCCCCATGTCGGGGCCGGCGCCGCGGAAGGCGATGGCACGGACATAGGCGTTGGTGAAGCCGTTGGCCTTGAGCACCTCCTCCTTGGCCGCGACGATCTGGTCGGCGGTCCACGGGATCTCCATGTCGAGCAGCTCGCCGGACTTGAGCAGCCGCTCGGCATGCTCGCGCGACTTGAAGATCTTGCCGTCGTAGCAGCGCTCGCCCTCGAATACGGCGCTGGCATAGTGGAGGGCATGGGTGAGAATGTGGACGCGCGCATCGCGCCAGTCCACCAGTTCTCCGTCCATCCAGATCTTGCCGTCGCGATCCTCGTAACTCGCTGCCATGTCAGCCCCCGACCTCAGGTCATTTTCAGATTGTGTCGCGCCTGCCCCCTTTCGGTGGCAGAAAATTGCGCCACGGCCAGCGGTAGAGATTGATTCTTGGAAAGTCAACAACGCTGCCCTATCATGGCCGCCATGACTGTGAGGCAACGATGCAGAACGCGGGACTGAAGACAGGCGCGCGCGACGCGCAACGCGAGGCGCGGCGCGATCCCCGCGCGACCGGCGCAGGCGTGGCGCAGGCGGCGGCAAGCGGGCTGGGCGCGGGGCTCGGGGCACCGGGCGGGCCGGCGGGCGCCGAAACCCTGCTGTCACTCACCGACGAGCAGATCCGGCGCGGGATGGAGGCGATGTACTTCGCCTATCGCGCCTTCACCTCGGACCCCGACCTGATCCTGGCCGAGATCGGCTATGGCCGCGCCCATCACCGGGCGCTCTATTTCATCCACCGCGACTCAGGCCTGACCGTGACCGCGCTGCTCGAGGTGCTGGGCGTCACCAAGCAGTCGCTCAACCGCGTGCTCAGGGCGCTGATCGAGGACGGGCTGGTCGACAGCCGCATCGGCCGCCGCGACCGGCGCGAGCGGCAGTTGACCCTCACCGACAAGGGCGCGGCGCTGGAACGGCGGCTGTCCGAGAGCCAGCGGGCGCGGATGCGCGCCGCATATCGCGCCGCCGGGCCGCAGGCGGTGACCGGCTTCCGGCAGGTGCTCGAGGCGATGATGGACGGCGAGACGCGGGCCCAGTTCCAGGCGCTGCGCGACGCCCCGCCCGCCCCCGGCGAGGTCGGCGCGGGGCCGCGCGGATGACCCGACCCGAGCCCGCCCCCGACGCCCATCTGCTGATCGTGGACGATGACGAGCGCATCCGCAGCCTGCTGCGCCGCTTCCTCGTCCGCAGCGGCTATTTCGTCACCACCGCGCGGGATGCCGCGCAGGCGCGGCGGCTGCTCGCCGGGCTCGACTTCGACCTCATCGTGCTCGACGTGATGATGCCGGGCGAGGACGGGCTGACGCTGACCCGCGACCTGCGGCGGAAGAGCCAGACCCCAGTCCTGCTGCTGACCGCGCGAGGCGAGACCGACGACCGCATCCGCGGGCTCGAATCGGGGGCCGACGACTACCTCGCCAAGCCGTTCGAGCCGCGCGAACTCTTGCTCAGGATCGCCGCGATCCTGCGCCGGGTACCGGCGGCGGCGGCGAGCGGGCCGAAATACCTGACCCTCGGCCCGCTGCGCTACGACGCCGGCAAGGGCGAGCTCTGGCAGGGTGAGAGCCCCGTCCGCCTGACCGGCAGCGAACAGACGCTGATGCGCCGCCTGGCCGAAAGCCCCGGCGAGCCGGTGGACCGCCCGACCCTGATCGAGGTGCTGGGCCGCGACCCCGACGAGGGCGGCGAGAACTCGGAGCGCGCCATCGACGTGCAGATCACCCGCCTGCGCCGCAAGCTCGAACCCGACCCGCGCGAGCCGCGCTACCTGCAGACCGTGCGGGGCGCGGGCTATATGCTGGTGCCGGACTGAAGGCCGACTCGGGCTGGACCCGAAAATCCGGGGCGTGAGGCGGACCAGCACACGGTCCAGTGGACCGTTTGCCCGCCGAACGCCCGAGCCCCCGGGCGAGGACTGGGGCTGGCCCCCGGTGCGGTGGCTCAGTCCAACAGACCGCGCAGGTACCGCCCGTAATCGTTCTTTCCGAACAGCTTCGCGCGCGCCGTCAGCGCCTCGGCGTCGATCCAGCCGCAGTCATAGGCGATCTCGTCGGGGCTGCCCGACTGCATCCCCTGCCGCTTCTCGAGCGTGCGGACGAAGTTTCCGGCGTCCAGCAGGCTGCCGTGCGTCCCGGTGTCGAGCCACGCATAGCCGCGCCCCATCCGTTCGACGTTCAGCCGCCCCTCGTGCAGGTAGGTCTCGAGCAGCGTGGTGATCTCAAGCTCGCCGCGGTCCGAGGGGGCCACCGCGCGGGCCCGCCGGGGGGCGTCGGCGTCGAGGAAATAGAGCCCCGTCACCGCGTAGTTCGAGGGCGGCACGGCGGGCTTCTCGATGATCTCGCGGGCCCGGCCCTCGGCGTCGAAGGCGACCACGCCATAGCGCTCGGGGTCGGCGACGTGGTAACCGAAGACCGTGGCCTCCTCGCGCGCGTCGGCGGTCCTGAGCAGCTCGGTCAGGCCGTGGCCGAAGAAGATGTTGTCGCCCAGGACCATCGCCGAGGGGGCACCGGCCAGGAACTCTTCGGCGAGGATATAGGCCTGCGCCAGCCCGTCGGGCGAGGGCTGCACGATCCAGGTGAAGCGCACCCCCCACTGGCTGCCGTCCCCCAGAAGGCGCTGGAACTGCGCCTGGTCGTCGGGGGTGGTGATGATGGCGATCTCGCGGATGCCGGTCAGCATCAGCACCGAGATCGGGTAGTAGATCATCGGCTTGTCGTAGACCGGCAGCAGCTGCTTCGAGACGCCCATGGTGATCGGGTAGAGCCGCGTCCCGGACCCTCCGGCGAGGATGATGCCCTTGCGCTGCTGGCGGGGGGTGGTCATGCGTCAAGCTCCGTGATGACGGCGGCAAGGCCCGTGCGCCAGTCAGGGCGCGCGATGCCGAAGTCGCGGGTGATGGCGGTGCAGTCGAGCCGCGAGTTGAGCGGCCGGCGCGCCGGGGTGGGATAGGCCGAGGTCGGGATGTCCTCGACCGCGGGTGAGAGGCCCGAGCGGGCGAAGATCGCGCGCGCGAAGTCGGCCCAGCTCACGTCCGGGGCGCCGGCGAAGTGGTAGATGCCGCCCCTGGACGCGTCGGCCTGCATCTGCCGCGCCATTTCCAGCAGCGCGGCGGCGATGTCGGCGGCGGGAGTGGGGCCGCCGATCTGGTCGGCGACGATGGTCAGCCGGTCGCGCTCGGCCCCGAGGCGGCGCATCGTCTTGACGAAGTTCGTGCCATGGGCCGAGAACACCCAGCTCGTCCTGAGCACCGCGCACTGGCCGCCGGCGGCGGCGATGGCGCGCTCACCCTCAAGCTTGGTGGTGCCATAGACGCCGATCGGCCCGGTGGGGTCGGTCTCGCGCCGGGGCGCGTCGCCGCTGCCGTCGAACACGTAGTCGGTCGAGACATGGACGAACGGGATGCCGAGCCCGGCGCAGGCGACGGCCATCGCCTCGGGCGCGTCGCGGTTGATGAGCCGGGCGACGTCGGGCTCGGATTCCGCGCGGTCCACGGCGGTATAGGCGGCGGCGTTGATGACGGCCGCGGGCTTGCGCGCGCGGATCAGCGCGGCGCAGTCGTCGGGGCGGGTCAGGTCGGCCTCGTCGCGCCCGGCGAACTGCGCCTCGGGCGCCAGCCGCGCGAGTTCCCGCGCCACCTGCCCGGTCCGGCCGAAGATCAGTAACCCGCTCATGCCGCATCCCCTTTGCGTTCGTCCGGTCCCGCGCCGCCCAGCGCGTCGAGCCGCGCGGCCATCGTCTCGATCACCAGCGCGCCCGCCGGATCGCCGCCCTGCGCCTCGGCCAGCGCCGGCAGGCGGGCGACCGCGGCGGACAGGGCATCTGCCTGCGCGGCGAGCCCCGGCCCGTGCGCGGCCTCGAGCGCGCGCAGGCTGTCGTTGCGGCTGTCGAGTGCCCGTTGCAGCAGCGCCAGCAGCGGGCCCGACAGCGCCGCATCGCTGCCGTCCGGCGAGTCGGCCAGCGCGTTGATCGCCCGAATCACCGGCACCACCGCGTCCGAGACCGACTCGTGCCGGCGCGGGGGCGCGCTGGCGCCGGTCAGGTCGAAGTCCAAGAGCCGTCCCAGCGCCGGCAGCCAGTCGCCGTCCGCGTCGATCTCGGTCAGGTCGCGGGCGCCATAGGCCGCGCCGAGGTCACGCCCCAGCCGGCGCACGTCGCCGAGCCGCCGCACCCGCGGCAGCGCCGCGAAATCGGCCAGCCCCACGGCGAGCCCGTATTCGTCGGCGTTGGCCGCGGGGTTCAGCATGAAATCCTTCCACATCGCGCGCACCCAGTCGCCGGGCGCTCGCGTCATCAGGATCAGCCGCACGTCCCAGCCCGCGGTCACCGCGCGGAACCACTCGAGATGGGCGGGATCGAAATCGTCGAGATGCCGGCTCAGCCCCTCGGCCGAGATCAGCACGTCGCCCGAGGCGGCCGCCAGCGCCTGTTCCAGCCGCGCATCGGGGCCGAAGCGCAGCGCGTTCACCAGCCACTGGTGGCGGGCGGCCATGTGGTCCGTCGCTTCGGGCTCGGGCCAGTCGAGGCCCTGGCGGGCCAGCAGCGCCCGGTTCGTGCCGGCCCAGTCCTGCAAGGCCGACGAGCCGCATTTGGGCAGCCCGACGTGCAGGAACAGGGACCGCGGCCCGACCATCAGCCGGTCCCCAGTCGCGCGCCCACCCCGTCGCGCGCCAGCAGCGGCCGCCACCACGCCTCGTTGTCGAGATACCAGGCCACGGTGCGGCGCAGCCCTTCCTCGACCGTGACAGAGGGGCGCCAGCCCAGCTCGGTGCGGATGCGGGTCGGGTCGATGGCATAGCGGCGGTCATGGCCGGGGCGGTCGGCGACGAAGGTGATCAGCCGGTCGTGCGGCGCGCCTTGCGGCCGCATGGTGTCCAGGTGGCCGCAGATGGTCCGCACGAGCTCGATGTTCTTCGCCTCGTTCTCGCCGCCGATGTTGTAGCTGCGCCCGACCTCGCCCTGCGTGAGGCAGGTCAGCAGCGCGTCGGCGTGATCCTCGACATACAGCCAGTCGCGGACGTTGCCGCCGTCGCCGTAGACCGGGATCGGCTGCCCGGCGAGCGCCCGCAGGATCACCACCGGCACCAGCTTCTCGGGGAAGTGATAGGGCCCGTAGTTGTTCGAGCAGTTGGTCAGCACCACCGGCAGGCCGTAGGTTTCGTGCCACGCGCGCACCAGATGGTCCGATGCCGCCTTGCTGGCCGAATAGGGCGAGCGCGGGTCGTAGGGCGTCTCTTCGGTGAACTTGACCGAGGCGTCGTCGGGCAGCGAGCCGAACACCTCGTCGGTCGAGATATGATGGAAGCGGAACCCCTCGGGCCGCCCGGCGGCGGTCCAGTAGGCCCGCGCCGCCTCGAGCAGGTTGTAGGTGCCGGTGACGTTCGTCTCGATGAAGGCCCCCGGCCCGTCGATCGAGCGGTCCACGTGGCTTTCGGCCGCGAGATGCATCACCGCGTCCGGGCGGTGGGTGGCGAACACCCGGTCGAGCGCCGCGCGGTCGCGGATGTCGGCGTGCTCGAACGAGTAGAGCGGGCTCTCGGCGACGCTCGCCACATTCTCGAGGTTCGCGGCATAGGTCAGCGCGTCGAGGTTGACGACGCCGTGCCCCGCCGCCACCGCCTGACGGACGACGGCCGAGCCGATGAACCCAGCGCCGCCGGTGACGAGGATCTTCATGCCCGGACCTCCGCCTTTGCGGCCCAACCGGGCGCGGGGAATTCGGAAAGGTCGAAGGGCGATGCCCAGTCGGCGAAGGCCGGGGCGGTGGTGTCCTTCTCGGACAGCACCGGCGCATCCGTTCCCCAGTCCACGCCCACGCTGTCCCAGCGCACCCCGCCGTCCGCGGCGCGGTCGTAGTGGTCGGTGCATTTGTAGACGACTTCGGTCATGTCCTCGCGGGTGACGAAGCCGTGCAGGAAGCCCGCCGGCACCCACAGCTGGCGGCCGTTCTCGGCGCTGAGTTCGACGCCGACCCACTGGCCGTAATGCGGGCTGCCGCGCCGCGCATCCACCGCCACGTCGTAAAGCCGCCCGCGCCCGCAGCGCACCAGCTTGCCCTGCGCGTGCGGCGGCGCCTGGTAGTGCAGCCCCCTGAGCGTGCCTGCCTTGGCCGACAACGAATGGTTGTCCTGCACGAACTCGGGCAGCTCCAGCCCCGCCTCGACCAGCGTCCGGCGGTTCCAGCTTTCCGAGAAGAACCCCCGGTGGTCGCCGAACCGCGGCGGGGTCAGGATCAGCACGCCGGGAAGCGCGGTGGGTTCGATCAGCATCGGCGGGCCTCGTCGTTGGGTCGCGCTCCCTTGCCATTTCCCGCGCCAGAAGTGAAGCCGAGCCGACGCGCGGCCCCTGGGGGCCGCAACGTAAACGGGGGCTCTTCATGCGGATCGTCGGCGGCAGGCTGCGGGGGCTGAAACTGGCCGAGGTCGGCGACGGCGACCCGGTGGCGCATCTGCGCCCGACGACCGACCGGGTGCGCGAGGCGATGTTCAACCTCATCGAGAACAGCCACGGCGTCACGCTCGAGGGCGCGCGGGTGCTCGACCTCTTCGCCGGCACCGGCGCGCTCGGGCTCGAGGCGCTCAGCCGCGGCGCGGCGCGGGTGGCGTTCGTCGATGACGGCGCCGCGGCGCGGGCGCTCTTGCGTGCCAATGTCGAGAAGGCCCGGGCGATGGGCGTGACCGACATCTGGCGTCGCGATGCGACGAACCTCGGGCCGAACCGCGGGCCGGGCTATGACGTGGTGTTCCTCGACCCGCCCTACGGGCAGCGGCGGGGCGAGGCGGCGCTCGCCTCGGCGCTGGCCGGCGGCTGGCTCGCCCCCGGGGCGCTCGTGGTGTGGGAGGAGGAGGCGCCCCCTCTGCCCCCGCCGGGCCTCGCCCAGATCGACCAGCGCCGCTACGGGGCGACGCTGGTGACGCTCCTCGTTCACTCGATGGGGACGCCGGCCTCCTGATAATACCGCGCGGCGCCGGGGTGCAGCGGCACCGGCAGGTTCTGCGCGGCCTTCATCGGGTCGATGTCGTTGGCCGCCGAATGCGCCGCCTTGAGCGCGTCGAGATTGGCGTACATCAGCTTCGCCATCTGATAGGCCAGCTCGTCCGGCACCTCGTCGTGGGTGACGAGGTAGTTCGGCGTCAGCACCGTCATCACGTCGGCGTCCTGCCCCTCATAGGTGCCGGCGGGGATCACGGCGGACTGGAACGGCTTGCCCATCTTCTCGGCGACCGCAGCGGGCACCTCGGCGATGGTAATCGGGATCGAGGCGGCAAGGTCGCGGATGAACCCCGACCCCAGCCCCGCCGACTGCAGCGTGCCGTCGAGCTGGCGGTTCTTGATCAGCTCGGCCGAGTCCGAATAGGGCAGGTACTCCACCTTGCTCAGGTCCTTGTAGCTCATCCCGGCGGCATCGAACATCAGCCGGCTGCTGAGTTCCGCCCCCGACGCCGGCGCGCTTACCGACAGCGAGTGCCCGCGCACGTCCGCGAAGGTGCGGATGCCGGAATCCTGCCGCACCACCAGATGGGCGAAGTTGGGATAGATCGCGGCCAGCACCCTGAGCGAGGTCAGCGGCTTCGGGAACCCCGCCTCGGCATTGCCCTCGGCCGCGTGCATGAGCGAGTCGCCGAGGATGAAGGCCAACTCGCCCCGCCGGCGGTCCAGCAGAACGCAGTTCTCGACCGAGGCCTTGGTCGCCTGCACCTGCGTCTGCGCGCCCTCGATGCCGGCGCCGTAGATCTGCGACAGCGCCACGCCGAGCGGGTAGTACACCCCCGAGGTGCCACCGGTCAGGATGTTGATGAAGGTCCGGGCGTGACCCGCGCGCGGCAGCGCCGCCAGCGCCCCCGCCCCGAGCGCGACCCTGCCCAGATCGCGGCGTGTGAATGTGGTCATGAGGGCTCCTCCCCTGAAATCCCTGATGTTTTTGAGTGTCCGGAGGCTCCCCCCGTGCGCTGCCCCAACACCCCCACCCTCTGCCGGGTTGCACCGCGGCCCCCGCGCCGGCCTCCCTCGGTCGAGCCACGCGACGCCTCGGGCTGGGCCATGACACCGGGGGCAAAGGCCCCTGCGCGGCCAGCCTTACAGCCGCCACACTACACCTCTCAGGGCACGCCCCCACCCCCTCGGGCTGGACCCAAATATCCCGGGGGGGCGCCCGGAACGGGCGCGGGGGCAGAGCCCCCGAGCAGCCCTTACCCCTTCGGCCGGAAGGCCACGATCCGCGCCGGGTCCGTCTCGATCCGCGCCGCGCCGATCAGGTCGAGGCAATAGGGCACCGCCGCGAACACCGCGTCGAGGCAGGTGGCGATGGCGGCCGGCTTGCCGGGGATGGTGATCATCAGGCAGGCGTCGCGGATGCCCGCCGACTGACGCGACAGGATCGCCGTCGGCACCCCCTCGTCGAGCGAGGCGCGCCGCATCGCCTCGCCGAAGCCCTCGAGCTCCTTCTCGATCACGTCGGCGAGCGCCTCCGGCGTCTCGTCGCGCGGCGCAGGGCCGGTGCCGCCGGTGATGAGGATGAGGTCGGCGCCCTCGCCGTCGGCCAGCCGCCGCAGGGTCGCGGCGACGCCCTCGCGCCCGTCGGGGACGATGTGGCGGGCGATCTCGACCGGCGAGGTCACCACCTCGCGCAGCCACGCCTCGGCGGCGGGGCCGCCCTTGTCCTCGTATTCGCCGCGGCTGGCGCGGTCCGAGACGGTGACGATGGCGATGCGGGCGGTCTGGCGCTGGGTCATTCGGGGCCTCGCGGGTGGGGGCGGCAGGGCGCCGGGGGGATGCGGACGGCGGCGCAGGCAGGCCGCGCCGGGCGCCATCCTGCCCGCTCGCGCCCGCGAAGGGAACCGGACGCGCTGCCGCACCGATCCCGTCGCCCGCACCCCGCGCCGTCCGGTCACGCAGCCCCCGCACCTGCCCGCCGTTGCCCCGCGCCGCCAATCGTGGCAAGACGAGCCGACACGACAGCCGGATGGCCCGCGATGACCGATTTCCAACAGCGCCGCATGATGATGGTGGACACCCAGGTCCGCCCCAACGATGTCACCAAATACCCCGTGATCGCCGCCATGCTCGACATCCCGCGTGAGGATTTCGTGCCCGACTCACGCCGCGACGTGGCCTATGTCGGCGACAACGTGGACCTCGGCCACGGGCGGGTCCTGCTCGAGCCGCGGACGCTGGCCAAGATGATCGACACGCTGGACGTGCAGCCGACCGAGCTCGTGCTCGACCTCGGCTGCGGCTACGGCTACGCCGCCGCCGTGCTGGGCCGGATGGCGCAGGCGGTGGTCGCGGTCGAGGAACTGCCCGACATGGCCGCCGCCGCGACCGAGCGTCTCGCCGCCGCCCGCGCCGACAACGTCGCCGTGGTGCAGGCCCGGCTGACCGAAGGTGCGGCCGCGCAGGGCCCCTATGACGCGATCCTCGTCGGCGGCGGCATCGAGGAGCTGCCCGAGGCGATCGCGGACCAGCTCGCCGAGGGCGGGCGGATCGTCGCCCTGTTCCGCGAGGGCGCGCTCGGGGTCGTGCGGCTCGGCCGCAAGCTCGACGGGCGGATCGACTGGCGCATGGCCTTCAACGCCGCCGCGCCGCTCCTCCCCGGCTTTGCCCGGCGCCCGGGGTTCGTCCTGTGATGCGCCGCCGCACCCTCGCCGCGGTCCTCGCCCTGGGGACGGCGCTCGGCGGGGTGCCCGCCTGGGCCGAATCGCTCGCCGACACGATGGTGGCGGCCTATCGCCACTCGGCGCTGCTGGACCAGAACCGCGCCTTGCTGCGGGCCGCGGATGAGGATGTGGCCAGCGCCACCGCCGCGCTGCGCCCGGTCGTGCAGTGGGTGGCGAGCCACAATTTCACCCGCTCGGACGGGGTCGAGATCGTCTCGGACACCGTCCAGCTGGTCGGGCAGATGACGCTCTATGACTGGGGCCGCAACCAGCTCGCCATCGACATCGCCAAGGAGCAGGTGCTCTCGACCCGCGAATCGCTGATCGCGGTCGAGCAGGACGTGCTGCTGAGCGCCGTGCAGGCGTTCCTCGAGGTCCGCTCGGCCGAGCAGCAGGTGGCGCTGAACCGCAACTCGGTCGAACTGCTGGGCCGCGAGCGGCAGGCGGCGCAGGACCGCTTCGACGTGGGCGAGATCACCACCACCGACGTGGCGCTGGCCGACGCGCAGCTGGCCGCCACCCGCGCCTCGTTGGCCGCAGCCGAGGGGCAGCTCGCCGTCGCGCGCGAGGCCTATACGGCCGCGGTCGGCCGCAAGCCCGGCAAGCTCGACGCCCCGCCGCCGCTACCCAAGCGGCCGAAGTCGCTCGAGTCGGCCCGCGCCACGGCGGTCAAGACCCACCCCGCGATCCGCCAGGCGCAGCGCGCCGTGGCCGCGACCGAGCTGGGCGTGGCCGCCGCCGCCGCCGAGCGCCGCCCCGAGGTGACGGGCTCGCTGGGCCTCGGCACCACGCGGCGGCCGCAGCAGACGATCTTCGGCTTGGGCGACCCTGAAACGACCACGACGCTCTCGGGCAGCATCGAGGCCAAGCAGACGATCTACTCGGGCGGCCGCCTGCCGGCCGCGCACCGCAAGCAGATGGCCCAGCGCGACGCCGCGCGCTCGGCGCTGCTCAACGCCTCGCGCCAGGTGGCCGAGGCGGTGGGCAAGGCCTGGGCCAGCATCGACGTGGCCCGCGCGCAGATCGGCGCCATCGACCAGCAGATCTCGGCCGCGCAGCAGGCCTATGACGGCGTGCGGGAAGAGGCGACGCTGGGTGCGCGCACCACGCTCGATGTGCTCGACGCCGAGCAGAACCTGCTCGAGGCGCGGGCGAACAAGATCACGGCGGAAGCCAATCTCCAGTTAGCACATTATCAACTTTTGGCCGCTATGGGACTCTTGACGGTGAAAGACCTCAAGCTGGGAGTCCCGACCTATGACCCTTCGGCCTATTACAACGCGGTGCGCGAGGCGCCCTATACCAGCACCCAGGGCGAGAATCTCGACCGGGTGCTGCGCGCCATCGGCCGCGATCCGGGCAAGCCGCGGAACTGACCTCTCTCAGGGCAGCGGGCGATGACCGACCCGCTGCGGCTGGACCGCCCGCGCAGCCGGCGGGGTGAGGACATCGGCGACGTGCTTGCCTCGATCCGGCGCCTGATCGCCCAGGACGCCGCGCCTTCGGGGCGGGCTGCGGGCGCCGAGCCGCCGCTGCGGCTCGAGCCGGCGGGACGGGGCGAGGGGTCTGTGGGCACGGCGCCTTCTGCGCCGGGGGGAGCGGAGTGGGACGCGCGGGGGCCGGGCGTGGCGCCGGCTGAGGTGGAGACTGCGTCGAACCCGGGTGCGTCCGTTGTCGCTGGCTCGCCCTTCGGTGCTTCGCCCATTGGTGCGTCGGTTCAGCCGGCGGCGTCGCACGGATCGGAAACGTCCTCAGAGGCCGCGCCTGCTGGTGCATGGCCCGGAGTGCCTTCGACCCCGCCCTTCCGAGCTTCGCCCGCAACGGCGGCGGCATCGCCCCTCGATGCATTGCCGTCAGCGGCTTCACCAGCCGCCGCTATGACCGACGGGGCATCGCCGCTCAGAGGTTCGCCCTTGGCGCAATCCCGCGACGCCGCGACACCCGACGGAGCATCTTCCCCCCCGGTAACTGCCGTGGCCGAGCCCCCCTTCTCCGCATCGCCTTTCGCGGCCGCTTCTCTTCCCGCTCCGCCGTCTGCGTCTCATCTCGCACCGCCCGGTAAAGCACGGCCAGACGCAGCCTCGCCTGACACCGCACCGCCCGTCGCAGTTTCGCCCGCCGCAGCACACCCCGTCGCGCCCTCCCTCGCGGCGGCAACGCCTCTCGGGACGTCGTCTGTTGCCGTATCGCCCATCGATCCATGGAGCGGCGCAGCCCTGCCCAGCACAGCACCGCACGTTGCGCCACTGCCCGACGCGCCCACTCCCACAGCGACAACAACTCTGAGCGAAACGCCTGTTGTCGCTCAGCCAACGGCGACCTCGCCCATGACTGCGTTGGCGGCGTCGGCCGCGGACGAGGCCATGGGCCCGGCCAGTCGGACCAGCGCCCCACCTCTCTCGCCAGCCCGCACCGCGGCGCTCACCTCGTCCCTCGCCGAGGCGGTCGAGGCCGCCGCCGCCCGCATGGCCGAAACGGCCCGGTTGGCAGCAACCGCCCGCCGCGCCGACGCGTCGGCTGCTCCGGGTTTCGCATATCCGCCCCTGGCAGCCGCGCCAGACCCCGACAGCGCCAGCGGGCGCCACGCTGACGCCACGCCATCCGGCGGGATGGCTTCGTCCCTCGGCACCGCCGGGGGCTTGGCTACGCTCGATACCCCGCAAGGCAACCCCGGCCCGTTCCGCCTTGGCCCCGACGCCCTGATCCCCCCCGCGCTCGCCCGGCCGGGCACCGGCGAACGCGGACCGCAGTCGCCCCATGCCGATCCCGCGCCGATGACGTCCGGCGCGGACCGTCCCCGTCTTTCGCCGATGCTGACGGTCGTCGAGCCTTTGGCCGCTGCGCAGGGCACCAACCACAGAGTCGAGCGGGCCGACGTCCATCCTTTGTCCGCACTGCAACCTGCCGATGCTTGGCCGAATGGACAGTCGATCGGCGACTACACCGCTGCGCTCCCCCCTGCCGCCGAGCCTCTAATAGCCGCTCAGCCGCACCCCGATAGCCCCTCGGCACCGACGACGCCTCTCTTAGCGCCAATGCCTTCGGCAAGCGGCCCGCTCACCTCCACCAGCCCCGACCCGCTGGCCGTGCCGGATCTGCTTGGCGCGCCACAAACCACTCCGGCGTCGCCCGCGACGCCGGAGCAGCAGACCGAAGACCAGACCAACCCTGCCCAACCGGAGCCCTCCATGGATGCCCACCCCCTCCGCCAGCTTCTGCGCGAGGCGATTCGCGACGAGATGCGCGGCGAGATCGGCCAGCAGATCGACACCGAACTGCGGCGTGTCGTCCGCGAAGAACTCGCCGCGGCGCTGACCGAGGCGTTCGGCCGCGACCTCCGCTGACAAGGCACAGTCGGGGCGACGCTGATGCCGCACGCGGCTCCGGCGCGACCCTCCGGCGCGGCAAAGACGGCTTTTCTTAGTTGTCGGACTGGCGATTGACCGCGCACTGGGCGAGCGGTCGGGTCGGCGAAACCCTCGCGTAACGGTCCGTGGCCTGGTTCTGATGAGGTGTTGGGCCTCGCGGTCTGAGAGCACCAGCGGAGCTGGCGCACTGCGTCGGGCCTCGGCTGTGCGTCAACTGGCGAACTGCTCGACGCTTCGAGGGTCCTTAGCTCCCGGAGTGTGGCCGCGGTGCTGGCTCGCTGGTTGGAGCTTCTGTCCGTGTGTCAGACGCAATCCGGCTCGACGCCGTGCGGAACTATTGCGTCAGAACACAGCGAACGAGCGCCTTGGCCTGCCGGTCCGTGCCTAGCGGCGGGGAGGGGGATGACGATTGCGGAGCGGGACTGCGACCGCGCAGAAGGTGGGAAGCGCTGAGTGAGCACCATGTGCCCGCCGGGGTGACAAGAACCAGGAACCGAGCGCCTAGAGCGAGCCTAAAGCTTACTGTCCAGAGCCGAGAGCCGAGAGCCGAGAGCCGAGAGCGAAGCCTAAAGCTTAACCCCAGGTCCCGAGCCCAGAACCCGGCCCCCACAGCCCACAGCCTAGAGCCTAGAGCCTAGAGCCTAGAGCCTAGAGCCTAGAGCCCACAGCCCAGAGCCCAGAGCCCAGAGCCCAGAGCCCAGAACCTACAGATACCCCTCGGGATCCACGCTGTCGAAGCCCTTGCGGACCTCGAAGTGGACCACGCCGCTGTTGCGGGCGGTGCCCATCGACTGGCCGCGCTTGACGGGGTCGCCCTTGGCCACCGACAGCTTGTCGAGCCCGGCGTAGACCGTCATCAGCCCGTCGTCGTGGCGCACCACGACGATCGGGACGCCGTCGGTGTCGCGGGTGATCGCGGCGACCGTGCCGCCGCCCGCCGCCTTGACCGGCGTGCCGGCGGGGGCGGAGATGTCGATGCCCTCGTTGCTGCCCTTCTTGTAGGCGCGCACGATCGAGCCGTTGACCGGCATGGCGAACTTGCCGCTGCCCGAGGCGCCGGTGCGGGTCTTGCCGAGGTCGGGGGCGTCGCCGCGCGGCGCGGGGGTGCTCGCCGGCTGGGTGCGCTCGGCCGGCAGGGGCTTGGCGGCCGAGGGCGGCAGCGGGGTGGGAGAGCCGACGCCCGGCGCCGTCGCATCGGCGGCGGCGACCGTGGTGCCGCCGGCGGGGATGGCGAGGCGCTGGCCGACGCGGATCGACATCGTCTCGGGCAGGTTGTTGGCGCGGGCAAGGTCCTGGATCGAGATGCCGTACTTGCGCGCCACCGACCAACCGGTCTCGCCGGCGACGACGGTGTGGGTGCGCGCGGGCGCGGTGGTAGCCGGGGTGCTGACCGCGGGCTTGGCCGTCGCGGCGGTCGCGCGGGTTCCCGCGGCCGGGGGGACGCCCGGCTGCGCCACGCCCTGACCGGCGAAGGGGTCGCGGACCTGCGGGGTGCCGGCCGCGGCGGGGGCGGCGCCGGGCGCGGCGCCGGCGGCACCGCCGAAGGGCCAGCGCAGCGTCGGCATCTGCACGCGCGGAACGGCGACCTGCGGCATGGCGACGCCGGGCACAGCGGCGGAGCTCGCCGGACCCGCGCCCACGGCGCCGGGCTGAGCCCCTGGCTGGGCGCCGGGCTGGGCACACGCGGCCAGCGTCAGCACCGCTGCCAGCGCAAGACCGCGCCGGGCGCCGGCGACCGGACTGCTGGAAGAGGGCTCGGGGGACTGAGCGGCAGGGAACTGAGGGGTGACTACATCGCCTGCCATGCCAGCGACCGCGCTCGGGATCACTGGGATTTCGTCAGAGTGATGCGGAGCAAGATCGGGGAGCGGCATCAGCCGACGGCCGTCGTTATCTGCGGGCGCGGAAGTGGTTCGAACCGTCGGAGCCAACTGAGCCAAACGAGCCGCCAGAACCATCGAAGCCGAAGCGACAGATATCGCGCCGCGCGACACCACCGCCTCACCGCCTGACCCAACCCGCCCCGCACCACGGGCCACTCCGCCCCGGCCCTCGTCCAGAGCCGTCACATCGGCGCGCGCCGCCGTACGCGGCTGCGGCATTTTCGTGCTGACCATCTGCCTGCCCTCACCAACCTCGTTTCGCGGGGGTCATGTCTGTCCCAACCCCTCGACCAGCGGCACGAACCGCACCTGCCGCATCTCGTCATATGCGAAGCCCGTCTCGGTCCGCGTCACGCGGATGAGGGTCTGGACCGCGTCCGACTGCCCGACCGGCACCACCATGATACCGCCGACCTTGAGCTGCGACAACAGCGGCCCCGGCGGGTCCTCGGCCGCGGCAGTCACCATGATGCGATCGAACGGCGCCTGCTCGGGCAGCCCGAACGAGCCGTCCGCCACCCGGGCAGTGATGTTGGTCAGCCCCAGGCTGCGGAACAGCGCCTCGGCCTCGACCACCAGCCGGCGGTGGCGGTCCACGGTCAGCACCCGCCGGCACAGCACCGACAGCACCGCCGCCTGGTAGCCCGAGCCGGTCCCGACCTCGAGCACCGTGTCGCGCGGCCCCGGGTTCAGCGCCTGCGTCATCAGCCCGACCACCGTCGGCTGGCTGATGGTCTGGCCGCAGGCGATGGGCAGCGGCGTGTCCTCGTAGGCGCGGTCCTCGAAATGCCCGCGGACGAAGGCGCCGCGGTCGATCCGCTCCATCGCGGCCAGCACGCGGGGGTCGGTCACCCCGCGCGAGCGGAGCTGGAAGACGAAGCGCATCTGCCGCTCGGCGGCGTCCGCGTCGGTGTCCAGCCCGAACGCCCCGGGGGCATCCTGGCCGTGGCCGATGTCATCCTCGGGCCCTTCGCCCGAGCCGTCGAAACCGTTGCCCGGGCCGGGGCGCGGCGCCATCGCCTCAGGCCCCGTCCCAGAGCGCGCCGAGCCGCGCGGTGGCGGCGGCGCAGGTCAGGTCTGGCCGCATCGCCGTGACGGCGACATGCCCGCCGAGCAGCGCCTCGACGTCGCTGCCCGCACCGGCAGGGGCGTCCTGCCCGCCGCCCGTGACCCAGAGGAACCGCCGCCCGTTCGGCGCCACCTGCGGCTTGACCGCAAAGCGCACCCCCTGCCGCCGACCCTGCGTCGTGGCCCGCGGGGCGCGGGTCTCGGCGGCGCTGACGGGGGGGAAGTTGACGTTGTAGAAGAGCGGGAAATCCTCGCCCTCGCCCCAGTCGGCACGCTCGAGCAGGGCTCGGATCACCCCCGGGCCGTGGACCCGGGCACTCTCGAACGGGTCCGCAAGCCGCGCCGTCGCCGGGCCCAGATACTGCGACAGCGCGATCGAGCGGATGCCCTGCAACGCCCCCTCCATCGCGCCGCCGACGGTGCCGGAGTACATCACGTTCTCGCCCGCGTTGTTGCCGCGGTTCACGCCCGAGAGGATCAGGTCGGGCGGCGCCGCGGCCATGATGTCGCCGACGCCGGCCAGCACGCAGTCGGCCGGGCTGCCCTCGGCCGCCCAGCGGCGGGGGGAGAGTTCGGCGATCAGCGTCGGGTGTGCGTAGCTGATGCAGTGCCCCACCCCCGACTGCTCGAAGGCCGGGGCGACGGTCCAGACCTCGCCCGCGGGGCCGGCGATCTCGGCGGCGATGTCGGCCAGCGCCTCGAGCCCCGGCGCGTTGATCCCGTCGTCGTTGGTGATGAGTATGCGCATGACAGCCCCGCCGAAAGGCGACCTGCCCCCGGTTCCGTCACTTGCTTAGCGCCCCGGCGCGGTCTGGCGCAAGCAACCGGGCCACGTGCGCCGCGTCACGCGACCCATTCGGGGTTTGACCCTGTGCGCGCCCGGCGTCAGGATGGGGAAAAGCCGGGCAGTCATGCAGATCTTCCTTCCCATCGCCGAAGTCTCGGTGAACGCCTTCACGCTGGTCGGGCTGGGCGGGATCGTCGGGCTGATGAGCGGCCTCTTCGGGGTCGGCGGCGGGTTCCTGATCACGCCGCTGCTGTTCTTCATCGGCATCCCCCCGGCCATCGCCGTGGCGACCGGGGCGAACCAGGTGGTGGCCTCGTCCTTTTCCGGCGTGCTGGCGCATCTGCGCCGCAACACCGTGGACATCCGCATGGGGCTGGTGCTGCTGGTGGGCGGGGTGGCCGGGTCGGCGCTGGGGGTGCTGGTCTTCAACCTTCTGCAGCGGGTCGGGCAGATGGAGCTGTTCGTGCAGCTGAGCTACGTCGTCTTCCTGGGCCTGATCGGCCTGACCATGCTGCGCGAGAGCCTGTCGGCGCTGCTCGCCGCGCGCAAGCGCAGCGGGGTACGGCGGCGGCTGCACCGGCACAGCTGGGTCCACCGCCTGCCGTGGAAGATGAAGTTCCGCGCCTCGGGCCTCTATATCTCGGTGATCCCGCCGCTGCTCGTGGGGCTGGCGGTCGGTGTGCTCGCCGCGGTGATGGGGGTGGGCGGCGGCTTCGTCATGGTCCCGGCGATGATCTATCTGCTGGGGATGCCGACCAAGGTCGTGATCGGCACCTCGCTCTTCCAGATCGCGGCGGTCAGCGCCTTCACCACGCTGATGCACGCGATCAGCTCGAACACCGTGGACATCATGCTGGCGGTGCTGCTGATCGTCGGCGGGGTGGTGGGGGCGCAGATCGGCACCCATCTCGGCGCCCGGCTCAGGGCCGAGCAGCTGCGGGTGCTGCTGGCGCTGCTGGTGCTCGCCGTCTGCGCGCGGCTGGCGATCGATCTGGCGCTGCCGCCCGAGCATCTGTTCTCGATCGCGCCGGGGCGGTCGTGAGGGGCGCGCGCGCCCTGGCCGCGGGGGTGCTGCTGGCGCTGCTGGCGGGTGGCGCCGGGGCGCAGACGCAGCCCGCCGCGGTGGCGCCGGCCGAGGCCCCCGCCGCGCCCGCCCGCGCCCCCGCCCCGGCCGAGCCCGGCACCCCCGAGCCGGAACGCATCGTCACCGGGCTCTCGCAGGACGCCGTCTCGATCACCACCAGCTTCACCGGCTCGGAAATCCTCATCTTCGGCGCCATCCGCCGCGACGCCCCCCCGCAGGCGGGGCCGGTCGGCATCATCGTGACGGTCGAGGGGCCCTCGCAGCAGGTCACCGTGCGCCGGAAAGAGCGGCTCGCCGGGATCTGGATCAACACCCAGTCGCTCAGGATCGCCGCGGCGCCGGATTTCTATGCCGTGGCGACCAGCGCGCCGCTGCCGGCGCTGCTCGACCCGGCCGAGGACACGCGCTTCCGCATCTCGCCCGCGCTGGCGATCCGGGCGCTGTCGGCCGAGGCCGAGGTCGAGAACGTCACCCCTTTCACCCAGGCGCTGCTGGACCTGCGCACCGCCTCGGGGCGCTACCGCGTTGACGAGGGGGCGGTGCACATCGTCGATGACACGCTGTTCCGGGCCGACGTGCGGATGCCCTCGAACCTCGTCGAGGGCGACTATCGGGCGCGCATCTTCCTCGTCCGCGACGGGGCGGTGATCGACTATGACCAGGCCCCGATCCGGGTCCGCAAGGTGGGGCTGGAACGCTGGCTCTACCGTTTGGCGATCGAGCAGCCGTTCTGGTACGGGCTCATGTCGCTGGCGATTGCGATGGCGGCGGGCTGGCTCGCCTCGGCGGCGTTCCGGGCGATCCGCCGCGGGTGACGCCTCGCCGGAACGTGAGGCACCCAAGCCCGCCCGGCGGCGTTACCGTTCCGCAACCTGATCCAACCCCGAGGTGCAAGATGACCCGTCCGCAACGCCCCGCCGCCCGCCGCCGTGTGGCACTGATCGGCGCCGCCGCGAGCCTGCTCGCGTGGCCCGCGCTGGCGCAGACCGCGCCCGCCGCGGCCCCTGCCGATCCCCACGCCGGGCACGCGGCCCCCGCTGCCACCACCGCCGCCGCCGCACCCGCCGGGGGGGCCGAAACCGACGCCGCCCGCGCCTACGCCCGGGCGATGGAGGCCATGCACGAAGGCATGATGGTCGCGCCGACCGGCGACGCCGACGTGGATTTCGTGCGCGGCATGATCCCGCACCATCAGGGCGCCATCGACATGGCCCGCATCCAGCTGCAGTTTGGCAAGGACCCCGAGCTGCGCAAGCTGTCCGAGGGGATCATCGCCGCGCAGGAGCGCGAGATCGCCGAGATGCAGGAGTGGCTGAAGCAGAACGCGCCCGACGTCGCCCGCACCGACGCCGAGCAGGCCGAGGCCGGGAACACGCCGGCGGCCTCGCCTGCGGGGACGCCCACGCCCTCGCCCGCCGGGACGCCCGAGCCGAAGCCCGCGACCCCGCCGTCGAACTGAGGCCGCTGCGGCGGCGCGCCCGGCCTCAGCGCGCGCCGCTGCACCGGGCGATCTCGGCCGCGGCGGCCGCCGTGCCGCCGGGGCCGTGGGTCAGGCCCAGCGCCGCCATCCCGGCCTCGACGCTCGCCAGCGTGCCGAGATGCATATGCGCGCTGACATGGCCCATATGCGCGATCCTGAGCGCGTCCGCGGGTTCGGCCGCACCAAGACCGATGCCGAGCGTCAGCCCGGCGTTGGCCTCGGTCCAGTGCCGCAGCCGCTCGGCCCCCGCGAGCGCCACCGCGGTCACCGACCGCCCCCGCGCCGCCGGATCGGCCACCTGCGCCCGGCAGGCGCTCCCCGCACCCCAGGCGTCGAGCGCCGCCCAGGTCGCGGCCGCCAGCGCCTCGTGCCGCGCCCACGCGGCCTCGAGCCCCTCGTCGTCCAGCAGCATCGCCAGCGCCTCGGTCAGCCCGTAGATATGCTGCACCGGCGGCGTGCCGCCCCAGAACTGCCACAGCTCCTGCGCGTTGGCCCGCGGCCCCCAGTTCCAATAGGGCGTCGGCCGCCCCCACCCCGCAGCCACCCGGTCCGAGAACCAGACGAACGCCAGCCCCGGCGGCACCATCAGCCCCTTCTGGCTGGCCGAGACGAGCACGTCGATGCCCCAGTCGTCCATCCGCATCTCCTCGCAGCCGAGCGAGGCGATCGCGTCCACCGCCAAGGCCGCCGGGTGGTCGCCCATCGCCGCGCGGATCGCGGGGATGTCGGCGCGCACCGAGCTGGCGGTGTCCACCTGGCAGACGAGGACGGCGCGGATCCGCCCCTCGCGGTCGGCGGCCAGCCGGTCGGCCACCCGCTGCGGATCGGGGGCGGTGAAGGGCGGGGACTCGATCATCTCGACCTCGACCCCGATCCCCTCGGCCGCCGCCGCCCAGGCGCGGCCGAAATGCCCCGAGACGAGCACCAGCGCCCGGTCGCCGGGGGCGAGCAGGTTGATGTTCGCGGCCTCCCACGCGGCGTGGCCGTTGCCGATGTAGGGCGCGACGTTGGCCCGCGTCCCGGCGAGTCGCTTGAGCTGCGCCATCGCCGCCTCGTTCAGCCCGACCAGCTCGCCGCCGTAGATGTCGGGCGAGGGCCGGTGCATGGCCCTGAGCACCCGGTCGGGCACCGGCGAGGGACCGGGGATGGCAAGCACGGGACGGCCGGCGGCGAGGCTCATGGCGGGCACCTTTCGGGGGGAGGAGCGTCGCCCGAGTGGTAGGCCCCGCCCGCCGCGGCGTCCAGAGCGGGGGCGGTGAGGGGGGCGGCGGGGGGGGCGCTCATGCCAGCGCTGACGCGCTGCGCGACGTTTGTGCAGCAGGAAAGCCCGCACGATGGCGTGGATGCCCGCCGCGTCCGACGCGCGCGGCTCGGGGCAGCCGACGGTGAGCGGGGGTGGACGCCAGCCGTGCGACGAACCGGATTGAGACGCTAAATCCGGTGCGCCCGCATCGGCGCAGACCGATCCGGGTCTGCGCCCTCCATCAGCAACGTCGCCCAGAGGCCGATCTTGGCCGGGGCGGGGCATCGAGATAATCGGCCAAACCCTGGCACCCGCTGGGCCGCCGCATCGGCATCATCGAGGCTGGTCCCGGCGACCTGCCGCCGGATCGGCAACCCCGAAGCCGACCGTGCGGCCGTCCCGGTGCAGCCGCTCAGGGCCGGGCTGCAAAACCCGTGCGCGGCGGGCGGCGTGAACAGCGGGGTGGAGCTGAGCCGCCGCTCAAAGCGTCATGAACATCCGCTGGAACGCCACGGCGCAGGCCACGACGCCGAGCACCGCGAGCAGCATCTGCCCGGTGGCAAAGGCGGCCGCCGTGGCAAAGAACACCACCGCGGTCAGGATCAGGCGCAACGCCAGCGGCCAGTGCGGCATCGGTCAGCCCTCGCTTCGGACCGCCCCACCCTCGCCGCCCCGGCCCCGACCGTCAACCGGACGCGCGGTCGCAGGGCCCCGGACCGATCGCCAACCGAGTGGGCGAGTGCGGCCGCAGTTTAGAGTGGCCGCGGCAACAGCTTTAGGTGCGCGATCGGGCAGCCCTCGCGTCAAACAACCGCCTTGTGGCCCGGCCCGGCAGGCGGCCCCTGCCCCGCACGCGGCCCCGGCCCCACACCCGGCCCGGTCCCCACACACGGCGCCGTCCTCGCAGACGGGCCCGGCCCGATCCGTCAGCCCGGAGCCCGCTGCCGATCAGCCCGACCGCACCCGCCGCACGTCCGCCCTAGCGTCAGCCTTCTTTATGGCCCAAAACCCGCCCGCGACGGGCGCAGGCGGCTCACGCCTCGACCGGCACCATCGTCCCGAGCATCGTCGCCACCTGCTTGCGCCCCGCAGGCCCCTCGGCCCAGACGTCGGACGCCACCACCACGATCCGCCGGCCGGCCTTGACCACCCGCCCCTCGGCCACCAGCCGGGCGCCGACCGCGGGGGCGAGCAGGTTGATCTTCATCTCGACCGTGACCACCTTGGACCCCTCGGGCAGGACCGAGAGCGCCGCATAGCCCGCCGCGCTGTCTCCGATGGAAAACGCGAGCCCCGCGTGCGCCGCCCCCTGCTGCTGCATCAGATGCGGCGCGATGGGCGCGGCGATCACCACTTCGCCCGCCGCGGCGCGCGCCATCTCGGCCCCCAGCGTCGTCATCATCGTCTGCCGCGCGAAACTCGCGCGCAGCCGTGCCTCGATTGCGTCCATCGCCACCTACTCCTCGAACAATCCCGCCTGCGCCGTGCGCGGCATCTCGAGCCCCAGATGCCGCCAGCCGGTCGCCCCCAGCATCCGCCCGCGCGGTGTCCGCTGGATCAGCCCCTGCTGGAGGAGATAGGGCTCGATCACCTCCTCGATCGCGTCGCGGCTTTCCGACAGCGCCGCGGAAAGCGTTTCCACGCCGACCGGGCCGCCGCCGTAATGCTCGGCCATCAGCGTCAGATAGCGCCGGTCGGCGCCGTCGAGCCCGAGGTCGTCCACCCCCAGCCGCGTCAGCGCCCGGTCGGCGAGCGCCCGGTCCAGCCGCCCGTCGCCCTCGACCAGCGCGAAATCCACCACCCGGCGCAAGAGCCGCCCGGCGATCCGCGGGGTGCCGCGGGCGCGGCGCGCGATCTCGCGCGTGCCCTCGGCATCGGCGTGGACGCCCATCAGCCGGGCGCCGCGGGCGACGATCTGGTCGAGCTCATCGACGGTGTAGAACTGCAGCCGCGTCGGGATGCCGAAGCGGTCGCGCAGCGGGGTCGTCAGCAGCCCCAGACGGGTCGTCGCGCCGACCAGCGTGAAGGGCTGCAGCTCGATCCGCACCGTGCGCGCCGCCGGCCCCTCGCCGATCACGAGGTCGAGCTCGAAATCCTCCATCGCCGGGTAGAGGATTTCTTCGACCGCCGGGTTCATGCGGTGGATCTCGTCGATGAACAGCACGTCGCGGGCGTCGAGGTTGGTCAGGATCGCGGCCAGATCGCCCGCCCGCGCCAGCACCGGCCCGGATGTCATCTTGAAGTTCACCCCCAGCTCGCGCGCCATGATCTGCGCGAGCGTGGTCTTGCCTAAGCCGGGGGGGCCATGGAACAGCGTGTGGTCCATCGCCTGCCCGCGCATCCGGGCGCTGTCGATGAAGACGCGCAGGTTGGCGCGCGCCTCGGCCTGGCCGATGAACTCCTCGAGCTTCTGCGGGCGCAGGGCGCGATCCTCGGCGTCGCCCTCCATCGGCGCGGGGCGCAGGGTAGGGTCGGGCTGGCTCAACGGACGACGCCGGGGGTGCGGGTGCCGGCCATCGCGGCCAGCCGGTCGATGCGGTCCTGGGTCGGCGGGTGGGTGGCGAACATGGCGTCCATCTTCAGCGCCCCCAGCGGGTTGACGATGAACATCGAGGCCGAGGCCGGGTTCCGCTCGGCCGGCAGGTTCACCGTCCGCCCGGCCGCGTTGGCGATCTTGGCCAGCGCCGAGGCGAGCTTGAGCGGCTGGCCAGAGATCTCGGCGCCGATGCGGTCGGCCTCGTATTCCCGGGTGCGCGAGATCGCCATCTGCACCAGCCCCGCGGCGAACGGCGCGACGAACATCGCCACCAGCCGCCCGATCCCGCCGCCGCGCCCGTCGCGGCCGCCCGCGAACATCATCATGTTGCCGAGCATGGCGATGGCGCCGGCGAGCGTCGCCGTCACCGTCATGGTCAGCGTGTCGCGCTGGCGGATATGGGCCAGCTCATGGGCGATCACCCCGGCCAGCTCGTCGCGGTCGAGGGTCCGCAGAAGCCCCTGCGAGACCGCCACGGCGGCATTCTGCGGATTTCGGCCGGTGGCAAAGGCGTTCGGCTGCTCGGCGGGCAGGATGTAGACCGCGGGCATCGGCAGCCCCGCGCGGTCGGCCAGCGCGCGCACCAGCGCCACCAGCTCGGCGCCGTTCGCCTCGGTCACGGGGATCGCCTGCTGCTGGCGCAGCACCGCCTTGTCGCTGTTCCACCACGCCCAGAGGTTCGTGGCCCCGGCAAAGACCAGCGCCATGATCGCGCCGCCCTGCCCGCCCAGAAGCCAGCCGAGTCCCATCACCAGCGCGGTGAGCGCCGCCATGAGGACGAAGGTGCGGGTGTAGCCGTTCATGCGCGTCGTCTCCTTGGTCCGGTCTCGATCAGGCCCCAGTCCTCGGGGGCGCGCAACCCTTTCGGCGCGCGCCGATCCGACGTCACTCCTTCGGCGCCAGCGCCCGCAGCGCGGCGCGGATCAGCGCGGGGGTGGGGGCGGCGGGGTCGCGGGCGGCGGCCTCGGCGACCGCGGCGGCGGCCTCGGAGGGGCCGTAGCCGAGGTTCGTCAGCGCCGAGAGCGCGTCGGCCGAGGCAGCGGCCGAGCTGGGCGCCGCGGTGCGGGGCGAGGGCGCCGGGGCGGGGGTGGCGTCGGGTTCGACCAGCCCCGCGCCCGCGTCGCCCAGCCCCGCGTCCACCGTCAGCGCGCCGCCCATGGCGATGACCTGCGGGGCGCGGTCCTTCAGCTCAAGCACCACGCGCTGCGCGAGCTTCGGCCCCACCCCCGGCGCCTTGCGGACCGCCGCCCAGTCGCCCAGCGCGATGGCGCGGCCCACGCCCTCGGCCCCGAGCGTGCCGAGGATCGCCAGCGACGCCTTGGCGCCGATCCCCTGCACCGAGGTCAGAAGCCGGTGCCATTCCTTCTCGAGCAGCGTCGGGAAGCCGAAGAGCTGCAGCAGATCCTCGCGCACGACGAGGTCGGTATAGAGCGCGGCGGCCTCGCCCACCCGCGGCAGGCTGGCGGCGGTGCGCTCGCTCACATGGACGATGTAGCCCACGCCGCGCACGTCGATCAGCACGTGGTCGGGGGCGCGGTGCAGGATCACCCCGGCGATGCGGCCGATCATCGGGCGGCCCTCATGCCACCACCTTGATCCTGAGCACCCGGCTCTGCAGGTGGCGCGCGTGGCAGATGGCGATGGCGAGCGCGTCCGCCGCGTCCGGCCCGGCCAGCGCCACGCCGGGGAGCGTCAGCCGCACCATGTGCTCGACCTGTTGCTTCTGGGCGTGGCCGACGCCGACGATGGCCTTCTTCACCGCGTTCGGGGCGTATTCCCCGACCGTCAGCCCCGCCTGCGCGGGGGCCAGAAGCGCGACCCCGCGGGCCTGCCCCAGCTTCAGCGTCCCCACCGCGTCCTTGTTGACGAAGGTCTGTTCGACCGCCGCCGCATCCGGCGCGTGGGCCGCGATCACCGCCACCAACCCGCGGTGCAGCTCGCACAGGCGCGCGGCGAGGCTGTCGGCGCCCGAGCGCACGATGCCGTTGGCGATGTGGGTGACGCGCGAGCCGTCGACCGCGATCACCCCCCAACCCATGTTCACCAGCCCGGGATCGATGCCCAGAACCCTCATGCCCGATCCCTCACCTCGTGCCATGGCGGTTCCGGTCCGCCCGAGGGCGCGCCGTCCGCGTTTTTTCAAACCGCTAGCACGAAACGCGAACATCGCCTAGCGGCATTTCGCCGTTTGCTTGACACCCATGGCCCCGCTTGGGAAACGGGGCCAAACGGGGGATTGAGATGTCGCCAGCCTTGATTGCCGCGCTGCCGTTCCTCGGGGCGCTGCTGCCCGGCCTGATGGTCCGCGCGGGCCGATCGGCCGCGGCGATCGCCTGCGGGACGGCGACGGCGCTGGCGCTGCTGGGCCTCGTGCTGCACACGCCGGCGATCATGGCGGGCGAGGTCATCACCGCCCGCATCCCGTGGATGCCGCAGATCGGGCTCGACGCCGATTTCCGCATCGACGGCTTGAGCCTGCTCTTCGGGATCCTGATCCTCGGGATCGGACTGCTGATCATCCTCTATGGCCGCTACTACCTGTCGCGCAAGGACGCGGCGGGGCCGTTCTTCACCTATCTGATGCTCTTCCAGGGCGCGATGATGGGGATCGTGCTCAGCGACAACATCCTGATGATGCTGGTCTTCTGGGAGCTGACGTCGCTCTCGTCCTTCCTGCTGATCGGGTTCTGGAAGCACCTGCCCGAGGGGCGGCAGGGGGCGCGGATGGCGCTGACGGTGACCGGGATGGGCGGGCTCGCGATGATCGCGGGCTGCCTGATCCTGGGGCAGATCGCCGGGTCCTACCGGCTTTCCGATATCCTGCTGGTGCGCGAGGCGATCCAGGCCTCGCCCTACTACCTGCCGGCGCTGGTGCTGATCCTGATCGGCGCCTTCACCAAGTCGGCGCAGTTCCCGTTCCATTTCTGGCTGCCGCGCGCGATGGCGGCCCCCACCCCGGTCAGCGCGTACCTTCACTCGGCCACGATGGTGAAGGCGGGGCTGTTCCTCATGGCGCGGCTCTGGCCGGTGCTGTCGGGGACGCCCGAGTGGTTCGCCATCGTCGCCACCACCGGCCTGCTGACCATGCTGATCGGGGCGGCGATCGCGCTCTTTCAGGACGACCTCAAGGGGCTTCTGGCCTATTCAACGGTCAGCCACCTCGGGCTGATCACCATGCTGCTGGGCTTCGGGACCGAGGCCGCGGCCATCGCTGCGGTGTTCCACATCATCGCCCACGCGAGCTTCAAGGCCGCGCTCTTCATGGCCGCGGGCATCGTCGATCACGAGGCGCACACCCGCTCGATCAAGCGACTGGGCGGCCTGCGCGGGCTGATGCCGCTGACCTTCGGGATCGTGCTCATCGCGTCGCTCTCGATGGCCGGCATTCCGCCCTTCAACGGCTTCATCTCCAAGGAGATGATGCTCGAGGAAGCGGCCCACGCCGTCTGGCGCGGGATGCCGTGGCTCGTGGGCGGCGTCGCCACCTTCGCGGCGCTGATCTCGGTCGCCTATGCGCTGCGGATGATCGTGCACGTCTTCCTCGGGCCGGTGCGCGACGACTATCCGGCCGCGCCCCATGATCCGGGCCCGGGGCTGATCTTCTCGCCCGCGCTGCTGGTGGGCATCGTGATCGTGACCGGCCTGTTCCCCGCGGCGACCGTGGGCTGGCTGGTCGATGCCGCCGCCGCGGCCGTCACCGGGGGCACGCCGCACGCGCATCTGGCGCTGTGGCACGGGGTCACCCCGGCGCTGTGGATGTCGGTGATCGCGGTCGCCGGCGGCGCGGTGCTGCTGGCGCTCTGGCACCCGATCGAGGCGCTGCGGACCCGCCTGCGGCCCCCGGACGCCAAGGCGATCTTTGACGCCATGACCGGCACGGCCGAGCGGTGGGCGCGGGCCTTCACCGACCGCTTCACCAACGGCTCGATGTCGCGCGCGCTCGCCGCCTTCATGCTGACCGCGGTGGCGGCGAGCTTCGTCGCCTGGCACACCGGGCAGGTCGGGCCCGAGACGCGGCCGATGCTGCCCATCACCCCGGTCGCGCTGGTCGGCTGGGTGATGCTGATGGTCGCCACCGGCACGATGGTCGCCCTGCACCGCCGCCGCATCCTCGCGCTGGTGCTGGTCGGCATCATCGGGCTGATCGTCAGCTGCACCTTCGTCTATCTCTCGGCCCCCGACCTCGCGCTGACCCAGATCACGGTCGAGGTGGTCACGGTCATCCTTCTGCTGCTGGCGCTGAACTTCC
Source organism: Paracoccus sanguinis (assembly GCF_900106665.1). Taxonomy (GTDB): domain Bacteria; phylum Pseudomonadota; class Alphaproteobacteria; order Rhodobacterales; family Rhodobacteraceae; genus Paracoccus; species Paracoccus panacisoli. The sequence goes on from NZ_FNNA01000002.1 coordinate 741,649, forward strand.
TGCCCAAGCGGACGGTGATGGACACCGGCAACTTCAAGCGCGGGGCCGATGCCTTCGTCGCGGCGGTGACCGGGCTCGGCGTCGGCGGGCTCGCCTATGCGATCATGCGGCGCGAGCCGGCGTTCGACCCGATCTCGGGCTACATGCTCGACAACAGCTACAAGCTGGGCGGCGGGGACAACGTGGTGAACGTGATCCTCGTCGATTTCCGCGGCTATGACACCTACGGCGAGATCATCGTGCTCGGCATCGCCGCGCTGACGATCTTTGCCCTGACCGAGACGCTGCTGACCGGGCGCTCGGGCGCGCGGCTCAGGAACTGGGTCCACGACATGCGGCGCGCGGGCGACCGGCATCCGCTGATGCTGGTGGTGGCGACGCGGGTGGTGCTGCCGATCTCGCTGGTGGTCGGGCTCTACATCTTCCTGCGCGGCCACAACGCGCCGGGCGGCGGGTTCATCGCCGGGCTCATCGTCTCGGTGGCGCTGGTCATGCAGTACATGGCCTCGGGCTTCGCCTGGGCGCAGGAGCGGCAGAACATCCCCTATCACGCGCTGATCGGGCTGGGCGCGCTCGCCGCCGGGATCACCGGCGCCGGGGCGTGGTTCGCGGGCAAGCCGTTCCTCACCTCGGCCTTCGGGTATTTCCACCTCGTCGGGATCGAGCCGTTCGAGCTGGCCACCGCCATGGGCTTCGACACCGGCGTGTTCCTGTGCGTCGTCGGCGCGGTGATGCTGGCGCTGAACTCGCTGTCGCGGATCGCCCGGCAGGCCGGGCAGAAGGTCAACGTCCACCCGATGGACATCCAGCTGGGAGGGCCGCGCTGATGGAGATCCTCGTGGCCTCGGCGCTGGGGTTCATGACCGCCGCCGGGGTCTATCTGACCCTGCGCAAGCGGACCTTCGCGGTGGTGCTGGGCATGACGCTGCTCAGCTACACCACCAACGTCTTCCTGTTCATCTCGGGCCGGCTGTCGGTCAACCTGCCGCCGGTCCTGCAGAAGGGCGTCACCGACTATTCCGACCCGCTGCCGCAGGCGCTGGTGCTGACCGCGATCGTGATCTCGTTCGGGATGACCGCGGTCGTGGTGATGATGGCGCTCGGCGCCTTCCTCGAGGGGGGCGACGACCACGCCGACATGCCGAAGGGTGACCGGCGCGAGGTCGCGCCGGGGGGCGAGAAGCCCTCGGCCCGGCCCGCCGACCGGCCGGAGGCCGCCCGATGAACCACTGGATCATCGCCCCCGTCGTGCTGCCCGCCTTCCTCGGGCCGCTGATCGTCCTCGGGATGCGGCACGACCTCGTGCTGCAGCGGGTGTTCTCGACCGTCGGCACCGCCGCGCAACTGGTCATCGCGCTGTGGCTGATGACCCAGGCCGCGGGCGGCGAGATCCAGGTCTACCGCATGGGCAACTGGGCGGCGCCCTTCGGCATCGCGCTGGTGCTCGACCGGCTGGCGGCGCTGATGCTGGTGCTGACCGCGGGGCTCGGGCTGATCGTCCAGCTTTACGCCATCGGCTCGGGCTGGGACCGCAAGGGCTGGCATTTCCACGCGCTGTGGCAGTTCCAGCTCATGGGGATCAGCGGCGCGTTCCTGACCGGCGACGCCTTCAACCTGTTCGTCTTCTTCGAGGTGCTGCTGATCGCCAGCTACGGGCTGATGATCCACGGCGGGGGCGAGATGCGGCTGCGCGCGGGCGTGCAGTATGTCGTCTACAACCTCGCCGGCTCGTGCCTGTTCCTTGCCGCGCTGGGGACGATCTATGCGGTCACCGGGACGCTGAACATGGCCGACCTCGCGGTGCGTGTGGCGCAGCTGCCGCCGCAGGACACCGCGCTGCTCAGAACCGGCGCGGTGCTTCTGATGCTGGTGTTCGCGGTCAAGGCGGCGCTGGTGCCGCTGCACTTCTGGCTGCCCTCGACCTATGCCCGCGCCCCCGGCCCGGCGGCCGCGCTGTTCGCGATCATGACCAAGGTCGGGGCCTACGCGATCATCCGCTTCTTCACCCTCGTCTTCCCCTCGGACAGCGTGATCGAGCGCTTTGCCGCCGACCTGCTGCTGCCCGCGGCGCTGGTCACGCTGGTGGTGGGGCAACTCGGCATCCTTGGCTCGCGCCACCTCGGCCGGGTCGCGGCCTTCGCGGCGCTCGGCTCGGTCGGGACGCTGATGATCGGGGTCGCGCAGTTCCGCCTGCCCGGCCTTTCGGCGGGGATCTGGTACCTGGTCCACTCGACCCTCGCCGCGGCGGCGCTGTTCCTCGTCATGGACCTGATCGGCGGGCGCCGCGCGGGCGGCAGCCTGTGGCTGCGCCCAATGCCGCCCATCGCGCAGGGGGGCATCGTCGGGGCGCTGTTCTTCGCCGCCGCCATCGGCATCGCCGGCCTGCCGCCGCTCTCGGGGTTCCTCGGCAAGCTCGCCATCCTGCAGGCCAGCCGGCACAGCGACCACACCCTGCTGATCTGGAGCGTGATCCTCGTCACCTCGCTGATCGCCATCTACGGCTTCGCCCGCGCCGGCTCGACGGTGTTCTGGCGCGCCCACCAGCACGGCCCCGAGCCCGCGCGGGTGGTGGTTGCGCCGAACGACCAGCGCCCGCTGCCGCCGAAGGTCGAGCCTGACGAGTGCATCCAGGACCTCGCCGACGCCCCGGCCCCGTGGCTCGCGCTGACCGCCACCGCCACGCTGATCGCCGGCATGGCGCTGCTGACGGTGTTCGCCGGGCCGATGATGGACTATGCTCAGGCCACCGCCCGGCAACTGATCGACCCCGCCCCCTATGTCGAGGCGGTGCTGCTGCGGCAGGAGGGCACGAAATGATCCGCCGCATCCTGCCCCACCCGGTCCTGTCGCTGGTCTGCGCGCTGGTCTGGATCCTGCTCGTCAACCGCTTCGCCTGGGGCTCGCTGGTGTTCGCGCTGGTGATCGGCCTCGTCGTGCCGGTGGCGACCGCGCCCTACTGGCCCGACCGCGCCCGCATCCACAACCCGGTCAAGATCGCCGCCTACATCGTCATCGTGATCTGGGACATCATCGTGGCCAACATCGCGGTGGCCCGGATCGTGCTCTTCATGCCCAAGCACGACCTGCGCCCGGTCTGGCTGCCGGTCCCGCTGGCGCTGACCACGCCCGAGGCGATCTCGGTCCTGGCCGGCACCATTACCCTCACCCCCGGCACCGTGAGCTGCGATCTGAGCGAGGACGGCAAGGTGCTGCTCGTCCACTGCCTGCACGCGCCGGACCCGCAGTCCGTGCTCGACGACATCAAGGGCCGCTACGAGGCCCGGCTGCTGGAGATCTTCGCATGACGCTGTTCGGCATGGGCCTCCTCGATCTCGCACTCGCCTTCGCCTTCGGCTGCTATGCGCTGGCGCAGCTCTTCTGCCTCTACCGCGTCGTGTTTGCGCCGGGGTTGAGCGACCGGGTGCTGGCGCTCGACACGATGGCGATCAACATGATCGCGCTGATCACGCTGTTCGGCATCCGCGAGGGGACGGCGATGTATTTCGAGGCGACGATGCTGTTTGCGATGGTGGGCTTCGTCTCGACGGTGGCCTTCGCCAAGTTCGTGCTCAGGGGGGACATCATCGAATGAGCCTCGTCGCAGAGATCTTCATCGCCTTCCTGCTGGTCGTCGGCGGGGTGTTCGGGGTCGTCGGCGGCTGGGGGCTGGTGCGCCTGCCCGACCCGATGACGCGGCTGCACGCCCCGACCAAGGCGGCGACGCTGGGGGTGGGCGCGGTGCTGATCGCGTCGATGGCGACGATGTGGTTCCGCTACGGGATCGTGAGCTGGCACGAGTTCATGATCGCGCTGTTCCTGTTCCTGACCGCCCCGATCACCGGGATGTTCATCGCCAAGGCGCATCTGCACCTGTCGTGGAAGCGCGACGAGCTGCCCCCGCCCGGGCCGACCACGCCGACCGAATGGGCGACCTACGGCGACACCGCCGCCGAGTGCGCCATCGTCACCGGCCCCTACCACGCCGAGAAGCGCAGCGAGTAGCGCCGCGCCTCAGCCCGGTGGCGGGGCGTCGAGCTCATCGAAATGCCGCGCCACGTTGCGGCTGAGGTTGTCGAGGTGGCTCGCCATGTGCCGCTGCATCGCGCCCGCATCCCGCGCCCTGAGCGCCGCGACCATGCCGCGGTGGTCGGCCAGCACCTGAGCCGCATCCGACCGCCGCCGCGCCGACAGATAGCGGATGCGCCAGAGCCGGGCGAGGTATTCCTCGTGGCTGCGGCTCAGCGCGGCATTGTGGCCGGCGGCGACGATGGCGCGGTGCATCTTCATGTCGAGGTCGAACACCTCGAGCGGGTCGCCCTCGGCGTGGTTCGCCTCGACCGTGCGCGCCAGCGCGGCGATGGCGGCGATCTCGGCCTCGGTCGCGTGGGCGCAGGCGAGTTCGCCCCCGTGCAGTTCGAGGAGCCGCAGCACCGCCACCTCGTCCAGCGCCTCGGCCCGGGTCATGTCGGTGACGAGCGGGCTGCGCAGCGGGCGCAGCGTCACCAGCCCCTCTTGCGCGAGGATGCGGACCGCCTCGCGCAGCGGGGTGCGGCTGATGCCCAGGCGCTCGGCGTGGTCGCGTTCCTTGATCGGGCTGCCGGGCGGGATGGTGCCGGTCAGGATCTCGCGCCGCAGCCGGTCGGCGATGGCGGCGGGGATGGTCGCCACCTCGGCCCCCTCGGCGGGGTGGTCGCCGGGGCTGCCGCCGGGGTCGGGGGTTGCGCTGGCTTCGCTCATAAGGGGGCCGCCTCGCCTGTCGGGTCCGGTCAGTTGACCGGCGTTTCGGGGGACCGTCCGGCGAGGACGGCGGCGAGGTTGCGCCGCTGCAGCGCCCCCATCGCGGCCCGCGTCTCGACCGTGGCCGAGTCGATATGCGGCAGCGGCAGCAGGTTACCGAGCCGCGCGAGCTCCGGGTCGACCGAAGGTTCGCCGCGGAACACGTCGAGCGCCGCGCCCCCCAGCCGCCCCTCGGCCAGCGCCCGGGTCAGGGCGCCCTCGTCCACCACGCTGCCGCGCGAGACGTTGACCAGCACCCCCTCGGGGCCGAGCGCGTCGATGATCGCCGCCGACACCATCCCCTCGGTGTCCGGGCCGCCGACCACGATCACGAACAGGTCGTCGACCGCGCGGGCCAGTGCCAGCGGGTCGGGGTGCGCGGTCCAGCCGGGCGGCGTCTCTTTCGGGTGCCGCGACCAGTAGTGCACCGGGCACTTGAAGGCCGAAAGCCGATCCGCGATCTCGCGCCCGATCCGGCCGAGCCCGAGGATGCCGACCGTCCGCCCCGTGGCCTTGCGCGCCAGCGGCGGCCCGCCCTCCGTGGCCCAGCGGCCCGAGCGCACGGCGGCGATGCCCGGCTCGAACCCGCGCAGCAGCGCGATCCACATCCCCACGGCGAGGTCGGCCACGTCGTCGTTCAGCACCTCGGGGGTGTTGGTCACGGTGATGCCGCGCGCGCTCGCCGCCGCCACGTCGATGGCGTCGTAGCCCACGCCGAAGTTGGCGATCACCCGCAGCCCCGGCAGCAGGTCCATCTCGGCCCCGCCGAAGGGCGCGTGCCCGGCATAGGCCACCCCGCGCACCGCCGCGCGCGCGGCCTCGTCCAGGCCGGCCAGCGCGCCCGGGTCGGGCAGCGCCCGCGCCCCCATCGCCGCCAGCGCGTCGCGGTCGGTGTCGGTGTAGCGGCCGATGGCGAGAATCCCGGTCATGCCCAATCCTTACAACGCGGCGGTGATGCCGCCATCCACGTAAATCACCGTGCCGTTGACGAAGGACGCTGCGTCCGACGACAGGAACACCGCCGCGCCGACCAGCTCCTCGACCCGGCCCCAGCGGCCGGCAGGGGTGCGGCGGGCCAGCCAGTCGCTGAACGCCGGATCGGCGACCAGCGCGGCGTTGAGCGGCGTCTCGAAATACCCGGGCGCGAGGCCGTTGCAGTTCAGCCCGTGCCGCGCCCAGTCGGTCGCCATCCCCTTGGTCAGGTTCGCCACCGCCCCCTTGGTCGCCGTGTAGGGCGCGATGCCCGGCCGGGCGAGCGCCGACTGCACCGAGCAGATGTTGACGATATGCCCCCGCCCCCGCGCGATCATGTGCCGCGCGCAGGCCTGCGCCACGTTGAAGACGCTGGCCACGTTGACCTGCAACAGGCGCTGGAAGGCATCGTCGGGAAACGTCTCGAGCGGGGCGCGGTGCTGCTGGCCCGCGTTGTTGATCAGGATGTCGATGGGACCGACGCCGGCCTCGAACCCGTCCACGGCGGTGCGGGCGGCGGCATGGTCGGTCACGTCGAAGGGCAGCGTGGCGACCTCGTGGCCCGCCGCCGCCAAGCCCTCGGCCGCGGCATCGAGGCGAGCCGCGTCGCGGGCGTCCAGCACCACCGCGGCGCCGGCGGCGGCGAGCCCGCGCGCCAGCGCCAGCCCGATCCCCTGCGAGGCGCCGGTGACCAGCGCCCGCCGCGCGCTGAGGTCGAAGAGCGACAGCCCCTGCGGCAGCGCCTCGGCCGGGGCGCCCATCAGCCGCGGCCGATGAACGGCATGTTGGTCGCCATCACCGTCACGAACTGCACGTTCGCGCCCTCGGGCAGCGACGCCATGTGCAGCACCGTGTCGGCCACCGCCATCGCGTCCATCACCGGCTCGATCCGCGTCGAGCCGTCCGCCTGCGCGACCCCCTTGGTCATCGGCACCGCCATCTCAGTCAGCGCGTTGCCGATGTCGATCTGCCCGCAGGCGATGTTGAACGGCCGCCCGTCGAGGCTGATCGACCGCGTGATCCCCGTCACCGCGTGTTTCGAGGTCGTGTACCCGATCGAGCCGGGCCGCGGCGCGTGGGCCGAGACCGAGCCGTTGTTGATGATCCGCCCGCCCTGCGGCGATTGCGCCCGCATGATGCGGAAGGCCGCGCGGGCGCACAGGAAGACGCCGATGACGTTGACCTCGATCACCCGGCGGAACTCGTCGGGGGCAACCTCGTCGGGGGTCTGGGCGACCAGCCCGGTCCCGGCGTTGTTGAAGAGCACGTCCACCCGGCCCCATTCCGCCGCGGCGCGGTCGAAGGCCGCGTCCACCGCACCCGCGTCGCAGACGTCGCAGGGCAGGACCAGCGCCCCGCTGTCGCCGGCGGTCTCGCGCAGCGCGTCCTCGCGCCGGCCGATCAGCCCGACCCGCCAGCCGGCGTCGAGGAAGCGCCGTGCCGTGACCCGGCCGATGCCGCTGCCCGCGCCGGTGATGATGATGCTACGCTCCATCGCTCGCCCCCCGTCAGTGGTTGTCGCGCGGCAGCGTCTTGACCACCCGCTGATAGGCCGTTGCCAGTTCAAGGCAGCCGCCCTGCGCAAGCTGCCCGACCTCCTTGCGATAGATCTCCTCCCACGGGGTCTGGTTGACGAGCTCGGGCGGCGTCCACGCCGCGCGCCGCGCCGCCCACTCCTCCGCATCGACCAGCGCGTCGAGCCGCCGGGCGTTCAGGTCCAGCCGCACCCGGTCCCCGGTCTCGAGCAGCGCCAGCCCGCCCCCGACCGCCGCCTCGGGCGAGGCGTTGAGGATCGAGGGGCTTTCCGACGTCCCCGACTGCCGCCCGTCGCCCACGGTCGGCATGTGGTTGATCCCCTGCCGGATCATCGCGTCCGGCGGCTGCATGTTCACCACCTCGGCGCTGCCCGGATAGCCGACGCAGCCCACGTTGCGGATGAAGAGGATGCAGTGCTCGTCGATCCCCAGCGCCGCGTCGTTGATCCGCGCGTGGTAGTCCTCGGGGCCCTCGAAGACGATGGCCCGCGCCTCGAACACCCCCTCGCGCCCCGGCTCGGACAGGAAGCGCTGCCGGAAATCGGCCGAGATCACGCTGGTCTTCATCAGCGCCGAATCGAACAGGTTGCCCGAGAGGACGAGGAACCCCGCCCGCTCGCGCAGCGGATCGCTGACCGGCCGGATCACCGCCCGGTCGGTCGAGCGGATCGCGGCGACGTTCTCGCCCGCCGTCCGCCCGGTGACGGTCATCGCGCCCTCGTTGAGCAGCCCCGCCTGAAGCAGCTCGCCCATCACCGCGGCGACGCCGCCGGCGCGGAAGAAGCTCTCGCCCAGGTACTCGCCCGCGGGCTGCATGTTGACGAGCAGCGGCAGATCGAAGCCCACCGTCTCCCAGTCCTGCACGTCGAGCTCGACCCCGGCGTGGCGGGCCACGGCCTGCAGATGCGGCGGCGCGTTGGTCGAGCCGCCGATGGCGGTGTTGACGCGGATCGCGTTCTCGAAGGCCGCCCGGGTCAGGATGTCCGAGGGCTTGAGGTCGTCGAGCACCATCTGGACGATGCGCTTGCCGGTCTCATAGGCCATCGCCATCCGCTCGCGGAACGGCGCGGGGATCGCCGAGCAGCCCGGCAGGCTCATCCCCAGCGCCTCGGCCATGGCGTTCATGGTGCTCGCCGTGCCCATCGTGTTGCAATGGCCGAGCGAGGGGGCCGAGGCGCAGACCCGCTCGATGAACTCGGGGTAGTCGATCTTGCCTTCGGAAAGCAGCCGTCGGCTTTCCCAGACGATGGTGCCCGAGCCCGCGCGCTTGCCCTGCCACCAGCCGTCGAGCATCGGCCCCCCGTTGAGCGTGATCGCGGGCAGGTCCACGGTCGCCGCCCCCATCAGCATGGCGGGGGTGGTCTTGTCGCAGCCGGTGGTCAGCACCACCCCGTCCAGCGGATAGCCGTGCAGCACCTCGACCAGGCCCAGATAGGCGAGGTTGCGGTCGAGTGCGGCGGTCGGGCGCTTGCCGGTCTCCTGGATCGGGTGGACCGGAAACTCCATCGGGACGCCGCCGGCGGCGCGGATGCCTTCCTTGATGCGGTCCATCAGGAAGACGTGGATCTTGTTGCAAGGCGCGATGTCGCTGCCGGTCTGGGCGATGCCGATGATCGGCTTTTCGCTGGTCAGTTCCTCGCGCGTGTAGGTGCTGTTCTGGTAGCGCTCGAGATACAGCGCCGTCATGCCCGGGTTGTTCGGGTTGTCGAACCATTCCTGGCTGCGAAAGCGCTTGTTGGCGCGGGTGTCGGACATGGGCCACCTTCCACGGCTTGCTGCTGCCCGGATGGTATACCATAATCCCCGCGACGCAAGCGGCGGGGAGGGCGCGCAGATGGCGGGTTGGGAGGGGATCTGGCCGGTGGCGCCGACGCCGTTTCACGCGGACGGGACGCTCGACCTTGACGGCATGACGCGGGTGCTCGACTGCATCATCGACCAGGGCGCGACGGGGATCTGCATCCTCGCCAACTTCTCGGAACAGTTCCTGCTGGCCGATGACGAGCGCGAGACGCTGACGCGCCTGTCGCTCGACCACGTCGCGGGGCGGGTGCCGGTGATCGTCACGATCAGCCATTTCGCCACACGGATCGCGGTCGAGCGCGCCCGCCGCGCCAGGGCGCAGGGGGCGGCGGCGGTGATGATGATGGCGCCCTATCACGGCGCCACGCTGCGCGGCACGCCCGACCAGACCTTCGAGCAATTCGCCGCGGTGGGCGAGGTCGGCATCCCCATCATGGTGCAGGACGCGCCGATGTCGGGGGTCGAGCTGACCGTGCCGCTGCTGGTGCGGATGGCGCGCGAGATCGAGATGGTGAAGCTCTTCAAGATCGAATCCGTGCAGGCCGCGGCCAAGCTGCGCGCGCTGATCGCCGAAGGCGGCGACGCCATCGAGGCGCCGATGGACGGCGAAGAGGCGATCACGCTTCTGGCCGACCTCGACGCGGGCGCGACGGGGTCGATGACCTCAGCCTCGATCGTGGACCAGATCAGGCCGGTGCTCGACCTCTGGGCCGCGGGCGAGCGGGAGGCCGCGACGGAGGCCTATGCCCGCATCCTGCCCTTCGTGAACCACGAGAACCGGCAATGCGGCTTCCGCGCCGCCAAGGCGCTGATGGTCGAGGGGGGCGTGATCGGCTCGGACGCCTGCCGCCACCCGATCCCGCCCCTGCACCCGGCGACGCGGGCCATGGCCATCGACCTCGCGCGGCGGGTCGACCCGGTGGTGCTGCGATGGGGGAAATGATGCCGCTTCCGACCGAGGGGATGTTCGTCGGCCGCGTCTGGCGGCCCGGAATCGGCCCGGCGCTGGTGGTCCACCGCGACGGCCGGCTGGTGGACGTGACCGCCCCCGCCGCGCCCACGATGCGCGACCTGCTCGAGATGGACGACCCGGCCGGCTGGATCGCCGCGCAGGCGGGCGAGGACATCGGCGCGCTGGCCGAGTTCGCCGTGACGGCGGGGGGCGAGGACGCCGCCCGGCTGCTCTCGCCCGCCGATCTGCAGGCGATCAAGGCCTCGGGCGTGACCTTCGCCGCCTCGATGGTCGAGCGGGTGATCGAGGAACAGGCGGCGGGCGACCCCGACCTCGCCGCCGGCATCCGTGACCGCATCGGCGCGGCCATCGGCGCCAACCTGCGCGGCATCGTGCCGGGCTCGGACCGCGCCGCCGAGGTCGCGCGCATCCTCAAGGCCGAGGGGCTCTGGTCGCAGTACCTCGAGGTCGGGATCGGCCCGGACGCGGAAATCTTCACCAAGTGCCAGCCGATGGCCTCGGTCGGCTGGGGGGCCGAGGTCGGGCTGCACCCGATCAGCCGCTGGAACAACCCCGAGCCGGAAATCGTGCTGGCCGTCGATTCGCGCGGCCGCATCAAGGGCGCGACGCTCGGCAACGACGTGAACCTGCGCGATGTCGAGGGGCGCTCGGCGCTGCTGCTCGGCAAGGCCAAGGACAACAACGCCTCGGCCGCCATCGGCCCGTTCCTGCGGCTGTTCGACGCGGGCTATGGGCTCGACGACGTGCGCCGGGCCGAGCTGACGCTGCGGGTCGAGGGCACGGACGGTTTCGTGCTCGACGGGCGGTCCTTGATGGACCAGATCAGCCGCGATCCGGCTGATCTGGTGGCGCAGGCGGTGGGGCCGCACCACCAGTATCCCGACGGGTTCATGCTGTATCTCGGCACGCTCTTCGCCCCGACGCAGGACCGCGACGCGCCCGGGCAGGGCTTCACCCACCACACGGGCGACGTGGTGACGATCAGCGAACCGGCGCTCGGGGCGCTGACCAACACCGTGCGGCTGTCGACCGAGTGCCCACCGTGGCGGTTCGGGGCCGCGGCGCTCATGCGCAACCTTGCCGGGCGCGGGCTGCTCGGCGCCTGACGCCCCTTGATCCGCCCCCCGGCGCTTGGCAATGTATACATCAGCAAGCGAGGGGGGACGCGGCATGAGGGTTCTGATCCTGGGCGGAGCGGGCATGGTCGGCCGCAACCTCGCCGCCCGGCTGGTGGCCGACGGCAGCCTCGGCGGCGCGCTGGTCGAGGAAATCACGCTCTTCGACGTGGTGCCCGCCACCACCCCCGGGTCGGACCGCACCGCGATCACCGTGCGCACCGGCGACATCGCCGACGAGGCGACCGTGACCGCGCTGGTGGCCGAGCGGCCGGAGGTGATCTTCCACCTCGCCGCCATCGTCTCGGGCGAGGCCGAGGCGGATTTCGACAAGGGCTACCGCATCAACCTGGACGGCACCCGGCTCTTGTTCGAGGCGATCCGCGCGCTCGGCGACTACCACCCGCGGGTTGTGTATACATCCTCGATCGCCGTCTTCGGGGCGCCTTTCCCCGAGGCCATCGGCGACGAGTTCCTGACCGCGCCGATGACCAGCTACGGCACCCAGAAGATGATCGGCGAGCTGCTGCTCAACGACTATTCCCGCCGCGGCATCTTCGACGGGGTGGGCATCCGCCTGCCGACCATCGTCGTGCGCCCCGGCGCGGCGAACAAGGCGGCCTCGGGGTTCTTCTCGGGCATCATCCGCGAGCCGCTGGCCGGGCTCGAGGCGATCCTGCCGGTCGAGGACGAGGTGCTGCACTGGATGGCCTCGCCTGCCTCGGCGACCGGGTTCCTGATCCATGCAGCGACCATGGACACCGGCGCCCTTGGCGCGCGGCGCTGCCTGACCATGCCGGGCCTTGCCATCACGGTGGGCGAGATGATCGCGGCGCTCGGCCGTGTCGCCGGGCCCGAGGCGGTGGCCCGCATCCGCCGCCAGCCCGACGCCACCATCCGCGGCATCGTGGCGGGCTGGCCGCGGCGCTTCGACGCGACCCGCGCGGCCGCCCTCGGGTTCACCGCCGACACGGATTTCGAGGACGTCATCCGCGCCCATATCCGCGACACCGACGCTGCCGCCGGGGGACCGCAGGGATGAACGCCACCGGCGCCCCGCCCTTCCGGGCCGCGCGGCCCCGCCCGCTGCCGCCCGGCGCGGGCGGGCTGAACGCCCGCGACCGCGCCTATCTGGACCTGCGCTACCGCATCCTGAACGGCCGCCTCGCGCCCGGCACGACGCTGCTCGAGACCGAGATCGCGGCGCTTCTGGGTCTGTCGCGGACCCCGGTGCGCGAGGCGCTGATCCGGCTGGCCGAAGAGGGGCTGGTGCTGATCCGCCCCCGCCACGGGGTCACGGTGATCGACCTGACGGTGAGCGATTTCCGCGACATCCTCGACGTGTTCTCGGCGCTCGAGGTCCGCGCCGTGGCGCTGGCCGCGGCCCGCCCGCCTGCGCCCGCCGATGCCGCCCGGCTGACCCAGCTCGTCCAGCGGATGGAGCGCGCGACCGAGGCCGGGGACATCGCCCGCTGGTCGGACCTCGACGACGACTTTCACTCGACGCTCGTGGGGCTCTGCGGCAACGCCCGGCTCCTCAGGTCGATCGGGGAATACTGGGGGCAGCAGTATCGCGGCCGGCGGCTGATCCTGCCGCACCGGCCGTTGCCCGAGGATTCGAACCGCGAGCATCGGGTGATCCTTGAGGCGGTGCTCGCGGGCGACGCCGAGGCCGCGCACGCCGCCCACCTCGCCCACCGCGCGCGGGCCGACCGCGACCAGCTCGCGCTGCTGACGCAGGTGCTGGGGCCGGGGATGCCGGCGCGCCCCGACCCGCGCCCCGCCGACCGCCCCGCCCCCGCAGAGGAAAGCGAGACGACATGAACCGCATCGACCTCGACGGCCGCCGCGCCGTCGTCACCGGCGGCGCCCAGGGCCTGGGCCGCGCCATCGCCGAACGCCTCGCCGCCAGCGGCGCCCGCGTCGAGATCTGGGACGTGCAGGACGCCACGCCCACGGCCGACGTCCTCGGCGCCACCGCCCGCCGGCTGGACCTGACCGACGAGGCCGCCGTCACCGCCGCCGCCGCCGCCGCGGGCGCGGTCGACATCCTCGTGAACAACGCCGGCATCACCGGCGGCAACGCGCCCACGTGGGAGATCGCGCCCGACATCTGGCGCCGGGTTATGGAGGTGAACCTGACCGCCCCCTACCTGACCTGCCGCGCGCTGGTGCCCGGGATGGTCAGTCGCGGCTACGGGCGGATCGTCAACATCGCCTCGGTCGCGGCCAAGGAAGGGAACCCGAACGCCGCGCATTACTCGGCCTCGAAGGCGGGGGTGATCGCGCTCACGAAGTCGCTGGGGAAGGAGCTGGCCGAGACCGGCGTGCTGGTGAACTGCGTCACGCCCGCCGCGGCGCGCACCCCGATCTTCGACCAGATGAGCCCGCAGCATATCGACTATATGCTCTCGAAGATCCCGATGAAGCGGTTCCTGGAACCCGCCGAGGCCGCCGCGATGGTGGCCTGGCTCGCGTCCGAGGACTGCGCCTTCTCGACCGGCGCGGTGTTCGACCTGTCGGGCGGGCGGGCCACCTATTGATCCGGCTGGCCCTGCCCTCGGGGGTCTGGGCCGGGATCGACCCGCTGGGCGCGACGCTGGCGGCGCTGGTGCTGCCCGACCGCGCCGGGAGGCTGGCCGACGTGCTGCTGTCCCCCGCCACCCGCGGCGGCGGCCCCTACATGGGCGTGACGGTCGGGCGCTATGCCAACCGGATCGCCGGGGCCGCCTTTGCGCTGGACGGCGCGACCCACAGGCTCAGCGCCAATGACGGGCCGAACTGCCTGCATGGCGGGGCCGAGGGGTTCGATGCCCGCGCGTGGCAGGTGGCGGCGTCCGACCCGCGCGGGGTGACGCTGCGCCTGTCCAGCCCGGACGGCGATCAGGGGTTTCCCGGACGGCTCACGGCCGAGGCCGCCTATGCGATGAGCGAGGATGCAGCGGGGGTGCGGCTGGCGCTGATCCTCACCGCGACGACCGACCGGGCGACTCCGGTGAGCCTGACGAACCACGCCTATCTCAACCTGTCGGGCGGCGACGAGACGATCGAGGACCACCGCCTCGGCGTCGCGGCGCGGCGCTATCTGCCGGTCACGCCCGCGGCGATCCCCCTGCCCGAGGCGCCCGCGCCGGTCGCGGGCACGCCCTTCGACCGGCGCACCCCGGCGCGGCTGGGCGAGCGGCTGGCCGCCCCGCATCCGCAGATCGCGGCGATGGGCGGGATCGACCATTGCCTCGCGCTCGACGGGCACGGGCTGCGCGCGGCGGCGACGCTGGCGCACCCGCGCTCGGGGCGGCGGATGGTACTCTGGACTGATGCGCCGGGGATGCAGGTCTATACCGGCAACGGCCTCTCGGGGGTGGCGCTGCGGGGCGGCGGGGTGGCGCAGCGCTGGGGGGCGGTCTGCCTCGAGCCGGGGGCATGGCCCGACGCGCCGAACCGGGCCGATTTCCCCTCGGCGATCCTGCGTCCCGGCGCGGTGTACCGCCACCGGATGATCTGGGTGTTTCCGCGCCCCGCCTGAGGCCCGCCTCAGGCTCGCGGGTGGGCGGCGCGGTGGACGGCCACCAGCCGCGCGTCATCGACGCCGGTATAGACCTGCGTGGTCGAGAGCCGCGCATGGCCCAGAAGCTGCTGGATGGTCCTGAGATCGCCCCCCGCCGCCAGCAGATGGGTGGCAAAGCTGTGCCGCAGCGCGTGCGGCGTCGCCGTCTCGGGCAGGCCCAGCGCCTGCCGCAGCGCCGCCATCGCCCCCTGCACCTGCCCCGGCGCAAGCCGCCCACCGCGGGCACCGCGGAACAGCGGCTCGTCCTTCTGGGGCGCGAAGGGGGCGAGGCGCAGGTATTCGGCCACCGCCGCCCGCGCCGCGGGCAGCACCGGCACCACCCGCTCTTTCCCGCCCTTGCCGCGGACCCGCAGCGCCTCGGCAAACGGCCAGTCCTGCCCGTCGAGCGCCAGCGCCTCGGATATCCGCAGGCCCAGCCCGTAGAGCAGCGTCAGCACCGCCGCATCCCGCGCCGCGATCCACGGCGTCGGGTGCTGCGCGCCGGCGAGGTCCAGCACCGCGCGGGCCTGCGCCGGGGCGATGGGCCGCGGCAGGCTGCGCCGGTAGCGCGGACCGCGGGTCGACAGCGCGCGCGAGGCGTCGAACCCCTCGCGGTCCGACATCCAGCGCAGGAACCCCCGCACAGCCGAGAGCCGGCGGGCGAGGCTGCGGGGCGAGAGGCCGCGGGCGCTCTCGGCGGCGGCAAAGGCGCGCAGGTCGGTCTGGGTCAGGTCGGCAAGCGTCGCGGGCAGCGCCGGGGTGCCGTGATAGCCGCCGAGAAAGGCGAGGAACGCCAGCAGGTCGCCCTGATAGGCGGTGATGGTGTGCGCGGCCCGGCCCCGGGTGCTGCGTTCACCCTCGAGCCAGCGCGCCAGCGCATCGGCCATCGCCGGCGCAAGAGCCAGCGGGGTGAGGGGCGCCGACGGGGCCGGCGCCCGGCTCATTCCCGAAGCCAGCCGATCAGCACCAGCCGAAACACCTGCGCGAAGAACCGCAGCAGGTCGGTGCCTTGCGCCGGCGAGAACCGCGTCGGATCGAGCGAGCCCATGACCAGCAGCGCCGGGCGGCGGCCGGGACCGAGGTCGAGCGGCAAGAGCGCCTCGGACGCGACCTCGGTGCCGTGCACGGCCCGCGTCTCGCCGCTTGCGCGCCGCAGGATGATGTCGTCGCCGCGCGGGGCGCGCCGGCCGGCGGCGATCATCCGCGCCACGCTGCCCTCGGGGGCGACCACCAGCGGGCCGGTGTCGGCGCTGGGGGCGGTGCCCTCGGCCCCCTCCATCACCAGCCGCAGGGTCTCCACCCGCAGGATCGGCGCCACGTCGCTGTCGAGCGTCTCGAGGAACCCCGCGAAGTCCATCGGCTCGATCAGCGCCAGCACCGCGCGGTGGATGACCTGGGTGCCGGACTGGTTCTCGTAGGCGGCCGAGATCACGCTTTCATGGGCGCTCTCGAGCCGGTCGAGCCGATGCTCGAGCGCTTCCATCGCGCGGCCGCGGATGTCGATGACGTTGGCGCCCTGCTCGGCCTCGCGCGCGGCGACGAGCGCGCGCATCAGCTCGCGGTCGGCGAGGATCAGCCCCGGCTCGGCCAGCAGCCGGGCGCGGGTCTCGGGCGAGAGCGCGGCGGCGTCGCCCTCGGCCGGGGCGGCGGCCGCCACCGCGGCCGCGCCCTCGGGCTGGCCCTCGGAATGGCCCTCGGCCTCGCCGGTCATGCGCCGATCTTCTGGCCGGTCTTGGCCCAGTCGGCGTTGAACTGTTCCAGCCCCTTGTCGGTCAGCACGTGGTTCGCCATCGCCTTGATGACCGCGGGCGGGGCGGTGATCACGTCGGCGCCGATGCGTGCACATTCGATGATGTGGTTGACCGAGCGGATCGAGGCGGCGAGCAGGTTCGTCTCGTAGCCGTAGTTGTCATAGATGGTGCGGATGTCGGCGATCAGCTCCATCCCGTCCAGGCCGATGTCGTCCAGCCGGCCGATGAAGGGCGAGATGAACGTGGCCCCCGCCTTGGCCGCGAGGATCGCCTGCGCGGGGGTGAAGCACAGCGTGACGTTGACCATGTGGCCGTCGTCGGTCAGCGCCTTGCAGGCCTTGAGCCCGTCCCAGGTCAGCGGCACCTTGACGGTGACGTTGGGGGCGATCTGGGCGAGGTGCTTGCCCTCGCGGATCATGTCCTCGGCCTTTTCCGAGACGACCTCGGCCGAGACCGGGCCGGGGACGAGATCGCAGATCTCCTTGGTGACCTCGGCGATGTCGCGCCCGGACTTGAGGATCAGCGAGGGGTTCGTGGTGACCCCGTCCACCATCCCCAGCTCGTGCAGCTCGCGGATCGCGGCGATGTCGGCGGTGTCAACGAAAAATCTCATGGCGAGGGGCCTTCTGCGGCGAAAGGGGGCGTCGGCGCGGGTTTATCGCAGAACGGCGGATGCGGAAAGCCCGAAGGGCTGCGGGGGGCGTGGGGCTGCAGAGCGCCAGAGCGGCCGCGCGGCCCCTGCCCCTTGCCCGACGCCCGCCCGCCGGTCTATGCGGCCGCCGATCCAGCCACCCCGACGAGGACCCCGATGGAACAGAAGTTCGAGCGCGCGCTCTTTGCCACCCGCTGGCTGATGGCGCCGATGTATCTCGGGCTGATCGGCGCGCTGGTGATGATGGTGATCGTGTTCCTGCGCCAGGTCGCCTATTACGTGCCGCAGGCCCTGACCATGAGCGCCGAGACGGCGATCCTCGCCTCGCTCTCGCTCATCGACCTGACGCTGGCGGCGAACCTGCTGCTGATCGTGATCTTCTCGGGCTATGAGAACTTCGTCTCCAAGCTCGACCTCGATGCGCAGCACGAGCGGCCGTCGTGGATGGGCACCGTCGATTTCTCGGGGCTGAAGATGAAGCTGATCGCCTCGATCGTGGCGATCTCGGCCATCGACCTGCTCAAGCGGTTCATGGAGCTCGGGCGCCCCGGCATCACCCCGCTGGGCGACCGCGAGCTGCGCTGGCTGGTCATCATCCACGTGGTGTTCGTGGTCTCGGGGCTGCTGATGGCGGCGATGGACTGGCTGATCGCCCGCAGCGGGAAGAAATACGGCGGGGCGTGAGGCGCGCGGGCGCAGAGGCGCCCACGCTGGTAACGCGCCTCAGGGCGTGAGCCCCTGCGGGTCGGGCAGGCCGTGGACCCGCGCCGTCGCGGTCAGCGTGTTGGCCAGCAGGCAGGCGATGGTCATCGGCCCGACCCCGCCCGGCACCGGGGTAATCGCGCCGGCAACCGCGCGGGCGCTCTCGAAATCGACGTCGCCCACCAGCCCGTCCTCGGTCCGGTTGATCCCCACGTCGATCACCGTCGCGCCGGGCTTCAGCCAGTCGCCCTGCACGAAGCGGGGACGGCCCACGGCGGCCACGACGATCTCGGCCCGCCGGCAGAGGTCGGGCAGGTCGCGGGTGCGCGAATGGGCCACCGTCACCGTGGCGCTGTCGGCGGTGAGCAGCTGCGCCATCGGCTTGCCGACGATGTTCGACCGCCCGATCACCAGCGCGTCGCGGCCCGCAAGCGACCCGAGCCGGTCGCGCAGCAGCATCAGGCACCCCAGCGGCGTGCAGGGCACCATTGCCTTCTGCCCCGTCGCCAGACGCCCGGCGTTGAGCACCGTGAAGCCGTCCACGTCCTTCTCGGGCGCGATGGCGTTGATCACCGCGGCCTCGTCCATGTGCTTCGGCAGCGGCAACTGCACGAGGATGCCGTTGACCGCCGGGTCGTCGTTCAGCCGCGCGATCAGCGCCAGCAGATCAGCCTCGGACGTGTCGGTGGGCAGGCGGTGGGCGAAGCCTTCCATCCCCACCTCGGCGGTGGCCTTGCCCTTGGCGCGGACGTAGAGACCGGACGCCGGGTCGTCGCCGACCAGCACCACGGCGAGGCCGGGGGTGATGCCGTGCGCGGCCTTCATCGCCGCCACCTCGGCCGCGATGCGGGCGCGCAGCCCGGCGGCGAAGGCCTTTCCGTCGATCAGCTCAGCGGTCATCGGTTTCCCCCAGCGCGCGCGCCTCTTGCGCGATGAAATGCTCCATCATGACCCGCCACAGCGCCTCGGCCAGGTCCGGGTCGACGCCCTCGGCCGCGGCGTTGCGGCGGGCGTTGGCGGCGACCTCCTCGACCCGCGCGCCGATGCGGGCGGGCAGGCCGGCGGCGGCCTTGATCTCGGCCGCGCGGTCGATCAGCCGGGCGCGGCGGCCGAGCAGCGCGGCCATCTCGCGGTCGAGCGCGTCGATGGCGGCGCGCAGCGCATCCATGTCGGGCAGCGAGGCGGGATCGGGCCGGTCGGTCATGGCGGGGTCATTGCCCCGCGGCGGGCGGCTGTGCAAGGGGGCGCGGGTGGCGGCTTGACCCCGCCCACCCCCGTGGCGGAGCCTTGCCCTGATGCCGGAGGTCCGATGACACCCTATGCCGATCCGCACGGCCCCTCGGGAGTCGCGGCCTACACGCTCGGCCCCGCGCACATCGACGTGCGGTTCAAGAGCGGGGCGGTTTACCGCTATACGGTGCTGTCGGTGGGTCAGGCCAACTTCGACCACATGGCGCGCCTCGCCCGCGCCGGCGCGGGGCTTTCGACCTTCATCAGCCGGGTGGTCCACGACCGTTACGCGGAGCGCCTCGCCTGACGCGGTGCGAGGTGGCGAGGGGGCGCGCAGCGCCTCGCCTATGAATCGGGCGTTACCGCATCCCGTGGCGCCAGGCCCCTGACCCACGACCGGGCACCGAGTGGCGCACCGCCGGACAGCAACCGGCGCTCAACTTGAATGGGGAGCCCGCCCCCGCGCCACCACAGCAAAAAGCCCCGGCGCGAACCGGGGCTTTTCTAAACCTCTCACAAAGCTCAGGCCGTCGGCACCGGCGCCTGTCCCGCCGGGGGCACCCGCGGGATCGCCGGGACCGAGGGGATCGCCGAGGGCGGGGTGTCATCGTCGCCGCCCAGCGCCTCACCGCGGATGACCTTGCCGATCTCCTCGCCGGTGAGGGTCTCGTATTCCAGCAGACCCTTGGCCAGCCGCTCGAACTGCTCTTCCTTCTCGATGAGGATGCGGCGGGCCTCCTGATAGCCCTCCTCGATCAGCTCGCGGACCTCTTCCTCGATCATCTCCTTGGTCTTGGCCGAGACCGAGAAGCCGCCGGTGTTGCCCGAGTAGCCCTCGTGCGCCTCGGCATAGTCCACCGCGCCGACCTTGTCGGACATCCCCCAGCGCATGACCATCGCGCGGGCCAGCGCCGACGCCTGCTGGATGTCGCCGGCCGGGCCGTTCGAGACGCCCTCTTCGCCATACTTGATGATCTCGGCCGCCTTGCCGGCCATCGTCATGGTGATCTTCTGCTTGGCCTCGTCCTTGTGATAGTTCAGCCGGTCCATCTCGGGCAGGCTGACCACCATCCCCAGCGCGCCGCCACGCGGGATGATCGTGGCCTTGTAGACCGGGTCGCACTTGGGCAGCGACAGCCCGACGATGGCGTGGCCGGCCTCGTGATAGGCGGTCTTTTCCTTCTGCTCGGGCGTCAGCACCATCGAGCGGCGCTCGACGCCGAGCATCACCTTGTCCTTGGCGTTCTCGAAATCCTCCATCGTGACGAAGCGCCGTCCGATGCGCGCGGCCATCAGCGCCGCCTCGTTCACGAGGTTCATCAGGTCGGCGCCCGAGAAGCCCGGCGTGCCCCGCGCGATCAGGCGCAGGTCGACGTCCGGCCCCTGCGGCACCTTGCGGGCGTGGACGTTGAGGATCTTCTCGCGGCCCTTGATGTCGGGGTTCGGCACGTGGATCTGCCGGTCGAAGCGGCCGGGACGCAGCAGCGCCGGGTCGAGCACGTCCTTGCGGTTCGTGGCGGCGATGATGATGATCCCCTCGTTCGCCTCGAACCCGTCCATCTCGACCAGAAGCTGGTTCAGCGTCTGCTCGCGCTCGTCGTTGCCGCCGCCGATGCCGACGCCGCGGGCGCGGCCGACCGCGTCGATCTCGTCGATGAAGACGATGCAGGGGGCGGATTTCTTGGCCTGCTCGAACATGTCGCGGACCCGGCTGGCGCCGACGCCCACGAACATCTCGACGAAGTCCGAACCCGAGATGGTGAAGAACGGCACCCCCGCCTCACCCGCGATGGCGCGGGCGAGCAGGGTCTTACCCGTCCCCGGAGGGCCGACCAGCAGCGCGCCTTTGGGGATCTTGCCGCCGAGGCGCGAGAACTTCTGCGGGTTGCGCAGGAACTCGACGATCTCCTCCAGCTCCTCCTTCGCCTCGTCGATGCCGGCCACGTCGTCGAAGGTCACCCGGCCGTGCTTTTCGGTCAGCAGCTTCGCCTTGGACTTGCCGAAGCCCATCGCCCCGCCTTTGCCGCCGCCCTGCATCCGGTTCATCATGAAGATCCAGACGCCGATCAGCAGGATGAAGGGCAGCCACACGCCCAGAAGCGACATGAAGCCGGACTGCTGCTGGCGCTCGACCCGCACGTCCACGTCATTGGCGATCAGCTTGTCGGCGATGTCCTCGCCCATCGGGCGCACGGTGACGTACTGGCGATTGTCCTTGCCGGTGGCGATCACCTGCTCGCCGTCGATGGTGGCGGCGACCACCTGGTCGTTCTCGACGCGCTTGAGGAACTCGGAATAGCTGATCTGGGTGCTGTTCATCTGCGCGCTGCCACCGCCGAAGGCGTTGAACAGGGCCAGGATCATCAGGAACAGGACCACCCAGAAGGCGATGTTGCGCGCATTGCCCAAGGGCATATCCTCCGCGGGGGGAAAGCAGGTTTCGGCTGAAAATAGGCGCTCGGGCGCGAGGGTTCAATGCGCCCGCAGGATGGCGAGCCAATCGGCGCGCCCGCGCAGCGGTGTGGCGGTCACCCCGGCGCCCGGATCGAGCAGCGGCAGCAGGGTGCGCCCGCCCGCCTCGACGGCCGGGGCCGCGAGCAACGCGACGCGCGGCAGGCCCGCCCCGCGCCAGTCGCGGGCGGCCAGCGCGGCGGGGGGCGTGGCGGTGACGCGGGCGCCCGGCGGCAGCCCCAGAAGGCGCCAGCGGTCGTCCCAAATGGCCGAGCCGTCCGCCCCGGCCTCGGCCGCGGGCGCGCGGGCCGCGGCGGCGGGCTCGCGCAGCAGGGCTACCCCGTCCGCGCGGGGGCGGGCGATGACCCCGGCGAGCGTCGCGGGGGCGCCCGCCGCCAGCGCCGCCAGCAGCCGCGACAGATCGTCGCCCCGGGGGGCATAGTCGGCCCCGGTGACCCAGCGCAGCCCGGCGGCGATCAGCCGGCGGCGCGTCTCGGCCGGTTGGGCCAGCACCGCGGTCGGCAGCAGCAGCATCCCGCGGTCTGCCTCTACCCCCGCGGCCACGGTGGCGGCGTGATCGGCGAGCGCCGCCCGCGCCTCGGAAAGCCACGCGGCCGAACGCGCCAGCCCCGGCACCGGCAGGTCGAGCGCGGCAATCGCCTGCCGCACCCGCACCCGGTCGAAGCCCGGGTCGTCGTTGGTGGGATCGTCGCTCCACCCCAGGCCGCGGGCGGTCAGCCAGTCGCGCAGCGCCGCCCGCCGGACCCCCAGCATCGGGCGCAGCCACAGCGTCCCGCCCTGTTGCCGCGCGGCGGCCATGCCCGAGAGCCCGTCGAGCCCCGCCCCGCGCCCGAGCCGCATCACCAGCGTCTCGGCCTGATCGTCCATCGTGTGGCCCAGCGCCACCGCGCCCAGCTCCGCCCCGTCGGCCCAGTCCGCGAGCAGCCGCAGCCGCGCCGCCCGCGCCGCCGCCATCAGGTTGCCCGCCGGCGCCCGCCCCCCGTGGTCCCAGACGAGCACCCGGTGCGGCACCCCCAGCGCGGCACAGGCGCGGGCGACGGCGGCGGCCTCGTCGCCCGAACCGGGGCGCAGGCGGTGGTCGACGGTTGCCACGGCCAGCCGGACGCCACGGGCCTGCGCCCACGGCGCGGCGATGTGCAGGAGTGCGGTGGAATCGCTGCCGCCCGAGACCGCCAGCCCCAGCGCGGGCAGCGCCCCAGCGAGGCGGTCGAGCTCGGCGCGGACGGCCTCCTCCGGGTCGGCGGGCCCGAGCGGGTCCGTCCCCCCCGCGGGGTCAGCCGCCATCGGCGAGGTCGGCTGCAGCCTCGGGGTCGGCGCTGGCCTCGGGGTCGGCACCGGGATCGGCGGCGGGGTCTGCGGCGGGTTCTGCGTCGGCGCCCGGGGGCACCGCGGCAGGCTCGCCCTGCATCGCCGCGGCGCAGTTGGCGGCGGTGCTGCGGCGCTCGGCCTCGTCGGCCTGCGGGGTGCCGGCGAAGCGGGTGGTCAGCTCGGTCAGATAGACGCAGCCGGCGCTCGGCGCCTTGCCGACGGCCGCCACGCGGGACAGGCCTAGCAGCGCGTCGGCCGCGCGCGGCCCGGTCGGCGCGGCGGCGAAGGCCGACAGCCACGCGGCCGTCGCCCCCTTGGCGTCGCCCGCGCTGTCGAGCGCCGCGCCGCGCAGGAACTGCGCCTCGGCGGCGGCGGGGCTGTCGGCATGGGTGCGGGCGAAGGCGGCGAAAAGCTCGGCGGCGCGGGGGAAATCCCCCTGCTGCATCGCCGCGCTCGCGGCCTCGAAGCTGCGCCGTTCCGCGGCCGTCAGCGGCACGGCGGCAGAGGGCGTGACCGGATCGGCCCCGGCGGGGTGCCCCGTCGCGGGCCCGGGCGCGGCCACGGGGCCGCCCACGACCCCGCCCACGACTCCGCCCGTCCCCGCCGACTGGTCGCCCAGCGTCGGCGTGGTCAGCGCGCCGAGGTCGCAGCCGTCCTCCATCTCGCAGAGGCGGAATTCGATGTCGCCGATCCGGTTGGTGCCGTCGCGCACCACCTGGTCGATGCGCTTGCGCAGCCGCTCGGCCTCGCCGGTGAGGCGGGCGAGGTCACGCTCCATCGCGTTCATCCGGTCGATGGCGCTGTCGCCGCCCGCGGCCTGAAAGCCGGCCGCGCCCGAGGCGTTCAGCTCGGCCCTGAGCGCCTTCAGCTCGGCGGCCAGCGCCTTGAGGTCGGCGCGAAGGTCGGCGAGCGTCCGCCCGTCAGCCGCCGGAGCCGCGGTTGCGGGCGCAGGCGTTGCGGGGACCGCCGTCTGCGCCGCCGCAGGCCACGCGAGTGCCGACAGCACCGCGGACAGGACCAGCGCGCGGCGCATCAGACGCCGGCGCCGGGCGAGACGATGGTGACGGCGCGGCGGTTCTTGACCTGGCATTCGGGGGTCGAGCAGACCTCGACCGGCCGTTCCTTGCCGTAGGAGCTGGTGCGGATGCGCCCGGCCTCGACCCCTTGCGAGACGAGGTATTCCTGCACCGCCCCGGCCCGGCGGGCGCCGAGCGCGAGGTTGTATTCGCGGGTGCCCTTCTCGTCCGAATGCCCCTCGACCACGGTCGAGAAGCTGCCGTTCTGCTTGAGCCACGCGGCCTGCCGCACCAGCGTCGCGCGGGCGGTGCCGTCAAGCGTGGCGTCGTTCTCGGGGAACATCACCGTGTCGCCGGCGGTGCGGATGAAATCCGCCGCGGTCGCGGTGCCGGGCAGGTTGCCGCCCCGCACCTCGCCGGTGTAGCGGGCGGGGCCGCCGGCGGTGCCGGCGTAGGGGTCGGCGACGACCACCGGCGCGGGCGGCTGGGCGCAGGCCCCGAGCAATGCCAGCGCCGCGGCCGCAGCCCCGATCCGAAACCCGTTCATCATCTCACCCACGCCCCTCTGCGGTCGCCGCGGCCCGTCGCCCGACCGATTGTTCATGGCAGCAGCGGCCCCCAGTCGGGGTCCGACGCCGCGCCTTCGATATCCAGCGGGCGCATGTTGCGCCCCGTCACGTCCACGGAATGCAGCCTCGACACCCCGTCCCCGCCCGGAGTCTGCCGCGTGAACATCACCACGCGGCCATTGGGGGCCCAAGTCGGGCCCTCGTCAAGGAACGATTCAGTCAGCATTTTCTCTTCCGTGCCATCCGGGCGCATCACCCCGATGTGGAAATTGTCGCCGTTCTGGTTGGTAAAGGCGATGAGATCGCCCTTGGGCGACCACGCAGGCGTGCCATAGCTGCCCTCGCCAAAGCTGATCCGCTGCGGCTCGCCCGACCCGTCGGCGGGCATGACATAGATCTGCTGGGCGCCCGACTGGTCGCTTTCGAAGACGATCTGGCGGCCGTCCGGGCTGAAGCTCGGCGAGGTCTCGATCGCCTGCGTCTCGACCATCGGCCGCTCGGCGCCGGTCGCCACGTCCATCTGCCACAGGTCAGTGTTGCCGCCCTTCTCGCGCGAATAGACGATCCAGCGCCCGTCGGGCGAGAAGGCCGGGGCAAAGCTCATCGTCCCCGCCTCCATCTTCAGCGGCCGGGACTGGACGGTGGCCACGTCCATCAGCATGATCTGCGGCATCCCGCTGGAAAAGCTGGTGTAGAGCAGCCGCTCGCCATCCGGCGAGAAGCGGGGCGAGACGACCAGATCGGCGTCGTCGGTCACCCAGATCGGGTTGGCGCCGTCGTAATCCATGATCCCAATGCGCTTGAGGCGCGCGTCCTTGGGCCCGGTCTCGGACACGAAGGCCACGCGGCTGTCGAAATAGGCGGTCTCGCCGGTGATCCGCGCATAGATCTGGTCGGCGACCTTGTGGGCCACGCGCCGCCAGCCCGCGCGGGGGGCGTCGAACTGCAACCCGTCGCCGAGCGGCTGGCCCGAGAACACGTCGTAGAGCTTGAACTTCACCGTCACGTTGTCGCCGTCGAGCGCCACCGCCCCGGTCACCAGCGCCTCGGCGTTGACCGCGCGCCAGTCGGGATAGGCCACCGGCGCCTCGAACCCCTCGGGGCGGGCCACCTGCGCGTCCTCGGGGATCTCGCGGAAGAGGTCGGTGCCGGTCAGGTCGGCCGTCACCACCCGCTGGATGTCGGCGGCGAGCGTCCCCGCCCCGCCCTCGTCGAAGAACGGCACCACGGCGATCGGCATCGGCTCGACCTGGCCGCCGGTGATCTCGATCCTGAGCGGGCCCTGGTCCTCGTCGGCAGCGAGCCCCGCGGCGGGCACCGCATCCTGCGCCAGCGCGGGGGTGAGCGGCGGCAGCGCCATGAGCGCGGCGAGGGCCACGGACAGGACGGGCAGGCGCGGGGTCATCTGGGCGAGGGTCATGATGCGCGTCTCCTTAATCTCGTTTGCGGCCCGGCGCCATGCGGGGCGGGCTGTGCTTTCGGCCATGCGGTCAGCGGATCCGCGCCCCGCCCTGGGGGCGGAACTCGATGATGATCTCGCGCCAGCGGGTGTATTTCTCGGCCGGCAGGCGATAGCCGTCCTGCTGCAGCGCGCAGCGCAGGATCGCCCGGCGCGCCGCCTCGAACGCCTGCGCGGCGGCCGCGTCCGAGCCGCCCTCGGCGCCGACCAGCCGCACCGTCTCGGCATCGGGCATCCCGGCGGGCGTCATCTCGAAGGCGACCGTCACCGCCGTCCGCTGCGCGTCGCGCGACAGCGAGCCGATGTTCCAGCAGGCCTCGATCTGCATCCTGAGCCCGTCCTTTTCCCCGCGCGAGAGGGGCGGGCCGGCGCTCGCCCGCCCGCCGCCGCCATCCGAGCCGGCGCCGGGCGGGGTCGGGCCCAGCGCCTCCTCGAGCGCCTGGGTGAGGGCGTCGGGCTCGTCCGGGGCGATGCGGGGGGCCTCGGCCTCCTCGCGGGCCTGCGCCTCGGCGCGGGCGCGCTCGGCCTCGGCCGCCTGCGCGAGCGCGGCGGCGGCCGCGGCGGCGGCGGCCTCCTCCTCGGCGCGGCGGCGCTCTTGCTCGGCGCGACGCTGTTCTTCGGCCTCGGCGGCGCGGCGGGCCTCTTCGGCGGCGCGGGCCTCGGCCTGGCGCTCGGCTTCGGCCTGGCGCTCGGCTTCCTGCCGTTCGGCCTCGGCCTGGCGCTCGGCTTCCGCCTGCCGTTCCGCGTCCAGCGCGGCCTGGCGCTCGGCTTCCTCGCGGGCGCGGGCCTCGGCCTCGGCGCGCTCGGCCGCCTCGGCCTCGGCGGCGGCGGCCGCGGCGGCGCGTTCGGCCTCGGCGCGGGCGGCGGCCTCGGCGGCAAGGCGCTGCGCCTCGGCCTGGGCGGCGGCCTCGGCCGCGGCCTTTGCGGCTTCCCGCTCCGCCGCCTGCGCGGCAGCCTGCCTTGCGGCGGCCTCGGCCGCTGCCTGCTCGGCCGCCGCCTGCCGCGCCGCTTCAGCGGCGGCCTCGGCCGCGGCGCGCTCGGCCAGACGCTGCCGCGCCGCGGCCACGTCGAAGGGGGCGCGCGAGCTGGTCAGCGCCGGGGGCGGCGGCGGCACGTCGGGGATGTCGGGCGCGCTCGGCGGCGGCTGCTCGAGCGTCGGGGCGGCGCCGGTCGGGCGCGGCTGCGCCAGCCCCGCGACCACGGCGCCCAAGGGCGAGGCCTCGGTCTCGGTCGAGGGCTGCTGCGGCGAGGGCGCCACCGTCGCCACCGCGACCGGCGTCTGCGGCACCTGCAGGTCCGAGAGATTCGGCGCCGCCTCGCCCGACACCTCGGGCGCGGGCAGCGCGGTCGGATCAGCGTTCGGCGCGGGCGGTGACATGGCGACCGGGCCGCCGGCCACGACCTCGGCCGAGGGCGGGCGCGGCTGGGCGGGGGTGGCGCTGGCGGTGTCGCCCACCGGGCCCGCGCCGCGGCTGGCCGCGGCCATCGCCTCGAACTCGACCGAGCTCATCGTCTCGACCGGGGCCATGCGGATCGCCGGGGCCTGCGGGGCGCGGAACAGCGCGCCCCCCAGCGCCACCGAGGCGATCAGCCCGGCGTGCGCGACGCCCGAGATCCAGGCGCCGATCCGGCGCTCGCGCGCCTCGGTCGGGGGGAAGGGATCAGCCATTCCCCGGGGCGCCCGGCTGGGGCTGGACGGCGGGAGGCGTGGCGGAAGGGGCGGCGGGCTGGGCTGCGGGCTGGGCGGCAGGGACGGCTGCGGGCTGGACGGCCCCCGGCGCACCGGCGTCCATCGTCGGCCCGCCCGCATCCGTCACCAGCACGATGTCGTGGTAGCCGGCGGCGTTCAGCGCCCCCATCACCTGCATCACCCGCGCGTAAGCCACCGCCCCGTCCGCGCGCAGATAGATCCGTGGCGAGGCGCGCTCGGCCGCCACCGCGCGCAGGCGGGTGACGAACTCGTCCTCGGGAACCGTCGTGGTCATCAGCACCAGCGGGCCATCGGCGGGGATCGAGACGGTCAGCGGCTCTTCCGGCTCGGCCCGCACCGCCTCGGCGGCGGTCTGCGGCAGTTGCAGCGGCACGCCCACAGTCAGAAGCGGCGCGGCGACCATGAAGATGATCAGCAGCACCAGCATCACGTCCACGAAGGGGGTGACGTTGATCTCGGCCATCGGCGCGCTGCGGCGCCGCCCGCGGCGGCCCGATTGCGCGGCGCCGGCAAGGGCCGTCTTGCGGCTTCCCTTGCCGGGCAGGGGTCCGGCGCCCATCAGCTGTCCTCGATCTGGCGCGAGAGGATGGTCGAGAACTCGTCGGCAAACGCCTCGTGCGCGCCGGTGATGCGGTCGGCGTCGGTGGCGAGCTTGTTGTAGAACACCACCGCCGGGATCGCGGCGAGCAGGCCCAGCGCAGTCGCTACCAGCGCCTCGGCGATGCCGGGGGCGACCACGGCCAGGCTGGTGTTCTGGCTGAGCGCGATCCCCTCGAACGCGGTCTTGATCCCCCAGACGGTGCCGAAGAGCCCGATGAACGGCGCGGTCGAGCCTACCGTGGCAAGGAACGGCAACCCGCGGGTCAGGCGGTCGTTCTCGCGGTTGATGGCGACCGACATGGCCCGGTCGATGCGCGACGAGGCGCCGGGGATCAGCGCCCCGTCATCCTTCTGCGAGCGCCGCCACTCGGTCATGCCGGCGGTGAACACCCGCTCGGCGGCGCCGCGGGCGCGGCCGTTCATGCGGTCGAAGATGTCGTCGAGCGGCTCGCCCGACCAGAAGCGGCGGTCGAAGCCCGCGGTGTCGCGGCGGGTCGCGGTCTGCACCAGCAGCTTCTGGATGATGATCGTCCAGGACCAGACCGAGGCCAGCACCAGCAGCACCATGACGATCTTGACCGTCAGCGTGGCGCGCAGGAACAGCGCGATCAGCGAGAAATCGGTGGGCGCGCCGAGAGCGACGGTGTCCATGCGGTCTGTCCCCTTGCCATGGGCCGGGCGGTCGGATGACCGCGCGATGGGCGGCGTTTTGCCGCAAGAGGGTCGCGGAAGGCCAGCCTTGGCGCAACACAGTTGCGTGCGGGGGACGCCGCGTCGGCGGCACACCGCTGCCGCGGGGCGCCCCTCAGACCCCCAGCGCCGCGGCGACGGCGGCGGGCGGGCGCTGCGGGCGCATGACCGACAAATCCACGCAGACCAGCGTCACGCGGGCAGTGAACAGCACCGTGCCGTCACGCTCGACCGACTGGTCGAGCAGCATCCGCGGCCCGTCCAGCCCCACCGGCCGGGTGACGACCTCGAGCAGGTCGTCGAAGCGGCCGGGGCGCAGATAGTCGGCCTCGACCCGGCGGACGACGAAGCCCAGCCCGTGCTCGGCATAAAGCCGGCTCTGGTCCACGCCCGCCGCGCGCAGCCACTCGCTGCGGCCCCGCTCGATGAACTTGAGGTAGTTGGCGTAATAGACCACCTGCCCGAGGTCGGTGTCCTCGTAATAGACGCGGACGGAAAGGCGATGGGCCGAGGGGGTCGTGGTGGGGGTCGTGTCGGACATGACCCGCCCTAAACCACGCCCCACGTGGGGTGGCAAGCACCCGCCCCTCCCCTCGGGCTGGACCCAAATATCCCCGCCGGAGGCAGCCGACCTGACCACCCGCGCAGCCGCCGCCCGAACGCGCCGCGCCTACATCCGCGCCGCGAGCCGCAGCGCGTGCGCCGGGTCCGTCGCCGCCAGCGGCAGAAGCGGGTCGTAGGCCGCCCGGATCAGCGCCGCGAGGTCGGGCGTGGGGGTGACGTGGGCCGCAAAGCTCAGCAGGGCGTTGACCGCCACGTCCTCGGCCAGCGCCGCGGGATGGGCGCCCGCCAGCGCCCCGCCGAGGCGCAGGAAGCTCAGGCAGGCGCGGATGCCGCCGTCCGCGTCGAAGCGCAGCAGGCGGTAGCGGTCGGCGCCCCCCTCGGCCAGCCGCGCGGGCAGCCCGGCCCGCCCGGTCAGCCGGTCGAGGTCGGGAAGCTCGGCCAGCTCCGCCCACTCGCGCACGGCAAAGACCATGAGGTTGGCGCCCATCTCGGGGTCGGTCTCGGCCATCGGGTGCCGCGCATGGGCCAGTGCCGCCGCCATCGCGGCGCGGAACACCGTCAGCGAGGCATCGTCCAGCCCGAACACCACCGGCGCCACCGGCCGCCCCCACCGGGCGCACAGGAACTTGCCGTCCGCGCCGGTGAAGAGCGCCGCGATCTCGTCGGCCGTCATCGCGCCCTGCCCCCTCACGCGCCCCGCCCCCTCACGCGCCCTGCCTCGCAGCCGTCACGCCCCCGGCTCCGGCAGGCGGCGGAAGTAGCCCGGGTAGTCGCGCACCATCCCGTCCGCGTCGACGGGCAGCTCGGCGGTGAAGTGGCGGAACAGCCCCTCGTAGCGATAGCGGCCCTCGTCGAGGCAGGTGTAGCGCTGCGCCGCGCGGGTGGGGGCGAAGGCGCCCTCGATCTGGCAGGGCAGCGGGACATAGGCCACGGCGATCTCGGCCGACTGTCGGGCGGCGAGGCCGAGGCGCCGGATCGGCAGCGCGTTGGTGGCGGGCGTCACCCCGATGTCGACGTCAAGGCAGCCGTCGAGCGCCGGGATCGCCGCCCCGGTCAGGGCGTCGATCCAGGCCCCCTGCCCGTCCGCCCGCAGCTTCAGCGCCGGGCCGCCGGTATAGCAGAGCCAGACCTCGCGGGTGGCGCCCGCGGCATCCGTGCGGACCCGGTAATGCGCGCCGTAGAGGCTGCCGCGCTGTCCCGCCACCACCCCGTCGAGCGTCAGCCCGTCCGGCCCGGTAGTGACGTCGCAATGGTCGAGCCCCTGCCCGTCCCAGCCGGTCCAGCGCAGTTGCCGCCGCATGAGCCGCCCCTCCCAGCCGCTTACGAGACGATGGTCGCCTCGGTCGCGGCGCGCAGCTCGGCCTCGGTCACGCCGTCGGCGCATTCGACGATCCTGAGCCCGCCCGGCACCACGTCGAGCACGCCGAGGTTGGTGATGATCCGGTCCACCACGCCCTTGCCGGTCAGCGGCAGGGTGCAGGCGCGCAGCACCTTGGATTCGCCCGCCTTGTTGGTGTGGTCCATCACCACCACCACGCGGCCGACGCCGGCGACGAGGTCCATCGCCCCGCCCATGCCCTTGACCAGCTTGCCGGGGATCATCCAGTTGGCGAGGTCGCCGTTCTCGGCCACCTCCATCGCGCCGAGGATGGCCATGGCGATCTTGCCGCCGCGGATCATCGCGAAGCTCTGGGCGCTGTCGAAATAGGCCGAGTGCGGCAGTTCGGTGATGGTCTGCTTGCCGGCGTTGATGAGGTCGGCGTCCTCCTCGCCCTCGTAGGGGAAGGGGCCCATGCCGAGCATCCCGTTCTCGGACTGCAGCGTGACGTGCACCCCCTCGGGGATGTAGTTCGACACCAGCGTCGGGATGCCGATCCCGAGGTTGACGTACCAGCCGTCCTGCAGCTCCTGCGCGGCCCGCGCCGCCATCTGGTTGCGGTCCCAGGCCATCAGGCGTTCCCCCCGTTCGTCGCCGCCGCGGCCTCGGGCCGCTTCCTCACCGTGCGCTGTTCGATGCGTTTCTCGTGCTGGCCCTGGATCAGCCGGTGGACGTAGATCCCCGGCAGGTGGACGTGATCGGGGTCGAGCGAACCGGCGGGCACGATCTCCTCGACCTCGACCACGCAGATGCGGCCGCAGGTCGCCGCCGGCACGTTGAAGTTCCGCGCCGTCTTGCGGAACACGAGGTTGCCGGTCTCGTCGGCCTTCCAAGCCTTGACGATCGAGAGGTCCGTGACGATCCCGCGCTCGAGGATGTAGTCCTCGCCGTCGAAATTCTTGACCTCTTTGCCCTCGGCGATGACCGTCCCCACCCCGGTCTTGGTGTAGAAGCCGGGGATGCCGGCGCCGCCGGCGCGCATCCGCTCGGCCAGCGTGCCCTGCGGGTTGAACTCGAGTTCCAGCTCGCCCGAGAGATACTGGCGCATGAACTCGGCGTTCTCGCCCACGTACGAGGACTGCATCTTGGCGATCTGCTTGCTGTCGAGCAGGATGCCGAGGCCGAACCCGTCCACGCCGCAGTTGTTCGACGCGATGGTGAGGTTCTTCACCCCCGCCTTGTGGATCGCGGCAATCAGCAGCTCGGGGATGCCGCAGAGGCCGAAGCCGCCCGCGGCGATGGACATCCCGTCCTTGAGCACCCCCTCGAGTGCTGCGTCGGCGTTGTCGTAGATCTTCTGCATGGCCCCCCGCCTGTCCCCAAATCCCGGTCACGCCCGGTTCTGCACGGGGGGAAAGGGCGTGTCAACGCAGCGTCACTTAGGCGATGGGGGGCGAGGGGGCGCGCACGTCGGGGGCACCCTGCGGGTCGGGCGGTGGCCCGGGCAGGCGCGCCCCGCCGCGGCGTCGGGCGGCGGGGCGGATGGTGCGGCGGGGGCCTCAGTTCGAGGCGGTGCAGTCCTCGAGCACCCGCTCTTCCTTGCCGTTGGTCGTGGCGTAGAGATCGGCCGAGTCGCCCTTGGTCACCAGCTCGTAGGTGTAGTCGGGGTTGATGGCGGTGTAGCGCGCGCCCGACGCCGAGACGGCGATCTGCATCGGGATCAGCTCGTCCTGCTGGAGGATGGTGGCGAAGCTCGACCCGCCGGCGGTGTTCACGAACACCGCGTGCAGGATCTTGTTGCCGGCGCAGGCGTAGCTGACCGCCTCGATGCTGTCGCCCGGCGCCGGTTCGGTCGAGGGCGGGGTGGTGGCAGCCGGGGCGGCCGCCGCGGCGGGGGCGGCAGGCGCGGCGGCGGGCGCGGCTTTGGGCGCAGGGGTTTCGGCCAGCGCAGGCGCGGCGGCGCAGA
The DNA here is from genome assembly GCF_900106665.1 of Paracoccus sanguinis. GTDB lineage: Bacteria > Pseudomonadota > Alphaproteobacteria > Rhodobacterales > Rhodobacteraceae > Paracoccus > Paracoccus panacisoli. Next base: position 774,378 of record NZ_FNNA01000002.1, read on the forward strand.
GCGCGGCGAGGATCAGGGCAGAAGTCCGCATGTGATATCCCTTTCAGGGTTGCGCGTTCCCCTTGAGGGGTAGGCCGAGCCACCGCCACGGACAACCCGCCCGGCGGCACGATGGCGTGAGGCGCCCGCCACGGACAACCCGCCCGGCGGCACGATGGCGTGAGGCGCCCGCCGCGCGCAGCCCCGACCGGCGCGCGGGTGGCGCGGGCAGGAGCCTCCGGCGGGGATATTTGGGTCCAGCCCGAGGCGGGCGCGGCGCGCCGTCCCGGCGGGGCGGGTTGGCGGGCGCCTTGGGGGATGTCAGGCCGTGGGAGGGGGCGCGGGGCGCCCCGCTCGGGGATCGGCGGTCAGTCGGCGGGGTCGGCGGGTTTGGCCGCCTTGGGCTTGGCGGCGGGCTTGGCCTTGGTCGCGGATTTGGCGGCGGGCTTCTTCGCCGCGGCCTTGACCGGCGCCGCATCCTCTGCGGCATCCGACGTGGCCGCCGCCTTGCCGGCCGCCGGCTTCTTCGCGGCGGCCTTGGCCGTCCCGGCTTTCGCCGTGGTCTTCTTGGCCGCAGGCTTCTTCGCCGCACCAGCCTTCGTTGTGCTGGCCTTCGCCGCCGGCTTCTTCGCCGCCGCCTTGCGCGGCGCCTTGCCGCCCTTCGCCGCCTTCGCCGCGATCAGCTCCAGCGCCGCCTCGAGCGTCACCGCCTCGGGCGCCATGTCGCGCGGCAGGGTGGCGTTGACCTTGCCCCACTTGACGTAAGGCCCGAACCGGCCATTCAGCACCTGCACCGGCCCGCCGTCCGGGTGCTCGCCCAGTTCCGCCAGCGGCGCCGCCGCCGGCGCCCGCCCGCGCGAGGCCTTCTGCGCCAGCACCTCGACCGCGCGGTTCATGCCGATGGTGAACACCTCGTCCACCTCGGGCAGGTTGGCGTATTTCGACCCGTGCTTGACGAACGGCCCGTATCGCCCGATCCCGGCCTCGACCACCACCCCGTCCTCGGGGTGCGGGCCGATCTCGCGCGGCAGGTCCAGCAGCATCAGCGCCCGCTCGAGGTCGACGCCCGCCGCCTCCCACCCCTTGGGGATCGAGGCGCGCGGCGGCTTCGGCACCTCGGCCGTCGCCTCGCCGCGCTGGACGTAAGGTCCGAAGCGGCCGTTCCGCAGGCTGATCTCGCGGCCCTCGGGATCGGTGCCCAGCACCGCGTCGCCCAGCGCCTCGCCCTCGGGGCCCGACAGCGGCCGGGTGTAGCGGCACTCGGGGTAGTTCGAGCAGCCGATGAACGCCCCGCCCGAGCGCGCCGTCTTGAGGTTCAGCCGCCCGCGGTGGCAGAGCGGACATTCGCGCGGATCGCCCCCGTCCGCCCGCGGCGGGTAGAGATGCGGCGCCAAGGCCTCGTCGATCGCCGTCAGCACCTCGGAGATGCGCAGCTCGCTCGTCCCCGCCAGCGCCGCGGTGAAGTCGCGCCAGAACCGCCGCAGCACCTCGCGGTACTCGCGCGAGCCGGACGAGATGTCGTCGAGCTCGCCCTCCATGTCGGCGGTGAAGTCGTATGAGACGTAGCGCGGGAAGTACTTGGTCAGGAAGATGGTGACGAGCCGCCCCTTATCCTCGGGGATCAGCCGGTTCTTGTCCTTGCGCACATAGTCGCGGTCCTGGATCGTGGTGACGATCGAGGCATAGGTCGAGGGCCGGCCGATGCCGAGCTCCTCCATCCGCTTGACCAGCGTCGCCTCGGTATAGCGCGGCGGGGGCTGGGTGAAATGCTGGCGGCCCAGCACGGCGCGGGCGGCGTCGGCGACCAGCCCCTCGGACCCGGCGTCGAGCTCCCCCGCGAAGCCGCCCGCGACCTTGGCCGCGGGCTCGCCCTGGGCAATCTGCGGCAGGCGGGCGCTGTCCTCGCCGTCCTCGCCGTCGTCGTGGCCCTGGTCATAGACCCGAAGGAACCCGTCGAAGAGCATCACCTGACCGGTCGCGCGCAGCCCCACCTGGCCGTCGGCCGAGCCGATCTCGACGGTGGTGCGCTCCATCCGCGCGGCCTCCATCTGACTCGCCAGCGTGCGCTTCCAGATCAGGTCGTAAAGGCGCTTCTGCTCGGGCTCGGCCGACAGCTTGTCGGGCGAGCGCATCATGTCGGTCGGACGGATGCACTCATGCGCCTCTTGCGCGTTCTTGGCCTTGTTCTTGTACATCCGCGGCGAGGCCGGCAGGTAGTCCGCCCCGAACCGCGCCTTGATCGCATCGCGGGCGGCCATCACCGCCTCGGGCGCCATGTCGATCCCGTCGGTCCGCATGTAGGTGATGTAGCCCGCCTCATAGAGCCGCTGGGCCGCGCCCATGCAGGCCTTGGCGCCCATGCCGAGCTTGCGCGACGCCTCTTGCTGCAGGGTCGAGGTCATGAACGGCGGCCACGGGTTGCGGCTCGCGGGTTTCGAGGCGACCGAGGTCACGGTCAGGTCGCGGCTTTCCACCGCGGCCACCGCAAGCGCGGCGCGTTCGGCGTCGGCGAGGTCGAACCGCTCGAGCTTCTTGCCGGCGTAGCTGACCAGTTGCGCCTGATAGGGCGCCCCCGAGGGCGTGGCGAGCGCGGCGTGGACGGACCAGTATTCGCGGGCCCGGAACGCCTCGATCTCCATCTCGCGGTCGACGATGATGCGCAGCGCCACCGACTGCACCCGCCCCGCCGAGCGCGAGCCGGGCAGCTTGCGCCACAGCACCGGCGAGAGGTTGAAGCCGACGAGGTAATCCAGCGCCCGGCGGGCCAGATAGGCGTCGACCAGCGGCTGGTCGATCTCGCGCGGGTGGGCCATCGCCTCGGTCACGGCGCTCTTGGTGATGGCGTTGAAGGTGACGCGGCTCACCTGCGCCTTCTTCAGCGACGACGCCAGCGCCTCCTTGAGGTGCCACGAGATCGCCTCGCCCTCGCGGTCGGGGTCGGTGGCGAGGATCAGGTTCGGGTCGCGGGCGAGCGCATCCTTGATCGCCTTGACGTGCTTCTTCGAGTCCGCCGCGACCTCCCACGTCATGGCGAAATCGGCGTCGGTATCGACCGAGCCGTCCTTGGGCGGCAGGTCGCGGACGTGACCGAACGAGGCCAGGACGGTGTAGTCGTCGCCCAGATACTTGTTGATCGTCTTGGCCTTGGCGGGGGATTCGACGACGACGACGGGCATGGGGCTCTCCGGGGGACGATTCGGGCGGGGAACATGGGCACCCCGGCGGGGGGTGTCAACGCCGGCCCCTGCGGCGGCCTTGGAGCCAGAGGCGGGTGGGGCGCACCTTTCTGGCGCAAGGACCCGCGGGGGAGTCTCTGGCCGGAGACGGGGGCGGCGGCCGCCGGCGGGCCGCGGATCAGGGCGCGGCGGGGACGCTCAGCTCGACCAGATTGCCGTCGGGATCACGCAGATAGACCGAGGTCAGCGGCCCCTGCGCCCCGGTCCGCGGCACCGGCCCGAGTTCGACGGCCAGCCCGGCTGCGGCGAGATGCGCGGAGAGGTCCGCCACGTCGCCCTCGACCAGAAAACACAGGTCGGCGCTGCCGGGGCGGGGGTGGGCGGCATGGGGGGCGATCTCGGCGCCGGCCTGATGCAGGTTGATCTTCTGGCCCCCGAAGGCCAGCGCCACCCGCCCCTCGCCGAAGCGGACCCGCGTCATCCCGAGCGCCTCATAGAACGCAACCGTGGCCTCGATGTCGGTCACGGTCAGCACCAGGTGGTCGAGCGCCCGCACCCGCAGGGGCATCAGATCCCGTCGCCGACGAAGGCCTTTTCGACCACGAACTCCTTGGGGTCGCTGTTGGCGCCCTCGCGCAGCCCGAAGCCTTCCAGCACCGCCTTGACGTCGACGTTGAAGGCGAGGCTGCCGCAGACCATCGCCCGGTCCTCGGCCGGGTTCATCGCCGGCAGGCCGAGGTCGGCGAAGACCTTGCCCGAGGTCAGGTTGTCGGTGATCCGGCCCATCCGCGCGGTCGCCTCGCGGGTGGTCGTCGGGTAATAGATCAGCCGCTTGTCGAAATCGGCGCCGAACACCTCGGTCAGCAGCTCGTCGCCATGCAGGTTCGCCACCAGCTCGCGGCCATAATCCAGCTCGGCCGCCTCGCGGCAGGTGTGCATCATGATGACCTGCTCGTAGCGCTCGAACGTCTCGGGGTCGCGCATGAGCGAGGCGAAGGGCGCGATGCCGGTGCCGGTGGCGAGGAACCATAGCCGCTTGCCGGGCAGCAGCGCGTCGAGCACCAGCGTGCCCACCGGCTTCGGCCGCAGGATGATCTGGTCGCCCTCGCGGATGTGCTGCAGCCGCGAGGTCAGCGGCCCGTCCGGCACCTTGATCGAGTAGAACTCGAGCTCTTCGTCCCAGTTGGGCGAGGCGATGGAGTAGGCCCGCAGGATCGGCTTGCCGTTGTCGTCGGGCAGGCCGATCATCACGAACTCGCCCGAGCGGAAGCGCAGGCTGGCCGGCCGCGTGACCCGGAACGAGAACAGCCGGTCGGTCCAGTGGTGCACCGCCGTCACCGTCTGCGCATCGGGCATCAGCGCCGCGGTCGAGGCGGGCTTGGCCGCGGGGGCAGCTTGCCCAACGGTCGGGTTCGAGGCGGTGTCATCGGCCACGGGGAAATCCAGCGTCATATCAGTGTCCCGGAATATCTAGTGCAAAGCGGCCCGGGCTTCTAGCCCGCGAGCCGCGACCTGTGGTCCCAGTCGCGCCAGTCGGCGCGGGCGAGCCACTGCGGGGCCGGCTGACGGCGCGAGAGCGCGGCCGGGATCTCGACCTCGTCGAAGCCCACGCGGCGGGCCATCGCATACTGGTCGGCGATCAGCCCGCCGGTGGCGCGCAGCCGCCCGGCATAGCCCAGCTCGCGCAGGATACGGGCGAGCGAGAAGCCGCGCCCGTCAGTCATCGCCGGAAACTCCACCGCGATCAGCGCCGCGCCGAGATGCTGGCCGAGGCTCGCCGGATCGGTGTCGGGCGGCAGGCTGACGTCCGGCGTGCCCTCGACGGGGTGGAAGCCGTCGTCGCGCACCAGCACCGGGGCGTCGGCCGCCTCGGCGCCGGGCAGGGTCACGATGGTGGCCGAGGACGCCGGCAGGGGCGCCACGGGGTCGGCGTCGGCACGGGGGCGCGGGGTCGGGGTCATCGTCGGGGCCTCGGGCTGGGTCGGGACGGAATCGGTGGGAACGGGGCTGATCGCGGCGGCGGGCACGGGCTCGGGGGCGGGTGCGGGCTCGGGCACCGCATCAGGCACCGCCTCGGGCGCCAGCGGCCCGCGGACGATCTTGCCGCCGATGAAGTGGATGCCGCACTCGGTCTTGGCCGAGCCGCGCCAGCGCCCGGCGCGCGGGTCCTCGCCCGGCTTCACCGGCGAGGTGCAGGGCGCGCAGCCGATCGAGGGGTAGCCGCGCGCCACCAGCGGGTGCCGGGGCAGCGCGTTCTCGTCCATGTACTCGACCACGTCCTGCGCCCGCCAGTGCGCCAGCGGATTGACCCGCAGCCGCGAGGGCGCCTCGGGCTCGAAGAACTCGAGCTCGACCCGCTGCCCGCCCTGAAAGCGCTTGCGCCCCGTGATCCAGCCGTCGAACCCCGCCAGCGCACGCTCGAGCGGCACCACCTTGCGGGCGTTGCAGCAGGCGTCGGTGTCGCGCTGGTTCAGCGTGCCGCCGGGGTCGGCGGCGGCGATCTCGTCGTCCGAGGCGCGGATCACCCGGATGTCCGTCAGCGGCAGCCGCGCGGCGATCTCGCGCTGATAGGCGAGCGTCTCGGGGAACAGCATCCCGGTGTCCACGAACAGCACCGGCGTATCGGGCGCCGCGACCGACAGCATGTGCAGCAGCACCACCGACTCGGCGCCGAATGACGACACCAGCGCCACCCGGCCGAGGTCGGGGTCGGCCAGCGCATGGCGCAGCACCGACACCGCCGCGTGGTTGCGGTAGCGGTCGTTGAGCGCCCGCGCCCGGTCCTCGAGCGTCAGGTCAAGCATGGGCGGCCTCGGGGTAGAGCGCGGCCTTGAAGGGCGCGGGCCCCAGCCGGCGCAGCGCGTCGATGAACCGCTCGTCCGGCGTCTCGCGCACGGCGAGATAGGCGTCGAGCAGCCGCCCGATGGCGGGCACCACCTGGTCGTAGGGGAAGCCCGCCCCGGCGCGCTCGCCGATCGCAGGCGCATCGTAGCCGTCGCCGCCGAGCGTGATCTGGTAGTTCTCGACCCCCGCGCGATCCAGCCCGAGGATGCCGACGTGGCCCAGGTGGTGATGCCCGCAGGCGTTGATGCAGCCCGAGATGCGCAGGTCGAAGGCCCCGATCTCGTCGTCGAGGTCGCGGGCGCGGACATAGGCCGCGATCTCCTGCGCGACGGGGATCGAGCGGGCGGTGGCCAGGGTGCAGAAATCCATCCCCGGGCAGGCCACGATGTCGGTGATCCGCCCCGCGTTGGCGGTGGCAAGCCCCGCCGCCCGCAGCCCCGCGTAAAGCGCGGGCAGCGCGTCGAGCGGGACGTGCGGCAGCACCACATTCTGGTCATGCGCGATCCGCAGGTCGCCGTAGCCGTGCCGCTCGGCCAAGTCGGCGAGGGTGCGCATCTGCTCCGAGGTCGCGTCGCCCGGCGTGGCGCCGGCGGCCTTGAGCGTCACGGTGACGCTCGCATGGCCCGGCACCCGGTGGGGCGACAGGTTGGTGTCGGTGAAGGACCGGAACGCCGGGTCGGCGGCGCGCGCGGCCTCATACCCCGCAGCGTCCACCTCGCGGAAGGCGGGCGGGGCGAAGCGGGCGCGCAGGCTCTCGAGCAGCGCCGTGTCCACGCCGCGGAAGACGGCGCGGCGGCGGGCGAACTCGGCCTCGATCTCGGCGCGCATCACGTCCAGCCCGCGCTCGGCCACGGTAATCTTGATCCGCGCCTTGTACTTGTTGTCGCGCCGGCCGCTCAGGTTGTAGGCGGCGAGGATCGCCTCGACGTAGGGCAGCAGGTCCGCGGCGGGCAGGAAGTCGCGCACCACCTGCCCCAGCATCGGCGTCCGGCCAAGGCCGCCACCGATCCACACCTCGAAGCCCAGCGCCCCGTCCTGCCGCTTGAGCCGCAGGCCGATGTCATGGGCCGGGATCACCGCCCGGTCCTTCGCCCCGCCCGAGACGGCGATCTTGAACTTGCGCGGCAGGAACTGAAACTCGGCGTGGTCGGTGGACCAGACGCGCAGCAGCTCGGCCCAGGGGCGCGGATCGTCGGCCTCATCGGCGGCGGCGCCCGCGAAGGCGTCGGTCGTCACGTTGCGGATCGTGTTGCCCGAGGTCTGGATCGCGTGCAGCCCCACATCCGCCAGCGCGTCGAGGATGTCGGGGATGTCCACCAGCGCCGGCCAGTTGAACTGGATGTTCTGGCGGGTGGTGAAATGCCCGTAGCCGCGGTCCCAGCGGTCGGCGATAGCCGCGAGCCCGCGCATCTGGTCGGGCGAGATGGTCCCGTAGGGGATCGCCACCCGCAGCATGTAGGCGTGCAGCTGCAGGTAGACGCCGTTCATCAGCCGCAGCGGCCGGAACTCGTCCTCGGTCAGGCTGCCGTCGAGCCGCCGCGCCACCTGCGCGCGGAACTGGGCCGCGCGATGGCGCAGGTAGGCCTGCCCGTCGGTATCCTGGCGGGCGGTGTCGTGGGGGGCTGCGTCAAACATGGGCGGCCTCGGCGGTCAGGGGGGCGGTCAGGGGGGCGGTCAAGGGGTCGGCGGAGTTGGCGGCGGCCTGCGCGGCGCGGGCGGCGGGCTCGGTCGTCGGGCCGCTGTGGCGGAAGGCCTCGCGGAAATGGGCGGGCGCGGCACGGCCGTCGGCGGTGCGGTTCGCCTCGATCAGATAGGGGCCGACGACGACGTGGCCCTGGGCCTGCGCCTCGAGCAGCGCGAACTCGGCCAGCCCCGCGTCCTCATAGAGCGTCGCCGCGCGCGGGTCGGTGGTCCAGCCACCCGCCCCCATCCACACGCAGCGCCCGTCGCGCAGCGTGTTGGCAGTCAGCACCGCGGGCGTGGCGGGCGAGGGGGTGAAGCTCTTGGACATCGTCAGACCCTTTCGGCAATGACCAGATAATAGGAAAATCATGTTGCATTCCGCCAGTCTCCGGCGGAAATAAGACCGTCCCTCCCCCCGCCTCCCCCTCAATCGGAAAAATATTCCTCATGGCGCAGACGCCGCAAACGCCCGTCCGGCTGGACGACACTGACCGCAAGATACTCTCCCTTCTCCAGCAGGATTCGAGCCTGCCGCTGGAGGAGGTGGCGACCCGCATCGGCGCCTCGCGCACCCCGGTCTGGAACCGCATCCGGCGGATGCGCGAGCAGGGGGTGATCCGCGGGCAGGTGGCGCTGCTCGATGCCGAATCGCTCGGGCTCGAGGCGTGCTTCTTCGTGCTGATCCGCACGACCGAGCACGACGCCGACTGGGCCGCGCGCTTCCTCGCCGCGGTCCGCGCCCGCCCCGAGGTGATCGAGGCGCACCGGTTGGCCGGCGACATCGACTATATCCTCAAGGTGATGGTCAAGAACGCCCGCGCCTATGACCGCTTCTACCAGTCGCTGATCTCCGAGGTGCGGATCCAGAACGTCACCGCGCTGCTGTCGATGGAGGAGATGAAGGCCACCACCGCCCTGCCCATCCCCGAGGCGTGAGGGCCACCGGTCGCGGGGGCTCTGCCCCCCGCGTCCGTGCCGGACGCGTCCCCCGGGATATTTGGGTCAGAGGAGAAACTGGCCTGGGCCGCGCCCCTTATCGTGCGATGCCGCCCGCTCTCGAGGCGATGGGGGCCGCAGGAGGCAGCGCGCCGCGTCCCCTGCCCTCCGGTCGTCCCGGGGCGAGCGCCCCTCGTGCGGCCACGGTTGCGCGCCCGCACGGGCGGTGACACAAGGCGGGATGGATTTGCGTCTCAAGGCCCTTGGGGTTCATCTGTTCACGGCCACCGGGGCCGTCCTGTCGATGCTCGCACTGCTCGCCGCGGTCGACGGGAAATGGTCCACCATGTTCGCCTGGCTGATCGTGGCGCTGGTGGTGGACGGGCTCGACGGCCCGCTGGCGCGCCGCTACCGCGTCAAGGAGAACTGGCCGACGCATGACGGGGTGCTGATGGACCTCATCATCGACTACCTGACCTACGTGTTCATCCCGGCCTATGCGCTCTTCAAGTCGGGGCTGCTCAGCGGCTGGACCGGCTGGCTCTGCATCATCGCCATCGTCTACGGCTCGGTGATCTATTTCGCCGACACCCGGATGAAGACGGTGGACAACAGCTTCTCGGGCTTTCCGGCCTGCTGGAACATGGTGGTGCTGGTGCTCTTCGCGCTCAAGCCCTCGTTCTGGGTGATCGCCATCATCGTCGTGGCGCTGACCGTGGCGATGTTCCTGCCCGTCAAGTTCATCCACCCGGTGCGGACCGAGCGCTGGCGGGCCGTCTCGCTGCCGATGACCATCGCCTGGGTCGTCTCGGCCGGCTGGGCCATCGCGGTCGGGTTCCACCCGCAAAGCTGGGCGCTCTGGGGGCTGGTCGTCAGCTCGCTGTGGCTGATGCTGGCCGGGATCGCCCAGCAGATCATCCCGCCCCAGCGCCGCCGCGCTTGATCGGGCGCGCCCGCGCCGCCTAAGCTTCCCCCGCAGCGGGCGGCATCGTGCCGCCCCCCGGAGGGGACCGATGTTTCAACGTTTTCTGCTGACCACCGCGGCCGCCGTGGCGCTCATCTCGGGGCCGGCGCTTGCCGCGCAGGACGCCATCCGGCTGGGCATGGTACTCGAACCGCCGGGCCTCGACCCGACCGCCAACGCCGCCGCCGCCATCGACGAGATCACCTATGCCAACCTCTTCGAGGCGCTGACCCGCTTCGCCCCCGACGGCAGCATCGCCCCCGCCCTCGCCGAAAGCTGGGAGGCGAAGGAGGGCGGCAAGGTCTACGAGTTCAAGCTGCACGGCGGGGTCAAGTTTCACGACGGCGCGGACTTCGACGCCTCGGACGTGGTGTTCTCGCTCGACCGCGCGCGGGCGCCCGACTCGGTCAACGCGCAGAAGGCGCTGTTTGCCGACATCGAGGCGGTCGAGGCGGTGGCCCCCGACCTCGTGCGGGTGACGCTCAAGGCGCCGGACGCGGATTTCCCGTGGAAGATGGCCTGGGGCGACGCGGTGATGATGGACCCGGCCTCGGCGGCGGATGCGGCGACGAAGCCGGTCGGCACCGGGCCCTTCAAGCTGGGCGAGTGGACCCAGGGCGACCACGTCACGCTGACCGCCTTTGACGGCTACTGGGGCGAGAAACCGGCGCTGAAGACCGCGACGTTCCGCTTCATCGCCGATCCGACGGCGGCCTTCGCGGCGATGATGGCGGGGGACGTCGACGCCTTCCCGATCTATCCCGCGCCCGAGACGCTCGACCAGCTCAAGGCCGACCCGCGCTTCAAGGTGATCGTGGGCACGACCGAGGGCGAGACGATCCTGTCGATGAACAACCGCAATGCGCCGCTGGACAATCCCAAGGTGCGCGAGGCGATCGCGCTGGCCGTGGACCGGCAGGCGATCATCGACGGGGCGATGTTCGGCTATGGCACCCCGATCGGCAGCCACTTCGCCCCGCATCACCCGGACTACGTCGACCTGCTCGACCGCTCGCCGCATGACCCCGAGAAGGCGCGTGCGCTCCTGGCCGAGGCGGGGGTGTCGGGGCTGAAACTGCGCCTCGCCCTGCCGCCGCCGCCCTATGCCCGGCGCGGGGGCGAGATCGTCGCGGCGCAGCTGCGCGAGGTCGGGATCGAGACCCAGACCACCAACATGGAATGGGCCCAGTGGCTCGAGACGGTCTACAAGAACCACGATTTCGACCTGACCATCATCAGCCACGTCGAGCCGATGGACATCGGCATCTATGCCCGCGAAGGCTATTACATCGGCTATCAGAACCCCGCCTTCAACGCGCTGATGGAGAAGCTCAAGGCGGCGCTGGACCCGGCCGAGCGCAGCGCGATCCTGAAAGAGGCGCAGGAGATGTTGGCCGACGATCACCCGGTGGCGTTCCTCTTCCAGCTCGCCAAGACCGGCGTGGCCGATGCCCGGATCGAGGGCCTGTGGGAGAACGCGCCCTCGCCGGCCAACGACCTGACCAAGGTGCACTGGAAAGAGTGATCCCGGCGCCGCGCCTCGGGGCGCGGTCGCAGAATATGAGGCTGAAAGAAGATGGAGGCGGGCGGTGCCGGGGGGCGCCGCCCGTATCACATCGCGGAACCCCGGGGGCGCGGAGGAGGCCCGGGGCGCGTTCCGCGAACTGGAACGCGACGCGCAGGCGGTTGGGGGCGACAGGCGGCGCGTGCCTCAGTTCTTCAGCACGATGCAGCGGCCGCCGAGGGCGCGGAACTGGTTGCAGAAGGCGTTGGCCTCGCCGCGCGAGGAATAGCCGATCTGGGCCGTGTAGACCTTGCGCCCCGAGCCGGTCATCGTCTTACGCACGTAGCTCACCCGCTTGCCGCCGAGGATCGGGCGCAGTTGCCGGTTCAGCCGGCTCACCTGGCTCTGCGCCCCCGACTGCTTGGGGTGCGAGGCGAGGATCACGCCCCACGGCCACGCCCGCTGCTTGGTCGTGAACTCCTTGAGCGCGCGGTTGCCGGCGAGCTTGATGCAGGCCTCGCGGAAGGGCCGGTCCTTGTCGAGCCGCAGGTCGAGCGTCCCGGGCGGCTCGTCGCGCCATTTCCAGGCGTTGTGGCCGGTGATCGCCTCGACGTAGTCCTGCGTCTCGTAGGGCAGCACCTGTCCGCCGTTGTAGAAGCGCAGCGCCCGGGCCTCGCCGCCGTTATAGGCGACCGCGGCGAGCCCCATGTTGCCGAACCCGTCGATGAGGTAGCGCAGATAGTCGGCCGAGGCGTGGATGGCCTTGGCCGGGTTGAACGGGTCATCGAGCCGGCGGATGCGCGCCGTCTCGGGCATGAACTGGGCGATCCCCTGCGCGCCGACCGGCGAGACCGCCTCGGGCTCGAACATCGATTCCTTCCAGAGCAGGCGGGCGAGGAAGTTGGGGTCGAGCCGGTTCTCGGTCGCGGCCCGCTCGATCACCGTGCAGACGTCCGAGACGTAGGAGGCGACCTTGATGCAGCTCCGCCGGTCCGCCGTGCAGCGCTCGGTGCGGGTGTCGGCGGGCTGGTGCGGGCCGGCCATGGCGGGGGGCGGAGCGGGCGTGGTGGGGTCGGCGGGCGCCTCGGGCGCCGGATCGGCGGCGCGCGCCGGGGCGTTCGCCGCCGCGGCGGCGTCAGTGGGGGGCGCGGGGTCGGGTGACGCCTCGGCGGTGGCGGGCGGGAGCGTGTCGGTTGCGGGTGCGGGCGTGTCGGTCGCGGGTGCGGCAGCGGTTGCGGGTGCGGGCTCAGCAACGGGCGCGGGTGCGGCAGCGGTCGCGGGCGTGCCGGTCGCGGGTGCTGGCTCGGCAGCGGTCGCGGGTGCGGGCGCAGGCGCGGCGCCGGCCGCGCCGTCCTCCGGCGGCAGCCCGGGGTCCGGGCGGACCTCAGCCTGCGGCGCGGGAGGGGCGGTGTCTGGCGAGGCCGCGGGCGTGGGCGCTTCCTCGGCGGGGGTGGGCGCGGCTGCCCCGGGCGTCGGCGCGGCCGCTCCGGGCGTGGCGGGCACGAGCATCACCGAGCCGTCCGGCGCGGCGGCCACGCCTGCGGCCTCTGCCGCGAGCGGCAGGCCCAGCAGCATCGCCACGCCTATGCGGTATCGCCAGCCCACCCTGCCCCCAATCGCGGTTGTCCGCCTCTGAAATAGCAGACCGCCGGGGGCATGGGAACCGGCGGTTGGCGAAGCGCGGGTGTGGTGGGCGGCCGGGTGTCTCGGGCGAGGGCACCGCGGGCGACGGTGAGTCGCGGCAGCGCCGCCACCCAATCGCAGAGGCGAGCGTCCACGCCCCCCGCCACCGCGGGAGGCAGCTCGCAGGGAGCTTAAGACGCTCTCAATGGCGCCGCGTGCGAGGCGGGGCAATCCGCCCCGCCGGTGTGCGCTCAATCAGACAAGTCGCGGCGAGGCGACCAACGAACACCTGCGATGCGGCCCTCCGAGAAAGCCGCTCGCCCCCGCCCCCAACTCAGGCCTTGGACTTCCCGTCCTTGCCCTTGCCCTTCTTCTGCTTCTCGCCCTTGGCCTTGCCGGCCTTCTTCCCGGCCTTGGGCGCTTTCGCAGCCGCGCCCGCGTCCCCCTCGGCAAGGCGGGCGGCCTTGCGGGCGGCCTTTTCGGCGTCCTTGGCGCGTTTGCGCTCGGCCTTCTCTGCCTCCTTCACCCGCTTGCGCTCGGCCTTCTCGGCGGCCTTGCGCGCCTTGGCCTCGGCCTTGGCGTCGAGATCGTCGGCGCGCACCGCGGCGCTGTCGGCCTGCGGCGGGCGCGCCGGTTTCGGCGGCCGCACGTCGGCCGTGCGGGGGTCGGCCGGGCGCACCTCGGCGGCCGGGCGGGGCGTCGCGGCTGCGGCCGCCGCGCGGCCCCGGCCGCGGGTTGCGGCGGCGTCGCGGACGGCCGGGCGGCGCGCCGCCTGAGGGGCCGAGGGCTTGGCGGCCACAGGCTTTGCCGCTGCCTCGGCGGGGGCCGGTGCCGGACCTGAATCGGCCTTGGCCGCGCCCGCGTTGCGCCCCCGGGCCCGGGGCGTCTCGGCTGCGGCGCCCTCGGCGCGCGGCGCGTCGGTCGCCTCAGCCTTCCGCACCGGCTTGCGCCCCGCAGCCTGCGCCGCCTTGCCGGCACCCGGCCGGCCGCGCCGCTCGGCCGGGGCGGGGCTGCCGCCCTCGGACGCCGCGAGCCGCTTCTTCGCCTCGCCCTTGACGCGCCGCAGCGCCGCCGCGATCGCCCGCGCCGCCTCGGGGTCGGCGCCCGCCTCGGCGCTGGCGGCGTCGAGCTTGCGCATCAGGCCGGTCAGCGTGCGGTCGGCGTGCCGCGACAGCGCCGGCTCGCGCGTGCGGTCGATCAGCTTTGCCACGTCAACGGGGGGTTTGGCGGTCGAGGGGGGATTGGCCATGGTCCATACCTTTCACGCGCCGATCCGGCGCAGGCTGTCACGCGCCGATCCGGCGCACAGGATCGCGCCCCGGATCAGGGCGGCAGGATGGCCGGAATCAACCCGCACGCCGCCGCAAATGCAAGACGCCCGGCGATGGCTCGCCGGGCGTCCGTTGCGTTCGTTCGGTGCCTCAGCGCCCGATCAGCGCCCGATCAGCGCCAGGCGGCGGGCACGGCGCTTTCCACGACCGGCACGCCGGCGGGCGACATCGCCACGACCGGGGCAGCGGCGGCGGGCTCGAGATACCCGTCCGGCGTCTCGACCAGCGGGCCTTCCAGCGCGCGCGATTCCGCGGCCGTGCGGACCTTGACGCGGGTGCCGGTCGGCACGCGGTCGAACAGGTCAATGATGTCCTGGTTGAACAGCCGGATGCAGCCGGCCGAGGTCGCCTTGCCGATCGACGAGGGGTCCATCGTGCCGTGGATCCGGTACAGCGTGTCGCGGCTGCCCTGGTACAGGTACAGCGCGCGCGAGCCCAGCGGGTTGTCCAGACCGCCGGCCTTGCCGTCCTTCACCGGGCCGTACAGATCCGGCTCGGTCGCGACCATGTTGGCGGTGGGGGTCCAGGACGGCCAGCGGGCCTTGCGGCCGACGGTGGCGGTGCCCGAAAAGCCCAGGCCCGCCTTGCCCACGGCGATGCCGACGCGGGTGGCGGTGCCGCCCGGCTCGACGAGATACAGGAAGCGCGCGTAGGGATCGACGACGATGCTGCCGGCCGGATCGGGCCCGTTGTAGGGCACCTGGGCGCGGACGTTGCGGTCGCGCAGGTAGGCGGGCTTGATCGCCGCGATCGGCAGCGGCTCACCGCCGGGGCCGGTATCGGTGCGGGCCTGATAGATCGCCGGCGTGACGGCCGGGGTGGCGGGGGTGGCGGGGGCGACCTGCGCGGCCGGGTCGGGGCCGCAGGCGGCCAGACCGAGCACGGCAGCGAGCAGGACGGCAGAGGCGATGCGCATCGCGAGATCCTCATGATTCGGGACGGCCCTCGGCGGCGGACCGCGGTGGGCAGTGAGGTGGCAGCTCACATCGGGCGAATCGCGCGCAAGCACGGCGCGCAGCCCGACGACAGGACGTCCCCATAGGCGGCGCAGGGGCGGAAAGGTCAAGGCAAACCGCCGCACGGGCGGCCTGCGGACGCGGGTTTGCGTTGCAAGAATGTCGCGCGCGCAGGATTTTTACCGGCCGTGATCTGTGGCCCTGATGTCACAACCCGCAGAGTTCCCGAGGCCATCACGTCGAAAAGACCCCATCGGCGGAACCCTGCCGGTTTTCATGGGGTTGTGCCGCCGTCTCCGCCAATGACGGCGGTCAGGAACTGCGCTTCGAAAGGGAATCCCATGGGTCTCATCATCGCCATCATCATCGGCGCCATCGCGGGCTGGCTCGCCGGCCAGATCGTCAAGGGCCACGGCCAGGGCACGCTGATGAACATCATCGTCGGCGTCGTCGGCGCGGTCATCGCCTCGCTGCTCTTCCCGGCCCTCGGCTGGAACCTCGGCGCGGCCCCCGCCACCGGCAACACCGTGGCCGGCACCAACATCCTCGGCTCGATCGTGTTCGCCACCATCGGCGCCGTGATCCTGCTGCTGGTGCTGCGCCTCTTCAACCGGAACTGATCGGCGCCTTGCGCTGAGCAGACAGCGGCCCCGCCCAGCGCGGGGCCGTTTTCGTTTTACCCCGCCGCCTGCCGGCGGATGACCGCCCCCAGATCGAGCGCCTCGCCCGCGCCCAGTCCACCGCTGCCGTCGTGCCCGACGACCCGCTCCCCGCGGTCCAACGCGCCCGCAGCCTGAGCCCCATCCCCGACCGCCCGCACCTCCGTCGCCGTGACCAGCAGCACCGTGCCGCCGGGCAGCCCCGCGCCGCCGTAATGCGCCACCAGCGCCGGGTCGCGCAGCACCACCACCTCGGCGCCGCGGCCGTCCATGATCGCCCTCAGCGCCATCTGCCGGGTCCGCAGCACGGCCGTGTCGGTGTCGGGCTCGTCCATCTCGCTCTCCCCCCTGCCGGGCCTGTTGCCCCACGCGCCGGGGCGGGTCAGAGTGCCGGGCGAGCGCCGATGATGTCCAGACCCGCACCGCCCCCCTTGCGCGATCCCGCCCCGCCTGCGTCGTCCTCGGCGCTGGCGCCGTTCCGGCACGCGGCCTTCCGCAACCTCTGGGCCGCGACGCTGGTGTCGAACTTCGGCGGGCTGGTGCAGGCGGTGGGCGCGGCGTGGATGATGACGCAGCTCACCGACAGCGCCACGCTGGTGGCGCTGGTGCAGGCGTCGAACACCCTGCCGATCATGCTGTTCGCGCTGCTCTCGGGCGCGCTCGCCGACATCTTCGAGCGCAAGCGGCTGCTGCTCGCGGCGCTGGCGATCATGGCGGGGGTGTCGCTGTTGCTGGCCGTGGTGGCGTGGCGGGGCTGGCTCGACCCCTATTCGCTGCTGGCGCTGACCTTCCTGATCGGCGTCGGGCAGGCGCTCTACAACCCGCCGTGGCAGGCGAGCATGGGCGACCTCGTCCCCCGCGCCGACCTGCCGGCGGCGGTGACGCTGAACTCGGTCGGGTTCAACCTGATGCGCTCGGTCGGGCCGGCGGCCGGGGGGCTGATCGTCGCGGCCTGGGGCGCGGCGGCGGCCTTTGCGGTCAACGCCGCCAGCTATCTGCCGCTGATCGTGGCGATGCTGCGCTGGCGCCCCCCGGTGCGCGAGCGCGCCTATGCGCCCGAGCCGCTCGGCCCCGCAGTGGCGGCAGGGCTGCGCTACGTGGTGCTGTCCCCGAACCTGATGCGGGTGCTGGCGCGCGGCGCGCTCTTCGGGTTTTCCGCCGTCGCGGTGCTGGCGCTGCTGCCGCTGATCGCCAAGAGCCATCCCGAGGGCGGGTCGCTGATGCTGGGGCTGCTGCTCGGCTGCTACGGCTTCGGCGCCATCCTGGGCGCGGCCGCCAACCCGCGGCTGCGCGAGCGGATGAACAACGAGAACGTGGTCCGGCTGGCGTTCCTCGGCTTTGCCGTGGCCTGCGCCACGCTGGCCCTGACCGACAACGTCTGGCTGCAGGGGCTCGCGCTCTTGCCCGCCGGGGCCTCGTGGGTGCTGGCGCTGTCGCTCTTCAACGTCACCGTGCAGCTTTCGACCCCGCGCTGGGTCGTGGCGCGGGCGCTGGCGCTCTATCAGACCGCGACCTTCGGCGGGATGGCTGCGGGGGCCTGGGTCTGGGGGATGGTCGCGGGCGCGCAGGGCGTCTCGCAGGCGATGCTGTGGGCGGCCGCGCTGCTGGTCGCCGGGGCGGTGATCGGGCGCTGGTTCAGCCAGCCCGAGTTCGGCAAGCTCGACCTCGACCCCGCCAACCGTTTCCGCGAGCCGGCGCTGGCGCTCGACCTGCGGGGACGCTCGGGGCCGATCATGGTGATGGTGGATTACGTCATCGCCCACGCTGACACGGCCGAGTTCCTGCGCCTGATGGCGCGGCGCCGCGCGATCCGGCGCCGCGACGGTGCGCGGAACTGGGCGCTTCTGCGCGACCTCGAGAACCCCGACCACTGGAGCGAATCCTATCACATCGCCACCTGGGACGAGTACGTCCGCCACAACCTGCGCCGCACCAAGTCGGACGCCGAGGTGACGCTGGCCCTGAGGGCGCTGCATCAGGGCGAGGGCGACCCCAGCGTCCACCGGATGATCGAGCGCCACAGCGTCACCCCCGCCGACGACCTGCCGCTGCTGGGCAAGATCAACGTCCCCGGCGCGTGAGGGGGATGTCCGGGCGTTGAAACGGGTGCGCCGATGGAGTATGTGAATGGCGTGGGTCTGGCCTTCGACTACGAGGCCACCGAGGGGTCCATCGCCACGGCGAGCTTTGTGCTCGACGGGCTCGAGATCCGGGTGATGGCGGACCTGCGGCAGCACGGCCAGACGCTGCGGCTGGCCGGGGTTCACGTGGACGCGGTGGGGCGCAGCCTCACGCGGTCCGATATGCGACGCATCGCCGAGGCGGTGATGGAGGTGTTCGGCTATGACGGCGTTGTCGTTGAAGGAGCGGTTCGAACGACTGGGCGCGGCGCGGGCCGTCGTCCCAAACCGCTCCGGTTCGCCCGTCGAGGCGGCGCTTGAACCCAATGACCGGCGCATCGACATCTTCGCTGCGGTGCCGGCGCTGGTCGAGGCGGGGTTGACCATGCTTCAGGCCAAGCGGCTGGTCGAAAAGGTGATGTATGAGGGACCAGCCCACGCCACCCTGCCGGCGGTGGCCGATCTGGACGCCACCACCCGCACGCTGGCCGCTGCCGGGCTGGCGCTGACCCCCACCGCCCCGCCCGAGACGGTGGACGTGGCCGCGCTGCGCAGCGGGCTGAACCTCACGCAGACCGAGTTCGCGCTACGCTACGGGCTGGACGTCAAGACCCTGCGCAAATGGGAAACCGGCCGCTCGCGCCCGGAGAAGGCGGTGCGCAGCTACCTCAGCCTCATCGCCCGCGACCCCGAGGGCGTGCTGCGGATCGCCGGGCAACGATGACCGCGGGCGGCGCGCCGCAGGCCCCGGCGCCGGACCGAGGGCTGTCTGCCCCCGGACCCCCGAGGATATTTGTCTCCAGCCCGAGGCGCGAGCTGCGGCCATGAGCCTCGGGCTGGACCGAAGTATCCCGGGGTGAGCCGCGCGCGCCCCGCGCGCGGCGAGGGGCAGAGCCCCTCTCTGCGGCGGCCATCGGCGCATGGCGCTGGACCTGACGCCGGACGCCGCCTAGCGTCCGTGCCATGTCGCCGATCCTCCGCCGCCTGCTCTCGCTGATCCTCAGCCTCGCTGTCGCCTCGGCGGTGATCTTTGCCGTGGTCGATCTGGTCCCCGGCGACCCGGCGAGTTTCATGCTCGGCACCGGCGCCCAGCCCGACACGGTGGCGGCGCTGCGCGAACAGATGGGGCTCGACCTGCCGTGGCCGGTCCGCTACGCGCGCTGGCTCGGCGGGGTGCTGACGGGCGATCTGGGCACCAGCCTCGCCTACAAGACGCCGGTGGCGGGGATAATCCTCGCCCGGGTGCAGGTCTCGCTGCCGCTGGCACTGATGGCGCTGGGGCTGGCGGTGGCGGTGGCGTTCCCGGTCGGGATGCTGGCCGCCCGCAAGCGCGGCGGGCCGGCGGACGCGGCGGTGATGGGGGCCACGCAGCTTGGCATCGCGCTGCCGAACTTCTGGTTCGCCATGCTGCTGGTGCTGGTCTTCGCGGTGAAGCTGCGCTGGCTGCCGGCCGGCGGCTTCCCCGGCTGGTCGCACCCCGGCGCGGCGCTGAAGTCGCTCATCCTGCCGGCCATCGCGCTGGCCCTGCCGCAGGCGGCGATCCTCGCCCGCGTGCTGCGCTCGGCGCTGATCGAGACGCTGGGGCAGGACTACATCCGCTCGGCTCGCGCAAAGGGCCTGTCGCGCGGGCAGGCGCTCAGGCGCCACGCCCTGAGGAACGCGCTGATCCCGGTGCTGACCATCCTCGGGATGCAGTTCTCGTTCCTCATGGCCGGCGCGATCATCATCGAGAACGTGTTCTACCTGCCCGGCCTCGGGCGGCTGATCTTCCAGGCCATCACCCAGCGCGATCTGGTGGTGGTGCAGTCGGCGGTGCTGGTGCTGGTCGCGGCGGTGATCCTCGTCACCTTCCTCGTCGATCTGGCCTATGCGGCCGTCGACCCGCGGCTGAGGCGGCGATGACGCGCCGCCTGGGCCTTATCCTTGGACTGGCGCTGACCGCGCTGGCGCTTGGGGCGGCGCTGCTGTCGTGGGTGTGGACGCCCTATGGCGTCACCGGCATCAGCATCGCCGACAAGCTCAAGCCGCCCTCGGCGGCGCACCCGTTCGGGACTGACCATTTCGGCCGCGACATCCTGTCGATGGTGATGGTGGGGGCGCGCACCTCGCTCGCCGTGGCGCTGGTCGCGGTGGGGATCGGCGTGCTGGTCGGGGTGCCGCTGGGCCTGATCGCCGCCGCCCGCCGCGGCGGGTGGCTGGACGAGGCGATCATGCGCGGCAACGACCTGATCTTCGCCTTCCCCTCGCTGGTGATCGCCATCCTGATCACCGCGGCGCTCGGACCCTCGGCGGTCAACGCCATCCTCGCCATCGGGATCTTCAACATCCCCGTCTTCGCCCGCGTCACCCGGGCGGGGGCGATGCCCTTGTGGACGCTCGACTACATCCGCGCGGCGCAGGTGGCGGGCAAGGGGCGGGCGCGCATCAGCCTCGAGCATATCCTGCCCAACATCGCCAACCTGCTGATCGTGCAGGGCACCATCCAGTTCAGCCTCGGCATCCTCGCCGAGGCGGGGCTGAGCTACGTCGGCCTCGGCGCGCAGCCGCCGACGCCGAGCTGGGGGCGGATGCTGGCCGAGGCGCAGACGCTGGTCACGGTGGCCCCGCACGTCGCCATCGCCCCGGGCCTCGCCATCGTCGGCACGGTGCTGGGGCTGAACCTGCTGGGCGACGCGCTGCGCGATGCGCTCGACCCGCGGCTGCGGCTGCGGTCCACCGGGCTGGGGGTGGCATGATCTCGGTCCGCGACCTCGGCGTGACCATCGGCGGGCACCGGGTGCTCGAGGGGGTGACGCTCGACCTCGCCCCCGGCCGCGTCACCGGGCTGGTGGGCGAGAGCGGGTCGGGCAAGTCGATGACCGCGCTGGCGGTGATCGGCCTCTTGCCCGAGGGGGCCGCCGCGACCGGCGAGGTCGTGCTGGACGGCACCAACTTGCTGACCCTGCCCGAGCGGGCGCTGAACGACCTGCGCGGCCGCCGCATCGGGATGATCTTTCAGGAACCGATGACGGCGCTCAACCCGCTGATGACCATCGGCGACCAGGTGGCCGAGGTGCTGACCCGGCATCACGGCATGGGCCGGGCCGAGGCGCTGGCGGTGGCGCGGGCGCGGCTCGACCGGGTGGGGCTGGCGGCGCCGCGGTTCCCGCTGACGCTCTATCCGCACGAGCTGTCCGGCGGGCAGCGGCAGCGGGTGGCGATCGCCATGGCCATCGCCGACGCCCCCGACCTGCTCATCGCGGATGAGCCGACCACGGCGCTGGACGTGACCACGCAGGCACAGATCCTCGACCTGCTGGCCGGGCTGGTGCGCGACGAGGGCATGGCGCTCATGCTCATCACCCACGACCTCGCGGTGGTGGCGGGGGTGGCCGACCGCGTGGCGGTGATGCAATCCGGCCGGATCGTCGAGCAGGGCGAGACCGAGGCGCTGTTCCGCACCCAAAGCCACCCCTACACCCGCGCCCTCTTCGCCGCCGCGCGCCACCAGCCGCCGCGGGTGACGGTCGCGCCCGACGACACCCCGATCCTGCGGGTCGAGGGCGCGGTGCGCGCCTACCGCCTGCCCCGCCCGCGGATCGGCGCGCCGCATGGGGTGCTGCGCGCGGTGGACGGGGTCTCGCTCAGCGTCGCGGACGGCGAGTCGGTGGGGCTCGTGGGCGAGTCCGGCTGCGGCAAGTCCACGCTGACCCGCGCCATCCTCGGGCTCGACCCGCTGCAGGGCGGCCGCATCCTGTTGGACGGCGCGCCGGTCACGGCGCGGATGCCGCGCGCGCTGAGGGCCAAGGTGCAGGTGGTGTTCCAGGACCCCTATGGCAGCTTCGACCCGCGCTGGCGGGTGGACCGGCTGGTGGCCGAGCCCTTCCACCTGACCGGCCGCCCCCGCAACTGGCGCGACCGCGTGGCCGAGGCGCTGGCCGAGGTCGGCATCCCCGCCGAGGCCATGTCCCGCCACATCCACCAGTTCTCGGGCGGGCAGCGCCAGCGCATCGCCATCGCCCGGGCGCTCATCATCCGCCCCCGGCTGGTGATCCTCGACGAGGCGGTGAGCGCGCTCGACGTGCAGGTGCGGGCGCAGGTGCTCGACCTGCTGGCGCGGCTCAGGGCGTCGCACGGGATGGCGTGGCTGTTCATCAGCCACGACCTGTCGGTGGTGCGCCGGATCACCGACCGGGTGTTGGTGATGGAGAAGGGGCGGATCGTTGAGGACGGCCCGACCGAGGCGATCCTGACCGCTCCCCGCCACCCCTATACCCGGCGGCTGGTGGCCGCGACGCCGCGGATTCCCGCCGACTGGACGCCCCCCGACGATGCGGGCCCCGCCGCCGCCATTCCCCCCTTGCAGGCGGCCCCGCCTGCCCTAACTCTGCCTGAACAGAGGTGAGGAGCGGCCATGCAGTGCCCCGTTGACGGCGAGACCCTGGTGATGACCGAACGCAGCGGGGTCGAGATCGACTACTGCCCCAAGTGCCGGGGCGTGTGGCTCGACCGCGGCGAGCTGGACAAGATCATCGACCGCGCCGCGCCGCCCGAGCCGCCGGTGGTGATGCAGCCGCCGCCCCAGCCGGGCTTCGTCGCCCCGCAGGGCTCGGGCGCCTTCGCCCCCGCGCCCGCCGCCCACCCCGCCGCCGCGCCAGACCTGCACGGCGCCCCGCAGTTCCGGGGCGAGCCGGGCGGTGGGCGCCCTGACGATTGGCGCTCGGACGACCGGCGCCCCGATGACTGGCGCCACGACGAGCGGCGCGAGGCCGACCGCTACGGCGACCGCTACGACGGACGCCGCCGCGACCGTGACCGCGACGATGATGACGACGACGACCGCCGCTATCGCAAGCGCAAGCGCGAGTCGTTCCTGTCGGACCTCTTCGACTTCTGAACGGGGCCGTTCGCCCGGCCCCGCCCCTCCCCCGCCCTGATTCTCGACTGCAAGTCCCTGGCTCTTAACGGTTTCTCAATCTCCTGCGCCTAGACGGTTGAATTGGGCCGACGGGTTGTGACAGGTTCGCCCCCTTCACAACCCTGCGAGTCCCGATGACGAGGATGAGATGACAGACCCCACCCGCCAACCCGGGGCGCGTGACCTGACACGCGCCGACACCGACCAAACCGACCCCGCCGCGGATCGCCTTGTCCCCGAGGCGGACCTGGCCGAGACGGCAACCGAGCCCCTGCCCGAACCCGAGGGGCCGACCGAGATCATCGAGACCCCCTACGAGATCGGACAGGACAACGTCAGCCGCGCCGTCACGTTCGAGATCGACATCCACAAGGTGGTCTTCATCGTCTCGGCCGTGGTGATCGCGCTCTTCACCGTCGGCACCCTGGTCGGGCAGATCCTGACCGCCCAGCCCCCCATCGACGGCGTCGCCCAGCCGAGCGGGGTCGAGACCGCCTTCACCAGCCTGCGCGGCGCGCTGACCGGCAACCTCGACTGGTTCTTCCTCGCCGCCGGCAACGTCTTCGTGCTGCTCTGCCTCGGGCTGATCGTCTCGCCGCTGGGCAGTGTCCGGCTGGGGGGCCCCGAGGCGTCGCCCGACTTCTCGCTCTTCGGCTGGTTTGCGATGCTGTTCGCGGCCGGCATGGGCATCGGGCTGATGTTCTACGGCGTCAGCGAGCCGCTGGGCCATTTCGACGCCGCCCTCGGCGGCGTGGTGATCGAGGACGGCGTGCGCACCGACTGGGCCCCGCTCGAGGGCGCCGCAGGCGATCCCATGGCCGCCCGAAGGCTGGCGATGGCGGCCACGATCTTCCACTGGGGGCTGCACCCCTGGGCGATCTATGCGGTGGTGGCGCTGGCGCTGGCGCTGTTTTCCTACAACAAGGGCCTGCCGCTGACGATGCGCTCGGTCTTCTACCCGCTCTTCGGCGAGCGGATCTGGGGCTGGCCCGGCCACATCATCGACATCCTCGCGGTGTTCGCGACGATCTTCGGCCTGGCGACCTCGCTCGGCTTCGGGGCCGAGCAGGCGACGGCGGGGCTGCATTACCTCTTCGGCATCCCGGCCTCGCTGACGACAAAGATCGTGGTGATCATCGCCATCACCATCGTCGCCGGCCTGTCGGTCGGGCTGGGGGTCGAGCGCGGGGTCAAGATCCTGTCGCAGGCGAACATGATCCTCGCCATGCTGCTGCTGGCGTTCATCATCGCGGTCGGGCCGACCTGGCAGATCGCCACCGGCTTCTTCGGCAACCTGTCGGCCTATGCGCGTGACCTCGTGCCGCTGTCGAACCCGTTCGGGCGCACCGACGACAACTTCCGTCAGGGCTGGACGGCCTTCTATTGGGCGTGGTGGATCAGCTGGTCGCCGTTCGTGGGGATGTTCATCGCCCGCGTGTCGCGCGGGCGCACGGTGCGGCAGTTCCTGACCGCGGTGCTGGTGATCCCGGCGCTGATCTCGGTGCTGTGGATGACCGCGCTCGGCGGGACGGCGATCACGCAGTATCTCGGCGGGTTCACCGGCGCGGTGGACGCGGCGCTCGAGCTGCAGCTCTTCCAGATGCTCGGGCAACTGCCGCTCGCGCAGGTGACCAGCCTGATCGGCATCGTGCTGGTGATGGTGTTTTTCATCACCTCGGCCGATTCGGGGTCGCTGGTGATCGACACCATCGCCGCCGGCGGCAAGGTCGACGCCCCGGTGCCGCAACGGCTGTTCTGGGTGAGTGTCGAGGGGATGCTGGCCATCGCGCTGATGCTCGGCGGCGGCCTCACCGCACTGCAGGCGATGGCGGTCTCGACCGGACTGCCGTTCACGCTGGTGCTGCTCGGGGCGAGCTACGCGATCATCAAGGGGCTGATGGGCGAGCGTCGCGAGGTCAAGGCCGCGGACTGAGGCCGTTCCCCGAACAACGAAGGCCCGGCGCGTGCCGGGCCTTTTTTGTTTTGGAACAGTTGTCTGGGGGGATCCCACCGGGCGCGCAGGCGGAGCGTAGTGTTTCCGGCGTGTCGGTGATGCGGGGGATTGGGGCTGCACCGCGTCACGCGAGCCGGGCCTTCAACAGAGACAGGCCCCGCAATGCAGCGGGACCTGTCGCTCCTCCCCCGATTGGCGGCTGGGCCTCCCCGCCGTGCCGCCCGGGTATTCGTCTCGTCAGCGCGTTGCCGCCTCGGCGATCAACTCTGCCTGACGCACGATCACTTGTGCCTGACGAATCGACGCGATGTCAACCAGTCGACCTTTGTATACCGCGGCCCCGGCCCCGGATTTCTGCGCCGCATCCATCGCGGCGAGGATCTCGCGCGCTTCGCCCACCGCGGCCTCGGACGGCGAGAACACCTCGTTGGCGAGCGCCACCTGGCTCGGATGGATCGCCCATTTCCCGACCATGCCCAGCGTCGCCGAGCGCAGCGCCTGGGCGCGGAACCCGTCCTGGTCGCTGAAATCCCCGAACGGGCCATCGACCGGCAGCACCCCGTGGGTGCGGCAGGCGGCGACGATGGCGGCCTGCGCCCAGTGCCACGGGTCGGACCAGTATTTCTGCCCCTCGCGGGCCATGTAATAGTTTTCCTGGGTGCCGCCGATCCCGGTCGTGGCCATCCCCATCGAGGCAGCGAAGTCCGCGGCGCCGAGGCTCATCGCCTGCAGGCGCGGGGTGGCGGCGGCGATCTCCTCGACATGGGAGATGCCGGCGGCGGATTCGATGATGACCTCGAAGGCGATGGGCTTGGTGCGGCCCCTGGCCTTCTCGATCCCGGTCACCAGCGCGTCGACGGCGTAAAGGTCCATCGCGTTGCCGACCTTCGGGATCATGATCTGGTCGATGCGGTCCGAGGCCTGTTCCAGCAGGTCCACCACGTCCCGATACCACCAGCCGGTGTCGAGCCCGTTGATCCGCACCGACAGCGTCTTGGTGCCCCAGTCGACGTCGCCGATGGCCTGGATGACGTTCTTGCGCGCCTGTTCCTTGTCGTCCGGCGCGACCGAGTCCTCGAGGTCGAGGTTGATCACGTCCGCCGCCGAGGCCGCCATCTTTTCAAACAGTTGCGTCCGCGACCCCGGGCCGAAGAGCTGGCAGCGGTTGAGGCGGGCGGGCGGCTGGGGTTGCAGGCGGAAGGACATTTCGGACCTCGGAACGGCAAGGATGTTTCGTCATGAGCTGCGCCGGTGATAGATAATTGCTGCGCCTGCATCAAGCGGTTCTGCGGCTGCACGGGCGCCCGCGGGCATTGAAGCACCGCGCGGATTGGCGCAGAACACCCCCGATCAGAGAAACCCCGGAGAAAGCCCATGTCCCGCATCGTCCATGTCAACGGCGCCCTGCTGCCCGAGGATCAGGCGACCGTCTCGGTGTTCGACCGCGGCTTCCTGATGGCCGACGGGGTCTATGAGGTGGTCAGCGTCCTCGGCGGGAAATTGCTGGACTTTCAGGGGCATATGACGCGGCTGGCGCGCTCGCTGGGGGAGCTCGGGATCGCCAACCCGCATGACGAGGCGACCTGGCTGGAGCTGCACCGCCAGCTCGTCGCCGAGAATGCGCTCGAGGACGGGATGGTCTATCTGCAGGTCACCCGCGGCAATCCGGGCGACCGGGATTTCGCCTTTCCGCCCAAGGAGTTGCCGCCGACCGTCGTGATGTTCACACAGTCGAAGCCGGGGCTCGCGGACAATCCGGCGGCGCATACGGGCTGGAAGGTCTGCACCCTGCCCGACATCCGCTGGCACCGCCGCGACATCAAGACGGTGCAGCTTCTCTATCCGTCGATGGCGAAGATGGAAGCGAAAGCAAGGGGTTGCGACGACGCCTGGCTGGTCGAGGACGGGTTCGTGACCGAGGGCACCTCGAACAACGCCTATATCGTCACGGGCGGCGCGATCGTCACCCGGGCGCTGTCGCACGACATCCTGCACGGGATCACCCGCGCGGCCGTGCTGCGGTTGGCGCGCGAGGCGCAAATGACTGTCGAGGAACGGAATTTCACCGTCGCGGAGGCGCAGGCGGCGGACGAGGCGTTCATCACCTCGGCCTCGGCCTTCGTCATGCCGGTGGTCGAGATCGACGGTGCGACGCTGGGCGACGGCACGCCGGGCAAGCTCGCCCGGCGGCTGCGCGAGATCTACCTCGAGGAGTCGCGCAAGACCGCGGTCTGAGGCGCAACGGCAGCGCGCGCTGCACCGCGCAACGGTGGCGGCGCGCGGGTCGCGGTTCGGGGTGTTTTCCCGGGAAATCGGCGAAAATCGCGATGCACGGCCCATGCAGGGTTCGTGCATCGTTCGTGCGATGTTCATGCACAGTTCATGCGAACGGTTTTGCGTGTCGGGACCGACGCAGAAGGGGGCGCTCGCGCCCCCTCGGCCGCGGGCGCGGCCTCACCCCCCGAGGATATTTTTGTCCAGCCCGAGGCGACGCGCGCCGGCGGCGGAGGCGACCTGCCGCGCGTGAGCGGTCAGGCCGTCACGGCGGTGCCGGGCAGGTCGCCGCGGCGGAGGGGTCAGGCGCCGGTGGCGGTGCTCTCGGCGGCAGGCTGGGCCTGGACCTGATAGCTCACGTCGCGCACCAGCGTGTCGCGCAGCGTGGTGACCAGATCGCCGTCGGCCATCACCCGCACGTTGTCGCCGTCCTGGACGAGCTCGATCCGCGGCGGGGCCTCGGCCGGGCCCTCGTACTGGATCACCACCCGGTCCTCGGGCGAATAGGCGATGGTCGAGTCGGGATAGGAGGTATGGACGAGGTAGTCGTCGCGGTCCTCGCCACCGTCGGCAAAGTCGCCCGCACCCAGCACGATGCGGTCGTCGCCCTCGCCGCCCATCAGCGAATCGGCGGCGTCGTCGGCCTGGTCGGCGGCGCCGATGGTGTCGTTGCCGTCGCCGCCGTCGATGGTGTCGCGGCCCGCACCGCCGTTCAGCACGTCGTCGCCGTCGTCGTTGTCGCCGGGCAGGATCAGGTCGTCGCCGGCGCCCGCATAGACGGTGTCGTCGCCGGTGCCGCCCTCGATCGTGTCGTTGCCGTCGGCCACGTCGGGGCCTGCGTCCGGGTCGCCGTAGAGGTCGTCGCCCTGGCCGAGGAACACCCGGTCGTCGCCCGCGTCCGCGATCACCGTGTCGTCGCCGAGGCCGCCGTAGATCCAGTCGTCGCCTTCGCCCGCGTCGATGGTATCCTCGCCCGCGAGGCCGCGCAGGATCTCGTCCCCGGCGGTGCCGTCGAGCTCGTCCGGCCCCTCGGTGCCGTCGATCATAGGCAGGTCGGGGACCGGCGTGCCCTCGTCGATCGGGTCATCGTCGCCGGTGCTGAGCAGGCTGCCCACGGCGGCAATGCCGAGCACCCCGAGCAGCAGCATGTACATCTGGTTCATCACGTCCCCCGAGCGTTGTGCGCGTTTTCCGAATCAATGCCCGAGAATCTGCGACAAGAACAGTTTGGTCCGTTCGGATTTCGGATTGTTGAAGAATTCGGTGGGGGTGTTCTCTTCGACGATCTGGCCCTGGTCCATGAAGATCACCCGGTTCGCCACCGCCTGCGCGAAGCCCATCTCGTGCGTGACGCAGAGCATGGTCATGCCGCCCTCGGCGAGTTCGATCATGGTGTCGAGCACCTCCTTGATCATCTCGGGGTCGAGGGCGGACGTCGGCTCGTCGAACAGCATGATCCGCGGCTTCATGCAGAGCGAGCGGGCGATGGCCACGCGCTGCTGCTGGCCGCCCGAGAGCTGGCCGGGATACTTGTGCGCCTGCTCGGGGATGCGGACCTCGCGCAGGAAATGCATCGCGGTCTCCTCGGCCTCGCGCCGGGGCACCTTGCGGACCCAGATCGGGGCGAGGGTGCAGTTCTCGAGCACGGTCAGGTGCGGGAACAGGTTGAAGTGCTGGAACACCATCCCGACCTCGGACCGGACCTTGTCGATGTTCTTGAGGTCGTTGGTGAGTTCGGTCCCGTCGACCACGATGCGGCCGGACTGGTGTTCCTCAAGCCGGTTGATGCAGCGGATCAGCGTCGACTTGCCCGACCCCGAGGGGCCGGCGATGACGATCCGCTCGCCGCGGCGCACGGTCAGGTCGATGTCGCGCAGGACGTGGAAGGTGCCGTACCACTTGTTCATCTTGTCGATCTCGATCGCCACCTGATCGCTGACGGTCATGTGGCTGCGGTCGACGGCCCGGTCGGGCAGGCGCTCGGCAAGACGCTCGGACGGGTGGGAGAGGTCGGTCTGGGTCATGGTCTTGGGCCTCTCAGCGGTGCTCGCGCTTCAGCCGCTGTTCCAGATGCATGGCATAGCGGGACATGGCGAAGCAGATGAAGAAGAAGATGGTGCCGGTGAAGACGTAGGGCTCCCAATAGGCGCCCTTCCATTCGAAGGTGGCGCGGATCGTGTCGGCCATCTGCTTCAGCGGGTCGAAGAGGCCGACGAAGGTCACGAGGGTCGTGTCCTTGAACATCCCGATGAAGGTGCCGACGATCCCGGGGATCGAGATCTTGAGCGCCTGCGGCAGGATGATGAGGCGCTGCGCCTTCCAGTAGTCGAGGCCGAGCGAATCGGCGGCCTCGTACTGGCCGCGGGGAAGGGCTGCGAGGCCGCCGCGGATCACCTCAGCCATGTAGGCGCTGGCGAACAGCGTCACCATGATGATGACCCGCAGGATGATGTCGAAGCTGGTGCCCGGCGGCAGGAAGTAGTTGAGCAGGATCGAGGCGACGAAGAGCAGGGTGATGAGCGGGACGCCGCGGATGAACTCGATGAACATCACGGCGAGCATCTTGACCACGGGCATGTTGGATTGCCGGGCCAGCGCGAGGATGATGCCCAGCGGCAGCGACATGACGATGCCCGCGACGCCGATGGTGATGGCGAGGAGGAAGCCGCCGAACATCCGCGATTCGACGTAAGGGATGGCGAGCGGCAGCATCGCCTGAAGGTCGGTGGCGGCTTGGGGACCGAGCCAGAGCCACCAGCCGATGGCGGCGGCGATGCCGAGGGCCGGGGCGAGGAAGCCGAGCCGCGCGGTGACGCGCCAGACGAGGAAGCCCGCGACGAACCCGGCGAGTGCCATGAGCGGCCCCCAGGCCGAGCCGCCCCAGAGCAGCCAGACCCCGAGGAACGGGAAGAGCAGGCTCGCCAGCAGCGACCAGCCGGGGCGGTACTCGATCAGCGCGGTCCAGAGCACGATGGTCGCGGCGAGGATCATCAGCACCCGCGGCGGCGCGCCCAGCGCCACGCAGGCGGCGAAGGCGGTGACGCCCGCCACCGCCAGCACCCCGCGCCTGAGCCGTGGGCTTTCCGAGAAGAGCACCGGGGCCACGGCGAAGAGCAGCAGCCCCCAGGTCGCGGTCGGGCGCCAGTAGAGCTGCGACGGGTAGAAGCCGTAGAGGAACTGGTTCCAGCGCTCGCGGATCACGGCGAAGCAGGCGCCGGTGGCGCCCTCGCCCGCGCGCTCGGCGATGATGCGCCGGCATTCGCCCATGCTGCCGGCGTTCCAGACGGCGTTGGCGAACCACGGCCAGAGGTGCGAGACGAGGTACCAGACCGCCGCCAGCCCCACGAGGGTCAGGATCGTGTTCGGCGGCCCCGAGAACAGGTTCTCGCGCAGCCACAGCACGGCGCCGGACTGGCGCGCGGGCGGGGCGGCCTGCGGCAGCATGGTGTCGCGGACGAAGGGGACGGTTTCGGCGTGCAGCTCGGACATCTCAGCGCTCCTTCAGCTTCACGCGGGCGTTGTAGACGTTCATCACCCCCGAGATGGCGAGGCTGATGGCGAGGTAGATCCCCATCATCACGATCATCGATTCCATCTCGCGCCCGGTCTGGTTCAGCGTCGTGCCGCCCAGGGTGGCGCGCAGGTCCGGGTAGCCCACGGCGATGGCGAGCGACGAGTTCTTG
The DNA here is from genome assembly GCF_900106665.1 of Paracoccus sanguinis. GTDB lineage: Bacteria > Pseudomonadota > Alphaproteobacteria > Rhodobacterales > Rhodobacteraceae > Paracoccus > Paracoccus panacisoli. Next base: position 804,961 of record NZ_FNNA01000002.1, read on the forward strand.
GTCAGGTTCAGGAACTGCGAGATCAGCGGCGGGATGATGACCCTGAGCGCCTGCGGCAGGATGACGAGGCCCATGATCCCGCGCGGTTGCAGGCCGAGGGCGGCGGCGGCCTCGGACTGGCCGCGGCTGACGGCGAGGATGCCGGCGCGGACGATCTCGGCGATGAAGGCGCCGGTGTAGAGCGAGAGCGCCAGCAGCAGGACGACGAAGCCGTTGTCGAGGTTGAGCCCGCCCGAGAAGTTGAAGCCGGTCAGCTCGGGGCGAATGAAGTGGACGCCGAAGACGCGCGACAGCACGATGAGCGGCACGAGATAGAGGGCGAGCGAGAACGGCCAGGTGAGCGGCCGCCGCCCAGTCGCGTCCTGCCGCGCCTGCGCCCAGCCCCTGAGCCAGCGGTGGATCAGCCAGGCCGCGACCAGCGCCACGACGAAGGCGAGGAACACCGTGTCGAGGCTGACCGGCCCCAGCGCCACGCTGCCCGGGTCGTGATCCACGGCGAGCCGCGGCACGGCGGTGTAGCGGTTGGTCGGCGCCACGCTGTCGAAGAGGATCATCTCGGCCTTCGCGTTGCCGTCCGCGTCGGGGCGGTAGTCGCGCGGGCCCGGCATCACCTCGGTGAAGAGGGCGAGGATCACGAGGATCCAGAGCAGCAGGGGGACGTTGCGGAAGATCTCGACATAGACGGTCATCAGCCGCGCCACGAGCCAGTTGCGCGAGAGGCGCAGCACGCCCACCAGCACGCCGATGATCGTGGCCAGCACGCAGCCGAGGGCCGAGACGAGCAGCGTGTTGGTCAGCCCCACCATCGCGGCGCGCAGATGCGTGTCGGCGGACGAATAGGGGATGATGTGGAACGGGATGTCATAGCCCGCCCGGTTCCACAGGAAGCCGAAGTCGAAGGTCTTGCCCTGTCGGGCGAGGTTCTGGACGGTGTTGTTCACCAGCCACGCCGCGAACAGCATGACGATGATGAACACCAGCGTCTGGATGGTGAGCGACCGGAACTTGCGGTCGTAGATCAGCATGGACAGCCGGAACGGGCGGTCCCCCGGCGCGGTGACCGGAGACATGGGCGACTTGGGCGCCATCGTCGACTCTCCCTGCGGGGCGGCGGCTCTGTCGTCCGCCTTGGACCGCGCGTCGTGTTGGGTCGTGGTGGGGGGGTCGGGGCGGCGCGAGGGCCGCCCGCGACCCGGCTCAGGTCAGGCCGCCCCGCGCGCGCCGGGCGCGCGGGGGGACGGCCCCGGCCCTCAGCGGAAGGGCATCGCGTACATCAGCCCGCCCTGGGTCCAGAGCGCGTTCAGGCCGCGCGCCAGCCCGATCGGGGTCTGCTCGCCGATGTTGGCGGCGAAGATCTCGCCATAGTTGCCCGAGGCGGCGATGGCGCGCTTGGCCCATTCCTTGTCCAGCCCCAGCATCGCGCCGTAGTCGTCGGTCGCGCCCAGCATCCGCTGCACGTCGGGGTTGGTCGAGGACTTCGACAGCTCCTCGATGTTGGCCGAGGTCACGCCGTATTCCTCGCCCGAGATGAGCGCGTAGAGCACCCAGCGGACAATGTCGCCCCAGTTGTTGTCGCCGTGACGCACCGCCGGCCCGAGCGGCTCTTTCGAGATGATCTCGGGCAGGATGATGTGGTTGTCGGGGTCGGCGAAGGCCGCCCGGGTCGCGGCCAGGCCCGAGGCGTCGGTGGTGTAGGCGTCGCAGGCCCCGGCCATGTACTGCTGCTCGCCCTCGGCGTTCGAGTCGATGTTGACCGGCTGGTAGGTCATGTTGTTGGCGCGGAACCAGTCGGCGAGGTTCAGCTCGGTCGAGGTGCCGGTCTGGATGCAGATCGTCGCCCCGTCGAGTTCCTTGGCCGAGCTGACGCCCAGGTCCTTGCGGACCATGAAGCCCTGGCCGTCGTAGTAGTTCACCCCGGCGAAATCGAGCTTGAGGTCGGTGTCGCGCTGGAAGGTCCAGGTCGAGTTGCGGGCGAGCACGTCGACCTCGCCCGAGGAGAGCGCGGTGAAGCGGGTCTGGCCGGTGGTGGGGATGTATTTCACCTTGGTCGCGTCACCCAGCACGGCGGCGGCGACGGCCTTGCAGATGGCGATGTCGAAGCCCGACCAGTTGCCGTTGGCGTCCGGCGCGGCGAAGCCGACGAGGCCGGTGTTGACGCCGCAGTTGAGCACGCCGCGCGACTTGACCTGCGCCAGCGTCTCGCCTTCGGCGGCCATCGCGGCGCCCGCCGCGAGCGCCGCGGTGGCGGCGGTGGCCAGGAACAGCTTGTTGAGCATGGGATTCCTCTCTGTTGGGCGCCCGGACTGTGTTGCCCGGTGCGGTTTTCTTGGATCGCTCTGGCCCGCTCGCGCGGGATGTCCCCCCGCGGCGTCGCACCGTATCGGCAGCATCTTGCCGGTCCCTCCCCACAGGTCAACCCTGTCGCGCAGGCCGGCCCCGTCGCGATCCGGCGCTGGTCAGACCGCAGGCACGAGCAGCGCGAGCAGCCGCTCGGCTACCCGCATCGCGTCGAGCCGGGCGGCGGCGGCGGCCTCGGCCTCGTCGTCGCGGCCCCATTGCTCGGCCTGGTAGTCCTCGTCGAGGCGGGCGAGCCGGTGCGCGGTGGCCGCGTCGATCCGCCCCTCGAGGACCGCGAGCCCGAGGATGAGCGAGCCGGGCAGCGTCACGAGGTCATGCAGCGCGGTGAGCTGCCACGGGGTCAGCCGGTCCAGCCGGTCGCGCAGGCGGGCGAGCGTCGCGGGGTCCTGCGGCACCGGGATCACCCCTTCGGTGATCCTGAGCGGCGCCTTGAGCGCCACCGCCGCCCAGTCGATCAGCGGGTCCCACTCGGCCGCCTGCCGGGTCGCCAGCACCTCGGGGTGGTCGGCGCGGTAGCTGAGCAGGTCGGTGCCGCCATACTCGGCCAGCATGTCGGCGACCGCGGCGAACTGCGGCGCGACCTTCTCGATGGCCGAGTTCGCGGCCCGCGTCAGCGGCATCGCGCCGGGGTCGATGCGGTCGGTCTGGGCGTCCCATTCCTCGGCGATGGCGCGGGCCAGCGCCTCGGTCGGCAGCACGAGGGGCAGCTTGCCCGGGGTGCGGATCGGCTTGCCGTCGAGCGTGACCTGCCAGCCGCCCGCGACCGGCTCGGCCGCGGTCCGGGTCCAGAAGCGGCGCGGAGCCCACTCGCTCATGCCAGCCACGCGTCGATCATGCGGCCGAGCGCGTCCATGTCGGGGGCGACGTCCGCCGCGCCGGCGGCGCGCAGCGCCTCGGGCGTGTGGTGGCCCCAGGCGACGCCGAGCGCGCGGACGCCGGCGTTGCCCGCCATCTGGATGTCGAAGCTGGTGTCGCCGATCATCAGCGCCTCACCCGCGTCCACGCCGGCGGCGGCGAGGCACGCCAGCACCATGCCCGGCGCGGGTTTCGAGGGGTGGTCGTCGGCGGTCTGGGTGGTCACGAACAGCCCCGCGATCCCGTGCGCCGCCAGCAGCGCGTCGAGCCCGCGCCGAGACTTGCCGGTGGCGATGGCCATCAGCACGTCCTCGCGCGCGGCCAGCCGGTCGAGGAGGTCGCGGGCGCCCTGAAACAGGGGCGATTCGCCGCCGCTGCGGGCGGTGAAGTAGTGGCTGCGGTAGGTCTCGACCACGCGGGCGCGGGCGGGTTCGTCCGCCTCGGGCAGAAGCGTGGCGACCGCAACCGGCAAGGACAGCCCGACGATGCCGCTGATCGCGGCCGAGGGCAGCGGCGGCAGGTTGGCCGCAGCGATCCCCGCGTTCATCGAATCCATGATGATCGCGTGGCTGTCGACCAGCGTGCCGTCCACGTCCCAGATGATCAGCCGCATCACGCGTCCTCGAACGGGTCGGCGGGCACGTCGTTCTCGTGCCAGCCGAGGGTTTTCCAGGTCCGCGCCATGTGGTCCGGCAGCGGGGCGGTCAGGGTGATCCGCTTGCCCGTGATCGGGTGGTCGAAGCTGATCTGCCGGGCGTGCAGGTGCAGCTTGCGGCTGATCTCTCCACCCAGTTGCGCGCCCCAGCCGTCGCCGAGGTTTTCCTGCCCCGAGCCGCCGTACTTGCCGTCGCCGATGATCGGGTGGCCGAGTTCGGCCATGTGCGCGCGCAGCTGGTGGGTGCGGCCGGTGACGGGGACGAGCGCGCACCACGAGACGCGGGTGCCGAGCCGGTCGAGCACGGCATAGTCGGTGGTGGCGCGCTTGGCGCCCTCGGTCTGGTCGACCTTGGCGGGGTGGACGGCGACCATCTTCTCGCCCTCGCCGCCGCGGCCGTGGCCGGGCGCCTTGACGAGGCCGAAGCGGACCGTGCCCATCGCGGGCGAGGGCACGCCCGCGACCGCGGCCCAGTAGATCTTGCGGGTGGTGCGGGCGCGGAAGGATTCCGACAGCCGCCGCGCCACCCGGTCGGTGCGGGCGAGCAGCAGCACCCCCGAGGTGTCCTTGTCGAGCCGGTGGACCAGCTTCGGCCGGTCCTTGTAGCCGAACATCAGCGCCGGGGTCAGGCCGTCCACGTGCCGGTCGCCCTGCCCCGAGCCGCCCTGGCTCGGCAGGCCCGCGGGCTTGTTCAGCGCGATGATGTGCTCGTCCTTCCAGAGGACGGCGGACTGGATCATCCGCGCGTCATCCTCGCGCGGGGAACGGGCCTGGGCGGGGGCGCGGGGGGCCTCGGGGGCTGCGTCGGGCAGCGGCGGGATGCGGATGTCCTGCCCCGCCGCGATGCGGGTCGCGGGCTTGGCGCGGGCGCCGTCCACCCGCAGCTCGCCCTTGCGGCACATCTTCTCGATGGCGATCTGGTTGAGCTGCGGAAAGCGTTTCCGCAGCCAGCGGTCGAGGCGCTGGTCGCCCTCGTCCTCTCCCACGCGCAGGGTCTGAACGCCACTCATGCCGGCCGCCCGAGGCTGAGGCCGAGCGCCAGCGCGGCGAGCGAGAGCGCCACCGAGGCGGCGACATAGCCGACCGCCAGCCCCTGCGCGCCGCGGGCCCACAGCGTCACCGCGTCGAGCGAGAAGGCCGAGAAGGTGGTGAAGCCGCCGAGCAGCCCGGTCATCAGCAGCGGCACGTGGGCGCCCGCGCGCGGCAGCAGCGCCGCGGCGAGCACGCCCATGGCCAGCGAGCCCGCGACGTTGACGATCAGCGTGCCGAGCGGGAAGCCGGGCGAGACGGCGGCGGCCGCCCGGGTGACGCCGTAGCGCGCCACCGAGCCCGCCGCCCCGCCGAGCGCGACCTGGAGAATGGGGTTCATCATGGGCTGACCTCTAGGGGGGTTGCGCTCAAAGTCAACCGGAACGCCCCGAAGGCCGGGGGCGCTTCGCCCCCCGGACCCCCCGAGGATATTTGGGCAAGGAAGAAAGGGGGGGCTTTGGGGGGCGTGGGTGCCGCGCGTCCGGGTGGTGCGGGGTGAGCTTCGAGGAGGAGCGATTGCGGGTCTGGGCAGATCGCAGGGCATGGCCGCGCGGCAGGCCTACCCCCCGCGCTTCGCCCGTTGGCCCACGAACCAGTCGAGGCGCTTCTTCAGCTCGCGCTCGAAGCCGCGCTCGACGGGGACGTAGAGGACCGGGCGCTTCATGCCCTCGGGGAAGTAGTTCTGGCCCGAGAACCCGTCCTCGGCGTCGTGGTCGTAGGCGTAGCCGGCGCCGTAGCCCTGTTCCTTCATCAGCTTCGTGGGCGCGTTGAGGATATGCGCCGGGGGGGTGAGGCTGCCGGTGCGCTTCGCCTCGGCGCGGGCGGCCTTGTAGGCCACGTAGCCGGCGTTCGATTTCGGCGCCAGCGCGAGGTAGATCACCGCCTGCGCCAGCGCCAGCTCGCCCTCGGGGCTGCCCAGCCGCTCGTAGAGCGCCCAAGCGTCGAGGCATTGGCGCTGCGCCGCGGGGTCGGCGAGGCCGATGTCCTCGATCGCCATGCGCGTCAGGCGGCGGGCGAGGTAGCGCGGGTCCTCACCCCCCTCGAGCATCCGCGCGAGCCAGTAGAGCGCTGCGTCCGGGTCCGAGCCGCGCACCGACTTGTGCAGCGCCGAGATCAGGTTGAAGTGCTCGTCGCCCGACTTGTCATAGCGCGCGGCGCGGCGCATGAGCCGCTGCGCCAGCGCCTCGCGGTCGAGTTTGGCGTCGGTCTTCCACGCCATCACCTGCTCGACCAGGTTCAGGGCTGCCCGGCCGTCGCCGTCCGCCATCTCGAGCAGCGCGTCGCGGGCCGGGCCGTCGAGCGGCAGGGCGCGCCCCATCTCGCGCTCGGCCCGCTGGGCGAGCAACTCGAGGTCGGCGAGTTCGAGACGGCGCAGCACAACCACCTGCGCGCGGCTCAGCAGTGCGGCGTTCAGCTCGAACGAGGGGTTCTCGGTGGTGGCCCCGACGAGGAGGATCGTGCCGTCCTCCATATGCGGCAGGAAGCTGTCCTGCTGGGCCTTGTTGAAGCGGTGGATCTCGTCGACGAAAAGCAGCGTGCCCTTGCCGTCGGGCTGCTCGCGGCGCAGACGGGCGGCGTCGAACACCCGCCGCAGCTCGGCCACGCCCGAGAAGATCGCGGAAATCTGGACGAACACCCGGTCGGTCTGGTCGGCCAGAAGCCGGGCGATGGTGGTCTTGCCGACCCCGGGCGGGCCCCACAGGATCAGCGAGGACAGGCTGCCCGCGGCGAGCATCGCGCCCAGCGGGCCGGCCTCGCCCAGCACCTCGTCCTGGCCGATGACCTCGGACAGGCGTTGCGGCCGCAGCCGGTCGGCCAGCGGCCGGTGGGCGGCCCTGCCCCCGTCCGCGGCGGTCTGGCGGTCCCGTGACCCACCCTTCCCGCTGCCGTGGGGCTGCAGCGGGGTCGGGGCGGGCGCGGAATCGAACAGGTCGGGCATGGCGCGAGACTATGCCCGACCGCCGGCAGAGTGTATCCCCCGCCGGCGGTGTCGCCTCAGTGCATCTTCCCGGCGAGATTGATGGCGGTGCACTGGTAATACCCATCGTCGATCCAGCAGAGACGGCCGATCGCCTCGGCCTCGATCTTGCAGCGCGAGAACACCCGCGGCCACGCCTCGCCATTGAGCGACAGCAGCCGGGTCGCGCCGACGCCGCGGGCGCAGCTCACCATCGTGTCCACGAGCTGGGCGTGCACCCGGCGGCGGATCGACTGGGGGGTGTCGTGGCTGACGAAGAGGCGCGTCGCCTCCCATGTGTGGTCGTCGACCGGGGCCTCGCCATAGAGCAGGTCCTGCGGGATCGAGCCGCCGAGGATGCCGCGCTGCGCGTCCCGGATCATGTAGGAATAGATGCCGCAGCTTGCGGTGGTGGGGGTCAACCGCATCCCGGCCAGCACCTTGCCGCCGTCATGCACGGCCACCCAACGCGACTGGGGGGTGTCGTACTGGTCGAACTCCATCCCGTCGACCTGGGGAAGGTCCCAGTTGCGCTGGATGATGAAGCTCTGGCGGCGGGCACGGAAGAAATTGGCGAACAGCTCGCCGTAGTTGTGGAGGTTGGTGAACGAGAGGGTCGTGGTTTGCATGGGTCTTCTCCTGGTTGATCGTGTCAACCCGTCGGAGCGCCCGCGTCGAAAGTCCCGTGGCCTTACAGCAAGCGGTAGTCCTTGGCGCGTTGCAGCGCCTCAGCCGTCGTCTTGGCCATCAGGCGTTCGCGGACCGAGATGAGCCGGGCCTTGAACGCGCTTTCGGTGATCCCAAGTTTCGCCGCCGCCGCCGCGTGACGGTCCCCCTCCGCGATGCACCGAAGGGCTTCTTGCTGAGCCTTCGTCAGGCTCTCCGGCGGCTCTGTCGCATCGTGGAGCCGTCGTACCAGTGTCGAGATCGCCTCGATCTCGTCATCCGTGAATTCACGCTTGTCATGCGCGCAGCCGGCAATCGTCCGCGACTTGAGCGAACCGCACGACACGATGACACCGTAGTTGAGCCCGAATCGCGCGCCTTCGGCGATGATCCCGAACGGGTCGGGGATCGGCAGCACCGACCACCGGATCGAGCCGGTGGTCGAGAATCCCCAGGCGATGGTCGGGTCGCGCAGCGCGTAGCCGCGCTCGGCGTAGTGATCGGTCCAGGCCTTGGGATAGGCCTGGAACTGCATGATCGGTGCCGCATAGCGGATATGGAGCCCGATGAAATACCCCATCGGCGCCAGCTTGCGCAGGCGGGCGAGGGTCGCGGTGATTTCTGCTCTGGAGGACATATCTTTTTAGATAAACTGCACACACTAACGTCAATCGGATACAGGAGGTCCGCCCCATCCGATCCATCTTTCCACGCCTCGCCCCGACCACCCGGCCTGATTTCGCCGGACTGAGGCTTTCTTGCACATAACTCGTTAACAAAAAGAGAATCCCGCCCGGGACGGGGCGGGATTCTTTTCGACGTTGCGACGATTTTCGCCTCGGGCGGGTGCGGCAAACTTGCGCACCCGCGGGGCGCGAATCAGGCCTCGTATTCGGTCTCGGCCTCGGCCTCGAGCCGGGCGCGGTCGGCGGCGCCCTTGGCGCTCACGTCGCGGTCAACGAACTCGATGATCGCCATCGGCGCCATGTCACCATAGCGGAACCCGGCCTTGAGGACGCGGACGTAGCCGCCCTGGCGGTCCTTGTAGCGCGGGCCGAGGATCTCGAACAGGCGCGCGACGTGCTGGTCCTGCTTGAGCTGGGCCGCAGCCTCACGGCGGGCGTGCAGATCGCCGCGCTTGGCCAGCGTGATCAGCTTCTCGATCACCGGGCGCAGTTCCTTGGCCTTGGGCAGGGTCGTCTTGATCTGCTCATGCTCGATCAGCGAGCCGGCCATGTTGGCGAACAGCGCCTTGCGGTGCTCGTGGGTGCGGTTGAGGCGGCGGTAGCCGCGGGCGTGACGCATGATGGTCTCCTGGCGTTTTGCTTTGTCCGGCCCCCGTGCGTGGCGGGGACTCTCCTTGGGGCGGGATTGCCCGGGGTGGTGCGGCGGGGGGTGCCCCCCGCCGACTGCTCAAAACTGGTCGTCGAACCGCTTGGCGAGGTCCTCGATGTTCTCGGGCGGCCACTCGACCACGTCCATGCCGAGGTGCAGGCCCATGCCCGAGAGCACTTCCTTGATCTCGTTGAGGGACTTGCGGCCGAAGTTCGGGGTCCGCAGCATCTCGGCCTCGGTCTTCTGGATGAGGTCGCCGATGTAGACGATGTTGTCGTTCTTCAGGCAGTTGGCCGACCGCACGGAGAGCTCGAGCTCGTCGACCTTCTTCAGCAGCCGCGGGTCGAACTCGAGCCCGTCCTCGGCGTCCGAGCTGCGGGCCGATTCGGGTTCCTCGAAGTTGACGAACACCGCGAGCTGGTCCTGCAGGATGCGGGCGGCATAGGCCACCGCGTCCTCGGGCGACAGCGAGCCGTCGGTCTCGACCCGCATGGTCAGCTTGTCATAGTCCAGCACCTGGCCCTCGCGGGTCGGCGTGACCTCGTAGCTGACCCGCTTGACCGGCGAGAAGATCGCGTCGATCGGGATCAGCCCGATGGGGGCATCCTCGGGGCGGTTCTTGTCGGCGGCGACGTAGCCCTTGCCGACCGCGACGGTCAGCTCCATGTGCAGGTCCGCGCCCTCGTCGAGGTGGCAGATCACGTGGTCGCGGTTCAGCACCGTGATGCCCGCGGTCTCGGAGATCTGGCCGGCGGTGACGGCCCCCGGCCCCTTGGCCGAGAGGGTCAGGCGCTTCGGCCCGTCCACGTCCATCTTGAGCGTCACGCCCTTGAGGTTCAGCACGATGTCGGTCACGTCCTCGCGGACGCCGGCGACCGACGAGAACTCGTGCAGCACGTTGTCGATCTGCACCGAGGTGATCGCGGCGCCCTGCAGCGACGACATCAGCACCCGGCGCAGCGCGTTGCCGAGCGTGAGGCCGAAGCCGCGCTCGAGCGGTTCGGCGACGACGGTGGCCACGCGCGCGGCCTGTGCGCCCGGACGGACGTCAAGCTGCGCCGGCTTGATCAGCTCGGCCCAATTCTTGTGGATCATGCGATTGCCTCCATTCCTGTTTCCGGCCCCATGTCCAGCCGCCGGAAACGCCCGAGGTATAAAATGCGACGACCGGCCCCCGCCGGGACGGGCGGGGGCCGGGCAGAAATCGGTCGGGTCAGACGCGCCGGCGCTTGGGCGGGCGGACACCGTTGTGGGCGATCGGCGTCACGTCGCGGATCGCGGTGATGTTGAAGCCGACGGCGGCCAGCGCGCGCAGCGCGGATTCGCGGCCCGAGCCGGGGCCCTGGACCTCGACCTCGATGGTCCGCATCCCGTGCTCCTGCGCCTTCTTTCCGGCGTCCTCGGCGGCCATCTGGGCGGCGTAGGGGGTCGATTTGCGCGAACCCTTGAAGCCCATGGTGCCGGCCGACGACCAGGCGATGGCGTTGCCCTGCACGTCCGAAATCAGGATCTTTGTGTTGTTGAACGACGAGTTCACATGCGCCACGCCGGTGGCGATGTTCTTGCGTTCCTTGCGCTTCATGCGCGTCTTGTCGCGTGCCATGTTGCGCTCTCCTTATTTCTTCTTGCCGGCGATGGGTTTCGCCGGGCCCTTGCGGGTGCGGGCGTTGGTGTGGGTGCGCTGGCCGCGCACCGGCAGGCCGCGGCGGTGGCGCAGCCCGCGGTAGGACCCGAGGTCCATCATCCGCTTGATGTTCATCTGCGTCTCGCGGCGCAGGTCGCCCTCGACGGTCAGGTTCGCGTCGATGTATTCGCGGATCTGCAGCACTTCCGCGTCGGAAAGCTCGTTGACGCGGCGGGCGCGGTCGATGCCGACGGCCTCGCAGATCTGTTCGGCGTACATGGCGCCAATGCCGTGGATATATTGCAGCGCGATCGGAACACGCTTGCCGGTCGGGATGTTGACGCCAGCGATACGAGCCAAGTCCGGTCTTCCTTTTCGTTGCGGGTCCGTAGCACCAGACCCTTTTTTCACAACCAATGGCCCGCGGCGGTCAGCCGTCGGGCCAGGGCTCACCCCGGATGGGTGATTCTCGCATGGAGATGGCGGTTTTTAGTCGCTGGTGACCGGAGCGTCAACCCCGTGGACCCTGTCGGGCGCCGGGATCTGGTCGGGCGGCAGGCCGCTGGAGCCGGGGTAGAAGTGCTCGCAGGCGCAGGCGGCGCGCAGGTTCTGGCCCCAGTCTACCGCCAGCGGGATGGAGTTGCCGGCGTCGCCGATCCCCTGCTCGACCGCCGAAAGGTCGCGCAAGCCCCCCGTGCCCCGCAGCGCCGCGAGGCGGCTGGCGTAGGCGGTCGCTTCGGGCAGCGGCCACGCGGTGCCGGGCGCGATGGCGCGGTCCGAGACGAAGAGCTCGGTGCCCGCGCGGCAGTCCACCAGCTCGATCTCGCGCGAGGCGGAGTGCCCCGAGACCTCGGTGAGCTGGCTGACGAACCCGCCCCCATCGTCCCGCGCGGCCGCGATGTGCCAGGTGCTGCCGGGGTCGTCGCCCTGGGCCGGATAGACCAGCTCGTGCCCGCAGGGCGCCAGCAGCCCGAGCGTGGGGGGCGGCGCGTCGGCCCGCGCTGCCCCCAACGGCAGCGCGACGAGCAGCGCCGCGAGCGCCACCCCGCCGTGGCTCACCCGCTCAGACCGTCCATGATGCCCGCGACCTGCCGGCCCACGGCGTCCATCTCGGCCATGCCGTCGACCGGGTGCAGCTGGCCCTTGGCGTAGTAGTAGCCGATCAGCGGCGAGGTCTTTTTGTAGTACTCGAGCAGCCGGGTCCGCAGGCTGTCGGCGTTGTCGTCGGCGCGGCGGCGCAGGTCGGTCGAGCCGCAGACGTCGCACTTGCCCGGCTCGGTCGTCGGCTTGGTGGTGTCGTGATAGACCTCACCGCAGTTGCCGCAGGTGAAGCGGCCGCTGATCCGGTCCACGAGGGCGGCGTCATCCACCTGCATCTCGATCACCGCGTCGATCTTGCGGCCCATGCCGGCGAGCAGCTCCTCGAGCGCGTCGGCCTGCGGCAGGGTGCGGGGGAAGCCGTCGAAGATGAAGCCGGGGGCGTCCACGGTCTCGAGCTTCTCGCGGATGAGGCCGATCACGATCTCGTCCGTGACGAGCTGGCCCTTGTCCATCACATCGGCCACCACGCGGCCCATCTCGGTCCCCGAGGTGCGCGCCTCGCGCAGCATGTCGCCCGTGGACAACTGCACGAGGCCACGATCCTCGACGAGCGTGCGGGCCTGGGTGCCCTTCCCGGCGCCGGGCGGACCCAGCAGGATGATGTTGATGGTCAATTCGTCCCCCCCTTTAACATGACACCGCGCGCGCCCGGACCGGGCACGCGCGAAGGTTGCGTCAGCGGCGGGCCGGCAGGCGTTTCGGCTTGGCCTCGCCCGGCTTGCGCTTGCCGCGCAGCTGCGACCGCTCGATCAAAGCCTCGTATTGATGCGCGAGCAAGTGGCTTTGGATCTGGTTGATGGTGTCCATCGTCACCGAGACGATGATCAGCACCGACGTGCCCCCGAAGTAGAACGGGATCGACAGCTGGTGGCGGATCACCTCGGGCAGCATGCAGACCGCGGCGAGGTAGAGCGAGCCGATCACCAGCACCCGGTTCACCACGTAGTCGAGGTATTCCTCGGTCCGCTTGCCCGGCCGGATGCCGGGGATGAAGCCGCCCTGGTTCTTCAGGTTCTCGGCCACGTCGTCGGATTTGAAGGCCACGTTCTGGGTGTAGAAGTAGCTGAAGAAGATGATCATCGCGGCGAAGAACAGCAGGTAGAGCGGCTGTCCGGGGCCGAAATAGGCGAGGATCGTCGACATCACCGGGCCGGTCTGGTTGCCCGAGAAGGTCGAGATGGTGATCGGCAGCAGCAGCAGCGAGCTGGCGAAGATCGCCGGGATCACGCCGGCCGGGTTGACCTTGATCGGCAGGTGGCTCGACTGGCCGTCATAGACCTTCATGCCGACCTGGCGGCGGGGATACTGGATGCGGATCTTGCGCAAGGCCCGCTCCATGAACACCACGAAGGCCATGACGACGACGACCAGCACGATCACGCCGAGGATCACCGGGGTCGAGATCGCGCCCGAACGGCCTTGCGCGAAGAACTGCGCGAGGTGGCCGGGGATCTCGGCCAGGATGCCGACGTAGATGATCAGCGAGATGCCGTTGCCGATGCCGCGGGCGGTGATCTGCTCGCCCAGCCACATCAGGAACATCGTCCCGCCGACCAGCGTGATGACCACCGCGGCGCGGAAGAACCAGCCCGGCTCGTGGGCCATGCCGCCCGCCTCGAGGCTGACGGCGAGGCCGTAGGCCTGGAACAGCGCCAGCAGCACGGTGCCGTAGCGGGTGTACTGGTTGATCTTCTTGCGGCCCTGTTCGCCCTCTTTCTTGAGCTGCTCGAGCGAGGGGACCATCGACGCCAGAAGCTGCACGATGATCGAGGCCGAGATATAGGGCATGATGCCGAGGGCGAAGACGCCCATCCGGCCCAGCGCTCCCCCGGTGAACATCGACAGGATGCCGCCGATGCCGGCCTGCGCCTGCTCCATGAAGTTGCGCAGCGCGCCGCCGTCGATGCCCGGCACCGGGATGTAGGTGCCCAGGCGATAGATGATGAGCAACCCGATGGTGAACCAGATCCGCTGGCGGAGTTCGGTCGCCTTGCCGAGCTGGCCCCAGCTCAGGTTCGCGGCCATCTGTTCTGCGGCTGACGCCATGACTGCCCCTTGTCGTTCCGGCCCGCGGGTCGGCATATGTGTCCGGCCGTGGCCGGATTTGGCAGCGCCGCCGGACCCGTTCCGGTCGCGGCGGCGCTGTCCGTCAACTCGGACGCTATCTATGGGGCGGCGCGCGCCCCTTCAACAGCTTTCCGCCCCTCCGCTGCGCCGGGCGTCAGGCCTCGGCGCTCGCCTCGGTGGCGGTCTCGCGCACCGGACGGGTCAGGGTCAGCGAGCCGCCGGCCTTTTCCACCGCCTCGGCCGCGGCCTTCGACGCCCCCGCGAGGGTCAGGTTCAGCGCCGCGGTCAGTTCGCCCTTGGCGAGCAGGCGGATGCCGTCGAGCTTGCGCTTGGTGGCGCCGGCTTCGATCAGCGCGTCCTCGGTGATCGCGTCGCCCGCGTTCAGCTTGCCCGCATCGACCATCGCCTGCAGCTGGCCGAGGTTGACCACCGCGAACTCGAGCCGGTTCGGCTTGTTGAAGCCGCGCTTCGGCAGGCGGCGGTAGAGCGGCATCTGGCCGCCCTCATAGCCCCCGAGCGCCACGCCCGAGCGCGAGGTCTGGCCCTTGATGCCGCGGCCGGCGGTCTTGCCCTTGCCCGAACCCGGGCCGCGCGCCACGCGCTTCTTCTTGCGGTTGGCGCCGTCGTTGTCGCGCAGTTCGTTCAGTTTCATGTCGCTTCTCCTGATGCCGGAAACGTCCCCGGAAGCGAAGGGCGGGACGCACACGGCCTGATGGGTAGGAATCGCCCGCGGACGTGTGCCGAGGACGAACCCGGGGGCCATAAGCGAGAACCGCCCCGGACGCAAGCGCTCAGGCGTCGGGCGCGGGCTCGGGTGCGGGCTCGGGTGCGGGCTCGATGCGGCGCCCGAAGAGCACGAGGTGGTGGTCCACGATGCGGTAGCCGTAGCGCGCCGCGACGCGGGCCTGCAGAGCCTCGATCTCGGCCGAGACGAACTCGATCACCTCGCCCGAATCGACGTCGATCAGGTGGTCGTGGTGGGCCGCGGGCTCGGCCTCGAAGCGGGCGGGACCGGCGTCGAAGCGGTGCTGGCGCAGGAAGCCCTTGTCGGTGAGCGTGGCGAGGGTGCGGTAGGTCGTCGCCTGCGAGACGCTCGGGTCGATCCGGCGGGCCCGGTCCAGCACCGCCTCGGCGTCGGGGTGGTCGGCGGCGCGCAGCAGCACCTCGGCGATGGCCTGGCGCTGGCGGGTGACGCGCAGCCCGGCGCCGCGCAGCATCTCGTCGATCTGCGCCCGCGCCGCGGCGGGATGGTCGGGCAGCGGGGGCGCGGCGGGTGGAGGGGTGAGGGGCGGGTCGCGGTCGGTCATGGGACAAGGGTAGCGCCGCAGGCCGCACCGATCAAGATGAGAGCGGTTCTCGTCTGGCTTGACAGTTGAGAACCGTTCCCGATAACTGGCGGGCAGCGCCCCCGCTGGCGCGCGAAGGATGAGGGTGCAGGCGTGACGGCGACAGGCAGATGGCTGGCGGCAGGGGCGGTGCTGATGGCGCTGCTCGCGGGGCTGATGCTCGCCGCCGGCGGTTCTGGCCCCGGCACGGCGCCCGCGGCCCGCGCGGCGGACGGGCGTCTGGTCGTCGTGACCACCTTCACGGTGCTCGCCGACATGGCCCGCAACGTGGCGGGCGACCACGCCGAGGTCGTCTCGATCACCAAGCCCGGGGCCGAGATCCATGGCTACGAGCCCACCCCGCAGGACATCGTGCGCGCCACCCGCGCCGACCTGATCCTGTGGAACGGGCTGGGGCTCGAGCGCTGGTTCGCGCAGTTCCTCTCGACCCTGCCGCCGACGCCCGCGGCGGTCGTCTCGGACGGGCTGGCGCCGATCGCCATCGCCGGCGGCCACACGGCCGGCGCCCCCAACCCGCACGGCTGGATGGGGGTCGAGGGCGCGCGCATCTACGTCACCAATATCGCCGACGCGCTGGCGCAGGCGGACCCGGCCAATGCCGACGCCTACCACGCCAACGCGGCCGCCTATCTGGACCGGATCGAGGCCGCGCTCGCCCCGGCCCGCGCCCGGATCGCGGCGCTGCCGCCCGAACGGCGCTGGCTCGTGACCTGCGAGGGCGCGTTCCCCTATCTCGCCCGCGACCTGGGACTGCGCGAGCTGTACCTCTGGCCGATCAACGCCGACCAGACCGGTACCCCGCAGCAGGTCCGCGCGGTGGTGGACGGGGTGCGCGCCCATCGCGTGCCGGCGGTGTTCTGCGAAAGCACCGTCAGCCAGAAGCCCGCCCGCCAGGTCGCGCGCGAAACCGGCGCGGCCTATGGCGGCATCCTTTACGTCGACAGCCTGACCCCCGCCGACGGGGCGGTGCCGAGCTACCTCGACCTCTTGCGCGTCACCACCGACACCATCGCCCGCGGGCTGACCGGAGCCGCCTCATGACCGCCTCACCCCCCGTGGACAGCGCCGCGGCCGTCCCGATGGACGGCATCGTCGCCCGCGACGTGACCGTGACCTACCGCAACGGCCTGACCGCGCTGTCGCACGCGAGTTTCGCCGTCCCGCGCGGCACGGTGACCGCGCTGGTCGGCGTCAACGGCGCCGGAAAATCCACGCTCTTCAAGGCGATCATGGGCTTCGTGCCGACCGGCGCGGGCGAGATCACGCTGATGGGCCGCCCGGTCGCGCGGGCGCTGCGCGAGAACCTCGTGGCCTATGTCCCGCAGGCCGAAGAGGTGGACTGGTCCTTCCCGGTGCTGGTCGAGGACGTGGTGATGATGGGCCGCTACGGCCACATGGGGCTGATGCGCCGACCCCGCGCGCCCGACCGCGCCGCCGTCACCGCGGCGCTGGCGCGGGTGGGGATGGAGGCGTTCCGCCACCGCCAGATCGGCGAGCTGTCCGGCGGCCAGAAGAAGCGCGTGTTCCTCGCCCGGGCGCTGGCGCAGGACGGGCAGGTGATCCTGCTCGACGAGCCCTTCACCGGCGTCGACGTGACGACCGAGGAACAGATCGTGGCGCTCTTAGGCGAACTCAGGGCCGAGGGGCGGGTGATGCTGGTCTCGACCCACAACCTCGGCTCGGTGCCGCGGTTCTGCGACCGGGTGGTGCTGGTCAAGGGCACGGTGCTGGCCTACGGCCCGACCGAGACGACCTTCACCCGCGCCAACCTCGCACGCGCCTTCGGCGGGCAGCTGCGCGAGGTCTCGCTGGGCGGGCCGGACCTGCACCACGACGACCACGCCGACGACCGGCGGCTGACGATCCTGACCGACGACGAGCGCGCGGTGGTCCATTACGGCGGCCGCCCGCTGGTGCCGGGGGACGAAGGATGAGCGCGGCGTTCGAGCCCTTCGCCTATCGTTACATGATCGACGCGATCTGGGTGGCGGCGCTGGTCGGCGGGGTCTGCGGGTTCCTGTCCTGCTATCTCATGCTCAAGGGCTGGTCGCTGATCGGCGACGCGCTGAGCCATTCCGTCGTGCCCGGCGTCGCCATCGCGGGCCTTCTGGGCCTGCCCTTCGCACTCGGCGCCTTCGTCGCAGGCGGCCTCGCCGCCGCTGCGATGCTGGCGTTGCAGGACCGCTCGGGGCTCAAGAGCGACGTGGTGATCGGGCTGATCTTCACTGCCTTCTTCGGGCTCGGCCTCTTCATCGTCTCGGTGGCGCCGATGGCGGTGTCGATCCAGACCATCGTGATGGGCAATATCCTGGCGATCCCCCCCGCCGACACGGTGCAGCTGGCGCTGATCGGCGGGGTGACGCTCGCCGTCCTACTGGTCCGCTGGCGCGACCTCGTGGCGGTGTTCTTCGACGAGATCCACGCCCGCACCATCGGCCTGCGGCCGGCCCGCCTCAAGGCGCTGTTCTTCGCGCTGCTCGCGGCCTCGGTGGTGGCGGGGATGCAGACGGTGGGGGCGTTCCTCGTCATCGCGCTGGTGGTGACGCCGGGGGCGACGGCGTATCTGCTGACCGACCGCTTCCCGCGGCTTCTGGCGCTGGCGGTGGCGATCGGGGCGGGGACGAGCGCGCTCGGCGCCTATCTCAGCTATTTCCTCGACGGGGCGACGGGGGGGATCATCGTGCTGCTGCAGACGGCGCTGTTCGTCGCGGCGTTCGTCCTCGCCCCCACCCACGGGCTGCTGGCCGCCCGCGCCCGGGCCCGCGCCGCGCTGAAGCCCCATCCGGCGGCGAGGGCGGAATGAGCACGCTCGCGGCCTTTCAGTTCGACTTCATGCAGAACGCGCTGATCGCGGCGATGCTGATCGCGCCGGCGGCGGCGATGCTGTCGTGCTTTCTGGTCCTCAAGGGCTGGGCGCTGATGGGCGACGCGGCGAGCCACGCCACGGTGCCCGGAGTCGTCGTCGCGTGGCTGCTGGGCTGGCCCTACGCGGTGGGCGGGTTTCTGGCCGCGATGGCCTGCACCGTCGCGGTCGGGTTCGTCTCGGAGAACAGTCGGGTCAAGACCGACACGGTGATGGGGGTGGTCTTCGCGGGGATGTTCGCGGCCGGCATCGTGCTGCACACGGCCACCGGCTCGGGACTGCATCTCGACCATATCCTCTTCGGCAACATGCTGGGGATCGAGCCGGCGGAGCTTTGGACGGCCGGCGCGATCTCGGTCGCGGTGGCCGGGCTGCTGCTGGTCAAGTGGCGCGACTGGCTGCTCGCGGCGTTCGACCCGGTGCAGGCGCGCGCCTCGGGGCTGCGGACGGGGGCGCTGCACTACGGGATGCTGGCGATGCTGTCGGCGATGATCGTGGCGATGCTGTCGGCGATCGGGCTGATCCTCGCGGTCGGCCTGCTGATCGCGCCGGGGGCGACGGCCTTCCTGCTGACCCGCCGGATGGGCGAGATGATGGCGGCGGCCTGGGTGATCTGCCTTGCGGCGATGGCCGGCGGGGTGGCGCTGAGCTTCCGGCTCGACAGCGCGCCGGCGCCGACCATCGTGCTGATCCTGACGGCGATGTTCCTCGCCGCGCTGGGGTGGCGGCAGGTCCGGGTGCGGCGCGCTACCCGCTGAAGGGTTCGAGCGGCAGGTCGTGCGCCTCGGCCAGCGCCCGGACCTCGTCCATGCTGCGGGCGGCGAGGAAGCCCGCCACATCTTCGCCCGCGACCTCGGTCAGCCGGGCCGAGAAATGCGGCTCGAGCGCCGCGCAGGCCACGAACCCGTCGGCGCAGGGATAGATGCGGTAGTCCCGCCCCGCGCCGGACAGAAGCCCGCCGCCGACCGTCGCCCCGTGCCGGACCGCGGCGGCAAAGCGCTGCGCCACCTGCGCGAGGCCGACGCGCGCGTGCCGCCCCGGCAGCCCCCGTTCGCGGCCCAGAAGCAGGGCGCAGGCGGCGGCCGCGGCGGCCTCGGCCCCGCCGAGATCGGCCAGCAGCGTGCGCGGCATGGCGCGCGGATCGACGAGGCCGGCGGCGGCCTGATAGGTCAGGTCGTGGCCCGGCACCTCGGGCGCTTCGGTGTCGCCGACGATTTCCACCCACACCAGCGCCGGGTTGACCTGCGCGAGCGCCGGGACGGTGATCCCGAGCCGCGCCAGCGCCGCGGGGCGGTGGCTCGAAATGAGCACATCAGCGCCGGTCAGGAGTTCGCGGAACCGCGCCTGCCCGGCCTCGGCACGCAAATCCACGGTCTCGACGCGGGCGGCGGCGTTCAGCTCGGCATACCAGCCGGGCATGATGGTGGCGGTCATGTCGCCCGCGGGCGGCTCGATCTTGATCACCGCCATGCCTTGCGCGGCCAGCAGCGCCGCGGCCGCGGGGCCCGGGACGTTGGCGGCCATGCAGACGCAGGTGAGGCCGGCAAGCGGCAGGGTCGGGTCGGGCGAATCGGTCATGGGGGCTCTCCTCGCGCCGAGGGATAGCGCGAAGCGGGGCGGCGATCACCCGGCCTCGTCGGTGCTCTCGTCGGTGCTTTCGTCCGCGGTCAGGTTGACGAAGCTGACCGCCCAGCCGGCGGGGGACGCCTCGATCCGGGTCAGCGACAGCGGCGCGATGCGGAACGCGAGCGCCGCGCCGGGGCTGCCGAGCGCGCGGGCGAGCGCCGCCCGGACGGTGCCCGCGTGCGCCACGACCGCGACCCGGCCCCCGCCGGCAGCCAGCGCTTCGAGCGCCGGGACGATGCGGGCGCAGGCGTCGGCGAAGCTTTCGCCTCCGGGCGGCGCGGTGGCGGCGAGGTCGTCGGCCGAGAGCGGCCCGAGATCGGGCAGATGGGCGTAGGACGCCCCCTCCCACGCGCCGAAATCCTGCTCCCAGAGCGCGGGAAGCTGCGCGGCGTCGCGGTCGGGCCAGAGGGCGGCCGCGGTCTGGCGGCAGCGCATCGCCGGCGACACGGCGATCCGGTCCACCGGCCCGATCCGGCGACCCAGCCGCGCCACCGCGGCGGGGTCGATGCGGATGGTCAGGTCGCGGCGTCCGACCAGCCGGCCCTGATCCTCGACCGGCCCGTGGCGGATGAGCAGCAGCGTGGCCGCGCCGTCGGGGACGGCAGGAGCAGTCGCGGGGGGGCGCGGGGCGCGGGGGGGCTTGGCGGGCATCGGGGTCTCCACCCCCCGGATGTGCCGGAGCGGGGGGCGTGCCGCAACCCTGCGCGGGGTGGGGGGGGCGGTGGGAGGCGTTACGCGTCGGTCCGGGGGATTGCAGCCGCGGGGGCGGCTAGCATGTGTCAGTCCTCGCACAAACCGACGCCGCGCGGCATACCCCGTAGGCCAACGCCGCTCCCAACCCCACAATCGCCCCCACCTCAACGCCCCTGCCCGCTACGCGCGATCTCCTCGCGCACCAGCGCCCGCATCCGTTCGGCGGCGGGCGAGAGGCTGCGGGCCGCGCGCGAGATGAGCTGGCAGGGCGACAGCTCGAACGGCCGGGCGAGCGACAGCGTGGTGAAGCGGTGCCCCTCGCCCTGCGCCAGCCGCGCCACCTCGGCCGAGACCGGGCACAGCGCGTCGGTGTCCTGCACCAGCGCCAGCGCCAGCAGCGGCGAGGACGAGGCGGTGATGTCGGCCGGCGGGTCCAGCCCCTCGGCCCAGAAGGCGCGCTCGACCGCGACGCGGATCGGCGCGCCGCGGTCCTGCAGCACCCACGGATAGCGCGCCGCCTCGGCCATCGGCACGCCGTCGCGCCCGGCCAGCGGGTGGCTGCGGCGGATCAGGCAGCACAGCGTCTCGGCCACCCCCGGCTCGACCCGCAGCCCGTCGGCGGGGTGGCCGTCGGGCACCCGCGCCAGCAGGAAATCGAGCGCCCCCTGCTCGAGCAGCGTCAGCAGAGCGGCGGAGGGCGCGACCTCGACGGCGATCTCGATCCGCGGGGCCAGCGCCTTGAGATGGCGCAGCGCGGGCACCACGCAGCCCAGCGCCGGGCCGGTCACGGCCCCCACGCGGACCACGCCGGACAGACCGTCCCCCATCTCGTCCAGCTCGCGGCCGAGGTCGCTGAGGCCCGTCAGCAGCGCATGGGCGCGCCGGGCGACGATCTCGCCCGCGGCGGTCGGGGTCATGCCGCGCGGGTGGCGGTCGAACAGCGCCGCGTCGAGCAGCCGCTCGATCTCGGCCAGGCTGCGCGAGGCGGCGGGCTGGCTGATCCCCAGTGCCTCGGCGGCGTGGATGATCTGGCGATGCCGGTCGATGGCCGCGATCAGCCGCAGCTGCGAGAGCTTCAGCGACTGGACGGCGCGGACGGACATCAGCCCCCCTGACATACCCGAAATGTCATACCGACCGCGTGTAATCGCATTTGCCGGCGCGGGCAAATGCCCGCTAGCGTGAGGGGCAAGGGCCAGCCGGCGGGGAACCGGCCGCCCTGCGACCAACACGGGGAGGAAACCCATGACGTTCAAGACCCTGATCGCCAGCGCGGCGATGGGCCTCGCGCTGCTGTCCACTGGCGCGTTCGCGCAGGACAAGGGCCTCGTCGGCATCGCCATGCCGACCAAGTCCTCGGCCCGCTGGATCGACGACGGCAACAACATGGTCAAGGAGCTGCAGGCCGCCGGCTACCAGACCGACCTGCAGTATGCCGAGGACGACATCCCTACCCAGCTGAGCCAGGTCGAGAACATGATCACCAAGGGCGCCAAGGCGCTGGTCATCGCCTCGATCGACGGCACCACGCTGACCAACGCGCTGGAGAACGCCAAGGCCGCCGACATCAAGGTGATCGCCTATGACCGGCTGATCCGCGACAGCGACGCGGTCAGCTATTACGCGACCTTCGACAACTTCAAGGTGGGCGTGCAGCAGGCGGAATCGCTCGTCCGCGGCCTCAAGGAGCGGTTCCCGGACGTGAAGCCCTGGAATGTCGAGCTGTTCGGCGGCTCGCCCGACGACAACAACGCCTTCTTCTTCTACGACGGCGCGATGAGCGTCCTGCAACCGATGATCGACGCGGGCGAGATTGCCATCCCGTCGGGCCAGACGGGCATGGACAAGGTCGGCACGCTGCGCTGGGACCCGGCCACGGCGCAGTCGCGGATGGACAACATCCTGTCGGCGAACTACGGCGACAAGCCGCTGCACGGGGTGCTGTCGCCCTATGACGGGCTGTCGATCGGCATCCTGTCGTCGGTCAAGGGCGTGGGCTACGGCTCGGGCGACCTCAAGATGCCCGTCGTCACCGGCCAGGACGCCGAGGTGCCCTCGGTGAAGTCGATCGAGGCGGGCGAGCAGTACGCGACGATCTTCAAGGACACGCGCGAACTCGCCAAGGTCACGGTCGGGATGGTGGACGCGGTGCTCGGCGGGAAAGAGCCGCAGATCAACGACACCAAGACCTATGACAACGGCAAGATGGTGGTGCCGTCCTACCTGCTCGAGCCGGTGCCGGTGTTCAAGGACAACTACAAGCAGGTTCTGGTCGACTCGGGCTACTACAAGGAAGATCAGCTGAAGTGATCCGGCGGGCGGGGCGCACGGCCGCCCCGCCCCCACGACAAAGCCGGCCGCAGATGCCGGCATGACATACGCGAGCGTAACGGCACCCTGGGGAGGAGATTGCCATGACGACACGCAGACACTGGATGCTTGCCGGCGCGCTGGCGCTGGGACTGCCGGCCGCGGCTCTGGCCCAGGGCGGGGGCCTCGTGGGCATCTCGATGCCCGAAAAGGTCACCGCACGCTGGGTCGCGGACGGCGACAACATGGTCAAGGATTTCGAGGCCGCCGGCTATCAGACCGACCTGCAATACGCCAACGACGACATCCCCGCGCAGCTGAGCCAGATCGAGAACATGGTCACCAAGGGCGCCAAGGCGCTGGTGATCGCGGCGCTCGACGGCACCACCCTCTCGAACGCGCTGGAAAGCGCGCACGCGGCGGGAGTCAAGGTCATCGCCTACGACCGGCTGATCCGCGAGACGCCGAACGTCGACTATTACGCCACCTTCGACAACTACAAGGTCGGCGTCATGCAGGGCACCGCACTCGTCGAGGGCCTGAAGGAGCGCTTCCCCGACCAGAAGCCCTGGAACGTCGAGCTGTTCGGCGGCAGCCCCGACGATAACAACGCCTATTTCTTCTACGACGGCGCGATGAGCGTCCTTCAGCCGCTGATCGACGCGGGCGAGATCGCGGTGCCCTCGGGGCAGATGGGGCTCGACAAGGTCGGGACGCTGCGCTGGGACGCGGCCACGGCGCAGGCGCGGATGGACAACATCCTGTCCGCCAACTACGGCGACAAGCCCGTGCACGGGGTGCTGTCGGCCAACGACGGGCTGGCGCGCGGCATCATCTCGTCAGTCAAGGGCGTCGGCTACGGCTCGGGCGACCTCAAGATGCCGATCATCACCGGCCAGGACGCCGAGATCCCCGGCATCAAGGCGATCATCGACGGCGACCAGTATGCGACGGTGTTCAAGGACACCCGCGAGCTGGCCAAGGTCACGGTCGGTATGGTCGACGCCATGATGGCCGGCAAGGAACCCGAGGTGAACGACACCAAGACCTATGACAACGGCGTCAAGGTCGTGCCGTCCTACCTGCTGGAACCCGTGTCGGTCACCGCCGCCAACTGGAAGCAGGTGCTGGTCGACTCGGGCTACTACACCGAGGACCAGCTCAAGTAAGGGCGCGCGCGGCCCGCCGTCCGTGGCCGGGCCGCGCCACCGCGACAGGGGGACGCGCCATGACGGCGATTCTGGAAATGCGCGGCATCGGGAAAAGTTTTCCGGGCGTCCGCGCGCTCGATCAGGTCAATCTCAGCGTCGCACCCGGCGAGATCCACGCCATCTGCGGCGAGAACGGGGCCGGGAAGTCGACGCTGATGAAGGTGCTGTCGGGCGTCTATCCGCACGGCAGCTATGACGGGGAAATCCGCTACGAAGGCCACCCCGTCGCCTTCCGCGACATCCGCGACAGCGAGCGCGAGGGGATCATCATCATCCACCAGGAGCTGGCGCTGGTGCCGCAGCTTTCGGTGGCCGAGAACATGTTCCTCGGCAACGAGGTCGCCCGCGGCGGCGTGATCGACTGGAAGCGCAGTTGGGCCGAGACCCGCCGCCACCTCGCCAAGGTGGGGCTGCGCGAGGCGCCGACCACGCCGGTCGGCAAGCTGGGCGTCGGCAAGCAGCAGCTGATCGAGATCGCCAAGGCGCTGGCCAAGGACGTGCGGCTGCTGATCCTCGACGAGCCCACCGCCGCCCTGCAGGAAAACGACAGCGCGAAGCTTCTGGACCTGATGCTGGAACTCAAGGCGCAGGGGGTCACGCAGATCCTCATCAGCCACAAGCTGAACGAGATCCGCCGGGTGGCCGACCGGGTGACGGTGATCCGCGACGGCTCGACCGTCTCGACGCTCGAGCGGGGCGAGATCACCGAAGAGCGGATCATCCGCGACATGGTCGGCCGCGACCTCGCCCACCGCTACCCCGACCGCACCCCGCAGATCGGCGAGGTGCTGATGCGGGTCCGCAACTGGACCGTGTGGCACCCCGACCAGCCGCGCAAGGTGATCGACGGCGTGTCCTTCGACGTGCGCCGCGGCGAGATCCTGGGCATCGCCGGGCTGATGGGATCGGGGCGCACCGAACTGGCCATGAGCCTCTTCGGCCGCAGCTACGGGCGCGACATCACCGGCCACGCCGAGATCGCGGGCCGGCCCGCCCGGCTCGGCTCGGTCACCGAGGCCATCGCCTCGGGCCTCGCCTACGTCACCGAGGACCGCAAGGAGCTGGGTCTGATCCTCGAGGAGCCGATCCAGCGCAACATCAGCCTGGCGAACCTCGCCGGGATCTCGTCGTCGGGCGTGCTCTCGGCGGGGCGCGAGCAGGCGGTGGCGGAACGCTATCGCCGCGACCTGCGCATCCGCACCCCCAGCGTGGCGCAACGGGTGATGAACCTTTCGGGCGGCAACCAGCAGAAGGTCGTGCTCGCCAAGTGGCTGTTCACCGACCCGCAGGTGCTGATCCTCGACGAGCCGACGCGCGGCATCGACGTGGGCGCCAAGTTCGAGATCTACGCCCTGATGAACGAGCTGGTGGCGCAGGGGCGGGGCGTGGTGATGATCTCGTCCGAGATGCCCGAGCTGCTGGGGATGTGCGACCGCATCCATGTGATGAACGAGGGCCGCTTCGTGGGTGAGCTCACCCGCGCCGAGGCGAGCCAGGAAAGGATCATGGCGCTGATCCTGCAAAGCGAGGGGAAAGCCGCATGACCACCACCGACCGCGAGGGGCAGCAGCCCGGCATCGGCGCCCAACTCGGCGGGCATCTGCGCGAGAACGGCATGGTGCTGGCGCTACTGGTCATCGTGCTCTTCTTCACGGTGCTGATCCGGTCGATGCAGGGCGTCGATTTCCTGTCGGCGCAGAACATCACCAACCTGTTTTTGCAGAACTCCTACGTCATCATCATGGCGCTGGGAATGCTCCTGGTGATCGTCTCGGGCCACATCGACCTGTCGGTCGGCTCGGTCGCGGCCTTCACCGGGGCGGTCTCGGCCTTCCTGACCGTCAAGCTGGGCTGGCCGGTCTGGGCGGTGATCCCGGCCACGCTGCTGATGGGCGGGCTGATCGGGGCGGCGCAGGGCTACTGGATCGCCTTCTGGAAGATCCCCAGCTTCATCGTCACGCTGGCGGGGATGCTGGTGTTCCGCGGTCTGACGCTGTGGCTGTTGCAGGGCCAGAACATCGGCCCCTTCCCGCGCGCCTTTCAGGCCATGTCCACGGGGTTCCTGCCGGACGTGTTCGGCGCCGGGCGGCCCAACATCACCGCGCTGGTGATGGTCGGCCTCGCGGCGCTCGCCATCGTCTGGTCGGGGGTCCGCGGCCGGCGCGCCGACGCGAGCTTCGGGATCGAGCCCGAGCCCGCGGCGCTGTTCTGGGGCCGCCACCTGATCGTCGTCGCGGCGCTGATGTTCGTCGGCTGGAAGCTCGCGCAGTTCCGCGGCCTGCCGAACGTGCTGATCGTCATGTCGGTGCTGATCGTGCTTTACGCCTTCTTCACCGAGCAGACGGTGATCGGACGGCGCATCTATGCGCTCGGCGGCAACGAGAAGGCCGCGCGCCTGTCGGGGATCAAGACCGACCGGCTGGTCTTCGCCACCTTCGCCAACATGGGGGTGCTGGCGGCGCTGGCGGGTATGATCGTGACCGCGCGGCTCAACAGCGCGACCCCCAAGGCGGGCACGGGGTTCGAGCTCGACGTGATCGCCGCGGTCTTTATCGGCGGGGCGTCGATGGCCGGCGGCTCAGGGCGGATCATCGGGGTGGTGGTCGGCGCGCTGATCATGGGGGTGATGAACAACGGCATGTCGATCATGGGGATCGGCATCGACTATCAGCAGGTCATCAAGGGGCTTGTGCTGCTCGCCGCGGTGATCTTTGACGTCTACAACCGCAACAAGCAGGGCTGAGCCGGGATGCCCGACCCCACACGGATCGACACCACACGGATCGCCACCACGCGGATTGCCACCACGCGGATTGCCATCGTCGGGATGGGCAAGATCGCCCGCGACCAGCACGTCCCGGAGATCGCGGCCTCGCCCGCCTTCACGCTCGCCGCGACCGTGGACCCGGTGGCGCGGCTCGAGGGGGTCGAGGGCTACGGCGACCTCGACGCGCTGCTTGCCGCGCGGCCCGACGTGACGGCGGTGGCGCTCTGCACCCCGCCGCAGGTGCGCTTCGCGCTGGCACGCGCGGCCCTGATGGCGGGGCGCGACGTGCTGCTGGAAAAGCCGCCCGGCGTGACCGTGGCCGAGGTGCAGACGCTGGAACGGCTCGCCGCCGCGCGCGGGCGGGTGCTCTTCACCGCCTGGCACTCGCAGTTCGCCCCGGGGATCGAGGCCGCGCGCGACTGGCTCGCGTCCCGCCGCGTCACCGGGATCGAGGTCATCTGGCGCGAGGACGTGCGCTGGTCGCACCCCGGCCAGGACTGGATCTTCGAGCCCGGCGGCACCGGGGTCTATGATCCCGGGATCAACGCCCTGTCGATCCTGACCCGGATCGTGCCCGCCGACCTGCGGGTCGTCTCGGCCGAGCATGACCTGCCCGCCAACCGCGCCGCCCCCATCGGCGCGCGGCTGGTGATGGCGACCGAGGACGGCGCGCCGGTCACGATGGACATGGATTTCCGCGAGGCAGGCGAGGCGCGCTGGGACATGGTGATCCGCACCGACCGGGGCGAGCTCAGGCTCTCGCGCGGGGGGGCGGTGGTGTCGGCGCCGGGGCTTGACGTCGCGCGCACCGGCGGGGCGCTGCCGGACGAATACCGGCGCATCTACGAACGCTTCGCCGACTTGATCGCGCTGCGCCGCTCGGACGTGGACGCGGCGCCGCTGCAACTGACCGCCGACGCCTTCCTCGCCGCCCGCTGGGCGCCGGCCGACGATTTCGCATGGTAGGCGGGGCGGTGTCGGACTGGATCGCACCCGACTGGATCGCGGCGGATTGGGGCACCTCGCGGCTGCGGGTCTGGGCGATCGGCGCGGACGGCGCCATCCTCGACCGGCGCGAGAGCGACGCGGGCATGGGCGGCCTGGCCCCCGCGGGGTTCGAGCCGGCGCTGCTGGCCCTGATCGACGACTGGCTCACCCCCGGCCGTGCCACCGACGTGATCGCCTGCGGCATGGTCGGCGCGAGGCAGGGCTGGGTCGAGGCCGCCTATCGCCCCCTCCCCTGCCCGCCCGTCGGCCCGCCGCTGACCCCGGCCCCCGTCTCCGACCCGCGGCTCAGCGTCGCCATCGTCCCCGGCCTCTCGCAGACCCGCCCCGCGGCGGACGTGATGCGCGGGGAGGAAACGCAGATCGCCGGCGTCCTCGCCGCCGCGCCGAACTGGGACGGGGTGGTCTGCCTGCCCGGCACCCACAGCAAATGGGCCGAGGTCTCGGCGGGTGAGGTGGTCAGCTTCCGCAGCTTCCTGACCGGAGAGCTGTTCGCGCTCCTCGCCGGCCACTCGGTGCTGCGCCACGGGATGGGAGACGGCTGGGACGAGGCGGGGTTCGACGCGGGCCTCGCCGAGGGCATGGCCCGGCCCGAGGCGCTGACCGCGCGGCTGTTCGGGCTGCGCGCCGAGGGGCTGCTGTCGGGCCTCGCGCCCGACACCGCCCGCGCCCGGCTGTCGGGGCTGCTGATCGGCGCCGAACTGGCCGCAGCGAAGCCGTGGTGGCTCGGCCGCGACGTGGTGATCGTGGGCGAGGGACGCCTCGCCGCGCTCTACGCCCGCGGGCTCGTCGCGCAGGGGGTGGCCGCGCGGCGCGCGCCCGCCGAGGCGGCGACGCTCGCCGGGCTCGCCCGCGCCCGCAGCCTCGCCCTGCCGCCCGCCGCCGCAGGTGCCCCATGACCCGCCCCCTCATCGCCATCCTGCGCGGCATCACGCCCGCCGAGGCCGAGGCCCATGCCGCGGCCCTGATCGCCGCCGGGATCACCACGCTCGAGGTGCCGCTGAATTCGCCCGACCCGTGGGACAGCATCGCGCGGCTGCTGGCGCGCTTCGGCGCGCAGGCGCGGATCGGGGCCGGCACGGTGCTGACCCCGGCGCAGGTCCAGCGCCTCGCCGGGATGGGCGCGCATCTGGTCGTCTCGCCCAACGCCGACCCGGCGGTCATCGCCGCCACCCGCGCCGCGGGGATGGAGAGCTGGCCGGGGGTGATGACGCCGACCGAGTGCTTCGCCGCCCACGCCGCCGGCGCGACCGGGCTGAAGCTCTTTCCCGCGTCACTGATCGGCCCGGCCGGGCTGTCGGCGCTGCGCGCGGTGCTGCCGCCCGCGCTGCCGGTCTACGCCGTGGGCGGCGCTGGCCCCGCCAACTTTGCCGAGTGGCGCCGCGCGGGGGCCGCGGGCTTCGGCATCGGTACCGCCCTCTACCGCCCCGGCCAGCCGGTCGAGGCCACCGCCCGCGCCGCGGCCGAGATCGCCGCCGCCTGGGACGCCAGCGGCTGATCCCGCCGCGATCCCGACCGGACCCTCACCGGACCCTTACGGAGCCTTCGATGCAGATTTTCGACGACACGCGCTGCGAGCTGGGCGAGGGCGCCCTCTGGCACCCCGAACGGCAGAGCTTCTTCTGGTTCGACATCCTCGGACGCCGCCTCTACGAGCGCGGCCCCGCCGGCCGCACCGAGTGGGAGATGCCCGAGCTGACCTCGGCGATGGGCTGGGTCGGCGGCGGGCTGGTGGTGCTGTCGTCCGAGAGCGGGCTCTGGCTCTTCGACCTCGACCGCGGGCTGCGCGAGCCGCTCATCGCGATCGCCGCAGACGCGGCCGGGTTGCGCTCGAACGACGGGCGCGCCGACCCGTGGGGCGGGTTCTGGCACTCGACGATGGGCAAGGCGGCCGAGCCGGGCGCGGGCGGCATCTGGCGCTGGCACCGCGGCACGCTGCGCCATCTTTATCGCAACATCACCATCCCGAACGCGATCTGCTTCGACGAGGAGCGGCGGCTTGCCTATTTCGCCGACACCGCGGCGCAGGTGGTCTGGGTCCAGCCGCTCGACGCGGCGGGCTGGCCCGCGGGGCCGCACCGGGTGTTCCTGGACCTCGGCGCCGAGGGGCTGAACCCGGACGGGGCAGTGACGGACGCCGAGGGGCGGGTGTGGATCGCGCTCTGGGGGGCGGGGCGGATCGACGCCTTCGACCCCGAGGGGCGGCGCGTCGGCTCGGTCCCCGTGCCCGCGCGGCAGGTGAGCTGCCCGGCCTTCGGCGGCCCCGACCTCGGCGCGCTGATGGCCACCTCGGCGTGGGAGGGGCTGGACGCCGCCGCCCGCGCCGCCGACCCGCAGGCCGGGTGCTGCTTCGTCGTGCAGTCCACGGCGCGCGGGCTTCCGGCACCGCGCGTGCGGGTGGACTAGGGGTGAGCCGGGGGCGCGGGCGGGGGGGCGCGGGGCTAGAGGGCGGGGGAGCGCGCCGGCGTCTGGTTCGCGCGGCGTTTCGTTCTGTCGCCTCCCGCAGTCCCACCTGTGTATTGGTCCAGTTCTCGGAGCGGTGCAGTAGCGCATGATAGCGCGGGCACGGGATAAGCGGCGGAGGCGCCTCCCGCTGGGACACGCGAAGCCTCGTGCAGATCGGCAAAGCGCAGAGGAGGCTCAGGTGTCCATGCCGACGCTTTCCAGACCGACGCTGTCGGCTCATACGATACTGTATTGGAGCCGACGCACCGTGAGCAGCGTGCCCGACTCTGCCAGTGTCATTAATCCCAGCGGCGCCGCGGTTTTGCGGTAGCATGGGCGTCGGCGCGTCACGTGCCGTCCCCGCCGACGCTGGCGGCCAGCCCCCGGCGCGCCGGTGCCCCCTCCCCGCCCGCGTTGCAATCCATCGGGCGGCGGATCATATATCCGGCGAACAGCGGAAAGGCCGTCCATGACCTATCTCGAGTTTGAAAAGCCCCTCGCCGATCTCGAGGGCAAGGCCGAGGAGCTGCGGGTGCTGGCCCGCAAGGGCGAGGGCGTCGATCTGGAAAAGGAAGCCGCCGCGCTCGACCGCAAGGCCGAGGATCTGCTGCGCGACCTCTACCGCAACCTCGATCCGTGGCGGAAGACGCTGGTCGCGCGCCACCCCGACCGGCCGCACTGCATCGACTATATCAACGCGCTGTTTTCCGAGTGGACGCCGCTGGCCGGCGACCGGACCTTCGGCGACGACCACGCGGTCATGGGCGGTCTCGCACGCTTCCGCGACCAGCCGGTGGTGGTGATCGGGCACGAAAAGGGCAACGACACCAAGTCGCGCATCCACCGCAACTTCGGCATGGCCCGGCCCGAGGGGTACCGCAAGGCGATCCGGCTGATGGACATGGCCGACCGCTTCGGGCTGCCGGTGGTGACGCTGGTGGACACCCCCGGCGCCTATCCCGGCAAGGGCGCCGAAGAGCGCGGCCAGTCCGAGGCGATCGCCCGCTCGACCGAGAAATGCCTTCAGATCGGGGTGCCGCTGGTCAGCGTGATCATCGGCGAGGGCGGCTCGGGCGGAGCGGTGGCCTTTGCCACCGCGGACCGGGTGGCGATGCTCGAGCACTCGATCTACTCGGTGATCTCGCCCGAGGGCTGCGCGTCGATCCTGTGGAAGGACGCCGAGAAGATGCGCGAGGCCGCCGAGGCGCTGCGCCTGACCGCGCAGGACCTGACCCGGCTGGGCGTGGTGGACGCGATCATCCCCGAGCCGGTCGGCGGCGCCCAGCGCGCCCCCGCAGAGACAGTCGCCCGCGTCGGCGACGAGATCGCCCGGTTCCTGAAAGAGCTGTCCGGCCGCAAACCCGCCGAGCTTCTCCGCGCTAGGCGCCGGAAATACGTCGAGATGGGCGCGAAGGGCCTCGCGGCCTGACCGCTTTAGCGGAGGCGCGGGGCGGGCCGCTCTGGTCCCGCCGAAGCCTTGGCGCTGGTTCCCGATAGGGATTCATAGAGTTCCTCCGACAAGTTTAGACTTGCTTGGCAGAGGCGTTCATACCGACTTGATCGAAGCGCTTTCACCTGCGCAAGGGAAGCGCTATTACGATTGCGCGCGACGCATTCTCACCTGCGCCAGAAACGTTTTTCGCCTCATGCGCGGCGGAACCTTACGCACCGGCGGGCGATGCATGACGCTTGACTGTTCCGGTGAAGCGGAAAACTCACGCAAACCAACGCCTCAGGCAAACAGACGCCCCACGCGCACTGACCGCTGCGGATCGTTCCATCCGGTTTGACGTTTGCCCTTCGACCGAACGAACACCGCTACCCTCCCCCCTGATATCCTCGCACCAACGCGGACGCGAGGAGCCCCCAGCCGTCGACCGCCACGAAGAATGCGAGCTTGAAGGGCAGCGCGACCACGGTCGGCGGCACCATCATCATGCCCATCGACATGAGGATCGCCGACACCACCAGGTCGATGATCAGGAACGGCAGCGACACGAGGAACCCGATGGCAAACGCCTTCTGGATCTCGGACAGCATGAACGACGGCACAATCAGCGACAGCGGCGCCGTCTGGGGGTCGTCAGTCACAGGCGCGGCGCCCGCGGGGGTCGGTGCCACGTCGGCGAGGGCCGCCATGGTGTCGGGATCGATGCGCTCTGCCATGAACCGTCGGAACGGCTCGACCCCGCGCTCGAATGCGACGGGGAGGGTGATCTCGCCCCGCTGGAGGGGGGCGCCCGCGACCTGCCAGGCGTCGCGCAGCACCGGGTCCATGACATACCAGCTGAGGAAGATGGCGAGGCTCACGATCAGCATGTTCGGTGGCGACTGCTGCAGCCCGATCGACTGGCGCAGGATCGACAGCACGGTGACCACGAACGGGAAGCAAGTCACCATGATCGCGAGCCCCGGCGCCAAAGACAGCAGCGTAAGCCCGCCCACCAGCAGGATCGCATTCCGGCCGAGCCCGCCCAGCGCCTCGCCCCCTGCGCTGAAGCCCGGGAGGTCCTGCGCCGCAGCCGGGCCGGTCAGCGCGAGACCGATCAGAAGTGCTGCGATGGCCGCGGCGAATTGTGAGGCGCAGCGGGAGGCCGAAACTGATCCGAACACACGGGTGTGCAGACAGATCGCCATGCGCCACAGGGGGTGACTGAACTCAACTATGCAGCATGGGAAAAGGCCTTGGCTGGGATCGCCCGCCGACAACGCGGGTTCCCGACAGCGCGAAACCCCGGTCTGCGACGGGGATCCGCCGGAAAGGATCGGGACAACGAAGTGCACCGAGAGGGCTGAGAACACCGAAACTGCGGACCACACCAGCGTCGCCAGCAATTTTGAGTACTGAGAAGCGCTTAGGACACCGCTCGCCGCGCTGATCCGGCCGCTGCGATGGTGTCCCAGCCGCACCCGCAGACCGACCACCCCCTCCGACACCGCCACGCCACCCCGCCGGGAATGTCCTCGCCAGCCCTGCGGCGGCTCGCCCAGCCGTCGCCCTGCTCTGCCGCAGCTCATGGCGCCGCCGGTCCGACGATCCGCACCGACAGCCGTCCGTCGTCGCCCTCCTCCACCAGTTCGCCCCGGGCCACCACCCGGTCGCCGATGCAGATCTCGACGCCGTCGAGGGCGTCCTGGTCCAGAGGCAGCACATCGTCCGGCTGAAGCCGGGCCAATTCGGCGACCGAGAGGCGGGTCCGGCCAAGCCGGATGCTGATCTCGACCTGAATGTGATGGGTGGGGATGAGGCCGGGTTCCACGTCCATGTCAGTTCGCTTCCATGATGTCCTGAACGATGCCGCGCAGCTGCGCCGCGACCGCCGCCTCGTCCCAGGCGATGACGCCGCCCAGAACCTCGGCCGTGACCGTCCCCGCGGGGCCGGTGGTGTCGATCTCGACCGCCGCGATGCCCGCCGCGGTCAGGCTTGCGGACACGAACGGCTCGAGGTCCGCCCCGCAGCAGAGGCGCAGTTCGAGCGGCGTGACCGTCTCGGCAAGCCGGAGGAGTTCGTCGAGCAGCGCCGCCTCGAGCCGGGCGCGCGCCAGTGCCGGCAGCACGCCGTCCACCAGGGCCCGCACCAGCGGGGCGAGAGCCGCCCCGGCGGCCCGACCCTCCTCGCGGCGCCGGGCATCCCCCGCGGCCATCGCCGCGACGGCGTCAGAGAGGGCCGCGCGCAGGGCGTCGCTTTCGGCCGTGCGCGCAGCAGCCTCGCCGTCGGCCCGGCCGCGGGCATAGGCAGCGGCCAACTCGGCCGGGCCGTAGAGCTCCGGGGCCGCGGACGCGGGGGCCACGTCGAACCGCTCGAGTTGCAAGACGGCGCCCATGATCACGCCTCCTCCCGCGCGCCGATCCAGCCCGACAGCAGCCGCAGGCTTTCATCCTGCCGCTCGCGCATCAGGTCGCGCAGCCGCGCCACGGGGTCGGCGACCGTGCCGGCCGGCGTGAACTCGAAATCCGGCACGTTGAGGGCGAGGTTGGGCAGGGCCAGCGCGCCGTCGGACGGCTCGACCTCGCGCGGGCTCAACGCGGCCGGGGCAAGCAGCTCGGGCATCGCCGGCCCCGAGCTATCCAGCGCCGGCGCTGGCAGGGCGGCCGCGGCGCGGGCCCGCAGGACCGGGCGCATCACCACGAAGGCGAGCGCCAGCGCGAAGAACCCGATGATCGCGAGCCGCGCCAGGTCGTTCAGCGCAAGCCGGCTCAGAAGCCCGCCCGCCTCGGCCGCGGTCCCCTCGCCCCCGACCGCCGAGAAGGGCAGCGACTTGACGGTGATCACGTCGCCCCGCGCCTCGTCAAACCCCACCGCCGAGGCGACCAGCTCGCGCAGCGCCTCGAGCTCGGGCTCGGCCCGCGGCACGATGCTCTGCGTTCCGTCCGCCGCGGTCTGGACCGTGCCGTTGACCAGCACCGCCACCGTCATCCGCCGTGTGGCCCCGGGCTGGCGCACCACCTCGCGGGTCAGCTTGCTCACCTCGTAGTTCTGCCGCTGCCGGGTCTCGGAGCTCGCGGACTTGCTCTGCTCGCCCTGGCTGCCGGTGCCCTCGGGCAGGTTCGAGGACGCCGTCACCGCGCCCTTGTCGGCGTTCGAGGACTGATCCGTCGTCTCTTCGTTCTCTTGCGAGACCAGCGCCCGCGCGTTCGGATCGAACTTCTGCTCGGAGAGCTGCTCGGTCTCGGTCACCAGGTCGACGTTCAGCTCGACGATGGCGTTGCCGGGGCCGACGTGCGGCTCGAGGATGCGTTCGACGTTGCGCTTCATCTCGGCGGCGCGGTCGGCGGCCACGGTCTCCTCGCCGGTCGAGACGATGCCGCGGGCGCTGTCGATCACCTTGACCTTCTCGGGGTCCAGCCCCGGCACGCCCGAGGCCACCAGGTATTGCAGCGACCGCGCCTGACGGCTGTCGAGCGTGCCGCTGGCCATCGTCACGGTGACCGAGGCCGCGCCGCCCGATTCGCGCCGGTAGCCGCGGGTGGCGGGCACGGCGATGTGGACCCGCGCCGCCTTGACGCCGGGCACGGCGAGGATGGTGCGCGCCAGCTCACCCTCTTTCGCGCGCCAGTAGGCCGCGTCGAACATCTGCGAGGTGGTGCCGAAGCCCGACATCCCGTCCAGGATCTCGTAGCCTGCACCGCCCGCCGAGGGCAGCCCGAGGCCCGCCATGACCATCCGCAGCCGGTCGCGCTCGCCCGATTCGACCCAGATCGCGTCGCCGCGGATCTCGGAGGGGACGCCGGTCTTGTCGAGTTCGGCCATGACCTCGCCCGCCCGCGCCGGGTCGAGCCCGGCATAGAGCAGCGCCATCGACGGCCGGTTCGCCACCCAGGCGAAGCCCGCGACGGCCAGGAAGGTCAGCACGAAGGCGGCCGCGATCAGCGCCTTCTGGCTCGTGGACCGCTCGCTCCAGTATTCGGCCAGCTTCTGCATCCGTCCCCCGGTGTCTCGAATCGTTCTCGGCTCGACAGGGAGGGTGATGGCACGGCGCGGATTAAGATTCGGTTAGTGGGCTGCTGTTAGACCGATCCGGCAATGACGGAGAATCAGATGACCGACATCGCCCTGCCCACCCCAGCCGATCCGCCGCGGTCGCGGTTGCGCCGGATGCTGCCGCTGGCCGTGCCGCTGCTGGCGCTGGGGGCGGGTTTTGCCAGCACCTACATGGGGTTGTGGTCGCCGATGGGGCTGATCGGCGAGGGCGACCCGCCCCCCGAGGCGGTGGCGGTCGCCCCTGCGGTCACCTTCGTCGACGTGCCGCGAATCATCCTGACGGTGCCGGGGGAACGTACCCAGACCCTCGCGCTCACGGTCATGATCGAGGTGCCGCCCGAAGGCCGCGCCCAGGCCGAGGCGCTGATGCCGCGGATCACCGACAGTTTTAACGAGTTCCTGTCGCGCATCGACGCCGCCGCCTTCAGCCGCCGCGGCATCCTCGAAATCATCCGCGCCGAGCTGGCGACCCGCACCCGCTTCGTGCTGGGCGATGCCGCCGTCCGCGACCTTCTGATCACGGAGTTCAGGATTCAATGACACTCGCTGTTGCCCTGCAGGCGGCGCTGGTGGCCGCCGGGCTGGTGCTCGCCGCCTTCTGCTGGGAGCTGTCGCGCCGGCTGCGCAAGCTCAACGACCTCGAGACCGGGCTCGGCGGGGCCATCGCCGTGATGGCGGCCGAGATCGCCCGGCTCGAGGCGGCGCTCGCCGCCGCACGCTCGGGCGCCACGACCGCCAGCGACGGGCTCGCGCGCGAGATCGAGAAGGCCCGCTCCGAGCGCGCCTACTGGGCGCTGCAGCGCCAGTTCCTGCCCCCGGGGGCAGAGCCGCGCCGCACCCTGCGCCGCCGCCGTCCGGTCGAGGTGAAGGATGTCTAGCCCCGTCCTCTGGGCCGCGGGCCTCTCGCTCGCCGGGCTCGCAGCGCTTGCCGGCCAGTCCTGGCTCGGGCCCCTGACCGCGCAGGCGGCGCCGGCGGCGCTGCTCGACGGGTGCACCGACGTCCCCGAGGCGATGGCGCTGGCCGACCGGCTGCGCCAGCGCGGCATCGCCGTGGACCGCGCGCTCGCCGACCTCGACGGCCGCAAGCAGGAGCTTGCCGCCGCCGAGGCGCGGATCAAGACCCGGCTCGATGCGCTCAAGGCCGCCAAGGCGGCGCTGACCGACGCGCGCGGCGCCCGCGCCGACGGCACCGCGGCGGGGATCGAGCGGCTGATCGCGGTCTATGACGCGATGAAGCCGGCCGAAGCCGCGACCATCCTTGCGGCCCTGCCCCCCGATTTCGCCGCCGAGATCCTGATGCGCGTCCAGCCCGAGACCGGCGCCCGGATCATCGCCCGCATCGACCCCGGTCAGGCCGCCGTGCTGACCGCCCACATGGGCGCGCGCCGCCCGACAGGAGGCTGACGTGTTCGCCATCATCGGCATCGTCCTCACCTTCGCCATGGTCTTCGGCGGCTATGTCATGGCCGGCGGCAAGATGGCCGTCATCACCCACTCGCTGCCCTACGAGATGATGATGATCGGCGGGGCGGCGATCGGGTCCTATCTGCTGTCGAACGACGGCGCGGTGCTCAAGCACACGGTTCCGGGCATCCTGCGCGCCTTCAAGGGGCCGCGCTGGCACGAGAGCGACAACACCCAGGTCCTCTGCCTGCTGTTCCAGCTGCTCAAGCTCGCCCGAGCCAACCCGGTCGAGCTGGAGGAGCACGTCGAGAACCCGCACAGCTCGTCGATCTTCCAGGCCTACCCGGCGGTGCTGAACGACGAGAACGCCGTGACGCTGATCACCGACACGCTGCGCTCGGCGAGCCTGAACTACGACGACCCCTATCAGGTCGAGGACATGCTGACGCGGCGCATCAATCTGTTGAAGGAAGAGGCGATGCACGTCCCCCACGCTCTGCAGAACATGGCCGATGCGCTGCCGGCGCTGGGGATCGTGGCGGCGGTGCTGGGGGTGATCAAGACGATGGCCTCGATCGACCAACCGCCCGAGGTGCTGGGCGGGATGATCGGCGGGGCGCTCGTCGGGACGTTCCTCGGTGTGTTCCTCGCCTACGGGCTGGTCGCGCCGCTGGCGCAGCGGCTCGGCGCGGTGATGAAGCAGGACCTCGCGTTCTACGACGTCATCAAGTCGGTGCTGATCGCGGGGCTCCACCACCACGCCACCAACCTCTGCGTCGAGGTCGGCAGGCAGGCAGCGCCCGAGCATCTGCGCCCGAGCTTCGTCGACGTCGAGACGGCGCTGCGCGACATGAAGAAGGCGGCGTGATGGGCGGGCAGGTGCGATCCGGCGCGCGGAGGGTCGGGCGGCGGGCCGGGATGGGTCGGGGTATTCAGCGTCGGGCGGGGATGGTGGCGATGGACACGGATCGGCGGCTGATTGGCCGGTCGGGTGGGCGGGGCCTGGACGATCTTTGCGCCGCGCTGTCGGGCCGGCGATCATTTCCGGTCGTCGTCAGCTTCCCTCTCAGGATCGTCGCGAACTGCGCCGGGTTGCGTCTACCTGCTGGTCATCTCCCGCATCGGGTTTCGCGGATCCCAAGGTCTGTTCTGGCTCTCTCGCTCGCAATCGTCGCTGTGGACGCAGTCGCATCTGGCACCGTTCACGCCGAGACTGCCACAGCCTCGCCGCCCGCCGTGATCGCTCCAGGCTTAACCCCCGCCGTGCAGGTGTCCCCGCTCCAAAGCCCCGCGACACCCGAGACGCTGCTGTCCGCCGAGGCCCAACGCTTCATCGATGACGCCACCAACCGGCTGATCGCCGGCGACGAGCTGCCGCGCGATTATCCCATTACCCTCAAGAGCCTTCCGCCTGCCGACCGGCTGCTGGTCATCGTGCACCTGCGCCGCATGGGTTTCCTCACGACGGTCGAGATGCCGATCGACTGGGTGATGGACCCCGCAGTCCCCCCGTCCGCCCAACCGGCAGCGGTGCCCCAGGCGACGGCCCCAAAGTCCGAGACGACGCGATGAGCGCCGTCTCCGCCGTCAGCGGCCGGATCGGCGCGTCGGGAAAGCCGCTCGTCATCACCGGCGCGCTGGTCCTCGTCGTCATGTCGATGGTCATTCCGATCCCGGCCGCGCTGCTCGACGTGGGGATCGCGCTGTCGATCGCCACGGCCACGCTGA
The DNA here is from genome assembly GCF_900106665.1 of Paracoccus sanguinis. Classification (GTDB taxonomy): domain Bacteria; phylum Pseudomonadota; class Alphaproteobacteria; order Rhodobacterales; family Rhodobacteraceae; genus Paracoccus; species Paracoccus panacisoli. Next base: position 843,489 of record NZ_FNNA01000002.1, read on the forward strand.
TCCTCGTCATGGCCAGCGTGGTCACCCGGCCCACCGACTTCCAGGCCTTCCCGGTGATGCTGCTCATCTCGCTGCTGATCCGCTTGTCGCTGAACGTCTCGTCGACGCGACTCATCCTCACCGAGGGGCACACCGGCCCGGATGCGGCGGGCGAGGTCATCAGCGGGTTCTCGGAATTCGTCGCCGGCGGTTCGCTGATGGTCGGCATCACCGTCTTTGCGGTGATCTCGATCGTCAACTTCATGGTCATCACCAAGGGCTCGGGGCGGATGGCCGAGGTCTCGGCGCGCTTTGCGCTCGATTCACTGCCCGGCAAGCAGCTGGCCATCGACGGCGACCTGAACTCGGGCGCAATCACCCACGATGAGGCCAAGCGCCGCCGGCTGCAGGACCAGCGCGAGATCAGCTTCTACGGGTCGCTCGACGGGGCGTCCAAGTTCGTCAAGGGCGACGCGGTCGCAGGTCTGGTGATCACGGCGGTCAACTTCTTCGTCGGGCTGGCGGTAGGGGTGGTCTCGCACGGCGTGCCGATCTCCGAGGCGCTGGCGACCTATTCCCAGCTCACCATCGGCGACGGTCTGGTGAGCCAGGTGCCGGCGCTGATCACCTCGATGGCGGCGGCGCTGCTCTTGTCGCGCGGCGGCTCGACCGATTCCACCGCCGACCTGCTGTCGCACCAGTTCACCCAAGGCTGGCACGCGCCGGCACTGGTGGCGATGGGGATGGGGGTGCTGGGTTTCGTGCCGGGGATGCCGACGCTGGTCTTCCTTGCCATCGCGGGCATTGCGGGCTGGTTCTCCTGGCGCAACGCCACCCGCCCCCCGCCCCAGCCCGAGGCCGCCGCGGCCCCCGTCCTGCCCGCCGATACCCGCCCGCGGATCGGGGATGTCATCGACACCGACGAGATCTGCGTCGAGATCGGGGCCGACCTGATCGCCGCGGCGCTCGATCCGACCCGGGGCCTCGGCGGGCGCATCAACAACCTGCGCATCCACATCGCCCGCAGCTACGGCGTGATCCTGCCCGAGGTCCGGATCACCGACGCGGTCGGGTTGCCGGGCGGCGACTACGTCATCCGCGTCCACGGGGTCATCCGGGCGCGCGGGCGCCTCATCCCCAATCTCGTCCTCGCGCTCGGCGGCGAGGACATCCTCGCCGACATCCCCGGAGAGCCGACGCGCGAGCCCGTCTATGACAGCCCGGCCCGCTGGATCACGCCCGCGCACCAGGACGAGGCCTCGATCGCCGGGGCGAGCGTCGTGACCCCGATGGAAGTGCTCTCGACCCATCTGATGGAGACGGTGAAGTCGCAGCTTCCGGCGCTGCTGACGCTCGGCTCGCTGCAGCGGTTGATGCAGGAGCTGCGCGGCCTCAGCGACGAGGGCCGCGCCCAGTCCTACCAGCGTGTGTTCGACAATCTCGTGCCCGAAAAGGTCGCGCCCGAGCAGTTGCTGGCGGTGTTGCGGATCCTGCTCGAGGACCGCGTGTCGATCCGCAACCTCGGTCTGATCATCGAGGCCATTCACGAATCCCGCAGCTCCGACCCCGAGGTCGCCGCCGAGTTCGTCCGCCGCCGCCTGCGCGGGCAGATCACCGAGGCGCTCTGCGACCCCGACGGGCGGCTCGACGTGGTCCAGCTTCAGCCGGGGTGGGAGGCCGAGTTCCTGCGCGCCGAGGCCGAAACCGGCCGCGGGGCCGGGCTGCTGACGGCGCCGCTCATGCAGCGCATGACCGAAAAGCTGCGCCTGACGGCCGGCGGTCTCACGCCCGACGGTCAGCCGGCGCTGGTCGTGCCCGACCACAGGCGACGGATGGTGCGGGCGATGGTGGCCGCGGCAGGCCTCGGCTGGCCGGTGCTGGGCTTCGACGAGGTGGACCCGCAGGCGCGGGTGAGACTGGTCGGCACGGTCGAGACATGAGCAGCATCGACCTGCCCGCCTGGGCTCTGCCGATCCTGCTGATCTACGGGCGGGTCCAAGCCTTTCTGCTGGCCATGCCCGGCACCGGTGAGAGACTGCTTCCGGTCAGGGTGCGGGCGGCGCTCGCCATGGCCATCACGCCGCTGTTCGCCGCGGTTCCGGCGCCGGTGGCGGCCTCCCCAACCGAGCTTGCGGCCCTCATGGCAGCCGAGATCGTCACCGGGCTGGCCCTGGGGCTCATGGTCCGGGTGGTGGCCATGGCGCTCGACATCGCCTCGACCACGCTCGCGCAGAGCGCCTCGCTGTCGGCGATGCTGGGGGTGTCCGAGGACATGCCGCCGCACCCGATGGGACACCTCATGCATCTCGCGGGCCTTGCGGTGTTGATGGCGATGGGGTTGCCGGTGCTGATCTGCCAGCTGCTGGCCGACAGTTTCGCGCTTCTCCCCCCCGGCACGCCGCCCGCGATCGGGTCGCTCTGGCCCGGCTTTCTCGGCCTCGTGACCCACGGCTTCGTGCTGGCGATGCTTCTGGCGTCTCCGTTCATCCTCGGCGGGCTGCTGTTCCAGATGCTCTCGGGCGTCGTCGCGCGGGTCATGCCGGCGATGCCGGTGGTCTTCGTGGCCGCGCCCGGCGCGGTGCTGCTGGCGCTCGCGGCGATGGCGCTGCTGGTCCCCGGCATCCTCGCGATCTGGGCCCGCGACGTGCTGTCGATCCAGCTGCCGGTGCCGCAATGAGCGAGACCCCGGACAAGGACGACAAGCAGTATGAGCCGAGCGAGCAGAAGCTGCGCCGCGCGCGTGAGAAGGGGGACGTGCCGCGCTCGACCGAGGCCACGACGGCGCTCGTCTGGCTTGGCTTTTTCGGGGTCTTCGTGGTTGGCGTCCCGGCGCTGCTGCCGTCGTGGATGGCCAGCGCGTCGCAGCTGATCGCCGCCGCGGCGAGCCCCGAGACCTCCGCGGCGGCCGTCCGGGGGGCGGCGCTTCTGTCGATGGGGGCCGTCCTGGGGGCGGCCCTGCTGCCGGCGATGCTGGTGGTGCTGGGGCTGGTGCTGCAGCGCGCACTTCTGTTCACGCCGTCGCGGCTGGCGCCCGACCTCAAGCGGATAAACCCCCTCCACAATGCGGGCCAGAAATTCGGCCGCACGGGGCTGGTCGGCTTTGCGATCTCGCTGGGCAAGCTTGCGGCCGTGTCGGCAGGCGGGGTGGTGCTGTTCGTCACGCTTGGATCGCTGATCGCCGCTGCGGCGGCGACGACCGCTGCGGCGTGGATCGCCGCGCTGCCGGTCCTGATCCGGCAGGTGCTCATGCTGGCGCTGGCGGTGGCGATCGTCTTTGCCGCCGTCGATCTGGTCTGGAAGCATCTCGACTTCCGCCAGCGCAACCGGATGACCCGGAAGGAGATGGAGGACGAGCACAAGGAGAGCGAGGGCGACCCGCATCTCAAGGCCGCGCGGCGACAGAAGGCGGTGGACCTCGCGCTTGGCTCGATGCTGGCGGATGTCGAGCGCGCCGACGTGGTGATCGTGAACCCGACGCACTACGCCGTGGCGCTGGAATGGAAGCGGGGCAGCGGCAAGGCGCCGGTCTGCCTGGCCAAGGGAGTGGACGAGGTGGCCGCCCGCATCCGTGAGCGCGCCCGCAGCCATCAGGTGCCGATCTGGTCCGATCCCCCCTGCGCCCGCGCGCTGCACGCCACGACGAAGATCGGCGAAGAGGTCCCGCGCGCCCAGTTCGGCCCCGTCGCGGCAGCGATCCGCTTTGCCGAAGCCATGCGGCTTAAGGCGCGGCGGGGGTATGGCGGGGTGCTCGAGGGGGGTGTGCCGTGATCGGGAGGGGCTGCTGTGGCGTGATTGGGTGGGCTGGTGCTCGCAGGTGGCGCGTCGGTTCCAACGCGGGCACGCGGGGCCACCGGGGGTGGGGTGCCGGAAGGCGGAGACCGGGCGCGGCCGGGCAGTCGGACGGGAGCGGCATTGACGCGGGCTGCGGAGCGATCGGAAGGTCTGTGCCGGGTGGGGCGGCACGCGCGAGGGTGTCCTCGCCGCACCGCCAGATGCGCGGTCCCGCGGATGCGAGCGGCTCGCGAGAGCCTCATTCTTCCGCGAGGCCCTGGGGCGGCACCGGGGGCCGCGCATGAGAGCGAAATCAGAGCAGCTTGGGCAGCTCGCGCGGATCGCGCGGGCGCGGGCGGACTTGGAGTTGCGCCGCTATGCCGCCTGCCGGGCGCAGTCCGACGCGCTGCGCGCTCATGTCGAGGCGATCCGCGCGGAGCTCGCCGCCGCGATCGGGGCGCCCGTCGCGGACTCGGTGGACCAGTGGCGGCGGACCACGGCCCTCGTCGCCTACAGGGCCGGTGAGGTTCACCGCGCGGAAGGCGCGCTGGCCCGGATGCAGCCTGCCATCGACGCGGCCCGGGCGGCCGCTGCGCAGGCTTTTGGCCGAGCGGAGGCGATCAGCGAGCTTCGCTCCCTGCAGCGCAGCGCAGACGCTCAGTCGCGGGCAAGGCGGAGCGTATGAGGGCGTATGGCGAGGTCTGGCGAGGGGGGCAGGAGCCGTTGCGTCGGGCAACGCTCCGCGCCAACCTTTCGATTCCTGAACACGGCGTGATCAGTGGTCGCTCAGGCGACAACGGTCTTATCTTCTGGCCATCTTGTTGAGTCGCAGTCACCCACAGTTCTACGCTTTATTGCGTCGATCAGCCCTTCCCTGGTCAGGTCAAATTGGAGACGGGTTGGGGGGTGCGGCACCGGGAAGGTGCTCATTACCGCTCTTGCCGGGCGCCGGTGGGCGCCTGATTTTTCGGAGTTCTGTTCGGGTCACTCAGCCAGCCTTTTCTTCATTTGCCAGCTGAAGGCGGCAGCGAGGGTGGTTTGGAGAAGGTCGCGTCGGTCGGGGGCATCGGCCACCACTGGTCCCCGAGGAGGGCTAACCCAGTTGCCGAACAGGGACATTGAGTCGGGGTGACGGGTCAAGAGCATCAGTATCTACTCCCCCGGCCTTTTGCCCACCCTTTTGGCGGCAAATCCTGCCTCTGGTGGTCTCATCCCCGGCGGAAAAGCGGAGAGGCGGTTATGGAGGATGGTGAAGCGCTTATGGCGAGAAACATCGCTCGTACCTGCGCCAGCACGCGAGCATTCATTGCGCGCCGCGGCATCAATCTTGAGATCAATAATTTCAAAGCCGGTTCAAGTCCCGCACCCGAGATGCTGATGAAGGTCGCGTGTGATGCTCTCCAGAGGTTCGCGGGTCAAAGCACACGTGACTTTCGTGCCGGCCTGAAAAGGGCGCCCACCCTGCAGTCGTAATTGATGTCAAACCCGCACCCGAGGGGGAAGATCTCATTTGTGCCAGCCCCGTAGTACGGCGACGCGGTCAGCCGCACTGCGGAACCTCGGGCGACGTGTTGGTGAACGCCTCGCCGCCTTCCGGTCGCTCTACACTTGCGGGCCGCCAGCGCGACGGCCTCCTTTCCCTCAATTTGAACCGCAATGTGTCAGGTCACGCCGCAGGACGAGCGCATCGATCCCGTCGCCATAATAGCCGCGGCGGCGGCCCGCCTCGGACCAGCCGGTCGCGGCATAGAGAGCAATCGCGGTGGTGTTATTGGCGGCGACCTCGAGGAAGGCCGTATCGGCGCCTTGCGCGCGGGCGGTGGTGAAGAAGCGGGTGACGAGGGTGCGGCCCTGACCTCGCCGGCGCACGGCGGGGTCCACGGCTAGGGTGAGGAGTTCCGCCTCCGGCCCGATCACCCGTCCGAGGAGAAAGGCGGCGCCGTCCGTTAGAAGTAGGGATCCCGGCGCCTCGGACAGATTGCGGAACTCGGTCGCGCTCCATGGCCGGGGGCGGGTGAAACACAAAGCGTGCAACCGCGCGAGGTCGTCAGGGGTCATACGAGGATACCTAGCTGCGAGGGCAATGGGGAAACCCGTTGATGGGCACCGCCAATCGAAGTGGTGCATCGCTGACTGGACGCACCGGCGCCATGCGGCCGCGCACACAACCGATCCCAACGCTCATCTCGCCGTCTGCACGGTCACCGCCGAACCCCGGGCCGCCCATGCCGGGGGAGTAGCCGCGCCCCGCGCAAATCGAAAGAGGCAAGCCGACCCCAACGCCGCGCCAGCAACACCGGCGGCGCGTGGCGGCGTGGGGCGGCGTCTGTGGGGCGCAGGTAGAGCGGCGCCCTGCAGAAGCACAGCCCCGCTGATGCTGAGCCAGTCGCCGCGCCCCGCGTAAATCCAGTCCGGGCAGCCGACCCCAGCGCAGCGGCCTGCACACGCTCGACGCACCGCGCTCGGCCAAACCAAACCACCCTCCCAGTCACGCCAGCAACACCGGCGGCGCGTCGCGTGGTGGCGCGGCGTCGGCGGGACGCAGGTAGAGGGGCGCCGGTCGGGGCAGCGGCGCACCGTGGCCCAGGCGCCCGGCGGCGACGAGGGCGATGCCCACGGGCAGCGGCCAGCGCGGCGTCCGCGCCGCCGGCCCCGGCGGAAGCGTCCCGGCCGGGGCCAGCGCAGGGCCAGTGCCCGCCTCGGCGCCGAAATCCTCCCACACCACATCGTCGCCGCGCAGCGGGACGACGGCGCGGCAGGGCCGGGGATGACCGGCGGCGGCGGCCTCGGTGGCGGTGACGCCGATGGCGGGGACCTTCAGCGCCAGCGCCAACCCCCTCGCGGCCGCGACCGAGATGCGGATGCCGGTGAAATTGCCCGGCCCCACCCCCACGCCGATCGCCGAGAGCGCGGGCCAGTCGACGCCGGCCTCGCGCAGCACCGCCTCGAGCAGCGGCATCAGCGCCTCGGCCTGGCCGCGGGTCATCGGCAGGGTGCGGGAAGCGAGGACCTGCACCCCGGCGCCGTCGCCCAGAACGCCCCCGCCCGAGACGACGGCGGCCGCGCAATGCGCGGCCGATGTGTCGAACCCCAGGACGAGAGGGCCGGCGTCAGGCAACCGGACGGACCTCGGTCACCTCGGGGATATAGTGACGCAGCAGGTTCTCGATCCCCATCTTCAGCGTCAGGGTCGAGGACGGGCAGCCGGCGCAGGCGCCCTGCATGTGCAGATAGACCACCCCCCGGTCGAAGCCGTGGAAGGTGATGTCACCGCCGTCCTGGGCGACCGCAGGCCGCACCCGGGTGTCGAGCAATTCCTTGATCTGGCTCACGATCTCGGCGTCCGGCCCGTCGTGGGTCGCGTGGCCGCCGGCGGCCGGGGCGGCGCCGGTCTCGAGCGCCGGCTCACCGGACTGGAAATGGTCCATGATCGCGCCGAGGATCGACGGCTTGATCTGGTCCCAGATCGCCGCGTCACCCTTGGTCACGGTCACGAAGTCGGACCCGAGGAACACGCCGGTCACACCGGGCACGGCAAAGATGCGGCGCGCCAGCGGGCTGGTGCCCGCCGCGGTGGCCGCGGGAAAGTCGGCGGTGCCGGAGGCCAGCACCGTCTCGCCGGGCAGGAACTTCAGCGTCGCGGGGTTCGGCGTGGTCTCGGTCTGGATGAACATCGGCGGCTCCTCATGCCTGACCGATATGGTTGCCCGCACCCGGCTTCGTCAAGCCCGCAGCAGCGGCAGGCCGGGTTGCCGTCAGGTGATCTCTTCCAGCCGCTCGCGGGTGATGTCGCCGGGCACGATGGTCAGCGGACAGGGCAGAAGGGCAAGGTCGCGCATCAGCCGGGTGATCAGCGGCCCCGGCCCGCCGCTGCCCGAGGCGGCGGCCAGCACCACCACCCCGATGTCGGCGTCGTCAGCGATCTGGGCCAGCAGCTCGCCCCCCGGGTCGCCCTCGCGCACCACCAGCTCGGGCTCGATCCCGGGGCGGTCGCGCATCCACTTGGCGTAGACCTCGAACTGCGCCTCGATCCGGTCGCGGGCCTCGGCGCGCATGACCTCGGCCACGCCGAAGCCGTGCTGGATCTCGGCGGCCGGGATCACCGACAGGACCTGCACCCCGCCCGCGGTCGAGGCCGCACGAAGGGCCGCATAGCGGATCGCGTTCAGGCATTCCTTGCTGTCGTCCAGCACCACCAGAAACTTGCGCATCGCCCGACCACTCCCCGCCGTTATCCGCCTGCCTGCCGGGGGCGCGCGGTGGCGCGCCGGGCGACAGGCCGGCCCGACAGCGTGACAAATGCGCCCCAGCCGCGCAAGGGTCACGAACAATTCGGTGCGCGTCGCGTTTTCATTGGCGTGCCTCTGTGTTAATCGCCCGTTAACCGGCCGGGAGTCTGGACGCGTGACGATCCATCATGACTGGAATGCGACCGAAGCGGTCGGGATGCGTCCCGTCCGCCCCGGCGTGTGTCCGGATGACTGGGTCGCCGATCACCGCGCCGGCATGACCTGGTCGAAGCGGCTGTTCGACATCGTCTTCGCGCTGCTGCTGCTGATCCCGCTGTCGGTCGTGATGCTGGCCGTGGCCACGATCCTTGCGATCTACGAGGGGCGGCCGATCTTCTACGTGTCCGAGCGGATGCGCGCGCCGGGCGAGGCCTTCAACCTCATCAAGTTCCGCACCATGGCGCAGGTGGACGAGGACGCGGGGGCGACCGGCGCTCACAAGGCGTGGCGGATCACCCGGCTGGGCAAGTTCCTGCGGCGCACGCGGATCGACGAACTGCCGCAGCTCTTCAACATCCTGCGCGGCGACATGAGTTTCGTCGGGCCGCGCCCGCCGCTGCGCGAATATGTCGAGCGCTTCCCGCGCCGCTATTCCGAGGTGCTGCGGACGCGGCCGGGCGTCACCGGCCTCGCCACGCTGATCTATCACGCCCACGAGGACCGCATCCTCGCCAAGTGCCACACGGCCGAGGCGACCGAGGCCGCCTATTACCGCCGCTGCATCCCGACCAAGCTGCGGCTCGACCGCATCTACCAGCGGCGGCGGACGCTGGGGCTGGATCTCTGGATCATCGCCAACACGGTGATGACCGTCATCCGCCCGGGCTGGGTCCGGCGACGCTGATCCCGGCGAAGGGGTCGTCGGGGTAGTCCACCCCGCTCAGATACAGTCCCGAGGGCGGGCAGACCGGCCCGCAGGCCGCCCGGTCACGCGCGGCGAGCGCCTCGGCCACGCGCGCGGGCGGCCACGCCCCCTGCCCCACCCGTTCGAGCGTGCCCACGATCGACCGCACCTGATTGTGCAGGAACGACCGCGCGGCGAGGTGGAAGCGGTATTCGGTCCCGCGCGGCACGGGATGGGCGGTGATCTCGATCCGGTCGAGCGTCTTGATGGGGCTCGCCGCCTGACACATGGTCGAGCGGAAGGTGGTGAAATCGTGCCGCCCGAGCAGATGCGCCGCGCCCGCCTGCATCGCCGCAAGGTCCAGCGGATGCGTCACCTGCCAGACCCGCCCGCGGTCATGGGTGGCCGGCGCGCGCCGCGACAGCAGGCGGAAGAGATAGCGCCGCCCGGTGGCGGAGAAGCGGGCGTGAAAGTCGTCCCCCACCCGCGCCGCCGCCAGCACCGCGACCGGGGCGGGCTTCAGATGCCAGTTCAGCGCCTCGGAAAGCCGGAACGGGTCCCAGTCACGCACCAGGTCCGCGTGGGCGACCTGCGCCGTGGCGTGGACGCCCGCATCGGTGCGCCCGGCCGCCGCCACCCGCGCCCCGGCCGCGAAGCCGGGGTCGAGCCTCGCCAGCGCCGCCTCGAGCGCGCCCTGCACCGAGGGCTGGTCGGCCTGCGCCTGCCAGCCTGCGAACGGCCCGCCGTCATATTCGATCCACAGCGCGAAACGGGGCATGGTCAGCGCGAGCGGTCGCGCAGGCTCTCGCGCAGCTTCTGGCCGAAGGTCTCGGCGGCCGTGGGCTCGGACCGCGCCTCAAGCGCGGGGCGGGCGGGAGCGTCGGGCGCGGGGCGGACGCCCTCGCGGGCCAGCCGGTCGCGCAGCACCTCGATCTCGATGTCCATGTCGGTGCGCCCGCCCTCGTGCAGCCGCTGGGCCAAGGCCGAGAAGCTTGCCTCGAGATCGGCCAGCAGCGCCTCGTAATCCGCAAGCGCCCGCGGGTCGCGGGTCTGGGCGTAGAGGTCGGCGAACTTGATCGTCGCGTCGCGCGCCCCCTCGAGGTAGACGCCGAGATAGCGCCGCGCCGGCGCGAGCCCGCCGGGGTTCTGCTCGACCTGCTCGAAAAGCTGCCGGGCGGTGGCCGCGAAGAGCCCCACCCGCGCCTCGAGCCGCCGGTCGCCGGTCCGCAGGATCGCCTGCGACATGGCGCGGAGGTTCGCCTCGGCCGCCTCGACCATGCGCGCGGCGCGGTCCTGCTGGAAGGCGTCCACCCCCTCCATCCCCTTGTCGGTCATCGGGTCCGGGCCGAAGGCGAGCCAGTGCAGCACCGCCCCCGTCACCCCCATCACCGCCGCCGGCGCGAAGCTGCCCGGCTCGGCGGTGCCTACGGCCAGCCCCAGCCCGGTCAGGATGCCGCCGAAGAGCTTGCGCGGGATCGCCGGGCGCCGCGCCACGCGGCGGGCGTCATAGGCGGCCTCGGCCTGCAGCCCCTCGCGCGTAAGCCACATCGCCCCCGCGGTGATCCCGAAGGCGGCGAGGTTCGCGGCCATGCCGACCGGGTCGTGGAACGGCGCGGCGAGCAGGAAGGGCGTGGCCATCGCCGTCACCCACGAGGTGCGCGACTCGTAGGGGTGGCGCAACCGCTCGGGCGGGCGAGGCAAAGCGCCGCCGGTCTGCCCCGGGACGGGCGAGTGCGGGCCGCCGAACCGACGCGCCATCAGCCCAGCCCCAGCGAGGCGTAGAGCGTGACGCCCATCAGCAGGAAGAACGACAGGCGCTGCATGGCGCGACGGGACATCGGCGGACCTTTCCTTGCGGCTCGGGCCGCCCGGCCGGGCAACCCTCCGGCCATCGGCCGGTGCGCTGCGAATATGGGGGATCGGCGGGGTGGGGAAAAGGGCACCGACCCCGCGGCAGGTCTGGATTGCGGTGCCGGCCCCGGTTGCCGCGCCGCGCCGGGCGGGCGATGATCGGGCATGGCCGACCCGCATCTGCGCCCCGAACTCTTCCTGCGCCTCTACCTTGCCCCCGACGCGATGCTGGGGCCGGGCAAGGCCGCGCTGCTGGCGGGGATCGACCGCACCGGCTCGATCTCGGCGGCCGGGCGCGCGATGGGGATGAGCTACAAGCGCGCCTGGTCGTTGGTCGAGACGATGAACGCGATGTTCGAGGCCCCGCTCGTGGACAGCGCCCGCGGCGGGCCGGGCGGCGGCGGGGCGACACTGACCGAAACCGGGCAGCGCGTCCTCGCCCTCTACCGCCGGATCGAGGCGGACGCGTCCGCCGCCGCCGCCCCCTCGGTCGCGGCGCTCAAGGCGCTGCTGCGAGGGCAGGAGGCGTAATGGAACGCGTCTCCCCGGCCGCTGGGCGCAGCACCCATGCAAACGCCGGCCCCGTGCAGAGCCCCGCGCTCGCTCTCGGTAGGCGCGTTCGGCCGACATGAGCGCCGTGGTCTTCGATCTCGACGGGACGCTGGTGGACAGCGCACCCGACATGCACGCGGCGATGAACCGGGTGCTGGCGGCGCGCGGTCAGGCGCCGCTGTCGCTCGACCGGGTGCGCGGCTTCGTCGGCGACGGGGTGCCGATGCTGGTGCGGCGCACGATGGCGGCGGTGGGCGCCGAGGAGGCGGGCTTCGACGACTGGCACGGCGACTACCTGACCCGCTACGGGGCCGAGGTCTGTCTGCTCACCCGTCCCTACCCTCGCGTTCTCGACGCGCTCGACGCCGTGTCCGGCGCCGGATCGCGGCTGGGCATCTGCACCAACAAGCCGCAGCGCCTGGCCGAAGCGCTCGTTGCGGCGCTCGGCCTCTCGGGGCGCTTCGATGCGCTGGTGGGCGGCGACACGCGCTTCGGCCGCAAGCCCGCGCCCGAGGGGCTGCGCGAGGTCGTCCGTCGCCTGGGCGGCGGGCCCGCCGTGATGGTCGGGGACAGCCGCGCCGATGCGCAGGCGGCGCGCGCCGCCGGGCTGCCGGTGCTGCTCTACACCGGCGGCTACCGCAGCCACAGCGTCGAGGAGATCGCGCCCGACGCCACCTTCGACGACTGGTCGGAGTTGCCGGGTCTGGTGCGGGATGCGCTGGGTGGGTGAACGCGGCGGCTGACAGGGTGCCCGCTGCCCGCAGAGGCACCGCACGTCGCTTCAGGGTCGGGGATTGGAGCGGGTGATGGGAATCGAACCCACGTATTCAGCTTGGAAGGCTGCTGCTCTACCATTGAGCTACACCCGCGCCCGCCCGGACTAGCGCAGCCCCGCCTGCGGCGCAACCCGGCCTGCGGCGCAACCCGGGCGGCGTGCGGCGCGTCGCGCAGGCTCTCACCGGCGCAACCGAGGTCGGCGCGCTTGACCGCTCGCATGGCTGCGGGCAGTCAGGGCGCCATGATCGACGTCCGCCCCGTGATCCACGCGATTTCCAAGCTCGCCATCGTCATGGGCGTGATGATGGCCGCGCCGGCGGCGGTGGACTGGTCGGCGGGCGCCGCGAGCTGGCGGATCTTCGCCGCGACCGGCGCGGGCACGGCGCTCGTCGCCTGGATGGTGATGCTCGCCACACGGCATGAGGGCCGCACGCTGACGCTCGAGCAGGCGTTCCTGCTGACCTCGGGCCTGTGGCTGGTGCTGCCGGTCATCGGGGCCATGCCGATCCGCGCCGCGGTCGCCGGCGCCGGCTTCACCGACGCCATGTTCGAGGCGATGTCCGGCCTCAGCACCACCGGCGCCACCGCCTTCCCCGAACTCGGGGCGCTGAGCGACGGGGTGCATCTCTGGCGCGGGCTGCTGCAATGGTCGGGCGGGCTCGGGATCGTCGTGGTGGCGATGGTGTTCCTGCCGGTCATGCGGGTCGGGGGGATGCAGTTCTTCCGCTCGGAAGGGTTCGACACGATGGGCAAGGTCATGCCGCGCGCGGGCTCGATCGCGGCCGAGATGACCGAGCTCTATCTCGGCATCACCATCCTCTGCGCGATGATCTATGCCGGGCTGGGGATGAGCGGGTTCGACGCGGTGATGCACGCGCTCACCACCTGCTCGACCGGCGGGTTCAGCAACCTCGACGCGAGCTTCGGCGCCTTCATCGGCGCGCCCGAGGTTGCCGCGACGGTCTTCATGATCCTCGCCTCGCTGCCCTTCGTGCGGATGGTGCAGGCGATGCACGGCGATTTCGCGCCGCTGTGGCGGGACAGCCAGATCTGGACCTTCCTCGCCATCATCGCCGTGGTCTGCACGCTGATCGTGATCTACCAGTCGCTGTGGCTGGACGTGCCGCCGTCGCCGGGCCTGCTGCGGGAGGTGGCCTTCAACGTGGTCACGATCATGACCGGGACCGGCTATGCCTCGGTCGACGTGACCCAGTGGGGGCACCTGCCCTTCGTGCTGCTGATCACCGTGGGGCTGATCGGCGGCTGCACCGGGTCCACCTGCTGCTCGGTCAAGGTGTTCCGCTATCAGGTGCTGTTCCAGGCGCTCAGGGCGCAGCTCGCGCAGATGCAGTCGCCGAACCGGGTGCGGCTCTTGAGTCTGCAGGGGCGGCGGCTCGACCCCGAGGTGGTCAACTCGGTCATGGCGCTGTTCACGCTGTTCGTGCTGACCTTCGGGGTGCTGATCGTCGGGCTGGCGCTGACCGGCCTGCACCCGCGCACGGCGCTGACCGCGGCCTGGACCGCCATCGCCAACGTTGGCCCGGCCTGGGGCCCCGAGGTCAGCGGCAACGGCAGCGTGGCGAACTTTCCCACGACCGCCAAGTGGCTGATGATCGTGGGGATGTATCTCGGCCGGCTCGAGCTGATCACCGTCTTCGTGGTGCTCATGCCGCGGTTCTGGCGGCAGTAGTCAGTTCGCCGGGGCCGGCGGGGTGTCTTCCGCATGGGCCTCGCCCGCGGCGGCGGCGTCCGTCGCCGCGCCCGAGGCCTCTGCCGCAGCCGGCTCGGCCGCTTCGGGGACCGCGGTGGGGGCGAGGCTGTCGAGCATCTCGCCCGCCACCCGCGGCTGGTCGGCGGCATCCATCTTGGGCCAGATCAGCACCACGCCCTCGACCCGGCCGTTTTCGACCCGCGCCTCGGCCTGGCCGATGTGGGTCTCGTTCTCGCCCTTGAGGCGGGCGTGGCCGGGATCGATCTTGCGCTCGGGCGCGGGCACCCAGCCCAGCGCGGTGACGAGGCCGGTGAAGTCCAGCATCTCCTGCTGCCCGCCCGGCGCGGCATAGAGGATCAGCGCCGCGCCCGAGCCGTCCTTCGGCCCATAGATCGACATCCCCTGCTCGTTGCGGTCGAACTGCAGCCGGTCCATCGGCGCCATGACCGACAGCCCGGTCTGCGGATCGTCCAGCCGCGTCAGCCCCATCTGCGCGTTCCACGCCACGCGCCGGTCGATCAGCGCCTGCATGGCGCTGGCGGCATCGGGGGCGGCGCGCAGGCCGAGGACCTCGGCGGCGATGGCGGCCTGGGTCTGCGGGCCGTCCTTGCCGTCGATGCGGCCCTCATAGTGCCCCGCCCAGCGCAGCGCGCGCTGGATGTCGATCAGCGCCGGCATCTCGGCCGTGCCGGGCCCGGGCAGGTCGATGGGCTGGCCGGCGTCGATCCCGGTGCCCAGCTCGGACGCCGGCAGCACCGCGCCGGGGCGGCCCACCCGTTCCGCATTGCGGAACGCGGTCAGCCATGCCGCCGCCGCCTCGGGCGCCAGCGGGCCGAGGGTGATCGCATAGCCGCCGTCCGGCTGCTGGTAGAGCCCGGCCTCGGGGAAGTCGCTGCGCCAGGTCTGCAAGGCGGTGTCGGCGGCCTCGCGCGTGTCGAAGCGCTGGAGGCGGAGGTAGTCGCCGGGGGCCGGGGCGGTGAGGGTGACCGCTGGTCCCGCGCCGTTGGCCGGGGCGGCCGGTTCGGTGTCCGCAGGCGGCGTGTCCGTGGTCGGATCGGTCGCCTCGGGAGCGTTCGCCGCGACGTCGGTCGCGCCCGCCTCGGTCGCGGTGGCCTCGCTCGCGGGCGGCTGGGCCGGACTGTCGGCGGCGGCCTCCGGGCTCGCTGCCGCTTCCGCACCCGGCGCCACGAAGGTCGAGGCACCCGCCGCCGGGTTCCCCCCAGCCATACCGTCCGCCGCCATCCCCTCGGCCGCCCCGGGCTCAGCCGGCGCCGCACCCGCGTCGGGCGCCACCGCTGCCACGACCTCGGCCGGGGCGGGGGCGATGAAGCTGTCGCCGGGGATCTCGCCCGCCGCCTTCAGCCGCGCCATCTCGGCCTCGGCGGCGGCACGCTCCATCGGGCCGAGGCCGATGCCGGTCCAGCCGCCCGGCAGTTGAAACGCCACGACATTCGGGAACCGGCCCGCCCAGGCGGCGATCGCCGCCTCGCTCTCGACGCCGCGCTTGGCCTCGATCCTGAGCACCACCGGCTCGGCCAGCGCGGGTGCCGCGACCGACAGCGCCACGACGACGGGCAGGGTGGCGGTCATCAGTCTGGCAAGCGTGCGCATCGGGCGTCCCCATCAGGTGCGGGCAGATTGACCCGCCCCCGGCCGCATCCTATGAGCGGCCTGCATTCGCGCCAGTTATGCGAAAGGACGCCGCCATGACCAGCCCCCAGCCCGCTGCGGCCGCTTCACAACCGCGTCCCCCCTCGCCCGCCGAAGCGAACCGGCCGCGCTGCTTTCAGGACGTGATCCTGCGGCTGCAGAGCTATTGGGCGGCCACCGGCTGCGCGATCCTGCAGCCCTACGACATGGAGGTCGGCGCCGGCACATTCCACCCGGCCACCACCCTGCGCAGCCTCGGGTCGCGCCCCTGGGCCGCGGCGTATGTCCAGCCCTCGCGCCGCCCCACCGACGGGCGCTACGGCGAGAACCCGAACCGGCTGCAGCACTACTACCAGTATCAGGTCATCATCAAACCCTCGCCGCCGGACCTGCAGGACCTCTATCTCGGCAGCCTGCGCGCCATCGGGCTCGACCCGCTGGTCCATGACGTGCGCTTCGTCGAGGACGACTGGGAAAGCCCGACGCTCGGCGCCTGGGGCCTCGGGTGGGAGGTGTGGTGCGACGGGATGGAGGTGTCGCAGTTCACTTATTTCCAGCAGGTCGGCGGCCACGACTGCCGCCCGGTGTCGGGTGAGCTGACCTACGGGCTCGAGCGGCTGGCGATGTATGTGCTGGGCGTGCAGCACGTCATGGAGATGCCGTTCAACGACCCCGATGCGCCGATCCCGCTGACCTACGGCGACATCTTCCGCCAGACCGAGCGCGAGTATTCGCGCTGGAACTTCGAGCAGGCCGACACGGCGATGCTGTTCCAGCACTTCAAGGATGCCGAGGCCGAGTGCGACCGCATCCTGACTGCCCCCGAGGAAGACGCCGCCGGGCGCCGCATCCCGATGGCCCACCCGGCCTATGACCAGGCAATCAAGGCGAGCCACCTCTTCAACCTGCTCGACGCCCGCGGGGTGATCTCGGTCACCGAGCGGCAGGCCTATATCGGCCGGGTCCGGGCGCTGGCCAAGCGCTGCGCCGACCTGTTCGTGACGACCGAGGCGGCGACCGGCGTGGCCGGTGACGCGCGCGCCGCCGGAGCGGACGGCGCGGCCACGGTGGCGCCGTCGGCAGCCGATGCCGGGCCGGATGCCGCGACGCCCGCGGCTGTGGCGGCCCAAGAGCCGTCCACCACCGCCCCGTCCACCGGCACCCCGGCCGCTGAGCGCACCCCCGCGGCCCCCGGCCCCAGCGACGCCGACCCCGCCCCACGCGGGACGACCCCATGACCTCTGGCAAGATCATGGCCTCGATGCTGGTGCTCGTCGCGCTGCTCGCCGGCGTGGCGGCGTGGTATCTGCAAGTCTACGGCTTCTATGACGAGGTGGACGAGATCACCGGCGCCGCCGACATCATGGTGACCCGGCCCGACGGCACGACCCACCCGGTCGCGGTCGCGGGCTTCCGCGCCATCGACGCGACCAGCTCGCCCATCCGCTACCGTGCCTGCATGACGCTCGACCCGGCCGCCGTGGCCGACGCCGCCCCCTACCCCGCCGCGACGCCGCTGAACGGGCCGGGGTGGTTCCAGTGCTATTCGGCCAAGGCCCTGACCCTCGACCTCGAGGCCGGCCACGCCCGCGCCATCCTCGGCCAATCCGAGGTCCGCCCCGACGTGGACCGGGTGCTGATCGTCTATCCCGACGGCCGCGCCTTTGCCTGGCACCAGCTGAACGACAAGACGCCCGCCCGCGGAGTGATGGACTGATGGACCTGCTGATCGAGCTGTTCTCGGAAGAAATCCCGGCCCGGATGCAGCCGCGCGCCCGCGACGACCTGCGCCGCCTCGTGACCGAGGGGCTGGTAGAGGCTGGGCTGACCTATCGCAGCGCCGGGGCCTTCTCGACCCCGCGGCGGCTGGCGCTGGCGGTCGAGGGGCTGGACGCGCAGTCCAAGCCCGTGCGCGACGAGCGCAAGGGCCCGCGCACCGACGCCCCCGAGGCCGCGATCCAGGGCTTCCTGCGCGCCACGGGCCTGACGCTCGACCAGCTCGAGCGCCGCGCCGAGAAGAAGGGCGAGGCGTTCTATGCCGTGGTCGAGCGCCCTGGCCGCCCGGCCGCCGAGATCGTGGCCGAGGTGCTCTCCCGCACGATCCGCGACTTTCCCTGGCCCAAGTCGATGCGCTGGGGCTCGGGCAACCTGCGCTGGGTGCGGCCGCTGCACTCGATCCTCTGCCTGCTCAGCGACGAGGCCGGGGCGCAGGTCGTGCCGCTTGAGGTGGACGGGATCGCCGCCGGCAACACCACCCGCGGCCACCGCTTCATGGCGCCTGACGCCTTTGCGGTGACCGGCTTCGACGACTACGCCGCCAAGCTGCGCCGCGCGCGCGTCATGCTCGACCCCGCCGAGCGCGAGGCCGCGATCCGGCAGGAGGCCGCGAACCTCGCCTTTGTCCGCGGGTGGGAAATCGTGCCCGGCGACGGGCTGATGACCGAGCTTGCCGGGCTGGTCGAGTGGCCGGTGCCGCTGATGGGGGTGATCGAGGCGCGCTTCCTCGACCTGCCGCCCGAGGTGCTGCAGACCTCGATGAAGGAACACCAGAAGTTCCTGTCGGCCCGCAACCCCGCCACCGGGCGGATCGAGGGCTACGTCACCGTCGCCAACATCGAGACCCCTGACCACGGCGCGACGATCCTCGCCGGCAACCAGCGGGTGCTGGCCGCGCGGCTCTCGGATGCGGCGTTCTTCTGGGGCAATGACCTGCGCGAGGCGAAGGGCGGGATGACCGGCTGGGCCGAGGGGCTGCAGGCCGTCACGTTCCACGCGAAGCTCGGCAGCCAGGCCGACCGGGTGGCACGCATCGCCGCGCTGGCCCGCGAGATCGCGCCCGCGGTGGGGGCGGACCCCGATCAGGCCGAACAGGCGGCGCGGACCGCCAAGCTCGACCTGCGCTCGGCGATGGTGGGCGAGTTCCCCGAGCTGCAGGGCACGATGGGCCGCTATTACGCGCAGGCCGCGGGGCTGGGCGAGGCCGTGGCCGACGCCGCCCGCGACCACTACGCCCCGCTCGGGCCGTCGGACGCGGTGCCTTCGGCGCCGGTGTCGGTGGCGGTGGCGCTGGCCGACAAGCTCGACACGCTGACCGGGTTCTGGGCCATCGACGAGAAGCCCACCGGGTCCAAGGACCCCTTTGCGCTGCGCCGCGCGGCGCTGGGGGTGATCCGGCTGGTTCTGGGGAATGGGGTCCGCGCCCCGCTCACGGCATGGATCGCCGCCGGCGATGCGGCGCAGCAGGGCGATGAGGCGCAGAATCAGGCTCATGCCGCCGAGCCTAGCGCCCAATCCTTGACGAACCGTCACCACGACCTTCTGTCCTTCCTCCACGACCGCCTCAAGGTGCACCTGCGCGACCAGGGCATTCGCCATGACGTGATCGACGCGGTCCTCGCCATGCCGGGGAACGACGATTTGACGCTCGTCGTCGCTCGGGCCACGGCGCTCAACGCGATGCTGGCGACCGAGGACGGGACGAACCTCCTGCAGGGGCTCAAGCGCGCCGCCAACATCCTCGCCCAGGCCGAGGCGCAGGACGGCGTCGAATACAGCTTCGGCGCCGACCCGAAGTTCGCCGAGACCGACGCCGAGCGCACGCTCTTCGCCGCCCTCGACGCCGCCGAGCCGCAGATCGCCGCCGCCGTCCGGGCCGAGGACTACCCGGCCGCGATGGCCGCCATCGCCGCGCTGCGCGCCCCCATCGACGGCTTCTTCGAGGCGGTGCAGGTCAACGCCGACAACGCGGTGCTGCGCCGCAACCGCCTGAACCTGCTGCACCGGATCCGCGAGACCGGCCGCCGGATCGCCGATTTCGGCCGCATCGAGGGCTGATCCCGGCTTCCCCTGCGGTGGTTCTCACCTATCCTCGGGGCATGCCCGCAGGGACCGGGGGCACACCGCCCCCGTCCCCGGGCACGACAGGAGCCGCCATGACCGACTTTGCCGCCACCCGCGCCGCGTTCCACCTGCCTGACGGGGTCACCTACCTCGACGGCAACTCGCTGGGCCCGATGCCGGTGCGCGCGGCCGAGCGGGTCGCGGCGATGATGCGCGACGAGTGGGCCGAGATGCTCATCACCGGCTGGAACCGCGCCGGCTGGTACGTGCAGCCACGCCGGGTCGGCGACCGCATTGCCCGGCTGATCGGGGCGGGCCCGGGCGAGGTCGTCATGGGCGACACGCTGTCGATCAAGGTCTTCCAGGCCCTCAGCGCGGCGTTGACGCTGAACCCCGGCCGGCGGGTGATCCTGTCGGACAGCGGCAACTTCCCCTCTGACCTCTACGTGGCCGAAGGTCTCGCGCGGACCGTGGGGGCCGAGCTGCGGGTCGTGGCACCCGAGGCGGTGGCGGGGGCGATCGACGCCGATCTGGCGGTGCTGATGCTGACCGAGGTGGATTACCGCACCGGGCGGCGACACGACATGGCGGCGCTGACCGCGCAGGCGCACGCGGCGGGCGCGCTGACGGTCTGGGATCTCGCGCACTCGGCCGGGGCCATCGACGTGGACCTGCGCGGCGCGGACGCGGATTTCGCCGTGGGCTGCACCTACAAGTACCTCAACGGCGGGCCCGGCGCGCCGGCCTTCATCTGGGTCCACCCGCGCCACGCCGAGGCCGCGCGCCCTTGCCTGCAGGGCTGGATGGGCCATGCCGCGCCCTTCGCCTTCGATCCCGACTATACCCCCGCGCCGGGGATCGAGCGGATGCGGGTCGGCACGCCCCCGGTCATCGCGCTCGCCGCGCTCGAGACGGCGCTCGAGGTCTGGGACGGGGTCGGCATGGCCGAGCTGCGCGCCCGCTCGGTCGCGCTGACCGAGGCGTTCATCGCGGGGGTCGAGGCCGCGTGCCCGGGCGTCACCCTGTATTCCCCGCGCGACCCCGCGGCGCGGGGCAGCCAGGTCGGGTTCCGCCACCCCCAGGCCTATGCGGTGATGCAGGCGCTGATCGCCCAGGGCGTGATCGGCGACTTCCGCGCCCCCGATGTGCTGCGCTTCGGATTTGCCCCGCTCTACAACGGGATGGAGGATGTGGCGCGCGCCGTGGCCACCCTGTCCGACATCCTGCGCACCGGCAGTTGGGACCGCCCCGAGTACCACCGCCGGGCCGCCGTCACCTGACCTAGGCGACCCCGCGCCGGGCGCGCGCCGTTCACGCTCGGTTCACCCTCTTCCCAATTGCCGGGTTCCCTTTGAGCCGCGGGCGTGGCATAGGAATGCGGAGATTGAAAGGCGCATGTCATGCGATCCGGATTTTTGCTGCTGCCGCTGTTGCTCGCGGCCGGGGTGCCGCTTGCGGCCGAGACCCCCTCCGCCCCCTCCCCGCCGGTCGCCGAGGCTGCGCCGCAGGCGCCCGCCGGGGGACCGCTGCTCGCCGTCGAATACGTCCCGGTCGAGACCCGGCCGCTGACCCTCGGGGTGCAGCTCACCGGCACCATCGGCGCGCAGGACAGCATCGATTTGTCCTTCCCGAACGGCGGCCGGATCACCGAGATCCTGGTCGAGGCCGGGAACCGGGTCAGCGCCGGGATGCCGCTGGCGCGCACCGACGCGGTCCAGCAGCAGCAGGCGCTGAACCAGGCCGAGGCCGGGGTCACCGCCGCCGAGGCCGCCGCGCGGCAGGCCGGGCAGGCCGCCGAGCGCGCCGACGAGATGCTGCGCCGGGGGGTGGGCACCCGCGCCGCCCGCGACGCCGCCCAGCAGGCGCTGTCGGCGGCCGAGGGCCAGCTTGAAAGCGCCCGCACCCGTGCCGATCAGGCGCGCCGGGCGCTGGACGACGCGGTGCTCAAGGCGCCCGAGGAGGCCGTGGTCACCGCCCGCACCGCCGAGCCCGGGCAGGTCGTCGGCGCCGCGCAGCCGATCCTGTCGCTCGCCGCGCTGACCGGGCTCGAGGCGGTGTTCCGGCTGCCCGATTCGCCCCGGCTGGACGCGTGGAAAGGGGCGCAGGTGAGTCTCAGCCCCATCGACCACCCCGACCGGCGCCTCAACGGCACGGTCAGCGAGATCGCGCCGCTGGTCGATCCGGCCACCGGATCGGTCGCGGTGCGGGTTGCGATCGACGGCCCGCTTGACCCCGCGCTGCTCGGCGCGGCGGTGGTGGGCACCGCCGAGGTGCCGGCCGGCGAGGGGATCGAGCTGCCCTGGACGGTGCTGACCGTCAGCGGCACCTTGCCCGCCGTGTGGCGGATCGGCGCCGACGACCGCGTGGCCATCGCCCCGGTCGAGGTCGAGCGCTACGAGACCGGCGTGGTCGTGGTCCGCGCCGGCGTGACCTCGGGCGAGGTCGTCGTCGGCGAGGGCTCGCAGCTCATGTATCCGGGCCGCCAGGTCCGCCGCGGGACACCCCGGCCATGAGGGCGGCGTGGGTTCTCTGCGCGGCGCTGCTTGCAGCCGCCGCGGGGCCGGCGGGCGCGCTCGAGCTGCCGTTTTTCGGCCGCGGCGAGGCCGAGGCGCCGCCGCCCGCCCCGCCGCGCCCGGTGGTGACCGAGTTCGCGGCCGATACCGCCGCCTTCAACCGCTCGATCCCCGGGGTGGTGGCGGCCGTGACCGAGGTGCGCATGGCGTTTCAGACCCTCGGGCGGATGACCGCCCGGCCCGTGGACGTGGGCGACCGGGTGGCGCAGGGCGACCTGCTCGCGCGGCTCGCGCCCGAGGACCTCGAGGGCGGCGTCCGCGCGGCCGAGGCCGCCGTCGCCGCCGCCGAGGTGAACCTCACGACCGCCGAGAACACCGCCGAGCGCGCCCGCGCGCTGGCCAGCCGCAACGTCGCCTCGACCGCGCAGCTCGAGCAGGCCGAGCAGGGGCTCGCCGCCGCGCAGTCCGCGGTGGCCCAGACCCGCGCCCAGCTCGAGAGCGCCCGCAATGCCGAGGGGTTCGCGGTGATGACCGCGCCCATCGCCGGGGTGATCTCGGACGTGCAGGCGGCGCCGGGTGCGGTGGTCGCGGCAGGGGACCCGATCATGACACTTTCATCCGAAGACCGGCTCGAGGCGCGGATCGACCTGACCGAGACGCAGCTGCGCGGCCTCGCGCCCGGCGACCCCTTCACCATCTGGCGCGACCCGGCGACCGAGGCCGGCCGCGCCGAGGCCGAGGGCGAGGGCGCCGAAGTGCCCGACCCGGCGCAGGCCGCGTCGGCCGCGGCCGCCCAGACCAGCCCGCCGGTCGAGGGCATCGTCAGCCGCATCGCCCCCGTCGCCGACGCCCAGACCCGGCTGCGGCGGGTCCACCTCGCCCTGCCGATGGCCGTGGGCGAGACCTCGGGGCTCAGGATCGGCAGCCTGATCCGCGCCCGGCGCGCCGGCGCCGACGCGCTGCGCCTGACCGTCCCCGCCGCCGCCGTGGTCGTGGGGCCGGAGGGCGGCGCGGGCGTCTGGACCGTGACGCGTCAGGGCGACGGCGGGACCGTGGCGCTGACGCCGGTGACGCTCGGCGCGACCGAGGGCGGCCGGACCGAGGTCACCGGCGGCCTTACCCCCGGGGCCGAGGTGGTGGTGCGCGGGGTCCACTCGCTCACCCAAGGACAGGCCGTCGGGCCGAGGGTGGCGCCATGATCCGCCGCCGCAGTTTCAACCTGTCGGACTGGGCGCTGCACCACCGCTCGCTGGTGTGGTTCCTGCTCATCGTGTCGATGGTCGCGGGGATCATCTCGTATCGCAGCCTCGGCCGCGAAGAGGACCCCAACTTCACCATCAAGGTCATGGTGATCTCTGCCGCCATGCCCGGCGCCACCATCGGCGAAACGCTGGACCAGGTCACCGACCGGATCGAGACCAAGCTCGAGGAGCTGGACGAGCTCAAGTTCACCCGCTCGGTCACCATGCCCGGGCAGGCGGTCGTCTATGTCGAGCTGCTCGACACCGTGCGCGGCGGCGACGTTGCGCGGACGTGGCAGCGGGTGCGCAACATGATGGGCGACCTGCGACCCGAGTTCCCGGCCGAGTTCGCGGGCTTCCAGTTCAACGACAATTTCGGCGACGTGTTCGGCAACATCTACGCCTTCACCGCCGACGGCTTCACCCAGCGCGAGCTGCGCGACCGGGTCGAGGCGATCCGCAAGCAGGTTCAGGGCCTGCCCGCCGCCGGCAAGACCAGCCTGCTGGGCGTGCGCGAGGAACAGATCTACCTCGAGTTCTCCTCGACCCGCCTCGCCGCGCTGGGGCTGCGGCAGGAGCAGGTGGTCCAGACGCTGGCCGCGCAGAACGCCATCGCACAGTCGGGGATCGTGCAGGCGGGGCCCGAGCGGGTGCTGGTCCGCGTCGGCGGCCAGTTCGACACCGCCGAGTCCATCGCCGCCGTGAACCTGCGGATCGGCGACCGGTTCTTCAACGTGGGCGACGTGGCGACCGTCACCCGCGGCACCGCCGACCCGCCGGCCGCGCTCTTCCGCTACAACGGGCAGGAGGCCATCGGCCTCGAGGTCGCCATGCGGCAGGGCGAGAACATCCAGACCTACGGCGCCCAGCTGGACGCGATGATGCAGACCATCGCCGCCGACCTGCCCATCGGCATCGAGATGCACAAGTTCGCCGACCAGCCCCATGTGGTGACCGAGGCGGTCGGCCATTTCGTCAAGGCGCTGGCCGAGGCGGTGGGGATCGTGCTGCTGGTCAGCTTCGTGAGCCTCGGGTTCCGGGCCGGGTTCGTTGTGACGCTGACCATCCCGCTGGTGCTGGCGATCACCTTCGTGATCCTCGACATCTGGGGGATCACGCTGCAGCGCATCTCGCTCGGCGCGCTGATCATCGCGCTGGGGCTTCTGGTCGACGACGCGATGATCGCCATCGAGACGATGATCTCGCGCCTCGAGCTGGGCGAAAGCCGCAGCGAGGCGGCGAGCTATGCGTGGACCTCGATCGCCTTCCCGATGCTGTCGGGGACGCTGGTGACGGTCGCGGGCTTCATCCCCATCGGGCTGAACAGCTCGGCGGCGGGCGAGTTCACCTTTTCGCTCTTCGTCGTCATCGCCGTGTCGCTGCCGGTGTCGTGGATCGTCGCGGTGCTGTTCGCCCCGCTTCTGGGGGTGACGCTGCTGCCGGCGAAGATGGCCCATCACGCCGGCCGGGCCGGGCCGCTGCGGCGGGCGTTCCACGTCATGCTGCGCGCCGCGATGCGGTTCCGCTGGGCGACGGTGATCGCCACGGCGCTGATCTTCGTGGGCTCGGTCTGGGGGATGCGCTTCGTCGAGCAGCAGTTCTTCCCGACCTCGGACCGCACCGAGATCATCATCGACGTGACCGAGCGCCACAACGCCTCGATCGCCCGCACCGACGCCTCGATCGCCCGGATCGACGCCTTCCTGAAAGAGCAGCCCGAGGCGAAGTTCTGGACCAGCTACGTCGGCCGAGGGGCGCCGCGCTTCGTGCTGGCGATGGATGTGCCGACCCCGGGGCCGTTCATGGGGCAGGTGGTGATCCAGACCGCGAACCTCGTGGACCGCGACGCGCTCAAGGCGCGGCTGAACGCCTGGGCCGCGACCGAGATGGTCGGCACGGACGTCTATGTGAAGAACCTCGAGATCGGCCCGCCGGTCGGCAAGCCGGTGCAGTACCGGGTCAGCTCGAACGACCTGAACGAGGCGCGCGACGCGGCCCGCGGCCTCGCCGCGGTGATGGCGGCCGAGCCGCGGCTGCGCGACATCTCGCTCGACTGGAACGAGCCGGCCCGCGTGGTCCGGGTCGAGGTCGATCAGGACCGAGCCCGGCAGCTCGGCCTCTCCTCGACCGACATCGCCGGCGCGCTGGCGGCGCTGTACTCCGGGAAGGGGGTGACCCAGCTGCGCGACGGGATCTTCCTGATCGACGTGGTGGCGCGCGGGGCCGAGACCGACCGGCAGTCACTCGATTCGATCCAGAACCTCGAGCTGGCGACGACGACCGGCACGCCCATCCCGCTCGCCGCGCTGGCGCGGCTGAGCTATGAGACCGAGCAGCCGCTGATCATGCAGCGCGACGGCCGCCCGACCGTGACGGTCAAGGCGGCGGTGGCGACCAAGGACCAGCCTGCGACGCTGGTCACTGCCCTGACGCCGGCGGTTGAGGCCTATGCCGCGACCCTGCCTCCCTCGGTCCAGATCGTGATCGGCGGGACGGTGGAAAGCTCGGGCCAGAGCCAGGCGCCGATCGCGGCGGTGGTGCCGGTGATGCTGCTGATCATGGCGACGCTGGTGATGATCCAGATGCAGAGCTTCCGGCTGTCGCTGATCGTCTTTGCCGCCGCCCCGCTGGGGCTGATCGGCGTGGTCGCGGCGCTGGTGCCGTTCCGGGTGCCGATGGGGTTCGTGGCGATCCTCGGCATCCTCGCGCTGATCGGCATCCTGATCCGCAACTCGATCATCCTCGTCCACGAGATTCAGGCGCTGCTGGCGCGCGGGCGGTCCAAGTGGGACGCGGTGTTCGAGGCCTCGGACAGCCGCGCCCGGCCGATCCTGCTGACTGCGGCGGCGGCGAGCCTCGCGCTGATCCCGATCTCGCGGCAGGTGTTCTGGGGGCCGATGGCGTTTGCGATGATGGGCGGAATCATCGCCGGGACGCTGATCACGCTGCTGTTCGTGCCGGCGCTCTACTGCGTCGTGTTCGGGGTGCGGCGGCCGCAAATGGAGACAGGCGGGCCGGGGGCTCTGCCCCCGGACCCCCGGGATATTTAGGTCCAGCCCGAGGAGGGCGGGGCGAGCATCCCCGGCAGGGCCGCGACGAGGCCGGGCCAGCCGCGCGGGCGCCAGCCCAGAGCGGTGAGCCGCGCGCAGCCCATCTGCGAGACCGGCGTCTTCGCCCGGGGCGGCGGGGCGTAGGGGCAGCCGGTGAGGCGCTGCACCACGGAGAGCAGGTCGTGGCGGTCCACGAGCAGGTCCGAGACGTGGAACGCGCCCCGGCCCTGCCGGTCGAGCACCAGCGCCAGCGCGGCGGCGAGGTCGTCGCCGTGCACCTCGGTGCCCCGGCGGGGGGCGATGGGGCGGCCGTCGCGGTAGTCGGCGAACAGCGTTTCCCATTTGTGCCCCGCGCCGGGGCCATAGACGCCGGTGGCGCGCAGGCTGGCGGCGGCGAAGCCGGGGCCGTCGAGGGCGGCGAGGCCCGCCTCGGCCTCGACCTTGACCTTTGCGTAGAGGCTCGCGGGCATGGGCGGGGTGCCGTCGGGCAGCGGGGTGCCCTCGGGTCGGCCGTCATGGACGGCGCGGGATGACAGGAACACCACCTGCCCCACCCCCGCCGCCTTCGCCTCGGCAAAGAGCCGCAGCGAGGCGTCGAGGTTCAGCGCGACGAAGCGGTCGGGGTCGTCGCCCTCGCCGCCCCGGTATTTGCCAGGGACATGGGCGAAGGCGGCGTGGACCAGTGCTGCGCAACCCTCGAGCGGGGCCGGCTGGCCGAGCCGCCAGCCGGGAAGCGGGTCGACCTCGTGCCCCGCCGCCGCCAGGCCGCGGGCGAGGAAGCGCCCGACCAGGCCGCTGGCGCCGGTAAGCGCGACCTTCATGCGGGATCAGGCACGGGAGGGTTGGGCAGGCTGCGGCTGTCGGGCACCGGCCCATCGCCGGCATAGGCGCGCCAGAGGTCGATCAGCGGCGCCAGCCGGTCGGCCTTGGCGTGGTCCTGCCACGGCTTTTCATACTGGAAATGCAGCACCCGGATGTCCGCCCACGACCACAGCGCCGGCAGATTGAACCACACATATTGCAGCATGTTGTCGAACACCGGCAGCCCGTGCCAGGCGGGGAAGGCCGCCTGCAGGAACGTCTGGTCGGTGCGCCGCCAGAACGCGCCGGGCACGTCGAGCTGCGCCATAAGCCGCTCGAACGTGGCCGGATCGGGCCGGGCGGTGAACACGCCCGAGTTCATCCGGTGGAAATCCTCCAACCCCTCGTAGACGTTGGGGGCGGCGCAAAGCTCGGGGTAGTCGAACAGCCGGTCGATCGGTTGCAGCACCAGCGTGTCGGCATCGAGGAACACCACCCGCTCATAATCCAGCTGCCACAGCCGCAGCTTGGCGAAATTGTCGAGCGGGGTGTGGAAGGCGGGCTTCTCGCCCCTGGTGAAGGGCGCGAGGCCGTGGATGCGGTCTCGCGCGTGCGCGGCGTTGAAGGCGTCCGAGGTCGGCAGCAGCTCGACCCGGACCAGCCGCGGCTCGAAGGCCCTGAGCGGCGCCAGCGCCGCCTCGGACACGCCGCCGGTGTGCATGACGCAGAGATCGGCGCGCGTCCCGGTCAGGCGCAGCGAGCGCAGCAGCGCCCGCGCGCCGCGTGCGAAGTCGTCGTTGGTGACGAGCGTCACATAGGCGTTGCGCGCGCCCCGGTCGCGCGCCGCGTCGAGCCCCTCGGGCAGCACTCAGACCGCCTTGAGCCGCTTGCCCTCGGGGTCGTGGTCGACCCGCTGGGCGATGTCGCGCGTCCAGGCGCTGACCGCGGGCACCCGGGTCCGGTCGATCCGGTGGGCATACTTGCGCGCCACGTCCACCACCTCGGCCAGCAGCCCCTCCTGCAGGGTGATCGGGTTGAGGCCGAGCGACAGGAACTGGTCATTCTTGACCAGCAGGTCGTTCTCGTCGGCCTCCTTGCGGGGGTTGGGCAGGAACTTGACCTCGGCGCCGGTCAGCCGCGCGACCAGCTGCGCGAGGTCGCGGACCCGGTGCGTCTCGGTCATCTGGTTGAAGATGCGGACGCGCTCGCCCGCCTTGGGGGCGTCCGACAGCGCCAGCTCGATGCAGCGCACGCAGTCCTGCAGGTGGATGAAGGCGCGGGTCTGCCCGCCGGTGCCGTGCACCGTCAGCGGATAGCCGATCGCCGCCTGGATCAGGAACCGGTTGAGCACCGTGCCGTAGTCGCCGTCATAGTCGAAGCGGTTGATGAGCTGCTCGTGCCGGCGGGTCTGGTCGGTGTGGGTGCCCCAGACGATGCCCTGATGCAGGTCGGTGATCCTGAGCCCGTCGTTCTGGGCGTAGAACTGGAACAGGATCTGATCGAGGCTCTTGGTCATGTGATAGACCGAGCCGGGGCGCGTCGGATACAGGATCTGCTGCGGCTTCTTGCCGGTCGGCGTGTCGATCTCGATGTCGAGATAGCCCTCGGGGATCGGCGCGCCGACCGAGGAATAGCCATAGACGCCCATCGTCCCGAGATGGACCAGATGCGCGTCGATGCCGGTTTCCACCAGCGCCGCCAGCACGTTGTGGGTCGCGTTGACGTTGTTGTCGACGGTGTAGACCTTGTGGCGGTCGGTCTTCATCGAATAGGGCGCGGCGCGCTGTTCGGCGAAATGGATCAGCGCGTCGGGCTTGTGGTCCGCGAGCCACGCCTTGAGCCGCTCGTACTCGGTGGCGAGGTTCAGCAGGTGGAAGTGGATGGTGTTGCCGCTCTCCTGCTTCCAGATCCGGCAGCGCTCCTGGATCGAGTCCATCGGGGTCAGCGACTGCACGCCCAGTTCGGTGTCGATCCAGCGGCGGCTGAGGTTGTCGACGATGTGGACCTCGTGCCCGAGGTTGGAGAGGTGCAGCGAGGTGGGCCAGCCCACGAATCCATCGCCACCGAGAACCGCGATCCGCATTGAGGTCATCCTTCTTCATCGGGTGCGCAGGGCGGCCCCAGGCCGGGTGCGCGCTGCCGCCCCACTTATGGCGACAGCGTGACGGTTTCACGACAACGCGGCAAGGGCGCGCCGGTTGCCACCCGGCGGCGTGCAGCCGATGCTGCCTTGACCCCGGGAGAGAGAGCCATGACCGCACCCCCAGCTTCCACCATACCCCTCGCCGCGCTCGAGCGGTTCTGCTGCGCGGCCTTCGCCGCCATCGGGGCCGATGAGCCGACGGGTGAGGCCGCGACCCGCGCCATGCTGCACGCCACCAAGCTGGGGGTGGACAGCCACGGGGTCCGGCTCCTGCCGCATTACCTCAAGGCGCTCGAGGGCGGGCGGCTGAACAAGGCGCCGCGGCTCACCCGCGCGGGCGGGCTGGGCGCGGTCGAGGTACTCGACGCGGATCACGCGCAGGGTGCGCTCGGCGCTTATCGGGGGATGGAGCGCGCCTGTGACCTTGCCGCCGACTTGGGGGTGGGGGCGGTGGCGGTGCGCAACTCGTCGCATTTCGGCGCCGCCGGGGCCTATGCGATGGCGGCGGCCGAGCGGGGCTTCATCGGGCTGGCGTTCTGCAACTCGGACAGCTTCGTGCGGTTGCACGACGGCGCCGAGCGGTTCCACGGCACCAACCCGATCGCCGTGGGTGTGCCGGTGGCCGGGTCGGACCCGTGGCTGCTCGACATGGCGACGAGCGCGATCCCCTACAACCGGGTGCTGCTCTACCGCAGCCTCGGGACGGTGCTGCCCGAACAGGTCGCCTCGGACGCGGGGGGCGCGGACACACGCGACGCCGAGGCGGCCGAGATGCTGGCCCCGCTGGGGGCCGCGTTCGGGTTCAAGGGCGCGGGGCTGGCCGGGGTGGCCGAGATTCTCTCGGCAGTGCTGACGGGGATGCAGCTCAGCTTCGACATCCCGCTGATGGAGGGGCCGGATTTCGCCACACCGCGGCGGCTCGGCGCCTTTCTGCTGGCGCTGAACCCCGAGGCGTTCCTGGACCGGGCGCAGTTCGACGCCGGCATGAGGCGCTATCTCGACCGCCTGCGCGGCTCGGCGGCGCGCGCGGGCGGGCGTGTGATGGCCCCGGGCGACCGCGAATGGGAGGTGGCGGCCGAGCGACGGATCGCGGGCGTGACGCTCGACCCGGCGACCGCGGCGGCGTTTGCCGAGATCGCGAGGGACCTAGGGATCGACCCGGCCGCCTGACATCGGCAAAACGGTATACCATATTTTTCTTGACGTGGGGATGATTCGTCCGCCATGTGGCGGAAGTGGTCTGACCAGTTGACCGCCCGTCGCTGCGAGGAGGTAGCCGGGCAGCGCCGTCCGACCCGATCCGATCGGAGCCCTGGGGAGGTCGCCCGATGCCCACCGACACGCGCAGCCATCGCGCCTGGCGCCAGACCGCCGACCTGATCCTGACCCTGGTCGAGGCGCACCGGCTTGCACCCGGCGACCGGCTGCCGGGCGAGCGTGATCTGGCCGAACGGCTGGGCGTCTCGCGCCCGTCGCTGCGCGAGGCGCTGATCGCGCTCGAGGTCGAGGGGCGGATCGACATCCGCATGGGGTCGGGCGTCTATCTCGCCGCCGCCCCCGCGGCCGGGACCTGGCGCGCGGGCGCCATCGCGCTGCGCAGCGACGACGACGGGCCGTTCGAGATCCTCGAGGCGCGGGCGATCATCGAAAGCGCGGTCGCGGACGAGGCCGCGCGGCGCACCACGCCGGAACTCGTCGCCGGGCTGGACGCGATCCTGGCGCGGATGGAGGCGGCGACGACAGACCGTCCGGCGGCGATCCGCCTCGACGCGGCCTTTCACCGCGCCATCGCCGGCGCGACCGGCAACCCGGTGCTCGCCAACCTGACCAGTGACGTGTTCGACAAGCGGCTGACGCCGCTGTTCGACCGGCTCGCCGGGCATTTCGAGGGCCCCGGCACCTGGCGCGTGGCCCTGGCCGAGCATCGGGCCATCCGCGATGCCATCGCCGCAGGCGACCCCGACGCGGCCCGCGCCGCGATGCGCCGGCACCTCGAGCGGTCGCAACAGCGCTTCATCCAGACCTTCGCCGAGGCTCGCCCCGCGTCGCAGCCCGTCGACGGGCCGGCCGCCCGAGAGGACGCCGACACCACCGCCGCCTGACCACGACACTCATGCCAACTGGGAGGAACCGCATGAAGACGACCCTCAAGGCCCTGATGGCCCCCCTGCTGACCGGCGCCATGCTTCTGGCCGGCACCACCCTCGCCCACGCCCAGACGACGCTCAAATGGGGCCATGTCTACGAGACGTCCGAGCCGTTCCACACCGAATCCGTGTGGGCGGCCGAAGAGATCGGCAAGCGCACCGACGGGCGCTACAAGATCGAGGTGTTCCCGGCTTCGCAGCTCGGCAAGGAGGCCGACCTGAATCAGGGGCTCAAGCTCGGGACCGTGGACATCATCATCTCGGGGTCGAGCTTTCAGGCCCGCGAGTTCCCCCGCATCGGGGTGACCTACTACCCCTACATCTTCCGCAGCCCCGACCACCTGCTCGCCTACACCAAGAGCGACATCTACAAGACGCTGACGGGTGGCTATGAAGAGGCGACCGGCAACCACATCGCCGCCACGACCTATTACGGCACCCGCCACACCACCACGTCGGACCGCGTCATCGCCAAGTGCGCCGACATGGCCGGGCTGAAGATCCGCGTCCCCGACGTGCCGGCCTATCTGGCGATGCCACGCGCCTGCGGCGCCAACACCACGCCGATCGCCTTTGCCGAGGTCTATCTCGCGCTGCAGAACGGCACGGTCGAGGCGCAGGAGAACCCGCTCACCACGATCGACGCCAAGAAGTTCTACGAGGTGCAGAAGAACATCGCGCTGACCGGCCACATCGTGGACCACCTGAACACGGTGGTCAGCAAGACGCTGTGGACCAGCCTCTCGGACGCCGACAAGCAGGTGTTCACCGAGGTGATGATGGAGGCCGCCGAGCGGGCCACCAAGATCGTCGAAGAGCGCGAGGGCAAGCTGGTCGAGGATTTCCGCGGCCGCGGGCTGAACGTGACCGAGGTGGACAAGGCCGACTTCGAGAAGACGGTGCTCGAGAAGGTGCCGTTCGCCGAGTTCGGCTACGAGCAGGCCGACTGGGAGGCGATCCGCGCCGTCCAGTGACCCGAAGGGCCAGGGGGCGGTGCGATCCCGCCCGCCCCCGCGCCGCCGCCGCCTTCCCCGCCCGAGTGCAACCCGAGGACCGGCCCGATGCCCCACGCGCCGCACGACCCCGCCCATCGCCACGTCCCCACCGACCTGCACGCCGCCCCCCACGTGCCTATCAGCGTCGAGGAGATGGCCCATGCGTTCGAGGACGACGACGCCCATGCCGTCGACCTGTCGATCTATGCCGTAGAGGACTGGGTCACGATGGCGCTGTTCTGGCTGATGGGGCTGTGCGTCTTCCTGCAGTTCTTCACTCGCTACGCGCTGAACAACAGCCTCGCCTGGACCGAGGAGATCGCCGCCAACTGCCTCGTGGTGATCGTGTTCCTGGGCTCGGTCATGTGCGTGCGGCTGGGCCGGCACATCGCCGTGGACCTGCTGTACCGCTATGTGTCGCCGCGGACGCGCCGGGTGCTCGAGATCGCGGTCGACGTGCTCTCGATCGCCTTCTACGCCTACATGAGCTGGCTCATGTGGCGCTACATCGCCATCGTCGGGTCCGAGCGCATGGTGACGGTCAAGCTGCCGCGCGGGATCGTCTTCTACACCGTCTTCGCCGCCTTCGTGCTGATGTTCCTTCGCGCGGTCCAGCGCTTCGTCCACGACCTGCGCGCCGGGCGCAGCGTGCGCGAGGCCGCTGACGACCTCGGCCCGACCGGAGTCTGACCATGCTGCTGCTGATCGGTTCGTTCCTGCTGCTGATGATCGTCGGCGCCCCTGTCGCGGTGGCGATGGCGGTCGCCTCGCTGACCTACATCCTCGTCACGGGCGTCGCCCCTGACATCGTCGCCGCCCAGCGCATGATCGCGGGCGTCGAAAGTTTTCCGCTGATCGCGGTGCCCTTCTTCATCCTGGCCGGAAACCTGATGAACATCGCGGGCGTGACCGGGCGCATCTATCACTTCGCCCTGTCCCTCGTCGGCTGGATGAAAGGCGGGCTGGCGCAGGTTAACATCATCGGCTCGGTCATCTTCTCGGGGATGTCGGGCACGGCGCTGGCCGACGCGGCCGGGATCGGCACCATCGAGATCAAGGCGATGAAGGACCACGGCTATCCCACCGAGGCCGCGGTGGGGGTCACCGCCGCCTCGGCCACGCTGGGGCCGATCTTTCCGCCGTCCCTGCCCTTCGTGATCTACGGCATGATGGCCAACGCTTCGATCGGCGCGCTGTTCATGGCGGGGATCCTGCCCGGGCTGGTGATGACGGGGCTGATGATGCTAACCGTCTGGTTCTTCGCCCGCCGCTACGGCTGGGGGTCGGACACGCCCTTCGACCTGCGGGAACTCGCGCGCGCGGGCATCGAGGTGCTGGTGGTGATGTGCTTCCCGCTCGCGGTCTGGCTGCTGATCCTTGCGGGGGTGTCGGTCAACGTGGCCGTGATCGTGGCGCTGGGGGCGCTGATCGCGCTCGACTGGTATTTCGACTGGCACGCGGTGATGGCGCTGATGGCGCCGGTGCTGCTGATCGGCGGCATGACGATGGGTTGGTTCACCCCCACCGAGGCCGCCGTGGCCGCCGTTCTCTGGTCGCTGTTCCTCGGGCTCGTGCGCTACCGCTCGATGACCTTCCGCACGCTGGCCAAGGCCTCGTTCGACACCATCGAGACCACCGCCTCGGTCCTCTTCATCGTCACCGCGGCGTCGATCTTTGCCTGGCTGCTCACCGTCAGCCAGGCAGCGCAGCTGTTCTCGGACGCCATGTTCGCGCTGACCGAGAACTGGTGGACGTTCCTCATCGTCGTCAACATCCTGCTGCTGGTCGTGGGGGCGTTCCTCGACACCATTGCCGCGATCTCGATCCTCGTGCCGATCCTGATGCCGGTCGCCGCGCGCTACGGCATCGACCCGGTGCACCTGGGCGTGGTGCTGACGCTGAACCTGATGATCGGGCTGCTGACCCCGCCGGTAGGCATGGTGCTGTTCGTCCTGTCGCGCATCTCGAAGCTGTCGGTCGAGCGGACCGCGCTGGCCATCCTGCCGTGGATGATCCCGCTGTTCGCGGCGCTGACCCTCATCACCTTCATTCCGGCGCTGACGCTGTGGCTGCCGACCCAACTGGGGCTGATCCGATGACCACGACCCGCGTTGCGCGGCTTTACGCCCCCCACGACCTGCGGGTCGAGACCGCGCCCGTCGCCGCCCCCGGACCGGGCGAGGTGCTGCTGGCGATGGAGGCCGGGGGCATCTGCGGCTCGGACCTGCACTACTACCACGACGGCGGCTTCGGCCCGGTCCGGGTGCGCGAGCCGATCATCTCGGGCCACGAGGCGTCGGGCCGGGTGCTGGCGCTCGGCGCGGGGGTCGGTGGCCCCGCCCCCGGCACCCTGGTCGCGGTCAACCCCTCGCAGCCCTGCGGCGCCTGCGAATACTGCCGCACGGGGCTGCCGATCCACTGCCTCGAGATGCAGTTCATGGGCAGCGCCATGCGCCTGCCCCATGCCCAGGGAATGTTCCGCGACCGGCTCGTGGTTGCCGCCTCGCAGGTCCATGCCTTCCCCGAAGGCGTGAGCGCCGCCGAGGCGGCCTGCACCGAGCCGCTGGCGGTCTGCCTGCACGCGGTCGGGCAGGCGCGGGACCTCGTCGGCGATCTGGCCGGGCTCAGGGTGATGATCACCGGCGCCGGTCCGATCGGGCTGCTCGTCCTCGCCGCCGCCCGCCACGCCGGGGCCGAGGGGGTGATCGTCACGGACCTGAGCGACGCCGGGCTGGCGCGGGCGCGCGAGATGGGCGCCGGGCAGACGATCAACGTCGGATCGGACCACGGCGCGCTCGCGCCGCTGTCCGAGGGCAAGGGGCAGGTCGATCTGGCGTTCGAATGCTCGGCCGCGGGACCGGCGCTGCGCGATGCCCTTGCCGTCCTGCGCCCGCGCGGCGTGCTGATCCAGGTCGGCGTGACCGGCGACATGACCATCCCGCTCAACACCCTCGTCGGCAAGGAGATCACGTGGCGCGGCTCGCAGCGCTTCCACGACGAATTCGCCGTGGCCGCGGGGCTGATCGGGCGGCGCGAGATCGACGTGCGGCCGATCATCAGCCACGCCCTGCCGCTGGCCCGCGCGGACGAGGCGTTCCGCCTCGCCTCGGACCGCACGACGGCCTGCAAGGTGCATCTGACCTTCGGGGCCGAGACATGAGGCCGACCTGGCGCTGGTTCGGTCCGGTCGACCGCGTGAGCCTGAGCGACGCGGCGCAGGCGGGGGCAGTCGGGATCGTCAGTGCGCTGCACCACATCCCCACCGGCACCGTCTGGCCCGAGGACGAGATTGCCCGCCGCCACGCCGAGATCCGCGCCGCGGGCCTCGTCTGGGACGTGGTCGAAAGCATCCCCGTGAGCGAGGCAATCAAGACCCAGAGCGGACCATGGCGCGGGCACGTCGCCGCCTGGTCCGAGACCCTGCGCCGGCTGGCCGCAAGCGGCATCCGCACGGTCTGCTACAACTTCATGCCGGTGCTCGACTGGACCCGCACCGACCTGCGCCGGGAAACGCGAGCCGGTGCCCGGGCGATGCGCTTCGATCTGCCCGACTTTGCGGCGTTCGACCTGCATATCCTGCGCCGACCGGGCGCCGCCGAGGACTATCCCCCGGCGCTGGTCGAGGAGGCCGGGCGCCGCCACGCGGGCTTTTCGGCGGCGCGGATCGCCGAGCTCGGGCGCAACATCGGCGCGGGGCTGCCCGGGTCGGCGGACGGCTATACGCTGGACGAGCTGCGCGAGCGACTGGCCGCCTATGACGGCATCGGCGCCGACCGGCTGCACGGTCACCTCGTCGACTTCCTGGCCGAGGTGGTGCCTGTGGCCGAGAACCTGGGCGTCAACCTCTGCGCCCACCCCGACGATCCGCCGTGGCCCCTGCTGGGCCTGCCCCGCATCCTCTCGACCGAGGGCGACTACCGCGCGATGCTTGACGCGGTGCCCTCGGCCGCGAACGGGGTGACGTTCTGCACCGGCTCGCTCGGGGCCCGCCCGGACAACGACCTGCCGGGGATGGCGGCGCGGCTTGGGCCGCACATCCATTTCGTCCACCTGCGCAACGTCACGCGCGAGGCCGAGGCGACGCCCTGTTCCTTTTTCGAGGACGAGCATCTCGAGGGTGGTACCGACATGGTCGCCGTGATCGCCGCGCTGCTGGACGAAGAGGCGCGCCGCCGCGCCGAGGGCCGTGCCGATGCCCGGATCCCCATGCGCCCCGACCACGGGCAAGAGATCCTCGACGACCTGACCCGCGGCGCGCAGCCGGGCTATCCGGCCATCGGCCGCCTCAAGGGCCTCGCCGAGCTGCGCGGGGTCGAGCGGGCCCTGACCCACCCGGCGCTGCGCCGCGCGGGTGCCGTCCCGGCCGAGGGGGCGGCATGAGGGCACTCGTCTGCGACGCACCGGGGCAGTTGCGCCTGGCCACCCGCCCCGATCCGGTCGCGGGCCCGGGCGAGGTGCTGGTCCGCATCCGCCACGTCGGCATCTGTGGAACCGATTTCCACATCTTCGCGGGCAAGCACCCGTTCCTCGAGTACCCGCGGGTCATGGGGCACGAGCTGTCGGGCACGGTCGAAACCGCCCCGCCCGGCAGCAGACTTGCGCCGGGCGATGCCGTCTATGTCGTCCCCTATCTCGCCTGCGGGCGATGCGCGGCCTGCCGCCGGGGACTCACCAACGCCTGCATGGCCATCGCAGTGCTGGGGGTGCACACCGACGGCGGGATGGCCGATCTGGTCGCGGTGCCGGCGGCAAATGTCGTCCCGATCGGGGACATCCCGCTGATCGACGCCGCGATGATCGAGTTCCTCGCCATCGGGGCCCACGGCATACGGCGCGGCGCGGTGACGGCCGGGGACCGGGTGCTCGTCACCGGCGCCGGGCCGATCGGGATCGCCGCGGTGCTCTTTGCCCGCGCGCGCGGGGCCGAGGTCACGGTGATGGACACCCGCGCCGACCGACTGGCCTTTGCCGCAGACATGCTCGGCGCATCGGCGACGGTGGACGCCGCAAGCTCCGGGGCCGAGGCGGCGCTGGCCGGGCTGACCGGCGGCGACGGGTTCGACGTGGTGGTGGACGCAACCGGCGCCGCCCAGCCCATCGAGCGCGGCTTCGGCTTTCTCGCCCACGGGGGACGCTATGTCCTGCTGTCGGTGGTGCGCGACCGGATCAGCTTTTCCGACCCCGAGTTCCACAAGCGCGAGGCAACGCTTCTGGCCAGCCGCAACGCCCTGCCCGAGGATTTCGCCGAGGTGGGGCGGCAGATGCGGGCAGGCCGCATCCCGACGGCGGCGCTGAACACCCACCGCGGGCCGCTCGACGACGCGGTGGGGTTGTTTCAGGCCTGGTCACGCCCCGAGGCGGGGGTGATCAAGGCGATCCTCGACCTCTGAGCCCCCTCAGGTCGTCACGTCCGGCGCGTCGCGGCCGGTGTGTTCGCGGATCAGCGCCAGTGCCTCGGCGGCGGCGATCACGGGGGCGAGCGCCTCGGCGGGATCAAGGTCGTGGCGGCCGCCCGGGCCCTCGTGCCGCTCGAGGTAGACGCGCAGGGTGGCGCCCTCGGTCCCGGTGCCGGACAGGCGGAACACCGCCCGGCTGCCGTCCGCGAAGAGCACCCGGATGCCCTGCCGGGCCGAGGTCGAGCCGTCCACCGGGTCGGCATAGGCGAAATCATCCGCCTCGGCCACCGTGAGCCCGGCGAAGGACTGCCCCGGCAGCGCGGCGACCATGCCGCGCAACCGCTCGATCAGCGCGCTCGCGCGGGCGGCGTCCACGCCCTCGTAGTCGTGGCGGCTGTAGTAGTCGCGCCCGTAGCGCGCCCAGTGATCGGCCATCACCGCCGCCACCGGCTGCTGCCGCGCCGCGAGGATGTTCAGCCACAACAGCACCGCCCAGAGCCCGTCCTTCTCGCGCACGTGGTCCGAGCCGGTGCCCGCGCTCTCCTCGCCGCAGATCGTCACCCGGCCGGCGTCGAGCAGGTTGCCGAAGAACTTCCACCCGGTCGGCGTCTCGTAGAGCGCGATCCCCAGCGCCTCGGCCACCCGGTCGGCGGCGCGGCTGGTCGGCATCGACCGGGCGATGCCCTTGAGCCCGCCGGCGCAGGCCGGGGCGGCGGTGGCGTTGGCGGCCAGCACGGCGAGGCTGTCCGAGGGCGTGACATAGACCCCGCGGCCAAGGATCATGTTGCGGTCCCCGTCCCCGTCCGAGGCGGCGGCGAAGTCGGGGGCGTCCGCGCCGAGCATCAGCTCGACCAGATCCCGGGCCCAGACCGGGTTCGGGTCGGGGTGGCCGCCGCCGAAATCGGGCTGCGGCACGGCGTTGACCACGGTGCCCGGGGCCGCGCCCAGCCGGCGCTCGAGGATCTCGGTCGCGTAGGGGCCGGTGACGGCGTGCATGGCGTCGAAGCGCATGGTGAAGCCGCCCGCGAAGAGCGCGCGGATGGCGGGAAAGTCGAACAGCCGCTCCATCAGCGCGGCGTAGTCGGCGACCGGATCGACGATCTCGACCACCATCTCGCCCAGTCGCGCCTCGCCCACCGCGCCCAGATCGAGGTCGGGGGTGTCGAGCGTGTGGTAGGCGTCGATGGTCGCGGTGCGGGCGAAGATCGCGTCGGTGACCGACTCGGGCGCGGGGCCGCCGTTCGGGCCGTTGAACTTCATCCCGAAGTCCTCGTCCGGGCCGCCGGGGTTGTGGCTCGCCGACAGGATGATCCCGCCGTCCGCGCCGTTGAGGCGGATCAGATGCGAGGCCGCGGGGGTCGAGAGCAGCCCCTCCTGCCCGACGATCATCCGCGCGACGCCGTTCGCCGCCGCCATCCGCAGGATGGTCTGCACGGCCGCGGCATTGCCGAAGCGGCCGTCGCCGCCCAGGACCAGCGTCAGCCCCGCCACCCCGCCGAGCGAGTCGAACAGCGACTGGGTGAAGTTCTCGAGATAGCCGGGCTGCATGAACTCTCGGGTCTTCTTGCGCAGGCCCGAGGTGCCGGGCTTCTGCCCCGCGATGGGACGGGTGGGCACGGTCCGGGCAGAGGGGGCGGTCATGGCGGGCAGCTCCTGTCGGTCATGTCGGGGTCGCCATAGCGCAGTCGGGCGGGGCGCGACAGGGGCGGCCGCGCGGGCCTGCGGGCGAGTTGAGGCGAGAGTCGACGGCGGGTGCGACAGTTTGCCCAGCCACCCGGCACGGGCCGCCGCCGCCCGGCCCCGGAACCCAGCGGAACGCCCGCCCGGTCCCGGTGCGGGCTTGTGCTTTCCGCAGCACCGGCACAGGTTTGCCGCTCAAGCCAGCAGGATCCGCCATGACGATGCCCAGCTCCCCCGCGCGCAGCAGCCGCCGCCGGTCCGCCCGCTCGAGCCTTGCCGAGGCGCTGCGCCTGCACCGGCGCGCGGGACGGGGGCGCAGCGATCTGCCCCGCGACTGGCAGGACGCGCCGAACCCGATCCGCTTCGACGTCTGGACCGGGCGCTCGCTCTATGACGCAGGGCGCGAGCTGGCGGCGACGCCGCGCCCCGACCTGCCCGACGCCCCCGCGCGGCCGGTGCGGCGGCTGCGCGAGAACCAGGACGCGATCCGGCGCAACTACCTTGACGGGGTGGCGGCCGAGGATGACGGGCAGGCGATCACCCCGGCGGCCGAATGGCTCATCGACAACCACCACATGGTCGAGGAAAACCTGCGCCAGCTGCGCCAGGCCTTCGGGCCGAACTTTCTCGACCGGCTGCCGCGGGTGCCGCTGTCGGGCGGCGGGACGGCGCCGCGGGCGCTGCTGCTGGCGTGGTATTTCGTCGCGCTGACCAACTCGGAAATCACCGCCGACGACCTGACCAGCTTCCTGCGCGGCTACCAGTCGGTGCAGACCCTGACCATCGCCGAGCTGTGGGCGGTGCCGACCTTCCTGCGTTATGTGCTGGTCGAGAACCTGCGCCGCCTGTCCGACCGGGTGTCGCTGGCGCGCGAGCGGCGCAGCGCGGCGAACCGGATCGCCGATGCGCTGGCCGATGCCGAGGGCTCGGCCGCCTGCGCCGCGGTGATCGACCGCAACGCCGCGCTCGTCGTGGACGACACGGTGGCCGCGCAGCTCCTCTACCGGCTGCGGGACGGGGGGCCGGACAGCCAGGCGGCGCTGATGGCGCTGGAACGCCGGCTCGGCGGGCCGCAGGCGGGCGAGCGGGCGGTGCAGACCGAATACGCGCGCCAGTCCTCGGGCAACGTGACGGTCGGCAACATCATCCGCAGCCTGCGGCGCACCGGCGAGATCGACTGGCTCGACTGGTTCGAGGGGGTGAGCCACGTCGACGCGCTGCTGACCCAGGCGACCGAGTTCGACCGCGTGGACCAGGGCACCCGCGCCAGCTACCGCGCCGCGATCGAGCGCATCGCCCGCCGCTGCGACCTGACCGAGACGCAGGTGGCGCAGCGCGCCATCGACCAGGGCCGCGCCGATGCCGCGCAGGACCGCGCCGACGGGGGCGCCGCGCTGGCGCCGCTGTCGCCCGCCGCGGACCCCGCCCGCGCCCCCGCGCCGGGCCGCACCGAGGTCGGCCACCTGCTGGTGGGCGAGGCGCAGGCGGCCTTCCGCAAAAGCTGCGGCTACCGCCCCGGCTGGCGCGAGCGCATCGCCCTGCCCCGGCGGATGGTCGGCTGGTGGACGCTGGTCCTGACCCTCGCGGCGCTGACCGCGGTGCTGGTCGCGGCACTCTCGGGCGCGCTGCCGGCCGGGCTGCCGCGCTGGCAACTGGCGCTGCTCATGACGCTCGCGGTGCTGCCGGCCTCGGACACGGCGATGCAGGCGATCGGCTGGCTCGCCGCCAAGGTGCTGACCCCGCAGCGCCTGCCGAGCTACGATTTCCGCGCCGGCGTCCCGCCCGAGGCGCGCACGCTGGTCGTGATCCCCGGCATGATCACCTCGATCGACGCCATCGACGAGCTGGCCGAGATGCTCGAGTCGCACTACCTCGCCAATCCGCTGGGAGATGTGACCTTCGCGCTGCTCACCGACTGGAAGGACGCGCCGACCGAGACCCTGCCCGAGGACCAGCGCCTGCTGGACCATGCGCAGGCCCGCATCGACGCGCTGGCCGAGCAGTATGACCACGGCGGCGTGCGGCGCTTCTTCCTGCTGCACCGGCGGCGGCTCTGGAACCCCTCCGAAGGCGCCTGGATGGGGTGGGAGCGCAAGCGGGGCAAGCTGACCGAGCTGAACAAGCTGTTGCGCGGCCACGCCGGCACCAGCTTCGTGCCGACGGGCCCGACCCCGCCCGAGGGCATCCGCTACGTGGTGACGCTGGACAGCGACACCCGCCTGCCGCGCGACACCGTCTCGGCGCTGGCGGGCAAGATGGCGCACCCGGTCAACCGGCCGGTGGCGCGCGCCGACGGGGTGGTGATCCGCGGCCACGCGATCATGCAGCCGCGGGTCACGCCCTCGCTGACCACGGGCGCCGAGGCGTCGGTGTTCCAGCGCATCTTCTCGGCCAACCGGGGCCTCGATCCCTACGTCTTCACCGTCTCGGACCTCTATCAGGACCTGCTGGGCGAGGGCAGCTTCACCGGCAAGGGCATCTACGACGTGGACGCCTTCGAGGCCGCCATCGACGACCGCCTGGCCGAGAACGCGATCCTGTCGCACGACCTGCTCGAGGGCAGCCTCGCCCGCGCGGCGCTGGTGACGGACGTCGAGGTGGTCGAGGATTTCCCGATCCGCTACGCGACCGAGGCGAGCCGCCAGCACCGCTGGACCCGCGGCGACTGGCAGCTGCTGCCGATGATCGTGGCGCCGGGCAATGGCCTGTCGGGGCTGGCGCGGTTCAAGATGATCGACAACCTGCGCCGCGCGCTGGTGACGCCCGCCTGGGTCGGGGCCTCCATCGCGGGATGGCTACTTCTGCCCGGCGAATGGGCGCTCGGCTGGCAGGCGGCGCTGATCGGGCTGGCGGCGCTCGTCCATATCCTGCAGGTCGATCTGCGGATCTTCAGCCCGCAGTACGGCGTCTCGTGGGACTATCACCTGCGCCACGTCCTGCGCGACGCGGCCGCCTATGTCACCCAGCTCGGGCTGCGGCTGGCGACGGCGGCGCACCGGGCCTGGGCCTCGCTCGACGCCATCACCCGGACGCTGTGGCGGATGACCGTCAGCCGCCAGCACCTGCTGGAGTGGACGACCGCCCGCGACGCGGGCCGTGCCGGCGGCGGGCCGCGGGCCGAATACCGGCGGATGATCGCCTCGCCCTTGATCGGCACGGCGGCGATCCTGGCCACCGCGGTGCTGAACCCGACCGCCCTGCCCGTGGCGCTCTTCGTCGGCGGGGTCTGGATCGCCGCGCCCTGGATCATGGAGCGTGCCTCGCGCCCGCTCGGGACCGAGGACCGGCTGGCCCTCGCCCCCGGCGACGAGGCCGAGCTGCGCCGCATCGCCCGCCGCACCTGGCGCTACTTTGAGACCTTCGTCAGCGCCGAGACCAACCACCTGCCGCCCGACAACTGGCAGGCAACGCCCAGCCCGAAACTGGCCGAGCGCACCTCGCCCACCAACATGGGCCTGTATCTCATGTCGGTCATGTCGGCACATGACTTCGGCTGGATCGGGCTCGACAACGCGCTGGCCCGGATTGACGCGACGCTGGCCACGATGGAGCGGATGCCCCGCTTCCGCGGGCATTTCTTCAACTGGTACGACACTCGCAGCCTGGCCGTGCTGCCGGCGCCCTACGTCTCGGCGGTGGACAGCGGCAACCTGTCGGGGCTGCTGATCGCGCTGGCCGCGGGCTTGCGCGGCTGGGCCGACAACGCCCCCTCGGTGCGCCGCCGGCGGACGGTGGGGCTGGCCGACACGCTCGCCAACCTGCGGATGGAACTCGACGCCCTGCCCGACGACCGCAAGAGCCTGCACGACCTGCGCGCCGCGCTCGACGGTGCCATCGCGGGGTTCGAGGGGGTGCTGGCGCAGACCGCCGGCGGGCCGCTCGCCGACCCGCTCGCCGCCGCGCAGCTCACCACCCGCGCGACCGAGATCGCCCGGCTGGCCGCCGATCTCGACGCGGCGATGGCCGACGAGGCCGGGGCCGAGGTGCTGGCCTGGGCGCGGGCACTCGCGCGCGACGCGGGCGACGTGATGGTGCCCGCCTCGGAAGGGCGCGAGTCCATCGACAGCTTCGTGCTGCGCACCCGGCTTCTGGCCGAGCGGGCGCGGCTGCTGGCGTTCCAGATGGACTTCGGCCTCTTCGTGCAGCGCGACAAGATGCTGCTGTCGATCGGCTACCGGCCGCAGGACGACCAGCTTGACGAAAGCTCCTACGACCTGCTCGCCTCGGAGGCGCGGCTGACCAGCTTCCTCGCCATCGCCAAGGGCGACATCCGCAAGGAGCACTGGGCGCGGCTCGGCCGCCCCTTCGCCACGGTCGGTCACCAGGGGGTGCTGCTCTCGTGGTCGGGCTGCATGTTCGAATACCTGATGCCGCCGCTGCTGCTCAAGGAACGCCAGGGCGGCATCCTCAACCACTCGAGCCGGATGGCGGTCGAGGTGCAGATGGAGTGGGGGCGCTCGCACGGGCTGCCCTGGGGGATTTCGGAAAGCGCCTTCAACGCCCGCGACCGGGACATGAACTATCAATACTACGCCTTCGGCGTGCCGACGCTGGCGCTGAAGCGGTCGGGGGGCGACTACGTGGTGGCGCCCTATGCCTCGCTGATGGCGGCGCAGGTCCAGCCCGAGGCGGCGGTCAAGAACCTGCGCGCCCTGCAGGCGCTGGGGGCCGAGGGGCCTTACGGCTTCTATGACGCGGTGGACTTTGCCCCGACCCGGCTGCGCGACCGACAGCGCCATGCGGTCGTGCGCAACGTCATGGCCCACCACCACGGGATGTCGATCATGGCCATCGCCAACACGGTGATGGACGGCATCCACCGCGAGCGTTTCCACGCCGACCCCGTCGTGCGCGCCTCCGAGCTGCTGCTGCAGGAGAAATCGCCGCGCGACATCACCCCGGTCACCCGCGCGCCCTCGGCCGAGGGGCTGGGGCGCGGCTCGATGCTGGCCGCGGGCGACACCCAGACCGCCGTGACCGAGCCCGGCCGGGCCGAGCGCGAGGTGGCGCTGATCACCAACGGGCAGTTCTCGACCATCATCAGCTCGACCGGCGCCGGGCGCGCCATGCTGGGCAAGCGGGCGCTGAACCGCTGGTCGCCCGACCCGACGCTGGATGACGGCGGCATCTTCCTCTTCATGCGCGACGTGCAGTCGGGCGAGTGGTGGTCGGCGAGCC
This sequence comes from Paracoccus sanguinis, assembly GCF_900106665.1. GTDB lineage: Bacteria > Pseudomonadota > Alphaproteobacteria > Rhodobacterales > Rhodobacteraceae > Paracoccus > Paracoccus panacisoli. The sequence goes on from NZ_FNNA01000002.1 coordinate 887,897, forward strand.
ACGCCCCCTGCTCGGGGCGCGACGAGCGGTCCTCGGTCGTGTTCTCGGACCACAAGGCCGAGTTCTTCAAGACCGCCAACGCCATCGAAAGCCGGATGGAGGTCATCGCCGCGACCGAGGGCAACGCCGACGGCCGCCGCCTGACGCTGCGCAACCGCTCGGGGTCCGACAAGACCATCGAGGTCACCTCGTACGGCGAGATCGTGCTGGACGACCCCGCCTCGGACCGGGCGCACCCGGCGTTCTCGAAGATGTTCGTCAAGACCGAGATCCGCGACGGCGGGGCGCTGATCGTGGCGACCCGGCGGCCGCGCGACCCGCGCGGCGCGGCGGTGCACCTCGCCCATCTCGTCGCCGGGCCTGACGGGGCGATCACCCCCTCGGCCGAGGCCGAGACCGACCGGCGCGCCTTCATCGGCCGCGGCCGGACGCTGGCCGACGCCGCGGCCTTCGACGCCGGCGCGTCGCTCGGCGGCTCGCAGGGCCACACCCTCGACCCGATCTTCGCCATCCGCCGCCGGGTCCGGGTGCCGGCCGGCAAGACCGTCTCGCTGACCTTCTGGACCCTGATCGCCGAGACCGAGGCCGACCGCGACCGCATGGCCGCCCACTACGCCCGCCCGGCGGTGTTCGAGCACGAGCTGCGGCTCGCCTGGACCTATTCGCAGGTCCAGCTGCGCCACCTGAACGTCACCCTGGACGAGGCCAAGCTGTTCCGCAGCTACGCCAGCCTGCTGATCTGGCCCGACCTGCGGCTGGCGGCGACGCCCAAGCGGCGGACCGAGCTGGGACCGCAGGCCGACCTCTGGCCGATGGGCATCTCGGGCGACGACCCGATCCTGCTGCTCAGGACCGACGACGAGGCCGACCTGCCGATGATCCGCGAGGCGCTGCGGATGCACGAGTTCCTGCGCCACCGCGGGGTCGCCCACGACGTGGTGATCCTGAACGAGCGCGCCTCGAGCTATGTGCAGGACCTGCAGCACGCGATCCAGCAACTGGTGGATGCGGCGTGGCAGGCGGCCGGCCCCTCGGCCCCGCGGCGGGTCCATGCCGTCCGGCGCGACCAGATCAGCAAGGCGAGCTTCGACACGCTGGTGTCGGCGGCGCGGATCATGCTGCACACCCGCAACGGCAAGCTGGCCGAGCAGCTCGACCGGCTGCGCGAGGGCGCGCCCGCGCCGGAGCGGGCGCCCACCCGCCGCCGCCTCGCGCTGCTGGACGAGATCCGCGGCCCCGGCCCCCGGCCAGACGATCCCCCGACCTCGCCGCTCAGGTTCTGGAACGGCTTCGGGGGCTTCTCGCCCGACGGGCGGGAATACGTGCTGCGACTGGCGCATGACCGGCACACGCCGCACCCGTGGATCAACGTCATCGCGCGCGAGGATTTCGGCTTCCACGTCTCGGCCGAAGGGGCGCCCTACACCTGGGCGGTCAACTCGCGCGACTACCAGATCACGCCGTGGTCGAACGACCCGGTGACCAACCGCCCGGGCGAGGCGATCCTGATCCACGACCCCGAGACCGGGCGCACGGCGACCCCGTTCCTCGGCCTCTCCGACGATCAGGATGCGGTGCACGAGACCGCGCACGGCTTGGGCTATTCGCGCTTCTCGGGCGATTACGGCTGGGTCCGGGTCGAGGCGACGATGACGCTCGACCCGCGCCACCCGGCCCGGCTGACCCGGCTGACGGTCACGAACCGCACCGACCGCCCGCTGAGCCTGCACGGGGTGGCCTATGCCGAGCTGGTGCTCGGCACCGACCGCGCCCGGACCGCGCCGATGGTGCAGACCGGCTTCGACCCCGAAACCGGCGCCCATGTGGCGCGCAACAACTTCTCGACCGACTTCGCCGAGCGGCTGACCGCGCTGGCGCTCGACCGGCCGGTGGACGGGTTCTGCGGCGACCGCACCGCGTTCCTCGGCCGCGGCGGCGGGCTGCGGCGCCCGCAGGCGCTGGCGCGCTGGACCGAGGCCGAGGCGGCGGGCGACCCGTGCCTCGCGCTGCGCTGGGGGATCACGCTGGCGCCGGGGCAGTCCGAGACCGCCACGCTGGTGCTGACCAACGCGCCGGCCGACGCGCTGCCCCAGGTGCTGGCCGACACCCGCGCCGAGGGCGCCGTGGACCGCGCCCTCGCCGCCCAGCGCGACGAGTGGGACCGGGTGCTCGGCACGCTGCAGATCGAGACGCCGGACGAGCAGCTGAACCTGATGGTCAACACCTGGCTGCCCTATCAGGCGATCACCTGCCGGGTGCGGGCGCGCACCGCCTTCTACCAGGCCTCGGGCGCCTTCGGCTTCCGCGACCAGCTGCAGGATACCAGCGCGCTCCTGCTGCAGGACCCCTCGCTCTGTCGCCGCCAGATCCTCAACGCCGCCGCCCGGCAGTTCCCCGAGGGCGACGTCCAGCACTGGTGGCTGCCGCGGACCGGCGCGGGCGTGCGGACGATGATCTCGGACGACGTGGTGTGGCTGGGCCATATCACCGCGCTCTACGTCGCGGCGACCGGGGACGCGGCGATCCTTGACGAGCCGGTGCCGTTCGTTGCCGGCCCCGCGCTCGAGCCGGGCGAGCACGACCGCTTCTTCGTGCCCCAACCGGCGGGCCAGGCGCCGCTCTACGACCACTGCGCCCGGGCGCTGGACCTCGCGGTCGAGCGGACCGGCCCGCACGGGCTGCCTTTGATCCTCGGCGGCGACTGGAACGACGGGATGAACCGCGTGGGAGAGGCGGGGCGCGGCGAAAGCGTGTGGCTCGGCTGGTTCCTCTGCGACACCATCGCGAGCTTCGCGCCGCTCGCGCGCGCCCGCGGCGACGCCCCCCGCGCCGCCGCATGGGAGGCGCACGCCACCCGCGTCGCCGCCGCACTCGACGATGCCGGCTGGGACGGCGCGTGGTACCGGCGCGGCTATTTCGACGACGGCACCCCGCTGGGGTCGGCAGCGAGCGCCGAGTGCCGGATCGACTCGATCGCGCAAAGCTGGGCGCTGATCTCGGGCGCGGGCCGCGCCGACCGGGCGCTCGACGCCGTGAATGCGGCGCTCGGGCAGCTCTTCGACCGGGACGGGCAACTCTTGCGGCTGTTCACCCCGGCGTTCCAGAACACCGACGCCGAGCCGGGCTACATCAAGTCCTACCCGCCCGGGGTGCGCGAGAACGGCGGCCAGTACACCCACGCCGCGGCGTGGATGGTCTATGCGCTGGCCCGCAGCGGCGACCGCACCCGGGCGCACTGGCTGCTCACGGCGCTGAACCCGATCAACCACGCGCTCGACGCGCGCTCGGCCGAGATCTACCGGGTCGAGCCCTACGTCGTCGCCGCCGACGTCTACGCCGGGCGCGACAAGATCGGGCGCGGCGGCTGGACCTGGTACACCGGCTCGGCCGGCTGGGTCTACCGCGCCGCGGTCGAGGGGCTGCTGGGCATCGCCCGCCACCCCGAGGGCGTGACACTGACCCCCGGTCTGCCCGACAGCTGGAGCGGCCTATCCGCCACCCTGCGCCGCGAGGGCGGCGAGCCCATCCGCATCGAGGTCCGCCGCGCGGGCTCGGGCCTCGCGGTGACGGCGAACGGCCAGACCGTCGGAGCGGACGAGGTGTTGCGGTTCGGATGAGCGGCGGGGCGGCGGGGCGGATGATCCGCCGCGCCGCCTCGGGGCCCGAAGGAAGGCAAACGGCCAGACCGTCTCGGCGGACGAGGTGTTGCGGTTCGGGTGAGCCGGGCGTGGTGCGGCGCGGCGCATAGTCCGCCATCGGGGTGTGACGCGGGGCTCCAGGCTGCCGACAACGGGAGAGTCCTCGCCGCGACTGTGCGCCCGGTAGGGGAGCCGATGTTGTTGGTCCGCCTCATAGGGGCGGGGCTTGGTGTCGGTCAACGGTTAGCTCATCTACCGGGACGAAGTGTTGCGGTTGAGGCGAGGGATTGCGGTTGGTTTCGAGCCGTTCGAGGTTGCTGATCACCGGCAGCTCGTTCAGCCCGCCACAGACCCCGTCGTTCAGGAACAGCGCGACGCATCGATCCTGGGTCGGATCACCCGCCCTGGGTGACGGCCGACCGCGGCGGCCCAGCCGGTCGTCGCCAGAGCGGCGACTCATGCGCACCGGGGCCGCGGGACCTGAACGGCGGTGCGTCAAAGCGGTTCGCAAGACTGCGCTGAGCGGGAAGGTGCTCGCCGGGCGGGCAAAGTCGAGGCCTTGTCCACCTCGCGGAGGGTCTCCCGTGTTCTCCGCGTATGCTCGACGCATTTCTTAGTAAGGGGCCCACAATCTCGGCCCAAATACTCCCCAGTGATCCGAGCGATGCCAAGTGATACGCTACGCTGGCCTCAACAAGCCCGGCACGTAGCGCACCTTGGAACAAGCACGGCAGGCGGCGCACATTAAGAGACTATCTCGCACGGAGGCCTGAACAATTGACCGGCACGGTCTCCGCCCGTCCCGGTGTCCCTCACCCTCTAGCTTTGTGCGCAGATCAACTTTCGAGATTAGCGAACGAGCCCCGGCCTCCTCAATTCACGATGAACTCGGCATGAAGCGCCCCCGCCGCGTGGACTGCCTTGAGGATGTCGATCAATTCGCGCGGCCGGACCCCGAGTGCGTTCAGCCCGGCGACGACGTCCGACAGCGAGGACTCCCCGCTCACCTCGGCAAAGCCGATCCCCGGCTCCTGCGTGATCTGCGCATCCGTCCGCGGGACGACCACCGTCTGGCCCGGCGCAAAGGGGTTCGGCTGCGACACGACCGGGGTCTCCCGCACCCGCAACGTCAGGTTGCCCTGCGAGACCGCCACACGCGAGATCCGCACGTCCTCCCCCATCACGATCGTGCCGGACCGGTGATCGACCACGACGCGGGCGCGGCTCTCGGGCTCGACGGCAATGTTCTCGATCCGGCCGACCAGCCGCGCCGGGTTCACCCGTCCCATCGGCGTTGAGTCGATCGAGATCGTCGCCGCGTCCATCAGCGTCGCTACCCCGTCGCCCAGATCGTCGTTGATCGCCTTCTCGATCCGCGCCGCGGTGGTGAAATCCGCCGTACGCAGCGCCAGTCGAAAGCTGCTCAACTGCGAGAAGTCGAAGTCGACCTCGCGCTCGACCCTCGCCCCGGACGGGATGGTGCCGGACGTGGGGACGCCCTGGACGACCGAAGCGCCCTCGCCCTCGGCGGACACGCCACCGGCGATGATGGACCCCTGCGCGACGGCGTAGACCTCGCCGTCCGCCGCGTTGAGCGGGGTCATGATCAGCGTCCCGCCCAGCAGGCTCTTGGCGTCGCCGATCGCGGCCACGCTCACGTCGGTCTGGCTGCCCGCCCGCGCAAAGGGCGGCAGGGTCGCGGTCACCAGCACGGCGGCGACGTTCTTGGGGCGGAAGCTCTCGCCCGTCACGTTCACACCCAACCGCTCGAGCAGCCCGCCCAGCATCTCTTCGGTGTAGGGGGCGTTGCGCAGGCTGTCGCCCGTGCCGTTCAGCCCCACCACGAGCCCGTAACCCACGAGATCGTTGCCCCTGACCCCGTCGACGGTGGCCAAATCCTTGATGCGCACCGGGGCCGCCCACGCCATTGCGGGAAGCAGGACGAGGGTCAGGACGAGCCGCCAACACCTCATCGGATGTAATCCGTCAAACTCAGCTTCGTCATCCGTGCGGTGAGCGCGTAGAGATTCTGCAGATTGGCCTCGGTCTGGGTCAGTTCGGACGCGGTCTGATACGGGTCGGCGGCGAGGATGTCCGAGCGCGCGATGGACAGCGCGCTGCCTTCGGCCGCATTGCGGGCGAGGGCCTGATCGATCGACTCCTGTTGCATCCCGAGGGTGGCCCGGGTCCGGACGATACCGAGGCTGGCCTCTGAAAGCTCGCGGCCGGCGGCGCGGATCAGCACCGACTTGGCGCCATGCGGCAGGGCCGCGGCAGGCTCTCCGGCTAAGGCAGCCATCGCCAGTCCCTTGAGCAAAGTGCGGAACTCCGATGCGCTGGCGTTCAGGTCGCGTTGAATCGTGGTGTCGGGCGAGACACCTGTCGAGGTCGCCTCAGTATTTCCCCGGAAGGCCTGATCCAGAAACCCGCCCGCCGAGTCCGAGCTGAACCACGCATCGAGCGTGCCCGAGATCGCGACGGGATCCGTCATCCCGGCAACCTGTGTCTGCGCCAGCGCAAGAATATCTTCTGCGGGCGCAAGCGGCGCCGTGCCGACCTCGGTGCCGGACAGGGCAAACCGGCCCCCCGCCTCGGTGTTGATCAGCCGGACCGCCGTGCGGAAATCCTGCGCCGCCTGGGCCGCGCGCATGTCGAGCGCCGCCTCATCCTCCATCGCTGCGGCCGCCTGCAACTCGGGGCCGCGATTGGCCAACCCGGCAATCCCTTCGAGCGCCGCCTGCAGGGCGCTCGTCTCGGACTGCGCCAGGCTGGCGTTGCGACTGAAGCTCTCGAGCGTGGCGAGGCGGCCCTGCACCTGGGCCAGCCGACCGAGATTGCCCCCGGTCGCGGCGGGCACATCGGCCTTGAGGCCGGTGGTCATCTCTTGTGAGAGCACGCTCAACCGGGTCTTGAGCTGCGCGTTCGATTGCCGCAGCAGGACGAAGCGGGACAGGTCGCCGACCGATGTGAACCCCGTCATGTCAGCCTCAGGATGGTCTGGAGCATGTCATCCACCGTTTGCAGAACCTTGGCGTTGGCGGCGTAGGCGCGCTCGAGCGCAAGCAGCGCCTCCATCTCGCGGTCACTGTCCACGCCGTCCTGGCGCAGCATCGTCTCGTAGCTGTTCGACTGGGCGGCCGCGCCAGCCAGAACGCCCTCGGCATCCAGCCGTCCCACCGCGGCGGTCGAGCTGATCTCGGCGGCCAGCGTCGTGGCCGACCGACTCATCGCCGCCACCGCGGGTGAGGCGGTCGGCCGGGATGCTGCCAGCGCGCCTCGCATCCGGTCGAGCAGCGCGGACTGACCGACCGGTCCCGGCGCGGCGGCCCCGAGACCGTCGCGCAAGCGCCAGAGGCCGCCGCCGGCTGCGGGGACGATTGCGTCTGCGACGGCCAGCCGCTGGGCAATCCCCCGCTCATTGGCGACAGTGAAGGCCGCCCCGCCATCGGTGAAGAGACCGCCGCCCGGGGGGGCGGTCGAGTCGATCGCGGGGTCGGCGAAGCGTTCGATCAGGTCGCGCGCCGCGGCATCGACGCGGGCTTGGGCGGCAGGAGCATCGACATCGCGGATCTGGAAATTCGCGCCCAGCCGGCCGCCCGAGAAGCTGCGCATCTGCCCCGGCGAGAGGGCCAGCCCATCCACCGTCAGGCCGCTGACGGGCGGCGCGCCCGCCGTCATGTCGGGTCGGAAGGCCCCGGCAGGCGTGAAGCCGAACGTCACCGGGGTGAAGCCGTCGAGGAGCACCCCCCCCCCGGAGGTGAAGAGCGCCACGCGGCCGTTCTCGCGGGGAAGCTCCTGGATCGGCATGATCTTCGAGAGACCGTCGATCACCTTCTGCCGCTCGTCCTCAAGCGAGGCCACGTCGCCGCCCGAGGCGGTCTGCTGGACGATCTGGCGGTTCAGCGCGACAACGCGTCCCAGCCCCTCGTTGAGGTTGCGCACATCGTCGGCGATGGCCCGGTCAGCCTCGGTCCGCGCATCCTGGATGCGGTCGCCCACCGTGCCATAGCCACCCGCGAGCGCCTGAGCGGTCGTAAGGACGCGGTTGAGCGCCGTCTCACTCTCCGGCCGCGCGGCGGCGCTGATCAACGCGGCGTCGAAGCTTGCGAGCAGCGTGCCCAGCGCACCCGCCTCGCCGGGGACGCCGATCGCCTCGGCCATGCCCTTGTGAAAGCTGGCGAGCGTTTGGGCGCGCGTGGTTTCGGCCCCGGCGGTGCGGCTCTGGCCGAGGATGGCGGTGCGCACGACGCGCTCGACCCCCTCGATATGGACGCCGCCGCCCCCGCCGATCCACGGTCGTGCGGACAGCTGGACTTCGCGCCGGGCAAATCCGGGGGTCATCGCGTTGGCGAGGTTCGAGGCCACCACCTCGGTGCCGCGCGACGCCGCGACGATCCCCGAGACGGCATTCGCAAGGGCGTTCGACAGGCTCATGGCTCAACCCGCGGCCTAAAGGCCGCGGCCTCCGCGCGCGTCAGCGCTTGATGTTGGTGGTTTCCTGCAGCATCTCGTCCACGGTCTGGATGACCTTGGCGTTGGACGAATAGGCGCGCTGGGTCTGGATGAGGTCGGTCAGCTCGGCCGCGACGTCGGTGGTCGAGCCTTCGCGGGCATACCCCACGACCGCGCCGGTCGGCCCGTCGCCCGCATCCCACAGGAAGAACGAGCCCGAGTTCGGCGACACCTGATAGGTCTGGTTGTTCAGCGCGATCAGCCCGTTCGGGTTCGGCACATCGACCAGCGGGATCTGGTAGAGGGTGCGGATGAAACCGGTGTCGTAGGTCGCCCGCATCATCCCGTTCTCGTCCACCTCGACCGCCGTCAGGTTGCCGACCGGAGAGCCGTCCTTGGTGATGTTCGTGGTGGCGAAGTCGTCGTCGAGCTGGGTCAGCCCGTTCGGGTCGCCGAGCCGGCCGATCGAGACGGTCATCGGCCCGCCCGCCACGTTCAGCGCCAGCTGCCCGGTCGCCGGATCGTAGGCGCCCCCCGACAGCGTGGTGACCGAGGCGAGCGTCCCGCCCATCGTCTGGCTGTCGTCGAAGACCAGTTCGTAGCTGCCGATCAGGTTCGAGGCGGGATCGCTGGCGGAATCCCGGATCTCCATCGTCCAGGTGTTCGAGAGGCCCGAGCCAGCCGCGACCGTCGGGGTGAAGGTCACGTTGAGCGATTCGGAGGTGCCGAGGTTGCCGAAATACTCGATGCTGCGGGTCCACGGATCGCCGCTGGCGCCCGCCTTGGTCTCGAGCGCGGGCAGGTTGATGCCGATGGTCATGGCGGTGGTCGGATCGGCCGAGGTCTGGTTGGCGTTCAGTACCACCGGTTGCAGCCCGGCCACCGAATCGCGCGACATCACCGGAATGTTGCCGTCCTGGTTGGCCGGCCAGCCCATCAGGACGAGGCCCGAATCGGTGCGCAGCACCCCCTCTGCATCCGGGCGGAAGGCCCCGGTCGAGGTCATCGTCATCGGCTTGTCGCCGCCGCCGCGGTTGGCAAGGTCCACCGACTGGATCACCGGCAGGAAGCCGCGTCCCGAGATCGCCAGGTCGAGCGGGTTCTTCGAGGAGACCAGCGCCCCCTTTTCGTCGATGATCCGCGAGGTCGTTGCACGGACCCCGCCGGCTGAATACACCCCCGCGCCACGGGCCTGGTTGATCACCATGCTCTCGAACTCGGTGTTCACCCGCTTGTAGCCGTAGGTCCCCGAGTTCGCGATGTTGTCCGAGATGGTGGCCAGCCGCGTGGCGTTGGCCGCCAGCCCGGCGACACCGGCATTGAGGGACGAGGAAATCGACATGGGATCACCCTGATTGTTGCGCTGTTGCCGTCACTGTCCACGCGAGACCTTAATTTCCGGCTAACGCCGGCCCGCGCGCCAACATTATCTGAGTAAAATGACCTCGATCCGGTTGTTGGCCGGGTCCATCGCATTGGAATTGCGGGGCTTCTTGTCGCCAAAGGCGGTCACCCGCTGGACCCGGCGCTCATCGAGCCCGCCCTCGGCCAACAGTTTGCGGGTGGCGTGGGCGCGCTGGTCCGAAAGCGGCCAGACGGGATTCTCGATCATCATCTCGGGGAAGCCCCGCACATGGCCGGCGATGGCCAGGCGGTTGCGGGTCCGCCCCAGCACCGTCGCGAGGATTCCCGTCAGCTCGCGCATCACCGGCGACGGCTCGGCGCTGTCGCCCACGAACAGCGGCTCGTCCACGATGTCGCCAAGCTCGATCACCAGCCCCTCGTCGGTCATCCGGGTCACCACATGACGCAGCAGGTTCACCCGCTGCATCGATTCGGCGCCGCTGCCGGTGAGCTGGTCCTGCAGATGCTGCGCCAGCTTCTCGAGTTCCGCATCGCTGCTGCGCTCGGGCGCGGCGCCCTGATCCGATGCCGGGCTTGCGGCGTCGCCGCCCTCGAGCCCCTGCGAACCGCCCGAATCGGACTGCACGATCGTCGGGTCGAAATAGTCGGCGAGCCCCTGGCGCTGCTTTTCCGTGGTCGCATTGAGCAGCCACATCAGCAGGAAGAACGCCATCATCGCGGTCACGAAGTCGGCGTAGGCGACCTTCCACGCGCCGCCGTGGTGGCCGGCCTCACCCCCGCCCTCGATCCGCTTGATGATGATCGGGGATGCGCCCTTGCCCGACTTGCCTGCCATGATCGCCCCCGTCACCACGTCGAGCGACAGGTTTAGCAGAGACCCGGTTACGGCGCGGTTAACCGCTCAAATGCCGCGCAGATCCTCGGCCATCATCACGGCGGCCTTCTCGGCGATCATGATCGTGGGTGCGTTGGTGTTCCCCGAGGTGATCGTCGGCATCACCGAGGCGTCGACCACGCGCAGCCCCTCGACGCCCCGCACCCGCAGGCGCGGATCGACGACCGCGCCGGGGTCGGCCCCCATCCGGGCCGTCCCGACCGGGTGGAAGATGGTCGAGCCGACCATCCCCGCGGCATCGGCCAGCTCGGCGTCGGTCTGGAAATCGGGGCCGGGCTTGAACTCTTCCGGGCGGTACTTCGCCATCGCCGGGTTGGCCATGATCGCCCGCGTCCGCCGGATCGCCCGGGCCGCGACCAGCCGGTCGCCGGGGGTCGAGAGGTAGTTCGGCGCGATCACCGGCGCCCGCATCGGGTCGGGCGAGCCGATCCGCACCGTACCGCGGCTTTCCGGGCGCAGGTGGCAGACGCTGGCGGTGATCGCCGGGAAATCATGCAGCGGCTGTCCGAACGCCTCGAGGCTTAGCGGCTGGACGTGCCATTCGAGGTCCGGCGTCTCGACCTCGCCCGAAGACCGCGCGAAGGCACCGAGCTGGCTGGGCGCCATGCTCATCGGGCCAGTGCGGCGCAGCAGATACTCGGCCCCGATCATCCCCTTGCCCCACCAGCGCCGGGCGAGCTGGTTGAGCGTCCGCCCGCCCGAGACCTTCCACGCGCAGCGCAGTTGCAGGTGGTCCTGCAGGTTCTCGCCCACGGCGGCCTCGCGCCGGACCTCGATCCCCATCTGCTGCAGCAGCGCGCCGGGGCCGATGCCGGAGAGCTGCAGGATCTGCGGGGTGTTGATGGCGCCCGCGCTGAGCACGATCTCGCGGCCGCGGATCACCTCGATCCCGCCGTCGAGCGAAACCTCGACGCCCGCCGCGCGCGCGCCCTCGAAGATCACCCGGCGCACCTGGCGGTGGGTCAGGACGGTCAGGTTCGGGCGCCGCATGGCCGGGCGCAGGAAGGCGCGGGCGGCCGAGACGCGCCAGCCGTTCTTCTGGCTGACCTTGAAGTAGCCCACCCCCTCGTTGTCGCCAGTGTTGAAGTCGTCGACGCAGGGGATGCCCTCGGCCTCGGCGGCGCGCGACCAGTCGTCGAGGATGTCCCAGCGCAGCCGCTGGCGCTCGATCCGCCAGGGGCCGCCGGCGCCGTGATGGTCCGAGGGGCCCGCGAAATAGTCCTCGGACTTGCGAAACAGCGGCAGCACGTCGTCCCAGCCCCAGCCGGTGCAGCCCGCCTGCCGCCACTGGTCGTAATCCTCGGCCTGGCCGCGCAGATACAGCATCCCGTTGATCGAGCTGCACCCGCCGAGCACCCGCCCGCGGGGATAGAGCAGGCTGCGCCCGTGCAGCCCCGGGTCGGGGGCGGTCTTGTACATCCAGTCGGTGCGGGGATTGCCGATGCAGTAGAGATAGCCGATCGGGATGTGGATCCAGGGATAGTCGTCGCGCCCGCCGGCCTCGATCAGCGCGACGCGCAGCCGCGGGTCCTCGGACAGCCGCGCGGCCAGAACGCAGCCGGCGCTGCCAGCCCCGGCGATGACGATATCGTAGTCCATGCGGGTCCCTCCCCCCGGGACGGGGACGTTAGCATCGGGGCGGGCGGGGGCAAGTGGGCGCCGCGCCGGGCTTCGACCTCCCGGCCCCGGGGCCCCGCCGCGCCCGCCCCTCCCTCTCCCTTGGCCAAATATCCCGGGGGACGCCGCGCCAGCGGCGGGGGGCAGCGCCCCCTGCGGCGCCCGTCGCCCGCGCCGCCATCGCCCCCTTCCCCCACGGCGCGCTTGCGCCGCGGTGCGGGCGGCTTATCTTCGCCCCATGATCGAGGCAGGCCAGTACGACATCACCACCGGGGCGGGGCTGATCGCCTGCCCGCGCTGCGATGCGCTGCACGTCGAGGCCGAGCTGGCGCCGGGCGAGACCGCGCGCTGCATCCGCTGCCACTCGATCCTCGCCCGCCCGCGCGAGGGGGCCTTCACCCAGATCGTCGCACTGTCCTTCACCTCGATGGTGCTGATGTTCGCGGCGGTGTTCTTTCCGTTCCTCGAGATCTCGCGCATGGGGATCGGCAACGCCACCTCTCTCTTCGGGGTGGCGCTGGCGTTCTCGCAAGGCTGGCTGATGCCGCTGACCGTCGCGGTGCTGGGGTTCATCGTCGGGCTGCCGGTGCTGCGGGCGGCGCTGCTCGTCTATGTGCTGCTGCCGATGCGGGGCGAGGGGCGGCCGGCGCCGCAGGCAGGCGCGGCCTTCCGGCTGTCGGAACTGCTCAGGCCGTGGTCGATGGCCGAGATCTTCGTGATCGGCACCTCGGTCGCGCTGGTCAAGGTGGCGGGGCTGGCGACGGTGAACCTCGGCCCGGCCTTCTGGGCCTTCTGCGCGCTGATCATCGTCGGCGCAGCCAGCGACGTGTTCACCTGCTCGACGACGATCTGGGACACGCTCGAGGACCGCGGCGCCTTCACCGACGGGCGCGAGGTGGTGGCCGACCCGGTCGAGACCGCCGCCGACCGCGCCGCGGTCGAGGGCACCGCCGTGCGCGTTGTGCAGGTCGAACCCGACCCGCACGGCCACCCCATGCCCGGCCCCGCCGCCCCACCGCCCGGCCCGCCCGCCGGCAACCCGGGCGCCGCCTGATGGCCGCGCCGCCCGCGCCCTCCGCCCCACCCGTCGCCACCGGCGCCGCCGTGGGGGCCAGCCGCCCGCCCCGTCGCCCCGGCCCGGTCACCGCCCCGCGCGAGGACGCGCCGATCCTGACCGCGCACCGCGCCCATCTCGTCGGCTGCCGCGGCTGCGGCCGGGTCTGGCCCGAGGGCAGCGCCGTCTGCGGCCGCTGCGGCGCCCCGCTGCACAGCCCCGACCGGTCGAGCCTCGCCGCCGTCTGGGCCTGGTGGCTGGCCGGGCTGATCTTCTACATCCCCGCGAACCTGCTGCCGATGCTCAAGACCCAGACCTTCGCGGGCCTCGCGGGCAACAGCGAGGCGACGATCATCGGCGGGGTGATCGAGCTCATGCACTACGGCAACTACGGGGTCGCGGGGATCGTGTTCGTGGCCTCGGTGATCGTGCCGATCGGCAAGTTCGCGGTGATCGCCTGGCTCGCCCGGGTCGCCGGGCGCCCCGCCACGCCCGAATCCGCCCACACCCGCTTGCGCGCCCTCGAGGCGGTCGAGTTCATCGGCCGCTGGTCGATGATCGACGTGTTCGTGGTGGCGATCCTCTCGGCGCTGGTGCAGCTCGGCTTCGTCGCCACCATCCACCCGGGACCGGCCGCGGTCAGCTTTGCGCTGTCGGTTGCGTTCACGATGCTTTCGGCGCAAAGCTTCGACCCGCGGCTGATCTGGCGCGGCCTGCCGTTGCGAAGCCGCCGGGACAGGACCAGCGCATGACCGACATTCCCCCGCCCGACCGGCGCCCGACGGCCCCTTCGGCCCCCGCCGGCCCCGCCGAGCCGTCCGCCATGCGCCCGGCCAGCCCGGTGCGCCGCACCGCCGCGCGGGCCGCGCGCGCCGGCGTCTCGGTCATCTGGGCGGTGCCGATCATCGCCCTTCTGGTCACCATGGCGCTGGCCTGGAACGCCTATACCGGCCGCGGCACGCTGGTCTCGGTCGCCTTCAGCGACGCGACCGGCATCACCCCGGGCGAGACCGCGCTCAAGTTCCGCGAGATCACCGTCGGCAAGGTCGAGGCGGTGCGCTTCACCCGCGACCTGCAGCGCGTGGTCGTGGACATCCGCGTGGACAAGGACATCGCCAGCTTCATCGACGACGATGCCGAGTTCTGGATCGTCCGGCCGCAGGTCTCGGCGCAGGGTATCTCGCGCCTCGACACGGTGCTGACCGGCGCCTTCATCGAGGGCTACTGGGACGACAAACCCGGGGCGGCCGACCTCGACGTGCACGAGGGGCTCGACAAGGCCCCGCTGACCCGCTCGAACGAGCGCGGGACGTGGGTGACGCTCGCCTCGACCAGCGCCAAGGGCATGGCCGAGGGGGCGCCGATCTTCTTCCGCGGGCTGCAGGTGGGGCGGATGCAGAACCTGCGGCTGGCCGAGCGGGACGAGACGGTGATGGCCGACGTCTTCGTGGCCGCCCCGCACGACCAGCGCCTGACCACCGCGACGGTGTTCTGGGACACCTCGGGGTTCAACGTCTCGCTGGGCCCGCAGGGGGTGCAGCTCAACGTGAGTTCCGTCTCGTCGCTGCTGCAGGGCGGGGCCGAGTTCGCCACGCTCAGTTCGGGCGGCCAGCCGGTCCAGCCGGGGCATGTCTTCACCCTGCAACCCGACCAGCAGGCGGCGCAGAACAGCCTGTTCGCCGCCTCGCCCGAGGATGAGCTGCGCCTGACCGTGCTGCTGCCCGAGGCGGTGCGCGGCCTTTCGGAAGGGGCCGACGTGCAGTTCCAGGGCCTGACCGTGGGCCGGGTCACGGCGCTTTCGGTGCGCGTCGCGCCGCCGGCGGACGGCCAGCCGGGGCAGGTGCTGCAGGACATCACCATCGCGCTGTCGCCCCAGCGGCTCGGCCTGCCCGACACCGCGACGCCGGCGGACGCGCTGGCCTTCCTCTCGGGCCGGGTCGAACAGGGGCTGCGGGCCCGGGTGACCGGGGCCGGGTTCCTCGGCACCTCGCTGATGGTCGAGCTGGTCGAGCTGCCCGACCAGCCCCCGGCGCGGATCGCGGTCGACGCCCAGCCCTTCCCGGTCGTCCCCTCGGCCCCGACCGACAGCTCGGACATCGCGGCCACCGCGCAGGGGTTCATGACCCGCATCGGCAACCTCAAGATCGAGGAGCTGCTGAAGTCCGCGACCGACATGATGAACAGTGTGACCGCCATCGCCTCGTCGCAGGACACCCGCGCCATCCCCGCCGGGCTGCGCAAGACCATCGACGAGGCCCAGGCGACCGCCGCCGAGCTGCGCGCCGCCGTCGAGGAGCTGCGCGGCGCGGGCGTCGTCGCCAACATCTCGGGCGCGGCGACGCAGGCGAGCGAGCTGGCGACCAAGCTCAACGGCGCCGCCGACAAGGTGCCGGGGATCGTCGACAGCCTCGACAAGGCCGCGGCCTCGGTCCGTGACGTGGACTTCGCGGGCCTCGCCACCGAGGCGCGCGGCGCGGTCGCCGACATCCGCGCCGTGGTCGGCACCGAGGCCGCCCGCGCCCTGCCCGGCAACCTCTCGGCGGCGATGGACCGCGTGGGGACCGCCGCGGGCGACATCGGCGACATCGCCAGCGACCTCAAGGCCAACCAGATCGGGCCGAAGATCGGCAAGTTCGTGGACGACGCGAGCGCCACCGCGGCCTCGATCCGCGAGGCGGCGGTGGATATCCCCGGGATGGTGGAGAAGATCGACGCCGCGGCGACCTCGGTCGACGAGTTCGACTGGTCGGGGATCAGCGCCTCGGGCAAGGGGCTGGTCGACGACCTGCGCGCGATGCTCGGGACCGAGGATGCCGCGCAGCTGCCGCGGAACCTGTCGGACACGCTCAAGGCGGCCTCGGGGCTGCTGACCGACCTGCGCGACGGGAACGCGGCCGGCAGCCTCAACGCCGCCCTCGCCTCGGCCCGCCGGGCGATGGACGAGGTCGCGCAGGCGGCCAACACGCTGCCGCAGCTCTCGAACCGCTTCCAGCAGCTCGCCAGCCGGGCCGAGGCGGTGATCGCGGCCTACGGCGATCGCGGCGCCTTCAACACCGAGTCGATCAACACCATGCGCGCGCTTCGCCGTGCGGCCGAGAACTTCGGCAGCCTTGCCGCCACCATCGAGCGCAACCCCCGCGCCTTCATCCTGGGACGATAGACCATGCTGCGCCCTGCACTTCTTGCCCTGACCGCCGCCGTGGCGCTGGCGGGCTGTTCCAACCCGGAAAAGACCGGCCGCTACCTGATCGACCCGCCGACGCCCGCGGCGCGGGTCGGCAACGCGCTCGGCACCGCCGAGCTGCGCGACGTGACGCTGCCGGAATACGCGGCGGCGGGCGAGGTCTCGTGGCAGACCCCGGACGGCGCGGTGCGGTCGAACCCGAAGAACCTGTGGGCGGACAAGCCGCAGCGGGCGTTCACCCTGACGCTGGCGCGGGCCATCTCGGACATGTCGGGGGCGACGGTGATCGCCGAGCCGTGGCCGCTGGCCGAGCCGCCGCGGCGCCGGATCGAGGTGCGGGTGGAAAAGGCGCTGGCGCAACTGGACGGCATCTACCGGCTCAAGGGGCAGTATTACGTCTCGAACGACAGCTCGGGCGGCACCAACCACGCCCGCGGGTTCGACATCGCCGTGCCGCTGCCGCAGGCGGCGGCCTCGGGCGGCGGCGGGCTGGGCGGGCTGCTGGGCGGCGGCGGGCAGGCGGTCGCCTCGCCCTCGGCCATCGCGGCGGCGCAGAACGCGGCGATCTCGCAGCTTGCGGCGCAGATCGCGGTGCTGGGCGGGCCGGGCCGGACGGTCAAGACGCAGACCCCGCGGCTCGACCCGATCTTCTCGACCCCGCTGGAACCGCTGCCGCCGCTCGAGCCGCTGCCCGAGATCAGCGTCGAACCCTTGAGCTGAGCTAGCCCGTGCCGCCCGTGCCGTCATCCGGCAGGAAGCGGCCGAAGCGCCCGGCGGCAAAGACCAGTGGGTGATCGTCGGGACCGCCGATCGTCACCTGCGCCACCCGGCCCAGCAGAACGCTGTGGTCGCCCGCCGCATGGCAGGCTTCGGCCCGGCAGTCGAAGCGGGCCGCGACGCCAGGGATCACCGGGGTGCCGAGGTCCGAGACGCTGGGCGGCAGCCCCGCGAAGCCCGCCCCGCCGCGGGCAAACCGCAGGCACACGTCGAGCTGTTCGGCGCCGAGCACATGGACCGACCAGGCGGGCGCCGCGGCGAAGATGGCGTGGCGGCTCGACGCGCGGGCCGGGCACCACAGCACCAGCGGCGGGTCGAGCGACACGCTGGTGAAGCTGTTGACCGTCATCCCCACCGGGCCCGCGGGCCCCTCGGCGGTCACGATGGTGACGCCGGTTGCGAACCGGCCGAGCGCGTCGCGGAACACCCGGCCCGGCTCGCTCTCGGGGTGAAAGCTGATCGCGTCGGCCAGCCGGTCGAGCGTCTCGGGCGGCAGCCGGGTCATCGCCCCTGCCCCGCCGCGCGCAGGTCCGCCCCGGGGGCCAGCCCCTCGGCCAGCAGCCCGTGCAGCGCGGGCCCGGCCACGATCAGCCCGTCCGACTGCGGCACCGCGCCGTTGAAGCGGAACGCCCGGCCCTGCCGGTCGGTGACGCCGCAGCCGGCCTGCGCGGCGATCACGCTCGCCGCCGCGATGTCCCAGTCCCAGACCGGCCGCACCGACAGCGCCGCGTCGAACCGCCCCTCGGCCACGAGGCACAGCCGCCAGGCGAGCGAGCTGCGGAACTTCCGCGTGAGCCCCGGCACCCGCCCTCCGCGCCAGTGCTGGGGGTCGAGCACGGTCCGCGCGCCCAGCATCGTCGCCCCCTCGGCCGAGGTCCGCGCAGCGGGACGGATCGGGGCGCCGTTCAGCGTGGCGGGGCGGTCCAGATCGGCCGCATAGGTCGCCCCGCGGGCCGGCAGGTGGACGACGCCCGCGACCGGGCGGCCGTCCTCGACCACGGCGACGCAGACCGAGAACCCCTCCTGCCCGTCGATGAAGGCGCGGGTTCCGTCGATCGGATCGACGATGAAGGTCCGGGCGGCCGCAAGCCGCGCCGGATCGTCGGGGCTTTCTTCGCTCAGCCAGCCGTAGCCGGGGCGCGCTGACCTGAGCCGCGTCTCGAGCGCGGTGTTCACGGCCAGGTCGGCCTCGCTGACCGGCCCGGCGCCTGCGTCCTTGTCCCACGAGCGGAAGCTGCCGCGCCAGTAATCGAGGGCGATGCGCCCGGCCTCGACCGCCGCTGCCTCGATGAGCGCGAGGTCGGTCAGCGTCAGGTCCGCTTCGTCCGACGCCGTGTCGCGCCGGGCGTCGTCGCGCAGAGGCTCAGGCGCCGGCAACGGTCATCCCCTCGACCATGAGGCTCGGCACCCGGTGGCTGCGCCATTCGGGCAGGTCGTCGGCGGCGGTGATCCGCATCAGCATCTCGCGCAGGTTCCCGGCGATGGTGCATTCGTTGACCGGAAAGGCGATCTCGCCCCCCTCGACCCAGAACCCCGCCGCGCCGCGGGAATAGTCGCCGGTCGTCGGGTTGACCGAGGCGCCGAGCATCGAGGTCACGACGAGCCCCCGCCCCATGTCGCGGATCAGCGCCGCGGGCGGCACCGTCCCCGGGGTCAGCGTCACGTTCGAGACGCCGGGCGAGGGCGGCGCCGAGGTGCCGCGCACCGCGCTGGCCGTCGACGGCATCCCGAGCTTGCGCCCGGTGGCGAGGTCGAGCGTCCAGCCGCCCAGCACCCCGTCCGCGACGATGGTGCGGGCGGCGGTGGGCAGCCCCTCGCCGTCGAAGGGGCGCGAGGCGCCGCTGCGGGGCAGGCGCGGGTCCTCGACCAGATCGAAGCCGGGGGGGAGCACCGGCTCACCCAGCGCGGTCCTGAGCCAGCTGGCGCCGCGCGCGACGGCGCTGCCGTTCACCGCCGAGAGCAGGTGCCCGATCAGCGTGGCGGCCACGCGCTCGTCATAGAGGATCGGAAAGGCGCCGGTGGGGGGCTTGCGGGCGCCCTTGCGGGCCACCGTGCGCTCGCCCGCGCGGCGGCCGATCTCTTCGGGGTCGGGCAGGTCTTCGGCCCAGACGCGGGATTCCGAGGCCCAGTCACGCTCCATCCCCGTGCCCTCGCCGGTGATCGCCACCGCCGATATGCCGTGGCTCGAGCGCGCGTAGCCGCCGGAAAAGCCGTTGGTGCCGGCGAGCCAGAACTGCCGGTGCAGCGACGAGGCGCTGGCCTGCTCGGCGATCCGCACGCCGGGGACGGCCAGCGCCGCCGCCTCGGCCCTGAGCGCAAGATCCAGCAGCGCCTCGGGCGCGGGCTGCGGCTGACCGTCGTCGAGCGCCAGCCCGCCGCCGTCCCGCACCTCTGACAGCGCGCCCGGATCGGCGAGGCCGATCATGTCGTCGACCGGCGCCTCGCGGGCCATTGCCACGGCACGCTCGGCCATTTCGTCGATGGTGCGGGGGGTGAGGTCGCTGGCCGAGACGCAGGCCTGCCGGCCGCCGATCAGCACGCGGAGGCCGATCTCGACCCCCTGCGCGCGGGTCGCCTGCTCCAGCGCGCCGGCGCGCACATCGACCGAGATCGAATCGCCCGAGACCGCGACGGCGTCCGCCTCGGTCGCGCCGGCGGCCCGGGCGGCGGCCAGCAGCGCGTCGGTCAGCCCGGCCAGATCGGGGGGCGCGTGGTCGCCTCGGGTCATCGGCTGCGGTTCCTCACGATGCAAAAAGGGCCGGACGGGCCGGCCCTTTCCGCGGGTGTCGTCAGCAAGGGTGTTACTTCACCTGCTGGCCGTTGGCAAAGACCTGCCCGCCCTCCTTGAACTCGTACTCGCCCACCAGCGCATCCCCGCCCTCAGGCGCGGGCTTGGCGAACATGGCCAGCATCATGCGGTAGCCGCTGACCTCGTCCTGGCTGAGGATGCCGAGCTTCACGAGGTTGTCGATCAGCGCGTTCACCCCCTCGAGCCGGGCGTGCATCGTGCCCACGGGCGCGTCGATCGAGCCGCCTTCGGGCACGGTCAGCGCCCCGGTCACGTCCACCTTGGTGCCGATGGCGTCGAGCGCGAGCTTGTTGACGTTCAGCTCGGTCAGCACGAACGGCTCGGGCGTGTCGGCCGCGTCATCGGCGGCCTCGGGTGCGCCGTCAGCCGCACCGGCATCCGCCGAGGTCGTGGTGTCGGTCGCGGCGTCGGTGGTGGGCGCGTCGGCGGCGGGCGCGTCGGTCGCAGGTGCGTCGGTCGCGCTCGGCTCGGTCGCCGTGGCGTCCGGGGCGGCGGCGTCGGTGCCTTCGGCGGCATCCTCCATCGCCTTGACGTTGGCGGGGTCGAACAGGTCCATGGCGATCCTGGCCAGGCCCGTCACGTCCACGTCAAGGCTCGCCGGCTCGCGCGGCAGCACCTTGCCCTGGTCGAACAGGTTCCACAGCTCGTCCCCGACGGTGAGGCCGGTCAGCGAATAGGCGATCTTGAACGGCACCGGGGCGTCGGACTTCATCACCGGGATCTGCACGTCGACGGTCGAGCCGCCGACCGCGTAATTGATCGGGAACGGCAAGTCCGACGAGGTCAGGCTGACGTTCGAGGCGTCGGCGCTGCCCTGGTACTTGAGGCCGGCGGTCGACATCCCGACGGTCAACTCGACCCCCTTCACGTCGGTGGCCATCTGGCCGCTGACGTCCTTGTCCTCTTCGCCCTTGCCGCTGAACTGCCCCTCGACCTTGCCGGCGCCGATCGAGAAGCTGGCGCTCATGTCCATGCCGGCCTTGAGGGCGGCGTTCAGGTCCTTGGTCACGTCGACGCCCTTGGGCATCATGAAGCGGCCCTCGCCGGCCAGCGCGTCGATGCTGCCGGTGAACGAGGCCTTGGCGGTCGGATCTTCCTTGTCCATCCCCTCGACCGTGCCGGTGAAGTCGGCGCGGTCGGCGCCCATGCGGGCGTCGACGGTCTGGACAGGGCCGTCCACGACCCGCTGCGACGAGGTGGCGTTCACCATCGTCACGCTGATCGGCATCGGCTTCTGCCCGTCCGGCGTGGTGATCGTGTTCAGCGCGAACACCATCTGCGTCGCGCGGCTCTCGTGGGTCATGTCCTCGGGCGCGCCGCTCGAGACGATCTCGGCGTCCTTCAGCGTCACGTTCCCGTCGAGGGTGACGGGCTCGTCCTCCTCGTTCTTGAACGTCAGCTTGAGGGGCGAGGTCTCGGCCACGACCGTGCGCACCTTGCCGTCGCCGGTGCCGGTCAGCGTGACCTCGGGCATGGTGAACTCGACCCCGCCCTCGTTGTCGGGCGCCGACGCCGCCATGACCACGTTCTTGAGGGTCAGGGTCTCGCCGGCCTCTTCACGCGAACCCTCGGTGACGGTGTAGCCGTTGGCCTTGTAGTAATCGACCCAGTTCTGCCACACCTGCGCGGGCGTGACCTCGGCGAAGGCCGGGGCCGTCAGGGCGATGACGGCGAGGGCCGAGCTTGTGGTCCTGAGAAACATTGACGATACCTTTCCGCTGCTGACGGATCACATTCGGTTCAGACGCGACGTGTCGTGCCATACCGCGACGCAACGGCCAAGGAGGCAAGATGGTTCGGTCGGAAACTTCGTCCGAGGGGCTGGTCACGATTTCGTTGGACCGCCCGGACAAGGCGAACGCGCTGACGCCCGGGATGCTCGAGGCGCTGATCGCGGCGGTCGAGGCGGCCACGACGGCGGGCGCGCGGGCGCTGGTGCTGACAGGGACGGGCAAGGTCTTCTCTGCCGGCGCCGACCTTGACGCGGCCCGCGCGGGACTTGCCGTCTCGCCCCTGTGGGAGGCGCTGTCGGGCGCCATCGCCGCCGCGCCCGCGCTGACGATCGCGGCGCTGAACGGCACCGCGGCGGGGGGCGCGCTGGGGATGGTGCTGGCCTGCGACCTGCGGATCGCGGTGCCGACGGCGAAGATCTTCTATCCGGTGATGCGGCTGGGGTTCCTGCCGCAGCCGTCGGACCCGCGGCGGCTGGCGGCGCTGGCGGGGCCGTCGCGGGCGGCGATGATCCTGATGGCGGGGCAGAAGATCAGCGCCGACGAGGCGCTGAGCTGGGGGCTGATCGACCGGATCGCGGAACCCGAGGCGCTGGCCGAGACGGCCGCCGCGCTCGCCGCCGACGCGCTGGCGGCCGAGGTCGCCCATGTCGCGGGGATCAAGCAACTGATCGCCGGGGCGCGCTGAGCGCGGCCTGAACGGGGCCCTGCGCGCCGAGCGGGCGGGACGGCCGGCTCAGTGCGTCAGCCTCAGGGCTTCTTCGGCGGGTTGGCGCGGGTGACGACGTAAAGCCCGACCGCCAGCAGCACCAGCGCCTGCGCGGTCCACCAGCCATGCGGCAGGATGTGCCAGCTGACCGCCAGCCCCACCGCCATCGACACCACGACGAAGATCTTGACCGCCGGCGCGATGGCCCGGTGTTCATGCCATTCGCGGATCTGCGGGCCGAACACCTTGTGGTTCACGATCATCGCGTGGAACCGCGGCGACGAGCGGTTGAAGCCGTAGGCCGCGACCAGCAGGAACGGCACGGTGGGCATGATCGGCAGGACGGTGCCGACGAGCGCCAGCCCCAGTCCGGCAAAGCCGACCACCCACCAGAACCATGCCCGCATTTCCCGCATGTCAGTAGCGGTAGTGCTCCGACTTGAAGGGCCCCTCGACCGGGACGCCGATGTAGTCGGCCTGGTCCTTGCGCAGCTCGGTCAGCTTGACGCCGATCTTCTCGAGATGCAGCCGCGCGACCTTCTCATCCAGCGCCTTGGGCAGGATGTAGACGCCGGGCTGATATTCGTCGCCCTTGGTCCACAGCTCGATCTGCGCCAGCACCTGGTTGGTGAAGCTCGCCGACATGACGAAGGACGGGTGCCCCGTGGCGTTGCCGAGGTTCAGCAGCCGGCCCTGGGACAGCAGGATGATCCGGTTGCCCGAGGGCATCTCGATCATGTCCACCTGGTCCTTGATGTTGGTCCACTTGTGGTTGCGCAGCGCGGCGACCTGGATCTCGTTGTCGAAGTGGCCGATGTTGCCGACGATGGCCATGTCCTTCATCTCGCGCATGTGCTCGAGCCGGATCACGTCCTTGTTGCCGGTGGTGGTCACGAAGATGTCGGCGGTGCCCGCCACATCCTCGAGCGTGACGACCTCGAACCCGTCCATCGCGGCCTGCAGCGCGCAGATCGGGTCGATCTCGGTGACCTTCACCCGCGCGCCCGCGCCGCGCAGCGACGCCGCCGAGCCCTTGCCCACGTCGCCGTAGCCGCAGACGACGGCGACCTTGCCGGCCATCATCGTGTCGGTGGCGCGGCGGATGCCGTCGACGAGCGATTCCTTGCAGCCGTACTTGTTGTCGAACTTCGACTTGGTGACGCTGTCGTTGACGTTGATCGCCGGGAACGGCAGCTGCCCCTGCTTGTGCAGGTCATAGAGCCGGTGGACGCCGGTCGTCGTCTCTTCGCTGACGCCGCGGATGGCGTCGCGCTGGCGGGCGAACCAGCCGGGGGTCTCGGCGATGCGCTTGCGGATCTGGGCGAAGAGCGCCTCTTCCTCTTCCGACTGCGGGGTGGCGATGAGGTCGGTCTCGCCCGCCTCGACCCGTGCGCCCATCAGGATGTAGAGCGTGGCGTCCCCGCCGTCGTCCAGGATCATGTTCGCCGTGCCTTCCGGGAACTGGAAGATCCGGTCGGTGTAGGCCCAGTAGTCCGGCAGCGTCTCGCCTTTGACGGCGAAGACCGGGATGCCGGCGGCGGCGATGGCCGCGGCGGCGTGGTCCTGGGTCGAGTAGATGTTGCACGACGCCCAGCGGACCTCGGCGCCCAGCGCCACCAGCGTCTCGATCAGCACCGCGGTCTGGATGGTCATGTGCAGCGACCCGGCGATCCGGGCGCCCTTCAGCGGCTGGGCCTCGCCGTATTCGGCGCGCAGCGCCATCAGGCCGGGCATCTCGGTCTCGGCGATGTCGAGTTCCTTGCGGCCGTAATCGGCGAGCGCGAGGTCACGGACGAGATAGTCGCCCGGGCGGCTGTCGGAGGAGCGGGTCATGGAGGCCCCTTGCTTGCGTGTGAGTGCAGTGCCGGAATCGACCGGCGTTCCCGCGCGGCCTTCTCACAGACGGCGCTGGAACGCAACGAGAGACGGGGCGTGAGGGCCGAAATCCGGCCTGCGGCCTCAGCCGAGGCCGACCTTGGCGAGATAGGTCGCCGGGTTCTCGCCCGCCGCGTAGCCGATCCCCGAGGCGATGACGCACTGCGTGTCATCGGGGCGCGAGAGCACCACGGTCCACGTCCCCATCACGTCCGAGCCCCAAAGCTGGGTGCCGTCCGAGTGGCGGGTGACCATCTGCTCTTCGAACTCGGTGCGCAGCGCGTCGCGGACGGTCGCCGAACGGTCGCACCACGGCTGGTCGCCGTCGGCCTCGCTGGCCACCGGCAGGGTGCGGGCCAGTTCCAGCACCGCCGGCCCCGACAGGCCCGCGACCGCGGTCCAGCCCTTGACCGGCCCGGCATCGTGCGGGGCGGGTTCGACAGCCGACTGCGCGGCCGTCACCGAGAATGCGGCGATCAGCGCCGCAGCGACGGAGAGGCGGGCGACGGACGGGCGGGCGGTGGCGATACGGCGGGACATCTGGACCTTGGGAACAAAAAAGGGGTTGACAGGCGACGGCGCAGCAATTGCTGCACGACGGGACAACGGCGGGGCCGCCTGCGGGTTCCATCGGGCGCGTTCACGCCGGGCTTGACATTCCCGTGACCCCTCTCGCACCCGATCGTCCGCGGGGTCCGCAATGCTGCGCCGTCAAGGGCTTGAAGCGTGGGTGGCTGGGGGACACGCCCGGCACAAATCTGCCCGCCTGCGGCCTCGGCGGATGGATTTCCTGACCCGAGTGCGTCAAGAATGGTCGGGATCGGGACCATAACGACGACGCGGACAACGGCGGCGCAACGAGGCGGGCAGCGACATGGCGACAGCGTGGGCGAGAAGGGTCGCAGCAGCGGCCGCGGCGGGGTGCCTGATCGCGGGCCCGGCCTGGCCCCAGGGCGCGGCCCCCGCCCCAGCGCCATCGCCCGCACCGGCCGAGACCAAGCCCGCGGGCACCGGCTCGGCTTCCTCCTCGCCGTCGTCGGCGTCCTCGCCCTTCGCGCGCTGGTTCGGGGGTGGCGACCGGGTCGCCAATTCGCCCGTCGAGTTCATCGTCCGCGTCGAGGGCAGCGACCCGGCGCTGGAACGCAAGCTGCGGCAAAGCTCGCTCATCACCGGCGCGCTGGCCGAGGGCCGCACCTCGGGGCAGGACGTGCTCGCCGCCGCCCGCGCCGATTACGCAAGGTTCCTCGGCACCCTCTATGACGAGGGACTGTATGACGCGGTCATCGACATTCGCCTCGACGGGGTCGAGGCGGCGGGGATCGCGCCGCTCGACGCGCCGCAGTTCGTCCGGCAGGTGGTGGTCTCGGTCGATCCGGGAAGCCGCTTCCGCTACAGCCGGGCCGAGATCGCCCCGGTCGCGCCGGGCACGGACCTGCCGCGCGACTACCGTACCGGCGCGGTCGCCCGCACCTCGGACATGAAATCCGCCGCCCGCGCCGGGGTGACCGGCTGGCGCGACTATGGCCACGCCAAGGCCGACGTGACCTCGACCGACATCGTCGCCGACCACGAGCTGCACGCCGTGGACAGCCGCATCGTCCTCGCCCCCGGCCCGCTGGTCCGGTTCGGCCGGCTGCTGCCCTCGGGCAACGAGCGGCTCTCCACCCGCCGGCTGCTCAAGATCGCGGGCTTCCCCGAGGGCGAGCGCTTCGACCCGGAGAAGCTCGAGCAGGTGCGCAAGCGACTGCGCCGCTCGGGCATCTTCTCGGCCATCACGCTCGAGGAAGCCGAGGCGCTCGGCCCCGGCAACACCCTCGACGTGGGGCTGACGGTGATCGAGCAGAAGTTGCGCCGGATCGGCGGCGGCTTCGAGATCTCCAGCATCGACGGGGCCAAGGTCACCGGCTACTGGCTGCACCGCAAACTGCTGGGCGGGGGCGAGCGGCTGCGCGTCGACGGCGAGATCAAGGACATTGGCTCGGGCACCTCGGGCCGCGACTACAAGCTGGGGCTGCGGCTCGACCGCCCGGCGACGATCCGCCCCGATATCACCGCCTTCGTCGAGGCCCGGGCCGAGCGGCTGCGGGAAGAGGACTACGACCTCGACCTCGGCGTGCTCGGGATGGGCCTCGTCTGGCTGCCCTCGGACCGGCTGACCGGCGAGACGCGGCTTGAATACCGCCGCTCGCGCGTCACCGACGCCAGCGGCACGACCGATTTCCGGGTGCTGGCGCTGCCGACCACGGTCACGCTCGACCGCCGCGAGGATGAGCCGAACGACGCAAGGCGCGGCTACTGGTTGTCCACCACCGCGACGCCCTTCTACGGGATGCAGGACACCGGCTCGGGCCTGCGGCTGGTGGGCGAGGGCCGCGCCTACCGCAGCTTCGGCGCCGAGGACCGCTTCACCCTCGCCGGGCGGGCGCGGGCCGGGACGATCTTCGGTTCGGACCTGGCCGAGACGCCGCGCGACTATCTGTTCTACTCGGGCGGCGGCGGCTCGGTGCGCGGCCAGCCGTTCGAGTCGCTGGGCGTCGAGGTCATCCAGGGGCCGGAGGGGCCGGTCAAGACCGGCGGCCTCAGCGTGCTGAACATCACCGGCGAGATGCGGGTGCTGGTGCGCGAGCGCATCGGCCTCGTGGCCTTCGCCGACGCCGGCCAGGTGTGGGAGGAGAGCAGCTTCGGCGGCGCGAGCGACTGGCACGCGGGCGCGGGCATGGGCATCCGCTACACGACGCCGATCGGGCCGATCCGCCTTGACGTGGCCGGGCCCGTCGGCGGCGACACCGGCGAAGGGGTGCAGTTCTATCTGGGTCTGGGGCAGGCGTTCTGATGCGGTATCTCTCGACCCTTCCCGCCCGCCTGACCCGGCCCCTGCGCCGCCTGACGCCGGCGCTGGCCGCGCTGGTGCTGCTGGCCGCGCCGCTGCCGCCCGCGGCGGCGCAGGACGCCGCCCCCCCGCCGGCCGAGGCGCCCGCGCCCGCGCCCGGCGCCGCCGATCAGGACGTGGCCGCCAGCGCCGCCGAGATCTCCGCCGAGGTCGAGGACGACCGCGGCTTCATCACCCGCTTCCTTGAACGCAACCTGTCGGGCGCCGGCCGGCAGGTGGTCATCCGCGGTTTCCAGGGCGCGCTCTCGTCGCGCGCGACCTTCACCGAGATGACCATCGCCGACGCCGAGGGCGTCTGGATCACGCTCAGGAACGGCGCCATCCAGTGGGACCGCTCGGCGCTGTTCGGCCGGCGGATCGAGATCAACGAGCTTTCCGCCCAGGAAATCCTGCTGCCCCGCCTGCCCGGCGGCGGCGAGGGCGGGCGCAAGGCCGAGGTCCGCGACTTCGCCCTGCCGACCCTGCCGGTGTCGGTCAACATCGCCCGCATCGCCGCGGGCCGGGTCGAGATCGGCGAGCCGGTGATCGGCGAGGCGGCGGTCGTCTCGCTCGACGGCTCGATGAACCTGGCGGGCGGCGAGGGCGCGGCCAAGCTGGCGATCAACCGGGTGGACGGCAAGCGCGGCGTCTTCGCCGTCGATGCCGCCTATTCCAACGCCACCACGAACCTCAGGCTGGACGTGACGCTGGACGAGGACCGCGAGGGGCTGTTCGCCAACCTCGTCGGTCTCTACGACAAGCCCGCGGTCACCGCCGAGATCAAGGGTGACGGGCCGCTCAAGGAATTCGCCGCCGACATCCGGCTGGCCACCGACGGCACCGACCGCGTCACCGGGCGCGTCTCGGCCCACGCCCAGGCGGGCGAGGACGGCACCCCCGGCACCGGCTTCCGGGCCGAGCTGACCGGCGACGTGGCGAGCCTCTTGCCGCCCGACAACCGGCCGTTCTTCGGGACCAGTTCGCGCCTTCTGGCCGAGGGCTGGCGGGGCGAGAACGGGCGCATGGCGCTGCCGGTGCTGATGGTGGACACCGAGGCGCTGAACCTCACCGGTTCGGTCACCACCAACGACAAGGGCGCGCCGCAGTCGCTCGTGCTGCTGATGACGCTGGGCGAGGATGCCGGCGCCACCACCCTGCCCGTCCGCCTGCCCTTCGGCGGAGAGCCGACCGACGTGCGCTCGGGCAGCCTGCAGATCAGCTATGACGCCACCCAGTCGGATGCGTGGCGCGTCGTCGGGCGGATCGGCGACATCACCCAGAACGGCAACCGGATCGGGGCGCTGACGCTGAACGGCGACGGCACCGTGGCGCTCGAGAACGGCGACCTGCAGCAGGTGCTGGGCAAGCTCGCCTTCGGGGTCGAGGGGCTGGCGCTGGCCGACGCCGGGCTGCAACTGGCGCTCGGCACGTCGATCACCGGGGAATCCGGCTTCGACCTGACGCCGGGCAATGCGCTCGAACTGTCGGACTTCACCCTCAGCGGGCAGGATTTCGGCATCGCGGGCACCATCCTCGCCGACGGCCTGCGCTCGGGGATCACCGTCTCGGGCGACCTCGACGCGGCCTATGAGCGGCTCGAGCACCTCTCGACGCTGGCGGGCCGGCCGCTGACCGGGCAGGCCAACGCCAACATCCGCGGCCTCTACACCGTGCTGACCCGCGGCTTCGACGCCGAGGCCGAGATCACCGGCACCGACATCACGGTGAACCAGCCCCAGCTCGACCGGCTGATGGCGGGCGAGGCGTCGATCTTTGCCAGCGCCCGGCGCGATGAGCAGGGGATCGAGATCCGCGACCTGCGGGTGGACGGGCAGCGCCTGACCGCCGCGGCGCAGGGGCTGATCACCAGCACCTCGACCGACCTCAAGGCCGACCTGCGGCTGTCGAGCCTGACCGCCGCCGACCCGGCGATGGCCGGCGCGCTGACCGCGCAGGCCGCCGTCACCGGCGCGCCCGGCGCGCGGCGGGTCACCGTCTCGGGCGAGGCGACGGACCTGGAACTGGGCATCAACGAACTGGACTCAGCGCTCAAGGGCCGGACCAACCTCACCGCCATCGCGCAGGAGAAGGACGGCCGCTTCGAGGTCGAGACGCTGCGCCTTGCCAACCCGCAGCTCACCGCCGACGGGCGCGGCAGCTTTGCCCAGGGCGCGCTCGACGCGGCGCTGGATCTGGACGTGCCGGACCTCGGCGCCCTGCAACCGGGCTTCGCCGGGTCGCTCAAGGCCACCGCCACCGCCCGCGAGGCGAACGGGGTGCGCAGCATCGAGGCCACGGGCACCGGGCAGGACCTGCGGCTGGGCCAGCAGGACGTGGACGGCGCCCTGTCGGGCACGACCAACTTCCGCCTGTCGGCCGAGCAGGCGGGCCAGACGGTCACGGTGCGCGACCTGCAGCTGACCAACGACCAGATGACCGCGAATGTCGAGGGCGTGCTGGCCGAGACCGGCACCGACCTGACCGCGACCGCCGACATCCGCTCGCTCGCGGCCTTCGGCCGGGGCTGGCGCGGGGCGCTGCGGCTCGACGGGTCGCTGAAGGATGACGGGACCGGCGCGCGCGTGCTGGCGGTGGACGGCACCGGCACCGACCTTGCGCTGGGGCAGAAATCCGTGGACGGCGTGCTGGCGGGCGAGACGCGGCTGACCGTGCGCGGGACCGAGCGCGACGGCGTGCTGACCCTGACGCAGGCGGTGATCGACAACCCGCGCGCGCAGGCCGATGTAAAGGGCACCGTGGGCGGCGGGCAGACGGACCTGTCGGGGCGGGTGAACCTCGCCGATCTGTCGGCGCTGGGCCTCGGCTGGCGCGGCAGCTTCGCCGCCACGGGGCGGGTGAACGAAGAGCCGGGCGGGTTGCGCCGAATGGTGCTCGACGGCACCGGGCACGACCTGTCGCTGGGGCAGGCGCAGGCTGACGGCGTGCTGGGTGGCGAGACCCGCGTGACCCTGCGCGGGACCGAGCAGAACGGCGTGCTGACCATCGAGCAGGCGGTGATCGACAACCCGCGCACCAATGCCGACATCTCGGGCACCCTCGGCGGCGGGCAGACCAACGTGCAGGGGCGCGTGAACCTCGCCGATCTCTCGGCGCTGGGGCTTGGCTGGCGGGGCAGCTTTGCGGCCACCGGCAGCTTTGCCGACGATGGCAGCGGCGTGCGCCGGCTGGTCGTGGACGGCACCGGCAACAACCTGTCGCTGGGCCAGGCCCAGGCCGACGCGGCGCTGGCCGGGCCGACCCGACTGACCGTGCGCGGCGCCGAGCGCGACGGCGTCCTGACGCTCGAGGAGGCCGTGGTGGCCAGCGCCCGGCTGAACGCCACCGCCCGCGGCACGATCGGCGCCGGGCGCACCGACGTGAGCGCGGACGTGCGCGCGGCGAGCCTCGCCTTTCTCGGCGGCGGCATCGACGGGGCGCTGAACGCCACCGCGCGGCTGGTGGACCAGGGCCGCGGCCGGCGCGTCACCGCCGAGGGCACCGCAAGCGGCCTGCGGATCGGCAACGCGCGGGTCGATCCGCTGCTCGGCGGGCAGACGACCTTCGACCTCGCCGCGACCCAGTCGCCGGGCGGCGCGCTGAGCATCGAGCGGCTGAACGCCCGCAACGGCCAGCTGCGGCTCAGCGCCGACGGCAGCCCGCAGGCGGGGCTGAACGTCGATGCGGCGCTGTCGGACCTGGCGCTGGTGGTGCCGGGGCTGCCGGGACCGGCGACGGTCGCGGGGACGGTGCGGCAGGCGGCGGGGCGCTATGACATCAACCTCAACGCCACCGCGCCGGGCGGCACCCGCGCCACCATCGCGGGCAGCGCGGCGCAGGATTTCTCGACCGCCGACATCCGGGCGTCGGGGGTCAGCGATGCGGCGCTGGTGAACCCGCTTCTGCGGGTGCGCTCGATCGAGGGGCCGGTGGACTTCGACCTGCGGCTGGCCGGACGCCCCGCGCTCGAGAACCTGCGCGGGCGGGTGAGCCTGCCGAACGCGCGGCTGTCGGACCCGAAGCTGGGGCTGCGGGTGGACAACCTCAGCGGCACGGCGGACCTGAACGGCGGGCTGATCCAGGTCAACGCGACCGGCGACGTCTCGGCCGGCGGGCGGGTGACGGTCAGCGGCCCCGTGGACCTGCGCGGTGGCACCGCGCTGGACCTGACGGCGCAGCTCGACGGCGTCGTGCTGCGGGACCCGAACCTCTACGAGACCCGGGTCGACGGGACCGTCCGCATCTCGGGCAACCCGGCGGACGGGCCGCTGGTGACCGGGACCGTGAACCTGGGCGAGACCGAGATCCGCATCCCCTCGACCGGGCTCGGCGGGGCCCGCGCGATCCCCGAGATCGTCCACCTGCGCGACCGCCCCCCGGTGCGCGGCACGCGCGCCAAGGCGGGGCTCCTTCCCTTCCCCTCGGCCGACAGTCGGATCGCGGGGATGACCGCGCCGCCGGCCACGCCGCCCGCCAACCCGGCGCGGCTGGACCTGACCATCAACGCGCCGAATCAGGTGTTCGTGCGCGGCCGCGGGATCGACGCCGAACTCGGCGGCAGCCTGCGGCTGACCGGCACCGCGCGGAACATGATCCCGGTCGGCCAGCTCGAGCTGATCCGCGGCCGCATCGACCTGCTGGGCAAGCGCTTCGACATGACCGAGGGGCTGATCGAGTTGCAGGGCAGCATGATCCCCGTCCTGCGGCTGGTCGCCGAGACCCAGCAGGATGAGATCCTGACCCGCATCGTCGTCGACGGCGACATCCGCGAGCCCGAGATCACCTTCGAATCGGTCCCCGAACTGCCCGAGGAGGAGGTGCTCTCGCATCTGCTGTTCGGTCGCGGGCTGGACACCATCTCGCCGTTGCAGGCCGCGCAGCTCGCCAACGCCGTCGCGGTGCTGGCCGGGCGGGGCAGCGAGGGGATCGTGTCGAACCTGCGCGACTCGGTCGGGCTGGACGACCTCGATTTGGCTACCGACGATGAGGGCAATGTGACGGTCCGCGCCGGCAAGTACCTGACCCGCAACGTCTATACCGACGTGGCGGTGGATGCCGACGGGCGCTCGCGGATCAACCTCAACCTCGACGTGAACGATGCGGTGACCGCCCGCGGCTCGGTGGCGAGCGACGGGGAAAGCACCATCGGGGTGTTCTACGAGCGGGATTACTGAGCGTTTCCCGGGATGCCGCCGCGTCCCGGGGGGCTCACAATAGGGGACCTAACGGCGGGCGACTGACGGATTGTCCCTGAGGCCTCGGGGGCATCGCTGCCGCCTCCGCCTCAAGAACAATCCGGCAGACGAACGATGGCTCGTCGCGTTGCAAGGGCGATCGTTAACAGCGGACCTTCAAACCCGAGTCTCGCAAGGCGCGGCGCGACCCTGTCGGCTGCACCTACCAACATACAACAAACACGCATCGGATAAACGTCCAATTTGTCTGGTTGGTCAATTTATCCTTGGGTCAGCCCGGGAAGTTTTCCCCCACTCGCCGACCCAAACGGATACGCGGGGCTCCGCTGCGCCGCAGCGGCGATCCTTGCGGGGCCGCCCGAGTTTCACTAAGCAGCGACCCTAGTCGGATTTGCGGGGCATCGTCAGTGGAACGCCGGGTTTTTCTGGGGGCGATGACCGCCGCCCTGTCGGTCGCAGCGACCGGCGCGCGGGCGCAGATGGCCGCTCCGCCCGAGGCCGAGGCCGTCGCAGCGCCCCCCGCGCCCTTCGGGTTCGAGGATGTGGCCCGAATCGCCGCCGACCTCGTGCGCGCCGATTACGTCCGCCCGCAGGCCAAGCTGACCCCGCCCTTCGCCGACCTCGGCTATGACGCCTACCGCGGCATCCGCTTCCGGCGCGAGGCCGACCCCTGGCGCGACCTGGGCGGGTTCGGGCTCGACCTGCTGCCGCCGGGGATGCTGTTCACCGACCCGGTGCGGATCAACCTGATCGAGAACGGGGTGGCGCGGAACCTGCCCTTCGACCCGGCGGTGTTCGAGTTCTCGCCCGAGGGCTTCCCGCCCGACGCGGCCTCGGCCCCGCCCGGCGACATGGGCTGGTCCGGCTTCCGCCTGCGGACGGTCCTGAACCGTCCCGGCGTGCTGGACGAGATGGCGGTCTTCCAGGGCGCGAGCTACTTCCGCGCCATCGGCCGCGGCAACGTCTATGGCCTCTCCGCGCGCGGCCTCGCGCTCGGCACCGGCAGCGCGGCGGGTGAGGAGTTCCCGGCCTTCCGCGAATTCTGGATCCGCACGCCTGAGCCGGGGGCCGCCTCGGTCACCGTGCTGGCGCTGCTCGACAGCCCGTCGGTCGCGGGCGCCTATGAGTTCGTCCTGACCCCCGGCGCCGATACCGCCGTCGCCACCCGCGCCGCGCTGTTCCCGCGGCGCGAGCTGACCGACGTGGGGATCGCGCCGCTCACCTCGATGTTCTGGTTCGGGCCGGCCGACCTTGGCAGCTTCGACGACTACCGCCCCGCGGTCCACGACAGCGACGGGCTGCAGATGGTGACCGGCAACGGCGAGCGGCTCTGGCGGGCGCTGGCCAACCCGGCCGCGCTGCAGATCTCGGCTTTCGCCGACCGCGACCCGCAGGGCTTCGGGCTGATGCAGCGCGCCCGCGACTTCACCGCCTTCCAGGATGCCGAGGCCGCCTATGAGCGCCGCCCCTCGGCCTGGGTCGCCCCGCAGGGCGGCTGGGGCGAGGGCCGCGTCGTGCTGGTCGAGATCCCGGTCGAGAGCGAGTTCCACGACAACATCGTCGCGTTCTGGCAGCCCGGCCAGCCGCTCGCCCCCGGCGTGCGCCACGACTTCGCCTATGAGCTGAGCCTCGGCTTCGCGCCCGGCGACAACGACCCGGCGGCGCAGGTGCGCCAGTCGAGGTCGGGGGCCTCGATCAACGGCAAGGGCGCGCGCAGCTTCGTCATCGACTTCGACCTCGCCCCGTTCGACGGCCAGCCCGACCCCGAGCCGGTAGTCACCACCTCGGCCGGCGAGGTTCGCCACCCCTATGTCGTCCGCCTGCCGGCCGAGGGGGTGATGCGGCTCTCGTTCGAGTTCGTGCCCGGTGGCGCCGATCTGGCCGAGCTCTCCGCGCGGCTCGACAGCGCCCAGCTGCGGATGAGCGAGACCTGGCTTTACCGCTGGACGCGGGGCTGACCGGGGTGCTGGAAACCGGCGCCCCGGCGGCCGGCGTGCCCCAGCCCCTTGCCGCAGACGCCCCGGCGGATGCGGCCGCGCGCCTATCCGGGCAGTCGTCCGGGCACCCGCCCGCCACCCCACCCGAAGCGCCGCTGGCGATGCTGGCGCAGGATTTCCGCGCCGTCCCGCCCCCCGGCCCGCCGCGCCTGCCCCCCGCCCCCGAGGTGGTGCTGGCGCGCGTCATCGCCTTCGGCGGCGCCGCGCTGATCGTGGCGCTGGGCTTCTGGCAGATGCTGCTCGTCTTCGGCGACCGCATCCAGCCGCTGCAATGGGCGCTGCTCGGGTTCTTCACCCTGACCTTCGGCTGGGTCGGGTTCAGCTTCTGCTCGATGCTCGCGGGGCTCGTCGCCCGCGCCCCCGCCACCCCCGCCGACCCGGGCACCGCCCGCGTCGCCGTGGTGATGCCGGTCTATCACGAGGACCCCGCCGAAAGCCTCGGCCTGCTCGGCGCGCTCGCCGACGAGATGGCCGCCGCGGGCCTCGCCGGGCGGGCCGAGATCTTCATCCTCTCGGACAGCCGCGACCCCGCGTTCTTCGCTGCCGAGACCCTTGCCGTCGCCACCCTGCGCGAGACCTGCCCGCTGCCGGTCTGGTACCGCCGCCGCACCGACAATACCGGGCGCAAGGCCGGCAACATCGCCGAGTTCGTGCGCCGCTGGGGCGGGCGCTACGACCAGATGGTGGTGCTGGACGCCGACAGCGTGGTGTCGGGCAAGGTGGTGGCCGAGATGAGCGCCCGGATGGCCGCCGATCCGGCGCTGGCGCTGATCCAGACCATCCCGATGCTGGTCGGCGGGCAGACGCTCTTCGCCCGGGTGATCCAGTTCGCGGGCCGCGTCTACGGCCCGCCGATCGCCCGCGGAGTCGCCGCCTGGTCGGGCGACAACGGCAATTTCTGGGGCCACAACGCGATGATCCGCGTCCCCGCCTTTGCCGCCTGCTGCGGCCTGCCCGAGCTGCCGGGCGAGCCGCCCTTCGGCGGCACCATCCTCTCGCATGACTTCGTCGAGGCGGCGCTCTTGCGGCGCGCGGGCTGGAAGGTGCGGCTCGACTGGGACCTGCGGGCGAGCTACGAGGGCAGCCCGCCCACGCTGCTCGACATGGCGGTGCGCGAGCGGCGCTGGGCGCAGGGGAACCTGCAGCACCTGCGGCTGATCGGGGCGCGGGGGTTCTCGGCCATCAGCCGGGTGCATTTCACCATCGGCATCCTCGGGTTCCTGATGAGCCCGATCTGGCTGGCCATGATCCTCGTCGGGCTGGCGCTGACGGCTAAGGTGATCCTGTCGCGGCCCGAGTATTTCCCGCGCACCTACCAGCTTTTCCCCGACTGGCCGACCTTCGATTCCGTCCGCATGACGTGGCTGTTCGCGGCCGCGATGGCGCTGCTGCTGCTGCCCAAGTTCGTGGCCGTCGGCCGCGCCTGGCGCCGCCCGCTGGCCGCCAACGCGGGCGGGCGGTCGCGGACCCTCGCCTCGGCGCTGTTCGAGATCCTGCTCTCGGCCCTGATCGCCCCGGTCCAGATGCTGATCCAGACCCGGCAGATCGCCGAGATCCTCTCGGGCCGCAACTCGGGCTGGGAAAGCCAGGTCCGCAAGGGGTCGATGCCGCCGTGGCGGCTGGTGCTCAGGCGGCACGGCATCCACGTCGCCTCGGGGCTGGCGATCCTGATCGTGGTGGCGATGCTGTCGCCCGGCCAGCTCATCTGGCTGTCGCCGATCCTCGCAGGGCTGATCCTCGCGCCGGCGATCTCGCGCTGGACGGCCTCGCCGGTGTTCGGACGCTGGGCGCGGATGGCGGGCCTCTTGGTCACGCCGGAAGAGCGGCGGGTCCCCCCGATCATCGCCGCCGCCACCGCCGAGGCCCGCCGCCTGCGCCGCGACGACGACCCCACGGCCGCGCTGGGGGCCGACGCCGGGCTGCGCGCCCGCCACGCCGCGCTGCTGCCGCCGCTGCCCGCGCGCCCCGCGGCCGAGCGCCTGCCGGCCATCGCCGCCGCCGCCAAGATCGACGCCGCGGCCAACCAGTCCGAGGCGCTGTCGTTCCTCGACCGCGCCGAACGCGCGGCGCTGCTGTCGGACCCCGCCCTGCTCGAACGCTGGGCCGCGCTGCCGCGATGAGACGCAACGCGACGCTCGACGCCCTGCGCGGCTACGCGCTGGTGTGCATCATGCTGAACCACATCCCCGCCGGATGGGCGCGGCAGTTCACGCTGACCAACTTCGCCATCTATGACGCGGCCGAGCTGTTCGTGCTGCTCTCGGGGTTTCTGGTCGGGCTCGTGTGGGTCAAGGTCGAGGCGCAGTCGGGCCGCCGCGCCGCGCAGTGGCGATTCCTGCGCCGCGCGGGGCAGGTGTGGCTCGCGCTGGTTGCGGGGGGCGTGGCGCTGGCGCTCACCTCGCGCGGGCTCTTCGCGCTCGACCTCGGCCACACGGCGATCTGGTCCGAGTATGCCCGCTGGATCGTCGAGCTGCCGCTCGCCTATGTCACGGCACTGGCGGTGATGTGGATGCAGCCCAACCTGCTCGACGTGCTGGCGCTGTATGTGGTGCTGCTGGCCGCCGCGCCGGCGGTCGTGCCGCTGCTCTTGCGCTGGCCGCTGGCCTTTGCGGCGGGGTCGGTGGCGCTGTGGATGGTGGCCGGGCCGCTCAACGCCCTGCTGCCGAACCAGCGCGAGGGGAACGGGCTGCTCTTCAACCCCTTCGCCTGGCAGATGCTCTTCTTCAGCGGCGTGGCGATGGGGGCGTTCCGCCACCGCTTCATGCCGATCCTGCGCCGCCACGCGGGGGTTCTGACGACGCTGGCCGCGGGGGTCACGCTCTACAGCCTCGGGATGGCGGTGCTGTGGCGCTTCGGCCCCGAGGGCAAGCGGCTGGCCGACGCGATGTGGCACGCGGTGGGGGTGGTGGACAAATGGTCGCTCGACCTCGTGCGCTACACCGCGATCATGGCGGCGAGCTGGCTGGTCGCGGTGCCGCTCGCCCCGCTGATGGCGTGGATCGCGGCGAGCGCCCCGGGGCGGGCGCTGGCGACGATCGGGCGCGGCGGGCTCGTGTCCTTCATCGCCTGCGTGCTGCTGTCGGTCGTGGGCGACGCGCTCGGCAGCAACCTGGGCGGGGCGGGCACCGCCCACCGCGCGGCCGTCGATCTGTGGGTGATCGCGGCGCTGTGGCTGGTGGCCGAGGTGTGGCTGAACCGGCGGCGCGGACCCGTCGCGCGGGCCTGCGACCGGCTGCCGCAGGCGACCGTGGGCACTGTCCGAAAACACAGCTTCCAAAATGGCTTGAAGTGATTATGAGCGGGCCGTGTAGCTCTTTCGCCCAGGTGACCCCATGAAGTTTCTGTCTCTGACTGCCGCCCTCGGCGCCGTCCTGCTGGCCGGCTGCTCGGTCTCTCCCAAGGATTACGAGACCACGCCGGTCGTGGTCGCCTCGGCCGCGGGCCCCGTCACCTGCCAGCTCTATACCCACAGCCAGGTGACCTGGGACCGCTCGATCGGGCATCCGAACAGCATGAGCGTCGCCGATGCCGACGCGATCTGCCGGCAGGAAGGCTTCCGCGTGATGCGTGGCGAGGGCACCGGCACCGCGGCCACGACCGTGCCCGCCGGGACCACCGTGGTCGTCCCCGCCAAGCTCTGACCTCCGCCGTTACCGGCGCCTGACGAAAATGCCCGCCGCGGAACCCGCGGCGGGTTTTTTCACCAGATGCCGCCGTTACTGCGCGGCGGCGCGGACCATGTCGATGGTGTCCTTGCCGATCCGGCTTTCCATCTGCTGATAGACCGGCTGCAGCGCCTCGACCCAGGCCGCGCGCTCTGCCTCGGTCTGCTCGTGGATCTCGGTCGTGCCGGCGTCGCGGATCGCCTGCAGGGCGGCGGCGTTGTCGGCCTCGGACACGCCGTTGGCATAGGTCGTGGCCTCGTCCATCGCCTTGTCCAGCTCGGCCCGGATATCTTCGGGCAGCCCGTCCCAGAACGCCTTGTTCACGATCACCGCGTAGCCGATGTAACCGTGGTTCGAGTGCGTGGCGTGCTTCTGCACCTCGTGCATCTTCTGCGTATAGACGTTCGAGGGCGTGTTCTCGGACCCGTCCACCACGCCCGTCTGCATGGCCTGATAGACCTCCGAGAACGCCATCACCTGCGGCACCGCGCCGAGTGCGGCGAACTGCGCCTCGAGCACCTTGGACGACTGGATGCGCATCTTCAGCCCCAGGAAGTCGTCGGGCATGATCATCGGCCGGTTTGCGGTCATGATCTTGAAGCCGTTGTCCCAGTAGGCGAGGCCCTTGATGCCCTTGGGCTCAAGCAGCGCCAGCATCTTCTCGCCCACCTCGCCCTCGGTCACCTTCCGCAGCGCGGCGGTGTCCTTGAAGATGTAGGGCAGGTCGAAGACCTCGAAGGCGCTGACGCCCAGCGGCCCGAACTTGGCCAGCGACGGCGCGAGCATCTGGACCGAGCCGAGCTGCAGCGCCTCGAGCTCTTCCTTGTCCTTGTAGAGCTGGCTGTTGGGGTAGATTTCGACCTTCACCCGGCCGTTGGTGTATTGCTCGGCCAGCTCCTTGAACTTTTCGGCGCCCTTGCCCTTGGGGGTGTTCGGGGCGACGACATGGCTGAACTTGATGACGATCGG
Organism: Paracoccus sanguinis; assembly: GCF_900106665.1. Taxonomy (GTDB): domain Bacteria; phylum Pseudomonadota; class Alphaproteobacteria; order Rhodobacterales; family Rhodobacteraceae; genus Paracoccus; species Paracoccus panacisoli. The sequence continues at coordinate 926,694 of NZ_FNNA01000002.1, forward strand.
CTCTTGCGCGAGCGCCGGCAGGCCGGTCAGCGCCAGCGCGGCGGCGCCGGCGGCGATCAGCCCACGGCGGGTCAGTGTGGTCAGTGTCATCCGTTTATCCTCCCTGATTTTTCGGATGTTTGGGGCAGTCCCGGGACCGGGCCATAGCGGCGGTCCGCGCCGGCGAAGCGGGCGGCGGGGGCCGGATAGCGGACCGGGCCCACGGGTGTTTCCACGGTGATGCGGCGCAGCTGCGGGTGGGCCGCAAGCCCCGCCATGTCATTCACCGCGGCAAAGGCCACGTCGGCGGCGGTGAGCGCCGCGACCGCCTCGGCCCCCGTGCGGCGGGCGAAGGCGGCGGCGACGGCCGCGTCGGTCTCGGCCCGGTGGCGGACGCGGGCGACGTTGGTGGCAAAGCGCGGGTCGGCGGCCAGGCCGGGGTCGTCCAGAAAGCCGCGGGCAAGGCTCGCGAACTCGCGGTCGGACTGGATCGACATGAGGATCGCCACCCCGTCGGCGGTGGTGAACACCCCGTAGGGCGCGATGGAGGGGTGGGCGAGGCCCAGCCGCTGCGGGCTGCGCCCGGCCTCGTGGTTCATCAGCGGCACGGTCAGCCAGTCGGCCATCACGTCGAACATCGAGACCGAGATCGCCGTCCCCCGCCCGGTGATCCCGCGGCCGATCAGCGCCTCGAGGATGGCGGCGTGGGCCGTGGCCCCCGTGGCGATGTCGACGATCGAGACGCCCACCCGCGCCGGGCCGTCCGGCCCGCCGGTGATCGAGGACAGCCCCGATTCCGCCTGGATGAGCAGGTCATAGGCCTTGCGCGCGGCCATCGGCCCGTCCTCGCCGTAGCCCGAGATCGAACAGGTGACGAGCCGCGGCCAGTCGCGCGCCAGCCGCTCGGGCGGAAAGCCCAGTCGCGCCAGCGCGCCGGGCTTGAGGTTCTGCACCAGCACATCCGCCCCGTCGATGAGCTGCGTCAGCGCCGCCTTGCCCGCGTCCGAGGTCAGGTCCAGCGCCACCGATTCCTTGCCGCGGTTGAGCCAGACGAAATAGCTCGACAGGCCATTCGCCGCGTCGTCGTAGCCGCGGGCAAAGTCGCCCTCGGGGCGCTCGATCTTGATCACCCGGGCGCCCGCGTCGGCGAGCCGCGCGGTGGCGAAGGGCGCCGCGACCGCCTGCTCGACCGCCACCACGGTCAGCCCCTCGAGCACCCGCATCAGAAGCCCCCCATCAGAAGGACCGGGGCAGGCCGAGCACGTGCTCGGCGATGTGGCTGAGGATCAGGTTGGTCGAGATCGGCGCCACCTGGTAAAGCCGCGTCTCGCGGAACTTGCGCTCGACGTCGTATTCGTCGGCGAAGCCGAAGCCGCCGTGGAACTGGATGCAGGCGTTCGCGGCCTCCCAACTCGCCTTGGCGGCAAGATACTTGGCCATGTTGGCCTGCGCCCCGCAGGGCTGGCCCGCGTCGTAGAGCCGGCAGGCCTCCCACCGCATGAGGTTGGCGGCCTCGATCTCGATATAGGCCTCGGCGATGGGGAACTGCACGCCCTGGTTCTGGCCGATGGGGCGGCCGAAGACCGTGCGTTCCTTGGCATAGTCGACCACCTTGTCGGTGAACCAGTAGCCGTCGCCGATGCATTCGGCGGCGATCAGCGTGCGCTCGGCGTTCAGCCCGGTGAGGATGTACTTGAAGCCCTTGCCCTCCTCGCCGATCAGGTTCTCGACCGGGATCTCGAGGTTGTCGAAGAACAGTTCGTTGGTCTCGTGGTTGACCATGTTGGCGATCGGCTTGACCTCCATCCCGCGCGCCATCGCGTCGGCGATGTCCACGAGGAAGATCGACATCCCCTCGGATTTCTTCGTCACCTCGGCCAGCGGAGTCGTCCGCGCCAGCAGGATCATCAGGTCCGAGTGCTGGACCCGGCTGATCCAGACCTTCTGGCCGTTGATCACGTAGCGGTCGCCGCGGCGGACCGCGGTGGTGCGGATCTTCGTCGTGTCGGTGCCGGTGGTGGGTTCGGTCACCCCCATCGACTGCAACCGCAGCTCGCCCGACGCGATGCGCGGCAGATAGCGCTGGCGCTGTTCTTCCGAGCCGTGCCGGACCAGCGTGGTCATGTTGTACATCTGCCCGTGGCAGGCGCCCGAGTTGCCGCCGGCGCGGTTGATCTCCTCCATGATGACGCTGGCCTCGGCGAGGCCCAGCCCGGCGCCGCCGTAGGCTTCGGGGATCAGCGCCGCCATCCAGCCGGCGCGGGTGAGGGCCTCGACGAACGCCTCGGGGTAGCCGCGTTCGGCGTCGATGCGGCGATGATATTCGGCCGGGAACTCGGCGCAAAGCGCGCGGACGCCGTCGCGGATGTCCTGATAGGGGTCGTGCGGCGAGGGGGCGGTCATGAGGTCTCCAGCGTGGCGGTGGCGTCCATGGCCAGCGCCCCGTCGGCCCGGCGCGCCCACAGGCGCACCGATCCGTCCGGCTGGGGCGCGCCGTGGACCGCGAAATCGGCGGTGTCGGTGATGGTGGCGAGCGCCCGGAAGGCGAAGCCCGTGACCCGGCCCATGTCCTGACGCCGCAACAGGTCCATCAGCAGCGTCGCCAGCAGCGGGCCGTGGACGACGAGGCCGGGGTAGCCCTCGACGCCGGTGGCGTAGGGCTGGTCATAGTGGATGCGGTGGCCGTTGAAGGTCAGTGCCGAATAGCGGAACAGCAGCACCGGGTCGGGGGAGATGACGCGGTGAAACGCCGAGCCCTCGGGCGCGGGCTGCGGCGCGGGGGCGGGCGCGCCGGGGGCGGGATCCTCGCGGTAGACGATGTCGTGTTCCTCGGCGATGCACAGCGTCCCGCCGTCGAACAGCTCATGCCCCACGGTCACGAAGCACAGCGGCCCGCTGCGCCCCTGCTTTTCCTCGACCTTGAGGATGGTCGAGCGTTTCGTCGCCTGCGCCCCCACCCTGAGCGGTGCATGAAAGCGGAAGCGCGAGCCGGCCCACATCCGCCGCGGCAAAGGCACCGGGGGCAGGAACCCGCCCCGCGCGGCGTGGCCGTCACGGCCGCTCTCGGACAGCTTGTGCAGCGGCAGGAAATAGAGCCAGTGCCACAGATCGGGCAGCGGGGCGCCCTCGGGGTAGCGTTCGTCGCGGTCGAGCGTCGCGGCCAGCGCGTCGGCGGGGAACGGGCGCAGGGTCTCGGTCGCCGTCTCGGTGCGGCCGATCCAGTCGGTCTGTCGGGTCATCAGGTGCCTCCGCCCCCGGTTATGGCAGGGGTTGCGCGTTCGGCCAATTCGCCTTTCACTAAGCTCGCGTTCGGCTGGGTGGAATACGGGATGCGCGTCGATCTGGACGACCTGCGGCTGTTCGTGGCGGTGGCCGAGGCCGGAAACCTCACCCAGGGCGCGCGCGCCGCGTTCCTGTCGCCGCCCGCCGCCTCGGCCCGCATCCGGGCGCTCGAGGCGGGGCTGCCGCAGCCGCTGCTGGTGCGCGGCAACCGCGGCGTCACCCTGACCGAGGCGGGAACGGTGATGCTGCGCCACGCCCGCATCGTGCTGCGCCAGGTCGAGGCGATGCGCGACGAGCTCGCCGGCGAGGGCGCGGCCGAGGCGGGGCACCTGCGGGTGCTGGCCAACACCACCGCGGTGACCGAGTTCATGCCCGAGGTGCTGGCGCGCTTCCTCGTCACCCGCCCGCGGGTCACGGTGGACCTGCAGGAGCGGCTGACCGACGACATCTTGGGCGGGGTGCGCGACGGGGCCGCGGACCTCGGGATCGTCTCGGGCGATCTCGACTGGTCGGGGCTCGAGCGGGCGGTGTTCTCGACCGACCGGCTGGTGCTGGCGGCGCCGCTGGGGCATCCGCTGGCCGCCGCCGGGCCGGTGGGCTTTGCCGAGACGCTGGGGTTTGCGCATATCGGCCTGCACGAGGGCTCGACCCTGCTCGCGTTCCTGCGCGGGCTGATGGCACGGCACGGCTATGACCGGGCGCTGCGCGTCAAGGTCCGCAGCTTCGAGGCGATGTGCCGGATGGTCGAGGGCGGAGTCGGGATCGGCGTCGTCCCCGAGTCGGCCGGGCGCCGGCACGCGCAGACGATGCGGATCGCGCTGGTGGGGCTGACCGAGGACTGGGCCTTGCGCGACCGCTGCGTGGTCTGGCGCGCGGGCAGCCCCCTGCCCCGCCCGGCCCGCGCACTGGTCGAGGCGCTGATGGCGATGCGCGCGGGCGGCGTCGAACGCGCCGAGGGCGCCTGACCGGCCCCGCGCTTTACTCTGCCTCGCATCGGCATATTCTGCACCCGCAGCATCAGGGAGCGCGCATCATGGTCGAGAAGAGTCTGGCGGGCAAGGTCGCCGTCGTCACCGGGTCGAACAGCGGCATCGGTCTGGGCGTGGCCGAGGCGCTCGCCGCGGCGGGCGCCAAGCTCGCCATCAACAGCTTCACCGACCGGGACGAGGATCACGCGATGGCCCGCGACCTCGCCCGGAAGCACGGGGTCGAGGTGATCTATCTGGCCGCCGACATGAGCAAGCCCGACGACTGCCGGGCGCTGGTGACGCAGGCGGCCGAGAAGCTCGGCGGCTGCGAAATCCTCGTGAACAACGCCGGCATCCAGCACGTCGCCCCGATCCCCGAGTTTCCGACCGAGAAATGGGACGCGATCCTGGCGATCAACCTGTCGTCGGCCTTCCACACCACCGCCGCGGCGCTGCCGCTGATGCGGGGCAAGGGCTGGGGGCGGGTCGTCAACATCGCCTCGGCGCACGGGCTGACCGCCTCGCCCTACAAATCCGCCTATGTCGCGGCCAAGCACGGGATCGTCGGGCTGACCAAGGTCACCGCGCTCGAGACCGCGGGCGAGGGCATCACCTGCAACGCCATCTGCCCGGGCTACGTGCTGACCCCGATCGTCGAGGCGCAGATCCCCGACCAGATGAAGACCCACAAGATGAGCCGCGAGGACGTGATCGCCAAGGTCATGCTGGCGCGCCAGCCCTCGGGCGAGTTCGCCACCGTCGAGCAGATGGGCGGCACGGCGGTCTTCCTGTGCTCGGACGCGGCGGCGCAGATTACCGGGACGACGATCTCGGTCGATGGCGGCTGGACGGCGATGTAAGCCGCCCCGCTCAGGCGTCCGTGCGCGGGCGTCAGGCGTCCGCGGCGACCTCGGCCATCAGGAACCGGCGCAGGGCGCGGATCGCCGGGCGGTTCCGCCGCGCTGGAGGGTAGACCAGGAAATACGCCCGGCCGTTGGTGCCCAGCGTCTCGAACGGCTGGACCAGCGCCCCGGTCGCCAGCTCGAAGCGGAAGAACCGCGGGGTGAGCAGCGCCACCCCCTCGCCCGCCATCGCCGCGCGGGCCTCGTGCAGCTGCACGTTCAGCTCGAGCGCGGTGCGCGCGGCGCAGGGCTCGCAGTTCCGCTCGATCCCCGCGGCGGCCAGCCACAGGTCCCAGGTCGGATCGCGCGGGCTGACCCAGGGCAGCGGCATGATCTGGGCGGGATCGGTGAAGGGCCCGTGGGCCGCGGCCATCGCCGGCGACAGCATGGGGGCGAAATCCACCTCGAACAGGCGGTGCGCGATCAGGCCGGGCCAGTCGCCGGCGCCGCAGCGGATCGCCACGTCCATGTCCTCGCGCGCGAAATCGACCAGATGCGCCGAGCTGTCGAGCCGGACGGCCAGCCCCGGGTTCTCGATCTGGAACCGCCCCAGCCGCTGCGAGAGCCAGTTCCCCGCCATCGTCGGCAGGGCCGAGATCGACAGCGTCTCGGTCTCGTTCTGCGGGCCGAAGGCGCCGCGCAGGGTGTCGAACGCCTCGTGCGTCGGCCGCGCCAGCCGCGCGCCCAGCGCGGTGAGCTCGATCCCGCGCGGCTTGCGCAGGAAGAGCGCCGCCCCGAGCCGATCCTCGAGCAGGCGGATCTGATAGCTGACCCCGGCCTGGGTCATCCCCAGATCGCCCGCGGCGGCGGTGAACGACATCCGCCGCGCGACCGCGTCGAAGACCCGGATGGCGGCGAGAGGCGGCAACTCGTCCATCAGCCCGGCTTATGCCCCCATCCCGGCGTTTCGTTGGTATTGCACGGCGAAAGCTAGCATCTTCGGTACAGGCATCAAGCCTTGCTTGAAGGATCAATATCATGAGCACGATCGATTGCGGCGCGGCCCCGGCCGTGCGCGGATGGCGGCTGTCCGACTGGGCGGCGCGCCTGAGCCACTGGCGGACCCGGACCGCCTGCCGCGAGACGCTGGCCGAACTGCCCGCGGACCTGCGTGCGGATGTGGGCGTGGACGGCGGGCTGCCGCTCGCCCGGCACGAGAACGGCGGGCGGGTGTTCGTCAGCTACGGCCGCCCCGACAGCACCCTCAGCGGCTGGCACTGGTGACGGGCGCCGCGGCCAGCGTCGCGGGCGCGCCCGAGAGGGTCAGCGCCCGCGCGCCCAACCGCGCGGCATGGGCGGGATCGTGGGTGACGAGGATCAGCCCCGCCCCGCTGTCGCCCAGCAGCCGGTCGGTCAGCTCGAGCATCCGCCCCGCGGTCTCGGCATCCAGCGAGGCGAAGGGTTCGTCCATCAACAGGATGTCCGGCCGCGCGGCAAAGGCCCGGGCCAGCGCCAGCCGCCGCTGCTGGCCTAGCGAGAGCTGCCGCGGATAGGCGGCCTCGCGCCCGGCGAGCCCCACCGCGGCCATGAGGCGCGCGGCCTCGGCCGCGCTCGCCCCCGTCGGCAGGGTCAGGTTCGCGGCGGCGCTGCGCCAGGACAGCAGGGTCGGTTCCTGAAACACCATCGCCAGCCGCTCGGGCACCTCGCGGCGGCCCTGAAAGCCCCGGTCCAGCCCGGCGACGATCCGCATCAGCGTGGTCTTGCCGATCCCCGACGGGCCGAGCAGCGCCACCCGCTCGCCCCGCCCGAGGCTGAGCGAGACCCGCCCCAGCACCTGCCGTTCGCCGAAGGCGCGGCCGTCGATCTCAAGCCGCATCGTCCCTCCACCGGTTGGCGCGGGCCTGCCACGGGCGCAGCACCATGAGGTCGAGCGCCAGCATCACCGCGACGAAGGCGAGCGACCAGGCCAGCAGCCGCGGTACGTCGAAGTTGGAAAACGCGAGGTGGATCTTGAAGCCGACGCCGTTCGAGCGGCCGAGGAACTCGACCACCAGCACGATCTTCCAGATCAGCGCGACGCCCGAGCGCGCGGCGGCGGCGATGGCGGGGGCCAGCTGCGGCAGGACGATGTGGCGCAGCCGGGCCACCGGCCCCATGCCGAACACCCGCCCCATGTCGTCGAGGTCCGGGCGCAGCGCCCGCGCCTGCTCGCGCAGCAGCACCGCGACGACCGCGATCTTGTTCAGGGCGACGGCGAGAACCGCGGCGGTCTCGTTCAGGCCGATCCAGATGTAGCAGAGGACGATCACCACCAGCGCCGGGATGTTGAGCAGCACGAGCAGCGAGGGGTTGAGCCAGCGGTCCGCCGCCGGCACCCGCCCCATCCACAGGCCAAGCGCCCCGCCGATCAGCATCGCTGCGGCAAAGGCGGCGCCGACGCGGCCCAGCGTCATGCCGAGATGCAGCCACAGCTCGCCCGACACGGCCAGCTCGACCAGCCGGGTCAGCACCAGCGCCGGGGACGGCAGCCGCTGCGGATCGTCGCCGAGCGCCGCAGCGATACCCCAGACGGTCAGCAGCATGGCGAGCGAGACGAGGCCGGGGACGAGCCCGGGCCAGCGTCGTGTGCGGGGCGTGGCGGATCGCCCGTCGGCAGGAGGAGCGGTGATCGGGACAACCGCCGCCGCAACCGCCGGACTCGTCGGATCAACCGCGACAGCCCCGCCGGGGGGCGGGGCATCCTGAGGCACAGGGCCCCCGCCGGGCGGGGGCGTCAGGGCGGCGGCGGGTTTACTCACCCGACCAGAACAGACCCGCCGGCAGCTCCTTGAGGCCGCCGGTCAGCTCGTCGCCGCCCAGCTCGGCCATGACGCCGAACATCTTCTGCGCGGCCGCCGCATCGACCTTCTGCGACTTGGGGATGCCCGCCCGCCAGCCGTCGCGCAGCGCCGCGAACTGGGCGTCGTCCTTGGCTTTCATGATCGGGCGCAGCGCCTCCCACGCCGCATCGTCGGTGGTGAGGATGCGTTTGGCCTCGGCCGACGCCTTGGCCAGCCCCTTCGCCGCGTCGGGGTGGTCCTTGATCCAGCTTTCGCGCAGCACGTAGCCGAGCAGCGGGGTCGCCGGGTCGAGCCCGAGATCCTTCGCCGCGTCGTTCACGTCGAGGATCTGGCGCGCCCCGCCGGCCATCATCTTGGCCTGGAAGTGCCAGAAGTTCAGCGCCGCCGCGACCTCTCCGGTCTCGAGCGCGTTCATGATCATCGGCGGGGCGCCGAACACCTGGGTGGTCGCCTTGCCGATGTCCTCGCCGCCCGTCGGGCTGCCGGGCCGCATCGACCACGCGCGCAGGATCAGCCAGCTCTTGTCCACCGGCCCGCCGGCGATCCCGACCTGCTTGCCCTTGAGATCGGCGAGCGTCTGGACCGGGCTGTCCTTGGCGACCATCAGCCCGCCGACCGAGGTCGAGTAGGGCAGGAACACGAAATCCGACCCCGCTCCGCGCTGCTGGGCGACCCACAGCAGGTCCGAGACGATGCTGTCCACCTCGCCCCCCTGCATTGCCACCTGCGTCGCGGGGTTGCCGGCCAGCGGCAGGGTTTCCAGCTTGAAGCCGTTGGCGGTGTCGAGCCCGCGCGCCTTGATCGTCTCGAGCTCCCAGCTGACGGTCCCGTTCTCGAGCGTCCCGACCTTCAGCACCGGCTGCTCGGCGGCAGGGACAGCGGTGGGGGCCGCAGCCGGGGCGGCCGTCTGGGCCGCGGCGGGCAGGGCCAGCGCCAGCGTGGCCAGCGCCGCCCGGGCGAGGTGGCGGATGGGGTGGCGGATCGGGATCATGGGCGAAACCTCGCGCGGGTGGGTGCAGATGTCGGCGGAAGGCTGGCACGCGCGACGGGGACAGGCAATCCGACCAAAGCCGCCGCGCGCCGGCGAAAGCACCCGGCCGGGCCGGGAAGGTTCGGCAGTCGGGGGCGCGGCAAAGCCTTGCGCTGCGGCCCGCGGGTTCTAGACTGAGGGCAGCCGGCACGGACCGGCGCGGCGTCGGAGGATCGCTGCGCCCCACGAGAATCCGTCCGGTGCAGGGAGAACAGACACCATGCCCATGTCCACCACGCCCGGTCCGCTGGCTGACGGCCGACCGGCCACCGACCCCGACACGCCCGCGGCCGCCGCGCCTGCCGGCCGGCGCTCGGCCGACCGGGTGAACGACATCCTGATCGTCGACGACCACCCGCTGATGTGCGACGCCCTCGCCCTGACGCTCAAGATCAGCTTCGGGCGCAAGACCGTGCGGACCGCCCGCAGCCTCGCCGCCGCGGTGGAACAGATCCGCAGCCACGGGGCGCCCGACGCGGTGATCCTCGACCTCAACCTGCCCGACGCGCGCGGGGCCGAGGGGATCGTGACCCTGCGCCGGCAGCTGCCGGACGTGCCGATCACGATGATCTCGGCCGACCTCGAGAACGCGATGATCTCGGCGGCGATGGCCGCGGGGGCGCAGGGCTACATCTCCAAATCCCTCGGCCGCGAGGCGCTGGTCGACAGCCTGCGCCGGATGTGGGAGGGCGAGCGCGTCACTCCCGACGGCTACGAGCCCGAGGCGGCGGGGACCGAGGACGAGGCGCGTGCCGAGCTGGCGCGGCGCTTTGCGACCCTGACCCCGCAGCAGATGAAGATCCTGCGGCTGATCTGCCTCGGCAAGGCCAACAAGGAGATCAGCTACGAGCTGTCGATCGCCGAGGCGACGGTCAAGACCCACATCACCGCGATCATGTCCAAGATCAACGCCCGCCGCCGCACCCAGGCGGTGCTGCTCGCCAACAGCGCGCGGCTGTTCGAGCCGGGCTGAGCGCGGGACCGGCACGGGCGGACGGCGGGCAATGACCAGCGCGGAAGCGGCCCTCGACAGCGGCGCAGGCGCCCAATGGGGCGCGCCGGTCAGCCTCAGCGTGGCGGCCGACGCGGCGGATGCCGCGGCGCGGTTGGCAGCGGGGCTGGCGTCTGCCGACCCGGCGCTGGTGCTGCTCTTCGGCTCGCCGCGCGAGACGCTGGCGCCGGTGGCGGAGGCGCTCGCCGCGGCGCTGCCCGGGGCCGAGATCGCCGGCTGCTCGTCGGCGGGCGAGATCGGCGCCGCGGGCTATCAGCGCGGCACCATCGTGGCGATCGGCTTTCCGCGCGCCGCCTTCCGCGCCGAGGTCGTGGCGCTCGAGGATCAGGCGTCGATCCCGGTTTCGGCGTGGCTCGCCCGGCTGCGGCGGCTCAGGGCCGGGTTCCCCGACCGGGCCGGGGCGCAGCTCTTCGGCATCCTGCTGGCCGACGGCAGGGCCCGGCACGAGGATGTGCTGGTCGCCGCGCTCGACGCCGCCCTGCCGGGGGTGCCGGTGGTGGGGGGCTCGGCGGGCGACGGGCTCGACTTCGGCGCCAGCGTGCAGATCGCCGGCGGGCGGCCGGTGCCCGGCGCGGCGGTGTTCGTGCTGGTCGAGACGACGCTCGCCGTGTCCGAGGTGAGCTTTGCCCATTTCACCCCCACCGCCCAGCGCGCCGTGGTGACCCGCGCCGACCCCGCGGCGCGTGAGATCTTCGAGCTGAATGCCGAGCCGGCGGCGCAGGAATACGCCCGCCTCGCGGGGCTCGATGCGGCACGGATGGACCGCACCGACTTCGCCCGCCACCCGCTGCTCTGGCGCACCGGGCGGCGCCACCATGTCCGCGCCATCTCGGGCGTGGGCGAGGGCGGCGCGCTGCGGCTGATGTCGGCGATCGAGCCCGGCACGGTGCTGACGCTCGGCCAGGCGGGCGACGTGACCCAAGGGTTCGCCGAGGCGCTCGAGGCGCTGCCGCGGCAGCCGCTGATGGTGCTGGGCTTCGACTGCATCCTGCGCCGCCTTGCGGTCGAGCGGGCGGGCATGACCGGGCAGATGGCGGCGCTGTTTGCGCGCTACCGCGTCGCCGGGTTCAACACCTACGGCGAGCAGCACGGCGGGATGCACGTCAACCAGACCTTCGTCGGCCTGGCGCTGATGCCCCCCGCCGAGGTGCCGTGATGCTGCCCGACGACCCCGACCCCGCGCGCCGCGCCGACAAGCTTGCCCGCATCGTCGAGGCGCTGATCCACCGCGTGGACCGGCTGGAGGAGACGCGCGGCTCGGCCTGGTCCACCTTTCAGGCCGCCGTCGCGCTGGAACAGGAGGCGCTGGCCCGCACCCGCGACCTCGAGGCGGCGCTTGCGGACCTGTCGCAACGCAACCGCGACCTCGCCGTGGCCCGCGCGGCGGCGGATGAGGCTAACCGCTCCAAGACCCGGTTCCTGCGCGCGGCGAGTCATGACCTGCTGCAACCGCTGGCCGCCGCGCGGCTGTATCTGTCGGCGCTGGCCGACAGCGACCTCGACCCGGTGCAGCGCGAGCTGACGACGCGCCTCGGCGGGGCCTTCGAGTCGGTCGAGGAGCTGATGCACGCCGTCCTCGACATCAGCCGGCTGGACAGCCAGCGGATCGAGTTTCACCGCCGCCCGGTGGCGCTGGACGAGCTGTTCCAGCGGCTGGCGGTCGAATACGCGCCGGTGGCCGAGGCGGCGGGGCTGCGGCTCAGCTTCGTGCCGACCTCGGCGGTGGTGGACAGCGATCCGACCTTTCTGCGCCGCATCGCGCAGAACCTCGTCTCGAACGCGCTGAAATACACCGAGGCCGGGGGGGTGGTCGTGGGCGTCCGGCGGCGCGGCAAGCGGGTCTGGCTCGAGGTGCACGACTCCGGCCCGGGGATCGGCGAGGCCGACCGCGCCCGCATCTTCGACGAGTTCCAGCGCGCGGTGCGCGAGGGCGGCCCGCAGGGCATGGGGCTCGGCCTCTCGATCGTGCGACGGGCCTGCACCAAGCTCGGCCATCCGCTCGAGGTGCTGAGCACGCCGGGCCGCGGGACGGTGTTCCGGGTGGGCCTGCCGCCGGTCGGCCCGGCCGAGGCGGCGGTGGCATTCGCCCCCGCGGGGCGGGGGCTGAGGTCGCGCGTGGCGCTGGTGGTCGAGAACGACCCGGCGATGCGGCGCGCCTATGAGCTGATGCTGGGCCGGACGCTCGGGATGGTGGTGCGGGCGACGGGCGGCACCGCCGAGGCGCTGGCCGAGATGGGGCAGGACGATCCGCCGGACGTGATTCTGGCGGACTACAACCTCGACAACGGGGACACGGGGATCGCGGCGATCCGGGCGCTTCGGGCGGCCGCGGGGCAGGTCGTGCCGGCGGTCATGGTCACGGCGCAGCGCGATCCGGGGATCGCGCGGGCCTGCGCGTCCGAGGGGGTGCCGCTGATCGAAAAGCCGGTGCGGGCGGATGAACTCGCCGCGGTGCTCACACGGGTGGCCGGGTGAGCGGGAGGTGTGCCGTGCGGCGGACCGCACGGCAGCGGGGATCAGAAGATCCCGGTCAGGTAGAGGCCGATGATGACGATGACCGGAACCCCGAGCAGCCAGGCGACGATGCCCTTCATATGACTATCCTTTCTGTTGAAGCTGAACCGGCAACGTATGGCACGGCGGCCGGTTCCCGCCGATGCGGAAGGATCGGGAGGGCGCGGCGGGCGCGGCTACTCGCACCCCACCCCGTCGTTGTCGCGGTCGAGATGCGGCCCGTAGCCCGGCTCGCCCCGGCGCACCGGCGCGGCGCCGGCCCGGCGCGCCGCGGTGCAGTTGCGATAGGCGCCGCCCGACGGAGCATCGATCAGCATCAGCGGCGCCGCCGGCGCCGCCCGACGCGACTTTCCGCCGCGATGACAGTGATAGTCCCCGGTCTTCCGGTTGGTGTGGCAGCCGTCGGCATCAAGCCCACCGCCATGCGCGAACACAGGCCCCGGCAGGCCCAGAAGCAGCAGCAAAACCGCAGAGCGCAGCATCCCCGCCCTCCCTGCACCAGCGAATCGTTAACAAACCGTTAACGAAGCTTAACGCGACGGGAGGGCGTGGGGCGAGTTGTCCTATTCGGCAGCCTCGGCGTAGCTCTCGACCGGCGGGCAGGTGCAGATCAGGTTGCGGTCGCCGTGAACGTTGTCGACCCGGCCGACCGGCGGCCAGTACTTGTCCACCCGGAAGGCGCCGGGCGGGAAGCAGCCCTGCTGGCGCGAGTAGGGCCGGTCCCAGTCGTCCACGACCAGATCCTCGACCGTGTGCGGGGCGTGGCGCAGGGGGCTCTGCGCGGCCTCGATGCGGCCTTCGGCAACCTCGGTGATCTCGTCGCGGATCGCCATCATCGCGGTGATGAAGCGCTCGAGTTCGGCCTTGGTCTCGGATTCCGTCGGTTCCACCATCAGCGTGCCGGCCACCGGCCAGCTCATCGTGGGGGCGTGGAAACCGTTGTCGATCAGGCGCTTGGCGATGTCGTCCACGGTCACGCCGTGGGTGGCGAAGACGCGGGTATCGACGATGCACTCATGCGCCACGCGACCGCGGTTGCCCATGAACAGGATCGGGTAACCGCCGCTTAACCGGGCGGCGATATAGTTGGCGTTGAGAATCGCCACCCGCGTCGCCTGGGTCAGCCCGGCGCCGCCCATCATGAGGATATAGGCCCAGGAAATCAGCAGGATCGACGCCGACCCCCACGGCGCGGCCGATACTGCGCCGCCGATGTCGCCCGCGCCCGTGCGCGGGTCGTCCGGCAGATGCGGCGCCAGATGCGCCTTGACCCCGATCGGGCCCATCCCCGGCCCGCCGCCGCCATGCGGGATGGCAAAGGTCTTGTGCAGGTTGAGGTGGCTCACATCGCCGCCGATCTCGCCGGGCTTCACGAGGCCCACGAGCGCGTTCATGTTCGCGCCGTCGATATAGACCTGACCGCCGTGCTCGTGGGTGATGCGGCAGACCTCGCGCACGGTGTCTTCGAAGACGCCGTGGGTCGAGGGATAGGTGATCATCACCGCCGCCAGACGGTCGCCGGCCGCGGCCGCCTTGTCGGTGAAATCCTCGAGGTCGATGTCGCCGTTCGGCGCCGACTTGACCACCACGACGCGCATCCCGGCCATCTGCGCGCTGGCCGGGTTGGTGCCGTGCGCGCTGGTCGGGATCAGGCAGACGTCGCGCTGATCGTCGCCATTGGCGCGGTGATAGGCGGCGATGGTCAGAAGCCCCGCATATTCCCCCTGCGCGCCCGAGTTGGGCTGCAGCGAGAACGCATCATAGCCGGTGATCTCGCAGAGCTTTTCGGTGAGGTCGGCGAACATCTCGTGATACCCCGCCGCCTGAGCCTCGGGGGCGAAGGGGTGCAGGGCGCCGAACTCGGGCCAGGTCAGCGGCATCATCTCGGCCGCGGCATTCAGCTTCATCGTGCACGACCCGAGCGGGATCATCGCCCGGTCGAGCGCGAGGTCGCGGTCCGAGAGGCGGCGCATATAGCGCATCATCTCGGATTCCGCCCGGTTCATGTGAAAGACCGGGTGGGTCATGAAGTCGCTCTCGCGCAAGAGCGCCTCGGGGATCGCCGGCGCCGTCGCGGGCTCGGCCGGATCAGTGATGCCGAAGGCGTCGAGCACGCGGGCGATCACGCCCGCATCGGTCGTCTCGTCCAGCGAGATGCCGACCCGGTCGCGCCCCACGCGGCGCAGGTTGATCCCGCGCTGTTCGGCGGCGGCGACGATGCCCGCCTGCCCCACGCCCACCCGCACGGTCAGCGTGTCGAAGAACGCCTCGGGCTCGACCTCGGCCCCCGCGGCGCGCAGGGCATTGGCCAGGGTGACGGCGTGCAGGTGCACCCGCTGGGCGATGGCCTTGAGCCCGACCGGCCCGTGGAAGACACCGTAGAACGAGGCCATCACTGCCAGCAGCGCCTGCGCGGTGCAGACGTTGCTGGTGGCCTTTTCGCGGCGGATATGCTGCTCGCGGGTCTGCAGCGCCAGCCGATAGGCCGGCCGGCCCGCGGCATCCACCGACACGCCGACGATCCGGCCCGGCATCGCCCGCTTCATCTCGTCGCGGCAGGACATGAAGGCGGCGTGCGGCCCGCCGTAGCCCATCGGCACCCCGAAGCGCTGGCTCGACCCCACGCAGATGTCCGCCCCCATCGCGCCCGGCTCTTTCAGCAGCGTCAGCGCCAGCAGGTCGGTCGCCACCACCGCCACCGCGCCCGCCTTTTGCAGCGCGGCGCACTCGGCGGTCAGGTCGCGGATGTGGCCGAAGGTGCCCGGATACTGGAAGATCGCGCCGAACACGCGGGTCGGATCGCAGTCCTCGGGGGCGCCGCGGATGATCTCGATCCCCAGCGGCGCGGCGCGCGTTTCGATCACCGCGATGGTCTGGGGGTGCAGGTTCTCGCTGACAAAGAACGCCCCCGCCTTCGACTTCGCCACCCGCTGCGCCATCGCCATCGCCTCGGCCGCCGCCGTCGCCTCGTCCAGAAGCGAGGCGTTCGCCACCGGCAGCCCGGTCAGGTCGGCGACCATGGTCTGATAGTTCAAGAGCGCCTCGAGCCGCCCCTGCGCGATCTCGGGCTGATAGGGGGTGTAGGCGGTGTACCAGGCGGGATTTTCAAGGATGTTCCGCTGGATCGCCGGCGGCGTGACGGTGCCGTAATAGCCCTGCCCGATCAGCGAGGTCATCACCCGGTTCCGCCCCGCCACCTCGCGCATCTTCGCCAGCAGCTCACGCTCGGACAGCGCCGGCCAGTCCAGCGCCCCCTCCTGCCGGATCGAGCGCGGCACGGTCTGGTCGATCAGCTCGTCGAGGCTGCCGCAGCCCAGCGTGGACAGCATCTCCTCCATCTCGGCGGGCGAGGGGCCGATGTGGCGGCGGTTGGCGAAATCGTCGGGGTTGTAGTCGGTCGGGGTCCAGCGGGTCATCGGAAGTGCCTCACGTCAGCGGTGGCTGAGAAGATTGACGAGATTGCCGGCGGGATCGCGCAGGAAGAACCGGCGCACGCCCCAGTCCTCGGCGACCGGGCCGTGGGTAACGGTGCCGCCGGCGGCGAGCGCCCGGGCATGGCAGGCGTCGAGGTCATCGACCTCGATCGACACCGCCGGGACCGGCGTCCCCGCCCCGCCCTCGGCGGCGAGGCTGAGCTGCGCGGTCTTGCCTGCAGTTCGGGGCCCGCCGGCGAGGGTCACGATCCAGCCGTGATCCATGACCGGTGCGAGGCCCAGCACCTCGGCCCAGAACCGCCCGAGCGCGGCCGGGTCGGGCGCCGTCAGGTTCGGGATGATCCGCAGCACCGTCATTCTGTCCTGCCCAAATATCCTGCGGGGGGAATGACCCGGCAGGCTCATGGGGGACGCAAGGCCCCCCTGTGGCGGCGGTCAGCCGATCAATGCCTTGTAGGCATCCTCGTCCATGAACCCGTCGAGGTCGATGCCGTCCTTCGGCGTGATGGCGAAGAACCACGCCATCATCGGGTCGGCGTTCACGTCGCCGGGCGCGTCGGCCAGCGGCGCGTTCACCGCGGTGATGGTGCCCGCGACCGGGGCCACGATGTCGGACGCGGCCTTGACCGACTCGATCACCACGACCTCCTCGCCCGCCTCGACCTCGCGGCCGACCTCGGGCAGTTCGATGAACACCACGTCGCCCAGCTGCTCGCTGGCGTGGCGGGTGATGCCGACGACGATCTGCTCGCCCTCGGCGCGCAGCCATTCGTGGTCTTCGGTATATTTCAGCATGGGCGGCCTTTCAGCGCTTGTAGGTGGGGGAAACGAAGGGCATCGGCACGAGGGTGGCCGGGATGCGACGCCCGCGCAACTCGGCAAAGACCGTCGCGCCCTCGGGCAGGTCGGCGGGCAGGCTCGCCATCGCCACCGGCGCGCCGAGGGAGGGGCCGAACCCGCCCGAGGTCACGCGGCCGATGGGCGCGCCGCCCTCGGCGTCGGCGAAAAGCTCCACCCCCTCGCGGATCGGGGCGCGGCCCTCGGGGCGCAGCCCGCGGCGGGTGATGGGGGCGCGGCCGAGCTCGGCCAGCACCGCCTCGGCGCCGGGGAAGCCGCCCGCCCGCTCGCCGCCCGCGCGGCGGACCTTGGGGATCGACCAGCCGAGGCCCGCGCGGGCCGGGCTCACGCCCTCATCCATGTCGTGCCCGTAGAGCGGCAGCCCGGCCTCGAGCCGCAGCGAATCGCGCGCGCCAAGGCCGATGGCCTCGACCTCGGGCTGGTCCAGCAGGGCGCGCGCGAAGGCCTCGGCGCGGGCTTCGGGGACCGAAATCTCGAAGCCGTCCTCGCCGGTATAGCCCGAGCGGCTGACCCACAGGGTCTCGCCCTCCCACGCGAGGTCGCGGACGTCCATGAAGCGCATCTCCGCCACCTCGGGCATCAGCCGCGCCAGCGCCGCCTCGGCCGCCGGGCCCTGCAACGCCAGCAGGGCGCGGTCGGTCACGACCTCGGGTCTAAGGCCCGCTGCCTCGAGATGAGCGATGTCCTCGGCCACCCGCGCGGCGTTCACGACCAGAAGCAGGTGGTCGCCCTTGTTGGCGATCATCAGGTCGTCGAGGATCCCGCCGCTCTCGGCGGTGAACAGCCCGTAGCGCTGCCGCCCCTCGGGCAGTCCGACGAGATCGGCCGGAACCAGCGCCTCGAGCCGCGCGGCCGCGTCACGGGTGCCGAGGATCACCTGCCCCATGTGGCTCACGTCGAAGAGCCCCGCCGCCTTCCGGGTGTGCAGATGCTCACCCAGCACGCCGAGCGGATACTGGACCGGCATCTCCCATCCGGCAAAGGGCACCATGCGCGCGCCGAGCGCGACGTGCAGAGCGTAAAGCGGGGTGCGTTTCAGCGCATCCATAGGCATCCTCCCCGGCCCGCAGGCCGCTGGTCAACGATGCCCCCTCTGTCCCTGCCCGCGAACGGGCGCCTGAGATCGTGATCCTTCGGCGGGCCGGGTCGCGGCCACTCTTCAGAGTTCGATGCGGGACCCGGTCCTTTTGCCTGAGAGTTTGCCGGGGCGGCTGCTCCTTCGGCCCTGGGAAAGCGCCAGCGTCTCCCGGTATCCACGACTTTCGTAGCGGGGCGGGGGGCGGGCTGGCAAGAGCTTTGTTAGGCGCCCGGTGACGCGCGGGTCGCGCCGTCAGGCGTTGCCGTTTTTGCGCCGCGTCTCCCACCCCTTGCGGGCGGCCTCGGATCGGCTGGTTTCGCGTCCTGAACCGGATTCGTTGCCGCCGCCGTCCTGCTTGTTGACGGTGGCCCAAGCGATCTCCTCGGCGCGCGCCTCGCTCATGCCGCGCTCTTCGTAGCCCTCGGCGATATGGGCGGCCTTGCGCTTCTGCTTATCGGTGTAGGCGTCCTTGTCCCCGCGCGGCATGGCGGCCTCCTGTGCTGATCCTCGGGGTCAACCGCGGGTCGGGGCCGGGGTTCCGGCCTTCAGCGGCGGGGAAAGACGAAGGCGCGGTCGCGGCGCAGCATCAGCCACATGGGCGTGCCCGGATCGGGCAGGAACACCGCGGGGACGGTGGCGCGCAGGATCGAGCCGTCGTGGTCCATGCGGAACTCGACCAGCGATTCGCGCCCGAGGAAGCGGGCCCGCTGCACCACCCCGTGCGCGGCGGTGCCGTTCTCGGGCGTCGGCGCCGGGGGGCGGCCGGCGCGGTCGAAATCGATCCTGAGGTGCTGGGGCCGGATCACGATGTCCACCGCCGTCCCGTCCGGCACGCCGGGGGTGAGGAAATCGCCGAAGGGCGTGTCGGTCAGCGCCCCCTGCACCACCCCTTCCAGCACGTTAACGTCGGAAAAGAACGCCGCCGCCGCCCGGTCCACCGGCGCGTTGTAGAGGTTGTAGGGCGCCCCGCGCTGTACGACCTTGCCGTTCCGCATGAGCAGGATCTGGTCGGCCATCCGCATCGCCTCGTGCGGCTCGTGCGTGACCAGCAGGACGGCCGTGCCCTCTTCCTTCAGCAGCGCGAGGGTTTCGTCGCGGATGCCGTCGCGCAGCCGCTCGTCGAGGCCCGAGAACGGCTCGTCCATCAGCAGGATGCGGGGGTTCGGCGCCAGCGCCCGGGCCAGCGCCACGCGCTGCTGCTCACCCCCCGACAGCGCGTGCGGATAGCTGTCGGCATGACGGCTCATCTGCACCCGTTCGAGCAGCTCGCCCACCCTTGCCCGGTTCGCCCCGGCCCCGCCCTTGAGGCCGAAGGCCACGTTCTCGGCCACCGAAAGGTGCGGGAACAGCGCGAAGTCCTGGAACATCATCCCGATCGCCCGGCGTTCGGGCGGGATGCGGAACACCGTGTCGCAGACGAGCTTGCCGTCCACGAGGATCCGGCCGCTGTCCTGCATGTCCACACCCGCCACGATCCGCAGCGTCGTGGACTTGCCGCAGCCCGACGGGCCGAGCAGGCAGGCGACCTGTCCCGCCGGGACCGAGAACGACACGTCGTCCACCACCGGTCGGCCCCCGAAGCTGCGGACCAGATGCTCGACCTCGAGCCGCGCAGGGGCCTGGGTCTCGGGTGTCAGGGTATGGGGCACGGCAATCCGAGGGTTCCTGTCGGGAAGCCGTTACCAGTCCGGGGCGCGAGGGTAAAGTTTCACACGGTCACGTTCAGCGCACCGCCGTCCAGCATGAGGTTCTGGCCGACGATGAACCGCGCCTGCTGGGAACACAGGAACGCGCAGGCGGCGCCGAAGTCCTCGGCCCGGCCATAGCTGCGGGTCGGGATCGTCGCCTCGCGCCGCGCGCGCGCCTCGTCGGCCGAGATCCCCTGCGCGGCCGAGACGCCCGCATCCAGCGCCGTCGCCCGGTCGGTGTCGTGGATGCCGGGCAGCAGGTTGTTGACGCAGACGCCCTTGTCCGCGACCTGCCGGGCCATGCCGGCGACGAAGCCGGTCAGCCCCGTGCGCGCGGTGTTCGACAGCCCGAGCTGCGCGATCGGCGCGCGCACCGCGGCCGAGGTGATGTTGACCACCCGGCCCCAGCCACGCTCCATCATCCCCGGTACCAGCGCCTGCATCAGCGCGATGGCCGACAGCATGTTGCCGTCGATGGCGCGGATGAAGTCGTCGCGGTCCCAGTCGGTCCAGTGCCCGGGCGGCGGGCCGCCGGCGTTGGTCACGAGGATGTCGGCCTTGCCGCCCAGCGCGTCCAGCACGCGGGCGCGCCCGTCCGCGGTGGTGATGTCGGCCGCGACCGGCTCGACCGTGACCTGGTGGCGCTCGGCGATGGCGTAGGCGGTCTGGATCAGCGCCGCCTCGCCTCGGGCGTTGATGACGAGGTTGACGCCCTCGGCCGCCAGCGCCTCGGCGCAACCCCGCCCCAGCCCCTTCGAGGCCGCGCAGACGAGCGCCGTCTTGCCCTTGATGCCCAGATCCATGCCGCCGCTCCTTCCCCTGCGTTCGCCCGCAGGGAACGCCGGGCGGGCCGCCGGGTCAACCCGGGTTCTTTCGGGCCCGTACCCCTCCGCCGGCGAGGCCCGCGCCGCGTCAGAAGCAGAGGATCTCGGCCTCGGCCTCGGCCCGGCGCAGGTCGGCCATCGGCCCGTCCACCGCCGCGCCCGAACGGAACATGGCCGACCGCTCGCCCGAGGTCTGGCGCATCCGCAGCACCGTCTCGGCATCGACATAGGCCTCGTAGGGCAGGATCCCGGCGATGGCGTCGATGGCGCAGGAACAGCGCTGCAGCGCGGTCGGCGTCTCGCCGTTCGTGGCCATGCAGGCCATGACGTATTCGACCCGCGCGGTGGTGGGGTAATCGTTCACCGTCTGCGCCATGGCGACGGCGGGCAGTAGCAGCGCAAGGCCCGCCAGCGCCCTCATTGCAGCACCAGCGCGTGGCGATAGGCCGTGGGCGCGGCCGTCTGTCCGGCCATCTCGCGCGGCAGCTCGGCGGCCACGGGGCCGGCGGTCGCGGCGACCATCTCGCGGATCGGAGCCTTCGGGTCGTCGCCCAGCACGAAGCGCAGCGTGAGCGTGTCGAACCCGTGCATCCGCGCCCGGTTCGGGTCATCGGCGAACGGCGCGAGCTCGACGGTCGCGCGCCCGTCCGCGCGGCTGACCCGCCCGCCCCGGAACAGCGCGTCCTTGAGGCGGTTGCGGATGTAATCCGGGCTGCCGCCGCTGAGCGTCGCCATGTCGCGGGTGGTGCTTTCGAGGAAATAGATCACCGCCGGGTCGCCGCCCGAGACCGGGAACGGCCCGATCCGCCGCTCGGGCGCCGCCCCACCCGCCCAGCTCTGGGTCAGTTGCAGGACCGGCTTGCCGTCCGAGGCATCGACGGTCTGCGCAAGGCTGAGCGTCCCCGCCCCCATCGGCGGCAGGTCCGGCCGTGCCGGCCCCTCGCGCGTCACCGCCCAGCTGAGCACCTTGTCGCCCAGCGACCACGGGCCGCGCTCGGCAAAGACCAGGTCGCCCGCCTCGGACGCCCCGGCCGCCCCGGCCGCCGGCGCAGCCAGCACCAGCCCGAGCGCCAGCGCCGCGGCAACCCGTCGCAACCGAGCGTGGCGCCGATGGCGGGGTGAGAGGGGGGGAAGGGCTGTCATCTTGGACTCCTCGCTCGACGTGAGCGAAGGTGCCGGGGCCACGCCCGCTTGCCAAGCCCCCGCCCGCGCGGGTCGTCCCAAGGGACCATGCCGGGGGTTGGGCTCGGGCTCTATGCTCGGCTCATCCGGGGGCGCGCCGTGACACCCCGCAAGGCGGCGGCGCGGTTGGCAAGCCCCGCTCGAGACACGACGCACGCCGGCCCGATCCCGGCGCCAAGTCCAATGCAGACCGCGGTGCAACAGCCCGACGAGACGCGCTTGACAACCGCCCGCGCCTGCGCGAGATAGCCCGCCTGTGGGGCCGTAGCTCAGTTGGTAGAGCGCATCGTTCGCAATGATGAGGCCAGGGGTTCGATTCCCCTCGGCTCCACCAGATATTCATGAAAATTGCGAAATGTTGCAGCGGTTAGCATGCTGCTCTGCTGGTGTGGCCCTCGATCTTGTCCCTCACCTTCCCGCGGGTTTCCACGGACAACAGCGGGCAGTTCTGGACATTGGGCAGGGTGTCGGCACCGTAGGATTGCCTGCCTGCAACCTGAAAAGCAGCAACAGGGTCTCGGTGGATCCTCGTCGCAACCGTTGCCTTTGGCGACCTGTTAACTCTCCGCGGCAACAGGCCATGGTGCCTCCTTCGTTGGGCAGGCCGGATTTCCGGCGGGTCGATTTCGGGTCTGCGGGGGACGACGATCCCCTTTTCGAGTCGCCGGTGGCCGGGCTGCCGATGGTCCTCTGGGCCTAGCGCCTTGCGTGCCCCGCCCCGCGACCCCGCCCTAGCTGCGGCCCATGCGCCGATAGACGAAATCGGGGGCGGGGGTGGAGGCGTCTTGGGCGATGATTCGGTCAAGCGTGGCGCGGTGGGGCGAGTGGCGGCAGACCGGGTCGATGGCGCGAGGATTGCCCGCGATCGCCATCGCCTGGCAGCGGCAGCCGCCGAAATCGACCTCTTTCCGCGGGCAGCTTTGGCAGGTCTCGGGCAGCCAGTCGGTGCCACGAAACGCCTGAAACGCCGAGCCGTTGAACCAGATCTCGGCCAACCGCGCCTCGCGGATGGTCTGGAATTGCAGCTCGGGGATGGTTTCGGCGGCGTGGCAAGGCAGCACCTTGCCCTCGGGTGTGACGTTGAAGCCGGTCGACCCCCAGCCATTCATGCAGGGCTTGGGAAAATCGGAGAAATAATCCGGCGGCACAAAGTCGATCACCATCCGCCCGGTATATTGCGCCCGCGCCTCGCCCACGACTTGCTTGGCGGTCTCGACCTGGGCGCGGGAGGGTTGCAGCGCGGCACGGTTTTGCAGCGCCCAGCCCTGGAACTGCACGCAAGCGACCTCGATCCGCCGCGCGCCCAGCCGGTCGGCGAGCGCGATCGTCTCGGCCAGATCGGGCAGGTTCAGCCGGTGCATGACCGCGTTGACGGTCAGCGGAAAGCCGATCCGGGCGATTTCGGCCGCGACCTGCATCTTGCGGTCGAACCCGCCGCGATAGCCGCCGACATGATCGGCAATCTCGGCCCTGACGCCCTGGATCGACAGCTGCACATGGTCCAGACCGGCCGCGTCCAGCTCGTCCAGCCGCCGTCCGGTCAGCCCGATCCCGGAGGTGATGAGGTTGGTGTAAAGCCCCGCCGCCCGCGCGGCCGCGACGATCTGTACAAGGTCGGTGCGCGCGGCCGGCTCGCCGCCCGACAGATGCAGCTGCAGCACCCCCAGCGCGGCGGCCTGGGCGAAAAGATCGGCCCATTCCGCGGTGGTCAGCTCGCCCGCCCGGTCGGTCAGCGCGAGCGGGTTCGAGCAATAGGGGCAGGCCAGCGGGCAGCGATGGGTCAGCTCGGCCAGCATTGCCAGAGGCGGGGGTACGGCGTTGGCGCGACGCGCGGGATGGGGGTCGGGTTGCGGCGGGGGGGCGGGGGCGTTCATGCTTGGTCCACCAGCCGGCGCCCGGCCATGTCGGCCAGAAACTCGACGATGTCGGGCAACACCTCGTCCAGGTCCGCGCCGTAGCGGCCGGCCAGGGCGGCGCCGATCTCGGCCACGTCGCGCCGGCCGTCGATCTCGGCGATGATCGCGGCGCCGATCTCGTCCAGCATCAGCGCGGTTTCGGGGCCCAGCAGCACCTTGGTGCCGCGAACCCGGTCGTCATGGAGCCGCACCCCGCGCGGCAGAACCGGTCGGTCGGTGACCCCCATGCCCGGCCCCGCGGCGGGCGGCTGGGCCTGGGCGGGGCTGGCCGTGCTTGGGTCGGCCCGCCCTGCCGTCGCGCGCCCGTCATCGGTCAGGGCGGCGCTCATGCCAGCCCCTCGCCGGGGTGCCAGGCGCCGGGCGGGATGCGGCCGGGGGCGACATAGGCGCTGTGCAGCGCGTCAAGCTGCGCCCAGAGCACGTCGGTCTTGAACACCAGCGCGGCGGCGGCCACGTCCTGGTCCTGTGCGGTGCGGGCATGGTCCAGAACCCAGCCGAGGCCAAAGGCCACGTCCTTGGGCGCCTCGGTCAGGCGATGCTGGAAATAGGCGATGGTCTGAGGGTTGGCGAAATCGTAATGCGCCAAAAGCCCGGCGATCCGCTGCTGGTGGATGGCGGGCGCGAACAGTTCCGTCAACGACGAGGCGACCGCGGCCAGCAGCGGCTCGTCGCGCACAAAGCGGACATAGGCATCGACCGCAAACCGCGTCGCCGGCAGGACGCCGCGGGCCGAGGCGACGTAATCGGGGGCCAGCCCCACCCCTTCGGCCAGCCGCAGCCAGCGCCAGATGCCGCCGGGCTGGTCGGCGGTGCCGTCGTGATCCTCGATCCGCGAGCGCCAGGCGCGGCGCAGATCGGGGTCGGTGACGCGCGACATGAAAGCCGCGTCCTTCATCGGAATGCGCGACTGGTAGTAATAGCGGTTGATGACCCAGGCGCGCACCTGGTCGATGGTGCAGCCGCCAGAATGCAACAACTCGTGGAACGGGTGCTTGTCGTGATAGCGCTCGGCGCCGATCTGGCGCAGCCGGGCCTCGAATTCGGCCGGGCTGGCAGGCTGGGGCGGGGCCGCGGTGGGGGTCGGGGACTGCGCGTTCATGGGGTGATCTCCATCCCGTCAAAGCCGATCTCCCAGCCGGCGGCGGCGGCCTCGGCGCGCTCGGGGCTGGCGGGTTGCAGCACAGGGTTGGTGTTGTTGATGTGGACAAAGACGCGGCGGGCGGTCAGCCCGTCCAGCCGGGCCATGCTGCCCTCGGGACCGGCCATCGCCATGTGACCCATCCGCGCGCCGGTCTTGGAGCCGGTGCCGGTGCGGCCCATCTCGTCATCCTGCCAGACGGTGCCGTCGAACAGGATCAGGTCAGCCGCCGCCATTTCGGCCAACAGCCCATCCGGGACCGTCGCGCAGCCGGGGATATACAGCAGCCGCCGCCCGCCCGACTCAAGCCGCAGCCCGACGGTCTGTTCGCCCATCAGCTGCGTATCCGGCTCGCCGTCCTCGAGATACAGCGCCACCTTGCCGGGCACCGCAAAGGCGGTGACGCGCAGGCCGGGCACGGGCTCAAAGGGCTGGTCCAGCGCGATCGGCACGCGGGCGACGTAGTCGGGGTTCAGCACCCGAAAGATCGGCTGCGCAAGGATCGCCAGCGTGGCCGGAGTCGCGTGAATCGCAAAGGCCGAGGATTCCCTCAGGCTGAGAAGCCCGGCCAGGTGATCGACATCGGCATTGGTCAGCACCACCGCCGCGAACGGGCTGCCGCGCAGCCCCTCGGGCGCCATGCCGCAGGCGGAAAGCTGGGCGCGAATGTCGGGTGAGGCATTCAGTACGACGGTGTGCCCGTCAACGGTGACCGCCACCGAGGATTGGGTCATCCCTGCAATCCTGCCCGCGCGGGCGTCGCGGCAGTTCCGGCAGCCGCAGTTCCATTGGGGCAGCCCACCACCGGCGGCTGCCCCAAGAATCGTCACTTTCATCCGATGGGCCGGATCAGATCACGTCGCGGGCGTCGCGATCATCCTCGGCGGGACCGTACATGTTGATTTCCATCCCGCAGCGGATCTCGCGGGCTTTCGGCTTGGACCAGCGCATACAATACCTCCGCTTTTGTATGTCGGTCCGAGTGTTCGCGCCCCGCGGGCAGCTGTCAACTGCGCCGCCCGCCATCTGCGATGAAAGGTGCAGACGGGGGCCGGGCGGTTCAGTGAAAATCGTGCGGAGGCGGGCTGATGCGGACATCGCAGGGAAGGGCCTCGTGCTGGCGGGCATCGGGCGGCTGTCCTCGTCGGCGCGCGACATGGGCGGGGCCAGCCCCTCGCCAGACAGCCGCCACAGCACCGCGCTGCGGTGACAACTGTCGGGGCCGGAAGCCAGCGCGCGCGCTTTCGCACGTCCGCTGGCGCCTGAGAACGGGCTTATCGGAAGCCGAAGTAGTGGTGCTGAGCCACGGTACGGTGTGTACGCAAGAGTCACCGACATCTTCGCCGGCGTCGATTTCGCACGGCTCCTGATCGCTGATGAAGCGCACAGTCGAGGGAAATAATGCCGACCCCGCACGAACGGTACCGGTCATTGCGTTCACCCGACAGGGGCCGACGACTATCTCGCGGCGTACTGGAACGGATTTGTAAATGGCCATTATGTCAGCCATGGATCGGGTTCCAAGAGTTCCGAGGGTTATTTCAGGCAGGGGAGGCTCCGCGGAGCCAATCGGTGGACCGCTTTCGTCTCAAGAGTTACCTGCGAAGACGGATGCGCCTGATGGGTAAGTTTGACGGACCACAAACTTAGCCACTAAGCGCCTCCCTCACGCCCCTTACTCGCCGCCGTTCAAACCCTGCTGCCTGATAGACCTTTCTACGCGCTCGAGGTGCCTGTCCATGGCCTGCCACGCAGCCTTGGTATCGGCAGCGCAGAAGGCCGCGACGACGGCATCATGCTCACAGCACCGCTCGGCGATCTGCTGTGCGTCAAGGACCGGAGCGCGTTCGGCGTGCCATCGCGTCATGGCGCGGACGGCGCGGATTTCTTCATAGACGCGAAGGAACAGAATGTTGCGCGACATTTCCGCGATCCGGTGATGGAAGATCTCGTCGGCTGTTTCGTAAGCCGCCGGGTCAGTCGCCGCTCGGCAGCGGTCAGCAAGTTCGCGAAGCCCGGCGATATCGGTGTCGCACGCGCGCAGAGCCGCAAGGCTAGCGAGACCCGGCTCGATCTGACGGCGAACTTCCATCACGTCGGCAGGCGAAATGGCGGTCGCAAGGGTGCGAAGCCTCTGCCGGCCGGTGGCGGGGGTCGGCACCACGAACGTCCCCTGTCCCTGCCGGCGAAAGACCGCGCCCTCCGCCTCGAGCTTGGCGAGGACGCCGCGCAGCTGCCCGCGCCCGACGCCCAGTGTGGCGGCCAGCTCGCGCTCGGGCGGTAGGCGGCCGTCGCGGCGGGCGTCGGCGGCCACATTGCGCAGTTTCTGGAGGAGTTCGGCGCTCATCGTACCCCGCTTAGCAGATCGACCCACATCCGCAGCGAGGTCAGCAGCAGGAAGATGCCGAAGGCCATCCGCAACCGGCGCCGGTCGATGCTGTGCGCCAGCCGGACCCCATAGACCGCCATCCACGTGGACAGCGGGATGATGATCGCCGCGAGATAGAGGTTCACATAGCCCAGCGACATCGGCGGCAGGCCGGGCTGGCCAAGACCGGTCGCGGCGTAGATGAGCGCGCCGGGCAGGCCGATCAGGAAGCCGATGGCCGAGGAGGTGCCGACCGCCTTGCGGATGTCATAGCCAAGAAAGTTGAGGATCGGGACGCCCACTGTGCCCCCCCCGATCCCCATCATAGCGGAGATCCCGCCGGTGAATACGCCCAGCAACGCCCAGACCGCCGCAGGGAACCGTTGCGGTTCGACGTCGCCCGTGGGCCTGCGCAGCATCATGTCAAATGCCACGATCAGCGCGATGATGGCGAACACCGCCACCAGCACCCAGCCCGAGACATATCCGCCGATCAGCGAGCCGACGACCACGCCCAAGAGAGTCCACGGCACCCAGCGCCGGATCAGCGCAAGGTCCATCGCGCCGCGCCGGTGATGCGCCAGCCCTGAGGACAGCGAGGTGAACACGATGGTAGCCAGCGAGGTGCCGACCGCGACCTGCATCGTCCGCGCCGGATCCATGCCGGTCAGCGTCAGAGCGAATTAAAGAATCGGGATGATGACGATCCCGCCGCCGACGCCGAGAAGTCCGGCGATGACGCCGCCGATCACGCCCGAGACCGCCGCCAGTCCGGTCAACTCAAGCAGATGACTGGTCTCGATTCCCAGGATCATCGCGCGCTGGTCCCCGCGGCCGGGCCGGTGGCAATCGAGCGGGTGGTCCCGCCGCGCGCCGCCTCGGCGTCGGCGATAGCCTTGTCGACGCCGCTCCGGTCAGGCTGGCCGGAAAACCGCGCCTCAGTCGGAAGGATCGCCGCGACGTGCAGGTAGCGCTCGGCGGCGACCTCCATCAACCGCGCGAGTTCGGCCAAGGGATCGCCGTGATCGTCGACGCGCAGGTCGAGATGCGGATAACGCTCGCCCCGTTGAAGCATCAGGCGACAGGCGCAAAAGGGGACCCCGCGCTAAAGTTTCGGCCGCTCGCGAGGTGGCTTCACGACCAAGATCATCTGCGGATCAGTGCGGCAGGCCGGCGCATGAGAACCGAAAACACGGCTGGGCAGACATTGGACTACCTCGGTTTTGATCTGGTCATGGCTGACAACCAGCCCGAGCCAAGCGTTTTGCTCGCAGACCTCGGCTACGACTCTGTCAACATCCGCACGACCATCGACGTGCGCGAAGTGGTGCCGGTCATCCCCATGTCCAAAGCTCGGAAGCTTCGGGTCGCCGTTGACCGCAGGCTGGACCGCCCGCGCAATCGCGTCGAGCGGTGCTTCAACAAGCTCAAGAATTCCCGTCGCGTCGCCACCCGCTACGACAAGACCGCCAAAAGGCTCCTTAGTTTTATCGACATCACGTCAATTCCCTTGTGGCACCGCTATTCGTCAACGTGTTCAAAGGACTCCTCACAGCGTCCGCCCAGCCTGATCTCTCACGGCTCCGTAGTATCGATGGGAAGTGCCGTCGTCGCCTTGATCCGCTCCATCGAAAACTTCGACGTCACATTCCGGCACGGCAAGCGGCGGGTGAAGTCCAGATAGAAACTGTCGTACGCCGCGGTGTCCTCGACCACGACCTTCAGCAGGTAGTCGACCTCCCCTGCCATCCGGTGGACCTCGACGATCTCGCGATACTCGGCCACGAGCGCCGCAAAGGCGTCGCGCCAGTCCTGGCTGTGATCGGCTGCGACGATCTCGACGAACACCGTCAGACCGAGGCCGATCCGTTCCGGCGGCACGATGGCGACGCGGCGGTCGATCACGCCCGCCGCCTCGAGCTTCTGCACGCGCTTCCAGCAGGGGGTCTGGGCAGTCCGACACGATCGGCGAGTTGCGCGACGGGCAGGGTCGCGTCCATCATCAGTTCGTGCAGGATCTTGCGGTCGATCCGGTCGAGCGCCGCGGACTTGCCAGTATTCAAATGCGGCTCCGATTCTTCGACAGGCATTCGGACATGCGGCGTTCGGGGGCCCGGGCGACGACCCGCAGCCGGTTTGGAGAACCGCTCATCGGGGCACCGTGCTCGTCGTTCCGGCCGCCATCGCGTCGGCCAGCCTTGCAACCTGGTCGCGGATGTCGGGAACGGCGGTGATTTCCCAGAATGCGGCGCGCGCGGCGGGCCCGATGGCGTAGATCCGGCGCGAGGGGGCACCGTTCCGGGCAATCACCTCGCACTCAGCGGTGACGTCCAGGCTGATCCGCAAGGGATCGATCCGCCCCTGACCCGAGGCCAGCAGATCGGCGATCAGCGGCGTCGCGTTCCGCTCCGGGTCGCGGCGGATGCCGCGGCAGTCGATGATGCGGGCGGCCGAGATCCGGGTCGCGGCGACGTCCCCACGCGGGCGAAAGGTGACGCAGCGACTGCCCTCGGCGTCGACCTCGGCCGTCAGGAAATGCCCGCGTTGCAGGACCAGCTGGCCCGACCGAAGCGCCCCGGCCACTACGGCGGCCGAGGCGGGGGGGATGCGATGGCGGTGGATGTCCCACCAGGTGGCGGCATGGCGCAGGAAGCGCGCACGCTCGGCAGGCGGCAAGGCGCGCCAGAGGTGGCGGACGTGCGGCCGCACGCCATCGACGGCATCGCGCCAGGTTCCTCCCATGCGTTCCGCCGCCCGTGCACGACGACGCAGCCACTGGGTCAGGACAGACATCGGCGCACCCAGCGGAAGGTCGGTCAGATCGATGGGCAGCGGTCGCGTCGGGGCATGGTCGCGCGGCAGAAGGCCCCGGCGCGAGATCGACAGGATCGGGCCGCGATGCCCTGACTTCAGCATCGACAGGACGCAGTCGACCATGGTCAGCCCGCTGCCGACGATGACGATGCGGTCGTCGGGGTCCACTGGCCGGGGGTCTGACCAGGGTCCGCTCAGCGCGCCCTCGGGATCCGGGGCGGGCTGGACATGCCCGGTGGCCAGCACCGCCATGTCACCGCTCAGCACCTGACCATCGTCCAGCGTCGCGGCGACGCCCTCCGGCACGTCGCGCAGGCGCACGCAGGTCTTGCGCACGCAGCGCAGGCGCCCGTCCGAGCCGTCACCCGACCAGGGCTCGAGCAGGCTTGCCATGTAGGCGCCATAGGTGGCCCGGCCGACGAAGCATTGCTCGGTCACACCCTCCCCCTCGGGTCGGACGCGCAGCCAGTCGAGGAAATGGTGCGGGCGGTCGGCAAACCCGCTCATGTTGTGGACGCGGGTGTTCAGCAGGTGGTCGGGGTCGGTGGTCGAATAGGCGACCCCGCAGCCCAGCATGTGGCGCCCCTCGACGATGGTGACGCGAAACCCCGTGTCCGGCCGCGACAAGAGATGCGCGGCCATCATCACCCCGCTCGCACCGCCGCCGATGATCAGCACATGCGGCCCGCGCGGGGGGCGGGCACCGGCATCCTGATCAGGAAAGGGGCGCATCTCCGTCATGCCAACGAGACGAGGCAGATCATCCCGACCAGGCCCGCGACCGACATCCAGATCCGGGGAGTGACCTGATCGTGGGGCCGGTCGCTGGCCGGGACCTGTCCCGCGGCACGCGTGCGGTAGATTTCCGAAGGGAAACGTCCGTCAAGCATGATGGTCTCCTTCTGAGGATCGGCGTCCGGCAGACGTGGTCAAGATTCGGATCGTTCCTTATCTTTAAATATCGACCAACTTAGTCGTGTAAACCATTCTCTTTTGGGGCCCCGCAGAGAAAGGGCGTTCTTCGCGCCGCCCTCGCCAACCCTGCCGCATCCTCGGTCTGGTTGCCGTGGAATCGACCATGACGGGAAGATTGCGCCGCCCGGCAGGCCACGCCCGCACGCAGCCCCCGAGGGGCCGTTTCGGCAAACCTCCGCTGTCCGCGCCACCCGCGGCAGAAGTTTCAACCTCTTTTCGGCCGCATCTTTGGAATGGCCAGACGGGGCCGCATCCAACATTATACACGACAATATAGATAGATATTTAGGACACCACGATGCCGCAGCAACTCATTGGAATCTCGGGAAGTCTTGGACGCCCCTCCAAGACCCACGCCCTGGTCGGGGCGGTCGCGGCACGGGTCTCGGCCCAGTTCGGCACCGCCGCCAGCCTGCATGATCTTGACGCTTTCGGGCCCTCGCTCGGTCAGGCCCGCAGCCTCGCCGATCTGGCGCCCGAGGCGCAGCCGCTGGTCGATCAGGTGATCGCGGCCGATGCCCTGATCGTCGGCAGCCCGGTCTACAAGGGCAGCTATACCGGGCTGTTCAAGCATCTCTTCGACCTGCTTGAACCGGCCGCACTGGCCGGAAAGCCTGTGCTGCTGACGGCGACGGGCGGCGGGGACAAGCACGCGCTGGTGATCGAGCATCAGTTGCGTCCCCTCTTCGGCTTCTTCGAGGCGGTGACGCTGCCCACCGGCGTCTATGCCTCGACCGCCGATTTCGCCGAGGGCCAGCCTGCCGCGCTGCCGCTGCTCGCCCGGATCGACCGGGCCGTGGCGCAGTTCACCCCTTGGCTCAGGCGACCCGTCACCGCCAACGCCGCCTGACATTCCTCACATTCCCGATGCCGCCAGCACGCCCATGGCGTGACCGAAGTCGGCTTGCCCGAAAGGACCCAAACCGTGACCCTGCATCAGACGTTCGACGCGTTGCGCGCGGGAAACATCCTGCTCGTGACCCCCCGGATCGGGGCCGAAATCCGCGACCTCCGCCTGTCGGCCGACCTGCCGCAGCCGGTGATCGATGCCCTGTGGCAGGCGCTTCTGCGCCACAAGGTGCTGTTCCTGCGCGGCCAGTCCCATCTGGACGACGCCGCGCAAGAGGCCTTTGCCCTGCGTCTGGGCGAGCTTGACCCCCACCCCACCCAGCCCGTCGTGGCGGGCTCGACGTCGATCCTCGAACTCGACTCGAGCCGGGGGGGCGGGCGCGCGGACCGGTGGCACACGGATGTCACCTTCGTCGCGGCCTATCCCAAGGCGTCGGTCCTGCGGGGCGTCGTCATCCCCGACCATGGCGGCGACACGATCTGGGCCAATACGGTGAGTGCCTATGCGGACCTGCCCGCGCCGCTCAAGGCCCTGGCTGACAGCCTTCGCGCGATCCATTCCAACGCCTACGACTATGCCGCCGACAGGCCCGCGGCGCGCGCGATCGACGTGACATACCATGCCGAGGTCTTTGCCTCGGCGGTGTTCGAGACCGAGCATCCGGTGGTCCGGGTCCACCCCGAAACCGGCGAACGCAGCCTGCTGCTGGGCAGCTTCCTGCAGCGCTTCACCGGCCTGTCGCGCGAGGATTCGGCCAGGGTCTACGACCTGCTGCAGGCCCGCGTCACCGCCCCCGAAAACACCGTGCGCTGGCGTTGGCAGGCGGGCGACGTGGTGATCTGGGACAACCGCGCGACCCAGCATGTCGCGGTCAACGATTACGGCGACGCGCACCGCGTCGTGCAGCGGGTGACGCTGGCCGGCGATGTGCCGGTCGGCCCCGATGGCCGCGCCAGCACCCCCCGAACCGCCAACTGATCCCCCGAAAGGAACTACACCATGACCCAGACCCGCAAGATCCGCCTTGGCGCCTTCCTTCCCGGAGGCGGCCAGCACATCGCCGCCTGGCGCCACCCCGACAGCCCCGTCGACGGGGCCACCAGCTTCGACTTTCACGTCAGGCTCGCGCAAGAGGCCGAACGCGGCCTGTTCGACGCCTATTTCCTGGCTGACGGGCTCGCCATCGCGTTCGGCGCCGGGGTCGAGGGTGGCAATGCCAAGATCGCCGGGTTCGAGCCGGTGACGCTCTTCTCGGCGCTGGCCCCCCTGACGAAGAACCTCGGCTTCATCGCCACCGCATCGACCACCTACGAAGAGCCCTACAACCTCGCGCGCAAGTTCGCCTCGCTGGACCTGATCAGCGATGGCCGCGCCGGATGGAACGTGGTGACGACGGCGACGGACGGGGCCGCGCATAACTTCAACCTCGACCAGCAGCACCCGCACGCCTTCCGCTATGCCCGCGCGGCCGAACACGTCGATGTCGTCAAGAAGCTGTGGGACAGTTTCGAGGATGACGCCTTCATCCGCGACAAGGCGTCGGGCCGGTTCTTCGACCCCGACAAGGTGCACACGACCGACCACAAGGGCACGCATTTCAAGGTGAAGGGGCCGCTGAACGTCAGCCGGTCGCCCCAGGGCCACCCGGTCATCGTGCAGGCCGGGCAGTCCGAGGACGGCCGCGGGCTCGCGGCGGCGACGGCCGAGGTGATCTTCACCGCCCACCAGAAGCTCGAGACCGCGCAGGAGTTCTATCGCGACATCAAGGCCCGGGCGCGGGGCCTCGGGCGCAACCCCGACCACATTCTGATCATGCCCGGCGTCTCGCCGTTCGTCGGCCGGACGGAAGCCGAGGCGCGCGAGAAATACGAGCGCCTCACCAGCCTGATCCTGGAAGAGGACGGCATCGCGTTGATCAGGGGGCTGACGGGCGGCACGCTCGACCTGACGGGGGTGGACCTCGACGGGCCCCTGCCGCCGGTGCCCCCGACCGAGGGCATGAAGTCGCGCCAGACCCTGATCCGTCAGATCGCGGACAAGAACGACTTCTCGATCCGGCAGCTCTATCAGTGGGTTGCGAGCGCCCGGGGCCATTTCACCGTGGTCGGCACGCCGACGCAGATCGTCGACACGCTGGAAGAGTGGTTCACGAACGAAGGCGCCGACGGCTTCAACATCCTGCCGCCGTGGCTGCCGACCGGCCTGACCGATTTCGTGGACCTCGTGATCCCCGAGCTGCAGCGCCGCGGCCTGTTCCGCACCGCATACGAAGGGCGGACCCTGCGCGAGAACCTCGGCCTTCCGTTCCCCGAAACGCGCTGGGCGGCCCTGCGCCGCACCACCCATGCCGCGGAGTGAGCCATGACCTACCAAAGCCTCGATGACTCCGCCCTCCCCGCCGCTGGGTCGGCCACCCCCGGCGCGGCCTTGCTGCGCCGCGGGGCGGCCGGTGCCGCCGTCGCGGTGCGCCGGTTCGGGCTAGTCGCCGCCTTTCTCGCCCTCTGGCAGGTCGGCTCGACCCACGGCTGGATCAACCCGACGATCTTCCCGCCGCTCGACAGGATCATCGCCGCCACCTGGACCGGCGTGGTCGGCGGGGCGCTTCTCGACGACATCGCGATCAGCCTGCAGCGGTCGGGCATCGCCTTTGCCGCCGCTGTCGCCGTCGCCATCCCGCTGGGCCTGTTCATGGGCCAGATCCGCGCCCTCGAAGAGGCGCTGGACCCGATCCTGCAGTTCTTCCGCCAGACCTCGGCGCTCGCGCTCTATCCGGTGTTCATCCTGCTGCTGGGGCTGGGCGAGACGTCCAAGATCTTCGTGATCTTCTGGGCGACGCTGTTCCCGCTTCTCCTCGCGACCATCGGCGGGGTCAAGGAGGTGGACCGCAAGCTGATCGAGATGGCGGCCACCTTCGGCGCCTCGCGGTTGACGACGTTCCGCCGGGTCGTCCTGCCCGCCGCCGTGCCCGCGATCTTCGTCGGGCTGCGCCTGTCGGCGACGACGGCGCTGCTGCTGCTCATCGCGGCCGAGATGATCGGCGCGAACAAGGGCCTCGGGTTTCAGGTGATGAACGCCCAGTACAACTTCCAGATCCCGCAGATGTTCGCGGCGATCCTGCTGCTCGCGCTGCTCGGCCTGTCGGCCAACGCGGCCCTCGTCGCCCTGCAACGGCGGCTCTGCCGCTGGGCCGACGTGACGAACTGACCCCCTCCTCCCCTCTCGACCAAAGGACCACCTCCATGATCGCCACACTCCGCATCCTCGCGGCTTCGACCGCGCTGGCCTTCACCCTCTCGCCCGCCTGGGCCGATGTGAACCTCCGCTACCTCTCGAGCCAGGGCGGCCTCTCGGCCTTCGAACTGGCCGACGAACTCGGCTACTTCGAAGGCACCGGCATCACCTTCGAGAACGTCGGCTACGCCCAGGGCGGCCCGGCGTCGCTCGTGGCGCTGGCCGGGGGCAGCGTCGAGATCGGCTCGGCCGCGACGGCCGCCGTCCTCAACTCCATCGCCGCCGGCAACGATTTCGTCGCCGCCTATCCCTCGAACGGGATCAACGACGAGGCGCAGTCGGTCTTCTACGTGCGCGATGACAGCCCGATCAAAAGCGTCGCGGACATCGTCGGCAAGACAATCGCGGTCAACACGCTCGGCGCGCATCTCGACTATGTCGTGCGCGAAGCGCTTCACCAGAAGGGGCTGCCCGAGGACAGCGCCAACCTGATCGTCGTGCCGGGACCGCAACTGGAACAGGTCCTGCGCTCGGGCCAGGTCGATGTCTCGGCATTCGGCTACTGGCAGACGACGTTCACCGGCGCGGCCCTGCGGAACGGCGGTCTGCGCGCGGTGTTCGACGATACCGACGTCCTGGGCGAGATCGCGGGCGGCTTCGTCGTCCTGCGGCGCGACTGGATCGAGGCGCATCCCGAAGAGGCCCGGATCTTCGTCGAGCAATCCGCCCGTGCGCTGGATTACGCCCGCGACCACATCGCGGAAACGCGCCAGATCTTCGCCCGCGTCTTGGCCGAACGCGGCGAGAATGCCGACGTGGCGCAGTACTTCGCCGGCTACGGCGTGCGCGAGGGCGGGTTGGCGGTCGACCACGACATCCAGTTCTGGATCGACGTGCTGGAACGCGAGGGCGCCGTGAAGCCCGGCCAGCTCACGGCCAAGGATATCCTTTACGTGACGGGCGACGCCCGACCCCGAACTGAGGCAAAGTCATGACTGTGGACGCGTCCATCCGCCGCGGAGAGGTCAAGGTTCGTGCCCTCTCCAAATCCTTCGCGCTGAACGGCCAGCGCCTGAACGTGCTGCGCAACCTCTCGCTTGACATCCGGGGGGGAGAGGCGCTGGCCATCGTCGGCCCCTCGGGCTGCGGCAAGACCACTTTGCTGCGCGTGCTGGCGGGCCTTGAGACGCCCGACAGCGGCGGGGTGCTGATCGACGGGCAAGAGGTCAGGGGCGTCGGCACCGAACGGTCGATCATCTTCCAGGAGCCGCGCCTGCTGCCCTGGCTCACGGTTCTGGGCAATGTGTCCTTCGGCCTGACGGTCCGCGGTGTGCCCCGGGCCGAGGCCGAAGCGCGCGCCCGCCGTTACATCCAGCTCGTGGGCCTGGCCGAGTTCGCGGACGCCTATCCCCGCCAGCTGTCGGGCGGCATGGCGCAGCGGGTGGGCATCGCCCGCGCGCTCACCGTGCAGCCGGAAATCCTGCTGCTCGACGAACCGCTCGGCGCGCTGGACGCGATGACCAAGCTGACCATGCAGGAGGAGCTTGCCCGCATCTGGCGCGAGGAAGGCGTGACCCTGATCCTCGTCACCCATGACCTCGAGGAGGCGATCTACCTCGCCGATCGGGTGCTGGTGCTGCCGAAAGAGAAGGGCGCGGTGCCGCGGTTGATCGACGTGGGCCTCGCACGCCCACGCGACCGCAGCGAACCCCGCTTCGTCGAGATGCGCCGCCGCCTGATGGCCGAGTTCGGTCTGCATTGACGGGTCGGCTGGGATCGTGCGAGGGACCAGCGCCCTTGGCGGACCTTTACCTGTGAGACGAGCGCCTCTCTGCCGGGCCGAGCTTGCGCCGGCCTCCCGGGATCGCAATGCTCGGCAGTTGGGCTCGACCCGAGTAGACCCGCCCTTACTCAGCCGCCTTGCGGATGATCCGATAGGTGGTCCGCTCGCTGATCCCCAGCACCTGCGCGACCTTCTGGCGGTTGCCGCCGTAGCGATCAAGCAGCAGGTCGATGTAGCGGGCGCGCAGCTCCTCGGCGGTGGGCAGGTGGTCGAAGCTCAGCACCACGCCGCCGGGGGCCGGTCGGGCGCCCGGCGCGGGGCGCAGGCCGAGGTCGGCCGAGGTGATCTCGGGGGCGTCGGCGGACATGATCACGCCGCGGTCCACCGCGTTGTGCAGCTCGCGCAGGTTCCCCGGCCAGTGGTGGCGCACCAGCGCGTCGATCGCCTCGGGGGCAAAGCGCTTCTCCACGTCGCGCTGGAAGCTGCGCGTCTCGAGCAGGTGGTGGGCGACCGCCGGGATGTCCTCGGGGCGGTCGCGCAGGGCGGGCGCGTGCACCTCGAGCGTCGAGAGGCGGTAGAACAGCTCGTCGCGGAACGTGCCCTCGGCCACCCGCGCCTTGAGGTCGGCCGAGGTCGTGGCGATCACCCGGATGTCCTGGCCGATGAACTGCGTCCCGCCGATCCGGCGCACCCGCCCCTGTTCGAGCAGCCGCAGCAGGGGGGCATAGATCGTCTCGGGCAGGCGCTCGATGTCGTTCAGCAGCAGCGTGCCGCCCTGCGCCTGGGCGAGGATGCCGCGGCCGACATGGCCCTGCCCCTCGCTGCCGAAGAGGTCGGCGGGGGTGAGGGTCGAATCGCAGTCCACCGCAACGAGCTGGCGGCTGGCGCGGCCGCTGGTCGCGTGGATCACCTGGGCGATGGCGGACTTGCCGGTGCCGCCCTCGCCGGTGATGAGGATCGGGGCGGCGGCGTGGGCCACCAGCTCGATGGTGCGGCGCAGCGCGCCCATCACCGGGCTCTGGCCCAGCATCGCGTTCTGCCCGGGCGCGGCGCGGCTGCGCCAGAACTCCACATCGTCCTGCAGCCGGCGCACGGTGCAGATGCGGTCGAGCGCGCGGGCGAGGATCGGCAGCGGCGCGCCGGCCGGCAGATAGTCGGCCGCCCCGGCGCGGATCGCCTCAAGCGCCTCGTCCACCGACGGCTCGGCGGTCAGCACGATCACCCCGCAGCCGGGCGACAGCTCGGCCAGCAGCGCCGGCAGGTCGGGCAGGCCGGCGTCGAGCAGGATCGCCGCCGGGATCGCCTCGTCGATCAGCCGCTCGAGCGCAGGGCCGTCGGCGCCGCGGCGCACGGGATAGCCCGCCTCGGCCAGCGTCGCGGCGGCCGCGTCGAGGCGCGCTCCGCCGACGACCACGAGATCGGGGGCCGCAGGGGTCACGCAATCACCTGGTGCAGGCGCTTGCCGTGCGGGGCCGCGCGGCAGATGCGGCAGAGGTCCGGGGCCGCCTCGGTGGCCGCCGTCACCGGCTCGTGCACCGAGACGCCGCACATCCGGCAGCGGAAATCGTGAAGCGGGATCGGTGCGGCTGCCTGGGCCATCGGCTCGACTCTCATCGCGGCGGGGGCACAGATGTCCACGCATAACGCGCAGCCGGTGCACCGCTCTGCGGCCACAGTGTAGCGCAAGACTCCGCCCTCGCTGTCAAGCGCCAAGACCTCTTCGGGGCAGATCCTCAGGCAGGCGTCGCAGCCGATGCAGAGTGCGGGGTCGATGCGGGGGACGTGCCGGAACCGCGGCGCGGCGCCCGGCAGCGCCTGCAGCTCGCGCAGGGCGGCGGCGGGCTCGGCGGGAGCGGCAACCTCGCCCGCGGTGGCGAAGCGGGCGAAGAGCCGGCGCCGCGCGGGGTCCACGGCGGCGCGTTCGTCCAGCGCGGCGCGGGCCTCGGCGGGGGTGGCGGGGCGCAGCTCGATCCCCGCGCGGCCGCGGTCGGCGGCCAGCGCGTTGAGCCGTGCGACCCGGTCGAACAGCGTCTCGGGCGGGCAGAGCGGACAGGCGGCGCAGTCGGGCGTCGCCACCGCGATCCGGTGCGGGCCGGCGGCGAGAGCCGCGTCCGACAGAGCGTGGATGCAGCGCGCCACCGCGGCGCGGGCGGCGCCCGGCCATTCGCGGCACATCGCCACCGCGGGTCCGGCCGCTCCCAGAGGGATCAGCACCTCGGGCGGCGAGGGCGCCAGCGCCAACGCCTCCTGCGGGCAGGCGGCGACGCAGGCGCCGCAGCCCGTGCAGGCTTCGGCGAAGATGAAGATCTCGGGGCCGGCGGGGAAGATGGCGTCCTCGCGGCAGGCATCCTCACAGGCCTGGCACGAGGATTCCTCGAGCCTCGCATGGGTGCAGCGCCCCTCGCGCACCGCAGAGACGGACCCCGCGGCGGATGCAGAGCCGGCGGGCGCCGGCCCGCCCGGTTCGGCCTCGCGCGGGGGGGCTACCAACTTTCGGCGACCCCGGGGATGAAGCGCTCGGGCTCGTCGGGGGTCACGGCCTGGGCCTGCGGCAGCGGCGCCACCGGCCCGCGGCGCACGCCCGAGACCTGCGCGATCAGCTCGCGCAGCCCCTCGAGGTAGGTCGCGGTCAGCAGCCCACTGGCCGCGATCAGCGGCTCGGCCGCGCGGGCGGCGACGCGGCGGCCCCACTCGGGCACCCAGGGCAGCACGTGCAGGTCCATGAACCGCCCCGCATCGACGGCCGCCACCTGCGTCCCCAGCCCCAGCAGGTGCTGCACGAACTGAAGCTCGTGGACGATGTTGTCGTCGCTGCGCCGCCGCCAGTCGGGGGTCGAGAGGCCGTAGTGCTCGTACCAGTCGCGGACCGCGAACATCGGCTCTTGCCGCTCGAGGCTTTCGACGGTCATCCAGACCGAGCCGTTGGGCGAGGCGCGCAGCCCGTGGGTGATGTGCACCTCGGCCCAGGCGGCGGCCACGAGGTCCATGTCGGCCTCAACCGGGTCGTCGGGCAGCGCGTCGAGCGCCTCGGCCAGCGCGGCGGCGGCGGTCTGGCCGTCCTCGCCGGCGAGGATCGCGGCAAAGAGCGCGGGGGCCTCGGCCTCCTTGAGGCCGCGGACCAGCGCCGCGTCCGGCTCGCGGTCATGCAGGCGGATGATGAGGCCCAGCGCCTCGGCCGCCGCGGTCAGCGCCGCCTGCCCCTCGGGCGACAGCTTCGCGGGCTCGGGGCGGGCGCTCTCGTCGGCGGGGCCGTGATGGTGGTCGGCCCCGCAGCCGCAGTCGTGGGTCGCAGCCTTGGTCGTCTCAGCCATCCACACGGCCCTTGGAATGGGGGATGAAAACGATCGAGGGCTTCGTCAGGTCGGGGTCGGCCATCCCGCGGACCTGGCTCACAACCTGATCGTTCGGGCCGCGCGCCTTGGTCTGATAGGTGCCGTCCCTGAGCTGGTCGATCGGGCCCACGTCCAGCACCCGCATCATGCAGGCGCTGACGCAATAGGGCTTCCGCCCGGCCTCGAGCTCGTCGATGCACATGTTGCACTTGGCGACCACGTTGCGGTGCGGGTCATACTGGGGCGCGCCGAAGGGGCAGGCGGCCTCGCATTTCCGGCAGCCGATGCAGAGGGTCGAGTCGATGTCCACCACGCCGTTGTCGGCGCGCTTCCAGATCGCCCCGGTGGGGCAGGCCGGCAGGCACGCGGGCTCGGCGCAGTGGTTGCAGGACATGTTGATCTTGAAGGCGAAGACGTTGGGGAAGATCCCGCCTTCCACGTACTGCACCCGGCGGAAGCGCGGCCCGGCGTCCAGCCCGTTCTTGTCCTTGCAGGCGATCTCGCACGCCCGGCAGCCGATGCAGTCCACGTTGTTGTGGATGAAGCCCATCTGCATCTCGGGCACGACCGGCACATAGCGCTCGCGCTTGCGCCGGGCGGCGTTCTCCTTGATGCGCGCCTTGATGGCGGCGCGCTCTTCGGGGGTGGGCGGGGTGTGAACCCGGACGTCGCTGTTCGTTGCCATCGGTCGAGCCCCCCTCAGAGATCGCGGCGGAAGACGTGGCTGCGGGCGGTGGACAGCTGGTCCCAGCCCGGCCGGTGGATCAGGTCGCTCTTGGCAATATCCACGAGAACCGTGTTGTAGGCAAAGGCCCCGGCGGGCGACGGCTCATCGAGCGTGAGGAAGTCGGGGTTGCCCGACCGGTCCACGCCGTTCGAATCGAGGTCCATCCACGCGCCCTCATGCAGCACCGCGACGCCCGGCATGCAGCGCTCGGTGACGTAGACCGGCGTGACCACCTTTCCGCGCTCGTTCCAGACCTCGATCGTGTCGCCGGTCTGGATGCCCAGGCGCTTGGCGTCGGCGGCGTTCATCGTCGTCTCCTGGCTGAAGGTCTCGCGCAGCCAGGGGATGTTGTTGAAGATCGAGTGCGTGCGCCAGCGCGGGTGCGGGCTGATGAGGTGGAACGGATACTTGGCCGTCTTGGGGCTGTTCAGGCTTTCCCACGGCTCGATCCACTTCGGGATCGCCGGGATGTGATAGCCGTACTGGGTCCGCGTCCAGTCGGTGATCTGCGCGAGCTGGCCCGAGAAGATCTCGATCTTGCCGGAGGCGGTCTGGAATGGCACCCCCTGCTCGATCTGCGCGCGGAAGGCGACGTGCGGCTCGGGCAGGATGAACTTGTAGACGCCGCGCTTCTTGAACGTCTCCCAGCTCCAGTCGACGTGCTGGTGTTCCTGCACCTTGTGCCACCAGTCCACGAGGTAAGCCTCGTCCACCTCGTCGGGGTCGTTGAAGTAGTTGCGGTTGGCCTTGGGGTTGTAGGCCTCGCCGAAGCCCAGCCGATAGGCCAGCTCGGTGAACACCTGAAAGTCGGTGCGGCTTTCGCCCATCGGCTGGATGACCACCGGGCGGTGGATGTAATAGTGCCCCTTGTACCAGGGCAGGGCGACGTCGTGCCGCTCGAAGTGGGTGGCGATGGGCAGCAGGTAGTCGGCCCAGATGCCGGTCGGCGTGATGGTCGAGTCCATGCAGACGAGCAGGCTTTCCCCCTCGCCATAGCTGTCGAGGCGGCGGATCGCCTCGATCTCCTTGTTGATGTTGGTCAGCTGGTTCAGCCAGTCCGAGCCCTGCCAGAAGATGCCGCGGATGTTCGGCACCACCCCGTCCAGCTCGTCGCTGCGCGGCCATAGCCCCGCCTCTTCGCGCCGCACGTTGGGATAGTTGAGCACGATATGCGCCCAGCGGTCGGACTTGATCGAGGCCCACCAGAGGTTGGCGTTCTGGTCATAGGGATAGGCCACCGCCTCGGGGTGCCAGGCCTTGCCCACGCCCTCGGCACAGCCGCCGAGGATGCCGATGTTGCCGGTCATCGCCTGAAGGGCGGCGGCCATGCGGTTGTATTGCTCGCCATAGGCGTTGCGGCCCGGTGCCCAGCTCGCCTTCAGCGCGGCGGGCTTGGTCGTGGCGTACATCTCGGCCAGCTTGCGGATGTCGTCGGCGCTGACGCCGCAGATTTCGGCGGCCCATTCGGGCGTCTTGGGCGTGCCGTCATAGTCCCCGCGCAGATAGTCACGGAAGTTCTCGTGCCCCTGCGCCCAGACCGGCATGGTGCCGGCGTCCATCCCCTGCACGAAGCGGTTGATGAACTCCTGATCGTGCAGGCCCATGTCGAAGATGTGGTAGGCCATGCCCGCCATCATCGCCGCATCGGTGTTCGGCTTGATCGGGATCCACCACGCGTCATAGGCGGCGGCCGAGTCGGTGTACTGCGGATCGACCAGCACGAACTTGCAGCCGCGCTGCTTGGCCATCCGCATGTAGTAGAACGTGTTGCCGCCGTGGAACGTATAGGCCGGGTTCCACCCCCACATGATGATCAGCTTGCAGTGGGCGTACGCGTCGTCCTCGTTGCCGTCCTCGATGGTGCCGAAGGTCATCCGGCTCGAGAACGTCGTCCCCTGGTAGGACGGCACCGACCACGAGTTGGTGCGGCAGCCGAACATCCCGAGGAAGCGGCCCAGCAGCCCCTCGATCTGGTCGGACTTGTGCAGCACCCCGTACGAGGCGCCGGCGTAGGACTGGTCGAGCAGCGCGGTCGGGCCATAGGTGGTCTTGAGGTGGACCATCCGCTCGGCGATCTCGCTCAGCGCCTGGTCCCACGAGATGCGCTTGAACTTGGCCTCGCCGCGCGCGCCCACGCGCTTCATCGGGTAGAGCAACCGCTCGGGCGAATAGAGGCGCGCGCGGTAGCTGCGGCCGCGCAAACAGGCGCGGACCTGCGGCTTTTCCTCGGTGTCGGTGCCGTAGGCGTCGCCCTGATAGGTGCCGTTGTCGGTCGAGAGGCGCACGATCACGTCGCCCTTCTTGTGCGCGACGAGCATGTGGCGGCTGCCGCAGTTGTGCGCGCAGGACGTCACCACCGTCTCGAGCTCGTCGTCCTTGGGATAGGGCTCGTAGGCGAAGGCCTCGGCCCGGCGCGGCACGGACGGCAGCACGAGGGCGGTGGCGGCGGTGGCGGTCGCGGTCTGCAGGAACTGGCGCCGGGTCGGGGTCAGCGCGCGCGCCCAGGCAGCGGGGTCGAGCAGCGCGGTCAGCATCGGTCGGGTCATGGCTTGGTCCCCTTTCGGCTCAGTTGGCGGGGGCAGCGGCAGGCGCCGCCGCATCGGGCGAGGCGGGCGCCGGCGCGACGGCACCGGGCATCGCCGGCGGCGCGTCGGGCGGGGTCGCCCCCGTCGAGGTGCCCGGGTTGTTCGGCGGCAGCCGCGCCTCGTCGGTCACCGGGCTGCCGTCCGCCTGCGGGTCGAGCGGCGCCACGCCGGCGTCGGGCGCGGTCGGCAGCGTCGGATCGGTCGGCGGCTGCGCGCCCATCACCGGCGCGGGCTCGGCCGGGCCGCCCGAGGGCACACCCGAGGCGCTCGGCGCAGCCGCGGCCTGTTCGCCCATCGGGTCGGTCGGCAGGGTGGCGGGGTTGACCGCCGGCCCCTCGTCCTCGTCCCAGCCGGGCGTCGGGTCCGAGTCGGGCATCCGCCAGGCCACGTCGCTGCGGGTCTGCCGGCCCAGCGCCCAGTCGGGCACCGTCTCGGTGTCCATCCCCGGCCACGCAGTCCGCGGATAGGGATACGAGGTGCGGAACCACGCCCGCCCGCCGTGGCAGCCATAGCAGGTGTCCGACCCGGCCTGCGCCAGATCCTCGATGCTCGCCGCGTTGAGATAGGTTACGTTGTGGCGGTTGGTGCGGAAGGTCTCGGCGTGGCAGGACAGGCAGCCGTTGGCCAGCGTCGGGTCGTCCGAGGTGGGGTCCTCCATGTCCGCGCGGACCTCGGGCCAGGGACCGCCGAGGCCCATGATGTTCACCGGGTCGGGCATCTGGCCGTGGCAGCGCAGGCAGGTATCGGACGGGTTGACCATCTTGCGGTTGGTGAACTCGGGCTGCACGGGCGAGCTGAAGGCGTGCCGCCCGGGCATCATGTCCGGGCTTTCCTCGCGCGGGTCGTTGCCCTTGTGGCAGAAGTTGCAGGTGAGCTTCATCGTCGCCTTGGCGAAGTCGCTCTCCATATGCCGCCAGTGGAAATCCTGCTG
Organism: Paracoccus sanguinis; assembly: GCF_900106665.1. GTDB lineage: Bacteria > Pseudomonadota > Alphaproteobacteria > Rhodobacterales > Rhodobacteraceae > Paracoccus > Paracoccus panacisoli. Next base: position 970,875 of record NZ_FNNA01000002.1, read on the forward strand.
GTCCTGCATGTAGGTGTCGAGGGTCTGGTACCACGCGATGGTGCTGTCGGCCCGCAGCCCGGCGGGGCTGGCGACGGCGACGTTGTGGTTCAGGATTTCCTTGTGACAGGCGAGGCATTCCGAGTCCGTCGCCGTGGCGATCGCGGGCTGGAAATGGATCGGGTGATAACGGGCCCGCTGGTAGTCCATGCCCGGCAGCGACGCCTTGAGCGCGGCGAGCTTCTCGCCGATGGCGGCGATCTCGGCGTCGGTCTCGCCGGGCGGGTCGCGGTGCTCGACCTGCACGATCTCGCCCTGCGGCAGGGCCGAGACCTCGGGGGCACCCTCGGGGCGGGCGACGCCGGCGTTCGGGGTCTCGCCGCCGGGCGAGAGCGTCTCGGGCGCCGGGTTCTCGGCCAGCGGCGGGGCGGTGCCCGGCGCCGTCTCGACGGCGACCTCTGCCCGGGCGGTGCCCGGCGCGACGCTGGCCGCGGGGGTGGTGGTCTCGGCATCCGCGGGGGCGGGTGTGGTCTGCGCCGGATCGACGGCCGCAGCCGGGGCCGGATTGGTCGCTGCGGCCTCGGCTGCGGCGGGCGCAGCGGGCGCGGCCTCGGGGGCCGGCGCGGCGGCAGCGGTCGTCTCGGGGGCAGCGGCGGCGTCAGCAGCAGGGGCTGCGGCGTCAGCGGCGGCGGGCGGGGCGGCGGCGGCAGGCACGACCGGATTGTCGGACTGCTGGCCGAGCCACGCCACGAGCGCCTTGCGCTCTTCGGGCTTCTTGATCCCGGCAAAGCTCATCGTCGTGCCGGGCACGATCGTCTTGGGCGCGGCGAGATAGTCCTCGAGCAGTTCCGGCGTCCACGGCTGGCCCGCCCGCTCCTGCATCGACTTGGAATACTTGAAGCCCTCGACCGAGGCGGCGGGGCGGTTGACCACGCCCCAGAGGTTGGGGCCGACCTTCTTGGCGCCGTCCTTGGTCACGGTGTGGCAGGTCGCGCAGAGCTTGAACAGCTTCTCGCCGTCCTGCGCGGCCAGCGGCGCGGGGTGGGCCAGCAACGCCGCCGCACCCAGAAACAGCAACCCCGCGCCCGTCGAGGGGCGGGTGGGAATAGGAAAGATGCGGCTGGCCGTGATCTGCTGGCGTGTCATCGTGGTGTCCCTGGCTGGGCAGGCGCAGCCCTGCCTCGTGCTGTGACCGGGCGGCGTGCGCCGCCCGGTCGATGCGTGCTGGGGTCAGTTCTTGGCGGTGGTGTACTGGGTGCAGGCCCAGGTCATGCCGGCCGGAGCTTCGCCGGCCATGCCGGACATGCCCGACATACCCGACATGCCACCCATGCCGCTCATCCCCGACATGCCGCCCATGCCCGACATCCCGGACATGCCGCCCATGCCCGACATCCCGGACATGCCGCCCATGCCCGACATGCCGCTCATGCCGCCCATACCGGACATGCCGCCCATGCCGTCCATGCCCGACATGCCACCCATGCCGCCCATACCCGACATGCCGCTCATGCCACCCATACCGGACATGCCGCCCATGCCGTCCATGCCCGACATGCCACCCATGCCGCCCATGCCCGACATGCCGCTCATGCCACCCATACCGGACATGCCGCCCATGCCCGACATGCCGCCCATACCGGACATGCCGCTCATGCCGCCCATGCCCGACATGCCACCCATGCCGCTCATGCCCGACATGCCGCCCATACCGGACATGCCGCCCATGCCGCCCATGCCCGACATCCCGGCCATGCCACCCATGCCGACCATCGCGGCAGCAGCGGTCGGCAGCAGGGTCCACTGGGTACAGGCCCAGCCGTCGTGGCCAGCCATGCCCGACATCCCGGACATCCCGGACATGCCACCCATGCCGGACATCCCCGACATGCCGCCCATGCCGGACATGCCGCTCATGCCACCCATGCCGGACATCGACTGCGCCGACGCCGCCGACGCGGCGGTGCACAGGGCCACGATCGCGATCTTCTTCACCAGGCTCATTTCCAGTCTCCCTTGAGGTTAAGTGTCGTCCCGTTCTCCGGGACAGTCATCGCGCGAGGCGATCCGTGTCCGCGCTGTGCCAGCCGCGGATGTCGTAAGGCCCCGGCATGCCGGGATTGCCAAAGAAGAAATGCCACATCCCGACATCGTCGAGGAATTGAAGCGAGGGCGGATAGGGCTTCGAGATCCCGTGCAGCGCCCGCTCGTACCAGGCCGAGGACTTGCGCACCGCCACGATGTGGGGCACCGCCGCCGGCCGGCGATCCGGCGCCAGCCCGGCGATGTAGCGCAAGGGCTGGACGGCCCCGACCTCGGGCGGTGGCGCCACGGCGGCGGGCGCGGGCACGGTCTGCGCCGCGGCGACCCCGGCCGCCCCGGCGGCGAGCGTGGCCGCGAAAATCAGAGTTCGGATCGTGGTGCTGGCGGCGCGAGCCTGCTGGCGCATGACGACAACCCTTCGCTGTGGTTGGCTTGACGTTACCCTGCCCGGCACGATGCGCTCGGGTAAACAGTCTCGTGATCGGGTTGATAAAGGAAAAATCGTGCGCCGGGCGTGACCGGACTGCCATTCTGTCAGGTCGGGCCGAAGCGCATCAAAACTCGTAACTTCTCGCCCGCTGACAGTTTGTCAGGCCGTGTCAGATTGGGCAGTCTGCGACATAACGCCACGCTCGGCCGCGGCTTGCCGGCGCCCCCGCCGGGCCGCACCCTCGGCCGCGTTTCACCGCCCAGACCCCGAATCGGAGGCCCCATGCGCGACCAGATCGAAACCGCCATCGACGCGCTGCCGGACGCGGCGGGCACCCCGGGCCGCTGGGTCGCCCGCGGCCTGATCCGCGTCGTCAGCCTCTCGGGCGGGGCCTCGGCCGGCGGCGCCGAGATTCCCGGCGCCACCGCCCGGTTGGTGGTCGAACCGACCCTGCCCGAGGCCGACCGCCCGGCGCTCGAGGCCGCGCTGCGGGCGCTGCCGGGCACCCTGCCCGGCCTCGCCGCGGTCGAGATCGCCCATGCGACCGCCGTGCCCGACCTCGGCGGCGCGACCCGCCCGGCCCCGCGCGAGCTGGCGGGCGTCGGTCACGTCATCGCCGTCGGCGCCGGCAAGGGCGGGGTCGGCAAGTCGAGCGTCGCGGTCAACCTCGCCGTCGGGCTGGGCCAGCGCGGGTTGCGGGTGGGGCTGCTCGACGCCGACATCTTCGGCCCCTCGGCGCACCGGATGCTGGGCGCGACGGGCCGCAACGTGGCGCGCGAGGACGCGCTGATCCCGCTCAGCGCGCACGGGGTGGCGCTGGTCTCGGCCGGCTCGCTCTTCCCGCCGGACTCGGCGCTGATCTGGCGCGGGCCGATCCTCGTCAACACCCTGCGGCAGATGCTGTTCGACGTGGCCTGGCCGGCGCTCGACGTGCTGGTGGTGGACCTGCCGCCGGGGACCGGCGACGTGGCGCTGACGCTGGCCCAGCAGGTCGACCTGACCGGGGCGATCGTGGTCACCACGCCGCAGGACATCTCGCTGATCGACACGCGCCGGGCGCTCGACCTCTTCGACCGGCTGGAGGTGCCGGTGCTGGGCGTGGTCGAGAACATGAGCACCCATGTCTGCAGCGCCTGCGGCCATGAGGAGGCGATCTTCAAGACCGGCGGCGGGGCGGCGCTGGCCGAAGCGACAGGGATCGAGTTCCTCGGCGCGCTGCCGCTCGACGGCGCGGTGTGCGAGGGCGGCGACGCGGGCGCGCCCTTCGTGCTCGAGGACGGGCCGGCGGGGCGGGCGATGGGCCGGGTCGTGGACCGGATCGCGGCGCTGCTGGGCGCGGCCTGAGGGGGGGGCCTGACCAGCGGCTGCGGCGCGGGTCAGCGGGCGGCGCTTGGCCGACTGCCGCAGCGCTTAAGCTTACTCGGCCACCTTGCGGACGAACTGGGACTTGAGCCCCATCTGCCCAATCCCCGGGATGCGGCAGTCGATGTCGTGGTCGCCCTCGACCAGCCGGATGCCCTTGACCTTGGTGCCGACCTTGACGACCGCCGACGAGCCCTTGACCTTCAGGTCCTTGATGACCGTCACAGTGTCCCCGTCGCGCAGCACGTTGCCGACGCTGTCGCGGACCTCGGGGGCCTCGGCGTCGCCCGCACCGGGCTGCCACTCATGCCCGCACTCGGGGCAGGCAAGCCCCGCGTCGAGCGCGTAGGTGAAGCTCGATCCACATTCGGGGCACGGAGGCAGGGCGTCGGTCATGCCCGCGCCTATAGACCCCGCGGCGCGGCGAGGCCAGAGCCCCGCTTGACAGCCGCGATCGGGGCCCCGTATATGGTTTCAAATGCAACGACCTTGGGGAGAGGGGCGATGCAACTCTTACCCCATACCCGACCTGCCCCGCTGCGTGGCCTCCGGCGTGCTGGTGCTGCGCGTGATTCCCTGCCCCTGAGCCAACGGACGACGAGCGCCCCATGAAAAGCCGGATCGAGACCGCCAACGCCCCGGGCTGCGACTTTCCGCTGCAGAACCTGCCCTATGGGGTGTTCTCGGTGAACGGCGATGCGCCGCGCTGCGGGGTGGCGATCGGGGACCAGATCCTCGACCTCGCCGCCGCCGAGGCAGCGGGGCTGATCGACGCGCAGGGGACGTTCGCCGCGCCGCAGCTCAACGACTTCATGGCGCTCGGCCGCGACGTCTGGGCCGCGACGCGGGCGCGGCTGACCCAACTGCTCGCGGAAGGGGCGACCGAGGCGCTGCCGCTGGTGCCGATGGCCGACGCCACGCTGCACCTGCCGATCCGGGTGGCGGAATACACCGACTTCTACGCCTCGAAGAACCACGCCTTCAACGTCGGCGTGCTGTTCCGCGGGCCCGAGAACGCCCTGCCCGCGCAATGGACGCATATGCCCATCGGCTACAACGGCCGGGCCTCGTCGGTGGTCGTCTCGGGCACCCCGATCCGCCGCCCGATGGGGCAGCTCAAGGGAGAGGATGGCCCCGTCTGGGGGCCGTGCCAGCGGCTGGACCTGGAACTGGAACTCGGCGCCATCGTCGGCGCCGACAGCACCATGGGCGAGCGCGTCTCGGTCGAGGACGCCGAGGCGATGATCTTCGGCTATGTGCTGCTCAACGACTGGTCGGCGCGCGACGTGCAGGCGTGGGAATACCAGCCGCTCGGGCCGTTCCAGTCCAAGGCGCTCGGCACCACGATCAGCCCCTGGGTGGTGACGCAGGCGGCGCTGGAACCGTTCCGCGCCGAGGGCGCCGCGCGGGTGAACCCGCTTCTGCCCTATCTGCGCGAAAGCCGCCCCGGGTTCTACGACCTGACCGTGGGCTGGACGATGAACGGCCAGCGGATGTCCGAGACCAACTATCGCGAGATGTATTACTCGTCGGCCCAGCAGCTCGCCCATCACACCGAAAGCGGCTGCCCGATGCGGGTCGGCGACCTGCTGGGGTCGGGGACGATCTCGGGCCCGACGCGCGACCAGACCGGCGCGCTGCTCGAAATGACCGAGGGCGGCAAGCGCCCGGTCACGGTGAACGGCGAAGAGCGGACCTTCATCGAGGACGGCGACGAGATCGGGCTTTACGCCCATGCCCGGGGCGACGGCTACCGCATCGGCTTCGGCCCCTGCACCGGCACCATCCTGCCCGCCAAGGAGTGATCCCATGAGCAAGCAATTCGCATCCGCCGGCGACATGGCCGAAAAGCGGATCAGCTTCACCGAGATCGGCCCCGGCCTCTGGGCCTTCACCGCCGAGGGCGACCCCAACACCGGCGTCATCATCGGCGACGACGCGGTGATGATCGTCGAGGCGCAGGCCACCCCGCGCCTCGCCCGCATGGTGATCGAGCGGGTGCGCGAGGTCACCGACAAGCCGATCAGGTTCCTCGCGCTGACCCATTACCACGCCGTCCGGGTGCTGGGCGCCTCGGCCTATGGCGCCGAGAACATCATCATGTCCGACACCGCCCGCGCCATGGTGGCCGAGCGCGGGCAGGAGGATTGGGACAGCGAGTTCGCGCGTTTCCCGCGGCTCTTTCAGGGGCATGAGGAGATCCCCGGCCTGACCTGGCCCACGATCACCTTCGACGGGCGAATGACGGTGGACCTCGGCAACCGCCGGGTCGAGCTGATGCAGCTTGGCCGTGCCCACACCGCGGGCGACATCGTGGTGTGGGTGCCCGACGCCGGCGTGATGTTCACCGGCGACATCGTCGAGCAGCACTCGGCCTGCTACTGCGGCGACGGGCATTTCGAGGACTGGGGCGACACGCTCGACATGATCGCGAGCTTCGAGCCCGAGGCGATCGCGCCGGGCCGCGGCGACGCGCTGGTGGGCCGCGCGGTGGTCACGGCGGCCATCGAAAGCACCCGCGATTTCGTCCAGTCCACCTATCGCCCGGTGCGCCGGATCGTCGCCCGCGGCGGCTCGCTGAAGCAGGCGTGGGACGCGGTGCGGGCGGAATGTGACCCGAAGTTCAAGGACTTCGCCATCTACGAGCACTGCCTGCCGTTCAACGTGGCGCGCGCCTATGACGAGGCCCGCGGCATCGACACGCCGCGCGTCTGGACCGCCCAGCGCGACCGCGAGATGTGGGACGCGCTGCAGGGCTGAGCCATCCGCGTCGCTGCCTGGGGAGGAGCCATGACGCAACACCAGAAGATCTTCGAGACGCCGCTTTACCCCTATGCCCGCACCGCCGACCAGGACGCGGCCGAGCCGGCGCGCCACAAGGTGATCGTGGTGGGGGCCGGCCCCATCGGCATGGCCGCGGCGCTCGAACTGGGGCTGAAGGGCGTCGAGGTGCTGATCCTCGACGACAACGACAAGGTCAGCTTCGGCAGCCGGGCGATCTGCTTTGCCAAGCGCCCGCTCGAGATTCTCGACCGGCTCGGCTGCGGCCAGCCGATGGTGGACAAGGGCATCGTCTGGAACCTCGGCAAGGTCTTCTTCGACGACCGCAAGGTCTATGACTTCAACCTGCTGCCCGAGGATGGCCACCGCCGGCCGGCGTTCATCAACCTGCAGCAGTACTACTTCGAGGAATACCTGCTGAACCGCCTGAACGCCCTGCGGGCCGAGGGCGCGCCGGTCGAACTGCGCGGCGGCAACCGGGTCACCGCGGTCACGCCGCAGGCGGACGGGGTGCTGGTGACGGTGGAAACCCCGGACGGCCCCTATCGGATCGAGGCCGACTGGCTGATCGCCTGCGACGGCGCGTCGAGCCCGGTGCGCGGGATGCTGGGGCTCGATTTCGTGGGCCGGGTGTTTCAGGACAACTTCCTGATCGCCGACGTGGTGATGGACGCCCAGTTCCCGACCGAGCGCTGGTTCTGGTTCGACCCGCCCTTCAACCGCGGCCAGTCGGCGCTCTTGCACAAGCAGCCCGACGACGTGTGGCGCATCGACCTGCAACTCGGCTGGGACATCGACCGCGAGGCCGAGAAGCGCCCCGAGAACGTCATCCCCCGGCTCAGGGCGATGCTGGGCGAGGACGTCAACTTCGAGCTGGAGTGGGTCAGCATCTACACCTTCCAGTGCCGCCGGATGCAGAAGTTCCGGCACGGGCGGGTGATCTTCGCCGGCGACGCGGCCCATCAGGTCAGCCCCTTCGGCGCGCGCGGCGCCAACAGCGGGCTGCAGGACACCGACAACCTCGGCTGGAAGCTGGCGCTGGTGATCGACGGCAAGGCGCCCGAGTCGCTGCTCGACAGCTATGACGCCGAGCGGGCGCATGGCGCGGACGAGAACATCCTCAACTCGTCGCGCTCGACCGATTTCATCACGCCCAAGTCCGAGATCAGCCGGGTGTTCCGCGACGCGGTGCTGGACCTCGCCGAATACTACGACTTCCCGCGACCGCTGGTGAACTCGGGCCGGCTGTCGGTGCCCTGCACCTATGACGGCTCGGCGCTGAACACCCCCGATGCGCTGCCCGAGGCGCCGGCGCGGTCGCGGCCGGGCAGTCCGTGCAGCGACGCGCCGCTGGGCGAGGGCTTCCTGCTCGACCAGCTGCGCTGCGGCGGGTTCGTGGTGCTGGCGCTCAACACCGAAGCGCAGGACGTGCTGGCGGCGGGCATCCCGGCGCGGGCGCTGAACCTGACGGCCACCGGCGCGCTGGCCGAGCGCTATCTCGGGGACGTCCCGCAGGCGGTCTATTTGATCCGCCCCGACCAGCACGTCGCCGCCCGCTGGCCGTCCTACGACCCCGCCGCCGTCGCCGCCGCGCTGTCGCGCGCGACCGGCCAACCCGAGGAGGCGTGAGATGCCCGGCCTCAACCTGTCGCGCAACCTGCCGGACGGCGACAACCTCTATGCCGATCTGCTCGCCGCCCACGAGGGGCTGACCAAGCCGCAGTCGGACGCGCTGAACGCCCGGCTGATCCTGATCCTCGCCAACCACATCGGTGACCCGCAAGTGCTGCGCGAGGCCCTCGCCGCCGCCGCCCTCAAACCGGAGGAGACGCCATGACCACGCCCACGCTGAAGATCGAGCAGATCCACCACGTCGCCTATCGCTGCAAGGACGCGAAGGAGACCGTGGACTGGTACGTGAAGAACCTGAACATGGACTTCATCCTCGCCATTGCCGAGGACGAGGTGCCCTCGACCCACGAGCCCGACCCCTACATGCACCTGTTCCTGGATGCCGGGAACGGCAACGTGCTGGCGTTCTTCGAACTGCCCACCAAGCCCGAGATGGGGCGCGACCCGAACACGCCGAAATGGGTCCAGCACATCGCCTTCAAGGTCGCTGACCGCGACACGCTCGTGGCCTTCAAGGAGCGGCTCGAGGACAACGGGGTCGAGGTGCTGGGGGTGACGGATCACGCGATCTTCCACTCGATCTATTTCTTCGACCCGAACGGGCACCGGATCGAACTCGCCTGCCCCGACCCCGAGGAAGAGGCGATGCTGGCCCGCCTCGACGCGGTGAAGTGGGAGATGCTGGAGGAGTGGTCCCGCACCAAGCGCGCGCCGCGGCACGCCGACTGGCTGCACGCCAAAGAGCGGGGCAAGGACGTCAAGCCGACCGGCATCCATGCCTGACCGGTGCCCGATCCTCTACGACTACTGGCGCTCGTCGGCGGCCTATCGCGTCCGGCTGGCGCTGGCGCTCAAGGACATCGCCTATGACCGGGTGCCGGTCGATCTCGTCGCGGGCGAGCAGCGCGCGCCCGAACATCTGGCGCGGAACCCGCAAGGGGTCGTCCCGGCGCTGGCCATCGACGGGCTGATGCTGACCCAGTCGCTGGCGATGCTGGACTATCTCGACGAGACCCGCGCCGCCGTGCCGCTGCTGCCCCGCGACGCGGGAGGCCGGGCGCGGGTGAGGGCCATCGCGCTGGCCATCGCCTGCGACATCCACCCGCTGTCGAACCTTTCCGTGCTCGAGCGCATCGAGGCGATCTCGTCGCCCGAGGCGCGCGCCGCCTGGAACCGCGACAACATCAGCCGCGGGCTGGCGGCGGTCGAGAAGCTGCTGGACCACCCCGCGACCGGCCGCTTCTGCCACGGCGACGCGCCGGGCTATGCCGACTGCGTGCTGATCCCGCAGCTCTACAACGCCCGCCGGTGGGAGGTGCGCTTCGACCACCTGCCCCGCATCGCCGCCGTCTCGCAGGCCTGCGCGACGCTCGGCGTGATCGCCAGCGCCCACCCCGACAACTTCAAGCCCGCCTCAGCCAAAACCGCCTGACATTCTCTGGGAGGAGACCCGATGCAGACCCTCAAGTACGCCGCCGCCGCCCTGATCCTCGCCGCCACCCCGCTGGCCGCGGAAGAGCTGATCATGTCCTCGTGGCTGCCGCCCAAGCACCCGATCGTGGTCAACGCGATGGAGCCGTGGGCCGCCGAGGTCGCCAAGGTGACCGACGGCCGCGTCACCGTGCGGATCATGGGCAAGCCGCTGGGCAGCCCGCCCGCGCATTTCGACATGGCCCGCGACGGCATCGCCGACATCACCTATGGGCTGCACTCGTTCACCGAGGACGACCGCTTCAACGGCGCGCGGCTGGGGCAGTTCAGCTTCATGGGCGATGACGCGGTGAAGAACTCGGAAGCGTTCTGGACCATCTACCGCGACAAGCTGGGCGCCGAGGAAGAGCACGCAGGCACCCACCTGCTGGGGCTCTTCATGCATGGGCCGGGCCTTCTGCACAACAACAAGCGCAAGATCGAGAAGCCCGAGGACATGGCCGGGCTGAAGATCCGCGTGCCGGGCGGCTATGTCGGCGACCTGGTGTCGGCGCTCGGGGCCTCGCCGCTCTTCATGTCCTCGCCCGAGGTCTACGAGAAGCTGTCGCGCGGGGTGATCGACGGGGTGGCCTTCACCTATGAGGCGATGACCGCGTTCAACCTGACCGACCACATCAAGTATTCGATGACCGTGCCGGGCGGCATCTACAACACCACTTGGTTCCTGGTGATGAACGAGGCCAAGTGGAACGCGCTGTCGGAAGAGGACCGCAAGGCCATCGACGGCATCTCGGGAATGGCCTTCGCGGACCGCGTCGGCAAGGCCTGGAACGACGCCGACACGGCCGCGCGCGACGTGGTGGGCGACAAGGTGGACTTTTACGAGGCCCCCGCCGCGGTCGTGGACGCACTGCGCAAGGCGGCGACCGAGCTCGAGGCGAAATGGGCCGCGAGCCTGCCGCAGGGCCGCGACGGCGCCGCCGCGCTGGCCGAGTTCCGGCAGATGACCGGTGTCGCCCAGCAATGAGCGGCGGCCCCGAGAGCCGGGGGGGGCGGACGGCGCCCCCCGGCGTCACGCCCGACGACCACTGGTCGCACGGCGGCCACGGCCCGGCGGCGCTGAACCAGCCCGCGGACGTGCCCGACCACATCCCCGGGCGGGTGCCGCACCGGGACTCGCGCCCCTACCGGGCCCTCGCCGCGGCGGCGGGGGCGCTGATCCTCGCGCTGATCGCCGTCACCTGCATCGACGTCTTCGGGCGCTACCTCATGAACCGCCCCTTCGGCGGCGCCTATGAGCTGACCCAGATGCTGCTCGCCGCGCTGGTCTTCGCGGCGCTGCCCCTGACCTCGACCGATGGCGGCCACGTCGAGGTGGACCTGGCGCTGCACCTCTTCCCGCCGCCGGTGCAGCGCGGGATGGCGCGCCTTGCCGGCATCGTCTCGGCCGTCGCGCTTGCCTATTTCGCCTGGCGGCTCGCGCGCATCGGGATGGCGCAGCTGGCCGAGGGCACGCGCAGCGCCTCGCTGGCGCTGCCGATGGCGCCGCTGGCCTTCCTCGGCGCGGCAAGCTGCGCCGTCTCTGCCGTCGTCATGGCCCTGAGGACCCCGGAATGACCATCTCGCTCATCGCCCTCGCCATCCTGCTTGCGATGGTGTTCGTCCGGGTGCCGATCGCCTTCGCCATGGCCATCGTGGGCGGCGTCGGCTTCGCCCTCATGCGCGGGTGGGAGCCGGCGGGCGCCATGGTCGGCAACGCCGTGTTCGAGACGGGGCTGAACTACTCGCTGTCGGTGGTGCCGCTGTTCATCTTCATGGGCAACGTGCTGGCCGGGTCGGGCATCGCGCAGGGGCTGTTCGCGGCCGCGGACCGCATCTTCGGGCGGATGCGGGGCGGACTGGCGATGGCCACCGTGCTGTCCTGCGGCGGCTTCTCGGCGGTCTGCGGCTCGTCGCTGGCCACGGCGGCCACGATGTCCAAGGTCGCCATGCCGTCGATGCGCCGCTTCGGCTACGCCGACAGCCTGTCCACCGGGGCCATCGCCGCCGGCGGGACGCTGGGCATCCTGATCCCGCCCTCGGTGGTGATGATCATCTTCGGACTCTTGACCGAGGCCGACATCGGCAAGCTGTTCTTGGCCGGGATCATCCCGGGCATCGTCGGCATCCTCGGCTATCTGGCGGCGGTGATGGTCGCGGTGCGGCTGAACCCGTCGCTTGCCCCCGAGGTCGGCGAGCCGCACCCGCTGACCCGCCGCGACCTGATCAGCGTGGTGGCGGTGCTGGCGCTCTTTGCGTTCATCATGATCGGGATCTACGGCGGCTTCTTCACCCCGATCGAGGCCGCCGGCATGGGCGCCGCCGCGTCGCTGGTCATCGCCGCCCTGACCGGGGGCCTGTCGCGCGCGACCCTCTGGACGGCGCTGGTGGACAGCGCCACCGCCTCGGCCATGATCTTCGCGATCATCATCGGGGCCGAGATCTTCGGCAACTTCGTCACCTTCGCCGGGCTGCCCGACACGCTGTCGGACCTGGTCGAGCACCTGGGCCTCTCGCCGTGGATGGTGATGCTGGTGATCGTCGTGATCTACATGATCCTCGGCTGCTTTCTGGAAAGCCTGTCGATGATCCTGCTGACGGTGCCGGTGTTCTATCCGGTGATCTCGGGGCTCGACTTCGGCCTCGACATCCTCGCCGACCCGGACGCGGTGCTGATCTGGTTCGGGATCATCGTCGTGGTGGTGACCGAGATCAGCCTGATCACCCCGCCGATCGGGATGAACGTGTTCGTGCTGCGCTCGGTCCTGCCGGACGTGCCGCTGAAGACGATCTTCCGGGGGGTCTACGTGTTCTGGGCGTCCGACATCATTCGGCTGGCGCTGATCGTCGCGGTGCCGTGGCTGTCGCTGGCGCTGCTGCGCTAGCGCCCCGCGGACCGGCCCGGCGCGAAGCCCCGGGCCGGTTTCCGGGCACGGATCGGGGCGTCGGGACGTTGGGCCGTCATCGTCTCTCGACACGACCGCGAAAGGACAGCGCATGACCCTCGATCTTCTCATCGGTGACACGACCCGCCCGGCCGAGGGCGGGCGCAGCTACGACCGCAGGAATCCCTTCGACGGCAGCGTGGCGACCACCGCCGCCGCGGCCTCGCCCGAGGACGCCCGCGCCGCGGTCGCCGCCGCCGCCGCGGCCTTCCCCGGCTGGGCCGCGACCCCGCCGGGCGAGCGCCCAGCACGTTCACGATCGGCGCGCCGACGAGGCCGAAGGCCGGCCGCGTGCTGGCGCTGCGGATCGCCGCCGTCACCGTGTCGGCGGGCAGCCCGCGGGCGGCGGCGATGCGGTCCACCTGCCGCAGCGCGGCGTCGAGCGTGATGTGCGGGTCAAGCCCCGAGGCCGAGGCGGTCGCCATCTCGGACGGGACCGGCAGGGGCCCGAAGGCCGCGGCCCGGTCCCTGACCTGCGCCAGCAGCGCCGCCGAGGACGGCCCGAGGTTCGAGCCGGTGGAGGCGGCGGCGTTGTAGGCGGGCTCGGTCGCCGAGGGGCGGGGGTGCAGGTACTCGGCCCGGGTGAAGTCCTGCCCGATCAGGCTCGAGCCGACCACCGTGCCGTCGCGGGACACGAGCGAGCCGCTCGCCTGCGCCGGCATGACCAGTTGCGCGAGCCCGGTCATGGCCAGCGGATAGGCAAGGCCCAGCAGGGCGGTGAAGGCGCCGATCATCACCAGCGCGGGGCGGAGTTGCGAAATCATGGCGGACCTCATGCCAGACGGGCCAGATCGACGATCATGTCGATCAGCTTGATGCCGATGAACGGGGCGACGAGGCCGCCCAGCCCGTAGACCAGAAGATTGCGCGATAGCAGCGCCCCGGCCGAGGCGGGGCGGTACTTCACCCCCTTCAGCGCCAGCGGGATCAGCGCGACGATCACCAGCGCGTTGAAGATGATGGCCGACAGGATCGCCGACTGCGGCGAGCCGAGCCCCATCACGTCGAGCGCGGCGAGGCCCGGATAGGCGGCCACGAACAGCGCCGGCAGGATGGCGAAGTACTTGGCCACGTCGTTGGCGATGCTGAAGGTCGTCAGCGCCCCGCGCGAGATCAGGAGTTGCTTGCCGACCATGACGATCTCGATCAGCTTCGTCGGGTCGCTGTCGAGGTCGACGAGGTTGCCGGCCTCCTTCGCGGCCGGGGTGCCCGAGTTCATCGCCACGCCCACGTCCGCCTGGGCCAGCGCCGGGGCGTCGTTCGAGCCGTCGCCGCACATGGCGACCAGCTTGCCGGCCGCCTGCTCGGCGCGGATATAGGCGAGCTTTCGTTCTGGCGTTGCCTCGGCCAGGAAGTCGTCGACTCCGGCCTCGGCGGCGATGGCGGCGGCGGTCAGGGGGTTGTCGCCGGTGATCATCACCGTGCGGATGCCCATCCGGCGCAGTTCGGCAAAGCGCTCGCGGATGCCGGGCTTCACCACGTCCTTGAGGTGGATGACGCCCAGCACGCGGCCGTCCTTCGCCACGACCAGCGGCGTGCCGCCCGACATGGCGACCCCGCGCACCAGCGGCTCGGCCGCCGCCGCGCCGCCCTGCGGAAAGGCGCGGGCCATGGCGTCGGACGCGCCCTTGCGGATTTGGGTGCCGTCGGCAAGGTCGATGCCGCTCATCCGGGTCTGGGCGGTGAAGGGGACGACATTCGCCCCCTGCCGCAGCGCACCCTCGGCAAAGCCGTGCCGGCGGGCGGCGAGTTCGACGGTCGATTTCCCCTCGGGTGTGTCGTCGGCGAGGCTGCTGACATAGGCCGCCTCGGCCACCTCGACCTCGGTCACGCCGGGGACCGGCAGGAACGCGTCGGCCATGCGGTTGCCGAAGGTGATGGTGCCGGTCTTGTCGAGCAGCAGCACGTCGATGTCGCCCGCGGCCTCGACCGCGCGGCCCGACTTGGCGATGACGTTGGCCTTGACCAGCCGGTCCATGCCGGCGATGCCGATGGCCGACAGCAGGCCGCCGATGGTCGTCGGGATCAGCGTCACGAACAGCGCGGCGAGCCAGACGACCGGGATCTCGGTCCCCGACCACCCCGCGAACACCGGCAGCGTGGCCACCACCAGCAGGAACACGAGCGACAGCCCGGCCAAGAGGATGTCAAGCGCGATCTCGTTCGGGGTCTTGGCGCGTTTGGCGCCCTCGACCAGCCCGATCATGCGGTCGAGGAAGGTCTCGCCCGATTTGGCGGTGACCCGCACCACCAGCCAGTCCGACACCAGCCGCGTGCCGCCGGTCAGCGACGAGCGGTCGCCGCCCGACTCGCGGATCACCGGGGCGGATTCGCCGGTGATGGCGGATTCGTCCACCGAGGCCACGCCCTCGATCACCTCGCCGTCGGTCGGCACGATGTCGCCCGCCTCGACGAGGATCACCGCGCCGATCTCGAGGCTGTCCACGTCCTCGAGCTCATAGAGCTCGCGGTTGCCCTCGTTCAGCAGCAGCTTGGCGCGGGCGGTGGACTTGGTGGCGCGGAAGGCGTCGGCACGGGCCTTGCCGCGGCCCTCGGCGATTGCCTCGGCGAAGTTGGCGAAGAGGACCGTGGCCCAAAGCCACAGCGCGATCTGCAACGAGACCGCGCTGCCCGGCTCGCCCCAGCGCAGCAGGACGAGGGTGGTCGTGACCAGCGCCACCAGGGCGGTGGCGAAGATCACCGGGTTGCGGGCCAGCTTGCGCGGGTCGAGCTTGCGGAGTGCCGCACCGACCGCCGGGCGCAGGATCTCGGGCGCGAACAGGCAAATCTCGGATTTCGGGTGTTTCGACATGAGGAACCTCAGAAGCTCTGGCCGGCGGCGATCGAGACGTGCTCGGCGATCGGCCCCAGGGCGAGGACGGGAAGGAAGGTCAGGGCGCCGACGATCAGGATCGTCACCACCAGCAGCACGGTGAAGGCCACGCCATGGGTCGGGAAGGTCCCGGCGGTCGCCTCGGCGCGGGTCTTGCCGGCCAGGCTGCCGGCGATGGCCAGCACCGGGATGATGTAGCCCCAGCGGCCGAGCAGCATCGCCAGCCCGATCAGCGCGTTGTGCCAGACGGTGTTGGCGCCGAAGCCCGCGAAGGCCGAGCCGTTGTTGGCCGTCCCCGAGGTGTAGGCGTAGATGAGCTCGGTGAGCCCGTGCGGCCCGGCGTCCTGCACCGCGCTCTGGGCGTTGCCGGTCAGGATCGACGCCGCCGACAGCACCAGCACGCCCAGCGGCATCACCAGCAGCGTCAGCGCCGCGAGCTTCATCTCGCGCGCCTCGATCTTCTTGCCGAGCCATTCGGGCGTGCGCCCGACCATCAGCCCGGCGAGGAACACCGTCAGCACGACGTACAGCACCATGCCGTAGAAGCCGGCGCCGACGCCGCCATAGATGATCTCGCCCAGCAGCATGTTGAACAGCGGGATCATTCCGCCCAGCGCCATCAGGCTGTCGTGCATGGCGTTGACCGCCCCGCACGAGGCGACGGTGGTCACGACCTCAAACAGCACCGTGCCGGCGAGGCCAAAGCGGGTCTCCTTCCCCTCCATGCTGACGCCGGGTTCGGTGATCCCGGCGTGCAGCGGGTTGCCCGCGGCCTCGGCGAAGTAGGCCCAGAGCAGCACGCCCGCGAACAACGCGGCCATCGCGGCGTAGATCGCCCAGCCCTGCCGGCGGTCGCCGACCATCCGACCGAAGAGGAACGGGAAGGCCGCCGGGATGGCGAGGATCGACAGGCACTCGATCAGGTTCGAGAGCGCGGTGGGGTTCTCGTAGGGATGCGCCGAGTTCACGTTGAAGAACCCGCCGCCGTTGATGCCGAGCAGCTTGATCGCCTCCTGGCTCGCGACCGGGCCCTGCGCGATGACCCGCTGCGCGCCCTCGAGCGTGGTCGCGGTGACCGACGCGGCGAGGTTTTGCGGCACCCCCTGCCACAGCAGCAGCAGCGCGACGAGGATCGCGCCGGGCAGCAGCAGGTAGAGCGTGGCGCGCGTCAGGTCGACCCAGAAGTTACCGAGATCGGCGGCCGACCGGGCCGCCAGCCCGCGGATCACTGCGACCGCCACGGCGATGCCGGTCGCGGCCGAGACGAAGTTCTGCACCGTCAGCCCGGCCATCTGGCTGAAGTGGCTGAGCGCCGTCTCGCCGCCGTAGCTCTGCCAGTTCGTGTTGGTCATGAAGCTGACGGCGGTGTTGAAGGCTTGGCTCGCTTCCATCGCGCCGAAGCCCTGCGGGTTGAGGGGCAGCCAGCCCTGCAACCGCAGGATCAGGTACAGCAGGACGAAGCCCGCCGCGTTGAAGGCCAGCACGGCCGCGGCATAGCCGGTCCAGCGCTGGCCCGCGCCGCTGACGCCGGCGGCGCGGTAGAGTGCGCGCTCGACCGGCGCCAGCAGGATCACCCGGCCGTCGAAGACCCGCGCCATCCACGGCGCGAGCGCCAGCCCGAGGACCGTCAGGCCGGCGAGGAACAGGGCGAAGTATGAAAGATCGGCGCTCATCTCAGAACCTCTCGGGCGCGAGAAGCGCGATCAGCAAATAGACGAGCAGCGCGGCCGCGAGGCCCCCGCCGAGCATGAGTTCGATGGTCATGGCGCCCTCACAACCGCTCGGCGCCGCGCACGGCGAGGCCGGCCAGCGCAAAGACCGCGAGCCCGCCGCAGATGAAGATGATGTCGGACAGCATCCGATGCTCCCTCAGTTTGTCTGGCGGGAACATGGGTTGGCGGGGCGTAAAGCCGCGATATGGGATCGGGCGGCGGGCGTAACGGGGGTGTAAAATTGGCGGGGATTGGGGGCGAGCGGGTAGCGAGTGACCGTTAGCTGGGCCACTCGACGGGACTGGATTGCTGTCGCCATTAGGCTGCGGATGTTGGCGCTATCGTCAGCGAGCGCCCCCTGCCGCGATTGGACAAGACAGACTACTGCCCCGGCACGGGGTTTTTCAGATGCTCACTGTTTGCCTCGATCGAGGCCGCACGGACCATTGGACCAGCGGACTTAGACCGCCCAAGGAGCTAGGCCCGCTCAGAGAGTAACTACCCCGCTCGGGGGCCCTTGGAGTGGTGCGGTATAATGCCGTCGGTACTGTGCTTGTGCCATATGCCTGATAGCCGACTGGGCCCTTACCCGGTTAAAAGCTCACCGGAGGCTCAGGTCTGACGAGGGCTGTGTGTCTGCGCGTTACTGGGTCTGCGCTTCGGCACGCCCGGAGTCAGCCGCTCCCCCCTCGCCTACAAACGCAAATGCCGCCCTTGGGGGCGGCGTTTGGGTGTGCGGACCTGTGGGGAGATTTGGTTGCGGGGATAGGATTTGAACCTATGACCTTCAGGTTATGAGTCGTGTCGAACGAACCATGAACAATCACTCGGAACCGCGAATTCTTGCGGAATTTCCGCCACTTGGCGATCCCGGAGACGCGGCCCGGCTTCGCGCGATCTGTCAGGATTGCGCAGCGTTTTTCCGCCTCGTGCTTCCATAATGCTTCCAACGGGCCGAGACCTGATTTTCCGGTAGCACGACCATCAGGCGGCGGTGAGCGACCAGAAGCCGAACTTCCTGCCGTGCTCCTCCTTCAGCCGGGCGACATAGGCGTCATGCGTCTCTAACGCTCCGAAGTCCGGGATGTCGCCCGCGAGCCGAGCGCAGCTTGCGAGGTGTTCGGCGGCATAGCGATACCGCTTCGCCCGCGACCTAGTGAGCGTGAAGTCGATCATCGCGCGGAGCACCAGCGTCGCGGCCAGCGGATGACGGTCTGACAGGGCCTCCGCCGCAGGGGCGAGATACTCGTAGTGATCCCCGTCGATCTCATCATGCCGGGCAATCAGGAGGTCCGAGGCGCGATCCAGCGCCGGCCAGTCGAGGAAGAACTGCAGGGCGTGAAGAAGACTCGGATAGGCCATGGCGTGCGCCATCGCCCGCTCCTCGGCCTCGATGTCGTCGAAGTCGGGAAGCCGCTTGAGATAGGCCCGCAGGTAGCTGTCGGAGAGCGTGCGCTCGAAGCAGTCCCACCGGAACGTCTGCGCCTCCTCGCCGCGACCCAGCGCCTCCAGCGTCTGCAGGCGAATGTCCTGCCATGCCAGAGGAACCCGCAAACCGTCGCCGAGCTCCGCGCGCTCGAGGAACCCCAGCGCCTCGCCTGCCCTACCAGCCGCCAACAGTCGCTGCGCGATCTCGGCCGCGATCTGCGGCACCTTGCGGGTCTTCGGATCGTACTGGGCGATGAAGCCGTCGACGTCGCCCTGCGCATCGGCGATGTCCTTGAGCGCCATGGCGACCGTGCTCGCGCGCTCACGCGCCCGCATCTCGTGCTCGTAGGTGGTGCCGCCCGGGCCCCAGCCCACCGCTTTCCATTGGTCCTTCGGCGGCACCGGCACAGGCGAGCGACCGAGTTCTTCGGCCATCGATTTCAGGGCCGCCAACCCCTCGTCGCCGAGCGCCGGGGCCATGATGCCGATCAGGCCATCATACTGGCCACAGCCGTTGTCCTGAAGCGCATCGAGAACAGTGCCGGCGAGCGCCTGCGGATCGGGCCGGACCTTCGCGGCGAGCTGACCCAGATCGGCACAGGCCTGGTGGAAGATGCCGATGACGGTGCCGCTCGAGTCGTCGCAGCGCTCGAACACTGGTGTGGCGAGCGCCATGAACCGCCACATGAGCGCCAGCGCCTCGTCCGGATCGGCCGGCGCGATCTGCTCGACAATGGCGCGACGCTGGGTTTCGAGATCCGTGACCAGCGCCTTGCGGTTCTTCCAGGTGATGAAGCTGCGGGCGCGGGCGATGCTGGTCAGCCGCTTGGTGATCTCCCGTGCGGCCTCCCTCGGGCTCTGGGCCCCGGCCAGCGCGAGCCGCAGCTTGCGCTTGGCGGCCGCGTTGCCGGTGCTGACCTCGATCAGCAATTGCGCCAGGCGCTCGGCGCCCAGCGCTTCGAGGTTCTTCGCATTGAGGGTGGTCTTGGAAACCATCGGATCGCCAGTTTCTTTTCCCCGAGCCTATCAGCGGCCGGCGGACACCGGAACCTGCGTTCTGATTCGCGCGGCTCGTCGATTTCCCGCATCACCGCGCCGAAACGCCTTGCGCGGAAACGCGAGGCATTTCCTTTTTCTTCGCGATTTCAACATGTTCGTTGACTGTCGCCCGCGCTTCAGCACTGTGGAACGGCGAAAGAACCACCGAAGAGTGCCATGCCCAGGATCACCAAACGCCTCGTCGACGCCGCAGAAGCCCGCTCCGCCGAATACTTCGTCTGGGACAGCGAGATCCCTGGCTTCGGGCTGCGGGTGCTGCCGAGCGGGCGCAAGGGCTACGTGGTCCAGTACCGCGCCGGACGCCGGTCCCGGCGGATCAGCCTCGGGCCCAGCACGGTGCTGACCTGCGAGCAGGCGCGCAACCGCGCCATCTCCATTGTCGCCGCTGCGCGCAACGGCGCGGACCCCGCCGCCGAGAGGGACGCGGGGCGCAGGGCGATCACGGTGAAGGAGCTGGCCGAGCGGTTCGACAGGGAACACATCGCGATCCGCGTGAAGGCCAGCACAGCCAAGGAGTATCGCCGGAACCTCGAACGCTTCATCCTGCCCGCGCTCGGGCAGCTGACGGTCACGGGCACCACCCGGGCGGACGTGGCGAAGTTCCACCACGACCTCCGCCACATCCCCTATCAGGCGAACCGCTGCCTCGAAGTGGTCTCGAAGATGTTCAGCCTCGCCGAGATGTGGGGCCTGCGTCCGGACGGCACCAACCCGCGAAAGCACATCCGGAAATACCCCGAGGAGAAGCGCGAGCGCTTTCTCAGCGCGGCCGAACTCCGCCGGATCGGCGAGGTCCTGCGCGAGATGGAGGTGGAGGGGATCGAACTGCCCTCGGCCATCCTCGCCGCCCGCCTGCTGATCCTGACCGGATGTCGGCTGAGCGAGATCATGACGCTGCAGTGGGCTCACGTCGATCTGGCCGAGCGCGTCCTGCGCCTGCCGGATTCCAAGTCCGGCGCCAAGATCGTCCATCTCGGACAGCCCGCCGTCGACCTGCTCCGCGACGCTCAGCGCATCGACGGGAACCCGTGGGTCATCACCGGCACCCTGCCGGGAAAGCGCCTGAGCGATCTCCAGCCCTTCTGGCAGCGCGCCCGCGCCCGCGCCGGGGTGAAGGACGTCCGCATACACGACCTGCGCCACACCTTCGCGTCGACCGCCGTCGCCTCGGGTCAGGGACTGCCGATGATCGGCAAGCTCCTTGGCCACACGCAGGTCCAGACCACGGCGCGCTACGCCCATCTGGCGGCCGAGCCGGTGCGGATGGCTGCCGATGCGGTGGCGCAGAACCTCAGGCAATCCTTGGGATAATCGCGCCCCGACGCGCCCCTTTTCGATTGATTGCGCAATCCCCCACGGCTACGGTCAAAGAAAGCCCAGAAATTGGGCGCGCACAGTTCGCGTGCGCGCAGGGCTGGGCGGGAGCGCAACGTGGACCGGGACAAGGCCGAACTTCGCTGGGGGATTGAGCAGCGCCTCGAGTTCATCGAGTTCCGTCTGTTCTGGGAGGGACACGTCAATCGTATCGACGTGATGCAGCAGTTCGGCGTCTCGGTGAACCAGGCATCCTCGGACCTGAACCGCTACATCGCGCTGGCGCCGGACAACATGGTCTACGACAAGAGCGCGCGCACCTATGTCCGTGGCCCGGACTTCGACTGCAAGTTCCGCCCGCCGGACGCAGCGCACTACCTCGCCCAAATCCGCCTGGTTGCCGACGATGTGCTGGAGCGCGAGGATTGCTGGATCCCTGAACTGCCACCCTACGCATCCGCCCCGACGCCGGTTCGCGGCGTTGAGCCGGTGACACTTCGCTCGGTTGTCGGCGCCATCCGCCGGTCCGAGGCGATCGAGGTGAAGTACCAGTCCCTGTCTAGCCCCGAGCCGCGTTGGCGCTGGATCGCTCCGCACGCCATCGGGTTCGACGGGTTCCGCTGGCACACACGGGCGTTCTGCCTGACCGATGACTGCTTCAAGGACTTCCTGCTCTCGCGGGTGCTGGAGATTCGAGGATCGCGTGAGAGCGAAGCGTCAGCCGACGATGATCGCGACTGGCATTCCGAGGTCACGCTGGAGGTCGGGCCCCACCCCGCCCTGTCGGAAACTCAGGCAAAGGTCATCGCGCTCGACTACGGGATGCGTGGCGGCAAGGCGAAGATCAAGGTCCGACGTGCGCTGTTGTACTACGCGCTGAGACGTCTGGGACTCGATACTGATCCCAGCGCGAGGAAGCCACAAGACCAGCAGATCATACTTCTCAACAGGGAGGTCATTCATGAAGATCATGGATAGACTGTCCCGCATCTTCGGCAGTCGCGACGAGGCGACGAGCGAACCGGAGAGCCATGTTCTTGGCCCTTTCGAGATCCGGCTGATCGCCGAAGGGAAGCTCGAGCGGCTTGCCGATTTTGCGGCATCCTCCCGCCTCCACGCGGCCGACCCTAAGGGAGATACGCCGCTCCACCTTGCTGCGCGCATGGGCAATCTTGCCGTTTGCGATCTCTTCATTCGGTCGGGTGCTGACCCCGGCGTACTGAACCACGACCGACAGACGCCTGCTGATGTGGCATTTGCCGAAGGTCACGGTCTCACCGCGCAGCTTCTGTCTTCGCTTGTTGCGGGGTCGCCGGAAACGGAGACGGAGACGGTTAGCGAGCGCGAGGTTTCACTCGTGGTCGACTCTGTCGTTGCCGGGCACAATGCAGTTCGGGAGCACCGTTTCGCGGGAATTCAGGAGACTGAGCCAGCCGATAGGGTTGACGACCTGGATGACCTGCTGAATTTCGAAGCTGAGGCAGAACCAGAGGAATTCTTCGATCAGTACGCGGGCGATACGGCATCGGGGACATTCGTTGCGCTCGTCAGTTCGTCACCCGTGGTTTCGGATGACGAGGACGGGGATTGGGATCTCGACCTTTCACAAGCACCAATTTCCGGAGAGGGCATCGGCTCCAGTGCCGCTGCGGCCGCCGATCACGGTGCAGAGAGTGACTTCCTGCAGGTCCGCAACCGCGGCCGACAATCGGTCAAACGAGCGGTCGTCCAGACCGGCACGCGGATGTCGATCGACCCAGATCTCTGCTTCACATGGGCAGAGGAGATTCTGGCAAAGGGTCGGTGCTCCCTCGACGATATCGACCGCCTGGTCGCCCATTGCGAAGGGAATGGTGATCTCGAGGAACTGCGCATCAATCTCCAGCGCAACCTGGAAGCAGCTGGCTTCGATCTCGCTCAAGAGACGGGGCATGATGCCGACCTCTGGGACGCCGTCTCGGACACATCGTCCGATGACCTTGCTGACGCGATAGAGGCAGCCCTTACGCGTCGGACGCGGCTTCCCGGCACACAGCGCTTCGTCATGGACAAATCAGAAGAGCTGCAGTTGCTGGAGCCAATGATGCGGGCCAAGCAGGAACTCCAGCTGGGCATCCTGGCCTCCGAGACCGCCGTCGAAACGATCCTCGACGTCATGGACCGCATCCGCGACGGTTCGCGAGACCCCGGCTCGGTCTCCCTGAGAACCATTATTCCCTCGCGACCGGGCCATGCGGAGACGTCCGAAGTAATGGCCGCCGCGGACGCCCTGAGGTCGTGGCACACTACTGGCCGGGTAATGGACGGCAAACGACGAAGAGAGGCACTTGCTGCGCTCGAGGCATTGGAACTCTCTCTCGCATTCCACAAGGAGTTGGTCCGCAGACTGGAGCAGTTCCCAGCGTGCCAAGCCGAGGCCAGTGAGCTGGAAGCCGAAATCCTGATCTCCGAATCCGCTACCGAACACCTTATCCGCGAGCACCTGCCTTACGTGCGGCGGTTTGCCTCGCGGAACGTGGAGGAAGGCGAGGATCCAGAGGACGTCTTCCAAGTGGCGTTCATGGGTCTGCAGCGTTCCACAAGGCGATTTGATCCCGAACGTGGTTATCGCTTCCTCATCTACGCCACTTACTGGATGAGACAGGCCATCATGCGATGGCGCGCTGATGAAGGCGCGGCGATCCGCATCCCCGTGCATCGTAACGAGAAGATCACCAAGCTTGATCGCGCCCTCGAGAGGCTGGACGTTCGGGTCGGTGGCGCTGTCTCCGACCTCGAGCTCGCCGAAGATCTGGAATGGACAATCGACGAGGTCAGACAGTTCCGCGGCATCCCGCGTGAAGCCGAATATCCCGCAAGCCTTGACGACTGGGACAACCTGCTGCCCGAACCTCCAGAAGTGGATGTCTTCGACCAGGCAGAAACCGAAAGGATCGTGACAGACGCACTGGCTGATCTGCCGGAACGTCAGGCTGATGTGATCCGGATGCGCTTTGGTATAGGGCGCGATTCTGACATGACCCTCGAGGAAATTGGTCAAATCTACGGCGTGACGCGCGAGCGCATTCGCCAGATCGAAGCGAAGGGCCTTGATCGCCTTTCCCATCCGGGGCGCAAGCGTCGGCTCCAGGAGTTGCTGGGCTACGACAGCAGCCGCGGGACAAGAGCTTCCTCTTCGGCCGAGCGAGAGCAGCACAGCCCAGCGGAACCTGTAAAAAAGAGTCAAACACTGACGTCTTGGTCCGAAAGTCGGATAGATCGCCTCAAAGAACTCTGGGCAGCCGGTATGAGCGCAAGTCAGATTGCGCAGGAACTAGGGGGAACCAGCCGGAATGCAGTAATTGGCAAACTGAGCCGCCTCGGTCTAGTAGACTCCGACAGGGGGCAATGCCAATGACTGTGCGAAATGCCCCCCCGCATGCCGGTTCGATGCTCGAATCTTTGCGCGGGCTCGGCTACTCGCCTCCCACCGCACTTGCCGATCTGGTCGACAATTCCATCGCTGCAAATGCACGCGACGTCGCCGTTCATCTTGAGTGGGCCGGTCCAGAAAGCTGGGCAAGAATCGTCGATGACGGTGACGGCATGGACGACGCGGCTCTGGAGGCCGGCATGCGCCTTGGCGCTCGCGATCCGAGGACTGAACGCGCCGCCACTGACCTTGGGCGCTTCGGGCTGGGCCTGAAGACGGCCAGCTTCTCTCAGGCTCGTCGCCTGACCGTCGCCAGTCGGAAGGAAGGTGGACCGGTCGTCTGTTTGCGCTGGGACCTCGATCTCATCGGTCAGGAACCAGGCACCGAGTGGCCGCTCTTCGAGGGGCCGGCGCCGGGATCAGAGCATCTGCTTGAGCCGCTGGACCAGATGGCCCACGGCACCGTCGTTCTCTGGGAGAAACTGGACCGTATCGTGACCGATGGCTTCGCGGCCACCGACATGATCGAGCTCGCGGATCGCGTGGAGGCGCATCTTGCGATGACCTTTCATCGGCTCCTTGATGGCCAAATGCCCATGCTGCGCCTCTCGCTCAATGGCAGAGGATTGAAGCCTTGGGATCCGTACCTCATCGGTCATCCCGGCAAGGCGCTCGAAAGCCCCGAGTATCGGATCCTCCACACCACCGGTGTGATCGGGCAATGCCACGTCCTTCCGCATCGCGACATGCTCAAGCCTGCCGAACAGGAAGCGGCGGCGGGGCCCGGAGGATGGACGCAGCAGGAGGGCTTCTACGTATACCGCAACAAGCGTCTCCTTCTCGCTGGGGGTTGGCTTGGCCTCGGCGATGGCGGCAAGCCATGGCCGCGCGATGAAGCTCACAGGCTCGCTCGTATCCGGCTCGACATACCGAACAGCGCGGATGCCGATTGGAAGATCAATGTCCTGAAATCAACGGCCAGCCCCCCGGTGCGCCTGCGATCCCAGCTTCATCGTCTCGCAACAGAAACACGCGACACGGCGCGGCGGGTCTTCGCCCACCGGGGACACGTGACCCCGGCCTCAGGCACGCGCCCGAACGCAGTCGCCGAAGCCTGGCAAGTGCGGCGTTCGGCACAAGGAACGTCTTACCGGATCGCTCGTGACCATGATCTTGTCGCCTCGATCCTCGATCGCGCCGGGCCACTCAAGCCCGACATCCTCGCTCTTCTGAGGTTAATCGAGGAGACAGTGCCCGTGCAGCGTATCTGGCTGGATACGGCGGAAGACAAGGAGACGCCGAGAACTGGTTTCGCCGGAGCGGCTGACAACGAGGTGATGGAGACCCTGTCCTCGATGTTTGAAGCACTGGTGAAGTTCCGCGGGCTCAGCCCGACCGAGGCGCGCGAGCGACTCGGTCGCACGCCCCCATTCGACCGGCACCTCGGCCTGGTTGCAGCCCTTGCAGCGAAAGACACGCAATGACGATTTCAAACCAGAAGGCCTTCGATTCAATCCTTTCCATGGCCCAGAACATGCTCCGCCTTGCTGCGGAACGCGCTCAGAGCCCTGTCACTCCGGAAATGATCGAGAAGGAGCTGACCAAGCTGTCGATCATGATGGAGGACGATTTCGCCCTTGTTGATCGGGACGCGCTCGTTGACGAACTGATCCGCCGGTCAAGCCGCACGGTGGGCGAGAACGCCACCCTGTCGAGCGGTGAGGACCATGTTGCCTGGCTTGATGCAGAAAGAAAGAAGGGCTGGACCTATTGGCAGCGCTACTCGGAGTACATGGAAGCGCGCATCCCCTGGACAGCCCTCGACGCGCTCGACGTCGCCACTGACGAAGTCCTCTCACAGCTCGAGGACCCGACCCGGGAAGGCGCCTGGGATCGTCGCGGACTGGTCGTTGGCCACGTTCAGTCGGGGAAGACAGGCAATTATACCGGACTGATCTGCAAGGCCGCCGACGCTGGATACAAGATCATCATCGTGCTCGCCGGCCTGCACAACAACCTCAGAGCACAGACCCAGATCCGCCTGGACGAGGGGTTTCTCGGTTTTGCCACCATCGCGGATGCTGACGAGCTCCCAGCAGTGGGGGTCGGACTGATCGACAAGGACATGTCGGTCCGTCCCAATGCTGCAACGAATCGGAGCGACAAGGGCGACTTCAACACGGCCGTTGCCGCGAAGATGAACATCAGCCCGGAACAGCGACCGTGGTTGTTCGTCGTCAAGAAGAACAAGACGGTGCTGGAGCGCCTGCTGCACTGGATCCGCAACCGTGTGGCCAATCACGTCGACCCCGAAACAGGTCGCAAACTCGTCACCAACCTGCCCCTCATGGTGATCGACGACGAGTCCGATCACGGATCTGTCGACACCGGTGAAGATGTCGTGGACGAGTTCGGCAACCCGGATCTCGAACACGAGCCCAAGACGATCAACAGGTTGATCCGGTCGATCCTCCACCATTTCTCGCGGAAGGCTTATGTCGGCTACACGGCGACACCTTTTGCGAACATCTTCATTCATGACCGCGGGGAGACTCAGGAGCACGGACCGGATCTCTTCCCCGCAGCCTTCATCACCAGCCTTGCGGCGCCATCGAATTATGTCGGACCGGGTCGTGTCTTCGGATCAGCTTCCAGCACGCCGGAAGACCTGCCTCTGGTGCGCCCGCTTTTGGACGATGAGTTCCAGCCGTGGATGCCGCCACGACACAAGAACGGCTACCGGCCGCGATGGCAGGGGGATGACCGTGTGCCGGACTCGCTTGCAGAAGCGATCCGCTCCTTCGTCTATGCCTGTGCCGTGAGGAAGCTGCGCGGACAGGGCAGCAAACACTCCTCGATGCTCATCCACGTTACCCGCTTCACCTCGGTGCAGAACGCCGTCGTCAACCAGGTCGCAGAGTACGTGCGAGATCTGAAGGGCCGCTACACCCGCGGCATCGAGCTCGAGAACCTCGAGGCGTCCATGCGCACGGAGTATCAGGAAACCTTTCTGCCAGGGATGCAGGGGATCCGTTCCGCCCTCGTCGAGGGTGAAACGCTGGAGGACTTCTCGTGGGCCGACATTCGTGCCGTCCTCCCCGACGTACTGTCCGACATTCGCGTCCGCGAGATCAACGGCACGGCCAAGGACGCACTCGACTACGCCGAAAATGATGGCACCGGCCTTAAGGTGATTGCCATCGGCGGCGACAAGCTGGCGCGTGGTCTGACGCTCGAGGGTCTCTGCACGAGCTACTTCCTTCGAACCGCACGCATGTACGACACGCTAATGCAGATGGGGCGATGGTTCGGCTATCGCGACGGCTACCTCGATGTCTGCCGCCTCTACACATCGCAGGAAATGGTGGAGTGGTTCGGCCACATCGCCGATGCCGCAGAAGAGCTCCGCCAGGAGTTTGACAACATGGTCGCGGCCGGCGCTACGCCAAAACAGTTCGGTCTGCGGGTGAAATCGCATTCCGTGCTGACGGTGACCTCTCGGGCCAAGATGAGAAACGCTCGCGCGATGCAGCTGACCTACTCGGGCGACCTTTTGCAGACCATCGTGTTTCCCAACCGCAAGGAGGACATCACTGCAAACTTCAATGCCACGGATCGGTTCATCAGCGCACTCGGTCCATCGACGGATCTGAACGATCAGCATTTCGTTCCACAAGGTCAGAAGTGGAACGGTCACCTCTGGCGGAATGTGTCAGCCCTGAACGTCATCTCGTTTCTGCGGGACTACAGGACCCACTCCGCCAGCTTCAGGATCATGAGTCCGCTGATTGCGGACTTCATCGAGGAAATGAACAAGGATCGCGAGCTCACGAGCTGGACCGTCGCGCTGATCGGGAAGGACAGCGGTCCGGACGACAAGCACCGCAAAGTAGGCGGTTGCTCGGTCAACATGCTCCAGCGCAAGCGCACCACCGAACATACCGATCGATACTCGATCAAGACCCTGATCTCGCCTCGCGATCAGGCCATCGATCTGACCGAGGCGGAATGGAAGGCAGCGCTCGAACTCAGCCAGAAGACCTGGCGCAACGACACGGATCGAAACGAAGGCAAGGAGCCGCCGTCCGAACCGAGAGGCCCACAGATCCGTCACGTACTCGGGGAAGGCGTCGCCGAAGCGGGCATTCCGACTCGTCGGGAACGAGGCCTTCTCATGCTCTATCTGCTCGATCCCGAGGGTGCGGGTGTCGATGAACTGAAGGATGCCGATCCCGTCGTGGCCTGGGCAATCAGTTTTCCGTCAAGCACTTCCGAGAGAAGGGTCTCCAACTCGAGGTACATTGCCAACAGCGTACTGTGGGGGGGCCTCAATGACTGGGTGGACTGAAGAGGGGATTGCTCGTGCCTGGCGAGCGCTCGCGCGACAGGAAGCGGCGGAAGACTGGCGGTTTGTACATCTCACCGATATGGGCGCGGTCTCGGTTGAGGCGGGTTGTCAGTTTCCACTCGGGCGGGAGGCGCTGATCGTCTCCTTTCCGGGATCTTGGCCGATGAACCCAGCAAGGCTTCCTGAAGGCAAGGGCTTCGACGTCGCCTGCATCGAGGGGCAGACCGTATTCGCAGGCAAGACGGCGATTGCTCTCGTCAGGCGGCCAGAGGGCTCACCCGACATCTTCGCCATCATGGTCGTGGATGTCTTGAGAGCGCTGGAGACTGCAGCCAACGGCGCGGGCCGCGACGTTATGGAGGCGTTCCTCGAGCGGGTCAGGGAGTGGCAGGCTTTCATGGCCCGATCACACCGCCCTCTTTCGTCCGACGCGCAGATCGGCCTGCTCGGCGAGCTTTGGATGCTCAGATTGCTGGCGGACACTTCCTTTGGGGCGGGTGCTCTCGACTGCTGGCAGGGACCGTTGCGAGCGGCGCAGGACTTCCACGTTCGGGGGGGCGCTGTAGAGGTGAAGAGTACGATCCGCACCGGCAGTTTCCTCGCGCGGATCAACAGCATCGAACAGCTGGATGGTGACCGGGCGCCGATCTTCCTGTGCGCCTTCCGCTTCGAGGAAACCACCGATGGGATCTCGCTCGTCAGTCTTGTGACTGAACTCCGAAAGAGGTTCGGACTGGCCGGAGTGCAACGCGGGTTCGAAGCACTGCTCATGGTGATGGGGTACCTCGACGAGCATGCAGCGCTCTACGGGCGCACACTGACATTGAAGGACGCAAGGGCGTTCCGCGCGGAAGGTGACGTGCCGCGTCTCACGCGCGCGGCGCTTCCAGCTGCCATCCGCTCAGCTGCCTATGTGCTCGACCTCGACGCGCTCGAAGTTCCCTCGATCGGACTTTCGGAGTTGATCAACGAATTTGGACTGGATTGACATGAGCCTCGATGATTTTCACCGCAACTTTCGTTCCGATCTGCAGACAATCATCGCCGAGCGCGTAGAGGCCGGCGAAGGCCCCTTTCCTTCGGATGAGCTCGTCTTTGCGGAAATGGTCATGGAGCATGTCGCAGAAACCGGGATCTGCGAGGCACCAACCGTTTGTCACTGGAGCGGCAAGGTCGGCAACGCGAAACTCCGCATTACGGGCTATGCGCTCAGCTCCGATGAAACGGCTCTCGACCTCTTCGTGACCCACTATTTCGGGACCGAAGAACTGAACGATCTCAGGGACTCGGATGCCACCGCAACCGCAAGCGAAGGCGTTCGCTTTCTGTTTCGAGCGGCAAGCGGCAACCTCGATGCAAGGATTGATCCGACGCATCCGGTCAGGGATCTGGTTGCGACCATTCGTTCTCGCTGGGGCGACATCGACCGACTTCGTGTGTTCGTGATCACCGATGGCAAGACCAAGACCAAGCGGT
The DNA here is from genome assembly GCF_900106665.1 of Paracoccus sanguinis. Taxonomy (GTDB): domain Bacteria; phylum Pseudomonadota; class Alphaproteobacteria; order Rhodobacterales; family Rhodobacteraceae; genus Paracoccus; species Paracoccus panacisoli. The sequence goes on from NZ_FNNA01000002.1 coordinate 1,001,099, forward strand.
TCTCGAACAAAGAGGTTCACCAGAAGATGGTGGCCGTCGAGGCCATGGATATGGAGAGGCTGTTCCGCCACACCGAGGGCAAACCGCGAGACGAGCTGGCCGTGAGTTTCGTCCAGTCGATCGGTCGGGCGCTTCCCTGCGTACATGTCCCAGACCCTGATGCTGACTACGAGTATGCCCTTACTGCCATTCCCGGGCAGCTCATCCGGGATCTCTATCTGCGCTACGGTACGACCCTGCTCGAAGCCAATATCCGCACCTTTCTGGGGAACAAGCGCGCGGTCAACAAGGGCATCGTCGAAACGCTGCGAAAGGAACCGGAGCACTTCCTCGCCTTCAACAATGGCCTCGTGCTTGTCTGCGACGAAGCGGCCTTCGAGCGGACTGAGGACGGGAATCTGGGCCTGTCCTTCCTGAAGGGTCTGCAGATCGTGAACGGCGGCCAGACGACCTCGACCATCTACTTCTCATCCCGCGATGATCGCACCATCGATCTGAGCCACGTCATGGTCCCGGCCAAGATCATCATCCTCAAGGGATCGCAGGACGAAGCGCGCGAGAGACTGATCAGCAACGTGTCCCGCTATGCGAACAGTCAGAACGCGGTGAAAATGTCCGACCTGTCGGCAAACCGCCCGTTCCATCGAGAGCTTGAGAAACTCGCGAACGACACGTGGTGCCCTGACGGTGCAACGCGATGGTTCTACGAGCGCGCAGCTGGCGCCTACAACGTCATGCTTCTGAGAGAAGGCACCACGCCGGCCAAAAGGCGAAACCTGAAGGAGATGATCCCGCCGAAACGCAAGCTGACCAAGAACGACATCGCCAAGTACCATGAAGCGTGGCGCTGCAAGCCGAACCAGGTCGCCATGGCTGGCGAGAAGAACTTCGCGGCCTTCATGGCTGCTCTCGATGACGATCCGACCATTGTGCCCAGCCCACTCGATGCCCGCTGGTATCGGGCGATGATCGCCAAGGTCATTCTGTTCAAGGCAATTGAAAGCATGATCAAGACGAAGGAGGCGAAGGAGGTGTTCCGCCAAGGATGGGTGAACATCGCCACGTACGTCGTTTCGGTGGTCGCTGACCGACTTGGCGACAAGCTCGACCTCGAGCAGATCTGGATGCGGCAAGGGATTTCAGCTGGTCTGCGGGACCTGCTCTGGGACTGGGCCGTTGTCGTGAACGCCGAGTTCAACAGGATCGCTCCGGGCCAGCAGATTTCGGAGGTTGCGAAGCGTGCGGACACGTGGGCGAAGGTTCGATCCGCTGAATTCCCTGTTCCGCGGGGTTCAATCCAAGAGCTGCGATAATCATGATCGCCTGACATCGGCGTTGTCGCAAATTCTGGCCTGGAGCCAGTCACTACATATGGGTGGTTTTCACCGTTTCAACGTAGATAGCACTAGCGCAGCGATCTTCCTTGCAAGAAACGGCGGCACGGCGTTTCCGACCTGGACATACTGCTGTGTGCGGTTGCCGAGAAATAGGTAGTCGTCGGGGAAGGTCTGCAGGCGGGCCGCCTCGCGAACGGTCAGGCTGCGGCACTGGATCGGATCGGGATGGATGAAGTAGTGGCCATCTTTCGAGATGTGGCTCGTGACCGTGGTCGATGCCTCGTCCGCCAGCTGAACCCGGAAGCGGTCGTTGAAGACACCGCTGTGCCAGTTGCGGTGATCTGGGCTGATCACCAAGGGAAATTCAGCAGCCTTCGGGCTGTAACCACGGACGGTCCCGAACACGGCAGCAAACAGATAGCGGCCCAGATCCGAGGGCATGTGTCCGCGCGTCTCGTGCTGGGCAATCGCGCGAAGTTCCGGTCGCTCGATCCACTGCAACAACTCATCGTTCGAAGTGCCATAGCCGTCCGGTAACCGTGATGAAGCCCGAACGGTTGGCGAGCTGTCCTTCATTCGCTCTGAAACGGTCAGGAACGCTTCACGGAGCGCACGGTTCTCCTTCCCCTTGGAGATGCCGGCCAGCAGCTTCGCGGCGTCGAGGACTTCTCCTCGCCAGGCAGCGGCGTCGTCGCGCCCGCGGCTGATGCCGCTTCGCAAGGCGGGCATCGTTTCGATGACATCGCGGACAGTCCGCGCCATCCCGGATACAGCGATCTCCGCATCGGCGGCCCGTCCTGCGAGGTCCGAACGGATGCCGATGATGATCACCCTGTGGCGACGCTGCGGGACTCCGAACGCCTCGGCGCGCACGATGAAATCCGAAGGCTGTGCCGCCTCCTGCAGGCTGGCCTTTCCATCCTCGACCCCGACGGCACGAAGTTCGTAGTGATGGGCGTGACCCGTGCCAAGCGAGGAGAGATCCTCCATCAGCATCTCGAAGACAAGTCGGCTCTCGACGGTGGACGAAAGCATGCCCTTCACGTTTTCCATCACGAAGGCGGCGGGGCGAAGCTTGTCGAGAACCCGGATGTACTCGCGAAAGAGGTAGTGGCGCGCATCCTCCTCCGGGACGTACCCGACCTTGCCTCTGGAGCGGGCGCGCCCCACCAGGGAATAGGCCTGACAGGGCGGGCCGCCGATCAGGATCGTGTCGTCGTACTTTGCCTTCAGCGTCGCGATGGCGCCATCTATGGCGTTCGCAGCAGCCCCGGTGCCGAGCTCGAGCGCCCGGGCTTCGTCGATGGTATGCTGCCACGCTTCGCCATCGACGGCTGACCAGTCCGGTTCGGATGCCAGCCCGGCATGGAAATCGATGAACTCTTTCGGCAAGACGCCATGACGTGCACGGTACTCGCGCAGAAAGGCACGCAGCGTCAGGGTCCGATGGGCCGACGCCTCCTTCTCGACCGAAATGCCGATCCGGAACGGCGCATGGCCGTCCTCGACGAGGGAAGCGAACCCCTCGCCAAGTCCGCCCGGACCGGCGAACAGATCGACAATGCCGAAAGTGGAAGGCAAATCAGGCTCCTGACGAATTTCATTCAGCCGGTGTATACCAGGTTCAGGGACGAAAACCAGGACGGATGTGACCGATATCGTGGACCAGCAGACCCGTTCCCGGATGATGTCGGGGATCAGGGGAAAGAACACCAAGCCCGAGCTGGCTCTCAGGCGGGCATTGCACGCGCGCGGTTTTCGCTTCCGGCTTCATTCCGGCAAGGTTCACGGTCGACCGGACCTTGTCCTTCCGAAGCACCGCGCCGTGGTGTTCGTGCATGGTTGCTTCTGGCATCGACATAAGGGGTGCCGCTACGCGACCGTCCCGGCAACCCGGCCGGAGTTCTGGCGGGCAAAGTTCGACGCGAACGTAGCTCGGGACCGCACCGTTCGCACGACGCTTCTGGACGGTGGATGGCGCGTGGCAACGGTGTGGGAATGCGCACTGCGGAAGCTGGATCAAGTTGCCGCTTCGGCCGAACTGCTGTCGACCTGGCTGCTGTCTGACGAAGATCAGATAGAAATCGGCGCGGACGTTTAGCAGCCCTCCTGAGCCGGACCTCGATCCGGACGTTGCGCTCAGCCGACCTTGCAGCCCCAGAAGGACGTGTGGTCTGCCGCGAAGTAGCCGTCCGCGACCCGGAAACATCCCTGCAGCTCCACGGTATCGCCGGCGGTGAGGGGCACCATGGTCTGCAGCCAGATGGCGGTGGCGAGCGAGACATGGGTGGCGGAGATTTCGCCGAGGGAGCCGCGGATTTCCGTCGTGCCGTTCAGGACGAGCCGCCCGCGCATGCGGGCCGTGGCGCTGGCGTTGATCTTGTAGAGCAGCGTCGCGCCGAAGAGGTAGGTGCCGTCCACCGGCGCCACGAAATGATCGTTCGCGGCGTCGAACGCCCCTTGATCGTTTTAGAGCCTTGGATGTGGTTTTCGGCAAGTGTCGCGGCTGGCCTGGCGTCCCCGCAATCACCCTTCCGCCAACATTTCCATGAACCCGCCATCCTCGCTGGGCCGCGGATCCTCCTTGAGATCGAAGATCACCCCTCCAACCACGGCGCGCCATTCCGAGGTGATCTCTACGCTCTGCGCGGACCGGCGCACGGTGATGATTACCGGTGCCTTCGATACGAGTCTCGCCTGCATGACGGCCTCGGAGCCGCGCAGATAGCGGACATGAGCCCAGATGGTGAAGCGATCCTCCCAGCCATGGACGACGCCACCCATGTCGTCCTCGATCATGACGAAGGACTGGAACGTGACGCGCCGATCGAGCTGCCCCGCGTCCATGTTCACAGCCGGATCCTGCGATAAGGTGCCAGCAGCGCCTCGACGGCGAAGGGCAAGGCGGTGCCTGTGCCCGTCACCTGTCGATGCTCGTACCATTGCGTGACCAGCAGCAGCATAGCCTGCCGGATGGCGGCAGGCACTTCGGCCGGCGCGCCATAGCCCGCGGTGAAGGTGACGGCGACGGGCCGGCCAAGCCTCGTGGTCGTCCGCAGCAGAGGACGTTGATCCTGCATGACGACGTGGTAGTTCAGCTCGCCTCCTTCTGCGTCGCTGAAGATCGCACTGTCGATGACGGTATCCGGAAACGGTAGCCGGATTGGGCCGGTGACCGCCGGCAGTTCCGCGCGCCAGGTCTGGGTGACGAGGCAGCGACCGAGGATCCCGGATGGGCCGTCGAGCCAGGCTGTGGCGGCGTCGATGTAATGCTGGAGGAGGAGATCCTCGTCATCATGCGAGACGCGGGCCTGCGCCTTGACCTCGGCCAGCGTGATCGGCGGTGCGGCCGGTGGGGTGACGAGGACCAGCCGCATCAGTCTTGGGCCTTCCCGTAGACG
>NZ_FNNA01000012.1 GCF_900106665.1 Paracoccus sanguinis
GTGTACCTGAACAAGGTCGACCAGGTGGACGACGAAGAGCTGCTCGAGCTGGTCGAGATGGAAGTGCGCGAGCTGCTGTCGTCGTACGACTATCCTGGCGACGACATTCCGATCATCAAGGGCTCGGCGCTGGCCGCCCTGGAAGGCCGTGATCCCGAGATCGGCGAGAACTCGATCCGGGCGCTGATCAAGGCGGTGGACGAGTACATCCCGACGCCCGAGCGCGCCGTGGACCAGCCGTTCCTGATGCCGATCGAGGACGTGTTCTCGATCTCGGGCCGCGGCACGGTCGTGACCGGCCGTGTCGAGCGTGGCGCGGTGAACGTGGGCGACGAACTTGAGATCGTGGGCATCCGCCCGACCAAGAAGACGACCTGCACGGGCGTCGAGATGTTCCGCAAGCTGCTGGACCGCGGCGAGGCGGGCGACAACATCGGCGCGCTGCTGCGCGGCGTGGACCGTGACGGCGTCGAGCGGGGCCAGGTGCTGTGCAAGCCCGGCTCGGTGAAGCCGCACACGAAGTTCGAGGCCGAGGCCTACATCCTGACCAAGGAAGAGGGCGGCCGTCACACGCCGTTCTTCGCGAACTACCGCCCGCAGTTCTACTTCCGGACCACGGATGTGACCGGGACCGTCAAGCTGCCGGAAGGCACCGAGATGGTGATGCCGGGCGACAACCTGAAGTTCGAGGTCGAGCTGATCGCGCCGATCGCGATGGAAGAGAAACTGCGCTTCGCCATCCGCGAAGGCGGCCGCACCGTCGGCGCCGGCGTGGTCTCGAAGATCCTCGCGTAAGGGTCGCGGGTCGGGGTACGTGCAAGCACGCACCCTACGCCGAGCCAACCAGACGAAAGCCCGCTCCCGAAAGGGGGCGGGTTTTTCATTGCAGCGCGCTGCGGGGCCGAAGGGTTTCCGGTTGAAGCGGGCCGACCGCTGCCGCTAGGACGGATTGCGCGGCGATCGTGCCGGACAAGTCGACCGAGACCATGCTGCCGTCCCTGTTCACACTCGAGACCCACTGGCGCACGCTACTCTCGGTCACCCCGCAGGGCCTGCTGACCCATGCCCCGCCAGACGAGGCCGCACCTGCGATCTTTTCGCTTCGCGAGGGCCGTGTGGTCGCATGGCGCCCCGACGCGACCGGCGACAGTCCGGTGCACCTGGACCTCGAGGCGGCGGCGCGCACGGAAGGCCGCATCGCATTGCGCGCGCCCGAGGGTCTGTTTGCGACAGCCGAGCCACATGGCGCGGTGTCGGTCTCGCGCGGCCGCGCCCGGGCGTGGGAGCTCTATCGCCCCGCTGCGGCCGCCGAATTGCTCGCCCGGCCGCGGCCGCTGACGACGCCCCGCTGGGCCACGTCGGCGGAGATCCCCCGCCTCATCCACCAAGTGTACCTCGGGCCCGAGGTTCCTGCGCAACTCGGCGCCATGGCGGAGTCGCTGGCGGCGCGGAATCCCGACCACGTGCACAGGCTCTGGCGCGACGACACCGCCACCGATCTCATCCGCGACGCCTACGGCATGGACATGCTGCGACAATATGAGCGGATCAGCCCCGCCTATGGCGCCGCGCGGGCGGATTTCTTCCGCTATCTGTGCCTCTACCGGTTGGGCGGGGTGTATCTGGACATGAAGTCCGATTGCCGCAGACCCCTGTCCGAGGTCGTTCCGCACGACGCCGGCTACCTGCTGTCGCACTGGACAGGCCGGCTGGCACGGTTTGGCCGTCATGACGCACTGGCCCATCTTCCGGGCGGCGAGCTCCAACAATGGCATGTCATCGCGGCGGCGGGGCATCCTTTCCTCGAAGCCGTCGTCAACTCGGTGCTGCGCAATATCGACAGCTATGTCCCCGAGAGGCACGGTATGGGGAAGCGGGCCGTCCTGCGACTTGCCGGTCCCATCGCCTATACGCTCGCCATCGCACCGCTGCGCGACGCCCATCCGCACCGGCTCATCGACGCGGAGGCTGAGGGGCTCGTCTATCGGGCTGTGCGCGCGGCCCGGAAGCTGTCCGGCACCCATTACAGCGAGGTTAGGACGCCGCTGATCGTGGGATGACGGTGCGGCGACACACACCTTGGCTGGCTCCGACCCGCATGGGCTGGCCCCTTGCCACCCATTCCCCCGACCCGCATCCTCCCCCGCAGGAGGACCGCCATGACCGACTGCCTGTTCTGCCGCATCGCCGCGGGCGAGTTGCCCGCCCACGTCGTCCATGAGGACGCGGACACGCTGGCGTTCCTCGACCTGCACCCGATCCGCCCCGGCCACACGCTGGTAATCCCGCGCGCCCACCATGTCTGGTTCGAGGACGTGCCCGCGCCGCTGGCCGCCAAGGTGCTGACCGTGGCGCAGGAGATCTCGCGGCGGCAGAAGCGGCTCTACGCGGTCGAGCGGGTGGCGCTGTTCTTCACCGGCGTCCACGTGCCCCACGCCCATGCCCATGTGGTGCCGATGCACGACGTCCATGACGTGACCTCGGCGGCCTATCTCGCGGATGGGCCGGGCAGCTACGCGGTCCCGCCGCGCCTGCCTGAAGCCGAGATGGCCGCCATCGCCCGGCAGCTGGCCGAGGGCTGAGCGTCGTGCGGCCGGCCGGGTTCCTTGACGCCGCCGCGCTCTACCCGATGCGGTTCGCGGACGGGCGGGAGAACCGGGGGCTCGTCCATCTCGCCCGCGCCATCGACCATCCGAACATCGAGGTGGGCGATTTCACCTATGCCAGCAGCTTCGATCCCCCCGCGGACTGGGCGGCGCGGCTGGCGCCCTACACCTATCCCGGCGCACCCGAGCGGCTGCGGATCGGCCGGTTCTGCCAGATCGCCGACCGGGTGCGGATCATCACGGCGAGCGCCAATCACCCGATGGCGGGGATCTCGACCTATCCGTTCGCCATCTTCGACCCGGCGCGGGTCGGGGCGTATATCGAGCAGATCACCGGCCTGCCGGACACCGAGATCGGCCACGACGTGTGGCTGGGCGACGGGGCGGTGATCCTGCCCGGCGCCCGGATCGGCAGCGGGGTGATCGTGGGCGCGGGCGCGGTCGTGGGTGGCACGGTGCCGGACTATGCGGTGGTCGCGGGCAACCCGGCGCGGGTGCTGCGGATCCGGTTCCCGCCGGGCGAGGTGGCCCGGCTGATGGCGCTGGGCTGGTGGGACTGGCCGGTCGAGCGGATCGCCGCGGCCACGGATGCGCTGGCGCAGGGCGACGTCGAGGCGCTGGCGCGGATCGGGGCCGCATGACGGCCTGCTGCCACGATCTGGCAGCAGGGCGGGGCTAGTCTGGCGTCCGACCCGCTCACGAAAGGACAGAGCATGATCGACCATCTCGGACTCGCCGTCGCCGACCTCGCCCGGTCGCGGGCGTTCTATGAGGCTGCGCTCGCGCCCCTGGGGGCGGCCGTGCAGATTGAGGTCACCGACGCGATGACCGGCGGCCATGGCGCCCATCTGGGCTTCGGGACGCCCGAGTCGCCCGATTTCTGGATCTCGTCGGGGAAACCCGCGACCACCGGCGTCCACGTCGCCTTCGCGGCCCGGGACCGCGCCACGGTGGACGCCTTCCACGCCGCCGCGCTGGCCGCCGGGGGCACCGACAATGTCGCGCCGGGGCCGCGGCCCGAGTATCACCCGCACTACTACGGCGCCTTCGTGCTCGACCCCGACGGCAACAATGTCGAGGCGGTGTGCCACACGCCCGAGGCGACCTCGTGACCACCTATCACGGCAGTTGCTACTGCGGCGCGGTGCGCTTCACCGCCGAGGGCGACCTGTCGGCGGGGACGAGCCGCTGCAACTGCTCGTTCTGCCGCAAGATGCGCTATTGGGAGATGCCGCTGCCCGACCCGGCCGGGCTGCACGTCTTGTCCGGCGCCGAGGCGCTGGCCGAAACGCCGCTGCGCTCCGCGGCGGACGGGGCCGCGCCGATGGACCTGCACCATGTCTTCTGTGCCCGCTGCGGGACGAGGCTCTGGACCACGGGCACCATAGCCGAGATGGGCGGGGCGGTGGCGATGGTCTCGGTCGCGGCGCTGGACGATGTGCCGGTCGAGGCGCTGGTCGCGGCCCCGGTGCGGACAATGAACGGGGCCGCCGACGACTGGTTCAACCCCGCCCCCGAGGCGCGGCACCTTTGAACAGCGCGGTGGCGCGTCATTGATACTGTCGGCGACTTGGCGCGGCGTGGGCGAAACGAATCGCCGCCGGCGCGTGATTCGGCCTCCGTGTCTGGCCACACCTGCCCGCGCAATCCTATGCCTGAGTCGGACTGCAACTTCGGGTTGCCGCCGCTGCGACCCACCCGGTCAGTTTCGCCCGGCCAAGTTGCAAAATGCTCCCGCGCTTCCAGCGATCGTTATCAGCTTTTGACGCTACGTCACACGGCGCACATCATTTGTTGAGTGTGTCTCAGACCGCGGCTGGAGCGTGCGACATGGCCATCGAAGTCACCTGGTACCTCACCCACATCACCCGACCCAACGGCACCACCACGACATGGACCACGCAGACCTCGACCAGGGTGGATGTGTGGTTCGGCACGCAGGCCGAATTCAACGCCACCCATCCGACGGGCTACGACCTCGTCATCATCGACGAGGCGGATGGCGCGCCGAACCAGGTCGACGGCGACGAACTGCGGATCGCGCTCCACCAGTACAACAGCAGCTTCAACCTCAGCACCAACGCGGGCTATCTCGGCACCTTCGACGTGGACTACACCGCCAACGGCGTGGCGAACCCCGATCCGACGGTTGCCTTTGCCGTGGACGGGCGCGGGATCGAGTCGAGCCGGGATGCCTATCTCATCACCCTCGAGCCGGTCACCGTCCGGAGCTTCACCGCCGAGTACAAGGGCGGTACCAGCCACTTCCATCCGTTCTTCCCCGCCTCGCTGACTCCGTGCTTCGCAGCCGGGACCCTGCTGTTGCCCGATCGCGGCGCGCGGCCGGTCGAGACGCTCAAGCCCGGCGATCTCGTCCAGACCCGCGACCATGGCCTCGTCCCCCTGCGGCTGGCGCTGGTGGCGGCGGTCAGCCCGGGACAGCTGCGCCGCACCCCTGCGTTGCAGCCGATCCGCATCGGCAAGGACGTGCTGGGGCAGGGGGTGCCGTCTCATGACCTGGTCGTCTCACCGCAGCATCGGGTGCTGGTGCGCTCGCGCATCGCGCGGCGGATGTTCGACGCGGACGAGGTGCTGGTGGCCGCGTACCAGCTGCTCGGTCACCCGGGCATCTCGGTCGCCTCGGACCTGAACGGGGTGACCTACTTCCATCTGGTCTTCGACCGCCACGAGATCCTGACCTCGAACGGGGCCGAGACCGAGTCCTTCTATCCCGGCCCCGAGGGGCTGCGGGCGCTCTCACCCGCGGCACTGGCGGAGTTCGCGGCGCTGTTCCCGGCCTTCGCCGCGGGGGCGGGCGACTGTGTCGCGCCGCCCGCCGCAGCGCGTCCCTTTGCAACCGGCCACAAGGCCCGGCAGATGGTGCGGCGGCACGAGGCGAACGCCGTGCGCCTCTGCGCCTGAGAGGCCGTCCGTCCGCCGCAACGAAAAACGGGCGCCCTCGCAGGCGCCCGTCCTCACTAGACCGACAAAGCCCTTACAGCGCGGCCTTGTTGACCCCACCCTTGACCGCGATCTTGGTCATGTCCTCGTCGCCCTCGTAGGTCGAGGCGGTGCACTCATCCAGCACCTTCGCATCCTCAGCGAGGTCGAGCCGCTTGGCCCACGCCTTCAGCGTCCCGTAGCCGGTGATCGCGTAATGGGCGAGGCGCTGGTACTGCGCGATGATCGCCGCGTCCTGCACCTCGTCGTCGGCGAACTCGGCCTCGAGCGCGTGCTTGCGGGCCTCGGTCACCAGCCCCTCCATCCCCTTGCAGTGCTCGCCCGAGGCGTCCTCGCCGTGCGACCTGGCCAGCTTCTCCATCTGCGCCATGCCGTCGCGGGTGCCCTTGGCCGACGCCTCGAGCGCCTGCTTCAGGTCCGCGTTCTTCGCCGCCGCCGCCAGCTCTTCGGTGACCGGCACCGCCTGCTTGCAGGCCGAGTACAGGTCCTTGACGCCGTCGAGATAGAGGTCCTTGAGGTTCTTGATCGCAGCCATCGTGAAGTCCTTTCCCTGAGTGCCCCCTGCCGCAGGGGGCGTGTCCGGGCACCCAACCCGCGGCCGGGCCGCGCGTTCCGTCCCGTCCCCCGGTCGACTTGACTTTCGCCGCCCCGGGGGCGACCCGTCCGGGGTCCGGTCTGCAAGGGGAACGCGATGTTTGCCTGGTTCGAGCGCCAGCTTGACCCCTATCCGCACGACCCGCCGCAGATGCCGCCGCGGGGCCTCGTGGCCTTTGTCCTGCACTACTCACGCGGCGCGCTGCCGTGGCTGGTGCTGCTGGCGATCGGCTCGGGGCTGATCGCGGCCGGCGAGGTGGTGCTGTTCGGCTATCTCGGCGACCTGGTAAACCGGCTGTCCGAGACGGGGCGCGACGCCTTCTGGGCCGCCGAAGGGCCGCGGCTCATTCGCATGGCGGTGCTGCTGCTGCTGATCCTGCCGGCGCTGAACATCTTCTCGGCGCTGCTGATGCACCAGACGCTGCTCGGCAACTTTCCCCAGCGCATCCGCTGGCAGGCGCACCGCTATCTGTTGCGGCAGTCGGTCGGGTTCTTTCAGGACGAGTTTGCCGGGCGGATCGCCACGCGGCTGATGCAGACCGCCCTCGCCGTGCGCGAGGTGGCGATGAAGGTCATGGACGTCGCCGTCTACGTGCTCGTCTATTTCACCGGCGCGCTGGTGGTGGCCGCGCAGCAGGACTGGCGGCTGGCGCTGCCCTTCGTCGCCTGGGCGCTGGGCTATGCGACGCTTCTGCGGCTGGTGATCCCGCGGCTCGGGCGCGCGGCCGAGGCGCAGGCCGGGGCGCGGGCCGGCATGACCGGGCGCATCGTCGACGCCTACACCAACATTGCCACCGTCAAGCTCTTCAGCCACGCCGCGCGGGAAGAGGCGCACGCCCGGCAGTCGATGGACCAGTTCCTCGGCACCGTGCACCGGCAGATGCGGATCGCGGCGGCGCAGGACATCACCCTGAATCTGCTCAATGCCGCGCTGGTCGGCTCGGTCACCGGGCTGAGCCTGTGGCTGTGGAGCCGCGGTGACGTCGCCATCGGCGCGGTGGCCGTGGCGGTGCCGCTGGCGATGCGGCTCAACAACATGAGCCACTGGATCATCTGGGAATTCGCGGCCCTCTTCGAGAACGTCGGCACGGTGCGCGACGGGATCGGCAGCCTCGCCCTGCCGCGGATCATCACCGACGCGCCCGGCGCGCGGCCGCTGGCGGTGACCGAGGGGGCGGTGCGGTTCGAGGACGTCACCTTCCGTTACGACGCCGATCCGGCGGCGCGGCCGATGGCGGTGCTCGACCGGCTGACGCTCGCCATCCGGCCGGGCGAGCGGATCGGGCTGGTCGGGCGCTCGGGCGCGGGCAAGTCCACGCTGGTGAACCTGCTGCTGCGGTTCCACGACGTCGAATCGGGGCGCATCCTGATCGACGGGCAGGACGTCTCGCAGGTGACGCAGGACAGTCTGCGGGCGGCGATCGGGGTGGTGACGCAGGATTCGAGCCTGCTGCACCGGTCGGTCGGCGACAACATCGCCTATGGCCGCCCCGAGGCGACCGAGGCCGAGATCGCCGCCGCCGCCGGCTCGGCCGAGGCACTCGGGTTCATCCCCGGCCTTGCCGACAGCGAGGGGCGGCGGGGGTTCGAGGCCCATGTCGGCGAGCGGGGGGTAAAGCTCTCGGGCGGCCAGCGCCAGCGCATCGCCATCGCCCGCGTGGCGCTGAAGAACGCGCCGATCCTCGTGCTGGACGAGGCGACGAGCGCGCTCGACAGCGAGGTCGAGGCCGCGATCCAGACCCAGCTCGAGCGGCTGATGGCCGGCAAGACGGTGATCGCCATCGCCCACCGGCTCTCGACCATCGCGGCGATGGACCGGCTGGTGGTGATGGATGCCGGGCGGATCGTCGAGCAGGGCACGCACGCCGAATTGCTGGCGCAGGGCGGGCTTTATGCCCGGCTGTGGGCGCGGCAGTCGGGCGGATTCCTGGCGGCGGATGTCGAGGGCGACGAGGCGGCCGGGCCCGATGGCGCGCCGATGGCCGCGGCGGCGACCTGAGCGGCGGTCGATAAAACCCTCTGGAACTTCCGCGCTGAGCCTATGGGCGGGTTAAGCGGATGTTCATGGTTCGTTGCCATAACCGGCGGCGGATCAATCAGGGAGTATGTCCGGTGTTTTCTCGTCTTCCCCGCGCCGCAGGCGTGATGGCCTGTTGCGCGGCGCTCGCCGCCTGTGCCGACAAGTCCGACCAGATCGGCGCCAGCTACGTCTCGCCCGGGATGTATGCGAATCTCTCCTGTCCGCAGCTGGCCGAAGAGGCGCAGACGGTCGCCAACCGGGCCGCGCAGGCGAGTGCGGCGCAGGACAAGAAGGCCAACGACGACGCGGTGGCCGTCGGGGTGGCCACGGTGCTGTTCTGGCCGGCGCTGTTCATGATCAAGGGCGACGGCGCCGGGGCGGCCGAAGTGGCGCGTCTCAAGGGCGAGATGCAGGCGATCGAGCAGGCCAACGCCCGCAAGAAGTGCAACATCCGCTTCCGGCGCTGACGAACGTCGCGGCAGCGGAGGGGTCGGGCGGGCCAAGTCGTCGCGGTCGTCGCTCGGCCCTTGCGCTGCGGGCGGTCATGCCGTAATCGGAGGCCCGGCCTAGGGGTTTAGCTCAGTTGGTAGAGCATCGGTCTCCAAAACCGAGGGTCGTGGGTTCGAGTCCCCCAACCCCTGCCAGCCGCCCTGAGGCCAACCGCCCGGGGGCCAGCCGCCCAGAGGAGTGCGCCGCATGGCCCTCACCCTCCACATCGGCGCGCACAAGACGGCCAGCACCCACCTGCAACAGACGCTGCGCGCCCTGACCGGGGCGATGGTCCGCGAAGGCATCCTGTATCTCGACCCCGTCACCTTGCGGCGGGGATCGGGCCGGCTTGACCTGTCGCTCGACAACGGGCCGAAGGCGGCGAGGCGGCGCGGGCCGTGGCGGCGCTGGATGGACCGCGCGGCCGAGGTCTGGCCGTCGCTGCTGCTGTCCGAGGAGAACGCCCTCGGCTCGCTGCGGCGGGGGGCGCTGATGGGCGAGGGCGGGCTGATCTACCCCGAGGCCGAGCGGCGGATGGACCGCCTCTGCAACATCGCGCGGCGGCGGCCGGCGGTGGTCTGCCTCGCGGTCCGCGATCCGCTGTCGTTTCTCGGCTCGGCCTTTTCGATGCAGGTCGTGGGCGGGCACGAGACCGAGTTCGCGGATTATGTCGGGGGCTTCGACCCGGCGGCGCTGTCGTGGTCTGGCCTCGCCGAGCGGCTGCTGTCGGTGCGCGGCGTGGCACGGCTGGTCGTGTGGCGCCACGAGGACTATCCGCGCGCCCGGCCCGAGGTGCTGCGCGCGATGCTGCCCGAGGCGCTGGCGGCGCATGCGCCCAACCCGCGCCGCGCCATCGTCGGCCTCTCGCAGGAGGCCTGGGACGAGATCCGCCGCCGCCACGAGAGCGACCCCGACGCCGACCTCGCCGCGGTGGCCCGCGCCGCCAAGGCGCAGTTCCCGCGCCGCCGTGGAGCCCCTCCGCCGCAATTCGCCCCGCCCGCGGCGGTGGCGCGCGTGGCGGCGGCCCATGCCGAAGACCTCTCCCGCCTTGCGGGACTCGACGGGGTCGAAGTGATCGGGGTGCCGGCCCGGCGGGTGAGGCGGGGGAAGGGCCGAACCGGGGTGGTCACGGGGGAGGTGTCGCGCGGGGCGGGGGCGGGCTAACGGGGAGGCTGAGTTCGCCGGGATCGGCGGGTGAAACCGTGCCGCTCAGGGCGCACAGTTCCTCGCGCTATCCGCGAGCGGCCAAACGGTGAGAATGTGATGCAAAAACGCTCGAACGTGCAGCACCACGTATGACGGAGCAGCCAGTTCTGCGCCGGAGGCGCTCGGCGGCGTGCGACGCTGCGCGTGAGAGCAGGGGCAGGCCATTATCCCTGCGGATGCGCTTCCACCTCGCAGCGCCTGCGCCCGCCGCACGGCCACTCCCGTCCACAGCCGCTGAACCGGACCGCCGAGAGGGTGCCGGCCCCAGCCATCTGCAATGGATGAGGAAGAAGGGCGACCGGTCCGAGCCCAAGGCGACCAAGATCGCCTCGCGCCCCTCGACCGAAAACGTCTCGCGCCCTCAACCGGACGCGGCACGTTCGCGATCAACGGCGGACGTATCAAGGCCAAGGCCGAGGCCGAGGCCGAGGAGAGAAAGCCTCACCCCGCGCGCTGGTCGACGGGGAGGCGCGACCGCCGGCACGGCTCGCCCGCCCCAACCACCCCGCCCGCTCAGCGCCTTGCACGGAAGAGGCGAGGGGCCTACAGCCTAGGGATGCTTTCCCAGCGGTCCCGCCACGCCCTGCACGCGATGCTGTATCTGGCGCGCCAGACCGGCAGCACCACGGCCGCCGAGATCGCCCAGGCCGAGGCGATTCCGCGCAAGTTCCTCGAACAGATCATGGCGCAGCTCAAGGCGAGGGCGCTGGTGGTCGGCAAGCGCGGGCCGTCGGGCGGCTATGTGCTCGCCAAGCCGGCGGCCGAGATCAGCTTTGCCGAGGTGCTGCGGGCGATCGACGGACCGCTCGCGCTCGCGCCCTGCGCCAGCCAGACGGCGTTCCGGCCCTGTCCCGACTGCCGCTCGATCGAGACGTGCGAGATCCGGCCGGTGCTGATAGCGGTGCGCGACGCGACCGCCGCGCGGCTCGAGGGGACGTCACTGGCCGATGCGCTCGCCGGGGTGCTGGCGCCGGTGTGAGCCGGGTTGGGTCGGAGACGGAGGGTTTGCGAGAGGCGCGGCTCTGACGACCCCCGCCGGTAGCGACAGGGCCAAGCCCCAGAGCCGGCCCGGTAACCATCGCAAGGGGGGATGAAGGGCTCCCAGCGCTCCACACCGTCCCCCACGCAAGACGGCCAGACCATAACGCCCCTCCCCCCGCCTCCCGCCCCTCCGGCCTTGCCTTTGCGGGGCCGGGGGCCTATCTGCACCGCTGCAGCCCGAAGGAGCCGAGATGGCCAGCCCGACCCAGTTCATCAGCCAGGTGCGCGCCGAGGCGGCCAAGATCATCTGGCCGAACCGCCGCGAGGTGACGACCACCACGATCATGGTGTTCATCATGGCGACGGTGTTCAGCCTGTTCTTCTTCGTCGTGGACCTGCTGATCCGCGGCGGCCTGACGATGGTGCTGCAGGCGGTCAGCTGATCGCGCGTCCGCCGCGCGTCCATGCCCGGCGCGTGGTGGCTTGCAATCCGGACGGGGCGGCGATATGTCCGCCCGACCTTGCCCGGCAGATCGGCGTGCATCGATTCGGTATGCGCGCCGTTTGAGTTTTCGGGCCATGCGCCGCACCAGGGTGGCGCGAATCAGAACAGCAGGGGACGTCTCAGGCGATGGCAAAGCGGTGGTATTCGGTCAGCGTCCTGTCGAACTTTGAAAAGAAGGTCGCCGAGGCGATCCGGCAGGCGGTGGCCGAAAAGGGCCTCGAGGATGAAATCGACGAGGTCGTGGTCCCGACCGAGGACGTGATCGAGATCCGCCGCGGCAAGAAGGTGACCTCCGAGCGGCGCTTCATGCCGGGCTACGTGCTCGTCCACATGGATCTCTCGGACAAGACCTATCACCTGGTGAACTCGATCAACCGCGTCACCGGGTTCCTCGGCGTGCAGGGCAAGCCGATGCCGATGCGCGACGACGAGGTGAACGCGATGCTGAGCCGCAGCGGGCAGGGCGGGGCCGAGGTGGCGCCGCGCAACCTGATCCGCTTCGAGGTCGGCGAGAAGGTCAACGTGACCGACGGCCCGTTCGAGGGCTTCTCGGGCATGGTCGAAGAGGTCGACGACGTGTCGAGCCGCATCAAGGTTACCGTCTCGATCTTCGGCCGGCCGACGCCGGTCGAGCTGGAATTCACGCAGGTCGCCAAGACCGCGTGATGTGACGGCGGGAGGCGTGAGCCGCACCGCTATATCGGCCCCTCGCGGGGCGTGATGAAAAGGAGAAGGCCAGATGGCCAAGAAAGTCGTCGGCAGCCTCAAGCTGCAAATCAAGGCGGGTCAGGCGAACCCCTCCCCGCCCGTCGGTCCGGCGCTGGGTCAGCGCGGGATCAACATCATGGAATTCTGCAAGGCGTTCAACGCCCGCACGCAGGAGATGGAGCCGGGCGCCCCGACGCCGGTAGTCATCACCTACTACGCGGACAAGTCGTTCACCTTCGAGACCAAGACGCCGCCGGCGTCGTTCCTGCTCAAGAAGGCCGCGGGGCTGAAGCCGGTCGGCAAGCGCAGCCGCGCCAAGGGCTCGGAAAAGCCCGGCCGTGCGACCGCCGGCACCGTGACCGCCAAGCAGGTCCGCGAGATCGCCGAAGCCAAGATGAAGGACCTGTCGGCCAACGACATCGAGGCCGCGATGCAGATCGTCCTCGGCTCGGCCCGCTCCATCGGCATCGAAGTGAAGGGCTGATCCAGATGGCCAAGATCGCAAAGAAGAAAGCCGCCGCCCGCGCCGCCTTCGAGGGCAAGACCTACCTGCCCGTCGAAGAGGCGATCGCGCTGGTCAAGGCCAACGCCACCGCCAAGTTCGACGAGACGGTCGAGATCGCGATGAACCTGGGCGTCGACCCGCGCCATGCCGACCAGATGGTCCGCGGCGTGGTCCAGCTGCCCAACGGCACCGGCAAGGACGTCCGCGTCGCCGTGTTCGCCCGTGGTCCGAAGGCTGACGAGGCCAAGGCCGCCGGCGCCGAAGTCGTGGGCGCCGAGGATCTGGTGGAAAGCATCCAGGGGGGCAACCTGGACTTCGACCGGGTCATCGCGACGCCGGACATGATGCCGCTGGTCGGCCGGCTGGGGAAGATCCTCGGGCCGCGCAACCTGATGCCGAACCCCAAGGTCGGCACCGTGACCATGGACGTCAAGACGGCCGTCGAGGCCGCCAAGGGCGGTGAGGTCCAGTTCAAGGCCGAGAAGGCGGGCGTCGTGCACGCCGGCGTCGGCAAGGCCTCGTTCGAGCCCGAGAAGCTGGCGCAGAACATCCGCGCCTTCGTCGAGGCCGTGAACCGCGCCAAGCCGTCGGGGGCCAAGGGCACCTATCTCAAGAAGGTCTCGATTAGCTCGACCATGGGTCCGGGCGTGTCGCTGGACCTGACCTCGGCCACCCAGGCCTGAGCCCAACCCGGGCGGCCGGCACCGGACGCGACCCTGCGTCCGGCCCGGCCGCCCTTGCCATCCGGCCCTGGTCTTTGTATCAGGCCGGCTTCACCCTGGATCAGCGATTCGGGGTGTCTGTCCGAGACGGAGGGCGGGCGCCTGGCGCCGCTAAGTCCTTCCCGAGATGGAAGTTCGAGTTATTCCGTGAGGTTCCACCTTTCGGGCGATCTCGGGTCCATCGTGTGCGGACCCGCCCGTGCCGCCGGTTGGCGGCATGGACAAGAGAGCCGGGGGGAAACCCCCAATGTGGAGTGAACCGTGGATAGAGCCCAAAAAGAACAGGTGGTCGAGGAACTCGGCCAGATCTTTGAAAGCTCTGGCGTCGTGGTGGTTGCCCGCTACGAGGGGATGACGGTTGCCGAAATGCAGACCCTGCGCGCGCAGATGCGCGAAGCGGGGGGTGCTGTCCGCGTTGCCAAGAACAGGCTCGCCAAGATCGCCCTGGAAGGGAAGCCGGCGGCTTCGATCGCCGACTACCTGACGGGCATGACCGTGCTCGCTTTCTCCGACGACCCCGTGGCTGCGGCCAAGGTTGCGGACGCCTATGCCAAGTCGAACGACAAGTTCGTGATCCTTGGCGGGGCGATGGGCGGCGCGGCCCTTGACCCGGCCGGTGTGAAAGCCGTGGCCCAGATGCCGTCGCGCGAGGAGCTTATCGCTTCGATCGTGGCCGCCATCGGCGCCCCTGCTTCGAACATCGCGGGCGCGATCGGCGCACCTGCCAGCAACATCGCGGGCATCCTCACCACGCTCGAAGAGCGTGAGGCTGCCTGAGGCAATCCCGTCCCGTCGGGCGGCATGATGCCGCGACGTTGGAACAACATCTGGAAAGAACGGAACAATGGCTGATCTGAAGCAACTCGCCGAACAAATCGTTGGTCTGACCCTGCTGGAAGCGCAGGAACTGAAGACCATCCTGAAGGACGAATACGGCATCGAGCCGGCCGCCGGTGGCGCCGTCATGATGGCCGGCCCGGCCGCGGGCGCTGCCGCCCCCGCCGAGGAAGAGAAGACCGAATTCGACGTCGTCCTGACCGACGCCGGCGCCAACAAGATCAACGTGATCAAGGAAGTGCGCGGCATCACCGGTCTGGGCCTGAAAGAGGCCAAGGACCTGGTCGAAGCCGGCGGCAAGGTGAAAGAGGGCGCCTCGAAAGCCGACGCCGAAGAAATGAAGAAGAAGCTCGAAGCGGCTGGCGCCAAGGTCGAGCTGAAGTAATCCCCCACGGGATTGCGCTTTTCGCAGGCAGGGTCCGGGTTTTCCCGGTCCCTGCCGAACCCGTCTTGAAGGACGCTCGATCAGTGCCCATCTAGGGGCGTCGAGTTTCCCTCAGGGCTAGTTCGCGGTTCGGGAGCGGGGCGGTGGGACGCCCGGCACGAATTGAGCCGCACCCCCTGATGTTCGCAAGCGCGCCGCGGATCGGGCCCCGACGATCCCCCGCGCGCGATGACGAAAGGCATTTGGACCTCATGGCGCAAGCTTACGTCGGTCAGAAGCGCATCCGGCGCTATTACGGCAACATTCGCGAAGTTCTTGAGATGCCGAACCTCATCGAGGTTCAGAAGGCGTCCTACGACCTGTTCCTCAACTCGGGCGAAGGCACCGGCCACAACGACGGCGAGGGCATCCAGGGGGTGTTCCAGTCGGTGTTCCCGATCAAGGACTTCAACGAGACCGCGACGCTCGAGTTCGTGAAATACGAGCTCGAGAAGCCGAAATACGACGTCGACGAGTGCCAGCAGCGCGACATGACCTATGCCGCGCCGCTCAAGGTGACGCTGCGCCTGATCGTGTTCGATGTCGACGAGAACTCGGGCACCCGCGCCGTCAAGGACATCAAGGAGCAGGACGTCTACATGGGCGACATGCCCCTGATGACCCAGAACGGCACGTTCATCGTGAACGGGACCGAGCGGGTCGTCGTCAGCCAGATGCACCGCTCGCCGGGCGTGTTCTTCGACCACGACCGCGGCAAGACCCATTCCTCGGGCAAGCTGCTGTTCGCCTGCCGGATCATCCCCTACCGCGGCTCGTGGCTCGACTTCGAATTCGACGCCAAGGACCTCGTGTTCGCGCGCATCGACCGGCGCCGCAAGCTGCCGGTGACGACGCTGCTCTATGCGCTCGGCATGGACCAGGACGCGATCATGTCGTCGTTCTACGAGACGGTCACCTACAAGCTCAAGAAGGGCAAGAAAGGCGAGGCCGGCGCCTGGGTCACGCGGTTCTTCCCCGAGCGCGTGCGCGGCACCCGGCCGAGCTATGACCTGGTCAACGCTGACACTGGCGAGGTCATCACCAAGGCCGGCGACAAGGTCACCCCGCGGCTGGTCAAGAAGCTGCTGGAATCGGGCGAGGTCACCAACCTGCTGGTCCCGTTCGAGCGGATCGTGGGCCGCTACGTCGCCCATGACATCATCAACGAAGAGACCGGCCTGATCTACGCCGAAGCCGGCGACGAGATCACCGCGGAATACTCCAAGGACGGCACCGAGCTGACCGGCGGGACGCTCAAGACGCTGCTCGACAACAACATCACCGACATTCCGGTGCTGGACATCGACCACGTCAACGTCGGCCCCTACATCCGCAACACCATGGCGGCCGACAAGAACATGAACCGCGACGGCGCGCTCATGGACATCTACCGGGTCATGCGTCCGGGCGAGCCGCCGACCGTCGAGGCGGCGAGCGTGCTGTTCAACTCGCTGTTCTTCGACAGCGAGCGCTATGACCTGTCCGCCGTGGGCCGGGTCAAGATGAACATGCGCCTCGACCTCGATGCGCCGGACACCCAGCGCACGCTGCGCCACGAGGACATCATCGCCTGCGTCCGCGGGCTGGTGGAACTGCGCGACGGCAAGGGCGAGATCGACGACATCGACCACCTCGGCAACCGCCGGGTGCGCTCGGTCGGCGAGCTGATGGAGAACCAGTACCGCATCGGCCTGCTGCGGATGGAGCGGGCGATCCGCGAGCGGATGTCGGGCGTCGAGATCGACACCGTGATGCCGCAGGACCTGATCAACGCCAAGCCCGCGGCCGCCGCGGTGCGCGAGTTCTTCGGCTCGTCGCAGCTCAGCCAGTTCATGGACCAGACCAACCCGCTGTCAGAAGTGACGCACAAGCGCCGCCTCTCGGCGCTCGGGCCGGGCGGTCTGACCCGTGAGCGCGCCGGCTTCGAGGTCCGCGACGTGCACCCGACCCACTACGGCCGGATGTGCCCGATCGAGACGCCGGAAGGCCAGAACATCGGCCTGATCAACTCGCTCGCCACCTATGCGCGGGTGAACAAGTACGGCTTCATCGAGACCCCCTACCGCAAGGTGGTCGACGGCAAGGTGACCGACGAGGTGCAGTACATCTCGGCCACCGAGGAGATGCGCCACACCATCGCCCAGGCGAACGCCGAGCTGGACGACGAGGGCCGCTTCACCCAGGAGCTGATCTCGACCCGGCAGGCGGGCGACTTCACCCTGAACCCGGTGGATGCGATCGACATGATCGACGTGTCGCCGAAGCAGCTCGTCTCGGTCGCCGCGGCGCTGATTCCGTTCCTCGAGAACGATGACGCCAACCGCGCGCTGATGGGGTCGAACATGCAGCGTCAGGCGGTTCCGCTGCTGCGGGCCGAGGCGCCGTTCGTCGGCACCGGGATGGAAGCCACGGTCGCGCGCGACTCGGGCGCGGCCATCATGGCCCGCCGCGGAGGCGTGATCGACCAGGTGGACGCGAGCCGGATCGTCGTCCGCGCGACCGAGGATCTCGGCGCCGGCGACGCGGGCGTGGACATCTATCGGCTGCGCAAGTTCAAGCGCTCGAACCAGTCCTCGACCATCAACCAGCGGCCGCTGATCAAGGTCGGTGACAAGGTCCAGAAGGGCCAGGTCATCGCCGACGGTCCCTCGACCGACCAGGGCGAGCTGGCCATCGGCCGGAACGTGGTCGTCGCGTTCATGCCGTGGAACGGCTACAACTACGAGGACTCGATCCTGATCTCGGAGCGGATCCACCGCGACGACGTGTTCACCTCGATCCACATCGACGAATACGAAGTGGCGGCCCGCGACACCAAGCTGGGGCCGGAAGAAATCACCCGCGACATCCCGAACGTGGGTGAAGAGGCGCTGCGCAACCTCGACGAGGCGGGCATCGTCTACATCGGCGCCGAGGTCGGCCCGGGCGACATCCTTGTGGGCAAGATCACCCCCAAGGGCGAAAGCCCGATGACGCCCGAGGAAAAGCTGCTGCGCGCCATCTTCGGCGAAAAGGCGAGCGACGTGCGCGACACCTCGCTGCGGCTGCCGCCGGGCGCCTATGGCACGATCGTCGAGGTGCGGGTGTTCAACCGGCACGGCGTCGACAAGGACGAGCGCGCGATCCAGATCGAGCGTGAAGAGATCGAACGCCTGTCGCGCGACCGCGACGACGAGCAGGCGATCCTCGAGCGCAACATCTACGCCCGCCTCAAGTCGCTGATCTCGGGTCAGACCGCGGTCAAGGGGCCGAAGGGCGTCAAGGCCAACAGCGTGATCGACGACGATCTGCTGGGCAGCTTGTCGCGGGGCCAGTGGTTCCAGCTCGCGCTGGCCGACGAGGCCGCGGCCCGCGAGGTCGAGGCGCTGCAGGACCAGTTCAACGTCCAGAAGAAGGCGCTCGAGGCCCGGTTCGACGACAAGGTCGAGAAGGTCCGTCAGGGCGACGACCTGCCCCCCGGCGTGATGAAGATGGTCAAGGTGTTCGTGGCGGTGAAGCGCAAGCTTCAGGCCGGGGACAAGATGGCCGGTCGTCACGGCAACAAGGGCGTCGTGTCCAAGGTCGTTCCGATGGAGGACATGCCCTTCCTCGCCGACGGGACCCCGGTCGACCTGGTGCTGAACCCGCTCGGCGTGCCGTCGCGGATGAACGTCGGCCAGATCCTCGAGACGCACATGGGCTGGGCCGCGCGCGGCCTCGGCATCCGCATCGACGAGGCGCTGCAGGAGTTCCGCGACAAGGGCGACCTGACCCCGGTCCGGGAAGCCATGCGGATCGGCTATGGCGACGAGACCTTCGCGTCCGAGTTCGGTGACATGACCGACGAGGACCTGGTCGAGCACGCCGAGGCGGTGCGCGGCGGGGTTCCGATCGCCACGCCGGTCTTCGACGGCGCCAAGGAGGCGGACGTGAACGACGCGCTGACGCGGGCGGGCTTCGATGCCTCGGGCCAGTCGATCGTCTTCGACGGCCGCACCGGCGAGCAGTTCACCCGCCCGGTGACGGTGGGGGTGAAGTACATCCTGAAGCTGCACCACCTTGTCGACGACAAGATGCACGCGCGTTCGACCGGGCCCTACAGCCTCGTCACCCAGCAGCCGCTGGGCGGCAAGGCGCAGTTCGGCGGTCAGCGTCTGGGTGAGATGGAGGTCTGGGCGCTCGAAGCCTACGGCGCCGCCTACACCCTGCAGGAGATGCTCACGGTCAAGTCGGACGACGTCGCCGGCCGCACCAAGGTCTACGAGTCGATCGTCAAGGGCGAGGACAACTTCGAGGCCGGCGTGCCGGAATCGTTCAACGTGCTGGTCAAGGAGGTCCGGGGTCTGGGCCTCAACATGGAGCTGCTGGACGCGGAGGAGGATGAGTGACGGTGCCTGCCAGCACGCACCCTACCGCGCGGTAGGGTGCGTGGTCCCCACGCACCGCCTCATCCTCCCCGCAGCGTCCCCACGAGGAATCCGACATGAACCAGGAACTTTCCACCAATCCGTTCAATCCCGTCCCGGCGCCGCGCCAGTTCGACGAGATCAAGATCTCGCTGGCCAGCCCCGAGGAAATCCTCGCCTGGTCCTTCGGCGAGGTGAAGAAGCCCGAGACGATCAACTACCGCACGTTCAAGCCCGAGCGTGACGGGTTGTTCTGCGCGCGCATCTTCGGCCCGATCAAGGACTACGAGTGCCTGTGCGGCAAGTACAAGCGCATGAAGTATCGCGGCCTGACCTGCGAGAAATGCGGCGTCGAGGTGACGCTGCAGAAGGTCCGGCGCGAGCGGATGGGCCACATCGAGCTGGCCGCCCCGGTCGCCCACATCTGGTTCCTCAAGTCGCTGCCGTCGCGCATCGGCCTGATGCTGGACATGACGCTGCGCGACCTCGAGCGGATCCTCTACTTTGAAAACTACGTCGTCATCGAGCCGGGTCTGACGGACCTCACCTACGGTCAGCTGCTGACCGAGGAAGAGTTCATGGACGCGCAGGACCAGTTCGGCGTGGATGCCTTCACCGCCAACATCGGCGCCGAGGCGATCCGCGAGATGCTGGCCGCCATCGACCTCCAGGCGACCGCCGACCAGCTCCGCGAGGAGCTGAAGGAGGCGACCGGCGAGCTGAAGCCGAAGAAGATCATCAAGCGGCTGAAGATCGTCGAATCGTTCCTCGAGTCGGGCAACCGGCCCGAGTGGATGGTGCTGACCGTGATCCCGGTCATCCCGCCGGAACTGCGCCCGCTCGTCCCGCTGGACGGCGGCCGGTTCGCCACGTCGGACCTGAACGACCTCTATCGCCGGGTCATCAACCGCAACAACCGCCTCAAGCGGCTGATCGAGCTGCGCGCGCCCGACATCATCGTGCGCAACGAAAAGCGGATGCTGCAGGAATCGGTTGACGCGCTGTTCGACAACGGCCGTCGCGGCCGCGTCATCACCGGCAACAACAAGCGCCCGCTCAAGTCGCTGTCGGACATGCTCAAGGGCAAGCAGGGCCGGTTCCGCCAGAACCTGCTCGGCAAGCGCGTGGACTTTTCGGGCCGCTCGGTCATCGTGACGGGCCCGGAGCTCAAGCTGCACCAGTGCGGGCTGCCGAAGAAGATGGCGCTCGAGCTGTTCAAGCCGTTCATCTACTCGCGGCTCGAGGCGAAGGGCTATTCGTCCACCGTCAAGCAGGCCAAGAAACTGGTCGAGAAGGAACGCCCTGAGGTCTGGGACATCCTGGACGAGGTGATCCGCGAGCACCCGGTTCTGCTGAACCGCGCGCCGACGCTGCACCGTCTGGGCATCCAGGCGTTCGAGCCGATCCTGATCGAGGGCAAGGCGATCCAGCTTCACCCGCTGGTCTGCTCGGCCTTCAACGCCGACTTCGACGGCGACCAGATGGCTGTGCACGTCCCCCTGAGCCTCGAGGCGCAGCTGGAAGCGCGCGTCCTGATGATGTCCACGAACAACGTGCTGTCGCCCGCCAACGGCGCGCCGATCATCGTGCCGTCGCAGGACATGGTGCTGGGTCTCTACTACACCACCATGATGCGCGAGGGGATGAAGGGCGAAGGCATGGCCTTCGGCTCGGTCGATGAGGTCGAGCACGCGCTCGCCGCTGGCGAGGTGCACCTGCACGCCAAGATCACCGCCCGCATCCCGCAGATCGACGAGGACGGCAACGAGGTCATCCGCCGCGTCGAGACGACGCCGGGCCGCCTGCGGCTCGGGGCGCTCTTGCCCAAGAACGCCAAGGCGCCGTTCGAGCTGGTCAACCGCCTGCTGCGCAAGAAGGACGTCCAGAACGTCATCGACACCGTCTACCGCTACTGCGGCCAGAAGGAATCGGTGATCTTCTGCGACCAGATCATGGGCATGGGCTTCCGCGAGGCGTTCCGCGCCGGCATCTCGTTCGGCAAGGACGACATGGTGGTGCCGGACAACAAGTGGACCATCGTCGAGGAAGTCCAGGACCAGGTGAAGGAGTTCGAGCAGCAGTACCTCGACGGCCTGATCACCCAGGGCGAGAAGTACAACAAGGTCGTCGACGCCTGGTCGAAGTGCAACGACCGCGTGACCGAAGCCATGATGGCCACCATCTCGTCCAGCAAGCGCGACGAGAACGGGGCCGAGGCCGAGCCGAACTCGGTCTACATGATGGCGCACTCGGGCGCCCGGGGTTCGGTCAGCCAGATGAAGCAGCTCGGCGGGATGCGCGGCCTGATGGCCAAGCCGTCGGGCGAGATCATCGAGACGCCGATCATCTCGAACTTCAAGGAAGGCCTGACCGTGCTCGAGTACTTCAACTCGACCCACGGTGCCCGGAAGGGTCTGTCGGACACCGCGCTCAAGACGGCGAACTCGGGCTACCTGACCCGTCGTCTGGTGGACGTGGCGCAGGACTGCATCATCCGTGAGCATGACTGCGGCACCGACCGGGCGATCACCGCCTCGGCGGCGGTCAACGATGGCGAGGTCATCGCGCCGCTCTCCGAGCGGGTGCTGGGTCGCGTCGCGGCCGAGGACGTGCTCGTCCCCGGTTCGGGCGAGGTACTGGTGCGGCACAACGAGCTGATCGACGAACGCAAGGCCGACGCCATCGAGGCGGCGGGCGTGCAGACCGTGCGCATCCGCTCGGCGCTGACCTGCGAGGCCGAGGACGGCGTCTGCGCGCTGTGCTACGGGCGCGACCTCGCCCGCGGCACGCTGGTCAACATCGGCGAGGCGGTGGGCATCATCGCCGCGCAGTCGATCGGTGAGCCGGGCACCCAGCTGACGATGCGGACCTTCCACATCGGCGGCATCGCCCAGGGTGGCCAGCAATCGTTCATCGCCGCCAACCAGGACGGCACGGTGAAGTTCGAGAACGAGGCGGTCCTCGAGAACGCCTCGGGCGAGCTGATCGTGATGAGCCGCTCGATGCAGCTGCACGTCATGAACGACCAGGGCACGGCGCTGGCGACGCACAAGCTGTTCTACGGCTCGAAGCTCATGGTCCGCGACGGCGACAAGGTGACGCGCGGCCAGAAGATGTTCGAATGGGACCCCTACACCCTGCCAATCATAGCCGAGCAGGCGGGCGTGGCGCGGTTCGTCGACCTTCTCTCGGGCCTCTCGGTCCGCGACGAGACCGACGATGCGACCGGCATGACCCAGAAGATCGTGACGGACTGGCGGTCGGCGCCGAAAGGCAACGACCTCAAGCCCGAGATCATCATCATGGGCGAGGACGGCGAGCCGGTCCGCAACGACCAGGGCAACCCGATCAGCTATCCGATGTCGGTGGACGCGATCCTCTCGATCGAGGACGGGCAAGAGGTCAAGGCCGGCGACGTGGTGGCCCGGATCCCGCGCGAAGGCGCGCGGACCAAGGACATCACCGGTGGTCTGCCGCGGGTGGCCGAACTCTTCGAGGCGCGTCGTCCCAAGGACCACGCGATCATCGCCGAGATCGACGGCACGGTAAAATTCGGTAAGGACTACAAGAACAAGCGCCGGATCATCGTGCAGCCCACGAACGAGGATCTCGAGCCGGTCGAGTACATGGTGCCGAAAGGCAAGCACATCCCGGTGCAGGAAGGCGACTTCGTGCAGAAGGGTGACTACATCATGGACGGGAACCCGGCGCCGCACGACATCCTGCGGATCATGGGGATCGAGGCCTTGGCCGACTATCTCATCGACGAGGTGCAGGACGTCTATCGACTGCAGGGCGTGAAGATCAACGACAAGCACATCGAGGTGATCGTCCGCCAGATGCTGCAGAAGATCGAGATCCTCGACTCGGGCGACACCACGCTGCTCAAGGGAGAGCACGTGGACCGCGACGAGTTCGACGAGGAGAACGCCAAGATCGAGGCCCGCGGCGGCCGTCCGGCGACCGGGGAACCGGTGCTGCTGGGGATCACCAAGGCGAGCTTGCAGACCCGCAGCTTCATCTCGGCCGCGTCGTTCCAGGAAACGACCCGGGTGCTGACCGAGGCCGCGGTGCAGGGCAAGCGCGACAAGCTCGTCGGGCTGAAGGAGAACGTCATCGTCGGCCGGCTGATCCCGGCCGGCACCGGCGGGGCCACCGCGCGGATCAAGCGCATCGCCGAGGACCGCGACAACGAGGTCATCGAGATGCGCCGCGCCGAGGCCGAAGCCGTGGCGGCGCTGGCCGCCGAGGTGACGCCGATCGAGCACGAGGAAGAGATCATCACCTCGCCCGAGGAATGATCGCGCGCTGATGCGAACAGAGGGCCCGGCGGCAACGCCGGGCCTTTTGCGTTGGGGGGGGGCGGTTGGTCCGGGCGCGGTGGTGCAGGCCGGGGAACTTTGAGGGAGGTAGAAGCCGCCCGAGGTGAGGCGCAGCGCTACCGGGCGGCGCTCGGGCCGACGACGGCAGGAATTTCACCGGTGCCGAGCCGGCCTTCTTTCTGGCCCAAATACCCAAATTCACCCGGAGCAACCCGCGTGACGCTCCGGTCACCGCCCGGCAATCCCGCCCAGCGGGACGAGCCGCCCGCCGCCCTTCCCCCCGATCCCGCGGCGGGGTAGTCGCTGGGAAAGCCTCTCCGTCCGTCAGGTCCGATGCGCACGCCCCTTCTCTCCGTGAACCGCCGCGTCAAGCCGCGGTCCGAGCCGCCGGCCCGGACCCGCGACGGCGACAACCTGCGCGGGGCGGCGCTCATGGTGCTGTCGATGGCGGCCTTCGTCTGCAACGACGCGGCGATCAAATACGTGACCCAGACCCTGCCGCTGCCTCAGGCAGTACTAATCCGGGGCCTCGCCGTCTGCGTGATCCTGGGGGTGATGGCGCAGCGCGACGGGGGCATCGACTGGTGGCCGCATCGCCCCCGCGACCGCTGGCTGCTCGGCTGGCGCGCGGTGGCCGAGGTCGGATCGACCGTGCTCTACCTGCTCGCGCTTCAGCATCTCGCGCTGGGGGACCTGTCGGCGATCATGCAGTCGCTGCCGCTCCTGGTGATGCTCGCCGCGGCGGTGGTGTTCCGCGAGCGGCTGGGCTGGCGGCGGCTGACTGCCGTGGGCGTGGGGCTGATCGGCGTGCTGATGATCCTGCGGCCGGGCACGAGCGCCTTCAGCGTCTGGTCGCTCGTCGCGCTCGGCTCGGTGCTGCTGATCGTGGTGCGCGAGATCACCACGCGCGGCGTCTCGCCCGCGATCCGCACGAGCACCATTGCCTTTTCCGCCGCGCTCAGCGTGACGCTGTTCGCGCCGCTGCTGCCGTCCGAGGCGCCGTGGCGCTGGCCCACCGGGCTCGAGTGGGCGGGGCTCGCCATCGCCACCGGCTTCCTGACCATCGGCTACCAGACCGCAGTCGCCGTGATGCGGGTGGGGGAGGTCGGGTTCGTCTCGCCGTTCCGCTATACCTCACTGCTGTTTGCGATTCTGCTGGGCGTCGTCGTGTTCGGGGACTGGCCCGACGGCTGGACCTGGGCCGGCTCGGCGCTGGTGGTGGCCGCCGGGATCTATTCGATCTGGCGCGAGGCGCAGCTGCGGCAGGGGGCCGGGTGATGCGGGCGGAGATCCTCGCGCTCTGCCGGTTCTCGTATCTCGGCGGCCGGGGGTTTCAGGTCGAGCATGGCTCGCTCGCGGCACGGCGGGCGTTTCTCTATGACCCCGCCCGGCTCGCCCGGCGCTGGTTCTGGTTCGAGCGGGTGGCGCTGCCGGCGTGGCAGGCGCAGACCGACCCGGACTTCCGGCTGGTGGTGATGACCGGCCCGGACCTGCCCGAGCCTTACCTGACGCGCCTGCGGGCGATCAGCGCCGCGACCCCGCAGATCGTCGTCGAGACCGTCCCGCCGATGGACCATCACCGCACCGCCTGCGCCCGCGCGCTCGCCCCCCATCTCGACCCGCAGGCCGAGGTGGTGGGCTACGTCAAGCATGACGACGACGACGCCGTGGCGGTGGATTTCGTGGCCAGCGCCCGGCGCGACCTGCGGCTGGTGCGGCCGATGCTGAACCGCGACGGGCGGGCGTCCTGCGACTATGCCAAGGGGCTGATCCTAAAGGCCGACGGGGCCACGCTCGAAGTGCTGCCGCGCCATGTCCACTCCACGGGGGTGGCGCTGGTGACCTGGGTCCGGGCGGGCGACCCCGGCTCGGCCATCGACTTCGAGCACTGGCGGCTCGGGCACCACATGAACGGGGTGGCGGTCCACGACCGGCCGATGTTCGTGCGCACCCTCCACGCCGACAACGACTCGGGCGCGCCGGGGCCCAACTACCCCTGGGCCAGCCCGCCCGACGATCCTGCGGCGCTGTTGAAGCGGCGGTTCCGCATTGACCTGCCCGGCCTGCGCCGGGCGCTCGCCGCGGGCGAGGGCGGAGGGCCCGCCTGACCCTCACCCCGCCTGACCCTCACGTTGACAGGGACGACGATTCGACCTATAGCCCCCGCACCCCTGCGCGAAAGCGCCGGGGGCCAGAACCGCGCGGGCGTCGCCCCCTCGGTCACGATCCGGGGCCGCGCGCCCCGATCCTTCTGGAGTTTCGCCCCGTCCTACCCCGCCTCGCCGGGGCCGGATGGGTTTGGCGTTTCGCGATGGGCGCGAGGCGCTGTCGAGAAGTGGCGCGCCATGCCCGGGCGCGAGTATCGCAAACGCAGGACGGGGAACCGAATGCCGACGATCCAGCAGCTGATCCGCAATCCGCGGCAGCCGAAGGTGCAGCGCTCCAAGTCGCAGCACCTGCAAGGAAACCCTCAGAAGCGCGGCGTCTGCACGCGCGTCTATACCACCACCCCGAAGAAGCCGAACTCGGCCATGCGGAAAGTCGCCAAGGTGCGCCTGACCAACGGGTTCGAGGTCATCAGCTACATTCCGGGTGAAAAGCACAACCTCCAGGAACACAGCGTCGTGCTGATCCGCGGCGGCCGGGTGAAAGACCTTCCGGGTGTGCGTTACCACATCCTGCGCGGCGTTCTGGACACCCAGGGCGTCAAAGATCGTCGTCAGCGTCGTTCGAAATACGGCGCCAAGCGTCCGAAGTGAGGGTTTGAGAGATGTCCCGTCGTCACGCCGCTGAAAAGCGCGAAGTCCTGCCCGACGCCAAGTATGGCGATCGCGTGCTGACCAAATTCATGAACAACCTGATGGTGGACGGCAAGAAATCCGTCGCCGAGAAGATCGTCTATAACGCGCTCGACCGCGTTCAGGGCCGCCTCAAGCGCGAGCCGATCGAGGTTTTCCACGAAGCCCTCGACAACGTGAAGCCCTCGGTCGAGGTCCGCTCGCGCCGGGTCGGCGGCGCCACCTACCAGGTGCCGGTCGAGGTCCGTCCGATCCGCCGCGAGGCGCTCGGCATCCGCTGGCTGATCGACGCTGCCAAGAAGCGCAACGAGAACACCATGGAAGAGCGCCTGGCGGGCGAGCTGGCCGAC
Source organism: Paracoccus sanguinis (assembly GCF_900106665.1). Taxonomy (GTDB): domain Bacteria; phylum Pseudomonadota; class Alphaproteobacteria; order Rhodobacterales; family Rhodobacteraceae; genus Paracoccus; species Paracoccus panacisoli. Next base: position 26,414 of record NZ_FNNA01000012.1, read on the forward strand.
GCGGTGAACAACCGCGGCACCGCGGTGAAGAAGCGCGAAGACACCCACAAGATGGCCGACGCCAACAAGGCGTTCAGCCACTATCGCTGGTAAGGAGCCATCATGGCACGCGAATATCCGCTGCAGCGGTACCGCAACTTCGGCATCATGGCCCACATCGATGCCGGCAAGACCACGATGACCGAGCGCATCCTGTTCTACACCGGCAAGAACCACAAAATGGGCGAGACGCATGACGGCGCCTCGACCATGGACTGGATGGAGCAGGAAGCCGAGCGCGGCATCACCATCACCTCGGCCGCGACCACGACCTTCTGGCAGCGCCACGAGGACACCGAGTTCACGGCCGACGAGTCGGCCCGCAACAAGCTGAACATCATCGACACCCCCGGCCACGTCGATTTCACCATCGAGGTGGAGCGCTCGCTGGCCGTCCTGGACGGCGCGATCTGCCTGCTCGACGGCAACGCCGGCGTCGAGCCGCAGACGGAAACCGTCTGGCGCCAGGCTGACCGCTACAAGGTTCCGCGGATCGTGTTCGTCAACAAGATGGACAAGATCGGCGCGGACTTCTTCAAGTGCGTCACGATGATCAAGGACCGCACCGGCGGCACCCCCTGCCCGGTGGCCCTGCCGATCGGCGCCGAGGACACGCTGGAAGGCATCATCGACCTCGTGAAGATGGAAGAGTGGATCTGGAAGGGCGACGACGTCGGCGCCTCGTGGATCCGCCAGCCCATCCGGGCCGAGCTGCAGGATCTGGCCGACGAATGGCGCGGCAAGATGATCGAGCTGGCCGTCGAGATGGACGACGACGCGATGGAGCAGTACCTCGAGGGCAACGAGCCCGACGAGGCAACCCTGCGCAAGCTGATCCGTCAGGGCACGCTGTCGATGTCGTTCTTCCCGGTGCTCGCGGGTTCGGCCTTCAAGAACAAGGGCGTGCAGCCCCTGCTGAACGCGGTCATCGACTATCTGCCGGCGCCGACCGACGTGCCGACGTTGATGGGCTTCTCGCCCGACGACGAGACCGAAGAGCGCAACATCGCCCGCGAGGCCGATGATGCGGCGCCGTTCTCGGCGCTGGCGTTCAAGATCATGAACGACCCCTTCGTCGGCTCGCTGACCTTCACGCGCATCTACTCGGGCGCGCTGAAGAAGGGCGACCAGATGATGAACTCGACCAAGGGCAAGCGCGAGCGCGTCGGCCGGATGATGGTGATGCACGCCATCAACCGCGAGGAAATCGAAGAGGCGTTCGCGGGCGACATCATCGCGCTGGCCGGTCTGAAAGAGACCACCACCGGTGACACGCTCTGCGATCCGGCGAAGCCCGTGGTCCTCGAGACCATGACCTTCCCCGAGCCGGTGATCGAGATCGCCGTCGAGCCCAAGTCCAAGGCCGACCAGGAAAAGATGGGCCTTGCCCTTCAGCGCCTGGCTGCCGAGGACCCGTCCTTCCGCGTCGAGACCGACCTCGAGTCGGGCCAGACGATCATGAAGGGCATGGGCGAACTTCACCTCGACATCCTCGTCGACCGGATGAAGCGCGAGTTCAAGGTCGAGGCCAACATCGGTGCGCCGCAGGTGGCCTACCGCGAGACCATCTCGCAGCCGGCCGAGATCGACTACACCCACAAGAAGCAGACCGGCGGCACGGGCCAGTTCGCCCGCGTCAAGCTGCAGATCGATCCCACCGAGCCGGGCGAGGGCTACTCGTTCGAATCGAAGATCGTCGGCGGCGCGGTGCCCAAGGAATACGTTCCGGGCGTTGAGAAGGGCATCAAGTCCGTCATGGACTCGGGCCCGCTGGCAGGCTTCCCGGTGATCGACTTCAAGGTGGCGCTGATCGACGGCGCCTTCCACGACGTCGACTCGTCGGTGCTGGCGTTCGAGATCGCCTCGCGGGCCGCGATGCGCGAAGGCCTCAAGAAGGCCGGCGCGAAGCTGCTCGAGCCGATCATGAAGGTCGAGGTGGTGACGCCCGAGGAATACACCGGGTCGATCATCGGCGACCTGACCTCGCGGCGCGGCATGGTCCGCGGCCAGGACACCCGCGGCAACGCCAACGTCATCGACGCGATGGTGCCGCTGGCCAACATGTTCGGCTACATCAACAACCTGCGCTCGATGTCGTCGGGCCGGGCGGTGTTCACGATGCAGTTCGACCATTACGAGGCCGTGCCGCAGAACATCTCGGACGAGATCCAGAAGAAATACGCCTGAGGCGGTGCGGGGCCAGCCCCCGCACCCTACCCCCCGTAGGGTGCGTGATCTCACGCACCGTCATTGAAAAGGAGCTTTGCAATGGCAAAGGCAAAATTCGAACGGACGAAACCGCACGTCAACATCGGGACGATCGGCCACGTTGACCACGGCAAGACGACGCTGACGGCGGCGAT
>NZ_FNNA01000006.1 GCF_900106665.1 Paracoccus sanguinis
CTTCGACAACGACGTCGAGGCGCTGACCGAGATCCGCCGGCTCTTCGACTTCCTGCCGCTGTCGAACCGCGACAAGGCCCCGACCCGGCCCTTCTTCGACGACCCGGCGCGGATCGAGGCGTCGCTCGACACGCTGATCCCCGACAACCCGAACCAGCCCTACGACATGAAGGAGCTGATCGCGAAGATCGCCGACGAGGGCGATTTCTACGAGATCCAGAAGGATTTCGCCGGCAACATCATCATCGGCTTCGTGCGGATCGAGGGGCAGACGGTCGGCGTCGTCGCCAACCAGCCGATGGTGCTGGCGGGCGTCCTCGACATCGACTCGAGCCGCAAGGCGGCACGCTTCGTGCGGTTCTGCGATGCCTTCAACATCCCGATCCTGACGCTGGTGGACGTCCCCGGCTTCCTGCCCGGCACGGCGCAGGAATACGGCGGGGTCATCAAGCACGGCGCGAAACTGCTGTTCGCCTATGGCGAGGCGACCGTGCCGAAGGTCACGGTGATCACCCGCAAGGCCTATGGAGGGGCCTATGACGTCATGGCCTCGAAGCACCTGCGCGGCGATTTCAACTATGCCTGGCCCACCGCCGAGATCGCGGTGATGGGGGCCAAGGGCGCGGTCGAGATCCTCTATCGCAGCGAGCTGGGCGACAAGGACCGGATCGCCGAGCGGACCAAGGACTATGAGGACCGCTTCGCCAACCCCTTCGTGGCGGCCGAGAAGGGCTTCATCGACGAGGTGATCCAGCCGCGCTCGACCCGCCGCCGGGTGGCCCGCGCCTTTGCCAGCCTGCGCAACAAGCAGCTGACCAACCCGTGGAAGAAGCACGACAACATCCCGCTGTGACCTGACCCGCCCCGACCGCTCTCACCCGAGGCTTCCCTGCGCGCCCTGATCCCGATGACCGTGACGCTGTTTCTTGCCCAGGCGGCCGCCCCCGTGGCGGTCGGCGCCCCCGCCGACGCCGCGCATGAGCGCGTCGAGGTGCCGTCGGGCGCCGAGGTCTGGCTGCAGGAAGAGATCACCGACCGGGTGCCGGGCATGGGCCTCGTGGCGCGGTTCCGCTTCGTCATGCCGGCGCTCGAGGACGTGGTGCCGGCGGTCGATCCGGCCGACCTCGCCGACCATCTGCCGGCCGACATGGTCGAGGGGATGCAGGACACGCGCCCGCTGAGCCCGGCCGAGCAGGCCGAGCTTGACGCGGCACTGGGGGATCTGGTGATCGAGGCGGTCCCCGACCAGGGCCACGGCGCCGGCGCCGGCGATCCGGCGTGGGGCGGCGCGGGGTCCAGCGGCATCTCGATCACCCCTGTCCTGCCGGGCGACGGGGGCGAGATCGACGCGCCGCTGCCGTCGGAGCTCGCGGCCCCCGACGCGGCCCTGCCGGGCGGCGACGGGGCGGCGGACGAGGCGGGCGGCGATCTGGCCGCCGTCGCGGGCGAGCCGGGGGCGATGGACGGTCCGGTGTTGCCGGCCGCACCGGACCTTCTGATGCAAGACCCGGTGCACCGCGACATCCAGTTCCTGTGCGAGAACTACGCCCTGCCGCGGCTCAAGGCGATGAACCCGCGGCCGACGCAGATCGTGATCTCGATGGCCTCGGCCCCGAGCCCCTTCGGCAGCTTCGACCCCGCCATCGTCCAGCTGTTCGAGGGGTTCAGCGTCCCCCGCGACCGCGAGGCCTGCGTGTGGGAGCCGATGTGATGCGCCCGTCCCCTGCCCCCTGCCCCCGCCGCTGCCCCAACCGCGTGGTCGGCCGGATCGACGATGATGCAAGCCTGCCACAGCCCGCGCCCCGCGCGGCGTGGCCCCGCTGTCGGCGACGCGCGGGCGCGGTTAGCATGCCGCGTCGGCCGCAGGTCGCGGTCACGACAGGCAACAGCCGGGGCACCCAAGCCCCGCATCACAGGAGCAGTCCATGTCCAAGAAACTCGTCCTTCTGCTGGCAGCCACCGCAGCCACCAGCGTCCTGGCCGCCTGCCAGCCGCAGCCCACGACCACCACGGTCGTCCAGCCGACCGCCGTCACCCCCGAGCCCGTGTTCCAGGGCAAGTACGGCCGCAACTGAGGCCGTCCGGCGCGGGCCATCGGGTCCGCGCCACCCCCACACCCCGGCGCCGCTGCGCCCCCTCGGCGAGGGCGCGCCATGCTGAAACACCGCGGCTTTCCCGGCCGGCTGCCGTCGTCGGACCTGCAGTTCGTCATCCGCCGCGCCAACAACAAGGGCGCGACCAAGCTGATCGCGCGCGAACGCTTCCGTGACCGCTCGCCGCTCGACCGGCGCGCCGACACGGCCTTCCTCGCCGCCCTCATCGAACATTTCGGCGACGAGCCGTTCGAGCGCGGCAACCTCGACGCGGGCCGGCTGTCCTGGCTGCTGGGGCGTGAGGTCGTCGCGGTCGGCAAGCTCGACCCGACCAGCTACGAGCAGCTCCTCCGCGTCGACCTGAAGAAGGCCGAGGCAAGCTTCCCCGAGCTCTTCGCCCCCGACACGCCCCCCGACTTCGGCTGGGACGACGACGATTTCGACGACGAGGACGATGCATGACCGTCGTCCCGCCCCGCGCCCCCGCCTGCCCGATGCCCGCTCACCCGACCCGCGCGGGCGGGATGTGCGGCTTCCCGCTGCTCGCGGTGGCTTCACCGGGTTGTCAGTTTGACGCCGGTTGCGCCCGTGACATAGTGTGCCGGAACATCAAACCGGCCCGCCAACGGGCCCAGCAGACAGGCAGATCATCATGCAGAAGTCTCTCTTCCGCCTTGCGGGCGTCGTCGTCGTGTCGGTGGCTCTCTCGGCCTGCGCCCAGCAGGGCGGCTATGGCTACAACACCGGCCTCGCGCCTGACGTGCAGCGCGCGGCGGGCGGCGCCCTCGCCGGGGCCGTCGTCGCCAAGGCCGTCGACGGCAACGTCGCGACCGGTGCGCTCATCGGCGGTGCCGCCGGTGCGCTGTGCGACGACGCCGGCGTGTGCGTCCAGTAATCGGGACGAAGCCCGCCGCGGCCTCGGCCCTGACCCTCGCGCCCGGTCCCGGTCCTGCCGGGCCGACGCGGGGGTTCACCTGATCCAACCTGCCGGTTCCATCTGGGATGCGTTCCGCGGACCCGGCCTCGAACAGAAAGACATCTCATGTCCAAGACCCTTCTTCTCGCCGGCATCTCGGCCGCCCTGCTGGCCGGCTGCACCCAGAACATCCAGCCGACCGACATGGACCGCGCCCTCATCGGCGCCGGCACCGGTGCGGTCATCGCCGACATCTCGGGCAAATCCGTCGCCAAGGGCGCCGCGATCGGCGCTGTCGGCGGCGCGCTCTGCGACGACGTGCGGCTCTGCCAATAACACCGGCCCGCGCGCCGGCTGCCTTTGCAGCGGCGCGGCCGACCTGACCTGCGCGTCGGATGCCGTCCGCGCCCTGCCACGCCGTCCCGGTCCCAGCGACCGGGGCGGCGTCTTTCGTTCGTTCTCGCGCCATCGTGGGGCCTAGATGTTCAAGAAGATCCTGATCGCCAACCGCGGGGAAATCGCCTGCCGCGTCATCAAGACCGCGCGCAAGATGGGGATCGCCACCGTCGCCGTCTATTCCGACGCGGACCGCAATGCGCTGCACGTGCGGATGGCGGACGAGGCGGTCCACATCGGCCCCTCGCCGGCCAACCAGTCCTACATCGTGATCGACAAGATCATGGACGCGATCCGCCAGACGGGCGCCGAAGCCGTCCATCCGGGATACGGTTTCCTCAGCGAAAACATGAAGTTCGCCGAGGCTCTTGAGAAAGAGGGTGTGGTCTTCATCGGCCCGCCGTCGGGCGCAATCGAGGCGATGGGCGACAAGATCACCTCGAAGAAGATCGCGCAGGAGGCCGGCGTCTCGACCGTACCGGGCTACATGGGGCTGATCGCGGACGCCGACGAGGCGGTGCGAATCTCGACCGAGATCGGCTATCCGGTGATGATCAAGGCTTCGGCCGGCGGCGGCGGCAAGGGGATGCGGATCGCCTGGAACGACCAGGAGGCGCGCGAAGGCTTCGAGTCCTCGCGCAACGAGGCCGCGAACAGCTTCGGCGACGACCGCATCTTCATCGAGAAGTTCGTCACCCAGCCGCGCCACATCGAGATCCAGGTGCTGGCCGACACCCACGGCAACTGCGTCTACCTGCACGAGCGCGAATGCTCGATCCAGCGCCGCAACCAGAAGGTCATCGAAGAGGCGCCCTCGCCCTTCCTCGACGCCGCCACCCGCAAGGCGATGGGCGAGCAGGCCTGCGCGCTGGCCAAGGCCGTGGGTTATGCCTCGGCCGGCACGGTCGAGTTCATCGTCGACGCGAACAAGAACTTCTACTTCCTTGAAATGAATACCCGTTTGCAGGTCGAGCATCCGGTGACCGAGCTCATCACCGGGGTCGATCTGGTCGAACAGATGATCCGCGTCGCGGCGGGCGAGACGCTGCCCTTCACCCAAGACGATCTGACCATCACCGGCTGGGCGATCGAGAGCCGGCTCTATGCCGAGGACCCCTATCGCAACTTCCTGCCCTCGATCGGCCGTCTGACCCGTTACCGCCCGCCGGTCGAGACCGCGGCCGGGCCGCTGCAGGCGGCGGACAAGTGGGTGCCCGCCCAGCCCGGCGACGAACCGCCCGCCGCCGCCACCGGGGTCCGCAACGACACCGGCGTCTACGAGGGTGGCGAGATCTCGGTGTTCTACGACCCGATGATCGCCAAGCTCTGCACCTGGGCGCCCGATCGCGCGCAGGCCATCGAGGCGATGCGCACCGCGCTCGACGGGTTCGAGGTTGAGGGGATCGGCCACAACCTGCCCTTCCTCAGCGCCGTGATGGACCACCCGCGCTTCGTCTCGGGCGACATCTCGACGGCCTTCATCGCCGAGGAATACCCTGAGGGGTTCCAGGGCGCGACGCTTTCCGAGCCCGAGCTCGAGCGGGTGGCGGCCGCCGCTGCCGCGATGCACCGCGTCGCCGAGATCCGGCGCACCCGGATCACCGGGCGGCTCGACAACCACGAACGCCACGTGGGCGAGAACTGGGTGGTGACGCTCGACGGGCGCGAGTTCCCGGTGCGGGTGACGGCGGACAAGGCCGGCTCGACCGTGCGCGTCAACGGGCGCGACCTGCGGGTGGAAAGCGACTGGCTGCCCGGGCAGTCGCTGGCGCGCATCCAGGTCGACGGCGCGCCGCTGGCGCTCAAGGTGGACCGCATCCCGGCCGGGCTGCGGCTCAGGACGCGAGGCGCCAACCTCAAGACCCACGTGCGCCGTCCCCGCACCGCCGAGCTCGCCCGGCTGATGCCCGAGAAGCTGCCGCCCGACACGTCGAAGTTCCTGCTCTGCCCGATGCCGGGGCTGGTGGTGAAGATCAACGTGGCCGAGGGCGACGAGGTGCAGGAGGGTCAGGCGCTGGCCACCGTCGAGGCGATGAAGATGGAGAACATCCTGCGCGCCGAGCGCCGCGGCACGGTGAAATCGGTCAACGCCGCGCCGGGCGAGAGCCTCAAGGTCGATGACGTGATCATGGAGTTCGAATGAGCGCCTGCGCGCCATGGAGCCTGCACTGGCGTCCGACGGCGCCGCGCCCGGCGGCATGAGCCTCGGCGCCACCCTTCTGGCGCCCCAGCCGCTGGCGGCGATGATCGCCGGCGGTTTCCTGGCGCTGGGGTGGGTGTTCACCCATGCGCTGACGCTGAGGCGCGACCGCGCCCAGCGGGCCGAGCGGGTGCGCGACGTGCAGGGCGCGCTCTATGCCGAGATCCGGGTCTATACCGACACGCTCGAATCCCAGCGGCTCGAGGTCTACGGGGCCGAGGTTGAGGCCCAGATCGTGAGCCAGCCGGGGTTCTTTCCGGTGATCCCGACCGAGAACAACGACCGCGTCTTTGCCGCCATCGTGGACGAGATCCACGTGCTGCCCTTCGCCGTGGTCGATCCGGTGGTGCGCTACTACAACCAGCTGTCGGTGATCGGCGCGATGATCGCCGACCTGCGGGCGCTCGACCTTGCGCGCGTGGGCCCTGAGCGGGCGGCGCGGATGTATCGCCACTACATCGAGATGAAGGTCGAGGCGATCGACCTCGGCAGCGCCGCCAAGCTGTTCCTGCACACCCACCTGACCGGCGGCAACGCCGCCGTGGCCGAGCTGGTCGCGGCGCGTGAAAAAGCCCGGCTCGTCGAGACGAAAGCCGGGCTGCAAGCATGGGTCGCGGCGCATGGCGCCACTGAGGCTGTCAGCGACGCGCGTAGCCCGGCATCGGGCCGGTCCGGCCGGTGATGGGCGGGGGATTGTAGGATGTGGTGTCCATCGCGAGCCTCCCTTGGTGGTCCTGCCGCAGATATAACCTGCCGGGGCGCGATTTTCAATCCGCCTCGGGCGCGGCGCGGCTGCGGCTGCGCCTACGGCATCACGCCCATGCGCCCGATCTCTTGCCGGCGCAGCGGGAACTTGTCGATGGCGCGGACGATCTCGCGCACGTCCCAGGGGCTGGGCTTGCGCTGCTTCACCTGCCCGTCCTTGTCGATCACCAACAGCGAGAAGCCGTTCGGCTTCAGCCGCTGGCGCCACACCGTCGCATCGGCGGGGTCGCTGTCGGCGACGACCACCACGTCGCGCTCGATCAGCGGGCCGGCCTGCGTCTCCAGCGCCACCATCTGCGCGGTGAAGGCCGGGTCGGCGGGGGTGTCGGCGAAGACGACCACCACCCGGCGGCGGAACAGCAGCTCTTCGGGCGTGATGTCGCGGGCGAGCAGGTATTCCAGCTCGACCGTGCGGTCGGGCAGCGGCACCCGGCGCGGCTCGGCCGTCCCGAGCGGCGCGTCATGCGCCGGCCGCGCTGGCGGCGCCCGCTCGACCTGCACCGGCGCGGGCGGGGGCGTGGGGGCGCCCATGGCCCAGGCACCCGCGCCGCACACCGCCACCCCACAGGCCAGCAGCGCCGGACCGGCCGCTGCGACACTCCGCGCGACCCTGCCGCGCCCCAGAAAATCCCGTATCATACCCCGGAATATAGCGACCGCGTTCGCAACGGAAAGGACCGAGCCATGACCCAAGCCAATCTCGACCAGTGGCGCGCGCTGGCCAGCAAGGAACTGAAGGGCGCCGATCCCGACAGCCTGAACTGGGAGACGCTGGAAGGCATCACCGTCAAACCGCTCTATACCGAGGCCGACACCGCGGACCTGCCGCACATGGGCAGCCTGCCGGGGATGGAGCCGTTCACCCGCGGGCCGCGGGCGACGATGTATGCCGGCCGGCCGTGGACGATCCGGCAGTACGCGGGCTTTTCCACCGCCGAGGAATCGAACGCCTTCTACCGCCGCAACCTTGCCGCCGGGCAGCAGGGCGTCTCGGTCGCCTTCGACCTCGCCACCCACCGCGGCTATGACAGCGACCACCCGCGGGTCGAGGGCGACGTGGGCAAGGCCGGCGTCGCCATCGACAGCGTCGAGGACATGAAGATCCTGTTCGACGGCATCCCGCTCGACAAGGTGTCGGTCTCGATGACCATGAACGGCGCGGTGATCCCGATCCTCGCCAACTTCATCGTCGCGGGCGAGGAACAGGGCCACAGCCGCGCGGTGCTGTCGGGGACCATCCAGAACGACATCCTCAAGGAGTTCATGGTCCGCAACACCTACATCTACCCGCCCGAGCCCTCGATGCGGATCATCGCCGACATCATCGGCTACACCGCGGCCGAGATGCCCAAGTTCAACTCGATCTCGATCTCGGGCTACCACATGCAGGAGGCCGGGGCGAACCTCGTGCAGGAGCTGGCCTACACGCTGGCCGACGGCCGCGAATACGTCCGCGCCGCGATTGCCGCGGGCATGGACGTGGACGCCTTTGCGGGTCGGCTGTCGTTCTTCTTCGCCATCGGCATGAACTTCTTCATGGAGATCGCCAAGCTGCGCGCCGCGCGCCTGCTGTGGCACCGCATCATGACCGAGTTCGGCGCCAAGAAGCAGTCGAGCCTGATGCTGCGCACCCACTGCCAGACCTCGGGCGTCAGCCTGACCGAGCTCGACCCGTACAACAACGTGATCCGCACGGCCTACGAGGCGATGAGCGCGGCGCTCGGCGGCACCCAGTCGCTGCACACCAACGCGCTGGACGAGGCGATTGCGCTGCCCACCGACTTCTCGGCCCGGATCGCCCGCAACACCCAGCTGATCCTGCAAGAGGAAACCGGGATCACCCATGTCGTCGATCCGCTGGCCGGGTCCTACTACATCGAATCGCTGACCGCCGAACTCGCCGACAAGGCCTGGGCGATCATCGAGGAGGTCGAGGCGATGGGCGGCATGACCAAGGCCGTCGCCACCGGCCAGCCCAAGCTGCGGATCGAGGAGACCGCAGCCCGCCGCCAGGCGATGATCGACCGCGGCGACGAGGTGATCGTGGGGGTCAACAAGTACCGCAAGGACAAGGAAGACCCGATCGACATCCTCGACATCGACAACATGAAGGTGCGGGCGTCGCAGATCGCCCGGCTCGAGACCATCCGCGCCACCCGCGACCAGGCCGCCTGCGACGCGGCGCTGGCCGAGGTCGAGCGGCGCGCCCGCGAGGGCGGCAACCTGCTGGAAGCCGCGGTCGAGGCGGCCCGCGCGCGGGCCAGCGTGGGAGAGATCAGCATGGCGATGGAGCAGGTCTTCGGTCGCCACCGCGCGGAGGTGAAGACATTGGCAGGGGTCTATGGCGCGGCCTACGAGGGCGACGAAGGCTTCGCCCACATCCAGAAGGACGTTGAGGCCTTCGCCGAGGCCGAGGGCCGTCGGCCCCGCATGATGGTCGTCAAGATGGGCCAGGACGGCCACGACCGCGGCGCCAAGGTCATCGCCACCGCCTTCGCCGACATCGGCTTCGACGTCGACGTGGGCCCGCTGTTCCAGACCCCCGAGGAAGCCGCGCAGGACGCCATCGACAACGACGTCCACATCGTCGGCATCTCGTCGCAGGCGGCCGGTCACAAGACGCTCGCCCCCAAGCTGATCGCGGCGCTGAAGGCGCAGGGGGCCGAGGACATCATCGTGATCTGCGGCGGCGTGATCCCGCAGCAGGACTACGCCTTCCTGCGCGACGCCGGCGTGGCCGCGATCTTCGGCCCCGGCACCAACATCCCCGCCGCGGCGCGCGAGATCATGGAGATCGTGCGCGCCAAACGGGCGGCGTGAGGGGCGCCGCCGTGGGCGCAGGCTTCGACATACTCGTCCACTCGGACTGGGGCGCCCTGCCCGCCGCGCGCTGGTCGGCGGTGGCGGCCCGCGCGGGTGACGGCTGGCGGGTCGTGCTGCTCGAGCCGGCCGGCGACCTCGCGGTGCGGTTGCCGGCGCTGAGCGCCACGGGCCGGGTGCTGGCCGGGTTCGACTTTCCCATCGGGGTGCCGGCCAGCTACGGCGCGCTGACGGGGCTCGACGGGTTCGAGGATCTGCTGGCCCGGATCGGCCGCGGCGCATGGGCCGACTGGGGCCTCGTCTGCCAAGAGGCCGGGCAGATCGCGATCCACCGGCCCTTCTATCCCCAGACCGGCGGCGTGAAGGGTACGGTGAAGAAAGCGCATCTGGAAACCGGCCTCGGCCTCACCCTCGCCGACCTTCGCCGCGGGTGCGAGGCGGGCGGCGGGGAGATCCTCTTCTGGACGCTTGGTCCGAAATCCGTCGGCAAGGCCGCAATCCACGGGCTCGAGTCCACGGTGCAGCCGCTCTGCGCTGAAGGCGCGCGCCTCTGGCCCTTCCACGGAACGCTCGCCGATCTGGCCTCGACCCGGCTGGTGCTGGCCGAGACCTATCCGGCGCTGTCCTATGCCTCGATCTGCGGGACGAAGATGGTCGACAAGGGCAATGCCCTGTCTCTGCGCCGGCTCACGGACAAGGTGATGGAATCCTGCGCCCGGCTCGGGGTCGAGCTGCCCGACCCGGTGGCGGCGCGCATCACCGCCGGCTTCGAGGTGAGCGCAGGCAGCGCCAAGGCCAACAGCGACGAGTTCGACGCCCTGATCGGCCTGCTCGGCATGATCGAGGCGCTCGGACGACCCGAGGTGATCACGCATGAGCCCGGCCCCGATGCGGTGCACTGGGAGGGCTGGATGTTGAACGGCGTGGCCTAGCCCGCTTGCCCCTTCCCCCCACCCCATGCCACCACTCCGCCCATGACCGCGGACGTCAAACAGATCATCTGCATCAAGTGGGGCACCAAGTTCGGCCCCGAATATCCCAACCGCCTGCGGGCGATGATCGCGCGCAACATCACGCCGCCGTTCCGGCTGATCTGCTTCACCGATGACGGCGCCGGGCTGCATCCCGACATCGCGGTGCGGCCCCTGCCCGATTTCGACTATCAGGCGCCGACCAACACCATCGGCAAATGGCCGAAGTCGCGGCTCTGGGGAGATCTGGGCGACATCACCGGGACGGTGCTGTTTCTCGACCTCGACGTGGTGATCGTGGGCTCGCTCGACGATTTCTTCCGTTTCGGCGATCCGGGCGACACGGTGCTGGCGACCAACCCCGCCCGGATCAAGCCGTTCGAGACGCTGGGCCAGACCTCGGTCTACCGGATGCGGGTCGGCACCCTCGCCCCGTTGCAGCGGATCTTCGCCGCCGATCCGCAGGGGATCGCCGACGAGTACCGGTTCGAGCAGCGCTTCGTCACCCGCCGCGCGCCGGGCGGGGTGCGGTTCTGGCCCAAGGGCTGGGTCGTGCATTTCCGCAGCGACTGCGTGCCGGGGATGCCGGCGCGCTACTGGCGCGAACCGCGCATCCCGGCGGGCGCGCGGATCGTGATCTTCGCCGGCAGCCTCAACCCCCCCGACGCCATCGCCGGACGGTGGAGCGAGGAGGACACCCCCCGCGACCCCGCCGACCACCTGCGCGCCGCCTTCGACGGGCGCCGGCGCGAGGGGCTGTCGCGGCACCTGCGCCACTACATCAGGCCAACCGGATGGGTCGAGCGGCTGTGGCGCGAATAGACGGCGATCCCTCGGTCTGGCACCCGCTGCCGCCCGACCTCGCGGCCGAACTCGGCTGGACGGTGGCGAGCTTCGGCCATCTCGAGGACATGCTGAAACGCGCGATCTTCGCGCTCGACCGCGACCGTCTGGCGGGCGGTATCCGCGAGCGCGACTTCCGCGACTGGCTGCGCCGGATGGATCACGTCGCCGCCGATTCGCTCGGCACGCTGATCGAGCGGCTGGAGCGGGTGCTGGGACGCGGCCCCCACCCCGCGCCGCAGCGCGACCTGATCGCGCAGATGGAGGAGATCAAGGACTGGCGCAACCTGCTCTGCCACGCCGTCTGGCGCCCGGCCGCGGGCGGCTGGCGGCCGGTCTTCGCCAACACCAGGGGCGAGCTTTACGAGGGCACGATCGACACCGCCGACCTCGCCGCGATCCGCGCCATGACGCTCGACGCCGCGCGGCGGGCGGGGCGGCTGATCGAGGGGCTGGACGAGGGCAGCGGGGCGTCGGACTGATGGGAGAAGCCGGGTGATGGGGGGACTGCGGGCGCTCGACCTGCCGCCGGTGTGGCTGGCGCTCTTCGCGCTCGCGGCCTGGGGGCTGGGGCGGCTCGCCCCGTACACCGCGCTCGCCCCGCTCGGCTGGGGGCTGGTCGCGCTGGGGGCTGGGCTGATGATCGCCGCCGCCTGGACGATGACCCGGCGCGGCGCGACGCTGCACCCGGGCCGCCCGCCCACGGCGCTCGTCACCCACGGGGTCTACGCCCGCTCGCGCAACCCGATCTACCTCGCCGACGCGATCATCCTCGCCGGGCTCTGCCTCATCTGGCAGCCGCTCGCCGCGCTGGTGCTGGTGCCGGCGTTCGCGGCCGTCATCACGCGCCGCTTCATCCGCCGCGAAGAGGCGTGGCTGGCCGCCCGCGACCCGGACGCCTTCGCCGCCTGGGCGGCGCGCACCCGGCGCTGGCTCTGAGCCGCCGCGCCTCCAGTGGGCCGCCTCCCCCGCCCCGATCCGCGACACGCGGCCCGATTGCCTTCCCCCCCGCGGCCGGGCTAACACCGCCCCGACCCGAAAGCAGAGGCACGCCATGTCCGACACCTCCCCCCCGGCCCCGCTGCGGCTTGGCATCGCCGGGCTCGGCACCGTCGGCATCGGCGTCGTCAAGATCATCCAGGCCCACACGGACCTGCTGTCGGCCCGCGCCGGGCGGCCGGTCGTCATCACCGCGATCTCGGCCCGCGACCGGCAGAAGAACCGGGACGCGGACCTGTCGGCCTATGCCTGGGTCGATCAGGCGACCGAGCTGGCCACCCGCGACGACGTGGACGTGGTGGTGGAACTGGTCGGCGGCGAGAACGGGATCGCCAAGGAGACGATCGAGCTGGCGCTCGACAACGGCAAGGACGTGGTGACGGCCAACAAGGCGCTGCTCGCCGTCCACGGCCAGGCGCTGGCCGAGCGGGCCGAGGCGAACGGCCGGCTGATCCGCTTCGAGGCCGCGGTCGCGGGCGGCATCCCGGTGATCAAGACCATCACCGAAAGCCTCGCCGGGAACCGCATCCGCCGGGTGATGGGGGTGATGAACGGCACCTGCAACTATATCCTGACCCGGATGCAGTCCGCCGGCCTGCCCTACGAGACGGTGTTCGAGGAGGCCCGCAGCCTCGGCTATCTCGAGGCCGACCCGACGCTCGACGTGGGCGGCATCGACGCAAGCCACAAGCTCGCCATCCTCGCCACGCTGGCCTTCGGCACCCGCGTGGCCTTTGACGGGGTCGAGATCGAGGGGATCGAGCGGGTCTCGATCGATGACATCAACCGCGCCGCCGACATGGGCTATCGCATCAAGCTGCTGGGCGTCGCGCAGATGACCGGGCGGGGCCTCGAACAGCGGATGTCGCCCTGCCTCGTGCCCTGTGACAGCCCGCTGGGCCAGCTCGAGGGCGGCACCAACATGGTGGTGATCGAGGGCGACGCCGTGGGCCAGATCGTCCTGCGCGGTGCCGGTGCCGGCGAAGGGCCGACCGCGAGCGCGGTCATGTCCGACATCATCGAGATCGCCCGCGGCGTGCGGATGCCGGTGTTCGGCCAGCCCGCCACCACGCTCGGCTCGCCCCAGCCGGCCCGCACCGCGGTCCCGGCGGCCTATTACCTGCGCCTGACGCTGGCCGACAAGCCGGGGGCGCTGGCCAAGGTGGCGAGCGTGCTGGGAGACGCGGGCATCTCGATCGACCGGATGCGCCAGTATGGCCACCACGCGGGCGAGGCGCCGGTGCTGATCGTCACCCACAAGACCACGCCCGAGGCCATCGATCACGCCATGCAGGTGCTGCC
Organism: Paracoccus sanguinis; assembly: GCF_900106665.1. GTDB lineage: Bacteria > Pseudomonadota > Alphaproteobacteria > Rhodobacterales > Rhodobacteraceae > Paracoccus > Paracoccus panacisoli. The sequence goes on from NZ_FNNA01000006.1 coordinate 13,306, forward strand.
GAAGACCGGCGTCATCACCGGCGATCCGGTCGAGCTGCGCATCGAAGAGGTCTGAGCGGGCCTCAGCGCCCCTCGACCGCCGGCAGCAGGTGGCGCAGCCCCTGCGTGACGTCGGTCCGGACCGCGAGCCGCAGCCCCGGCTCGTCCCCCGCCCTGAGCGCTGCGAGGATGATGCGGTGGTGCCGCGGCGCCTCGTTGCGGCGCATCTTCTGATAGACCGCCCGCATGGTCGGGCCGAGTTGCAGCCAGATCGTCTCGAGCATCGCCAGCATGGCCGGGGCCTGCGCGCGCAGGTAGAGCGTGCGGTGGAAGTCGAGGTTGGCGCGGATATAGCCCACCGCGTCGTGCCCCTGCGCCGCCTCGCCGATGGCCGCGTTGATCGCCGCCAGCCGGTCGATCAGCGCAAAATGCGCCCGCGGCAGGGCGCGGGCGGCGAGTTCCGGCTCGATCAGCGCGCGCAGCGCCGCCAGCTCCTCGATCCGCTCGACCGACAGCTCGGGCGTCGCGACCCGCCCCGAGGCCGAGAGCGACAGCGCCCCTTCGGCGACCAGCCGCCGCACCGCCTCGCGCGCGGGGGTCATGCTGACCCGGCTTTCGGCGGCGATCCCGCGCAGCGTCAGCGGCTTGCCGGGCGGCAGCTCGCCCAGCATGATCCGGGTCCTGAGCGCGCGATACAGGCGCTCATGCGCGGCGGGCAGGCTGGGCGTGGCGGGGGCTGAGGCCATGATCGTCGGTTGTGATCACAGCCGCGGCGCCTGTCAATCGCCCGCCGCGGGACCGGCGCGAAACTGCCAGCGATGCAGCCCCGCGCCGTTCTGCCGCAGCCAGCAGCGGTGGGTCTCATAGTCCGGGCAGAGGCCCCGGACCGCCGCCCAGAACCGCGGCGAGTGATCCATGTGGGCGAGATGCGCGACCTCGTGCGCGGCGACGTAGTCGAGCACCTCGGGCGGCGCCATCGCCAGACGCCAGCTGTACATGAGCCGCCCATCGGCCGTGCAGCTTCCCCAGCGCGAGCGCGTGTCGCGCAGCACGAGCGCGCGGAAGCCCCGCCCCAGCGCCGCCGCATGGCGGTCGCTCGCGGCGGCGAGCCGCGCCTGCGCCAGCGCCCTAAGGAACCCCGCCGCCGCCGGCCCCGCCGGCCGCGCCGCGGGCAGCAGCAGCGCCGCGCCCTCGGCGACGGGGCGCCGCACCGCGGCGGGGGTCAGGACCAGCGCCCGCCCCTCGACCGGCAGCGCGGCGCCGAACGCGGCCACCGTCGGCGGCACGACCGTCGCCAGCGCCCCGCGCAGCCAGTCGCGGCGGCTGGTGAGGAAGGCCAGCGCCTCGGCCTCGCGCACGCCCGGCGGCAGGGTCAGCGTCACCGACCCGTCCCGGCGCGCAACCCTGAGCGTCATCCGCCGCGCCCGCGCGGTGCGGCGCAGCGTGACCTCGGTCCCGTCGAGCGCGATGATCCCGGCCACGCCGCCTCTCCCCCCGCCCCCGAAAGCCTTTGACACCCCCTGTGGGCTGTGGCAGGGGAGGCCGGATTTACCTGACCTTTGGCGAAAAGAGAACACCATGCCCAAAGAGGAATGGGGCACCAAGCGTCTGTGCCCCGTCTGCGCCGCGCGATTCTATGACCTTGGCAACGACCCCATGACCTGCCCGGCCTGCGGCAACAGTTTCTCGGTCGAGAGCCTGGCGACCGCGCGCACCCGCTCGATGATCGCCGAGAAGGCGGCCAGCCGCGACGCCGGCGACGATGACGTGATCGACGACGATCTGGACGACGCGAGCGACGCGGGCGATCTGGACGACGATCTGCTGGACGACGACGACGATGACGGCGACGTGTCGCTGGACGACATCGCCGACGTGGCCGAGCCCGAAGAGGACTGAGCCGAGGGCGCCGCATCGGCGCCCGACCCGGCCCTGAGCAAAGCCCCCTGTGCGGGGGCTTTTTTCGTTTCGGGCCAGCCGTTTGGCGGCGGGTTCGAGAAACTTGGCTGCGCCGTTCTTTTTCCGCTTGCAGCGCTCCGCGCCTGCCCCTATACGACCCCCCACGCGGGCGGCAGGTGCTGCTGCCCGGACCTCCGGTGGGGCCATAGCTCAGTTGGTAGAGCGCTTGAATGGCATTCAAGAGGTCAGGGGTTCGACTCCCCTTGGCTCCACCAATTCTCCCTGATCCGTTGGGTTCTAGAGCGGCCGTAACCGTCGAAGCGGCCCGTCAGGCCCTTCCTGCGTAGGCCAGACGGACCGCCACGCCTCCCCCTCAGCTCCGGCGCAGCCGCTCGGCCCAGCTTTCCTTGTCGGGGCCGCGGAAGTCCTCGACCGAGTTGAAGTTGCGCTGCGCGAGGTAGTGCATCTCCTTGCTCAGGCGCGCGTCCCATTCGCGCGTGGCCCGCGCGCGCAGCAGCGCCATCTGTTCGAGCAGCTCGGCGCCACCGGGGAGGCCCTCGACGTAGCGGTGGAAATACCGCGACTGGGTCTCGGCATACTCACGGGCGGCGGCGGGCTCGCGGGCGTTCAGCTGCGCCATGACCCGGAGAATCTGCCCCATCCACGCCCCGGCCGCGCCGAGCGAAAGGTCGGCGTCGCGCGGCTGGTCCGTGTTCTCGCGCGCCTCCGCGAAGGTCAGGCGGGCGTGGGCGGCCAGCGGCGCCATCGCCGCCCCGGTCGCGGCATCGCGGCCGTGCAGCGTCAGCGCCAGCTTTAGCTGCTCGCCGGGCCGGCCCGGGGGGAGGGTCAGGGCGATGAACACGTCGCGCGGCTTGCCGCGCAAAAGCGCGCCCATCGGGATCTCGACCCCGTTGCGGGCGCGGCGCGCCGTGGTGGCGCCGAGCGCCTCGGCCATCACCCCGGGGGGCAGGTCGAGCGTCAGCACGAGCGCATCCGCCGCGGTCTGCGCCGAGGCATCGACCTCGGCCGCCAGCACCGTTTCGATCTCGTCGCATTCCTCGGCGTCGAGCAGGCGGCCGCCCCCGGCCTCGGCAATGCTGCCGAGCAGCTGCTCGTCGTAGCCGTCGCCGATCCCCAGCGCCGAGGTGGTCACGCCCCGGGCCAGCAGTTCCTGCGCATGGCGGGCGAGCTCACTTGCCCCGACCACGCCCGCGTTCGCATGGCCGTCGGACAGGATGACGATCCGCGTCGCCTGCCCCGTCCGCGACGGCGACTCGGTCGCCGCGATCACGGCCTGGAACCACCCTTCCGAGAGGTTGGTGTTCCCCCCCGCCTCCATCGCTGCGATCACGCGCCGGGCGTCGCGCCGGCCGGCCTCGTCCATCTCGACCCCGGCGAGGCGCACGGTGGCGTCGCTGGCGAAGGACACGAGGGTCAGGCGGTCCTCTGCCCCGAGGCCGTCGAGCGCCCCGATCGCGGCCCGGCGGGCGGCGTCGATGCGGCCGCCGCTCATCGAACCGCTGGTGTCCAGGGCGAGCCCGAGGTTCATCGGCGGGCGGGCGACAGGGGTGGCCGCGGGGGGCGCGGTGACTCGCACCCGCAGGTAGCGGCGCGAGTCGCCCCGGTCCCAGACGAGCTGGCGGTCCAGGGCGGCGGTCATGGTGAGATCACTGGTCATGCGGCGGCTCCTTGAGGCTGCTGCGGATGAGGTCCGCGATGCGGTCGAACTGCAGCCGCACGGCGGGCGGCAGCTCGCCCGAGACGTGCAGCTCGACGTCGGGGTTGATGGTGAAGACGGTGACGGTGCGGGTCGGCGTGCGCCGGCCCGGGGCGTTGGGCAGCGCCTCGGACGACGGCTGCGCGCGGGTGTTGGCCGGGACGCGGGCCAGCCGGTTCGGGGCGTCTGGCGAGGGGCGCGGTGCGGAGGGGGCCGCGATCGAGCGCAGGTAGGCCGCGGCAGAGTTCAGCGGCCCGGGCTGGGGCGTGAGCAGGGCGGCCTGCGCCTCGATCTCGGCCTCGCTCATGGTCCACAGCCGGCGGCGGATGTCGGTGAGGCTGGCCCGGTCGAGTTCGCGCATGGCGCGGATCGCACGGGCGCGGGCCAGGTTTTCGGGCGGGTAGCCCGCCCCCCGTCCCTGCCGGAGCGGTGGCAGCAGCAGGTCCTGCGCCAGCCACGAGCGCAGGGTCCGGATCTCGACGCCCGCGGCGTCCGAGATGTCCTGCAGCGAGATTTCAGGGGTGTCTGCCATGACGGCAGAATTAGATCATACATCTTGTCATGTCAAGATGTATAATTTTGGACTGCGCATGGCAGATCGGCCCGTGGCGGGCCGGTGCCATCGGGCGCACCGTGCATGGCATAGGCGCGCACCCAGCGCGCGCCGCCGCAGGCAAGGCTCAGGCGCTCAGGCGAGCGCAGCCGCGAACACCTCGATCAGACGGGTCTTGAGGATCTTCCCCGTGGGCGCCGCCGGCAGGCTGTCGGCGCAGACGATCCGCGAGGGGCGCTTGTAGGGCGACAGCCGCGCGGCGACGAAGGCCGACAGCTCCGCCTCGCCCACCGCGCCGGGGGCGGCGAGCTGGCAGAAGGCCAGCACCTCCTCGTTCCCGCCGGGCAGGCTGCGGCCGATCACCGCCGACTGGACCACGGCCGGGTGCTCGTTCAGCGCCGCCTCGACCTCGGGGGGATAGACGTTGAAGCCGCCGCGGATGATCAGCTCGCGCGAGCGCCCGGCGATGTGCAGGTTGCCGGCCGCGTCGATCCGCCCGAGGTCGCCCGAGCAAAGGAACCCGTCGGCGTCAAAAAGCGCGGCGGTCGCCTCGGCGTTGCGGAAGTAGCCGGGGGTGACGTGCGGGCCGCGGGTCTGGATCTCGCCCACCCCGTCCGGGCCCGGATCGCGCAGCCGCAGCTCGACCCCCGGTAGCGGCGGGCCGACGCTCACGTCCGGGACGCCCGGCGGGTTGACGGTCAGCGTGACCCCGGCGGTCGTCTCGGTCATGCCGTAGCCGTTCTGCAGCGCGACGCCGTAGAAGGCCTCGGCCCGCCGCTTCCACTCGGGGTCGAGCGGCGCGGCCCCCGACGAGACGTAGCGCAGCCGCCCGCCCGGAGCGTGCGTCAGGCCGCGGGCCGCCGCCTCGGCCATGATCAGCGCGTGCATCTGCGGCACCGCGGGCAGCACCGTGGCGCCGGCAGCCAACGCGTCGAGCACGTCACCGGCCGAGAACCGCGGCGCCAGCCGCAGCTCGGCCCCGGCGATCAGGCCGGCCAGCATCATCGAGGTCAGGCCGAACACATGGGTCATCGGCAGCACGCCGAGGATGATGTCCTGCGGCCCCAGCTCGCGCATCCGCGCCGACGAATTGCCGCCGAACATCAGGTTCGCGTGGGTCAGCATCACCCCCTTGGGCGTGCCCGTCGTCCCGGTGGTGTAGAGGATCACGGCGACGTCCGGGGTCTCGGGCGGGGCCGGATCGGCGGGGGGCGTCGCGGCCAGCGCGAGCGCGCCGAGCGGCGTCGGCCACGCCTCGGCGCCGAGGCGGGCGGCGTGCTCGGCCGCGGCGGGCGAGACGTTCGTCAGGAACACCGTCAGCCGCGGGTCGGCGTGGGCGCGGATGCGGTCGAGCTCGGGCCCGGTCATGCGGGCGTTGACCGGCACCGCGACCGCCCCGAACCGCGAGGCGGCCAGCACCAGCCCGATCATCGCTGCGGCGTTCTCGGACAGGATCAGCAGCCGGTCGCCGGGGCCGAGCCCGCGGGCGGCGAGCGCCCCGGCCATCTCGGCCACCGCGGCGTCGAGGTCGGCGAACGAGATGCGGCGGCCGTCGTGATCGACGAGGGCGGTCGCCTCGGGGCGGGCGGCGGCCTGGGTGTCGAGGACGCTGTGGATCGGGGTCATCGGATCTCCTCGGTCCGTTCAGGCCTCGGGGCGGGCGCCTTGGCGCGGGTGAAGACGCCCGAGGCGGTGGCGAGCAGGGTGCCGTCGTCGGCGACCAGCTCGGCGGCGGCAAAGACGATGCGCGCGCCCTGGCGGACGATCCGGCCGGTCGCGGTGACGCCGCCGGGGCGGCCGGCGGCGACGAAGTCGGTGTTGAGCGAGAGGGTCAGGAACGGCACCCGGCCGGTGTCGTCCACCGTCAGGCTCGCCGTCGCGCCGCAGGCGTTGTCGAGCAGCATCGCCGCGATCCCGCCGTGCAGCACGCCCGAGCGGTTCAGGTGGCGGTCATCCACCACCAGCCGGCAGCGCGCCCGCCCGTCGCCCTCGCCCACGTCGAGCGTATAGCCGAGCAGGCGCTGCGCCCCCGTCTCGTCGCGGATCAGCCGGCTCATGCGGCGTCCGGGGTGGCGTCGGGGGCGGCGTCCGGGGCGGCGTCCGCGGCCGACAGCGCGATGAACCGCTCGAGATGGTGGTCGCTGTCGCCGAAGCGCGCGTCGGCGGCGATCAGGCGGCGCGCCAGGGGGGCGGCGTCGTATTCCTCGGTCATGCCGATGCCGCCGTGCAGCTGGATCATCTCTTCGGCCACCCGTCGCGCCACCCGGCCGACCAGCGACTTGGTGGCGGCGACGTGACGCGCGCGGTCGGGCGCGTCGAGATGGGCGGCGAGGTTCCACGTCGCCGAGCGCGCCTGCTCGACCTCGACCAGCAGGTCGGCCATGCGGTGCTGGATCGCCTGGAAGCTGCCGATCGGGCGGCCGAACTGCTTGCGGGTCCGCAGGTAGTCGGCGGTCAGGTCGACCGCACGCTCCATCCCGCCCAGCGCGTCGGCGCAGGTGGCGAGGATCGCGGCGGCCATCGGCCAGTCCAGCAGCGACGCATCCCCCAGCCGGCGGGCCGGCACGCCGTCCAGCGTCACCTCGGCCGCGCGCCCGCCGTCCATCAGCGGATAGCCCCGCATCGAGAGCCCCGGCGCCTCGGCCGCGACGAGCCACAGCCCGTCCGTCGCGCTGACTATCAGGTGGGTGGCGTCCTCGGCCCCCGCGACCAGCGACTTGGCGCCGCTCAGCCGGTCGGCCTCGGCCCGCGTCGCGCCGGTGCCGTGGTCGTAGCGCTGCCCCGGCTCGCCCAGGGCCACGGCGATGCGCGCGGTCCCGGCGCCCGCAGCCTCGGCCAGCTCACCCTCGCCGGCCGCGGCCAGCACGCCTGCGCCCAGCACCACGCTGTCGAGCAGCGGCGACACCGCGCCCGCGCGCCCCAGCGTGCGGAACACCGCGAGGATGTCGCGCCCCGTGCCGCCAAAGCCGCCCGCGGCCTCGTCCATCAGCGCCGCCCCGGCGCCGAGCTCATAGACGGCCGCCGTGTCCCCGCCCCGTTCGAGCGTCCGGGCCAGGCTTTCGCCCAGCATCTGCTGTTCTTCGGTGAAGTCGAAATCCATCATGCGTCCCCGTCACAGCCCCAGCAGGGACTTGGCGATGATCCCCCGCTGAATTTCGTTCGAGCCGCCGTAGATCGACAGCTTGCGGTTGTTGAGATAGGCACGCCCCGCCGCTGCCGCCTCGGGCGGGCCGGGGGGCGTCTCGTCGTTGGCGCCCTCGAGCCCCTCGGAGGGGAAGGCCAGTGCCCACGGCCCCACCGCGCGGCGGGCGAGGTCGTTGATCGCCTGCCGGATCTGGGTGCCCTTGAGCTTCAGCATCGAGCTTTCCGCCCCCGGTGCCTGTCCTGCCGCCGCCTGCGCGAGCATCCGCAGGTTGGTGGTGGCCATCGCCATCAGCTCGATCTCGACCTCGGCGATGCGGGCGGCGAACAGCGGGTTCTCGCTGAGCGGGCGGCCGTTGGCCACCTGCGCCCGCGCGATCCGCTTGAGCGCGGCGAGGCTCGCCGTGGCGAAGCCGACGCCGGCGATGTTCGTCCTTTCATGCGTCAGCAGGTACTTGGCGTAGGTCCAGCCCTTGTTCTCTTCGCCGACGAGGTTCTCGACCGGCACGCGCACCTCGTCGAAGAACACCTCGTTCACCTCTGGGGTGCCGTCCAGAAGGACGATGGGCCGCACGGTGATCCCGGGCGAGGTCATGTCGATCAGAAGGAAGCTGATCCCCTCCTGCGCCTTCGCGGCCGGGTCGGTCCGCACGAGGCAGAAGATCCAGTTGGCGTGCTGGCCGAGCGTGGTCCAGGTCTTCTGGCCGTTGACGATGTAGTGGTCGCCGTCCCGCACCGCGGTGGTGCGAACCGAGGCGAGGTCGGAGCCCGCCCCCGGCTCGGAATAGCCCTGGCACCACCAGTCGGTGCCGTCGAGGATGCGCGGCAGGAACCGCTGCTGCTGCGCCTCGGACCCGAACTTCTGCAGCACCGGCCCCAGCATGGCGATACCGAAGGGCAGCACCCGCGGGGCGTGGGCGAGCGCGCTCTCCTCCTCGAAGATGTGGCGCTGGATCGCGGTCCAGCCGGCGCCGCCGAAGCGGGTCGGCCAGTTGCCGGCCAGCCACCCCTTTTCCTGAAGGGTTGCGTGCCACTGCTCGGTCTCGGCCTTGGTCAGCTCGCGGTTCAGCCGCACCTTGTCGGCCAGATGCGCGGGCAGGCGGTCCTTGAGGAACTGCCGCACCTCGGCGCGGAACGCCTCGTCCTCGGGCGCAAGCGTCATGGTCATGGGCGTCTCCTTCAGAAAATCTCGATGAGGCCCGCGGCCCCCTGGCCGCCGCCGACGCACATCGTCACGACGCCCCATTTCGCCCCGCGCCTGCGGCCCTCGAGCAGGATGTGGCCCGCCTGGCGGGCGCCGGTCATGCCGAACGGGTGGCCGATGGCGATCGAGCCGCCGTTGACGTTGTAGCGTTCGGGGTCGATCCCCAGCCGGTCGCGGCAATAGAGCGCCTGGCTGGCGAAGGCCTCGTTCAGCTCCCACAGGTCGATGTCGTCGACGGAAAGCCCGGCGCGTTCGAGCAGCCGGGGGACGGCAAAGACCGGGCCGATACCCATCTCGTCGGGCTCGCAGCCCGCGACCGCGAAGCCGCGGAAGGCGCCGAGCGGGGTCGCGCCCTCGCGGGCCGCAGTCTCGGCCTCCATCACCACCAGCGCGGCGGCGCCGTCCGAGAGCTGACTGGCGTTGCCGGCGGTGACGAACTGCCCCTCGCCGCGCACCGGGGTCAGCGCCGCCAGCCCCTCGCGCGTGGTCGAGGGGCGGTTGCACTCGTCGGCGGCGAAGGTCACGCGCTCTTCGCGCGTCTCGCCCGACGCCTTGTCGGTGACGGCGCGCGTCACCTCGATCGGCACGATCTCGTCGGCGAAGAGCCCGGCCTCTTGTGCCGCGGCGATGTGCTGCTGGCTGCGCAGCGCATAGTCGTCCTGGTCGTCGCGGCTGACGCCGTAGCGGGCGGCGACGATGTCGGCGGTCTCGATCATCGGCAGGTAGAGGTCGGGCCGGTGCTCTTCCAGCCACGCCTCGCGCGAGTTCCGCGGCGGCGGCTGGACGAGGCTGATCGATTCGAGCCCGCCGGCGAGGATCGCCTTCGCCCCCTCGACGCGGACCATCTGCGCGGCCATCGCCAGCGCCTGCAGCCCCGAGGCGCAGAAGCGGTTCACGGTCGTGCCCGCGACGCTGACCGGCAGCCCGGCGCGCAGCACGATCTGGCGGGCGATGTTGCCGCCGGTGACGTATTCCGGGTAGCCGCAGCCCCAGATGCTGTCCTCGATCAGCGCCGGGTCGATGCCCGCGCGCGCGACCGCGATGCCGGCAACATGGCCGCCCATCGTGGCCCCGTGGGTGAGGTTCAGCGTGCCGCGTCCGGCCTTGCCGATGCCGGTGCGGGCGGTGGCGACGATGACGGCGTCCTTCATGCGGTGTCCTTTCCATGATCGGCGAAGCGGCCGCCGGTGTCGGCAAGCCGCCTGAGCAGCGGCGCCACTTGCCAGAAATGCGGGTCGTCCTCGGCGTAGCGGGCGATGTCGGCGGCGATGCGGTCCAGCCCCTGCGCGTCGGCCCAGTGCATCGGCCCGCCGAGCGCGCGGGGGAAGCCGTAGCCGTGCAGCAGCACCACGTCGATGTCGCCGGCGCGGGCGGCGATCCCCTCGTCGAGGATGCGGGCGCCCTCGTTGACCATCGCGGCCATGTAGCGCGCCTGGATCTCGTCCTGCGAGAACGGGCGCGGTGTGATCCCCAGCTCGTCGCGCACGTCCTTGAGCAGCGCCCCCATCTCGGGGTCCGGGCGGCCCTGCGGCGAGGTGTCGTCGTAGATGTAGTAGCCGCGCCCGGTCTTGCGCCCGAGCCGGCGGGACTCGGCCAGCCGGTCGGCGAAGACCGGCACCCGCTCGGCGGGGTGGCGGGTCGGGGCCTTCCGCTGCCGGGTGGCGTAGCCGATGTCGAGCCCGGCGAGGTCGCCGACCTGATAGGGCCCCATCGGGAAGCCCAGCTCGACGATGGCGGCGTCGATCTCGTAAGGCGAGGCGCCGTCCAGCACCATGTGGTCGGCGGCGGCGCGATAGACCGAGAGCATCCGGTTGCCGATGAACCCGTCGCAGACGCCCGCGCGGACGGCGATCTTCCCCATCCGCTTGGCGAGCGCAAAGCCCGTCGCGGCGACCTCGGGGGCGGTCGCGTCGGCGATGACGATCTCGAGCAGCCGCATGACGTTCGCGGGCGAGAAGAAATGCAGCCCCAGCACGTCCTGCGGGCGCCTCGTCGCCGCCGCGATCTCGTTCACGTCGAGATACGAGGTGTTGGTGGCCAGCACCGCGCCCGGCCGGCAGACGCCGTCGAGCGTGGCAAAGACCTCGCGCTTCAGCGCCATGTCCTCATAGACCGCCTCGATCACCAGATCGGCCTCGGAGAGTGCGGCGTAATCGGTGGCGGTGCGGAAGCGGTCTTTCAGCATCGCATCGCGGTCGGCGGCGGTCAGCTTGCCACGCTTGACCGCGCCGTCCTGCATCCGTGCGAGCCCCTCGGCGGCGCGGGTCGCGGCGTCGGCGTCCCGCTCGATCAGCGTCACGTCGAGCCCGGCCGAGAGCGCCGCGGCGGCGATCCCCTGCCCCATCGTGCCGCCGCCGATCACGCCGATGCGGTCGACGGCACGCGGAGTCACGCCCTTCAGGTCGGGCTGCTGCGCCGCCTGCCGCTCGGCGAAGAAGGCGTGGATGAGGGCGGCGCGCTGCGGCGTCTCCATCAGTTCGAGGAAGATGCGCCGCTCGAGCGCCATCCCCTCGTCGAAGGGCAGCGCGAGCCCCTCGGCCACCGCCTCGAGCGCCCGGCCGGGCGCCACCTGCCCGCGGGCGCTGCGGGCGAGCTTGGCGCGCAGGGTGGCGAGTTGGGCGGCGTCCACCGCGGGCGCGGGCTCGGCCGAGAGCCTTCGCGGCGCGGTGCCGGCCTCAAGCAGCGCCCGGGCCGCGGCGATCCCTGCCGCGCGAGGGTCGGTCTCGTCCGCCAGCCTGTCGATCAGCCCGAGCGTCAGCGCCTCGTCGGCGCCGATCTGGCGGCCGGAGGTCATCAGCTCGACCGCCGGCGCGACCCCGATGGCCCGCGGCAGCCGCTGGGTGCCGCCGGCGCCGGGGATCAGGCCCAGCGTCACCTCGGGCAGCCCGATCCGCGTGCCGGGCACCGCGACGCGGGCGTGGGCGCCGAGCGCGAGTTCCAGCCCGCCGCCCAGCACCGTGCCGTGCAGCGCCGCGACCACGGGCTTCGGGGCCGCTTCGAGCGCGGCGATCACCTCGGGCAGGTAGGGCGGCACCGGGGGCTTGCCGAACTCGCTGATGTCGGCCCCGGCGACGAAGGTGCGCCCGGCGCAGAACAGCACCGCGGCGCGGGCCTCGGCGTCGGCCTCGAACGCCGCGACCGCGTCGGTCAGCCCCTGCCGCACGGCGGCCGAGAGGGCGTTCACCGGCGGGTTGTCGATCTGGATGAACCCGAGGTCGCCCTCGCGGCTGTAGGTCACTGCACTCATGTCGTCGTCCTCGTCATGGTGGGCGGCTGGCCGGTCAGCCGTTCGAGCGTCTGGACCGCCTCGGCGAGCTTCGGCCCCACCTCGGCCTGCATCCGCGCGGCCTCGGCCGCATCTGGCAGGGCGCCGCAGGTGAAGACCACCGGCTCGGCCAGCTCGGCGGCACGGAACGGCGCCGAGACGGCGTTGTAGGGCGCGGGTCCGCCCGGCCCCCCCTCGGTGTAAACGAAGCCGCGGGCCAGCAGTTCGGCCTGCGCCCGGCCCCGGGTCGCGGCCAGGTCGCCGAGGGGCGCGGCCTCGCCCACGGGGAAGTCGGCCAGGACCCGCGCCAGCTCGTCCTCGGTCGCCGCCGCGATCCACGCCCGCGCCGACGAGAACCCGCGCAGCGACACGGGCTGCCCGACCTCGAGCCAGATCGAGGCCACGCGGCTCGGCCGCCAGGTGCGGATCAGCACCAGCCGCGGCCCGTCGCGCACCGCCAGCACCACCAGCGTGCCGGTGTCCTCGGCCAACCGCGTCATCAGGTCCACGGCGGGGGTGAGGAAGCTCAGCGACGCCGCCGCCACCTGCCCCACCGCCACGAGCGTCGGGCCGGGGCGGAAGCGGTCGTCGCGCTCGGACTGGACGAGGTAGCCGAGCTGCCCCAGCGTCCACGTCAGCCGCGAAACGGTGGACTTGGGCAGTCCCGCGCGCTGTGCGATCTCGGCGTTGCTCAGCCCGTCGTCACCGATGCGGAAGGCGCGCAGCACCGACAGGCCACGGGCCAGCGTGGTGGCGAAGCGGGGGTCGTCGTCGGGTCTGAGCATGGCCGTATCCTCTCGCTCACATCGCGTTGGGGATGACGAGCGAGATCCACGGTATCAGCACCAGGAGCGCCAGCACCACGAGATCCATGGCGAGGAAGCGCATCACCCCGGCGAAGATCGTGTCCACGCTGATCCCGCGCCCGGCGACGTTGCCGATGACGAAGACGTTGAGCCCCACCGGCGGCGTGATCAGCCCGATCTCGAGCAGCTTGACCACGATCACCCCGAACCAGATCAGGTTCATGTCCATCCCCTGGATCAGCGGGATGACGAACGGCAGCGTCAGCACGATGATCCCGATCGGGTCGAGGAACATCCCGAGGAACAGGTAGAGCACGACGATCGCGGCCATCAGCATGAGCGGCGGCAGCCCGGCGTCGGCGATCCACCCCGAGACCATCCCGGCCGAGCCGGTCAGCGCCACGAACGAGACGAAGATCTTGGCGCAGGCGGCGATGAGGAAGATGGCCGAGGTCTGCAGCAGGCTCTCGCGCACCGCCGACCACAGCGTGGCGAGCGTCAGGCGGCGCTGGCCGAAGCCGATGGCGACGGTCAGCACGACGCTGACGGCGGCGGCCTCGGTCGCGGTGAAGAACCCGCCGTAGATGCCGCCGATGATCGCCGCGAACAGCACCAGAGCCGGCCAGGCCGAGATCGCGGCGGCCAACCGGGCGCCGCGCGGCATCGGCGTCGGGTCGATCGGCGCGGCCGAGGGGTCGCGGCCCACCCACCACAGGATGACGATGATGTAGCCCGCGAGCGTCAAGAGCCCCGGCAGGATGCCGGCGAGGAACAGCTTGCCGATCGAGGTCTCGGTGAAGATGCCATAGAGGATGAAGAGCACCGAGGGCGGGATGAGCGACCCCAGCGTGCCGCCTGCCGCGACCGAGGCGGTGGCGAGCCGCGGGTTATAGCCCAGCCGCAGCATCTCGGGGACGCAGATGCGGCCCATCGTCGAGGCACAGGCGATGGACGAGCCCGAGATGGCCGAGAAGCCCGCGCAGCCCATGACCGAGGCGATCCCCACGCCGCCCGGCACCCGCCGCATCCAGACGTTCGCGGCGTCATAGATCCGCGTGGTGATGCCCGCGTGATAGGCGATGTTGCCCAGCGCGATGAACAGCGGGATCATCGACAGATCGTACGAGTGGATCAGCTCGAAGAAGCTGTTGACCACCAGCGAGGTCGTCGGGTTGATCGCCCGCTCGGGCGCGAAGCTGCCCGACCGGAAGGCGTAGACGAGGAACGTGCCGATGGTGGCGGTGCCGGCGAGCACGAAGGCGATCGGCACGCGCAGCGCCAGCAGCAGGATGACGAGGCCGAAGGCCACAAGTCCGATGGTCGATGCGTCCATGTCAGACGGCCTCCTCTTCGTCGTGGCGCTGTTCGGTGACGGTGCCGGTGCGGCGCAGCTCGGTCAGGTCGGCCAGCGCCACCTGCGCCAGACGCACCCACATGGCGATCAGCCCGAGCAGAAAGACCAGCCGCATCGGCCAGCGCGGCACGCCCAGCTGTCCGTCGTAGAACTCGCCCGAGGTCCAGGTCGCGTTGAGGTCGCGGGCCGAGGCGTAGATCAGCGGCAGCACCGCGATCAGCGCCACCACCCAGCCCATGACGATCAGCCGTCCGCGCCAGGCGGGCGACATCCGGTCGGTCAGGAAGGTGACGGAGATATGGGCGCGGTGCGCCGTCGCTGCCGCGAGCGGCAGCATGATGGTCGGGATCATCAGCTCGCGCACGAGGATAACCACGTCGGGCAAGGTGCGATGGGCGAATGTCCGCATCGCCACGTCGGTGGCGATCAGCGCGGTCAGCAGGAAGACCGACACCACCGCAAGTTCCAGCATGATCCGTTCGATGGCCTTCATGGCAGGCTCCTCTGCCGCTTCTCGGGTCGGAAGATCGGGTCCGGCGCGCCGGCCCGCGCAGGGCGGGCCACGGGGGCCGGACGGCGCCCTGCCGCGGTCAGGCGGCGGCAGGGGCCGATGGCGCGGGGCCCGTCGGGCGGGCCCCGGTCACGCGGTCAGCGGCTCACTTGGGTGCCCAGGGGTAGCCCTTCTCGTCGCGCAGTTTGGTGTATTCTTCGATCCCGGCCTTGTAGGACTCGACCATGCCCTTGCCGTCGAGGCCCGCGGCGTCGGCGCGCGCGATCCAGTCGTCGATGTACTTCTGCCCGCCCTCGACCAGCCGGGCGCGGTCGGCCTCGGGCAGGACGATGATCTCCTTGCCGCCGTCGCGCAGGATCTGGACCGATTCCTCGTTCGCGGCGCCGAGGATGCGGCCGAACTCGTCGGCGAGCCCCTCGCCCGCGGTCATCAGCGCGGTCTGGTTCTCGGGCGAGAGCGCATCGAAGCTCTGCTTGTTCATCAGGATGCCGAGGGCGCCGATCTGGCCCCAGTCAAGCTCGGTGTAGCTGGTGAACACCTCGTCCAGCTTCAGCGCCTTGACGAGATAGGGATAGGTCTGGGTGCAGTCGATCAGCCCGGTCTCGAGCCCCTGGTAGGCCTCGTAGACGCTCATGTCGACGGGGGTGGCGCCGAGGTCGGCGAAGACCTTGCCATAGACGCCCACGCCGCGGACCTTCAGCCCCTTGAGGTCGTCGAGCGTCTTGATGCTCTTGCCCTTGCAGCCGACCTGCACGGCCGAGGTGGTGTAGGTGCCGACATAGACGAGGTTCTGCTTGGCGAGGTTCTCGCGCACCTTCTCGTCGGTGCGCATGATCCGGTCGACGGCCTTCATGCCCACCCACGGGTCGGTGTTCGGGATCGGCAGGTCGGCCAGGCCATAGGCGATCATGTCGGCCGGGAAATAGACGCCGATGACGCTGCCGAGGTCGGCCACGCCGTCGCGCAGCGACTGCACCGCGGCCTTGTCGGAAAACAGTGCGCCGCCCCAGTTCACGTCGATCTTGAGATCGCCGTTCGAGAGCTTGCCGACCTGATCGACGAACCACTGGGTGCCCTCGGCGCGCACGCCGCGGTTCGGCCCGGCCTCGCCGTAGATCAGGGTCGTTTGGGCGCTCGCCCAGCCGGCGGTCGCGCAGAGCGCCCCGGCGAGAATCGTCGCGTGAAGCTTGTTCATGATGAAGTCCTCCCTGTTCCGTTCTATGGCACAGTGTTCCATTCAGTGGAACATTAAAAATGACGTGGCGGCATTTTCGTGGTTTGTTTACGCGCGCCCTGCCGCGCCCAGAGGGCCGGCACCCGGCACCATCACAGCCCTCGCCCCACTCACGAACCGCGGTCCCGCCCTACTCCGCGGCAGCCCCGACCCCCCCTCCCCCGCCAGATTGCAGCGTTAACGCTAACGCGTTACACCTCGATGACCCCGCACCCGGCCGGAGGAGCCGCGCATGACCCTTCACCCCGTCATCGACCGCGTCACCGACCGCATCCGCGCACGCTCGGCCGAGAGCCGCGCCGCCTATCTCGCCCGCCTCGCCCGCGCCGCCGAAGAGGGGCCGCGGCGGGCGCATCTGTCCTGCGGGAACCAGGCGCACGCCTATGCGGCGATGCCCGACAAGGCCGACCTCGCGCTGACCGCGCGCCCGAACCTGGGGATCGTCACCGCCTACAACGACATGCTGTCGGCCCATCAGCCCTACGAGCGCTTCCCCGACCTGATCCGCCGCGCCGCCCACGCCGCCGGCGCCACAGCGCAGGTCGCGGGCGGGGTGCCGGCCATGTGCGACGGGGTCACCCAGGGCCGCGCGGGGATGGAGCTGTCGCTGTTTTCCCGCGACGTGATCGCGCTCGCCGCCGGGGTGGCGATGAGCCATGACGTCTTCGACGCCGCCCTCTGGCTCGGGATCTGCGACAAGATCGTGCCGGGGCTGGTGATCGCCGCGGCGACCTTTGGTCATGTCCCGGCGGTGTTCCTGCCCGCCGGGCCGATGCCCTCGGGGCTGCCCAACGACGAAAAGGCCAAGGTGCGACAGGATTTCGCCGCCGGGCGCGTGGACCGGGCGGCGCTGATGGCGGCCGAGATGGCCTCCTATCACAGCCCCGGGACCTGCACCTTCTATGGCACCGCCAACTCCAACCAGATGCTGATGGAGTTCATGGGCCTGCAGCTGCCCGGCTCGAGCTTCGTGAACCCCAACACGCCCTTGCGCGAGGCGCTGACGGTCGCCGGGGTGACGCGGGCCGCGGCGATCACCCGGCTCGGCAACGACTATACCCCGGTCGGCGCGATCCTGGATGAGCGTGCCTTCGTCAACGGCATGGTCGGGCTGATGGCGACGGGCGGGTCCACCAACCTCGTGATCCACCTGCCGGCGATGGCGCGGGCGGCGGGGATCGCGCTCGACCTCGCGGATTTCCACGACATCAGCGCCGCCGTGCCGCTGATGGCGCGGGTCTATCCCAACGGTCTGGCCGACGTGAACCATTTCCATGCCGCGGGCGGCCTTGGCTTCCTGATCGGCCAGCTGCTTCAGACGGGGCTGCTGCACCCCGACGTGCGGACCGTGGCGGGCGACGGCCTCGACCGCTACACCGCCGAGCCGCGGCTCGACGGTGACGCGCTGACCTGGGTGCCGGGCGCGGGCGAGAGCCTCAACGACCGCATCCTGCGCCCCGCCGCCGCCCCCTTTGCGGCGACGGGCGGGCTGCACATCCTCGGCGGCAACCTCGGGCGGGCGGTGATCAAGGCCTCGGCGGTCAAGCCCGAGCTGCACGTCATCGAGGCGCCGGTGCGCGTCTTCGACGACCAGAACGCGGTCAAGGCGGCATTCCAGGCGGGCGAGTTCACCGCCGACACCGTGGTCGTGGTCCGCTTCCAGGGCCCGCGCGCCAACGGGATGCCCGAGCTGCACTCGCTCACCCCCACGCTCTCGGTGCTGCTCGACCGCGGGCTCAGGGTGGCGCTGGTCACCGACGGGCGGATGTCGGGGGCGTCGGGCAAGGTGCCCGCGGCGATCCACGTCTCGCCCGAGGCGGCGACGGGCGGGCCGCTCGCACGCCTCAGGGACGGGGACGTGGTGCGGCTCGACGCGGTGGCCGGGACGCTCGACTGCCTCGCCCCCGACTTCGCCACCCGCGAGCCGGTGACCGCCGACCTGTCGGCCAATGCCCACGGCATGGGGCGCGAGCTTTTCGCCGCCTTCCGCGCCCACGCAGCACCCGTCGAGAACGGCGCCGGGATCGTCGTCTGAACGACGAAACCGCAGGCGCTGCGGCCTGCGGTTTCTTTCCTGCCCAAATATCCTGGGGTCCGGGGCAACGCCCCGGCTTCGGCGGGGGCAAGGGCCCCCGGCGTCAGCTCACTTCAGCTTGGTCCAGGTCTGCGACTTGCAGATCAGCCCGCCGGCCACGCAGCCCGACAGCTGCATCGACTTGCCGTTCACCTGCGCCTTGCCGTTGTAGATCTTGTCGTCGGCCGGGCGCAGCACCTTGCCCTTGTAGGCACCGCCGCCGGCCGGGGCCATGCCGATCACGATCTGCTTGCCGATGTTGGGCGACTTGTAGGCTTCCTTGCCCTTGAAGGTCTTGACGATGGTGCCGCAGAAGGCGCCGCCGCAGGGGCTGATCTGCACGAAGGCCGAGGCGCCCTCGTCGGCCTGGGTCTGCCACAGCCCCTCGATCGGATCGGCGGCCATCGCGGCGGTGCCCGCCAGCGCGAACGCTGCGGCGAGAATCATGGTTTTCATAAGGTGTCCTCCCAAGGATCAAGCGCCAGGCGCTGGCGGAATCAGACGGGCAACGGCGCGATTCAGGCAAGCGTGACGTGGGGTAGCGGCGATCACTTCCTCGTCGCGCCGCGGGGCTGCCATGCCCCCTCACCAGCACCCGCGCGTCTTTCCCCGGCTCCGCGCCTGTGGCATGGACCCCCGACCCCACCGACAGCACGAGTGACGCCATGATCCTTTACCCCGCCATCGACCTCAAGGACGGGGCCTGCGTGCGGCTCTTGCGCGGCGACATGGCGGCGGCGACGGTGTTCGGCACCGACCCGGCGGCGCAGGCCCGCGCCTTCCAGGACGCCGGGGCCGAGTGGCTGCATCTGGTGGACCTCAACGGCGCCTTCGCCGGCCAGCCGGTGAACGGCGCGGCGGTCGAGGCGATCCTCGACGCCGTCACCGTTCCGGTCCAGCTCGGCGGCGGCATCCGCGACATGGCGACCATCGATGGCTGGCTGGCGCGCGGCATCGCCCGCGTCATCCTCGGCACCGTCGCGGTCGAGAACCCGGCGCTGGTCGAGGAGGCCGCCCGCGCCCACCCCGGCCGCATCGCCGTCGGCATCGACGCCCGCGGCGGCCGCGTCGCCACCCGCGGCTGGGCCGAAGATACGGAGGTCACCGCGACCGACCTGGCCCGCCGCTACGAGGACGCGGGCGTGGCCGCGATCATCTATACCGACATCGACCGCGACGGGGCGATGGGCGGCCCGAACACCGCGGCGACCGAGGCGCTGGCCCGCGCGGTCGCGGTCCCGGTCATCGCCTCGGGCGGGGTGTCGTCGCTCGCCGACCTCGTCGCGCTGCGCGACACCGGGGTGATCGCCGGGGCGATCTCGGGGCGGGCGCTCTATGACGGGGCGCTGGACCTCGGGGATGCGCTCGCGGCGCTGCGCTGACGCCGGCCCAGTCGGGCTGAGGCGCTTGGGGGGCGGGCGATCAGCTTGCCTTCCCCCGGCCCGCTGCCTAGATAGGCGCGATTCCGAACCAAAGGCGAAAACCCGTGGAAAACGTCGTCCTGACCGTGCATCTCATCCTGGCGCTCCTGCTGATCGGGGTGGTGCTGCTGCAGCGGTCCGAGGGCGGCGGGCTGGGCCTCGGCGGCGGTGGCGGCGGGGTCATGACCGGCCGGCAGGCCGCCAACGCGCTGTCGCGCGCCACCTGGATGCTGGCCACGGGCTTCCTGATCACCTCGATCGCGCTGACGGTCATCGCGGCGCGCAACTCGGCGGGCGTGTCGGTCGTCGACCGGCTGGGCGGCTCCACCGCCCCGGCGACGCCCGCACCGACCACGGGCCTGCCGACGCTGCCGACTTACGCGCCGCCGCCCGGCAGCGGCCAGCCGGTGCTGCCGCCCGGCGCCGCCGCGCCGGTGACGCCGGCCGCGCCTGCTTCGACGGCGCCCGCCACGACCGAGCCGGTCACCCCTGCCGCCACGGCGCCGGTTGCCCCGGCCCCGGCCGAACCGGCTCCGGCCCCGGCTGCGGCGGACAGCCCCGCCACCACCACCACGACCACCACCACCGTCCCGGTCACGGCGCCCACCGCGCCCTCGAACTGATCCACAACCCTTGGGGGCGGCCTCGCCCCCACCCTACCACACATCGCGGTCCGTTGCGGCAACGCGGAGAATCGGCTATAGCTCGACTCCCGTGATGGTCGCGGCTTTTGCCACGGCCTGCTTGGCTGAACCTCACGGGAGTCTCATGGCGCGTTACATCTTCATCACCGGCGGCGTGGTCTCCTCCCTCGGCAAGGGGCTGGCCTCGGCGGCGCTCGGGGCGCTGTTGCAGGCCCGCGGCTACACCGTGCGGCTGCGCAAGCTCGACCCCTATCTCAACGTCGACCCCGGCACGATGTCGCCCTTCGAGCATGGCGAGGTCTTCGTCACCGACGACGGCGCCGAAACCGACCTCGACCTCGGCCATTACGAGCGCTTCACCGGCGTCAGCGCGCGCCGCACCGACACGATCAGCGCCGGCCGGGTCTATTCCAACGTGCTGGAAAAGGAGCGCCGCGGCGAATACCTCGGCAAGACCATCCAGGTCATTCCGCACGTCACCAACGAGATCAAGGACTTCCTCGCCATCGGCGAGGACGAGGTGGATTTCCAGCTCTGCGAGATCGGCGGCACCGTCGGCGACATCGAGGGGCTGCCCTTCTTCGAGGCGATCCGCCAGTTCATGCAGGACCGCCCGCGCGGCCAGTGCATCCTGATGCATCTGACGCTGCTGCCGTGGCTCGCGGCCTCGGGCGAGCTGAAGACGAAACCCACCCAGCACTCGGTCAAGGAGCTGCGGACCATCGGCCTGCAGCCCGACGTGCTGGTCTGCCGGTCCGAGCACCCGATCCCCGACCGCGAGCGGGCCAAGATCGCGCTCTTCTGCAACGTCCGCCCCGACAGCGTGATCCCCGCCTACGACCTCAAGTCGATCTATGAGGCGCCGATGGCCTATCACCGCGCGGGCCTTGACCGGGCGGTGCTCGACGCCTTCCAGATCAGCCCCGCGCCCAAGCCCGACCTGCGCCGGTGGGAGGACGTGATGGACCGCCTGAACAACGCCGAGGGCCAGGTCCGCATCGCCATCGTCGGCAAGTACACGCAGCTCGAGGACGCCTACAAGTCGATCTCCGAGGCGCTGACCCACGGCGGGATGGCCAACCGCGTCCGCGTCCGGCCCGACTGGATCGCCGCCGAGGACATCGAGAAGGAGGGCGGGACCCACCTGCTCGACGGCTACGACGGCATCCTCGTCCCCGGCGGCTTCGGCGAGCGCGGGACCGAGGGGATGGTCGCCGCCGCCCGCTATGCGCGCGAGCGCGACGTGCCCTATCTCGGCATCTGCCTCGGGATGCAGATGGCGGTGGTCGAGGCGGCGCGCAATCTCGCCGGCATCCCCGACGCAGGCTCGGAAGAGTTCGACCACGAGGCCGGCGCCGGCCCCGACACGGGACGCTTCACCCCGGTCGTCTATCACCTCAAGGAGTGGGTGCAGGGCAACCACAAGGTCGAGCGCAAGCTGTCGGACGACAAGGGCGGCACGATGCGGCTGGGCGCCTATACCGCCGTCCTCGCCCCCGGCAGCCGGATCAGCGAGGTCTATGGCGGGGCGACCGAGATCGAGGACCGCCACCGCCATCGCTACGAGGTGGACGCCCGCTACCGCGACCAGCTCGAGTCGGCGGGGATGGTGTTCTCGGGGATGTCGCCGGACGGGCGGCTGCCCGAGGCGGTCGAGATCGAGGACCACCCGTGGTTCATCGGCGTGCAGTCCCACCCCGAGCTGAAATCGAAACCCTTCGAGCCGGCGCCGCTGTTCGCGGACTTCATCCGCGCGGCGAAGGATCAGGAGCGGATGGTGTGAGCCTGCGGCTGCGCCCCGGCCATCATGCGGCGGCGCTGCTGATCGCGGCGCTGCTGGCCGCCCCGGCGGCGCGGGCGGATGCGCCGCTCTTCATCGTCGAGCCGTCGCAGATGCCCTTCGACCTCGGCCCCGGCGCACCGGCCAACCAGCCCGCGCGGGCGGCGAACCTGCCGACGGCGGCGGGCAATTCCTCGGGCGCGCCCGGCAATTCCTCGACCACCCACGCCAACGCGCCCGACAACCCGGCGAACGGCCCCGACGGCGGGCGGGCGATCTGGGCCGGGGACGAGGTGGTGGGCTACTACACCCGCAACGGCGGGACGCTGAACCTGTTCAGCCGCAGCGGCCGCCGGGTCGCCTATCGGCCGCGGGGCGGGCACACACGGTCGCTGTTCTCGCCCGCCGGGCGCTGGTGCGGCACGGTGGCCGACAGCGCCTCGGGTGTGGCGTTCGGGCTGACCCGCACCTGCGCGCAGGCGCTGCTGGACTAGGCCGGCCGCACCGCTCCCGCGCCGGTGAGCCAGCGCGTCGCGCGCAGCCTACCCCTTCCGCCGCCCCGCCGGGGCCGCAGGCTTCCCCGCCCCGGACCGCGCCCCCGCGGCAGGGGCAGAGGGCGCCGCGCCCTCCTTCACCCGCGCCGCCAGATCCTTGGCCACACCGAACGCCCCCTTGATGCGCTCGGCGTCCGTCGACCACGCGGCCGACACCACGATCTTGTTGTCCACGATCCGCGCCGTGCCCTTGTGCTCGGTCAGGAAGGCGACGAGCCCGGCCGGGTTCGGGAACTTGTCCTGGTGGAACTGGACCGTCGCCCCCTTCGGCCCCGCGGTGAGCGAGGCGATGTTGGCGCGCTTGGCCATCGCCTTGATGCGGATCACCAGCATCAGCGTGTTCACCTCGCGCGGCAGCGGGCCGAAGCGGTCGATCAGCTCGGCCGCGAAGCCCTCGAGCTCGACCTTGGTCGTCAGCTGCGCCAGCCGGCGATAGAGGTCCAGCCGCACGTCGAGATCGGGGATGTAGCTTTCGGGGATCGTCACCGGCACCCCGAGGTTCAGCGTGGGCGCCCAGTCGTCGTCCGGCGCGCCGTCGATCTCGCCCGACTTCAGCCGCGCGATCGTCTCCTCCAGCATCGCCTGGTAGAGCTCGAACCCCACCTCCTTGATGTGGCCCGACTGTTCTTCACCGAGCAGGTTCCCCGCCCCGCGCAGGTCGAGGTCCTGGCTGGCGAGGTTGAACCCCGCCCCCAGCGAATCGATCGAGCCGAGGAACTTGAGCCGCCGGATCGCCTGCGGGGTCAGCGGGACCCGCGGCTTGGTGGTCAGATAGCAATAGGCCCGCGTCCGCGACCGCCCGACCCGGCCGCGGATCTGGTAGAGCTGCGCGAGCCCGAACATATCCGCCCGCCACACCACCATCGTGTTGGCGCGCGGAATATCGAGCCCCGATTCCACGATCGAGGTCGCCAGCAGCACGTCGTGGCTCCCGTCGTAAAAGGCGTTCATCCGCTGGTCGAGGTCGCCCGCCGCCAACTGCCCGTGCGCCACGATGACCGACACCTCGGGGACGTGCTCCTTGAGCCAGTCCTCGACGTCCGGCAGGTCGGCGAGCCGCGGGACGACGAAGAACGACTGCCCGCCGCGGTATTTCTCGCGCAAAAGCGCCTCGCGGATCGTCACGCTGTCGAACTCGGAGACGTAGGTGCGGATCGCCAGCCGGTCCACCGGCGGCGTGCCGATGATGGAGAGATCCCGCACCCCGGTCAGCGACAGTTGCAGCGTCCGCGGGATCGGCGTCGCGGTCAGCGTGAGGACGTGGATGTCGGAACGCAGCTCCTTCAGCCGCTCCTTGTGGGCGACGCCGAAATGCTGCTCTTCGTCGATGACCAGCAGGCCCAAGTCCTTGAACTTCACCTGCTTGGCCAGCACCGCATGGGTGCCCACGACGATGTCCACCGTCCCGTCGGCCAGCCCCGCGCGCGTCGCCGCCGCGTCCTTGGCGGAGACGAACCGCGACAGCGGCCGCACGCTGATCGCCGTGCCGCGGAAGCGTTCGGCGAAGCTCCGATAGTGCTGGCGGGCGAGCAGCGTCGTCGGCGCCACCACCGCCACCTGCTTGCCCTGGCTCGCGGCGAGGAAGGCCGCGCGCATGGCGACCTCGGTCTTGCCGAAGCCCACGTCGCCCACCACCAGCCGGTCCATCGGCCGCCCGGCGGCGAGGTCCTCGGCCACGTCGGCGATGGCCGCGGCCTGATCGTCGGTCTCGGTCCAGGGGAAGCGGGCGGCGAAAGCCTCCCACTCGTGGTGCTCGGGTTCCAGCACCGGGGCGGCGCGCAGCATCCGCTCGGCCGCGACCCGCATGAGACGGTCGGCGATCTGGCGGATGCGTTCCTTCAGCCGGGCCTTGCGGGCCTGCCAGGCACCGCCGCCGAGCTTGTCGAGCAGCCCCTCCTCGTGCCCATAGCGGGTCAGCAGCTCGATGTTCTCGACCGGCAGATACAGGCGGTCGCCGCCCGCATATTCCAGCGCCACGCAGTCGTGCGGCACGCCCAGCGCGCGGATCGTCTCGAGCCCCGTGTAGCGGCCGATCCCGTGCTCGACATGGACGACCAGATCGCCGGGGGTGAGGCTCTGGGTGTCGCGCAGGAAGTTGTCCGCCCGCCGGCGCTTCTTCGCCCCGCGGATCAGCCGGTCGCCCAGCACGTCCTGTTCCGAGATCACCGCCAGCGGCCCGGTCGCCTGCCCGTCCGCCACGAACCCCTCGTCCAGCGGCCAGACGGCGAGGCCGAGCGCGTTGCCCTTGGGCAGCCCGCGGATGTCGTCGATGGGGGTGCCGGTCAGCCCCTCGTCGGCCAGAAGCCCGGTCAGCCGCTCGCGCGCCCCTTCCGAGAAGCTGGCGATAACCACCGGGCGCGATTTCTGCAGGTCGCGGACATGGGCGGCCAACGCGCCAAACAGGTCCGCCTTCTCCGCCTGCCGCTGGGGCGCGAAGTTGCGCCCGACGTGCCCGCCCGCGTCCAGCACCCCCGGCCCCGGCGGGTGCGCCAGCACCGCCAGCCGGATCACCCGGTGCCGGGCCAGCCAGCGCGCCCATTCCGCGTCGTCCGCGAACATCTCGGCCGGCGCCACCGGGCGATAGGGGCTGTCGCCGCCCTTCCGCGCCAGGCTCTCGCGGCGGGCGTCATACTGCTCGGCGATGGTGTGGGCGCGGGCCTCGCGGTGCTGGTCGAGGTGGTCGTCCAGCACCAGCGTCGCCCCGGGCAGATAGTCGAAGAGGCTGTCGAGCCGTTCGTGGAACCACGGCAGCCAGTGTTCCATCCCGGCGATCTTCTGCCCGGCGCTCACCGCCTCGTACAACGGATCGTTGGCGCCGCCGCCGTATTCGGCGCGGTAGCTCTGGCGGAACCGGGCGATGGCGTCCTCGTCGAGGATCACCTCGGACATCGGCGCGATCTCGACCCGGTCGAGTGGGGCGAGGCTGCGCTGCGTCTCGGGGTCGAACTGGCGGATGCCGTCAAGGACGTCGCCGAAGAGGTCGAGCCGCACCGGCCCCGCGCCCCCCGGCGGGTAGATGTCGATGATCCCGCCGCGGATCGCATAGTCGCCCGGCTCGCTGACCGTGGGCGATTGCGAGAATCCCATGCGGACGAGGAACCCGCGCAGCGCGCTTTCGTCCAGCCGTGCGCCTTTGGTGGCGATGAAGCTCGCCCCCCGGACCGTCTCGGCCGCGGGCAGGCGCTGGATGGCGGCGTTCATGGTCGTGAGCACCACGAACGGCGGCTTGATGGCGCCGGTGGCGAGCGCCGCGAGCACCTGCAGCCGCTGCGCCATGATCTCGCCCGAGGGCGAGACGCGGTCATAGGGCGTCGTGTCCCAGGCCGGAAACTCGAGCACCGCCAGCGCCGGGGCGAAGAACCCGAGCGCCGCGCGCATGGCGGCCATGCGGCGGTCGTCGCGGGCGATGTGGACGACCGGCGCGCCGCGGGCGGCCTCGCGCGCGATGAGGGCGGCGTCAAAGCCCTCGGGCGCGCCAGAGAGGATCAGGGTTTCGGGCATGAGCGGTGAGGTAAACTGCACCGGCGCGGTGTCAAGATGGGCGGCCCCAGCGGCCCGCGGCCTAAAGCCCGTTCGGATGCAGCGCCAGCCAGCGCGTGCCCCAGATCGCGGCGAGCGCGACCGCCGCCATCGACAGCGCCATCGTGCCCCGCAGGTGCCGCACCATCACCGCCGCCGCCTCGGCCGCGGCGGGAACGGCGCCGGTCCGCCCCGCCTCGGCCTCGGCCAACACCCGGCCCAGCCGCGCGGCCAGCCGCACCCGCATCAGCGCCAGCAGCGCCATCGGCGCGACGAGCAGCGTCAGCGCCTGCGCGAACTGCCGGTCGTAGAGAAACCCCAGCCCCGCCAGCGCGCTGAGGAGGAACGCCGCGACCGCCGTGAGGATCACCCCGTCGCGCGGATCGACCCGCCAGCGCGGGATCACGAGCGACAGCCAGTCGAGCAGCAGCATCGCCTCGCCCCGGATCGCGCCCGCATCCTCGGCCGCCTCGGGCTCGCGCGTCCTGCGGTGCACGCGGCGGACTAGGTCGGTCGGCACCCCCAGGGCGCCGCGGCCGAGCCAGCTCCACAGCCCGGCCAGCACCAGCCAGTACCAGACCGAGCCGAAGGACCGCGTGTCCAGCACGGAAACCAGCCCCTCGATCCCCCGCATCCTTGCCCCTGATGTCCCTGGTCCGGCGGCCACCCTAGCCCCGCGCGGCGGGCGGCCGCAACCTGCCGGACGGAGGCGACGCCGGGTCGGCCGGGTTAAACGGATCAAATCCGACTGAACCAACGGGTCCGCTGCGTCCCGACCGCCGCCCCACCCGGGGGCACAGGCGGTTGCGGCCCGGCGCGGGATCGTGGCAGGTGTGTCAAACCCAACTCTCAGGTGCGCGTCGTCCGACCTGATGCTCATGAGGCCGCCCATGCCTGCCACGCCGATCATCGCCCCGTTCCCCGCCACTCGGCTGCGCAGGCTGCGCCGCACCCCGGCGCTGCGGGCGCTGACGGCCGAGCGGCACGTCTCGGTCGAGAACCTGATCTGGCCGATCTTCGTGACCGAGGTGG
This sequence comes from Paracoccus sanguinis, assembly GCF_900106665.1. Taxonomy (GTDB): domain Bacteria; phylum Pseudomonadota; class Alphaproteobacteria; order Rhodobacterales; family Rhodobacteraceae; genus Paracoccus; species Paracoccus panacisoli. Next base: position 39,993 of record NZ_FNNA01000006.1, read on the forward strand.
CGGGCGGCGAGGGCGAGATCCCCTCGATGCCCGGGGTCGAGCGGCTGACGCTCGACGGCGCGAAGCGCGCGGCGGTACGCGCGGCGAGCCTCGGCATCCCCGCGATCTGCATCTTCCCGCACTCGGACCCCGCGCTGAAAACCGAGGGCTGCGAGCGCGCCTGGGACCCCGAGAACATCGGCAACCGCGCCATCCGCGCCATCAAGGAGGTCGCCCCCGACCTCGCGGTGATGACCGACATCGCGCTCGACCCCTACAATATCAACGGCCACGACGGCTTCGTGCGGGACGGGGTGATCCTGAACGACGAGACGATCGAGGCGCTGGTCCGCATGGCGCTGGCGCAGGCCGAGGCGGGGGCCGACATCCTCGGGCCGTCCGACATGATGGACGGGCGGATCGGCGCGCTGCGCGGGGCGCTCGAGGCCGCCGGCCACAAGGACGTGGCGATCCTGAGCTATGCGGCGAAATACGCCTCGGGCTTCTACGGCCCGTTCCGCGACGCGGTGGGCGCATCGGGGCGGCTCGTGGGCGACAAGAAGACCTATCAGATCAACCCCGCCAACCGTGACGAGGCGCTGCGCTGCGTCGCCCGCGACCTGGCCGAGGGCGCCGACATGGTGATGGTCAAGCCGGGGATGCCCTATCTGGACATCTGCCGCGAGGTGAAGGACCAGTTCGGCGCGCCGACCTATGCCTATCAGGTGAGCGGCGAATACGCGATGCTCGAGGGCGCGATCCGGGCCGGCTGGCTCAAGCGCGAGGTGGTGGTGGAAAGCCTGCTGAGCTTCCGCCGCGCCGGCTGCGACGGGATCCTGACGTACTACGCGCCGATGGTGGCGGAGATGCTGGCTGCGGGCTGACGGACCAGTTCGGCGCGCCGACCTCCACCTATCCGGTGAGCGGCGAGGACGCGATGCTCGAGGGCGCGATCCGGACCGGCTGGCTCAAGCACGAGGTGGTGGTCGAGAGCCTGCTCAGCTTCCGCCGCGCCGGCTGCTACGGGGTCTTGACCAACTACGCGCCGATGATGCCCGAGATGCTGGCGGCGAGCTGAAGGACCAGTTCGTCGGCGCCTACCTCCACCTATCCGTTGAGCGGCGAATACGTGATGCTCGAGTGCGCAATCCGAGCCTGCTGGCGCAAGCGCGAGGTGGTGCTGGAGAGCCTGCTCAGCTTCCGCCGCGCCGGCTGCTAAGGGGTCTTGACCTACTACGCGCCGATGGTGTCCGCGATGCTTCCCGCGAGCTGAGCGGCGCTCAGCCGGCGCATCGTCCCGCTTGCCCAGTGGGGTCACTCGTGGCCCCGTCGGGCAACGCGCCCGACCGTATACAGAGACCAAGCATTGCAGGGGTTAGGGCGGCGGTGTCAGCGTGAAAGGCCCGCCGCGCCTATCCCTACGCCATTCGGCCGAACGGCCTAACCGCAGCCGAAAACCCGCCAAATTTCTTCCCTGCCCAAATATCCCGGGGTCCGGGGCAGCGCCCCGGTCCGGCATCGCCACCAAGACCGAGGGCGCCTTCGCGCCTCAGCTTCCGTGGATGATCCGAACGTAGTTCGTGGTCTCGCGATACGGCGGCACGCCGCGGTACTTGGCCACCGCGCCCGGCCCGGCGTTGTAGGCGGCGAGCGCCAGGCGCCAGTCGCCGAAGGTGTTGTACATCATCCGCAGGTAGCGGGCGCCGCCCTCGAGGTTCTGGATCGGATCACGCGGGTTCACGCCCAGCTTGGCGGCGGTGCCCGGCATGAGCTGCGCGAGCCCCGTCGCGCCCTTGTGCGACCGCGCCCCGGCATTCCAGCCCGATTCCTGCTGCACGAGGCGCAGGAACAGATCCTCGGGGACACCGTGCTTGCGGGCCATCGCCCGGGCGTGCGGCAGGTACTGGCTGCGCTGGTTGCCCGCGTAGCGCGGGATCGCCCCGCCCGAGGTCGACACCCGCCCGTCGAGGTTGATGATGGTGACCGTCTTCACCTTGCCGTTCGCGTCCGGCCGGAGCCGCTGCGAGCGCTGGTACTGCGCCGACAGCCGCGAATCCATCAGCTGGGTCTGGCGGGCGAACTGCGCCGCGCGGGACTTGGAGGATGCGCCCCCGAGCCTCAGCCCGTCGGCCTGCGCCGGGGCGGCCACCGCCACCGCGGCCAGTGCGAGCGCGGCGACCTTGGCCGCACCCGACACACCACCCCACATCCCCGTAAATGCTGCACGCATCTGATGCCCCTCGCCGGTTATCGTTTTGCAGGAACGATACCCGAAAACCGCGCCAGAACCATAGCGCCGGGCGACGCGGTTCCGCGGGGCGCCGCCGGATCGGCGGAAACTCGCCGAGTCCGGCCGCAAGCCGTTGATCTCAGAACGGAATGTCGTCGTCGAAATCGGCCCCGCCGCGGCCACCCGAGCCGGACCCGCCGGACGAGCCGCCCGACGCGCCGCCGCGGTCCGACCCCCCGCCGTAGCCGCCGTCGTAGTCGCGCCCGCCGCCGCCCGAGCCGCGGCCATAGTCACCGTCGCCGCCGTAACCGCCCCCGCCGCCCGAGCCGCCGCGCCCGTCGAGCAGCGTCATCTCGCTGCGATAGGGGCGCAGCACGACCTCGGTCGTATAGCGGTCCTGCCCCGACTGGTCCTGCCACTTCCGGGTCTCGAGCTGGCCCTCGATATAGACCTTGCTGCCCTTCTTCAGATACTGCTCGGCGATCCGGCCCAGCGGCTCCGAGAAGATCGCCACCGAGTGCCACTCGGTCCGCTCGCGCCGCTCGCCCGAGTTGCGATCCTTCCACTGCTCGGACGTGGCGATGCGCAGGTTCACCACCTTGCCGCCGTTCTGGAAACTGCGGACCTCGGGGTCCTGACCCAGATTTCCGATCAGGATGACCTTGTTGACGCTCCCTGCCATTGTGCGGCCTCCGTGTGGGTCTCGTGTTGGCTGTCTTACTGCCCCAAGCTTAACCCGGGGTAAAGTTCGCCGCGGCTCTTACCGCGCCCCTTACCGCGCGGCGGCGAGCGTCTCGGCGATCCGCGCCGGCGGCACGTCGTCGGCAACGAAGGCCTCGCCGATCCCGCGCGCGAGGATCAGTCGCAGCCGCCCGTCCACCACCTTCTTGTCCTGTCCCATCAGCCCGATCAGCGCCGCATCATCGGGCAGCGTGCCGGGGATGTCCGACAGCCGCGACGGCATCCCCATCGCGGCGAGGTGCTGGGTCACCCGCGACGGCTCTTCCTGCGCACACAGCCCCAGCCGCGCCGAGAGGTCGAAGGCCAGCGCGCAGCCGATCGCCACCCCCTCGCCGTGCAGCAGCCGGTCCGAATATCCCGTGGCGCTTTCCAGCGCATGGCCGAAGGTATGGCCGAGGTTCAGAAGCGCCCGCTCACCCTGCTCCGTCTCGTCGCGCACGACGATCCCCGCCTTCATGGCGACCGAATGGGCCACCGCGTGCTCGAGCGCCTCCGCGTCGCCCCTCAGCCCCGGCCCGTGGGTCTCGAGCCAGTCGAAGAACGCCGCGTCGCCCAGCAGACCGTATTTCACCACCTCGCCATAGCCGGCCCGGAAGTCCCGGTCGGGCAGCGTCGCCAGCGCGTCGGTGTCGGCCAGCACGAGGCTCGGCTGGTGGAACGCCCCGATCAGGTTCTTGCCCTGCGGGGCGTTGATCCCGGTCTTGCCGCCGACCGAACTGTCCACCTGCGCGAGCAGCGTCGTCGGCATCTGCACGAAGCGCACGCCCCGGCGCAGGATCGCCGCGGCGAAGCCCGCCAGATCGCCGATCACCCCGCCGCCGAGCGCGATGACGATGTCGCGCCGCTCGATCCGCTCGTCGAGCAGCCACGACACCGCGCGGCCGAGGTGATCCCAGGACTTGGTGGCCTCGCCCGCGGGCAGCGCCAGCGCCGAATGGGCGATCCCCGCCGCGTCGAGCGCCGCCTCGAGCCGCGGCAGGTGCAGCGCGGCCACCCGCGCGTCGGTGAGGATGGCAACCCGCGGCCGGGCGAGCAGCGGGGCGATCTCGTCGCCCGCGCGGTCGATCAGGCCGGGGCCGATGCGGACCTCATAGGCGCGGTCGCCAAGGGGCACGGGAACGATGCGGGTCATGCGGGCTCCAGGATCTCGGGTCGGTGGGTGCGGATCGCCTCGAGCACCCGCGCGGCGGTGTCGTCGACCGAGTTCTCGGCCCGGACCGGCACGGTGATCTCGGCCAGCGCATAGCTCGGGGCGCGCTCAGCGAGCAGCCGGGCGAGGGTGCCGCGCGGGTCGGGCGTCTGCAAGAGCGGCCGGGTCGGGCGCTGGCGCACCCGGTTCCACAGCACCCCCAGCGGCACGTCGAGCCAGACCGAGACCCCGCGCGCCGCCACCTGGGCGCGGTTCTCGGCGCTCATCCAGGCGCCGCCGCCGGTCGAGACGATGCCGGGCTTGCCGCGCAGCACGCGGGCCAGCACCTCGCTTTCGCGGGCGCGGAAGAAGGCCTCGCCGTCGCGGGCGAAGATCTCGGGGATGGTCATGGCGGCGGCGCGGACGATCTCGGCGTCGGTGTCGCGCAGGCTGACGCCCAGCCGCCGGGCGAGTTCCGCGCCGACGGCCGACTTGCCGGCCCCCATCATGCCGACCAGCACGATGCTGCGTTTCACCACCCCTGCCCCCTTCGCTGGCCGCCCGGTGCTCGCTGATGCCGCAGGGCCGGGGCGAACGCCACAGGAAATTGACCGTCTCGGGGGCGGCGGGGGCGGCGGCGCGCAGGGCACGCGGGCGCTCAAGCCTTTCCCCCCTGGCCCGGACGGGTTAGACCTCCGCCGAACGGGACGGCCCGGCCCGATTGCCCCGCGACGGGGCCGGGGAACGAAAGGATACCGCGAGCCATGCGCCTCTTGCGCGTCATCATCTTCCTGCTGCTGGCCGGGTTCGCCGGGCTGGCGGGCTATGCGTATTTCGGCGACATGGCCGCCGATCCGCAGCCGATGCGGGTGCCGGTGCAGATCGACCTCGGGTCGGGGCCGGGCGCAGCCGCGCCGGCGACGCCTCCGGCGGGCGCAGCCCCCGCCGCGGCCACGCCGGCCGAGGCCGCCGCCCTGGCCACGACCGCGCCGGCCGAGGGCACCGCCCCCGCGGCAGACGCCCCCGCGACCGCGGAAGGCGGGGCCGATGCGTCGCTGGACTGACCTCGCGCTGGCGGCGCTGCTCGGGCTGTCGCTCGGCGGCGCGGCGTCGGCGCAGGACATCGGCATCGGAATGCCCAGTTCGGCGAGCGACTGGCTCTCGGGCAAGGCCCCGCCGCGCACGCCGCCCACCGCCTGGCGCCCCGGCGACCCCCGCCCGACCGAGGCCGAGCGCCGCCGCCCCCTGCCCCCGCCCGCCCGCCCCGCGACGCGCGCCAAGGGCACCGGCGCGGGCGTCGCCGAGACGGCGGCGGTCCCGCGGGTCGGGGTCACACGGCTCTCGAACGGCAACCCGGACGCCAAGGGCGCGGTCCCGGCCGGGGCCGCGGGCCTGCCCCGGGACCTCTGGGGCGCGGCCGCCGCGGGCGACATCGCCGCGGCGCTCGGGTCTGCCCAGCCGCGGCTGGCGGCGACTCGGGCGCTGCTGGTGCGGACGCTCACCGCGCAACTCGACGCCCCCACCGGCACCCCGGGCGGCGCGGCGGGCACCGGCGATGAGGGGCGGCTGTTTCTCGCCCGCACCGACCGGCTGATCGCCCTCGGGCTCGTCCCCGAGGCCGAGGCGCTGGCCCGCGCCGCCGGCACCGGCAGTGCCGAGGGCTTCGCCCGCCGCTTCGACGCCGCCCTTTACCAGGGCGACGCGACCGAGGTCTGCCAGCTCATGGCCGACCGCCCGGGCCTCGCCCCCGACCTCGCCGCCCGCGCCTATTGCCTCGCACAGGCGGGCGACTGGCCGGCCGCGGCGCTGACCCTGCACGGGGCCCGCGACGCCGGGCTGATTCCGCCGCAGACCGTGGCGCTGCTGGAACGCTTCCTCGACGATTCGAGCGCCGATCTGGCCGATGCGCTGCCCGACCCGCGGGCCGTCTCGCCGCTGGAGTTCCGGCTCTTCGAGGCGATCGGCCAGCCGCTCGCGACGAGCCAGCTGCCCCTGCCCTTCGCCTGGTCGGACCTCGGCGGCGACGCGGGCTGGAAGGCCGAGATCGAGGCCGCCGAGCGGCTCGCCCGCGCCGGCGCCATCGACCCCGCGCGGCTCGCCGGGGCCTATGCCGAACAGAAGCCCGCGGCGTCGGGCGGAATCTGGGACCGGGCGGCGGCCTATCAGCGCCTCGACGCGGCACTCGGCGCGGGCGATGGCGCCGCGCTGGCCGAGGCCCTGCCCGACGCCGAGCGCCGCTTTGCCGAGGCCGGGCTGCTGCCCGCGCTCGCCCGGCTGGTGGCGGTGCGCCTGCCGGCCGCGGGGCTTGACGGCCCGGCCGCCGAGAGCGCGGCGCATCTGCGGCTGCTGGCCGGCGTGCCGGTGCCGGGCGCCGCGCGGCTGCCCGAGGCCGACCGGGCGCTGGTGCAACTGGCCGAAGGTCACCCGGCGGCGGCGCCTCCCGCCGCAGACGGGGACGGAGCCGACGCGGACCGCGCGGCACCCGCCGAGCCCGCAGACACCGCTCAGGCTTCGGACACCCGCCCCGCCGCCGACGGCCCCGCCCCGCCGCCCTACAGCGACCCCGCCTACGCCCCCGGCAGTCCCGGTGCAGCCTATGCCGCGGCGCTGCGGACCGCCCCCGACCCCGCCGCCCCCCCGCAGGGCCGCGGGCTGGCGCTGCTCGCCGCGCTCGCGGATGTCGAGGCCGGGCTCGACGGTGACACCGCCCGCGCCGCTGGCGGGCTCGCGGCGCTGACCCGCCTTGGCCAGCCCGAGACCGCCCGCCGCGCCGCGGTCGAGCTGCTGCTGACCGACCATCTCGGCGGCCCCCGCCGGTGACACGCCGGTGACCCCGCCGGGGCGCCCGCGCGGCGCGGCCCGCCCGCCCGTCGCGCCGGGCCCCGACACGGGCCCGCCGGATGCGCCGGACCGGCCCGGCAGCCCCGACGACCTGCGCCGCGTCGGCGCCTTCCTCGATGCCCGCGCGGCCGAGGCGGGGGCGGCGCGGAACACCGTGCTCGCCTATGCCCGCGACCTCGCCGACCTCGCGGCCTTTGCCCGCGCGCGCGGGACCTCGCTCACCACCATCACCCGCGACGGGATCGAGGCCTATCTCGCGCGGCTGACCGACCTCGGCCTGTCGCGCGCGACCCGCGCCCGCCGGCTCTCGGCGATCCGCCAGTTCACCCGCTTCGCGCTGGAAGAGGGGTGGCGCGACGACGACCCGGCGATCCGCCTGACCGGCCCCGGCCGCTCGCCCCGCCTGCCCCGCACCCTGAGCCAGGCCCAGGTCGAGACGCTGCTCGCCGCCGTCCTCGCCCACGGCGCGACCGAGGCCGAGCGGGCCCAGAACACCGCCGCGCTCGAGCTGATCTACGCCACCGGGATGCGGGTGAGCGAGCTCGTCTCGCTGCCGGTCGCGGCGCTGCGCGGCGACCCCGAGGTGATCCTGATCCGCGGCAAGGGCGGGCGCGAGCGGATGGTGCCGCTGACCCGCCCGGCGCGCGCGGCGGTGGCGCGCTGGCTCACCCTGCGCGACGCGGCCCCGGCCGAAAGCCCGCTCGGCCGGCTGGTGCGCGGCACGGGCGCGCGCTGGCTGTTCCCGGCGCGGGGGGCGGCGGGGCACATGACCCGGCAGGCGTTCCACGGGATGCTGGCGAACCTCGCCGCCAGCGCCGGCCTGCCGCCGGGCGCGGTGACGCCGCACGTGCTGCGCCACGCCTTCGCCACCCACCTGCTCGAGGGTGGGGCCGACCTGCGCGCCATCCAGACGCTGCTCGGCCACGCCGATCTTGGCACCACCGAGATCTATACCCATGTCGTCGACGCGCGGATGCGCGACCTGGTGCTGCGCCACCACCCGCTCGCCGACCCCGACGCGGCCGACGGGCCCGACGACGACCCGGACGACGCCCCGGACGACGCCTGACCCGACCGCCGCCGAGCCCCGCCCCGCAGGCCCCCGCGCGCCCCCAGCCTTGCAACCGGGACGCGCCCTGCCTATCACCCCCCGGACCCCCCCTTTCCTCGCTCTGAAAGCCGCGCCGATGCCCCTCACCCAAGCCCGCCTCGCCGATCCCGACCACTGGAGCCTCGCCAGCGCGATCCGCGTGCTCAGCATGGACGCGGTCGAGGCCGCCAACTCGGGCCACCCGGGGATGCCGATGGGCATGGCCGACGTGGCGACCGTGCTCTGGGGCAAGTACCTCAAGTTCGACGCCGCGGCGCCGAACTGGTTCGACCGCGACCGCTTCATCCTCTCGGCCGGGCACGGCTCGATGCTGCTCTATTCGCTGCTGCACCTGACCGGCTTCGACGAGATGACCCGCGAGCAGCTGCGCAACTTCCGCCAGTGGGGCGCGATCACCGCGGGGCACCCGGAATACGGCCACGCCGACGGGATCGAGACCACCACCGGCCCGCTCGGCCAGGGCTTCGCCACCGCTGTCGGCTTTGCCATGGCCGAGGCCAAGCTGCGCGCCGAGTTCGGCGAGGAGCTGTGCGATCACCGCACCTGGGTCATCGCCGGCGACGGCTGCCTGATGGAGGGGATCAGCCAGGAGGCGCTGACGCTGGCCGGGCACCTGCGGCTCGGGCGGCTGATCGTCCTCTGGGACGACAACAACATCACCATCGACGGGCCGGTGTCGCTGACCGATTCGACCGACCAGCTGGCGCGCTTCGCGGCTTCGGGCTGGCGGACCCTGTCCTGCGACGGCCATGACGCCGCCGACATCGACCGCGCGCTCGCCGCCGCGGTCGAGGATGACGGCCGCCCGGTGCTGGTCGCCTGCAAGACCACCATCGGCTACGGCTCGGCCAAGAAGGGCGGCACCTCGGGCGTCCACGGCTCGCCGCTCGGCGCCGACGAGATCCTCGCCACCCGCACCGCCTATGCGTGGGAGCATGAGGCCTTCGACATCCCCGACGACCTCGTCGCCCGCTGGCGCGAGATCGGGCGTCGCGGCTCCAAGGACCGCCAGGCGTGGGTCGCCCGCGTCGACGCGCTGCCCGCCGATCGCCGCGATGCCTTCGCCACCCGCATCTCGACCGAGGTGAACCCCGCGCTCGCCCCGGCCATCGCCGAGGTCAAGCGCAAGGCCGTCGCCGACCGGCCGAAGATCGCCACCCGCAAGGCCTCGGAACTGGTGCTCGACGCGGTGAACCCGGTCATGCCCGAGACCATCGGCGGCTCGGCCGACCTGACCGGCTCGAACAACACCAAGACCCCGGACCTCGGCGTGTTCGACGCCCAGAACCGCGCCGGGCGCTATGTCCACTGGGGCATCCGCGAGCACGGGATGGCGGCGGCGATGAACGGCCTCGCGCTGCACGGCGGCTTCCGCCCCTATGGCGGGACGTTCCTCTGCTTCACCGACTACGCGCGCGGCGCCATGCGGCTCTCGGCGCTGATGGGGGTGCCGGTCGTCTATGTGATGACCCACGATTCCATCGGCCTGGGCGAGGACGGCCCGACCCACCAGCCGGTCGAACATCTCGCCATGCTGCGCGCCACCCCGAACAGCTGGACCTTCCGCCCCGCCGATCTGGTGGAAACCGCCGAGGCGTGGGAGCTCGCGCTCTCGGCCGAGGCGACGCCGTCGGTGCTGGCGCTCTCGCGGCAGAACCTCGCGGCGGTGCGGATCGAGCACACCGACGAGAACCTGACCGCGCGGGGCGCCTATGTGCTGCGCGAGGCCTCCGCCGCCCCGCAGGCGATCCTGATGGCCTCGGGCTCCGAGGTCGAGATCGCGGTCAAGGCGGCCGAGGCGCTCGAAGCCGACGGCGTGCCCACCCGCGTCGTCTCGGTCCCCTGCATGGAGCTCTTCGCCGAGCAGCCCGAGGACTATCGCGCCGAGGTGCTGCCCGAGGGCCCGGTCCGCGTCGCCATCGAGGCCGCCGTGCGCCAGCCCTGGGACTGGCTGCTTTTGGGCGAGCGCGGCAACTGGAAGCGCGCGGCCTTCTTCGGCATGACCGGCTTCGGCGCCTCGGCCCCCGCCGACCGGCTCTACAAGGAGTTCGGGATCACCCCCGAGGATACCGTGGCGCAGGTCAAGGCGCTGTTGTGACCGCCCCGGCGCGGCGGCCGGTGCGCGCGCCGGCCGCGCGAGGGGATGGGGTGGCGGCGGGCGGTGAAGCTCAGCCGGCCGCGCCGCGCCTGTTTCGGGCGCCGGCACGGCTTGCCAGTGGTCCCCGCGACGCTGAGCCTCGCCCGGCCCATCCCGGCCGTGCGATCCTGTGCTGGCCTCGTCCCAAGCCCCCTTCGCGCGGACCCGCCACCCGTTGCGACCGCTCACACCCCCCACCCGGCGTCCTTCCTGCCCCAAAACCCCTGTGCCACTCACGCCCGAGGGTCGCCTGATGCGCCCGCTTCCCCGCGCCAAGGCGCTGATGGGGCGCGAGGCCGACGCCGTCCGCGTCCCCCTCTCCACCCCCACGCCGCAGACCCAGCGGCTGGGCATACTGATGCTGCTCGGCTCGGTGATGCTGTTCACGATGATGGACGCGCTCGGCAAGCACCTGACGCAGAGCTACCACCCGGCGCAGGTGATCTGGATGCGGATGGCGATCAACCTCGCCATCGTCCTCGCGGTGCTGGCGCCGCGGCTGCGGACCGTGGCGCGCTCGCGCTCGCCGTGGCTGCAGGTCGGGCGGGGGCTGACGCAGGTGGCCTCGATCGGGCTCTTCTTCACCGCCCTCCAGCACATCGGGCTGGCCGAGGCGACCGCGATCATGGACATCAACCCGGTGCTCATCACGCTGGGCGCGGCGGTGTTCCTGGGCGAGCGGATCGGCATCCGCAGGCTGGCCGGGGTGGCGGTCGCGCTCGCCGGTGCGCTGGTCATCATCCGCCCGGGCGCGGGCGTGCTGCACCCGGCGGCGATCCTGCCCTTCATCGCCGCCTTCACCTATGCGGCGGGGGCGATCATGACCCGGCTCGTGCGCGGCGATTCGACCGCGACCTCGATCCTCTGGTCCACCACCATCGCAACCCTCGGCGTCTCGGTCGTGGCGCCCTTCGTCTGGCAGCCGATCGCCGCCTCGGACCTCTGGGCGTTCGTCGGCATGGGGCTGCTCGGCACGGTGGCGCAGGCGCTGCTGATCCGTGCCTTCTCGCTGGCCGAGGCCGCCGCCGTCGCCCCCTTCGGCTACACCGGGCTGATCTGGGCGGGGCTCTGGGGGGCGCTCTTCTGGGGCACCTGGCCGGATGTCTGGACGCTGGTCGGGGCGGCGATGATCGTCGGCGCCGGGCTCTATGTCTGGGCCCGCGAGGCGCGCGCCATGCGCAACGCAGGCGGCTGAGCGCCATGTCGCGCCCCCCCGCACCCCCGTCGGACCGCGCCCCCGGCCCCGTGCCGGGGACGGAGGACGCGCGGACGGACGCGGGGCGCCGGGCGGCTGAGGCATCGGGCGAAGCTTCCGGGATCAGCCCGACAGGGCAGCCCCGGGCATCGTCCGGCCTCGCCCCCCACAGCCGGAAGCCTGCTGAGGGCTCGCCGTCGCCTGCAACTCCCGAATCGTCGGCTGCCATCCCCGGCACCCCGCACCAGCGCGCTTCGGTGAGCGGGCCTGCCTCAGCTCTCGCTCCCTCACCCGCCCCCGCGCCGAACGCCACGCCCACGTCCACCGGGGCCTCGCCAGACCGCACCGGCGCGCCAGCCGCCCCGCCGGAAGCGCCCATCCCCCTCCTCGACCGCCTCGCCAGCGGCGCCTTTCTCGGCCTCGTCGGCGTGCTGCGGCTCCTCCCCTATCCGCAGCGCATCGCCGCGATGGGCTGGATCTTCGCCCATATCGCCGGCCCGCTGGCCGGCTGGCGCCGCCGCATCCGCGCCAATCTCGCGCTGGCCAGCCCCGAACTGACCCGCGCCGAGGTCCGCCGCCTGACCCGCGCCGTCCCCGACAACGCCGGCCGCGCGCTGATGGAGATCTACGCCGGCACCGCGTTCACCGCGCGCGTGACCGCCACCGACCCGCTCGAGGGGCCGGGGCTGCCGGTCCTCGAACAGGCCGCGGCCGCGGGCCGGCCGGTGATCCTCGCCTGCGCGCATTTCGGCAATTACGACGCCATGCGGGCGGCGCTCGCGGCGCGGGGCTGGCCGGTGGGCGCGCTCTACCGGCCGATGAACAACCGCGCCTTCAACCGCCACTACATCCCCGCCATCGAGGCCATCGCGAAGCCCCTGTTTCCCCGCGCCGGCCGCGGCGGGCTGGCGGCGATGATCCGGTTCCTGCGGCAGGGCGGGATGCTGTGCCTCGGCTTCGACCAGTACGACCGGCACGGGGCCACGCTGCGCTTCTTCGGCCTGCCGACCGAGACGGTGCTGACCCCGGCGGAACTGGCGCTGAAATACCACGCGCCCCTCGTCCCCATCGCCGGCATCCGCCAGCCGGACGGGCTGTCCTTCCGGGTCCGCGTCGGCGCGCCGGTGCCGCCCGGCACGCCGCAGGCGATGATGCAGGCGCTGAACGACGACCTCGAATCCCTCGTCGCGGCGCATCCCGACCAGTGGTTCTGGGTCCATCGCCGCTGGAAGAACCTCGCCCCGCCGGGTTCCGGCCCCGCGGCGCCTGGCCCGCTCGAGCCACCCGGACCCGCCATTCCGGCCGATCCCGACCCCCGGTGACGCGGCGTCCCGAAACGGTTTCCCTTGCCCCCGTCAGGGGGTATAACCCCGCGACAGTTGCCCCCCGGGAACGCCGCCCAGAGACGGCCCACAGGCAGAAAGAGCAGATGAGCGACACCGAACAGACCCGCCCGCATGATGGCGACGCCGCCTTCATCCAGGCCCTCGCCGAGCTTCTCAACCGCAACGAGCTGACCGAGCTGACCGTCAAGCGCGAGTACGGCGAGAACGACAAGCTCACGGTCGAGTTGTCCAAGCACGGCAAGCAGGTCATCGTCCAGGCCGCCGCGACCCCCGCCGCCCCCGCCTATGCCCCGGCCCCCGCCGCGCCCGCGGCCGGCGCGCCCGGCTTCGCGAGCCCCGCCCCCTCAGCCGGCGCCGATCCGGCCAGCCTGCCCGGCGCGGTCACCTCGCCCATGGTCGGCACCGCCTACCTCGCCGCCGAGCCGGGGGCCGCGCCCTTCGTCACCGTCGGCCAGCAGGTCGCCGAGGGCGACACGCTGATGATCGTCGAGGCGATGAAGACCATGAACCACATCCCCGCCCCGCGCGCCGGCACCGTGCGCCGGATCATGGTCGAGGACGGCACCCCGGTCGAATACGGCACGCCGCTGATGGTCGTCGAATAAGATGTTCGACAAGATCCTGATCGCCAACCGCGGCGAGATCGCGCTGCGCGTCATCCGCGCCTGCCGCGAGATGGGCATCGCCTCGGTCGCGGTCCACTCCACCGCCGACAGCGACGCCATGCACGTCCGCATGGCCGACGAATCGATCTGCATCGGCCCGGCGCCCTCGCCCGCCTCGTATCTCAACATGCCCGCCATCGTCTCGGCCTGCGAGATCACCGGCGCGCAGGCGATCCACCCCGGCTACGGCTTCCTGTCCGAGAACGCCCAGTTCGTGCAGATGGTCGAGGATCACGGCCTGACCTTCATCGGCCCCCGGGCCGAGCACATCCGCATCATGGGCGACAAGATCACCGCGAAGGAGACCGCTCAGTCCTTGGGCATCCCGGTCGTCCCCGGCTCGGACGGCGGCGTCCCGGACGTCGAGACCGCCCGCCGGGTCGCGGCCGAGATCGGCTATCCGGTCATCATCAAGGCCACCGCCGGCGGCGGCGGCCGCGGCATGAAGGTGGCCCGCGACGACGCCGCGCTTGAGGTCGCCTTTCGCACCGCCCGGGCCGAGGCCAAGGCCGCCTTTGGCAACGACGAGGTCTATCTCGAGAAATACCTCCAGCGCCCGCGCCACATCGAGATCCAGGTGTTCGGCGACGGCAAGGGCGCCGCGGTGCACCTGGGCGAGCGCGACTGCTCGCTGCAGCGCCGCCACCAGAAGGTGCTGGAAGAGGCCCCCGGCCCGACCATCACGCCTGAGGAACGCACCCGCATCGGCACCATCTGCGCCGAGGCGATGGCCAAGCTCGGCTACGCCGGCGCCGGCACGATCGAGTTCCTCTACGAGGACGGCGAATTCTACTTCATCGAGATGAACACCCGCCTGCAGGTCGAGCATCCGGTGACCGAGGCCATCTACGGCGTCGACCTGGTGCGCGAGCAGATCCGCGTCGCCTCCGGCCAGCCGCTGAGCTTCGCGCAGGGCGACCTCTCGATCCGCGGCCACGCCATCGAGGCGCGGATCAACGCCGAGCGGCTGCCGAACTTCGCCCCCTGCCCGGGCCGGATCACCCAGTACCACGCCCCCGGCGGGCTGGGGGTGCGGATGGATTCCGCGCTCTACGACGGCTACGCGATCCCGCCGAACTACGACAGCCTGATCGGCAAGCTGATCGTCCACGGCCGCGACCGCGACGAGGCGCTCGCCCGCCTCAACCGCGCGCTGGGAGAGTTGATCGTGGACGGCGTCGACACGACGATCCCGCTGTTCCGGCGGCTCTTGCAGGACCCCGACATCCAGCGCGGCGACTACTCGATCCACTGGCTCGAGAAATGGCTCGAGACGGCCGAGTTCTGAGGCTGGCGGGCGGGGCTGCCGCGATGACCCGCCCTGCCATCTCGCCTGAGGCAAACATCCCCGGGGGGGCGCCCGGCACGGGCGCGGGGACAGCGCCCCCCGCGGCGTCGGCCCCCGGTACTTATGCCGTGACCAGCGCGGCTGCCGACCGCCAGCTCAGGCTGGTGGCCGCGCTGCGCCGCTACGGCGCGGCCCATGCCGGGTTGATGCAGGCCTTCGCGCGCCACCTCGCCCTGCACCCGACCGACGCCGCGGCGCTCTCCGAGATCCTGCTGGCCGAGGATCTCGGCGCGCCCCTCTCGCCCGCCACGCTCGCCCGCCGCATCGGCCGCTCGCGGCCTGCGACGACCGCGGTGCTCGACCGGCTCGCGGCCGAGGGGCTCGTCGCCCGCGCCCCCCATCCCCGCGACGGCCGCGCCACCGTCCTTGGCGCCGGGCCGCGGATCGGGGCCGCGATCCCGCAGTTCTTCCAGCCCCTCTCCGACGCGATGGCGGCGACGCTCGCCCCCCACGATCCGGCGCAGCTCGAGGCGCTGGTCGCGCTGGTGGGCGAGGTGACGGACTGCGTGGTCAGCCAGACCCCACCGGAAAACTAGTTCCATCGTGGAATGATTCATGCGAGGATGAGGCGCAGCGCCCCCAGAGGAGCCTCCGCATGGCCGACTTCCACAGCCTCGTCATCGACCACCTCAACATCGGCGTCTCGGACCTCGACCGCGCTCTGCCGGTCTACGAGGCGGCGCTGCGCCCGCTCGGGCTTGCGGTGTTCTTCCGCCCCGAGGCCGCCGCAGCCGAGTCCCGCACCCGCATGATCGGCTTCGGCCGGACCCCGGACCGCCCGGTGTTCTGGCTGGTGGACGCCCAGCCGCCGGGCCCCGCGACCCACATCGCCTTTGCCGCCGCGGACCGGGCGCAGGTGGATGCTTCCACGCCGCCGCGCTGGCCGCCGGCGCCACCGACAACGGCTCGCCGGGGCTGCGCTGGTACCACCCGCACTACTACGGCGCGTTCATCCGCGACCCGGACGGCCAGAACATCGAGGCCGTGTGCCACACCCCCGCCTGAGCGCAGGCTGACGGTCGAGGCTTGGCGTGGGGGCGGCGGTCCTGCCGACGCCCACGCAGAAGTAGGGCGACGAGGGCGCGCAGGCGAACGCCGCCCCACGCGTCTGCAATGGTCGACTCATCGACGCTGGCGAATGCTACGGCCGAGAGCTTCCGGGGCAAGGCCCAAGCCCCGAAGGTAACTGCACCGCCCGTATCGCCCGGTCATCCCCGCGATGCCCTGCCAGAGCGCTCGGCGAGTCCCCGCCCCGGCCCAAACCGCCAGACCACGCCCCCCTTCCCCAAGCGCGCAGATCGGCTAGGCTTCGGCCCATGCACGATCTGCCCGGCCTCTCGCCCCGCCAGCTTCTCGCCGGTTACGCCCACGGCATCTTCCCGATGGCGCTCTCGGCCGATGACCCGCGGCTGTCCTGGTACGATCCGCCGGCGCGCGGGGTGCTGCCGGTCGGCGGCGTCCACGCCTCGCGCTCGCTCAGGCGCAGCCTCGCGCGCCACGACTGGCGGGCCGAAGTCGCCGAGGATTTCGACGCCATCGTCGGCGCCTGCGCCGACCGCGCAGAGACGTGGATCAATGCGCCGCTGCGGACCCTCTATGCCCAGCTCCACGCCACCGGCCATGCCCACGCGCTCGCCGTCCATTGCGACGGTGACTTGGCGGGCGGGCTCTTCGGGGTGTCGCTCGGGGCCGCGTTCTTCGGCGAGAGCATGTTCTCGGCCCGCACCGACGGCTCGAAGATGGCGCTGGTCTGGCTGTCGGATCACCTCGACCGCTGCGGCTTCCTGCTCTGCGATACGCAATATCTGACGCCGCATCTGGCCAGCATGGGCGGGGTCGAGATCACCCGCCGCGCCTATCGCGCCCGCCTTGCCGCGGCGCTGGCGCAAGAGGCCGATTTCCGCGCCCTCCGCCCCCGCCCTGCCGACGAGCTGGCCGACGATCTGCGCACGGCCGCTGCTGCGGAGGGGTGAGGGGGCCCGAGCGTATAGGCTGGGCGCGACCGAGCTGCTGACGGTGCTTCAGCCGCAGCCATTCAGCCGCAAACCGCGTGAACGCCCCCGATCTAAGGTGGTGGCGAACGGACCCCGAGGGTCCGTGCCTCCAACCCCCGCGCCGCCCGGATGCCCTCACTTACCGACCCATGCAGCCGGCAGCACCCTGCCCGCAGACGCGTGGACTGTGCGCTACGGGACCAACCGACCACCATCCGTGCATCCCGCGAAGCGCCCGACTTTCCTAAGCGCTCAAACCTGACCGCTCGCCACCTCCTTGAGAAGGCGAGCCGAACAGGTTGTGCGGACCGAGCAATGGGTTGGCGAGATGGACGGGTCGCGCGGACTCAGTGATCTGTGCGGAGATAGAGGCGACGCCGGCCGGTGGATGCAGCCGGCATCGGTTCGCCACCCCGCACGTTGGCGCAAAGCCTCGCGGCCCACCCGTGGCTCCCGTCTTCACCCAAGCCGCGACGGCACGCCCGCCGCAGCCCCGCCCCTCAGCCCCCGGCGCCGTCCGCGGGCGGAGGCGTCTCGCCCTCGCCCTCGCCGTCGCCGCCCTCACCCTCGCCACCGGTCCCCTCGATGGGCGGCGCGCCTTCGCCGTCCGGCCCGGCGCCCTCGCCGCCCTCGGGCACGGCGGTGTCGGGCACATAGGTCAGCTCGGGCCGCGCCAGGCCCGTGCCGTCGTTGCAGCTCACCACCCAGACGTCATAGCGCGCATCGTCCAGCGCCGAGAGCGCCGGGGACGAGGCGATCATCCACCCCGTGAACAGCGCCTTGCGGTTGGTCGTGTCGGTGACCGTCAGCTGGGCGAAGGCGTCCGATTCGGGGTCCGCCTCGGGATAGCGGCACTCGCCCAGCCGCACCTCGAGCCGGCCGAACTTCACCGCCTCGCCCACGTTCAGCGGCAGGTCGGTGCTCTGCCCCGACACCTTGTCGAGCCCCCGGAGCAGTGCCCCCTGCCCGCGCGCGACCTTGCCCTCGATGACCGGGGCCACGCTCTCGGCGCGGGTGCCGGGGGCGATGTCGGTGCTGGCGCGCGACTGCGCCAGCGCCGGGCCGGCGGCGAGGACCGCCGCGCCGAGGATCAGCGCCGTCCTCATGGCTGGGCCCCGGTCGGCGTCGCACCCGGCCGGGCACCGCCCGCCGCGTCGCCCTCACCCGAGCCCGAACCCGACTGCGAATCCACGAACTTCATCATCAGCGCGAGCAGGCTGACCGCCCCCTGCACGTCCTCGATCTCGTCGCCGGGCTTCAGCATCTCCTCGGCCCCGCCGGGGCGCAGCTCGATGTACGAGCCCCCGAGCAGCCCATCCGACTGGATCAGCGCCGCGCTGTCGGTGGGCAGCGCGATCGTCTCGGGCACCCGCAGCTCGGCCTCGGCATAGTAGGTCTGGGGGTTCAGCGTCACCGCCGCAACGCGCCCCACGCGCACGCCCGCCAGCCGCACTTCGGTGCCCCGCTCGACCCCGTCCACGTTCGGAAACGCCGCCCGCAGCGGATAGCTGCCGCCGCCGGTCCCGCCCAGGCCCCCGGTCGACCAGATCACGAACCCCGCCGCCACCGCGAGCACCGCGGCGCCGACGAGCGTCTCGGCGCGTTCGGCTGCCGCGCTCATCTATTCCGGCTGCCAGGCGTCATAGTCGCGCCGCTGCGCGGGCTCGGCGCGCACCAGCGACCCGGCCGGGCGATACGCCCCGGGCAACCCGGTCTGGTTGGCGCGGTGCGGCTGCTCCCACGCCTTGCGGGGCAGCGGCGCCTCGGTCGGCGGCTGGTCGAAGGTGAAATGCAGCCAGCCATGCCACTCGGGCGGCACCCGGCTCGCCTCGGCCTCGCCGTTGTAGATCACCCAGCGCCGCTTGCCGCCCTGGGTCTGGTAATAGACGTTGCCCTGCGCGTCCTCGCCGACGCGCAGCCCGTGCCGCGCGGTCCAGAGCTGCGTGCCCAGCGTCTGGCCGTTCCACCAGGTCAGCAGCCGATCGACGATCCACATTGCGGCGCCCTCTCTCGAAAATCCGCCCCCCGTATCGCCGATCCCCGCGCCGGGGTCCAGCATCCTGTCGCGTCCTGACGGCAGAGTGACGGCCGGGCCCCGCCCCCCCCTTGCACCCCGCCCGCGCGCCGGGTCTGTTGGCCCCGCACAGGCTGGGGGGAGAGGCTGCCATGACCGAGGTTCTGATCGCCGGCGGCGCCGTCATGGGCGCCTCCGTGGCCTTCTGGCTCACCCGGCTCGACCCCGGCCTCCGCGTCACCGTCATCGAGCCCGACCCGGGCTACGCCACCGCCTCGACCGCGCTCTCGGCGGCCGGCATCCGCTCGCAGTTCACCAACCCCGTCAACGTCGAGATCTCGCGCTTCGGGATCGAGTTCATCCGCGACTTCGCCCGCTGGACGGGCCCCGCCGGCGGCGTCCCCGACCTCGGGCTGCGCGAGAACGGCTATCTCTTCCTCGCCGAGACCGAGACCGGCGCGCTGCAGCTCGAGAACCTCGCCGCCATGCAGCGGGGGTTGGGCGCCGGAACCGAGGTGCTCTCGCCCGCCGAACTCAAGGTCCGCTTCCCGTGGCTCTCGACCGAGGGCGTCTCGGCCGGCAGCTTCGGGCCGCGCGACGAGGGGTTCTTCGACAACATGGGCCTGCTTTCGGGGATGAAGGCCGCCGCCCGCGCCGCCGGCGCCGTCTGGGTCCGCGACCGCGTCACGGCGCTCGAGCGTGACGGGGACCGCATCACCGCGGCGATCCTCGAGAGCGGCGGGCGCCGCCCGGCCGACGTGTTCGTGAACTGCGCCGGCCCCCGCTGCGCCGAGATGCTGCGCACCGTGGACCTGAACCTGCCGGTCGAGCCGCGCAAGCGCACCATCTTCGTCGTCGACGCCCCCGCCGCCCGCCACCCCGAGGCGCCGCTGGTCGTCGACCCCTCGGGCATCTGGATGCGCCCCGAGCACGGCCAGTGGCTCGCCGCGACCGTCCCCGCCACCGACGGCCCCTGCGCGCCGGACGACTTCACCCCCCAGTCCGAGCTGTGGGAGGACCACGTCTGGCCCGCCCTCTACACCCGCTGCGAGGGCTTCGAGGCGGCCCGCGTGATCCGCGAATGGGCCGGGCATTACGCCTATAACACCCTGGACCAGAACGCGATTCTGGGCCGGAACCCGCAGGCCCCGAACCTCTACCACGCCAACGGCTTCTCGGGTCACGGGCTGCAACAGGCCCCCGCGGTCGGCCGCGGCGTGGCCGAGCAGATCGTCCACGGCGACTGGGTCACGCTGGACCTGTCCGAGCTGGGGGTGCAGCGGGTGCTGGATGGCCAGCCGTTTGCCGAGGCGGCGATTGTGTGAAGTGACGGTCTATAAATATCGGAAGCCGAGAGCCGTTAGCGCAGCCCGCAAATCCTCTCTTAACCGAGAGAAACTAGGCACCTCACACAGGGTGTCAATATTTTGCGCCGCCCCAATGTCACCAAACGGCCACCGCGCCCGACCCACTCTCCGGGGCGAGACAACGTCGGCCAATACTGCCTGTATAGCGTCTTTAGGGTCAGCAATGTTTTCAACTGCACGCGGTAAAGAGGGAACCCCAGTCAAATTAGCCGCGTGCCCCAAGCCAAATACAGCACGTAAAGCCGCAGCATCTGCCAGTGTCCAGGATTCCGTTTCCCTATTCGGTGTTACAGTCACGCAACGCTCTGTTGGAAAACCACACTCAGCGAATAATTTTTGACAGAGCCCGCCAGTTCTTCTTTCTATGGTCCGAGACACTGCGCGCCCTCCGCAGTCCCCATGAACAAACACTATCTGAATGGCGTCTCGAGCTTGGCAGATGAGCCTAGCAGTTTCGTCAAAATTCCTTAAGCCTATCCCAAAGATTTCAACAGGAGTATCCGGGACAATCCCTTCACCTCGATCACTGGAAATGATTAAGTGCTGCAACAATCGCGGCAGCAGAGCAGCTAAGTAATCGGCATCGCTTTGACCCTCAGCAAATAAAGCCCAAGAAACATATATCAAGCCGAATCTCCACGCGCCCGCAGAAGTCGTTCTATTTCGAAACGTGTCAGGTGTTTTTGCGGCTCAATTAACTCTACTTGCGCTTGCGCACCCGCGCGCATTCGCGTGAACTTCTCCTTATTACCTTGGGAAACCATTGTTACCACATCCGCTGCAATAATCTCGGCATCGTCAAGTGCTGACATGAGCGCTGGCGAATGTGTGTTCAATAACACCTGAAAGTACCCAGAAGACACGTCCTTTGTAGCCTCGCGCAAACTCTCAACTAATGCCGGTATGCGGCCTTCATGGACGCCATTCTCAGGCTCCTCAAAACACAGCAATCCTGCCCGGTTAGGGTCTTCTAAGAAGGTGACCAACGCAAGAAGCCGGAGGGTCCCGTCGGAAATAACACGGGAACTAAATGTCGCACCGTCGGCCATCTCGATTTCGAAGGAGTATTCTTTCTTGTCAACCGATGTAACGCTCAACACCCGTCTGGTCGAAGGGATCAGACGAGCAAGCCCCCGAGAAATATCGACCAAGACTCCATCCGGACGGTCTGTGGTTGACGTATCATCTTTAATTCGCGCCAGAACAGCAGATATATTCGATGCATCGGGCAGCATCGACTTCGTTTGAAACCGATCACTTTCTCGGCGAGCGTTTCTCGCATTGATCACAAGGAAACTAATTCTCGAAAAAAAATCTTTGACGGCGAAGAGATGGGGGAACTCGGCGCTAGCTACGGTAGAGAGAGCTGTTTGAGATGCCTCTTTCGCCGGCAACACCCGCGGTTTTCCGCTCTTATTTGGTCCGTCCTGCCTGATTTTGAAAACTCTAGCGTCGCCCGTTCCCTCTGTAACCAGGAAATCTCTAATGTTTCCTCCGTACTTTATGAATTTAGCTTGGCCGCGAGCAAATGCTGACTGATCACGCGACTTTTTTATCGGCTTGCACTCTTCGCTGTCAATGAATAGTCCTTCCAATACTCCACTCGGGCCGCGCCGCATTGAAAGCACCAAGCTGTACCGCAGGCGCTGTGCCTTGACTGTATATTTTGTTCCAAATGGGTCGATGCCGCTCGGAGGAAGAAGAAGTTCGACAGCAAGTTCGATCCTCTCGTCCAGTTCAGCGCCACGTTTCCGGAAGAGCTCCTCAGGCTCTCCTCTCATCCCGAATATTGCAGACCTGATATCTTTCGTCGCCAAGCCTGCGATGAGCTGTATTGCATCAAAGAGGTTCGATTTGCCGCTGGCGTTAGGTCCAACGATGGCTGAGAGGGGCTCCAAGTCGATCGCGAACCTGCGAAAGGACTTGAAGCCGTCGATCTCAACCCGAGTGATCATTTGCTGTCCTTGTCACACGAGCGACGTTCTTGACTTTTAAAGCACTATAGGGATTGCGTCGTGGATATAAAGTGGTTCTAAACCACCCCATGCCCTTCACCATCGCCATAGACGGCCCCGCAGCCTCCGGCAAAGGCACCCTCGCGCGGGCCCTGGCCGAGCGCTTCGGCTTTGCCCATCTCGACACGGGCCTGCTCTACCGCGCCGTCGGCGCCCGCGGCGGCGATCCCGTCGCGGCGGCCCAAAGCCTCACCCCCGAGGACCTGGCCCGCCCCGACCTCCGCTCGGCCGAAGCCGGGCTGGCGGCCAGCCGCGTCGCCGCCATCCCCGAGGTGCGCGCCGCGCTCACCGACTTCCAGCGCCGCTTCGCGCGGGTCGAGCCCGGCGCGGTGCTCGACGGGCGCGACATCGGGACGGTGATCTGCCCCGATGCGGCGGTGAAGCTCTATGTCGTGGCCGACGACGCCACCCGCGCCGCGCGCCGCGCCGCCGA
The DNA here is from genome assembly GCF_900106665.1 of Paracoccus sanguinis. Classification (GTDB taxonomy): domain Bacteria; phylum Pseudomonadota; class Alphaproteobacteria; order Rhodobacterales; family Rhodobacteraceae; genus Paracoccus; species Paracoccus panacisoli. Next base: position 62,538 of record NZ_FNNA01000006.1, read on the forward strand.
GCTGGGCGCCGACCCCGCCGAGATGCTGGCCCAGATCCGCGACCGCGACGCCCGCGACGCCGCCCGCGACACCGCGCCGATGCGCGCCGCGCCGGACGCCGTGGTGCTCGACACCACGCGGATGACGATCGAGGAGGCCGTCGCCGCCGCCGTCGCCCTCGTGACCTCGCGGCTCGGCGCCTGAGCGCTTCCCGATCCGGCCGGATCGTTCATACGGTTGATGCACGGCGTTCGCATGAACTGTGCACGAACATCGCATGAACGATGCACGAACCGTGACCGGGGGGGGCGGCCCTCAGCCCATCAGCCGGGACTTCACCACCGCCCCCGCGGCGGCAAAGTCCATCTGCCCGGCGTGCCGCTCGCGCAAGCTCGCCATGACCCGCCCCATGTCGCGCACCCCGGTCGCGCCGAGGTCGGCGATCACCGCGTCGATGGCCGCCGCGACCTCGGCCGGATCGAGCTGCCGCGGCAGGAATTCCTGAATGACGGCAATCTCTTGCGTCTCGCGCTCGGCGAGTTCCAGCCGGCCGCCCTCCTCATAGGCGCGGGCCGATTCCTGGCGCTGCTTGACCATCTTCGAGAGCAGCGCGACCACGTCCGCCTCGTCCAGCCCGGTCTGCCCCGGCTCGCCCCGGACCGCGATCTCGCGGTCCTTCAGCGCCGCCCCGATCAGCCGCAGCGTGGACAGCCGCAGCTGGTCGCGGCTGCGCATCGCATCCTTCGTCGCCTCTTGAATCCGCGTCCGAATTTCCATGTTTTCCTCGCTTTTCCGGCCTCACCCTCCCTTGTCCCGATCGCCGCCGCGGGGTCAACCCGGCTTGACCCCGGCCCCCGCTTCCCCTAGCAGTCGTCCGATTTTCCAGAGGGTGACGATGGGACAGAAACCGACCGCGTGTCTGGCGCTCGCCGACGGGACGATCTTCTACGGCCAGGGCTTCGGCGCCACCGGCGAGGTCGTGGCCGAGCTCGTCTTCAACACCGCGATGACGGGGTATCAGGAGATCATGACCGATCCCTCCTACGCCGCCCAGGTCGTCACCTTCACCTTCCCCCACATCGGCAACACCGGCATCACCCCCGAGGATGATGAGGCCCCCGATCCCGTCGCGGCCGGCATCGTCGTGAAGTGGGACCCGACCGAGCCCTCGAACTGGCGCGCGACGAGCGACCTCGCCGACTGGATGGCGCGGCGCGGCCGGATCGGCATCGGCGGCGTCGACACCCGCCGGCTGACCCGCGCGATCCGCCAGCAGGGCGCGCCGCACGTGGTGCTGGCGCATGACCCGGCCGGGAACTTCGACATCGCCGCGCTGGTCGCCCGCGCCCGAGCCTGGCCGGGGCTCGTCGGCATGGACCTCGCGCGCGAAGTCTCGTGCGCGCAGTCCTACCGCTGGGACGAGGGGCTGTGGCAGTGGGGGCAGGGTTTCGCCCCGATCGAGGACCAGCGGCCGTTCCGGGTCGTCGCCGTCGACTACGGCGCCAAGCGCAACATCCTGCGCTCGCTCGCCGGCAGCGGCGCCGAGGTCACGGTCCTGCCTGCGACCGCCACCGCGGACGAGATCCTCGCCCATGACCCCGAGGGCGTGTTCCTCTCGAACGGCCCCGGCGATCCAGCGGCCACCGGCGAATATGCCGTGCCGATGATCCAGGACCTGCTGGAGCGTGACCTGCCGATCTTCGGCATCTGCCTTGGCCACCAGATGCTGGCGCTCGCGCTCGGCGCGAAGACGGTCAAGATGGGCCACGGCCACCATGGCGCGAACCACCCGGTGCGCGATGTCGAGACCGGCAAGGTCGAGATCACCTCGATGAACCACGGGTTCGCCGTGGACGCCCAGACCCTGCCCGAGGGCGTGATCGAGACGCATGTGAGCCTCTTCGACGGCTCGAACTGCGGGTTGCGGGTCGCGGATCGGCCGGTGTTCTCGGTCCAGTATCACCCCGAGGCGAGCCCCGGCCCGCAGGACAGCGCCTATCTGTTCGAGCGGTTTGCCGAGGCGATGGCCGCGCGCCGCCGCTGATCAGCCGCGGCGCGCCGCGGGCGTTAACCACGGCTTAAGTCTTTCGCGCCATGTAGATCGGGCAACCGCCGCGCGAGGTGCCCGATGAACGTCACACCGATTCGCCGCCCCGTCCCCGCCCCGGACGAGGCCCCGGCGCCGGGGGTCGTCCCGTTCCGCCCGCGCGCCGCCCGCGCCGGCGACCGCCCTGCCCCCGTGCCGGACGGCCGCGATCCGCGGGCGCTCGGGCAGATCCTCATCGACGACGGCGCGGTCGAGCCCGGCAACCTGCTCAAGGCGCTGGTCATGCAACGCCGCGAATCGGCGCGGCTGGGCGAGGTGCTGCTGGCGCATGGCTGGGTCACCGATGTGGCGCTCGCCCGGGCGCTCTCGCGCCAGTGGCGGACGACGGTGATCGACCTCGTGGCGCTGCCGCCCGATGCACGGCTGATCGACCAGGCGGGGCCCGAGTGGTGCCTGTCGCAGGCGGTTGTGCCGTGGCGCCGCACCGGCGGGGTGACTTTCGTCGCGACCGCCCGCCCCGAGGCGTTCGCGGCGCTCCGGCCGCGGCTCGAGGCGCGGTTCGGCCCCGTCCGCATGCTGCTTTGCGCCGAGTCCGAGGCCACCCAGGCACTGGTCTCGCTGCGCCGCACAGCCCTGATCCGCGAGGCCGAATGCTGCGTCGCGCCCGAGCTGAGCTGCCGGACCCGCAACGAGGCCCGGCTAGGGGCGCTGCTGCTCACCCTGATGGCCGGCCTCGCGGCCGGGCTGTGGCTGGCGCCGACGGCGGTGCTGGTGGTGGTCAGCGGCCTCGCCATCCTGACGCTGGGCGCGACCACGATCCTCAAAGCGCTCGCGTTCCGCGCCACGCTGCGCGGGGAGGCCGCGGCACCACCCCGCCCGGATGCCGAGATGGAGGCGCGGCTGCCCGTCATCTCGGTCATGGTGCCGATGTTCCGCGAGGCCGACATCGCCGACCGGCTCGTGGCGCGGCTGTCGCGGCTCAGCTATCCGCGCGAGCTGACCGACATCCTGCTGGTCGTCGAAGAGACCGACCACGTGACCCGCGCCGCGCTGTCCGGGGTGCGGCTTCCGGCCTGGATGCGGGTCGTCACCGTCCCCGACGGCCCGATCCGCACCAAGCCGCGGGCGCTGAACTATGCGCTGCATTTCTGCCGCGGCAGCATCATCGGGGTCTGGGACGCCGAGGACCGGCCCGAGCCCGACCAGCTGCACCGCGTGGCACGGCACCTGCATTTCGCCGCCCCCGAGGTCGCCTGCGTGCAGGGCGCGCTCGATTTCTACAATCCGCGCACCAACTGGCTCGCGCGGTGCTTCACGCTGGAATATTCGGCCTGGTTCCGCGGCGTCCTGCCGGGGATGGCGCGGATGGGGCTGGTGGTGCCCTTGGGCGGGACCACCTTCTTCATCCGCCGCGCGGCGCTCGAGCACGCCGGGGGTTGGGACGGCTGGAACGTCACCGAGGACGCCGATCTGGGCGTGCGCCTCGCCCGGCTCGGCTACCGGACCGAGATCGTCGCGACCACCACCCACGAAGAGGCGAACTGCCGCGCCGTGCCGTGGGTCAAGCAGCGCTCGCGCTGGCTCAAGGGATTCGCGATGACCTGGGGGGTGCACATGCGCGCGCCCCGGCGGCTGTGGCGCGAGATCGGGCCGATGCGGATGCTGGGCTTTCACCTGCAGATGTTCGCCACCGTCCAGCAATTCCTGCTCGCCCCGGTGCTGTGGAGCTTCTGGCTGCTCACCCTGGGGTTCGGCCATCCGTTGTCGCCCATGGCCGGCGGCTGGCTCGGCTCGGCTGTGATCGGGCTCTTCCTGGTCTCGGAGGCGCTGAACGCGGTCGTCGCCGCCTGGTCGGTACGCCGCACCCACCCCGGGCTGATGATCTGGGCGCCGAGCCTCTACGCCTATTTCCCGCTCGCCTGCCTCGCGGCGTGGAAGGCGGCCTACGAAATCGTGGTGAAGCCCTTCTACTGGGACAAGACCACCCACGGGGTGTTCGATCATAGCGCTGACGTGATGGCCTCGGCAGAAGCGGCGATGCCCGAGAGCGCGCTGATCCCGGTGGCGGCCGACGGCGGAGGATGCGCCGCTGCGGCCGGGGCACCCGTGCCCGCTCCAGTGCACGGGAGCATCGGCTAGGGGCTTGCGACGGGTTGGCGGCGGCAGGCTATCCGTTTGGACCGGTTGCTTGAGCTCCGAAGATAGAAGTTTCCCTGAGCCTCTGCGTTAGAAGAACGAGCCCTGCGGGTCGCTGTCCGGGTCCTCGCCCTTCGGCCGTCGCCGCGCCCGAGGGCGGGGCGGTTTTTTCGTAGCTGTCTCGCCTGGAGGCTCAGACGGGGGCTGCGGGGCAGGATCGGTGACCAGCGGTTCAGCTTGAGCGCCTGCCCCAGTGTCGGCCGAGGTTCGATCGGTCCGCGCGACGTCACCCTCACCCCACGCCGGACCGCCGCCCGATGCCGGCCGCACGGGACCGCTCGGCGTGACGGGCAAGGCGCCATCGTGGAACTCGAGCGCCAGCGCGGCAGCGCGGGCCGCCGCGTCGGCCGACACGACGAGTCCATGAGGCCCGTGCACGATGACGAAACCCCGGCGCAGGGTTTCGGTGTGCCCCAGCGTCTGGCGCAGCCGGTCGAGACGCGCGAGCGCGGCGCGCCGCTCGGTGATGAGCGCGTCCCCAAGGACCGCCAGCCGCCGCTCGAGCGCCGTGTAGCCCGTGCGGTCCGCGGCGACCTTGCGGCGGGCGTCGGCCTGCATTCGCGTCCGGGCGGCGGTCAGGCGCTGAGCCAGCGCAGCCAGCCGCCGCTGCGGATCGTCCTGCCGACGGGCCAGGGCGCGGGGCAGGCGTGCGCTCAGCTCGTCGAGGCGCCGCGCCGGCGCCTCGGTCCGTCGCGCCAGCGCGGGGGCGAGGCGACCGTCCGCGGCGGCGAGGCGCCGGGCGGCGGCCACGCGGGCAAGCTGCACGGCGGCGGGGCGCGGCATGGGCAGTTCGGCCCGCAGCCGCGCGTGATGCTGCCGCGCCGCCCGGTCGAGATCGCTGCCGGCGCGGCCCAGGACCGTCCGCCGGTCGGCCATGAAGCTGCGCAGCGCGAAAAGCGGCAGGTCGAGCGCCTCGGCCTCGCGCCGCCGCGCCCGGACAAAGCCGCGCAGCACCGGCTCGAGCCGCGGCCCGGTCAGGTCGAGCCGCTGCCGCGCCGGATCGGTCATCGCCTGCGGGCGCCCGAGCAGCCGGCCCAGATCGGCGAGGCGCTGCGCCGGCCGCTCGATCCGCGCCCGGGCCGAGCGCCAGAGCCGGCTCTGGCTGTCGGCGATGCGCGCGCCCAGTTCGGCCAGCACCGGCACCGCCATTTCGGCGGCCGCGGTGGGCGTGGGGGCGCGCAGGTCGGCGGCATGGTCGATCAGCGTGGTGTCGGTTTCATGCCCGACCGCCGAGATCAGGGGAATGGTGCCCGCCGCCACGGCGCGCACCACGGCCTCTTCGTTGAAGCCCCACAGGTCCTCGACCGAGCCGCCGCCCCGCGCCACGATGATCAGGTCGGGCCGCGCGATCGCGCCCTCCACAGGCAGGGCGTTCAGCGCCGCGATGGCCTGCGCGACCTGCGGCGCGGACTGCGCGCCCTGCACCGCCACCGGCCAGATCAGCACGCGGCTGGGAAAGCGGTCGCGCAGCCGGTGCAGGATGTCGCGGATCACCGCTCCCGAGGGCGAGGTGACCACCGCGATCACCCCGGGCAGGAACGGGATCGGCCGCTTGCGGGCGGCTTCGAAGAGCCCCTCGGCGGCCAGCGCCCGCCGGCGCTGCTCGAGCATGGCCATGAGCGCGCCGAGGCCCGCGGGCTCGATCTGCTCGACCAGCAGCTGATAGCGCGACTGGCCCGGAAACGTCGTGAGGCGGCCCGTGGCGATGACCTCGAGCCCCTCTTCCGGGCGATGCGGCAGGCGGCAGGCGTTGTCGCGCCAGCACACCGCGGCCAGCACCGCGCGGTCGTCCTTGAGGTCGAAGTAGAGATGCCCCGAGGACGGGCGCGAGACCCGCCCGACCTCGCCCCGCACGCGCACGCGGCCGAACTCACCCTCTACCACCCGGCGGATCGCGCCGGAGAGTTCCGAGACGGAGAGGGTCGGGGCGTTGCCGGACGGGGCGTCGGCCGAGGGGTCGTCGAAAAGCTCCATGGGTTCGGGTGTCGCCCAGCCGGGGGCGGGGTTCAAGCGCGGATCGTGTGGGGCGCCGGGGGGTTTTGAGTGGTTTGGCTGACGACGGGGTTGGAAGGACATGCGGTGGCGGCTCGGCGGCGACAGGCGTGTGCCGCAGCCATAAGCGGCGTGTTCAGTGTCCTCATCAGCCTTGAGACCTGCTCCCCTTTCAGCAGGCGCGTGGGCAACGTCATTCACGATCAACGTGGCACACACGCGGCTTGGTGCCGATAGCGCGCGACCCACGCCATTGCCCGTCCCGCAACACGAGGAAGCCCCGACCGCCCACGCCAGCCCGCGCCCCTTGCCCGCCCCCCCGTCGCGGCCTAAAGCCCCAACCCAACAGCGGCGCGCGGGCGGTCGGGCGCTGAGGCCCGCCCCCGCCGGGGCGGAGAGAGGGCGAAGGGGCGGCGATGAACATCCTCATTCTCGGCGGCGGGGGCCGCGAACACGCGCTCGCCTGGGCGTTCCGGCAGAACCCGAAATGCGACCGGCTGATCGTCGCGCCGGGCAACGCCGGGATCGCCGCCATCGCCCGCTGCGCGGCGCTCGAGATCACCGACGGCGCCGCCGTGGTCGGGTTCTGCGAAGAGCAGGCCATCGACCTCGTGGTGATCGGCCCCGAGGCGCCGCTGGCCAGTGGCGTCGCCGACAGCCTCCGCGCCGCCGGGATCGCGGTGTTCGGCCCCTCGCGCGAGGCTGCGCGGCTCGAGGCGTCGAAGGCCTTCACCAAGGAAATCTGCGACGCCTGCGGCGCCCCGACCGCGGGCTGGGCGCGCTTCACCGACGCGGCCGCCGCCCGCGCCCATGTGGCCGCGCGCGGCGCGCCGATCGTCGTCAAGGCCGACGGGCTCGCGGGCGGCAAGGGCGTGACCGTGGCGATGACCGAGGCCGAGGCCCTGACCGCCATCGACGCCGCCTTCGGCGGGGCCTTCGGTGACGCCGGGACCGAGCTCGTCATCGAGGAGTTCATGGCGGGCGAGGAGGCGAGCTTCTTTGTCCTCTGCGACGGCGCGACCTGCCTGCCGATCGGCTCCGCGCAGGACCACAAGCGCGTGGGCGAGGGCGACACCGGGCCGAACACCGGCGGCATGGGGGCCTATTCCCCTGCCCCGGTCCTGACCGAGGCGCTGCAGGCGCGGGTGATGGCCGAGATCGTGAAGCCCACCATCGCCGAGATGGCGCGGCGCGGCACGCCCTTCCAGGGGGTGCTCTATGCGGGGCTGATGATCGAGGACGGCCGGGCGCGGCTCGTCGAATACAACGTCCGCTTCGGCGACCCCGAGTGCCAGGTGCTGATGATGCGGCTCGGGGCGCAGGCGCTCGACCTCGTGCACGCCTGCGCCGAGGGGCGGCTGGCCGAGATGACCGTGAACTGGGCCGACGACCACGCGCTGACCGTGGTGCTGGCGGCCGAGGGCTATCCCGGCGACACCCGCAAGGGCGGCGTCATCGGCGGGCTGGACGGTCTGCCCGAGACCGCGACGCAGATGCTGTTTCACGCCGGCACCGCCACGCAGGAGGGCCGGGTCGTGGCCAACGGCGGCCGGGTGCTGAACGCGACGGGCCGCGGCGCCACGCTGGCCGAGGCGCAGGCGCGCGCCTATGCGCTCGCCGATGCGGTGGACTGGCCCGAGGGGTTCTATCGCCGCGACATCGGCTGGCGGGCGCTCTGAGGGGCGGCCGCCGCACTTGATGACCGCGCCCGGCTTGCCCGGGACGCGGCGCGGACGGCTCAGACCGAGGTGTACATCCCCTCATAGACCGGCTGCAGCGTGTCGAGCTCAAACAGCGAGGACACCGAGGTGCCGTTCCAGATCGACATGATCGCCTGCGCAAACAGCGGCGCGGTCGGAACGATGCGAATGTTGCGGGCGGTCTTGACCGGCTCGGGCTGGCCGATCGAGTCGGTGATGACCAGCGACTTCATCACCGAGGTCTCGATCCGCTCGACCGCCGGACCCGACAGGACGCCGTGGGTGATGTAGGCGTGAACCTCGCGCGCGCCGTGGTCCACGAGCAGCTGCGCGGCCTTCACCAGCGTGCCGGCGGTGTCGCAGATGTCGTCGACGATGATGCAGGTCTTGCCCGTCACCTCACCGATCACGGTCATGTCGGCGATCTCCCCCGCCTTCTCGCGCCGCTTGTCCACGATCGCCATCGGCGCGTTGATCCGGGTGGCGATCTCGCGCGCCCGCGCCACCCCGCCCACGTCCGGCGAGACGACCATCAGGTCGTCCGACCGGCCCTTGAACTGGTGGAGGATATCGAGCGCAAACACCGGCGCCGCATAGAGATTGTCCACTGGGATGTCGAAGAACCCCTGGATCTGGGCGGCGTGCAGGTCGAGCGTCAGGATGCGGTCCACCCCCGCCTCGGTCAACAGGTTCGCCACCAGCTTGGCCGAGATCGGGGTGCGCGCCTTGGCCCGCCGGTCCTGCCGCGCATAGCCGAAATAGGGGATCACCGCGGTGATCCGGTTGGCCGACGACCGGCGCAGCGCGTCGGCCATGATCAGCAGCTCCATCAGGTTGTCGTTGGCCGGGTTCGAGGTCGGCTGGATGATGTACATGTCCTCGCCGCGGACGTTCTCGTAGACCTCGACGAAGATTTCCTGGTCGTTGAACCGCTCGACCCGCGCATCGACCAGCGCCACGTTCATCCCCCGGTGCATCGACATCCGCCTTGCGATGGCGGTGGCGAGCGGGCGGTTGGCGTTGCCGGCGATCAGCTTGGGTTCGGTCATGGCGGGCATGGGGTTTCCTCGGGCGCAGGACGTGAGGGGGCGGGAATCGCCCGATTGCGCCCCGATTAGCACCGCGCTAGCGTCTCGGCAAACCGGCGAGAGGGGGCCCGGCGCATGGCCGCGATCGACTATTACTTCAGCACCATCAGCCCCTGGGCCTATCTGGCCGGCGACCGGCTGGAACAGATCGCCGCGCGGCACGGGGCCAGCATCACCTATCGGCCGCTCGACATGATGCAGCTCTTCGACCGCACCGGGGGGCAGCGGCCGCAGGACCGCCACCCGGCGCGGCTCGCCTATCGCAACCAGGACCTGCCGCGGGTGGCGGCGCATCTGGGGATGCCGATCCGGCTGGACGTGCCGATGACCAACATGGCGCCCTCGTCCTACGCGGTGATTGCCGCGCAGGAGGGCGGCGCGGACGTGGGCACGCTGGTGCAGGGCCTCCTCGCCGCCCGCTTCGTCGAGGGGCGGGACGTGGCCGACGACGCGGTGATCCGCGACGTGCTGGCGGCGACCGGGCATGATCCGGCCATCGCCGACCGCGGGCTGTTCACCGGGGCCGAGATCTACGGCCGGAACCTCGAGCGGGCGGTGGCCGCGGGGGTGTTCGGCTCGCCCTTCTACATCGTCGCCGAGAGCGGCGAGATGTTCTGGGGGCAGGACCGGCTCGACTACCTCGACCGGCATCTGGCGACGCTGTGAGCTTCGGCTATCGCGTGACGGGCGCGCGCCGGGGGCGGGCATGACGGCGGGCCTGCGGCATTTCCCGGGCGACCCCGCGCGCCCGGCGCTGGCGTTGCACTGCATGATGGGCAGCGCGGCGTCCTGGGGCGCGGTGGTCGAGCGGCTGGGGGGCCGGATCGACGTGACCGCGCCGGACCTGCCCCTGCACGGTCGCGGCCCGGCGTGGCAGGCGGGCGGTGAGAGCTTTGCCGATGCGACGCTCAGACTGGCGCGACCGCTGGCCGAGACGCTTGCGGCGCGAGCGGGGGACGGGCGGATCGACCTGATCGGGCACAGCTTCGGCGCCGTGGCCGCGCTGCGGCTGGCGCTTCACGCGCCCGCGCGGGTGCGCAGCCTGACGCTGATCGAGCCGGTGCTGTTCGCCGCCCTGCCCGCCCCGGAGCGCGATCCTGGCGGGCTGCTGCCCCGGCTTGAGCAGATGGAGACCGCTGGGGACCGGGCGGGATCGACCGCGGCCTTCCTGCGCTACTGGAACGGGCCCGACCTGACCGGCCTGCCCGCCCCGGCGCAGGCCCAGATGGTGGCGCAGATGGCAGGGGTGCTCGACACCATGGGCGATCTTTACAACGACCGCGGCGGCATCCTCGCGCCCGGCGGGCTCGAGGCGCTGGCTGTGCCGGTGATGCTGATCCGCGGCGCGGCGTCGGCGCCGGTGATGGCGCCCATCCTCGAGGCGCTGGCGGCGCGGCTGCCGGACGTGGGCGTGGCGGTGGTGCCGGGCGCGGGGCACATGGTGCCGCTGACGCACCCGGCCGAGGTGGCGGGGCTGGTGGCGGTCAACCTCGACCGGGCCTGAGGCGGTCAGTCCGGCTCGAACTCGTCCACGTGCTCGGCCGGGCCGATTGCGAGCCAGCGGGCGCGGACCCGCGCCACGCGCGTCTCGCCCCAGGTGCGGAACACGATCTCGAACCCCTCGGGCGTGACGGCCTCGGCCGCGACGTCGGCGCGCTGGGTGGTGTTCACCGCGATGTCCCACATCGACAGGCCCACATGGATCACCGGCGGGCCGAGGAAGGGGTCGGCGAAGGTCACCCGCAGCCGCTCGACCCGCGGCCCGTTGTCCGTCCACATCGAGCCGCCGTCCTCGAAGGCCGAGAACAGCACCTCGTCGCCCTGCTGGACGCCCACGGCGGTATGGCTGAAGCGCAGCACGGGGTCGGCATCCGTCGTTGGGGCGGGTACGACGATCGTATGACAAAGGCCCCCACCCTGGCTACAGGGAGAGGGCCTTGATTTTCATTAAAGATGTCGGGCGGACCCGACGCGGGATCAGTCAGGGACGGTGGACTGGTTCGGGTCCAGCCCGATGTGCGTCCCCATCGCCTCCATGTCGCCCAGAAGCTTGGCGGCAGCGGCCACGACCTCGTCGCCAACCGTCTCGCGCCGGCTTTCCGCCGACTTGTGCGCGCGGCGGGCGTCGCGGACCATCTCGTTGTAGATGGCCTGGGTCATCTCGGCCCGCGGGTGGCCACGCTCGGCCAGCAGGCTGACGGACTCGCCGTTGATCTCGACGAAGCCGCCGGTGACGGCGAACTCGGTCGCCTGTCCCTGCGCGTCGATCACCGTGACCATGCCGGGGCGCAGCGTGACGATGGCGGGCGCATGGCCCGGCATCGCCGTCAGGTCGCCGTCGGTGCCCGGCAGGCGAACCTCGCGCACCGGAACGGAGACGAGGCTCCGCTCGGGCGAGACGAGGTCGAACTGCATCGTGTCGGCCATGGTGCCCCCTTACGCCGCGTCCGCGGCGAGACGCTGGGCCTTGGCCTTCACCTCTTCGATGCCGCCGACCATGTAGAAGGCCGCTTCCGGCAGGTGGTCGTACTCACCCGCCACGACCGCCTTGAAGGACGAGATGGTGTCCTCGAGCGGGACCTGCACCCCGTCCGAGCCGGTGAAGACCTTGGCCACGTCGAAGGGCTGCGACAGGAAGCGCTGGATCTTGCGCGCCCGGGCCACCGTCAGCTTGTCCTCTTCGGACAGTTCGTCCATCCCGAGGATGGCGATGATGTCCTGCAGCGACTTGTATTTCTGCAGGATGCCCTGCACGTCGCGGGCCACCGCATAGTGCTCTTCGCCGACCACGGCCGGGTCGAGGATCCGGCTGTTCGAGTCGAGCGGGTCCACGGCCGGGTAGATGCCGAGTTCCGAGATCGCCCGCGACAGCACCGTGGTGGCGTCGAGGTGGGCGAAGGTGGTGGCCGGCGCCGGGTCGGTGAGGTCGTCGGCCGGCACGTAGACGGCCTGGATCGAGGTGATCGAGCCGTTCTTGGTCGAGGTGATGCGTTCCTGCATCGCGCCCATGTCGGTCGCCAGCGTCGGCTGGTAGCCCACGGCCGACGGGATGCGGCCGAGAAGCGCCGACACTTCCGAACCCGCCTGGGTGAAGCGGAAGATGTTGTCGACGAAGAAAAGCACGTCGGTCCCGGTCGCGTCGCGGAACTGCTCGGCCAGCGTCAGGCCGGTCAGCGCCACGCGCATCCGCGCCCCCGGAGGCTCGTTCATCTGGCCGTAGACCAGCGCCACCTGCGATTCCGCGAGATTGTCTTCCTTGATGACGCCCGATTCCACCATCTCGTGGTAGAGGTCGTTGCCCTCGCGCGTCCGCTCACCCACGCCGGCGAACACGGAGTAGCCCGAGTGCACCTTGGCGATGTTGTTGATGAGCTCCATGATCAGCACGGTCTTGCCCACGCCGGCGCCGCCGAAGAGGCCGATCTTGCCGCCCTTCGAGTAGGGCGCGAGCAGGTCGATGACCTTGATGCCGGTGACGAGGATTTCCGAGCTGGTTGCCTGGGCGGCGAACTCGGGCGCCGGCTGGTGGATGGCGCGGGTCTCGGTCGCGGTGACCGGCCCGCGGTCGTCCACCGGCTCGCCCACGACGTTGAGGATGCGCCCCAGCGTCGCGTCGCCGACCGGGACCGAGATCGGCCCGCCGGTGTCGCGCACGTCGGCGCCGCGCACGAGACCTTCGGTCGCGTCCATGGCGATGGCGCGGACGGTGTTCTCGCCCAGGTGCTGGGCCACTTCCAGCACCAGCTTCTTGCCGTTGTTCTCGGTTTCCAGCGCGTTCAGAATCGCCGGCAGCGCGCCGTCGAACTGCACGTCCACGACGGCGCCGATGACCTGCGTGATCTTGCCCGTAGCTGCCATGTATCTACCCCTGCGTTACGGTCAGAGCGCCTCGGCGCCCGAAATGATTTCAATGAGTTCCTTGGTGATCGCGGCCTGACGCGAGCGGTTGTACTCGGTCGTGAGGCGGTCGATCATGTCGCCGGCGTTGCGCGTCGCGTTGTCCATCGCGGTCATCCGCGCGCCCTGCTCGGACGCGGCGTTTTCCAGCAGCGCGGCGAACACCTGGGTGGCGACGGACCGCGGCAGCAGGTCGGTCAGGATCGCCTCTTCGCCCGGCTCGTAGTCGTAAAGCGCGCTGGCGCCGCCGACGTCCGCACCCTCCTCGACCACCGCGGGGATGATCTGGCGGGCGGTCGGAACCTGGCTGATCACCGACTCGAAGCGGTTGTAGAACAGCGTCGCCACGTCGAAGTCGCCGGCGTCGAAGCGGTCGAGGATCTCGGCCGCGATCTCACGCGCGTTGGCGTAGCCGACCGACTTGACCTCGGACAGGTCGACATGGTGGACGAAGCGCCCGCCATGCTCGCGCTTGAGCTGCTCGCGGGCCTTCTTGCCCACGGTCATGATGGCGACCTGCTTGCCCTGGCCCAGCAGCTCTTCGGCGCGCTGGCGGGCCAGCTTGACGATCGAGCTGTTGAAGCCCCCGGCCAGACCCCGCTCGGAGGTCAGGACCACCAGAAGGTGGCGCTGGTCCGAGCCGGTCCCGGCGAGCAGCCGCGGCGCGCCCTCGGCGCCCGAGGCCGCCGAGGTCAGCCCCGCCATCACCGCGCTCATGCGGTCGGCATAGGGGCGCGCGGCCTCGGCCGCCTCTTGCGCGCGGCGCAGCTTGGCGGCGGCGACCATCTGCATCGCCTTGGTGATCTTGCGCGTGTTCTTGACGCTGCCGATCCGGTTCTTGAGAGCCTTGAGGCTGGGCATCCTCCCCTCCTCAGGCCGCGGTCTTGGCGTAGGCGTCCAGCACCGCTTTCAGCCGCGCCTCGGCCTCGCCCTTGAGCTTCGGGTCCTCGCGCGTCAGCCAGTCGAGCACGTCGGCGTGCTGGTTGCGCATGAACTGCAGAAGCCCGGCTTCCCACTTGCCGACCTCGCGCACCGGGACGTTGTCCAGGTAGCCCTTGGTACCGGCGTAGATGACCGCCACGATCTCGGCGTTGGTCAGCGGCGAGTACTGCGGCTGCTTCATCAGCTCGGTCAGGCGCGCGCCGCGGTTCAAGAGCTTCTGCGTCGCCGCGTCGAGGTCCGAGCCGAACTGCGCGAAGGCCGCCATCTCGCGATACTGCGCCAGCTCGAGCTTGACCGGGCCCGCGACGGATTTCATCGCGTTGGTCTGCGCGGCCGAGCCCACGCGGCTGACCGAGAGGCCGGTGTTCACCGCCGGGCGGATGCCCTGGAAGAACAGGTCGGTCTCGAGGAAGATCTGGCCGTCGGTGATCGAGATCACGTTGGTCGGGATGTAGGCCGACACGTCGCCCGCCTGCGTCTCGATGATCGGCAGCGCGGTCAGCGAGCCGCCGCCATGCTCTTCGTTCAGCTTGGCCGAACGCTCGAGCAGGCGCGAGTGCAGGTAGAACACGTCGCCCGGATAGGCCTCGCGCCCCGGCGGACGGCGCAGCAGCAGCGACATCTGGCGGTAGGCCACGGCCTGCTTGGACAGGTCGTCATAGATGATCAGCGCATCCATGCCGTTGTCGCGGAAGTATTCGCCCATCGCGGTGGCCGAATAGGGCGCGAGGTACTGCATCGGCGCGGGGTCCGAGGCGGTCGCGGCGACGACGGTGGTATAGGCCATCGCGCCGGTCTCTTCGAGCTTCTTGACCAGCTGCGCCACGGTCGAGCGCTTCTGCCCCACGGCGACGTAGATGCAGTAGAGGGTGCGGTGGCCCTCTTTGAAGTTGTAGTTCTGCTGGTTCAGGATCGTGTCGAGCGCGATCGCGGTCTTGCCGGTCTGGCGGTCGCCGATGATCAGCTCGCGCTGGCCGCGGCCGACGGGGATCATCGCGTCCACCGACTTGAGGCCGGTCGCCATCGGCTGGTGCACCGATTTGCGCGGCATGATGCCCGGCGCCTTGACGTCGGCGCGGCGCATCTCGGCGCCCTCGAGCGGGCCCTTGCCGTCGATCGGGTTGCCGAGCGCGTCCACGACGCGGCCGAGCAGCGGCTTGCCGGTCGGCACCTCCACGATCGAGCGGGTGCGCTTGACGGTGTCGCCTTCCTTGATCGAGCGGTCGTCGCCGAAGATCACGATCCCGACGTTGTCGGTTTCAAGGTTGAGAACCATGCCGCGGATGCCGCCGGGGAACTCGACCATCTCGCCGGCCTGAACCTTGTCCAGACCGTGGACGCGCGCGATGCCGTCGCCCACCGACAGCACCTGGCCGACTTCGGCCACCTCGGCATCCTGGCCGAAATTCTTGATCTGATCCTTGAGGATCGCCGAAATCTCGGCTGCCTGGATTCCCATTATCCGACCTCTTTCATGACATTCTGCAGGGAAGCGAGCTTCGAGCGGATCGAGCTGTCGATCATCTGCGAGCCCAGCTTGACAATCATTCCGCCGATCAGCCCCTCGTCGACGCGGGTGTCGAGCTTGACCGTCTTGCCCGACTTCGCGGCGAGCGTCTCGGTCAGGCGGCGCGCCTGTTCGGCGGTGAGCGGCGCGGCCGAGACGACCTCGGCGGTGACCTCGCCCCGCGCCTCGGCGATCAGCGCCGAGAGCCGCGAGACGAGCTGCGGCAGGGCGAAGAGGCGGCGGTTCTGGGCCATCAGGCGCAGCGTGTTGGCCAGCAACGGCGAGAGGCCCATGCGCGACGCCACGGCGCCGATCGCGGCCTCCTGCTCGCCGCGCGAGATCAGCGGCGAGTTGATCAGCGTGCGCAGGTCGGCACTGTCCTTGAGCGCGGCGCCGAGGCTCTCGACCTGCCCGGCGAGCGCATCGACGGCGCCCTCCTCGCGGACCAGGTCGAACACGGCTTGCGCGTAACGCCCGGCGATATTGGCGGAAATCGAAGCGTTGTTGGCCACGGACACCCCTTTGGCTTGCGCGAAGCCCCGCAGGCCGGGCCGGCGTGGGCCGGTCAGTCGCGGGGCGCGGACGGCGAAGGCTTTCGGCGCAAGGGCGACGGGCCTTCCTGAAATCTGCGGCGTCTCTAGCAGCAGTTCACCGGACTGTGCAACTGCCCCGCGGGCCGAAAACGGCGGCTTTGGTCGCTAACAGGCGGCTTGCCGCACGGCGCCCGGCACGGGGCGGCCGGGCGGTGGGGGCGGGCCGCCTGACGGAACGTCAACTTCGCCGCGATTCGGGCCGGGCGGGTCGTCCGAGGCGGGGTCAGGCCCCGCCCGGTGGCGCCGTCCGCCGCGCCCCGGCCGGGCGCGGGGCGCGGATGCCGTCGAGCACCTCGCGCGGGCTCGGCACCAACGCCGCCCGCCCCGGCCCGACCGGGGCCGCGACGTGCTTGCCGAACTCGGCCACCACCACCCCCGCGATCAGCAGGCGCGCGATCCGCGCCCCGGTCCGTTCCCACATCTGCGCGCCCCTGAGCCAGAAGCGCCGGTCCGAGGGCGGGATGTAGAGCGCCGCGCCGCAATCCTCGAGCACGAAGCCCGCCGCCCCCGCCTGCCGCTCGATCTGGCCGCGGGTGTAGCTGCGGCCGATCCCGAAGGGCGTGGCCTCGCTCTGCGCCCAGAGCCCGGCGCGGTTCGGCACCATCACCACCAGCCGCCCGCCGGGGCCGAGCGCGCGCCACGCCTCGGCCAGCAGCACGGCGGGGTCCTGCGCCGTCTCGAGCCCGTGCAGCATCACCAGCCGGTCCACGCTGCCGGTGTCGAGCGGCCAGGCCTCTTCGTCGCAGACCACGCTGCGGTTCGGCAGCCCCGGCGGCCACGCCATCACCCCCTGCCGGGCGGGCATCAGCGCGGTGACCCGGCGCGCCGACGCAAGGTAAGGGCGCAGCATCGGCGCAGCGAAGCCGTAGCCCGCTACGGTCATCCCCGCCGTGCCGCCCGGCGGCCAGCGCTCGGTCAGCCGGTCGCGCAGCACGCGCTGGACCACGCGGCCGAGGGCGCGCTGGTAGTAGAAACGGCGCAGGTCGGCGACATCGTTCTGCATGGCGCCAGTGGGCCGGCTGGCGGCGCCAAGGTCAAGCGCCTGCGGCGGCGCGGCGCGGCTGTGCCCCCCTGCCCTCACCCCTGCCCTCAACCGGTCGGGTTTGCAGACCACGCCCCGCGCGCCTAGCTTGAGGGAAAAGAGGAGCCTCCCATGGTCGAGCTGGTCACCGTTCGCTGCCTGTCGGACAACTACGCCTATCTGATCCACGGCGGCGGCCAGACTGCGCTGATCGACGCCCCCGAGGCGGCCCCGATCCTCGCCGAGTTGTCCCGGCGCGGCTGGGGGCTCGACGTGATCCTGCTCACCCACCACCACGACGACCACATCCAGGCGGTCCCCGACATCGTCGCCGCGACCGGGGCCGAGGTCTGGGGCAACGGCGCCGACCGGCACCGGCTGCCGCCGCTCGACCGGGCGCTGGCCCCGGGCGAGGCGGCCGAGGTCTGCGGCGAGGCGCTCGAGGTGATCGACGTGCCCGGCCACACCGTCGGCCACGTGGCCTTCCATCTGCCCGGTGCGGGGATGGCCTTCACCGCCGACAGCCTGATGGCGATGGGCTGCGGACGGATCTTCGAGGGCACGCCCGCGCAGATGTGGGACTCGCTCACCCGCCTCGCGGCGCTGCCGGACGAGACGCTGATCTGCTCGGGCCACGATTACGCCCGCGGCAACGGCGCCTTCGCGCTGGCGGTGGACCCGGAGAACACGGCCCTGCGGGCGCGGCTGGATGCCACGCTGGCGGGGCAGCGCGCGGCCTCGCCCGCGACGCTGGCCAAGGAAAAGGCCACCAACCCGTTCCTGCGCGCCGGCGCGCTTGCGCGACCGGGCGAGGATGCCGGGGCGGCCTTCGCCCGGCTCAGGGCCGAAAAGGACGGGTTCCGTGGCTGACCCGGGCCGGGTTGAAAACGGCGGGGTGTGATCACATCTGCACCATCAGCCGCATCTTCGGACCGCGGGGTCCAGAAACCCCTTGCGCCGCGCCGGAATGCACCAATTCTTAATCGTATCGTGACAGTCTGGTCAGGTGGGTGCCCAAGCGCCCAGACCGCCAGCCGACTGACAGGAGCAGGAAGTGCCGTCATTCTCGACCACGCTGGAACAGGCGATCCATGCCGCGCTGTCGCTGGCCAACCAACATCGGCATGAGCTGGCGACCCTCGAACATCTGCTGCTCGCGCTCACCGAAGAGCCCGATGCCGTCCGCGTCATGCGGGCCTGCAACGTGGACCTGGCCGAGCTGCGCCGGCTGCTGACCGACTTCATCGAGGACGATCTCTCGACGCTGATCACCGACGTGGAGGGCTCGGAAGCGGTGCCGACCGCGGCCTTCCAGAGGGTGATCCAGCGCGCCGCGATCCATGTGCAGAGCTCGGGCCGCAACGAGGTCACGGGCGCGAACGTGCTGGTGGCGATCTTCGCCGAGCGCGAATCGAATGCCGCGTTCTTCCTGCAGGAACTCGACATGAGCCGCTATGACGCGGTGAACTTCATCGCCCACGGGGTGGCCAAGAACCCCTCGTTCAGCGAGCCGCGCACCTTGCAGGGCGCGCAGTCCGAGTCGGCGAAGACCGAGGAAAAACCCTCGGGCAAGGACGATTCGGCGCTGGCGAAATACTGCGTGGACCTGAACGCCAAGGCGTCCGAGGGCGACGTAGACCCGCTGATCGGCCGCGCCGACGAGGTCGAGCGCTGCATCCAGGTGCTTTGCCGGCGGCGCAAGAACAACCCGCTGTTGGTGGGCGATCCCGGCGTCGGTAAGACCGCCATCGCCGAGGGGCTGGCGCTCAAGATCACGCGTGGCGAGACGCCGGACGTGCTGTCGGGGGCCACGATCTTCTCGCTCGACATGGGGGCGCTGCTGGCCGGCACCCGCTATCGCGGCGACTTCGAGGAGCGGCTGAAGGCCGTGGTGAAGGAGCTGGAAGAGCATCCCGACGCGATCCTATTCATCGACGAGATCCACACGGTGATCGGCGCGGGCGCGACCTCGGGCGGGGCGATGGACGCCTCGAACCTGCTCAAGCCGGCGCTCGCGGGCGGCAAGCTGCGCTGCATGGGCTCGACCACCTACAAGGAATATCGCCAGCACTTCGAGAAGGACCGGGCGCTGAGCCGGCGGTTCCAGAAGATCGACGTGAACGAGCCCTCGGTGCCGGACGCGATCAAGATCCTCATGGGGCTGAAGCCGAGCTTCGAGAAGCACCACGACCTGCGCTATACCTCCGAGGCGATCAAGTCGGCGGTGGAGTTGGCGAGCCGCTACATCAACGACCGCAAACTGCCCGACAGCGCCATCGACGTGATCGACGAGGCGGGGGCGGCCCAGCACGTCGTGGCCGAAAGCCGGCGCCGCAAGGTGATCTCGCCCAAGGAGATCGAGGCGGTCGTGGCCAAGATCGCGCGTATCCCGCCGAAGAACGTCTCGAAGGACGATGCCGAGGTTCTGCGCGATCTCGAGAAGACCCTCAAGCGGCTGGTGTTCGGGCAGGATTCGGCGATCGAGGCGCTGGCGTCCTCGATCAAGCTGGCGCGGGCGGGCCTGCGCGAGCCGGAGAAGCCGATCGGCAACTACCTGTTCGCGGGCCCGACCGGGGTCGGCAAGACCGAGGTCGCCAAGCAGCTCGCCGCGACGCTGGGGGTGGAACTGCTGCGCTTCGACATGAGCGAATACATGGAGAAGCACGCCGTCAGCCGCCTGATCGGCGCGCCGCCCGGCTATGTCGGCTTCGACCAGGGCGGGCTGCTGACCGACGGGGTGGACCAGCATCCGCACTCGGTGCTGCTGCTCGACGAGATCGAGAAGGCGCACCCGGATGTCTACAACATCCTGTTGCAGGTGATGGACCACGGCAAACTGACGGACCACAACGGCCGGCAGGTCGATTTCCGCAACGCGATCCTGATCATGACCTCGAACGCCGGGGCCGCCGACCAGGCCAAGGCCGCCATCGGCTTCGGCCGCGACCGCCGCGAGGGCGAGGACAAGGAGGCGATCGAGCGCACCTTCACGCCCGAGTTCCGCAACCGTCTGGATGCGGTGATCTCGTTCGCGCCGCTCTCGCGCGACGTGATCGTGCAGGTGGTCGAGAAGTTCATCCTGCAGCT
The DNA here is from genome assembly GCF_900106665.1 of Paracoccus sanguinis. Lineage (GTDB taxonomy): Bacteria > Pseudomonadota > Alphaproteobacteria > Rhodobacterales > Rhodobacteraceae > Paracoccus > Paracoccus panacisoli. The sequence goes on from NZ_FNNA01000006.1 coordinate 82,588, forward strand.
CGAGGCGCAGCTGATGGATCGCAACGTCCACATCGAGCTGACCGACGAGGCGGCGAACTGGCTGGCCGAAAAGGGCTACGACGACCGCATGGGCGCCCGCCCGCTCGGCCGGGTGATCCAGGAGACGATCAAGAAGCCGCTCGCCGAAGAACTGCTGTTCGGCCGTCTGACCAAGGGCGGGGTCGTCAAGGTGCGGATCGAGGACGACAAGCCGGTGTTCGACATCGAGGGCCCCGGCTCGCCCCGCCTCGGCCGCGACCGGACGCCGTTGCTGACGGCGGAGTGAGGGGCGGATCGGGCTGATTAACGTGCTGCCGTGGTCTCTGTTGGCCACGGCGGTTTATTCCACCTTGCGATTCAGGTTAGGAAGCTGGTCAACGCCTCCAGCACAGGGCAGAAGTGGTCGCGGTGAACAACATACCATGCCTCCCGCGAAGATTTCTGGTTTTGTAGCCCGATTTTTCAAGTTCTGCGTGGTTGTACACCATTATGTCGGCGTACGAAGATAATTTGATCCTGACCAATGCGGCCTCTGGACCGAAGTTTTTCCAACCCGCCCCTTGCACCCCCCAGTCGCTGTCGCTAAACACCCCGCACTGCTGGGGCGTGGCCAAGTGGTAAGGCATCGGTTTTTGGTACCGTGTACCGTAGGTTCGAATCCTACCGCCCCAGCCAGTTTTATCCAAGTCGTTGATCGCGTTGTATAATGTGCCTGTTTAGGCCTGAGAATCAGGCTGTGGCACAGGGGTGTGAGACATCCGCCGGGGAGCCCTCTGCAGGAGAGCACCTTGGGACTGATCAATCACGTCTGTAGCGTGACAGCCGTTTTTGCAGAGTTTGACAGCCATTTTTGCAGCAGACGATTTTCCGTCCGGCCCTGCTGACCCCGGTCTTGAACGGGTGGGTGTCAGCGTCGGGGATCTCAGACCTCGGCGCAGATCGTCGACACCACGAAGTTCGCCCAGTCCATACCAGACTCATCGCTTAGCAGAGCTCGCAAGGGGCCGTTGTGGCGCCCGCCGGGCAACTCTCCAAAATGCATCGGCGAGTCCGCCGCCGAAATATGTGCACCGGCTCTTTTCAGCGCGCTGCGCGGGAATACTTCGTCGTCTCTGGAGGCGAGAAGCATGGACGGCGGGGCGCCGGGCAGGACCCTCCAAGGCTGAGGGGGGACTGCGGCCAGCGCGAAGGTCACGATCGGTTCAGGGGAGGGCAGGTCAAGCCCGTCCAAGCCATAGCAACTCCCCAGCGCGATCAAGCCTCCTGCCGACATGCCAATCAAGGCCAACGGGAGACCGGAAAGGCTTGGGCCGCGTCCATCGTGCCGCAAGAAGTCCAGCGCCGCGGTGAGGTCAAGGACCCCTCGATATAGAAGCGGCCCAAGCAGCTGTGGTCGAACTTCGGGATAGAAGGCTTGGGACCGCCCCGCTGCGTCGAGGATTGGTTTCCGCTGCTCGACCGGAAAAGCCTTCAGTGGCCTGCCGCGCAGGTGATAGTCGATAGACGCGAAGGCAATATCGCGTTCAGCGAACAGAGGTCCAAGCTTGGCTGCAAGCCGGTCCTTCCGCGACCCGTGGACGAAACCGCCTCCGTGCAGATAAGCGACGAGCGCGCGTTGCGCGTTGGGGCCTGCCAAGTAGTCGAGCGACACCCCGCGCTTATACTCAAGAGACAGCATTTTATTTTACTACCTACACACCCAGCGGGATGCCGTATTTGGACGACATCGCGGCAAGTACCGCCATGGTCGGTCGAGGATCGATATGCGCCGCCTTGGCGAGTACGACAATGTCGCCGAAAATCGCCGCTGCGCCGTCAGCCGCGCTGTTGTAGGCGAGCAGACCGGCAACGGGGTACGCCGCGTTGGTGTCAGTGGCTTGAACCGCGGAAACCCCCGCAGACGCCCCGTTGATCATCATGGCCATGGTGCGGGCGGCGGACGACCAGGACCACGCGAGAAGGCGCGTCGTGCCCACTGAAGGGCTCCCGAGCTGTGCTGTAAGAGCCGGCCCATAGTTATGGGCCAGCTTACATTCGAGCGCCGTTCCGACCGAGCGAACGCGGTGAGCGCCTACACCGAGGAGCTGACCATCGGCGGTGACCCTGACGGGGCAGATCAGGGTGTACTCAGCCGCCGCGAAGGGGGACGTGACGCCGAGCGAGGATACGGCAGCTGGCAGCACTACGCCCGGTTTGTTGTTCAGCTCCGCTCTGGCCGCGATTGTTCCTCCATGTCGCCAGGTGGCGCTTCCTACGCGCGCCCTGAACCAGGTGTTCGCCGGCGGATTAGTGGCAGGGTCGATGACTGTCATGACGGCGCCAGACGCCATCACGGCCTTCTCATATGCCGGGATGTTCAGTTTTGGGGCAGCCGGCACCGAAAGGCCGGACGAATTGGGGACTTGGATAATGAGCATGTGTGTCTCCTTAGGTGAGCCTAATTACCTGCTGGCACGCCCAGTCGTTCAGGGGGTGCCCGAGGGCGTTGGTATCGCCGCTTTCGGTGCGGATGTTAGTTCCACCCCCCGTCCCCGTGGTGGGGTCGCGGTTTAGGAACCCCTCGTTGGTGCCCTCGTAGGGTCCGACCCCGATCGCGATCCAGCCCGGCACGCCGGCCCCCGGGTCGCCTGTCAAGGTCACGGTAATCTGCCGATTACCAGTGATCTGCACCGACTGAATGGTCACCGGCTGCCCACCATCCTGATACCAGAGGAGGCCGCGGGTCGGCAGTGGTCGGAACCCTTGGACCACAGGTCCTTGGGCCGGGTCATAGGCATCAAACACCATCGGCCCGGCACCGCCGGCAAAGGTCAGGACGACCTGCGCCCCCGAACGGACGCCCCCAGTGCAATGGAGTGGTCGCCACGCCCCGTTGCTGTCGGTCCATCGCTTGGTCGCCCGCGCCATGTGGCCACCGATCACAGCGTAGCCGTCCGCGATCATATGCGTGCCGTCCTGCCGCGCGATGTAATAGTCGGGACCCGCGAGCGCGAACCGCTGCGGCTGCTCGAAGCCCAATCGGGTTTGAGCGCCGTTGATACCGAGGTTGCCTGGGTTTTTCGGGTGCCAGCTTTCCCCTGTGGTGCGGTGCGTGATCGGCGCGATCACGATCAGAGTCGGGACAGTCGCGCCCGCTCTGACCGAAACGTCTGCTGAGATATCGGACCAGAGCTGCATCATCAAATCATAATACTGCCGTTCGCCGTCGATCCCGCCGCTTACGCCCCCCGACTGGCCCTGTTGCCAATACATGACGACGCGGCTGATTGCGACTTCGTTGGTTGCCGCCCAAACGGCAAAGGACTCAAGACGAGCCAGCCACCAGGCATAAACGGGGGATCTGCCGTTCTTCACGAGCTGCAAAATGTTGTAGCCACCGCGAGCATGGTTCGTGAGAAACAACCCCTCGTCCGGACCAAGACCGTTGGCCGCCATCATAACCCCGACCTGGTGCATGGGTTGCTCACGCGTATAGGCGCCGGCCGGGGTCAGCAGGCGAGACGCGTCGTCCGCGTTCTCCGCTTCCCCCGGCAGCGGGGCAAACTTGCCGCCTGCGAACATCACAGTCCGCGCCGGTGCGATCTCGGTAACGTTGCTCACGCTGCCCTCGGCATTGGAGCCGGCCATGAGGGATTGCCCCATCCCGGCGAGGATAGCGATGCGCGGGTAGCGCCGTGGCTCGTAACTGTTAAGCCCGAGGTCCGGACCGACAGAACGCACGACGTCCACACCGCCCACCGTTTCGATGAACCGAAGGCGCGGGCCAAACCAGTGGGGGGCGCGCTCACCCGCGCCGTCGGTGATCTGACGGATCGTGCCGGCATAGCTGATCATGGCGATGTGCGAAACGCCGGCAACCATCTGCGTGGTGGGGAAACAACCGAGCGGGGCGGCACCGAACGTCCCTACCCCTGCTATGTCGATCGCCGCAAGCTGCGCGCCGCTGCCGGTTGTAATCGCCGCCACAAGTGGGTGATCAATCGGCTCGAACCCCTCTTGCAACAGCCTCGGCTCAAGGTTGGCAACGGCTGCCTCCAGTTCGGGCACCGTAGCCAGGTCATACCCTCCTGCCTGCGCCCGCCCGGTGTCGGTCAGACCGAACAACAGATCGTTGTCAGCGCTGGTGATACCGAAGGTGTAGCCGCTGTCGTCATAGGTCCGCTGAATGCCCGAAGTGCGGATGTCGAGCCGCTCGTCTTCCGCTGCGCGGAGACGCGCTTCGGCTGAAACTACCTCGGTGATCTCGCTACGCCCCACACCGACAACCCGCCAGTCGCCCGCAGCCGACAGCCGCAAGAGGACAGCGATCCCCGCCTTCAGGTCTCCCGCAGAGAGACTGGCGCTGTCGGCAGACAGGATGGACCGGATCGGCCCAGTCCCGAGCCTCAGCGTCACCGGGCCGGTGCTCTCGGCAGCAGGGACCAGGATCACCTTGGTCTCACCCGGCACCTCCGGGAAGCCCAACTCGGCGGTGATCGCGGTGGCGGACCCGCCGACGGCCGACAGCGCATGGACCCCCACGGCGCGGTCGCCAGCCAGCCGCAGTTGCGCTTCGGCCTGGTCACCTTCCATTCGTGCCTGCGCCTCCGCACGCATCTCCACCGAGGAAATTCCGCCCGCGATGATCCGCCATGTCGAACCCCGCCGGCGCAGGAAATAGCTTCGCCCGGCGAGCAGCGCCCCGACCTGCAGCTCTGCCCCGGCGGCGTCCCGCACCGGGACCGGCGTGGCGCCGTCGAGGCTGAGCTGCACCGGACCGTCAGAGGTTTCGGCCGGGATCAGCTCCACGGTCGAGGTGTTGGCCAGGGTGGCGCCGCCCTCGATCATCGACGGCGTCAGGGTCGCTGTGATGCTGTTGCGCCCGGTGACGTTCGCAAGCGGCATGATCCCTGCGTCGCGGATCGCGGCGCGGCGGTAGGCGATCTCGGCGGTGAGGTCCGCCAGCGCGGCCTTCTCAGCCAGCTGGGCGGCGGTGATCGAGCTGACCGGGAGGTCGCCTATCCGCGACCACGACCCTGACCCGGGCGCTCCGCTCTTGCGATAGACGCCGATCTGGGCGGCGGTGCCTCCGTAGACTGACCCGATGGCGCCAGCCGGCCAGGCTGTGTCCGCCTGCAGCTGCGTCACACTGCCATAGGCAGGGCCCTGAAGTGTTCCCAGCAGAGCCGCAAGGCGCGCCATCGACACGCGAATGGTGCTGCCCGCGGCATTCCCGATCACGTCGTCGGCACTATCGGAGAGCGGCAGGTTGGTGGTGGCGGTGCCCGACATGAGAACCTCAGATGATGGTGACGGCGATCGGCCCGGTGACGGGCCCGGGGATGCCGTCCCGGTTGACCGCTTCGAGCCAGAGGTAGTGGGTGCCCTGCTCGAGGCAGGTCGTGGTCTCCTGGTAGGCGATCACGTCGTCGCATTGCCCGGCGAAGTCGTTCGGCGCGTCGAGGCCGATGCTGCTGTTGCCGGTGACCGCCTGAAGGCGTGCGAGCTTCAGACCGGGCTGTGTCTCGGCCGGTCCAAGACGAAGGGTGCCGCCTGCGAGCGAGGCGGCCACCGAACCGGCGCTGATCGTGACCACGCGGTAGCCGATGCGATACCAGCGCCCGGCGGTGAGCGCGGCAGGCTGGCTGACCCGGCCGCCGCTGCCGGCCGTGTGGACGGCCGCCCCGCCAGTCACCTCCCACCCCCCCGTCACGGACCAGGCCGAGGCATCGCCCATCGCCGGCGCAGCGATCATGTTGCGCCGCGTCGCGTCGCCAAGCGTGAGGCTGCCTTGCCTCGACGGCCCGATCTCCACCGTCCCGGCCCGATCGGCCGCACGGTCAAGCGCAGGGCTCCGCGAGCGGTACACGCGCACCGCGGTGATATTCGGGTCCGCAGGCGTCTCGAAGTCCAGCCGCACCCCGCCGAGCAGCGGCACTGCCGTCACATCCGCCTCTGCAAGCGCCTCGGGCAGGCCCGCGTCCGCGCCGCCCACGGTGAGCTGAAGGACCGGGGTCCACGGGCCGATCACCCCGTCCAGCGACAGCGCGGCTGCCTGCATCTCGACGGCAGTCCCGGTGGTGTAGGTCGAAAGCTGGAACCCGCCATCAGCGACCGGGGCATAGGTCGTGTTCCAGCTCGCCGCCCCGGCGACCCGGTGACGCAGCGCGTAGCGCGCTGTCGGCACAGGGCCGCGCCCAGGCACAAGGGCGATATCGACCAGCTGTCGGGTGCCGGTCCCCGCGGCGCCGCTCGCCACGCCATCAAACCGCGGTTCAGGCGGCTGGATCGCGGTCGTCGCCAACTCAGCGCCAACTCGCGACGACCAGGCCGGGATCGCGGTCGCGTCGAGCGTTGCGTCGATCTCGGGTGCCGCAGGCACCGCTCGCACGAGGCAGGTCATGTCCTCGCCCATCTCGATGCCGGTGACGACGGCGGCGTGGCTCTCGTACCCGGCCCGTCCGAACAGCACGAGGTCGCCCACCGAGGGCAGGCTGCCGTCTCCCTCGACCGTCAGCAGCCGGGTCTCGCCCGGCGCCGCGGTGACCGGCCGGACCATGGAGGCCCCGACGGTGTCCTCGGCGCTCAGCCCCCGGAACCGGATCGCGTGGTCAGTGCCCGCGACGACGGTCACCAGCTCGTCCAGCTGGATCTCTCGACCGCGCACGCCGGTGACCCGCGCGGCGCGCTGCACCCCGTTCAGGACATCGTGGTTGATTGCGATCTGGTCGCCGCGTGTGGCCACCCGGACCGGGCCCTCCTGGCTCGCCTCGAACATCTCGGGGCGGTGGATTGCCTCGAGCTGGCGGCGGCGTGCCTCGCGCCACACCTCGGCAGCGTCGGTCTTGCCGGGCAGGTCGAGCGCCTCGGTCAGAACGATCTCGCCCGTCTGCCCCGGCCAGCGCACCAGACGCTCGCGCGGGGCGTAGTCGGCTCCGGCGTCGTTGAAGCGCACGCGGAAGGCGTCGGGTGGGCGGACGTAGCTTCGGGTCGCCTTGAACCCCCAACTGTTGCGCGGCGTCAAATGGTCGACCACCAACGCCTGCGGGCGGTCGATGGTGACCCCCCACCGCATCCCGTCATGGCGCGGGGTGGCGCGTCCGGCGGCGGCGATCTCGGCCAGCGCGTCGCGCAGCTGCATTGCCGGATCGTCGAGCACCCGGTCATAGCGCAGACCCTTGGTCCGGCAAAAATCGTGCCAGTCCTCGAGCTGGGCCAGATCGATCTGGGCATTGCCGACCCGGCGGGGGTTGGCCGGGCTCTGAAGGACATATCGATAGAGCGAGGCCGGGTTCGAGGTCGCCCGCGTCACCCACGATCTCGTCGGGGCGTCATAGTCGAGGCAGACCCGCCGCGCGACCGCGGAGAAGCTGTCAAGCTGGCCGGACAGCTGGTGGGTCGCCTTGACCCGCAGCACCGCGAGCGCCTGGCCGGCCATGTTGAACGGGTACTCGGGCCGCAGCGACTGCAGGGCGATCCAGACGGTCCGCCGCGATCGCCCCATATTGGCCGGCTCTTCGGTGAGCATGGTCAGGCGGACCTGCCACCTGCCGCGCGCGGGCAGCGCCCAGCTGTGCTGGCGGTAGAAGGCCTCGGCCTTGCGGGCCCGCACCGTGAGCGTCTCCACCAGCGTCCACGCCGTCTGGTCCACCCGGCGCTGCTCGATCCGGATGCGCACCTCCTCGGTCCGCTTGTCGCCGTCGTCGTCGACGTAGATCAGCCCGGCTGGCCAGGCGAGGATGATGCTGACCCGCTCGGCGTCGTCGGCCGTCGTGCGCACGACCGGGGTCTCGATCGAGGCGTTGTCGTCGATGATGTTGCCGGCGTCGTCCCGCGGCATCGGCCGGGTCAGCTCGGCGCCGATCGTCTCCTCGATCACCTGCCGTGGGTAGAGCGTGACCGGCGCATCGCCCGCGACCCCGCCCCGAACCTCGATCTGCACCTCGTCATACTCGGCGAGCGACGTCTCGCCGAGGCGGAAGTCGCTGAGCTCGAGCCCGCCATAGCCGAAGGTGAAGGCCGCGCGGACGTACTGCCAGTCGCCCACGATCTCGGTGTAGCTCGTGGCGGCGAACGGCGGCGCATAACGGTGGGTCCCAAGCACGACGGGCACTGCGCCGTCCGGGTCGTAGCGGTTACGCCACCCGCTGATCGTGAAGCGGTCGCGGCGCTTCTCGTCGTCGGGCTGGGGCGGGGGCACGAGCGCGTTGGCCAGCAGCGAGCCGACGATGTTGGCGCCGGCGGTGACCAGGGCGACGCCCACCTGCGTGCTCACGCCGAGTGTGCCGGCGAGCGCCGGCCCCCAGATCCCGCCCATGGCGATGGCCGCCACGGTCACCGCGATCATCAGCACCGACCGCATGGCGCCCTTCCCCGGCGTGACGCGGATCACGATCTGGACGCCGGGCCGGGGCCGCACCCGCTTCCAGAGCTCGCGCGGGATGATCTGCGCGCCGCCGGGCGTGACCAGCGCCACCCGCAGCCGCGCCCGCTCGGTCTCTTCCAGCGCCGGGAGCGACAGGTCGATCATCTCGGCCAGGCTCAGGCCGGCAGGCAGCGTCAGCTCGATCCGGCCTGCGCCTGGATCGAACAGCGGGGCGGCGAGCAGATGGACGCGCTCGTCCGTCATGACGCCGCCAGTTCGCGGTGGCGCCAGCTTCCAACGCAGCGCGAGGCCCAGGGACCCGCGATCCGCTCGACCTTGGCGCAATCCTCTTCGACCATGTGCAGCATGACGCCCGGCGCGACGACGACGCCGACATGGGTGGCGAGCCGGCCACGCCGAAAGACCATCAGATCGAAAGGCCGATCACCGGGGCACGGCATCCAGTCCGGACCCGCCGCAGCGCCCGAGATCAGCGCCGCGATCTCGGCGTGCTCCTCGGCCGACCCGTAGCCCTGGTAATCGGGCAGCAGGATGCCGCACTCGTGACGATAGACAAGGCGGGCAAGACCATAGCAGTCGCACCCCAACTGGTCGCGACCGTGGTCTGCGAACGGAATGCCGACATAGCGGGCGGACCAGTGGCTCACGGGTGCAGACCCGGAAAACGCTCGCGCGACAGCCGCGCCATGGGGAACGGTTCGACCTCGATCTCTTCCCGCGAAAACTGCAGCGTGATCTCGTCGGCAGTGATCTCGCTGCTCACGAGGGACAGCCCGCTCCACTCCGCCTCGACGAGGTCAGGGGAGCTGGCCAGCACCACGGCCATGCTGAGCGATGCCGGGTCCGTCATGCTGCGCAGCAGCGTCGTCATGCCGACGTCGAGGTTCTCGAGCACGATGGTCGCCGCCGCCGGCGCATCTTCGAGGTCGGAAGGGATCAGGGCCGAGGCGATGATCCACAGGAAGGGATCACGGGTCGGGTCGGCCCCGCGCCAGCTCGAGCGGGTGCCGTAGACGAGCGGCTCATCCGAGATCCGGACCGTGTTGTCGGTGGACAGCCGGATCGGTGCCGAAAGAGAGGGATGCTCGATGTGCAGCAGCAGGACGTGGATGTCCTGCGACGCCGGGGCGTCAAGCGACAGTCGGGCGTTGAGAGACAGGCGGCGCATGCCGACCCTGTCCCACGCGCGCGCGACCCCCGGAGACCGGGAACCCCTTCGCCCGGCGTCAGGGCATGACCACCACGCTGAACGCGAACCTGAACCCCACGTCGCCGATCATGGTCTCGACCGGGGGCTCGTCGCCGAACGAACACAGGCGCAATGCGGCCATGACCAGGGGCGCGCCCGCGCCGGTCAGCAGCGGAGCGCCCGTCGAGGCGTTGAGCGCCCAACCGTCCGTGACCGGGTCGGGCATCCAGAACAGCACCGAACCATAGGCCGTGCCCTGCTCGTAGAACCGGTCGAACAGGGCCTTGCCGTTGCGGTCGGTCACCAGCGAAACGCCAATGACCGTGCTTACCGAGCTGAACCGGCGTCGCCATGCAGGCGGACCGGCCTCCCCCTGGCGACGGCGCCGGGCATCCTGCCGCTGCGACTGCCACCCCGACCGCTCGAACTGGGTGAGGCCCGCGGGCCAGACGGGATAGCTCATCGGCGCGGTCCCCTCGTAGTGACGCTGTAGCGTTGGCGCAGCACCTGCGCGGCCCTCCCGCCGGGCACTGTCAGTGCTCCGGCGACGGCGTCCGAGAGGACGAGCTGATACTGGCGGCCGCCTCGCTCGTCCCGCGTCTCCTTGACCTCGCCCGTAACCGGCGCCGAGGACTGGTTGATGACCTGCACCACCGGGCGCGCGTCGACGATCGGCTGGTCACCGCCCCGGCCCGCGAGCCCGGCCAGCGAACTGACCAGCGCCCCGGCGTTCTCGAGCATCCGGGGCGTCATGACCCGCTCGCCGTTCCGCAGCATGGCAAGGCGCTCGTCCGATCGCTTCCGGTTGCCGGCGCTGTAAGTTCGCATCACCCCCGTCCCACCCGTGTGCGCGGTCGGCAGCGTGACACCGGTCGAGGCGGCGCCGGCTCCGAGCGCGCCCCCGAGAGCGTTGGCAGCCGACTGCAACAGCCCGTTCAAGCCCGGTTGAATGGCCTGTTGCCAAGCGAAGCGCGCGAGCTGCTCGAGCGAAAAGTCCACGAGGTCCTCGAGCGACGCTTTGCCGGTGGTGACGAAGCTGGCGAAGGCATCCTCCCCGCCCTTGGCCCAGCCGGTGATCAGGTTTTCCGACAGGTCCGCCCAGCTCATCGCGTTGTCGCTGAGCTCGGCAAAGCCGCGCTCGATGCCGGCCGCCCAGGCCCCCTGGCGCGCCAGATCGTCCTCACGCGCCTTGGCGATCTGCTTTTGGTACACGGCTTCGATGTCGGCGGCGAACGCCTCGTACCCCGCCTTGGTCTTGTCGAGCCCGGCCAGAGCCTGCGCCTTCCAGCGATCGGCCGCGGCCACCGCGCGCTCGTAGCTGGGCGTCAGCTTGTCGAGCTCGGCCGTGACCCCGTCGCGCACCCTCTGGTCCTGGTCGGCGCGGGTCTTCATCTCGCGCGCGCGCCGGTCAGCGTCCTGCTTGCGCTGGCGCGCCCCCTCTTCCTGTGCGGCAAGGGCCGCATCGTTGGCCTCACGGACGCCGATGGGATCACCGAACGCCGCAGCCTCACCCATCCGGCGGTTGTAGTTCATCGGCCGACCGGTCTTGCCCTGCTCGCGCTCGGACTTGGTGTAATCCATGGCGAGCCCGGCGATCGCCTGGGCGATGATCTGGGCGTCGCCGGTCTGCAGCGCCGGCTGGATGCGCTGGGGGATCGAGCCGTAGTTGTGCTGGATCGAGGCCACCGCCGCGACCTGATCGGCCGTGAAGCCCGCCCAGGCGGCGCCGATGATCCGCTGCTGCTCGTCCAGGTAGCCGCGGATGCGCCGGTCGAGATCGCGGTCGGCGTCGGCCTTGTTCACAGCCTCGCCGGCGGCGAGGGAGCGGCGGCTGCCGTCCGGCAGGGTAATGGTGCTCGACCCCCAGCCGCCGCGGTTCGCATTCTCGTCCCACTTCGCGACCGGCGCGTAACCCTCGTACCGCTCGATCATCGCACGGGTCGCAGAGACGGCGTCGGTGCTGGCGATCATGGCGCCCGCGCGCCGGCTGGCCGCATAGCCTTGGTAGCCCGACACCTGGGCGCGGGTGAGACTGCCGGCTGCGGCCGCGGTTTCGTCGGCGAGGATGCCGGCCCACTCGGCCACCGATCTCATCGCCTCCTCAAGGCCCGACAGGTCCTCGTCGTCGAGGTCGGCGACGTTGCGGCGGGCTTCGGCGACGAGGTCGCGCACCAGCGTGACATTCCCGCGCAAGGCGGCATCGCGGTCGAAGGTGACGCGGCCGGCGGTGGTCTCCAGTTCGCCGAAAGCCTTCTCGAGCGCCGACACGCGGCCCTCCGCGTCCGTGGTGGCCGTGATCTGTCGGTCGGTCTCTGCGATGACGGCGCGGGCGGTGGCCGCGGCGGCGGCGTCACGGGCCGTGATCGCCGCGCCGAGCCGCTGCTCGGCCTCGGCGCGGATGGTGGCAAGGCGGGCAAGGTCGTCGTGCCGGGCGGTGGCCTGATCGAGCACGTCGCGATAGGCCGCCGCGGCCTCGGCCGAGCCGTTGAAGCTGGCTTCGACCTCGGCGACACGGATGGCCGTGTCGCCCATCGTCGCAAGCATCGTGGCCAACTCGGCATTGAGCGCGGTTACCGGCCCGCCATCGGCCATGTCCCTGATGAGCTGCTGGACCCGCTTCGCCACCTCTTCGACCTGCCCGGTCCGCGCGAGCAGGTCGATCTCCTGCCGTCGGGTCTGGAATTCGTCGAAGGCCAGACCGCGGCCGCCGGTGAGCTGCGCGTAGTTTGCGCGCTCGAGCATGGCCGTCTGCTCCTGGTTGTTCCAGATCGGCCGCGACCAGAAGCCCAACGACCCCCGGCCGATGGTCTTTTCGACGGTGGCGTCCAGGCTGTCGCCCAGGGCCTTGAACTGCGCGCCGCGGTCGAGGTCGAGCAGAGCCGCCGACAGCTCGCGCACGGACCCGGCCATGCTCCCGAACGTGTCCTCGAGCCGCTTGTCGGAGACGATCGCCATCCGGTCCGAGACCGCGCCCAGTGCGGTGTCGAGGTTGGAGAGCGCGGCTTCCGCTTCCTTGGCCGCGTTTCCAGCGCCCAGGAATGCAGAGCTGAGAGGGACGCCGATCGCCACGACCGCACCCGCCACGGCGCCGAGCGCCCCGAACCCGCCGAGCAGCTGCGGCAGCTGCTGACCGAGGGCGACGGACGCGGCTGTGCCGGCGCCGATCTGGGTGGCGAGGTCGCCGATCTGGAACGACACGTTCTGGATCTGGCCCCGGACCGCCCCCGACCCGCGGCCGACGGCGCCCTGGGCGTTGTCGAACTTCAGCGCTGCTGCGCGTGCGGCCTCGTATTGCCGTTCGAGCCGCCCGACCATCTCACCGTGGGTGCGAGCGTCCGTCAGCCCTGCGCGGAGCGCCCGGTTCAGCTCCTTCTGTGCGGCCGAAAACTGCTGCTCGGCCCTCCACGCCGGATCGATGGCGCCACGCAGCGCCTTGAACTGGGCCTCTTGCTCGGCCAGCGCGCGGCTGAAGACGTCGGCGGACCGCTCGGCCGAGGACATAGCCCGACCCACGCCCGTCGTCGCCTCGACCAGGTCGCGGACGGCGGTGCGGCTGGCGGCGCCTGCCCGCTGCATGTCGGCGCCGAGACGGGCGGCGCCCTTCGACACCCCGTCGAGCGCCCCTTCCGCCTGACGCATCGCACCGACCACCTGGGTGGCGTCGGCCGAGACGACCAGGCTTGCGCGCATCATGCTCACGGTTCGCTCCTCATCAGCATCAGCGCCTCATGCTCGATCACCCGAAGATCACTCAGCAGTGCCGCATCGGGCGTGATCCCCAGCCAGCGCGCCGCGACGTCCACCGCGCCGAGGTCCAGCGCCACCGGGCGCAGCGGCCCCATCCCGCCCCCCGCCATCCGCCACTGGCCGAGCGTGGCGAGCACGAGATCGATCAGCGGCCGCATCGTCTCGGGAAGGGTCAGGGCGCCTGGTTCGTCCACCAGCCCTGAGGCGGTGGCTCTGGCAGAGGCCTCGTCCAGACCCTGCGCCATCAGATCCTCGATCAGCTGGTTCGTCGCCGCCCGCCGCCCGTAGAGCAGGCGGGCGGCGGCGATCAGTTTTTTTCCGCGACGCCGCCCCGCAGAACGGCATCGAAGTAGGCTTTCGCCACGGCTTCGCGGATCGGCCGCTGGCGCAGCAAGCGCTCGCGGTTCTCGGGGCTGAACGGCAGCGGCGTCCCGTCCGGGGTCTCGATGCCGTCCCAGCCGAGCAGCCGCTCCGCGAGAGCCGCGCGCTCGCCCGCCAGCAGGTCGGTCATCGCCGGCGTGGCGTCGCCGCCGCGCCGCGCGAACAGTTCGTCCTCCTCGACGAGCCGGAAGAGCGCCGTGAACTCGGCCGGGCGGCTCGCGCCGGCTTCCGGCATCTGGACGGTGACCGGCCAGTGGAAGGTGTAGTCGGGGTCGAACGTGAACATCAGGGGGTCTCCTCTTCGACAAGCGCCCAGGTCGGCAGCTGGCAGCGGGCGATCGCCGAGCCACGAAATGCAATGGGCCGGCGAGCAATGATGCGGCGCTCGCGCACCTCTGCGTTAGCGCGGGTGATCAGGCGAGCGCCCCCGATCAGCCGGTCTGCATCCACCAGTTCGCAGAAGGTCGCGAAGTCGGGCATCTCGGTCTCGATCAGCTCGAACGCGCCCTGCCCGCCCCGAATGTCGGCTTCCGGCTTGAACCAGACCTGGACAACGCAGCCGCCCATCACAGGAACTCGATCAGGATGTCGTCGTCGCCCTGGTCGGGCAGGAACACGAGGTCGATCGAGGCGCCGAGGTCGCCGTCGATGTTCTCCTCGCCCGCGAACTTCATCTGCACTCGGGGCGCGGCGATCCGCAGCCGCGAACCCGCCGTCGTCCCCAGCTCGAACACCAGCGCCTGGGTCGTGCCGGTCCGGGTCAGCCCGAGGATGTCCTTGGCTGCCAGCGTCGGCCACTTGACCTGCATCCGGCCCGAGAACCGGCGATCACCAAGGTCGGTGCCCCCGCAGTTCATGTACTTGTCGACCTGCGGCTGGCGACCGTCGGTGAGGCTGAAGCTGCGCACGCAGAGGCGGGTCCCGCCGAGGGTGAAGGCCTGCATGTTCTCGGGCGTGCACTCCAGCGAGCGGCCCCAGCTCGTGAAGTCGTGAGCGGCCGCGACATGGTTGGCCGGCGCGCCATAGCGTCCGCGCCGGTTGAAGCTGAAGAAGGCGCGGCGGCGCACCTCGGCCGTGAAGCCGAACGAGCCGCGGCACCCGACGACGTTCTGCTGGATCAGGCCGTTGCGCATCTGCAGCGTCGTGGAGGGGATCGCCTCGCCGGCGGGGGTGGGCGAATAGCCCACGCTCGCGCCGGTGACGACGGTCTCGGAAAGGCCCGAGCTGATGAGCTGCCGCCGCACCCGCGGCGGCGTTCCGGCCGCGCCGCTCGGCGTCGCCTCGACCTCGTACTCGACGGCCGCGTGCAGGTTGTAGAGGTCCTCGGGCTGCGCGCCCTCCCGCCCGGTGGCGAAGTCCTGCTCCTGCCAGTCGCCCTCGAGCGGCCGCATGGTCAGATTGCGGCAGAGCACCGCGTCCTCGGGCCCCGGGGCCGCGTCGGTCCCGGAGACAGTCTCCAGTTTTTCGCGGATCATCCGCAGTTGGTAGCCGCTCATGGGGCGATCTCCAGTTGGGTGCGGCGATCGAACGCCACGGTGAACTCGTCCTGCCAGAACAGGGTGCCGTCCGCGCCGATGGCGCCCGAGAGAGCGCCGCGGGCAAACCGGCAGCCGTGATTGGCATCCTGCGGTTTCCAGGCGGTCAGGGCCCGGTGAACCTCTTTCCGGATCGGCAGCAGATCGCTCGTGGCAAGGCTTCCGGTCCGGTCGCCGATGTCGCGCACGCCGAGCACGACCGCGAAGCGCACAGTCACGACCTGCTCGAAGAGCTCGCACACCTCGTATCGGACCTCGCCGGCGGTCTCGCCCAGGACCACCACCCAGGCGGACGGGGGCAGGATCGTCTCGATGCGCGCGGCGCCAAGATCGCGGGCCGTGCCGACCTCGACGAGATCGGGAACGCCTGCCCTGAGCCGCGCGACGACATCTGCGGGGTCAAGCCACATCGTCGCCGGCCAGGTATGCGAGGGCCACATCCGTGAGCTGTGCCTGGTCCTCGTCCGAGATGCCGAGATACGGGCGGGCGGGGATCGTGACCTTGCCGCAGGTGACGAACTGGCCGTTGGCGAGGCGGAAGCTCAGCGCCCCGGCCACCTTCGGGACGATCTCGCCGCCGAACTGGTGGATGCCCGCGTAAGGCAGGTTCGATCCGACCTCGACCTCGCGCGCGGACGCGGCCGACACGATGCTCTCGCGCAACCGCCCCGTGTCGTAGAGGGTCCGGCCGCCGTCCTCGCGCGCCCGCAGGCTTGGGGGCCATGGCACACCGTCCGGCCCGATGTTCGAGCCGCCGATCCGGCTTTGGGCCGAACTCACGAGCTGGCTGCCGATCATATCCATCAGAGGGGTCAGGTCGGCCGCGCGCTGACCGATCTCATGCAGGGCGTCTTTCAGTGCCCCGTCCCGGAACTCGATCCGCCCTTCCATCACCAGCCACGCATGCTGTCGCGGGTCAACAGGCGCTCGGGACCATCCGTCATCGCCACCCCGCCCGACGTGTCGAGTGGCGGCGTGTCATCGTCCCCCAGCCCGATCTTGCCCGCAGCCACGTCGCGCAGCCACGAGAGGGCGCCGTCCCGCAGCGCCTTCAGCCGATCGGTGTCGTGACCGAGGTTGCGGTAGAGCCGCCACATGGCGAGGTCGCGGCAGTAGACGTTGAGCGTGTGCGGCGGGTCGGCCAGCGGCAGGCTGACCTGCCGGCGCAGATAGCCGTCGATCTCGGCCGAGGCATCGGTCAGCGCCTGGGCCAGCCGTGCGTCGGACGCCGCCGCATCGCCTTGATCGAACCCCGCCAGCAACGCGAGGTCGCGGGCGGGGATGACGGCCTTCAGGTCGGCAACCGACGCATAGCTCATCAGGCAGCCTCGAGCTCGACCCGCAGCATCACGTCGCCGCGCAGGGCCTCGAGATCCTCGGCGCTGAACGCCGAGGCGGCGACCCGGGTGGTCCCGGCGGGCCAGCGCCGCCCCGCCCGCCGACGGCCGGCGGCGACGGAACAGGTGACCAGCAGGACGGTCCCCGTGATCGGGGCATCGTCGGTCGCGTCGCCGGGCAGCGGCGGCGCGGTCGAGGGTGCGTCCGCCGTGCCCACTTCGGGCATCGCATCGGCGGCTTCGCCCCCGACCACCACGGTCTCCTCGGTGACGCCCTCGGGCAGGCGCGAGGTCGTGCCCTGCTCGGGTGCCGCCTCCGGCGCGGCGGTCGCAGGCTCGCCCTTGACCACGAGGGTGTCTTCGGTGACGCCCTCGGGCAGCGGGGCGGTGTCGGCACTGGCGCCGGCGGCGCCGGCGGTGTCAGCGGGTTTTCGGGCCATCAGCTCGCTCCTCAGTTCAGCCGGGTTTCGACGTGCAGCGTCGCGGTGTTGCGCCAGATGTTGGTGCCCCCGCCCGCGTCGCTCTCGGACATCAGGATCCTGCGCGCCGCACCCTCGTTCGCCGGGCTCACGACCAGCAGGCCGGGGCGCAGGTTGATCTTCCGGTCGTAGGCCCCGCGCATCGACAGCATCGCCTGGCGGGCCGCGGCGTAGTTGTCGGCGGTGAGCGGCGCGCGGCTCGCGTGGATCAGCTGCCAGGCGCCGAACCCTGCGGCGCAGCGACGCTTCACGCCCCACAGGAATTCATCGTGGTGGAAGACGTTGTCGTCGTTCAGGTTCGTCTTGGCCGTGATCTTCGGCGCCTCGCGATCCTGGAAGATCATCGGCTTGATCGCCCGGGTGTCGTCGATCAGGAACCAGACCGGCGACGAGCCCGCGGTCATGTTCGAGACGCTGCGCTCGACGCCGAACTCGTCGAGGACGGGATGGTCGGTGTCGAAGAAGAACTGGCCGTCGTAGTGGGTGGTGTCGAACCCTTTCAGCAGGTGATCGAACACCAGCTCGTCGGGCAGTTCGGCCGCAGTCTGGGCGAAGTCGGCCACCATCGGCGTGTAGAGCCCGATCTGATCGTCGGCGATGTCGTCGGCCGAGACCGCAATCGTGTTCTCGAAGCGCCGGTTGGTGATCGTGAACCCCTCACGGTCCAGGCGCTGGATGTGACGCTCGCCCACCCACTCGCGCATGCCCTTGATGTCGGACAGCCGGGGATAGGCCTGATGGCCGGTGGTCGAGGCCACCTTCATGGCGATCTTCTGCCAGGTGGTCGGCGTGTCGTTCAGGGTGGTGTTGAAGGTGGTGGTGAAGGCCGTGTCGAGGGCGCGCAACGCGGCGCTGTTCATCTTCATGGCGGGTCCTTTCAGACGATTTCGACGGCAACGCCGCCGGGGGTGACATCCAGGCACCGCCCGGCGACGAGCGTGCCGGTCGCGCCGACGGTCTCGTCGTCCACGACGAACACGTTCTTGCCGATGTGGGTGCGGTTCACGGTGCCGTTGTTGCGGATCAGCCAGCAGCCGCGCGCGGTCTCGACCGAGATCGCGCCAGCCACGCCGCCGGTGTTGTCGGCTTCCTCACGCGCCACGCCGCGCATGACCGGCGAGGCCGGCAGGGCCGGGACGGCGTTGCCGGCGGCATCCAGCGCGACCAGTGCGCCGCGGAAGATGTGCGCCCCGGCCGCGACCGGGTTGCCGAAGAATGCCGCCGGGTGGTTGACCTCGAGCGGCATGCGGTTTTCGTCCTTGGCCATCAGGCTTCACCTTTCCGGGTCGCGAGGAAGCGGGCGGGGTCGACGCCGGTCACGGCGCAGATCTGGCGCTCGGTCGGGGTCAGCTCGTCGGCATCCCCCGCGGGCGCCGCGCCCTCGAGCTGCCGCTCGCCGCCGACGATCACCGGCGCGCTGGCGGCGAAGGCCTCGAACGCCTCGAGATCACGCGACGCGAGCTGCCGGCCCCAGCCTTCCATGGCGGGCGTCAGCTTCCCGGCCTTCTTGGCCGCATCGATCGCGGCTTCGACCGACTTGGCGCTGACCTCGCCCTGAAGCGCGGCCAGCTGCCGGGTCACCTCGTCGAGCGCGACCTTCGGCACATAGCGGGTGGGGTCGGGCTCGTCGCCCGCCCGGGCGCAAAGCTGCCGGACCCCCTCATCGGAGAGGTCGGACACGCCGGCGGCGTCCATGACCGAGGCGAGCACGGTGGCGTTGCGCTCACCCTGTTCCTTCGACGCGGCGATCGACGCGAGGATCGCGTCCACGCCGGCGTCCTCGCCGAGGCCCAGAGCCGCGGCGATCTTCTTGATGTCATCCATCTGGATGTCCTCTTGCTGGGATGCGAGTTGCCGCAGCTGCGGCAGGGCGGGGTTGTTGACGAGGCCGGCCCCTTCGATCAGCACGACCTTGCGGCCGCGCGTCTTGAACACCGGGGAAACGAAGCGATAGGCGCGGTCCCGCAAGGCGCGGGCGCCCTCGGGCGTCCACTCGACGGCGGCCATGATCCGGTCGCCTTCCTGCTCGAGGCCGGTGATCCAGCCCGCGGCCGACGAGCGGCGCTCACCGCCACCGTGGATGCCGTGGCCGAAATCGACGCACATCTGCCCGCCGGGCGCCGCGGCCAGCGAGGCCGAGATCACCTCGGCGGCGTCGTCGATGGAGAATTCGCCCCGCCGGTCGGCCGTCCGGAATGCGCCGGTCGGGATCAGCTCGATGCGCGACGGCGCATCGGCCGAGACCTCGGCGGTCAGGGCAGCGGTGTGGCGTTCGAGGGTGTCGGTCATGGGTCGGTCCGCAGATGCTGATCTGCGATCCGTGTAAGGGTGACCGGGGGGCCTCAGGCGGGGGAAGAGGTTCCCCGGCCGCGTCTCTGCGCCTGCCAACCGGGGGTGTGGCGCGGGATGGTGTTCAAAACCGCCGGAGCGCCTTCAAAAACGGGTTCGTGGCATTTCCGGGTCCACGGACAGCCTCGGGGGCGACGAGGGCCCTCTACGGCGATTTTTGAGGGGGGTCCACCAGCAGCGTGTCGAACAGCCCGGCAAGGCTCGAGAACAGGTCGTTCTGCCGACCGGTCACGTCCCAGAAGTAGTCGAGGCGCTCGTGCCGCTCAAGCCAGAGCAGACGCACATGCTCGACAACCTTCCGCCGCTCGTCCGCCGGCAGCTTCGCCAAGGCAAGCTGCACCGGATCAGAAGCCAATCGAACCTCGAACTGATCGAGCAGGCCGCCCAGGCTGTCGGCCGGGCTGCCGCGCAGATGCACGGCAAACACGCTGCCCCCCGGGGTGATGGTGATCGCGCCCGCGAGCCCCTCGTCGGTCAGCGTCAGAAGCTCCTCACGGCTGAAGCTTCGTTCACTGGGGACCGCGCGGATGAAATCCAGCCCCGCCGTGTCGAGAGTGGGAGGGGGCAACTGCTCAGGCGATGCGGCGGGCGCTTCGGTGGCGCCGCGCACCTCGCCGTCGGGCGCGACATAGGCGCCCCGCGCCCGCCCGTCGCGGAGAGCGTCCAGACGCAGCTGGGTGCCGAGGCCGACGAGCTCGGGATGGTTCGGCGGCCCGGACAGACCCTCCATGCGCCTGGTCATGTCGAGCCAGATCATCCCGGGGTTCACGTCAAAGCCGGGGTGGACGCCGCGGGGAATGTCCTCGGTGCGGCCCGTTCGCGCGTTCTCCCACTCGACCTCATCCAGGTCGAAGGGCGGCGAGACCGCGACCTCGCCGCGATCGACCTGCCCCTGGGTGATCTGCTCGACCCAGCAGCCGCAGAACCAACCATTTGGCGGATAGATGCGCGCCCAGACCGGATCGTCCACGGGGCGCACGAGGTTGTCGAAGCGCTTGTGCTGGAGCCGCCGGGTGGGTCGATCGATCTGGCGGTAGCGCAGATAGGGGAATGCCTTCCTGGTGCGCTCGATCTGTGCCCAGCGGCCCGCCGCGGCCGCCGTGCGCATGTTGGTGTCGAAGATCGTCCGGAGCCGGTGCATCGAGCCCAGCTGCACATCGCGCACCTCGCCGGTCAGCGGGTCGGTCATCGTGCTGCGCCCCCACCAGCCGGCGGCGCGCAGCTGCGGCTCGAGTTCGTCGGCAAAGTCGCGAAAGCTGCGGCCCTCACCCTGGGCCTTCAGGATGGCGTCCCGGAACAGGGTCGCCACGTCGTCCTGCATGGCCTTGGCGACGACGAAGCTTGCCGCATGCTGGCCGCGCCAGACGTCGCGATAGTCGAACCGCGCGTCCGCCGGCGCCAGTCCCTTCGACCGGAAGTACGCCATCGCCTCCGCGGGCGGCAGCGGGGCAAGGCGAACGTCGGTCATTTGAGATCGGCCCCCATGTCGGCCGCCATCCGTGCGCCGAAGATCGCGCGCGCGAGCAGCTCGCGCAGATCGGCGTCAGGGGCGCGTGCCTCGAACCGGGCAACGAGTTCCAGCGCGGCCTCGGGGCTCTCGGCAGACCGGATGCCCTCGAGCAGCTCGTCGAGGAGGCCGTCCATGCGTTGCTGCATCCCGCCGCCGTCGATCATCTCGTCGATGGCGGCGGTGATCGCATCTTCATGCGCGTCGTCCGCCGACCGCGCGGCCAGCTCGCGGCGCCCCGGCGACGGCAGGGCCAGCGGCCGCTCGGGCGCCGGGATGGCCGGGCCCCCGGGTCTGATCATCACCGGCGGGGCGGGGCTGAAGGCCAGCACCTCCTCACCCTCGGAGGGCTCGCGCAGCGCGAAAGCCCTGTAGATGTCGGCATGTGCGATCCGCAGTCCGGCCGGACCGGCGATCTCCATCAGCTTGAGCAGCTGCTCGGGATCGACCCGCTCGGGCGGCTCGAAGCGGATCACGGGGACGGGTGTGCCGGGCGGGAAGTTGAGCTGGGTCAGCGGCGTCGCCACGTCGCGCATCAGCGTCGCGGCGAGGTCATCGGCGTCGGCGTCGCGGATGTCGCCGCGCACCTCCTCGTGGATCTTGCCCACTGCATGCCCGCCGGCGATGGCGTCGGTGGTCGCGACCTGGCCGAGCACGCCCTTGGAGATCTGCTCGTCCCAGTACCGCGCCGTCCGCTCATAGAGCTCCTGCGTCCCTGAGACGGCGGTGGTGATGATGTCGACCAGCATGTTGTTGGGGATGATCGCGGCCATGTCGGTGCCCATCGACCGCACCGCCCGAAGCAGCGTGGCCTTGTCCTGCGCGCTGGCGAGCGCCGGGTCGTATTTGCCGATCCGCAGCGGGTGCCCGTAGGCTTCCGTGAAGATCGCCCAGTCGCGGATGGTGAAGTGCTTGAACATGAAGCCCCAGGCCGCAAGCCGGGCGAGCCCGCCCCGGATCGGCAGTCCCGATTTGGCCTCCGCGAAGTGCACCACGAACTTCCACGGACGGAGCTCCTCGCCGCCCGCAAGGCCGCGCAGCCTCAGCTGGCGCCCGGTGAGCTGGTCGAACTCGAACCAGCGCGGGTCCACACGCTCGATCCCGGCGATGGTCCAGCGCGGGCCGGATCGATCCCAGATCAATTCGCTGACCGAGTAGCCCTTGCCGATCGCGTCGAGGATGCCGATCAGACTGGTCCGGACGGCGGGCCCGTGCAACGCATCGCGCACCAGGTCGGCCGCCTCCTGGGCGCCCGTGTCGTCCTCGGCACCCGGCTCGACCTTGAGCTCGAGGCTGCGGATCGCGCGCTTCCGGACGCCCAGCACCGCCGCGTAGTGCAGGTCCTTCTCTTCCATCTGCTCGGCCAGTTCGAGATAGGCGGTGGCATCGCCCGTCTCCGCTGAGTGCAGGATCGCTGCGAGGCGCAGCGGTTCCAGGCCCTCGGCAGGATGCCCGGTGGCGATCTGGCGGACCGATCCGAGCGTCGGCACCGCCTGCTCGGTCTCCAGCTCGTCCTTCGTCGGCGCCCGAAGCGGCCGTCCATAGCGATCCACCAGCATCACCAGATCCCCCGTCGCCGAATTCCCGGCTCATCGTCGTCATCGTCCAGACCTGCCGCGAAACGCGAGCGCGCCGAAGGCACGGCGGTGTAATCGTAGGTCGCGGGCACCTCGCGCGCGGCCGATGCGGCCAGTGCGCCGGCCCAGAACCGGTCGGCATGGCCGTCGCTGTCGCCGTCGGCCACGAGGCGGCGGGTGCCGGTGACACCGACCACGCTCTTGACCGAATGCAGATCGGCCCGCAGCACGGGATCGCCGGCGGGCAACCGCAGCTTGCGGTCCTGCAGCGCCTCCTTCAGCGCCGTCGCCATGTCGAGTTTGGCGGCCGCGCTGAAGAGCACGCCTTCGACCCGCAGCTCGCCATGGCGCCGCTTGGCGTCCTCGACGGGCTTTTCGCCCATGCCGGTCTGGTCCATGCGCAGCCGCACGACCCGGTAGCGGCGCATCACGTCATCGAGCAGCGCGTCCTGCTCGGCGAAGCTGATCCGGCGGCGGGCGATGATCTCGCGCGTCCAGAGCACGTCGCCCACCAGCTCGTCCACCCAGATCACGAACAGGTCGTTGCGCGCGGCGATGTCGACGCCGACATAGCAGAGCCCGCCCTGGTAGCCGGCCGGGTCGCCCGCCGCCTCCGCCTCCGCGGCCGAGATCAGGTCGTAGTCGAGCCAGGCCGAGGCCTCGTCGAGCCACTTGAGCTCGTACTCCTGCGCCCATGCGTCCTCGTCGGACATGCCCCGGCGGAGCATGTCGATGTCGCGGTCGAGCCCCTGGCTCACCGCCTGGTAGATATCGACGACGTGCCGGGACCAGACACTGTCCTCGGCCGTCATCAGCTCGTAGAACTTGTTGCCCTTGCCGTTCGGCGTACTGATCACCCGCAGCTTCTGGCCGCCGCGCGAGATCACAGGAAAGAGCGCGGCCCAGATCTCGCGGGACTTCGCGTGGAAGGCGAACTCGTCGAGGATCACGTTGGCCGAGAAGCCGCGGGCGGTGTCAGGGTTCGCCGGCAGCGCGGTGATCCGGCTGCCGTTCGGGAAGGTGACCTCGAGCGCCTTGTAGGTCGCGTCCGGGCCGCTCTCCTGCGGGGCCCGGAATTCGCCCTCGGAAAACCGCGGTTCGCCCCCCTTCAACAGGGTGTTGTAGGCGGCATAGAAGGCCTGCGTGAACGGCTTGATGACCTCGGTCATCATCTCGGCCGCCTGCCGCTCCCCCCGAGACAGGATCACCCAACGCGCGCGCCGTCCGTCCACCCAGGCGCGGAAGCAGTCGTCGACGCACTCGCCGCCCGTCGAGAAGGTCTTGCCGGTCTGGCGGCTGAACATCCCGATCTTGAACCGGCTCTGGTCGGCGATCCAGCGCCGCTGATAGGGCAGGAAATTGACGACCGGCGCGAAGGGGACGCTCATGCTGCGTCCTCCAGTTCGGCGGCTTCCGCCGCGAGCACCTGGTCGGCGAACCCGCGCAACCACGTCAGTTCGGCCTCCAGCCGCTCGATCTCGTCCGCGCCGCGCCGCAGGGACCGGCAAAGGCCGGTCAACATCGTCCCCTGCAGGTGGCGCCCCTCCAGCGCGTTCGCCTGCATCCGCAAGTCGTGTGCGATCTGCGCGCTGCTCGCCATCACGCGAACCCCATGATCGCGCGGGCCTTGGCCGCGGCCTCGGCGTCGATGTCGCCGGCGGCGACCGCGGCGTCGAGGCGCTCGGATTGGAGCTTGCGCTCGGCCGCGAGCATGGTCTGGCGGATGCCGGCCGATGCCATGATGTCCTTCAGCATCTTGCCGATGAAGTGCAGGTCCTTCGGATCGATGTCCGCGCCGTCGTCCATCATGCGCGCCTCCATCGCCCGGAACGCGAGCGCGGTGACCATCTGGAACAGCACGTTGTGGCGCTTGGCCTCCTCCTCCAGACCGTTCTCCAGCATCCAGCCCTGCGCCCAGGCGCTGGCCGTCTCCTGAGTGCGGACGAACTGGTGATACTCCTGGCCGAACCGGTGGACCGTGGCGTGGTGGAACGACACGACCTTGCCGGCGTCGGCAAGCTTGTCGTTCAGCTCCTCGGTGATCGCCACGTAATCGGCAAACCCCCGTGCGCGCAGGGTGTCCTGAAGCCACTCCCGGATCTCGGCCGGGAGGCTGTCGATCTTCTTCGGGGGCGGCATCAGACCCTCGGGCGCGGACGCTGGACGCCCGGGTGCTGCGCGAGCCCGCGCGCAACCTCGGTGCCGCGCGCGGTGGCGGTCACGACGATGAACTCGGCCGCGGGGTCGAAGCGCGCCAGCCCCTGCTCGCGCAGCCACGCGAGGTCCGCACTCAGCTGGTCGGACGTGCAGGGCAGGCCCAGACCGATCAGCACGCCCTGGAGGATCGAGGCGTTGCTGACATATTCGGGGCTGCCCTCCAGGTGGCGCAGGATGGCGAGCCGGCGGTGGCCGGCGACATGTTCAGCATAGCTCATTTTGCGGCCCTGCTCATCAGATGGTCTTCCTGGCGGGTCACGACGGTTTCCAGCCGTGACATGATCTGCTGCTGCCCGCCCATCAGCGCGCGCACCTCGCGCATGTCGCCTGCCATGCGCTCGAGGGTCATGTTGACCTGGTGCAGCTCGTCCTTCTTGGGCAGGGTCTGCAGCGTCTGCTCGGCCATCGACAGCCGCGCTTCGTGCCGGTCCAGGCGGTCGTTGGCGACATCGATGCGCGTGTCGATCCGCTTCAGCTGCAGACGAACCCAGCCGATGATCGCACTGACTACCGCGAAGATGAGGCCCAGCGAGATGGTCAGGTCGAACTGGAAATTCATTTGACGGCCGCCCTGATAGCCTCTTCGAGCTTCGCCTCGGCAATGTTGCCCAGGACCTTGTCGGAGGGGTTCAGGCGCGCCAGCGCGTCGGGCACGCTTCGCTGCGCATGTGCCAGCGCGGCGATGACCGCATCGCCCGGGCCCAATCCGCGCTGCAGGGCAGCCCGAATACCGCTCATCAGCGCCGAGTGCAGCGCCTCGCGGTCCTTGGCCTCGATCTCGATGCCCCAACGCGCCTGGGCAACAGCGGCGACCTTGATCAGGAACGTCGCCAGCACGGTGCCCACGATCGTCAGGATCGCAGGCAGGACAGTGTTCAGAATGGTCAGCAGTGCGGCCGACATGGCTGTGTCTCCTCAGACGATCTCGGTGTAGGCGTCGACGATCCAGCCCTCGCGGCCGGCGTACTGGACGAGGCTCCAGGCCCGATCCCCGAAGGTCCCACCCCGGATGGCAGGGAGGACAGTCCCGTGCGGGATGGCGCCGACGACATTGTTCTCGAAGCTGGGCCAGCGACGCATGTTCAGCGTGTCGCCGGGGGCCTTGATCCGCAGCATGGTGGCGGTCGGCAGCAGCTCGGACCCCGCCTCGGCTAGCGCATCAGCGGGATCGTCTCGGCCCAGTACCCGGGCACGCAGGCCCTCGATCGGGAACAGCGGGTTCGTGTCGACCTTGCGCCCGGGCGAGATGTACCAGTGGGTGGTGATGTCGCGCAGCGACGGCACGCCGGCGAACAGCGCGGTCAGCAGGTCGAGTACCGCCTCGATCTGCTCCGGCGTGTACGCCATCCACAGTCCGGACCCGTGGGGTTTCGTCTCGACCCAGGCGAGGTTGTCCTTGTCGATGTCGAAGGTCTCGCCCCACCAGCTGATACCCTGGTACTTGCCCTTCTCGGCCAGCCTACCCGGGTTGACGATCTCGATGCCGATCGAGAAGTCGTTGCAGTCGCTGCGGCCGTGGAAGCTGCTCTTGCCGGCGTGAGCCGCGCGACGGTTCAGCGGCACCTGCTGCTCGATCGAGCCGTCACGCTCGACCACGAAGTGGACGCTGACCCCCGCCTTGTTGTCGCGCAGGTAGGCGGCGCTGTTGCCCTTCTCGAGCCGCCCGGCGGTGTCGTGCAGCACGACGATCTCGGGGGTGATCACTCCCCCGATGTTGCGGGCGGCCTTGTACGGCACACCCTCCATCCTCTGGTTCTTGACGCGCATGAGTCGCTCCGGTTGTCCGGGCGACCCTACGGGCGAAGGATCAGGGGATCGGCGGGGAAGCAGTTCCCGCGGTCAGAACAACGGCAACTGGTCGTCCGCGGCGGTGCGTTCGGCGCGAAGAGCGGCGCGCAGCATGACGACCCAGCGCCGGGTGACGCCATGAGCTCGCGCCAGATCATTCGCGCTGCGGGTCGGTTCGGTCAATCCCGCCTCGAGGATGTCGGCGACGAGCCGCGCGGATTTTGCCGACCGGGCGGTCGAGGTGTCGTTCGGGATGTCGATGTCCTCGCCAGCGAAGCGGGAGGCGAGCCACCTGGCCACGTCCGCCCCGACCTCACCCGCGAGCTTGGAGTTGCCGGCCGACGCCATGTGAGGGATCGGCCGGCGCTGACCCCCGGCGTTGGCGACGAGCCGAAGCCGGGCCGGCAAACCCAGATCAGCCTCGAGCTCGTCGATCCAGCCAGCGGTCGTCATCAGTCTCGCCCGTGATCATGAGGGATGCCCGCGCGCCGGCACCAATCCTTGAGCGCACGGGTCACCGCGTTGATCTGCGCGGGCTCGCGCAAGCCGTCGACGTCGATCGGCTCAGCGCCCCAGGACGCGCCAAAGCGCGCGCGGATGAAGGCGTTGAGGCCGGACCGCCCAGGCTGGCGTGTCTCACCGGCATCCGAGAGCAGCCGCCACAGGACGTGGAGGTAGCGGACGTCAGCCCGCTCTGCCCGGGGACGCTGTCCAGCGGTCGGCCGGAAGCCCAGCCGCCGCAGCTCCTGGACCACGCCCTCCTGTTCGTTGCTGGTCATGAGCCGCAGAGAGCGCTTACCCGTCACGCGCTCATAGAGGTCGCGTCGATCGCCCTCGTCGGCGATCCCGACGGCCCGAAGCCCGGCATAGATGGCTCGGACGGTGCTCATCACAGCCGCTCGAACTTGCGGTAGCTGGCCGCTTCGAGCCCGACGTCGCGTTGCGCCTCGAGCTGGTCGGCCTTGTCGCGCAGGGCGGAGATCGCCTCGTCCCAGCTGCATCCGCCCTGCAGCGCCGGCCGCAGGATGCGATCCAGCTCATGCCAGAACCACTTCGCGGACGACGACCGCTCCATCAGGCTGCGCCCCTGAGGTCGGTCTCGTAGGGCTCGACCACGAAGTCTTCGCCGTCCGAGCCGATGCTCACGCCCTTGATCGCCGTGGCTGTCGCCCGGTCCTCGAGCATCGCGTCCTTGTTGACCTCGGTCTTGGTGCGCAGGAAGCGATCGCCGAGGCCGGCCTTGCGGATGGCCTCGATCACGTCCTCGATCTTCTTGAGCGTCACCTTGGCCGGCCGCAGCCGCCAGGAGACCTTGCCGGTCGAGAACTCGGCGTACTTGACCTTGCCCCCGGTGAGGCGCGCGCGGTTGACCTCGCAGAACATCTGCAATCCCTCGGTCAGCGCGGCGATCCTGGTGTTGATGGGGGCGACGAGGGCGCCGTAACGCTCCTGAAGGGCCGCGATCTGGTCATTCATCTCGGCCTGCAACCGCAGCGCCTCTCGCTGACGATCGCCGATCTCGCGGATCGCCTCGCGCGCCTCGGTGTCGTCGGCAGGGATCGGCAGGGCCGGCACCGCCTTCGTCTTCACTTTCTTCGCCATCATCGTCTCCTTCGGGGTCAAGCGTCGTGCCGGGCGTGGCCGGTCAGGGCGAGCAGCTCCTCGGCACCCTCGGTCAGCTCGGCGATCAGCATGTGCAGGGTGGCGCGCGGCCGGTCTGTCTCGATTGACATCCCCACCAGCACCAGCTGCACAGCCTCGTGCAGCGCAGCGCGCAGCCCTCTGTCGTCGGCCGCGGCCATGGCGAGGCGCGCACCGGCCTCCATCACCGCCGGCCCGAACTCCGGGTGCTCGGGATCGCCTGGCAGCGACAGCACGCGCTGCATGTCGTCGACGGTCATCATTCGATCTCCTCCTTGCGATAGCGGCCGCACCCGCGGCAGGCGCGGAACATGCGAGCGTTCTGGTTGTTGCCGGTCCGGAGCCGGTCGGCTCGCAGCTGCCAGCGGCGGCAGGCCAGCGGGGCGATATCCCCCAGCACCGGGCAGGCGATCGTCTGGCGTTCGAACTCGCCCCGGCAGATCTCGGCAATACGCTCGACGTCTCCGGGGTACTTGTTGGCCAGTACCGACGAGACGAGGGACGCACTCACGCCGAGCCGCTGGGCCACGCGGTTCTGGCTCGCCTTCGCGCAGGCCTCTGCAAGCGCGATCACCCAGCTCGGGACGTTCGCGCCCCAGGCGGCACGGGCCTTGGCGACGTGATCGACCGGGCTCATGGGCGGACCCGACGCTCGAGGACGCGGAACGAGCCCTCGTTGGGGTCGTAAATGGCCGGCACCCGCACGAGCCGGGGCGGGAACGGCCCCGGTCGACCCTTGATGGTGTAGACGGCGGCGCGGTGCCCGGGGCGGCCCTTGGAAGCCACCGCGAGGTATCCCGCTTCCGCGAGCGTCGAGCAGTACTTCTGGATGTCGGCGACGGTCAGCGGCGTCGCATCGGTATTGGCTGTCAGATGGACGTCAGCCGCCGCGAACCGGCGCAGCGTCCGCATCGTGCGCCACATCGCAAATTCGGGCCGACGGCTCTCCCGGGCGTAGACCGACTGATCGTCGGTCGGCGGCGCGCTGGCCTTCCAGACCGTCGTCTGGCCCTCCTGCCCGGCCTCGGCGATCAACCCCTCAGCCTGCCACTCGCGGATCACCTTGCGGGCCCATTCGGGCGACATGCCCGTGGCCGTCGCCAGCTCGGTCGCCGTGAAGCCGTCACGGTCAGCGACCTGCAGCCATGCTGCCTGCCGCTGCTCGTCGGCCAGCGCAGTCTTCTTTGCGCCCTGCCCGCTCATGCCGCGTACCCCCGGGCAAGCGGCGCGTCGCCAGTGTAGAACGGCATGTTGCCCCAGTCGGCCATGCCGACGCGGTCGCGTCCGATGCGACGGCTGATCTCGTCGACCTCGTCGAGGTTGACCACCAGCCGCCTGGCGCTCCCGTTGCTGTTGACCTTGATCGCCTTGACCAGTTCCGGCTCGATGTCGATGCCCGGAGCCCGGATCGTGCGCAGGAGCTCGAAGTCCCTGTCGTCGGCCAACTCCGCCGAGACCCACGACCTGATGCGCCCATGGACCCGCTCCCACCGCTTCAGCTTCTGCGGCAGCAGCTCCTCTCCGATGAGGATGACCGGAACCTCGGACATCTCGTAGAGGTCGCGGACGATCTCGATCATCCCCTTCTTGACCAAGAAATCCGCCTCGTCGATCAGCAGCGGCAGGCTGTCGGCCGCGAGTGCCTCGGCGATCCGGTCGACCATGTCTGCGGCGGTGCCGCGGGCGGGCAAGCCGAGCTCGTCGAGGATCGCCTCGCAGAGCCGCTTGTGCGTCCAGACGCTCTTCATCTGGACGTGGACCGCGCGCGTGGAGTTCACCGCGAACGACGAGGCCATGGACTTCCCGAGGCCCGAGAAGCCGTAGAAGCAGCCCATCCCGGGGACACCGTCGCCCCGGTTCTGCAACCTGTCGATCAGCGCCAGCATCCGGCTCACGTTGCGAAGCGGCGCCAAGGTCTTTTTTTCTTCTCTCTGCTCTGTCATCCTTGCCTCCATCGTTCAGTCGATCGGCGCGGTTGGCCTGTGAAATCAGCCGCGCCGCCTTATCCCCGCAGTCCCTGCCCAAGTTGCTCGGCGAGCAGCTTCTGCGCCCGGTAGTCGGGATGCGTCTGGTAGCCGCGCAGCCAGCGCGCCTGGTCTGCGGTCAGTGCCTCGCCGCGGGCGAGCGACGCCTCGAACTCCAGCGCCCGTGCGAACAGGTCACGCTCGTCCTCGACACGCGCGCCGCGCGCCGAGCGGTGGCGCGTGAGAGAGGTCACCACCTCCTCCACGGGCCGATCGTCCTCTGCCGCTACCCGGCTGACGCGCGCAGCGCGCTTGTGGGGGGCCGGCATCTCCACCACCCGGGCCGGCGGCGGCGCCGGCGCCGGGGGCATCGCCCCCATCGCGCCGGCAGCGACCTCGGCGGCGTTCAGGCGGCGATGAGCCTCCAGCTGCGCCCGCGTCGCCTTCGTGAAGTTGGTCCGGGCCCGCTTGATCTCCTTCGCGCCCTCGGCGCTGAAGAACCCGACCTTCTCCTGGCACGGCGCGAAACCGAGGTAGGCGCCGGACAGGGCGTAGATGTGCAGCCCGTCCCACAGCGCATCTGCGTCGAACCGCGCCACCACGGTCGCGCCCAGGTGCTCGTGCAGCCACTCGTCGAAATAGGCGTTGCCCATGAAGCTGATGCGGCCGTTGGTGCGACTGACCGAGACGCCCCGCGCGCCCATCAGCCACAGCCGCCGCTGCTCTGCCGTGGCCTTGCGGATCGGCGCGCGGGCATAGCTCTCGGCAAACACGTCGTCGAAGGACCGGCCGAAGGCCACCTCGGTCCGGCGGTCCGGCCGGGCGTTGTGCGCAGCGATCTCTGCATCGACGAGCGCCCGGAACTCCTCGAACTCGAGCGCGCGGCTGGCGTAGTTCTCGGGCTTCGCGTCCGGGCTGTTGCCGGTGTAGGCGCCCTCACAGGCGGGGTGCTTGGCGACCCGGTCGCAGAGGTCGCGGAACGCCCGTTCAATGGGCTTTGACTGGCCGCTGTACGGGGTGGCCCAATGGACCTCGCAGCCGAGCGTGGTGAGCAGCCCGGGGATGTCCTCTTCGGTCACCTTGAACCGGAACCGGGTCGGGGTGCCGCCGGTGATGGTCTTGGCCGCGAACTCGCGCCCGTTGTCGAGCAGCGCATGTTTTGGGATGCCCCAGTGCTCGATCAGGTCGCCCAGGCAGAGCTGAACGGTCTGGCTGTTGGCGCTGTGGCTGAGCCGCCAGGCGAGGATCTTGCCCGAGAACAGATCCTGGAAGGCGACCATCTGCGGACGGACCACCTGCTCGCCGTCGGGCGTCTGCATGCGCACGAACACGTCGAAGCGGTGATAGTCGCCGCAGATCGCCTCGAGGGCGTGGAGCCCCGAGCGATCCCGGATCTGGGCAGGATAGAGCCGCTTGAGCGCGTCAACGCCCTTGCGCGCCAGAACCTCCATCGCCGTCGAGGTGGTCCGCTGGTACCAGCGTCGCGCCGTGTGGAGCGCCGGCACCGGCACGCCCTCCTTCGCGGCCCAGCGCCGGGTCCGCTCGTAGCACGAGGTGAAGCTCGGCTGCGCGAGGCGCAGATAGTCGGATTTCAGGCGGTCACCGAAATCGGGATCGACGATCACCGTCCCGCCGGTCGGACCGCGGCGGTGACGCGGAGCCAGATAGGCCAGCCAGTCCTCGGGCGGGATGCCCCGCACCATGTCCAGCCAGTTCCAGATCGATCGCGCAGATACGTCGTGGCGCTTGGCGATGTCGCGCACGGCTGCATCCCGACGACTTCCGCTGCGGACCAGCGCCTCGACGACCTGAACCACCTCAAGCCGCTGCCGCGCCCGCGCGGCGGCCTGTTCGCCCAGCTGCTCGAACTCCGCCCAGACTTCGTCCCGCGCGCGGACAGGTTTCACGACCTCTTCGGCGCCAGTGATGGCCAAACGCACCCGCGCCCGCGCGGGCAGCACCGACCAGTGGTACTCCAGGCCGCCGCCTCGCGCGGCCCGCTTTCTGGACTTGCCGGGCGCATTGGCCCAGCCCAGCCGCAGCGCCATGTCGTTGACCCGGCGTTTGGTGGTCGGCAGGTCGGGCAGGCCGGACGCCGCCAACTCTGCCGCCGTCCACCACTCCTGCGGGGGTCCGCTGCGGCTCATTCTCCGGCACCCCCGTCAAACGGCAGCGCACGGTTCAGGAAGAACGCCTTGTCGCCGTGCCTCACGCTTTCCTCGGCGACCAGGACAGCCAGTTCGTCGAAGTTCGCTGCGACGAAGCGACGGCGGGCAGCCTTGCTGGTTCGTGCCCACCGGTCATGCAGCGCCGCGAACTCGGCATCCTCGGGGGACACGGGAGCCGGCGGGTTCTCGCGGTGGAACCATGCCTTGCGGGCCGCCGCCGCGCTTTTGGCCTCGCCGGTCGCCAGCTGACGCACCACCTCGTAGCGCTCGGGCGCCTCGCCGATGGCGCTGATCGCCTGCAGATCGGCCAGCGTGACCGGACGCGGCGCCAGCCGCAGCTGCTGCACCTCGTCGGGTCCGAGCCGGGCGCCCGCCGCGGTCATCCGCCGGACATGGCGCTCGGACAGGCCGAACTTCTCGGCGGTGCTGCCTACAAAACTAGCAACGGACATCATGTCCGCCGCTGAACCTTGACGCGCAAGGCCGCCGGCGACACCCGCCCTCGTCTCCGGGTGCAGCCGCTCGTAGACCGCCTTCCGCGTCGCCAGGAACACCGCCGTGTCGAGCGCATTCAGCTCCGCGCCCGCCAGGTTGCCGTCGATCTCCATCAGCGCCGCCTGGTCGCCCGTGCATTCGAACACCCGCACCGGGACTTCGCCGTGACCGAGCCGTCGCGCCGCCTCGAGCCGGTGCGCGCCATCCAGAAGCTCGTAGACCAGCCCGCTGCCCTGCACCTGCCGCTGCCGCACCGTCAGCGGCGTCACGATCTGGCCCAGCTCGCCCACCGAGGCGAGGATCGCCTCGACCCCGGCCTCGCTGACGGGGCGCAGGCGACGATCGGCGCGGATCTCCGCGACCGGAAGGGTGGTCTTGCTCTGGATCAGGGTCGGCTCGGGCATGATCGTCTCGCGTGGTCTCGTTGAATGTCAGCTGCGCCGCCCGAAGCGGGCTTTGCCGGGAGAAGGCCCCCAGGCATCATGGTCGGCCGTCTGGCGGCGGCACTCTGTGCACAGGCGGTTGTGGATGCCTTCGCTGCGGAAAACCCGGCGGCAGCACATGCAGGGGCGTTCCTTGGCGCGATCATGCGGGGCACGGGTCAGCGCATCGGCCTTGGCCTCTGCGCGATCGCGGTGTGCGTACCGCGCCGCGACGTATCCCGAGGGGTCGAGCACCTTGTAGGTGCCGTCCTCGCGCCGGACCGAAAATCCGCTCACGACAGCACCCCCGCAACCACGAACAGCAGGTAGCCGCCCGCAAAGAGGCAGACGGCGCCCAATGCGTCGCCGATCCAGCTGTCGTCGAGCGCCCGCGCGGCGCGCAGCATGCGCCGTCCGGGTGAAACCCGCGCCTCGGGGCGGGGAGTGGCAGCTACCGCCGCCCCGAGGTCGGCCCTGTCCCCGGCGGGGGAGCGCCGGGTGAGGGATGGGCTGGATGCCGGTGCCGGCCCCTCGGGCCGCGCGATCTCGGGGGCCATCAGGCCGGGCCGCGCCGCGACCTCGGCATCGTATTCGGACGTGATCAGCCTGTGGAGCTGGCTCGTGATCAGGTTCCGGGTCCGCGCGAGGTGATCCTTGGCCCGCGCTCCGCCGAGCGAGCAGAGCAGCTCGCCGATCAGCTCGACACGCTGCCGCTCGGGCAGTGCCTCGACGGCCGCCCGCGCCGCGTAGACGGGGTCAAGGCGGCGCGCCAATCGCGCTCTCACCTCGGCCATGGTCTCGATGGACGAGACCGGGGCGTCGTCGCAGTCGATCTGCTGCGCGCCGGTCAGAGCCTGGCGGCGCTGGCGGGCGACCCGCGCGGCGCGATCGGCCGCGGTCTCGAGTTGCATGGGGCTCACGCTTCAACCTCTCTTGAAAGGGTGGTGATGGCCGCTGGAACAGACGCATCCTCGGCACCGGCGGCGGCCGACCGGCGGGCGAGGTCGGGCGGCTCGCAGAACTCGGCGCGCATCAGGTCGCGCACCATCCAGTCCAGCCGCATGAAGGCCGCGGCCAGCTCGTCCTGGGCCGTGATGATCTCCGCGAGCCGGCGATGGCGCTCAGCTGCAGACGTAGCCATCACGCAACCCCCTTCCGGAGGTCTTCAGCATGGGTCTTGAAGCGGGCCAGATAGCCCGCGCGGACGACCTCGGGGCCTGCCGCGGTGATCAGCTTGGCCAGCAGGGCGCGCCCTTTGGGGCCCTTGGCGACACCGAACGTCGCATTTCTCGCGATGCTCGGGGCGACGCCGTTTTCGGCGCACCAGACCTCGAAGCTGCCACCGGTGGCCCGGAACGCGCCCACGATTGCCTCGTGGAGCATCACGCCCGGCTGGAAGGGGAAGGATTTTTCTGCCATCTTGCCTCGCAAGGCGTCTCCGCGCCGTTACAAGGCAAGATATGGTTCAAAATCTTGAACTCGTCAACAACTAAGGTCCAAGATTTTGACCGCGGGCGCCGCATTCTTGCGGAACGCGAACGGCTGGGCCTGTCACAGCCTGCGTTCGCTGAGCGAGGAGGCGTCTCTAAGGGTTCTCAGATCCTTTACGAGAAGGGTAAGGCCCCAACCGCTGACTATCTTGCGGCAATAGCCCAACACGGCGCGGATGTGTCTTTCATCTTGACTGGGAAAACGCCGTCCGACCGCCTTGCTGCGCTGACCGCCGACGCACTCCACGTCGCCGACGACTTTGCCAGCATCCCGATCCACGACGCGTTCCTCGCCGCGGGGTATTCGGCGCAAAACGACACCGAGGCAGTGATCGGCCACCTCGCGTTCCGTCGCGACTGGCTCGACCGCATGGGCATCGCGGCCGACAAGGCGCGGATCGCCCGGGTCCGCGGCGACAGCATGGCACCCACCCTGCACGACGACGACATGGTGTTGATCGACACCGGCTCGCGCGAGGTCGCGGTGCGCAAACGCGGCCCCGAGGATCGGCGCCTGCCCCCGATCTATGCCGTGAACACAGCCGACGGACCGAGGATCAAGCGCGTGGAGCGACCCGAGACCGGCCAGATGCAGCTGCTGTCCGACAACAACGAATTCCCGGTCGAAGTCCTGACCGGCGACCGCCTCAAGCGCGCCGAGATCATCGGTCGGGTGGTCTGGTGGGGGCACACGGTGAGGGAGTGAAGCATGAGCGATAAGGATAAGTGCGGACAGATTGATAAGAGCCAGCGCCCAATCGCTGACAGGTCGCCGGTCGCTCCAGCAGCGACCAAGCCTCAACCTAAGGACTGATATTATGAGCCGAATCCGGGTCGGCGATAGCCAGCGTCCCGCGCCGTCGAAGCCCTCGACAGGTTCTACCGCCCCATCTAAACCGCAACCGAAGGACTGACCATGGCGGACAGCGACCGCACGGAACGCCAGCTCGGCAGCAAGCAGCCAAACGGCGAGCAGGTCAGCACTCCCTCGCATCGGCCCACCGGAGACTTCTCCATGAGGCCGTCAGCCGAAACAGTCGTCGTGCGGCAGTTGGCTACGGCGCCGGCGAAGCCCAAGGAGAAGGACTAGGCCCTGCGGGTTATATCGATCCGCTCGATATCTGCGGCCTTGAAGAAAGACAGTTCGAAGCCGTTCTCGCCTTCGGGATTGCAATCCTGCCAAGCCTCGCCCTGTTTGCGCAGTGCGGTAATGTACATCGCGACTGAGCCATCTTCGCCCCAGAGACAGGGCCCTAGTGGTGCGTCATTAAAACGGGCGAGATCGTCGCAAAGGTAAGACTTGCCGGACTTCAGCACCACGACGAGCTGTGTGGGGCCACGCAGGTCCTCGGCCAGCATCGACCGCCAGACATCGGCGTGGCCATCGTGATCGACCAGCTTTGCCTCTCTCAGGGTTTTGCGCAGCCAACACGAGAGCCAGCGACGCCAGACGATTGCGAGGCAAAGCGTGCCGAGGGTCGCCAACACAGATCCGGATAAGGAGTATGTTCCCGCCAGCGTCGCGAGCAGCGCGGAAATAAGCCTCGCCAGCGTGGCAAAGACAACGACCAGAAAAGTCTCGTCGAAGGTCTTGTGATGGCTGTTCCTGCCGACGAAGGCGATGCGATAGGCGACATAGCCTGTCGCGAACAACCATAAGAAATCATAGGGCAGCGTGGTAAA
This sequence comes from Paracoccus sanguinis, assembly GCF_900106665.1. GTDB lineage: Bacteria > Pseudomonadota > Alphaproteobacteria > Rhodobacterales > Rhodobacteraceae > Paracoccus > Paracoccus panacisoli. Next base: position 118,922 of record NZ_FNNA01000006.1, read on the forward strand.
CGTCTCGGGCGCGAGCATGCGTTCCTCCTGCTAGCCGCCGCAATTTGCCACAGGTTGACAAGATTGAGAATCCGTAGCCGGCGTGCAATTGCGCGATGTTCACTTTTTGTTCTACAATGCGCGTCGGGAACTACGGGTACCGCCATGCTTACACCGATCACCTCAACCTCTCCGGTAGCGCCTTGGCTGGGCGGCAAGCGCAACCTCGCACGCCGCATCTGCGCGATCCTCGACGCCTCCCCCTGCATCACCTACGCCGAGCCCTTCGTCGGCATGGGGGGCATCTTCCTGCGCCGCTCCGCCCGGCCGCGGGCCGAGGTGATCAACGACCGTGCGAGAGACATCGCCAACCTGTTCCGCATCCTCCAGCGCCATTACCCGCAGTTTCTCGAAACCCTGCGCTTCCAGCTCACCACCCGAGCCGAGTTCGAGCGCCTGGTGGCGGTGGACCCAGACACCCTCACTGACCTCGAGCGGGCTGGGAGGTTCCTGTACCTTCAGCGGACCGCCTTCGGCGGAAAGGTCAGCGGCCGGAATTTTGGGGTCACCCGCGAAAGGCCTGGCCGCTTTAACCTCACCACCCTTGAGCCGATGCTCGAAGATCTGCACAGCCGCCTGGCCGGCGTGGTGATCGAGTGCCTCGACTGGTCAGCGTTCATCCCCCGTTATGACAGCCCCGACACCCTGTTTTACCTCGATCCGCCCTACTGGGGCTGCGAGGCGGATTACGGGCGTCAGCTGTTCTGCCGCGACGACTTCCAGCGGCTCGCCGCCGTTCTCGCGGGTATCCGTGGCCGGTTTCTGCTCTCGCTCAACGACGTGCCGGAGGTCCGCGAGCTGTTCGGGGCCTTTGCCCTCGAAGAGGTCCGCACGACCTACACGATTGGCGGCGCCCGCAAGGAGCCGGCAGGGTCGCGCGCCGAGCTGCTGATCAGCAATTTCCGCTGATGGTTCGTCGCAGCACTGCACAGGCCAAGATCGATGAGGGAGCGTTCCCTGTCCGGCTGCGAGTGGCCAGACCACAGACGACCTGTTCGCCTTCCTGACCTGCCCGCCAAATGCCGAGGTTGCCGCCGTTCACCCTAAGGCAATGCCTGTCATTCTCACCGCCCAAGAGGAGTGGGAGGTGTGGATGACGCAGCCATTTGAACTTGCAGTCCACCTTCAGAGGCCGCTGCCTGACGGGGCGCTTTCGCTTGTCGAAAGCCCTGTATGAGCCTGGAAATCGCGTCCCACTTAGTCCAAGCGCCTGCCGCACACTTATGCTGGTCAGCCCGCTGTAATTGCTGCATAAATCGCTAAGTGGGACGCTCGATCCCTAAGTGGGCGGGCAGCGTCCCACTTAGGATGGCATTGGAGCGTCAGTTCCGGAGCGCCTGGCACCGGCTACTACCCCGATTGAACCAGCATTGAAGGGGTTTTCACGCGGTTCTCTCGCGCTTCCGCTTCGGCCTAACCCGTGCCGGTTCAGAGGTCGAAACCAGCCGAGATCGCCACTTTCTGCAAACTTCACCGCTGGTCCGCTAGAGGCTCCCATCAACCCCTCTCGGGCCCGCTTTTCCTGGCCCTTCGCAGCTCTTCGCTGATCTCCGCGGCTCTTCGCAGGTCTCTGCAAGATCAGGTGTCACCTAACAACGTCACCCGCCAGCAGGCGACCTATGTCTTGCGCCCCCGCATTCCGACGGTGGCAGGGGCCGGGTCGCTCCAGGTCATCCTGTGCACGACCGCCCCCCGCGCGGCCCGACGGATCGCCACCATTTTCACGCTGCGATCGTCCGCGGAATTCGACGACATGATAGAACGACGGCTCACCCCCGCCGAGGCAAAGTCCCTGCTGGACGGGGTGGTGCGCGACGAACTCGAGCCGGCCGGCGCCTATTGCGCGGTGAGAGTCGGGCGGCCTACGGATGACGAAGCCACCGAGCGCCGCGAGGACATGGCCCACGGGCTGGCGCTGCGGTTGTTGGCCGATGGTGGCATAGGTGCCCAGCTGACGGACACGGCACGGCAGCGGCTGGCGGTTGACGGCTACGACGCACCGCTGATCGAACACGTTGGCCGGTGCCTCGATCTTCAGCGCACGGTCGAGGAAACGCCGGCCGTCACGGCGACGTTGACGCGGCGGCTGACCGGGCTTCTGGGCGAGCCGCCAAGTGAGCTTATGCTGCGGGAGGCGCGACGCTTGCCGATGTGGGGGCGGAGCGCGGCGCCGATGGCGACCGACAAGCTCGCAGCCCAGGAGTCCGACCTGGCCGCCGAGGCGGTCGAAAATTTGCTCTCTGCCGTTTCTGAGGTCGGTACCGCGGCTCGTGGCCTCAACCATAGGTCCAACTCTGACCAGGACCGATATCCGGCCGCATCCGTTCATGGATCCTTTTCGCGGAAAGGGATCTGTCCCGTAAAGGTCTCTGCCGAACCCGACCCAAAGGACCGTAGGATCCTGAAGGGACCTGTCCTTCAGGACCTGCCCGCCTACAATCCCGATCTCGTTGCTGTGGCGCGCAGCATGGCAGGGCGCAAGCAGACCCGCGGCCGCGTGGCCGACCGCACCGCCCACCAGATCGGGGCGACCGCCAGGCTCTTCAGCGAGGCCGCCGGCATCCGCGATGTTCGCGAGGTCACCCAAGCGCGCCTTGCCCGCTTCATCGAGGCTATGGCGCAGCTGCCGCCGCTCTATCGCAAAGCGCCGTCGAGCGGAGCATGACGCTCGGCCAGATCATCGCGAACGCTAGCCGGGTCGGAAAGTCGCAGGGACTGTCGCCGGCGACCGTGAACCGCAACCTCGGCTTCCGCGGCCAGATCCTCAAGCACGCGCGGCTGCAGGAGATAGAGGTCAGCGATCGGCTTGATCTTACCAACCTCCGCGAGGTCGACGCGCGGGACGCCCGCGATGCCGTCCTGCCATTCAGCCAGGAGGACCTCCGGCGCCTCTTTCGTTCGCCGGTCTGGACGGGGTCACGCTCGCCGTCGCGGCGGCTGGAGCCCGGGACGGAGATTATCCGCGACGGTCTCTACTGGCTGCCGCTGCTCGCTGCCTATACCGGGGCGCGCTGGTTCGGGTTGTCGGGGATCAGCGTGTCGAGCGAGGCCTCGATGCGCGCCGGGTCGTCGAAGAACGGCCGGGTCGGGGCCTTGTCGCGGTTCGACAGCGGCAGGACGTCGAAGAGCCGGCGGATCTCGGTCAGCGCCTCGACGTCGTTGTCGAAC
>NZ_FNNA01000003.1 GCF_900106665.1 Paracoccus sanguinis
CGTCTACGGGAAGGCCCAAGACTGATGCGGCTGGTCCTCGTCACCCCACCGGCCGCACCGCCGATCACGCTGGCCGAGGTCAAGGCGCAGGCCCGGGTCACGCATGATGACGAGGACCTGCTGATCCAGCATTACATCGACGCGGCAACCGCCTGGCTCGACGGCCCGTCCGGGATCCTCGGCCGCTGCCTTGTGACCCAGACCTGGCGCGCGGAACTGGCGGCGGTCACCGGGCCGATCCGGCTGCCGTTTCCTGATACCGTGATCAGCAGCGCCGTGTTCACCGACGCAGAAGGAGGGGAGCTGATCCATGCATTCGAGCTGCAGGACAAGCGTCCGCTGCTGCGGCTGAGATCAGGCCTCGGCCGGCCTGCGGCGATTACCTTCACCGCGGGCTATGGCGCTCCCGCCGACGTGCCGGCCGCCATCCGCCAGGCCACGCTGCTGCTGGTTACGCAGTGGTACGAGCATCGGCAGGTGACGGGCACAGGCACCGCCTTGCCCTTCGCCGTCGAGGCGCTGCTGGCACCTTATCGCAGGATCCGGCTGTGAGCAGGGACCCGGGGCAGCTCGATCGGCGCGTCACATTCCAGTCCTTCGTGATGATCGAAGACGACATGGGTGGGGTCATCCAGGGATGGGAGGATCGCTTCACCATCTGGGCACATATCCACTACCTGCGCGGCTCCGAGGCAGTCATGCAGGCGAGACTCGTATCGAAGGCACCGGTCATCATCACCGTGCGGCGGTCCGCGCAGAGCGTAGGGATCACCTCGGAATGGCGCGCGGTGGTCGGCAGCGTGATCTTCGATCTCAAGGAGGATCCGCGGCCCAGCGAGGATGGCGGGTTTTTCGAGATGCTGGGCGAAGGTTAATCTCACCGAAGGTGTGTCAGGTGCGACCCCGCAACAGCCCATGCCGCTAATCGTCCGCTCAGCCTGCCGTAGCCCCAAGCATAACCGCCCTGTCGGCGGCGCGACCCGGTCGAAGCACATGGAAGGCGCCGACTTCGACATCTCCATGGCGACACGCCCCGGTGACGTTCGAGGCGGCAGCGCGGGAGGTTGGGTTCCTCGGCTTCGGCTTCTATCCGCGCTCGGGGTTTATGCACATTGATCTTGGGCCCGCACGCGAGTGGGGCGACCGGTTCCCGGTGCGACCGGTAGCATTTGCAGTGTAAATGCCGCCCGCAAGGGAAGTGCTGGCCGAAAACCGGACAATGACGGCCAGCGGTGCCGCCGGTGTGGCGACGCTGGGTGCGGCTGGCGTCGATGTGGCGCAGAACGTCCTGGCGGAAACCCAGAGCGCGATCCTGCCGCTCGCCCCTATCTCGACACCCTGGCTGGTTGTTCATCGCTGCGGCGCTCGCGGGCATTGAGGTCACGATCTACGCTCTGCTCGACGATTGGAAGCGGGGGGCGAGGATCGCCGCCGCCCCGTGGATGCGGGTGGCCCTGCGCTACGGCGGCATCGCCCCCGCGGTGCTCCTGTTCCTGCTCACGCTCCGGCGCTCCGGCGAGCGCGCTGGCCGGCTCGCCGAGCGCCTTGAAACCATGGATAAGGTCAATGACATCCAACGCCAGATGCTCGACGCGGCAGCTCGCCGTCCTCGTGATCGCAGCGATTTCGCTGACCGCCTGCGCGACGGCCACTTCTGAACCTCGCATGGCTACGCATGGCTACCGTCTGTCCGCCGCTTGTTGAGTACAGCCGAGAGGTCCAGGCGCGCGCAGCCCACGAGCTCGATGTCCTGCCGGATGGGTCGGCAGTCGCCGAAATGCTCTCCGACTACAGCGTCATGCGCGATCAGGCTCCGGCGTGCTCTCCGTTATCTGAGAAAAATAGTTATTTTGATGTCGACCCCACTAAACCTTTAGGGCCGCCCATCTGATCATAACACTCCCGGCCAGCATGCTCATGCCAATCGCGAGGAGTAATGGACCAGCGAATTCCTCCGCAACAATGCCCGATGACGAGGAAACCGACAGCAGCATCAGGCTGAATTCTCCTCCGTGGGCCAGGATTATCCCAGTTCGCCATGAGGTCTGAAGCGACTCGCCGAATATTCGGGCGACAACCAAAACGATCACCGCCTTGCCCGCAAAAATGATCGCGATCCAGCTCAGCACGACTGGCCACGCATACGGGATGATCCAAAGTGGCAATTGCGTTCCGATGCCGACAAAGAAAATCCCCACAAACAAATCGCGGAAAGGCCGGATCTCGTTCTCGACAGCATGGCGCGCGTCACCCTCACCGATGATCATCCCGGCCGCGAATGCAGCGAGTGCCGGAGAAAGGCCGGCGGTGGCCGCGACAGTCGCAGCCCCTAGTACAATGGTGAGCGCGAGAAGCTGGGCAAGTTCCGGATCGCCACGCGACGCTACCCAACGGGCCAGCAGCTGCAACGGGCCACGGGCAATGAACAGAGCTGCAACCAATGCCGTTGCACTGGCGACGACCGTTATCACGCCATACCCTTCGGCGGCTCCACTCATCGAATCGTGCAGAAGCAGGAATGCGACAGCTGCCAAGTCTTGAAACAGAAGCACCGCAATGGCCAGGCGTCCTTGGGCCGATCCCAGAGCGTTCGCGCTTGCGAGCACCTTGAGGCACATGGCCGTGGATGACATGGCAACGGCCCCGCCGATGAGGATTGCGGGGACGGGCGCGAGATCGAAGATCAGACTCGCTATCAACGACACCGTTATCGTCGTGACTGCAACCTGCACGGCTCCAAGACCGAAGACATGCTTCCTGAGCCTTACGAGCTTGTCGAACGAGAATTCCAGGCCGAGCGAGAACAGCAGCAGCACCACTCCGATCTCACCAATGCTGCTAAGGGCAGCGTTTTCGGCAATCAGGTCGAGGCCGGCGGGTCCAATGACTATACCGGCAAGAATGTAACCGACAATGCTGGGCACGCCGATCCTTGAACATATCGTCACGAGCACGAACGCGGCAAAGACCAACAAGGCCGCGCTTTCGACAAATCCGGTCACTCCATGCATGTTCTTCTCCTGATGGCATGGCGCAGGGAAGGCCAATAGCGGCTCGCGACGCTGTCAAGGTAAGGACACAAGCGGCAGATCCTCGCTCGAGCTGACCATTGCGTTCGTTATTTTTTCCCGGCGATCGTCACGCCCGTCCAGGCTGGGGGATCGGAGGCCGGGAAGGATTCAAGACTGGCTTCGAAAACTGGATCGAATTCCGCCTGTTCTTGCGACGGCAGGTCCACCGAGCCTTCCTGATCGACTGCGCGCCGGAGTCGGTGGTCCGTGCGACCCCGATCCAGGCGGGACGGTATGCGAAAGGCGTTCGGGGCGTCGGCTCCCTTGTAGAGGCGATGCCGCTCCTCTCCCCGCCAGCGGTCAGGCGCATGCCGATGAGCCACGTCCTCACGCACGAAATAGCGCCAGTCCTGCTGCTCCGCGAATTCCACGGCGCTGTCGCGATCCGGAAACTTCAGCCGAATCGGACGATAGGGATCGCCGCTTGCCGTCCATCCCATCAGCGGCTCGATCTGCGGCGGCCGGGACGGCTCGAACTCGAGGACCCAGTAGCTGGGCCGAGGCGCCGATGTCATCGCGGAACGGGCAGGACGGTAGATGATTGCCGTCGGCACGTCCCAGGATGGCAGATCGGTTCCGGGAATTTTCGGCGGGAATGGTGGACGATTATGGCCGCGCATATCAGTTCTCCCGGGTGTCGGTGGATACGAGAAGGTGACGTTCGAGATCGTCGAGTTTTTCCATTCGCCTCGAATTCAGGCGAACGGCGCGTTCGGTGTTCTGCGAAGGAAAGGCAGCAGCGTGCAGGACGTCCGACCGCATCGCTATCGTGAGATCGGCGACGGCATTCATCACGCGCTCTCCGTCCCCGTCCGAGAGCGTGCCGTCAGCAAAACCGGACTGCAAGCTCTCCAGTACCTGCTCGAAGCTGGACACGACCCCTGCACTCGCGACCACAGCCAGCTTGTGGCTGAGAACACGCAGTTCATCGATCAGCTTCGCATCGTGCCTTGCGGTTTCCACGATCTCTGCGACCTTCTCGATGCAGGCCATGTAAATGTCGCATTGCTGCTGGAGGATGATGACCCTTCCTTCCTTGCGAAGCTCGAGATCGGTCTGGCGATTGAGAAGCGCCGCGGTCAGAATGATCGTCACGACAGCGCCGAGGAAGATGAGCGTCATCTCCTGCGCGAAAGGCAGTATGTCTTCGGCAAGATACATCGAACGAAAAAAGAAAACGATGCCGATGCCCAAGGCAGCGGCCGCAGCAGCAAATGCCAAGTCAGGCAGGCGGTTCGACATCAGCACCTCGCATTTTCGGTGTCAGGTGGCATGCACGGCCTTGCATCGGCGTCCGGCGCCTCTGCGTCCCGGTGCCGCAGGAAGATTGGCGTGGGACCGCTGCCGAACGGATTGAAGCCGGTGCTCAGGCAACGGTCGAAGATCGTTTCGTCCCATCGGGTGAAATCGTGCTCCTCGCCGGCAAGTCGCCCGTCATCCACCACAGGGCACCTCACGCCTTTGCCGATGGGGGAGCGTCATCGAAGGCCGCACCGTCCGAACGATCCGCCTTGCGAAGCCGTAGCCCGAGGAGGATCATCATCACCCCGAAGACCGCGGCGTAGAAGCCGATCACCCAGCCGAGCGCGAGGAAGCTTTCGACCGGGCGCGTCAGCAGCATCCAGGTCACGACGACACCGAGAACGACCGAGAGAAGGCCGCTCAGGATCAGCCAGATTTCGCCGTTGATTTCCTTTCGCAGGCGGATCGCTGCCGCGATCTCGAGGGCACCCGAGAACACGGACCAGAATGCGATGCTGGCCCAGAGGAATGTCGCAAGCACAAGCGTCGCGACAAAAGGCGAGACAACCACGACGACGCCCGTGGCGATGCCCAGAATGCCGCTGAACATCAGCCAGCCCCAGCGTTCGCCCTTGCGGATGTTACGTATCGCGGCGACGAGGCCGAACACGCCGTCGGCAAAGGCGAACGCGCCGAAGACCAGCGTGAGCGCCAGAAGCGCTTCCGCAGGCATGACGAAGGCTAGCACTGCGATGATCAATGCGAGCACGCCGCGTAACACGAATGCCCACCAATTCCGGGACAGGCTGCACAGCATGTCCTGCATCTTGTCGGTCGGGTTTTCAGAGGCTGTGGTCATTGGTCGATCTCCTATTCAGTTCCATGTCAGGTGTCGGAGCCGGCCTCCTCGCCGGTTAGGGCGGCGGCCACGCGGCGGCGATCCTCTATCGGCTGAGGTAGACGCTGCGTGTGAGCGATTTCACGTTCGATGGGCGCGCGGGCTGATGGATCTCTGACCAACCCGGTTTCGGCAAGCCTCGCGCGTAGTGTCGCGCCCGCATTTTCTGCGATCTCGGCGACCTCTGTCTCGGTCAGGCCGAAAAGGTCTGCCGTCTCCGCGATCGTGGCGTCTTCCAGGTACATCCGATACAGGACGCGGCGCTCGACCGGAGCAAGATCTGCGATAGCCCGGTGCAGTGCCATGGCGATATCATGACGATCCACTTCGGTCTCGGGGTCTGTGCCGCCGTCGTCGGCGATGAGGTCCTCCAGCATCAGCACGTCGTCGGGCTGGTAGAACTCGAACATCGCCTGGTCCGCCTCGGTCGGATCCTCCGCCGGGGCCTCGGGTTCCGCCTCGATGGAGGCGGCATCCTCAGGCACGGCGCGGCGGGCGGCGCGGGATTCTTCCTCGATGGTCTCAAAAGCCAGCCGTTTCAGCCAGTCGCCGACGGAAAACTCCGAAGGCCGATCCTCGAAGCGGGCCAGCCCCTTGAGGATCGTCGCATCGACGATATCGCCAACGCTCAGGTAGCCAGCCGGCACGGACCCGCTACACTCGAGATAGGTCAACTCGCGCCTGACGGTGTCATAGATCGTATCGAGATGATCCTCGATCAGGTCAAAGAAGAGCTGGCGCCGGTCCGCTTCCGCCGCATCCCGCGCGGGCGGCAGCGGGGCGCCGATCCGGCGCCGGCGGGCGGGACGCTTGTATTCAGGCTCGTGCTTGAGGCGCGCCACATGCCGATCGACCTGGTGGCGCAGGTCGGCAAAGGCCTTGCGCAGGACAGGCTCGATCTCGAATCCCTCTTCCCGCGCCGCGATCACGCCCGACGGCAGTTGCAGGCGTAGGCTGACTTTGATGCGTTTCTTGCCCCTCGTCTGCGAGGCAACGACTTCGAGCCGGACCAGATCCTCGCGAAAGCGCGCAAGGTGCGGTTCAAGTTGCCGCACCTCCTCCTCGATGACCTCAGGCGCGCGCTGTTGGCCGTGCCGGTCGAGATTGCGGAATGATCTAATGACGTTCATGCCGTGGACCTTCCTGTAACTCTCCGAAGAGATGGTCCGGCGCGACCGATATCGCGCCGGGCCAGTCTTTTGCGCTGTCACTCGGCGGACTTGTCGTCCTTGGACTGCACCTCATCCCCAACGCTGGGCTTCGGAGCGTCCGCCTTGTTTTCGGGAACTGCGCTGGACTCGTCGATACCGGCCTGGGCCGGATCGTCCGGGCTGTCGTCACCGGTGTCCCTTGCGATCTTTTCGAACACGACCTTCTGTTCGTCCGCTGACCAGGCGACGCGGACCTTGTCGCCATCCTCGATCCGCCCCGAGAGCAGTTCGCGAGCCAACTCGGTCTCCAGCTCCGACCGGATCAGCCGGCGCAGCTCGCGGGCACCGAATTCGGGGCGGAAGCCGACTGCGCCGAAGTGATCCACGACGCTCACGTCGAATTCGAGTTCGACGCCCTGGGTAAGGGCGGTCCGCTTCACCCGGTCGAGCTGCAACTCGACGATCTGGCGGATCTCCGACTGATTCAGCGAATGAAAGACGATGATCTCGTCGATCCGGTTGATGAACTCTGGCCGGAAATGACCGCGCAACACCTCCATCAGTTCGGATTTCTGCTTGGCCTCGTCGAACTCACTGCTGCCGCGTTTCGTGAGGTTGCGCTGGATGATGTCCGAACCGAGGTTCGAGGTGGCGATGATGATGGTGTTGGTGAAGTCCACCACGCGGCCCTTGCCATCTGTCAGGCGGCCATCGTCGAACACCTGAAGCAGGATGTTGTAGACATCGGGATGCGCCTTTTCGATCTCGTCGAGCAGCACGACCGAGTAGGGCCGACGACGCACCTTCTCCGTCAGCTGCCCGCCTTCGTCGTATCCGACGTAGCCCGGAGGTGCGCCAACCAACCGGGCAACCGAGTGGCGCTCGCCATACTCCGACATGTCGATACGGATCAGCGCATCCTGGTCGCCGAAGATCACCTCCGCGAGCGTCTTGGCCAGTTCCGTCTTGCCAACCCCGGTCGGCCCGAGGAACAGGAAGGTCGCGGTCGGACCGGAACCTTCGCGCAGACCCGCTCGCGCCAGGCGCACCGCATCGGCCACGGCGCGGATCGCTTCTTCCTGGCCGATGACGCGCTCGTGCAGCTTCTCCTCGAGCTTGAGGAGCTTGTCCTTCTCCTCGGTGGTCAGGTCCGTGACCGGAACGCCGGTGATCTTGGAGACGATCTGCGCGACGTGATCGGCGCGCACCTCGGCGGTCGCCGAAGCCTGGTCGCGCTTCCAGATCTCCAGAAGCTCGTCCAGCTCCTTCTGCTTCTGCTCCAGCTCCTTCTTCAGTTCTGCTGCCCGGTCGAATTGCTTGCGGGCTGCGGCATAGTCCTGTTCGCGCTTGATCTGCGCGACCTCGGCTTCCAGCTCCTGGACTTCCACGGGGCGCGCCGTGGCGCTAATCTTCACCCGCGCGGCTGCCTGATCGATCAGGTCGATCGCCTTGTCGGGCATGAAGCGACCGGTGATATAGCGATCCGAAAGCTCGGCTGCCGCGATGATGGCCTCGTCGGTGATCGTCACCTTATGGTGCGCCTCCAGCGTGTCGCGCAGGCCGCGCAGGATCATGATGACCTGAGCTATTGTGGGTTCCTCGACATAAACCGGCTGGAACCGTCGCTCGAGCGCCGCGTCCTTCTCGATGTATTTCTGGTACTCGTTGAGCGTCGTCGCGCCAATCAGGTTCAGCTCGCCCCGCGCCAGCGCCGGCTTGAAGGTGTTGGCGATGTCGAGACCACCTTCGCCACCGCCCTGGCCGGCGCCGACGATGGTGTGGATCTCGTCGATGAACAGGATCAGGCTGTCCTTCTCCTCGGTGATCTCCTTGAGGATCTTCTGGACTCGCTCCTCGAACTCGCCGCGATACTTCGACCCGGCCACCATCGAGTTGATGTTGAGCTCGACCAGCCGCTTGTCGCGCAGCGCCTCGGGCACTTCGCCCGCGACGATCCGTTGGGCAAGTCCCTCGACGATGGCGGTCTTGCCCACGCCGGGCTCGCCGATCAGCACCGGGTTGTTCTTTTTCCGGCGGGCCAGCACCTCGATCGTCGTCTCGATCTCGCGGGCGCGGCCGATGACGGGATCGAGCTTGCCCTCGCGGGCGAGCTTCGTCAGGTCACGGCTGAACTGGTCGAGATCGGGGGTGTTCGACGGAGTCTCGACGCGGCCTTCCTCGGCACCCTTGCCGACCACCTTCGTCACCTGCTGACGCAGCGCCTGCGGCGTCAACCCCAGCTTGCGCAGCATCGCCGCCGCGAGGCCTTCGCCCTCTTCGGCAAGGCCGATCAGCAGGTGCTCGGGACCGACATAGGAATGGCCGAGTTCGTTCGAGGCGATGAAGGCCCGGTTCAGCGCGTCCTTCAGGCGAGGACTGACGCCGATTTCGCCTTCCGTCTTGGCGTCTCCACGCTTCGCTTCCTTCTCGATCTGGCGCCGCAGATCGTCCACATCGACCTTGAACTGTTCCAGGATCGTCTTGACGACGTCAGACGCGGTCAATGCCAGAAGCAGATGTTCGGTATCGACCTCGCTGCGCCCGAATTCCCCGGCCTTCTGTGCGGCATCCTGCAGCAGCTTGTTGCCCTGTTCGCTCAGCCGGTCGGCGATGGTGCGTCCGCCGCCGCGCCGCGATCCACGCCGCGGCGCGCCCTCGCCGAAAGTGGCGTCGACGACAGCGTCATCGCCATCACCCATGGAGCCGGGCGTGCCGCCTCGCAGCGGACTGTCACCAAAGAGGCTGCCGAAACCGCTTTCGCCGAAGAATTCGTCAAGAAGGGAACGCCGTCCGAACAGCGACTCCAGGGGCGAGGCGCTGCGCCCCGACCGGCGCGCCATTTCGCTATAATGCTGGTCGCAAAGCTCCATGTTCTGAACCCTGCCGTTCACCGAGGCGCGCACGCGCGCCGTCGCCGGGCGACCGCAAATATCGCAAGCTCCGTTTGCCATTCGTCTTCTCCGTTTTCATTATCCAGTCAGGCTTGGTCGCCGATCATCTGCGCCAGTGACAATGTCACGCAGCGACCGCTTCCGTTCGTTTCACCTTGGACCCAATAGCCACAAGATCGGGCTCGTCCACGGTCTCTCGTTGCAGGAGACCCTGCGCCGATTGCTCGGTAAGATCCAGTCTTCCTTTCCATGCCGATTTTGCTCCCTCTAGCGTGAGAGCTGCGCACGTATGCATTCGAGAAGTGCGAGAAGAACACGCCTCTCGTCGACTGATAGGTCCGGTCAAATGTCTTCCTTCAACGCGCTCGTCAGGGTTCTGGTTCTCGCAAGATTTTTTGCGTCTTTCTCGTCGGCACAACGGTCTGCGACCGCCGACTATTCGGTGGCGGCGACCGCTCGACCCAGCCCCCGCGCCATGCGGTCCACGAGTTGCCCGGCTGTCGCACTGCCGACTTCCAGCCGCGCCGTGAGGTCGCTGGTCGCGAGGCCGGGGAATCGTCCACATGGACGGCTGGCATCCACGACAGTCGCGTCTGACCGGGCTCACGGCTTTCATCGTCGATCCGCGGCTGGATGTGCTGGGCGACCGGATGGATCGTCGCGCCGATCAACGCATCGTCGGATGCAATCATCATTTGACCTCCAAGGGTCTGTTGGTCGTCGCGACGCTCCATCACACGCTGCTGGAGATTGAAATGCTGGCATGAATTATGCCTGCTTGGTATCATTGTGGCAGTAGAGCTGAACCGGGTTCATGATCGATATCTCTTGCCATGGCGCTCGATCCGTGAACGGCGTACTGTGGATCGTCATCTTCCGGCCTGAGGGGCAGAAGCCGAAGAGAATTCAGATCAGGGCAGCCTGGGAGGAGCTGGAACGATGAGCACCGACATCACGCCAGCCACCGAAAAGACGCCGACCCACGCGCCTGAAGCCGCCGCCGGCGGCCGCATCTACCGCCCGCTGACCGATATCGTCGAGACCGATCAGTGTGTCTCCATGATGGTCGAAATGCCTGGCGTGGCCGCCGATGTGGTCGAAATCACGTTTGAAAACCGCGTGCTGACGATCCGCGGCAAGGATGAGCCGATGCGGCCAGAAGATCTGGAACTTGCCTATGCTGAATATGCCGAGGGCGATTTCGAGCGTGACTTCACGCTTTCCAAGAACTTCGACCGCGACAGGATCGAAGCCGAGATGCGTGGAGGCCTCGTCACTCTGACGCTCGCCCGAGCCCCTGAAGGGCAGCCAAAAAGGATCGCCGTCAAGGGCGCCTGAAAACCGACGGAGACACCATCATGCAGATCAAGGACCTGATCCCCTGGGCGCGCAAGGACGGCGCGCCAGACGCCAAGAGCAGCGAAGACAACCCGATGGCGACGCTCCAGCGCGAAATGAACCATGTGTTCGAGAACTTCTGGAACCGGGTCGGTCAGTTCGAATGGCCCTGGGGCAGCGGCGAAGCCAAATCCGACGTGGTCGAGACCGACAACGCGATCGAAGTGTCGATCGAGCTGCCGGGCATGGAGATGAAGGACATCGAGGTGACGGTCAACGATGACATGTTGACTGTGAAGGGGGAGAAGAAGATCGAGCGCCAGGAGGAGAAGAAGGGATACTACCTCTCCGAGCGCAGCTACGGCGCGATCTACCGGACAATTCCGCTCCCCCCCGGTGTGGATGGCGAAAAGGCGCAAGCCTCCTTCAAGAACGGGGTTCTGACGATCAAGCTGCCCCAGACTCCCGAGGCGCAGGCCAAGGTCAGGAAAATCGCGGTCAAGGAGGCCTGAGCCGGGCATTGATCGTGCCAACTCTGCGGCGAAACCGCCGTAGAACCAATCACAGCCGAAAGGAACAGACTGATGAAACTCAGGAATCTTTACGCGGGAACAGCTTTGGCCCTGCTGATTGTCAGCGCCGGCCCTTCCTGGTCTCAGGATACGGCTCAGGCGGAAGCTGAAGCACAGGCGGTCAACCGGGAGCAGGTCGAAGAGAGCGTGACCGCCAAAACCGATTCACAGCTCGCCGATAAACGCACCGCCCTGATCCAGGAGGCGGTCGACGCGCTCGATGAAACGAACGCTGCGATCGCCGCGATCGAGAAGGGCGATAAAGATGCAGCGATTGCTGCGCTCGCGTTGGCCTCGGGGAAGCTCGAGACCGTCGTCGCGCGTGAACCGGATCTCGCTTTGGCGCCCGTACGGATCGATCATTTCACCTATGACGTTCTGGGCAGCGTCGAAGCCGTCCGAAAACTCGGCAAACAGATCGAGAACTTGGTCGACGATGGGAAGTTCCAGGAAGCGAGACCGCTGCTGAGCGGGTTCGCGTCCGAGGTTGTCATCCGGACAACCAGCCTTCCGCTTGCGACCTATCCCGACGCGATCCTTGCAGCGACGGCACTGCTTGATGACGGAAAGACCGACGAAGCGATGACGGTACTCAACGCCGCACTGAGCACCCAGGTGGTGACCGACACAGTGGTCGCCCTGCCTCCGCTCAGAGCCGTAGCGATGATCGAGAAGGCCAAAGCTCTGCTCAATGACGACGGTGAGGCGGCAAACGACAAGGCCGCTACTGAAGATAAAGCCGCTACTGAAGATAAAGCCGCTACTGAAGATAAAGCCGCTACTGAAGATGCCGATCTGACGGCCGCCGACTATGTTGAGGCGGCACGCCAGGAACTCAAAATCGCCGAAGCGCTCGGCTACGGCCGCGAAAGCGATTTCGAGGATCTGCATAAGGCGCTGGATGAGTTGGACCGTCAGATTGAGGCGCAGGAGGATACCGGAGGGATCTTCGAAACGATTGCGACCCGGTTCGAGGAACTTCGAGCGCGCATCTTCAACTAAAAGAGAACCTCTAATGGAGCCCCGCCGCAAACGAGACCAGCGGCGGGGCTCTTTCGCAGGAAGACTGAGGAACGATCGATAGTCTGGGCCCGGAGTCCCGGTTCTCGACACATAACAATTGGTTCCTGGCTCCATCGCAGGTAAAGAATTTCCGAATGATCCCGGTCTGCGGCGAAGCCAGGGAGAGCTTGTCTATTCGGGGGGAACTTCGAGGGGTACTGATGAAAGACCTGAAACCATCCGGGCTGACCCGTGAACAATGGTCGGCGATGACGCTCTACGAGAAGTTCGAGCAAGTTGTCATCTTCGTCCTCAGCGTCATCATTGCGGCGATCGTCGTGGCGTCGGTCTGGGCGCTGATGCGCGAAGTCGTGAACCGCTTGCTTCTGGGGGCATTCGACACGCTCGACTACGCCACTTTCCAGGTGGTGTTCGGCATGATCTTCACCGTGGTGATCGCGCTCGAGTTCAAGCGCTCCCTTCTTGTTGCGACCGAGCGCAGCTTCGGGATCCTCCAGGTCCGCACGATCGTGCTGATCGCGCTCCTCGCCATCGCGCGCAAATTCATCATCCTGGACCTCGGCGAGACGGAAGCATCCAAGATTGCCGCACTCGCGGGCGCGGCGCTTGCGCTCGGCGCTGTCCACTGGCTGGTGCGCGATCAGGACCGGCGCGAACTCGAAGGCCACGAGACGCGATGACCGCGGCCTCCGCCAGCCACCGCCTGCTCAATTTCGTGCAATCGGCGCTGCTGCTCGGGCTCATGGCCGCGATCGCCTGGGATCGCGGTGACAGCGATCGCCGGACCCGAAAATGGTCTCCTCATGGCGCTCGCGATGGGCGGGGGTCTCCCATTTGCGTCCGCGTTGCCACGCCGGCTGCTCCTCTCGGCCTATCAGGCGCAGCGGCTCACCGGTCGTGATGCCCCCAGTCTCGTCGCGGCCGTGGCCGAACTCAACCGCAGGTCCGGGCTGCAGCCGCGCGGGCGCTTTATCGCGTGCCAAGCCGGCTGCCGAACGCCTTCGGCCTGGGCAGGCCCGAGGACAGCGCCATCTGCGTCACCGACGGGCTGCTCGACCTGCTCGACGGCCGAGAACTCGCCGGGGTTCTGGCGCATGAGATCGGGCATATCGCCAACCGCGACCTGTGGATCATGAGCCTCGCAGACATGATGTCGCGCCTCGTCTCGCTGGCAAGCTGGCTCGGACAGCAGAACGGCGACCTGTCAGAAGGCAGGTCTTCCAGAGAAGGTTGTCTTTCAGGCCCATCCCCTCCGCCAGTTTCCGACGTTGACGCACCCTATGCGTCGCCTTTTTGGCGACGTGGCGGACTGGCCTCGCCTCACGTATCTCTCACCGGAGTTGACAGGAGACGACCATGACAGCTTTTCACGAGACGGGGCACGGGCGCCGCCTGGCGTATCAAGCGTTGCCTGCTGTGGCCGAGGGGCCCGGCGTGGTGTTCCTGCACGGGTTCCGGTCCGATATGGAGGGGACGAAGGCGCTCGACCTCGCCGACTGGTGCGGGGCGACGCGGCGGGGGATGCTGCGGTTCGATCTGTCGGGGCATGGGCTTTCGGCCGAGCAGGGCGCGGTCGAGGACTTCGGGATCACCGACTGGCTCGAGGATGCACGTGACATCATCGCCGCGCGGGCGCCGGGGCCGCAGGTGCTCGTGGGGTCGTCGCTCGGTGGCTGGCTGGCGCTGCGGCTCGCGCGCGAGGCGCCCGAGCTGGTGGCGGGGCTGGTGACGATCGCCGCCGCGCCGGACTTCACGACGCGGATGGAGCAGGGGTTCACCGACGCCGACCGGGAGGCGCTGCGCTCGCAGGGTGCGGTCACCCGGCCGAGCGCCTATGGGGACGATTACGTCTTCTCGCGCCGGCTGTTCGAGCAGGGGGCGGCCGAACAGCTGTTCGACCGGCCGCTGCCTTTGCCGATGCCGGCGCGGATGTTTCAGGGAACGGCGGACGAGGACGTGCCGATGGGCGAGGCGCTGCGGCTTCTCGATCATGCGGAGGGGCCGGACATCCGCCTGACGCTCGTCAGGGGAGCCGATCATCGGTTCAGCGAGCCGGGCCAGCTGGGCATGATCCGCGCGGCGGTGGCCGAACTCACCGGCGCCGAAGCGCGGTGAGAGAGAGGCAGGCGCGAGCGCGCCTGCCCCCAGCGCATCAATCAGGCGAAGCTGATCTCGAAATGCTCGCCCATGTCGGGCTTGGCGCCGGTCAGCTTGGACTTGGCGATCTGGTACATGAACCCCAGCCCGCCGTCGGTGGACCAGACCTCGGCCGCGCTCAGCGACAGGCGCAGCAGCCGGACGTCGTCGTCCTGCTTGCCGTCCTCGAACCAGCTCGAGGCGACCGCATTCCAGATCTCGTCCAGCTTCTCGCGGTCGTCCGACAGCGACAGCTCGCCCTCGATCCGGGCGTACAGCTTGCCGCCCTGGCTCGAGACGACATGGACCGCCTTCTTCGCTTCGCCGCTGACCGCCTCGGCGAGGTCGGTGCCCTCGGCGGTGATGAACCACAGCGCATCCTCGTCGGGGTCGGCGTAATGCGACATCGGCACCAGCCGCCAGTCGGGGTCGCAGCCCAGCATGCCGGCGTTCACGTCGTCCAGGCGTTTCCAGAAGGTCTCGCGGTCGCTCATCTCGGGGTTCCTTTCGGGTTGACCCCCTAGAAACGAGACCGCCCGCCGGCGGTTCCGGCGGGCGGCAGAGAGATGCCGCGGCGGCTGGCTCAGACGGCGATCTTGGAGTCGTCGTCCGGGCCGAGCGGGCGGGTGTCGCCCTTGACCTGCCCGCCGCGCTTGCGCTTGGCCTTGGGCGTCTCGGCCTTGCCGGTGTGTTCATCCATGAAGTCGAGCACCAGCGGGCGGATGTTCAGCCGCCAGCTCTTGCCGGCGAAGATGCCGTAGTGGCCGGCGCCCGGTTCGAGGTGCTGGGCCTTGCGGTCGTCGGGCACGCCGGTGCAGAGCGCCAGCGCCGCGACGCACTGGCCGGGGGCCGAGATGTCGTCGTTGGCGCCCTCGACGGTCATCACCGCCACGTCGCGGATGGCGCCGATGTCGACCGGCTTGCCCTCGACCGAGAAGCTGTTCGAGGCGATCTCGCCGCGCTTGAAGATGCGGTCCACGGTCGAGAGGTAGAACTCGGCCGTCATGTCCATCACGGCGAGGTATTCGTCGTAGAACTTGTTGTGCTTGTCGCCCTCGGACCCGGCGCCGGTGGCCTCGGCGAAGATCTTGTCCATGAAGGCCTTGCGGTGGGTGTCGGCGTTCATGGCGATGAAGGACGAGAGCTGCGCGAGGCCCGGATAGACCATCCGGCCGGCGCCGCGATACTTGAAGCCGACCTGCTGGATGGCGAGGTGCTCAAGCTCGCCCATCGTCACCCGGTTGCCGAAGTCGGTGACCTCGGTCGCGGCGGCGTCGGGGTCGATCGGGCCGCCGATCAGGGTCAGGGTGCGGGGCTGGGCGTCGGGGTTATCAGCCGCGAGGATCGCGGTCGCGGCCAGCGTCAGCGGGGCCGGCTGGCAGACCGCGATGACGTGCAGGTCGGGCCCGAGGTGGGACATGAAGTCGACGAGGTAGCGGGTGTAGTCCTCGACGTCGAACTTGCCCTCGCTCACCGGGATGTCGCGGGCATTGTGCCAGTCCGTCACCCACACGTCGCAGTCGGGCAGGAGCGACGTCACCGTCGAGCGCAGCAGCGTGGCGTAGTGCCCCGACATCGGCGCGACCAGCAGCACCTTGCGCTCGGCCGGTTCGCGGCGGGCGACGCGGAAGCGGACGAGGTCGCCGAACGGGCGCTCGATCTCGGGCTCGACATAGACGAGGTGGTCCTGGCCTTCGGACCCGGGGATCGGCGGGATCTCCCAGTCGGGCTTGATGACCATGCGGGCGAAGCTGCGTTCCGTCACCCGGCCCCAGGCCGAGAGCAGCTTGAACATCGGGGACGGGACTAGCGCGAAGATCGGGTAGGACGCAATCGCCCGGGCCGAGGCCCCCATCCATTCGTTGGTGTTCCGAAACGTCTCCATCGCGTCGTACGACACGATCCCTCGATAACCCTTGTACGCCATATGCACCGTCCCTTTCCGCAGGCCGTCATGCAAAGTCCGGTTTACGCCTTTCGTCAACCGAGTCTTAATGGGGGTAGGGTAGGGAGGACAGCACGACATGGCCACGACGCGGGACGAGGGCGCACGGGATCAGGCGGACGGCACGGGTCCGGCAGGCGGGGCCGAGGGGGGCGCGACGGCGCCGCGCCGCGCCTCGGGTGCGGCGGCCCGGCGTCCGGCGAAGGCGCCAACGTCCGCCAAAGCCGCGGGCGGGGACGAGTCGGCTGGCGCCGACGGCGCGGCCGGGAAACGCGGGCGCGCCTCGGGACCGCGCGCGGCGAAGTCGTCCGCGGACGGGGCCGGGCGGAAGGGCGCCCGGGCGGCGGCTGAGGCCGACGGCGCGGCGACGGCGCGTGGGGCAGGGACCGCTGACGCGAAGGGCGGTGGCGATACGGCCGGACGGCGCGGCAAGGGGCCGGCCAAGGCGGACGGTGCCGCGACGAAAGCCGGGGGTGAGACGAAACGCCGCACTGCAGCAAAGTCGGATGCTGCACCTGCGAAGGCGGCGACTGCGACGGCGCGAAGCGCGCGCGGCGCCGCGGCCGAATCACGGCCCTCGACTGATTCTCAGCCCCAGCGGTTGGGTGACGAGGCCGCCGCGAAGACCGCCAAGCGGGACACGGAACGGACAGAAGAACGCGCCGAGACCGCCGCCGAACCCCAGCGCGCGCCGCAGTCCGGTCCCGCCGGTTACCGCGGCGACATGGCCACCGCCGCCAGCACCCTCGCCGCCACGGCCCCTGCGGACGACGAGGCCGCGCGCAATCCGCTCGCCATCGCCGGTCTGCCCGCCCGCCTCGCCGAGAACATCGAGCGGATCGAGGCCCTGGGGCAGCGGCTGCTGGCCGCGATGGCGGCCAAGCCCATGCACAGCCCGGCCGTCGAAGGTCCGGGGCCCGAGCTTTACGGCTCGGTCGCACAGGCGTGGCTGAAGCTTGCCACCGAGCAGCCGGCGCGGCTGATCGAGCAGCAGGTCCGCTACTGGGGCGAGACGCTGCGCCATGTCGCGGCGGCGCAGGGGGCCTTTGCCCGCAACCTCGCCGCGCCCGAGACGGACACCCCGCCCGACCGGCGCTTCAAGAACCCGCTGTGGACCACCAACCCGTTCTACAGCTTCGTCATGAACCAGTATCAGATCAACGCCGAGGCGATCCGCAAGGCGGCCGCCGATCTGGACATCCCCGACGAGACCGACCGCCGCCGGATCGACTGGTTCACCCGCCAGATGATCGACATGCTGGCGCCGACCAACTTCCTCGCCACCAACCCCGACGCGCTCGAGCGGGCGATCGAGACCGAGGGCGAGAGCCTCGTGCGCGGGCTCGAGAACCTGGTGCGCGACATCGAGGAGAACCGCGGCGACCTCGTCGTGTCGCTGTCGGACCGCAGCGCCTTCCGCGTCGGCGAGAACATCGGCACCACGCCGGGCGAGGTCGTCTATCGCACCCCGATGCTCGAGCTGATCCAGTTCCGGCCGACCACCGAACAGGTGCACCGGACCCCGGTCATCGTGTTCCCGCCGTGGATCAACAAGTACTACATCATGGACCTCAAGCCGCAGAACAGCCTGCTGCGGTGGATCGTCGAGCAGGGCTATACGCTCTTCGTCGTGTCGTGGAAGAACCCCGGCACCGAGGCGGCCGAGCAATCGATGGACGACTATGTCTCGGCCTATCTCGACGTGGTCGGCAAGGTGCTCGAGCTGACGGACGAGCCGCAGCTCAATGCCGTCGGCTACTGCATCGCCGGGACGACGCTCTCGACCACGCTGGCGCTGATGCAGCAGAAGGACGATGACCGGATCAAGTCGGCCACGCTCTTCACGACGCTGACCGATTTTTCGGACCAGGGCGAGTTCACCACCTTCCTGCAGGACGATTTCGTCGGCGGGATCGAGGACGAGGTGGCGCGCACCGGCTATCTGTCGGCGCAGCTCATGCAGCGGACCTTCAGCTTCCTGCGCGCCAATGACCTGGTTTGGGGGCCGGCGATCCGCAGCTATATGCTGGGCGAGGCACCGCCGGCGTTCGACCTGCTCTACTGGAACGGCGACGGCACCAACCTGCCTGGCAAGATGGTCACGCAGTATCTGCGCAACCTGTGCCAGAAGAACGCACTCGCCGGCGAGGGGTTCGAGATCCTCGGCCACACGCTGCACCTGCGCGACGTGAAGGTGCCGATCTGCGCCGTCGCCTGCGAGGCCGACCACATCGCCCCCTGGCTGCACAGCTGGAAGGGCGTGGCGCAGATGGGCTCGGACGACCGGCGGTTCATCCTGTCCGAGTCCGGCCACATCGCCGGGATCATCAACCCGCCGACCAAGGTGAAATACGGGCACTACACCTCGGACGCCGGGTTCGGGGGCAGCGCCGACGACTGGCGCAAGGCGGCGCAGTACCACGAGGGCAGCTGGTGGAACCGCTGGGGTGATTGGCTGGCCGAGCGGTCCGGTCCGATGGTCCCGGCCCGCACACCCGCCGAGTCGCTCGGGCCGGCACCGGGAACCTACGTGCTTGAAAAGGCTTGATTGTTTGCCCGGGCCGGTGCGCCGGCCCAGGCGTTCCCCAAGCTGCGGCGCGCGCGCGTGCGGCAACCGCGGCGGGGACGGGAGAGGGGCAGAAATATTTTGCTGCACCGCAGCAAACCCTGTTGAAATGCTGCGACGCAGCATTTATCAATGAGGGCAGACGACAAACCCGCGACCACCACGCTTACGAGGATGACTTCGATGGCCAAGACCCCCGACTTCACCAAGCCGTTCCAGGACATGATGCAGAACTTCCCGGTCGACACCTCGTCGATGACCGAGGCGTTCAAGACGCAGTCGCAGCTGGGCGAGAAGATGACCCGCGTGGCGCTGCAGGCCGCCGAGCGCTCGACCGAGATCTCGGCCGCCTGGGCCAAGGACACCATCGCCCGCATGGGCGAGCTGGCGACCTCGAAAGAGCAGCCGGCCGACTATGCCAAGGCGATGTCGGACTTTGCCTCGGCCGCCGCGGAACTCGCCGCCGAGCACATGTCGGCCTATGCCGAGGTTGCCAAGCGCGTGCAGATGGACACCGTCGATCTGCTGATGAACGCCGGCAAGGAAGCCCAGGGCGACATGCAGCGCATGGCCGACACCGCGGCCCGCAACGTCAAGGACGCGACCCGCAAGGTGCAGGACGCGGCCGCTGAGGCGACCAACAAGGCCAAGGGCTGATCCAGCCCCTGTTGTACGGCTCGCCCTGACGGGCGGGCCGGCCCGGTTCACGAGGACGCGCGCCCCCGCGAGGGGCGCGTTTTTCTTTTGCAATTGCAACGCTGCGGCCGCAAACTTGCCGCAATTGCACAGGACGCGGCCCATGCCCCCCGAGAAGCCTACCGAGACCGACCAGCCCCCCCAGCCGCTGCTGATCAAGCGCTACGCGAGCCGCCGGCTCTACAACACCGAGAGCAGCGACTACATCACGCTGGACGACATCGCCCGGGTGATCCGCGAGGGGCGCGAGGTGCGGATCGTCGACCTGCGCTCGGGCGACGACCTGACCCGGCAGTACCTGCTGCAGATCATCGCCGAACACGAGGCCCGGGGCGAGAACGTCCTACCGGTCGACGTGCTGACCGACCTCGTGCGCAGCTATACCGCGCAGGCGCAGTCGGTGGTCCCGCAGTTCCTGGCCGCGAGCTTCGAGATGCTGCGCGACGGGCAGTCGAAGCTGCTCGAGCAGATGACGAGCCTGCAGCATCCGATGGCGTCGATGCCCGGCTTCGCCGAGATGCAGCGCCAGCAGCAGGCCTTCCTGCGGGCGATGATCGGCGGCTGGTCCGGCAGCAGCGGACCTGCGCCGGACGACGACGGCGAGGCGCCCCAGGGCAAGCCGGCCGCCGAGGCCGCCCGGTCCCCCGCCGCCGAGGCCGAAGAGATCCGCCGCCAGCTCGCCGCCCTGCAGGACCGCATCGCGCGGCTTTGAAGCTTGGCGCGATGGATCGCTGCGGTGGCGGCTGCTCGTCCCCGCTTGCGCCCTTTCCCACCCCAAGCTAAACCCCACCGGCACGGACGGTTGGCCGAGTGGTCGAAGGCGCACGCCTGGAAAGTGTGTAGGCGGGGAACCGTCTCGAGGGTTCGAATCCCTCACCGTCCGCCATCATCCGAATATTGACCATAGTCATCTGTGCTGAGCAGACGATCGGCATGATCCTTGGCGAAGATGAGCGTAATTTCGTCAAGGTCGACGCGACGACGTCGTGGGCGGCAGCCTGCGTCTCTATATGACCGCCACGCCGCGGATCACGGTGACGGAGCGAGGCGGTCCGCTTGCGCCATATCTGATCGCACCGACAACTTGCACGAACCCTCCCCCCGGGCGGTTTCGGCGCGAGCCGGCGCGCCCCGAGCAAAACCAAGCCGGCGATCAGGGCCTCATTGCTCGAATCCAATGTGGCGAAACCTCCCGAACGCCTTGACATCGAACCGTGAAAAGCTGCTCTAGTCTGACCGAGACACAGTTCAGGATGCGGAACAACTTAAGAAAAATCATTGCTCCCGCCTCCTAGTGCTCGACGAATGCGAGCAGCCGTCCCGTATGCGCGACGTGTGATGAAACACATAGCTTCGCTCAATTAGACCAGATCCCCATGTCCTATGCCTCTCGCACCATTGGTGCCGTGATCGATGACGTCAATCGAACCTATTTCCTGCCTGCGATCCAGCGTCCCTATGTATGGTCCACCGGCCAGATCACCGCACTGTTCGATTCGCTGCTCAAAGGTTACCCAATCTCCAGCTTCATGTTCTGGGCGGTGGATGAGGACACCAAGGCCGAGCTGCGCTGCTACAAGTTCATCGAGAACTATCAGCCCGACTTGATGAACGAGCCGACCCGCGCCGAGGGGCGGCAGGTCATCCTGGTGCTTGACGGCCAGCAGCGTCTGACCTCGCTGCTGATCGGTTTGCGGGGGACCTTTTTGGAAAAGGCCAAGGGTAAAAGGCGCAGCAATCTCGCCGCCTGGTCGTCCAAGAGCCTGTACCTCGATCTTTTCAAGGATCCCGACCCCCGAACTCTGGATGAGGATGACGGCGACGAATTTGGCGTGACCTATGGCCTCGCCTTCCACGAGCGTCGTCCAGCAAACAACCATCGCAAACATTGGTTCAAGGTTGGTTCGATCCTGGACTACCCCACCGAGGAACGGCTCGAAGCCTTGATCGCCAAGGTAAAGACCGAGTTCCACCCCGGCGTCTCGGACTGGGAAAAGACCCTTGCCGAAGACACGCTGCGCCGCCTCCATCGGGTGATCTGGCGCGACGAGGGCATCAACTTCTACACCGAATACGATCAATCCGCCGACCGCGTGCTCGACATTTTCGTGCGCGCGAACGACGGCGGCACTAAGCTGTCAAAAGCCGATCTGCTGATGTCGATGATCACCTCGAAGTGGTCCAGCGGAACGGCGCGCGAGGATATCGGCGGGCTCGTTGACAGGATCAACAAAGGCATCGGCGCCCCGAACAAGATCACCCGGGATCTCGTGCTGAAAGCCTGTCTCGTGGTCTGCGATTACGATGTGGTCTATAACGTCCGCAACTTCACCACCGAAACCATCGCTGATATCGAGCGCAACTGGAATCGCATCGGGCTAGCCATCGAAAACACGTTCCGGCTGCTCAACCGGCACGGCCTGACCGGCGATAACCTCGGGTCTTTGAACGCGGTTCTACCCCTCGTCTATTATATCTACCACACGCCGGAATTTGACTTCCGCGGCTCGACCGAGTTCGAGCGGGTGAACGCGTCGGCGATGCACTATTGGCTTCTGAACAGCCTGTTGGTCAGCGCCTTCGTGGGGCATTCGGACCAGACCATTGCCACGGCCCGCGCAACCGTTCGGGAACATCTGCGCGTTGCCCGTGACTTTCCTACGCATAAGCTTTTCGAGGCAATGGCGAAGGGGGGGCGGCTGTCGAAGGTGGATGAGCGGACTGTCGAAGAATTGCTGGAAATGCAATATGGCAAGCCACGGACATTCGTGGCGCTGTCGCTGCTCTATCAGGGTGTCGACTGGAACGGATCGACCTGGCATGTCGATCACATCATCCCACAGGCCGATGCGCAAAAGAACGTCCTGCGCGGCCGCAATCTGCCCGAGCACCGTATCGAGGAGATCGTTGCTGCCTCGAACAGTCTCGGGAACCTCCAGCTTTTGCGCAGCGACGAGAACATCGAGAAAGGTGCGCTTCCGTTTAGATCCTGGATTACCGGCAGGCGCAGAGACTTCTACGCACAGCACATGATTCCTGAGCGCCTGGAGCTTTGCGATGTTACCTCGCTTCCGGAGTTCGTCCGAGAACGAGAAAAACTGATCCGAAAACGACTTTTGCAACTGCTTGGTGGAGGAGAGGCCGTGAGCGAGGCTCCCATGCCGTATGCCCTGGAAGATCAGCGATAGGGACCGGCAATGGGTGTCATCATGATTGTCCTTGTCGTGGTCCTGATAATATGGATTCTCGGCGTTATCTTTGTCGTCGGGCCTCAGCGCAGAATGGATCGACTGCTCGCCCAGGCTGAACTGCCTCCTCGCTGTCATCACGTTCCCTATCAACGAAACGATGGCGTCGTTGCGATCGATCAAACAGAAGCCACTAATTCGGCCGAGGCAATGGTCAGCCCTCCGACCCGGGCCGAAATCAGCGTAGACATGCAAGGACGCGAAGAGCTGAAAGCCCAGTGTCTGGCGCTTCTGAAAGAAGCTGCGCATGAGCATCCGGCTGGGCACAGCAAACTCGTTGCACGCTACGTCATGCGATCACGGAACGACAATCGAATCGAGCTGATGTTTGAAAAGAGTGACAAAAGTCGCGCCAACCTCTGGCTCGCAAGCCGGTACGGTGCCGAGCTGATGGATGTCGGTATTCGCTGTCGCGCCTATCCAGCCTCGGCGATTTATCAGGATGCAGCTCCTGGCGGAAAGAAGGTCTACGGCCGCCACTCCGCCCTTAAATCGATGCGTGATCTGGCCCACGCAGATCTCATCCGGCTCACGATCGAACGTCCCGCGCAGATGGAGACTATTCTTCGAAAGCTGGATGCGGCGTGACCCGAATTGGATTTCGGTGATCTCCGTCCCTCACGGCAACACCGGATAGAACGGACGCCCCCAGTCGTCGGCAGGGTTCTCCATCATCAGGTCGGCGAAGATCGGCAGCAGGAACGCGAGGATCGCGGCGCCGTCGCGGACCTGGGCGCGGTTGATGCTGCTGTTCCAGGTCGCGCCGCCGTGGACCAGCTGGTTGCGCAGGACGTAGAGGCGATCGAACACGAAGCTCAGCACCCGGGCGGTGTCGCCGCTCTGGAACGCCTGGGCGAACGACTTCGCTGACGCCTTGAACCGTTCTTCCCAGTCGGCGAACCCCTCGATCCCGTTGTGGTGCTGCCAGAAGGGGTGGAAGACGTAGCGATTCTCGAGAAGTAGCCGGACGGGGCCCGAGAACCGCTGCCAGACCGCCTTGTAGATGCGACGGTCGCGGTCCAGCGCGGTCAGGCGCTCGAAGTAACCGAGGAAGGCCGCGCGCTCGCCCTGCGGGACCGACTGGAAGGCGCGCTCGTCGGCATAGGCGGCGTTGAAGGCGATCCAGAGGAAGATGAAGCGCGCGTCGTCGTCGCCGCCGCAGGCCTCGGCGCGGCCGATCCAGCTGATGGCGCGGTGGACGCGCAGGCCCATCGTCTGCGGAAACCCCGCCCGGATGGCCCGCTGCTTGTCCTTGAGCGCGGCGAAGGTCAGGGGGTCGGGCATCGGCGGCCTCCTTTCGGGATCGGTCACGGCATGGCGGCAAAGTCGGGGCGGCGGTATTCCTGGACGAGGTCACGCAGCGCCTGCGGCGCGACGACCTCGACCTTGTCGCCCCACTGGTAGAGGTGCCACGCCATTTCGAGCCAGCCCGCGGCGTGGAAGCGGACGATCAGGCTGCCGTCCGGCTGCGGTTCCAGAACCTGCCGCGGGTGAAAGCGGAAGCCCGCGGCGCGGTCGGCGGCCTCGGCGGCGAAGCGCCAGACGACCTCGCCGTATTGCGCGGGGTCCTGCCAGACGCCGAAGGCCTGGGCGGCGTAATCGGCGATCGAGAACCCGTCGGCGAAGGCGAAGCTCTCGTGCAGCGCCTCGGCCTCGTGGATCAGGTCGATGCGGAAGTTCCGCACCTCGTCGGCCTTGGCCGGATCGCGCGCCGCAAGATAGGTCCGGTGCCCAAGCAGCACCCCGTGCGGTTCGAGGATGCGGGGCGCGGCGTCCCCGCTGTAGCGTACGCGCAGCCGGAACGGACCGCGCAGCGCCTCGATGATCGCGTCGAGGATCTCGGGCCGCAGCCGGACCTTCGGTCCCGGCCGCGTCACCTGACCCATCGCCATCAGCACGGCCTCGGCATCCGCTTC
Organism: Paracoccus sanguinis; assembly: GCF_900106665.1. GTDB lineage: Bacteria > Pseudomonadota > Alphaproteobacteria > Rhodobacterales > Rhodobacteraceae > Paracoccus > Paracoccus panacisoli. Next base: position 24,694 of record NZ_FNNA01000003.1, read on the forward strand.
GACCCGAGCCCGCGACGGCGCCCGTGACAGTAGCCCGTCGCGCAGGTTGTCGAGCGCCCGCGCATGGCGCAGCCGCCCTTCGGTCTGGGCCGTCCGGGCCGCGATCTCGAGCGCCTCGAGCCCGGTCTCGTAGCGCAGTTGCAGAGCGGAGAGGCCGGGGTCACGCAGTCGCCAGCGGCGCTTGCGGTCCTCTCCTTCCGTGATCTCGACGTTGCCGAAGCTTTCCTCCAGCGCGGCGGTCATGCGCTGCGCGGTGCGGTGCGAGATGGCGAACTCGGCGCGGATGTCGTCGAGGGTCACCCCGCCGCGCCGGGCGGCGGCCATCTGCGCCAGACGGATGAGATCCTGCGCCTTGGAAAATGACATGAGGTGCGCAAACCTGTCAGGAATTGACACCCGGGCAGGCTAGGTGTGTCACCGCGTCCTGTCGAGCCGATTCACGAGTGCTCGTTCTGGCGTCGGGGCACGGCAGGGCGCACTAGAGAGCATAGGAGACTGCACATGGCTGGTCGGGTGATCAGGATTGAACGGGTTGCGCCGCGCAAGGGCGTCGTCGAGGCGCCGGTCCGTACGGAAAAGGGGTATCAGTTGGCCGATCCGGCGCACGGTGCGGACAAGCACAGGGTCGCGCACGCGGTGTACGTGGAGACGCTGGAAGAGGCGGCGTCGCTCATCGCGCGCGGTTTCTCGCTGCGCATGGGGGCCAATGGAAAATCGCCGTCGCTCGTCGCACGGGACAGCCTGCGGATCGTGCGCGAGGAAGCGGCTCAGGCCGGCTGAACGTTGCACGCGCGCGGGCGACCGCGCTCCGTCAGCCGCCTGAGTTGCCTGCGCGGCGTAGGTGATCGAGCAGAAGATCCGACGCGAGCACGTCGCGTCGGATCGCAACGTTGCTAGGGAAAGGAGCACCACCATGCGGCATCTCGACGGCGACATCCTCCTTTCGGCGACCGACCTGATGCGGTTCATGGGCTGCGCCCATGCGACCACGCTCGACCTGGGACGGCTGCGCGGCCAGGGGCCCGAGCCGGGCGAGACGACCGAGGACGCGCTGCTGCTGCAGAAACAGGGCGACGCACACGAGGCGGCGCATCTGCAGATGCTCAAAACCGCCGGGACATCGGTGATCGAGATCAATCGCGGCGATCTGGCCACGGATGCGCAGGCCACCCGTGCCGCGTTGGCGCAGGGCGCCGAGGTGGTGTTTCAGGGCGCCTTCCTGTCCGGCAACTGGGGCGGCTGGTCGGATTTCCTGCAGCGCGTCGACCGTCCCTCGGATCTGGGCCCGTTCAGCTACGAGGTGGCCGACACCAAGCTGAAGCGCAGCGTGCAGCCCAAGCACGTGCTGCAGCTCGTGCTCTATTCGGACCTTCTGGCCAAGGTTCAGGGTGTGACGCCCGAGTTCGCCCACGTCGAACTCGGCAGCGGCGAGCGTGCCACGCTGCGGCTGGCGGACTTTCAGCACTACGCCCGTGCGGCGCGGGCCCGGCTCGAGGCGTTCGTGGCCGACCCCCGGCCGACCCGTCCGGTCCCGTGCGCCGATTGCGGACTCTGCCGCTGGGCGGGACACTGCGAGGGGGTCTGGCAGGCCGAGGACAGCCTCTTCAACGTCGCCAATGTCACCCGCGGGCAGGTGAAGAAACTCGAGGCCGCGGGCGTTGCCACCATGGCGGCGCTGGCGGCCTTGACGGAGCCGGTGCGCGGCATGGCCGCGGGCACGCAGGCGCGGCTGGTCACGCAAGCGCGCCTGCAACACGGCCGCAAGACCGGCGCGCCCAACTTTGAGCTGCGCGCCCCCGAGCCGGGCAAGGGCTTCGACCTGCTGCCTGAGCCGCAGCCCGGCGATCTCTTCTACGACATCGAGGGAGACCCGCATCACGAGGGTGGCCTCGAATACCTGCACGGTGTCTGGTCAGATGGCCAGTTCCGTGCCTTCTGGGCGCATGACCATGCGGCTGAGGCGGAGGCGCTCGATGCCCTGCTCGCCTTTTTCCGCGAACATCTCGAGTCGTTTCCGACGGCACGCATCTATCACTACGCGGCCTACGAGATCACCGCGCTGCGCCGCCTGACCACGAAATACGAGATCGGCGAGGCGTTCCTCGACCGGCTGCTGCGCGAACGTCGGTTCGTCGATCTGTTCGCCGTGGTGCGCGGCGGGCTGTTCGCATCTGAGCCGAACTATTCGCTCAAGTCGCTCGAGGCCTTCTACGACCTCGTCCGTGCTGGCGAGGTGACGACGGCGGGCGGCTCGGTCGTGGCCTATGAGCGCTGGCGCGAGACGCGCGATCAGCGGATTCTGGACGAAATCGAGGATTACAACCGCATCGACTGCATCTCGACCGAGGCGCTGCGCGACTGGCTGGTCGGCATCCGGCCCGCAGGGGCGTGGCCCGCGCTGGCGCCCGAGGCCGCGCTGAAGGAGGCGGAGGAGGACGCCGATGCCCAGGCCCTGCGCGACCTCTTGTCCGCGTCGGATCTGCCCGAGGAGAGGCAGGCGATGCTGTTCGACCTGGGGCTCTTTCACAAGCGCGAAGCCAAGCCTGCCCAGTGGGCGGTGTTCGACTCGGCCGCGCGGGACGACGACGAACTGATCGACGATCTGGACGCCCTCTCGGGGCTCGAGGCCATCGGGCCGGTGCGGCCGGTCAAGCGGTCGTTCACGCGCAGCTATCGCTACCCGCCGCAAGAAACCAAACTGCGCGCAGGCCAGAAGGCGACCGTCAGCGTGCCGGATGGGGCGCCCGTGTCGGTACTGATCGAGAGCCTCGACTGCCGCTGGCGGCAGATCACGGTCAAGGTCGGTCCGGGCAAGGACCACCTCCTGACCCCACGTCTGACGCTGGGCCCCGACTGGCCGCTGAACACCGATGTGATCGCGTGGGCCTTGCGCCACGTGATCGCCGATCAGTGCGGCCCGCGGACCTATCGCGCCGTCGACGATCTGCTCTCGCGGGCGGCGCCGCGTCTGACGAGCGGGCCGCTGCTGCCGGTGGCCGACCCCGTGGCCGGCACGATTGCGGCCGTGGGCGCGATGGACGAAACCGTGCTGCCCCTTCAGGGCCCGCCCGGCACGGGCAAGACCTATGTCGCGGCCCGGGCGATCCTGTCGCTCGTCCGTCAGGGCGCGCGGGTGGGCGTGACCTCGAACAGCCACGAGGCGATCCGCAATGTCCTGATGGGCTGTCTGGGCGCGCTGGAGGACGAGGACCTGCCGTTCGCGCTCGATCTCGTTCACAAGACCAGCGGCGGCGACGACGGCTATCCCGACGATTGTCCGGTCCGCCGCACCGGCAGCAATGACGAGGCCGCCGACGCCCGCCACGTCGTCGGCGCCACGGCCTGGTTCTTCACCCGCGACGAGAACGTGCAGGCCTTCGACTGGCTGTTCGTGGACGAGGCCGGACAGGTCGGGCTGGCCAACATGGCGGCGATGGGCCGGGCTGCGCGCAATATCGTGCTGATCGGTGACCCGCGCCAGTTGCCGCAGGTGATCCAGGGCGCCCACCCCGAACCCGCGAACCTGTCATGCCTCGACTGGATGCTGGGCGAGCACGCGACCGTGCCGCCGGACCGCGGCATCTTCCTGCCGGTCACGCGGCGGATGCACCCGGCCGTCTGCCGCTTCATCTCCGATCAGGTTTACGAGGGGCGTCTGGCGAGCCACCCGGATACGGGCCGGCAAGCCGTGCGCGGCACCCGCTTGCCCGAGGCCGGCGCGCACTGGGTCCCGGTGCTGCACGAAGGCAACGCGCAGATCGCAGCCGAGGAGGTCGTCGCGATCCGCTCGGCCGTAGCCGAGCTGCTGACGGGCAGCTGGACCGACACGGACGGCACCACCCGGCCGATGCAGGCCCGCGACGTCATCGTCGTGGCCCCCTACAACGCCCAGGTGAACGCCCTGCGCGACGCGCTGCCGGACGACATCCGCGTCGGTACGGTGGACAAGTTCCAGGGGCAGGAGGCGCCGGTCTGTCTTGTGTCGATGACCGCGTCCTCTGCCGAGGAAACCTCGCGCGGCATGGAGTTCCTGTTCTCGCTCAACCGGATCAACGTCGCCGTCTCACGTGCCAAGGGGCTGGCGCTCGTCTTCGGTGCGCCGCGCCTGCGCGACGCGAAGTGCGACACGGTCGAGCAGATGCGGCTGGTGAACACGCTCTGCGCGCTTCCGGCGCTGTGACGGCGGGGGCGCGGGTAGGCGGCGGCATTGGCGGCTTTTGGGGAAGGCAAACGCGGTCGGCGGTGCAGTTGCGGTGCAGTGCGCACTGGCGCGGCCCGCCGGTGGTCTGATCACACGTTTAAAACTGCAGACCTGCCGGAGGCTCAGGCTTGCCCCTCCCGACACGATATGCAGCGTCTCCCAGCCTCACTTTCGTAACGAAACGTCCGGGTGGGAGCGCGCAGTGCAGCGATTGCACCGCTTTGCCCGGGTCATCCGCGGGCGAACCGACCGCTCAAGTGAAAGCGGTCATGCTGGCACGTCAGCCACTCGTCGAAGCTGCCAATCGCCGTCGAGTGGCTTCTTCCCACCCCGCGTCCGGCTTACTCGCAAGCGTTCCACTCACCGTCCGGCGAAACGGATCGACCTCACCCTCTGGCGCCGGAAGGATGGCCACACTTCCCGCAACCTTTGACTCAACCTGACACCTCCATTTACCCCCGTTCCAAAGCTCGCCCCACTACACCTCATCCTTCCGCCTCACCCCCGCACGCGGCGGCCGGCGAGCGTCAGGATCTCGTCGGCGATCTGCGGCAGCGGCACCAGCCGATCCACCGCCCCCAGCTCATGGGCGACGCGCGGCATCCCCCAGACCACCGAGGTCGCCTCGTCCTGAGCAAGGCACGTCGCGCCCGCGCGGCGCAGGGCGAGCATCGCCTCGGCGCCGTCGCGGCCCATGCCGGTCAGCATCACCCCGATCGCCCGCTCGCCGAGCGCAGCCCCGCTCTCGAACAGGAAGTCCACCGACGGCCGGTGGCCGTTGCGCTTGTCGTCCTCGACCAGTTCGCAGACCGGGGTCCGCGGCTGTCCGAGGCGCAGATGCGTCTCGCCGCCCGGCGCAATGTAGATCGATCCCTGCTGCACCGGCAGTCCGGTCTCGGCGAGCCGCACCCGCGGCGCGATCCGCGCGTCGAGCCGCTGGGCGAAATTGGCGAGGAACGTCGGCGGCATGTGCTGGGTGATGAGGGTCGGGGGGCAGTTCGGTGGAAACTCGGCCAGGATGCGCTCCAAGGCATCTACCCCGCCGGTGGAGGACCCGATCAGCACGACGCGCCCGTTCCAGGCGAAACCACGGTCGCGGGGATCCGCCGATGGCGGAGCAGGCGCCTGGCGCGGCCGGGCGCGGATGCGGGCGCCCGCGGCGGCGACGATCAGGTCCCGCAGCCCCGCGAAATCCCCCGACTGCGGCGCCGACGGCTTGCCCACGCAGTCGACCGCGCCCAGCGACAGGGCCTGCACCGCCGCCGCGCTGCCCGATTGGGTGAGCGTCGAGACCATGATCACCGGCATCGGGCGATCGACCATCAGCCGCTCGAGGAAGGCGAGGCCGCTCTCTCCCGGCATCTCGACGTCGAGCGTCAGCACGTCGGGGCGCAGCTCGGCGATCCGCGCGGTGGCCTGGGCGGTGTCGCGGGCCTCGCCCACCACCTCGATGCGCGGATCGTCCGACAGCGCCAGCCGGATCAGCCGCCGCATCGTCATCGAGTCGTCCACGATGAGGACCTTGACCGGGCGCATCGGGTCAGGCCGGGCGGGTGAGAGGAACGGGAAGATCGTGGCGCATCGGCGGTCCCTGCGATTCGGCGTCTCTCGGACCGTCGCAGAAACTGTTGAAGAACCAGTTAAATCCACCAGCGTCCGGTGAGGGCGAGGCGGGCGAGCCCCGCCCGACGGGCGAACTCGCTGGGGCCGGCGGGATCGGTGCCGGCCGCCGCACTCCGCAGCGCCGCCCCGACCGCGGCGCCGGGAAAGAGCACCGCGTGGGCCCCGCGGGGCACGCGGCGCCGCTGCCCGCGCGCGGATGCGAAGGCCTCGCGCGCGGCCTGCGCCAGCGCCGGCAGCGCCGCCGGGTCCGGGCCGGGCAGCGCCAGCCCCAGCGCCGCCAGCGCCGGGCGGGCGCGCAACCACGCGACCAGCCCCGCTCCGCGCCCCTGGTTACGGAACACGGCGGGCTCGCCTGCGCCGAGGGCCGCGCCGGCACGCTCCATCAGCGCGCCGCCGGTGGCGTCGGCGTAGGCGATCACCGCCTCAACGTCCGGGTGCGGCAGGCGCGCTGCGTCATGCATCCGCGCCTCGGCCAGCGGGGCGAGCGTCGCCGCCTCGCGCCCCCAGCCCTCCCACAGCGCGTCGAGGAGCGCGTGCGCCGGCGGCGGCCCCTCGGCCATCGCCGCGAGCCGGTCGGCCCACCAGCGCACCCGCATTTCGGCCACCAGAGGCTCGCGCGCGGCCAAGGCGGTGCGCGCCAGCTCGTCGTTCAGCGCGTAAAGCCCGAGCAGCTGCAGCCGCGCCGGACGGGGCGCGAGCAGCGCCATGGCCAGCCGGTCCGGGTCGGCCTGTCGCAGCCCGGCGATCAGCGCCTCGGCGCCGCTCACGCCGCGCCATCGCGGATCAGCTTCCAGCGGATCGCGTCCACCAGCGCCTCGAAGCTCGCGTCCACGATGTTGGGGGAGACGCCGACGGTGGACCACGCCGCGCCGCGGCTGTCGGCGGAATCGATCGTCACCCGCGTCACCGCATCGGTCCCCGCCCCGATGATCCGCACCCGGAAGTCTGTCAGCGCCATTTCGTCGATCGACCGCTGCCACGGGCCCAGATCCTTGGCCAGCGCCCGCCAGAGCGCGTTGACCGGGCCCGCATCCTCGCCGGTCTCGCCCACCGAGTCGCTCACCGACATGACCCGCTGGTCGCCGATGCGGACCACGACCACCGCCTCGCTGACCGAGATCCGCCGACCGATGGCGTTCAGCCGCCGCTCGACGGTGACCCGGTAGCGCTCGACCTCGAACAGCGGCGGCATCTGGCCCAGCTCGGCCCGCGCCAGCAGCTCGAACGAGGCCTGGGCTGAATCGTAGGCATAGCCCTGATCCTCGCGCGCCTTGACGGCCGACAGGATGCGGGCGAGCGCCGGATCGCCCGGCTCGACCGCGATCCCTGCGCCGGCGAGGCGGGCGCGCAGGTTCGACTGCCCCGCCTGGTTCGACATCGGGATCACACGGGCGTTGCCGACGAGCGCCGGGTCGACGTGCTCATAGGTCTGCGGCGCCTTGAGGATGGCGCTGGCGTGCAGCCCCGCCTTGTGGGCAAAGGCCGAGGCGCCGACATAGGGCGCGGCGCGGTCGGGGATGCGGTTCAGGATCTCGTCGAGCCGCCGCGAGATGCGGGTCAGCGCCGCCAGCCCCTCGGGCCCGACGCCGAGCGAGAGGGTGCTACGAAAAGGCTCTTTCAACAGCAGGTTCGGGATCAGCGTGGTGAGGCTCGCGTTGCCGCAGCGCTCGCCCAGGCCGTTGAGCGTGCCCTGCACCTGCCGCGCACCCGCGGCGATGGCGGCGAGCGAGCCTGCGACGGCGTTGCCGGTGTCGTCGTGGCAATGGATGCCCAGCCGGTCGCCGGGGATGCCGGCGGCGATGACCTCGGCGGTGACGGCGCCGATCCGGTCGGGCAGGGTGCCGCCGTTGGTGTCGCAGAGCACGATCCAGCGCGCCCCGGCCTCGGCCGCGGCCCGCAGGCAGGTCAGCGCATAGCCTGGATTGGCCGCGTAGCCGTCGAAGAAATGCTCGGCGTCGAAGATCGCCTCGCGACCCTGCGCCACGACATGGGCGATCGAGTTGCCGATCGTCTCGAGGTTCTCGTCGAGCGTGATGCCGAGCGCCTCGCGGACGTGGTAATCATGGGTCTTGCCGACGAGGCAGACCGCGGGCGTCCGCGCATCCAGCACCGCCGCCAGCACGTCGTCGTTCTCCGCCGAGCGCCCGGCGCGGCGGGTCATGCCGAAGGCGGTCATCACCGCGCGGGTCCGGGGCGGGTTCGCGAAGAACTCGCTGTCGGTCGGGTTCGCCCCCGGCCAGCCGCCCTCGATGTAATCCACCCCCAGCTCGTCGAGCATGGCGGCGATCTCGGCCTTCTCCGTGGCGGTGAACTGGACGCCCTGGGTCTGCTGGCCGTCGCGCAGCGTGGTGTCGTAGAGGCTGAGGCGGTCGGTCACAGGATCGCCTCGAGCCGCGCGGCGTCGAAGTCGGCGCGGCGCTCCCAAGCGATTGCGCCCCCAGGGCCATCCTTCAGATCGACCCCGGCTGCATCGAGTTCGGCCCGCAGTCGGTCGGCCAGCGCGAAGTCGCGTTCCTGACGCGCCGCGCGGCGACGCAGTGCCACCCGCATGATGATCTGCGCCAAATGATCGTCGGTTGCGGTCCAGTCGGGCCCGCTAAGCAGACCGAGGAGGCTCGCCGATGCCACGAGAACGCCCTTTTCGACATGGCAATCGCGCGTCGGGTTTGACGTGATCTCGCGCGCGATCTCGTGCAGCCGGGCCAAGGCGCCTGCGGTGTTCAGGTCGTCCGCCAGCGCCGCGATCACCGCCGGGTCAGGGGCGCCGGGCGGGGTGTCCCCCGCCAGCCCCCGCCACTTGCGCAGCGTGGATTCAGCCTCGCGCGCCTTGTCGGCGGTCCAGTCCATCGGCTTGCGGTAATGCGTCATCAGGAAGACGAAGCGGATCACCTCGCCCGGCACGCCCTGATCCAGCAGGTCGCGGACGGTGAAGAAGTTGCCGAGGCTTTTCGACATTTTCCGCCCCTCGACCTGCAGCATCTCGTTGTGCAGCCAGATGCGGGCGAATTCGGCGTCGGGGTGGGCGCAGCAGCTCTGCGCGATCTCGTTCTCGTGGTGCGGGAACTGCAGGTCGATGCCGCCGCCGTGGATGTCGAAGCTTTCCCCCAGCAGCGCGGCAGACATGGCCGAGCACTCGATGTGCCAGCCCGGGCGGCCGCGGCCCCAGGGGCTGTCCCATCCCGGCAGGTCGTCGTCCGAGGGCTTCCAGAGCACGAAATCCATCGGGTCGCGCTTGAAGGGCGCCACCTCGACCCGGGCGCCCGCGATCATGTCGTCCACCGACCGGCCCGAGAGCGCGCCGTAGTCCGGGAACGACCGGACGTCGAAGAGCACGTGCCCCTCGGCGGCATAGGCGTGGCCGTCGGCGACGAGCTGGCCGATCATCGCGATCATCTCGGCAATGTAGTCGGTGGCGCGCGGCTCGGCCCGCTGCGTCGCCTCGCCCTGCAGCGCCGGCCGCAGCGCGCCGAGCGCGTCCATGTCGGCATGGTACCACTCGATCGTCTCGGCCGTGCGGGCGCGGATCAGCTCTTCGAGCGTGCCCGCCGCCCCTGCCTCGCGCCGGGCGAGCGCGGCGGCGTTGATCTTGTCGTCGACGTCGGTGAAGTTCCGGACGTAGCTCACGTGATCGGCGCCATAGACGTGTCGCAGCAGCCGGAACAGCACGTCGAACATGACCACCGGCCGGGCGTTGCCGAGATGCGCGCGGTCATAGACGGTCGGCCCGCAGAGATACATCCGCACGTCGTCGGCGCGGATCGGCGCCAGCGCCTCCTTGCGGCGGGTGCGGCTGTTGGTGAGCCTGATCTCGGTCATGAGGTCCCCCTGCGGCGGGGGTCGCGTCGATACCGGACGTCCCGCCTGGCTGAATGTCAGACGATCCGGCAGCAGAACAAAGTGGCGCGCGCGTCCATGGGGGCGGTGTTACCAGCGGGGCGCGGTCCGGGCAAGCGGCGCGGGGGCAGGGGAGGCTCAGCGGTCAGGGGCTGTATTGAGGCTGGGGGATGGACATGCCTCGAACACCCGCACACGGTCCCCGGCATCCGGCATCCGGCATCCGGCATCCGGCATCCGGCATCCGGCATCCGCTGGCAACTGGCAATAACAACGGGCAATCGGCCCGGGGGTTAACGGCGCCGCCTGTCTGTGGCCGGGTCGCGCTCACGCCAAGAACTAGTCTCAGACCGGATCGCCCTCACTCCGCTCCGACGGTTGTCGGTGGACCGAGCGTCCCTCCTTCATTCAAGCCACCGCGTCGAGCCCTGCGACCATTAACCGGTTCCGCCCCGCCCGCTTGGCCGACATCAGCGCCCCGTCGGCGCGCAGCAGCAGCGCGGCGGCCCGGTCGCGACCGGCCCCGCACAGGTCCGGCGTCAGCGTCGAGACGCCCGCCGAAATGGTGATCGAGAGCGTCACCCCGCCGCCCCCGGCCGAGACGGGACGCGCCGACACGGCCTGCCGCATTGCCTCGGCAAGCGCGGCGGCCTCGGCGGGGCTGGTGTCCGGCAGGGCGGCCAGGAATTCCTCGCCGCCCATCCGCGCGACGAAGCCGGAGGGCGGGACCACGCGCTCGATGCGCTCGGCCACCTCGATCAGCACCGCGTCGCCTGCCGCGTGGCCGTGGTGGTCGTTCACCTGCTTGAAGCGGTCGATGTCGATCGCAACCACCGCGCAGCCGCGCCCGTCGCGCGGGGCGGCATCGCACATTCCCGCCAGCCGCGGCAGGGCAAAACGGCGGTTCACCAGCCCCGTCAACGGATCGATCCGCGCCAGCGTCCGCTCGTGCTCGGCGGCCGCCCTGTTCTTGTCGGCCGAGCGCTTGCGCCGGATCAGGCCCGACAGCCGCAGCGCGGCCTCGTCGGCCACGGCCTCGGCGGCGAAACCCGCTGCCAGCACGTCGCCGGCGCCGAGGTCGAGCGCCACCGACATCATCTCCTGCCGGTGCGAGGGCAGGACGACCGCGAAGCTCGCGTTCCGCGAGGTCCGCCGGCAGCGCAGTTCCGAGAGCAGCCGCAGCCCGTCACCCGGCAGGCTCAGGTCCGCGCCGATCACGTAGAGATCGGGGACCAGCCCCACGGCGGCGTCGGCCAGCGCCCGGTCGGCATCCGCCACCGAGAGCCGCGCCGCCAGCCGCGGCGCAAGCGTGCGACGCCAGCCGAGCGCCGTTGCGGTGTCCCCGGCCACCAGCAGCACGGACGGCGGCGGGAGTGCCGGCAGCGCCGGCTCGAAGGCGAAGGTGGCCTGGTCCTCGGCCAGCCCCGCCAGCAGCGGACGGGGCGCTGCATCGGCCTCGTCCCGCATCAGCCCGCGGATGCGCGCGAAGAGGTTCAGATCGTCCACCGGCCCGTCGAGCACCGCCGCCGCGCCCGCCTTGAGCGCCGCGATCCGGTCGGCCTGCGGCACGATCATCAGGACCGGCAGCCCCGGCCAGCCGGCCGCGATTCGCCCGCACAGATCGACCGCGCCCATGTCCCCCGGCTCGCCGCCGATCAGCACCAGCGTCGGGCGCGCCCGGGCCAGGATCGCCAGCGCTTCGGCCCCCGTGCGCGCGGTGAGCGGGTCATAGCAGGCCGCGGCCAGCCTGACCTTGAGCGTGATTCGATGTGTCGCCGTGCCGTCAACGACGAGGATCTGACCCGACATCCGTGGCCCTCTGGGGTTTCATGACGACCACACTCCCTTAGAAAGATTAACAAATGGTTTGCGCCCGCGCCGCTCACGCGCTCGTGCTTGCGCCGCGGCTCGCACCATCGCTAGATCTGCCGCCATGATCCCCCGCGCGACCCTCGACCAGCTGACCCAGGACCTGCTCGCGCATCTCGCGACCTCACCCGACCTGGTCGGGGCGCTGTCCGCCGAGACGGGCCTTGCGCCGGGCGACCTGCGGCGGCTCGCGGCGCGCACGCCCGAGGATCTCGCGGCGGCGCTGCTCGACTTCATCTGTGGGGACGACTTGCGGCTCATCGGCTTTGCCGAGGCGAGCGGCTGGCCGGCGGCGCGCGTCGCCTATGCCCGCGCGGCGCTCGAGGCGGGGGCAGTCGGCTGATCTTTACCCGGCCTTAACCCCTGCGCGGCTATGGTTCGGCCGAGCGGAAGGGTGAGCAATGCACGGGCTGGTTAATCGGGCGATCGAGGAATTCACGCGCAGCACCTATGGCGACGGGATGTGGGCGGGTGCGGCGGCCGCGGCGGGGGTCGATCCCCGCGGCTTCGTCGTCATGCGCGTCTATGGTGACGCCACCACGCGCACGCTGATCGCCGAACTCGCCCGGCGACTGTCCCGCAGCGAGGGTGACCTGGCCGAGGACATCGGCGCCTGGGTCGCGCGCATCCCGACGATTCGCCGCCTCCTTCGCTTTGCGGCACCGGATTTCGCCGGGTTCATGACGGTCCTGCCCGAGATGGGCGACCGGATCACCATGGTGGTCAGGGGGTTCGAGCTGCCCCGCATCCGGGTCCGGGCCGCCGCGCACGGCTGGTGCGTGGCGATCGAGGGGGACGGGGTGTGGCCGCATGTCCTGAGCGGCATCCTCCATGCCATGGCCGACGATTACGGGGTGCTGGCGGTGATCTCGGTGCGGCCCGAGGGGCTGTCGGTCTCGGTGCCGCTCACCGATTTCAGCGAGGGGCGGCCGTTCTCGCTCAGCGATCCGATGGTGGGGCTGGGATGAGTGGCGGGGTTGACACGGTAAGCATGACCGCCCTGCGGCTGATGCCGATGCACCTGCATCTCGACGCCAATCGCCGCATCCTCTCGGCGGGGACCACGCTGCGCCACCTGATCGGCGAGGCCGCAGATTTCGACGCCGCCTTCGAACCCGCCGGGCCCGAGGGGCTCGCCGGGGCCGGGGCCACGGGACGGGTGTTCCTGCGGCTGCTCGGGGATGACGGGATCATGCTTAGGGGGCAGGCGGTCCCGGACGGGCAGGGGGGGACGCTGCTAAACCTCGGCTTCGGCATCGGCGTGGTCGAGGCGATCCGCCGCTTCGGTCTCACCGACCGCGACTTCGCCCCGTCCGAGCTGGTCATGGAGGTGCTGTTCCTCACCGAAGCCAACAACGTCATGACCGACGAGCTGACCCGCGCCAACCTGCGGCTGGAAGAGGCGCGCAGCAAGGCCGAGGCCGAGGCCTTCACCGACCCGCTCACCGGGCTCTCGAACCGTCGCGGGCTCGAGCTGGCGTTCGAGGCGCTGCGCCGTGCTGCGGTGGCGGACCCCGAGCGGCAGTTCGCGGTGCTGGTGCTCGACCTCGATCGCTTCAAGGCGCTGAACGACAGCATGGGCCACGCCGCGGGCGATGCGATGCTGCGCGCCGTCGCGCAGCGGCTTCGCGTCGTGACGCGCGACGAGGACACCATCGCGCGCACCGGCGGCGACGAGTTCGTGCTGCTGATCCCCGGCCTCGCCGACGCGCGCCAGCTCGAGGCGTTGGGGGCGCGGATCTGCGCGGCGATCACCCGTCCGGTGCCGATCGGCGGCACCGTCCAGTCCCTGTCCGCGAGCGTCGGGGCGGTGCTGTCGCGTGACTGCCCCACCCTCGACTGGACCGCACTCGAGGCCGCGGCGGACGAGGCGCTCTACGCCGCCAAGCGGGACGGGCGCGGCTGCCTGCGGGTGTCGCGGTGACGGCCGGCACGGCAAAGGGCGCTGCCACCGCAGCGCCCTTTCGAAGTGTCGAACCTCTGCGGGAACCGGCCGGACCCGCCGCGCCGGCGTTACTTCAGCGCCTTGTCGGTAATGACGCTCGTCCACGCCCCCTCGGGCTTCTTCGAGATCACCGGGTCAGAGCCGCCGGAGAGCAGCGTCTCGACCGTCCGCTCGGCGTCGGCGGGGTCGAGCGCCCCGTTCGAGCCGGCGGTCAGCTTGGCGACCTCCTGCATCATGCGGACCTGATGAGCCTCGGTCTGCGCGCCGGTCTCGTCGTTGTCGAGCACGATCTGCGCGGCTTCCTCGGGGTGCTCTTCGGCGTATTTCCAGCCCTTCATGCTGGCCCGGACGAAGCGGACCAGCTTGTCCTCCATCGCCGGGTCCTTGAGCTTGTCCTCGAGCGTGTAGAGCCCGTCCTCGAGCGTGGCCACGCCCTGATCCTCGTACTTGAAGGTCACGAGATCCTCGGGCTTCAGCCCCGCATCCAGCACCTGGCCGTATTCGTTGTAGGTCATGGTCGAGATGCAGGCCGCCTGCTTCTGCAGCAGCGGGTCGACGTTGAAGCCCTGCTTGAGCACCGTCACGCCTTCGGGGCCGCCGTCGGTCTTGAGCCCGAGGTGGTTCATCCACGACAGGAACGGGAACTCGTTGCCGAAGAACCAGACGCCCAGCGTCTTGCCCTTGAAGTCGGTCTTGGGGTCGGTGATGCCGCTTTCCTTGAGGCAGGTCAGCATCATCCCCGACGCCTTGAACGGCTGGGCGATGTTGACGATCGGCAGCCCCTTCTCGCGCGCGGCCAGCGCGGCCGGCATCCACTCGACCGTCACGTCGGCCCCGCCGCCGGCCAGCACCTGCGTCGGCGCGATGTCGGGACCGCCGGGGCGGATGGTCACGTCGAGGTTCTCGTCGCCGTAGAATCCCTTGTCCTTGGCCACGTAGTAGCCGGCGAACTGGGCCTGCGTCACCCATTTGAGCTGCAGCGTCAGCGGATCGGCGGCCCACGCCCCGCCGGCGAGCAGTGCGAAGGCGGCGGCAGTCGTCATCAGTCTGGTCATCGCATCCTCTCCTGTTGGCGCGGGGTCGTTGCCCCGCAAGCTTCCGTCCACGCGGTCACTGGCGCTGCGAGGGGTGCCAGAAGGTCACCCGGCGCTCGATCAGCGCAACGAGTCCATAGAACAGCGACCCGGCGATGGCCGCCATCAGAATCTCGGCCCACACGAGCGCGAGGTCCATCTGCCCCACGGCCGTCGAGATGCGGAACCCCATCCCGCGGGTCGGGCTGCCGAAGAACTCGGCAACGATGGCGCCGATCAGGGCAAGCGTCGTGGTGATCTTCAACCCGTTGAAGAGGAACGGCATCGCTGCCGGCAGCCGCAGCTTGACGAGGGATTGCCAGTAGCCCGCGCTCCAGGTCGCCATCTGGTCGCGTTGCAGCGCGTCGGTGGCGGCGAGCCCCGCGACCATGTTCACGAGGATCGGGAAGAACACCATGACCACGACCACGGCGGCCTTGGACTGCCAGTCGAAGCCGAACCACATGACGAGGATCGGCGCGATGCCGACGATGGGCAGGGCGGCGACGAAATTGCCGATCGGCAAGAGCCCGCGTTGCAGGAACGGCGAGCGGTCGATGGCGATGGCGGTGCCGACCGCGGCGGCGGCGCCGATCAGCCAGCCGGTCAGCGCCCCCTTGATCAGCGTCTGCCACAAATCGCCCAGGATCATCGGCAGCGCCGAGACGAAGCGGGCGCCGATCACCGAGGGCGCGGGCAGGATGACCGAGGGGACGGCGAAGACCGTCACCGCCGCCTCCCACAGGGTGAGGAGCGTCAGGCCGAAGATCGCCGCCACCGCGAACCGGCGCAGGCGCGCCCAGGCGGGCGCGACCTCCAGCGTGGCGAGGCGCGTGTTGGCGCCCCACAGACCCACCCAGACCAGCAGCAGACCCGCCGCACGACTCGCGGTACCAAGTCCGGGGCTCGCCCACAGCACGGCGATGCCCGCGAGCGCCACGCCAAGCGGCACCCACGCTGCCAGGCCGCGCGCCGCGCCGGCCCCCGCCGCCTCGCTGCGCGCACTCATCGCGCCAGCCCCATGCGGGTCAGCGTCAGGCGCTCGACCAGCCCGATCAGCATCACCAGCCCGGCCGCCAGGATCGCCGCGGCAAACAGCGCCGCCCAGATCTGGATCGTCTGGCCGTAGTAGCTCCCCGACAAGAGCCGCGCCCCGAGGCCCTGCGAGGCACCCGCGGGCAGCTCCCCCACGATGGTCCCGACCAGCGCCGCCGCCACCGCCACCTTGAGCGAGGCGAAGAGATAGGGCAGCGAGGCCGGCAGCCGCAGATGCCGCAGCACCTGACCCGCACTCGCATTCCACGACCGCATCAGGTCAAGCTGCATCGCGTCGGGCGCCCTCAGCCCCTTCACCATCCCCACCAGCACCGGAAAGAACGACAGCCACGCCGCGATGAAGGCCTTGGGCAAGAGCCCCGTCACCCCGGCGCTGGCGAACACCACGATCACCATCGGCGCGATGGCGAGGATCGGCACGGTCTGCGAGGCGACCGCCCACGGCATGATCGACATGTCCATCGCCCGGTTGTGGACGATGCCCACCGCCAGCAGCACCCCGGCCGCCGCGCCGATGGCAAAGCCCGCGAGCGTCGCCGACAGCGTGATCCAGCCGTGCCAGACGAGACTGCGGCGCGAGGTGATCTTCTGCCCGGCGACCCCCTCCCAGAGCCCGGCGGCGACCTGGTGGGGGGCGGGCAGGACCGGGCGCTCGAGGCTGAGGGTCTCGCGCACCAGCGCCGAGGTCGAGACCGTCTCGCCGCTGCGGGCCGCCTGGTCGCGCACCCAGGGCGCGTTCATCAGCACGGCGGCGGCGTACCAGACCACCGTGATCACGGCGAGGACCGTCAGCACCGGCAGCAGGCGCCTCATGCGGGCGCCCCCAGGTCCGGCGCGGACATCCCGGGCCACGCCATCTCCCACACCGGCAACCCGTCGGCATCGACGCTCTCGCCGGCGACGGCCAGCCCCTCGCGCTCATAGAACCGGCGCGCGGCGGTGTTCGGCTGCCAGACGTTGAGCACGAACCCGCCCGGCGCCTCGGCCTTGATCCGGTCGAGCATCTGCCGCCCGACGCCGCGCCCCTGCGCCGCGGGGGCGAGGTAGAGCGAGGCGAGAAACGCCGTCGCCGGGTCGAGCGAGGCGTAGCCCACCACCGTGCCGCCCTGCTCGGCGACCAGCACCCGCCGCCGCTCGAGCAGATCGGGCGAGAACATCGCCGCGATCTCCTCGGCCGGGCGGGCGCGGGGCAGCCAGTCGGTCGCGTCGATATAGGCGTTGATGATCGCCGCGCAGGCCGGCAGGTCGGCGGGCCGTGCGGCCCGGATCACCGCGTCAGTCATAGCTGTGCCCCGCGCGCAGCCCCTCGCGGACGCGGTGGGCGATGTCGATGAAGGCGGCGCTGTCGCGGATGTCGAGCGGGCGCTCGCGGGGCAGGGGGCTTTCGATCACGTCCGCGATCCGCCCCGGCCGCGGGCTCATCACCACGATCCGGGTCGAGAGATAGACCGCCTCGGGGATCGAGTGGGTGACGAAGCCGATCGTCTTGCCGGTCTTGGCCCACAGCGCCAGCAGCGCCTCGTTCAGCCGGTCGCGTACGATCTCGTCAAGCGCCCCGAACGGCTCGTCCATCAGCAGGATGTCGGCGTCGAAGGACAGCGCGCGGGCGATCGAGGCGCGCTGCTGCATCCCGCCCGAGAGCTGCCAGGGGTATTTGCCGCCAAACCCCTTGAGGTCCACGAGGTCGAGAACCCGCGCCACCCGCTCGGCCCGGTCGGCGCGGGGAAACCCCATGATCTCGAGCGGCAGGGAAATGTTGCCGGCGATGCTGCGCCAGGGATAGAGGCCAGGCGCCTGGAACACATAGCCATAGGCCCGCGCGCGCCTTGCCGCGTCCGGGGTCATGCCGTTCACGGTCAGGGTGCCGCCGGTCGGCGTCTCGAGCCCGGCGATGCAGCGCAGGAAGGTGGTCTTGCCGCAGCCCGAGGGGCCGATGAAGCTGACGAAATCGCCCGCGGCGATGTCGAGCGACACGTCCTTGAGCGCGTGGACCGGGCCGTCCGCGGTGGGAAAGGTCAGGCTGACGTCGCGGGCCTGGATGACGGGGGTGCTCATACCGACCTCATCAGCCCGCCGTCCACGCGGAGGTTCTGCCCGGTGATGTAGGCCGCCCCCTCCGACGCGAGGAACGCGACGGTCGCCGCGATCTCCCCGGCGGTGCCGTAGCGGCCGAGTGGCACCATCTCGCGGCGTTCCTCGGTCGCGGGCAGGCTGTCGATCCAGCCGGGCAGGACGTTGTTCATGCGGATGTTCTGGCCCGCGTGCTGGTCGGCGAAGAGCTTGGCGAAGCTGGCGAGCCCCGCCCGGAACACCGCCGAGGTCGGAAAGGTCGCCGCCGGTTCAAACGCCCAGGCGGAGGAGATGTTGATGATCGCGCCCCCGTCCTGCGCGGCCATCAGCGGCACCACAGCCCGCGTGGCGCGGACGACGTTGAGGAAATAGACCTCCATCCCCTCGTGCCACTGGTCGTCGGTCAGCTCGAGCACCGGCGCCCTTGGCCCGTGCCCGGCCGAGTTGACCAGCACGTCGACCCGGCCCCAACGCGCCTGAGCTTCGTCGACCAGCCGGGCGATGTCGTCGGTCGAGCGGTTCGAGCCGGTGACGCCGAAGCCGCCGAGGTCGCGCGCCAGCGCCTCGCCCTTGCCCGAGGAGGAGAGCACGCCGACGGCGAACCCGTCCGTGGCCAGCCGCCTGGCGCAGGCCGCGCCCATGCCCGAGCCGCCGGCGGTAACGAGGGCGACCCGCATCACACCCCCGTCGCGGGGATGCCCGCGCGCTCGACCGGTCGCGGCGCGCTCAGCGCCTTCCACTCGGACAGCGCGCGGTTGACGGCGCCCTTGGGCTCGCGGGCGACGAACTCGCCCCAGCCTTCGCGCCCGTCAAGCTTGCCCTCGGTCACCGCCACCCGCCCGCGGGTCAGCGTGAAGCGGGGCAGGCCGGTGACCTCGTGGCCCTCGAACACGTTGTAATCGATGGCCGATTGCTGCGATTTGGCCGAGATGGTCTTCTTCGCCTTCGAGTCCAGCACGACCAAATCGGCGTCCGCGCCCACCAGCACCGCGCCCTTCCTCGGATACATCCCCATGATCTTGGCGATGTTGGTCGAGGTCACCGCGACGAACTCGTTCGGCGTCAGCCGCCCGGTCGCCACCCCGTGCGTCCAGAGCATCGGCAGACGATCCTCGAGCCCGCCGGTGCCGTTCGGGATCTTGGTGAAGTCGCCCACGCCGAAGCGCTTCTGCTCGGTGGTGAAGGCGCAGTGGTCGGTCGCCACCGCGGACAGCGAGCCCGACATCAGCCCCGACCAGAGCGACTCCTGATGGCGCTTGTCGCGGAAGGGGGGCGACATGACGCGGCGGGCGGCATGGTCCCAGTCGGGGTTGAGGTATTCGCTCTCGTCCAGCGTCAGGTGCTGGATCAGCGGCTCGCCCCAGACGCGGCGGCCGAGGGCGCGGGCGCGGCGGATTGCCTCGTGGCTGTCCTCGCAGCTGACGTGGACGACGTAGAGCGGCACCCGCGCCATGTCGGCGATCATGATGGCGCGGTTGGTCGCCTCGCCCTCGACCGCGGGCGGGCGGGAATAGGCGTGCGCCTCGGGGCCGGTGTTGCCCTCGGCCAGCAGCCGCGCGCACATCTCGGCCACCACGTCGCCGTTCTCGGCGTGGACCATGGCGATCCCGCCGAGCTCGCCCACCCGGCGGAACGACGCGAACAGCTCGTCGTCGTTCACCATCAGCGCGCCCTTGTAGGCCATGAAGTGCTTGAAGCTGGTGATCCCGCGATCCACCACCTCGGCCATCTCGGCGTGGATGCCCTCATTCCAGCCGGTGATCGCCATGTGGAAGGAATAGTCGCAATGCGCCCGCGCGGTCTTGTTGTCCCAGACCTTGAGCGCGTCCATCAGGCTCTGCTCGGGCGAGGGGAGGGCGAAGTCGATGACCATCGTCGTGCCACCCGCCAGCGCCGCCCGGGTGCCGCTGTCGAAGTCATCGGCCGAATAAGTGCCCATGAACGGCATCTCGAGATGCGTGTGCGGGTCGATCCCGCCCGGCATGACGTAGCAGCCGGTGGCATCGAGCACCGTGTCGCCCGAGAGGTTGGGTCCGATCTCGGCGATGCGGCCCCCCTCGATCCGCACATCCGCGCCATAGGTGAGGTCTGCGGTGACGACGGTGCCGCCCTTGATGACCGTGCTGCCCAAATCCGTTTCTCCTTGACGCAAATATCCTCCGGGGGTGCGGGGTGGAAAACCCACGCTCCGGCGGCTCAGTCCGCGCTGCCCGCCACCTCGAGCACCGCGTTCAACAACACATCCGCCCCGGCCGACGCCCATTCGGGCGTGATCTCCTCGGCCTCGTTGTGCGAGAGCCCGTCCACGCAGGGGCACATGATCATCACCGTGGGGGCGACGCGGTTGATCCAGCAGGCGTCGTGGCCGGCGCCCGACACGATATCCATGTGCGAATAGCCCAGCCGTTCGGCCGCGCCGCGGACCACCTCGACCAGCTTCGGGTCGAAGGTGACGGGGTCGAAATGGCCGACCGGCTCAATCGAGATTCCGAGCCCCAGATCACCGGCGATGGTCGCCGCCTCTTCCTCCAGCCGCGCCCGCATGGCGTTGAGCTTGCCGAGGTCGGGCGAGCGGAAATCGACCGTGAACACCGCCTTGCCCGGGATCACGTTGCGCGAGTTCGGCCAGACGTTCGCCTGCCCCACCGCGCCCACCGCGGCAGGCTGGTGGTCCATAGCGATGCGGTGCACCGCCTCGATGATCCGCGCCATGCCCAGCCCCGCGTTCACCCGCATCGCCATGGGGGTCGAGCCGGTATGCGCGTCCTTGCCGGTCAGCGTCACCTCGAGCCACCAGAGCCCCTGGCCGTGGGTCACCACGCCGATCTCGCGGCCCTCGGCCTCGAGGATCGGGCCCTGCTCGATGTGATATTCGAACATAGCGTGGATCGGCCGCCCGCCGACCGGCTCATCCCCCCGCCAGCCGATCCGGTCGAGCTCGTCGCCGAAGCGCTTGCCCGCAGCGTCCACGCGGCTGTTGGCGTAATCCTCGGTGTGGATGCCCGCGAACACGCCCGAGGCGAGCATGGCGGGCGCAAACCGCGCGCCCTCTTCGTTGGTCCAGTTCACTACCACGATGGGGCGGCGCGGGGTCACGCCCATGTCGCGGATGGTCCGCACGACCTCGAGCCCCGCGAGCACGCCCAGCACCCCGTCGAAGCGCCCGCCGGTCGGCTGGGTGTCGAGGTGGCTGCCGATCATCACCGGGTCGGCGTCGGGGTCCGCGCCCTCGAGCCGCATGAACATGTTGCCCATCCGGTCGAGCGCCATGGTCATCCCCGCCGCCTCGCACCACGACTGGAAGAGCCGCCGCCCCTCGGCATCGGCATCGGTCAGGGTCTGGCGGTTGTTGCCGCCGGCGACGCCGGGCCCGATCTCGGCCATCTCCATCAGCGAATCCCACAGGCGTTCGCCGTTCACCCGGGTGTTGGCGGCCGAAACCGGCCCGCTGTCGCTGGTCATGCTCATGTCTCCCTGTCGCGGCCCGCCGCCCGTCTGTCGGGGCGGTCGGGACAAATGCCGGCCGGCTACTTCAGCTCGACCTCGATGAAGGCCATCGGCGCGGTTCCGGCGTTGATGACGTTGTGCTCGGTCCCCTCGGGGCGGGTATAGGCCTGCCCCGCCGGGATCACGCTGTCGCGGACCTCGCCGCCCGGCAGTTCCAGCCGCAGGTGGCACTCGGTCAGCGTGGTGATGACGTATTCGTAGGGGTGGACGTGCCAGCCCGTCTCGTCGCCGGGCTGGAAGTCGAAGCGGGTCACGCGCACCCGCTCGTTCTCCATCAGCGGGGTGCCGACCGCCGCGCTCATGCCGCGGCCTTCAGGACCTGGCCGAGGGTGCCGATCAGCTCGTCGATCTGCGCCTCCGAGATGATGAGCGGCGGCGACAGCGCGATGATGTCGCCGGTCACGCGGATCAGGATGCCGGCCTCGTAGGCCTTGAGGAAGGCATCGAAGGCGCGCTTGCCCGGCTGGCCGTCGATGGGCGCCAGCTCGACTGCGCCGATCAGCCCCATGTTGCGGATGTCGACGACATGGGGGTGGTCGGCGAGCCCGTGCAGGGCATTCTCCCAATAGGCCTCGAGGTCGGCGGCGCGGGTCAGCAGCCCGTCCTCGGCATAGGTGTCGAGGGTGGCGATGCCCGCCGCGCTGGCGATCGGGTTGCCCGAGTAGGTGTAGCCGTGGAACAGCTCGATGACGTGCTCGGGACCCTGCATAAAGGCGTCGTGGATCGCGGCCGAGGTCAGCACCGCGCCCATCGGGATCACCCCGTTGGTCAGGCCCTTGGCGCAGGTGATCATGTCCGGCACGACCCCGAAATGCTGGGCCGCGAAGGGCGAGCCGAGCCGGCCGAACCCGGTGATCACCTCGTCGAAGATCAGCAGGATGCCGTGCTTGCGGGTGATTTCGCGCAGTTTCTCGAGATAGCCCTTCGGCGGCATTAGCACCCCGGTCGAGCCCGCCATCGGCTCGACGATGACGGCGGCGATGGTCTCGGCCCCGTGCAGCGCCACGATGCGCTCAAGGTCGTCGGCCAGATGCGCGCCATGCGCGGGCTGGCCGCGGGTCATGCGGTTCTCGGGCAGGTGGGTGTGGGGCAGGTGGTCGACGCCGGCCAGCAGCGAGCCGAAGAAGCGGCGGTTGTTGACGATGCCGCCGACCGAGATGCCGCCGAAGCCCACGCCGTGATAACCACGCTCACGCCCGATCAGCCGGGTGCGCTGCCCCTCGCCGCGGGCGCGGTGATAGGCGAGCGCGATCTTCAGTGCCGTGTCGACCGCCTCGGAGCCCGAGTTGCAGTAGAAGACGTGGTCGATCCCGTCCGGTGCGATGTCCACGATCCGGTTCGCCAGCTCGAAGGCCGCCGGGTGGCCCATCTGGAACGCCGGCGCATAGTCGAGCGTGCCGGCCATCTCGCTGATCGCCTTGGTGATCTGCGGCCGCCCGTGGCCGGCGTTACAGCACCAGAGCCCGGCCGTGCCGTCGAGCACCTGCCGCCCGTCCGCGGTCGTGTAGTGCATGTCCTGTGCCGCGACGAGCATCCGCGGCTGCGACTTGAACTGCCGGTTGGCCGTGAACGGCATCCAGAAGGCGCTGAGGTCGTTCGGGGCGGGCTTGTGGTCAAGTGCCATGGCGGACCCTTGCTGGCTGGAGGTTTCACGCGGGAATTGACCAGTTGGTCAGGATCACGCTAGCACGGGACAAGACCCAGTCAAGCCGCCGCGGGTGGGGGCGATGCCGCAGCCCGGCCGCACCCCGACCCGGACGCCGGCCCCGTCTCTGGGACGATAGCGGGACGCGACCAACGGAAGAGCCTGCGCCATGCCGCACGACCAGCCCCTCAGCCGCATCCAGACCCGCAACCGCCGCGTGATCCTGGACGCCGCGCTCGAGGAGTTCGCGGCCGCGGGCTTCGCCGGCGTGACGCTCGACCGGATCGCGGCGGCGGCGGGGCTTTCGAAGCCGAACCTGCTCTATTACTTTGCCTCGAAAGAGGCGATCTACACGGCGCTTCTGGACGATCTGCTCGATCTCTGGCTGGCGCCGCTGCGCGACCTCGACCCAGGGGGCGACCCGCAGGCCGAGATCCTGACCTATGTGCGCAAGAAGCTGGCGCTGTCGCAAAGCCATCCGCGCGAAAGCCGGCTCTTTGCCAACGAGGTGCTGCAGGGTGCGCCGCGGCTCGGGCCGGTGATCGCGGGGCCGCTGGCGCAGCTCGTCGCCGACCGGGCGGCGCTGATCCGCGGCTGGGCCGAGGCCGGACGCATCGCCCCGGTCGATCCCCATCACCTGATCTTCTCGGTCTGGGCGCTGACCCAGCATTACGCGGATTTCGAGGCGCAGGTGCGTGCGGTCCTCGGCCCCGCGCATGATCCCTACGCCGAGGCGGGGCCGTTCCTCGAGACGCTTTACCGGCGGTTGCTGGCGGTCTGACCGGCGTGCCCGCAAGGCGGGCAGGGTGGAAACGGGCCGGGCGCGGGCGGGCGTGTGGCCCGGACGCCGGGACTTGCGCGCGCAGGCGAATGGCACTCTTGTCTTGTCACCAGACGCGGGTCAGAACGCGCCGGCTTTAGACCAGAGGCGAATCGATGCCCGAGCCCCGCGACCCGGCCGCCCCGCAGCGCGCAGCGTCCCGTCAGCCGACCCCCCCGCAGCCCCCCGAACCCGAGGCCCCCGCCGCCGCGGCGGCGACGCCGCCCGAGGGCGTGGCGTCCGAGGCCGGGGCCGCGCTGCGGACACCCGAGCATCCGGGCAGCCACGTCGATGCCAAGGCCACGCCGGCGCTGGTGCTGTCGTGCCTCGGCGTCGTCTTCGGCGACATCGGGACATCCCCGCTCTATGCGCTGCGCGAATCGCTTGTCCATGCCCACGAGCATCACATGGCCGAGACCGCGGTGATCGGCATCGTCTCGATGCTGTTCTGGACCGTGGTGCTGATCGTGACGCTGAAATACGTCACCCTCATCCTGCGCGCCGACAACAACGGCGAGGGGGGCACGCTGTCGCTGGTCGCCAAGGCGCAGGGCGCGCTCGGGCGGCGGGCCTGGTGGCTCTATCTCATCGGCATCGTCGGCGTGTCGCTGTTCTTCGGGGATGCGATCATCACGCCGGCCATGTCGGTCATGTCGGCGGTCGAGGGGATGGACCTCGTCGTGCCGGGCTTCGGCGACTGGGTGGTACCGGTGACGCTCTTCATCGTCATCGTGCTGTTCTGGGTCCAGCGCTCCGGGACCGAGGCGGTCTCGCGCCTGTTCGGCCCGGTGATGCTGGTCTGGTTCGGGACGATGGCGACGCTCGGGGCGCTGCATCTCTTCGACGACGCGCGCATCCTGCAGGCGCTGAACCCGCTGCGCGCGGCGGGGTTCATCGCCACCAATGGCTTCGGCGCGCTGCCGGTGATGGGATCGGTGTTCCTCGCCGTGACCGGGGCCGAGGCGCTTTACGCCGACATGGGCCATTTCGGCCGCAGCCCTGTGCGCGTCTCGTGGCTGGCCATCGTGTTCCCGGCGCTGACGATCAGCTATTTCGGGCAGGGCGCGATGGTGCTCGCGCACCCCGAGACCGCCTCCAACCCGTTCTTCCTGATGGCGCCCGGCTGGTTCACCCTGCCGCTGGTGCTGCTGGCGACCGGGGCCACGGTGATCGCCAGCCAGGCGGTGATCTCGGGCGCCTTCTCGGTCAGCCAGCAGGCGGTGCAGCTGGGTCTGCTGCCGCGGCTCGAGATCCAGCACACCTCGGACACCCAGGCCGGGCAGATCTACATGCCCAAGGTGAACACGCTCTTGATGATCGGGGTCTGCGCGCTGGTACTGGCGTTCGGGTCGTCCTCGGCGCTGGCGAGCGCCTACGGGATCGCGGTGACGGGCGACATGGTGATCACCTCGATCCTCGCCATCATCGTCTTCCGCTTCGCCTGGGGCTGGCGCTGGCCGGTGGTGCTGGGGATCATGCTGCCGATCCTCGCCATCGAGCTGGTGTTCTTCTACGCCAACATCCTCAAGGTGCCGGACGGCGGCTACATCCCGCTGATGTTCGCGGCCGTGGTCATCACCTTCATGGTGGTGTGGATGAAGGGCACGCAGCTGATCCAGCAGAAGCTGTCGGCCGAGTCGGTGCAGATCGACTTCCTGGCCAAGAAGCTGTCGGACAGCCCGCCGGTGATCGTGCCCGGCACGGCGGTGTTCCTGACCGCCGACCCGGCGCTGGCGCCGCCCGCGCTCATGCACAACCTCAAGCACAACCGGGTGCTGCACGAGCGCAACTTCATCGTGAAGGTCGAGACCGCGCCCCGCCCCGTGGTGGCCGAGGCCGACCGCTTGCGGATCGAGCAGATCGCGCCGCGGTTCTGGCGCGTCTGGCTGCGCTTCGGTTACATGGAGCAGCCGAACGTCCCCCGCGCGCTCGCCATCGCCCGCGAGCACGGGCACCGCTTCGACATCATGTCCACCTCGTATTTCCTGAACCGGCGCTCGCTGCGGGTGGGCAAGGCGCACATGATGCCGCTCTGGGCCTCGCGGCTCTATGCCGGGATGTATCGCTCGGCGTCTGAGCCCACGAACTTCTACCGCCTGCCCTCGAACCGGGTGGTGGAGCTGGGGCAGCAGATCAACATCTGAGGCTGCGCCGCGGGCAGGGCAGGGACGTCCTTGCGGGGGGCGTGCCTGCTGCGCTTCTCGGCGTGTCCTGTATTAGTACGCTTGGCAGCCCTCGTCAGCGAGCTTGACGGGTCAGAGATTGGCGACGAGACCCCGCGCCCCCGCCGACGGCTGGGATCAGAAACCGCGCCAGCCCAGAACCGGCCGCGTGACCCGCGCCGCTGCCGTATGTCCGAACGTCCGGCGGCCGACACTCTCAGACAGACCGCCCCACGTGTGCGGCTAAGCAAGGTTTTAGGGCGCCCCACCCGAAGCCCCACCGCAAGCGCCCGCACAAAAAGAAAGCGGCCCCCGCGCAGGGGGCCGCCTCCAGACGTCTCGGCCGTGGCGCCCGGCCTACATCCCCAGCGCGTGGGGCAGCCACAGCGACAGCGCGGGCACATAGGTCACCAGCACCAGGAACAGCAGCATCGTGACCAGCCACGGCCAGACCGCCACGGTCAGCTCGGTGATGCCCATCTTGGTGATCCCGCTCGCGACGTAGAGGTTGAGGCCCACCGGCGGGTGGCACATCCCGACCTCCATGTTGACGACGATCATGATACCGAAATGCACCGGGTCGATCCCCAGCCGCACCGCGACCGGGAACAGGATCGGCGCCATGATCAGCACGATCGACGACGGCTCCATGAAGTTGCCGGCCGCGAGCAGCAGGATGTTGACCACGATCAGGAACATCCACCACGAGAGCCCCGCGTTCACCATCCACTCGCCCAGCGCCTGCGGGATGCCTTCCGAGGTCATCAGGAAGCTGAACAGCACCGCGTTGGTGATGATGTAGAGCAGCATGGCGCTCATGTTCGCGGAGGCCAGCAGGACGCGCGGCACGTCGCGCAGGCTCATGTCCTTGTAGACGAAGACCGCGATGACGAAGGCATAGACCGCCGACATGGCCGCGGCCTCGGTGGGCGTGAAGATGCCGGCGTAGATCCCGCCGATCACGATGACGATGAGGAAAAGCCCCCACATCGCCTTGCGGAACGCATCCCACCGCTGGCGGAAGCTGGCCTTGGGCAGCCGCGGATAGCCGAAGCGGCGCGCCCGGTTCCAGGTGGTGAAGGCCAGGAACCCCGCCAGCATCAGACCGGGGATGACGCCCGCCATGAACAGCTCGCCCACCGAGGCGCTGTCGACCGGCTGGCCGTCCGGCCCGACCGCCTGCATCCCCGAGGTGGCGACCGAATACATCACCATCACGATCGACGGCGGGACCAGAATGCCGAGCGCGCCCGAAGTGGTGATGACGCCCGCGCCGAACTGCTTGGGGAACCCCTGCGCCACCATCGCCGGCAGGATCACCGAGCCGATGGCCACCACCGTCGCGGGCGACGAGCCCGACACGGCCGCAAACAGCGCACAGGCGATCACGCCCGCAAGCCCCAAGCCCCCGTGCCAGTGCCCGACCATCGAGGTGGCGAAGTTGATCATCCGCCGCGCCACGCCGCCGTGGGTCAGGAAGTTGCCGGCGAGGATGAAGAACGGGATCGCCATGATCTCGAACTTCTCGATCCCGGTGAAGAGCTTCAGCGCCACGGTGTCGAGCGGCACCGTGGTCATGGTGAAGAGGAACGTCAGCACCGTGAGGCCGAGCGCGATCGAGATCGGCATGCCCGTCAGCATCAGCGCGACGAGGATGCCAAAGATGATGAGTGCGCTCATGGCTCAGCGGTCCTTCCGGTCTTCGGTGAGATCGCGGGGGGTCAGGGGGCTGTCGATCATCGCCTCGCCCACCGGGTCGACGCCGTCGGCGAGGTTCGCCGGGTCGTCGTCGATCCCGTCCACGTGGCCGTGATCGTGATGCGGCAGCTCGCCCGTGTGCCAGAAGGACCAGGCCACCTGCAGGAAGCGGAAGCACATCAGCGACGAGCCGAGCGGGATCGCCAGATAGACGATCCACTGCGGAATCCCGAGGTCGGGCGAGAACGAGGACGCCAGCCGGACGTGATAGACGAACTTCGCCCCCATCGCCGCGATGATGCCGGTGAAGAGCGCCCCGGCCAGCAGCCCGAACAGGATGAAGAAGCCGCGCGCCCGCGGCTTGAGCCGGTTGATGAGCACGTCGATGCCGACATGGATGCCGGTTCTGACGCCGTAGGCGGCGCCGAACTTGGCCATCCAGACGAACATGATGATCGTCAGCTCCTGCGCCCAGATCAGGTTCACCGACTTGATGGTCATGAACGTCGAGCGCGCGAACGCGGCCAGCCCGTCCATCTCGTGGCCCCGCGCCCAGCGCATCGTGCTGGCCGCCAGATCGAGCGAGTAGCGCTGTGCGACCGACACGAAGATCAGCAGCGTGGCTGCGGCGATCAGCGTGGCGATCAGGATTTCCTCGAGCCTGTCGAGCACCTTCATGCCCGCGTCCCCCCTGATGTGCCTTGTTGTGGTTGGTGGCAGACGGGCCGGACCGCGATGGTCCGGCCCGCCCGCAGGTCAATCCGCCGCGCGGGCGGGGATCACTGGGCCGTGGCCGCCTCGATCGACTTGATCAGGTCGGCGCCGATGCGGCCCGCCATCTCCTCGCGGACCGGCAGCAGCGCAGCGCGCCAGGCTTCCTTCTCCTCGGGCGTCAGCTCGTGGAACTCGGTCTTGCCCGCCGCCTTCATCGCCTCGAGCGCCTTGTCGTTCTCTTCCTTGGCGATGCCGTTGCCGTAAGCGGTCGCCTCGGCCACCGCCTTGTCCAGCTGGCCGCGGATATCCTCGGGCAGACCGTCCCAGAACGCCTTGTTCACGATCAGCGCATAGCCCAGATAGCCGTGGTTCGAGATCGTGGCGTGCTTCTGCACCTCGTGCATCTTCTGGGTGAACATGTTCGAGGGCGGGTTCTCGGTCCCGTCCACGACGCCGGTCTGCAGCGCCTGATAGACTTCCGAGAAGGCCATCACCTGCGGCACCGCACCCAACGCGTTCATCTCGGCCTCGAGCACCTTCGAGGACTGGATGCGCATCTTCAGCCCCAGGAAATCGTCGGGCGTGTGCAGCGGGCTGTTGGCCGACATGATCTTGAAGCCGTTGTCCCAGTAGGCGAGGCCCTTGATCCCCTTGTCCTCGAGCTTGGCGAGCATCCCCTTGCCCACCTCGCCGTCGGTCACCTTGCGCAGCTGGTCGTAGCCGTCAAAGATGTAGGGCAGGTCGAACGCCTCGAAATCCGGGATGCCGAGCGGGCCGAACTTGGCAAGGCTCGGCGCGAGCATCTGGACCGAGCCGAGCTGCAGCGCCTCGAGCTCTTCCTTGTCCTTGTAGAGCTGGCTGTTCGGGTAGACCTCAACCTTGACCTTGCCCTCGGTGTACTGCTCGGCGAGTTCCTTGAACTTCTGCGCGGCCTTGCCCTTGGGGGTGTCGGGGGCGACGACGTGGCTGAACTTGATGGTGATGTCCTGCGCCACGGCAGGCACGGCCAGCGCCGCGGCAACGATCGCGGCAAAGCCGGTCTTGATGAGCATGTTCATGGTGTCGGACTCTCTCCCTGAGGTTCTGGCAGCCCGGCGGGCTGGGTCTCTGACGGCGCACCTTAGGCGCGGTCACCCGATCTGAAAAGGGCGTGAGCGGCCGCTGCGACACTGTTGACAGGTCGCGCGACCGGGCCGCGGGGGCAGGGGACGACGACGCCGCCCGGCCTCAGACCAGCGCGGTGATCTTCCGCTTGCGCCAGACGAAGGTGTAATAGGCCCCCTGCGCGACCATCAGCGCCGCGAAGCTCGCCACATAGGCCCACCAGATCCCCTCGAGCCCCATCGACCGCGACAGCAGGACCGCCAGCGGCAGCTCGACGAAGGCCACGCAGCCCATGGCGATCAGCATCGGCGGGATCACCGTCCCCGAGGCGCGCATGATCCCCGAGAAGATCGTGCCTGCCCCGAACATCAGCGCCGACCAGCTGACGATGTGCAGCAGGTGCTGGGCCAGCTCAACGACCTCGGGATCGGCGATGAAGGCCTGCACGAGCAGGCGCGAGAACAGGTAGACGAGCGCCACCAGCCCGCCGGTCAGCACGAGGTTCATCACCATCGCCGTGCGCAGCACCACGGCCAGCCGGTCGGGCCGCCCCGCGCCGATCGCCTGCGCGCCGAAGATCGAGGCGGCGATGGCGATCGAGAGCGCCGGGAACTGGGCGTAGTTCTGGACCTGGCTGACGGCGCCATAGGCCGCGGTCGCGTCCGAGCCGAAGCGGTTGATCAGCCCGACGATCACCAGCCCGGCGAGCGAGCCGACGACGAGCTGCGCGCCGGTCGGCAGCCCGATCCGCAGCACGGTCCGCAGAAGGCCCCAGTCCGGCCACAGCGCCCGCAGCAGCCCCGCCCCGGGGGCGAGCGGATGCGCGCGAGCCCGAAGCCACAGCCCCAGCACCACCAGCGCCGCGCTCTGCGCCACCCCGACCGAGAGCGCCGCGGCCGCCACCCCGAAGCCCATCTCGGCCACCATGACGATGGTCAGCCCTGCGGCGACCCCGGTCGCCACCGCCTGCACGACCAGCGGGCGGACCGAATCGCCGGTCCCGCGCAGCAGCGCGCCGGCGGCGATGAACAGAAACAGGATCGGCATGGTCGCAAAGGCGGTCCGCGCATAGGAAATCGCCGGCGCCATGACGTCCGCGGGCGTGCCCATCCGCGCCAGCATCCACGGCGCCAGCGCGATCCCGGTCGTCCCGATCACCAGCCCGATCGCCAGCGTCGCGCCCAGCGCGGTGCCGCCGATCCGGCGCACGAGGTCGATCTTCTGCGCCCCCCAGGCCTGCCCGATCAGCACGCTCGCCCCGGCCGTGACCCCGATCACGAACGCGATGAAGAAGAACGCGAGCGGCATGAACGTCGCCACCGCCGCCAGCGCCCCTGTGCCGAGCATCTGGCCCACGACGATGCTGTTGATCGTCATCCCCAGCGATTGCAGGATGTTCTGCCCGATCAGCGGCAGGAGAAAGACGAGAAAGCTCCGCCACAGCGGGCCTTCCTGGATCGAGGGGCGTCTTGGGCTCATGGGGTATCCGGGGGCGGTGCGCCGGACCCTGCCGGCGCCGCAGCTTGGCCTAAGCCCGCCGCGCCTGCGACGCAAGGCCGCGGGGCCGGTGCCGGCGGAGAGGCGCGCGGTCGCCCGTCACCCCCGGCCGTCACTTGCGCGCGTAGACGTCGTCGTAGCGGATGATGTCGTCCTCGCCGAGATAGACGCCGGTCTGCACCTCGATCAGGATCATCGGCACCTTGCCGGGGTTCTCCATCCGGTGCACCGCGCCGAGGGGGACGTAGATCGACTGGTTCTCGGTCACCAGCGTCACCTTGTCGTCCACGGTGACGCGGGCGGTGCCGCTGACTACGATCCAGTGCTCGGCGCGATGGACGTGGCTCTGCAGCGAGAGCGCCGCGCCGGGGTGGACGACGATCCGCTTGACCTGGAAGCGGTCGCCCATCACCAGCGTCTCGAACCACCCCCAGGGGCGGTGGTCGCGCAGGAACGACTCGGCCTGCCGGACCCCGCGCCCCTTGAGCGCCGTGACCGCCTGCCGGACGTCCTGCGCGCGGTTCATGTCCGCGACCAGCACCGCGTCGCCGGTGGCGATCACCATCGTGTCGCGGAGCCCGATCCCCACCACCTGCATGTCCTCGTCGTCCGAGCGCAGCAGCACGTCGTCGCAGTCGATCGCCGTCGAGCGGGCGTCGGTGACCACCCCCCGCCAGGCCGGCGCGTCGATCTGCGCCTCGCGCCAGACGGCATCCCAGCCGCCGAGGTCGGACCAGTGCTCGGAAAAGCGGACGACCGACAGCGCGTCGGATTTCTCCATCACCGCGTAGTCGACCGAGAGGTCGGGCAGGCTGTTCCACGGCTCGGGCGCAAGCCGCAGGAACCCGAGGTCGGGCGTAGCCTCCGCCAGCGCCGCCTCGACCGGGGCGACGAACTCGGGGGCATGGGCGCGGAACGCCGCGATCATCGTCCGGGCGGTGAAGAGGAAGATGCCGGCGTTCCACAGGAAGTCGCCGTCGGCGAGCATCGTCGCGGCCGTCGCGGCATCGGGCTTTTCGACGAAGCGGCGCAGCGGCGCGGTGTCGGGGTCGGCGCTCTCGTCGAGCTCCAGCCAGCCGTAGCCGGTCTCGGCGCGGGTCGGCTGGATGCCGAAGGTGACGATCCGTCCCGCCTGTGCCAGCGGCACGGCCCGGTCCACGGCCCGGCCGAAGGCCTCGGCATCGGGGACGACATGATCCGAGGGCGCGACGAGGATCAGCCCGTCGGGGTCCTGAGCCGCCACATGCAGCGCAGCGGCCAGCACCGCGGGGGCGGTGTTCCGCCCCGACGGCTCGATCAGCACCCCCTGCGGCGCGACGCCAATCTCGGCCAGCTGCTCGGTGACGATGAAGCGGAAATCGGCTCCCGTCAGCACCAGCGGCGCGGCATAGCGCGGCCCGGCCAGCCGCAGCGCCGAGGCCTGAAACAGCGACTGCGCGCCGATCAGCGGGGCGAACTGCTTGGGGAACGATTTTCGCGAGACCGGCCACAGCCGGGTGCCCGAGCCGCCGGCCAGAAGGACGGGGACGACGCCGTGGGTCATGCATTTCTCCTTGACCGCGATCTCGCGGTTCGTGTCCGGCGCGGAGCCCCGCGCGGTTGGTCTGACTCTGCCTTGGCACCGAGGGGCATGGCAAGTCGGGGACGCGGGGGGAGCGTTGCCGATTGGGCGGCGGTGAAACTGGGGTGGAGTCGCCCCAGTCAGACGGACTGGCCCGACGAATCGACGTCGCATGGGGGCGTCAGGCTTTGACCGGCCAGCCGATGAACTCCGTGCCAGCGTCCGAGCGCATTCTCCCGAAAATCAAAAAGCCCGCACATCGGCGGGCTTTCCTCTCAACTCACACGGACGCTGTGCCGGACGGCGCGAACCCCTCAGCCGCCCCAGGTGCGCAGCGGGCCGCAGTCCATGTGCACGAAGTTCGAGCGCGAGTACTTGCCGACGCCCCCGGCGCGGCACGAGGTCACGGCCTTGTACATCTCCGCGACCGAGCGCGACTTGAGCCGCATGTCGGCGGCCTTGCCCGACATGTGCAGCGAGTTGCGCGCCACCGCGCCGCTGCGCGAGCGCAGCATGGCGTTGGTCTTGGGCGAGCGGTAGCCCGACAGCATCATATAGGGTTCGTTGGTCTGCAGCAGCCGGTGGCTGGCCGCGGCGATGTCGACGGTGCGCGGGTCGATGCCGATCACCTGCCCGGTGCGCCAGTCGCGCATGAAGATGTTGATCTCGTTCAGGGCGTCGCGGATGTACTTGCCCTCGACCCAGTAGACGGTGTCGATGCTTTCCCCGGTGCGACCCGAATACATCCGGATGCGGCGATAGTCACCGGCGCCGCGGATGATGCCGAAGGCATTTGCCATCACAGGGGCGGCGGCCACGGTCGTGGCTGCGAAGACGCCGAGAATGCCGCGACGCGAGAATTCGAAGGTCATGTTCAGATCCGCCTGTCCTGCGTTCGTTTTCTGTGCCAGCGATTGGCTTGTCCGGTGTACCCCGGAATGATTGACAATATGTCACCAGCGCCCCGGTTGCGGAACTGTGAGTTCCATCGTGCAGCAAGATCGTGCCAATGTCGGCGGAAACTTGCCGATGACTTCGGGGCCGTTGCGCAAAAGCCGCGCCAAACCCGGGTTTCGCAATCGTGACCTGCCCGCTTGACGGGCACGGCGTTACCCTCGGAACCGCCTTCAACCGCCGAAAGAGACCCAGCGTGACCTACCCGCCACTCAACCGCAGCGCGAATCGATCCCCCCGTCGGCACGGCAACCGGGGGGCCGAGTCGCGGCGCCGACTGCGCTGCGGACGGCGGCTCGCCCTCGCGCTGATGCTGGCGCTTCCGAGCGTGGCGGCGGCCCAGGCGCCGGCGCCGCGGCTCGACTTTTCCCCCGACGAGATGGCGCTGGCCCGGGGCGTCGCGCGCGACGCGGGGCTGGCGGCGTGGTACGGCCGCACCGGCCTCGCGCCGGTCTTCACCGTCCCCGAGGCCGCCCCGCGCCGTGCCGCGCTCATCGCCGCGGTCGCCGGTGCCGCGAGCCACGGTCTGCCCGACGTCTATGATGCCCGCGGCCTCGCCGCCCTCGACGGCCAGACCGGTCCGCGGGCCGAGGCCGCCTTTGCCCGCGCCTTCGCCCGCTGGACCCACGACGTGGGCGGCGGCATCCTGACCCCGCGCCGGGTCGAACCCGGCATCCGCCGCGACGTCCCGCGGGTGGCGACCGAGACCCTGCTCGCCCGCTTCGTCGAGGCCCCCGATCCCGCGGCGATGCTCGAGACCGTGCCGCCGCAGTCGCGCGACTACCGGGCGCTGCGGGCCGCACTCGCCGCGGCGGTCGGCCCGACGGTCGGCGCCAACGTGCCGCCCGCGCCCGAAGGCACCTGGCGCGAGGGGATGAACGACCCGGCCATCGTCGCGCTGCGCGCCCGCCTCGCCGCGCTCGGCTTTGACGCGGGCGCCCCCGGCTCGCCCGCCTTCGATGCGCCGCTCGCCGCCCAGATGGCTGCCTATCAGGCCCGCGTCGGCCTCGCCCCCGACGGGGTCGCCGGTCCACGCACCATCGCCCGGATGAACCGCAGCGGCGGGCAGGCGCCGCGCGGCCTCCTCATCGCGCTTGAGCGGATGCGCTGGATGGGCACGCATGACCTCGACGGCCGGATGGTCTGGGTGAACCTTCCCGAGTTCGTGGCCCGGGTGCGCGACGGCGGCGAGACGGTGTTCCAGACCAAGGTGGTGATCGGCAAGTCCGACCCGGCCGACCAGCGCACGCCCGAGTTCTCGGACGAGATGGAGTATGTCGTCGTCAACCCGCGCTGGAACGTGCCGCGCTCGATCACGGTCAAGGAATACCTGCCGCGGCTGCAGAAGAACCCGAACGCCGTCTCGCATCTCGACATCGTGGACAGCCGCGGCCGCGTCGTGCCGCGCGGCAACATCGACTTCGGCCGCTACACGCCCGCCAACTTCCCCTATCGGATGCGGCAGAAGCCGAGCGACGACAATGCCTTGGGCGAGGTGAAGTTCATTTTCCCGAACAGCATGAACATCTATCTGCACGACACGCCCTCGAAGGGGCTGTTCGGCGAATCGCGGCGCGCGTTCTCGCACGGCTGCATCCGGGTGGCCCGGCCGGTGGACCTCGCCCACGAACTGCTCAAGGGCTCGGCCGCCGATCCCGCCGCGCGCTATTCGCGGGCGCGGGCGTCGGGCAACGAGAGCTTCCTCGAGCTGACCCCGCATCTGCCGGTGCATCTGGTCTATTTCACCACCACCGTGGCCGAGGACGGCTCGCCGCGGCAGTTCCCGGACGTGTATGGCCGTGACGCTGCGGTGTGGGCGGCGTTGCAGCGGGCGGGTGCGGCGCCCGGACTGGAAACCGCGGCGCTGACCGATTAGCTCTCGCGGGCGAGGGCGGAACGGAGGCGCCGATGACGATCACCCTGGCCGATCTGGCCCGTGCGCTCGACGCGACGCTGTGGGGCGACGGCAGCCTGCGGGTGACCGGCGCGGCCGAGCCGGCGGAGGCCGGGGCGGCCCGTGACGGCGCCGCCCGCGTCGCGCTGGCGATGAGCCCCGCCTATGCCGCCCATCTCGTCCCCGGCGCCGCCGCGCTCATTGGCGCCGGCATGGACCCCGAGGCCTACGGTCTGGCGGGCGCGGTGATCGTGGCCCGGCCGCGGCTGGCGATGGCGGGGGTGACCCGCGCGCTGGACGCCGGCCCGGGCTTCGCCCCCGGCATCCACCCCAGCGCCGTCATCGACCCCTCCGCCGAGATCGGGGACGACCCCGCCATCGGCCCCTTCGTCTTGATCGGCCCCGGTGTGCGGCTCGGCCCCCGGGCGCGGATCGGCGCCCATGTCAGCATCGGCGCGGGCACGGTGGTCGGCGCCGAGGCGCTGGTCCACGCCGGCGCCCGGCTCGCCCACGGCGTCACTGCCGGGGACCGGCTCATCGTTCAGCCCGGCGCGGTGATCGGCTCGGACGGGTTCTCGTTCGTCACCCCCGAACCCTCGGGGGTCGAGGAGGTGCGCGGCACCCTCGGCCACCGCGGCGAGCTGCGCGACCAGCACTGGGTCCGCATCCACTCGCTCGGCGGGGTCACGCTTGGCGACGACGTCGAGGTCGGTGCCAACGCCACCATCGACCGCGGCACGATCCGTGCGACATCAATCGGTTCCGGGACCAAGCTCGACAACATGGTCCATGTCGGGCACAACGTGCAGGTCGGCCGCGACACGCTGCTCTGCGGGCAGGTCGGGATCGCCGGCTCGGCGCGCATCGGCGACCGGGTGGTGCTCGGCGGCCAGTGCGGGGTCAGCGACAACATCTTCGTCGGCGACGACGTGGTGGCCGGCGGGGCCTCGAAGATCTTCACCAACGTGCCTGCGGGCCGGGTGATCCTCGGGTCGCCGGCGGTGAAGATGGACACCCAGATCGAGATCAACAGGGCGGTGCGCCGGCTGCCGCGGATGGCCGCGCAACTGGCCGAGCTTCAGAAAACCGTTACACGCCTGATGCAGAAGGACTGACCAGAGGTAGCCATGACCCAAGACACCGTCCGCGACCGCATCATCGCCATCATCGCCGAGCAGGCGATGCTCGACCCGTCCGAGATCACCCTCGAGGCGACCCCGGCCGACCTCGGGATCGACAGCCTCGGGCTGGTCGAGTCGATCTTCGCCATCGAAGAGGCGTTCGACATCTCGATCCCCTTCAACGCCAACGAGCCCGAGAAGTCCGAGTTCGACATCTCGAACATGGGCGCGATCATCGCCGCGGTCGAGGCGCTCGTCGCCGCCAAGGCATGAGCGCGCGCAAGGTCAAGCGCGGGGCAGGGGCGAAGGGCGGCGACGGCCCGGCGGCCGCGGCCCCATCCACACCACCCGTCGCGCCCCCGGCCGCGCCTCATGTCGCGCCCGCGGCGGCGCAGGGCAGGGGCGGGCTCAGGCGGGTGGCGATCACCGGCATGGGGACGGTGAACGCGCTCGGCCGCAACGTGCCCGACACGCTGACCGCCATGCGCGAGGCGCGCTGCGGGATCGGCGAGCTCGAGTTCCAGGACGTGGACCGCCTCTCGGTCCGCATCGGCGCGCAGGTCCGCGACTGGGACCCCGAGGCCTATTTCAACCGCCAGCAGATCTCGCTTTACGACAAGTTTACCCAGTTCACCATGATCGCCGCCAAGGAGGCCGTGGCCCAGTCCGGCCTCAGCTTCCACGGTGAGCTCGGGCTCTGCTCGGGCGTGATCCTCGGCACTGCCGGCGGCGGGCTGAACACCTGGGACGAGAACTATCGCATCGTCTACGAAGAGGGGAAGAACCGCGTTCACCCCTTCGTCGTCCCGAAGCTCATGAACAACGCCGCCGCGAGCCATGTCAGCATGGAGTTCGGGCTGCGCGGCCCGGCCTTCACCGTGGCCACCGCCTGCGCGTCCTCGAACCACGCCATGGGCCTTGCCTTCCAGATGGTGCGCTCGGGGGCGGCGCGGGTGATGCTCGCCGGCGGGTCCGAGGCGATGCTCTGCTTCGGCGGCGTCAAGGCGTGGGAGGGGCTGCGCGTCATGTCCCGCGACGCCTGCCGGCCGTTCTCGGCCAACCGCAACGGCATGGTGCAGGGCGAGGGGGCCGGCGTCTTCGTCTTCGAGGACTGGGACCACGCCACCGCCCGCGGCGCCGAGATCTTCGCCGAGGTGGTGGGCTTCGCCATGTCGGCGGACGCGCAGGACATCGTCATGCCCTCGGCCATCGGCGCCGAGCGGGCCATCGCCGGGGCGATGGTGGACGCGGGGCTGAACCCCTCGGACATCGGCTACATCAACGCCCACGGCACCGGCACCGCCGCCAACGACAAGACCGAATGCGCCGCGGTCGCCCATGCCTTCGGCCATCACGCCGACCGGCTGATGCTGTCGTCCACCAAGTCGATGCACGGGCATCTGATCGGCGGCACCGGCGCGGTCGAGCTGCTGGCCTGCGTCATGGCGCTGAGGGACGGGATCATCGCGCCCACCATCGGCTATGAGGAACCCGACCCGGAATGCGCGCTCGACGTGGTGCCGAATGTCGCCCGCGAGGCGCGGGTCGAGGCGGTGCTGTCCAACGCCTTCGCCTTCGGCGGGTTGAACGCGGTGATCGCGCTGCGCCGGGTCTGATCCCCGTCGCCCGCGCTCCCGCCGCTCTCCGCGGTGTCCAGCCGCGCGGGCGGCCAGCCCTGCCGCCGCCGCGCCTGCTGGCGCTGCCTCATGCGCCGGTGTCCCTGCCGCGTCATGTGACCCCTCCGTCCGCTCACCCGGACTCATGCCACGGACCCCTTGCCATCCGGTTAACGCGGCCGATCTTTCCATCCCCCCGCCGATACAATATCCCCTCGCTCGACCAGAACGACCGACCCGGCCCCCGCCGGGCAGACGCAGGACAGGACAGATGGCCCGGATCACCTACATCGAATGGAACGGCACCCGGCACGAGGTCGACGTGCGCCCCGGCATGACCGTGATGGAGGGCGCCCGCGACAACGGCATCCCGGGAATCGAGGCCGATTGCGGCGGCGCCTGCGCCTGCTCGACCTGCCACGTCTACGTCGCGCCCGAGTGGGTGGACCGGCTGCCGCCCAAGGACCCGATGGAGGCCGACATGCTCGACTTCGCCTACCATCCCGACGCCGAGCGCTCGCGCCTGACCTGCCAGCTCAAGGTCACCGAGGCGCTCGACGGGCTGGTCGTGCAGATGCCCGAAAAGCAGATCTGAGCCGATGGCCGACCCCGCCACCAAGGACCTCGTCCTGACCGTCGCCTGCGCCTCGCGCCGCGGCATCGTCGCCGCCGTCGCCGGGTTCCTCGCCGAGCACGGCTGCAACATCACCGACTCGGCGCAGTTCGACGACCTCGCCAACGGCCGCTTCTTCATGCGCGTAAGTTTCCGCAGCGAGACGGGCGCCGCGGCCGACGCACTGCGCGAGGCCTTCGTGCCGGTGGCCGAGGGCTTCGGCATGGACTGGGCGATCCACGACCCCGCCCGGCGGATGCGGGTGCTGCTGATGGTCTCGGGCTTCGGCCACTGCCTGAACGACATCCTCTATCGCTGGCGGATCGGGGCGCTGCCGATCGACATCGTCGGCGTCGTCTCGAACCACCTGACCTACGAGAAGCTGGTGGTGAACCACGACCTGCCGTTCCACCACATCCCCGTCACCAAGGCCCGCAAGGCCGAGGCCGAGGCCCGGCTGATGGAGGTGGTCGAGGAGACCGGCACCGAACTCGTGGTCCTCGCCCGCTACATGCAGGTGCTGTCGGACGCGATCTGCGCGCGGATGTCGGGCCGGATCATCAACATCCACCACTCGTTCCTGCCGAGCTTCAAGGGCGCCAATCCCTACCGGCAGGCCTATGACCGGGGGGTGAAGCTGATCGGGGCGACGGCGCATTACGTCACCGCCGATCTCGACGAAGGCCCGATCATCGAGCAGGACACGGTCCGCGTCACCCACGCCCAGTCGCCCGAAGACTACGTGAGCCTCGGCCGCGACGTCGAGGCGGTGGTGCTGTCGCGCGCGATCCACGCCCACATCAACCATCGGGTGTTCCTGAACGACGCCCGCACGGTGGTGTTCCCGGCCAGCCCGGGGGGCTACGCCTCCGAGCGGATGGGCTGAGGCAAGCCGGCAGTTTATCTGCGGATCAGCCCCTCCGGCGGTGCCGGGTGGGGCTCACGCCGTCGCTCGCGGCGGGCTCATCAGCAGGTCCACCATCTCTTCGACCGCCTGCCGGATCGCGGTGTCGTCGTCCATCCCGGTCGGCTTCCAGATGGCGAAGTGGTCGTCGAGCACGATGTCCGCGAGCCCGAAGACGAACGCCCGGCCCAGCAGCGGCCGCAGGCTGCCGGTGTCGCGGCTGACGCCCAGATGGCGTTCGACCAGCACCCGGAACCCGGCGTCGTAGCCGGCGTAGTTGACCCCCTCGCGGTGAAAGATCTGGTGGCCGACGACACGGTAAAGCTCGGGGTTCGCCCGCGCCCAGTCGACGTAGGACACCCCCAGCGCCACCAGCCCCGCCCGTGCGTCCCCGGGCGGGGCGTCGATCAGCGCCCGCGAGATGTGGTCGGTGAGCCGCAGGATGCCGAAGCTGCCCACCGCATCATGCAGCGCGTCGTCGGTCGGAAAGATGGTCCGGGCAATGGCGATATCGATGCCGGCGCGGCCAGCCGCGTCGTCGAGGCCGGGCATGGTCGGCGTCTCGCCGAGCATGGCGCAGACGACCTCCTGAATCAGACGGTCGGTCAGTGTCTCGCCGGGCTTGGCCATCGCCGCATTCTCCGCTTGTCACGGCGCCACAGTCGCGCCGAACCGGACGGGTGGCAAGACCGTGCGGCGGTCCGGCACGGCCCTCGCCGCGACGTCCCGCCCCGGCATGGCGCCGCGGCCACAGGCTCTTGGGGCAACCGGCAGGCGAAACGCGGGGCGAGACCGCCCCGCGCCGACTCGTCAGCCTTACTCCGCCCGCGCCTGCCGCTTGCGCTCGTGCGGGTCGAGGTAGCGCTTGCGCAGCCGGACGATCTTGGGCGTCACCTCGACCAGCTCGTCGTCGTCGATATAGGCGATCGCCTCTTCCAGCGACATCCGCACCGGAGGCGTCAGCCGCACCGCCTCGTCGGTGCCCGAGGCGCGCACGTTGGTCAGCTTCTTGCCCTTGAGCGGGTTCACCTCGAGGTCGTTGTCGCGCGAGTGCTCGCCGATGATCATCCCCTCGTAGACCTGCTCCTGCGCGCCGATGAACAGCTTGCCGCGCTCTTCGAGGTTCCACAGCGCATAGGCCACCGAGACGCCGTTCTCCATCGAGATCAGCACCCCCTGCCGGCGGCCGGCGATCGGGCCCTTGTAGGGCGCCCAGGCGTGGAAGATGCGGTTCAGCACCCCGTTGCCGCGGGTGTCGGTCATGAACTCGCCCTGATAGCCGATCAGCCCGCGCGAGGGGACGTGGGCCACGATGCGGGTCTTGCCATGCCCGGCGGGGCGCATCTCGACCAAGTCGCCCTTGCGCGCGCCGGTCAGCTTGTCGATCACCGCGCCGGTGTATTCGTCATCGACGTCGATGATGACTTCCTCGATCGGCTCCATCCGCTCGCCGTCCTCGTCGCGGAAGATGACGCGAGGCCGCGAGATCGACAGCTCGAAGCCCTCGCGGCGCATGTTCTCGATCAGCACGCCCATCTGCAGTTCGCCGCGGCCCGAGACCACGAAGGCGTCGCCGCCCGGCGTGTCCTCGACCTTGATGGCGACGTTGGTCTCGGCCTCCTTCATGAGCCGCTCGCGGATCACCCGCGACTGGACCTTGGTGCCGTCGCGGCCGGCCAGCGGGCTGTCGTTGATCCCGAAGGTGACGCTGATGGTCGGCGGGTCGATGGGCTGGGCGGGCAGGGCGGTCTCGACCTCGGGGGCGCAGATCGTGTCGGCGACGGTGGCCTTGGCCATGCCCGCCAGGGTCACAATGTCACCGGCCTCGGCCACGTCGATCGGGGTCTGGGTCAGGCCCCGGAACGCGAGCACCTTCGAGATGCGGAACTGCTCGACCCGCTCACCGTCGCGGCTCAGCGTCTTGACCGTGTCGCCGGCCTTGGCGCGCCCGGCCTCGACCCGGCCGGTCAGCAGCCGGCCGAGGAACGGGTCCGCCCCCAGCGTCACGGCGAGCATCTGGAACGGCTCGGCCTCGCGGGCGATCTGCTTGGGGGGCTCGACATGGCGCAGGATCAGGTCGAAGAGCGCGCTCATGTCCTGCTTCGGACCGTCCATCGTCTCGTCGGCCCAGCCGTTCACGCCCGAGGCGTAGACGTGCGGAAAGTCGAGCTGCTCGTCGCTGGCGCCCAGGTTGGCGAAGAGGTCGAAGACCTCGTTCAGCGTCTGGTCCGGCTCGGCCGCGGGCTTGTCGACCTTGTTCAGCACCACGATCGGCCTGAGGCCGAGCGCCAGCGCCTTCGAGGTCACGAACTTCGTCTGCGGCATCGGCCCCTCGGCCGCGTCCACCAGCAGGCAGACCCCGTCCACCATCGACAGGATGCGCTCGACCTCGCCGCCGAAATCGGCGTGGCCGGGGGTGTCGACGATGTTGATGCGCGTCCCCTTCCACTCGACCGAGGTCGCCTTGGCGAGGATGGTGATGCCGCGCTCGCGCTCGATGTCGTTGGAATCCATCGCCCGCTCGGCGACGGCCTGGTTCTCGCGGAACGACCCGGACTGCTTGAGCAGCTGATCGACCAGCGTGGTCTTGCCGTGATCGACGTGGGCGATGATGGCGATGTTGCGGATGTCCATGCGGCGGGCGGTCCTGATCGGAAAGGTTGCGGCCCCCTAGCGCAGACCGGGCCGGCGCGCCACCCCCGGAGTGGGCGGGGCGTGTCGGCAAATGAGCGCGACCTAAGCCTCATGCGCCATGAAAAAAGGGCCGCATCGGTTGATGCGGCCCTTTCGATCGGTACAGGTGCCTCAGCGGCGACGCAGCGGCTTGTGCGTGAACCCGGCCCAGACGCGGCCCTCGTCACGATGCAGGCCACCCTTCTGGCCACCGACGAACGCGGCGACCGCGGCGACCAGCGCCGACGCGGCCAGCGCGAAGGCCGACAGCACGCCCGCGAGGCGGGCATCCTCGGCGGTCTCGACGGCCTGAACGCGCAGCTCCTCGACCCGGGCCGCGGCGTCGTCACGCAGCTTCTGCGCCTCGGCGCGCAGCTCTTGCGCACGGGCCACGCCCTGGTCGATGCGCGCGCTCACCTCCTGCTGCGACAGCTGGGTGCGGGCGGCGACGGCGCGCTCGAGATAGGCGCGGTCCTCGGGGTTGATCTCGCCGGTGCGGATCACGTCGGCGAAGATCGTGGCGACCTCGCTGCGGATCGCCTCGTTCGAGAACTCGGCCGGGGCCTGCGCCTCGCTGCGCAGCAGCCGGTCGGTGATCCCGCTGAGCGGGTTCGGCAGGTCGATCCCGCCGTTCTGCGCCGCATCGGCCGCGCCCTGCGCCGCCTGGCCTGCGCCCTGAGCCACGCCGCCGACCAGCTGGCCCGCGCCCTGCGCAATACCGCCGGCGACCGAGCCCGCCGCCTCGACGGCCGTGCCCGCCGCCGAACCGGCCGCCTTGACGGTGCCCGAGACGACGTTGCCCAGCACCATCGCCGAGAGCAGCATCCCCAGACCCCAGACGACGAGGCCGTGCATCCCGTCGCGGGTTGCGCTTTCCTCGGCATTGGCGCCATCGACCCGACGCCGCATCCGGCCGGCGACATAACCGCCCGCCATGTACGAGGCGACGATTGTGATGACCATGAAGAGGCCGGTCAGGATCACCGAGCCGAAGCCCAGCCCCTGACCCTCACGGGCCGAGATCGAACCGAGCCCGACGCCCGCGCCGAACGCGGTGAACACCGCGGAAAGCCCCGCCGCGATGACGGCACCCGCGAGGATGCTACCCCAGTCCACGTAGCCGCGGTCCGTCTGCTGCGCGGGCGCCGCGCTGTCGCGGATGCGCGCTTCCGAGCGCTCCATCAGCGCAGACCCAGCATCGACAGGATGAACAGGACGACGACGACCAGGCCGACGATGTAGATGATCGAATTCATGATTGGTTTCCTCTCGTGTCAGGGGCGCAGAGTTTGCCTTGAACGCCTGCCACCAAACCTGTCTCATTCCCGTCCAGTTCCTTGGAGAGGCTGATTTTCTTCGGTGGTTGGGGCCCGGCGGGCGGGACCGGCGCGGGTCAACCGAGGTGAGGCGGGTGGTCTGAGCGGGGTGCGGAATACCGGGGTCAGGGGTGCGATGCGCGATCAACCGCTCGCGGTGGGACGGCGCTTTGCAATCCCGGCACGGTTGTGACGCGGGCAATAGCCGGCCCCTCGCTGCGTTGGCGTATGCCTCGGACCGTGCGGCGAAGGCCGTGCAGGTTCACAGTGCTGCGCTGGCGACTGGCACCTCCAACGCCATATATCCGGGCCGATTAACGGGGGGGTGACAATATCGCCTGCCCGCAAAAGCTTGCGGGTGGGGGCGGGAGGAAGGGCCCGAGTGTGGCTCATCTCGCCGAAG
The DNA here is from genome assembly GCF_900106665.1 of Paracoccus sanguinis. Classification (GTDB taxonomy): domain Bacteria; phylum Pseudomonadota; class Alphaproteobacteria; order Rhodobacterales; family Rhodobacteraceae; genus Paracoccus; species Paracoccus panacisoli. Next base: position 68,567 of record NZ_FNNA01000003.1, read on the forward strand.
CAACGCCGGACGGCATCCCCCTTGACCGTCCACCGTCTGATTGCGCGGAGATATCCAACCGCGAGCTCAGCGTGCCCGTCCGCTTACGATCGTAACTAAGCCGGCTCACGGCACCTGACGCTCCCCCGACACCGGCGCCGCTCTGGTGGGGCTGGCCCCTTCAAAAGACGCCGCGTCACGCGGGCACGCGCCTGCGTCGGACTTTGCAAAGGAGTTTCCCGGCTCCACTCAAACCCGACAACCAAGCGCCGCCCTCAGCGCCCGCCACCCCCGCCTGAGGCCGCAGTTCCGCCAATCAGCCAGCGCAGAGGCTCGGCTCACACCCACCAACCAAGCACCGCCCTCAGTGCCTTCCCGCCCCAATCACGCCGCCGCACCACCGCGCAGCCATCGAAGCCCGGCCTCGGTCGTGGTCAGCGGCACGTATTCCGCGCTCACCCAGCCGCGATAGCCGGCGGCGTCCACGCGTCGGAAGAACTCGCCATAGTCGATCTCGCCCACCCGCGGCTCGTGCCGGCCCGGGCAGCCGGCGATCTGGATGTGGCGGACGAGCGGCAGATGCGCCTCCCACGCCGCGGTCAGGTCGCCGCTGATCAGATGGGCGTGGTAGGCATCGAAGAGCAGCCCCAGGTTCGGCGCGCCGACCTCGGCGATCACCTCGGCGGCCAGATCGAGGCTCGACAGGAAATACCCGGGCAGGTCGGCGGCGTGGACCGGCTCGATCACGAGGCTCGCGTGCGGGGCGCGGGCGCAGGCCCAGCGCAGGTTCTCGATCAGGCAGCGGCGCGCGGCCGGGCCCTCGGCCTTGCCGGCCATGACGTGCAGGTGGCGCGACCGCAGCGCCTGGGCGAAGCGCAGCGAGCGGTCGAAGTCGCGGCGAAACCGCTCTTCGCTGCCCGGCACGGCGGCGAAACCGCGCGGCCCCCCGGCCCAGTTGGGGGGAGGGGTGTTCAGCAGCACGAACTCCAGCCCCGCGCCGTGGCAGGCCGTCGACAGCTCGCGCGCGGCGAGGTCATAGGGGAACAGCACCTCGGCCCCGTCGAAGCCCGCCGCCTTCGCCGCGGCAAAGCGGTCGAGCATCGGCTGCTCGGTGAACAGGAACGTCAGGTTGGCGGCGAAGCGGGCCATTCACCCCTCCAGCGCGAAGACCGCGCCCTGCGAGCGCAGGACCAGCCGGCCGTCGGCGTCCGGCTCGGCCGCGGCGACCAGCCGGTAGAAGCTCTTGCGGTCGATCAGCGCCTCGAGCCCGCGGCGGACATGGACATAGGGCCGTGGGACGCCGTCGCGATCCTCGACCCGGATCGGGTGCTCGGGTCCGGCCACCACCTCGTCGCCGACGTTGGTGGTGAAGGCGATGCGGTCCGGCCCGATCTCGGCATCGATGGCCAGGAACGGCGCGTCCACCACGCGGATGCCCAGCTTCTCCACCGGGGTGACGAGGAAGAAGCGGTCCCCCTCGCGCTTCAGAACCGACGCGAACAGCCGCACCATCGCCGGGCGCCCGATCGGGCTGCCCTCGTGGATCCACGCCCCGTTGGGCCGGATCTCGAGGTCCATCTCGCCGCAATAGGGCGGGTCCCACAGATGCACCGGCGCCGGCCCGCGCCGGCCCTTCGACGCCGCCGCCACCGCCGCGGCGATCCCGCCGGCCGCTCCGGCCCCGGCCCCGCCCGCAGCACCGGCCGCGACCGCCGCCGCATCCGCCGCCTCTCGCGGCGATTTGTCGCCCGCTTGCGTCATTGCCGGTGGAGCCTCCTGCCGTCCCCTCATATGCTGTCCATAGGACAGTCCGGGGACGAAGTCATGGCCGCAGAAGATAAACTCGTCGCGGATATCGCGGCGCTCTCGGACCGGCTGGCCGAGGCCCGCGCCAGCATCGAGCGCCGCTTCGTCGGCCAGCACGCGGTGGTCGAGCAGGTGCTGGCCGCGATCCTTGCCGGCGGGCATGCGCTGCTGGTGGGCCAGCCGGGCCTCGGCAAGACGATGCTGGTCGATACGCTCTCGACCGTGCTCGGGCTCGACAGCGGCCGCATCCAGTTCACCCCCGACCTCATGCCCGCCGACATCCTCGGGGCCGAGGTGCTCGACATCCTGCCCGACGGCACCCGCGCCTTCCGCTTCATCGAGGGGCCGGTCTTCACCCAGCTTCTCATGGCCGACGAGATCAACCGCGCCAGCCCCCGCACCCAGTCGGCGCTGTTGCAGGCGATGGCCGAGGGCGAGGTCACCATCTCGGGCGCCCACCGCCCGCTCGGCCGGCCCTTCCACGTCCTCGCCACCCAGAACCCGATCGAGCAGGAGGGGACCTATCCGCTGCCCGAGGCGCAGCTCGACCGCTTCCTCGTGCAGGTCGAGATCGGCTACCCCGACCGTGCCACCGAACGGGCGATCCTGCTCGCCACCACCGGCAGCGTGCAGGACCGCCCGCACCGGGTGCTCGACGCCGCGGCGCTGATCGAGGCGCAGGCGCTGGTCCGGGCGATGCCGGTGGGCGAGGCGGTGACGGCCGCGATCCTCGACCTCGTCCGCGCCGCCCGGCCGGGTGAGCCCGACGCCCCCGGCTGGCTCGCGGACACGCTCGTCTGGGGCCCCGGGCCGCGGGCGGCGCAGGCGCTGATGCTGCTGACCCGCGCCCGCGCGGTGCTGCACGGCCGGCTGGCGCCCTCGCTCGACGACGTGGCGGCGATGGCCGCGCCGGTGCTGCGGCACCGCATGGCGCTGTCCTTCGCCGCCCGCGCCCGCGGCGACGGGATCGAGGCGGTGATCGCCCGTCTGGTGGAGCCTGCGCTCGGCGCGGCCGCCTGATGGCGCAGGCGCCCGACCCCCGGCCCGCGGTGGGCCTGCGGCTGGACGCCGAGGCCGCCGCCGCCGCCGTCCCGGCGTTGCTCATCGCCGCCGAGCGGCTGGCCGCCAGCGTCGATCCCGGCGCCCACGGGCTGCGCCGGGCTGGCACGGGCGAGGAGTTCTGGCAGTACCGTCCCGCCGCCCCCGGCGATCCGGCGGGGCTGATCGACTGGCGTCGCTCGGCCCGTTCGGACGCGGCCTTCGTGCGCGAGCGCGAGCGGCAGAGCCCGCAGGCCGCGGCGCTGTGGGTCGCGGGCGACCCGGGCATGGCATGGACCGGCGACCCCGCCCGGCCGCTCAAGCGCGACCGCGCGCGGCTGCTGGCGCTGGCGCTGGCGCTGGTGCTGCTGCGGGGGGGAGAGCGCGTCGCCGTCGGCGCCGACGACGCCCGCGCCGGGCGACTGCGCGCCGAGGCGCTGGCGCGCGACCTGCTGACCGCCGCACCCGACCCGCTGCCGCCCCCCGGCACGCTGCGCCCGCAGCGCCGGGTGGTGCTGCTCGGCGATTTCCTTGGCGATCCCGCGCCGCTGGCGCGGTTCCTCGCCGAGGCCGCCGCCACCGGCTGCCGCGGGGTGCTGATGCAGGTGCTCGACCCCACCGAAGAGAGCTTTCCCTTCGCCGGCGCGCTGCGCTTCCACGCCCCCGGGGCCGGCGCTCCCCGCCACGAAACGCGTCCCGAAACCCGGCACGAGACGCGCAACGCCACCGCCCTGCGCCCGGCCTATCTCGCCCGGCTGGCCGAGCGGCGGGCGCTGCTCGCGCGGCTCGCGGGCGAGGCGGGGTGGCAGTTCGGCACCCACGACACCGCCGCCCCGCCCGCCGCGGCGGTGCTCTGGGTGGCCGAGGCGCTGTCGGCATGATGATGCTCGGACCGCTCGGGTTCGCGGCCCCGTGGCTGCTCGCCGCCGGGCTGGCGCTGCCGGTGCTGTGGTGGATGCTGCGCGCCGTGCCGCCCCGCCCGCGCGAGGTGAGCTTTCCCGGCACCGCGCTGCTGGCGGGGCTCGCCGATCCGGCCCCGGTCGCGCGCCGCACCCCGTGGTGGCTGCTGGCCCTGCGGCTCGCGGCGGTGGCGACGGTGATCCTCGCGCTCGCCGGCCCGGTCTGGCGCCCCGCCGCGCCGGTCGCGGGCGAGGGGCCGCTGCTGATCCTCGTCGATGCCGGCTGGGGCGCAGCCCCCGGGTGGGAGGGCGCCCAGTCCCGCGCCCGCACCGCGCTCGATCAGGCGCAGGCCAAGGGCCGGCCGGTGGCGCTGTGGCTCGCGGACGGGCAGGGCGGGCGCGGGGATGGCCCGGTGTTCGCTCCGGCGGGTGACGCCGCCGCCGCCCTGCGCGCCGCCGCCCCGCAGCCGTGGGCGACGCGCTACCCGGCCGATCCGGCCGCCTTCCTCGCCGCAGCACCCGCGGGGTTCGACACGCTCTGGATCGCCGACGGCGCCGCCCACCCCGGCCAGACCCCGCTGCTGGCGGCGCTGGCTGCCCGCGGCGCGGTCACCGTCGTGCCGCCCGCCCGGCCGCTGCGGGCGCTGGCGACCGACCCCGGCCCCCGCCCGGCCCTGCGCGTCACCGCGACCGCGCCGGGACCGCTGCCGGCGGTGCTCGCCATCGGTCCCGACCCGCAGGGCACGCCGCGCCCGCTCGCCCGCCTCACCCCGCCCGACGCCACGGCCGAGGGTGACGGTTTCGCCGCCACGCTGCCCCTCGACCTGCCGCCGGAACTGCGCAACCGCGTCATCCGCTTCGCGCTCGAGGGCGAGGCCTCCGCCGGGGCGGTGGTGCTGGCCGACGACGCGCTCCGGCGGCGCAAGGTGGCGCTGGTGGGCGACGCCCGCGCGACCGAGGGCCAGGCCCTGCTCGCGCCGCTGCACTACCTGCGCGAGGCGCTGGCCCCAGCGACCGACCTGATCGAGGGCGGGCTCTCCGAGGTGCTGCCCGCTCATCCCGACGTGCTGGTGCTGGTCGACGCGCCGATCGGCGCGCAGGCCGAGGCGCTCTCGGACTGGGTCGCGGGCGGCGGGATGCTGGTCCGCTTCGCGGGGCCGCGGCTGGCCGCGATGCCCGACCTCGCCGCCGAGCCGCTGATGCCGGTGCGGCTGCGTCCCGGCGGTCGGGCGGCCGGCGGGGCGCTGAGCTGGGGCGAGCCGCGCGAGATCGCCCCCTTCGCGGCCGACGGCCTCTTTGCCGGGCTGACGATCCCGGCCGAGGTCCGGGTGCGCGCCCAGCTTCTGCCCGAGCCCGACCCCGAGCTGCCGGGGAAGGTGCTCGCCGCGCTGTCGGACGGCACGCCGCTGGTGACGCGGGCGCGGCTGGGTGAGGGGCAGGTGCTGCTGGTCCACAGCTCGGCCAATGCCGAGTGGAGCAATCTGGCGCTGTCGGGCCTCTTCGTCGGGATGCTCGAACGGCTGGTGCAGTCGGCGCGGGCGGGCGGCGCGGGGGATGCGGGGGAGGGGGGCGACGCCGGGGCGCGGGACGCGGCCGGGTTCGCCGGCACGTCGGGCTCTACGGGCCGCGAGACGGGGCCCGAACCGGGTGCCAAGACAGACGCGGCCCCGTCCACCGCGACAGGCGACGATGCGGACACCGCCGCGCCCCCCGGTCCGCTCTCCGGGCGAGGCGCCGAACCGGGCGCTGAGCCAGGCTCTGACACCACCGCGTCTGGCGACCCCGCAGGCGCGCCCCGGCCGTCCGGCACGGCCGCGCCGACTGCCGCCCCCGCGGCCCCCGGCCGCCGTCCCGAGGCCCCGCACTGGCGCCCCGAGCTGGTGCTCGACGGCTTCGGCCGCCCGCAGCCGCCCGGTCCCGGCGCGGCGCCCGTCGCCGCGGCCGACTTTGCCGCCGGCCCCGCCCCCGGCGCCCCGGCCGGGCTCTATGCCGCGCGCGAGCGCCGCGCCGCGCTCAACGCCGGCGGACCGCTCGCGCCTGTCCGCTGGCCCGGCGCAACGGTCGAATCCGCCGCCACCCGGCCCGGCGAACCGCTGGGCGGCTGGCTGCTCGCCTTGGGTGCGCTGCTGCTCGGCGCCGACGCCCTCGGCAGCGCGGCGCTCGCCGGCACACGCCGCCGTCGTCGGGCAGGGGTGGTGGCATGATGCGGGTGACCTCTTCTGTAGCGCCGCCTTGGGCTGCTGGCGCGGAGACTCAGCGCTCCCGAGGTTCGGGGGCCGCGTCCTTGCCCGCCACCCTGCGGCCAGTGCCGTCCGGTCTCCCGCTGGTTATCGCTGGATGGTGGTCGCCCTCTACCGTTCTGCAGTCGGGTTGGCCGCACTCAGCACCCCCACCAAAGATGGCAGCGCACCCTCGCGCCATCGCCGAGCCTGACCGTGCCTCCCGTTCGCGCCGTGGACCCTTCACGCGGCCGATGTCTTATGCCGTTCTCAAGGCGCTCCTCCTGATACACCGCACCCCCTCCGCGGCATCTGCGCCGTTCCAGCACCCTGCCGCACACCGCACCCCCCGCGCGTCACTCACACCGCGCCTACGCCCCACGGCGCTGCTCCTCCCACTCCTCGCCCTCCTCGCCGCTCCTGCGCTGGCCCAGGACGCCCCACCCCCGGCACCGGGGCCATCCGCCGCGCTCACCCCCGCCGATCCCGACCCCCGCCTCGCCGAGGCCGCGGGCACCGGGGCGCTTGCCTATGTCGTCACCGGCGACCCGCGCGTCGACACCGCGTCCGAGGCGGGGCTCACCGGGCTCTCCCAAGCCCTGACCGAGCGCACCACCGTCGAGCCCGGGCCCCCGGTCGGCGTCGATCTCGACACCGACGACCTGTCGCTGCTGACCTTCCTCTACTGGCCGGTGACCGAGGACCAGCCGCTGCCCGGGCCGCCCGCCTACGCCGCGCTCAACCGCTTTCTGCGCACCGGCGGGATGATCGTCTTCGACACCCGCGACGGCGACCTCGCCGGGACCGGGGCGCCTGACGCGAGCGCCGCGCTCCAGCGGCTGGCCGCGCCGCTCGACATCCCGCCGCTCGCGCCGCTGCCGCCGGACCACGTGCTGACCCGCGCCTTCTACCTGCTCGACAGCTTCCCCGGCCGCTGGACCGCCGCCCCGCTCTGGGTCGAGGCGCCGCAGTCGCCCGAGGCGACCGGCGCGGGCTTCGCGCCCTCGAACGACGGCGTCTCGCCGGTCATCATCGGCGGCAACGCCTATGCCGAGGCCTGGGCCACGACGCCCGAGGGCCTGCCCGCCTACGCCATCGGCGCGGGCTACGACGGCGAGCGGCAGCGCGAGCTGGCGCTGCGCTTCGGCATCAACCTCGTGATGTATGCGCTGAGCGGGAACTACAAATCCGACCAGGTCCACGTCCCCGAACTGCTCGAGCGGCTGGGGCGCGAGGCGCCGCGCGGGTCGGGGGTGATCGGGCCGGAGGCGATCCGGTGACGCGGCTGACCTTCGACCCGGCGCTGCCCTGGGCGGCGGTCGCGGCCCTCGCCGCGCTGGCGCTGGCCGCCGCAGCGCTGGCCTGGGCGCGGGGGTTGCCCGGCTGGCCGTGGCGCGGGCTCGCCGGGCTGGCGCTCGCCGCAGCGCTCGCCGGGCCGGGGGTCGAGACTGGCGTGCGCCGCGCGCTCTCGGACATCGTGCTGATGATCGAGGACCAGAGCGCGAGCCAGTCGCTGCCCGGCCGCCCCGCCCAGACCGCGGCCGCGGCCGAGCGCCTCGCCGCCGCCGTCGCGGCGCTGCCGGGGACCGAGCTGCGCCGCATCCCGCTGGGCGACGACCCGGACGGGACGCGGCTGGGCGCGGCGTTGACCCGGGCGCTCGCGGCCGAGCCGGCGGCGCGGCTGGCCGGGGTGCTGGTCCTGACCGACGGGCTCGCCCACGACCCCGCGGCAATCCCCGCCGCGCTGCCCGACGGCGCGCCCGCCCCGGTCCATGTCCTTTTGACCGGCGCCCCCACCGACTGGGACCGCCGGCTGATGATCGAGGAAGCCCCGGCCTTCGGCCTCATCGGCCAGCCCGTGACCCTGCGCGTCCGGGTCGAGGACCAGGGCACCCCGCCCGATGCCGTGGCCGGGCGCGCGGCGACGCTCGGCGTCTCGATCGACGGCGCACCCGCCGCGCAGGTGGCGATCCCGCCGGGCGTCCCGCTCGAGATCCCGGTCACCCCCGCCCACGCCGGCCAGAACGTCGTGGCGCTGTCGCTCGACGACCCCGGCGGGGCGCCCGCGCAGCTCACCGACCTGAACGACCGCGCCGCCGTCACCATCGCCGGCGTGCGCGACCGGCTGCGGGTGCTGCTCGTCTCGGGCGAGCCGCACCCGGGCGAACGCGCCTGGCGCAACCTGTTGAAATCCGACCCGAACGTGGACCTCGTCCACTTCACCATCCTGCGCCCGCCGGACAAGATGGACGGCGTGCCGGTCGACGAGCTGGCGCTGATCGCCTTTCCGACCGAGGCGCTGTTCCAGGATCGGATCGGGGATTTCGACCTCATCATCCTCGACCGCTACCGGGTCCGCGGCATCCTGCCGCCGGCCTATTTCGACAACATCCGCCGCTATGTGGAAGAGGGCGGGGCGCTGCTCGTCGCCTCCGGCCCCGAGATGGCGGGGGTCGAGAGCCTGCACCTGTCGCCGCTCGCCCCGATCCTGCCCGGCCGGCCCACGGGTCGGCTGATCGAGGTGCCCTTCACCCCCTGGCCCACCCCCGCCGGCCAGCGCCACCCGGTCACCGCGGGCCTGCCGGGGACGCCCGAGGGCGCGGAGGGCGGCGCCACCCACCCGTGGGGCCGCTGGCTGCGGATGGCCGAGGTGATCCCCGACCCGCGGGCCGAGGTGCTGCTGACCGCGCGGCCCTCGGCTGTGACCGGCAGCGTGCTGGAATCCGACTCGCCGCTGCTCATCGTCAACCGCGTCGGCCGCGGGCGGGTGGCGCTGCTCGCCTCGGATCAGGTCTGGCTCTGGGGGCGCGGCTTCGAGGGGGGCGGGCCGCAGGCCGAACTCTTGCGCCGCATCGCCCACTGGTCGCTCAAGGAACCCGAGCTCGAGGAAGAGGCGCTGGACGTCGCCACCGCGCCGGGGATGCGCCTCGTCGTGACGCGCCGCACGATGGGCGACAGCGTCGGGGCGGTGACGATCACCCGGCCCGACGGCGGTAACGAGGCGCTGACCCTCGCCCCCGCCGGGGCCGGGCGGTTCGAGGCGGTTTATCAGGCCCCCGCGCCGGGGCTCTATCGCCTGGCCGAGGGCGCGCTCAGCCGCGTCGCCGCGCTCGGCCCCCCGGCCCCGCGCGAGTTCGAGGAGACGGTGGCCCGCCCCGACGCGCTCGCCCCGCTGGTCGCGGCCAGCGGCGGATCGGTGCAGCGCCTGTCGGACGGGGTGCCCGATCTGCGCGTGGTGCGCCCCGGTCGCCCAGCGCAGGGCGAGGGCGTGGCCCGTCCGTGGATCGGCATCACCCCCCGCGAAGCGGCGGCGGTGGACGGGCTGGCGGTGCGGCCGCTGCTGCCGCCATGGGGCTGGCTCGCGCTGATCGCGGGGCTGGCGCTGGCGGCGTGGCTGGCCGAGGGCGGGGGGCCGCGGCGGCGGTGACGGGCGGCCAACGCGGTGGCGGGCGGCGATATCTGCCAGTGGTCACCCGATCCCCCGCCGGGGCCCACCGGTTTCCCCCTGGGGCGCTTTCGGCTATCCCCGTCCGCACCCGACCCGCAGGCCACGAGGACCGCCATGCCCCACACGTCGATCTCGCGGCGCGCCGTTCTGGCCGCAGGGCTGGTGCCGTTCGTCGCCGGGGGGCTGGGCGGGCCTGCGCTGGCCGAGGCGCTGGTGCCCGTCGCGCGGCGGCCCCGACCCCGGCCCGCGCTTGGGCCCGAGGCGCTGCTGGCGCGGGCGCGGCTGGGTGCGGCGCGGCTCGGCGCGCTGGCGGTCGATCTGGGAACCGGGGCGCAGGTGCTGGCCCATGACCCGCAGCTGGCGCTGCCGCCGGCCTCGACGCTCAAGACCGTGACGGCGCTCTATGCGCTCGACCGGCTGGGCGAGGGGCACCGCTTCGCCACCCGCATCCTGCGGGCGGGCGACACGCTGATCCTCGCGGGCGGCGGCGACCCGGAACTGGACAGCGACGCGCTCGCCACGCTGGCGGCCGACACGGCGCGGGCCGTGGGCGACTGGCGCCCGGCCCGCTTCGCGGTGTGGGAGGGGGCGCTGCCGCGGCTGGCCGAGATCGCGCCGGGGCAGGCGGCGCAGCTCGCCTATAACCCCGCCGTCTCGGGGATCATCCTCAACTTCAACCGCGTCCACCTCGGCTGGCGCTGTGAGAGCGCCTGCACCCTCTCGCTCACCGCCCGCGCCGAGCGCGCGGCGCCCCGCGCCTACGGCATCACCGCCGCGACCCGGCCCGGCGGGGGCGCGTGGCGGGTCGCGGCCGAAGACGGCACCCCGGCCGAGCGGTGGGAGGTGCCGCGCGCGGCACTCGGCGCCTCGGGCAGCCGCTGGCTGCCGGTGCGGCGACCGGGGCTTTACGCGGGCGACGTGTTCCAGACGCTGGCCCGCGCTGCGGGGCTGCCGCTACCCGCGCCCGAGATGCTGGACGCGCTGCCGGCGGATGCGGCCGAGATCGCCCGCCGCGACAGCCGCCCGCTCGCGGCGATCCTGCGCGGGATGCTCGAGTTCTCGACCAACCTCACCGCCGAGGTGGTGGGGCTGGCGGCGAGCGGCGCGCCGGACCTGAGGGCGTCGGCCCGCGCGATGGGCGACTGGGCGATGCGCGCGCTGCCGGATGCGCCGGCGGATGCGGGCGGGGTGGTGTTCGAGGATCACTCGGGCCTCGGCGCTGGCAGCCGGATCAGCCCGGCGGCGCTGGTGGCGCTGCTCGCCCGGCCCGACAGCGCCGCGCGGCTGCGGCCGCTTCTGAACCGCGACCCGCTGGCCGAGGCGCTGGGGCGCGAGGGGGGCGGCGACGGGGCGCCCGGGCGCCCGCTGGTCGAGGCCAAGACCGGGACTCTCAACTTCGTCTCGAACCTCGCCGGCTACGCGCGGGGGCCGGACGGGGCCGAGCGCGCCTTTGCGGTGATGGTCGCGGACCTGCCCCGCCGCGCCGCGACCGAGGGGCAGGAGCTGCCCGAGGGCGTGCTTGGCTGGACCGCGCGCGCCAAGCGGCTGCAACGTGACGTCGTGGCCGCGGCGTGCGCCGGGACCGAGCAGGCGGGGGTGCTGCCGACCGAGATCTGACGCGGGTGTGCGCGGGCGTTCGCATGAACTGTGCATGAACATCGCACGAACGATGCAGGAACGGTGCATCGTCTGTGCATGGATGTTTTTCGTTTGCGGTCAAAGGGTCGCGGGCGGTTCCTCACCCTTTGCCGCACGTTGCGGGCCGCCCTTACGCAACGCCCTCAGAGACGCCGGTGCCGCGCCTTCGCCGCCAGCTCGATCGCCGCGGCGTGGAGCCGGTCGAGCTCGAGCACCTCGCGGATCTCGCCCAGCATCCGCAGCTCGTCCTCGGTCAGCCGCCCGTCCGCCGAGGCCACGTCGCAGGCCAGCACATAGGCGGTCTCGAACAGCCGCCCCGGCAGCGCCGAGCCGATCAGCCCGAACAGCGCGTCAAGCCCGTCCTCTTCCTCGAAAAGCGTGATAACCGTCTGGGAAACCGCGCGAATCCGGTCGATGTCGTAGTCCGCGAAGACCGGGGTGTGGTTCACGATCCGCTCGATCGCCACGAGTTCCGCGGTGCGCAGGTTCTGGTCCGAGGCCGACACCGCCACCATCACCGCAACGAGCGCGTCGCAGGGCGAGAACGAGGGCAGGTCGGTGGTCATGGGCTTTCTCTCGGATGCAAGCGGGGCTGGACAGATTGACGCGGGCCGACCCCGCGGCTACGGCAGGGGCCGATGTGACGGAGACGGACGATGACCACCCTGCGCGATGCGGCGATGAATTCCAAGGCCTGGCCTTTCGAAGAGGCCCGCCGGGTGCTGAAACGCTATGAAAAGCGCGACCCCGAAAAGGGTTACGTGCTGTTCGAGACGGGCTACGGCCCCTCGGGCCTGCCCCATATCGGCACCTTCGGCGAGGTCGCGCGGACCACGATGATCCGCCGCGCCTTCGAGATGATCTCGGACATCCCCACGCGGCTGTTCTGTTTTTCCGACGACATGGACGGGATGCGCAAGGTCCCCGACAACGTCCCGCAGACCGAGATGCTGCGCGAGCATCTGCAGAAGCCGCTGACCTCGGTGCCCGATCCGTTCGGCGAATACCCGAGCTTCGGCGACCACAACAACGCCATGCTGCGCCGGTTTCTCGACACCTTCGGCTTCGCCTACGAGTTCATCAGCGCCACGGATTTCTATAAATCCGGGCAGTTCGACCCGACCCTGCGGCTCGCCGCCGAGCGCTATGACGCGATCATGGAGATCATGCTGGCGTCGCTGCGCGAAGAGCGGCAGCAGACCTATTCCTGCTTCCTGCCGATCCACCCCGAGACGGGGCGCGTGCTCTATGTCCCGATCAAGCACGTCGACGCGGCGCGCGGCGAGATCACCTTCGACGACGAGACCGGGCGCGAGTGGACTTTGCCGGTCACGGGTGGGCAGGTGAAGCTGCAGTGGAAGCCGGATTTCGGCGCCCGCTGGGCGGCGCTCGACGTCGATTTCGAGATGTACGGCAAGGACCACTCGACCAACACGCCGATCTATGACGGCATCTGCGAGGTGCTGGGGGGCCGTGCGCCCGAGCATTTCACCTATGAGCTGTTCCTCGACGACAAGGGCCAGAAGATCAGCAAATCCAAGGGCAACGGGCTGTCGATCGACGAGTGGCTGACCTATGCGGCCACCGAGAGCCTGTCCTACTTCATGTACCAGAAGCCCAAGACCGCGAAGCGGATGCACTTCGACGTCATCCCCAAGGCGGTGGACGAATACCACCAGCAGCTGCGTGCCTATCCGGGGCAGACGCCCGAGCAGCAGCTCGCCAATCCGGTGTGGCACATCCACGGCGGCGAGGTGCCCGCCTCGGACATGGTGGTGCCGTTCGGGATGCTTCTGAACCTCGCCTCGGTGGCGGGGGCCAAGGACAAGGACGGGCTCTGGGGCTTCATCCGCCGCTACGCGCCCGAGGCCTCGCCCGAGACCAACCCGCAGATGGACGAGGCGGCGGGCTTTGCGGTGCGGTATTTCAACGACTTCGTGGCGCCGGCGCGGGTGTTCCGGGCGCCGGATGCGCGCGAGGCGGGGGCGCTGGCCGACCTCGTCCAGCGGCTGGCGGCGTGGGATGCGCCCGCCGACCCGGAGAAGCTGCAGGAGATGGTCTATGCCGTCGGCCGTGACCACGGGTTCGAGCCGATGAAGGACTGGTTCGCGGCGCTCTATCAGGTGCTGCTCGGCGCCGACCAGGGGCCGCGCTTCGGCGGCTTCATCGCCCTCTACGGCGTGGCCGAGACGCAAGCGCTGATCGCGCGGGCGCTGGCGGGCGAGCTGACCGCGGGCTGACTCGCGGGCTTTTCTGAATTGACGGGCGGGGGCCGATTTCGCCCCTGCCGTTGCGCGGGGCGGTGTTGCGGCGGGCGGCGGGTTAACCGCGCGTCAACCGCGGCCCGGCAGGGTCCGGCCTGATCGCGGGGCGCTGTCGTCCTCGCCACGTCAGGAGGACGCCCATGAACATCGCCGTCACCGCCGGACTGCAACTGATGCCGCCGGGCTTCTCGGCCGGGCTCTACAACTGGTCGCGCGCCAATGGCGTGGCCAACGACCCCACCTGGTCGGGGGCGACGAACGCGGCCATCGTGCCGGCGGATCAGGATTTCGGGCCCTGCCTCGAGATCCAGAAGCTCGAGACCGTCACCCGCATCCGCTATATGGGCGAGACGCCGATCATCCCCGGCACGTTCCTGCGCGTCTCGGCGCGGGTGAAGGGCATCGCCGGCAACCTGCCGCAGGTGCGGGTCGCGGGCTGGCCGGGGACGGCGCAGCGGGTGGTCGTCTCTGGCGTCCCGCAATCGAGCGACGCGGTGAGCCTGCCCGGCTACGGGCGGGTGGTCGAGGTCTCGGCCATCATCGCCACGGCGACCCGGCAGGGCGTGGACATGAGCTGGGGGCCGACGGCGACCATCGGCCATCTCGGGCTGGACCTGATCGGGCCGAACGGCGGCGCGGTGCGGATCGAGAACCTGCGGATCGAGGATGTCACCGCCGAGTTCGTGCCGGCGATGATCGACTGGGTGGACGTGCGCGATTATGGCGCGGTGGGCGACGGGGTGGCCGACGACCGCGCGGCCTTCCTGCGCGCTGATGCGGCGGCGGCGGGGGGCCAGGTGCTGGTCCCGGCCGGCACCTACCGCATCAACGGCGACCTGACGATGAACGAGCCGGTGCGCTTCGTCGGCACGCTGCGGATGCCGCGGACGGCGCGGCTGTCGCTCAGGCGCAACTTCGATTTCCCGAGCTATGCCGACGCCTTCGGCGACGAGACCGAGGGCATGAAGAAGGCGCTGCAGGCGCTGCTGGACTATTGCGACCACAACATCCTCGACCTCTGCGGGCGCAAGGTAGACCTGACCGAGCCGCTGGTGATCGGCGACCTCGCCCCCGGCGTCACGGCGTTCTCGAGCCGCCGGGTGGTGGCGAACGGGCAGATCGCCATCGTGCCCGGCCCGGCGTGGAACAGCCGCACGGTGACGGCGGCCGCGACCTATGACCCGAACGACGGCTACAGGCTGAAGAACGTGGGCCAACTCTCGGCGATCGAGGTCGGATCGCGGGTGACCGGTCCCGGCGTCGGGCGCGAGGTCTACGTCACCGCCCGCAACCTGTCGGACGGGACGATCACGCTCTCGAACCCGCTGTTCGGCGGGGCGGGGACGCGCAACTACACCTTCATCCGGCGGCGCTATGCGTTCGATTTCTCGACCATCCCGCAGGTGGACCGCTTCTACTTCATGAACGTCGAGTTCGGGCTCGAGGGCAACGCCAACGGGGTGATGCTGCCGCCCTCGGGGGGGCTCTGGTCGTTCCGCGACTGCTTCTTCACCCGGCCGCAGGACCGCTGCATCACCTCGATCGGCGAGGCCTGCCAGGGGATGCTGATCGACCGCTGCGAGTTCATGTCCGACGACCTCGACCTGCCGGCCGGCAATCGCACCAGCATCGCGCTCAACATCAACGCCAACGACACCAAGATCCGCGACAACCGCTTCGTCCGCTTCGGGCATTTCTGCGTGGCCTCGGGGACCGGGCACCTGATCACCGGCAACCACTGGTTCCAGGGCGACGGCTCGACCGGGGTGCGGGTCGCGGGGCTGGTGCTGACCGGCCGGGTCGCGCAGGTGACGGTGACCGGCAACTACATCGACAACGCCAGCATCGAGTGGACCAACGAGCACCACCCGACCCCGAACGCCCTGACCCCGCAGGCGTCCTTCGGCGGGCTGACGATCACCGGCAACACGTTCC
Organism: Paracoccus sanguinis; assembly: GCF_900106665.1. Lineage (GTDB taxonomy): Bacteria > Pseudomonadota > Alphaproteobacteria > Rhodobacterales > Rhodobacteraceae > Paracoccus > Paracoccus panacisoli. The sequence continues at coordinate 83,793 of NZ_FNNA01000003.1, forward strand.
TGTGCTCGAACACCGTCTCGAACTTCTCGTGGATCGTGATCAAGCCCTACGGGTCCGGGCACACGCTGTCGGGGCTGACGGTGATGGGCAACGTGTTCAAGTCGCTCTACGCCAACATCGACCGGGTCGAGCGGGTGGACACGAGCTACGCGAACCTGCGGATGGACAAGATGCAGGGGGTGCGGTTCGAGGGGAACACCTTCTACGGCATCCGCACCCCGACGACGAACCCGCTGTACGTCACCCACACCCAGAACACCGCGGCGAGCCGCTGGCTGGTCGGGACGGACGCGGCGCTGCCCTTCAACGGGCAGTCACTCAAGGTCGAGGCGGTGGTGCCCGAGGGCACGATCACCGACGCCTCGGGGGGGCGCAACAACGACCTGCCCTCGGTGCAGCTTGCGCAAGGATCGGGGCGCAACCAGGTGGCGCTGGATTTCTCGGCCCCGGTGAAGGGCACGGTGAGCCTGCGGGTGCGGATGGACACGCCCGAATAGGGCCTTAGGTCCAACCCTGACACGGGGCGTCCGCGGAGCGATCCGCGGGCGCCCTTTGTCATTCCGCGGGGGGCGCGGCGAGGTCGGCGGCGGTGAGGCGGAAGGCCGCGCCGAAGCCCGCGTTGAGGAGGCCGGCGCGGGGCGTGAACCGCCAGAAGCGGAAGTCGGGCAGGCCGAGATAGACCGCCGCCTTGGGATCGCGGGCGCGCCAGAGGGTGCGCAGCGCGGCCTCGTCGGCGGGGGGCACCAGCGCTGCCTCGACCTGCAGCGAGAGGCGCGGGCGCGTGAGGGCGCTGCCCTTGGTCGGCGCGTCGTCGGTCAGCAGAAGTGCGGCGCGGGGGTCACGGGACAGCGCCGCGCTGTGCAGCGCCAGCCCCGAGAGCAGCGCGAGTGGCGTCCCCGCCGCATCGGTCTGCAGCGCGATCCGCGAGGTCATCGGCCAGCCCTCCGCGTCGAGCACGGCCAGCACCGCGTCGCGCGCCGCCCCGAGCAGCGCCCGGGCCGCGGCACGCGCCTCGGCGTCCGCCGCGCGGTGCGGATCGGGGCGGTGGCCGGGCCCCTCGGTCACGGCCGCACCGGGGTCGGCTGAGGTTTACAGGTCACGCAGAGGCCCCCGAACTGTTTGCAATATTTGCATATGACAAGCTTCCGGCGATCTTCTACGGTCAGCCCAGCCGGTCCCGCAACTCTGCGTGAACGGCGCCCGCGGGAGGAGCGCGCGGGTCGGACTCGCGACGACGCGTTACGGAAGTCACTGGGAGGATTCATGTCTGACGCCATTGCCAAGCACCCCATCCCCGAGGGCTTTACCAAGGCCCATGTCACGCCCGAGGACTACAGGGCGCGCTATGCCGAGTCGATCAGCGACCCGGACGGTTTCTGGGGCCGCGAGGGCAAGCGGCTGGACTGGATCGAGCCCTACACCAAGGTCAAGAACACCGACTTCACGCTGGGCAACGTCTCGATCAAGTGGTTCGAGGACGGGGTGCTCAACGCCTGCGTGAACTGCGTGGACCGGCACCTGCCGCAGCGCGCCCGGCAGACCGCGATCATCTTTGAACCCGACGACCCGGCCCAGCCCGCGCAGCACATCACCTATGCCGAGCTGTCGGAAAAGGTCCAGCGGATGGCCAACGTCCTGCTGAGCCAGGGCGTGATGCGCGGCGACCGGGTGGTGATCTACCTGCCGATGATCCCCGAGGCGGCCTATGCGATGTTGGCCTGCGCCCGGATCGGCGCCATCCATTCCATCGTCTTCGCCGGCTTCTCGCCCGACGCGCTGGCCAACCGCATCAACGACTGCGGCGCCAAGCTGGTGATCACCGCCGACACCGCCCCGCGCGGTGGCCGGCGCACCGCGCTCAAGTCCAACACCGATGCGGCGCTGCTGCACTGCTCGGACCGGGTGCGCTGCCTCGTCGTCAAGCACACCGGCGACCAGACCACCTGGGTCGACGGCCGCGACGTCGACGTGAAATACCTGATGGAGCACGCGAGCCCCGAGTGCCCGCCGCGCCCGATGGGGGCCGAGGACCCGCTGTTCATCCTCTACACCTCCGGCTCGACCGGGCGGCCGAAGGGGGTGGTGCACACCACCGGGGGCTACCTGACCTATGCGTCGATGACGCATCAGTACACCTTCGACTATCAGGACGGCGACGTGTTCTGGTGCACCGCCGACGTGGGCTGGGTCACCGGCCACAGCTACATCGTCTACGGCCCGCTCTCGAACGGGGCGACCACGCTGATGTTCGAGGGGGTGCCGACCTATCCCGACGCCGGCCGCTTCTGGGAGGTCTGCGCCAAGCACAAGGTCACCCAGTTCTACACCGCGCCGACCGCGATCCGCAGCCTCATGGGGCAGGGGCCCGAGTGGGTCGAGAAGCACGACCTGTCGAGCCTGCGCATCCTCGGTTCGGTCGGCGAGCCGATCAACCCCGAGGCGTGGGTCTGGTACGACAAGCACGTCGGCAAGGGCCGCTGCCCGATCGTCGACACTTTCTGGCAGACCGAGACCGGCGGCCACATGATCACCTCGATCCCCTATGCGATCGAGACGAAGCCGGGGGCGGCGACGCTGCCGTTCTTCGGGGTCAAGCCGGCGGTGCTGGACGCCGCCTCCGGCGCGCTGATCGAGGGCAACGGGGTCGAGGGGGTGATGGCCATCGCCGACAGCTGGCCGGGCCAGATGCGCACCCTCTGGGGCGACCACCAGCGCTTTGAAGAGGCGTATTTCCAGCAGTATCCGGGCTATTACTTCACCGGCGACGGCTGCCGCCGGGACGAGGACGGGTATTACTGGATCACCGGCCGGGTCGATGACGTGATCAACGTCTCAGGCCACCGGATGGGCACGGCCGAGGTGGAATCGGCGCTCGTCGCCCACCCCAAGGTCGCCGAGGCGGCGGTCGTGGGCTATCCGCACGACCTCAAGGGGCAAGGCATCTACGCCTATGTCACGCTGATGAACGGGATCGAGCCCTCGTCCGAGCTGCGCAAGGAGCTGGAGGGCTGGGTCCGCACCGAGATCGGGCCGATCGCCAAGCCGGACCTGATCCAGTGGGCGCCCGGGCTGCCCAAGACCCGCTCGGGCAAGATCATGCGCCGCATCCTGCGCAAGATCGCCGAGAACGACTATGGCGCACTGGGCGACACCTCGACGCTGGCCGATCCGTCGGTCGTGGACGAGCTGATCGAGAACCGGATGAACCGCGCCTGAGGGGATGGGGCGGCGGGTCCGGGCGGCACGCGCCGCCTGCCCGCCGCGCTTGAGGACCCGGCCGCGGCGCGGCGGCGTGACCCGCCGACCGCCCCCGACCGGGAGAGAGGACGGGCCGGAGGAGGGCCGCACGGCGCCCCGACGCGGGGCAGCCACGGGATGACGCCAGACGCGGCGGAGGGGCGGACCTGCGGGGCAGGGACGGCTCGCCGCAGGTGCCCGGCCGAAGTCCCGTGACCTGCCCGAGGCAGAGGGGCCAGGCGTCGCCGCCGCACGGGCGGGGCGCACGGACGGCACCGAGGACGGACCGAAGGGACTGCCAAACCAACCGGCCGCACGAGCTGGAAACTCCCGGAGGAGGGACAACGACAATGCAGGATACGATGCTCGAACGCATCGCGTCCGACCCGAACTACCAGAAGCTGCGTTCTCGGCGGCTGAGTTTCGGTTGGACGCTGACCATCGCCATGCTGGTGGTCTATTACGGGTTCATCGCCATCATCGCCTTTGACAAGGCGCTGCTTGCCAAGCGGATCGGCAGCGGGGTCACGACCTGGGGCATCCCGGTCGGGTTCGGCGTCATCCTGTTCACCATCGTGATCACGGCCATCTACGTCATGCGCGCCAACAGCGAATATGACGAGCTGGCCGAGCGCGTGCGCCGCGAGGCCCTGAAATGAAGTTTCCGATGACCACGGGCCGCTTTCTCGGCCTTTCCGCGCTGCTCGTCGCGCCCTCGGCGGTGATGGCCGCAGGCGCCCTCGAGGGCGAGGTCGTCCAGCAGGCGACCAACTGGACCGCGATCACCATGTTCGGGGTGTTCGTCGTCCTGACGCTGTTCATCACCAAGTGGGCCGCCGGCCGCACCAAGTCGGCCGCCGACTTCTACACCGCCGGCGGCGGCATCTCGGGCTTCCAGAACGGCCTTGCCATCGCCGGGGACTACATGTCCGCGGCCTCGTTCCTCGGCATCTCGGCCGCGGTGATGGCCAACGGCTTCGACGGGCTGATCTACTCGATCGGCTTCCTCGTCGGCTGGCCGATCCTGACCTTCCTGATGGCCGAGAAGCTGCGCAACCTCGGCAAGTTCACCTTCGCCGACGTGGCCTCGTTCCGCTTCGAGCAGACGCCGGTGCGGCTGTTCGCGGCGATCTCGACGCTCGTCGTCGTGGCGTTCTACCTGATCGCGCAGATGGTCGGCGCGGGGCAGCTCATCAAGCTGCTGTTCGGGCTGGAATACTGGATGGCGGTGATCATCGTCGGCGCGCTGATGATGGTCTACGTGCTCTTCGGCGGGATGACCGCGACCACCTGGGTGCAGATCATCAAGGCCTGCCTGCTCTTGGGCGGCGCCTCGTTCATGGCCTTCATGGTCATGCAGCACTTCGGCTTCAGCTTCGAGCGGCTGTTCGCCGAGTCGGTGCGGATCAAGACCGATCTCGCCGCGACCACGCCGGTGCCCGACAAGCCCCTGCCCACGCCCGAGGAGGCCGCCGCGGCCGGCCAGGCGATCATGGGCCCGGGCACCTTCGTGAAAGACCCGATCTCGGCGATCAGCTTCGGCATGGCGCTGATGTTCGGGACCGCCGGCCTGCCGCACATCCTGATGCGCTTCTTCACCGTGCCCTCGGCCAAGGAAGCCCGGAAATCGGTGATGTGGGCGACGATCTGGATCGGCTACTTCTACCTGCTGACTTTCATCATCGGCTTCGGCGCCATCGCCTTCGTGCTGACCAACCCCAGCTTCATCGAGATCAAGGACGGGGTCCGCGGCCTCATCGGCGGCAACAACATGGCGGCCGTGCATCTGGCCAACGCGGTCGGCGGCAACGTCTTCCTGGGCTTCATCTCGGCGGTGGCGTTTGCGACCATTCTCGCGGTGGTGGCGGGTCTGACGCTGTCGGGCGCCTCGGCGGTGTCGCACGACATCTACTCGAGCGTCGTGAAGAAGGGCCACGCCGACAGCGCCGCCGAACTGCGCGTCTCGCGCATCACCACCATCTGCCTCGGCATCGTGGCGGTGATCCTCGGGATCGCGTTCGAGAAGCAGAACATCGCCTTCATGGTGTCGCTCGCCTTCGCCATCGCGGCGTCCGCAAACTTCCCGGTGCTGTTCCTGTCGATCCTGTGGAAGGGCATGACCACCCGCGGCGCCGTCATCGGCGGCTTCATGGGGCTGATCTCGTCGGTGGCGCTGACCGTCGTCTCGCCCTCGGTGTGGGAAGCGACGCTGGGCAATCCCAAGGGCTCGGCGCTGTTCCCCTATACCTCGCCCGCGCTCTTCTCGATGACGCTCGCGTTCCTCGGGATCTGGTTCTTCTCGGTCACCGACAAGAGCCGCCGCGCCGCGATCGACAAGGCCGGCTACCTGGCGCAGGAGGTCCGGTCCGAGACCGGGATCGGCGCCTCGACGGCCTCCTCGCATTGAGCACGCCGCGCGCCCCTTCGGCGCCGGAGACGGCGGCGGCCGGACCCTCGGGTCCGGCCGCTTCCACCTTGGCCGGCGCGGGCGGCGCGCCGGACCAGCCCGGCCTCACCGCCGCCGGCAGCGACCACGGGCGGCGCGAGACGCTGTCGCTCATGGCCTCGCGCGTGGGCGAGGCGTATCTGCGCCAGCCCCTGATCGTGCCGGGCGACACCGACGTGCTGTCGCTCTGCCAGCAGATGGCCGCCCAGGACGCGAGCGAGGCGCTGGTGCGCGACGGCGACCGGCTGGGCGTCTTTACCACCACCAACCTGCGCGACGTGGTGCTGATGGACCGCGCGCCCGCCAGCCTGCGCGTGGCCGAGGTCGCGAGCTTCCCGACCGTCGAGGTCGCCATCGACGACGACCTGTTCACCGCGATGATCCTGATGCTGCGCCACCGCGTCCACCGCGTCGTGGTGCGCGGGACGGACGGCGGCATCGCCGGCGTGCTGAGCCAGCTCGACCTGATGAGCTTCGTTGCCAACCACTCGCATCTGATTGCCATGCAGGCCGCCGACGCCACCGACGTCGCGGCGCTGCGCCGGGCCGCCGACCAGATCGAGCCGCTGATCCGGGTGCTGGCCTCGGACGGCGTCCGGGTCGAGGTCATCGCCGGGCTGGTGGGCGAGCTGAACCGCGCTGTCTTCCGCCGCCTGTGGGAACTCGTCGCGCCCGAGACGCTGCGCGCCCGGTCCTGCCTCATCGTCATGGGCAGCGAGGGGCGGGGCGAGCAGATCATCCGCACCGATCAGGACAACGGCCTGATCCTCGCCGACGACGCCGACCCGGCCGAGGCCGCCGCGGCGACCGAGGCCTTCACCGCGGCCCTCGTCGGCTTCGGCTATCCGCCCTGTCCGGGCGGGATCATGGCCAACCAGCCGCTCTGGCGGCAGACCGTCACCGGCTTCCGCCAGACCTTCGGGCGCTGGATCTATGACGAGCCGACCGAGGGGATGGGCGAGGGGCCGATGAACCTCGCCATCTTCATGGACGCGCTGGCGGTCGCGGGCGACGCGCGGCTTCTGGACGAGGCCAAGGCGGCGCTGGTGGCGCTGATGACGGACTCGGACGCCTATCTGGCGCGCTTCGCGGCCGCGGTGTACAGCTTTTCCGAGGATCGCAGCTGGTGGTCGCGGCTGCCCGGCGTGCGCGGCCGGGCGAGTGCCGAGATCGACCTCAAGAAGCTGGGCCTGTTCCCGATCGTGCAGGGGGTGCGGGCGCTGGCGCTGAAATACCGCGTCCCGGCGCTGGCCACGACCGAACGTCTCGCGGCGCTGGTCGCGGCCGGACGGGTGCCCGAGGGGATGGCGCGCGACCTGACCGACGCGCTACATTTCCTCATGGGTGCCAAGCTCGAAACCAACCTGCGCCAGATCGCGGCCGGACGCCCGCCGGGCAACCTCGTCAGCCTCGACGAGCTGGGCACGCTGGACCGGCAGGCGCTGAAGGATTCGCTCGCCATCGTGCGCGGCTTCCGCGACTGGGTGAGCCAGCAGTTCCGGCTGCCGGGATGAGGCGCGGCGGGACGGGGTCGGCGGGCGGACGGTCCGCGGGCGAAAGAACTGGCGGCGGACGATCCGGGGGCGGCGGGCCGGACAGCGCGCGGCTGGTGGCGCTGGCGGCGCTGGCCGTGGTGGCGCTGAACTTTCCGCTGCTGCTGGTCTGGGACCGCCCGGCGAGCGTGCTGGGCCTGCCGCTGCTCGGGGTGGCGGTGTTCGTGATCTGGGCCGGGCTGATCGCGGCGCTGGTCTGGGTGACCGAGCGGGCGCCATCCCCGCCGCGCGCTCGAACCGGCGTCACGGATGCCTCCCTGATGCCCGAGGCGCCCGCCCCGGCCGCACCCGGCACCCCCACCACTCCGCCCGAGGCCCGCCGATGATCTCCGGCAGCCTCGTCCTCGCCGTCTCGCTCGGCTATCTCGCGCTGCTCTTTGCGGTCGCGGCGCTGGCGGACCGGCGGGCGGCGGCGGGGCGGTCGGTGATCGCGAGTCCCTGGATCTATGCGCTCTCGTGGGGCGTCTACTGCACCGCCTGGACCTATTTCGGCAGCGTCGGGCGCGCCGCGGCGGGGGGGATCTGGTTCCTGCCGATCTACCTCGGCCCGACCGTCGCCATGCTGATGGCGTGGATCGTGCTGCGCAAGATGGTGCGGATCGCGCAGAGCTACCGCATCACCTCGATCGCCGACTTCATCGCCAGCCGCTACGGCAAGAGCCCCGGCCTCGCCGCCGCCGTCACGCTGATCACCGTGGTCGGCATCGTCCCCTACATCGCGCTGCAGGTGAAGGGCGTCTCGGCCGCCTATCAGCTTCTCTTGGGCGAGCATCGGGTGGCCGGCGGCTGGTGGCAGGACGGCACGCTGTGGGTGACGCTCGCGCTCGCGTTCTTCACCATCCTGTTCGGCACCCGCCACCTCGACCTCTCCGAGCGGCACGAGGGGATGGTCGCGGCCATCGCGCTCGAGTCGCTGGTGAAGCTGGGCGCGTTCCTGGCCGTCGGCATCTACGTCACCTGGGGGCTGTTCGACGGCCCCGCCGACATCTGGGCGCGGGCGAGCGCGGTGCCGGACCTCGCCCGGCTGATGCGGTTGGGCGGCGGCGAGGAGTTTGCCTATCCCCAGTGGTTGGCCATGAGCCTGCTCGCCATGCTCTCGGTGCTGCTGCTGCCGCGGCAGTTCCAGATGATGGTGGTCGAGTGCGGCGACGAGCGGATGATCCCCCGCGCGGCCTGGGTGTTCGCGGCCTATCTCTTCGCCATCAACCTGTTCGTGCTGCCGCTCGCCATCGGCGGGATGCTGATCCTCGGCCCCGGCGCGGATGCCGAGACCTTCGTGATCTCGCTGCCGCTGTCGCAGGGCGCGGTGGGGCTGGCGCTGCTCGCCGGTCTCGGGGGCATGTCGGCCGCGACGGGGATGCTGATCGTCGAGACGGTCGCCGTCTCGACCATGGTCTGCAACGACCTGGTGATGCCCGCGCTGCTCAGGGCTGGCCTTGTCGGGGGACGCGCAGGCGGCGACGTGACGCGGCTGCTGCTCGCCATCCGGCGGGTGGCGATCGTCGGGCTGCTGCTGCTCGGCTACGTCTATTTCCGCGTCGCGGGCGACGTCTATGCGCTGGTCTCGATCGGCCTGATCAGCTTCGCCGCGGTGGCGCAGTTCGCGCCGGCGCTGTTCGGGGGCATGTGGTGGAAGGGCGGCACCGCGCGGGGGGCGATGGCCGGGCTGCTCGCCGGGTTCGCGGTCTGGGGCTATACGCTGATGCTGCCCGCGATCGCCAAATCCGGCTGGCTGCCGGACGGCTTCCTTGACCACGGCCCGCTGGGCATGGCCGCGCTCAGGCCCGAGGCGCTGTTCGGGCTGACCGGCCTCGACAACATCACCCATGCGCTCTTCTGGTCGATGCTGGTCAACGTCGGGCTTTACGTCGCCGTCTCGCTCGCCCGCCCGCCCGGCGCGCGCGAGGCCGCGCAGGCGGTGCTGTTCGTCGATGTCTATGACCGCGACGAGGGGGCCGCGCGGCCGGTGTTCTGGCGCGGCCGGGCGCGGGTCGCCGACCTCGACGCGCTGGCCCGGCGGCTGCTCGGGCCTGAGCGCGCGGCCCGCGCCATGGCGGGCGCGGACGGTGCGGCGCCGGCCAGCATCGCGGACGCGGCGCTGGTCGAGCGGGTCGAGCAGCAGATTGCCGGCGCCATCGGCGCGGCCTCGGCCCGCGTCATGGTCGCCTCGGTCGCGCAGGAAGAGCCGCTGACCCCCGGCGACGTGCTGGAAATCCTCGACGAGGCCTCGCAGATCCGCGCCTATGCCCGCGCGCTCGAGCAGAAGTCGGTGACGCTCGAGGCCGCGACCGCCGAGCTGCGGGCGGCGAACGAGGCGCTGACGAGCCTCGACCGGATGAAGGACGACTTCATGTCCTCGGTCACCCATGAGTTGCGCACGCCGCTCACCTCGATCCGCGCGCTGGCCGAGCTGATGCTGGACGCCCCCGACATGGAGGACGCGCAGCGCGAGGAGTTCCTGCGCATCGTGGTCGGCGAATCGCAGCGGCTGAGCCGGCTGGTCAACCAGGTGCTGGACATGGCGAAGCTCGATTCGGGGCAGGCCGACTGGACCAGCGCCGACGTCGATCTGCCCGGGCTGGTCGCCGACGCGGTGCGGGCCACGGCCGAGCTGTTCCGCGCCCGCGGCATCGTCGTGGACCTCGAGCTGCCGCCGTCGATGCCCACGGTGCGCGCCGACCCGGACCGGCTGATGCAGGTGGTGATGAACCTGCTGTCGAACGCCGCCAAGTTCGCCCGCAGCCGGGTCACCGTGGCGGTCCGCCCCGGCCCCGACACGGTGTTGCTTCGCGTCACCGACGACGGCGAGGGGATCGCCGCCGAGGACCACGAGGCGGTGTTCGAGCGCTTCCGCCAGGTCGGCCCCGGCCAGGATCACCCCGGCGGGACCGGGCTCGGCCTGCCGATCAGCCGCCGCATCGTCGAGCATCTGGGCGGGGCGATGTATGTCGATTCGGCGCGGGGGCAGGGGGCGACATTCCTGACCCGCCTGCCCTATGATGGCAAAAGGGGGGATGCGGGATGAGCCACAAGGTGCTGATCGCGGATGACGAACCGAACATCGTCATCTCGCTTGAATTCATGATGAAGCGCGAGGGCTATCAGGTCTCGGTTGCCCGCGACGGGGCCGAGGCGCTGGCCGCCATCCGCCGCGACCGCCCGGCGCTGGTGCTGCTGGACGGGATGATGCCGGCGCTCTCGGGCTTCGAGGTCTGCGAGGCGGTGCGCGCCGACCCCGAGATCGCCGCGACGCGCATCCTGATGCTGACCGCGAAGGGGCGCGAGACCGACATGGCGCGCGGCCTCGGCGCCGGGGCGGACGCCTATATGGTCAAGCCGTTCTCGACCCGCGAGCTGGTCGAGCGGGTCCGCGAGCTGATCGGATGAGGCCGACGCGGGGGCTGATCCTCACGCTGCTCGCGCCGGGGCTGGCGCTGGCCGCGTGGCTGGCGGTGGCGCTGCTGGCGGTGCGGCTCGTGACCGGCGGCAGCGGGATCGCGGTTGCGCCGGCGCTCGCGGGGCCGGTCGGCGCGGTGCTGCTGGCGCTGTGGCTCGCGGCGCTGGCCGGGGGCGCGTGGGTGATGCGGCGGCTCTGGCAGGCCCATGTCCTCGACGCCGCGCGGCTCTTGAACGCGACCCGGATCGTCACCGCCGACCTCAGCGCGACCGAGCTGCGCTTCGTCCCCGCCGCCGCCCCGGTGCTGCGCGCGTTGGGAGAGGAGATCGGCCAGCTCGCCCGGCAGCGCGACGAGCTGCGGATGGACATGGCGCGGCTGGTGGACGAGGCGAGCCGCTCGGTCTCGGACCAGCGCGACCAGCTTGCGGCGCTGATGGCCGAGCTGGACCACGCGGTCGTCGTCTGCACCCGCGAGGGCCGGGTGCTGCTCTACAACGCCCGCGCCCGGGCGCTCGCGGCGCGGCTCGCGCCCCGCGCGGTGGGGGCCGAGCCCGCGGCGCCGGGCGGCGTGCTGCTGGGACTGGGGCGCAACATCCACGATTTCCTTGACCCCGCGGCGGTGGCGCACGCGCTCGAGACGGTCGAGGGGCGGATGGCGCGCGGGGTGGCCGCCGCCGCCGCCGGCGCGCAGTTCGTCACCGCCTCGGAAACCGGGCAGCTGCTGCGGGTGAGCCTCTCGCCCGTGCGGCCCACCGGGGCGGATGCGGCGGATGCGGCGCTGTCGGGCTATGTGCTGCTCATCGACGACATCACGCTGGACCAGCAGCAGCAGTCGCGGCGCGATGCGGCGCTCTTGAGCCTGACCGAGACGAGCCGGGCGGGGCTCGCCAACATGCAGGCCGCGCTCGAGATGCTCGACTATCCCGACCTCGAGCCCGAGGACCGGGCCCGGTTCCTCGCCGTGGTGCGCGACGAGGTGGGGGCGATGGGCGGCCGGGTCGCGGCGCTGGCCGAAGGCGGCATGGCCGACCTCGCCACCCGCTGGCCGCTGAGCGATATGCTGGGCGCCGACCTCGTCGCCGCGGCGGTGCGGCAGCTGGGCGAGGCGACGGGCACGCCGATCACCACGACGCCGGTCGAGGACGACCTGTGGCTCAGGATCGACAGCTTCGGCCTGATCCGGGCGCTGGCGCATCTGGCCGCCGAGATCCGCGAGATGGTCGCGGACCCTGTGCTGTGGCTGCGGCTGACTCGCACCGGGCCGCGGGCGCACCTCGACCTCGGCTGGGTCGCCCGCCCCGGCGCGCCCGCCGCGGACGCCGCGCGCCTGACCGCGCTGCCGACGCAGGAGATGCGGGCCGGCGGGCAGGGCACCGGCGTCTCGGTCCGCGAGGTCGTGGATCGGCACGGCGGCGAGGTCTGGCTCGACCGCGGGCGGGGCATCGACGGGGAAAGCGGGCAGCCGTTCTTCCGGTTGCTTTTGCCGCTCGCCGCGGTGGACGTGGCCGCGCCCGAGGCGCAGATCGGCAGCCGGCCCGAGTTCTACGACTTCGACCTGTTCACCGCGGGCGCGGGCACGGCGGCCGACGAACAGCCGCTCTCCGCCCTCAGCTTCACCGTCTTCGACTGCGAGACGACCGGCCTCGATCCCGCGGGCGGCGACGAGATCATCCAGATCGGCGCGGTCCGCATCCTCAACTCGCGCATCCTCAAGGGCGAGACGATCGACCAGCTCGTGGACCCGCAGCGCTCGATCCCCGAGGCGGGCATCCCGATCCACCACATCCACCCGCACATGGTCCGCGGGATGCCGACCATCGGGCAGGTGCTGCCGGTGTTTCACCGCTTCGCTGCGGGCAGCGTGCTGGTCGGCCACAACGTCGCCTTCGACATGAGGTTTTTGAAACTCAAGGAAACCGCGACCGGCTGCGTCTTCGATCACCCGGTGCTCGACACGCTGCTGCTGTCGTCCATCGTACACCCGGCGGGCGAGAGCCACAGCCTCGAAGCGATTGCCGACCGGTTGGGCATCACCATCGGCGGCCGGCACACGGCGCTGGGGGATGCGCTGGCGACGGCCGAGGTCTTTGCCCGGCTGATCCCGCTGCTTTCACGGCAGGGAATCGAGACGCTGGGGCAGGCGCGCGAGGCGGCGAGCAAGTCGCAGTTCGCGCGGCTGAAGTACTAGCGCTCAGAGATCGACGGTCGAGCCAGCCGGCGGAGTCATGAGCGGGGTGCCATCGCCGGGCGCGGGCGAGGCTGCGCCACCCTGCTCGGGCGTCTGACCGCGCTCGAGCAGTTGCGGCAGCTCGGTCAGCGGCGGGGGCGGCGGCGCGTCGGCCTTGCGGCGGATCAGGATGTCGCCGTTCGGCTGGCGCTCGGGCGGCATCTCGTAATTCTGGATGTCGTCGATCAGCCCGCCCAGCTCCTCGAACATCGGCGAATATTCCTCGACCAGCCCGCCCATGTCGCGGGCCAGCCCCTCGAGATGCGGCTGGGCGCGGCTGAAGATGTTCTCCATCAGCTCATCGAGCGGCGAGGGCGCAGGTGCCGCCCCGCCGGGGGCGGCGTCGTCGGCGCGCGGCATCTCGAACGGGGTGGAAGGCGTCGGCGCGGGTGTCACCTGAGGGGTCTGCGGGGTCGCCGGCGCCGGGGTCTGGGCGGGCGCCGGGGCGGCGGCGAGCGTGGCCGCCAGCAGGGCGGCGAAACCGAGCGAGGCTGACGCGAGACGCGCGGCAGATGGGAGGGTCACGGCCCGGGTCTGGAAACGAAGCATCGGTGAGCCTTTCCTAGCGCTGCGGCGCGGACGCCGCCTTGCGTCAGAAACCGGCCCCGCCCCCCGCGGGTTCCCCGCCGCGCTGCGGGGGCGCGAAGCGGGCGCGGTAGCTGGCCCAGGCCGCGTTGATCGCGCGGGTGCGCGTCTCGGCCAGCCGCACCGCCTCGGGCGGCAGGCCGTGGGCCAGCGCCCGGTCGGGATGATTCTCGCGGATCAGCGCGCGGTAGCGGGCCCGCGCCTCGTCCAGCGGCGTGCCGTTGGGGATGCCCAGCACCTCGCAGGGCGGGCAGCCGCGCTGCGGCAGGCGGCTGGCGCGGATCGCCTCGACCACCGGCTCGGGGATGGCGAAGATGCCCGCCACGGTGTCGAGGAACCGTTCCTCGCCCGGGTGCAGGTTGGGGTGGTCGGCGGTGGCGATGACGTAGAGCCCGTCAAGCACATCGACCAGCACCGGGTCGCCGGGTGGAAACATCCCCGCGATCCGCGCGGCCCAGAGGTCGAAGCCCGCCACGTCCCGGCGCGCGAGGTCGAAGACGTGGGCGGCGTGGCGTTCCTCGGTCCGCGGGATCTTGAAGATGCGGCGGAAGGCCGCGACCTCCTCGCGCGCGACGCGGCCGTCGGCCTTGGCGAGCTTGGCGCCGAGCGCGATCACCGCGATGGTGAAGGCGACCGAGCGCTCGGGCGGGACGGCGGCGCGCGGGCGGCCGATCATCGCCGCCAGCCGGTCGCCGATGCGCTGCCAGAACCCCCGCGGCGCAGGCAGATGCGGCGCGCCGTCGGCGCGCCGGCCGGGGTCGCCGGCGGGGTGGGGGGTGTGGGTCAGCTCGTCCATCGGTGGCGAGGCTAGCCAAACCCTCGGCCCGGCGAAAGCGAAACCGGGAGGGCCCCGGCGGCACGTCTTCGTCAGATGAGGTCGCGCCGCAGGACCTCGACGATCCGCCCCGCGGCCTTGCCGTCGCCATAGGGCGAGATCCGCTGCGCCATCGCCGCATAGGCGGCGGGGTCGTCGAGCAGTTCCTGCGCCGCGGCCCGGATCGCGTCCGTCTGCGTGCCGACCAGCCGTGCGGCGCCCGCGGCCACCGCCTCGGGACGCTCGGTCGTCTCGCGCAGCACCAGCACCGGCTTGCCGAGGGCCGGCGCCTCTTCCTGCACCCCGCCCGAGTCCGACAGGATCAGCGTCGCGCGGTCCATCACCGCGACGAAGGCGGCGTAGTCCAGCGGCTCGCACAGGATCACCCGGTCCATGCCGCCGAAGCGGTCCTGCACCACGCCGCGGACGTTCGGGTTGTGGTGGACCGGCAGCACCATCTGCAGGTCGGGGTTCGCCGCCATCAGCCCGGCCATCGCGTCGCAGATCCGCCCGAGTGGGGCGCCGAAGTTCTCGCGCCGGTGCAACGTCACGAGCAGAAGCCGCTTCGCCGGGTCCAGCGCCAGCCCGCTGTCGGGCGCCAGCGCGACGGTGTGGTGCAGCGCGTCGATCACGGTGTTGCCGGTGACGTGGATCGCCTCGGGCCGGTAGCCCTCGGCCGCCAGCCGGTCGGCGGCGGTCCGGGTGGGCGCGAAGTGCCAGCGCGTCAGGTGGCTGGCGACGACCCGATTCATCTCTTCGGGGAAGGGGTTGAGGATGTCGCCGGTCCGCAGCCCCGCCTCGACATGGCCGACCGGGATGCGATCGTAGAACGCCGCGAGCGCGGTGGCGAGCACGGTCGTCGTGTCGCCCTGCACCAGCACCGCGTCCGGGCGCTCGGCAGTAAGCACCCGCTCGAGCGCGATGAGCAGCCGCCCGGTCAGCCCGGTGAGGGTCTGGCCGGGCTGCATGATGTCGAGGTCGATGTCGGGCACGATCCCGAAGAGCCCCAGCACCTGGTCGAGCATCTGCCGGTGCTGCGCGGTGGCGAGCACCCGGCAGTCGAGGTCGGGGTCAGACTTCAGCGCCTGGATCACCGGCGCCATCTTGATCGCCTCGGGGCGGGTGCCGACGGTCACCAGCACGGTCTTGCGGGTCAAGGCCGGTGGTCCTTCTCGATCAGCGCCACGGCGCGGTCATAGAGCATCATGTCCTGGGCGTTCGCCGCCTCGATCCGGCGGCGCAGCGCCGGGGGCAGCGCGCCGAGCAGCGCCTCGACCCGCGCATCCGTCGTCTGGCCGTGGTTGTCGGTGACGTTCTTGCGGGTGTCGTCGGGCAGGGCGAGGGGCAGGCCGAACCCCGCGAGAATGTCGGCGAAGCGCGCCACGTCAGCCTCGAACGCCTCGGTGCGGCCGAGCAGCTCGACCCCGGCGAGGGTCCGCAGCGCGGTCGACAGGTCGTAATTCAGCCCCGACGGCCCACGCCGCAGCAACGGGCGCGAGCGCGGCACGCCCGAGAAGAAGCGGGTCTGCGCGTTCGACACGTGGACGATCTCGGACGGCGTCGACAGGCAATGGTCAAGCCAGCCTGCGAAGTCGTGCTGGCGCGCCGCCTCGGCGGTGCTGGTGGTGTCGAGACTGTCGGCCAGCTCGACATACTCCCCCCGCGCCTCGAGGACGCGCACCCGCTCCTCGCGCGGCAGATGCGCGAGCGGGGTGCCGTCGTCGGCGTCGGGACCGCGCTTGAAGCGGTAGATCGAGGCAATGCGCAGGAAGGGGTTGCGCACGAAGATGGCGCTGAGGGGGCGGTAGTCGAGCGAACTCGGCGGCGGCAGGGTGATCTGGTGGGACGAGAACGCCACAGCCGCCGGACGCCGCAGGATGATCCGGTCGAGCTGCTCCTGGTCGATCGAGAAGAACGGGTAGGGGCCGTCGAAGCTTTCGTGCCGGTCGCCGAAGTTGTGGCTGAGCACGTGGTCGAAGGACGTGCCCGCGTTCTTGTAGATGTGGTAGTGCAGGATGATCGTGCGCTGGCTCATCGCCTATCCCCTGTCGAGCGTCGAGGCCGGCCGCCCCTCGCGGTAGCGGTGCGGCACCCAGGCCCCCCAGCGCGCCTCGTAAAGCGCCTTGTTGCGCTGGAACAGCGCCTGTTTCTCGCCCGAGGGCAGGGCGTCGAAGGTCGCCGACAGGTGGTGGTGGCAGAACGCATCCTCGGCCAGCCCGGTGGCGAGCCCGGCCTCATGGAAGGTCGCGCAGTGGTCGTCGTCCTCGAACATCCCGCGGCCGTAGATCTCGGGCAGCAGCCCCAGCCGGTCGAGATCGGCGCGGCGGAACATGGCGCAGAAATAGGCGCAGACGGCGATCGGCGTCCACTGGCCGCGATGCCCGGTGGCGAGGTCGCGGGCGGCGCGGGCCATCTGGTCCATGTCGGCGTAGGCGATCTCGATCCGCGCCTCGTTGCCGATGTTGTTGGTCATCGGCCCGACGATGCCCAGCTCGGGGTTGCGCTGCAGATGCCGGACCATCGCCAGCAGCGCGCCGGGGGCGAGGAAGGTGTCGTTGTTCAGAAGCAGCACGAATTCGCCGGTGGCGGCGCGGATGCCGGCGTTGTTACCGCGCGCAAAGCCCAGGTTCTCGCCGTTCTCGACCAGCCGGATGCGGTCGTCGGCGGCGGCGCGGTCGCGCAGGACGGCCAGAACCTCGGGCGTCGAGCCGTTGTCGACCAGCACCACCTCGAGGTTCGGATAGACCTCGCCGGTGCCGAGCATGGCGTGCAGCGCGGCCAGCGTCATGTCGGTGTCGGCGCCGTAATGCAGGACCACGACCGACAGCTTCGGCTCGCGCCCCATCTCGGCCAGCATGTCGGCGGCGCGGAAGCGCCAGTCGTTGTCGAGCGCGTATTGCCGCAGCCGGGCGCCGAAGTCCGGGTCGCGGGCGAGCGGCGCGGCGCGGCGGATCTGCTCGGCGAAGCCCTTCGCGTCCGAGGCGCGGAACACCAGATCGCCCGCCCGCGCCAGCTCGGGCAGCGGGGTCGAGACGGTCGGGCGCTTCACGGCCGAGTATTCGTAGAACTTGACCGGGTCGCAGGCCTTGATGATCGGCAGAAGCTGGAACGGGATGATCAGCACGTCCATCTGCCGGTGGAACGCGGGAACGTCGGCGTAGGGGATCTCGCCGTGCAGCGTCACGTTGGCCAGCGCGTCGAGCCGCATCGGCGCCTCGGCGGTGACCGCCCCGCAGAGGTGGATGTCGAAGTCGGGATTGTCCCGCGCCACCCGCTCGAGCAGGTCGGTGTCGAACCACTCGGCGATGGCGCCGACGTAGCCCACCCGGATCGTCCCCCGCCCCAGCCGGCCCTCGAGCCAGCGCGGCGCGGGCACCTCGTCGGGGTCGCGGGTGAAGTGGCTCACGTCGGTGCCGTTGCGCACCATCGCCACCCGGCGCGCGGCCCCGAACTTGTCGAAGAGATACTGCGAGCTGACGATCATCTTGTCGGCCCGCGCGATCGTGTCGAGCTCGGCCTCGAGGACATGGGCTTCGGTGTTCGAGAAGCCGCCGATGTCGTCCATGCAGTCGAAGGTGATCTGGTACTCGGGCGAGAGGTGCTTGGCGAGGTGCCACCAGTAGGGATGCTCGACCACCACATGGGCCACGGGCGTGCTGCCGACGGCATCGGCGAAGGCGTGGAAATGCCCGACCCAGGCCCGCGCCGCGTCGGGCGAGGGCACGCCGGTATAGGCGGCAAGGCCGCGCATCCCGCGATTGGGCAGCCTGACCACATGGACCCCGGGCGCGACCGCGCGCACCGTGCCCTCGCGCGGGTTCGTCTCCATCTCGAGGAAGAAGACGCGGTGCCCGGCGGCCGCCATCTCGGTCGCCAGATGCTGCGGGCGCTGGGTGCGGAAGTCCCAGTTGATGATCGACAGGATGAAGATGTCGGGCTTGCCCGGCGCGCCCGGGGGGACGGCCGCATAGGCCTGGGCCGGGGCGGCCTCGGACGGCAGGGGCACGAAGGCGAGCCCGCGGGGGATCCCGCCCGGCACCGGCAGGCGGCGCTTCAGCCGCTCGACCAGCGCTCCGGGCATCGCCCGGCGCAGCGCCCGCCCGCCCACCGAATAGGCCCGGCGGTAAAGCGGCTTGAGGATGGTGCGGCGCTCGAGTTCCAGAAACGCGCGGGTCTCGTTCAGAAGCTGGTCCGAGGCGGCGATATGGGCGCTGGCATGGGCGAGGCGGTCCTGAAGGTCCTCGATGACGGCCCAGCGGTCGTCGGCGAGCGCGGTCATCTCGTCGCGCTGCGCCTCGGTCGCGGTCAGAAGCGCCTGGTGGGCGTCGCGCATCTGCTCGGCCTCGGCGAGGCTCAGCCGCAGACTGTCGGCGCTTGCGGCGGCGGCGTCGCGCTGCGCCTCGGTCGCCGCGAGGCGCTGGGTGACCGCGGCCACGGCCCCGTCGCGCTGCGCCTCGGCAGCGGCGAGCTGCCGCTCCATCTCGGCGGACAGCTCGTCGCGCTGCGCCTCGGTGGCGGTCAGCCGCTCGGTGAGGGCGGCGGCGATCTGCTCGCGCTGGCGCTCGGTCGCGGCCAGCCGCTCGGTCAGGGACGCGACCGCCGCCTCGCGCTGCGCCTCGGTGGCGGCGATGTGGCGCTGGAGGTCGGCGGCATCGGCCAGTCGCGCCTCGACGTCCTGGCCCAGCTGCGCAATGCGGGCGTCGCGCGCCGCCAGCGTTTCAGCATCGGCGACGAGGCGCTGCCCGTGGATCGCCTCGACCCCGCGGGCGGCGGCCGAAAGGGTGTCGAACCGCGCGCGGAAGGGGGCGAGGGCGGGGGCGTCGGGGACGGTGCCGGCCTCGGCGGCTTTGCGCAGTAGGGCAAAGACCTCGGCCGCGAGCGTCGCGATGGCGCCCTCGGCGGCGTCGGTGTCGCCGCGCCCGTGGACGGCGTCGGGCTGGAACGCCTCGCCCACCATCGCGCGGGCGGCGGCGGGCACCGGCGTCCCGATCAGCCCGGCGATGCGGTCGAGCGTCGCGTCCGGCGCGGCGGTCCAGTCGGGGAACACCACAAGGGCGCGGGGCAGGCCCGTGCTCGCCTCGAGCGCGCCGAGCGTATGGGCGAGCCACGAGAGGATGGCGGCGTCGGGGTCCATCCCGTCGCGGCGGGCCAGCGAATGGGCGGCCTCGCGCGGGTCGCGCAGGGCGATCAGCACCGCCGCGCGGGTGCCGCGCGCCTCGGCCCACGCGCGCCACAGCGGCAGGGTCAGCGACAGCCGCGGGTCCTTGACCATGATCCGGTGCGCGTCGCCGAAGCTGGAGGCGATGGCGGCGTCGATCTGTGCGAACAGCGCGGCGTCGGCCGGCGGCAGCGCGGGCGTCCCGATCCGCTGCCAGAGCGCCCCGGCCCGGGCGAGAATCGCATCGTTCAGCGCGACGACCGCCAGCGGCTCGAAATGCCCGCGCGGGTTGTCCGAGGCGGGACCGCCCCGGTCCTGCGGCAGCGTGAGCCCGAGGGCGCCGCAGCATTCGCCCAGAAACGAGGTGCCGCTGCGATGCATCCCGGCGACGAAGAAAGCGAACTCGGGGCTGTGCAAGATGGTGTGATCCGCGTGAGATGCTGAGGCGTCGGCTTATCCATGGTTGCGCAAACTAGCAACATGTCGCCTCTGGCGCGCGCGCATTCCCGCCGAGCAAAGTCGCGTGATCTTCGGGTCTTGGCGCCCCACCCGGGGGCGCAGCGGGGGCGGCGCCGCGCCGCCCCCGTGAGTGGAGATTCCCCGGCAGGCGTCCCGGGGTGCCGCTTTGGCTCAGGCCTCGCCTTCGGCCCTGAGCCCGTCGAACACCCGCGTCAGCGCCGCGTCCAGCTTTTCGAACATCTCGTCCATCTGCGCGTCGGTCAGGATAAACGGCGGGCAGAGCACGATCGACTGCCCGAGCGGCCGGCAGATCAGCCCGAGGTCGGTGCAGGTGTTGGCGATCCGCTCGCTCACCGACAGCTTGCCGGGGAAGGGCTCCTTCGTCTCGGCGTTCTTGACCGCCTCGAGCGCCCACATGTAGCCGATCCCGCGCAGCTCGCCGATGTTGGCGTGCTTCTGCATGATCCGGCGCAGCCCCGCCTCCATCCGCGGGGCGCCCTTGACCACGTTCTCGGCCAGCCCCTCGTTCATCACCACGTCGATGGCCTTGAGCGCGATGGCGCAGCCGACCGGGTGGCCTGAGGCGGTGAAGCCGTGCGGGAACTCCTCGATCGCCTCGATGGCGGTGTCGAGCCGGTCCGACAGCTCCGGC
Organism: Paracoccus sanguinis; assembly: GCF_900106665.1. Classification (GTDB taxonomy): domain Bacteria; phylum Pseudomonadota; class Alphaproteobacteria; order Rhodobacterales; family Rhodobacteraceae; genus Paracoccus; species Paracoccus panacisoli. The sequence continues at coordinate 104,321 of NZ_FNNA01000003.1, forward strand.
CCGAGGATCACCGCGCCCATCGGGAAGAGCCCGGCGGTCAGGTTCTTCGAGCTGATGATCGCGTCGGGCGTGAAGCCGTAGGTCTCGCAGCCCCAGGTCGAGCCGGTGCGGCCGAAGCCACAGATGACCTCGTCCGAGATCAGCGGGATGCCGTGCTTCTTCAGGATCGGCTGGATGGCCTGGAAATAGCCCTCGGCCGGCGGGATCACCCCGCCCGCGCCCTGCACCGGCTCGGCGAAGAAGCCGGCGATGGTGTCGGCGCCCTCACGGGCGATGGTGTCCTCGAGCTCGGCCGCGAGGCGGGCGACGAACTCGGCCTCGCTTTCGCCCGGGTTGCCGTAGCGCCAGAAATGCGGGCAGGTGAGGTGGATGAAGCCCTCGAGCGGCAGGCCGAAGACCTCGTTGTAGGGCTTGCCGGTCATCGACGCGCTGACCGCGGTGACGCCGTGATAGGCGTTCCAGCGGGTCAGGATCTTGCGCCGCTGCGGCTGGCCTTCACTGCGGCCGAGGAACCACAGCATCTTGACCATGGTGTCGTTCGCCTCGGACCCCGAGTTGGTGTAGAACACCTTGCCGCGGGCGAAGGGCGAGACCTCGACCAGCTTTTCCGACAGCATCACCGTTTGGTCGGACATCCGGCCGAAGAAGGCGTGGTAGCCGGGGAAGCGGTCGTACTGCGCCTTGGCGGCCTCGATCAGGCCCTTGTGGTCGAAGCCCGCGACCATGTTCCAGAGGCCCGAGTTGGCGTCCAGCCACTTGCGGCCCTCGGTGTCGAAGACGTAGGGGCCTTCGCCGTGGGTGAGCACGATCGTGCCGCGGTCGTGCACGCTCGGCAGGTCGGTGAAGCCGTAAAGCGAATATTCCTCGGCCCGTGCGGCCCAGCTCTTGTCGTTCATGAGTGCCTCCAATGCGTTGGGCGCAGGGTAGCCGGGCGGCCGGGCGGGGGCAACGTGGGCCGCGGCGGCGGAATGGCCGGTCGGGCGGGCAGGGTGCCGGTGCGCGGGGTGGCACGGCCGGACCGGGGGTTTTCCACCCCCGGACCCCCGGAGGATATTTGGGTCCAGCCCGAGGGGCGCGGGCGAGGGTTCCGTTCGGGGGCTGTGGGTGCTATCAGCGCCCATCCCGCGACATCGAGAGCCCGCCCCCGGCCATGACCGACCAGAGCCCCAAACGCCTGTTCATCAAGACCTACGGGTGCCAAATGAACGTCTATGACAGCCAGCGCATGGCCGAGGCGCTGGGGGCCGAGGGCTATGTCGAGACCGACCGCGCCGACGACGCCGACATGGTGCTGCTCAACACCTGCCACATCCGCGAGAAGGCGGCCGAGAAGCTTTATTCCGACCTCGGGCGCCTGAAGCCGCTCAAGGCCGAGCGGCCGGACCTCAAGATCGGCGTGGCGGGCTGCGTGGCGCAGGCCGAGGGCGACGAGATCATCCGCCGGATGCCGCTGGTCGATCTGGTCGTGGGTCCGCAGGCCTATCACCGCCTGCCGGCGATGGCGCGGGGCGAGGCGCCCGCGGTGGACACCGAGTTCCCGGCCGAGGACAAGTTCGACCACCTGCCCGAACGCCGCGCCACCCGCCGCCATCCGGCCGCCTTCCTGACCGTGCAGGAGGGCTGCGACAAGTTCTGCGCCTTCTGCGTCGTCCCCTACACCCGCGGGGCCGAGGTCAGCCGTCCGGCCGCGCGCATCCTGTCCGAGGCGCGCGACCTGGTGGCCCGCGGGGTGCGCGAGATCACCCTCTTGGGCCAGAACGTCAACGGCTGGCATGGTGAGGGCGCCGCGGGTCTGGGCGAGCTGATCCGGCAGCTCGCTGGGATCGAGGGGCTGGACCGCATCCGCTATACCACCAGCCATCCCAACGACATGGCCGATGACCTGATCGCCGCGCACCGGGACCTGCCGCAGCTCATGCCCTATCTGCATCTGCCGGTGCAGTCGGGGTCGGACCGGGTGCTCAAGGCGATGAACCGCAAGCACACGCGCGACGACTATCTGCGGCTCGTCGACCGCATCCGGGCGGCGCGGCCGGACATCCTGCTGACCTCGGATTTCATCGCGGGCTTCCCGGGCGAGACGGACGCCGATCACGCCGACACGCTGCGGCTGATCGAGGAGGTCGGGTTCGGCACCGCGTTCTCCTTCAAGTACTCGCCGCGCCCGGGCACGCCTGCGGCGGGGCGGGCGCTGGTGCCTGAGGCGGTGGCGGATGCGCGGCTGCACGAGATGCAGGCGCTGCTCGCCCGCCAGCAGAAGGCGGTGCAGGAGGGGATGGTCGGGCGCACCCTCGGGGTGCTGTTCGAGAAGCCGGGGCGGCTGCCCGGGCAGATGGTCGGCAAGTCGGATTATCTGCATTCGGTCTTCGTCCAGGCGCCCGAGGCGGCGGTGGGCGATCTGGTGCAGGTGCGGATCGTCGCCAGCGCCCCGAACTCGCTGGAAGGGGTGCTGGCCTAGAAGCCGTGGGTCGGCAGGAAGATGGAACAGCGCGTCGCAGCGGCTGATCCCACCGCCTGACCCAACCAGCTGTACGGCACACCGGCAATCTGCTGCAGGATCGCCAGCCAAGCGCGGTCGTCGTGGTCAATCCGCAGTGTCAGCAGCGACACGTTGAGCCGGGCGAGAGGCGCATAATCGGCGCGAAAATCCGGCTCTCGTGACCGTCAAGCAGTCAGTCTGCAGGTCGCCAGATGCTGGCCGTCCCGCAGCCGGCTGGCCGCGCGTTGAGAGCCGGGGTTTGTGTTAAGAACGCGCATGGCGCCGCAGTGCATCAACCCGGCGCGTCGGCCGGGTCGGTCGACCCGGCCCCTCAGCTTCCGCCGAAAGGCCGGCCCCCACACGGCCTCCGCCGCCTCAGCCCCGATACGCCGCCGCGAACACCGGCGCGTAGATGTCGGCGAGACGGGCCACGGCCTCGCTGGCCGAGACCTCGACCGACTCGCCGGTCTTGCGGCTGGTCAGCTCGACCACGTTCGCGGCCAGGCCGCGCGGGCCGACGGTGATCCGCCACGGCAGGCCGATCAGGTCCATCGTGGCGAACTTGGCGCCCGCGCGCTCGTCGCGGTCGTCGTAGAGCACCTCGAGCCCGCGCGCGGTCAGCTCGCGCTCCAGCGCCTCGCAGGCGTTGTCGGTCGAGGCGTCGCCCTGCTTGAGGTTCACCAGCCCGACGTGGAACGGCGTGACGCCCTCGGGCCAGATGATGCCGCGGTCGTCGTGGCTCGCCTCGATGATCGCGCCCAGCAGGCGGCTGACGCCGATCCCGTGGCTGCCCATGTGGACCGGCACCCGCGCCCCGTCGGGGCCGACGACGGTCGCGCCCATCGGCTCGGAATACTTGGTGCCGAAATAGAAGATCTGCCCCACCTCGATCCCGCGGGCCGAGCGGCGGCGGTCCTCGGGGATGGTCTCGAACACCGCCGGATCGTGGGTCTCGTCGGTGCGGGCGTAGCGCGAGGTGAACTCGTCCAGCACCGCGCGGCAGGCGGCGGCGTCATCATAGTCGATGGCACGGTCGCCGAAGCGCAGATCGGTGATCTCGCTGTCGTAGAAGACCTCGGATTCGCCGGTCTCGGCCAGCACGAGGAACTCGTGCGTGTCCTCGCCGCCGATGGGGCCCGAGTCGGCGCGCATCGGGATCGCCTGCAGGCCCATCCGCTCGTAGGTGCGCAGATAGGTGACCAGGTGGCGGTTATAGGCGTGCAGCGCGTCCTCTTTCGTCAGGTCGAAGTTGTAGCCGTCCTTCATCAGGAACTCGCGCCCGCGCATGACCCCGAAGCGGGGGCGCACCTCGTCGCGGAACTTCCATTGGATCTGGTAGAGCGTCAGCGGCAGGTCCTTGTAGCTGTTCACGTGGGCGCGGAAGATGTCGGTGATCATCTCTTCGTTGGTCGGCCCGAACAGCATGTCGCGGTCGTGGCGGTCCTTGATGCGCAGCATCTCCTGCCCGTAGTCGTCGTAGCGGCCGCTTTCGCGCCACAGGTCGGCCGACTGCATGGTGGGCATCAGGACCGGGATGTGCCCGGCGCGGCCCTGTTCCTCGTGCACGATCTGCTCGATCCGGCGCAGCACCTTGAGGCCGAGCGGCAGCCAGGAATAGATGCCCGCCGCCTGCTGCTTGATCATCCCCGCCCTGAGCATCAGCCGGTGGCTGACGATCTGCGCCTCGGAGGGGTTCTCTTTCAGGACAGGCAGGAAATAGCGCGTGAGACGCATGGGGCAGCACCTTGGATGATTGCCCGCCTGCGTTAGCGGATCGGGGCCGCCCCGGCAACGGCAAGGGACGGGCCGGGGTCGGGATGCGCGGGGGCGTTGCCCAAGACCCTTGCGCGCGAGGGGCGGGGACTGCATCACCGCACGCATCGGGGCGAGGGCCCCCGGGACGGGATCGAGGGCGGGGACGCAGATGCAGATGTCGGCGACGAAACAGGCGCTCTGGTGGGGCGGCGCGGCGGCGGTGCTGCTGTTGGCGCTGTGGCTGCTGGGCGGGGCGATCCTGCCCTTCGTGCTCGGCATGGGGATCGCCTACATGCTCGACCCGGTGGCCGACCGGCTCGAGCGGGCGGGGCTCTCGCGCACGTTGGCGGTGGTGTTCATCACGCTGATCGTAGTGCTGGCGCTGGCGGCCCTGCTCTTGTGGCTCGGCCCGCTGCTGGTGCGGCAGGCGGGGCAGCTGGTCGAGTCGACCCCCGACCTGCTCAACAGCGTCCAGTCGATCGTGCGCAACCGCTTTCCCGAGTTCATGCCCGACGGCGGCATGATCGACACCGCGGTCGAGCAGATCCGCACCACGCTGACCAACTCGCTGGGCGGGCTGATGGGCACGCTCATGGGCTCGCTGCGCAGCGTGGTCGGCGTGTTCATGGTGCTGATCATCGCCCCGGTCGTGGCCTTCTACATGCTGCTCGATTGGGACCGTATGATCGAGCGCATCGACAACCTGCTGCCGCGCCAGCACGCGCCGACGATCCGCCGCATCTTCGCCCAGATCGACGACAGCGTGGCGGGCTTCGTGCGCGGCGAGGCGCTGGTGATCCTGATCCTCGCCACGCTCTATTCGACCGGGCTGATGCTGATCGGGCTGCCCTTCGGGATCGTCATCGGGGTGGCGGCGGCGCTGCTGTCCTTCATCCCCTATGTCGGCACGCTGGTCGGCGGCGTGCTGTCGATCGGGGTGGCGGTGGCGACCTTCTGGGGCGACTGGCCGCGGATCGGCGGGGTGGCGGCGATCTTTGCCGCCGGCCAGATGCTGGAAAGCAACGTGCTGCAACCCAAGATCGTCGGCGGCCATGTCGGGCTGCACCCGGTCTGGCTGATGCTGTCGCTGTCGGTGTTCGGGGTGATGTTCGGGTTTCTCGGCCTGCTCATCGCGGTGCCGGTGGGGGCCGCGGTGGGCGTCATCGTCCGCTTCATGGCCGAGCAGTACAAGGAAAGCGCGCTCTACACCGGGCGCGAGGTGATGCCCGCGCCCGCGCCGCCGATGCTGGTCGAGATGGTCCCCCCGGGGACCACGGCCGAGGCGCGGCGCCGGTCCGAGGTCGCCCACCGCGCCGCCGCCGCCGAGGCGCGGGTGGACGAGGCCCGGTTCGAGGCCCGCGTCGCCGCCCGCGACGCGGCCCGCGCCGACGGCGCCCGCGTGGCCGAGGCGCGGATGGTCGTCCGCGGCGAGGGGGCCGAGGCCGCCGCCGCCGCCGAGGCCGAGGCGCCCGAGGTCCGCACCTGGGGCGGCAAGACCCCCGACGGCACCGACCCCGCCGACCCCGAGGGCAAGGAGGCCCGCAAGGACGCCGCGGAGGACCGCGAGGAGGCCGCCGACGCCCGGCGCGTGGCCGAAGCGTTCCGCGACGGGCCGGTCCGCCCGGTGGCGGACGGCGTCGTCGCGGTGCCGGTCGCGGACGTCCCGGCTGACCCGCGCGCCGCGGCCCGCCCGATCGCGGCGCCGCAGGAGGCGCCCGGCGCGCGCCCCGGCGACGCGCCGCGCGGCTGACGCGTGGCCCGCCAGCTCGCCCTCGATCTCGGCAGCGCGCCGGCCCTCGGCCGGGGCGACTTCCTGCCCGCGCCCGCGAACGCCGCGGCGCTCTCGCTGGTGGACCGGCCGCAGGACTGGCCGCAGGGGCGGCTGCTGCTGGTCGGGCCCGAGGCCTCTGGCAAGTCCCACATCGCCGCCTTCTGGGCCGCCGAGCAGGGCGCCCAGCGGGTCCGCGCCGGCGCCCTGCGGGTCGAGGCGGTGGACATGCTTGCGACCGAACAGGGGGCGCTGGTGGTCGAGGACGCGCAGCGCGTCGCCACGGCGGCGGGGGCCGAGCAGGCGCTGTTCCACCTGTGGAACCTCGCCGCGGCGCGGGGGACGTGGCTTCTGCTCACCGCCCGTACCCCGCCGCGCGACTGGGGGCTGACGCTGCCCGACCTCGCCTCGCGGGTGCAGGCGATGGCCGCGGTGACGCTCGGCGCCCCGGACGAGGCGCTGCTGGGGGCGGTGCTGGTCAAGCTGCTGGGCGACCGGCAGCTCACCCCCGGCCCGGGGGTGATCGAGGCGCTAGTGCGCCGCATGGACCGCGACCTCGGCCTCGCCCGCCGGCTGGTGGCCGAGATCGACCGCGCCGCGCTGGCCGAAGGGCGGGCGGTGACCCGGCCGCTGGCGCTCGAGACGCTGGGGCGGTTGCAGGGGGCGGGCTGAGGGGCGCGGGCCTTGAAACGCTGGCGCGCGCGGTCTCCTCGCGCCGTTTCGCGACCGCTCGCAGCCAGCGCGGCACCACGGGCAGCCCGGCCCAACGGTTTGACAGCCCCGGCCCGGCGGGCCACACGGGTTGGTGCGACCCCCCTCTTGGCAAGCCGCCCGCAGAATCGATGACCCAGGCCGATTTCCTCACCTCGGACTTTCCCGCGCCGCGCAGCCTGCCCGACGGGCCGCCGGTCGGACCGGCCCGGTTCTTCAACCGCGAACTCTCGTGGCTCAGCTTCAACTGGCGGGTGCTGGACGAGGCGCGCAACCCGCGCGTGCCGCTGCTCGAGCGGCTGCGGTTCCTGTCGATCTCGGCCACCAACCTCGACGAATTCTACACCGTCCGCGTCGCCGGCCTGCGCGAGCTGGTGCGCGAGGGGAACACCTCGCCCTCGGACGACGGGCTGACCCCGGCCGACCAGCTCACCCTCATCAACGCCGATGCGCGGCGTCTGATGGACGCCCAGCAGACCGTCTGGAACCGCCTGCGCCGCGAGATGGAGGGCGAGGGGATCGTGATCCTGTCGCGCTCGCGCGTGACCCGGGCCGAGGCCGCGTTCCTGCGCGAGCATTTCATGACGCAGGTGTTTCCGGTGCTGACGCCGCTCGCCATCGACCCGGCGCATCCGTTCCCGTTCATCCCCAACACCGGCTTCTCGCTGGCGCTGGAACTCGCGCGCGAGTCGGACGGGCGGCAGATGCAGGCGCTGCTGCCGATCCCGGCCCAGCTCAAGCGCTTCATCCCGCTGCCGGGCGGGCAGCGCTTCCTGCGGCTCGAGGATCTGCTGCTGATGCATCTGTCGCGGCTCTTCCCCGGCTACCGCGACATCGGCCACTGCGCCTTCCGGGTGCTGCGCGACAGCGACCTCGAGGTCGAGGAAGAGGCCGAGGACCTGGTGCGCGAGTTCGAGACGGCGCTGAAGCGGCGCAGGCGGGGCGACGTGATCCGCTGCAAGATCACCGAGGGCGCCCCCGACAGGCTGCGCCGCGCCATCATGCAGGAACTCGCCGTCGGCCCCGACGAGGTGGTCGAGGTCGAGGGGCTTCTGGGCATGGCCGACGTGCGCGAGCTGGTGCTCGACAGCCGCCGTGACCTGCAATGGCCGTCCTTCACCCCGCGGGTGCCCGAGCGGGTGCAGGACCACGACGGGGACATGTTCGCGGCGATCCGGCAAAAGGACATGCTGCTGCATCACCCCTACGAGACCTTCGACATGGTCATCCGCTTCCTGAGCCAGGCGGCGCGCGACCCGGACGTGGTGGCGATCAAGCAGACGCTCTACCGCACGAGCTGGGACAGCCCGGTCGTCTCGGCGCTGTGCGAGGCCGCCGAGGCGGGCAAGTCGGTGGTGGCGCTGGTGGAACTCAAGGCGCGCTTCGACGAGGCCGCCAACATCCGCCAGTCGCGGCGGCTTGAACGCTCGGGCGCGCATGTCGTCTATGGGTTCGTGAACTACAAGACCCACGCCAAGATCTCGACCGTAGTCCGGCGCGAGGGCGACCGGCTGGTGACCTATACCCATTACGGGACCGGCAACTATCACCCGATCACCGCCCGCATCTACACCGACCTGTCGCTCTTCACCTGCGACCCGGCGCTGGGGCGCGATGCGACCAAGGTCTTCAACTTCCTGTCCGGCTACGTCCAGCCCGAGGGGCTCGAGAACCTCGCCATCTCGCCCATCGACCTCAAGTCGCGGCTGCTTGAGCTGATCGGGCGCGAGGCGGACTTCGCCCGCCGCGGCCGCCCCGCGGCGATCTGGGCCAAGATGAACAGCCTGATCGAGCGCGACGTGATCGAGGCGCTCTATGCCGCCTCGGCCGCCGGGGTGAAGATCAACCTCGTCGTGCGCGGCATCTGCGGGCTGCGGCCGGGGATCGCGGGGTTGAGCGAGAACATCCGGGTCAAGTCGATCGTCGGGCGGTTCCTCGAACATTCGCGCATCGTCTGCTTCGGCAACGGCCACGGCCTGCCGTCCCGCAAGGCGCGGGTATTCATCAGCTCGGCCGACTGGATGGACCGCAACCTCTCGCGCCGGGTCGAGACGCTGGTCGAGTGCCTGAACGACACCGTAAAGGCCCAGATCACCAGCCAGATCATGGCCGCCAACATGGCCGACGAGGCGCAGAGCTGGATCCTTCAGCCCGACGGGCGCTACCTGCGCTATCTGCCCGAGGGCCGCGACGATCTGTTCAACTGCCACCGCTTCTTCATGGACCACCCGTCGCTGTCGGGGCGCGGCAGCGCGGGCGCGGGGGACGTGCCGGCGCTGACCCACGGCACCGAAGGCAGCGGCGAGCCCTCGGGCGAGACGCCGGCCGAAGCGGCGGTCGAGGCTGCCGCCGAGCGCGCGGCCGCCCCCGCCGCGACGGTCGCCCCCGCCGCCGCCAAGACATCCGACCCGGACCGGGACTGAGGCCCGGGCCGCCCACCACGCCACACGCGAGGACCACCAGGATGAACGTGACCACGACCTCGGGGCAGAAGGTCTCGCCCTTCGGCAAGGGCGGACTGCCGGTGCGCCCGGCGCGCGAGCTGAAACGGGTGGGCGTGGTCGATGTCGGCTCGAACTCGATCCGCATGGTGGTGTTCGACGGCGCCGCCCGCAGCCCGGCCTATTTCTACAACGAGAAGGTCATGGCCGGGCTGGGGCAGGGGCTTGCCACCACCGGCCGGCTGAACCCCGAGGGCGTCGTCCGCGGCATGGCCGCGCTGCGGCGCTTCGCGGCGCTCGCCAAGGGGATGGGGATCGAGGCGCTGACCTGCGTCGCCACCGCTGCCGTGCGCGAGGCCGAGGACGGGCCCGCCTTCCACCAGGCCGTGGCGAAGGAGACCGGCCTCAAGCTGATCGTCATCGACGGCGAGGAAGAGGCGCGGCTGTCGGCGCAGGGGGTGCTGCTCGGCTGGCCCGACGCGCGCGGGCTCGTCTGCGACATCGGCGGCAACTCGATGGAGCTGGCCGAGGTCGGCGACGGCGCCATCGGCCGGCGCGCAACCTCTCCACTCGGGCCGTTCCGCCTGCAGCAGGTCGAGGCGAAGGACCTCAAGAAGCACATCTCGCGGATCGTCGGCGGGCTGGCCGAAAGCTTCGGCACCGATCACGAGCGGCTCTATCTCGTCGGCGGCTCGTGGCGCGCCATTGCCCGGCTTGATATGGAGCGGCGGGCCTATCCGATGACCGTCCTGCACGAATACCGCATGACGCCCGAGGACGTGCTGGCGACCGTCAAGTGGATCGGCGAGCAGAGCCTCGCCGACCTCAAGTCGCGCACCGGCATCGGCTCGGGCCGGATCGAGCTGGTGCCGCTGGCGATGCAGGTGCTGCGCGAGCTGGTCTCGACCCTCGCGCCGCCCGAGATCGCCATCAGCTCCTACGGGATCCGCGAGGGGCTGCTTTACGAGCAGATGTCCGACAGCATCCGCAAGCGCGATCCGCTGATCGAGGCGGCGCGGTTCACCGAGCGGCAGATGGCGCGCATCCCCGGCTCGGGCAAGAAGCTCTACCAGTTCCTGTCGCCGCTGTTTGTGGATGCGCCGCCCTCGCACGAGCGGCTGATCCGGGCCGCCTGCCTCCTGCACGACACGAGCTGGCGGGCGCACCCGGACTATCGGGCCGAGGCCTGCTTCGACAACGTGACGCGCGCCAACCTCGCCGCGCTGAGCCACCCCGAGCGGGTGTTCCTGGGGCTCGCGCTTCTGCACCGCTACAAGAACAGCCGGGCGGGGTCGGCGATGGCGCCGCTCTTCACGCTGCTCGACGAGGCGCAGATCCGCGACGCCGAGACGCTGGGCAAGGCCATGCGGTTCGGGGCGATGTTCTCGGTCGGCGACCCGTCCGAGGCGGGAGAGCTGATCCTCGACCGCGAGGCCAAGCGCCTGACCCTCAAGCTGACCCGCACCGGCCGGGCGCTGATGGGCGAAGTCGCGGCGGCGCGGTTCCAGTCGCTTTGCAGCGCGATGGGGGTCGAGTGCGTGGTGGGCTAGGTGCGAAACGGGCAACTGGACAGCCCGGAAGACCCCGCCTAACTGCGCCTGTATTTCGAGCCTGGGGAGTTGACGATGGACAACCTGATCCTGTTTTTGCCGATGCTGCTGGGCGTCGGTCTTGCCGCATTGGCAGGGACATTCGACGGCGACGACACCGCGTCGGCTGAGCCGGAGCCACAACCCGAGCCGGAACCCGAACCCGAGCCTGAGCCCGAGCCGGAGCCGGAACCCGAACCCGAGCAGGTCCAGGATGGCAGCGGGTTCGTGCTCGACGGCACCTCGGGCGATGACCTGCTGGTGCTGACCGATCCCGATGGCGGCGTTGTCGATGGCGGCGGCGGCCGTGACGACATCCTCGTCGATACGGGCGCGCCGCCGGACGGGCTGGAACTGGGCTGGAATTACGACGATCCCATGCCCGTTCGCGTCGTCTTCCCCGATCCGCAGGCGGGGACATGGACGGCACCTGGCGGCGATCAGGTCGCGGTCGGGGCGAGCCATGTCGATCTGGACGGCGATGACACGCTGACGGTCGGGTCGGGCTTTGTCGTGGTAGATGCGCAAGGCGCAAACCTGATCGACCTGTCCGGCGCGACGCAGGGCTGGGTCCGGGACTCGGACGGCGACACCATCCTGGGCGCTGGCGCCGGCCATGCGGTGGTCGCCGATATCGGGGAAGGCACCGAGTATCGGGGCGGCGCGGGCCAGGACGTCGTCGAAGCCTTTGAAACGGTTGCGCCGGTCGAAGGCGGGGCAGGCGACGACGTGCTGGTCTCGGTCGGCGGGGCGGGGCACCTGCGCGGGGGTGAGGGCGACGATCATCTCGTCGGCTCCCCCAACCGGCCGGAACATGCGCCGACGGAAAACGACCGGCACGAATGGCGCATCGACGATGCGGTGGACACACTCGACGGCGGGGCCGGGAATGACGGGATCGTCTTTGCCGACGGTGACATCGTCACCACGGGAACCGGCGCCGACGATCTCGAGGGCTGGGTGACGGGCGACGGACCGGATTCGGTCGTGACCGACTTTGACCCAGCGCAGGACAGCATGCGGCTGATCGTCAGCCACGGGTTCCAGGGCGATACGCCCGACGTCGCGGCCTTCGCAGAGCGCATCGAGGTGGTCGAGGCCGACGGCGACACCAGCGTCCTGGTCGACGGCCAGCTTGCCGTGCGGCTGACCGGCGTCACCGGCGCATCGGTCAACCTCGAATTCGAAGACCAGAGCTTTGACCTGACCGGCACCCCGACGGCCGACGCGGCCAGCGTCACGCTGGTCCTGTGGCAGCCGATGTATACCTGACCCGACGCCGGCGCGCGGATCGAGGCTGCGCGCCCATACGGACCGATCCGCCGGATCGTGGCGCGCGACAGCCCGCCGCAGGCGTCATCGTTGCGCTGACGTGTGACGCCACAGCCGAAATGAAAAAGGCCGCCCCAAAGGGCGGCCTTTCCTGTCAGCCACAGGGGCAGGACATTACATCATGTCCATGCCGCCCATGCCGCCCATGCCGCCGCCCATGCCGCCGGCCGCGCCCTTGGGCTCGGGCTTCTCGGCGATCATCGCCTCGGTGGTGATCAGCAGGCCAGCCACCGACGCGGCGTCTTCCAGCGCCGTGCGCACGACCTTGGCCGGGTCGATCACGCCGAACTTGAACATGTCGCCATATTCCTCGGTCTGGGCGTTGAAGCCGAAGGTCTTGTCCTGGCTCTCGCGGACCTTGCCCGCGACCACCGCGCCGTCGACGCCGGCGTTCTCGGCGATCTGGCGCATCGGGGCCTCCAGCGCGCGGCGGACCAGCGCGATGCCGGCGTTCTGGTCGGCGTTCTCGCCCTCCAGACCTTCCAGCGCCTTGCCGGCCTGCACCAGCGCGACGCCGCCACCGACCACGACACCTTCCTGCACCGCGGCGCGGGTCGCGTTCAGGGCGTCATCGACGCGGTCCTTGCGCTCTTTCACCTCGACCTCGGTCATGCCGCCGACGCGGATCACGGCCACGCCGCCGGCGAGCTTCGCCACGCGCTCCTGCAGCTTTTCCTTGTCGTAGTCCGAGGTGGTTTCCTCGATCTGCTGGCGGATCTGCGCCACGCGGGCCTCGATCTCGGCCTTCTCACCAGCGCCATCGACGATGGTCGTGTTGTCCTTGTTGATCGAGACCTTCTTGGCGCGGCCCAGCATGTCGATGCCGACATTCTCGAGCTTCATGCCCAGGTCTTCCGAGATCACCTGGCCGCCGGTCAGGATCGCGATGTCCTGCAGCATGGCCTTGCGGCGGTCACCGAAGCCCGGCGCCTTGACGGCCGCGACCTTCAGCCCGCCGCGAAGGCGGTTGACGACCAGCGTGGCCAGCGCCTCGCCCTCGACGTCCTCGGCCACGATCAGCAGCGGCTTCTGGGTCTGGATGACGGCTTCCAGCAGCGGGACCATCGGCTGCAGCGACGAGAGCTTCTTCTCGTGCAGCAGGATGTAGGCGTCCTCGAGCTCGGCCACCATCTTGTCGGGGTTGGTCACGAAGTAGGGCGAGAGATAGCCGCGGTCGAACTGCATCCCCTCGACGACTTCGACCTCGGTCTCCATCCCCTTGTTCTCTTCGACGGTGATGACACCCTCGTTGCCGACCTTCTGCATCGCCTCGGCGATCTGCTCGCCGATGAACTTCTCGCCGTTGGCCGAGATGGTGCCGACCTGGGCCACTTCGGCCGAGTCCGAGACCGGGCGGGCGGCCGACTTGATCGACTCGACGACGCGCTGGGTTGCCAGATCGACGCCGCGCTTGAGGTCCATCGGGTTCATCCCGGCGGCGACGGCCTTGAGGCCTTCCTTGATGATCGCCTGGGCGAGCACGGTGGCGGTGGTGGTGCCGTCCCCGGCCTCGTCATTGGTGCGCGAGGCGACTTCGCGGACCATCTGCGCGCCCATGTTCTCGAACTTGTCCGAAAGCTCGATTTCCTTGGCGACCGAGACGCCGTCCTTGGTGATGCGCGGGGCGCCGAACGACTTGTCGATCACCACGTTGCGGCCTTTCGGGCCGAGCGTGACCTTGACCGCATCCGCGAGGATGTTGACGCCCTTGAGCATCCGGTCGCGGGCGTCGGTGTTGAACTTGACTTCCTTGCCAGCCATTTATCTATTCCTTGTCAGAGGGTTGTAAGCGCTACCTGCGAGGGATCAGCCGATGATCCCGAGGATGTCGCTTTCCTTCATGATGAGCAGCTCTTCGCCGTCCAGCGTCACTTCGGTGCCCGACCACTTGCCGAACAGGATGCGGTCGCCGGCCTTGACCGAGGGGGCGATCAGCTCGCCCGAGTCCTTGCGGGCGCCTTCGCCCACCGAGACGATCTCGCCTTCCGAGGGCTTTTCCTTGGCGCTGTCGGGGATGATCAGCCCGCCCTTGGTCTTTTCGTCCGACTGGACGCGGCGGACCAGGACGCGGTCGTGAAGCGGCTTGAAGGCCATCGTGAACACTCCGGTTATTCAGGTTGCAGTGTTGCGTGCTGTTGGCACTCGATTGGGGTGAGTGCCAATGGCCGCGATGTAGGGGCCGGGTCCGGGCCTGTCAACGGGGCGTGATCGCGGCGAGCGGGTGGAACGGCGCGGGTCGGGCCCGTCGCGAGGGCGCCCGGACGGGGTGGACCTCGGGGCGGCGCGGCGCCATGCTGCGGCGAAAGCCAGGGCGCGAGCGGGGTGCGAAGATGGGTTGGCACGAGCGGATGCGGGGGGCGGTGCTCGGGGCGCTTGCGGCCTGTGCGGTCGCCTCGGCCGGGGCGGCGGCCACCGCCGATCCGCCGCCCGGGGTGGCGCAGGCCGTGCCGGCCGCGGACGCGCCGCCGGCCGTCTGCGCCGGCGCCGATCTGATGCAGAGCCTGCCGGCCGAGACCCGCGCCCGCATCGACGCTGCGGTCGCCGCCACGCCCTATGCGCAGGGCACCCGCTTCACCGCCCGCAAGGGCGACGCGCGGATCGAGATCATCGGCACCTATCACTTCGACGACCCCCGCCACGACCCGATGGTCGCGGCCCTGACGCCGGTCATCGCCTCGGCCGACGCGATGCTGGTCGAGGCCGGACCCGACGAGGAGAAGCGCCTGACCGCCGCACTCGCCCGCGACCCGTCGCTGATGGTCGACACCGAGGGGCCGACGCTGCCCGAACGGCTCGGGGACGCGGCCTGGCGCGAGCTGGGCGAGGCCATGTCTGCGCGCGGGATGCCGCCCGTCATGGTCAGCCGGCTGCGGCCCTGGTACGTCTCGATGATGCTCGGGATCTCGCCCTGCATGATGGGCCAGATCAAGGCGCGGGGCGACACCGCGGGCCTCGACCACCGGCTGATGCAGGTCGCCGCCGACGCGGGGGTGCCGGTCCGCGCGCTCGAGCCGTGGGACACCGTGCTGACCCTCTTCGACGGCATGAGCGACGCCGAAGAGCTGGACATGATCCGCGCCGCGCTGCCCGCCGCGCGGCTGGCCGACGACTATGCCACGACGACGATCGAGGCCTATTTCCGCGGCGACATCTGGGCGATCTGGGAATTCGGGCGGCTGGACGCCTATGACCACGCCGGGATGGACCGCGCGAGCGTCGACCGGCAGGTGCAGCTGGCCGAGGACCGGCTGATGACCGGCCGCAACCGGGGCTGGATCGCGCCGCTGACCGAGGCCGCGACGGCCGCCGCGGCGCGCGGCAAGCCGGTGGTCGCGGCCTTCGGGGCGCTGCACCTGCCGGGCGAGGACGGGGTGCTGCGGCTTCTCGAACGGGACGGGTGGACGATCACGGCAGGGGGCGCGTCATGAGCCGCAGCGAGAACCGATGGGCCGACGAGACGGCGTGGTGGACGATGGGCGCGGCCGAGGCGCGGCGCCGGATGCACCCGGCCTGCGTGATGGTCCTGCCCCGCGGCATCCTGCAGGGCCGCGACATCCTGTCCGCGCTCGACGGCCCGCGGTGGGAGGGCGTGACGCTCGGCGAGCGCCGCTTCGTCGAGACCGAGGACTGCATCGTGCTGGCCTATCGCGTCTCGGCCAGTCGCGGCGGGCGCGCCTATCGCGCTTTCTGCAGCTCGACCTGGGTGCGCCAGCACGAGGACTGGCAGATGATCGAGCACCAGCAGACGCCGTTGGCCGAGGACTGAGGGTTGCGCGGCTCGCTGCGCCGCCACGCGCGGTTTCACGGCGCCTTCGCCGCGGGGCTGGCGGCGGCGCTGCTGGGCGGCGCGCTGACGCCGACCGACCGCATCCTGATCGGGGCGGACCTCTTCTTCGTCGTCTATCTGGTGGCCACCGCCATCTGGATGCGGGGCCGCAGCGGCGACGACCTGCGGGCGCATTTCGCCGACGCCGACGAGGGCGGGGCGCTGATCGTGCTGATGGCGACGGGCGCGGTCGGGGTCAGCCTCTATGCCATCGCCCAGACGGTGCTCGCCTCGGCCGATCCGGGGGCGCTGCGGCTGCGCCCGGTGCTGGCGCTCGGGGCGGTGCCGCTGGGCTGGGCGACGGTCCACGCGGTCATGGCCTTTCACTATGCGCGGATGTTCTACACCCCCGACCGGGACGCGGGCAGGGCAGCGGGCGGGACGGCAACCCAAACGGGCGCGCGCGACAGCGGCGGGCTCGACTTTCCCGGCGGCCCCGCGGCGCCGGGCCCGTGGGAGTTCCTCTATTACAGTTTCACCCTCGGGATGACGGCGCAGACCTCGGACGTGGGCCTGACCTCGACGCCCTTCCGGCGGGTGACGCTGGCGCACTCGGTGCTCACCTTCTTCTATAATGCGGTGATCGTGGCGCTGGCCGTCAACGCCGGCCTTGCGCTGGGGCAGGGGGGCTAGGCGCCCGGACGCGCCCGGCGCCGCCTGAGGGGACGGAACGGCGCCCCATGCCTCAAGGGCTCCCCGGTCCTCCGCCGCAGGCTCTCGCTCACACCCCTCTGCCGCTTGAGCCGCACGCGGCCCGCGCCTATAACCCGCGCCGACCCGTTTTGCGCAAAGGCTGTCTCACATGATCCAGGTTCTCGGCCACAAGGCCCCCGACACCGACTCGACCGGCTCGCCGCTGATCTGGGCGTGGTACCTGTCCGAAGTCCGCAAGACCCCGGCCAAGGCCGTGCTGCAGGGGACGCCGAACACCGAGGCCGTGTGGATGCTGGGCCGCTGGGGGCTGGACCTGCCCGAGGTGATCGCCGACCTCGCGCCCGGCGACCAGTGCGTGATCGTCGACACCAACAACCCGGCCGAGCTGCCCGCTGGCATCAACGACGCCGAGGTGATCGAGATCATCGACCACCACCTGCTCGCCGGCGGGATCAAGACCCGGCTGCCGATCAACATCACCATCCGCCCGCTGGCCTGCACGGCGACGATCATGCACGACCTGATCGGCGGCGACCTCGACCGCGCGCCGGCCTGGGTCAAGGGCGTGATGCTGACCTGCATCCTGTCGGACACGCTCGAGTTCCGCTCGCCCACCACCACGCCGCATGACCGCTGGGTGGCCGAGAAGCTGGCCGGCGAGCTCGGCCTCTCGATCCCCGAATACGCCACCGAGATGTTCTCCGCGAAATCGGACGTCTCGTCCTTCTCGGACGCGGCGCTGCTGAAGATGGACAGCAAGGAATACGAGCTCGGCGGCAAGCAGATGCGGATCTCGGTGCTGGAAACCACCGCGCCGCAGGTGCTGCTCGATCGCAAGGCGGCGCTGCTGGCCGCCATGCCGGGCGTCGCGGCAGAGGACGGCGCCGACGAGGTGATGCTGTTCATCGTCGACATCCTGAACGAGCGCTCGACCCTGCTTGTCCCGAACGACTTCGTGCGCGCCGTCGCCGCCGCGTCCTTCGGCGTCCCGGTCGAGGGCGACAGCGTGATCCTTCCCGGGATCGTCAGCCGCAAGAAGCAGATCATCCCGGCGCTGAAGCTCTGAGGACGACCGCCGGCGTGGGGGTGTCCGACCCCCACACCCCGCAAGACATCCGCCGCGCCTCGACGGTGCGGCCAGCAAAGGGGTGGACATGACCCGGATCATCGACAGCCTGGCCGAGATCGCGGACGGCTATGACGTGCTCGTCTGCGACCTCTGGGGCTGCGTGCACAACGGCAAGGTGGCCTATCCGGCCGCCATCGCCGCGCTGCAGGCGTTCCGGCAGGGCGGCGGCAAGGTCGCGCTGATGACCAACGCGCCCCGCCCGCGCCGCTTCGTGGCCGAGCAGATCGACCGCCTCGGCGTGCCGCAGGACGCCTGGGACGACATCGTGACCTCGGGCGATGCGGCGCAGGACGCGATGTTCGCGGGCCGGGTCGGGCAGAACGTCTGGCACGTCGGGCCCGAGCGCGACCTCGGGTTCTTCACCGAGACGACCGACCCGCGCGCCCCCGGCATCCGCCGCGTGCCGCTCGAGGATGCCGAGGGGATCGTCGTCACCGGCCCCTACGACGACATGACCGAGACGCCCGAGGACTACCGCGCCCGGCTGGAGACTGCGCAGGCCCGCGGGCTGCCGCTTCTCTGCGCCAACCCCGACATCGTGGTGGATTACGGCGAACAGCGGCTCTACTGCGCGGGCGCGCTGGCCGGGCTCTACGAGGAAATGGGGGGCGAGGCGCTTTATTTCGGCAAGCCGCACGCGCCGATCTATGACCTCGCCCGGCGCCGGCTGGGCGTCAGCGGCGGGCGCGAGCTTGCCATCGGGGACGGGATCGGCACCGATGTTGCAGGAGCCGTCGCGCAGGGGATCGATTCGATCTTCGTCACCGGCGGGCTGGCGGCCGAGCACATGGGGGGCGACGTGGAACGACCCGAGGACAGCCTGCTGCGCGCCTGGCTCAAGGCCGAGGGCATCGCCCCGACCTACGCCATCGGGCGGCTGCGGTGAGCGCCCGCCCGATCGCCTCGCCGCCCGATCCCGCGCCCGCCGCGACGCGGGTGGGGCACGTCCACCTCAAGGTGGCCGACCTCGACCGGGCCATCGCCTTCTATTCGGGCGTGCTGGGGTTCGAGGTGATGCAGCATTATGGCACCCGCGCGGCCTTTCTCGGCGCCGGCGGCTATCACCACCACATCGGCCTGAACACGTGGGAATCCGCCGGGGCCACGCCCCCGCCGCCGGGTCACACCGGGCTCTATCACAGCGCCTTCCTGTATCCCGACCGCGCTTCGCTTGGGCGGGTGCTGGCGCGGGTGCTGGCCGCGGGCATCCCGCTCGACGGCGCGGCCGACCATGGGGTGAGCGAGGCGCTCTATCTGCGCGACCCGGACGGCAACGGGGTCGAGCTCTACCGCGACCGCCCGCCCGCGGAATGGCCGCTGGACGCCGAGGGCCGGGTGCAGATGGGCAACGCGCCTCTCGACCTCGCCGCGCTGCTGGCCGAGGGCGGCGCGCCGCCCGACGCCGACGCCCCGTGACCTGACGTCGCAACATTATTATCCCCTGCGCCGCGACCACGGTATATTCTTGCCCGATGGTCATCGACCTGTTACGCCGCAATGCAGCGAACGGGCCTTTTGACGGGCCAGTGAACGGGCCAGCGAACCGGGGATACCCATGATGCTCGACAATCCGCCGCGGGATAACCAGTTTCGGGGCACCATCGTCATCGAGGACCTCGAGGTCGGCATGATCCGCACCCTGCAGAAGCAGGTGACGGACGCCGACATCGAGATGTTCGCCACCATCTCGACCGACCGCAACCCGGTGCACCTGGACGAGGAGTACGCCCGCGACACCATCTTCGAGGGGCGGATCGCGCACGGAATGCTGACGGCGGGCCTCATCTCGGCGGTGATCGGCGAGCAGTTGCCCGGCCACGGCACGGTCTATCTGGGCCAGACGCTCAAGTTCATGGCCCCCGTGCGCCCCGGCGATGTGGTCCGCGCCGAGGTTCAGGTGGATGCCATCGACCACGCCCGCCGGCGGGTCACCCTTGCCACCCGCTGCCTCGTCGGCGATACCGTCGTGCTGAAAGGCGAGGCGGTGGTTCTGGCGCCGTCCCGCAAGTTCGACTGAGGGCCGCGTTCCGGCCCGCTCTCCCGCGCGTGAGGCCGATGCAGAACCCCCCCATGCATATCCACCGCGACTGGCGCGGCCTGCCGGCGTCGGCGCGCGGCGCCAGCGTGGCGATGGGCAATTTCGACGGCGTCCACCTGGGCCACCGCGCGGTCATCGACGCGGCCCGCGCCGCCCGTCCCGAGGCGCCGCTGGGGGCGGTCACGTTCGAGCCGCATCCGCGTGAGTATTTCGCCCGCGCCGCCGGGCGCAGCGAGCCGCCGTTCCGGCTGATGAACCCCGAGGCGCGGGCCAACCGGCTGGCCCGGCACGGGGTGGCGCAACTCTACGAACTGCCCTTCGGCCCGACGCTCGCGGGGCTCACCCCCGAAGAGTTCGCGCGCGAGGTGCTGGCCGAGGGGCTGGGCGTCGTCCACGTCGCCGTCGGCGCCGATTTCCGCTTCGGCCGCGGCCGGGCGGGGGACAGCGCCGCGCTGGCCGAACTGGGGCAGGCGATGGGCTTCGGGGTCACCATCGTGCCGCTCGTCGGTGGCGACGAGCCCGCCAGCTCGACCGCGATCCGCGCCGCGCTCTCCGAAGGGCGGCCGCGCGATGCCGAGGCGATGCTCGGCCACTGGCATCGGATCGAGGGCGAGGTGCTGCACGGCGCGCAGCGCGGCCGCGAGCTGGGCTATCCGACCGCCAACATGGCGCTGGACGGGCTGCACCTGCCGAAGCTTGGCGTCTATGCGGTTCTGGTCGAGGTGCTGACCGGCCCGCACCGCGGCCATTACCGCGGCGTCGCCAGCCTCGGCGTGCGGCCGATGTTCGGCGAGAACACCCCGAACCTCGAGACCTATCTTTTCGATTTCTCCGGCGATCTCTACGGCGCGCATCTGTCGGTGGCGCTGGTCGACTACCTTCGCCCCGAGGCGAAGTTCGACAGCCTCAAGGCGCTGGTGGCGCAGATGGACGACGACGCCGCCCGCGCCCGCGCCATCCTGGCGGCCGGCTGATGCGTCCGCGCTTCTGGGAACTGCCGCTGGCCGAGCTCAGCGCCGCCGAGTGGGAGGCGCTCTGCGACGGCTGCGGCAAGTGCTGCCTGAACAAGATCGAATACGAGGACGACGGCAGCGTGGATTTCACCCGCGTCGCCTGCCGCCTGCTCGACGGGCAGAGCTGCCGCTGCTCGTCCTATCCCAACCGCCACGACTTCGTGCCCGACTGCGTGGTGCTGACTCCCCAGAAGCTGCGCGACATCGCCTGGTGGCTGCCCGCGACCTGCGCCTATCGGCTGCGCGCCGAGGGCAAGCCGCTCTACGACTGGCACCACCTGATCTCGGGCGACCCCGAGGCGATCCACCGCGCCGGCGCCTCGGTCCGCGGCTGGACGGTCAGCGAGCTGTCGGTCACCGAGGACGAGTGGGACCAGTATGTGATCGAGGATCTGTCATGAACTTCGGCTCGGACAACGCCTCGGGCGTCCACCCCCGGATCATGGCCGCGCTGGCGGCGGCGAACGACGGGGCGGCCGCCTCGTATGGCCGCGACGCACTGACCGCGCAGGCGGTCGAGGCGGTGCGCGAGATGCTGGCCGCGCCCGACGCGGCGGTGTTCCTGCTCGGCACCGGGACCGGGGCGAATGCGCTGGCCTTGGCGCAGCTTTGCCCGCCCTGGGGGCGGATCTTCTGCCACCGCACGGCGCATATCGAGACCTCGGAAAGCGGCGCCCCGGCCTGGATGGCGGGCGGCGCGCAGCTGGCGCTGGTCGAGGGCGACGCGGGTCGGATGACCGCCGCGACGCTCGCCCAGCGGATCGCGGACTACCCGCAGGTCGATGAGCATGACGGGCGGAACGCGGTCGTCTCGATCACCAACGCGACCGAGTGGGGGACGGTGCACGACCCGGCCTCGGTCGCGGCGCTGGCCGGGGTGGCGCGCGACGGCGGCATGGCCGTCCACATCGACGGCGCCCGTTTTGCCAATGCGGTGGCGGCGACCGGGGCGGCGCCCGCCGATCTGACGCAGGCCGCCGGCGTCGATGCGCTGTCGCTGGGCGGGACGAAGAACGGCTGCCTCGCGCTTGAGGCGGTGGTGTTTTTCCACCCCGACCGGGCCCGCGACTTCGCCTTCCGCCGGATGCGGGCCGGGCATCTGTGGTCCAAGCACCGCTTCCTCGCCGCGCAGATGCTGGCCTGGCTCGACGGCGGGCTGTGGCTCGACCTCGCCCGCCACGCCAACGCCGCCGCCGGCGAAATTGCGGCGACGCTTACCGCGGCAGGCCACACCCCGCTGGTCCCGGTCGAGGCGAACGAGGTCTTCGTGCGGCTCCCCGTGCCCGAGATCGCCCGCCTGCGCGCCGCGGGGCTGCGCGCGGCCGACTGGCCGGCCGAGGGCGACGACGCCGGGTCCGCGACGATCCGGCTGGTGACGAGCTGGGCCACCACCGACGCCGAGATCGCGGCGCTGGGGGCGGCGCTCTAAGCCAGCGCCCCCAGCACCATCCGCAGCGCGTGCTCGACCGTTGCGGCGCGCACGGCGCGGCGGCCGCGGGAGCCGAACTCGACCGTCTCGGTCCGCACGCCCTCGGGTGTGGCGAGGCCGAAGCAGACCCGGCCCTCGGGCTTGAATTCGGACCCGCCGGGCCCGGCGATCCCCGTCACCGCGACGGCCATCCCGGCGCCTGACCGCGCCTGCGCGCCGGCGGCCATCTCGGCCGCGACCGCCTCGCTCACCGCGCCGTGGGCGGCGAGCGTCGCCTCGGACACCCCGAGCATCCGGGTCTTGGCCGCGTTCGAGTAGGTGACGAAGCCGCAGTCCACCACATCCGACGACCCCGGCACCTCGGTCAGCGCCGCGGCGATCAGCCCGCCGGTGCAGCTTTCCGCCGTGGCGAGCGTCACGCCCCGGGCGCGCGCGGCGGCGAGCACCTCGGCCGCGAGCCCCGCGGCCATCACATCAGCCCGTGCGAGATGCCTGCCGCGACGATGGTGGCGAGCGCTGCGAAAAGCCCGGCCCAGAGGTCGTCGAGCATCACCCCGTCGGCGTCCGCGCGGGCATCGGCGCGGCCCACGAGCCACGGCTTCCAGATGTCGAAGAGGCGAAAGAACAGGAACGGCGCCACCAGCCCCGGCCAGGGGATGACCGAGGCCGGCAGCCCGGCGAACCAGAACCCCGCCGAGGCGGCGCAGAAGGCGATGAGCTGGCCCGCGACCTCGTCGATGACGATCTCGCTGCGGTCCTTGTCGGCCATCCCCGCCGTGAACCGCCGCACCGACCAGAAGCCGAGCGCGATGGCCGCCAGCGTCGCCGCCGCCACCAGCGGGAAATGCCCCAGCCGGTGCAGGGCGTAGCCGAGGCCGATCGTGACCGCCGAGGCCCAAGAGCCGGGCGCGGGGCGCAGGTGGCCGATGCCGAAGAGGGTGGCGATGGCGCGGTCCATCAGGCGCCTCCGATCAGCGTGGCGGTGGCGAGGGCGGCGATGCCCTCCTCACGCCCGGTGAAGCCGAGCCGTTCCGAGGTGGTCGCCTTGACGCTGACCCGGCCCGGCTCGACCCCCATGATGTCGGCCAGTCGCGCCTGCATGGCCGCGGCGTGGGGGCCGATCTTCGGCCGCTCGCAGACCAGCGTCACGTCGGCGTTGCCGAGCCGGAAGCCGCGCGCGCGGGCCAGCTCGGCCGCGTGGCGCAGGAAGATGTCCGAGGCCGCGCCCTTCCACTGCGGGTCCGAGGGCGGGAAGTGCCGGCCGATGTCGCCCTCGGCGAGCGCGCCGTAGATCGCGTCGGTCAGCGCGTGCATCCCCACGTCGGCGTCGGAATGGCCGACCAGCCCGCGCTCATGCGGCACGAGCACCCCGCAGAGCCAGACCCCCTCGCCGGGGCCGAAGGCGTGCACGTCGTAGCCGTTCCCGAGCCGCACATCCATGCCGGCCTCCATCATCCGTCCGGCGCGTTCGAGATCGCCGGGATAGGTCAGTTTCAGATTGTCCTCGTCGCCCGCGACGATGGTGACCTCGATCCCGGCGCGGCGGGCGAGTTCGACGTCGTCCGCCGCCCCCTCGGTCGCGGCGCGATGGGCGGCGAGGATGGGGCCGAGCGCGAAGCCCTGCGGGGTCTGGGCGCGGAACAGCCCGTCGCGGGCGGCAAAGCCCGTCACCCGGTCCTCGGCGCCGCGCCACAGCGCATCGGTGACGGGCAGGGCCGGGGCGGCGGCGGGCGCCCCCTCGGCCAGCGCCGTCAGAACCCGGGCGATCACCGCCTGCGAGACCAGCGGGCGGGCCGCGTCGTGGATCAGCACATGGGTCACGCCCGCGCCCTCGAGCGTCTCGAGCCCGGCGCGCACGCTCTCGGACCGCGTGGCGCCGCCCGCGACCAGCACCACGGGGCCGGCGAGTTCCTCGACCGCGCGGTCCATGTCCTCGGGGGCGACGATGACGACCACCCGGGCGAAGCCGCGAAAGGCCGCGATGCTGCGGGCGATGACGCTTTGCCCGGCGAGGGACTGCCATTGCTTCGGCGCCGCGCCGCCCATCCGCGTGCCGCGCCCGGCGCCGGTGACGAGCACCGCCGTGGTGGCCGCAAGGGGCGGCAGGGGGGAAGGGGGACCGTTGCGCATCGCCCTGCGGATACGCCAAGCCCGCTCGGGTCGCAACCGCGCCCCGCGGGCAGGCTCCCATCGCCCCCCCCTCGCACCCGGGCCGGATCGCCGCTATATCCCCTTCGCATCACCCGCCGCCGCGACAAGGAGCCCGCCATGGCCGACCCCACCCCCTCGGATGCCGCCAAGGACGCCGCCGCCCGCGCCGCGGTGGCGCTGGTCGAGGACGGGATGCGCCTCGGGCTCGGCACCGGCTCGACCGCGGTGTTCATGGTCCATCGCCTGGCCGAGCGCATCCGCGCCGAGGGGCTGCGCCTGCGCTGCGCCGCGACCAGCCGGGCGACCTGCGAACTCGCCGGCCAGCTCGGCATCCAGATCGAGGAGCTGGACGCGATCGGCTGGCTCGACCTGACGCTCGACGGCGCGGACGAGATCGACCCCGACCTCAATCTCATCAAGGGCGGCGGCGGCGCGCATTTGCGCGAAAAGATCATCGCCGCGGCCTCGGACCGGATGGTGGTCATCGCCGACCCGACCAAGGTGGTCGAGCAGCTCGGCGCCTTCCACCTGCCCGTCGAGGTGCTGGGCTTCGGGGTCGAGGCGACGCGCATCCACATCCAGCGCCTGCTTGACGCGATGGATCTGAGCCAGCGCCCGATGCTGGTGCGCCAGCGCGACGGCGCGGCGTTCCGCACCGACGAGGGCAACCTGATCCTCGACCTGTCGCTCGAGTGCATCCCCGACCCCGCGGCGCTGGCGCGCGGGCTGAACGCGGTGCCGGGCGTGGTCGAGCACGGGCTTTTCCTGAACATGTGCCAGCTGGCGCTGATCGGCAGCCCGGACGGCTCGGTAATCGAGCTGACCCGGACCGAGGATTTGACATGAGCTTCGACTACGACCTCTTCGTGATCGGCGGCGGATCGGGGGGCGTGCGCGCCGCCCGCATCGCGGCCTCGCAGCACGGCGCCCGCGTGGGGCTGGCCGAGGAAAGCCGCATGGGCGGCACCTGCGTGATCCGCGGCTGCGTGCCGAAGAAGCTGATGATCTTCGCCTCGGGCGCCCCCGCCGCCGCCGCCGAGGCGCGCGGCTACGGCTGGACCGGCGCGACCGAGGGGCGCTTCGACTGGCCGCTCTTCCGCGGCAAGCTGCACGAGGAGCTCTCGCGGCTCGAGGGGCTCTATGCCGGCGGGCTGCGCGCCGCGGGCGTGGACATCCACCCCCAGCGCGCCAAGCTCGCCGATCCGCATACGGTCGAACTGGCCGACGGGACGCGCCTGACCGCCAAGCACATCCTGATCGCGGTCGGCGGGCGCCCGAGCCTGCCCGGCATCCCCGGCGAGGAACTGGGGCTGATCTCGGACCACCTGTTCGACCTCGACACGCTGCCCGCGCGGGTGCTGATCGTTGGCGGCGGCTTCATCGCCTGCGAATACGCGACGATCCTGAACGGGCTCGGCTGCGACACCACCATCGCCTATCGCGGCGACAAGCTGCTGCGCGGCTTCGATGGCGAGTGCCGGACGCTCGCCACCCACCAGATCGAGAACCTGGGCGTCACCCTGCGGCTGAACGACAGTCCGACGCGGCTGGACCGTGACGGCGCGGGCATCCGCGCCAGCTTCTCGGGCGGCGCGGCCGAGACCTATGACGCGGTGATGTTCGCCACCGGCCGGGCGCCCTACACCGGCGGCCTGGGGCTGGAAAACACCGGCGTCATCGTGGGCGCGCGCGGCCAGATCGAGGTCGACCAGTGGTCGCAGACCGCGGTGCCCTCGATCTACGCGGTGGGCGACGTGACCGACCGGGTGAACCTGACCCCGGTCGCGATCCGCGAGGGGCACAGCTTCGCCGACACGGTGTTCGGCGCCCAGCCGCGCTGCGTCGATCACAGCCTGATCGCCAGCGCCGTCTATCTGCGCCCGCACGAGCTCGGCACCATCGGCCTGACCGAGGAAGAGGCCGCCGAACAGGGCCCGATCGAGGTCTATGCCGCGAGCTTCCGCCCGATGCGGTCGCTGTTCGCGGGGTCCGAGGCGCGGGCGCTGATGAAGCTGATCGTCTGCGACCGAACGCGGCGGGTGCTCGGCTGCCACATCTTCGCGCCCGAGGCGGGCGAGATGATCCAGCTCGTCGCCGTGGCGATGGGGATGGGGGCGACCAAGGAACAGTTCGACGCGGCGATGGCGGTCCACCCGACCTTGGCCGAAGAGCTGGTGACGATGCGCGCGCCGGTCCGCCGGGCCGGGGGCGCCACGGTCTGAGAGGGCGGCCCCGGGTGACCGGCGGCGCGGCGGGCGGGGTGCCCGCGGCCGCGCTTCGGGGCGGTTGGCACTTGTCCTCACGGGGTTTCCCCCTAGTTAGGACCAGAGTTTGGACGAAAGGCGTGACGATGGCACAAGGACCTTGGGGCGGCGGCAGCGGCGGCAACGACGACGAGCGTCCGCCGCGCCCGCAACCTCCGCGCCCCGAGGGCGGGCGTGACGGTGGGCGCGACGGGGGGCGCCCCGACCGGGGCGAGACGCCGCGGCCCTGGGGCCAGCCGGGTGGACAGCAGCAGCCGCCGCAGGGCGGCCGCCGGCCCGAGACGCAGGTGCCCGAGATCGAAGAGCTGATGCGCAAGGGCCAGGACCGCCTGCGCGTCCTGATGGGCGGGCGCGACGGCGCGCCACGTCCGGGCGGGCCGCGCGGCCCGATGGGCACCGGCCCGACCCTGCCGCGGATGGACCGCGGCAAATGGGGGATCGCGGCGCTGGTCGCCGTCGGCCTCTGGGCCGCCTCGAGCTTCTACACCGTCGACACCGGCGAAAAATCGGTCGAGCTTATGTTCGGCCGTCCCTACGCCGTCCGCGACGAGGGCCTGAACTTCGCGCCCTGGCCCTTCGTCACCCGCCAGCTCGTCGCCGTCACCGGCGAGCGCACGATCGAGATCGGCACCGGGCGCGACGCGCTTGACAGCGGGCTGATGCTGACCCGCGACCAGAACATCGTCGACATGAGCTATCAGGTGGTCTGGAACGTCTCGAACCCCGAGCAATTCCTGTTCAACCTCGCCGACCCCGAGGGCACCATCCGCGCCGTCGCCGAAAGCGCCATGCGCGACATCGTGGCGCGCTCGGAACTCGCCCCGATCCTCAACCGCGACCGCGGCCAGATCGCCCGCGACGCCGAGATGGCGATCCAGGCGACGCTCGACAGCTATCAGTCGGGGATCAACGTGGTCCGCGTGAACCTCGGCCGCGCCGACCCCCCGCAGGAGGTCATCAACAGCTTCCGCGAGGTGCAGGCCGCCCAGCAGGAACGCGACCGGCTTGAGAAAGAGGCCGACGCCTACGCCAACCGCGTGCTCGCCAACGCCCGCGGTGAGGCCGCGGCGATGGTCGAGCAGGCCGAGGCCTATCGCGCCCAGGCCGTCAACGACGCCCAGGGTGAGGCCGCGCGCTTCAACTCGGTGCGCGAGGAATACGTCAAGGCCCCGGACGTCACCCGGCGGCGGATGTATCTCGAGACGATGGAGCGGGTGCTCGGCAGCGTGAACAAGGTCATCATCGAAAGCGGCGCCCAGGGCGGGCAGGGCGTCGTGCCCTATCTGCCGCTCGACCAGCTGCGCCCGCAGGGCGGGCAGATGGGCCAGCAGCAGATGGGCCAGCAGCAGATGGGCCAGCAGACGGGGCAGGTGGCCCCGCAGATGGGCCAGACCGGACCCGTCGACCAGTCCGCAACCCCGGCGCTGCCGGGCCAGACCGTGATGGGGGGCAACTGACATGCGCCGCGCGCTTTCCTTCTTTGCCCTGCCGGTCGTGGTCGTCGTCGGCCTTCTGGTGATGGCCTCGATCTACATCGTCGACGTGCGCGAAAAGGTGCTCGTCCTGCGCTTCGGCGAGGTCGTGGCGGTCCGCGAGGAACCTGGCCTCGGCTTCAAGATGCCGGTCATCGACCGGGTGGTGCGCTATGACGCGCGCATCCTCGGCCTGCCGACCGACCCGATGGAGGTCACGCCGCTCGATGACCGCCGCCTCGTGGTAGACGCCTTTGCGCGCTGGCAGGTGAACGACGCCGTGACCTTCCGCCGCGCGACCGGCGAGGGCGGCATCGACTTCGCCCAGAACCGGCTCGCCGGCATCCTCAACAACGCCATCCGTCAGGTGCTGGGCTCGGTGCCCTCGACCGCGGTGCTGTCGCAGGACCGCACCAACCTGATGGGCCAGATCCGCGACGCCGCCCGCGGCGAGGCCGAGGCGCTGGGGGTGCAGATCATCGACGTGCGCCTGACCCGCACCGACCTGCCCGAGCAGAACCTGACCGCAACCTACGCCCGGATGCGGGCCGAGCGCGAGCGCGAGGCCGCCGACGAGATCGCCCGCGGCGGCGAGGCCGCGCAGCGGGTCCGCGCCACCGCCGACCGGACGGTGGTCGAGCTGACCTCGGACGCCCGCCGCCGGTCCGAGATCGTCCGCGGTGAGGCCGACGCGCAGCGCAACGCCATCTACGCCCAGGCCTTCGGGCAGGACCCCGAGTTCTTCGCCTTCACCCGCTCGATGACCGCCTATGAGCGGGCGCTGCGGGGGCAGAACAGCTCGCTCGTGATCAACCCCGAGGGCGAGTTCTTCAGCTACCTCGGCGCGGGCGGCAATCCGAACGGGGTGAGCCCGGTCGCGGTCCCTCCCGAGGTCGCAGCGGCGGTCCCCGCCGACGCGCCTTCGACGGCCGAGGTCGCGGCCGAAGCCGCCGCCCAGGCCGCTGCGGCGGCCGAGGCAGCCGCGGCGACCGCCGCCCGCGCCGAGGGCGGCGCGGAAAGCGAGCCGGGCGAGGCGACCATCGCGGTCCCCGATGCGGTGGGCACCGTGCCGGGCCTCGAAGGTGAGCCTGCGGCCGGCACCGCCACCGACGCGGCCACTACGGCCCCGGTCGACGCGCCGGCCCCCGCGCCCGCCGCTACGCCGCCTGCCGCGGACCCGGCGGCGACCCCCGCCGCCCCCGCCGATTCGGTGCCGCCGGCCAACTGACGCGTCCCGCTACCGCAAAGATCAAGGCGCAGCCCCCCGGGGCTGCGCCTTTTTTGCGTCGCCCCGTCCGCTCGGCGCTTGCGTCAACCGCCCGCGCCCCTCACGATGAAATGACGATCCGCACTGTTGCCTTGTCGCCACGAGCGACCACATTGGCCGCACCCGACCCGCCGCCGGACGGGCTCACGATCCGGTCACCTGACGGAGATCAAACGCATGACATTCCACGGACTTACCCGGCGCACGGGGCTCGCCGCCTCGACCCTCGCGCTGACGCTCGCGCTGGCCGCGCCGGGCCTGGCCCAGCAGGCCCAGCCGACGCCCCCCGCGCCGCCGCCGGGCGTCGAGCAGCAGGTCCTGCCGCCCGCGGGCAGCGCCATGGCGCCGCAGGACATGCCGCAGACGACCACCACCCCCGACCAGCCGATGAACGGCAAGGTCCCCGAGGCCGCCAACGCCAACGCCCCGATCGACGTGCAGAAGGCACCTGTCGCCAGCGGCCAGTCGGTCATGCCCGACAGCTTCGCCGACATCGTGGCCCAGGTCAGCCCGGCGGTCGTGAACATCACCACCACCGCGGTCGTCTCGCGCCCCGTGGCGCAGGGGCCGATGTTCCCCGAGGGCAGCCCGTTCTCGGACCTGTTCCGCGACTTCGGCATCCCCGGCGTGCCCGGCATCCCCGGCGGGCCGGACCAGGGGTCGCCCTTCGGCAACCGCGGGCCGATGCAGCAGGAACGCTCGAACGCGCTCGGCTCGGGCTTCGTGGTCTCGGCGGACGGGTTCATCGTCACCAACAACCACGTCATCGACGGCGCCGACGAGATCGAGATCGAGTTCTACTCGGGCGCCAAGCTGCCCGCGAAGCTGGTCGGGACCGACCCCACCACCGACATCGCCGTGCTGAAGGTCGAGGCGGAGAAGCCGCTGCCCTTCGTCAAGTTCGGCAACTCGGACAGCGCCCGGGTGGGCGACTGGGTGCTGGCGCTCGGCAACCCGCTGGGGCAGGGGCTGTCGGCCTCGTCCGGGATCATCTCGGCCAAAAGCCGGGCGCTGACCGGCACCTATGACGACTTCATCCAGACCGACGCCGCGATCAACCGCGGCAACTCGGGCGGGCCGCTGTTCAACATGGCGGGCGAGGTCGTGGGCGTGAACACCGCGATCCTGTCGCCCAACGGCGGCTCGATCGGGATCGGCTTCTCGATGGCCTCGAACGTGGTGAGCAAGGTCGTCGACCAGCTGCGCGAGTTCGGAGAGACGCGCCGCGGCTGGCTGGGGGTCAAGATCCAGGACGTGACGCCCGACATCGCCGCCTCGCTCGGCCTCGCCTCGGAGACCGGGGCGATGGTGACGGACGTCCCCGCGGGGCCCGCGGCCGACGCGGGGGTCAAGGCGGGCGACATCATCACCCGCTTTGCCGGCGGCGACGTGGCCGACACGCGCGACCTCGTGCGCCGGGTGGCGGACGCGCCGGTGGGCGAGGCCGTGGACGTGACCGTGCAGCGCGCCGGCCAGCCGGTCGAGCTGAAGATCACCCTCGGGCGGCGCGAGCTGGCCGACGCCGACGGCAGCGGCGAGGGCAACGACGGCGCCCAGCCGCAGAGCGGGGACGGTCGCACCGTCCTCGGCATGACGCTGGTGCCGATCACGCCCGAGCTGGCCGCCCGGCTGCGCCTGCCCGAGGGGGCCAAGGGCCTTGTCGTGCAGGACATCGATGCGACCAGCGACGCCTCGGCCAAGGGGCTGCAGACCGGCGACGTGATCGTCGAGGCGGGCCAGCAGCCGGTGACGACGCTGGCCGACCTGAACGCCCGCATCGCCGAGGCGAAGGACGCGGGCCGCAAGTCGGTGCTGCTCTTGATCCGCCGCGAGGGTGAGCCGCGCTTCATGGCGCTGTCGATCGAATAAGGCCGCGCGCCACACCGGCACGCAAAAGGGGCGCCCGCGGGCGCCCCTTTCATCATCCGGGCCGCGGCGCGCGTCGGGCGCGCACCGCGGGGGGCAGGGCTTACTGGTTCGTCGCGACCGTGGCTTCCAGCGCGGTGAAGCCAGCGGTGAAGCCCTTGAGCGACATCGTCAGGTTCACGAGGTCCTTGGCCGGGTCGGCGCCGAAGGGCAGCAGCGTCACCTTGCCCGAGCTGCCGCGCTTCATCGCGCCCAGCTCGTCGGCGGTCATGCCGATGCGCGAGACGCAGCCGATCGGGGCGCAGACGAGGAACGGGTAGCGGTGCTCCTTGCCGGTGTCGATCTGCAGCCCGAGCGCGGCCTGCAGGTCGGTCTCGAGCGGGGCGACGAAGTTCAGGATCGCGGCGGCCTTGCCCGAGAACGGGATGATCGAGACTTCCGCGACCGGCTTCTGCCCCTCGTCCTTGAGCAGCTGGTAGAGCTCGCACGGGTCCTTGCCGTCGGCGGTCTTGAGGCAGCGCAGCAGCCAGTCGTCGTGGGTCGACTTGGTGTAGTAGCTGCCGACCGCATCCGCGGCGGGCGCAGCCGGGGCGGCGCCGGCCGCCGGGGCCTCTGCTGCCGGGGCCGCGGGGGCGGCTGCGGCGTCAGCCGCGGGGGCCGCGCCGGCCTCGGGGGTCGCCGCGCGCGCGGTCGCAGCCGGGGTGGCCTCGGCGGCCGCGGCAGCATCGCTCGCGGCTTCGGCGGCCGAGTCGGCGGCGGCTTCGGCGGCCTTGGCCGCGTCGGTCGCGGTCGCCGCGGCATCCTTGGCGGCCTCGGTCGCGGTCGCGGTGGCGTCCTTGGCGGCTTCGGTCGCGGCTTCGGTTGCTGCGGCGGTGGCGGCGTCGGTCACGGCATCGGCCGCGGCGGGTGCGGGCGGCACCACGACCGGGGCGGTCGTCGTCGCATCGGTCGCGGTCTGCGCCAGTGCGGCGAGCGGCGCGACGGCCAGCAGTGCGGCCAGGACGGCGGTTGAGGTTCGAGCCATGTCTGTTCCTTTCAGGGCAGGGCGCTGTCAGCGCGAAAGACGCTGGCCGCGCTGGTAACACGCCGGATCGGGACTGTCAGGGGTGGGGCAGTCACCTTTGTGTAGGGCCGGCGGCGACCCGCGCGGGGCAGGGGCGTGCTGCGTCGGATGGGCATCCCATGGCGCCGTTGACCCCGGCCAGACCGGGCCACCGCCGCCCCGCAACCCCTTGTCACGGAAAGGGGGATGCGGCGCGAGCGCTGCATCCCCCTCGTCCCCTGTAGGACTTGGCCGTTTCTGCGCGTGACGTTAGTCGCAAGCCACTCGCCCGTCAATGCGCCCGAGGGCCGCGCGAACGGCCGGTTTCGCCCCGCGACAACGTGCCGCCGGAGGGGACGATCAGCGGCTCCGCGACCCTCCCTTCCCCGCACCGCGCGGCACGGAAAAAAGCCGCGCCCGAAGGCGCGGCCAGTGGGTACGGAGGAAGCATCGGACCCTCGCCCGTCAACGATCCGACAGGGACACTCTGGCACCAAGTCGTTAATTTTGTATTGTTGTCCCGCGCGCCCCGTTGCGGCGCACCCGACCCGCTGCACGAAGGCCGCCCCCGTGACCCACCCGACGCCCCAAGACCCGACCGCCCGTCCGGACACGCCCGATGCCGCGGCAGACGCCGCCCCCGAGGCCGCGCCCCAGACCCCGCCGCCGCTGCCGGGGCGCGCGCCCGATACCCCCCCGCCGCTTCGCCCGGCCGCCGACCCGGCGCCCGTGCCGCCGTCCGCCCCCCACCCGGTCGTCGATTTCGATGCCGGCCTCGTCTTCGTCGGCGGCGGCGGCCCGGACTACGCCACGCCGCAGTCGCTGATCCTGAAATACGCCAACCGCCACGGCCTCATCGCGGGCGCCACCGGCACCGGCAAGACCGTCACCCTCCAGACGCTCGCCGAGGCGATGTCGCTCGCCGGCGTCCCGGTGGTGCTGGCCGACGTCAAGGGCGACCTCGCCGGCATGGCGGCGCCGGGCGGCACCGACCCCAAGCTGCTCGCCCCCTTCGCCGAGCGCGCCGCCCGAATCGGCGCGCCGCTCGACTATCGCGCCTTCCCCGTCACCTTCTGGGACGTGTGGGGCGAAAAGGGCCACCCGGTCCGCACCACGCCGGCCGAGATGGGGCCGCTGCTGCTCGCCCGCCTCATGGGCCTGACCGACGTGCAGGAGGGGGTGCTGAACATCGCCTTCCGCGTCGCCGACGAAGAGGGGCTGGCGCTCGCCGACCTCAAGGACCTGCAGTCGATGCTGGTCTGGGTCGGCGAGAACGCCAAGGAGCTGAGCCTGCGCTACGGCAATGTCGCCACCGCCTCGGTCGGCGCGATCCAGCGCGCGCTCTTGGTGCTGGAACAGCAGGGCGGTGACCGGCTCTTCGGGGAACCGGCGCTGGAACTCTCGGACCTCATGCGCACCGACGCCTCGGGCAAGGGGATGGTCAACATCCTCGCCGCCGAGCGGCTGATGAACGCCCCGCAGCTCTACGCGACCTTCCTGCTGTGGCTGCTGTCCGAGCTCTTCGAGCAGCTGCCCGAGGTGGGCGACCCCGACCGCCCGCGCCTCGCCTTCTTCTTCGACGAGGCGCATCTGCTGTTCGACGGCGCCCCCCCGGCGCTGGTCGCCAAGGTCGAGCAGGTGGCGCGGCTCATCCGCTCGAAGGGCGTGAGCGTCTGGTTCATCACCCAGAACCCCGCCGACCTGCCCGATTCGGTGCTGGGCCAGCTCGGCAACCGCGTCCAGCACGCGCTGCGCGCCTTCACCGCCAAGGACCAGAAGGCGCTGCGCCAGGCGGCCGAGAACTATCGCGCCAACCCCGCCTTCGACACCGCCGACGCGATCCAGCACGTCGGCACGGGCGAGGCGGTGACCTCGTTCCTCGGCGCCAAGGGCGCGCCAGGGGTGGTCGAGCGCACGCTGGTCCGCCCGCCGCTGTCGCAGCTCGGGCCGATCCCAGACGCCGACCGGGACCGGATCATCCAGCTGTCGCCGCTGGGGCTGAAATACGCCACCCCAGTGGACCGCGAGAGCGCGTTCGAACTGCTCGCCCAGCGCACCGCCGCCGCGGCCGAGGAAGCCGCAGTCGCCCAGCGGCGCGCGGCCGACGCGAGCCTCTTCGAGATGCGCAAGACCGACGGCTACCGCCCCGGCCGGGCCAGCACCGGCATCCAGATCGGGCCGCCCGCCACCCCGGCGCGGCGGGGCGATTCGATCGCCGAGGCCTTCGGCAAGAGCGTGGTCCGCACCATCGGCACCCAGGCCGGGCGCGAGATCGTGCGGGGCGTGCTCGGGACGCTGTTCCGGGGCCGCTGACCGGGGGCTGACCGGCCGGGCCTCAGGGCAGGGCGCGCAACGGCGCGGCGGCGGGCAGCAGCCGCGATTCCGCCAGCACCGCAATCATCAGCAGCACGTGCTGGTGCAGGTCGTACTCGGCCGCGCCCTCCTGCCGGGCGGCGTTCATCCGGTCCTCCTCCGCACGCAGCCGGGGCAGGGCGTGGCCCGGCGCGGGCAGCGTCTCGCTGCGCAAGAGCCGGCGCAGGTCGCGCTCGCGCCGCCAGCGGGCCTGCCCGGCGACCGCCGCCCGCACCAGCGCGGCGGGACGGCGCAGCGGCTGGCGGACCGGCTGGGCGGGAAAGGTCAGTATGTTCGACATCAGGCTCATTGGAACTCTCCAGTCCGAGGGCTGTTGTGTCCTTTGTGCTCTCCCTGGGGTTGTTGTTGCGCAACCAGCGCACGCAGCGCGCGACGTGGTTAACTCTCTTTAGGGAATCTTAGCGCTTCATGACCGAACTGTTCGGGGACCTGTCTTTTTCGACAGGGCGGACACCCAGGGCCGGCTGGCCCAAGGACATGAGGGGAAGCTTTGAGATGATGATTCTGACGGGCGATCTTTCCGCAGCCGCTGCCGTGACGCCCGAGGGTGAACCGGCCGCGGTCGCACAGCCCGCCGCGGCTGCGGCCGTCTCGGCCGATGACCTGCCCGAGGACGCCCGGCTCTACCTGCGCCACGTCGAGGGGGGTGAGACGATCCGGGCGCTGGCGCGCGAGGCGGGGTGCCACGCCTCGACCATCCTGCGCCGCATCCGCCGGTTCGAGACGCGCCGCGACGATCCGCTGATCGACCGGGCAGTGGATCCCGGCGCCCGCGCGACCGCCGGCAGCGCCGAGCCGGCCGAGCTGCGCCGGGTGCTGCGCCGGCTGGCCGAGCCGGGGGCGGTGCTGGCGGTGGCCGAGGGGATGGACAAGGCGATCGTCACCCGCTCGGACATCCGCACGGCGGTGCTCGACCGCAGGCTGGCCGAATATCTCGCGCTGCGCGGCTGGGTGGCGCTGGTGGGGCAGGGGCGGATCACCCGCCACGCGCTGACCCCCGCGGGCCGCGCGGCGCTCAAGGCGCTGGTCGCCGGGCGGTTCCCCGGCCTGCCGCAGGCGGGGGTGCTGACCCCGGCCGATGCCGAGGCGGTCGGCGCCCCCGACCGGCCGGGCCTGGCCGAGGCCGCCGCCCCCTTCGACATGGGTCCCGCGGCGGCGCAGCGGCACCGGATCTATGAGGACCGGACCCTCGACGATCCCGAGACGGGTGGCCCCCGCCGGATGCGCGTCAATATCGCGGAAAGCCCCCTGCTGGTGCTCGCCCGCCGCCGCGACGCCAACGGCCAGCCGTTCCTCGACCCCGGCATGGTCCGCGCGGGCGAGCGGCTGCGCGAGGATTTCGAGCTGGCGCAGATGGGGCCGCGGGTGACCCAGAACTGGGACGGGTTCCTGACCGCCGGCTGTGCCGCCGCGGTTCCGGCCGGCGGCAACCTCGGCGGCGGGTCCGAGACCGCCCGCAGCCGCGTGGCCGAGGCGCTGCGCGACCTCGGGCCCGGCATGGGCGACCTGGTCCTGCGGGTCTGCTGCTTTCTCGAAGGGATCGAGCTGACCGAGCGGCGGCTCGGCTGGTCGGCGCGCTCGGGCAAGGTGGTGCTCCGCCTCGCGCTGATGCGCCTTGAGCGGCACTACCGCGAGCGCTACGGCGCCGGCAGCCCGCTGATCGGGT
This sequence comes from Paracoccus sanguinis, assembly GCF_900106665.1. Taxonomy (GTDB): domain Bacteria; phylum Pseudomonadota; class Alphaproteobacteria; order Rhodobacterales; family Rhodobacteraceae; genus Paracoccus; species Paracoccus panacisoli. The sequence continues at coordinate 140,586 of NZ_FNNA01000003.1, forward strand.
GAGGCGCGGCGGTCGCGCAGAGGCGCTGACATCCCGCCGGGTCGGCGACGGCCGTGGCCTCACCCAAGCCCGAGCGCAGGCTCCTCACCCGCCCCGGCAACGAAAAGGGCCCGGCCGATCCTCCGGCCGGGCCCTTTCCTGTCATGCGCAGCATGGCGCGGTCAGCGCTCTGCCGATCAGGCCGCCTGCTGCTGCTTGTGGGTGCGCAGATAGGCCAGCACCGTCTCGGGCGACGATTCGCCATAGGGGTCTTCGGCGTGGTTGTCGCAGCGCCCCGGCTCTTCGAACAGCTTCTCGACCACGCCGTCGGCGATCACCGCCGCATAGCGCCACGAGCGGCAGCCGAACCCGAGGTTGTCCTTGCGCACCAGCATCCCGACCCGCTCGGTGAACTCGCCCGAGCCGTCCGGGATCACCTGGACGTTCTTCAGCCCCTGGGCCTTCGCCCACTGGTTCATCACGAAGCTGTCGTTGACCGACAGGCAGTAGATCGCGTCGATCCCCAGCTCGGCCATCTCGGCCGCCGCCGCCTCGAACCCCGGCAGCTGGTAGGTCGAGCAGGTCGGCGTGAACGCGCCCGGCAGCGAGAACAGCACCACGCGCTTGCCCTTGAAGTAGTCGTCGGTCGTCACCGCTTCCCAACGGAACGGGTTCGGCCCGCCGACCGCCTCGTCGCGCACGCGGGTCTGGAACGTCACCTGGGGCAGTTTGTCGCCGGCTTTCATCGCATCGTCCTTTCCATCGTCTGCCGCATTCGCAGCACCAGATGCTGCGACGCAGAAATCCAGTCCCGTATCTGGCAAGCCGTTGCCGGTTGATCAACCCCTTGCGAGGGTTTACCTCGGGTCAGACCCGCTTCCGCAGCGCCCGTCCCGAGGGGGCCCCTCATGCCGACCGTTCCGCCCGTCCTGCCCGCCGCCGGCGTCCCCGACGCCCCCGCCGCGCCGCCCGTCCTGCGCCACCCCGAAAAGGCCCACCGCCCCGACCAGGCACAGCCCAAGAAGCCCGCCTGGATCCGCGTCAAGGCGCCGACCTCGCAGGGCTACAAGGACACCCGCGACATCCTGCGAGAGAACCGCCTCTCGACCGTCTGCGAGGAGGCCGGCTGCCCCAACGTCGGCGAATGCTGGTCGCAGGGCCACGCCACCATGATGATCATGGGCGAGATCTGCACCCGCGGCTGCTCTTTCTGCAACGTCATCACCGGCAAGCCCCAGGCGCTCGACGTGTTCGAGCCGGGACGCGTCGCCCACGCCGTCGCCAAGCTCGGCCTCAACCACGTCGTGCTGACCTCGGTCGACCGCGATGACCTCGACGACGGCGGGGCCGAGCATTTCGCCCAGACCATCCGCGCCATCCGCCACCGCTCGCCCGAGGCGACGATCGAGGTGCTGACGCCCGACTTCCTGAAATGCGGCCCCGCCGCGCTGGAAACCGTGGTCGCGGCTCGCCCCGACGTCTTCAACCACAACCTCGAGACGGTGCCCGGCCTCTATCCCACCGTCCGGCCGGGGGCGCGCTACTTCCACTCGCTGCGGCTGTTGCAGCGGGTGAAGGAGCTTGACCCCGCCATGTTCACCAAGTCCGGCATCATGGTGGGCCTGGGCGAGGACCGGCAGGGGGTGCTGCAGGTCATGGACGACATGCGCGCCGCCGACATCGACTTCCTCACCATCGGCCAGTACCTGCAGCCGACCCCCAAGCACCACCGCGTGGACCGCTTCGTCACGCCCGAGGAGTTCGCGGGCTACGAGAAAGCCGCCTACGGCAAGGGGTTCCTGATGGTGTCGGCCACCCCGCTCACCCGGTCGTCCTATCACGCCGGCGACGATTTCGCCCGGCTCCGCGCCGCCCGGCACGCGCGCCTCGCCGGCGGCTGAGCCGCACGCCGGCGCGCTTGCGCGCCGCGCCCCGCGCGGCTATCTGGAACCGGCGTTGCCCGAGTGGCGGAATGGTAGACGCAGCGGATTCAAAATCCGCCATCCGCAAGGATATGTCGGTTCGAGTCCGACCTCGGGTACCACGAGAAAAGCCCCCGCCGGACCTCGGCGGGGGCTTCTTTTTGGCCCGGATACCCATCGACCGCGCCACCCCGCAGGGGTCACTCCGCCGCGGTCACCATCGGGTTGTTCGGATGCTGCGTCCAGTTCCGCTGCCCGCCCGCGACCTGGCCGGTGCGCGCGTCGACCTCGCCCGGCGCCAGCTCGCGCATGGTGATGCAGTCCTCGACCGGGCACACGTCCACGCAAAGGTTGCAGGCCACGCACTCCTCCTCCTTCACCCGGAAAACCCGGCCCGGGTCGATGGCGATCGCCTGGTGGCTGGTGTCCTCGCAGGCCGCATAGCAGCGCCCGCACGAGATGCACTTGTCCTGATCGATGACCGCCTTGGTGATGTAGTCGAGGTTCAGGTACTGCCAGTCGGTGACGTTCGGCACCGCCCGCCCGATCAGGTCCGACAGCGCCATCTCGCGCGCGTCGAGGTAGTCGCGCAGCCCCGAGATCATCTCCTGCACGACCTTGAAGCCATAGGTCATGGCGGCGGTGCAGACCTGCACGTTGCCCGCGCCGAGGGCGAGGAACTCGGCGGCGTCACGCCAGGTCGTGACGCCGCCGATCCCCGAGATCGGCAGACCGCGCGTCTCGGGGTTCCGGGCGATCTCCGCCACCATGTTCAGCGCAATGGGCTTCACCGCCGGGCCGCAATAGCCGCCATGCGACCCCTTGCCGTCGATGGTGGGCTGAGGCGCGAACAGGTCCAGATCGACCGAGGTGATCGAGTTGACCGTGTTGATCAGGCTCACCGCATCCGCCCCGCCGCGCTTCGCGGCCTCGGCGGGCTTCCGCACATCGGTGATGTTCGGCGTCAGCTTGACGATGCAGGGCATCCGCGAGTGCTGCTTGACCCAGCGCGTCACCATCTCGATGTATTCCGGCACCTGGCCCACGGCCGAGCCCATGCCGCGCTCGGCCATGCCGTGCGGGCAGCCGAAGTTCAGCTCGACCCCGTCCGCGCCGGTATCTTCGATCCGCGCCAGGATCGACTTCCACGACTCCTCGTCGCAGGGCACCATGAGCGAGATCACCAGCGCCCGGTCGGGATAGTCCCGCTTGACCGACTTGATCTCGTCGAGGTTCACCTGCAACGGCCGGTCGGTGATCAGCTCGATGTTGTTGAGCCCCAGCACCCGCCGGTCGGCGCCGTGGATGACGCCGTAGCGCGGCCCGTTGACGTTGACGACGGGCGGCCCGTCGAGGCCCAGCGTCTTCCACACCACCCCGCCCCAGCCGGCCTGAAAGGCGCGGCGGACGTTGTATTCCTTGTCGGTGGGCGGCGCCGAGGCGAGCCAGAACGGGTTGGGCGAACGGATGCCCACGAAGTCGCTGCGAAGGTCAGCCATCGCCTCAGCCCCTCATGTCGGGCGCATCGACCGGGGCAGGGGGCGTGGCCCCGCCGGTCAGATGCGCGTGGATGTCCTCGGCCGCGTCGCGCCCCTGCGCGACGGCCGTCACGGTCAGGTCCTCACCCCCCGCGGCGCAGTCGCCGCCCGCCCAGACCCCGGCGCGGCTGGTCCGGCCCGGCCCGGTCACGGCGATCTTGCCGCCGTCCAGCGCCAGCCCCTCGGGGACACCCGCGAGTTTCTGGCCGATCGCCGTCAGCACCATGTCGGCGGGGACCGACACCGTCTCGCCGGTGTTCAGCATCCCGCCATCGGGCAGGTCCTCGGTCCGCCCCAGCACCACGCCGCCATCCCCGGCCCGCGCCGCGACCACATTGGTCATCAGCCGCACGCCCGAGGTCACCGCGTGGTCCTGTTCGTGCCCCGAGGCCCCCATCCGGTCCTGCCCGCGCCGATAGGCGATGGTCACCGTCTCGGCGCCGAGCAGCTTCGCCTGCACCGCCGCATCGACCGCCGTCATGCCGCCGCCGATCACCAGCACGTCGCGCCCGACCGGCAGGGTGGCAAGGTCCGCCGCCTGCCGCAGCTCGGCGATGAACTCGACCGCGTCACGCTGGCCGGGGGCCTCGATCCCCAGCGCGTTGACGCCCCCGAGCCCCATCCCGAGGAACACCGCGTCATATTCGGCCGCGAGCGTCTCAAGCGTCACCGCCTCGCCCAGCACCGCGCCGGTGCGCAGCTCGATCCCGCCGATCCGCAGCAGCCACTCGACCTCGGCGGCGGCGAACCCGTCCACCGCCTTGTAGCTGGCGATGCCGTATTCGTTCAGCCCGCCGGGCTTGGGCCGGGCCTCGAACACCACCACCTCGTGCCCCTTGGCGGCGAGCCGGTGCGCGCAGGACAGCCCCGCCGGCCCCGCGCCCACGACCGCGATGCGCTTGCCCGTGGGGGCGCCGCGGCGGAACGGGTGGCCCTCGCCCAGCACGATCCCGTCGGTCGCATAGCGCTGCAAGGCGCCGATCTCGACCGGGCGGCCCTCGGCCTCCATCCGCACGCAGGCGCCCTCGCACAGAGTCTCGGTCGGGCAGACCCGGGCGCACATCCCGCCGAAGATGTTGTCGTGCAGGATGGTCATCCCCGCCGCATCCGGCGTGCCGGTGGCGATCTGGCGGATGAACAGCGGGATGTCGATGCCGGTGGGGCAGGCGGTGATGCAGGGCGCATCGTGGCAGAAATAGCAGCGATCGGCGGCGACGCGCGCCTCGTGATCGTCGAGCGGCGGGGCGACATCGGCAAAGTTGGCCGCGTAATCCCCGGGCGCGAGACGCCCCGGCACGATGCCCGGCGTCATCCTGGTCGTGGTCATGAGACCTCCCTGAAGCTGGCCGTTGTGCTGGCTCTTGTCCGTCAAGGCTGACACAGGTCGGAATTTTATCAAGAGGTAAAATTATGGCGGCCGCGTGTGGGGCCGGTGGGCGAGTTGGCGACTGGAAGTGACGCGAGTCGAACGCTGCGTTGCGCGCCGAACGTTCGCATGAACTGTGCATGAACATCGCACGAACGTCGCATGAACCCTGCATGGGTTGTGCATGATGTCGGATTGCGCCAGTCATGAAAAATCAATGCGTTGACCACGCAACATCAAGCAGCATGTGAGTTTCCGCCACCGCCCGCCGCCGGCAGAGCCAGCCGCGCCGCCAGCCCGCCCTCCGTGGCGCGCGAGAGCGTCAGCCGTCCGCCGTGCAGCGCCGCGAGATCGGCGACGATGGCTAGTCCCAGCCCGGCCCCCGGAGGTCCCGCCTCATCCAGCCGCCCCCCGCGGCTGAGCGCCGCGGCGTGATCCGTTTCGGCCATCCCCGGCCCGTCATCACTGACCGCGAGAACCAGCTCCAGCCCGTCGACAGTCGCCTCGACGCGGACTGAGGAGCGGGCGTATTTCACAGCGTTTTCAATCAGGTTGCCGGCCATTTCCTCGAGGTCCTGCCGCTCGCCCGCGAACCGCACACCGGGCGCACAATCCACCGTCACGCGCAGCCCGCGCGCCTCGGCCGGGCGTCGCAGGACCAGCAGGATGTCCTCGATCACACCTGCCACCGGCGTCGCTTGCCCCAGCAGCCGCGGCACCCCCGCGCTGCGCGCCCGCCGCAGGTGCCAGCCGATCTGCCGGTCCATCCGCGCGATCAGGGCCTGCCCCGGATGGTCGGGCGCAACGCTGTTCGCCAGCGCCGCCATCGGCGTCCTGAGCGAGTGCGCGAGGTTGCCCAGATGATCCCGCGCCCGCCCGATGACCGAGCGGTTCGCGTCCAGAAGCGCGTTGATTTCCAAGGCGATAGGACGCAGTTCTTTGACCGGGGGCAGGGGCAGCGCCTCGGCGCTCCCGGCCCGGATCGCCCGGATGTCGCGCCCCATCGCGTCCAGCGCCCGCAACCCCAGCGTCACCTGCGCCACGCTCGCCGCCGCCAGCCCCAGCCCGAGCACCGCCAGCGCCAGTGCCAGCGGCCGCAGCACCCGCGCCAGCGCCGCGTCGATCTCGTCCTGCGGCGCGGTGACCGTCACCGAAAGCGGCCCGTCGAGCCCCGGCAGCGTGAACGCCCGGCGCATCACCCTGAGCCGCTCACCCTCCGGCCCCAGCCCCGCGCCGCCGCTGAAAAATCCTTGCGGCGGTTGAAGATAGAGGTCGAGCAGCGACCCGGCCCGGGCGATCACCGCGCCGTCCGGCCCCTGCAGCTGCCAGGCCCAGAGCGACAGCGGCATCTCGAGCCGGGGGTCGGTCGGAGGCCGGGCGAGAGTCACGCGGCCCGCCGCGTCGACCTCGGTCCCGGCGATCACCGTCTCGGCGATGGCGGCGGCCTCGGCGTCGAAGCGGTCGGTGACGAAGCCCGTCAGCACCCCGCCGATCACCCACCACGCGCCCAGCAGCGCCAGCGTCAACCACAGCGCGGCCGCCGCCAGCAGCCGGGCGCGGATGGAATCATTGATCCATCTCATGGGGTTGCGCCGGAAACCAGGACGTAGCCCTCGCCGCGCCGGGTCTCGATCAGCCCGTCGCCGATTTTGCGGCGCAGGCGGCCGATGACCACCTCGATCGACTTGAAGTCCCGGTCGCTGCCCGCGTCATAGAGATGCTCTGAAAGCTCGGTCCGGCTGACCACGCGCCCCGGGTGGTGCATCAGATAGCCGAGGATGCGCGTCTCGAAGGCGGTCAGCCGCAGCGCCACCCCGTCGCGAGTGATCAGTCCGAGCTGGGTGTCGAAGCTCAGCGGCCCCGCGGTCAGCACCGCCCGCGCGTGCCCCGCGGCGCGCCGCACCAGCGTCTGGGCGCGCAGCACCACCTCGTCGAGGCGGAAGGGCTTCACCGCATAGTCGTCGGCCCCAGCGCGGAAGCCCGCGACCTTGTCGGTCCAGTCACCGCGCGCGGTCAGGATCAGCACCGGCATCGCCACCCCCGCCGCCCGCCAGCGCGTGAGCACCTCGATCCCCGGCAGGCCCGGCAGCCCGAGATCGAGGATGGCGACGTCGTAAGCCTCGGTCGCGCCGAGGAATTCCCCCTCGGCGCCGTCGTGGGCGAGGTCGGCGACGAAGCCCCCCTCGCGCATCGCGGCAGCGATCTGGTCAGCCAGCAGCGGGTCATCCTCGACGATCAGGCAGCGCATCAGTCGTCCTTCTTGCGGGAGGGTTTGGGCTTTTGGCGCGCGGCGGTCAGGTCGGCGCCCGCGACCTCGACGAAGCGGCCGCTCACCGCGTCCATGCGGATGTCGAGCACCGCCCGCGCGGGCGTCAGCAGACGCAGCCGGTAGATCAGGTTCGTGCCCTGCGCCCGCTCGGCCGGTCGCGCGGGCACGAGGTCGATCGCCAGCACCCGGCCGTCGAACCGCGCCTGCGCCCGCCGCACCGCCTTGTGGCGCGGCAGCAGGTCGTCCATCGCCACCGCGAACTCGTCGGGCAGGGGGGGCAGGGGGCGCGCTGAGGCATGGGCCGGAGGGCGCGGGGCGTCCGGGGCGCGCAGCCGCTCCAGGGCGCCGAGCCCGAAGAGGACCGCCCCGAGGATGAGGCCAATGACGATCAGCCGCCGCATGGGATCCTGTAGTAGGGCGAACCCAAACGAAAGGGAAACGGTCCGTTGGCGGTTCGTTCGGCCAGCGTGGGGTAAAGAGGCGACATCCGGGGTGGCGACAGCCGCCTCGCGACGAACCTATGAAAGGGAATTGAGATGATTCGGATGCTTCGGACCTCGGCTGCGACGGTGGCCGCGACGTCGATCCTCGCGCTGCCGCTGATGGCGCAGACCGCGCCGGTGGTGACCGCGCCTGTCGCGCCGCCGCCGGCGGTGACCGCGCCCGCAACCCCGGCGGGTCCCCCGGCGGTCACGGCCCCTGCCACCCCGGCCGCGCCTGCCGTGACGGCACCAGCGCAGGGCGGGCTGCCGGCCGCGCTGACGGCGCTCGGCATCACCGACGCCACCGCGACCGCGGGCCGCAAGGGCGGGCAGCGCGTCGAGGGCACGCTGCCAGGCGGCGGCGCGTTCCAGGCGATGGTCGATCCCGCAGGGGCGCTGCGGATGATCCGCACGACCGACAACGCGGCGCTGCCGGCCCCCGTCGCCCAGGCGCTGATCCCCGAGGCGGTGCGCAACGCGCCGATCTTCGCCGAGTTTGCTCGCGTCGAGGGCATGGCGCAGGGCGACGAGGGGGTGATGGTGTTCGGAGCCGACACGGCGGGCGAGCCGCTCCGCGCCGGGTTTGCCGCCGACGGGACGCTGCAGCGCTTCGGTCGGGGCGAGATGGAGGGTCATAAGCACGGCAAGGGCGACCACGGCCGCAAGGATGGCGACCGGAAAGACCGCGGCAAGGGCCACGGGAAAGAGATGCACGGCAAGGAGATGCGCGGTGACAGAACCGGCCCGCGCGGTACGCGTCCCTCTGGGATGGACGGGATGGGTCAGCAAGGCGCGGGCCAGCCGGCGCCGCTGGACGATGCGGCGGTCAACCGGGTGCTGACCGAGGGCGGCTATACCGCCGTCGGCGCCATCACCCGCAACGGCCCGCGCGTCGAGGCCAAGGCGACCAACCCCGAGGGCGAGGCCGTGACGGTCACCATCAACCCGCGCGGCGTCGTGGTACGCGAACTCGCCCGCTGAGCCGCACGTCAGACGATCGAGGGCCGTCCCGTCCGGGGCGGCCCTTTTTCATCATGATTTCAAGAGAGATAGCCGGCAAGGCCCGAAAGATCGTAGCCGGCGCGGGCCGCCGTCTCGAGAATCTCGGCTCGCGGTCGCCGGCCCGACTGGCTCAGCGCCCAGGCGCTGGCCGACCGGGTGCCGGAGCGACAATAGGCGAGGATCTTGTCGCCGGGTTCGGCGCCTTGCGCGGCCTCGTCGATCAGGCTGCCCAGCCGGTCCGCGAGCGCCGGGGTCAGCCCGCCGGGCTCGATGGGCAGGTAATGGAACGCCAGCCCGGCGGCCTGAGCAGCCTCGGCCATCCGGGCGCTCTGCAGCGCCGCCTCGATCTCGCCGTCGGGCCGGTTGTCGATCAGCGTCGTGAAGCCGGCGTCCGCCAGCCGCGGCAGGTCGGCGATGTCGATCTGGGGGGCGACGAAGATCGTGTCGGTCAGGCGGCGCAGATCCACGGTGGGCCTTTCTTTGTCGTCCTCGCTTATGGCGAGGTTGGCGCTACAGCGAGGTCACTGTGGCAAACCGTGCAAGGGTTTGGCAACCTTGGTCTGCGGAGCGTAGCATCTCGGTCGAAGGGCGAGACGCGACGCTGTCCGCCGATCGCGGCACATCCATATCTTACATAATACGGATTATCGAGTATTCGGTTCGGTCCTGCCGTAGCGATAGAACCCCTCGCCGGAACTCATCCCGAGCTTGCCCTTGTCCAGAAACTCGCTCTTCAGCCGCTGGGCGAAGGCCTGCGCCTTGGCGTCGCCGACCGCCGAGATGTGCCACGCGGTGTTCAGCCCCACCACGTCATAGATATGGAACGGACCCATCGGCGCGCCGGTTGCGATGCGCCACACCTTGTCGATGTCTGCGGGCTGGGCCACGCCGTCCACCCACAGCGCCGAGGCCGACTGCAGGAACGGCACCAGCATCGAGTTCAGCACATAGCCGGGCTGTTCCTTCTCGAGCACGATCGGCTCCATCCCGATGGCGCGGGCAAAGGCCGTCACCTCGTCGCGGACCGCCGGATCGGTGCCCTGATGGCCCATGATCTCGGCGACATTGTGCAGCCAGATGCGGTTGGCGAAATGCAGCGCGAGGAACTGCGTAGGACGACCCGTGGCCTCGGCCAGCGCCGAGGGCAGCAGCGTCGAGGAGTTGGTGGCGAAGATGGTGCCGTCCGGCGCCAGCCGGGCCAGTTTGGCGTAGAGGTCGCGCTTGATCTGCGGGTCTTCGGGGACCGCCTCGATGATCAGGTCGGCGGCCTCGACCGCCATAGCCAGGTCCGAGGTCAGCGTCAGCCGCGCGCGGGCAGCGGTCATCTCGTCGGCCGGCAGGTCCAGATCGGCCTGCATCTGGGCGGCGATCTGGGCGACCGCGCCCTCGGCCCGCGCCACCGCCTCGTCCGAGACGTCCTGCGCGATCACGTCGAACCCGTGGCGCGCGGCCTGCAGGGCGATCTGCACGCCCAGCACACCGGCGCCGATCACGGTCACGTTGCGGATGGTCATGGCCTTGCCTCCGTTGAATATCATATGATATTCATATATCATATGAACTGTCAGATTTCAAGGGTGGCGAGCGGAAGTCCGGCCCTGCCCCGCGCCGCGCGACCCCGTTCGCCCCTGCCCTTGCAGCGCCCCGGTCACCCGCTTAAGTCAGTCGGGATGTCTGCCGACCCGGAGGGATTGCCGATGGCCATGGAAGCCTATGAGATCGAAGCGCTGATCCGTCAGGCCTTTCCTGACGCTGCGGTCACGATCACGGACCTTGCCGGCGACGGGAACCACTACGCCGCCGAAGTGGTGGACGAATCCTTCCGGGGCCTCAACCGCGTCCAGCAGCAGCGGCTCGTCTATGCGGCGCTGCAGGGCAAGATGGACGGCCCGAGCGGCGCGCTGCACGCGCTTGCGCTGACCACCAAGGCGCCGGACTGACGCGGGCGCGCCGCGTCCAATTTCACCCGCCGTGCCGACGTGCGGCCCTACCACATCACGGGACACCCCTGCCATGACCGACATCCGCTCGCAGATCCAGGAAACCATCGACGGCAACGACGTCGTGCTGTTCATGAAGGGCACGCGCGAGGTTCCCCAGTGCGGGTTCTCGAGCCGCGTGGCCGGCGTGCTGAACTACATGGGCGTGGCCTTCCGCGACGTGAACGTGCTGTCGAGCGACGAGATGCGCCAGGGCATCAAGGATTTCTCGGACTGGCCGACGGTGCCGCAGCTCTACGTCAAGGGCGAGTTTGTCGGCGGCTGCGACATCGTCACCGAGATGACCCTCTCGGGCGAACTCGACCAGCTATTCGATCGGGCCGGCGTCGCCTATGACAAGGCCGCCGCCGAGAAGATCCGCGAAGCGAACAGCTGATCGCGCAGCGCCGAGCATGCGAAAAGGGCCGCCCGGTGGGGCGGCCCTTTTCCATTTGGTGGCTCGACGCTCAGCGATAGAAGCCGTCTGCGTCGTAACGATCGTCGTCGTCGTAATCCGCTTCGACGAAATCATACTCATCGTCGTCGCGGTGGCGCCAGCTTTGCAGCTTCGAGGCCAGCGCCACGCCCACGGCAAAGGCGCCCATCAGCGGCGGGATGGTGGCCGCGTTCGACTCCTTCACGCGCGACAGGGTGTCCCGCGTGTCGGCCAGGAACTGCGGCGTCAGCCCGACCCGGTTCGCCGCTTCGCCCGCGACGTTGCGGGTGAAGCCCTGCACCTTCGCCTCGGCGTCACGGGCGAACCCGTGCACCTTGGCCTCGGCATCGTCGGCAAACTTCGCGGCCCGATAGGACACGACGTCAACCAGCGATGCGACCCGACCCTCGACGTTGTCCACGACCTCGGTCGCCTTCAGCCGCGCCTTTTCCAGCGCCGCATCGGTGGCGAGGCTCACCCGCGCCTCGACCTCGGCGCGAAGCTCGTCGGTCGACGGCACCGGGTGCTTCACCGTCTTCGACATCGAGATGAGCACGACGCCGATGATGACAAACAGCAGGCCAATGGCGAGGGACGCCCCCAGCGAACCCCAGTGAAGGTGGTAGGCCAGGAACGTCCAGAGGGCGGCGACCAGAAACCCGGCGCCGATCAGCCCGACGACTCCGGCAGCGGCCTTCATCCCGGCGCGGCGACCCGCGTCGGAAAGGGCCAGCTGCATATTGCGCGCGTAATCGAACATCGGATCAGCGGCGGGCGAGGATCAGGCCGACCAGGAAGCCGACGCCGGCCGCGATGCCGAGCGCCTGGGCGGGCTTGCGGCGGACCATGTCGGACATCTCGTCGTAGTAGTCGCCGGCATACTGCGCGACTTCGGTCGCCTTGCGCTCACCCGCGCGGTACAGGCGATCGGCCTCTTCACGAGCGCGCTCGGCGTACTCGGCGCCCTTCTCCTTGGCGGCCTCGACGAACTCGGCGCCCTTGTCCTTGGCGGCGTTCGCCATGTCGGCGGCGGCATGCTTGACGTCGTCGGCGGCGCGGCGCGCCTTGTCGGCGGCGGTATTGTCGGTCGCCTCGTTCCAGGCGTCCTTGGCGTCGCGGGCCAGCTTGTCCACGCCCGACTTGACGTCGTCGGCGGTTTCGCGGGCGGCGTCCTTGACGTCTTTCTTCAGATCCGAGGCGGTGTAATTGTTGGCCATGGTGCGGCTTCCTTTCCCGATAGAGGGTTCGTTTCGTTGCGGTTCTTGAACGGCCGACTCTGGCGTTTCGTTCCATCGGCGTGACAAGTAATCTCCCTGTCGACGGCCCGACGCTGGGTCACGATCTGAAGGGACCTGACCATGACCGTGACGATCTATCACAACCCCCGCTGCTCGACCTCGCGCCGGGTGCTGGCCACGCTGCGCGCGGGCGGCGAAGAGCCGGAGGTGATCGACTACCAGCGCACCCCCCCGGACCGGGCGACGATCCGGCGCCTGATCGCGGACGCCGGGCTGACGGTGCGCGCCGCGCTGCGGCAGTCGGGAACGCCGTATGACGAACTGGGCTTGAGCGACCCGAGCCTCGACGACGAGGCGCTGCTCGATGCGATCGAGGCGCATCCGATCCTGCTCAACCGCCCGTTCGTGGTGACCTCGCGCGGCACGGTGCTGGCGCGGCCGCCCGAGCGGGTGCTCGAGATCATGGAGAACCCGCCCGCCCACGTCGCCGAGGCGTGAGTCTGCGCGCCCGCAGCGCCCCCCTGCCCGGTCCTCTGTCCGCACGGCCCGCGGGGCGGCGTGACGATGCCGCATCCCGGCATGGGTGACCCCGGCGCACCCTTCGACAGCGCCGCGCTCGCGCGGCTGATCGCGGCGCAGGATCACCCGTGGCTGGCGAAGCTGGCCGTTGCCACCGCCGACGTCGGGTCCACGCCTGCCCCGCTCTGGCCCGGCGAGGACGCCGCCGTCGTCCGCGCCGTCCCCCACCGCCGGGCCGAGTTCGCCGCCGGGCGGTCCGCCGCGCGCGCGGCCCTTGCCCAACTGGGCGAGCCGCCCGCGGCGATCCCTGCCGGGCCCGACCGCGCTCCGATCTGGCCGCGCGGTGTCGTGGGCAGCATCAGCCATGCCGGCGCGGTCGCCATCGCCGTCGCCGCGCGCATCGCGGACAGCGGCATCGCCGCCCTCGGCGTCGATGTCGAGCCGGACCGCCCGCTCTCTCCCGACCTGATCGGCGATATCGCGGACGACGCGGAAATCGCCCGTCTCGCCCCCCTGCCCCCGCCGGTCGCTGCGCTGCGGATCTTTTCGCTCAAGGAGGCCGCCTACAAGGCGCAGTATCCGCTGACCCGGCAGCTGCTCGGCTTCCACGACCTGCGGCTGACGCCCGACGGGCTGGTCTTCGCGCACGCGGTCCCGCCCTTTACCGCGGGGGCGCTGCTGCCGGCGCAGCAATGGGTCGGGGGCGGGCTCTGCCTCTCGCTCTGCCTGCTCGAGGTCGCGGACACTCCCTGACCGGTCGGCCCGAACCTGTCCAAAGTGATCCTGTCCAAAAGGTCAGGTGACTGGGGGGGCGGCCGCGTGATGTAGTCTTTCCGACTCCGCGTGTTTCCATTTTTTACCAGTTGGCCCCTCGAAAGGCAGTTTTCATGGCGCATCTTGTCGGAACCGTCGGCGACGACACGCTTGTCGGGACGCCCGATGACGACCTGATCGAGGGTCTGGCCGGCAACGACCGGATCGTCATCGGCGATGCCCCCGGCAACGACACGATCCTGGGCGGGGACGGCGGCGACACGCTCGACGCCAGCGGGCAGACCGCGGGCACCACCGTGACCTATTCCGGCGCGGGCGAAGGCACGGTCGTGCAGGGGGCGGACAGCGTCAGCTTCGCGGGGATCGAGCGGCTCAATCTCGGGTGGGGCAACGATGCCGTCACGGCGGCCGGCACCTCGGCCGGGATCGACGTGAACACCGGCGCCGGGGATGACACCATCATCGGCAGCGACGCCCGCGACACCATCGACGGCGGCGCGGGGAATGACCTGATCGACAGCGGCGACGGCGACGACCTGATCGAGAGTTCGACCGGCAACGACACCGTCCATGCCGGAGGCGGCGACGACGGGGTGCGGTGGGGCAAGGACGTCGACAACCAGACCGGTCACGACGTCCTTTACGGCGGCGAGACGGGTGAGACGAGCGGCGACGCGCTGAACGCGTGGACCTATGACGGGGTCGCCGTCGAGTTCACCGGCGCCGAGTCGGGCACGCTGGCCGACAACCACGGCAACACCGCCGAGTTTCACCAGTTCGAGCGCATCCTGACCGGCGAGGGCGACGACAGCATCGACGCCTCGGGCGCGGTGCTGACCGGCACGACCGGCGTGAACGTCCTGTCGCGTGAGGGCGACGACACGCTGATCGGCAGCGCCGGCGACGACACGCTGAACGGCGGCCACGGCGCAGATGTCGTCAACGGCGGCGCCGGCGACGACATCATCTCGCTCAACGGCAATCTCTACGGCGACCCGACGCAGCCCGACAACTCCGCCGATGTGCTGGTGCTGCAGGACGGGTCGGGCGACGACCGGGTGCTGGACTTCCGAGTTCCGGTCCGGCAGCCGGACGGCAGCATCGTCTCGACCGACCGGCTGGACGTCGGCGCGCTGCACGACGCCTCCGGCAACCCCGTCGATCTGGACGACGTGACGATCAGCGCGGACGGCGACGGCAACGCCGTCCTGACCTTTCCGAACGGCGAAAGCATCACCCTCGTCGGCGTCACCCCGGCGCAGCTCGGCAGTCGGCGGCTGCTCAATGCGATGGGCATTCCCTGCTTCACCGCCGGGACGCGCATCGCCACACCGCGCGGCGCGGTCCCGATCGAGGCGCTGCGCGCCGGCGACGCGGTGCTGACCCGCGACCACGGGGCGCGACCGCTGCGCTGGGTCGGGCGCCGGAGGCTGGGCGCCGCGGCGCTCGCCTCGGCCCCGCATCTGCGCCCGGTGCGCATCCGCGCCGGGGCGCTGGGGCCGGGGTGCCCGGCCGCCGACCTGACCGTGTCGCCGCAGCACCGGATGCTGGTGACCTCGCGCATCGCCCAGCGGATGTTCGGCACCGCCGAGGTGCTCGTCGCGGCCAAGCAGCTGACCTCGCTGCCCGGCATCTCGATCGACACCGAGGCGACCGAGGTCGAGTACATCCACCTGCTCTTCGACGACCATGAAGTCGTCACCGCCAACGGCGCCGCAAGCGAGTCGCTCTACACCGGGGCCGAGGCGCTGCGGGCCGTGGGCCGGGCCGCGCGCGCCGAGATCCTCGAACTGTTCCCCGCGCTCAGGCACGGCGTGCCCGGCGCGCCGGCACGACCGCTGGTCCGCGGCCGACAAGCCCGCAGCCTGGCTGCGCGTCATCTGCGCAACCTGCGGCCGCTCGTCGGGATGCACTGACGGGCGGGTCCGACATGGCCCGCCCCCTGCTGGTCATCTTCGTGACGGCCGAAGCCGCGCGTGAGGGCCGGCTGGTCCACCTCGACGACAAGTTCGTCGAGGGCATGGCGCTCTATTGCCGCGAATGGGACGGCCCGGTGCGGGTCGTCATGCCCGAGGCCCCTGCCCCGCCCCCGTTCAGTCACGCCCGCGATCCGACCGCGCTGGGGTTCGATCTGGTGCTGATGCCGCCCGCCACCCCGCCCGGGGCGCTGCTGCCGCCCGAGGCGGGGATGGTCCTCGGCTCGGCCGATTCCGCGGCGCAGCTTGGGTTGGCCGATCTCTGCCGGGCGCGCGGCGTGCCGCTGGTGTTCGGGATCGAATACACGCTCGGGACGCGGCTCAGGATCGCGCGGATGGACCCGGCGCGCAACGCAGCCCGGCGGCTCTGGTCGGCGGGCTGGAACCTGCGGCAAGAGCCGCGCCGCCGGGCCGCGCTCGCCCGTGCCGACGGGGTGCAGATGAACGGCTTTCCCGCGGCCGCCGCCTATGCGGGGCTGAACCGGCGGAGCCTGCTCTACCTCGACAACCGGATGACGGCGGCGATGATGGCCACGCCGGCCGAGATGGCGGCGCGGGCCGCCCGCCACGCCAGGCGGGCGCCGCTGCGGTTGATCCACTCCGGCCGGCTCGAACCGATGAAGGGGGCGCACCTCATCGCGCCGCTGGTGGCCGCGCTGGATGCGGCTGGAATGACCTACAGCCTCGACATCTACGGCGAGGGCAGCGTGCTGCCGGCCCTTAAGGCCGCGCTGGCGGCGCTGGGGCACCGCGCGGGCGGCAAGGAGCATGTGCGCCTCCACCGCCCCCTGCCCTTCGCCGACGGGCTGGTGCCGGTCTCGCGGCGCGAGGCGGACTTGTTCGTCAGCCTGCACACCCAGTCCGACCCGTCGTGCAGCTACATCGAGGCGATGGGCTGCGGCCTGCCGGTGGCGGGCTTCGACAACCGGATGCTGACCCCGCTGGTGGCGCGGTCAGGCGGCGGCTGGACGGTGCCGATGGGCGACGTGCGCGCGCTCGCCGCCCGGATCAGGGCGCTGGATGCCGACCGCGCGGCGCTCATGCGGGCGGCCGAGGCCGGGCTGGCCTTTGCCGCCCGCCATGATTTCGAGCGTGAGTTCACCGCCCGCACGGACCAGCTCAAGGCGATCTGCGATGCCGCGACCGCCAGGCGCGGCGGGCGTGGCCCGGCAGGATCATGAAGCCCCTCGCATAGCGCCCGGCGAGCCGGCGCGGATCACTCAGCATCCGCCACAGCCACTCCATCCGCGCTCGGCGCACGAGCCGGGGGGCGCGGCGCTGGTCCCCGGCGAGGAAGTCGAGCCCCGCCCCGATCGACGCAAACCCGACCCCCGGCAGGCGGCGGCGGGCGAAGGCGGCGAAGATCTCCTGCCGCGGCGCGCCGAGGGCGAGCAGGCACAGCCCCGCGCCCGACCGCGAGATGCGGTCGGCGACCGCCTCGGCCTCGGCGCCGGTCGGATCGAAGGGGAACCCCGGGGCATGGGTCAGGACGATGCGCGCCCCCGGCACCTCGCGCCCCAGCCGCGCGGCGGCGCGCACGAGGCTCTCGCCCCGCCCGCCGATCAGCGCCACGCCCACCCCCGCCGCCGTGGCGGCCCGGACCAGCGGCACCACGAGGTCCGAGCCGGGCACCAGCCCCACCGGCCGGCCGGAAAGGCGGGACAGCCACACCACAGGGTTCCCGTCCGCCACCACCAGATCATGCGCCGCATAGGCTGCGCGGAACCCCGCCTCCCGCCCCAGTTTCTCGAGGTGATCGACGTTCAGCGTCGCCAGCGCGAACCCCTGCCCCGCCTCAAGCCGCGCGGCGACCTCGGCCAGCAGGCTCGGGGCGTCGGCGTGGGTCAGCCGGACGCGCGCCCCGTCGGGATATGCAAACTCCACCTGCCCCTCCTCTCGCCCGGCGCCCCGGACCTGCATGAAAAGATAAGCCCGCGCGTCTATACTTGGCTCTGTCCTGCGGCCTATACTCGGGGCGTTGTAGTTGTTTGTTTGAATGAGTTTGGCCGTGAACGAGGGGTCGTCAAGCGTATCCCGCCCCGGGCACGATCAGTTTGCGATCGTCGGCATGGCAGCCCAGCTTCCGGGCGCCGAGACTGTCGGAGCCTACTGGCGCAACCTGTGCGAGGGGGTCGAGTCGATCTCGCGCCGGTCGGCCGACGAGCTGGCGGCGGCGGGCGAATCCGCGCTGCATCTGCGCGATCCGCATTACGTTCCGGCCGCCGCGGTCCTCGACCAGTTCGACGGCTTCGACGCCGAGTTCTTCGGGCTCTCGCCGAAGGACGCGGCGATCATGGACCCCCAGCACCGCAAGTTCCTGGAAAGCTGCTGGAACGCGCTCGAGGATGCGGGCCATGTCCCCGAGAGCTTCCCCGGGCCCATCGGCGTCTTTGCCGGCTGCGGGATGGGCAGCTATTTCTACTTCAACCTCTGCTCGAACCGCGAGCTGGTGGACGGCGTGGGGATGTTCCTGTTGCGCCACACCGGCAACGACAAGGATTTCCTCGCCACCCGCGCCAGCCATCTGTTCGACCTGACCGGGCCCAGCGTGAACGTGCAGACGGCCTGCTCGACCTCGCTGGTCGCGGTGCATCTGGCCTGCCAGTCGCTCGCGTCGGGCGAGTGCGACATGGCGCTGGCCGGCGGGGTGACGATCGAGCTGCCGCACGGGCGCGGCTATCTCTACAAGGAAAACGAGATCCTGTCGCCGGACGGGCATTGCCGGGCCTTCGATCACCGCGCGCAGGGCACCGTGTTCGGCAGCGGCACCGCGGTGGTGGTGCTGCGCCGGCTGGCCGATGCGCTGGCCGACGGCGACCACATCTGGGCGGTGGTGCGGGGCAGCGCGATCAACAACGATGGTGCTGCCAAGGCCGGCTATCTCGCCCCCAGCGTCGAGGGCCAGGCCGCGGCGGTGGCCGAGGCGCTGGTGATGTCGGGGACGCCCCCCGAAAGCGTCGGCTATGTCGAGTGCCACGGCACCGGCACGCCGCTCGGCGACCCGATCGAGATCGCCGCGCTGAACCAGGCCTTCGCCCGCGTCCCCGCGGCGGCGGCGCGGGCGGGGCCGTGCCTCGTCGGCTCGGTCAAGACCAACATCGGCCACCTCGACACCGCGGCGGGGACAGCCGGGCTGGTCAAGGCGGCGCTGGCCGTCCACCACGGGCGCATCCCGCCCACGCTGGGGTTCTCGGCCCCGAACCCCGCGATCGACTTTGCCGGCGGACCCTTCCGGGTCGCGGACCGGCTGGCCGACTGGCCCGAGGCGATGCGGCCGCGCCGCGCAGGTGTCAACTCGCTCGGCGTCGGCGGCACCAACGCCCATGTCGTCCTCGAGGAACCCCCGCCCCCCGCCGCGGCCGAGGATTCCGACTGGCCTTTCCACATCTTCGCCGTCTCGGGCCGCAGCCGCGCGGCGCTCGACGCAAATGCGGCGGCGCTCGCGGGCTGGCTCGAGGCCCATCCCGACGCCGATCCCGCCGACATCTCGCACACGCTGGTCCGTGGCCGCCGCCGGTTCGAGCGGCGCCGGGTGCTTGTCGCCCATGACGCCGCCGAGGCGGCGGCGGCGCTGTTGCGCGGCGGCGCCGACAACCGGCGGGTGTTCGACGCACAGAAGGCCGGCGACGACCCGCGCGTCGTCTTCATGTTCCCCGGCGGCGGGGCCCAATACGCCGGCATGGCGCGCGGGCTTTACGAGACCGAGCCGGTGTTCCGCGACTGGATGGACCGCGGGCTGGCGCATCTGGCCACCCTCGGCCCCAACCTGCGCCCGCTCTGGCTGCCCGAGCCGGACGCCACCGCCGCGGCCGATGCCGCGCTGATGCGCCCCTCGGCGCAACTGCCGCTGCTGATGATCGTGGAATACGCGCTGGCGCGGCTGTGGATGGCATGGGGCGTCACCCCCGCGGCGCTGATCGGCCACAGCATGGGCGAGAACGCCGCCGCCTGCCTCGCCGGGGTGATGAGCTTCGAGGACTGCATCGGCCTCGTCCATCTGCGCGGGACGCTGTTCGACGGGGTGCCGCCGGGCGGGATGCTGTCGGTGCCGCTCGCGCCCGAAGGCTTTGCGGCCGAGCTGGACGATCTGGACCTTGCCGCGGTCAATGCGCCGTCGCTGTCGGTCGTGTCGGGGCCGCAGGCGGCGCTGGAGGATTTTGCCGCAGCGATGGCGGCGCGGGGGGTCGAGACGCAGAAGATCGCCATCTCGATCGCCGCCCACTCGCGGATGCTCAAGGACATCCTGCCTCGCTTCCGCGCCTATCTGGCGGGCATCCGACTTGCGCCGCCGCAGATCCCGATCATCTCGAACCGCACCGGGCGGCCCCTCACCGATGCCGAGGCAACCGACCCCGACTATTGGACCGCGCATCTGCGCGGCACCGTCCATTTCGCCGAGGGCATCGCCCATCTCGCCGCCGACCCCGCGACGCTGTTCGTCGAGATCGGGCCGGGGCGGGCGATGTCGTCGATGGCCGGGGCCAATCCGGGGGTGCGGCCCTATCAGGTGATCTCGACCCTGCGGCACCGCGACCAGGCGGTGGGCGACGACCTCTATTTCATCAGCGCGCTGGCCCGGCTGTGGGCGGCGGGGGGCGATTTCGACTGGGCGCAAATCTGGGGTGACGCCCCGCGGCGGCGGCTGCCGCTGCCCGGCTACCAGTTCCAGCGCAAGCGCTATTTCATCGAGCGCAGCGCGGCCTCGGCGGCGGTCAAGGACGACGCGCCGGCGCGGATCGAGGACCCGGCCGGCTGGGGCTGGCGCCCGGTCTGGCGCCTCTCGGCCCCGGCGGTGGAACTCGACGCGTCAGGGGCGCCGCTGCACCCGCCGCTGCGCTGGCTGGTGCTGGCCGATGAGATGGGGGTCGCCGACCGGGTGGCGGATCGGCTGCGCGCGGGCGGGCACGAGGTCACGATGCTGCGCGCCGGCGACCGGGTGGCGCAGACGCCCGAGGGGCTGACGTTGCCGCCCGAGGCCGGGCGCGACGGCTATGCGCAGATGCTGGGGCTGCTCGACGCGCCGGTGGACCGGATCGCGCATTTCTGGGGCATCACCTCGGGGCAGAGCTGCCGCCCGGGGTCGAGCGTGCCGATGGCCCATCTCGAGCGCGGGTTCTTCAGCCTGCTGCATCTGGCGCAGGCGCTGGGGTCCGAATGGCCCGACGCGAACCCGGCGCTGATCGCGGTTTGCAACGACGCGCTAAGCGTGGCAGGCGAGCCGGCCCCGCATCCCGAAAAGATGACGGCGACCGGCCCGGTGCGGATGCTGCCGCGCGAGGGCGGGGGCCCGGCGCGGTTGGTCGATGTCCGCCTGCCGCCACCGCGCCGCGGGTTGATCGGGCGCACCCAGCCCGACGAGGCGGGATTGGACCGGCTGGCCGACGCGCTGCTCGAGGAACTGCTCGCCCCGGTCAGCGGGGACGAGCCGCTGGTCGCCTGGCGCGGCGGGCGACGGCTCGTCCAGCAGCTCGCCCCCCTGCCCCTCGTGCCCCATCCGCCAGCGGCCATCCCGCCGGGCGCGGTGACGCTGATCACCGGCGGCTTCGGCGGGATCGGGCAGGCGCTCGCGCAGGACCTCGCCCGGCGCGGCGGGGCGCGGCTGGTGCTGACGACGCGCGAGCCTCTGGACGGGCTGAGCGCCCGGAGCCGCGCGGTGCTGGGGGCGGTCGCGGGCTTGCGGGCCGCGGGGGCCGAGGTGCTCGCCCTGACGGCCGACCCGACCAGCGCCGAGGACATGACCGCGGCGGTGGATGCGGCGGTCGCGCGGTTCGGCCCCGTCGACAGCGTCCTGCACGCCGCGGGCCTGACCCGCGACGGGCTGATGGCGGGCAAGAGCGACGACGAGGCGTGGGACGTGCTTGCCCCCAAGATGCACGGCACCGACGCGCTGATCGCGGCGCTGCGCGGCCGCCCGCCGCGGCTGACGGTGCTCTTCGCCTCGACCAGCACGGCGATCGCGCCTGCCGGGCAGGCCGACTACGTCGCCGCGAACGAGTATCTGAACGCCATAGCCCGGCAGGCCCCGCCCGAGCTGGGCCGGGTGGTGGCGCTGAACTGGGGCGTCTGGGCCGACACCGGCATGGCCGCCCGCGCGACGGGCGCGGTGCCGGCCATGCCTGCCGAGCCGGTGGCGCACGCCGCTGGCGCCACGCCCGAGCCCGGACCGACGCGCCACGAGCCCGAGACCGGCACCCCCGCCGCCGGCCCGCTGCTCGGGCTGCGCCTGCCGGGAGATGACGCGCTGCGCTTCGTCCGCCGCCTCAGCGCCGCGGACTGGGTCATCGACGAGCACCGGACCGAGTCGGGGCAGGCGCTGCTGCCCGGCACCGGCAGCCTCGAGATCCTCGCCGAGGCGGCGCGCGAGGCGGGCCTCGCCCTTCCGCTGACCCTGCGCGGCGTCGAGTTCCTGCGCCCCGTTCTGGTCCCCGACGGGGCCGAAACGCGGCTCTCAGTCGAGGTCGCGCGGGTCGAGGATGCCGCCCGCATCACCCTCTCTGACGCGGCCGGCGACGGGCCGAACGTCACCGCGCTGGTGGTGCCGCTGGCCGATCCCGCCGCGCCGCCCGCGGGACCGCCCCCGCCGCCGGGGGGGTGGGACGAGGACGCCGGCGGCCGGCCCCTCGCCTCGGCGCAGGCGCCGCGGATGCGGTTCGGCCCGCGCTGGCAGGTCCTGCGCCGCAGCCGGATCGCAGGCGACGCCGGCGTGGCCGAGCTGGCGCTCGACCCGGCCTATGCCGGCGATCTCGCGCAGGGCTATCTGCTGCACCCGGCGCTGATGGACATCGCCACCGGCTGGGCGATGGCGCTGATCCCGGGCTGGTCGGCGAGCCATCTCTGGGTGCCTCTGGGCTACGACCGGCTCGACCTCTGGCGCCCGTTGCCGGCGCGGGTCACGAGCCACGTCCGCCTGGCCGCCGCAACGGGCGGCATGGCGCGCTTCGACGTGACGCTGACCGATCCCGAGGGCGCCGTCTGCTGCCGCATCACCGGCTTCGCCCTGCGCCGCCTCGACACCGCCGCGGCGGGGTTCACCGCAGGCCCCGAGGCCGCCCCGGCGCACAGCGCCCCCCCCGTCCACCACGACCCCGGCGAGCGGCGCCTCGCCCATCTCGTCGCGCAGGGCATCCCCGCCGCCGAGGGGCCACGGGCGCTCGCCCGCGCGGTGGCGAGCGGGCTGCCGCAGCTCTACATTTCGTCGATGGACCTGCCGGCGCTGGTCGCCGACGCCGCCCGCCCGCCCGAGGCCGACCGCGGCGGCCAGAGCTTCGAGCGCCCCGAGATTGACGCCGACTACGTCCCCCCCGCCCCCGGCACCCAGTCCGAGCTGGCGACGATCTGGGCCGAGCTGCTGGGCGTGGCGCAGATCGGGGCCGAGGACAGTTTCTTCGACCTCGGCGGGCACTCGCTGATCGCGGTGCGGATGTTCAACCAGCTGCGCAAGGTGTTCGGGGTCGACCTGCCGATCTCTACGCTGTTCGAGACCCCGACCATCGCGGGCCTCGCCCGGCTGGTCGAAGAGCGCGCCGGACCCCGCGCCACCCCCGATACCGCCCCCGGCGCAGAGCCCGCGCCTGCGCCCCACGCCCCCACCCGCCGCCACCTCGTCCCCATGGGCGGCCAGGGCGGCGCCACGGGGGGCACGCCGTTCTTCCTCGTCGCCGGGATGTTCGGCAACGTGATGAACCTGCGCCACCTCGCCCAGCGGGTCGGGACCGACCGGCCGTTCTACGGGCTGCAGGCGCGCGGGCTTTTCGGCGAGGACCGCCCGCACGAGGATTTCGCCGAGGCCGCCCGCGACTATCTGGCCGAGGTGCGGCAGGTGCAGCAGCGCGGTCCCTATCTGCTCGGCGGCTTCTCGGGCGGCGGGCTGATCGCGCTCGAGATGGCCCGCGCGCTCAAGGCCGAGGGCGAGGCGGTCGCGCAGCTCGTCCTGCTCGACACCCCGCTGCCGCAGCGCCCGGTGCTGAGCCGCCGCGACAAGCTGATGATCCGCACCCAGCAGCTGAAGGCCGAGGGACCGGCGTTCCTCGCCGCCTGGGCGCGCGACAAGCTGAGCTACGAACTCGCCCGGCGCCGCCAGGCGGGGGCCGCGAACGAGCCCGAGGCGTTCCACGACCGCGCCATCGAGGCGGCCTTCCGCGCCGCCCTGCCCCGCGTCGCGCTGGCCCCGTGGGAGGGGCCGGTGACGCTGTTCCGCCCGCCGCTCGACCGGCGCTGGAAGGTCTCGGGCGACCGCTGGGTCACCACCGGGCGCGAGTATCTCTACGGCGACAACGGCTGGGGCGAATGGATGCCCGCGCTGCGGGTGGTCGAGGTGCCGGGCGACCACGACTCGATGGTGCTCGAGCCGAACGTCCGCCGCCTCGGGACGGTGCTGCGCGACATCCTGCGCGCCGCCGACCGGGCCGCACCGCGGGTGGCCGCCGAATGACCGCCCCGCACGTCCTGCACACGATCATCCTGAACTGGCGCACGCCCGCGCTGACGCTTGCCGCCGCCGAGGCCGCGCTGAGGGCGATGGAGGGGATCGCGGGCGGCATCACCATCGTCGATAACGACTCGGGCGACGGTTCGGAGGCGCAGCTCGCCGCCGAGGCCGCGGCCCGTGGCTGGACCGCGGGCGGGCGGCTGGCCGTGGTCGGCTCGGGGCACAACGGCGGGTTCGGCGCGGGCAACAACTTCGCCATCCGCCGCGGCCTGCCGGACGGCCGGCGGGCCGATCTCGTCTATCTGCTGAACTCGGACGCGATGCCGGCGCCGGACGCGATCCGCGCCCTCATCGCCCACCTCGACGCCCACCCCGAGGCGGGGATCGCCTGCTCGCGCCTGCACGGGCCTGCGGGCGACCACCACGACACCGCCTTCCGCTTTCCCTCGGTCGCCGGCGAGTTCGAGGCGACCGCCCGCACCGGCCCGGTCACGCGCTGGCTGGCGCGCCATGTCGTGGCGCTGCCGCGGCCGCAGGTGTCGGGGCGGGTGGACTGGTCGGCGGGGGCCTCGATGATGATCCGCCAGACGGTGATCGACGAGATCGGCGACTTCGACGAGGGGTTCTTCCTCTATTTCGAGGAGACCGACCTCTGCCGCCGCGCCGCCGCCCGCGGCTGGCAGACCCATTACGTCGTCGAAAGCGAGGTCGTCCATGTCGGCTCGGCCAGCACAGGGATGAAGACCTGGGCGCGCGTCCCCGACTATTGGTACGCCTCGCACGACCGCTATTTCCGCAAGCACCACGGCCGCCGCGGCGCGCTGGCGGCCGCGATGGCCCATGTCGCGGGCGGCGGGCTGTGGCGGCTGCGCTGCCTGATCGAACGCCGCGCGCCGGGCGTGCCGCCCGGCCACCTGACCCGCATGGCCCGGGGCGCCGTCGCCCGTGCCGTCCGGCCTGAAAGGAATACGCCATGACCTGGTTCTCTGCGATCCTCGTTGGCAACGAGCTGCTGCTGCGCCACGCCGCCGACCTGATGCGCGCGCGCGGCCACGAGGTGCGGGCGATCATCACCCGCAACCCCGACCTGCGCGCCTATGCCACGAGCCACGGGATCCCGGTCGAGGATCAGGACGCTGCCCCCCTGACCGCGCCCGATGCCGACTGGCTGTTCAGCATCGCCAATCTCTCGATCCTGCCGCCCGAGACGCTGGCCCGCGGCCGGCTGGGGGCGATCAACTTCCATGACGGCCCCCTGCCGCGGATGGCGGGGCTGAACGCGCCGGTCTGGGCGATCATCGGCGGGCACGAGCGGCACGGCATCTGCTGGCACCTGATCGAGGGCGGCATCGACGAGGGCGACGTGCTGGTGCGCCGCGACTTTCCGATCCGGGCCGACGACACCGCGCTGACGCTGAACGCGCGCTGCTTCGCCCAAGCCGCCGACAGCCTGCCCGAACTGGTCGAGATGCTGGAAACCGGCGATCTGCGCCGCGAGCGGCAGGATCTGGGCCAGCGCAGCTACCTGCCCAAGGCCAAGCGGCCCGAGGCGGGCGGGATGGTGGACCTTTCCGGCCCGGCGCAGCGGGTGGTCGATCTGGTCCGGGGGCTCGACCACGGCGCCTACTGGAACCCGCTGGCCGAGCCGCGGCTGGCCTTGCCGGGCGGCCGGGTGGCGACGGTGACGCATGCCGATCTGGTGGACGGCGGCGGGGCGCCGGGCACGGTGCTCGCGGCCGGCGACCGCAGCCTGACGGTCGCCTGCGCCGACCGCGCCGTGCGGCTGGCGCTGCGCGAGCCGCTGGACCTGCCGCCGCCCGGCGCGGTGCTCGGGACCGATGCCGCGCTGCGCGCGCAGCTGGGCGCGCTCGCCGCCGCGGCGGCGACCCACGACGGCTATTGGCGCAAGCGGCTGGCGCGGATGGACGCGCTGCACCTCGCGGACCTGCAGCCGCAGGCCAAGGCCGCTGCCGCCCCGCGCAGCCGGATCGCCATTCCCGCGCAGGGGAGCGACGCCCGCGCCACACTGGCCGCCGTGGCCGCGGTGATGGCCCAGATCGCGGGACGCACCGGCGCCACGGTCGCGCTGCGGCCCGAGGGCCACCCCGACGACCCCACCGGCATGGTCAGCGACTGGGTGCCGCTGGCGCTGCCCGACGCGCCCGACCTCGCTGGCATGGCCGCGGCGCTCGAAACGGCGCTGGCGGCTCAGGCCGGTCGCGGGGCCTTCATGGCTGACCTGCGGCACCGCGCGCCTGAGCTGCGGGCGGCGGCGATCCCGGACGTGGCCCTCGACCTCACCGGTCGCGGCCCGGTGGCCGAGAGCGCCGCGACACTGATCCTGACGGGGACCGGCGTGACACTCGACCACGACCCGGCGCGGCTTTCGCCCGCCGCGGCGCAGCGGCTCGCGGCGCGGATCGGCTGGGCGCTCGAGGCGGCACCCGCGACCGCGGTCCGCGACCTGCCGGTGATGGACCCCGCCGCGCGCGAGGCGCTGCTGGTCGGGCGCAACGACACCGCGCGTGACATCCCGGCCGCCTGTATCCACGACCTCATCGCCGCGACCGCCGCCGCCGACCCCGAGGCCGTGGCGCTGGTGTTCGAGGACCAGAGCCTCAGCCGCCGCGCGCTCGACCGGGCCGCCAACGCGCTCGCCCACCGCCTGATTGCGGCGGGCGTCGGCCCCGACCAGCCGGTGGGGCTGATGGCAAGGCGCGGGCCCGAGCTGGTCATCGGCGCGCTGGCGATCTGGAAGGCGGGCGGCGCGTACCTCCCGCTCGACCCCGACTATCCGGCCGACCGGCTCGCCTATTACCTCGCCGACAGCGGCGCCTGCGTGGCCCTGATCCAGCCGGGGCTGACGTTGCCGACGGGGGCCGACGGGGTCGAAGCGCTGCCCATCGCCACCGGCGACGCCGAGCCGCCGCAGGTCGCGGTAACGCCTGCGAACCTCGCCTATCTCATCTACACCTCCGGCTCGACCGGGCGCCCCAAGGGCGTGATGGTCGAGCACCGGCAGGTGGCCAACTTCTTCGGCGGCATGGACGCCGAGATCCCCGTCGCGCCCGGCGACGCCTGGCTGGCGGTGACGAGCCTCTCGTTCGACATCTCGGTGCTGGAAATCTTCTGGTCGCTCGCCCGCGGTCTCAAGCTGGTCATCGCCGGAGAGGAGAGCCGCCTGGCCGTCTCGGCTGCCGCCAGCGGACGCGCGGCCGGCCCGGCGTCCAGCGGCCCGGGAATGCAGTTCAGCCTCTACTACTGGGGCAACGACGACGGGCCGGGGGCGCTGAAATACCGCCTGCTGCTGGAAGGGGCGCGCTTCGCCGACGACAACGGCTTCGTGGCGCTCTGGACGCCCGAGCGGCATTTCCACGCCTTCGGCGGCCCCTACCCCAACCCCGCCGTGACCGGCGCGGCGGTGGCGGCGGTCACCAGCCGCATCTCGGTCCGCGCGGGCAGCTGCGTCGTGCCGCTGCACCACCCGGCGCGGGTGGCCGAGGAATGGGCGGTGATCGACAACCTGACCGGCGGGCGGGCGGCGATCGCCGTCGCCTCGGGCTGGCAGCCCGACGATTTCATCCTGCGCCCCGAGAACGCGCCCCCGAATAACAAGACCGCGATGATCGAAAGCGTGGACACGCTCCGCCGGCTGTGGCGGGGCGAGGCGGTGGCCTTTCCGCGCGCCGACGGCTCGATGCACGCGGTGGTGACCCAGCCGCGGCCCGTGCAGCGCGAGCTGCCGATCTGGGTGACGGTCGCCGGCAACCCCGAGACCTGGGCCGAGGCCGGGCGGCTGGGCGCCAACGTGCTGACGCACCTCCTGGGCCAGAGCATCGACACCGTGGCCCAGCGGATCGGCGAATACCACGCCGCCCTGCGTGCGGCGGGCCACGATCCGGCCGACTTCACCGTGACGCTGATGCTGCACAGCTTCCTCGCCGAGGACCGCGAGACCGCGCGCGAGATCGCGCGGGGGCCGATGAAGGACTACCTCCGCGCCGCCGCCGCGCTGGTCAAGCAATATGCGTGGGAGTTTCCGGCCTTCCGCCGACCGGCGGGGATGACCAACCCCATGGCCATCGACCTCGGCACGCTGACCGAGGACGAACTCGACGGTATCCTCGAGTTCGCCTTCCTGCGCTATTTTGAGGACTCGGGGCTGTTCGGCTCGCTCGACGATGCCATCGCCCGGGTCGAGCAGCTCAAGGCCATCGGGGTGGGCGAGGTCGCCTGCCTCATCGACTACGGCATCGCCCCCGATGTGGTGGCTGGGTCGTTCCCGCTGCTGGCCCGGCTGCGGGCGGCGACCGGGGGCGATGTCGGCGAGGCCGATCCCGGCGATTACTCCATCGCCGCGATGATGCGCCGGCACGGGGTCACCCATCTGCAATGCACCCCGAGCATGGCGCGCATCCTCGTCGCCGACCCGGCGGTGGCCGGGGCGCTGGGCGGGCTCAAGGTGCTGATGCTGGGCGGCGAGGCGCTGCCGCCGCCGCTGCTGGGCGAGCTGCGCGGCCTGACCGGCGCGCGGATCATGAACATGTACGGCCCGACCGAGACGACGATCTGGTCGACCACGGCGGTGCTCTCCCCCGAGGTCACGGGCGCGCCGATCGGAAGGCCCATCGCCAACACCACGGTCTACGTGCTCGACGCCGACGGCCGCCCGGTCCCCGAGGGGGCCGAGGGCGAGCTGTGGATCGGCGGCGACGGGGTCACGCGCGGCTACTGGAACCGTCCCGACCTCACCGAGGCGGCGTTCCGCCCCGACCCGTTCCGCAGCGCGCCTCAAGGCGGGCGGATGTATCGCACAGGCGACCGGGTGCGCTGGCGGCCGGACGGCGGGCTCGACTACCTCGGCCGGATCGACCAGCAGGTGAAGCTGCGTGGCTTCCGCATCGAGCCGGGCGAGATCGAGGCCGCGCTCGCCCGCCAGCCGGGCGTGCGCGAGGCGGTGGTGATCGTGCGCGAGGACACTCCGGGCGACGCCCGGCTGGTCGGCTATGTCACCGGCACGCCGGGCGACGAGGCCGGCTTGCGCGCGGCGCTCGAGCGCGACCTGCCAGCGCATATGGTGCCGGGGCGGATCGTCCGGCTCGAGCAGCTGCCGCTGACGCCGAACCGCAAGATCGACCGCAAGGCCCTGCCCCCGCCGGGCACGGTCACCCCCGCCCGCGTGGCCGCCGTGCCGACCGCCGCTGCCTCGGCGCCCGCCGAAAGCACGGTGCCCCCGGCGCAGACGGGCGACCGCGCGGCCGCGATCCGGGGGATCTGGTGTGAGGTGCTGGGCGTGTCCGAACTTGGCGCGCGGGACAATTTCTTTGCCGCCGGCGGGCACTCTCTGCTGGCGATCCAGATGCACCGGACGCTGCGCGACCGGCTGGGGCTCGCGCATCTGGGGGTGACGGACGTGTTCCGCTTTCCGGTGCTGGGGGATTTCATCCGCCACGCCGAGGGCGGCCCGGCCGCCGCCCCGCCGCCGCGGGCCCCGGCCCCCGCCCCGGCGGATGCCCCGGACGCGGCGGTGGACAGCATGGCCGCCCGCCGCGCCCTGCGGGCCCATATGCGCCAGCAGCCCCGGCCCTAGCGCGCGGGCAGCCCGCCCCGGCGGGCAGCCTCGCCCGCCTGCTGGAACAGCGCGGCGAGTTGGGCCGCCGACTGGCGGACGTCGTGGCGCGCCACGACCCGCGCGCGCGCGCTGTGCCCCATGGCCGCGAGCGTCTCGCGCGGGCTGTCGGCGACCGCGACCATTGCGGCGGCAAGCGCCGCCTCGTCCCCCGCCGGGACCAGCCAGCCGTCGTGGCCGGGTCGCGCCAGTTCGGGGATGCCCGCGATCATTGTGGCGACCACGGGGCGCCCCAGCGCCATCGCCTCCATCATCACCACCGGCAAACCCTCGGCGAAGCTCGGGACGACCAGCGCATCGGCCGCGGCGAGCGCGCGGCGGACGCCCGCCCGGTCCTGCCAGCCGGCCAGCTCGACCGCTTCGCCCAACCCGGCGGCAGCCAGCAGCGCCTCGATCTGCGGGCGCAGGGGCCCGTCGCCGACCAGCGTGAGCCGCAACTGCGGGCGCTCGGCGCGCGCCCGGGCGAAGGCGCGGACGAGCAGGCCGAAGCCCTTCTGCTCGGCGAAGCGCCCGACCGCCACCAGCCGGCCCGGATCGGCCGGCAGCGGCAGGGGGGCTGGAAACTCGTCCAGGTCAATGCCGCAATGGACGACATGCACCCGGTCCCAGTCCTGCAGCGCCGCCCACCGCCAGAGTTGCGAGCGGCCGAAGCTGCTGACCGCGACGGCAAAGGCCGCGGCCGCGATCTTGCCGCCGAGGTCGAGCTGGAGGGGGGCGTCGAACTCCTCGGGCCCGTGGACGGTGAAGCTGAAGGGCGGGCCGCCGAGGCGGCGCGCATACCCCGCGATCCGGGTCGAGTTGGTGCCGAAATGGGCGTGCAGATGGTCGAGCCCCAGCTCGCGCGCCCGCCGGGCGATGACGGCGCCCTCGGCGAGATAGGCGAACTGCCGCGCGAGGCTCGACTCACCGGCCGCCGCTCGCGTTCGCGCGAGCCGCAAGGCGCCGGCCACCGCCGAGGGGGCGGCCCCGCTTTCCCGCAGCAGCGCGCCTAGCAACCCGCGGGGGCCACGGTCATGCAGATGCTCGGTGCGGTCGTGCTCGGCTCGGTCGAGCGGGTCAGCGAGGGCCGAGCGGTCACCGCGCATGGCGAATCTGTGGACATCGTGCCCGAGCGATTCCAGCGCCGCGATTTCACACCGGATGAAGCTGTGGGACGGCAGCGGATAGCTGTTGACAACATAACCGAGGTGCATGAAGCGTCACCGTTAGCCGCAATATTTCGTGGCAGTATCGATGTTTCCCGTCAGCTTTTCCACCTCCCGGCGGAATCTCGCCGGGGTTAACGGATTTTTAGGCAATTTTACGGACGATGAACCAACGCACCGAATCGATCGTTCCGGATAAGCGCCGGGGCGCGCATACTCAGAGGGTGGCGGGTGATTTGAGACACGGGAGGGGCAAGGGCATGGTTGGCACGCTCCTGCTGGGCATGGCTCTGGCGGTGGCGAGTGCGGCTGGCAGCATCCTTATGCTCGGCGTCCGCCCGCTCGTGGGCCTGCTGGTCTATTCGGTCGTCGGCGTGATCGCGGTACTGGTCATCGCGATACGCACCGCCGCCTGTTCCGACGCCATCGAGGCCGCCGAGACGGTTAAACCGAAGCCCTGAATCGGCGCAGCGCAGGGGAATCACGTCGATCCGGCCGGCCGTCGCCTACCAGTCGCGGCTAAAACGTCCGGCGCCCCTCTGCGCTTAGTATCCTGTGCAGCGGAGCACGGCGCTGACCGTGCGCTTCAGGATCGCCAGATCGCTGGCGAGCGACAGGTTGCGCGCGTACTCCGCGTCGAACGTCGCCCGCTGGGCGAAGCTGCTGTCGTTGCGATCCGAGATCTGCCACAGGCCGGTCACGCCCGGGCGCATGTCGTAATAGTCCGACCCCGGGTACAGAACGGCCTGGTTCAGCATCATGGGCCGCGGGCCGACGATGCTCATGTCGCCGATCAGCACGTTCCAGAGCTGCGGCAATTCGTCCAGCGACGACTTGCGCAGGAAACGTCCGAACGGGGTGATGCGCGGATCGCGCTTGAGCTTCTGGGTCGTCTCCCACTCGGCGCGGGCGTCGGGATCGCGGGCCAGATGCGCCGCGAGCCGGGCGTCGGCATCGGCGACCATCGTGCGCAGCTTCCACATCCGGAACGGGCGGCCGGACCGGCCGACGCGCATCTGGGTGTAGAACGGCCGCCCGCCCCGCAGCATGATGCAGACGACCAGGATCAGGACCAGCGGAACGACGATCGGCGCCGACAGCAGCACACTCGTCACGTCGAGCGGGCGCTTCGCAATCCGGGCATAGGGCTCATCGAGCGCCTTGGACCGGGGGCCGTGAACGATCTTGGAAACAGGGTACTGGATACGCGGTTGCGACAACATAAGGGTCTTCCATCGCTAACTGCTGGTATCATACGTCATACGGTCACCCACGGTATAAAAATCTGTCCCATTGTCCATAAAGGCAGGTATTCATTGGCTTCTCTGGTGGAAAAAATTCCCAGAAGATCGTAATATCAACTGGTTGGTAAAATTTTAACGATTGGGTGAAGGCCTGCCCCGCGGGCCGCCCGCTGCAAATCGCATTTCAATTGAATTGCGAAATACAGCCGTCAGTTGAAACGAGGAACCATGGATCAGATGTTGCGCGAAATCGCCTCGGTGCTGTTCGTCGGCCACAGCCTTATCAGCCCAACTCTGCCGACCATGATGGACGATCTGCTCGAGGCCGAGGTCCATTATCAGATCATCAACGGCGCCCCGCTCGAATCGGCGTGGAAGGACTCGCGCAAGGCCGAGGGCGAGGATGGGCGCGCGCTGTTGCGCAAGGCGCCGGTCGATGTGCTGGTGCTGACTGAGCGCGTACCGCTTGACCCGACGCTGCGCTGGCACGATCCGGCGCGCTATGCCGGCCGCTGGGTCGATCTGGCGGTCAAGGCGAACCCGCAGACCCAGACCTATCTCTACGAGACGTGGCACAACATCGACAGCGGCACCGGCCGCGAGATTCCCTGGGACGACAAGGGGCACCTGCCCTGGCGCGAGCGCCTCGACCTCGACCTGCCGGTGTGGGAGGCGATCGTGGACGACGTCAACCGCCCGCGGGCCGGCAAGGCGCCGCCGATGCGGCTCATCCCGGCCGGGCAGGGCATGGCGCGGCTCTACGATGCGCTGGCCGATGGGAAGGTTCCGGGCGCGACGCGGATCCAGGACTTCTTTTCGGATGACATCCACCCGAACGACCTCGGGATGTATTACGTCGCGCTGATCCATTACGCGACCATCACCGGACAGCCGGCCGAGGGCCTGCCGCGGCGGCTGACTGATGCCCACGGCGGGACGTTCCAGACCCCCTCGCCCGAACTCGCCGCGACGCTGCAACGGCTCGCCGACGAGACGGTCGCCGCCTATCGCACCCACGCCGAGACGCGCGGCACGGACTAGCGCCCGCGCGCCCACCCGGCGGCGCCACCGCGCGCGGCGCCCAGCCGCACCGCGAGCGCCACGGCGGAGTAAGCGGCGAAGCCCACCGGGTCGGCCGCCGCCAGCCGTGCGAGCTGCGCCCGACCCGGACGGACCGGGCCGCTCTGCGCCATCAGCTCGGGGAAGCGCGCGGCGATCTCGGCCACCCCCGCATCCTGGCGCCGGCGGACCCGGACCAGCCGCGCGAAGCCCTCGCTGAGCGGCCAGGCGTAGGGGATGTTGACCCGCAGCCGCTCGTCCGGCGCGAACTGCAACCGCACGAAGCTGTCGTCCGAGATCACCTCGGGGAAAGCGCCCCAGCGCGCCCGGCCCGGGCCGTTCACCGCAAACAGCCCCGCCGCGGTCACGCCCTCGGTCATGAACGGCAACCGCGACCAGAAGCGGCCATAGGCCCGGCTGAGGCGGCTCGTGGCCGGCGCCACGACCAGCCGACCGCCGGCGAGCCGCGGGCGCGGGTCGTCGAGCGCCCGGGCGAGACCGGCCAGCAGCCCCTGCCCCATGCGGATGTCGGCGTCGAGATAGAGCCGCGCCGGGTGCTGCGCGCAGCCGTCGCCGTGGTTCAGCGCCCCGATCTTCCCGCCCGCCGCGCGCTCCTCGACCCGGAAGCCCCAGCCCCGTGCGGCGAAGCGCGGCGCGTGGGCACGGGCCCGTGCCGCAGTGGCGTCGGTGCAGCCGTTCGCCACCACGATCACCTGAACCGCGCCGGCGTCGTCCTGCGCGGCCAGCGCGCCGAGGCAGGCGTCGATATAGGCGGCTTCGTTGCTGGCCGGGATGATGATGCTGAGCGGGATCATTTGTATTCGATCAGCCGGGCGCGACCCCGGCCCCCCAGCCGGCGCAGGTGGAACTCGGCCACGCCCACCGCCTCGGGCAGCTTGCCCGCCACGGTGAGGACCGCGCGCCCCCAGCGGCGGTGCGGGCGTGGGTCACGCCGGGCGATGCGGACGACCTGCGCGGGCAGCGCCGCCAGCGCCAGCCAGGCCCAGGGCGTCACCACCCCCGCGCCTGCGGCGACCACCGGGAGCGCGGCCCAGCCGACCGCCCGGCGCGTCTCGCGCTGCCAGATCCGCTCGGGGCCGGCGCGGTGCAGCCACGACACCTCGGCAAAGGCGTGACCGGCCCGCCGGCTGCGCCGCCACCACTGCCACAGACGGTGCATGTCCGCGTCGTGCCGGGTCATCTCGGCGTCGAGGCGCGCGATCCCCCAGCCGGCGCGGGCGAGGCGCAGGCACAGCTCCGGCTCCTCCCCCGCGATCAGGCTTTCGCGGAAGAACCCCGCCGCCGCGAGGGCCGGCCAGCGCACCAGCATGTCACCGCCGACCGCGCGGGTGGGGCCGACGGGGGTGTCCCATTCGGCGTCGCAGGCGGCGTTGTAGAGCGTCGCGTCAGGCGCCCGCTCGCGCCGCCGGCCGGCCACCACGCCGAGGCGCGGGTCGGCGTCGAGGGCGGCGAGGCCCTGCGCGATCCACCCCGGCGCGACCTCGCAATCGCCATCGACGAACTGAACGAAGGCGGGCGCCCCCTCCCGCGCGGCGGCCGCGGCGCCGGCGTTGCGCGCCCTTGCGGCGGTGAAGGGCCGGCTCAGGTCCAGCGCCACCACCTCGGCCCCCATCCCGGCGGCGCGGGCGGCGCTGCCGTCGGTCGAGCCGGAATCGACGTAGATCACCCGCGCAAGGTCTGGTTGCGCCTTGAGCGAGGCGATGCAGCGGACCAGCCGCTCGCCCTCGTTGCGGCCGATGGCCACGGCCACCACGCGCCCGCCACCGGCGCGCGGCGCGGGCCCGGGCGACGCGACCAACGGCGGCTCAGGCCGCCGCCGGCGCAAGGGCCGGGGCGACCAGCGTCCAGGAGTACCACGCGCCCGCTGCGAGGATGAGGAGCGTCAGCGCCAGCCGCACGCTGCCCGCCATCCGGTCGGCGGGCATCTGCACCCGCCCCGCCGCCGCGATGGCGCTGACGCCGAGCGCGTGGCGCAGCTGCCGGGGCGTGCGCAGGACAGGGCGCGCCAGTTCCAGCAGGAACCCCGCCAGCAGCGCCGCGCCGATGCTTGCCGCAAGGCCCAACACGGCCACCCGGCGGCGGCTCGAGGACAGGGGGTTGTCGGGCACCTCGGCGTTCTCGAGCACCACCATCCGCTCGCCGTGCTCACCCGCGACCAGCTCGCGGTCGAGCCGCGCGGCGGCGACCCGTGCGGCCACCGCATCGCGCTGGATCTCGATCTCGCGCATCTGCCGGGTGAGCGCGTCAAGCCGCTCGGCCACCTCGGGGATATGGGCGATGGCGGTGTCGATCGCCTCGAGCCGGGCGTCGAGGACGCTGCGCTCATCCTCCATCGAGCCGAGCTGCTCGTCGATCAGCGCGATCTGCTGGCGCACCGCCGGGTCGAGGTTCTGCACCCCGCCGCCTTGCAGCTCACCGATGGCGGTCTCGAGGCGGCGCACCTCGGGGTGGCTCTCGCCCAGCCGCCGGCGGGCCTGCGCCAGCTCGACCCGCAACCGGCCGATCTGGTCGGCGACGGTCACCGTGCCGCTGCCCGAGCCGCTGCCTTCGCTGACCTGCAACGTCAGCCGCTCGCGCTCGAGCGTCTGGATGCTGCGCGTGGTGGCGACGCGCTGGCCGCGCAGCGTCGTCATCTCGGCCTGCAGCACCTCGAGGTTCTCGGGCAGGGCGTCGGTTTCGCGCCGGCGGATGTCGTCGATCTTGGCCTGCACCTGCGCAGCCTCGGCCTCGACCCGGCGGCTTTCGACGTCGAGGGCCGAGACGAGGTTGGCGAGGCGGCGAGAGACGACCTCGCTGTTGCCGGTCACGATCTGGTTGGCGATGTCGTTGGCCAGCGCCGCGGCCACCGCCGGATCGCCGGCGTTGGCGGTCAGCATCAGCGCCGAGACCCCGGCATCGGGCGACTGTGCGCCGCCGGCCGAGGGGATCAGGTCGATCCGCACGTCCTGGCGGAAGCGCCACAGCTGCTCGCTGCTGGTGAGTTCCGGGCGGTCCTCGAAGAGGTGGAAGCGCGCGATCATGTCGGTGACGTTCTGGCGTGACATCACCTGCTGCTCGATGAGCCGCAGCCGCGCCGGCGCCTCGGACACCTGCGCCTCGGTCCCGCCGCCGATCACCGAGGGCAGGATCTGGATCACGGTGCTGGCCTGATAGGTCCGCGGCATGGCGGTGACATAGCTCAGCGTCCCGACGATGCCCGCGACCAGCACCGCGGCCATCACCGGCGCGCGGCGGGTCAGCATCGACAGGAACTCGGCCAGGCCGGTGATCGGGCCCATGTCAGACCTCGCCGTCGTAGAGGAAAAGCCCGAGCAGCGGGCGGCGGGCCACCACGAACCCCTCGGCCGCGCGGATGCGCGCGGCGGTGTCGCTGGTGCCATCGACGGCAAGCAGCACCGTCTCGGCGAGGTCGAGCGCCGCCATCCCGGCGTCGGCCATCAGGATCGGCGGCAGGTGCAGGATGGTGAGGTCGGGGGCAAGACTTTCGACCATCTCGGCCAGGCGGGCCTGGAACTGGGCCGACAGCAGCGTCTCGGCGCTGCGCCCTGGCGGGGCGGTGAAGCTGGCGAGGGCGAGGTTCTCGCCCAGGCGCGCGCGGCTCCAGTGCAGGACGCCGTTGGGGGGCGGCAGGGCGTGGCCAAGCAACCCCAGCACCGGCTGGCGGTCGAGGTCGAGGTCGACGAGCGCCACCCGCTGATCGGCGCGCCGCGCGACCGACAGGGCGAGGTTCAGCGCCACCGCGGGCGCCGCGGGGCCGCGGCCGGTGCCGGTGACGCCGATCCGCGACCAGCCGGCCGCGGCCATCGCCTGGATCGAGCGGGTGCGCAGCACGTCATAGGGCGCCACGGCGGCCAGCCCGGGGTGGTCGGGGGGCCCGCCCGCCAGCCGCAGGCGCAGCAGCGTGCGGTGCGGCCATCCGAGCGCAGGCAGCGCCGCCCATGCGGCGTCGCGGGGGGGCGCGCCGTCGAGCCGTGACGGGTCGGCAAGGGGCTGACCCGCGGGGCGCGACATCTGGGGGCCGCTGAGGAAGGACGGTCGAACGGCCGAGGGCGCCGTGGCCCGTCGCGAGGGGTCTG
The DNA here is from genome assembly GCF_900106665.1 of Paracoccus sanguinis. Taxonomy (GTDB): domain Bacteria; phylum Pseudomonadota; class Alphaproteobacteria; order Rhodobacterales; family Rhodobacteraceae; genus Paracoccus; species Paracoccus panacisoli. The sequence goes on from NZ_FNNA01000003.1 coordinate 177,668, forward strand.
CCGGGGCCGAAGTTTCCGCCGGTGAGGACGAGGGCGGGCTGATGGGGGACGGCGCTGCCGGCACACCGGAGGGGTTGGGCGCCCCGGTCCCGGCCGTGCTGCGGCTCTGCGCCTCTGCCTCCGGGCGCGGGGCGGTGCGAGACGCCGCGGGGCGCTGCCGCATCCCGTCGGCGGGGCGTTCCATCGTCACTTCGACACCTGCAACAATACCCGAAACCAACAAAGTGATGATGACGCGGATGGCCCCGGCGCTCAACGCCCGGACGGCCCGCGCCGCCGGCAATAACCCCCTCAGTGATGCCACGTCGCGGGCCGCGGGCACACTGTCTTTTAAGGCAGGATTGCCGGAACCCCTTGCCGCCCCTAATCTCGGCTCAGGTTTTTAATGAGGTCGCGGTTGCATTCGCCGCTTGCGTTCATCGTGCTGACACTGTGGCCGGTCGCGGCGGGGGTGATGTTCTCGCGCCTCGACCGGGTGCAGGCGGTGATCTGGACGCTGCTCGGCGGCTATCTGCTGCTGCCGCCGGTGGTGGCGATCGACCTGCCGATGCTGCCGGCGATGGACAAGAACACCATCGCCGCCGTGTCGGCGCTGGTGGGGGTGGCGGTGCTCGGGACCGGCGCGGGCGCCGAGGCCCCGCGGATGCCGCTCTGGATCAAGGCGATGCTGCTTCTGGCCGTGAGCGCGCCGATGCTGACCGCGCTCGCCAATCCCGAGCCGCTGACCGTGGGCAGCAACTTCCGCCCCGGCATGACCCCCTATGACGGGATCACCGGGGCGATGGGCGCGGTGCTCGAGCTGACGCCCTTCGTCCTCGGCTACCTCGTCCTGTCGTCGCCCGCGGCCCTCAGGTCGTGGCTCGCGGCGCTTGTCCTCGCGGGGTTCGCCTATGCCTGGCCGATGCTGCTCGAGATCCGGCTCAGCCCGCAGCTCAACGTCTGGATCTACGGGTTCTTCGCCCATGATTTCGGGCAGATGATGCGCTACGGCGGGTTCCGCCCGATGGTGTTCCTGTCGCACGGGCTGTGGGTCGCGCTGTTCGCCTGCATGGCGGTCCTTGCCGCGGCGGTGCGGCTGCGCGACCCGGCCGTGCGCCGTCCCGGTCGCGGCGCGCGGGCCGCGCTTCTCGTCTTCCTGCTGGTGGTGCTGGTGCTCTGCAAGAGCATGGCGGCGCTGATCTATGCGCTGCTGCTGGTGCCGCTGGTGCTGCTGGCGCCGGTGCGCCTGCAGTTCGCGGTGGCGGCGCTGCTGGCCGTGGTCGTGCTGTCCTACCCGCTTCTGCGGTGGGTCGAGGTGCTGCCGGTCCGCGCGATCACAGACCTCGCCCATGACATCTCGCCCGAACGCGGCCAGTCCTTCGGCTTCCGGATGACGAACGAGGACATGCTGCTCGCCCGCGCGGCGGAGAAGCCGTGGACCGGGTGGGGCGGCTGGAACCGCAACCACGTCGTCGACCCCTTCACCGGCCGCGTCGCGACCGTCACCGACGGCAAGTGGATCGTGCAGATGTCGTCGGCCGGATTGCTCGGGTTCGCGTGGATGTTCGGCCTGCTGTCGGGGTCGGTCCTGCGGGCGGCGCGGGCGGCGTGGCGGCGGCCCTCGGCCTCGGACCTGCCGGCGGCGGGGCTGGCGCTGATCCTGGCCGCGAACCTCGTCGATCTGCTGCCGAACGCCACGCTCACCTCGCTGAGCTGGGTCTGCGCCGGGTCGCTCGCCGGATGGGCGGTGCGCCGGCAGGAGGCCGCAGGCCCCGCATCCACCCCCGCCGCGACGGGGCGCGCGGCCCCTCTGCGGGTGGTGCTGTCGTGAACGCCCCGACCCTCACCCCCCCGGCCGTCCCGGTCCCGCCCGCGGGGCAGCCGGTCTGGGACGTGGCGATCATCGGCGCCGGTCTCGGCGGCGGCCTCTGCGGCCGGATGCTGGCCGAGGCCGGGCTGTCGGTGTTGTTCATCGAGCGCGGGCGCGGCCACCCTCGCCGCGCCGGTGACACGCTCGACTGCACCGACGACGACCCCGAGGTGCGCAGCGCCCACGACTGCTGGCCCGAGCGGCTGCGCGGCACCGTCGATGGCCGCAGTTGCGACGGCTATCCGTTGCAGGGAACCGGCCTCGGCGGCACCTCGGTCTATTACGCCGCAGCCCTCGAGCGGCCCGAGCGCCACGACCTCGAGCCGACCCCGACGATGCCGCATCCGACCGGCGGCTGGCCGGTGGGCTACGACGCCTTCACCCCGTGGTTCGACCGCGCGCAGGCGCTGATGGCGCTGTCGGGCACGCCCGATCCGCTGCGCCCCGAGCCGCTGCCGCCGCTGCGCGACCCGCCGGTCCTGTCGCCGGCCGAGGCCGTCCTGGTCGAGCGCATGCGCGCCGCGGGCCTGCACCCCTACCGCACCCACCTTGCCATCCGCGGCGGCGACGGCTGCCGCGAATGCGTCGGCTGCAGCTGCCCGCGCGACTGCAAGATGGACGGCCGCTCGGCCGGGATCGAGCCGGCGCTGGCCACCGGCCGGGCGGCGGTCCTCGACGGCGCCGTGGTCCGCCGCCTCGGCGCCGACCGCCACCACGTCACCCACGCCGAGGTCGAGTGCGGCGGCGAGGCGATGCGGATCGAGGCCCGCGTGTTCGTGCTTGCGGCGGGCGCCCTCGCGTCACCCATGCTGCTGCTCGCCTCGGCCTCGGATGACTGGCCCGAGGGGCTGGCCAACGACAGCGGCCTCGCCGGGCGGTTCCTCATGTTCCACGTCGGCGAGCGGATCGCGCTCTGGGCGCCGCGCGGGCTCGACCACCGCGGGCCGCGCAAGACCATCAGCCTGCGCGATTTCTACACCGGCGACGGCGCGCGGCTGGGGCTCGTGCAGTCGCTGGGCGTGGGGGCGCGCTACGGCGTCGTGGTGCACGAGCTGAAGCAGCGCTACGACCGCTCGCCGCTGCGCCGCTTTCGCGCCGGCAAGCCGTTCATCCGCATCCCCGCAGCCATCGCATCGGCGCTGCTGGGCGAGGCGAGCGTCTTCGCCACCATCGTCGAGGATCTGCCCGATCCCGAGAACCGGGTGACCCACGACCCCGCGCACCCGAACGCCCTGACCTTCACCTATCGGATCCCGGCCGAACTGCGGCAACGCTCGGCGCTTCTGCGCCGCAAGCTGCGCGCGCAGCTGCGCGGCATCCGGATGCTGTTCCTGTCGTTCCAGCCCGAGCTGAACCTCGCCCACCCCTGCGGCACGCTGCGGTTCTCGGACGATCCGGCGCAGGGCGTGCTCGACCGCGACTGCCGCGCGCACGGGATCGACAACCTCTACGTCGCGGATGCCTCGTTCATGCCCACCTCGACCGGGGTGAACCCGAGCCTCACCATCGTCGCCAACGCCCTGCGGGTGGCCGACATCATCGTGCGCCACCACCCCCCCGCTGGCGCCGCGGACGGCAGCGCCACCCCGGCGCCCGCACCCGCCGAGATGCCCGACCTGCAATCGCCCGCCGTGTCCGCGGCGCTGCACTGACGATGCGGACCCGCCTGAGAAACCTGCGCCATGGCGAGGGATTGCTGCACCGCGCGGCCCGCGGCTCGGCGTGGACGGTGATCGGGGTGTTCGGCTCGCAGGGGATCCGGCTCGCCTCGAACCTGGTGCTGACGCGCCTGCTCTTCCCCGAGATCTTCGGGGTGATGACGCTGATCATGGTGGTGATCCAGGGGCTCAACAACCTGTCGGACGTCGGCATCGGGCCAGCGGTGCTGCAAAGCCGGCGCGGCGACGACCCGAGGTTCCTCGACACCGCCTACACGCTGCAGTTCATCCGCGGCATCGGGCTGTGGCTGGGCTGCTGCGTGCTCGCCTGGCCGGCGGCGCGCTTCTACGAGGTGCCCGAGCTCGCCTGGTACCTGCCGGTCGCTGGCTTCACCTCGGTGATCTGGGGGCTGCTGCCGACCCGGATCGAGCAGGCCAACCGGCATCTCGACCTCGGCCGGCTGACCCGGCTCGAGCTCGGCTCACAGGTCGTCACGATCCTCATCACCATCGCGCTGGCGGCGGCGATGCGCTCGGCTTGGGCGCTGGTCATCGCGCTCGTCATCGGCGCGGTGGTCAAGAAGGTGATGGCCGACCGGATGCTGCCCGGCCACGTCAACCGGCTGCGCTACGACCGCTCGGCCGCGGAAGAGATCCTGGGCTTCGGCAAGTGGATCTTCCCCAGCACCATCGTCGGCTTCGCGCTGTCGCAGGGCGACAAGATGATCCTCGGCAAGTACCTGAGCCTTGCCGCGCTGGGCCTCTACAACATCGCCTTTTTCCTCGCGAGCTTCGCGCTGCAGATGGGGATCACGGTGATCTGGCGGCTGATGATCCCGGTCTACCGGGAATCGCCACCGGGCGAGAGCCGCGAGAACTTCCTGCGGGTGCGCCGCATCCGCATGGCGCTGACCGCCGGGTTCCTGCTGACGCTCGCGGTGATGGCGGCGCTGGGGCCGTGGCTGGTCGGGTTCCTCTACGACGACCGCTATGCCGAGGCGGGCGGGCTGGTGCGAATGATCGCCTGTGCCACGATCCCGCAGATCATCCTGCTCAGCTACGACCAGTCGGCGCTGGCGGCGGGCGATTCGCGCCGGTTCTTCGTGCTGACCCTGATCCGGGCGGTGCTGTTCCTCGGGCTGTTCTGGCTGGGGCTTCACACCCACGGCCTGCCCGGGGCGCTGGCCGGGCAGGCGCTGGCCACCATCCTCGCCTATCCGGCGACGGTCTGGCTGGCCCGCCGGCACGGGGCCTGGGACCCGCTGCACGACGTTCTCGCCGGGCTGGCGGGGATCGCCATCGCGCTGGTCTTTGCGGACAGTTTCGTCGCCGGCGCGGGTGCAGGCGGGGCGTTTCCATGAGAGGATCCGTGAAACCCGGGGCAAGCGGAGGGTCGGGCGATGTGGACCTGCATGACGCACGACTGGCAGCCGGGCATCGGCGACCCGACCTGGCAGGGTTGGGCCACGGTGCTGGTCTATCTCGTCGCTGCGGCACTGGCGCTGGCGGCCTCGGGCTCAGGGGCGGGGGCCGCGCGCGAGCGGTGGTTCTGGCGGCTGACCGGGGTGCTGCTGCTGCTCCTCGCGGTCAACAAGCAGCTCGACCTGCAATCGGCGCTGACGGCCTCTGGCCGCTGCCTGGCGATGGCGCAGGGGTGGTACGAGAACCGGCGCTGGGTGCAGCTTGGCTTCCTCGCCGCGCTGGCCCTGCTGGCGCTGTGGCTGCTCGTCGGGATGCTGCGGCTCCTCTCCGGGACGCTGGCGCGGACCGGGCTGGCTGCCGTCGGGGTCGCGGTGGTGGCGGGGTTCGTGATGATTCGCGCCGTCGGCTTCCACCACGTGGACGGGCTTCTGCGGCTGCCGGTTATGGGGCTGCGCGCCAACACCGTGCTCGAGTGGACCGGGCCGGTGCTCATCGCACTCGGCGCGCTCGGGGTGCTGCTCCGGCCGCGGCGGCGGTAGGCAGGATCACGAGAATATGATAAGATGTCGCAAGAAAGGGGGACGGCCATGTTGAGCTTTGCGCCTGCCGTCCAGCGCCTTCGGTCGCGGCTGGGGCGCGCGCTCCCCGACATCGCCGCCGTGGCCGAGATCGACGAGGCCGAGCCCGGCGGCCGGTTCGAGGTTCCCGCCGCCCTCGCCCTGCCCGGCATCTACGACCGCGTCCGCCGCACCGAGTTCGCCGACCGCGACAGCGCCCTGCGCCACCTGCGGGGCGGCTATGCCGTCGACGAGGCGCCCACCCGCGTCCTGCGCCTCAGGGACGTGGATCTGGTGGACGGCACGCTCTACTGCGCCGGGGCGGCCCGGCCGCTGCGCCGGATGGCGGGGCGCCGCCCGGCCTATCGCCGCCCGGTCGAGCATTCCGGCGCGGTGCTGGCGGAAAGCTGGGTCGGCAACAGCTACTTCGGCAACTGGCTCGCCGATGACTGCGTGACCGCGCTGCTGGCCGAGACCCGCGCCCTGCCCCATGTCACGACCCGCTCCCCCGCGGGCCATGTGGCGGAGTACGAGCGCCGGATGGGCCTTAACCCCGCGCGGGTGACCGAGGCGCATTTCTGCCGGCTCGAGGTGATCGACGACCTCGGCGCGAACCCCTCGCAGCGCGCCCGTGCGCGCGCGCAGCGTGCGCGCCTGCTGCGCGGCGCCGACCCCGCCCCGCACCCCGGCGTCTTCCTGCTGCGCGGCCGTTCGGGCCATGTCCGCGAGCTCGAGGGCGAGCTCGCGCTGGCCGAGATGCTGGCGGCGCGGCGAGGGATCACCGTCATCGACCCGCAGCGCGAGGATGCCGCGACGCTGATCGACGCCTGCGCCGGGGCGCGGGTGGCGGTCGGGGTCGAGGGCAGCCAGATGGTGCACGCGCTGGTGGCGATGGGGCCGGGGACCGCGTTCCTCGCCCTCCAGCCGCCGGACAGGGTGGTGGCGGGAATGAAGCTGATGACCGACCGTCGCGACCAGCACTATGCGCTGCTGGTCGGCGACGGCCCGCCCGAGGCGTTTCGCATCGACCCCGACGAGCTGCTGGCCAGTTTCGATCTTGCCGCAGAGGCCGCCGCATGACCGCCTATCGCCCCGTCCCCGACGCCCGAACCCTGCGCCAACTCGTCGCCGGCGACTACCGCCGGCACGGGTCGCGGCTCTCCAACCCGGCGTTTCAGGCGATGGCGGTGTTCCGCCTCGGCCAGTGGGCGCTCTCGCGCAAGGGGCGACTGGCGCGGCGGGTCGCGTCGAAGCTTTACGGCTTTCTCAACTACTTCGTCTCGAACTGGGCGCGGGTCTATCTGCCGGCCGAGACGCGGGTGGGCGCCGACCTGCACCTCATCCACGCCGAGGGCTCGATCTCGGTCCATCCGGCGAGCGTTCTGGGCGACCGGGTGGGGCTGATGCACAACGTCACCATCGGCACGAACATGCACGCCGGCGCGCCGGTGATCGGCGACGACGTGTTCATCGGCGTGAACTCCTGCGTGCTGGGCGGGGTGCGGATCGGCCACCGGGTCCGCATCGGCGCCAACACGGCGGTCGTCACCGACGTGCCCGACGACCACATCGCCAACGGCTCGCCCGCGCGCATCCTGCCGCGCATGGGCCCCCTGACCTCGGGGCACGGATGACGCCCGCCGCCCTCAGCCTCGACCACCTGCTCTGGGACAATGCCGCGCTGCACCCCGACCGGGTGGCGCTGATCGACGCCGACCAGCCGGTCAGCTACGGCGCGCTGGCCGACCGGGCCGGGCAGGTGGCGGCGTGGCTTGCGGCCGCAGGGGTCCGTCGCGGTGACCGGGTGGTGGTCCACCTGCGCAAGTCGGCCGACGAGATCGCCGCGATGTTCGGCGCCGCCCGCCTCGGCGCCGCGGTGGTCAACATCGCCGCGCAATGGAGCCTCGACCAGCTTGCCTACGTGCTCGACGACACCGAGGCGCGCGCGCTCGTCACCTCGGCCCCCGTCGCCGCCGCGCTCGCGGCGCGCCCCGAGGCGGAGGGGGTGGCCGTGCTGGCGCTGGGCCCCGGCGCCCCGCCCCTGCCCCCGACGACGGCCCCTGAGGCGGTGCCGGTGCTGGACAGCGACATTGCGATGATCCTCTACACCTCCGGCTCGACCGGGCGGCCCAAGGGGGTGATGCTGACCCATCGCAACGTGCTGACCGGTGCGCGGGCCGTGACGCGCTACCTCGGGCTCGGGCCCGACGACCGGCTGATGTCGGTGCTGCCGTTCTCGTTCGACTACGGGCTGAACCAGCTCACCACGATGATGCTGGTGGGCGGCACGCTGATCTGCCAGCCGGTGCCGCTGCCGGCCGAGATCGTGGCCAGCGTCAATCGCCACGCCGCCACGGGCCTCGCCTGCGTGCCGCCGCTCTGGGCGCGGCTCGCCGCCCATCTCGCCGCCGCGCCGACGCCGATGCCCTCGATCCGGCGCATCACCAACACCGGCGGCGCGATCCCCGGCGCGGTGCTCGAGGCGCTGCCACGGCTTTTCCCCGGCGCGGCGATCCACCTGATGTACGGGCTGACCGAATCCTTCCGCTCGACCCACCTCGACCCCGAGCGCTTCGCCGCCAAGCGCGGCAGCATCGGCCGCGCCATCCCGGCGGCCGAGGTCTATGTGGTCCGCGCGGGCGAAGGGTTGGCCGGCCCGGGCGAGACGGGCGAGCTGGTCCACCGCGGCCCGCTCGTCTCGGCGGGCTACTGGCGCCGCCCCGAGGCCACCGCCGAAAAGATCCGCCCCTGCCCCGAACTCGCGCCGCTGATCGGCGACGAGAAGGTGGTCCATTCGGGCGACATCGTGCGGATCGACGCCGACGGCGACCTGTGGTTCGTCGGCCGCCGCGACGCGATGATGAAGGTCATGGGCTTCCGCCTCAGCCCCGAAGAGGTCGAGGAGGTCGCCCACGCCTCGGGCCAGGTCATGGAATGCGTGGCCTTCGGCACCGACAACCCGCTGATGGGGCAGGCCGTCCACCTTGCGCTCGTGCCGCGGCCGGGGTTCGACCGCGCCGCGCTCGAGAGCCATTTCCGCCGCCACGCGCCCAGCTATATGCTGCCCCAGGCCTTGCACCTGTGGGAGGGGGAGATGCCGCGCATCTCCTCGGGCAAGATCGATCGCCAGGCCGTTGCGGCCCGCTTTTCAAAGGAGCCGACATGACCCGATCCGAACCGCTGACCGAACCCGAACTGCTGGCCGAGCTGTCCCGGCTGGCCGGGCAGGACGGGATCGCCGCCGACACGCCGCTGTTCTCGACCGGGTTGCTCGACTCGGTGACGATGATCCAGCTCATCGGCTATCTCGAGGACCGCACCGGGCAGAGCGTGGGCGCCGCCGACGTGACGCTTGAGAATTTCGACAGCGCCGGGCGGATCATGGCCTATGTCGGCGGCTGACCCGGCCGCCTGCGACGCCGCCCCCGACGCCGCCGCGCTCGCGGCGCTGGCTGAGCGGCACGGAACGCCGCTCTACGTCTACGACGTCGGCCGGGTCGCGACCCGCGCGGCGCGGCTGCGGGCCGCGTTCGGCGGGCGGGTGAGCTTGAGCTACGCGGTCAAGGCCAACCCCCACGGGGGCGTGCTGTCGGGTCTGCGCGGCCTCGTCGAGACGCTGGACGTCTCGTCGCTGGGCGAGTTCCGGCGCGCCGTCGCCGCGGGTTGGCAGCCGGGGGAGATCAGCTTCACCGGACCGGGCAAGCGGCCGCCCGAGCTGTCCGAAAGCATCGGCGCCGGCCTCGGCGAGCTGGTGATCGAGCATCCCGCCGAGGCCCGCGCCGCCGACGCCATCGCACGCGCCGCGGGCCGGGTGCAGGACGTGCTGGTGCGGATCACGCCCCCAGCCGTGCCGCGCGGGTTCGGCGACACCATGGCGGGCCGCCCGGTCCCCTTCGGCATCGACGCCGAGGACGCCGTCCCCGCCCTGCGCGAGATCGCCACCCTGCCCGGGCTGCGGCTGACGGGGCTGCATTTTTACTCGGGCACCCAGTGCCTGTCGGCCCCTGCCATCGCCGCCAACTACCGCATCTTCCACGACCTCTCCGCCCAGCTTTGCGCCGCAACCGGCCTCATCCCCGCGCGGCTGGTGTTCGGGGCCGGGATGGGCATCCCCTATCACGAGACGGACGCGCCCCTCGACCTGCCCGCGCTGGGGGCGGAGGCGTCCGCCGACCTCGACCGGATGCGCGGCGTGCCGCAGCTCGCGGGGGCGGCGGTGGCGCTGGAACTCGGGCGCTATCTCGTCGGGCCGGCCGGCTGGCTGCTGACCCGCGTGATCGCCGTCAAGCATTCGCGCGGCCACCGCATCCTGATCTGCGACGCGGGGCTGAACAACCACCTCGCCGCGGCGGGGCGGTTCGGCATGGTGCTGCACCGGAACTACCGGATGAGCGCGCCGCTGGCCGAGGGGCAGGCCGAGCCGCAGGATGTGTTCGGGCCGCTCTGCACCTCGCTCGACCGGCTCGCGTCGGGGGTGATGCTGCCGCCGCTCGAGCCGGGCGGGCTGATCGCCATCCACATGAGCGGCGCCTACGGGCTGACGGCGAGCCCCACCGGCTTCATCAGCCATCCGGTGCCGGGCGAGGTCGTCATCTGATCCCGACGGCCGCCAGATGGTCCAGCACCGCGGCGGCCGCCGCGGCGTGTTCGGCCTCGGTCGGGTGCCACAGGCAGGCCCCGAGGCTCATCCGCGGCAGGTCGATGAGGTCGAGCGCCGTCTCGCCCGCCGCCAACCGCGCCTCGCGCGCCCGGACCAGCGCGCGACGCAGCGGGCGGCCGTAGTTCGGCCAAGCCACCAGCACGATCCGCGCCCCCGGCTGGGCCGCGCGCAAATCGGCCAGCAGCCGCTCCATCGCCGCCGCGAAATCCGAAGCGAGCGCCGCGCGGTCCGGCCAGCGCTCGCCGGGCTGTGGGGCGTCGTCGCTGAAGTCGTTCGACCCGAGCGCGATCAGGATCGCCGCCGCCGCCTCGTCCCCCGGCGGGGCGGTGTCCGCGGCGAACCGGGCCGGCATCGTGGGCGCCGGATCGTTGGCGTAGTTGCGCACCAGGCCGATCCCCGACTGCGCCCTGAGCCGCAGCCCTGCTCCCAGCGCCGCCGCGACCCGCGCAGGCCAAGCGAGGGTGCTGTCGGTCGCCGCCCGCAGCTCGGCCGGGTCGCAGTCCCGGCCCTCGTGGCGGGCGCCGAAGCCGGTGCTGTCCGAATCGCCGATCACCTCGATCCAGCGCCCCGGCGCCGGGGCCACCAGCGCCGCCCCCGGGGGCACGGCGAACCGGGGCAGCGCCTCCGGCGCCAGCCCGGACTCGCCCAGCGACACGAGCCGCAGGTCGTGCGGCCCCGGCCCCAGCCCGTCGATCTGCCAGCGCCCCGGCGCGGTCGCGTCGAGCGTGGCTGTCACCGTGCCGAGGGTCAGGCGGAACACCCCCTCGCCCGCGGGCAGCGTTACCGTCACGCGGTCGCCCGCAAAGCGCCCGCGCAGGTCGAGGCCGGGCCACGGGCGCGCCCCCGCCGGGGCGGGCGGGCTGCCCCAGCGGGTCAGTGGCAGCGGCACCTCGGTCGGGTCGGGCTGGATGGGCGCCACGCGCGCCGGGCCGGTCGAGAGCGCCAGCCCCTCGGCCAGCAGGCGCGGCGCGAGTGCCCCGGCCCCGCCGATCGCCAGCAGCACGGCGATCCCTCGCCGGGTCCAGGGGACCGCGGCGCGCCGGTCGCGCGAGGGGGTCAGGACGGCCATCGGGGCCTCACTGCTCTGCCCTCAGGCTACCGCCCTGCCCGCCCGCCTGTCAAAGCGCCGCCGCCTCGCCCAGCCACCCCCGCATCAGCCACCCCGCGATCGCCCCCCGGCGCGGCGCCCGCAGCACCGGGTGCGTCCCCGCCATCACCGCCGCCAGATCGGCGCGCGACAGCCACAGCGCATCCTCGAGCTCGACCGGGTCGAGGGTGATCGCCTCGCTCTCGGCCTCGGCCACCAGCCCGATCATCAGCGAGGCCGGGAACGGCCACGGCTGGCTGCCGGCATAGCGCACCGCGCCGACGCGGATGCCGGTCTCTTCGGCGACCTCGCGGCGGACGGCAGCCTCGAGCGTCTCGCCCGGCTCGATGAAGCCGGCGAGGCAGGAATACATCCCCTCGGGCCAGCCGGGCGAGCGGCCCAGCAGCACCCGGTCGCCGCGGGTGACGAGCATGATGACGACCGGGTCGGTGCGCGGGAAATGGGTGCGCCCGCAGCCCGGGCAGCGGCGCTGCCAGCCCGATTGCGCGGCCTGCGTCTCGTGCCCGCAGGCGGGGCAGAAGCGGTGGGTGGCGTGCCAGCCGGTCAGCGCCCGGGCGGTGGCGGCGAGTTCCGCGTCGAGCGGCGACAGCCGCATCATCGCGCCGCGCAGCTCGACGAACCCGGCGCCGGGGATCGCCGGGTGGACCTGCTCGGAGGGGTCGAAGAACAGCTCGGTCTCGGGCAGGTTCGGCGGCGCCCAGGCGCTGATGTCGCAGGCGGCGACCGCCTGTCCCGCCCCGTCGCGGCCGAGCAGCACCGGCCCCGCCTCGCCCGTGTCGGCCAGCGCCGGGTGCCCGACGGGCAGCCGCACCAGCCCGCCGTCGGCATCGAGACAGACCTTGCCGCGCCATACCGGGACCATCGCCGCCCCCGCCTGCCAGTCCGCGTCGCCCCGCGCCTCGGCCGCGCGGTCCAGCCCGCCGCCGGCGAACGCCAGCCCTGCCCGATCCCCGATCATCCCCTCATCCCCTCACCCCGTCCCCTCTGCCGTTGCCCTCGGCGGGCCGTCCCCCTACATTCCCCCGGTCTGACGAGGGAACCCATGACCGACACGCCCGCCTATCGGGTGCTCGCCCGGAAATACCGGCCCGAGACCTTTGCCGATCTGGTCGGGCAGGACGCCATGGTCCGCACGCTGAAGAATGCCTTCGAGGCCGACCGCATCGCGCAGGCCTTCATCATGACCGGCATCCGCGGCACCGGAAAGACCACCACCGCGCGGATCATCGCCAAGGGGATGAACTGTATCGGCCCGGACGGCACCGGCGGCCCGACCACGCAGCCCTGCGGGGTGTGCGAGCATTGCGTGGCCATCGCCGAGGGCCGCCACGTCGACGTGCTGGAGATGGACGCGGCCTCGCGCACCGGCGTGGGCGACATCCGCGAGATCATCGAGAGCGTGCACTACGCGCCCGGCGCCGCGCGCTACAAGATCTACATCATCGACGAGGTGCATATGCTCAGCACCTCGGCCTTCAACGCGCTGCTCAAGACGCTCGAGGAGCCCCCGCCGCACGTCAAGTTCATCTTCGCCACCACCGAGATCCGCAAGGTGCCGGTCACCGTGCTCAGCCGCTGCCAGCGCTTCGACCTGCGCCGGATCGAGCCCGAGGTGATGCTGGCCCTCCTGCGCCGCATCGCGGGGGCCGAGGGCGCGGCGATCACCGACGACGCGCTGGCGCTGATCACGCGCGCGGCCGAGGGCTCGGCGCGGGACGCGACCTCGCTTTTGGACCAGGCGATCAGCCACGGCGCGGGCGAGACGACGGCCGCCGAGGTCCGCGCGATGCTGGGCCTCGCCGATCGTGGCCGGGTGCTCGACCTCTTCGACATGATCCTGCGCGGGGCGGCGGCCGAGGCGCTGGCCGAGTTGCAGGCGCAATATGCCGAGGGCGCCGATCCGCTCGCCGTGCTGCGCGATCTGGCCGAGATCACCCATTGGGTCAGCGTGGTGAAGATCACCCCCGCCGCCGCCGAGGACCCGACCGTGGGCCCGGATGAGCGCGCCCGCGGCGCCGACATGGCGAGCCGCGTCCCGATGCGGGCGCTGACGCGGCTGTGGCAGATGCTGCTCAAGGCGCTCGAGGAGGTCGCGGCGGCGCCGAACGCGATGATGGCCGCCGAGATGGCGATCATCCGCCTGACCCATGTCGCCGACCTGCCCGACCCCGAGGCGCTGATCCGCCGGGTGCAGGCGGGCCAGGCGGCGGGCGAGTTCGCCCGCGGCCCCGCGGCCGGTGCAGGCGGCGGCGCCCCGCAGGGCGCGGCCCACGCGCCGCAGGCGGTGGCGGCCCCTGCCCCCGCGCTGCGCCGCGTCGCGGGCGGCGCGGCGATTGCCGCCGCGCCCGAGCCGCAGCGCGCCGCCGACGCGGTCGCCGCCTATCCCGACTTCCAGTCGGTGGTCGATCTGATCCGCCGGATGAAGGACGGGCTGCTGCTGACACAGGTCGAGGATCACGTCCGCCTCGTCCGCTATACCCCCGGCCGGATCGAGTTCGAGCCGACGCCCGAGGCGCCCCGCGACCTCGCCCAGCGGCTCGCCGAGCGGCTGCGCGGCTGGACCGGCGGGGCGCGCTGGGGCGTCTCGGTCACCGCGCAGGGCGGCGGGCCGACGCTCTCCGAGCGCAAGGCCGAGGCGCGCGCGAAGGCCGAGGCCGAGGCGATGCAGAACCCGGTGATCGCCGCGATCTTCGCCGCCGCCCCCGGCGCGCGCTTTGCCGAGATCCGCGACGAGACCCCGCCCCCCGCCCCCGCGGGGCCCGAGGGCGAGGGCGAGACGCCGCCCGCCGACCCGCACGCCACCGCCGAGGGCGGGCTGGCCGCGGCCGAGGAATGGGACCCCTTCGAGGACGAGGAGTAAGCGCATGAAGAACCCGTTTGGCGGCATGGGGGGCCTCGGCGGCCTCGGCGACATGGCCAAGATGATGAGCGCCGCCCGCGACATGCAGGGCAAGGTCGAAGAGTTCCAGAAATCGCTCGAGGCGATCACCGTCACCGGTGAGGCCGGCGCCGGTCTGGTGCGCGTGACCGCCACCGCCAAGGGCGATCTGACCGGGCTCGAGATCGACCCGTCGATCTTCGTGCCCTCGGAAAAGCAGGTGGTCGAGGATTTGATCCTCGCCGCGATCAAGGACGTGCAGGCCCGCGCGACCGAGCGCGCCCAGTCCGAGGCCCAGCGGCTCGCGCAGGAGATGGGCCTGCCGCCGGGGATGAAGCTGCCGGTCTGATCCGGCAGCAGGCCGCGATGACCGAGGGCAGCGACGCCATCCAGACGCTGATCGCGCAGATCGCGCGGCTGCCGGGGCTCGGCCCCCGGTCGGCGCGGCGCATCGTGCTGGCGCTGATCCGGCGCCGGACCGGGCAGATGGCGCAGCTTGCCGCGCAGATGGCCGAGGTCGCCGCCCGCTCGCGCGAGTGCGCCCGCTGCGGCAACATCTGCGAGGCCGAGCTGTGCCCGATCTGCGCCGACCCGGCCAGGGCCAACGGGGCGCTCTGCGTGGTCGAGGACGTGGCCGACCTCTGGGCGCTCGAACGCGGGCGGCAGTTCCGCGGCCGCTATCACGTCCTCGGCGGCACGCTGTCGGCGCTGGACGAGATCGGCCCGGACGAACTGGGCATCCCCCGCCTCGTCGCCCGCGTGACTGACGAGGGGGTGACCGAGGTGATCCTCGCGCTCAACGCCACGGTCGAGGGGCAGACCACGGCGCATTATGTCGCCGACGCGCTCGCGCCCTCGGGCGTGACGGTGACGACGCTCGCCCAGGGGGTGCCGGTCGGCGGCGAGCTCGACTATCTCGACGACGGCACCATCGGCGCGGCGCTGCGCGCCCGGCGGCGGCTGTGAGCGCGCCGGGCGCGGTGCCCGCGCCGTTCAGCTCAGGCCCCCGCGACGTGCTGGCCGAGTGGGCGGATTACAACGGCCATCTGAACATGGCCTACTACCACGTGCTCTTCGACAACGCGATCGACGTGGTGCTCGACTGGCTGGGGCTGGGACCGGCGGTAGCGGCCGAGAAGGGGCAGTCGGTGTTCACCGCGCAGGCGCAGGTCCATTATCTGCGCGAGGTCGCGCCCGGCAGCCGCGTCATCGTCGAGACGAGGCTCATCGCCCATGACGCCAAGCGCCTGCACTATGTCCAGACGATGCGCGACGCCGCCGAAGGCTGGGTCGCGGCGATCAGCGAGAACATCGTGCTGCACGTCGATCTGCGGGTGCGGCGGGTCACGCCGTGGTCCGCGCCGGTCGCCGCGCGGCTGGCGCAGGCGGTGGCGGCACACGGCCCCCTGCCCCTGCCGCCGCAGGTCGGACGGCGGGTGGAGTTGCCGGGCCGACCCGGCTTGTCAGGCTGACAGTTACAATATAACAATCCGCTTTCGCCGGGGCTCCCTCCGGTCGCCGCCGTGCACAGGCGAAAAAGGGGCGCGAGTCCTCCGCTCGCGCCCCTCCATCCGTCGCTCGGCCGTGATCAGGCGTCGAGCTTGCGGGTCTCGGCCTCGACCGTCTCGCCCGCCTCGATGGTCGAGGGCGCGCTGCGCGAGATGGCGATGCGGCGCGGCTTGAGCGCCTCGGGGATCTCGCGCACGAGGTCGATGTGCAGCATCCCGTCCACGTGGCTCGCGCCCTCGACGCGGACGTGATCGGCCAGCGCGAACTTGCGCTCGAACGCGCGGGTGGCGATGCCGCGGTGCAGGTAGGTGCGGGCCTCGTCCTCGGCGGCCTTGCGGGCCGAGACGATCACCGCGCCGTCGCGCATTTCCACCGACAGGTCATCGGCGGCGAAGCCGGCCACGGCGATCGAGATGCGATAGGCGTTCTCGCCGGTCTTCTCGATGTTGTAGGGGGGATAGGTGGGCGCGGCGACCTCGGAGGTCAGGGCGCGGTCCATCAGGTCGGCGATGCGGTCAAAGCCCACCGAAGCGCGGTAGAGCGGGGTCAGGTCCATGTTACGCATGATCCATCCTTTGCAGCGATGATGTTGTGATGCCCCCCGAAACCGGGCGGGCGCAGTCGCCGGACGCCACGCTGGGCCGCCCGACAGGGTTGATGTGGTTGCGTCGGGCGGGGTTTCAAGACCTCGTCCCCGGTGCGCCGCACGCGGGCGCGGCGCTCAGCCCTCGGCCCAGATCGCCGGATCGGCGAGCTCGATCGAGTTGCCCGCCGGGTCGCGGAAATAGATCGACCGCCCGCCGTTCGGCCACTCGAAATCCGCCTCGATGCCGATGCCGCAGGCTTCCAGGTGCGCCCGCCAGCCGTCCAGCCGGTCCGGTGCGACCGCGAGGCACGCGTGCCCCGGCCCGCGCGCCCCGTGCGGCGGGACGGGCAGCCGTGCGCCGGGCGCGGGCGGCTCTTCGGTCGCCGCGGGGTTGAAGATCAGCAGCACCTGCGGGCGCGGCTCGGACGCGGTGCGCAGGAAGAGGTGCCGCCCCGCGACCTTGGTGATGACCGAAAGCCCCATCACTCCGGTCCAGAACGCCTCGGCCGCGTCGAGATCGTCGGCATAGAGCGCCGTCTCGAGCGTGCCGAGCACGGGCGGCGCGCTCATCGTCCCGCCTCGAGCGCGTCGGGGCGCGGCCCGCCCGTCGCCCAGTCGAGCAGCTCGACGGTGTGGACCACCGGCAGGGCGGTGCCCGAGCCGATCTGCATCAGGCAGCCGATGTTGCCCGCCGCCACCACCTGCGGCCCGAGCGCCTCGATGGTGCGCACCTTGCGGTCGCGCAGCCGGACCGAAAGCTCGGGCTGCAGCAGGTTGTAGGTGCCCGCCGAGCCGCAGCAGAGGTGGCTGTCGGCCGGGGTGACGACGCTGAACCCCGCCTCGGCCAGCAGATCCTTGGGGGCGGCGACGATCCGTTGCCCGTGCTGCAGCGAGCAGGCGGCGTGATAGGCGACCCTCAGCGGCGCGTCCCCGCCCCCGGGCCGGGTCACGGGGGGCAGGCCGTGGCTGGCAAGGAACTCGGTCACGTCGCGGGCGAGCGAGGCCACCCGCTCGGCCCCCGCCCGGTCGGGATCGCGCGCGAACATGTGGCCGTAGTCCTTCACCGTCGTCCCGCAGCCCGAGGCGTTGACGATGATCGCGTCCAGCGGCGCCTCGGCGTCCGCGGCCAGAAACGCCCCGATCGCTGCGCGGGCCTGCGCCATGGCCGTCCCCTCTTTCCCCATGTGATGGGTCAGCGCGCCGCAGCAGCCGAGGTTTCGGGGGACGACCACCTCGCACCCGGCGCGGGTGAGCAGCCGGATCGTCGCCGCGTTGATCGCGGGGTCGAGCGCCTTTTGCGCGCAGCCGGTCAGCAGCGCCACCCGCGCCCGCCGCGCCCCCTGCGCGGGGTAGGTCGCGCCGAGATCGTCGCGCGACGGCCCAGCGATCCGCGCCGGCGCCATCGCCAGCATCGCGCGCAGCCGCCGGTCGGGCATCAGCCGGGCGATGGGCCGGGCGATCTTCGCGCCGAGCAGCGCCAGCCGGAACCGGCCCGGATGCGGGATCACCGCCGCGAGCAGCGCCCTGAGCGCCCGGTCGTGCCAAGGCCGCCGATAAGTCCGCTCGACGTGCACCCGGGCGTGGTCGATCAGGTGCATGTAGTCGACGCCCGAGGGGCAGGTCGTCATGCAGGCGAGGCACGACAGGCAGCGATCGACGTGCAGCGCCGTTCTGGCATCCGCCGGGCGGCCGGATTCGAGCATGTCCTTGATCAGGTAGATGCGGCCGCGCGGGCTGTCGAGCTCGTCGCCCAGAAGCTGATAGGTCGGGCAGGTCGCGGTGCAGAAGCCGCAGTGCACGCAGGTCCGCAGGATGCGGTTGGCGGTGGCGATCTCGGGGTCGGCGAGCTGCTCGGCGGTGAAGTTCGTCTGCATCAGAAGGCCCCCGTGAAGAGGCCGCGCGGGTCGAACTTTTCCCGAAGTCCAGCCTCGAGCCGTGCCGTGACCGGATCGGGGTCAGGCAAGGTCAGGGGCCTGCCCGTCAACCGCCGGGCATGGGCGCCGGGGGGCAGCAGCGGCTCTGCCTTGAAACCGCCCAAAGTTAGGATCAGGCCGCCCCCCCAGTCCATCATCAGCGGGGAAATGCCCTGTCGATCCACGCCTTGTGCCAGCAGCGAGGCCGTCTGCGATGGGCGGCAAACGGTGCGCCAGACCGTGCCCTTTATGACGCCCTCGGCCTCCAGCCCCCAACCGGCCGCGACTGTGCCAAGCCGCAGCCATGCCGCCCGTGCGTCCTCGGGTGCCATCGGCTCTGGCGGTTCCATGTCGGGGGACATGCGAAGCGCGTCCGTCAAAGCCTCAGCCCGCAGCCTGACCGACGCCGGCAACCCTTCGAGGCGAAGGAGTGCGCCAAGATCGGGAAGCCAGCCCGCTCCGCTGACGTCGAACGGGCCACCGAGCGCAAGGGTCAGGGCTTCGACCGCCCGCCATGCCGGCACTTGAAGGCGCAGGGTCATCGAAGCGCGCGGGATCGGCGCGGTTTTCAGCGAGACCTCGGTGATGACGCCCAGCCGTCCACGGCTGCCGGCCATCAGCTTCACGAGGTCATAGCCGGTAACATTCTTCATCACCCGCCCGCCATTGGCGACGATCTCGCCGGTGCCATCGACAAAGCGCACGCCGATCAGCGCGTCCCGCGCCGCGCCGACCTGCACCCGGCGCGAGCCAGAGGCATTCGCGGCGATCACGCCGCCGATGGTTCCGTGATCGCTTGGCTCGGCCAAGCCGGTGCGATCATCCTCGTCGCGCAGCTCCAGAATGGCGCCGCCCGTGCGCGCGTGGCGACGACTGGGCGGCTCGAACGCCAGCATCTGTCCCTCGGTCGCCAAAAGGGCCTCGATCTCGGCCAGGGGCGTCCCGGCACGGGCCACCAAGGTCAGGGCCGCGGGCTCATAAAGGGTGATGCCGGTCAGTCCCGTGGTCTCGATCACCGGCCGGCTCGGGAAGCCGCGTTGGCGAGTGTTGCCGCCGCGGATGGACAGAGGTCCGGTCGCCCCCCGGATCATCGCCGCCAGCTCGGCCTCGGACTCCGGCCGCAGCACGTCAGGCGACATTGCGCAGCCCCTCGCGGCGGCTGGCCGAGACGTGCAGCGGAAACACCTTGGCCGCGTTCAGCAGCCAGTGCGGGTCGAAGACGTCCTTGACCCGCATCTGCGCCTCGAGATCGGCGTCGGTGAACTGCGCCGTCATCAGGTCGCGCTTCTCGACCCCCACCCCGTGCTCGCCGGTCAGGCAGCCGCCGACCTCGACGCAGAGGCGCAGGATGTCGGCCCCCAGCGCCTCGACCCGTTCCAGATCGCCGGGCCGGTTGGCGTCGAAGATGATCAGCGGGTGCATGTTGCCGTCGCCCGCGTGGAAGACGTTGGCGACCGGCAGGCCGGCGGCGTCGGACATCTCGGCGATGCGCCGCAGCACCTGCGGCAGCGCGCTGACCGGGATCGTCCCGTCGAGGCACATGTAGTCGCCCATCTGCCCCATCGCGCCAAAGGCCGACTTGCGGCCCAGCCAGATGCGGCGCGATTCCTCGTCAGAGCGGCTTTCGCGGAACTCGACCGGGGCGAAGTCGTCGGCGATGGCGCGGATCAGGGAGAGCTGCTCGTCGATCTCGGGGGGCGTGCCCTCGACCTCGACGATCAGCAGCGCCTCGCAGTCGGGATAGCCGGGGGCGGCGAAGTTTTCCGTGGCGGTGATGCAGGGGCGGTCCATGAACTCGATGGCGACCGGCAGGACGCCGGCACGGATTATCGCCGCCACGCAGGCGCCGGCCGTCTCGCTCGAGTCAAACCCGATCAGCACCGGCCGCGCGCCCGCGGGCTTGGGCAGGATGCGCAGCGTCGCCTCGGTCACGACGCCCAGCTGCCCCTCGGCCCCGCAGACGACGCCCAGCAGGTCCAGTCCCGGCGCCTCGCCCATCGGGCCGCCGAGCTCGACCACCGTGCCGTCCATCAGCACCATCGTGACGCCCAGCAGGTTGTTGGTCGTCACCCCGTATTTCAGGCAATGCGCCCCGCCCGAGTTCATGCCGATGTTGCCGCCGATGGCGCAGGCGAGCTGGCTCGACGGGTCGGGGGCGTAGAAGAACCCGGCCTCGTCCACCGCCCCCGAGATCGAGAGGTTCGTCCGCCCCGCCTGCACCCGGATCTGCCGGTCGGCGTAATCCACCTCGAGCACCGCGTTCATCCGGGCGAGGCCAAGGACCACCGCATCCGCCGTGGGCATCGACCCGCCCGCGAGGCTGGTCCCCGCGCCGCGCGGGACGACCGGCACGCGCTCGGCGTGGCAGACCTGCAGGATGGCGGCGACCTCCGCGGTGGTGGTCGGCAGCGCCACGGCCAGCGGCGGGCAACGATAGGCCGAGAGCGCGTCGCATTCGTAGGCGCGCGCCTCGACCGGGTCGTCGATCACGTCGCCCCCCCCGATGACGGCGCGCAGCCGCGCGACGATGGCGGCGCGGCGGGACAGGATCGCGGGGTCGGGGACGGGCATCTGCATCGGATCGGCCTTTCTCGCCCTCGGCGGGTCGGGGCCAGACTAGCAGAGCCGAGGCGGCGGGCGACACGCAAATCCGCCGCCCCGCGTTTCCCGCATGGCGAAAGGCCGCGCCCCGTCGGGCGCGGCCGTGCCGCGTGTCAATGGGACGTCACAAGCCCCGGCGCGTCTCAGCCGGCCTGCGCGGCCGACAGCATCCGGGCGATCTCGTCCTTCAGATGCGCGCGCTTCTTGCGCAGCGCCTGCTCGGCCTCGTCCGACATCGGGGTCTGGCGGGATTCCGCGCCCGCGACCTCGTCGTTGACCGAGTCGTATTCGTCGAGCAGCCGCGCGAAATGCGCGTCCGAGACCTTCAGCGCGTGGATGCGCTCGGCGTCGTTCGGGAACTCTTCGTGAATCGCGTGCGGTGCGGCCATGTCCTCGTCCTTTCCTGGTCGTCCGGTTCGCCCGAGGGGATAGCCGCCGCAGCGGGTGCTGGCAACGGGGCGCGGCCCGGCCTATCGTCGGGCCGATGCCCATGCCGCTGACCCTGCACCTGCCCCTGTCGCTGACCGCCACCGACCTCGTCGCGCTGGCGCTCTTGCTCGTCGCGTGGTTCGGCACCGGGCGGCTGATCGAAAAGCCGCCCGCGTCCCGGCCGTCGGTCTCGATGCTGATGCGCCGCTACCGCCGCGACTGGATGGTGCAGTTCGTCCACCGCGAGCCGCGGATCTTCGACGGCAACATCCTGTCGAGCCTGCGCGAGGGCACCTCGTTCTACGCCTCGGCCTGCATGATCGCGATCGGCGGGGGCCTCGCGCTGATCGGCAACACCGACCCGCTGGCCGGCATCGCCCGCGATCTCGAGGCGACCGAGGTCCCGTCCCTCGTGTGGAAGGTCAAGATCCTGCTGGTGCTCGGCTTCCTCGCCAACGCCTTCCTCAAGTTCGTCTGGTCGCACCGGCTGTTCGGCTATTGCGCGATCATGATGGCGGCGGTCCCGAACGACCCCCGCGCTGCCGAGGCCGAGACCCGCGCCCGCGCCGCGGCCGAGGTCAACATCCACGCCGCCCGCAACTTCAACATCGGCCTGCGGGCGGTCTATTTCGCGCTCGGCGCGATGTGCTGGATGGCCGGTCCCTGGGCGCTGATGACGGGGACGGCGCTCGTCACCGCACTGACGCTCCGGCGCGAGTTCGCCTCGGGCTCGCGCCGGGCGATCCTCGCCGATCTGGGCGACCGGCGCTGAGGGCTACGCCTGCCAGCGCGGCTTGCGCTTGGCGAAGAAGGCGGCGATCCCCTCGGGGGCCTCGTCATCCTCCCACACCGCCACCAGCGCGTCGATGCTGTCGGCGATCACCTCGGCGTCGATCCGCGGCCCCAGCCTGCGGGCCAGCCGCTTGGCCGCCGCCACCGCCTTGGGCGCGGTCGAGAGATAGGGCACCACCTCGTCCTCGATTGCGGCGTCGAGATCCTCGGCGTCCACGACGTAGGAGAGCAGGTTCAGCCGTTCCGCCTCGGCCGCATCGAAGAGCCGCGCCGACGTGAAGACGCGGCGCGCCCGGTCCTCGCCCATCCGCGCCAGCACATAGGGCCCGATGGTGGCGGGGATCAGCCCCAGCTTCGTCTCGGTCAGCCCGAAGTTCGCGCCGCGCGCGCCCACGGCCACGTCGCAGACCGCCATCATCCCCACGCCGCCGCCGAAGGCGTTGCCCTGCACCCGCCCGATCAGCGGCTTCGGCAGTTCGTTGAGCGCATTCAGCATCCCCGCGAGTGCCGCGGCCCCCGCCCGGCGCGTGGCGGCATCGGCGGTCATCTGCGCCTGCATCCAGCCCAGATCGCCACCGGCGCAGAAGCTCTTGCCCTCGGCCGCGAGGATCACCGCCCGCACCGCGGGGTCCGCGCCCAGCTCGCCCGCCGCGGCCGTCAGCTCGTCGATCATTTGCGCCGACAGCGCGTTGTGCTTGTCGGCGCGCGCCAGCCACAGGGTCGCCACGCCGCGGGCGTCGGTCTCGATGCGGATCGTCTCATGGGTCATGCGGGGGCTCCTGAACGCAAGCTGCGGGCGAAGGCGGCGGCGCGGGCCAGCACCGCGGGGTCGAGGCCGGTCTCGTGGCCGGCGGCGGCGAGATGCGTGGCCACTGCCTCGGTCGCCACGTTGCCGGCGGCGCCGGGGGCGTAGGGGCAGCCGCCGAGGCCCCCCACGGCGGCGTCGAACACCCGCACGCCGCGGGCGATGCTCGCGTCGATGTTGGCGAGCGCCCGGCCGGCGGTGTCGTGGTAATGCCCGGCGAGCTGTCCGGCCGGCACTGCGTCCAGCACCGCCCCCAGCATCGCGTCGATGGTCTCGGGGCGGCCCTGGCCGATGGTGTCGCCCAGGCTGATCTCATAGCAGCCCATCTCGAACAGCCTTGCCGCCACACGCGCCACGTTGGCCGGCGGGGTCGGGCCGTCGAAGGGGCAGTCGGTGACGACCGAGACATAGCCGCGCACCGGGATGCCGTCGGCCCGCGCGGCCTCCATCACCGGGGCGAAGCGGGCGAGGCTCTCGTCGATCGTGGCGTTGAGGTTGGCCTTCGAGAACCCCTCCGAGGCCGAGGCGAACACCGCGACCTCGTCGGCCCGCGCCGCCCGCGCCCCCTGGTAGCCCTTGAGGTTCGGGGTCAGCGCCGCATAGCGCACGCCCGGCGCGCGGGTGGTGCCGGCCAGCACCTCGGCCGCATCGGCCATCTGCGGCACCCATTTCGGGCTGACGAAGCTCGTCACCTCGATCCGCCGGAAGCCCGCCCCGCTCAGCAGATCCACCAGCGCGATCTTGTCGGCGGCGGGGATCAGCCGCTTTTCATTCTGCAGCCCGTCGCGCGGGCCCATCTCGAAGATCTCGATCTCAGCCATTGGGAATCTCGTAGAAGTCACGGTCGAACATCTCGCCCCCCTCGCGGTCGAGCGCGCGGGCGCAGGCCGGGCGCTCACGCATCCGGTCCCACCAGCCGAAGACGGCGGGATAGTCGGCCGGTGGCAGAAAATACCCCAGCGATCGGACGTTGAAGCCGAACATGCAGTCGGCGGCCGAGAACCCCGAATCGAGCAGATGCGCCCGCCCGGTCAGCCGCGCCTCGAGCGCGCGGGCGGTGACCGCCAGCCGCCGGGTTTCCAGCTTGATCGTGGGGATCGAGCGCGCCTCGGCCGGGCGGATGAAGTTGTGCTGGATGTTGAGGTTCTGCAGGCAGATCGCCTGGGTCTCGGCGAAATGCAGCCATTGCAGGAAATCGGCCCGCTCGGCCTCGCCGGGCTTCGGCGCCAGCCGCCCGGCCTGCTCGGTGAGAAGCTGGACGATGGCGCCCGATTCAAACAGCGCCGCCCCGTCGATCTCGAGCGCCGGCACCTTGCCCGCGGGCGAGCGCGCCAGATGCTCGGGCGCCCGCAGGCTGCCGTCGGCAAAGTCATACTCGGTCAGCCCGTAGTCGAGCCCCAGCTCCTCGAGCAGCCACAGCACCCGGAAGCTGCGCGACCCCCGCGCATGATGCAGATGGATCATCGCGCCCCCTTCTTTCTTGCCCAAATATCCCGGGGTCCGGGGCAGCGCCCCGGTCCGGCGCGGCCACGCGCGCGGCGGCGGCTCATGCCGCGGCCTCCTCGTCCGCCAGCCGGATCAGCGGCGCGCCGGCCTCGACCTGGTCGCCCGCCGCCGCCAGCACCTCGGCCACCACCCCGTCGCGGGCGGCGGTCAGCGTGTGCTCCATCTTCATCGCCTCGAGGATGGCGAGCCGGTCGCCCGCCGCCACCGCCTGCCCGGTCGCGACGAACACCGCCTTGACCAGCCCCGGCATGGGAGAGAGCGTCAGCCCGCCCCCCGCCGCCTCGGCCTGCCGGTCGAGCGGGTCCTGCGGCACCAGCGTCAGCGAGCGCCCGCCGAAGACGCTGACCCCCGCCGGGTGGGTCACGATGCGAGAGCGACGCGGCGCGCCGTTCACCCACCAGCGCCCGCCCTCGTGCGCGACCTCATGCACCGCACCGTCCAGCGTCACCCGCGCCGCGCCGGGGCCCAGCACCTCGACGACGCCCTCGCCCCCGTCCCACGTCACCGTGCGGCGCAAGGGGGCCCAGAGCGTCACGCCACCGCGCACCGCCGGGTCGTGCAGCCCGGCGACGCCGAGCGCGGCGAGCGCGCGGGTCTCGGGCGAGGGCTCGGCCTGGTCCAGCAGCGCGTCGAGATCGCGGGCGATCAGCCCGGTGTCGACCTCGCCGGCGCGGAACCCCTCGTGGCGGGTCAGCGCGATCAGGAAATCGAGGTTCGTCACCGTCCCCGCCACCTCGGTATCGACCAGCGCCTGCTCCAGCGCCCGCAGCGCGATGGCGCGCGTCGGCCCGTGGGTCACGATCTTGGCGATCATCGGGTCATACCAGGGCGAGATCGCATCCCCCTGCCGCACCCCGGTCTCGTTGCGCGCGCCGTCCGCGAAGCGCAGATGCGCGAGCCGCCCGGTGGCGGGCAGGAACCCCGCCGGCACGTCCTCGGCGTAAAGCCGCGCCTCGAAGGCGTGGCCCCGGATCGTCAGGTCCTGCTGGCGGGCGGGCAGCGGCTCGCCGCTCGCCACGCGCAACTGCCACTCCACGAGGTCGATGCCGGTGATCGCCTCTGTCACCGGGTGCTCGACCTGCAGCCGGGTGTTCATCTCCATGAACCAGAACCCGTCCGGGCGCAGGCCGTGGCTGCCGTCGACGATGAACTCGATGGTGCCGGCGCCGGCGTAGCCGATGGCCTCGGCCGCGCGCACCGCGGCGGCGCCCATCGCGGCGCGGACCTCGGGCGTCATGCCGGGGGCCGGGGCTTCCTCGATCACCTTCTGGTGGCGGCGCTGCAGCGAGCAGTCGCGCTCGAACAGATGCACGGCCCGCTGGCCGTCGCCGAACACCTGCACCTCGATATGGCGGGGGGCAGTGACGTATTTCTCGATCAGCACGGCGGGGTTGCCGAAGGCCGTCTGCGCCTCGCCCTGGGCGCTGGAAAGCGCCTCGGCGAAGCCCTGGGGCGCGTCGACCCGGCGCATCCCCTTGCCGCCGCCGCCCGCCACGGCCTTGATCAGCACCGGATAGCCGATCCGGTCCGCCTCGGCGGCCAGATGTGCGGCGTCCTGGTTCTCGCCGTGATAGCCGGGGACGACCGGGACGCCCGCCTCCTCCATCAGCGCCTTGGCGGCGTCCTTGAGGCCCATGGCGCGGATCGCCCTGGCCGAGGGGCCGATGAAGACCAGCCCCGCCGCCTCGACCGCGTCCACGAACTCGGGGTTCTCGGACAGGAAGCCATAGCCCGGGTGGATCGCCTCGGCGCCGGTCGCCAGCGCCGCCTCGATGATCGCGTCGCCGCGCAGGTAGCTGTCCTTGGGCGCCGGGCCGCCGATGTGAACCGCCTCGTCGGCCAGCGCCACGTGGCGCGCGCCGCGGTCGGCGTCGGAATAGACGGCCACGGTCGCCACCCCCATCCGGCGGCAGCTGTCCATGACGCGGCAGGCGATCTCGCCGCGGTTGGCGATCAGGATCTTGCTGAACATGGCGTTCCTCTCGTGACGGCGCAGGACCCGGGGCGCCGCCCCGGCCCCCGGAGAATGTGGATCGAGACGCGGCCGGCGCGCCTCACGTCGGCGACCCGAGGCTGAGCGTCGTGCCGGTCAGCCCGGCGGGGTCGTCGAACAGCCGCGCGTCGGGCGTCACGATCAGCGTGACCACCCGCCCCGCGGGCAGCGGAAAATCCGGCGCCTCGGGGCGATGCTCGATCATCGCCTCGACCTCGTACTCGGCCCCGCCGGCGTGGAAGCGCTGGCCGGGACGGGCCGTGCCCTCGGCGTCCGCGACCGCGAGACCGGCACGCGCGGCGCCCCTGTGAACGACCGGGTAGGCCCCGGCTATCTTGCCCTTGAACATGATCCCTCACATCCTGAAGACGCCGAAGCGCGTGGGTTCGATCGGCGCATTGAGCGACGCCCTGAGCGACAACGCCAGCACGTCGCGGGTCTTGCGGGGGTCCACAACCCCGTCGTCCCAGAGCCGGGCCGAGGCATAGAGCGGGTGCGACTGGCGGTCGAACATCTCGATCGTCGGGCGCTTGAACTCGGCCTCGTCCTCGGCCGACCAGGTCCCGCCCTTGCGCTCGATCCCCTCGCGCCGGACGGTGGCGAGCACGCCCGCCGCCTGCTCGCCGCCCATGACCGAGATGCGGCTGTTGGGCCAGGTCCACAGGAACCGCGGCGAATAGGCGCGGCCCGCCATGCCGTAGTTGCCGGCCCCGAAGCTGCCGCCGACCAGCATGGTGATCTTGGGCACCGCGGTCGTCGCCACCGCCGTCACCATCTTGGCGCCGTGCCGGGCGATCCCCTCGTTCTCGTATTTCCGCCCGACCATGAAGCCGGTGATGTTCTGCAGGAAGACCAGCGGGATGCCGCGCTGCGAGCAGAGTTCGATGAAATGCGCGCCCTTGATCGCGGCCTCGGAGAACAGCACCCCGTTGTTGGCGACGATCCCCACCGGGCAGCCCTCGAGATGGGCGAAGCCCGTCACCAGCGTCTCGCCGAAGCGCGGCTTGAACTCGTCGAAGCGCGAGCCGTCGACCACCCGGGCGATGACCTCGCGGATGTCATAGGGGGTGCGCAGGTCGGCGGGCACTACGCCCAGGATCTCGTCGGGGTCGTAGGCGGGCGGCTCGGGTGCCTGCCACACCACCGTCTCGGGCAGGCGGCGGTTGAGGTGGCTGACCGCGCGCCGCGCCAGCGCCAGCGCATGGGTGTCGTCCTCGGCGAGGTAATCCGCGACGCCCGACAGCCGCGTGTGCACGTCGCCGCCGCCGAGGTCTTCTGCGCTGACGACCTCGCCCGTCGCGGCCTTCACCAGCGGCGGCCCGGCGAGGAAGATCGTCCCCTGGTTCCGCACGATGATCGACACGTCGCACATCGCCGGCACATAAGCGCCGCCTGCGGTCGACGAGCCCATGACCACGGCGATCTGCGCGATCCCCTTGGCCGAGAGATTGGCCTGATTGTAGAAGATGCGCCCGAAATGCTCGCGGTCGGGGAACACCTCGTCCTGGTTCGGCAGGTTCGCCCCGCCCGAATCGACGAGGTAGATGCAGGGCAACCGGCACTCGCCCGCGATCTCCTGCGCGCGCAGGTGCTTCTTGACCGTCATCGGGTAGTAGGTGCCGCCCTTCACCGTGGCGTCGTTGGCGACCACCATCACGTCCTGCCCGTGGACCCGCCCCACCCCGGCGATCACGCCCGCGCCGGGCGCGGCCCCGTCATACATCCCGTGCGCCGCCGTCGCCCCGATCTCGAGGAACGGCGAGCCGGGGTCGAGCAGGTTCGCCACCCGCTCGCGCGGGGGCATCTTGCCGCGGCTGGTGTGGCGGGCGAGCGCCTCGGCCCCGCCCCCACCGGCCGCCGCCTCGGCCGCGGCCCGGATCGTGGCCAGCATCTCGAGATGGGCGGCGCGGTTGGCGCGGAACGCCTCCGACGACGGCAGGGCTGAGGTCTTGAGTTTCATGCGGCGGACTCCTCGGAAGGCAAACGGACGGGCAAGGGCGGGGGCAAGGGCGGGGGCGGGACCGCGCACCTGCCAAGGGCGCGGCGCACTGTCGCAGGGGCCGGGTTCGCGGCCCCGGATTGATCCAGATCATGCAGCAAGGCCGCGGAATCGTTCACGTCCGCAGCATCAGGCACGGGCGACGCCCGGCCCGCCACCCTACCGAACGCCACTTCACTGAACGACGGAGAACGACGATGACCACCCCTCGCGCAACCTTGATCCCCGTGGCCCTGGCGGCCGCGCTGCTGGCCGGGCCGGCGCTGGCGCAGTCGGCGGGCGAATGGACGGTCGGCATCGGCGCGGCCAGCGTGCAGCCCAAGGGCGACAACGGCCGGCTCGCGGGGACCTATGACACCGAGGTCGGCAACGACGTGCGCCCCTCGCTGACGCTGGAATACTTCGTGCGTGACAACGTCGGCGTCGAGCTGCTGGCCGCGACCCCCTTCGAGCACGAGGTCAAGTTCGACGGCGTGGGCAAGGTCGGCACCGTCAAGCACCTGCCCCCGACGCTGAGCCTCAACTACCACTTCGAGACGAACACCCCGTTCAAGCCCTACATCGGTGCCGGTCTGAACTGGACCAGCTTCTGGGGCGAGAAGACCAGCGGCCCGCTGGCCGGGGCCGACCTCGACCTCAAGCACAGCTTCGGCGTCGCGCTGCAGGCCGGGGCGGACTACTGGGTGAACGACAAGTCGGCGATCCGCGGCACGCTGCGCTGGATCGACATCGACAGCGACGTCTATCTGAACGGCGCCAAGGTCGGCACGGTCGAGATCGACCCGCTGGTCGTGCAGGCGGCCTATGTGATGAAATTCTGACCCGCCAGCTTCCCGGCGGTCTCCCGGACGGCGCGCCCCCGTGGCGCGTCGTCTCGTTTCAAGGGAGCGAGGGGCGCTCATGACGCCTCCGCCAGCCGGCGCAGCTCGCGCCGCATCACCTTGCCGGTGACGGTAGTCGGCAGGGCGTCGAGAAACCGCACCTCGCGCGGATAGGAATGCGCCGCGCAATGGACGCGGGCGTGGTCCTGCAGTTCCGCGGCGAGCGCGTCCGAGGGCGCCTGCCCCGCGCGCAGCACGACATAGGCCACCACGATCTCGGTCCGCAGCGGATCGGGGCGCCCGATCACCCCCGCGGCGGCGACGGCGGGGTGCTTGAGCAGCACATCCTCGATCTCGGACGGGCCGATGCGATAGCCGGCCGAGGTGATCACGTCGTCGTCGCGCCCGACGAAGCGCAGATAGCCGTCCTCGATCACCCCGCGGTCGCCGGTCAGCATCCACTCGCCGCGGAACTTCCCGTCCGTCGCCGCGGGGTTCTGCCAGTAGCCGAGGAACATCGAGCCCGCCCCGCGGCGGATGGCGATGTCGCCCTCGCCCGTCGTGGGCGTTCCGCCCGCGTCGATCACCTGCACGTCGAAACCCGGCACCGGCTTGCCGATGCTCCCCGGCCGGGGCGGAAACAGCGAGGCCGCGGACGAGGCGACCATGTTGCACTCGGTCTGGCCGTAGAACTCGTTGATCGTCAGCCCCAGCGCCTCGCGGCCCCAGTCGAGCATCTCGGCGCCCAGCGTCTCGCCGCCCGAGGCGACCGAGCGCAGGCCGCCGATCCGCGCCCCTGCTGCCCGCAGCATCCTGAGCGCGGTCGGCGGCAGGAAGGCCGCAGTCACGCCGCAATCCGCGATCACCCGGGCGGCGGCGTCCGCGTCGAACCGCGGCAGCCGGGCGGCCACGACCGGGATGCCGAGCGCCAGCGCCGGCATCGCCACGTCGAAGAGCCCGCCGATCCAGGCCCAGTCGGCCGGGGTCCACAGCACGTCCGCGCCGGGGCACAGGCGGTCGTGGCTCATCTCGACGCCCGGCAGATGGCCGACGAGCATCCGGTGCCCGTGCAGCGCCCCCTTGGGCGCGCCGGTGGTGCCCGAGGTGTAGATCATCACCGCCGGGTCCTCGGGACAGGTCGCGGCGGCGGCCAAGGGGCCGGCGTCGGGCAGCACGTCCTCCTCGGGGACGATCACCCTGAGGCCGAAGGGCGCGAGCATCGCCCGCCCCTCGGGGTCGGTGATCACCGTCTCGATCCCCGCATCGCCCAGCCGCAGCCGCAGCGCCTCATCCCCGAAGAGCTTGAAGAGCGGCACGGAGATCGCGCCGGATTTCCAGATCGCCGCATGGGCGGCCGTGGTCCAGGCCGACTGGGTGCGCAGCACCCCGATCCGCGCCCCCGGCGCGGCGGCGAGCGCGTGCGCCAGCCGGTCGGTCATGCCGCGCAGCGCGGCCCGCGTCGTGACCGCCACCCGGCCCTCGGCCCAGTCCAGCACCGCCGGCGCTTCGGGGTCGGCTGCGGCGGGGGCATCGACCACCTGCGCGCCCATGTTCATCCGCGCCGGCAGGGCCCAGCGGAACGCCGCGCGGGCGGTGTCGTAATCGCCGTCCGGCAGGGTCGGGCGCAGCATGGTCATGGCCCCGTCACCGCCTGCCCCTGCGGCTCGAGCGAGAGCACCCGCTGCGCCACCCCGCGCATCCGGCACTCGGCGGTGGCGACGGTGGCGGCCTCGGGGTCGAAACCCTGCGCATACCACGCACATTCCGCCGCCCGCCACGCCGCCCAGGCGTCCTGCGCCCGGGTCAGCGCCGAAAGCCGCGGCCCCGGCGGGGCGGCGGGGGCCGCGGTCGGCACTGTCCCGGCCATCCCGGGCTCGGGCGCCGCGCCCACCGCATCCGCCGCGGCGGCATCGCCCCGCAGGCTCACCAGCGCCGCGTCGAGCCGACCCTGCCACGCCGCCCGCTCGCGGTCATAGCAGGCTGCCACCGTCTCGACCGTCCCGGCCTGATCCCCTAGACAGCCGCTCGACAGAACCCCGATGCAAGCATGGGCGTCCTCGGCCTCGCTCACGCAGGCCTCCAGCGCCGCCGCATCCTCGGCCGGCGTGCCCTCGGGTGCCGGCGCTTGCGCCAGCGCCGGGGCGCCGCCCAGCAGCGCCAGCAGGGCGAGACTACCGCCCCGCATCGCACCGGGTCCGCGGCGCACGCGCGTGCCTCGCAGGGGCCGGGCCCGCCCGCATCACTCCAGCGCCATCAGCTCGCGGCCGATCAGCATCCGCCGGATCTCGCTGGTCCCGGCGCCGATCTCCATCAGCTTGGCGTCGCGGAAGAGCCGGCTCACGGTCGAATCGTTCAGGAACCCCGCCCCGCCAAGCGCCTGCACCGCCTGGTGGGCCTGCACCATCGCCTGTTCCGAGGCATAGAGCACCGCCCCCGCCGCGTCCTGCCGCGTGACCTTGCCCGCGTCGCAGGCCTTGGCGACCTCGTAGACATAGGCCTTGGCGGTGTTCATCGCGACATACATGTCGGCGATCTTGCCCTGCATGAGCTGGAAGTTCCCGATCGGCTGGCCGAACTGCCGCCGCTCGCGCGCATAGGGCAGCACCGCGTCGAGGCAGGCCGCCATGATGCCCGTGCCGATTCCCGACAGCACGAGGCGCTCGTAGTCGAGGCCCGACATCAGCACCCGCACGCCCTTGCCCTCGGCGCCGAGGACGTTCTCGAACGGCACCTCTGCGTTGTCGAAGATCAGCTCGCCCGTGTTCGACCCGCGCATCCCAAGCTTGTCGAAATGCGGCCCCTGGGTGAACCCCTTGATCCCCTTCTCGACGATGAAGGCGGTGATGCCCTTGCTGCCCGCCTCGGGGTCGGTCTTGGCATAGACGACCAGCGTGTCGGCGTCCGGTCCGTTGGTGATCCAGTATTTCGAGCCGTTGAGGACGTAATAGCCGTTCCGCTTCTCGGCCCGAAGCTTCATCCCGACCACGTCCGAGCCCGCGCCTTCCTCGGACATGGCGAGCGCACCGACGTGCTCGCCCGAGCAGAGCTTGGGCAGGTATTTCCGCTTCTGCTCGTCGGTCCCGTTCAGCTTCAGCTGGTTGACGCACAGGTTCGAGTGCGCCCCGTAGCTGAGGCTGATCGACGGCGAGACGCGGGCGATCTCCTCGACCGCGACGGTGTGGGCGAGATAGCCCATGCCGGTGCCGCCGTATTCCTCGGGGACGGTGATCCCGAGCAGGCCCAGCTCGCCCATCTCGCGCCACAGCTCGGCCGGATAGACGTTGTCGCGGTCCACGCGACCGGCGATCGGGCCCAGCCGGTCCTGCGCCCAGCGGTGCACCATCTCGCGCAGCGCGCCCACATCCTCGCCCAGATCGAATTCCATCCCGCGCGTGAACATCGGCGCAACCCCTCCCCGGTTATTGAACGGCCGTTCATATACCGGCGTTATGACGCACCCCGCCCCCACCGGTCAAGAGAGTTTAGCGGCCGGACCGCCCCGCCCGGCAAGCGGTTTCGCAGCGCCGCGCGCACGCCGCGCGAAACGCCGCCTGCCCGTTTTGGCGGCAACCCCCGCAGCAGCGCGACCGGAAAAGCGCCACAGGCGGAATCCGCGCCGCGATAGCGTCGTGCCGCGTTGCCGCATGCCGCGGGGCCGGGCTTTCTGCAGGTGCAAAGGGCGCCGCCCGAGCCTGCCGGGACGGACCGCCCGCCCGCTGCCAAAAAGACCGAATCGACCGTGCACTCACCCTGCACCGCCCCGCCTGCCGCGGGCGGACGGGGGGGGCGCGGCCCGCGAACAGGGGACAGGATGAACCGCTACACTCACCTCATGGCCGGCGCCGCGCTGGCGCTGGCGCTCGCCGGACCGGCCGCGGCGGCCGACGACACGATCAAGATCGGCGTGCTGCACTCGCTCTCCGGCACCATGGCGATCTCGGAAACCACGCTCAAGGACACGGTTCTGATGATGGTCGATCAGCAGAACGCCAAGGGCGGGCTGCTGGGCAAGAAGATCGAGGCCGTGGTCGTCGACCCCGCCTCGGACTGGCCGCTCTTTGCCGAAAAGGCGCGCGAGCTAATCTCGGTGCAGGGCGTGGACGCGATCTTCGGCTGCTGGACCAGCGTCAGCCGCAAGTCGGTGCTGCCGGTCGTCGAGGAACTGAACGGCCTGCTCTTCTACCCTGTGCAGTACGAGGGCGAGGAATCCTCGAAGAACGTCATCTACACGGGCGCCGCCCCGAACCAGCAGGCGATCCCGGCCGTGGACTACATGGCCGACGAGCTGGGGGTCGAGAAATGGGCGCTGCTCGGGACCGACTACGTCTATCCGCGCACCACCAACACGATCCTTGAAAGCTACCTCAAGTCGAAGGGCGTGGCGCAGGGCGACATCTTCGTGAACTACACCCCCTTCGGCCACTCGGACTGGTCCAAGATCGTCGCCGACGTGGTGGCGCTCGGCAAGGACGGCAAGAAGGTCGGCGTCGTCTCGACCATCAACGGCGACGCCAACGTGGGCTTTTACAAGGAGCTCGCCGCCGCCGGCGTCTCGGCCGAGGACATCCCGGTCATGGCCTTCTCGGTGGGTGAGGAGGAGCTGTCTGGCCTCGACACCAAGAACCTTGCCGGTCACCTCGCGGCCTGGAACTACTTCCAGTCGGCCGACACGCCCGAGAACAAGGCCTTCATCGAGGGCTGGCACAAGTTCACCGGCAACGAGAAGCGCGTGACCAACGACCCGATGGAGGCGACGAAGCTCGGCTTCGAGGCCTGGGTCAAGGCGGTCGAGAAGGCCGGGTCGACGGACACCGACAAGGTGCTGGACGCGATCGTCGGGGTCGAGGTGCCGAACCTGACCGGCAGCGTGGCCAAGGTGCTGCCCAACCACCACCTGACCAAACCGGTGCTGATCGGAGAGATCCGCGACGACGGCCAGTTCGACATCGTGAGCCAGACCGAGCCGGTCGCCGGCGACGCCTGGACCGACTTCCTGCCCGAGAGCGCCAAGCTCGACGCCGACTGGCCGGGCAAGAAATGCGGGATGTGGAACACCGAGACGCAAAGCTGCGTGCAGGTGAAGTCGAACTACTGACGGGAACGGGGCGGCGTCCCGCGCGCCGCCCCTGCTTCCGGGTTGCCGGTGCCGCCGGTGGGTCGGATGGGTCGGGTCACTTTGGAGTTGCGGGGGTGATCCGGGTTTCTCGCGCGGTCCCCCGGCATCTGCGGAGCGGCTGGCCCAACGTCCGCACGATCCCCGCGGAGCGTCCGGTCCAAGGTCCGCTCGGTTGGACGTCCAAGGTGGCGCGACAGGGAACCCGCCGGTCAGCGTCCAAGAGTGGCGACAGACAGTCGGTTGAACGCAGCCCTCGCCACCCTCGGCCAGATCGCCGCACGGGCGGCGCCCGGTCCGCCTGACCAGCGCCTCGGCCTCGCGATCCGGCAACCCGGCACGCCCGGCCTCGCCCGCCCCCGGCGCGGTTCGCTCAGACCGCCCTGCGCCCTGATCGCCTCGCGCCCCGATCCCGGCTCGGGCCACCCTCGTGGCCCGCGCCTTACCGCCGCCCCGCCCCGCAGCGCCTCACGGTAGCGCGGGGCGAGGCCCCCCTTCCTGAACCTCGGCAGGTCCATGCGTCCCCTGATCCACGCCCTTCTCGTGCTGCTCGCGCTCCCCGTCCTTCCCGCGATGGCTCAGGTCACCTCGGAGACGCCGGTCGAAGCGCCGTTGGCCACGCCCGCGCCGTCCCCGACTGCCGCCGAGCCCGCACCCGCGACCACGGCTGACCTCCCACCGGCCCTTGCCGCCGCGCCGCCCGCTTCCCCAGTCGGCGACGCCACCCCATCCCCGGCGACCCCGGCCGCATCGGCCCCCGCCGCCGCGCCGGCCGCCTCCCCGGCGACCCCGGCCGACCCCGCACCGGCCGCCGCCGCAGCGCCCTCCGCTGGCCCTGCCCCCGACCCTGCGCCTTTCCCGGCAGCCACGTCCGCCCCCCTCGCCGAGGCGCTCGCCACGCACGCCGACCAGATCGCCCGCCCCTCGCGCCAGACCGTCGCCCCCGCCATCGCCGCCCTCGCCGCCGCCGGCGGGGCCGAGGTGCTCTCCGCCTGGCAGGACCGCCGCCTCGGCCGCACCCCAGACGGCCGCTTCGTCATCGTCGCGGCCGACACGCCCGACACCGCCACCGATGCCCTCACCGGCGCCCCGGTCACCGCCGAGTGGGAGGTGCTGAAACCCAACTCGGGCGTCCGGGCGCTGATCGCCGCGGCACTGGTGCCCGCGCAGCTCTCGGACCCCGACCCGGCCCGGCGCGCCGCGGCGCTCGACGCCATCGCGCGGGCGCCCGAGGCCGCGCATCTCGCCGCCATCCGCTCGGCCGCGCCCGAGCGTGACCCGGCCCTCGCCCAGCGCCGCGACCGGCTGGGGCGACTGCTCACGGTCCGCTTCGACACCCAGCAGACCGCCCGCCTCGCCGCCATCGACAGCTTCGGCCGCGACACCGGCGCGGATTTCCAGGCGGTCCTGAACCCGCTGCTCGCCACGACCCGCATCGCCGCCCCCGCCCTGCCCGAGGGCGCCAACGTCGCCGCCACCCTGACGCCGGGCGAGGACATCGGGCGCGAGGCCGCCTATGCGCTGCTCGTGGACCAGGGCCTCGCCCCCGCGCCCCTCGACCCCGCCGCGCAGAAGGCCGCGCTCGCCGCCCATCTCGCCGACGGCGCCGTGGGCGGGGTGCCCGTCGCGGACCTCTCGGACCCCGCCCGCCGCGATGCCGCCTACGAGGCGCTCGCCGCCGCAGGCCGTGTCCCCGACGCCGCCACCACCGCCGAGATCGACGCGGCGCTGGCCGCCCACCGCTTCGCCGATGTCTATGTCGAGCCGGACCCCGCCGTCACCGACGCCGCCCGCGCCGCCCTGCGCGGCATGGCGGTCCGGCAGGGCGCGGCGCAGGCCGCCGACCTCGCGCTCGACGCGCTGTCGCTGGCCTCGATCTACTTCCTCGCCGCCATCGGCCTCGCCATCACCTTCGGCGTCATGGGCGTCATCAACATGGCGCATGGCGAGTTCATCATGATGGGCGCCTATACCGGCTACGTCGTCCAGACGCTGATCGCCAACCGCACGCTGTCCCTGATCGTGGCGCTGCCGGCGGCGTTCCTCGTCACCGCGCTGGCCGGGGTGGTGCTCTACCGCGTCGTCATCCGCCGCCTCGCCCGCCGCCCGCTCGAGACGCTGCTGGCGACCTTCGGGGTGTCCATCGCGCTGCAGCAGATCGCCAAGAACGTGTTCGGCACCCAGGCCCGGCCGCTGACCGCGCCCGCCTGGCTCGAGGGGTCGGTCGGCTGGGGCGAGACGATCCAGATCTCGTCGATCCGGGTGGCGATCTTCGTCCTGGCGCTCATGTTCCTCGCCCTGTTCGTGGTCATCATGAACCGCACCCGCCTGGGGCTGCAGGTCCGCGCCGTGACCCAGAATCCCGGCATGGCGGCCAGCATGGGGATCGACCCCGACCGCATCGCCATGCTGACCTTCGGCCTGGGCTCCGGCATCGCCGGCATCGCGGGCGTCGCCATCGGCCTCTTCGCCAAGGTCACCTCGGAACTCGGCAGCGACTACATCGTGCAGAGCTTCATGACGGTCGTCGTGGGCGGGGTCGGCAACATCTGGGGGACGCTCGCCGGGGCCGCGCTGATCGGCGGGCTGCAGAAGGGGATCGAGGTCATGAACCCCGGCAACACGCTCGCCGCCCAGACCTTCATGATCCTCTTCATCATCGTCTTCATCCAGTTCCGGCCGCGCGGGATCATGCCGCAGCGGGGCCGGGCCGCCGCGGCCTGAGGGAGGGGCCCACCCATGCTGATCCGCCGCCACCCCGCGCTGCTCACCGCGCTCTTGCTGCTGGCGCTCGCCACGCTCGCCATCACGCTGGGGTCCGAGGCCTACGGCTCGGGCACCCTCGCCACCTCGACCGTCAAGCTTCTGGGCAAGACCCTCTGCCTCGCGCTCGCCGCCGTGGCGATGGACCTCGTCTGGGGCTACGCGGGGATCCTGTCGCTCGGCCACATGGCCTTCTTCGCGCTCGGCGGCTACATGATCGGCCAGTGGCTGATGTATGCCCGCACCGCCGAGGGCGTCGCCGCCACCCTCGCCACCGCCCCCATCCCGCCGACCCCCGCCGAACTGGCGCAGGGCACCGCGGCGCAGATCTTCGGCGTCGTCGGCTCGACCGACCTGCCGTGGAGCTGGACGTTCGCCCACTCCCTGCCCGCGCAACTCGTGCTGGTCCTCGCCGTGCCGGGACTGCTCGCCGCGCTCTTCGGCTGGCTCGCCTTCCGGGCGCGGGTGAACGGGGTCTATCTCTCGATCCTCACCCAGGCGATGACGCTGGCGCTGGCGCTGTGGCTCTTCCAGAACGACGCGGGCTTTCGCGGCAACAACGGGCTGTCGGGCTTGCAGAACATCCCCGGCGCGGCCGACGTGCCGCAATCGGTGATCTCGATCCGCTTCCTCTGGGCGTCCGCCTTCGCGCTCGCCTGCGGGATGGTGCTCGCGACCTGGATCACCGGCGGCAAGTTCGGCAGCGTGATCCGCGCCATCCGCGACGACGAGGCGCGGGTGCGCTTCCTCGGCTACCCGGTCGAGACCTTCAAGCTGACCGTCTTCACGCTCTCGGCGATGATCTGCGGGGTGGCCGGCGCGCTCTACTACCCGCAGGCGGGGATCATCAACCCGGCCGAGCTGATGCCCATCGCCTCGATCTACCTCGCCGTCTGGGTGGCGATCGGCGGGCGCGGGCGCATCTACGGCGCCATCGTCGGCGCCATCGCCGTGTCGCTGCTGTCGAGCTGGTTCACCGGCGGCCGCGCCCCCGACCTCACCCTCGGGCCGCTGACCATCCGCTGGGTGGACTGGTGGCAGGTGCTGCTCGGCTTCGGCTTCGTCGCCGTGACCCTGCTGGCGCCGCGCGGGCTCTCGTCGCTCTGGGATGCGCTCATGCGCCTGCGCCCCCCACGCCGGCACGGCGCCGACCTCGGCCCCGACCTCGGCGCGCTGCGCGAACGCGAGGCCCAGGCATGAGCGCGCTTCTTGAAGTTTCCGGCGTCAGCAAGACCTTCGACGGGTTCCGCGCCATCAACGGCCTGTCCTTCGCCATCGGCCCGGCCGAGCTGCGCGCCATCATCGGCCCGAACGGCGCCGGCAAGACCACCTTCATGGACATCGTGACCGGCAAGACCCGCCCCGACACGGGCGACGTGCTGTGGGGCGAACGCTCGGTCTCGCTCGTCGGGATGTCCGAGGCGCGGATCGCCCGCGCCGGCATCGGCCGCAAGTTCCAGCGCCCCACGGTGTTCGAGGATCAGTGCGTGGCCGAGAACCTGACCCTCGCGCTCAAGGCCGCGCGGGGGCCGCTGGCGGTGCTGCGCTGGCGCCCGACGCCCGCCAGCCGCGCCCGCGTGGCGGCGCTTGCGGCCGAGGTCGGGCTGGGGGACCAGCTTCACCGCAAGGCGGGCGAGCTGTCCCACGGGCAGAAGCAATGGCTCGAGATCGGAATGCTGCTCGCGTCCGAGCCGCGGCTGCTGCTGGTGGACGAGCCCGCCGCCGGCATGACGCTCGCCGAGCGCGAGGCGACCACGGCGCTCTTGCGCCGCCTGGCCGAGACCCGCGCCGTGGTGGTGGTCGAGCATGACATGGAGTTCGTGCGCCGCCTCGACTGCAAGGTCACCGTGCTGCACCAGGGCGCGGTGCTGGCCGAGGGGTCGCTCGACCACGTCTCGGCCAATGCGCAGGTGATCGACGTCTATCTGGGGCGCTAGGGAAGGGAACCACCATGATCGAGGCCGAGAACGTGACGCTGCACTATGGCGGCAGCCAGATCCTGCACGGCGTGTCGCTGAGCGCCGCCCCGGGCGAGGTCGCCTGCGTGATGGGCAACAACGGCGTGGGCAAGACCTCGCTGATGAACCTGCTGGCCGGGCGCCACCCCCGCTCGGGCGGCGAGCTGCGGCTGATGGGCGAGCGGCTGGGGCGGGTGACGGCGCAGGGCATGGCGCGGCGGGGCGTGGCCTATGTGCCGCAGGGGCGGGCGATCTTTCCGATGCTGACGGTGCGCGAGAACCTCGAGACCGGGCTCGGCTGCCTGCCCCGCGGCGCGCGGCGGGTGCCGGATGCGATCTATGACAGCTTCCCGGTGCTGGCCGAGATGGCCCACCGCCGCGGCGGCGACCTGTCGGGCGGCCAGCAGCAGCAGCTCGCCATCGCCCGGGCGCTGGTGATCCGGCCGAAGGTGCTGTTGATGGACGAGCCGACCGAGGGCATCCAGCCCAACATCATCGCCCAGATCGGCCGGGTCATCACCGCGCTGCGCGACGCGGGCGAGATGGCGATCGTGCTGGTCGAGCAGTATTTCGACTTCGCCTGGTCACTCGGCGACCGCATCACGGTGATGGACCGCGGGCGCGCGGTGCTCGCAGGCCCACGGGGCGAGGTGGAGCGCGAGGCGGTGCGGCAGCGCCTGTCGGCGATGGGGTGAGGTGGCTGGGGGAGGAGGGGTGAGGGCGGTGCATGGTGCCTGCGCCGGGCGAGGTCGGCTTGGCGTGCGATGGCGTGCGGGTCATAGACGATCTGCCTTATTCCTAAGGTCTGCTTGCTTGCCCGCACCGATTTTCGCACACCTTAGTTTGCAATGGCGCAGATCGGAGGCGATCCCACGAGGCAGCCATGCGTTTTGAGGAACCGGCCGCACGTCAAAGCGATAGCATCGTTCGGCACACCGCCAAAGGCCTCTGAGCGCGGGACTACCGGCAGCGCAGGGTGCTCGGCGTGATAGCGCCCCCTACCCGTCAACAAGCTGGGCGCGGAGTGATGGTCCCGTCTCTCTCGCCGGATCGCGGCCGCCACGCGTGTCATGCGCACCAACGCGCCCTCTCGGACAACACGCCCAGCACCGACCGTTCCCACCATCCCTCTCGTCCGATTGCGGGAGCGGCGCGCGTCCGGCACCATTGCACCCCTGCGCGTCCAACCCGCTAGGCGAATAATGTGCGCCCCCGCTTTCTTGCCGGATCTCGGCACAGAAGGCAGCAACAATTACCCTGATCGAGACGTCCCCGTCCCGCCTGCGTGCTTCCGATGGACGCCCTCCACCGGCCCATTCTTCCTTGCCCAAATATCCCGGGGGGTCGGCCCGCAGGGCCGACGGGCCAAGCCGCCTAAAAGGACCGCCACCCCGGCACGCGCCAACTGAATCCACGCCCCAACCCGGGGGATGGCGCGCCGCGAAAGCGCTGCTACAGACTGGAGGCCGCATGGCACGCCCGGCATCTCTCAACGTCACGCGGTGACACCGCCCTCCCTCACCGCTCACCCCCGACCCGTCCGCTTCTCACCACGCCCCGCGCCTGGCAGCCACGCCCGCCGCGCCACGCCCATCCGAACCCGACGCATCTGCTCGGGCGGGATCACCCCCATCGCGGCCGCGACGGCGGCCTCGGCGGCGACGCCGACCGCCGCGCCTGCCACCACATCCGCGAGGTGATGCGTCGCGCGCGGCACCTGGACCAGCCCGATCAGCGCCGCGAGCCCCAGCGCCGGACCGCGCAGCCCCGGCGCTACCCGCCCGATCGCCTGCGCCGCGGCAAAGGCATCCGCGGTGTGGCCCGAGGGAAACGAGTTGTAGGGATGCTCATCCGGCCCGCCGACGCCAGTCTCGTAATGCCCCTCGTCCAGCAGCTTGTAGGGCCGGGTGCGCACCACCGCCTTCTTGATCGCAGCCTTGGTCTGGATTGCCACGGTCAGGGCGAGGAACGCCCGCACCCCGCCCTCGGCCAGCCGCGGCCGCCCGGCGAGCACTCCCTTCGGCGCGCCCGTGTCGCGGGTTGTGCGGTCGTTCATGGCCTGATCCCCTTGCGATGCCGCCACCGAACCCGCGACGCGCCGCTCGGGTTGCACCGCGGCCTGTCACGCCGCGTGGCATTCGCATGAACTGTGCATGAACATCGCATGAACGATGCACGAACCCTGCAGGGATCGTGCATCGCCGTGTCCCGGGTCGCGGGGCGGCGTTACTCGACCGTCACCGACTTGGCGAGGTTGCGCGGCTGGTCCACGTCGGTCCCCTTGGCGACCGCCGTGTGATAGGCCAGCAGCTGCATCGGCACCGCATGCACGATCGGCGCGAACGCCCCGCCCCCGGCCGGCATCGTGAGCGCCGCGTGCACCCCCTCGCCCGCCGCGGCGATCCCCTCGGCGTCCGAGACGAGCAGCACCGGCCCCTGCCGCGCCATCACCTCCTGCATGTTTGAGACGGTCTTCTCGAACAGCGGGTCGGACGGCGCCACGACCACCACCGGTACCATCCGGTCCACCAGCGCGATGGGCCCGTGCTTGAGTTCGCCCGACGCGTAACCTTCGGCGTGGATGTAGCTGATTTCCTTGAGCTTCAGCGCTCCCTCGAGGGCGATGGGATACAGCGCCCCGCGGCCGAGGAACAGCACGTCCTGCGCCTCGGACAGCCAGCCCGCCAGCCGCTTGCAGTCGTCGCTCGTCCCCACCGCCTGGCTGACCAGCGCCGGGATCGACAGCAGGTCATCCAGATGCGCCGAGAGCGACGCCGGGTCCAGCACGCCGCGATCCTGCGCCGCCTTGAGCGCCAGCACCGCCAGCACCGCGAGCTGGCAGGTGAAGGCCTTGGTCGAGGCCACGCCGACCTCGACCCCCGCCATGATCGGCAGCGCCACATCGGCCTCGCGCGCGATGGCCGAGGTGCCCACGTTCACCACGCCGAGCGTCCGCGCCACCTTGTCCTTGCAGTAGTGCAGCGCCGCGAGCGTGTCCGCCGTCTCGCCCGACTGGCTGACGAAGATCGCCCACGAGCGCGGCGACAGCGGCGGCTCGCGGTAGCGGAACTCCGAGGCGACATCGACCTCGGCCGGGAGGCCCGCGATCCGCTCGAACCAGTATTTCGCCACCCAGGCGGCGTAATAGGCGGTGCCGCAGCCGACCAGCGTGACGCGCTCGACGCCGGTGAAATCGACGGTCTCCGGGAGGACGATCCGCCCGTCCTTGATGTAATGCGACAGCGCGTCGGCCAGCACGCCGGGCTGCTGGGCGATCTCCTTGGCCATGAAATGCCGGTAGCCGCCCTTGTCGATGGCGGTCGTGCCCACGTCGATGCGCGCGGCCTCGCGGTTCACCAGCCGCCCCTCGGCATCATAGACCTGCGCGCCGCCGCGGGTCAGGACCACGTGATCGCCGTCCTCGAGATAGGTCACGAGGTCGGTGAAGGGCGCGAGCGCGATGGCGTCCGAGCCGAGGAACATCTCGCCCTCGCCATGCCCAAGCGCCAGCGGGCTGCCCTTGCGGGCGCCGATCATCAGGTCCCCCTCGCCCTCGAAGAGGAACGCGAGCGCGAAGGCCCCGCGCAGCCGCGAAAGCGTCGCCCGCACCGCCTCGAGCGGCGCCATGCCCTGGGCCATGTGGTGCCCGGTCAACAGCGCCACGGTCTCGGTGTCGGTCTCGCTTTCGGGGACGATCCCCTCGGCCGCAAGCTCGGCGCGCAGCTCGCGGAAGTTCTCGATGATGCCGTTGTGGACGACCGCGACCGGGCCGTGGCGGTGCGGGTGGGCATTGCCCTCGGTCGCAGCGCCGTGGGTGGCCCAGCGGGTGTGGCCGATCCCGCTGCGCCCCTCGAGCGGGTCGAGCACCAGCCGGTCCGACAGGTTGACGAGCTTGCCCACCGCGCGGCGGCGGTCGAGGCGGCCGGCGTCGTCCACCGTCGCCACCCCGGCGCTGTCATAGCCGCGATATTCGAGCCGCTGCAGCGCCTCGACCAGTTGCGGCCCGACCTGATGGTTGCCTAGGATGCCGATGATTCCACACATGATTATCGTCCCTTTGCGGCGCGCAGCGCCTGCATGATGCGGGCCGCGAGGCCGGGTTTCGTCACCTGCCGGGCGCGGCCGAGCCCCAGCGCGTCGTCGGGGATGTCGGCCGTGATCACCGAGCCCGAACCGGTCATCGCCCGCGCCCCCACACGCACCGGCGCCACCAGCATCGTGTCCGATCCGATGAAGGCGTCCGCGCCGATCTCGGTCCGGTGCTTGCCGACGCCGTCATAGTTGCAGGTCACCGTGCCCGCGCCGATGTTGGCGCGCTCGCCCACATGGGCGTCGCCGAGATAGGTCAGGTGGCCGACCTTCACGCCGGCGTCGAGCACGCTGTTCTTGATCTCGACGAAGTTCCCGACATGGACGTCGCCGCCGAGTTCCGCGCCCGGGCGCAGCCGGGCGAACGGGCCGACCGTGGCGCCGGCGCTGACGTGGCAGCCCTCGAGATGGCAGAAGGGCAGGATCTCGGCCCCGCTCTCGACCGTCACGCCGGGGCCGAACACCACGTTCTGCCCGATCACCGCATCGCGGCCGATGGCGGTGTCGGGGGCGAACCAGACCGTCGCGGGGTCGGCCAGCGCCACGCCCGCCTCGACGGCCTCGGCGCGCTTGCGGGCCTGGAACGCGGCCTCGGCGGCGGCGAGTTCGGCGCGGGTGTTGATCCCCAGCGTCTCGGCCTCGTCGCAGGTCACCACGGCCGCCGTGCGTCCCTCGGCGCGGGCAAGGCCCACGATGTCGGTGAGGTAGTATTCGCCGGCCGCGTTGTCGTTGCCGAGCCGGCCGACGAGCTCGGCCAGCAGCGCCGCCTCGACCGCCATGACGCCCGAATTGCAGAGCGCGACCTGCCGGGTCGCCTCGTCGGCATCCTTGAACTCGACGATCCGGTCGAGCGTGTCGCCCTTGACGATCAGCCGCCCGTAGCGGCCGGGATCGGCGGCCTCGAACCCCAGCACGACCACGTCGGCGGGGTGCGCGGCCAGCGCCGCCAGCGTCTCGGCCGAGATGAAGGGCGTGTCGCCGTAAAGCACCACGACCCGGCCCGCGAACCCCTCGAGCAGCGGCAGCGCCTGCGCGACCGCGTGGCCGGTGCCGAGCTGCTCGGCCTGCAGCGCCACCTGCGCCTCGGGGTCGAGCTTGCCGACCGCCTTCGTCACCGCCTCGGCGCCGTGCCCCGCGACCACGACGACCCGCGCGGGGTCGAGGCTGCGCCCGGCGGCGAGGGCATGGCCGACCAGCGGCACGCCGCCCAGCCGGTGCAGCACCTTGGGCAGGTCCGACAGCATCCGGCTGCCCTGCCCCGCCGCCAGCACCACCAGCGCCACCGGCTGCGTCGCAGCGGACGCGACGTGCGAGTCCCCGGGGGCCACATGTTCCGAATGGCCCTGCCCGGCCGCGCGCTCGTCCGCCATCATCCTGCCGTCCCGTCGTTTGTCCGGGGACTTCTAGCCACGCCGGGCGCGGTGTGAAAGGGTGCGGCCGCTCACAAGGTTTGACGAAAGGTTACGGGCGTGACGCAGAACGGCAGGGATCGCGGGACGGTGGTGTTCGACCTCGACGGAACGCTGGCCGACACGGCGGGCGACCTCATCGCCGCGGCCAACGCCTGTCTGGCCGCGCGCGGGCTGGGGCGGCCGCTCGACCCGGTGGCGGATGCGGGCATCGCCTTTCACGGCGGCCGGGCGATGCTGCGCGCGGGCTATGCGCGGGCGCCCGCCGAGATGCTGCTGCCGCCCGGCGCCGAGGACGAGGATTTCCCGCTGCTGCTCGACCACTACGGCAACTGCCTTGCCGACACGACGCGGCTTTATCCCGGCACCGAGGCCGCACTCGAGGCGCTGGCGGCGGCGGGCTACGCGCTCGCCGTCTGCACCAACAAGCCCGAGGCGCTGGCCGAGCGGCTGCTCGCCGCGCTGGGGGTGCGGGAGCGGTTCACCGCGCTCGTAGGGGCCGATACGCTG
The DNA here is from genome assembly GCF_900106665.1 of Paracoccus sanguinis. Taxonomy (GTDB): domain Bacteria; phylum Pseudomonadota; class Alphaproteobacteria; order Rhodobacterales; family Rhodobacteraceae; genus Paracoccus; species Paracoccus panacisoli. The sequence goes on from NZ_FNNA01000003.1 coordinate 222,596, forward strand.
CCGGTGCGCAAGCCGGACCCGCGCCCCTACGCCGAAAGCGTGGCGCGGGCCGGGGGCACGGTGGCGCGGTCGTTTCTGGTCGGCGACACCGAGACGGATCTCAGGACCGCGCGCGCCGCGGGCGTGCGGGTGGCGCTGGTCGGGTTCGGACCCGAGGGCGAGGGGATCGCGCGGCTCGGGCCGGACGCGATGCTGGAGGAGTTTGCGGCCCTGCCGGGGCTGGCGCGCGACTGGCTCGGCTGAGGCTCAGGCGCGGCGGGTCAGCGCGTCGAGCTCGGCCCTGAGCGCGGCGGGGTCGGCGTCGTCCGGCGGGCCGCGGCGGGCCAGAGCGGCCGTCGCGCGGGCGGCGGCGGCTTCGGACATCGGGCCTGCGGCCTCGGCCACGGCGGCGAACTCGGCCCGCGTCAGGTTGCAGACCAGCACGAGGTCGCAACCCGCGGCGATGGCGGCGGCGGCGCGCTCGGCCGGGGTGCCGGACAGCGCGTTCATCCCGATGTCGTCGCTCATCAGAAGCCCGCCAAACCCGATCCGCTCGCGGATCAGCGCTATGGCGGCCGGCGAGGCCGTCGCCGGGCGGTCATCGAGCGCCGTCAACCGGATATGCGCGGTCATCCCCAGCGGCAGATCGGCGAGCGCCCGGAACGGCGCGAAGTCGCGGGCATCGAGCGCGTCGAGCGCCACGTCGAGCACCGGCAGGTCGTGGTGGCTGTCCACCCGCGCCCGCCCGTGCCCCGGCATGTGCTTGACGATCGGCAGCACGCCCGCGGCCATGAGCCCGTCGGCCGCCGCCCGGCCCATGCGGGCCACGGTGTCGGTGTCGGTGCCGAAGCAGCGGTTGCGCAGGAAGGGATGGGTCTCGGCGTCCGCCACGTCGAGGCAGGGGGCGGCGTCGGCGTCGATGCCGACCGCCCGCAGTTCCTGCCCCATCAGCCGGTGGCGCAGCGCCACCGCGCGGGCGCCGTCGGCGGCCGAATCCATCGCCGCAGGCCAGTCGGTCCAATGCGGCGCGGTCAGGCGCTGGACGCGCCCACCCTCCTGATCGACCATCACCACCGCGTCGCGGCCCACCGCCTCGCGCAGATCGGCGGTCAGGCGCGCGAGCTGCGCGGGGTCTGCGACGTTGCGGGCGAAGAGAATGAAGCCCCAGGGATCGGCGTCGCGCAGGAAGGCGCGCTCGTCCGCGCCGAGCGTCAGACCCTCGACGCCGAGGATCGTGGCGCCGTGCCGCGGACCCGGGGACGCGAACGCCCCGCCCGAGGGGGGCGGGGCGGGATTCGCAGGCGTCAGGCTCACTTCGCCGCCGCGGGGATGCAGTCGGTGCCGGCGGCGATCAGCGCGGCGCAGAACTTGCGCGCCTCGTCGCGCGTCTCGAACCCGGCCACGCGCAGGCGGTAGAACGTGCGCCCGCCGGCCTTGTGCTCCTGCACCAGCGGCGACTTGCCCGAGAACAGGTCGCCGTAGCGGCCCGACACGCGGCTCCATTCGCTTTCGGCGATGGCGCCCGAGTCGAAGGCGCCGATCTGGACCAGCGGCGCGCCGGACTTGACCACGGCCTGGGCGACGGCCGCGGCGGGCGGCTCGGCGGCGTCCGGGGTGGCCGCCTCGGCGCTCGCCGGCCCCTCGGGGGCGACGGCGGCCAGCGGCGCGGCGTCGTTGGCGACCGGCACCTGGCTCGCCGCGGCGATGCGGCGCGGGCGCGGCAGCGGCCGGGTCGGCGTGGTGACCGCCGGGGCGGCCCCGGCCTCGGCCAGCGCGGCGGTGATGGCGGTGTCCTGGGTCGGCAGCCCGGCCACGTCGGTGACGGCGGCCGAGGCGGCGACGCTGTCGGCCTCGAGTGGGGCGACCGCGGGCACGGCGGCCTGCTGTTCGGCGGCGAGGCGCGCGGCCTCGCTGTCCGTGAGGGCGATGGCGGCGGGCGCCGGGGCCTCGACCGCTTCGCTCGTCACGGTGGGGTTCTGGGCGGTGGCGCCGAGTTCGCCCATCGCCACGTCCTGCCCGTCGAGCGCGGTCGGCGCGGGGGCGATCGCCACCTTCTCGGCGGCCTTGGCGTTGCCGCCGCCGGCGACGGTGTTCACCGCCAGCCCGGTGCGGTCGGTCAGCTCGCCGCCCGGCTCGTCGGGGGCGGTGCGGGCCTCGCCCTCGACCGCGCGGATCACCGGGACGCCCGAGACGTCGCGGACGATGAGCTGGTAGCCCCAGACGGCCAGCCCGACCATCAGCCCGACCGAGACGAGCGCGCCGAGGTAATGCGTCAGCCGCGCCACCCGGCCCAGCACGCCCTCGCGGTCCGAGAGCCGCGCGGCGCTGCCGGCGGCGGCGTAGCGGGTGGCGTCCCAGTCGTCGTCGTGCCAGTCGGGGTGCCATTCGGGCGCGGGCTCGCCGTGGCGGGCGCCATGCCAGTGGGTCGCGTGGCCCGGCGCGTCATCGGACAGCTGCCCGTCACGCGCATCCGCGTATCCGCCCGAGCGGAAATCCAGCACCGTCATCGTCGTGTTCCTGCCTGTCCGCCGGGTGGTCCCGGTCGTCGTTCACTGCTCGTGCCCCGACAGGCTGCGCCGTTATCTCGTGCCCCGGTGCTCTGACCGGGGCCCTCAGCGCATTTCCGTCGCCGGAGTCACGCCCAAGATACCCAAGCCCGCCGAAATGACAACGCCGACCGCACGGGCAAGCGCAATTTTCGCGGCTGTTGCAGACGGGTCACCCTCGGTGACGAAGCGCAGCTCAACCTCGTCGTTGCCGCGGTTCCAGAAGCCGTGCAGGTCCGAGGCGAGCTCGTAGAGGAAGAAGGCCACCCGGTGCGGCTCATGCGCGCGGGCCGCGATCTCGACCGTGCGCGGCCACTCGGCGAGCTTGCGCATCAGCGCGAGCTGCGCGGGATGGGTGAGCTGCGACAGGTCCGCGGCGGCGAGCGCCGCGTCCGAGGTGTCCACGCCCATCTCGGCCGCGCGGCGCAGGACCGAGTTGATCCGGGCGCTGGCATACTGGACGTACCACACCGGGTTGTCCTTGGACTGCTCGAGCACCTTGTCGAAGTCGAAGTCGAGCGGTGCGTCGTTCTTGCGGGTCAGCATGTGGAAGCGGGTCACGTCGCGGCCCGCCTGCTCGACCACGTCGCGCAGGGTGACGAAGGTGCCGGCGCGCTTGGACATCTTGAACGGCTCGCCGTTCTTGAACAGCCGCACGAGCTGGATCAGCTTGATGTCGAGCGGCACCCGCCCGTTCGAGAGCGCGTGCACCACCGCCGTCAGCCGCTTGACGTAGCCGCCGTGGTCGGCGCCGAAGACGTTGATGAGTTGGTCGTAGCCGCGGTCGATCTTGTCCCAGTGATAGGCGATGTCGGGGGCGAAATAGGTCCAGGCGCCGTCCGATTTCTTCACCGGCCGGTCCACGTCGTCCCCGAACGCGGTCGAGCGGAACAGCGTCTGCTCGCGCGCCTCCCAGTCCTCGGGCAGCTTGCCCTTGGGGGGCTCGAGCGTGCCCTCGTAGATCAGCCCGGCGCTTTCGAGCCGGGCGATGGCCGCCTCGATCCGGCCGGTGCCGTAGAGCGCCTTTTCCGACGAGAACACGTCCATCTCGACGCCCAGCAGGGCGAGGTCGGCGCGGATCGTCTCCATCATCGCCTCGGTCGCGACCTCGCGCACCTCGGCCAGCCACTCAGCCTCGGGCTTGTCGAGCAGGCTGTCGCCGAACCGCGCCTTGAGCGCCTCGCCCACCGGGATCAGGTAGTCGCCGGGATAGAGCCCCTCGGCGATCTGCGGCTCGAGCCCGTGGGCCTCGCGGTAGCGCTCATAGGCCGAGCGGGCGAGCACGTCGACCTGCGCGCCGCCGTCGTTGACGTAGTATTCGCGCGTGACCTCGTGGCCGGCGAAGCCCAGCAGGCTGGCCAGCGCGTCGCCGAAGACCGCGCCGCGCATGTGGCCGACGTGCATCGGGCCGGTCGGGTTGGCGCTCACGAACTCGATGTTGATCCGCTCGCCCGCGCCCTGCGGCACGCGCCCGAAATCGGCCGGTGCGGCCAGCGCCGCAGCCATCACCTCGCGCCAGAGCGCGGGCGCGAGGCGCAGGTTCAGGAACCCCGGGCCGGCGACCTCGGCGGCCTCGATCCGCGGGTCGGTGCCCAGCCGGGCGGCCAGCGCCTCGGCGATCTCGCGCGGCTTCTTCGCGGCGGGCTTGGCCAGCACCATCGCGGCGTTGGTCGCCATGTCGCCATGCGCCGGATCGCGCGGCGGCTCGACCGCCACGGCGTCGAAGCTGAGCCCAGCGGGCAGCTCGCCCGCGTCGGTCATGGCGGTGAGCGCGTCGAGGACAAGGGCGCGGATGTCGGCGAAGAGGTTCATGGATCACTCGGAATGCAGCTTGACCCTGCGATAGCGAAGCCGCCCCGCCACCGCAACCGCCCGCCACCGCGGGCGGCCCCCGCCGCAGCGGGCCAGCCGCGGGCAGGGCCGTCAGACGTCCAGCGCGTCGGCGTTGTCGTCGGCGGCGCGCTGCAGCCGGGTGTCGTTGGCCGCGGCGCGGATGCGGGCGGCGAGTTCCGGCGGGATCAGCGACACGATCCGAAGCCCGGGCTGGTCGGGGATGCGTTCGGGGTCCGAGACCATCACGATCCGGTCGGCCTCGTCGTCGAGCGTCACCAGCGGGACGGCGCCCGGCCGGGCCGCGCGCCACTCCTCGACCCCGTATTCCTCGGTCAGCCGGGTGGTGCGGAACACCCAGCCCTCGGCCAGCATCTCGTTCAGCCGCGCCAGCGTCAGCCCGCCGCCGAACCCCTGCCCGCGCAGCTGGCTGGGCAGGCTGTGGCGCGGCCGGTCGTCGTTCTCGCGCGCGACCTGCCAGATCACCTCTCGGCCGAAATCGGGCGCGAGGTCGGTCGCCACCAGCGTGTTGTAGGCGTCGTTGTCCGAGGCCGCGACGACGTAAGTGTAGGCGAGGAACTCGACGTTCGTCTCGGCCGCCTCGCCCAGCACGTCGCCGTAATAGGTGGGCACCCCGGCCGTGCGGGCCGAGCGCAGGTGGTCGCGGTTGGGGTCGGTGACGAGCACCTCGACCCCCTCCTTGATCAGCGCCTGGGCGAGGCCGGTGGCGAAGGGCGAGCCGCCGACGATCATCACCCCGGGCGTGTCGCCCGAGGTCAGCCCCAGCCGCCGCGCCAGCGGCCCGAGGGTGAAGCCGTGCAGGATCACCGTGGCCAGCACGAGGCAGAAGGCCAGCGGCGCGACCATCCCGCCGTCGGGCACGCCCTCGGCCACCAGCCGCTCGGCGAAGATCCCCGAGACGGCGACCAGCACCACCCCGCGCGGGCCGGTGAAGGCGATGAGCAGCCGCTCTTTCATCGGCAGGTTGGTGCCGATCAGCGACAGCATCACGGTCGCCGGCCGCACCAGCAGGATCACCGCCGCGATCAGCAGGACCGCGCGCCACGACAGCTGGGTGAGCTGCGAGAACTGGATCCCCGCGGCCAGGATGATGAACACGCCCGAGACGAGCAGCACCGTCGCTTGTTCCTTGAAGCGGTAAAGCTCGGTGTAGGACGGCAGGTTCGCGTTCGCCACGATCAGCCCCATCAGCGTCACCGCCAGCAGCCCGGATTCGTGCAGGATCGAGTCGGCCGCCGTGAAGGCGCCGATGACGGTGACGAACAGCACCGGCACCTTCATGTATTCGGGCACGATGTGGCGGCGGAACGCCTGCACGATGGCCCAGCCGGCGGCGATGCCGATCAGGCAGGCGGCCAGCACGCCCGGCACCACGCGGGCGAGCGCCTGGCCCCAGAAGAGCCCGGCGTTGGCGACCAGCACGATCTGCATGGCCAGCGCCGCGGCGAGCGCGCCGATGGGGTCGTTGACGATCCCCTCCCACTGCAGGACCTGGGCGGGGCGGGTAACGAGCTTGGCCTGCCGCAGAAGCGGCGCGATCACGGTGGGGCCGGTGACGATCATGATCCCGCCGAAGACGAGCGACGCCTTCCAGCTCAGCCCGCCGATCCAGATCAGCGCCAGCGTGGAGAGCAGCCAGCCGAGCGGCGCGCCGACATAGACCAGCCGCCGCACCGCCGGGCGCGCATCCGCGAGGCGGTGGAAGTTGAGGGTCAGCCCGCCCTCGAACAGGATCACCGACACGGCGAGCGACACCATCGGCGCGATCAGCGGGCCGATGTCGCGGGCGGGCACGAGGATGCCCGTGACCGGCCCGAGGAGGAGCCCCGCGGTCAGCATCAGCACGATCGCGGGCATCCGCAGCCGCCACGCCAGCCATTGCGCGCCGACCCCGGCCACGCCGATCACGGCAAAGGCCTCCATCGCGCTCAGTCCCGTCGTCGGTGTCGCCATCCGGCCTGTTTCCCTCTTGCGACGACTCGGCGCCGGAATTGACCTTGTGCCGGTTTTGCGCTAGGGGCCGCAAGCCCGCGTCCGGCGGGCAAGCCGAGGGGCGCATGGATGAGCCGCGTCCCGTGACCGCGCCCGAATGGCGCGTCGGACCGCGACGATACTCAACCGAAAGACCCCGATGACCAAGTTTTCCGATCTCAAGCTCGACCCCAAGGTGCTCAAGGCTGTGGCCGAGGCGGGCTACGAGACCCCTACCCCCATCCAGCTCGGGGCGATTCCCCCGGCGCTCGAGGGGCGCGACGTGCTGGGCATCGCCCAGACCGGGACCGGCAAGACCGCGTCCTTCACCCTGCCGATGATCACCCTGCTCGGCCGTGGCCGCGCCCGCGCGCGGATGCCGCGCAGCCTGGTGCTGTGCCCGACGCGCGAACTCGCCGCCCAGGTGGCCGAGAACTTCGACACCTACGCCAGCCACACGCGGCTGACCAAGGCGCTGCTGATCGGCGGCGTCTCGTTCGGCGAGCAGGACAAGCTGATCGACCGCGGCGTGGACGTGCTGATCGCCACCCCCGGCCGCCTGCTCGACCATTTCGAGCGCGGCAAGCTGCTGCTCACCGGCGTGCAGATCATGGTCGTGGACGAGGCCGACCGGATGCTCGACATGGGGTTCATCCCTGACATCGAGCGGATCTTCCAGCTCACCCCGGCGCTGACCCGGCAGACGCTGTTCTTCTCGGCCACCATGGCGCCCGAGATCGAGCGGATCACCAACACCTTCCTGAACGCCCCGGTGCGGATCGAGGTCGCGCGCCAGGCCACCACCAGCGAGACGATCACCCAGAAGCTCGTCGAGCTGACGCCCACCCGCAAGGACCAGAGCGCCAAGCAGAAGCGCGAGCTGCTGCGGGCGCTGATCGACGCCGAGGGCGAGGGGCTGAAGAACGCGATCATCTTCTGCAACCGCAAGACCGAGGTCGACGTGGTGGCGAAGTCGCTCAAGAAGCACGGCTATGACGCGGCGCCGATCCACGGCGACCTGGACCAGCGGGTGCGGATGGCGACGCTGGACGGGTTCCGCGACGGCACGCTGCGGTTCCTCGTGGCCTCGGACGTCGCGGCGCGCGGGCTCGACATCCCGGCGGTGAGCCATGTGGTGAACTTCGACCTGCCGAGCCACGCCGAGGATTACGTCCACCGCATCGGCCGCACCGGCCGGGCCGGGCGGCTCGGGACCGCGATCTCGATCGCGACGCCGGCGGACGAGAAGTATCTGGCCGCGATCGAGAACCTGGTGAAGCAGTCCCTGCCCCGGGCCGAGAAGCCCGAGGGGTTCAGCCTGTCCGAGGCGGCGCAATCCGCCCCCCGCGAGCGGAGCGAGCGCGAGCGCGGCCCCCGCGCCGGCAGCCGGGTCCGCACCCGCGGCCGGCGCAGCGAGGCGGCCGCGAAGCCCGCGGCCGAGGTCGAGGCGCTGCCCGAGGCCATCGAGGTCGCGGCGAGCCCCGAGCCGCGCCGTGACGAACGCCGCGATGAGCGCGCCAGCGACGACCGCCGTGGCGACGACCGCCGCACGGAGGACCGCCGCACGGACGAGCGCCGTGGCGAGGATCGGGGCGAGCGCCGCTCGGGCGAGCGCGGCGAACGTAACGGCGACCGCCGCAACGACCGCGCGGCGGACCGCAACGGCGACCGCCGCGAGGATCGCAACGGCGACCGCCGCGACGAGCGTCGGGACGAGCGCAAGGATGATCGGCGCGACGACCGGCGCGAGCGTTACCGCGACCGCGACCGCGGCCCGGCGGTGCTGGGCATGGGCGATCACGTCCCCGAGTTCCTGACCACCAGCTTCGCCGAGGCCATCGCCATCACCGACGCCCGCTCGGCCGCCTCGGCGCGCGCCGAAGCCGCAGGCGCCGAGCGGACCGGCGACGACACCCGCAGCGAGGCCCAGCCCGCCGAGCGCCCGGCCCGGTCCGAGGGCGACGAGGCCGCGCCCCGCAGCCGCTCGCGCCGCGGTCGCGGACGTGGTCGGGGCAGCGACGCCGCGTCCGACTCCAACCGCGAGGCCGAGGGCGCTGCCGAGGCGCCGGTCCACGAGACCAGCCCCGAGGCGACGCCCGCTGAGGTGACCGCCGAGGCGACGGTCGAAGCCGTCACCGAAACCCCCGCGCCCGAGGCTGCCGACGCCGCGCCGGAGGCACCGGCCAAGCCGCGCCGCACCCGCACGCGCCGCAAGCCCGCCGCCGAGCTGCCGGAAGAGCGCGAGGCCCGCGAGGCCGAGGCGACCCCGGCGGAGACCGCCGAGCCTGCGCCCGTGACCGCCGACCCCGCTCCCGACGCGCTGCCCGAGGAACGCGCCGCGCAAGAGGGCGAGACCGACGGCAGCACCGAGACCGGCGCCGAAGCGGACGCCGAGGCTGACGCGAAGCCCGCGCCGAAGCCCCGCAAGCCGCGCGCCCCGCACAAGCCGCGGGCGACCAAGGCCAAGGCCGACGCTTCCGACGACGCCGCGCCCGCCGCCGCGCCGGTGGCCGAGGCCACCTCGGGGACCGTCGCCGGCGCGGAGTGATCCGCGCCGCCCGGACCCGGCCATGAGCGGCCGCCCGCACGACCCGAGGCCCCTGCCCCCCGCCCCGCGGGCGCGCGGGGTTTTGCCCTCCCGCCCCCTGCCCGCGCCCGCGCGGCTCGCGCTCGACGTCGGTCTGGGGGTGGCGGCGGCGCTGGGACAAGCGCCGTGGGGCCTGTGGCCGGTCACGCTGATCGCACTCGCCGCGCTGCTCTGGCGGATCGGCGGCGCCCCCTCGGCCCGCGCGGCGTTCCTGCGGGCGCTGGCGGGCGGCGCGGGGCATTTCGCCCTCGCGCTCTTCTGGATCACCCAGCCCTTCCTCGTCGAGGCCGAGATCTACGGCTGGATGGCGCCCTTCGCGCTGGTGCTGATGGCGCTTGGCGGCGGGCTGTTCTGGGCCATCCCGGCTGCGGCGCTGCACCCGCTCGGTCACGACCGGCGGACGCGGGCGCTGGCTCTGGCGCTGGGGCTGGTCCTCTCGGACTGGCTGCGCGGCTGGATCTTCACCGGCTTTCCCTGGGCGCTCAGCGGCCACATCTGGATCGACACCCCCGCGGGCCAGCTCGCGGCCTGGGGCGGTGCGCTGGGTCTGTCGGCGCTGACGCTCGCCGCTGCAGCGCTGCCTGCCTGGGGCTGGACGCCCGCCCGTCCCCGCTGGCGGGCCTGGGTGCGCGGTACGACGCTCGCCGCGATGCTGGTCGCCGCGGCTTGGGTTGCCGGGCTCGCGCGGCTCGCGCAGCCGCTGCCGCCCGACCACTCCGCGGTGATCCGGCTCGTCCAGCCCAACGCCGACCAGACGCTGAAATGGACCCCCGAATGGGCGCCGGTGTTCTACGCCCGGCTGCTCGAGCTCAGCGCCCTGCCCGTCGATCCGCGCCTGGGCGGCGGTCGCCCCGCGGCGGTGGTCTGGCCCGAAACCTCGGTTCCGTTCCTTCTGAACGAGGCGGACCCCTTCCTGCCCGAGATCGCCGCCGCCGCCGGCGCCCCGGTCCTCGCCGGCATCCAGCGCGGCGACGGGGCTCGCTGGTACAACAGCCTCGCCGAGTTCACCGCCGAAGGCAGCATCGGCCCGGTCTACGACAAGTTCCACCTCGTCCCCTTCGGCGAATACATCCCCTGGGGCGACGCGCTGGCGCGCTTCGGCGTCTCGGCCTTCGCCGCGCAGGCGGGCAACGGCTATGCGCGCGGAACGGGGCCGACGGTGCTGACCCTCGCCGGTCTGCCGCCGGTGCAGCCGATGATCTGCTACGAGACGATCTTCGAGCGCGACCTCGCCCGCCCGCCACGGTGGGCGGGTGAGCGGCCCGCGTGGCTCTTGCAGGTGACGAACGACGCCTGGTTCGGCAGCTGGTCGGGCCCCTACCAGCATCTCGCGCAAGCGAGGCTGCGCGCCATCCAGACCGGGCTGCCGCTGCTGCGCGCGGCCAACACCGGCGTCTCGGCGGTGATCGATGCACAGGGGCGGGTGCGCGACCGGCTGGCGCTGAACGGGGCCGGCGTGCTCGACGCGCGCCTGCCGGGGGCGCTGCCCCCGACGCTCTGGTGGCGCTGGGGCGACGCGCCGCTGCTGGCGCTGCTGGGGCTGGCGCTCGCGGGGCTCATCGCCCGCCGTCCGCGGCGGGCCCGCAGCGGCCGTTGACGCCGCCGCGCGGTTGGCGTAGCTGCGGGCTTCGGCCCCCACAACGGCTTCCTGGCGTGGCGCGGCCCTGACCCAATGGAGCAATCATGTCCCGTCAGAATTATGTCTTCACCTCGGAGTCCGTCTCCGAGGGGCACCCCGACAAATTGTGCGACCAGATCTCGGACGCCGTCCTCGACGCGCTCTTGACCGAGGAAGAGCAGGCCCGGGTGGCATGCGAGGCCTTTGCCACCTCAGGCATGGTGGTCATCGGCGGTGAAATCGGGCTGCGGGACAAGGCCCGGCTCACCTCGATGATGGGCCGCATCCCCGAAATCGCCCGCGGGGTGATCAAGGACATTGGCTACGAGCAGGAGAAGTTCCACTGGAACACCTGCCACGTCCTGAACTTCCTGCACCAGCAGTCGGCGCATATCGCACAGGGCGTGGACAAGGACGGCGCCGGCGACCAGGGGATCATGTTCGGCTATGCCGTGGACGAGACGCCCGAGTTGATGCCGGCGCCGATCCAGTATGCCCACGCGATCCTGCGCCGCCTGGCCGAGGCGCGGAAGTCGGGTGAGCAGCCGACGCTCGGTCCCGACGCCAAGTCGCAGCTGTCGGTGCGCTACGAAAACGGCAAGCCGGTGGGCGTGACCCAGATCGTCGTCAGCCACCAGCACCACGACGAGTTCCAGACCTCGGACGACATCCGCGCCATCGTCGAGCCCTATGTCCGCGAGGTCCTGCCCGAAGGCTGGCTGACCGAAGAGACGGTGTGGCACGTCAACCCGACCGGCAAGTTCGTGATCGGCGGGCCGGACGGGGACGCCGGGCTGACCGGGCGCAAGATCATCGTGGACACCTACGGCGGCGCGGCCCCGCATGGCGGCGGGGCGTTCTCGGGCAAGGACGCGACCAAGGTGGACCGCTCGGCGGCCTATGCGGCGCGCTATCTGGCCAAGAACGTGGTTGCGGCGGGGCTGGCGAAGCGCTGCGTGATCCAGCTGTCCTATGCGATCGGCGTGGCCGAGCCGCTGTCGATCTATGCCGACACCTTCGGCACCGGCGAGATCCCGAATGCCGAGATCGAGCGCGCGGTGCGGGCGGTGATGGACCTCAAGCCCACGGGCATCCGCGACCACCTGAACCTGAACCGCCCGATCTACCGCCGCACCGCCGCCTACGGCCACTTCGGCCGCGCGCCCGAGGCGGACGGCGGCTTCAGCTGGGAACGCACGGACCTGGTCGAGGCGCTGAAGGGCGCGGTCTGACCTTTCAGCGATTGGGAAATGATGCGCCCGCCGGTCCCATCCGGCGGGCGTTTTCTCTGTCACCCGCCTGTCGCAAATAGCATGACAATATCGCCGCGTCGGCTATGATTGACATGATCCTTCACGACGGCGTTCCTTCATGCAATGGCATCCCGATCCCCAGCGGCTGGCCCGTCCTGTCTACCTTTCGCTGGCAGAGCAGTTCACCCAGGCCATCCAGACGGGGCGGCTGGGTGCGGGAACACGGCTGCCGCCGCAGCGCGCGCTGGCGGACCGGCTCGGCGTTTCGCTGCAGACCGTGTCGCGCGCCTATGATGAGCTGGGCCGCCGCGGCATGATCGCGGGCGAGGTCGGGCGCGGCACCTTCGTGCTGCCGCAGTCGGCCGAGGCGCCCGCGCCCTATCTGAACCGGCGGACCGGCGGGGTGGTGGATCTGTCGATCCTCAAGCCCGTTACCGACGCGCTGCATCTTCAGAAGATGCGTGAGGGGCTGGCCTGGCTGGCCGAGAACCTGCCGCCGCAGGCGGCGCTGTCGTTCCGGCCGACCTCGGTGATGCCTGAGCATCTCAAGACCGCCGCCGCGTGGCTGGCGCGTGGCGGGATCGACGTCGCGCCCGAGCAGATCGTGATCACCGATGGCGCGACGCCGGCGATCACCACGGCGGTGATGACGGCCGTGCCGCCCGGCGGGACGCTCGCCGCGGCCGAGCTGACCCACCACCTGCTGCAACCCCTGACCCGCTATCTCGGCCTGCACCTCGAGCCACTGCCGCTGGACGACCACGGGATCGTGCCGGCCGCGCTCGAGCAGGCGGCCCGGACCAAGGGGCTGTCGGCGCTCTACCTGCAGCCCGCGGCCATCAACCCGCGGGGCGTGCTGTCGCCGGCCGACCGGCGGGCCGAGATCGTGGCCATCGCCCGGCGCCACAACCTCGCGCTGATCGAGAACGACATCCTGAACCAGCTTCTGACCGACCGCCCGACGCCCTACGCGGCGCTGGCGCCTGAGCGGGTGCTGCACATCAACGGCTTCACCAAGATCAGCCTGCCGGGGCTGCGGGTGGCCTATCTGACGCTGCCCGAGCGGCTCGCGCGCGCAGCCGCCAACCGCCACCTCGTGACGAACTGGATGGCGACGCCGATCATGGTCGAGCTACTCGGCCGCTGGATCGCCGACGGGACCATGACCGGGCTGATCGGCTGGCAGCGCCAGGCGCTGGCCGAACGGCACGCCATCGCCCGCGCGGTGCTGCCGGAGGGCCTGTGCCGGTCCCACGCCCAGGCGCTGCACCTCTGGCTCGAGCTGCCGGCCGGCATCCGGGAGGAGGAGTTCGTCGCCATGGCGCACCGGCGCGGCGTCGCGGTTGCCTCGAGCCAGTCGTTCCGCATCGGCGGGCAGCCCGGACCGGGGGCGTTGCGCATCGCACTGGGTCCGCCGAGCCGCGACGATCTGAGCCGCGGCCTCGCCACCGTGGCCGAGCTGCTCGCCGAGTCGGACGAGCCGATCCTGCCGCTGGTCTGACGACCCGGCTCATATTGTCATGCTACAATATTGTCGATTGACATGATTTGAGGTGGCGCCGATGCTGGGCCGAACTTTGGTGCGGGGGCCATGGACCAGCCAGTCATCCGGGTCGAGAATCTCAGAAAGTCGTTCGGCGCGCTGACCGTCATCGACGGCTTGTCGTTCGACGTGGCGCGCGGCGAGAAACTGGCGCTGATCGGGCCATCCGGATCTGGGAAGACGACCATCCTGCGCATCCTCATGACGCTCGAAACGATCTCGGGCGGGCGCATCGAGATCTGCGGTGAGCCGCTGTTCCACATGCGCCGGGGCGGGGCCGAGGTGCCCGCCGACGAGGCCCATCTGCACAGGATGCGCCGCCATATCGGCATGGTCTTCCAGCACTTCAACCTGTTCCCGCACAAGTCGGTGCTCGACAACATCACCCTCGCCCCGATCCTGACCAAGGGCGAGACGCGCCCGGCCGCCGAGGCGCGCGCCCGCGAGCTGCTCGAGATGGTCGGGCTGTCGGACAAGGCATCGGCGATGCCGGCGCAGCTGTCGGGCGGACAGAAGCAGCGCGTGGCGATCGCCCGTGCGCTGGCGCTCAACCCGCAGATCATGCTCTTCGACGAGGTCACCTCGGCCCTCGACCCCGAGCTGGTCGAGGAGGTGCTCGAGGTGATGAAGCGGCTCGCCGCCGAGACCGACATGACCATGCTGCTCGTGACCCACGAGATGGGCTTCGCGCGCGAGTTCGCCGACCGGGTGCTGTTCTTCGACGGCGGCCGGATCTGCGAGCAGGGCCCGCCCGAGCAGCTTTTCACCAATCCCACGCAGGAGCGCACCAGAACCTTCCTGCGCAAGATCATCGCCGCGGGTCACCGCGTGTGATGCCCCCCAACAGGAGAGAGATGCGACCATGAAAGCCAGTATCCTCGCGGCGTTCGCCATCGCCGTCCCGGTCCTTGCGGCGCCGACGCTCGCCGCGGCCGACAAGCTCGACGACCTGAAATCGGCCGGCAAGGTCACGATCGCCATCGGCAATGAGCCGCCCTTCACCGCCATCGCCCCCGATGGCGCCGTCTCGGGCGCGGCGCCTGACGTGGCCCGCGCGGTGTTCCAGAAACTCGGCGTCGATTCGCTCGGCGCGCAGGTGATCGAGTACGGCGCAATGATCCCGAGCCTGCAGGCGGGCCGCGTGGACGCCATCGCCGCCGGGCTGTTCATGAAGCCCGAGCGCTGCGCCGCGGTCGCCTATTCCGAGCCCGTGCTCTGCGACGCCGAGGCGATGCTGGTCGCCAAGGGCAACCCCAAGGGCTTCAAGTCCTACGCCGACATCGCCGCGGCCGACGGCGCCCGCATCGGCGCGCCCGGCGGCGGCACCGAGGAGAAGCTGGCGCTCGAGGCGGGCGTGCCGCGAGACCGGGTAATCGTGGTGCCGGACCCGCAGTCGGGGCTGAAGATGCTGCAGGACGGCCGGCTTGACGCCTATTCGCTGCCGGTGCTGTCGATGAGCGACCTGATGAAGAAAGGCGGCGAGGGCAGCGTCGACCTGATCGCGCCGGTCGAGGGGGCGCCGGTCTCGTGCGACGGCGTGGCGTTCAACCGCAACGACGCCGCCCTGCGCGACGCCTTCGACGTCGAGCTGGCGAAGCTGAAGGAGTCGGGCGAGTTCGCGAAGATCGTCGAGCCCTACGGCTTCTCGGCCCAGGCCGCGCTGTCGACGACCCGCGACAAGCAGTGCGCCGCGCCGCAGTGACGCGCGCGCCCGGGCCGTGGCGCTGACGGTCCGGGGCCAGCGGGGCGTCCCCGCCCCCACCGGCCACGGGGCAAGTGCGCCCCCGGCCCCGATCCCCGCCCGATGGGCCGCGGCTGACCCGTGGCCCCGGGTGACCCCTTGGCTTCCAACAGGCGGACCGTATCCCCATGGGCGACTGGGCAGGCTATCTGACGCTGATCCTCGACGGCGCCTGGGTCACGGTCAGGCTGACCGTGATGGGCGCCGCGGTGGCGCTGGTGTTCGCCTTCCTCGCCGGCCTGGGCCGCCTGTCCCGGCACGCCGCCGTCCGCTGGCTCGCCACCGCCTACATCGAGTTCTTCCGCGGCACCTCGATCTTCGTCCAGCTGTTCTGGATCTACTTCGTGCTGCCGCTGACTGGCGTCACCTTGACCCCGATGCAGGCGGGGGTGATGGCCCTCGGGCTGAACGTCGGGGCCTACGGGGCCGAGGTGGTGCGCGGCGCGATCCTGTCAGTCCCGCGCGACCAGTATGAGGCGACGACGGCCCTCAACCTCACGCGCTGGCAGCGGATGCGGCACGTCATCCTGCCCCAGGCGCTGCCGCTGATGGTGCCGACCTTCGGCAACAACGCCATCGAGCTGCTCAAGGCGACCTCGGTCGTGTCGCTCATCTCGCTCTCGGACATGACCTTCCAGGCCCAGGTCGTGCGCTCGCAGACCGGCAACACGCTGATCCCCTTCGTGACCGTGCTGGTGATCTATTTCGCGCTCTCGATGACGATCGCCGCGGCCGTGGGCGCGCTCGAGCGGCGTCACCCGCGGGCTGGACGGGGTGCGCTGATGGATTGGGACTGGTCCTTCGCATGGTCGATCATGCCCCAGCTTCTCGCCGGGGTCCGCATCACCATCCTCGCCACGATCCTCGGCGCGGCGGTGGCGGCGGTGCTGGGGCTGGTCTTCGCGATCCTGCGCCGTTCGCCGAACCGCTGGATCGCCCGGCCCACCGCCTTCGTCGTGCAGTTCATCCGGGGCACGCCGCTGCTGGTGCAGCTCTATTTCATCTTCTACGTGCTGCCCGACATCGGCATCCGCCTGCCCGCGCTGGCTGCGGGCGTGCTGGGCATGGGGCTGCACTATGCGACCTATGCGGCCGAGGTCTATCGCGGCGGCATCGAGGCCGTCCCCCGCGGCCAGTGGGAGGCCGCCCGCGCCACAAACCTGACCGCCCGCCAGACCTGGGTCCACGTCATCCTGCCGCAGGCGCTGCCGCCGATGATCCCGGCGATGGCCAACTATCTGCTGGCGATGTTCAAGGAAACGCCGCTGCTGTCGGCGATCACCGTGCTGGAACTGATGAACCAGGCGCGCTCGGCCGCCAACTTCTCGTATCGCTATGTCGAGCCGATGACGCTGGTGGGGGTGTTCTTCCTCGTCATCAGCCTGATCTCGGTGGCGATCCTGCGCTGGCTCGAGCGCCGCTATGCGAGGCGCGCATGAGCGGCGCGGGGTTGGGCGGGGGCGTGACGCTCGACGACCGGCCGATGCGGGCCCGGGTGGGGCTGGTGGTGCTGGCCACCGACCACACGACCGAGCCGGATTATGCCCGCATCGTCGCCCCGCAGGGGATCGGCGTCTATGCCACCCGCATCCCCTTTGCGAACCCCGTCACGGCAGAAAGCCTTGCCGCGATGGCCCCCGATATCACCGCCGCCGCGGCGCTGATCCTGCCGGGCGAGGCGCTTGACGCGGTGGTCTATTCCTGCACCTCGGCCTCGGTCGGGATCGGGGACGCCGCGGTGCGGGCGGCGCTTGGCGCGGGCAAGCCGGGGGCGCGGGCGATCACCCCGATTTCGGCCGCCTTTGCGGCCTTCGACGCCCTCGGCGCCCGGCGAGTGAGCCTGCTCACCCCCTATGACGACGACACGACGGCGGCGATGGCGGGCTGCCTCGAGGCCGGGGGCGTCTCTCTCGACGCCGTCACCGGCCTTGGTCTGACCGACGACCGCGACATGGCCCGGCTGAGCCGCGCGACCCTCGTCGAGGCCGCCGCCCGCGCCACCGCACCCGGGTCCGCGGCCCTGTTCGTCGCCTGCACCGCGGTCCGCGCCGCGGCGTGGGTCGAGGCGCTCGAGGCCTCTGCGGGCGTCCCGGTCGTCACCGCCAACCTCGCCACCGCCTGGGCCGCGCTGCGGCTCTGCGGCCACGCAGGCGCGGCCGCCCCGGGGCGGCTGATGACCCTGCCCCTCAACGACACCTACCCGACAACGCCCTGACCGCGCCCCAACCCCAGGTGCCCCATGCCCGACATCCCGCTGAACTTCTCCCGTGCCGAATACGCCGCCCGCCTCGACAAGACTCGCCGCGCGATGGAGTCGGCCGGGGTCGAGCTGCTGGTCGTCACCGACCCCTCGAACATGAACTGGCTGACCGGCTATGACGGCTGGTCCTTCTACGTCCCGCAATGCGTGATCGTCCCCCCGCACGGCGAGCCGCTGTTCTTCGGCCGGGGCATGGACGCGGTCGGCGCGCGCTTCACCGCCTGGATCGGTGAGGAGTCGATCATCGGCTATCCCGACGACTACGTGATGAACCCCGCCAAGCACCCGATGGAGCTCTTGGCGCAGATCCTGACCGACCGCGGCTGGGGGCGGCCCAGGGTCGGGGTCGAGATGGACAACTACTGGTACACCGCGCGCAGCCATGCGGCGCTGGCGGCCGGGCTGCCGGACGCGCGGCTGAGCGACACGACCGGCCTCGTGAACTGGCAGCGGGCGGTCAAGTCGCCCACCGAACTCGACTACATGCGCAAGGCCGGCGAGATAGTCACCGCGATGCACGCCCGCATCCTCGAGGTGGTGGCGCCGGGCATCCGCAAGAACGACCTCGTGGCCGAGATCATGGCCACCGGCGTCCGCGGCGTCCCCGGAGCGGGCGGCGACTACCCGGCCATCGTGCCGCTGCTGCCCTCGGGGCGCGAGGCGGCGGCGGCCCACCTGACCTGGGACGACCGGCCGATGCGCGCAGGCGAAGGCACCTTCTTCGAGATCGCCGGCTGCCATCACCGCTATCACTGCCCGCTGTCGCGCACCGTGTTCCTCGGCAAGCCGCCGCAGGTCTTCGTCGAGGGCGAAAAGGCCGTGCTCGAGGGGATGGAGGCCGGGCTCGAGGCCGCCCGCGCCGGCAACACCTGCGAGGAGTTCGCCGGGGCCTTCTACGCCGTCCTGAAGAAGCATGGCATCACCAAGGACGGCCGCACCGGCTATCCGATCGGGGTCAGCTATCCGCCCGACTGGGGCGAGCGCACGATGTCGCTGCGCCCCGGCGACCGGACCGTGCTGGAACCCGGCATGACCTTCCACTTCATGACCGGGCTCTGGTCGGACGACATGGGGCTTGAGATCACCGAGAGCCTGGTGATCACCGAGGGCGCGCCCGAGCTGCTGGCCAACGTCCCGCGCCAGCTCTTCGTCAAGGACTAGGGCGATGGAGGCGACGCTCCGCCCCTCTCCGGTGCTGGCCACGGTCGATTACGACCGGCCGGGCGTTC
Organism: Paracoccus sanguinis; assembly: GCF_900106665.1. GTDB lineage: Bacteria > Pseudomonadota > Alphaproteobacteria > Rhodobacterales > Rhodobacteraceae > Paracoccus > Paracoccus panacisoli. The sequence continues at coordinate 241,174 of NZ_FNNA01000003.1, forward strand.
AGCACGGGTTCCTGCGCCTGCCCTATAGCCGCGACGACAGCGCCTGGGGGTCGGTCGTGATCCCGATCACCGTGATCCGCGGCGGCGAGGGGCCGACGGCGCTGTTGACCGGCGCCAACCACGGCGACGAATACGAGGGGCCGCTGGCGCTCTTCGACCTCGCGCAGACATTGCGCCCCGATGAGGTGGTGGGCCGGGTCATCATCGTCCCGGCGATGAACTATCCCGCGTTCCTGGCCGGCACCCGGACCTCACCCATCGACCGCGGCAACCTCAACCGCAGCTTTCCGGGCCGCCCGGACGGCAGCGTGACCGAAAAGATCGCGGACTACTTCCAGCGGGTGCTGCTGCCGCTGGCGGACGTGGTGCTCGACTTCCATTCAGGCGGCAAGACGCTGGATTTCCTGCCGTTCTGCGCGGCCCACATCCTGCCCGGCGAGGGGCCCGAGGTGCGCGCGCAAGAGGAACGGGCCTTCGCGCTGGTGCGCGCCTTCGCCGCGCCGTTCAGCGTGCGGATGCTCGAGATTGACGCGATCGGGATGTATGACACCGCCGCCGAAGAGATGGGCAAGGTATTCGTCACGACCGAGCTGGGGGGCGGCGGGACTGCGACGGCGCGCACGGTTCGGATCGCGCGCGAGGGTCTGCGCCGGGTGCTGGCCGCCGCCGGGGTGACCCGCGGCCCGGGCGCTCCCGCGCCCGCGCCGCTGCCGCCGACCCGCTGGCTCGACATGCCCGACGCGGACTGCTTCGTCTTCGCCGAGGACGGCGGGCTGGTCGAGTTCCTGGCCGATCTGGGCGACAGCGTGGCCGCCGGCGACCCGGTGGCGCGGCTGTGGCCGCTGGGCCGCACCGGCGTCGCCCCCTCCGAGCTGACGGCGGCGCGGGCGGGCGTGCTCTGCGCGCGCCACGTCCCCGGAATCGTCAAGCCCGGCGACTGCGTCGCGGTCCTCGCGGTCGAGGTCGCCGACGCCTCGCAGCTCGAGGGTCCGGGCCCGCGCGAGCTCGAGGGGGTGGTGCCATGACCGCGCTCGCGCTGAGTGACCCGACCCTTCTGCGGCGTGAGGGGTTGCTGGACGGACGCTGGCAGGGCGCCCCGCAGAGCTTCCCCGTCACCGACCCCGCGACCGGCTCGCGCGTGGCCGACGTCGCCCGGCTCGATGCCGACGCGGCCCGCACCGCGGTCGAGGCCGCCCATCGCGCCTTCGACGACTGGGCCTGGGCGCTGCCGCAGACCCGCGCGACCTTGCTGCGGCGCTGGTTCGACCAGATCACCGCGCACCGCGAGGACCTCGCCCTCATCATGGTGGCCGAGCAGGGCAAGCCTCTGTCAGAGGCGCGGGGCGAGATCGACTATGCCGCGAGCTTCGTCGAGTTCTACGCCGAAGAGGCGCGCCGCCCGAACATCGAAAGCGTCACCTCGCATCTTGCCACGGCCGAGATGGAGCTGTGGCGCGAGCCCGTGGGGGTGGCGGCGCTGGTCACGCCCTGGAACTTCCCCGCCGCGATGCTGACCCGCAAGGCGGCCGCGGCGCTGGCGGCGGGCTGCACGGTCGTGGCTCACCCCTCGGCCCAGACCCCGCTTTCGGCGCTGGCGCTCGCCGAACTGGCGCAGCGCGCGGGGTTTCCGCCGGGGCTCTTCAACGTCATTCCCGGAGACGCGGCCGAGATCGTCGGCGCATGGTCCGCGGCGCCGCGGGTCCGGGCGCTCAGCTTCACCGGCTCGACCGAGATCGGGCGGCTCATCTACCGCCAGTCCGCGGATACCGTGAAGCGGCTGGTGCTCGAACTCGGCGGGCACGCGCCCTTCCTTGTCTTCGCCGAGGCCGATCAGGAGCTTGCGGTGGCCGAGGCGATCAAGGCCAAGTTCGCCACCTCGGGGCAGGATTGCCTCGGCGCCAACCGCTTCCTGATCGAGCGCCCGGTCTATGACGCCTTCTGCACCGCCTTCACCGCCCGCGCCCGGGCGCTGACGCTGGGACCGGGGATGGCGGATTGCGACCTCGGGCCCTTGATGAACGAGGCCGCCGTGGCCAAGCAGGAGGCGCAGGTCGCCGACGCGCTCACCCGCGGGGCGCGGCTACTCTGCGGCGGTGCGCGGGATCCGCAGGGGCCGCTTTTCTACCCGGCGACGGTGCTGGCCGACGTGCCGCCCGACGCGCTGATCTTCCATGAGGAGACCTTCGGCCCGGTCGCGGCCCTCGCCCCCTTCGACACCGAGGACGAGGCGGTGCGGATCGCCAACGACACCGAATACGGGCTGGTGGCCTATCTGCACAGCCAGGACCCGCGCCGGATCTATCGCCTGACCCGGGCGCTCGACTTCGGCATGGTCGCGGTCAACCGCACCAAGGTCACCGGCCCGCCCATCCCCTTCGGCGGGATGAAGCAGTCCGGCCTCGGGCGCGAAGGCTCGCGCCACGGGCTCGAGGCCTTCACCGACATCAAATACGTCTGCCGCGACTGGTCGGACGGTTAGGAGGACCACATGCTGACGAATGACGAGCTGGCCCAGTGGGACCGCGAGGCGTTCATGCACCCCTCGACGCATCTGGGCCAGTTCGCCCGTGGCGAGGCGGCGCAGCGGATCATCCGCACCGGAGAGGGCAGCACCATCGTCGACCGCGACGGCAACCGGCTGCTCGACGGGTTCGCGGGGCTCTATTGCGTCAACGTGGGCTATGGCCGCCCCGAGATTGCCGAGGCGATCGCCGCGCAGGCCCGCGAGCTGGCCTATTACCACGCCTACGCCGGGCACGGGTCCGAGGCGGCGATCACGCTGGCGCGGATGGTGATGGACCGCGCGCCCGCCGGCATGGCGCGGGTCTATTTCGGCCTCTCGGGGTCGGACGCGAACGAGACCAACATCAAGCTCGTCTGGTACTACAACAACATCCTCGGCCGGCCCGAGAAGAAGAAGATCATCTCGCGCTGGCGCGGCTATCACGGCTCGGGGCTGATGACCGGCAGCCTGACGGGGCTCGAGCTGTTCCACCACAAGTTCGACCTGCCGCTCGGGCAGGTGATCCACACCGAGGCGCCCTATTACTACCGCCGTGCCGACACGGGCCTGACCGAGGCCGAGTTCACCGCCCATTGCGCCGCGGCGCTCGAGGCGCTGATCGCCCGCGAGGGGGCCGAGACCATCGCCGCCTTCATCGGCGAGCCGGTGCTCGGGACCGGGGGGATCGTGCCGCCGCCGGCGGGGTATTGGGACGCGATCCAGACGGTGCTCGCCCGCCACGACATCCTGCTGATCGCAGACGAGGTGGTGACGGGCTTCGGGCGGCTCGGGACGATGTTCGGGTCGGACCACTACGGGCTGCGCCCCGACCTGATCACCTGCGCCAAGGGGCTGACCTCGGCCTATGCGCCGCTCTCGGCCAGCATCGTGGGTCAGCGGGTCTGGGACGTGCTGATGCAGGGCACGGACGAGAACGGGGTGTTCGGCCACGGCTGGACCTACTCGGCCCACCCCATCGGCGCCGCGGCGGGCGTGGCCAACCTGCGGCTGATCGACGAGCTGGGGCTGGTCGGGAACGCCGCCCGGGTCGGCGGACATCTCACCGCCGCGATGCGCGCCGCGGTCGGCGACCACCCCCATGTCGGCGAGGTGCGGGGCGAGGGGATGCTCTGCGCGGTCGAGCTGGTCCGCGACCGCGACCCGCGCACCTTCTTCGCCGCCGACGAGGGCATCGGCGCCAAGGTCGTCGCCGCCATGCTGCGCCGCGGGGTGATCGCCCGGGCGATGCCGCAGGGCGACATCATCGGCCTCGCGCCTCCGCTGTGTCTGACCGAGGCCGAGGCCGACCGCATCGTCGCGGTGACGGCCGAGGCGATCGGCGAAATCCTCGGGGCTTAGCGTCTTTACGGCGGGACCGCGCTGCGGGGATTGGGGTCAGTTGAGAGGCGGCTCGCCAGACGAAAGCCGGTGAGCGCAGGCTTGAGAACGTACTCCGGCGCGTCGCAGGGACCGGCGCTACTGCGCCGGCCTCAGCCAAGTCACCCCCGACGCCCCCGCCCGCGCCAGCGTGGGGTCAAGCGACATGGCGATGTACTCCCCCCGCCGCCAGCGTTCGGCGAGGTCGTCGTAGTGGCGCGAGAGCGGGTGCCCGGACTGCCCGGTCGAGATCACGAAGACTGAGCTGTCCGGGTCGGCGAGGTCATAGACGCCGCGGAACCCCGCCCCGGTGACCGCCTGCCACGGGTCGGCCCCCTCGCCCAGCGTGCCGGCGCGCGCGAGGCTCGAGCCGTCGCCCGAGATCGACTGCACGAGGTTAACCACCCAGGCCACCCCCGGCATACGGCCGAGCGCCGGGTGCAGGTGGCGCGCGGCGTGGACGTCGCCCCAGCGCCAGCTCGTCACGTCGGGGCCGAAGCGGGCGGTCAGATCGACCAGCGCCGCGTCGAGCGCCCGGCGGGCGATGGTCGCGCAATCCTCGACCGGCGCCGACTGCACCACGTCGCACCACACCGCCGCGCCGCCGGTGTTGCGGAACACCCGGTCGATAAACGCCGGTCGTAGCCGCCCCGCGACCACGGGGGCGAGCGCCCCCAGCTCGTCATGCACCAGCCGGTCCTGCAGCGCAGCCATCCAGGCGGCGTAGATCAGCGGCTCGGGCAGGTGCTCGCCCATGTTGCCGTCCCACTCGGCAAGCAGGCCAAGCGCGTCCTGCCGCTGGCGTTCGGGCGTGCCGGGGGCCGCGGGCTCTCCGGTGAACCACAGGTCGGCGCCGACCAGCGGCAGCAGCGCGCGGGCCGCCGGGCTCACGGTGTCGAGCTGGGCATCGATGAAGCTGTCGCGCGAGTGGATCTCGCGCGCCGCGAGCAGGCGGCGCAGGCGCGCGAGGCGCAGCGGGTCGTCGCGGTCGAAGCCGAGCGCGAGCGGGCCGGTGGCCGGGGCCAACGCGGGAGCGGCCGCCGCCGGCGCGGCGGGTTGCGCGGGTGCAGGCTGGGCAGTGTTCGGTGTTGCGGGTGCGGGGGCGGCCCCGCCAGCCGCGGTGGCCGGTGCAGCGGCCATCGCGGCGCCGCCGGTGGCCGTGCCCGCGCCCGGTGCGCCGATTGCGCCGATGGGCACAGCCGTCGCACTCCCACCGGGCGCCGCCGCACCCGGTGCAGCCGCGCCCGCGGCCACGGCGCTGCCGGGGATTTCCCCCCCGGTCGCGGCCACAAGCCCCTGCGCGGGCTGCGTCTCGCGTCGCGGGTCACCCGGGGGCACCAGCCCCTGCCACGTCGTGCGGGGATCGCTGCCCGGGGCCGGCATCCGCCCGCCGGTCGGGTGATCGCCGCGGATCGGGATCGCCCCGGCCAGCACCTGCGCCACCCCGGCCTTGTCGGCCAGCGTGACCTCGACCGCGGGGGCCACCACCGCCTCGACCGCGCGGCGGGCGGCGGCACGGTCCGGGGCGGCCATCAGCGCCACGAGCGCGCTCATCGTCCCGTCGTCGGTGGCAAGCCCCGTCCAGCGCAGCGCCGGGACGAAGCCCGCGGGCGTGACCGAAGCGAGCCCCAGATGCGCCGGCGGGATCACTGGCCCGGCCAGCGATTCGCGCAGCGTGATGCGGCGCGGCTCGGCGTCGCGCACCCGGATGATCTCGTGCGTGGTGACGAAGTCGCGCCAGCCGCCGGGACCGAGATAGCGGTCGGGGGCGCCGGGCTGCACCTCCTCCATCACCAGGTCCTGGTCGTCGATCGCCGCCGGGGTCAGCCCCCAGGCGAGCGTCGGGTTGCGGCCCGAGAGCACCGCCGGGATGCCCGGGATGGTGCCACCGATCACGCTGCCCGCGCGCAGGTCCATCCGGGCGAGGTACCACAGCGACGGTGCCGTCAGCGCCACATGGGGGTCGTTGGCGAGGATCGGGGCGCCCGCCGCGGTGCGCTCGGCCACGGCGGCGAAGGCGTTGGCCGAGGTGCCCTCGAACAGCGGCACATAGCCCAGCAACCGCGCGGCCCAGGCGGCCGCGGCATCGCCCGGACCCGCCGGGCGCGCGGCGTCGCCCCGCGCCCCCTCGGCCCCGCCGGGGGCCAGCGGCTGGAACAGCGCGCCCTCGCCGAAGAGCGCGGCATAGGCGGGCAACGGCGGCTCACCCGCTGCGCCGACGAGGTCCGCGGCGCGCTCGGGGACGGCGAGCGACACCTGCGCCCGCTCGATTTCGGCCACCGCCTGCGTGGTGGCGCCGGCCGCGATCAGCTTGAGGATGGCGAGCGAATCCGCCGGCTGCCAATAGGTGATGTCACCGGGCAGCAGGAAGAACTCGGGCGCGCCGCGGCCGCGGGCGCCGCTGTTGACCTGCTCGACCCAGGCGTTGACCCCGTCGGCATAGGCCGCAAGCGCCGCCTGCGTCGTCTCATCCTGCGCGGCGAGCGAGGCCTGCGCCGTGCGCCACAGCCCGAGCCGGCGGGCGAGGTCGTCGCCGGCATAGGCGCGGGCGCCGAACAGCTCGGCCAGCCGCCCCTGCGCGGCGCGGCGCAGCACGACCATCTGGAACAGCCGGTCCTGCGCATGGGCGAGCCCGAGCGCGAAGAACGCGTCGTGGTCGGTCTGGGCGAGGATATGCGGCACCCCTTCGGTGGTGCGCACGATCTCGACCGGCTGCTCGATCCCGGCGAGGTCGAAGCTCTCGTCATAGCCCGGCAGCGAGCGGACGGCGAAATACCAGACCAGCGCCACGGCCGCGACAAGCCCGAGGATCAGCCCGATCGTCAGCCGGACGAGCCAGCGAAACAGCGTCAGCATGGTGGGGGGCTGGTCCTTGGAAGCGTCGGCAGGCCGGTTGACCGTCCCGCGGGGGCGATGGAATGTGGCCTTGCTGATAGGCCAGCCGGCGCGGGTTTTCAACGCGCGAGGGGCGGGCGGCGCGCAGACGGGCAATCGGGGGGACGGCATGGCACGGGTGGCATTTCTGGGGCTTGGGGTGATGGTGTTCCCGATGGCCGGGCATCTGGCGGCGGCGGGGCACGAGGTCACGGTCTACAACCGCACCCCCGCCCGCGCCGCCGACTGGGCCGCCCGCCACACCGGCCGCACCGCCCCCACCCCGCGCGCGGCGGCCGAGGGCGCCGAGGTGGTCATGGCTTGTGTCGGCAACGACGACGACCTGCGAGCGGTCTGCCTCGGCCCCGAGGGCGCCTTTGCGGGCATGGCCGCGGGGGCGCTCTTCGTCGATCACACCACCGTCTCGGCCAAGGTCACGCGCGAACTGGCCGAGGCCGCGCGCGCCGCGGGGCTGGGCTTCGTCGATGCCCCCGTCTCGGGCGGGCAGGCGGGGGCCGAGACCGGCCAGCTTTCGATCATGTGCGGCGGCACGCCCGAGCATTACGCGCGGGCCGAGCCGGTGATCGCCGCTTATGCCCGGATCTGCCGGCGGATGGGCGACAGCGGCGCGGGGCAGCTGACCAAGATGGCCAACCAGATCGCCATCGCGGGGCTGGTACAGGGCCTCGCCGAATCGCTGAACTTCGCCGAGCGAGCCGGGCTCTCGATCCCCGAGGTGGTCGAGGTGATCAGCCAGGGCGCCGCCGGCAGCTGGCAGATGGTGAACCGCCACAAGGCGATGGCCGAGGGGGCCTTTGACTTCGGCTTCGCGGTTGACTGGATGCGCAAGGACCTGGGCATCTGCCTCGACACCGCGGACGAGACCGGGGCCAGCCTGCCGGTCACGGCGCTGGTGGACCAGTTCTACAAGGAGGTGCAGGCGATGGGCGGCGGGCGCTGGGACACCTCATCGCTGATCGCGCGGCTGAGGCGGTGACGATCCCCGCCCATCAGCGACCGCTGATCCACCGCGCCGCGGGCCCGGCCGACCCCGCCTGGTTCGAGCGCCGCTTTGGCGCCAACGGCTGGACCGGCGCTTGGCGCGATGGCGTCTATGCGCGCCACCACTACCACGCGACGACGCACGAGGTGCTGGGCTGCTACGCGGGCACCGCCCGGCTGCAACTCGGCGGCCCCGCGGGCGAGGTCCACGACATCGCCGCCGGCGACGTGGTGGTGATCCCGGCCGGGCTGGCCCATTGCAACCTGCGCTCGAGCGCGGATTTCGCGGTGGTGGGCGCCTATCCGGGCGGGGTGTCGCCCGATCTGCGGGACGGCGCGGGCGATGCGGAGGTCGCGCTGCACCGGCCCGTGCGCGATCCGGTTCTGGGCGCAGGCGCCGGGTTTGCGGCGGATGCCGCACCCGTCTCGCGCGGCTGAAGGGTGGAGGGCGAATGGCGGGCCCGGAAGGGCTCGAACCCTCAACCTGCCGATTAGAAGTCGGCTGCTCTATCCAGTTGAGCTACGGGCCCGCGCTGCCGTTTTCTCTGCGGCAAATGCCGCGCGCGTGCAAGGGACAGGCCGGGGCGACCAGCGGCCCCGGGCCGCGCGGTCAGATCGCCCGCGTCATGAAGACGCTCATCGGATCGGGGCGATAATCCCCGAAGGGCGGGCACTCAGCGAACCCGGCGCGGGCGTAGAGCGCGCGGGCGGGCGCAAAGCTCGGCTGCGCGCCGGTCTCGAGCGACAGGCGCGCGAGTCCCATTTCCCGCCCGGCCTCGACCAGATGCGTGACCATCAGCGCGGCGAGGCCGCGGCCGCGCGCCTCGTCGAGGACGTGCATCGACTTGATCTCGCCGTGCCCTGCGCCGATCCGCTTGATCGCCCCCATCGCCAGCGGCTGCCCGGCGTCGCGCAGCACGAACAGCGCCACGCCCTCGGCCGCGAGCCCGGCGCGGTCCATCATGTGGATCGACTCGGGCGGCGTGTCGGCGTGGCAGAAGGCGTGATGGCGCTCGAAGAGCAGCCCGAGGTCGGGGGTCAGCGGATCCTCGCGCCCGACCGTCAGGCGGTCGTCGGCCGCGGCAGAGGTCAGTGGGTCCACGGTGCCCGCCGGTCGGTGGCGAAGTTCTCGCCGTAGCCACGCGGGCGGACGTTCGGGGCGCGCTTGTTCGGCTCGACCACCACGTAGTCCAGGTCGTTGGCCTTGGCGTAGGCCTCGGCCTCGGCGCGGGTGGCGAAGCGCAGGCGGACCTGCGACTGGGTGTCGCCGCTCGACGTCCAGCCCATCAGCGGGTCGATCGCCCGGGGGGCGTCCTGCGGAAACTCCAGCACCCAGCCGCGGGTGCGGGCGGTGCCCGACTGCATCGCGTTGCGGGCAGGCTGGAAGATGCGGACGCGCATGGGAAACGACCCTTCGGGCTACAGGCTTGCGTCCGTCTTGTGCCGCAGCCGCGCGCCGGGATCAAGCGGGCGGATCGGGGCGCGCGGTCGGGCGGCGGGAACGCGGGCGGCGTCCTCGCGTTGAGCCCTGCCACCGTCATCGAGAGGATACGCCCATGACCCGCCCCCATGCCGCGACCCGCGCCGAGACCCTCCCCGCCCCGCGGATGCTTGGCGCGCTGATGCTCGGCGCCGCGCTCGCGCTCGTCCCAGTGTTTGCCCATGCCCAAGCGCCCGCGGCCCCGGCCGCGACGACCGAAGCGGCCGCCGCGACCCAGCAGGCCGCCGCCACGCTCAAGGGCGTGGACGGGGCCGAGATGGGCAGCGTAACGCTCTCCGACACGCCCTCGGGGTCGCTGCATGTCATCCTGCACCTCGCCAAGCTGCCGGATGGCCCGCATGCGATCCACATCCATGAGACCGGCAAATGCGAAGGGCCGGACTTCAAGTCGGCCGGCGGGCACCTCGCCGGGGGCAAGCAGCACGGCGCGCTGCACCCCGAGGGGATGCACGCGGGCGACCTGCCCAACATCGATTCGGCCGGCGGCGGGCCGATCAATCAGGAGTTCTTCCTCGAAGGCGTGAAGCTCGCCGACGTGATGGACGCCGACGGCGGCAGCTTCATCGTGCACGCGGACGCCGACGACTACGTCTCGCAGCCGGCCGGCAATGCCGGCGACCGCATCGCCTGCGGCGTGTTCGAGGCGACGGCCGGCACCAACTGACCGAGGCGCCCGCGCGCCTGAGGGCCGTCCCGTCATGGGGCGGCCCTTCGGCTTGCAAACACCCGTCGCGACCCCCACCCTTCTGGGCGTTCCCCCGCAAGGTCCCGTCATGGCTCACAACAACACCAACGCCCCGATGCCGCTGCTTCTGACCCCGTCGAAGCCGCGCGAGAAGCTCGAGGGCGGGCGCCGCTTCGTCATGCACAGCGAGTTCCAGCCCGCGGGCGACCAGCCGACCGCCATCGTCGAGCTGACCGCGGGCGTGCGCGCGGGTGAGCGCGATCAGGTGCTGCTGGGCGCGACCGGCACCGGCAAGACCTTCACCATGGCCAAGGTGATCGAGGAAACCCAGCGCCCGGCGATCATCCTCGCCCCGAACAAGACATTGGCCGCCCAACTTTACGGCGAGTTCAAGGGCTTCTTCCCCGAGAACGCGGTCGAGTACTTCGTCAGCTACTACGACTACTACCAGCCCGAGGCCTACGTCCCGCGCTCGGACACCTACATCGAGAAGGAATCGCAGATCAACGAGGCCATCGACCGGATGCGCCACTCGGCCACCCGCGCGCTCTTGGAGCGGGACGACGTGATCATCGTGGCCTCGGTGAGCTGCATCTACGGCATCGGCTCGGTCGAGACCTACTCGGCCATGACCCAGGATATGGTCGTGGGGCAGAGCTACGACCAGCGCCAGTTCATCGGCGAGCTGGTGGCGCAGCAGTACAAGCGCCTCGACACCGCCTTCCAGCGCGGCGCCTTCCGCGTCCGCGGCGATCTGGTCGAGGTGTGGCCCGCCCACCTCGAGGACCGCGCCTGGCGGTTTTCCTTCTTCGGCAACGAGCTCGAGAGCATCACCGAATTCGACCCGCTGACCGGCGCGAAAGAGGCCGAGTACAAGCAGATCCGCATCTACGCCAACAGCCACTACGTCACCCCGCGGCCGACATTGCAGCAGGCGATCAAGGGGATACGCATCGAACTTGAGAACCGGCTGAAACAGCTCACCGACGAGGGCAAGCTGCTCGAGGCGCAGCGGCTGGAACAGCGCACCAACTTCGACCTCGAGATGCTCGAGGCGACGGGCGTCTGCAACGGGATCGAGAACTACTCGCGCTATCTGACCGGCCGCGCGCCGGGCGAGCCGCCGCCGACGCTGTTCGAGTTCATCCCCGACAACGCCATCGTCTTCGCCGACGAATCCCACGTCAGCGTGCCGCAGATCGGCGGCATGTATCGCGGCGACTTCCGGCGCAAGTTCACGCTGGCCGAGCACGGCTTCCGCCTGCCGTCCTGCATGGACAACCGCCCGCTCAAGTTCGAGGAATGGGACGCGATGCGGCCGCAGTCGGTATTCGTCTCGGCCACCCCCGCGGATTGGGAGCTGGACCAGACCGGCGGCGTCTTCACCGAGCAGGTGATCCGCCCGACCGGCCTGCTGGACCCGGTGATCGAGATCCGGCCGGTGGAAACCCAGGTGGACGATTTGCTGGACGAGGTGCGCAAGGTCAGCGCGCAGGGCTATCGGACCCTGGTCACGACGCTGACCAAGCGCATGGCCGAGGACCTGACCGAGTACCTGCACGAGCAGGGCATCCGCGTGCGTTACATGCACAGCGACATCGACACGATCGAGCGGATCGAGATCCTGCGCGACCTGCGCCTCGGCGCCTATGACGTGCTGGTCGGGATCAACCTGCTGCGCGAGGGGCTCGACATCCCCGAATGCGGGCTGGTGGCGATCCTCGACGCCGACAAGGAGGGGTTCCTGCGCTCGGAAACCTCGCTGATCCAGACGATCGGCCGGGCGGCGCGGAACGTGGACGGGCGGGTGATCCTCTATGCCGACCACATCACCGGCAGCATGGAACGCGCCATGGCCGAGACCGAGCGGCGGCGCGCCAAGCAGATGGCCTATAACGAGGAACACGGCATCACCCCGCAGACCGTCCGCAAGAACGTCGAGGATGTGCTCGCGGGTCTCTGGCAGGGCGACACCGATCAGGCGCGGATCACGACCAAGGTCGAGAAGCCCCTGGTCGGCGGCAACCTCGCCGCCCATCTCGACGCGCTGCGGGTGCAGATGCGCAAGGCCGCCGAGAACCTCGAGTTCGAGGAGGCCGCGCGGCTGAGGGATGAGGTCAAGCGGCTGGAAGCGGTCGAGCTGACCATCGCCGACGACCCGCTCGCCCGCCAACAGGCGGTCGAGGAGGCCGCCGAGGCGGCGGTGGCGGCGTCGGGGCGCTCGACCGCCGGCCGGGCGGGCCAGCGCGGCGGCAACAAGCGCAGCAAGCGGCGGGGCTGAGGCGCCGCGGCGGTCGCCTCAGCGCCGGGCGAGGAACGAGCCGCGCCCGGGCGTCGGGTCGGGAATGTCCTCGATGGTGGTGAACTTGCACTCGTCCAGCATGTCGCGGACGCAGGCCCGCGTCGGGAACCACTTGCGGATGTGGTGCACCCCCTCGGCCGGCGGCTTGAAGTGGATGAAGCTGCCCTCGCCGTCGTGCAGCGTCGTCTCGAGCCACAGCAGGTCCGAGGCCCTGGCGATCCGTTCCAGATCGTGGAACGGGTGGCGCAGGTGGTAGAGCAGCCCGAGGCAGAGGATCGCGTCGTAGCGCTCGCCCTCGGCGATGGCGTTGACGTCGCCCACCCGGGTCCAGATCCGGTCCTGCGTGCCCGTCGCCTGGGCGGCGAAGCGCAGGCGCTTGATCATCGCGCCCCAGAAGTCCTGGGCGAGCACATGGGCGCCGCGGCGCGCCATCTCAATGGCGAAGAACCCGTCGGCCGAGCCGAGGTCCAGCACCCGCATCCCGGTCATGTCGGCGGGCAGCACGTCCTCATAGACGTGCCAGCGGCGCAGCGGGTGATCGGCCGGCTGCGGGCCGACGCTCGGGGCGATGGCGCGGGTCTCGACACCGGGGGACAGGCGGATGTTGTGAAACCAGGGCCCGAGCGCGGTGACCTGCGCCCGCAGCGCCTCGTCGTCGAGCGGCGCGTCGAGCGACGGGATGGCGGTCGCCCCGGCGATGTCGCTGAAATCGGCCCGGTGCGGTGCGGGATCCTGTGCCGCGGCGGGCGTGGTGTCTGGGTCGATGGTGGTCTCGGTCATCTGCTGCGCTCGCGCTCATCCCCGGCCGGTGCGGCCATGAGGGATTTGTGTGGCCCGGCCCGCGGCGAGAGTCGAGAGGTCAGCGCGGCCTGTGGCACCCGACGCCAGTGCAGATTTCGCAGCCCGGCGGCTCAGCCCGCCCGCAACGTCCGCGCCCCGGCGCCGCCGGCGTGGGACATGACCTCATCGGCGAGCGCCGCGATCTCGTCGCGGGCCGGGCCCTTCGGGCCCTCGGCCACCGCGCTGCCCTGCCCCAGCGTCTCGGCATAGGCGACGCGGTTGGCCACCGTCGTCTCGGCCACATCGACGCCGAGCGCCGCGGCCCCCGCGGCGACCTCGGCCCCAAGGCGGGTGTTGGGGCGCACCCGGTTCAGCACGATCAGCACCGGCCGCTTCTCGCGTTGGGCAAGGTCCAGCACCCCTTCGGTCGCCCACAAATCCACCTGGCTCGACGCGACCGGGACCACGATCAGGTCCGCGATCCGCAGCGCCGGGCGCAGGTCGCTCTCGATCTTCGGGGGCGTGTCGATCAGCACCACGTCGAAGCGGCGCTTGAGTTTCTCGCCCTCGTAGCTCGCCCCCCAGGCCGACGAGGTCGTGAACTCGAGCCCCTCGTCCTCGCCCACCCGGTCCAGCCGCTCGATGAACCAGCGCCCGAGGCTGCCCTGCGGGTCGGTGTCGAGCACCGCCACGCGCAGACCCTGGCGGCGCAGCACGATGGCGAGGTTGACGGTGAGCGTGGTCTTGCCGGACCCGCCCTTCTGCTGGGCGACGGTGATGATGCGTCCGGTCATCTGGCTTCCCCTGGCCGTACTGCCTTGGAAAGGACGTCGCACGGGCGGCCGGGAAGGGCAAGGCTGCGCGGCCCCGCGCGCCGTCGGCCCGGGCGCTGCGGCCGCGCGCTGCCCGCCGGGTCGGCAGCGGTCAATAGACCGAGGCAACCTCGTACATCACCGGCTCGAAGCTGCGGCACATGGTGTGGATGACGCGGTTGCGCTCGCGCATCTCTGGGGTGCGCAGCATCGCTTGGTAGTCCTTGCGGTCGGACCACTGCGAATAGGTGGCGATCCGGGTCTGGGCGTCGTTCAGATGCACCGCGGCGGCGATGAACCCGGCCTGGCGCGAGATCACCGCGGCATAGGCGTCGTTCAGCGCGTCGAGCACGTCCTGCGCCGTGCCCGGGGTCACGTCGAAGGTGCAGATCACCGTCTGGCCGACGGCGTCGGTGCTGATCTGGGGCATCGCGGGCTCCTTTTTCGCCTAAGGCTGTCCTGGGCCTCAGTCTGCCACGGGTGCCGGCACCGGGCCACCCCCTCGCGCCACCCCGCGGGGCCGGGTCCCGGGCCGGTGCGCGCGGCCTTGCATCGCCCGGCGCGGGGTGAAACACCTCGACCGCCCAGCCCTGACCTGCCCGAGGAGAGGCCCATGATCCCGGTGTTCGACGGCCACAACGACTATCTGCAACGCGCCGTGGCCGCGGGGCCGGACGGCCCGGCGCTGTGGCTGAACGGCGACGGGACCGGCCACATGGACCTGCCGCGGCTCAGGCGCGGCGGCATGGCGGGCGGGTTCTTCGCCATGTGGATCCCCGACCCGGGGACCGGCGACATCGAGGCGCTGCTGAAGGCGAAGGAGAATCCGCCCTTCGACCTGCCTCTGCCCGACCCCGTCCCCGCCGCCACCGCACTGCCGCAGGCCTTCGCCCAGGCCGCAGCGCTGTTCGCGCTCGAGCGGACCGGGACGCTGTCGGTCTGCCGCAGCGCAGCCGACATCCGCGCGGCGATGGACGCCGGGCGGATCGCGGCGATCCTGCACATGGAGGGCGCCGAGGCGATCCCGAGCCTCGACGCGCTGCATCTGTGGCACGGGCTGGGGATGCGCTCGCTGGGCTTCGTCTGGTCGCGGCCGACCGATTATGCGACCGGCGTGCCCTTCGCCTTCCCCTCGTCGCCCGACCGCGGCGACGGGCTGACGGCGGCCGGCAAGGCGCTGGTGCGCGAGTGCAACGCGCTCAAGATCATGATCGACCTGTCGCATCTGAACGAGAAGGGCTGCGACGACGTGGCGGCGCTGTCGGATGCGCCGCTGGTCGCAACCCACTCGGGCGTGCACGCGATCTCGGCCAGCTCGCGCAACCTGACCGACCGCCAGCTCCGCCAGATCGCCGACAGCGGCGGGGTGGTGGGGCTGAACTACAACACCGGCTTCCTGCGCCCCGACGGCCGGCGCGAGCGCTTCGCGGGGTTCGACCTGCTGCTGCGCCACCTCGACCACCTGCTCGGGATCCTCGGCGAGGGGGGCGTGGCGCTGGGATCTGACTTCGACGGGGCGGTGATGCCCGCCGACCTCGGCGACGCGGCGGCGCTGCCCGGGCTGGTCGCGGCGATGGAGGCGCATGGCTACGGCCGCGCCCTGACCGAGCGCATCGCCTGGCGCAACTGGGTCGATGTGCTGGAGCGGACCTGGGGCGGCTGAGACCTCCCCCATCCCGCGCCGCCTCTCTTGCGGGCCCCAAGCTTGCTCGCCCCCGCGTCATTCTCCTTGATGAAAATATCCCCGCCGGAGGCATGACCCGGCGCCGCGGCGCGGCCGGTCGAGCGGGGCGGGGCTGGATGGCCAGCGCGGGATGGACGGCGCAGGACAGTACGGGCGCGGGACAGGACGGCGCAGGACAGCACAGACCGGGTGGGGCGCGCTTGGTGCCGGCTGAGGGATTTGAACCCCCGACCCCCTGATTACAAATCAGACGCTCTACCACTGAGCTAAGCCGGCGCCGCCCCGAGATAGGACCAGCGGGGCCGCGGCGCAAGCGCGGTCAGCCGCGCCCCCGGCCGAGGTTGGTGCGGGCCAGCAGCGCCACCGCCACCAGCCCCACCGCCATCACCAGAAGCGCGGCGGGGGCGGCGTTGCCCAGATCCTCGAGGCTCGCCTTTTCATGCACCCGCGTGGCGAGGGTCTCGTAGTTGAAGGGCCGCAACAGAAGCGTCGCCGGCAGCTCCTTGGTGCAGTCCACGAACACCACCAGCAGCGCCGAGGCGACCGAGCCGCGCATCAGCGGCACGTAGAGATCGCGCAGCACGCCGCCCGCGTCGCGCCCGAGGGAGCGCGCCGCCATCGGCAGCGACGGCGGCACCCGGGTGAAGGCCGCGTCGAGCGCCCCCTGCCCGAGCGCGAAGAACCGCACGACATAGGCCACGATGATGGCGAACCCGGTCCCGGTCAGCAGCAGCCCGGGGTCCCGCCCGGTCAGCGCCTCGATCGCATCGGCGACCCGGTGGTCGAGCGCTGCGAGCGGAAAGAGGATGCCCACCGCCAGCACCGCGCCGGGGGCGGCGTAGCCGATGGTCGTGACCGGCAGAAGCAGCCGCGGCAGGCGCAGCCCCGACAGCCGCACCCCGTAGACCATGAACATCGCCGCCAGCACCGTGACCACCGCCGCCCCGCCGCCCAGCGTCAGCGTGTGGCTGAGCGCCTTGGCCAGCCCCGGCCCGAACCAGCCCTGCGGATAGGCGATGGCGTAATGCCCGATCACCGCCACCGGCAGCACGAATCCGACGAGGAACGGCGCGAGGCAGGCAAGCGTCGCCGCCGCCCCCGCGAGGCCCGTGAGGCGCGTGCGGATCACCGGACGGGGATGGCGGGCGCTCTGGTGATAGCGCGCCCGCCGCCGCCCCGCCCGCTCGAGCAGCATGATCAGCGCGACGAGCCCCAGGATCACCAGCGCGATCTGCGCCGCCCCGCCGGCGTTCTGGCCCTCGAGCCAGGTGGTGAAGATGCCGGTGTTGAGCGTCTGGACGCCGAAATAGCTGACCACGCCGTAGTCCGCGACCGACTCCATCATCGCGATCGCGGCGCCCGCGACGATGGCGGGCCGCGCCAGCGGCAGGCCCACCCGGCGGAACAGCCCCCAGCCGCCGGTGCCAAGCGCGCGCGCGGCCTCGTAGGCCGAGGCGGATTGCTCGAGCCACGCGGCGCGGGCCAGCAGGTAGACATAGGGGTAGAGCGAGGCGGCCAGCACCACCATCGCCGCCTCGATCGAGCGGATGCGCGGGAACCAGTAGTCGCGGGCCGAGGCATAGCCCATCGCCTCGCGCAGCGCCGTCTGCACCGGGCCGGAATAGTCGAGGAAATCCGCGAGCGCATAGGCGCCGATATAGGCCGGCACGGCCAGCGGCATGAGCAGCATCCACTCGAGCGCGCGGCGGCCGGGGAACTGGAACATGGTGACGAGCCAGGCCGCCCCGGCCCCCGTCGCCGCCGCCATCAGCCCGGTCCCGAGCGCAAGGATCAGCGTGTTGGTCAGGTAGCGCGGCAGGGTGGTGGCGATCAGGTGCGGCCAGATGTTGTCGGTCGGGTTCAGCGCCATGACCGCGACCGCCACGACCGGCGCCAGCACGAGGGCGGCGATGGCCAGCGCTCCGAGCGACCAGCCGATCCCGGCGCCGTGCCGCAGCTCCTGCACCGCGCGGCGGGCGGCGGGTGCGGGTGCGGGGGCGGGCCCCGGCGGGGGGACGGGCGCGGGCGGACGCGGGGGGGCAGCGGCTGCGGGCATCGTGGGCTCACCCTGTCGAGGACGGCGACCGGGTCGGGCGCCTTGGGGGAACGTCGCGGGGACGTCAACGGGACCGGCCCGCGACGCCGAAGGGACGGCCCCGGCTATCGCAAAGCGGTTTGACTGTCCACGCCGCGCCGCTAAGTTGCGGCCCGCAGCGGCGCGCGAACCGCCCGCCTGCCCCATCCGCCACGCCCGTCCCGCTTGGGGCAGCCCGCCCGAGGAGCCCCAGATGCAGGTCGCCATCCACTTCGGCACCCACGGCACCGAGCCCGAGCGGATGATCCGCACGCTGATGGAGAACCGCGACTGGCTGCTCGGTGCGGGCGTCGAGGTGGTGCCGCCCGGCAGGTACAAGGGGGTGCTCGACGAATCGCTCAGCTCGCTCAAGGGCGGCGAGGCGCCGCCGGCGATGGAAGAGGTGATCTACGACGCGCTGCTCGAATCCGACCAGGTGCGGCGGATGGTGCTGAGCCAGGCCTCGCTGATCGGATCGCCCGCGCGCTGCCTCTCGGACCGCGGCTTCTTCGCCGCCGCCGGCGGTCGGATCCGGGCGGTGGCCGCGCTCTTCCCCTCGGCCGAGGTCGAGGTGTCGCTGGCGATCCGCAACCCGGCGCTGCAGATCCCGCATCTGATCGAGCGGATCGGCGAGCCCTACGACAAGGTGATGCCCGGCGTGGACCCGCGCAGCCTGCGCTGGGGCCCGGCGATGCAGGCGATCGTCGCGGCCTTCCCCGGCCGCCGGGTGATCGTCTGGTGCTACGAGGACACGCCGCTGATCTGGCCCGAGGCGGTGCGGCGCATCGCCCGGATGCCGGCCGACGTGCCGCTGAAATCGGGCCTTGCGGTGCTGGGCGAGCTCTTGCCGCCCGAGGGCATGACCGAGCTGCGCGATGCGCTGTCGGCGGCCGGCCGGCTGACGGTCGAGGCGCGGCGCAAGATCTTTGCCGAGATGCTGGGCCGGCACGCCCGCCCCGAGGCGGTGCTGGAGACGGTCACCCTGCCCGGCTGGACGCAGGACCTCGTGGACGAGATGACCGACCTCTACGAGGAAGACGTGGCGATGATCGCGGCCCTGCCGGGGGTGGAGTTCCTCGCCCCCTGAGTCTGGGGCTGATCCCGAAAACCGGCCGGGGGCGGCGGTCGGGCGTGTCCGGCGCGCGACGGAAGGCCGAGCCGTCGGACGTCGCCGGGCGTCCGTCGAGCGGCCGACAAACGGCCGCCCGCCCGGCCCGCCGTCACATCCCCAGCGCGGCCTTGTACATCTCGAGGATCGCCTCTTCCTCGGCCACGTCGTCCTTGTCGCGCTTCCGCAGCGCGATGACCTTGCGCATCACCTTGGTGTCGTAGCCGCGCGCCTTGGCCTCGGCCATCAGCTCTTTCTGCCGCTCGGCGATGTCGGCCTTTTCGGCGTCGAGCTGTTCGAACTGTTCGATGAACTGGCGCAGCTCGCCGGCTGCGATGCCGTAAGCCTGGTCGTCGCTCATGGGGCCTCCTCGGGGGCTGGCGGTTGAGGCGCCGTTCCTAGGCCGTCTTGCCGCCCCGCGCAATCGCCGCTAGGGCCGGGCGGATGAGTGGGGCCAACGGCAAGGGGGACGCGCGATGACGGTCTGGGACGTGCTGATCTGGGGCGGCGCAGGGCTGGCGGCACTAGGTCTGGCCGGGATCGTCTGGTGCATCGCCGCGGTGCTGGGCGCCCGCCGCCGGGCGCTGGACGACGCCGCCATGCGGGCCGTTATGCGCCGGGTGGTGGCGGTGAACATGGCCGCGCTGGCAGCGTCGATGCTGGGGCTGATGGCGGTGGTGCTGGGGATCATGCTCGGCCGCTGAGCCGGGCCCGCGCCGGCGCCCGCGGTGACATTCGCAACACCGAATATATCTTTGCGCAGATCCTGGAGACGATGGAGGGGCGCGATGCCGCTGGACTGGATGATGGGGCTCGCCGGCGGGCTGATGATCGGCCTGGCCGCGGCGGTGTTCCTGCTCGGCACGGGCCGGATCATGGGCGCGAGCGGGCTGATCGCGGGCGTGCTGACGCCCGGCGACGGCGCAACGCCGTGGATCGAGCGGGCGCTGTTCGTGCTGGGCCTCGTCGGCGCGCCGGCGCTGCTGGTGGCGACGGGCGCGGGCCACGGGGTCGCGCCGCTCTTGGGCCTGCCGGTGCTGGTCGTGGCAGGGCTGCTGGTCGGCTTCGGCTCGCGGCTCGCCAACGGCTGCACCTCGGGGCACGGCGTCTGCGGCGTCTCGCGGCTGGCGCCGCGGGGGCTCGCCGCGACCTTCACCTATCTCGGCTTCGGCGTCGTCGGCGTGCTGATCGGCCGGGCGCTCGGGGTCGCGCCATGATCGCGCTGCGGCTGATCCTGCCGCTTCTCTGCGGCGCGCTGTTCGGGGCCGGGCTGCTGGTCGCGGGGATGACCGACCCGGCCAAGGTGCGCGGCTTCCTCGACCCGTTCGGGGCCTGGGACCCGACGCTTGCCTTCGTCATGGGCGGTGCGGTGGCGGCGATGGCCGTGGCCTGGCGGGTGGCGGGGCGGATGACCCGTGCCGCGACCGGCGCACCGCTGCCCGGCCCCGCATCCCGGCGGCTGGACGCGCCGCTCTTCGTCGGGTCGGCGCTGTTCGGGCTCGGCTGGGGGCTGGCGGGCTACTGCCCCGGCCCCGCAGCCGCCTCGGCGCTGATCGCGCCCTGGCCGTTCCTCGCCTTCCTGGCCGCCATGCTGGCCGGCATGGCCGCCGCGCGGCTGGTCCGGTGAGGGTCCTGATCCAGCGCGTGACCGGAGCCGAGGTCACGGTCGCGGGCCGCTCGGTCGGCCGGATCGGCCCGGGGCTGCTGGTGCTGGTCTGCGCGATGGCGGGCGACGATGCGGGCACCGCCGAGCGACTGGCGGGCCGCGTGGCGCGGCTGCGGATCTTCCGCGACGCGGCCGACAAGATGAACCGCTCGGTGCAGGACGTGGGCGGGGCGGTATTGGTCGTCAGCCAGTTCACCCTGGCCGCCGACACGCGGACCGGGAACCGCCCCGGCTTCTCGACCGCCGCCCCGCCGGCCGAGGGCGAGCGGCTCTACCTCCACTTCGCCGAAGCGCTCCGCGGGCTGGGCCTGCCGGTTCAGACCGGGGAGTTCGGCGCGGACATGAAGGTTTCGCTGTTCAATGACGGGCCGGTGACGATCTGGATGGACAGCGCCGACCGCGACCGCGCCTAGTCGCCGACCAGCGCGCGGGCGACCTTCTCGATCCCGACCGGCGCCGCGCGCGCTGGCGCGATCCGCGGTGCGGCCTCAAGCGCGGTGCGGACGTCATAGGCCGCCGCGCTCGTCTCGGCCTCCAGCGCCGCCCACGACAGCGGCACCGCGACCGTGGCCCCGGCCCGCGCGCGGCAGGAAAACGGCGCGATGGCCGTGGCTTGCGTGTCGTTCCTTAGCCAGTCGATAAAGATTTTCCCCTCGCGCCTGGCCTTGGACATCACCGCCACGTAACGCTCGGGCGCCTCGGCGGCGAGCAGATACGCGAAGCTGCGGGCGAAGAGCTTGACGACCTCCCACCCCGCGGTGCGACGCAGGTCGCCGACGACGTGGATGCCCTTGCCGCCGGTGAGCATCGGCCAGGTCGGCAAACCCAGCGCAGCAAGCCGGTCGCGCAGGTCGAAGGCCGCGGCCTTCACCTCGGCGAAGCCCAGCCCCTCGTCGGGGTCGAGGTCGAAGACGATCCGGTCGGGCCGGTCCGGCCGGTCGCGCAGCACCCCGCGGATGTGGTATTCGACGACCCCCATCTGCGCCCCCGCGACCAGCCCCGCGGCCGAGGTGACATAGAGCGCCGGCTCGTCCTCGCCCGGCAGATCGGTCTGGGCGATCTGGGCGGGAAACCCCTTGCCGGCGTGCTTCTGGAAGAAGCTCTGCCCGCCCATCCCCTCGGGCAGCCGCACCAGCGACAGGGGCCGGTTGGCGCAATGCGCCAGCATCCGCGGGGCGGCGGCGGCGTAGTATTCGGCCAGCTCGCCCTTGGTGACGCCCGGCTCGGGGAAGATCACCCGGTCGGGGTTGGTGATGGTGACGCCCGCCACCTTGCGCCCGGCCGTCACCCGCTCGACCCGGACGACGGGCGGTTCAGGTGGCGCGGGGGGCGCCATCTTGTCCTCGCGCAGGCCCTGAAAGCTCGCGTGACGCAGGATGCCGCCGGTGGTCTCCTCGGCATAGCGGACCTCGGCCATCAGCGCCGGCTCGACCCAGGTCACGCCGCGGGTTTCGCTGCGCGGCACCGCGGCGGGGGCGGTCTTGCGGGTCAGTGGCGCCATGCGCGCGGCGAGGTCCGCCTGCACCTCGCCCGAGAACCCGGTGCCGACCCGGCCGCGGTAGCGCCAGCCGTCGCCCTCGGGGCTGGCCAGCAGCAGCGAGGCGAAGGGCCGCCCGGGGCTGTCGGATTTCGCCCAGCCGATGACGGCAAAGGCGGTCCGCCGGTCGCACTTGATCTTGCGCCACGAATCGCTGCGCCCGGCGCGATAGAGGCTGGCCGCGCGTTTCGAGACGATCCCCTCGCCCCCCGCCGCGCAGATCGCGCCGAGCGCCGCCGCGCCGTCGCCGGGCAGCGCCACCGACATCTGCAGGATCCCCAGCGGCGGCTGGTCGCCGAGCAGCGCCGCAAGCGCCGCGCGGCGCGCGGTCAGCGGCTCGCGGCGCAGGCTGGCACCGTCGAGTTCCAGCAGGTCGAAGGCCACGTAGCCGAACGGCCCGCCGTCGGTGATCGCCTGTTGCAGCGCGGCGAAGCCCTGCGCCCCGGCGCCCGCGACGATCTCGCCGTCGATCAGCGCCGAACGGGCGGGCAGGCTTGCCAGCACCGGCACCAGCGGCGCGAAGCGGTCGGTCCAGTCGAGCCCGTTGCGGGTGCGGATCACCGGCCCGCCGCGGCCCAGATGGACGAGCCCGCGGTAGCCGTCGATCTTCACCTCATGCAGCCAGTCGTCGCCCTCGAGCGGGTCGGTGACCAACTTGGCCAGCATCGGCTCGGCCGGTTTCGGCAGCGCCAGCGGCTCCGCCGGTCCGGGCGGCACCGCCTTCGCCCCCGAAGCGATGGCGGCGAAGTCACGGCCCGAAGAAATACTGGTGGTGTAGCGCGCCACCGGGTCGGGCTGGTGGGCGGCGGCATCCTCGGCCTTGACCATCAGCCAGTTCTCGCGGCCCTTGTCGGCCGGCTTGCCCTTGATCCGCACGAGGTCCCAGAGCCCGGTCAGCCGCCGCCCGTAAAGCTGGAAGCGCAGGTGCCCCTTGGTCAGGCCGCGGGCGGCATCCTCGACCGGGCGCCAGTGGCCGATGTCCCACAGCATCACCGTGCCGGCGCCGTACTCGCCCCTGGGGATCGTCCCCTCGAAGGTCAGGTAGGGCAGCGGATGATCCTCGGTCCGCACGGCGAGGCGCTTGTCGGCGGGATCGAGCGAGGGGCCGCGGGTCACCGCCCAGCTCAGCAGTACCCCCTCCCACTCGAGCCGCAGGTCCCAGTGCAGGCGGGTCGCGTCGTGGTTCTGCATCGAATAGCGCAGCGCCCCGCCCGAGGGGGTGCCGGGCTCGAACGGCTCGGGCGTCTTCGCGGGGTCGCGCTTGGCGGCGTAGGGCGCGAGGCGGTCCAATCCCGGTCAGCCCGCCTTGCGGGCGCGGGGCTTCGCAGCAGGCTTGGCAGGCTTCTCATCATCTTCCGCGGCGGCCTTGGCCTTGCTGGCCGCCGGTTTCTTCGCCGCCGTCTTGCCGCCCGAGGCACCCGCCCCGCCTGACGCCTTGAGGCTGTCCTTGAGCGCCTGCATCAAGTCCACGACGTTGTCGGCCGAGGGCCGCTCGCCCGAGGCGGTGACGCGCGGCGCCCGGCCCTTACGCTTGTCCTCGATCAGCGCCCGCAGCGACTTGTCGTAGTTGTCGGTGAAGGCCGCGGCGTCGAAGGGTGCGGTCTTCTTGTCGATCAGCGCGGTGGCGACCGACAGCAGGTCCGGGTCGGCCTCGTCGTCCTCGATGGTGCTGAACAGCGGGTCGGCGTCCTTGATCTCGTCGGCGTAGAACAGCGTCTCCATCAGCAGCCCGTCGCCGCAGGGGCGCACCGCGCACAGATGCTCGCGCCCGCGCAGGGTGAGCTGGCCGATCCCCGTCTTCTGCGCCTTGCGCAGCGCGTCGCGGACCACGCGATAGGCGTCCTCGGCCAGATCGTCGGCGGGGACGATGTAATAGGGCTGGTCGTAGTAGAGCGGCGAGATCTCGTTGGTGCCGACGAACTGGACCAGTTCAAAGGTCTTCTTCGTCTCGAGCTTGATCGCGTCGATCTCTTCGGGGTCGATCAGCAGGTATTCGTTGTCGCCCAGCGAATAGCCCTTGAGGATCTCGTCGGACGAGACCTTGCCGATGCCGGGCACGGTCTTTTCATAGTTCACCGGCTTGCCCGAGGGGCCGTGGATCTGCCGGAACGCGACCCGCCGGCCGGTCTTGGTCGCGGTGTGGATCTCGATCGGGATCGACACCAGCGAGAGCCTGAGCTGCCCCTTCCAGACCGCGCGCGACGCCATGACCGTTCCCCCTCGCAAGATACCTGGCGCCGAACGCCCCGGCGCCCGGCGCGGTTGCATCGGCCCCGCGCGGGCGGCGCGGGGTCAGACGTCCAGCGTTTCCTCGGCCTTCTCGGCCAGCGCCTCGGCTCGGGCGGCGAGTTCGGCCAGCGCCTCGCCGATGGCGGCGGGGACCACCGGCACCTCGATGCGCGGCGGGTTGGCCTTGAGCCTGGCCAGCTCGCGCTCGGCCGCCGCGGCCCGATCCTCGAGCGCCGCGGTGCGGTCGGCGAGCATCAGCCCGGCCAGCAGCAACAGCCGCGGCTCGGGCATCCGCCCGGCCTGGTCGAGAATCGCCCGCGCCTCGGTATCCAGCATCGCCGCCGCGCGTTTGAGCAGCCGCTCCTCACCCTCCTGGCAGGAGAGGGTGTAGTCCTTGTGGCCGATGGAGAAATCGACGGTGGGCATCAGCTGCGCCCTCCTTCCTGGTCGAGGCGATCGGCGGTCAGGTCTTCGGGAAGTTCATCGGTCGGGTCGGCATCCTCGTCGAGCCAGTCCTCGCCCACCCGCAGTGCATCGGGGTCGGGGTCCACGGTCAGGTCGCGAGGGGTGTCTGGCGGCGGAGTGCGGTCAGGCGGGGCGGGGCTGTCCGGGGCCGCGACGGCGGGGGCCTCATCGGCGGCGGTTGCGACATCCGGGGCAGCGCGATCCGCGGGCGGCTCGCCACGCACAGACGCGCGGCTGCGGTCCGTCGCGGGGCGCCCGTTCGGGCCGGGGCGGCCCCGCGCGGCCGAGGAATGGCTGCGCGGCGTCGTCGTCACGCCGAGCATCCGGTCGAGCGCGTCGAGGATCTCGCTCATCTGCGCGACCTCCGCCGCCCGCGCCGCGTGCTGGGCCTCGAGTTCCGCCTCGAGCGCCACGCGCACCGGGTCGTCGCCCGCGCCCTCGCCGTCGATCGCCGCGATCAGCGCCCGGTTGGCGCGCGCCAGTTCGTCGTTGGCGGCCGCCAGCCGCGCCGCCTGCTCGCCCGCGCCGGCCAGCCGCTCATGCGCCTCGGCCAGCCGCATCTGCATCGCCTCGAGCGTCGCCGCCTGCCGGTCGCGCAGCGCCGCGATCTCGGCCGAGGGCTCGGCGTCGTCGGGCGATGCCGGGGCGGCAGCGGCAACGGGCGCGGCAACGGCAGCCGCGGCGGGCGCGGGCCTGCGGGCGGCACGGTCGAGGCTGTGGTCAAGCCGGTCGAGCGCGGCGCTGAGGCGCCGCTCGGCGGCGGAGATGTCGGTCATGGGACGGTCGGTCCTCTGGCTAGGCAACCCGTTCTCGCAAAGCCGGGCGGTTCTGGCAAGCGCCGGGGCCCCCGCGCCGGCCCGCCTGCCTCAGCCGTCCAGCGGCGCCTGCGCCGAGAGCGCGCACCAGACCGCAGGATCGGCCTCGGGCGCCGCCGTGCAGTCGTCGATCCGGTCCAGCGGCTCGACCGACGCGCCGCCAGTCGCCGGCACCGTCACGCGGTAGGCTTGGGGGAACACGGATGCCCCGTGATCGTAGGGGGCGAAGCGGGCGTCCGTCTCAACGCAGGCCTGCGCGCCGACCCGGTAGCCCGCGCCGGTCAGGATCGCCCCCAGCCGCTCACCCTTGGCGGCGCAGTCGGCGGCATCCTCGGCGGTGCTGAACGACACATGCGGCGGCTCGCCCGCCGACAGCGTCACCAGCACCAGCACGACCGACAGCGCGCCCGCCACCCCTCAGACCCCCGCCGCGTCCAGCACCGCGTCGCAGCGGGCGCAGGTCGCGGGATGGTCGTGGGTGCCCACGTCGGGCAGGATCTGCCAGCAGCGCTGGCATTTCTCGCCTTCGGCCAGCTCGAACACCACGCCGATCCCCGGCACCTCGGGCAGGCGGAACGCCTCGGAGGGCGCCGGATCGCCCGACAGCCCCACGTCCGAGGTGATGCACACCGCGGCGAAATCGACCGAGCGCAGCGCGGCCAGCGTCGCGGCATCCTCGACATGGACCACCGGCGCCGCCTCGAGGCTCGCCCCGATGGTCTTGTCGGCGCGCCGCAGCTCCAGCGCCGCCGTCACCACCCGGCGGGCGCGGCGGATGCCGTCCCACTTGGCGGCGAGCGCGGGGTTCAGCCACTCCGCCGGCGTCTCGGGGAAGTCGTGCAGGTGCACGCTGTCCTCGTCGGACGGATGGCGCGAGAGCCACACGTCCTCGGCCGTGAAGGGCAGGATCGGCGCGAGCCACAGGGTCAGCCGCTGGAAGAGCGCGTCGAGCACCGTGCGCGCGGCACGACGCCGCGGGCTGGTCGGCGCGTCGCAATAGAGCGCGTCCTTGCGGATGTCGAAGTAGAAGGCCGAGAGATCACCGGTGGCGAAGTCGAAGAGCGCCCGGAACACCCCCTGGAAGTCATAGGCCGCGTAGCCCGCCCGCACCCGGGTGTCGAGTTCCGCCAGCCGGTGCAGCATCAGCGCGTCCAGCTCGGGCATCTCGGCCAGCGGCAGCCGCTCGGCCGCGTCGAACCCGGCCAGCGCGCCCAGCATGAAGCGCATGGTGTTCCTCAGCCGCCGATAGGCGTCCGCGGTGCCTTTCAGGATCTCCTTCCCGATCCGCAGGTCCACCGTATAGTCCGACTGCGCCACCCAGAGCCGCAGGATGTCGGCGCCGTACTGGTCGATCACCTCCTGCGGGGCGACGGTGTTGCCCAGCGACTTGGACATCTTCATGCCCTTCTCGTCGAGCGTGAAGCCGTGGGTCAGCACGCCCCGATAGGGCGCCCGGCCGCGCGTGGCGCAGGCCTGCAGAAGCGAGGACTGGAACCAGCCACGATGCTGGTCGGTGCCTTCGAGGTAGAGGTCGGCGATGCCGTCCGGCGCCCCGTCCGCGCGGTCGCGCAGCACGAAGGCGTGGGTCGAGCCCGAATCGAACCACACGTCGAGGACGTCCATGACCTGCTCGTACTCCGCGGGGTCCACGATCCCGTCGAGGATGCGCTCCTTGAAGCCGTCGCGGTACCAGACATCGGCGCCGTCGCGCTCGAACGCCTCGAGGATGCGGCCGTTCACGCGGTCGTCGCGCAGCAGGAAGTCGGCGTCGTCGGGGCGCGCACCCTTGCGGGTGAAACAGGTCAGCGGCACCCCCCAGGCGCGCTGCCGCGACAGCACCCAGTCGGGGCGGCCCTCGACCATGCTGTGGATGCGGTTGCGCCCCGAGGGCGGGGTCCACGTCACCAGCTCGTCGATCGAGGCGAGCGCCCGGGCGCGGATGGTCTCGCCATGCGCGTCCATCCCGTCCGCCAGCGGCTTGTCGATGGCCGCGAACCACTGCGGCGTGTTGCGATAGATCAGCGGCGCCTTGGACCGCCAGCTGTGCGGGTACGAATGCTTGAGCTTGCCCTTGGCCAAGAGCGCCCCCTGCCCCGCCAACGCCTTGATGTTGCTGACGTTCGCCGGGCCCTCCTTGCCGTCGGCGGTCAGGATCGCCTGCCCCCCGAAGACCGGCAGGTCGGCGCGGTAGCTGCCATCGGGCAGCACGTTGTGGGTCATCTTCAACCCGTGCTTCAGCGCCAACTGATAGTCGTCGTCGCCGTGGCTGGGCGCGGTGTGCACAAAGCCCGTCCCCGCGTCCTCGGTCACGTGGTCGCCGGGCAGCATCGGGATGTCGCCGTCCCACTCGCCCGCGCCCCCCTCGATCCCGCGATAGGGATGGGCGAGGACCAGCGAGGCCAGCTCGTCGGCCGGCACGTCGCGCAGGCGGCGATACATCCCCGGTTCAAGCTTGGCGGCGCGGAACGTCTCGTCGGCCAGCTTGTCGGCCAGCAGGTAGGTGCCGCCGATCCGCGCCATCGACGCTTCGGGCCGGCCCGTCACCTCGTAAAGCCCGTAGGCGATGCCCGGCCCGAAGGCGACCGCGCGGTTCTGCGGGATCGTCCACGGCGTCGTGGTCCAGATCACCACCCGCGCGCCCAGCAGGTCGGTGCGGAGGCAGCCGTCGAGCGGCGCAAACTCGTGCTGCGCCACCACCGGGAAGCCGACCCAGATCATGTGGCTGGTGTGGTCGTGGTATTCGACCTCGGCCTCGGCCAGCGCGGTCTGTTCGACCGGCGACCACATCACCGGCTTCGAGCCCTGATAGAGGCTGCCGTTCATCACCAGCTTCATGAACTCGCCTGCGATCACCGCCTCGGCGTGATAGTCCATGGTGAGGTAGGGGTCGTCCCACTTGCCGGTGACCCCGAGGCGGCGGAACTCATCCCGCTGCACCTCGACCCAGCCCTCGGCGAAGCGGCGGCATTCCTGCCGGAACTCGACCACGTCCACCGCGTCCTTGTCCTGGCCGCGGGCGCGATAGGCCTCCTCGATCTTCCACTCGATCGGCAGGCCGTGGCAGTCCCAGCCCGGCACATAGCGCGCGTCCCGGCCCATCATCTGCTGGCTGCGGGTGATGAAGTCCTTGAGCACCTTGTTCAGCGCATGGCCGATGTGCAGATGCCCGTTGGCATAGGGGGGGCCATCGTGCAGCACGAAGGGCTGCCGCCCCGCCGCGCGCGCGCGCAGCCGGTCATAGACGCCGAGCCGGTCCCAGCGGGCCAGCCACTCGGGCTCGCGCTGCGGCAGGCCCGCGCGCATGGGAAACTCGGTCTCGGGCAGAAAGACGGTGCTGCGATAGTCGGGGGCGGCGTGGTCTTCGGTCAGGGTGTCGGCGGGCATCGGGAATCCTCGGGGGCGGGCGCGCTAGGGCAGACGGCAACGGGCAGGCAACGACCCGGCAGGCGCGAGACGCTCACGCCGCCGGGCGGCTAATTCGGGATATCCGGGCCGCGGGAACCATGCCGGGCTTATAGGAACCGCGCCCGGCCCCTGCAAGGCGGGGCGGCGGGGGGTGGCGGGGGCGTGGGAGCGGGGGGAGTGGTTGACGCCACGCTGGCACCCACAAGGTCGAAATGCGCGCTACCTGCCCCGGGTCAAGCAACGCTGACGCGCAGGGAGACCGTCGAAAGCGGTGCCACCGCTCCCATCGCCTGTGAGACAGGGCACGGACCCTCGCCGCGTGGGGGCGAGAGGAGTGGGCATTGGAGCATTATCAGGATGCGGCTGGCCTACTCCGCCCCGCGACCCCGCAACACGCGCGCCGGGCACCGGCCGCTCGCCGCACCCTGCACCAACCCCCGCCCGACGCCCCACCCTCACCACCTAGCCATGCACCCACCGCATGGCACGGGCCACCGATGCGGCAGCCGGATTGCGCCCGTCCCGTCCCCGCCCCAACGTGGCCCGCATGACCGACTCGCGACGCCCCTGCCCCCACCCCGCCCGCCGATGATCGACGTGCCGCCCCGCTCGCGCGCCGCGCTCGTCTCGCAGGCCTGCATCTGCGCGGTGATCGCCGTGTCGCTGGCCGAGATCGTGCACCCCGCCCCCGCCCTCGGCTGGATCGCGGGCGCGGCCATCGCGGTCTATTTCGCGCTCGAGTGGCGGCGCTTCACCCTCGCCTCGTGGGTGCCGGTTGGCCTGTCGGCCGCGCTGCTCGCCCTCGCGCTGGCCCGCGGGGTCGCGCCCGCGGCGATCGAGGACGGGCTGGCGCGCATGGCCTTCCTCGCCTCGCTGCTGGCGCTGCTCGGGATCCTGCGGGTGGTCGCGGGCGACGCGCCCGCGATTGCCGAGGCGGGGCGCTATCTGACCGCCCAGCCGCCGGGGCGGCGCTACCTCGCGCTCGCCTCGGGCGGCAACATCTTCGGGCTGCTCATCAACCTCGGCGGGCTTGCCATCCTGCTCGAGATGGCGGTGCGGGCGCTCGACGCCGACACCCGCGCCTCGGCGGCGGTGCGGGCGGTGCGGCTCAGACGGATGACCGTCGCGGTGCTGCGCGGCTTCAGCCTGCTGCCGCTGTGGTCGCCCTTCGGCTTCGGGATGAACACGCTGCTGCTGGCCATGCCGGGCCTGAGCTACGCCCGGCTGGGCCCGCCGGGGATCGCGGTGGCGCTGGTGTTCCTGGCCGCGGGCTGGGTGCTCGATCGGGCCACCGCACCGGCGCGCACGCCGGGGGTGACGCCCGCCCACGCCGAGCCCGGCGACCGGGCCGGGCTGATCCGGCTGATCCTGCACGTCGCCGCCCTGGGCGCGCTGGTCTTCGCCATCGGCGAGGTCGCGCGGCAGGATTTCCAGCACGCGCTGCTGCTCGCGGTCCCGGCCTACAGCCTCGGCTGGGCGGCGGTCCTCGGCCGCCACCAGCCGGGCGGGGCGGGCGCCGCCGTCCGCCGCACCGCGGTGATGACCGTGCGCCGCTTCCCCCTCGCGGCCGGCGAGATCGCCATCTTCGCCTCGGCCGGGCTGCTCTCGGTGCTGGCGCTCGAGCTGATCCCGGTCGAGCGGGTGCAGGCGCTGGTCGCCAGCCTCCACGCCAGCGGCGGGGTGGTGATCGTGGCGCTGAACCTCACGCTCTTCGGCCTCGCCAGCCTCGGGATCAACCCGATCATCACCGCCGCGGTGGCGGGCGCGCTCGTGACCCGGCTCGACATCCCCGGCCTCACCGACCTCGCCGCCGCGCTCAGCCTCGCCGGATCGTGGAGCCTGGTGATGATCTTCTCGCCCGTCATCACCACCGTCGCCTACGCCGCGGCGCTGGTCGGCCAGACACCGATCACGGTCGGGCCGCGCTGGAACGGGGTCTATTGCCTCGCCGGGCTGGCACTCTGGACCGGGGCGATGGCCGGGCTGGTGACGCTGGGCTGGGTCTAGGCCCGGCCCTACGCCCGCAGCCCGGCGAAGGTCGCGGGGTCGAGCGAGGTCTGCGCGAAGGTCTCGCCCTCGGTCATCAGGCTCACCGCGTCATGCGAGTGCAGCGATTCCTGGTGGCTGGCGATGATGCGGAAATCCCCCACCCGCGGCTCGGCCTCGAGCTCGCGGGCAAAGGCGCGCACCGCGTCCTCGACGAAGATCGGGTTGGCCGCGTTCAGCTCGGCGAAGGCTTGCTCGTCCTCGCGCTTGACCATCACCTGCGTCTCGGTCGCAACCGCCCGGCGGCAGAGCGCGATCATGTCCTCGAACCACAGCTTCTCCTCGCCCAGCATCACCGCCGAGATCCGCGCGACCGAGCGCTGCGAGTGCGGCGTGGCAAGCTGCCCGCGCCCCGCCCGCGCGTGCTCGGACAGCTCGAGCGAACAGGGGCAGGTCGAGGAATAGACATAATCCGCGTGCAGGATGCGCAGCCGCTCGCCGCCCTGGTCCACCATCTCGAGCGCGAGGTCGTAATACTGCCACCCCTCGAGCCCCGAGCGCAGCGAGCCGACCCGCATCGGATAGGAGAGCCGCATCTGGATGCGCGCGTCGAAGGCGTCGAGGTGGTCCTTGTAGTCTGACAGCGCCGCCGCCATCACGCCGAGCGAGAACTGCTTGTCGGCGTGGGCATAGAAGGACCGCATGATGCGGCTCATGTTGATGCCCTTGCGGTCGGCCTCGAGGCTGACGGTGCCGGTGACGCTGGTTTCCAGCGTGATCTCGCCGCCGTCCTTCTGGCGGTAGCGGATCGGCAGGCGGAAGTTCGAGATGCCGACGTGCTGGATCGCCTTGCGGGCGCCGACGATCAGGCTCGCCGGGCCGTTCTGCAGGTCGGGCAGGCTGGCGCGATAGGCCTCGTCCACGCGGAAATCGGCCGGATAGTCGCGACGCAGCGCCGGATAGGCGGGGGGCGGGGTGGGCGTGGTCTGGGTCATCGGCGCCTCGGGCGGTTCGGACGGTCCCGATATGGGGCCGCCGCGGGCGAAATCAAAGCGGCAGGCGCGGGTTGGTCACGGGGTCGACGCGACGGGCGGCCCCGACTCAGCCGATCGCGCCGAGGATGTCGGCGGCCAGGTCGTCCGCGTGTTCCAGCCCGACCGACAGGCGGATCAGCCCCGGCCCGATCCCCATCGCCGCGCGGTCGTCCTCGGACAGGCGCTGGTGGGTGGTCGTCGCCGGGTGGGTGGCGATGGACTTGGCGTCGCCGAGGTTGTTCGAGATCGACACCAGCGCCATCCGGTTCAGCGCCGCGAAGGCGGCCGCCTTGGTGCCGAGGTCAAGCGCGATCATCGTCCCCCCCGACCCCATCTGCCGCATCGCCAGCGCGTGCTGGGGATGGCCGGCAAGGCCCGGATAGATCACCCGCACCCCGGCGCCCTCAAGCGCCTGCGCCAGCGTCAGCGCCGTGTCCGCCATCGCCCGCACCCGCAGCTCGAGCGTCGAAAGCCCGTTCAGCATGATCCAGGCGTTGAAGGGGCTGATCGCCCCGCCGGTGTGCTTGAGATAGGGCTCGGCCACCTCGCGCACGAACTGGCGGGTGCCGCAGATCACCCCGCCGAGCGCCCGCCCGCCCCCATCGACGTGCTTGGTCGTCGAATAGATCACCACGTCCGCGCCCTGCTCGACGGCGCGCGAGAAGACCGGCGTGGCGAACACGTTGTCCACCACCACCAGCGCGCCCGCCGCATGGGCGATGTCGGCGATGCCCGCGATGTCCATCACCTCGAGCGTCGGGTTCGAGACCGTCTCGAAGAACACCGCCCGCGTCCCCGGCGTGACCGCCGCCCGCCACTGGTCGAGGTCGGTGCCGTCCAGCAGCACCACATCGACCCCGAAGCGCTTGAGGATGTCGAGCACATAGAGGCACGACCCGAAAAGCTGCCGCGCCGCCACGATCCGCTCGCCCGGCCGGGCGATCGCCATCAGCGCGCCGTTGACCGCCGCCATCCCCGAGGCAGTGGCAAAGGCATCCTCGGTCCCCTCGAGGCTCGCCATCCGGTCCTCGAACATCCGGCTCGTCGGGTTGCCGTAGCGGGCATAAATGAACTCGTCCGGCCCCGACTTGATGAACCGCGCCTCGGCCTCCTCGGCGCTGGCGTAGGCGAAGCCCTGGGTCAGGAACAGCGCCTCGGCCATCTCGCCGTACTGGCTGCGGCGGATGCCGGCATGGACCGCCCGGGTGCGGGGGTGCCGGGCGGACGCGGGGCGCGGGGGGGAATCGGAGTTCTCGGCCATGGCCGCGGATTACTCCCGGCGCGGAAAAAGCGCAACGTGGCCGCCGCGTCGCTCTTGACGCCGGCGCGGCGTGCCCTAAGTCGCGTCGGGACCGGGCCCCTCTGGCGATCTTGGCGGATCGTGATGTCGGTCGCATCACCTCAACCGCCGCAAGGGCCGCCGCAAAGGATCGCCACCCGTGGATTTCCTGACTTCAACGATGTTTCTCGGCCAGCCCGTCTGGATGTGGGCCGTCTTCCTCACCGCCGTGGTGGTGCTGCTGGTCCTCGACCTCGGCGTCCTGAACCGCGGCAACCGCGAGATCGGGGTGCGCCGCAGCCTGATGCTGTCGGTGATGTACATCGCCCTCGGGCTCGGTTTCGGCGGCTTCGTCTGGTGGCAGATGGGCCAGCAGCCCGCGCTCGAGTACCTCACCGGCTTCGTGGTCGAGAAGTCGCTGGCGATGGACAACGTGTTCGTCATCGCCATGATCTTCGGCGCGCTGGCCATCCCGCGGCAGTACCAGCACCGGGTGCTGTTCTGGGGCATCCTCGGCGTGATCGTCCTGCGCGGCATCATGATCGGCGTCGGCGCCACGCTGGTCGCGCGCTACGAGTGGATCCTGCTGATCTTCGCCGTCTTCCTGATCGCCACCGGCATCAAGATGCTGCTGTCCTCGGGGGACGAGGATCACGACGTGGGCCAGTCGCGCATCCTGCGCTGGCTCAAGCGCAACCTGCGCGTCACCTCGCGACTGCATGGCGAGCGCTTCTTCGTCCGCCGCGCCGATCCCCGCCCCGGCCGCCGCGGCAAGACCCTGCTCTTCGCCACGCCGCTGTTCCTCGCGCTCGCGATGGTCGAGATCGCCGACGTGATCTTCGCCGTCGACAGCGTGCCCGCGATCTTCGCGATCACCACCGATCCCTACATCGTCTACACCTCGAACATCTTCGCCATCCTCGGGCTGCGCGCGCTCTACTTCGCGCTTGCGGCGATCATCCACCGCTTCGCCTATCTCAAGCAGGCGCTGGCCGTGCTGCTGGTCTTCATCGGCGGCAAGGTCATCGTGGCCGAGATGCTGGGGATCGAGAAGGTGCCGCCGTCGGTGTCACTGTCGGTGACCTTCGTGATCCTCGCCGCGGGCGTCGCCTACTCGCTGTGGCGCACCCGCGGCGCGGCCCACGCGGACCTGACGAACAAGGCGTGAACACCGCCCTTTCGTTGCGAGGCTGAACGGCCTATGTTGGGGCCATGAGCCAGTTCGACGACGCCGACGCCTTCGAGGCCGCAGCCGCCCGTGCCCCCGCCCCCCGCCCGTCGCTCAGTGCGCGGGCGATGGGGATCGGGGCGCAGGCGGCGCCCGCCTATCTCGACGGGCTGAACCCCGCGCAGCTCGCCGCGGTCGAGGCGCTGGACGGCCCCGTCCTGCTGCTCGCCGGCGCGGGCACCGGCAAGACCCGCGCGCTCACCACCCGCATCGCGCATCTTCTGACCCAGGGCCGGGCCACCCCCGGCCGCATCCTCGCCGTGACCTTCACCAACAAGGCCGCGCGCGAGATGAAGGCGCGGATCGCCAAGCTCCTGGGCGAGACGATCGAGGGGATGCCGTGGCTCGGCACCTTCCACTCGGTCAGCGTCAAGATCCTGCGCCGCCACGCCGAGCTCGTCGGCGTGGGCGACCTGCACCTGAAGTCGAGCTTCACCATCCTCGACACCGACGACCAGCTGCGGCTGCTCAAGCAGCTCATCGCCGCCGAGAACATCGACGAGAAGCGCTGGCCGGCGCGGATGCTCGCCGGTCTCATCGACGACTGGAAGAACCGCGCCCTCACCCCCGGCCGCGTGCCCGCGTCCGAGGCGCACGCCTACGACGGCAAGGGCGTCGCGCTCTACACCCAATACCAGCGCCGCCTGATCGAGCTGAACGCCACCGACTTCGGCGACCTGCTCTTGCACTGCGTGACGATCTTTCAGGCCCACCCGGACGTGCTCGCGCAGTGGCAGGACCGCTTCCGCTACATCCTCGTCGACGAGTATCAGGATACCAACGTCGCCCAGTATCTCTGGCTGCGGCTGCTCGCGGCCGGGCACCGCAACATCTGCTGCGTGGGCGACGACGACCAGTCGATCTACGGCTGGCGAGGCGCCGAGGTCGGCAACATCCTGCGGTTCGAGACGGACTTCCCCGGCGCCCAGGTGATCCGACTGGAACAGAACTACCGCTCGACACCGCAGATCCTCGCCGCCGCCTCGGGCCTCATCGCCGCCAACAAGGGTCGCCTCGGCAAGACGCTATGGACCGACGCCGAACCGGGCGAGAAGGTCCGCCTCATCGGCCACTGGGACAGCGAGGCCGAGGCCCGCTGGATCGGCGAGGAGATCGAGGCCTTCCACGGCGGCCACCGCCATTCCGTCGGCCGCCGCAGCCTCAACGACATCGCCATCCTGGTGCGCGCTGCCCACCAGATGCGGGCCTTCGAGGACCGCTTCATGACCATCGGACTGCCCTACCGCGTGATCGGCGGCCCGCGCTTCTACGAGCGGCTCGAGATCCGCGACGCGATGGCCTATTTCCGCCTCGCCGTCTCGCCCACCGACGACCTCGCCTTCGAGCGCATCGCCAACACCCCCAAGCGGGGGCTGGGCGACAAGGGCTTGCAGACCATCCAGCGCGTCGCCCGGGCCGAGGGGCTGTCGCTGCTGCAGGGGGCGGCGGCGGCGGTCGCCGCGGGCGATCTGGGCGGCAAGGCTGCGGGCCAGATGCGGCTCTTCACCGAGGCGATGGGCCGCTTTCACGCCGACGCGCTCGACAGCCGGGTGAGCCATGTCGAGCTGGCCGAGCGCATCCTTGACGAGACCGGCTACACGGCCATGTGGCAGGCCGACAAGTCGCCGGACGCGCCCGGCCGCCTCGACAACCTCAAGGAACTCGTCAAGGCGCTGGAAGAGTTCGAGAACCTGCAGGGCTTCCTCGAGCACGTGGCGCTGGTGATGGACGCGGCCGAGGGCGAGCAGGCCGAAGAGGTGTCGATCATGACGCTGCACGCGGCCAAGGGCCTCGAATACCCCATCGTGTTCCTGCCGGGGTGGGAAGACGGGCTGTTCCCCAGCCAGCGCAGCATGGACGAATCGGGCCTGAAGGGCCTCGAGGAAGAGCGGCGGCTCGCCTATGTCGGCCTGACCCGGGCCGAGGACCTCGCCACCATCAGCTTCGCCGGCAACCGGCGGATGTACGGCCAGTGGCAGTCGTCGCTGCCCTCGCGCTTCATCGACGAGCTGCCCGAGGATCAGATCGAGGTGCTGACGCCCCCCGGCCTCTACGGCGGCGGCTACGGCGCGGCGGCGCAAGGCTTCGGGCAGCCCTTCACCCCCTCGGCCATGCACGACCGCGCCAGCCGCGCCGACGTCTACAACTCGCCCGGCTGGAAGCGGATGCAGGAGCGCGCGGCGGCCCGGTCCGCGCCGACCCACCGCACCCCGATCGTCATCGACGCGACCCCGGGCGAGCGCTTCGCCGTGGGCGAGCGGGTGTTCCATCCGAAGTTCGGCACCGGCACGGTTCAGGGCATCGCCGAAGACACGCTGACGGTCGAGTTTCCCGCCGGCTTCAAGACCATCAAGGCGGCCTACGTCCAGCCCGCCGCCGAGGCCGCCCGCGACATCACCCCATCGGACGACGTGCCGTTCTGAGTCGCCGCCGCGAAGGCTGCCGCCCCGCCGCCCCGCCGAGTCGCGGCATCGCCCACCGGACGGCCCCGCTGGCTCAACCCGATCCGCTGACGGCTCTGCGGGGGTCCCACACCCCCGAATCCCCCTGCCCGCCGGTCAGCCGCCCCGCCCCCCTCGGGCTGGACCCAAATATCCCGGGGTCCGGGGCAGCGCCCCGGCCGGCGCCGCCGCTCGCCGCTTCCGCTTGCCCCTTGGCCACGCTTGCGCGAAAACCCCCGCCATGACCGATCGCACCCCCGCCTCCGCCCCGCGCGCGCCCCTTCCCCACAGCCTCAAGCTGGCGCTCGACTACGGGCCGCTCGTGGCCTTCCTCGTCGTGTTCCTGCTCTACCGTGACCGCACCGTGCACTGGGGCGGGCAGAGCTATCCCGGGCTGATCGTCGCCACGCTGGTCTTCGTGCCGCTGACCATCGCCGCCAACGCCGTGCTCTGGGCGCGCACCCGCAAGCTTTCGGTCATGCAGCTCGTCACGCTGGTGATCGTGGTGATCTTCGGCGGGCTGACGATCTGGCTCAACGACGAGCGCTTCATCAAGATGAAGCCCACCTTCATCTACCTGCTGCTGGCCGGGATGCTCGGCCTCGGCCTCGTGCTGCGTCGCAACTGGCTGGCGCTGGCGATGGGCGAGATGGTGCCGCTCGCCCCCGAGGGCTGGCGCCGGCTGACCCTCAGGATGACCGGGCTGTTCCTGACGCTTGCGGTCCTCAACGAGATCATCCGGCGCACCCAGTCCGACACCACCTGGGTGCTGTTCAAGACCGTGGGTCTGATCGCGCTGACCTTCGTCTTCCTGATGGCCAACGTCCCGCTGATCCAGCGTTACGCGCTGATCCCCGAGGAGAACGCGGGCGAGGACGGCACCCCGCGCTGAGGCGCCACCAACCGCGACCAGCGCCGCGCCGGCCGTGCCGGCCCCGCCGCCGCCAGCAGCGGCAGCGGCAGCGCCGCGGGTGTGCAGAGCACGCAGCGCCACAGGTCGAAGAGCCCGGCGCGCAGATAGGGCGACCAGTGGCAGGCGCGGCTCGCCCGCGGGTCGATCGCGAAGCCCAGCCGCCCGAGGCTCTCAAGCGTCGCCGCATCGTCGATCTGCAGGTCCACCCAGTTCCGCCGCGGCTGCCCGAGCCCGAACCCCAGCGCCCGATGCCGCCCGGCCGACAGGATCAGCTCGAGCGCGAGGTCGAACGGGTCGTTCTCGCGCGACGTGACGTTGACGACCTCGGCCAGCATCCCCGCGGGGCTGGCGATGGCCGCCTCGGCCCGCGGGCGCAGCTCGGCCGCGGCGAGCAGCACGACCCGCCCCACCGCCCCCGGCGCGGCGCGCCCCAGCGCCGCCAGCGCCACCCGGGCGCCGAGCGAATGGCCGATCAGCGCCACCGGCCGCCGCGCCGCGAGCGCGAGCCGGTCGATCAGCGCGGCGAGCTCCGCCCCGACCTCGGCCGCCCGCCCATGCACCGCCCTCAGCCCGCCGCAGCTGTCCCAGCCAAGCGCCACCCCCAGCCCCTCGCTCCCCTCGGCGCTGAACCCGAGCGCCGCGGGCCAGGACAGCGCCCGGCGCGCGCCCGGATTGGGGGTGAGCGACAGGATGTGGTGATGGGGCGAGCGGCCGGGGACGGACGGGGTGAAGCGGTAGCCGTGGATCATCACCACCACGGGCCGGTCCGGGGGCAGCGCCTCGGCGCGGCGCCACAACTCGGCCGGGACCGGAGCCCCGCTGTCGATCCTGACCAGCGCCATGGCGCACCTCGTCGATCTCCTGCGCCGAAGATGCGCGGATTTCGCAACCGCAGCATGACGCGCGGGTGACGGTCGGGTGACGGAGGGGGGGTGATGCCTGCCATGCGCCGGGTCGTTCGCATGAACCGTGCATGAACATCGCACGAACATTGCACGAACCGCGCAGGGATGGTGCATGGCCCACAAACGGAAAACCGCGCCGCGGCAGGGCCGGGCGCGGTCGGGTCGTCTCGAAAGGGGGCGATCTTACTTGATCTTGCCTTCCTTGTACTCGACGTGCTTGCGGAGGACGGGGTCGTACTTGTTGACCGTCATCTTCTCGGTCATCGTGCGGGCGTTCTTCTTGGTGACGTAGAAGTGCCCGGTTCCCGCCGTCGAGTTCAGACGGATCTTGATCGTCGTCGGCTTCGCCATTGGTCCTGCTCCTGCTGCGGGGCGGGCCTCTGGGCCGCTGTCCGATTACCCCGTCCTAATCTTTGAAGCCCGCCTTTTAAGCGTGCCCACCCGGGTGTCAACCGGATTCGGCTCGAAATGCCGCCGAAAACGCCCTCAGCGCGCCCTGAGCAGGCACATGACCTTGGCGACGCCCCCGCCCGCATCCTCGATCGGCACCAGCACCGCGGTCGAGGCGACCGCACGGCGGCAGTCGAGCGTGACGCGCACCGTCTCGCCGCCCGCCGCCTCGGCCAGCGCGCCGCGCAGGGCGAGCCCATCGGCGTGGGGCCAGAGCTGCCACCAGAAGCGGCCGCCGGGGCCGAACCGCCCCGGCTCACCCGGCATCAGCAGCGACTGCGCAGCGGGGTTGAGCTGGGTCACGCGGCCATCTGGGTCCATCAGGATCACCGGCTGGACCATGTGGCGCATGAGCGCGAGCGCCAGCCGCGTGCCGCGGTCGGCGCCGGGGGTGGAGGACAGCGCGAGGCCGGCGGCCAGGTCGACCGGGATGGCATCGCGCAGGACGGATTCGGGGTGCGGCAGCATGGAATCCCTCGCGAAACTGAAAATGGGTACGACAATCCCTGCAACTTTAGCATGAGTTGCGGAACCGACAGACACAATTTTCATCAGTCGGTCTGCCGCCGCGACTCGGGCGGTCGCGTGCGGGGCCGGGCAGGAGTGGGAAACGCGCGGACGGCCTGTAAGCCGGGTTCTGTCCAAGGGGCTTGCACCCCTCTGGATGACCATTCCTCTCGGCCCGCCATTGCTGACGGGCTCAAGCTGCCAACCCGGATCTGCTGGGGCGCAGGCGGCCCTGCGGGGTTGCCCCCGCGCGCGATCCCTATTCGGCATTGCTCCCGGTGGGGCTTGCCGTGCCGGTCCGGTTGCCCGTCCCGCGGTGGGCTTTTACCCCACCGTTTCACCCTTGCCTGCGGCTGGTACCCCGAAGGGGCCTGGCCGCGGGCGGTCTCTTCTCTGTGGCGCTTTCCCTGGGGTTGCCCCCGCCGGGCGTTACCCGGCACCGTGCCTGCATGGAGCCCGGACTTTCCTCGCGCGGCCCCGTCCCGAAGGTCGGCCCGCCCGCGGTCATCCAGCCATCCGCGCAGGCGCCGAGATAGGGGGGGCGGCGGGTCTGGTCAAGCGCGGCCTCACCGCCCGGGCGGTCGAAAGATCCATCAGCACGGACGACGGGGGCGGACAGCCCCCTGCCCTTTCAGTCCAGCCGCAGCGCCGCGAGGATCGGCCCGGGGCGCCCGCCCCGCAGCGGCTGCTGGACGAGGATCGCGTGGCGGGTGTCGGCGGGGTAGCCGCGGCTTGCCATGGTGCCCGGCCGCACGGTCAGGCGCAGCGGGGTGCGGGCCGGCCAGGCGCTGAGCTTTTCGACCCCCACCACGATGTTGCGGTAGAGGATCGAGTGGCCGCGGTTCTCGCCCCCGTCGATCCGCACCTTGCGCTCGGGCAGGTAGCGGACCAGCAGCACGTCGACGCCGCCGGGGATCGCCGCCCGGGGGGTGAGGTCGATCACCGGGTTGCCGCCGTCCTCGGCCGCGGTGACCATGACGGCGGGTGGGCGGCTCGAATGTTCGTCGATGAGGGCCAGCAGCCCCATCCGGCCGACGCCGATCAGCGTGTCCTGCCCGTCCACGATGATCTGCGGCGTATAGACCCCGCGTTCGCCGGCGGCGGCAGCGTAGCCCTCTTGCCGGGTGGTGTGGCGGGGGTCGGCGAAATTGTCGGTCCAGCCGAGATAGTCCCAATAATCGACGTGCCAGCTGAGCGGCAGCACGCCGGGCAGGTCGGCGAGCCCGGCCAGCAGCGCATCCGCCGCAGGGCAGGTCGAGCAGCCCTGCGCGGTGAAGAGCTCAACCACCACCGGCGCCGCGATGCTGCGCGCCATCGCGGCGCGGGGCGCCGGGGCGGCCTGCCCGCGCATCGGGTCGGCGCGCTCGGGGACGAGGGCGAAGCCTTCTCCGCCCATCGGCATGTCCTCGACGAACCCCTCGCCGGGGCCGGTGTAGCCGTTGTCGTCGGGGGCCTCGATCACCGCGATGTCGCCGGGATCGGCGGCGTCACCCGTGTCGCCCGGGTCGAAGCCGGGATCGACGTCGCCGGTGTCGGGCGCGTCGCCCACCTGCTCCTGCCCCGGCGCGCCGTCGAAGGGGTCGGCGGAGAGCGGGTGCGGCGCGGCGGTCAGCGAGACGAGCAGCACGGAAAGCGCGAGTGCCAGCGCCTTGAGTGGCGTCCGGCCCGGCCCGGCGGAGGGCCCCGATGACAGGGCGCAGGCCAGCCGCGAAGTCGGGACAGGGTGGCGGAATGGGGTCGGAGCGGCGCAGGACATGGCCTGTCTTTAGGGCCAATTCGTCGGAGCGGCCAAATCAACGCTTCGTTAGACCTGCGCGCTGTGGCGTGACCGCCGCACCCGGCCCGGCGCGGCGTTCCGCCCGCACCCCGCCGCCACGGTTCGGCCCCACGCAATGCCGCACTTGCAGCGCCCGCGCGAAATGTATACTATGGCATACAAAGACGCACCCCGGGGACCGCCGACCCGCCATGCGGCGCTTGCGCTGCGCGGCGGATCGGGGCAATCGGGGCGCAGACCCGCCCTCCCGCCAGCTCTCCACCGTTGAAAGGACAGCCATGCCGATCGTCACCGGAACCGACACCGCCAAGACCCGCCGCGAGCTTTCCGCGGGCGGTGCGACCTACGCCTATTACTCGATCCCGGCCGCGACCGAGGCGGGGCTGGGCGATTTCTCGCGCCTGCCCGCGGCCCTCAAGGTCGTGCTCGAGAACATGCTGCGCTTCGAGGATGGCGGCTTCACCGTCAGCGTGGACGACATCAAGGCCTTCGCCCAGTGGGCGCAGGACGGCGGCAAGTCGGACCGCGAGATCGCCTATCGCCCGGCCCGCGTGCTGATGCAGGACTTCACCGGCGTTCCGGCGGTCGTGGACCTCGCCGCGATGCGCGACGGGATCAAGGCGCTTGGCGGCGACGCGCAGAAGATCAACCCGCTGAACCCGGTCGATCTGGTCATCGACCACTCGGTGATGGTGGACGAGTTCGGCACCCCGCGCGCCTTCCAGCGCAACGTCGATCTGGAATACGACCGCAACATGGAACGCTATCAGTTCCTGAAATGGGGTCAGGGCGCGTTCAACAACTTCCGCGTGGTGCCGCCCGGGACCGGCATCTGCCACCAGGTGAACCTCGAGTATCTGGCCCAGACCGTCTGGACCGACACCGATCAGGATGGCCAGACCGTGGCCTATCCCGACACGCTGGTCGGCACCGACAGCCACACCACGATGGTCAACGGGCTTGCGGTGCTCGGCTGGGGTGTCGGCGGGATCGAGGCCGAGGCGGCGATGCTGGGCCAGCCCGTCTCGATGCTGATCCCCGAGGTCGTGGGCTTCAAGATCACCGGCGCGCTCAAGGAAGGCGTGACCGCGACCGACCTCGTGCTCAAGGTCGTCAAGATGCTGCGCGACCACAAGGTGGTCGGCAAGTTCGTCGAGTTCTACGGCGCCGGCCTTGACAACATGCCGCTCGCCGACCGCGCGACCATCGCCAACATGGCCCCCGAATACGGCGCCACCTGCGGCTTCTTCCCCGTCGATGACGAGACGCTGCGCTACCTGCGCCAGACCGGCCGCGACGAGGACCGCATCGCGCTGGTCGAGGCCTATGCCAAGGCCAACGGCCTGTGGCGCGACGCGGCCTATGAGCCGGTCTATACCTCGACCCTCTCGCTCGACCTGTGCGACGTGGTGCCCGCCATCTCGGGTCCGAA
This sequence comes from Paracoccus sanguinis, assembly GCF_900106665.1. Taxonomy (GTDB): domain Bacteria; phylum Pseudomonadota; class Alphaproteobacteria; order Rhodobacterales; family Rhodobacteraceae; genus Paracoccus; species Paracoccus panacisoli. The sequence goes on from NZ_FNNA01000003.1 coordinate 283,945, forward strand.
GCGGCCGCAGGACCACGTCGCGCTCGACGCCGCGGCGCAGACCTTCAAGGCCTATATCGAGGGGCTGAAGCCCGCCCCGTCGGTCCCGAAGGAGCAGAAGTTCGAGATGACCGAGGAAGGCGGCGCGCCGTCGCCCTCGTCGGACCAGATCCCGGGCGGCAACCGCGGCGGGGCCGAGCTGTTCGGGGCCCCGGTCGAGGGCCGCGACTTCACGCTCAACGACGGCTCGGTGGTGATCGCGGCGATCACGTCGTGCACCAACACCTCGAACCCCTATGTGCTGATGGCCGCGGGGCTCGTCGCGCGCAAGGCGCGGGCGCTGGGGCTGACCCGCAAGCCGTGGGTCAAGACCTCGCTCGCCCCCGGGTCGCAGGTGGTGGCGGAATATCTCGACGCCGCCGGGCTGCAGGACGATCTGGACGCGCTGGGGTTCAACCTCGTGGGCTTCGGCTGCACGACCTGCATCGGCAACTCGGGCCCGCTCGAGCCCGAGATCAGCAAGGCGATCGCCGAGAACGACCTCGTCGCCGTGTCGGTGCTGTCGGGCAACCGCAACTTCGAGGGGCGGATCTCGCCGGACGTGCGCGCCAACTACCTCGCCAGCCCGCCGCTGGTCGTGGCCTATGCCATCGCGGGCGACATGAACATCGACATCACCCGTGAGCCGATCGGCCAGGACAAGGACGGCCGCGACGTGTTCCTCAAGGACATCTGGCCGACCTCGGCCGAGGTCTCGGACCTCGTCCACAAGGTCGTCACCCGCGAGATGTTCCAGTCGAAATATGCCGACCTGTTCAAGGGCGACGAGCGCTGGCAGGCGGTCGAGACCACCGACAGCGAGACCTATGACTGGCCGGCAACCTCGACCTACATCCAGAACCCGCCCTACTTCCAGGGCATGAACCGCGAGCCGGGCGTCATCACCGACATCGAGGGCGCGCGGGTGCTGGCGGTGCTGGGCGACATGATCACCACCGACCACATCTCGCCCGCGGGCTCGTTCAAGCCGACCACCCCGGCCGGGAAATACCTGACCGAGCGCCAGGTCGCGCCCGCCGACTTCAACAGCTACGGCTCGCGCCGAGGCAACCACGAGATCATGATGCGCGGCACCTTCGCCAACATCCGCATCAAGAACGAGATGCTCGAGGGGGTCGAGGGCGGCTACACCAAGGGGCCGGACGGGGACGAGACCTCGATCTACGACGCGGCGATGGCCTATCAGCAGGCCGGCACCCCGCTGGTCGTGGTGGGCGGCGTCGAATATGGCGCCGGCTCGAGCCGTGACTGGGCGGCCAAGGGCACCAACCTTCTGGGCGTCAAGGCGGTCATCGCCGAAAGCTTCGAGCGCATCCACCGCTCGAACCTCGTCGGCATGGGGGTGATCCCGTTCGAGTTCACCGGCGGCGACACCCGCAAGACCCTGGGGCTGACCGGCGCCGAGGTGATCTCGATCCACGGGCTCGCGGACGACTTCAAGCCGCTCAAGATCGTGCAGGCGACGATCCGCTATGCCGACGGGACCGAGAAGACCGTGGACCTCAAGGCCCGCGTCGATACCGAGGTCGAGATCGAGTATCTCAAGAACGGCGGCGTGCTGCACTACGTGCTGCGGAACCTCGCCAAGAGCTGAGCCCGCGCCGGGCTGAGGATCGAAGGGGCCCCCAGGCGGGGCCCCTTTTCACATTCGGTTGGGCAAATGTTGAATTGCGCGGCCCGCGCGCCCCGTGCCAGCGTGACGGTTCTTCCAGTGTTCATGCAGCAAGGGATCTGACCGATGGCGACCATCAACGGCACCAATGAGAACAACACCCTCTATGGCACCGCCTGGGCGGACCTGATCCGCGGGTTCGACGGGGACGACCGGATCTACGGCCGGGCCGGCAACGACACGATTTATGGCGGCGACGACCACGACAGCATCTGGGGCGAGAACGGCGACGACATCATCGTGGCCGGCAAGGGCGAGGATCGGGTGTGGGGCGGGGCCGGCAATGACCGGATCACCGACGAAAGCGGCAACGACATGCTGGACGGCGGCGACGGCAACAACCTCATCAACGCCGGGGAGGGCAACGACACGATCCGCTCGGGAACCGGGTCCGACACCATCAACGCCGGCGAAGGCAACGACATCGTCAGCTCGGGCGCGGGCGGGGACCGGATCTTCGGGCTCGAGGGCGACGACCGCATCGGCGCGGGCGCCGGCCACGACATCCTGATCGGCGGCGAGGGCAACGACACGCTGATCGGCGGGCTCGGCAACGACGACCTGGCCGCAGGCGAGGGCAGCGACTACCTGAACGGTGGGGCGGGCAACGACATGCTGCGCGGCGGCGAGGGTGATGACCGCTTCGTCTTCACCGCCGGTCTCGACACGGTGCGCAACTTCGACAGCGACGACGACGTGATCGACCTGCGCAGCTTCGCGGGCCTCGACAGCTATGCGGACGTGCGTGCGCATCTCGTGCAGGCCGGCAACCATGTCGAGTTCCGGCACGGCGCCGACGTGCTGCGGATCGAGTGGACCCGGCTCGGCGAACTCGGGTCCGACGATTTCAACTGGTAACTCGGCTCATCCAAGGGGGCGCGCATCTGCGGGCAGGTGCGCGCCGTCCGTCAGCGCGGCAGCGCGCCGCAGAACCCGCCGCTCGCCACCGCGCCCGAGCCGAGCGCCAGCATCGCCGGCGCGCGGTAGGGGTTGGGCGGCGCAGCCGCGAGGTCCGCGCCGATCAGCGCGGCAAGCCCGGCAAGGCACAGGGCCGCCATCACGCGACGGGTCATTTGCGCCCCTCCATCCCAAGGATCGGCCGAAGCCGGACACCGACCGCCGACCCGGCGAACCCCATCACCAGCCACGCCCAGCCGTGCAGGCTGCCGGTCGAGATACCCGAGAACAGCGCCCCCACGTTGCAGCCGAAGGCGAGCCGCGAGGAATAGCCGAGCAGCAGCCCCGAGATCACGGTGGCGACCCACGCCCGCGCCGGCAGGTCCGGCAGACGCTGCGCCAGCCCGCCGCGCCAGAAGGCCACGAGCATCGCCCCGAGGATGGTGCCGAAGGCAGTGAGCGAGGTGATGTCGGTCAGGACGCTCTGCGTCACCCGCGCGGCGTTCCCCGGCGCCGACCAGAAGGCCGAGGCGCTGAGGTCGACGCCGAGGCTCGCGGCCGCCTTGGCGCCCCAGAGGCCCAAGCCGTAGACCACGCCCCACGGCTGGCCCGAGACGATGAGGTTCGCGAGTGCCAGCGCGGCCAGCAGCCCCGCCGCGGCGATCCAGCGGCCGGGGATGCGCCGATGCCCGGGCGCGGCCACGGCCAGCACCACCGCCGCGACCACCGCCAGCAGCGCCAGCGTGATCCCGAGACCGCTCGCCCCGCCCAGCACCACCACCGGCAGCGACCCGAGGTTCGTCCACCAGACGAGCGAGAACGACCCGAGGAAGCTGCCGAGGGCGAAGAACGGCAGCGCCACGACCGCGACGGGGTTGCCGCTGCCGGCGTTGACGAGGGTGCCCGAGCCGCAGCCCAGCACCACCTGCATCGCCGCGCCGAAGACGAAGGCGCCGCCGAGCATCGCCCAGCCGATCGGCGCGGCGGCGCCGGAGAGCTCGCCCGGGTTCGCGGCGATCAGCGGCATGGCGACCAGCGCTGTCAGCGCGATGGCGAGGATCTGCGCGAGCACGCCCCCCGCCTCGCGGCGCAGGATCAGCGCCCGCCACGGGCCGGCAAAGCCGAAGCGCAGCCCCTCGAGCGTGATGCCGAACCCGAGGCCGATGGCCAGCAGCAACGCGAAGCGCGCGCCCACGAACAGCGCCACGGCGGCCAGCGCCGCGAGCGCCAGCGCCACCGCCGCGCTGCGGCTGGCGAGGCCGGGGACGAGGGGGGTGGCGGGCGCCTCGCGCGCGCCCATCTGGCTGGTGACGGCGACCATGCGCTTACCCCCTGATCTGCCGCAGCAGGTTCTCGACCAGCCCCGGCCGGTTGGCGATCTCGTGGTCGCCACGGGTATAGCCGACCATCGATTCGGGATACATCTTCACGTCCGGCAGCCCGGCGAGCTCCGACAGCGCGAACCACTCGGTCGCGGCCCAGTGGCCGGTGTTGCAGAAGGTGACGATCTCGCGGTCAGGGCTCAGCCCCAGCGCGCGGGCGACGTCCGCGGCGGTGGCGGCCGGGGCAATGGCGGGCGTGCTGCCCGCGAACCACTCGGTATGCGGCACGTTCTGGGCCCCCGGCACGGTGCCCGGCACCGAGGCCGCGGCATGGGCCTGGCGCCCCTCGTAGAAGCCCGGCGGGCGGGCGTCGAGCAGCACCGCATCGCCCTTGCCCGCGGCGATGGCCGCGACCTCGGCCTCGGTCGCGGTCCAGCGGTCGTCCCAGGTGATCTCGATCAGCGAGGGCGCGGGCGTGACCGGCGTGGTCTCGGTCGGCTGGCCGGCGGCGGCCCAGCCGTTCATCCCGCCGTTCAGGATGGCGATGTCCTGCACCCCGGCGGATTTCAGCGTCCAGTAGACCCGCGCGGCCGCGCCGAAGTCGTCCTGGTCGCTGCCCTGATGGACGACCACCACCGGGCGGCCGAGCTCGACCCCCAGCTGCGAGAGCGTGGCCTGCAGCTGCTCGGGGGCGACGGGGCGGCCGGGGTTGTCGGTCGGCCCGCGGAACAGCTTGTAGGGCGCATCGACCGCGCCGGGGATGTGCCCCTTGGCGTAGTCCGCGCCGCGGATGTCGAGGATCAGGGGCGCACGGTCGGTGGCGGCCAGTTCGGCGGGGGTGACGAGCGGGCCGAGGTGCTGGGCGCGCGGTGCCTCAGTGGCAGGGATGGCGGACGCGGGCGCGGCGGGCGCGGTGGGGGCCGGCGCGGTCTGGGCCAGCGCCGGGACCGCCAGCGCCACGGCAGCGGCAGTCAGGAACGGGGCGATGATGCGCATGGGACACTCACTGGGTCAGCGGGGTTGAGCGTCGAGATACGCAGCCCGGCCCGCCCCGCCAACCCGCGCCGGGTCGGACAAGGGACCCGCAGGCCGACAGATCGTCGCCTCCGGACGGTTTTCCCGGATATGCTTCGCCGATGAGCGGGATGGGGCGAAAAACGTCTCGCCAATCAGGCACCGCCGCGAACGCTGTCCTTATTTCTGCGCCGCGAGCGCCTTGTCCAGCTCGGGCCGGAAGCGGTTGGTATAGTCCTCGCGGATCAGCGGCCCGGCGTGGCGGTAGAGCACCCTGCCCTCGGCGTCGAGGATGAAGGTCTCGGGCGGCGCGGTCACGCCCCAGTCGATCGCCGCGCGGCCCTGCGGATCGGTGGCGAGCCGGGCGAAGGGATTGCCGTGCTCGGCGAGGAACCGCTGCGCGGCGGGCTCGGGGTCCTTGAGGTCGATGCCCATCACCGGGATGCCCTCGGCGGCGAGCGCGGTCAGCGTCGGATGCTCGGCCCGGCAGGGCGGGCACCAGCTGGCCCAGAAATTGACCAGCGTCACCTTGCCGCTGCGCAGGTCGGCATCGGTCAGCGGCGTGGCGCCCGGCAGGGTCGTCGCAGGCACCGCCGGCGCCTCTTGCCCGATCAGGGTCGAGGGAATCGCGGTCGGGTCGTCCCGGCCCATCCCCCAATAGAACATCGCGGCGAGGCCGGCGAACAGCACCGGCGGCAGGGCGACGAGGGGCGAGATCCTAGCCACGGCGCGACTCCTGCTGGCGATTGCGGGGCGGCTCGACCCGCTCGAGATCGCGCCGCGCGCGGGCGCTGGCGGCCAGCGTCTGAACCACGAGCGCCACGATCAGCGCCAGCGAGATCGCCCAGGCCGACAGCACCGGGACGGCGTATTTGCCGAGTTCGACCATCATCCCCGCACCTCGCGCGCCAGCAGCGCCGCGGTCCGGCGGCGGCGGATCTCGGTCCTTGTGCGGACCAGCAGCAGGGCCAGGAACAACAGGAAGAACCCGGCCATGCAGGTATAAAGCGGGTAGCTGTAGACCGAGCTGATCCGGTCCCCCGGCGCGACGCTGATCGTCGCCCCCTGGTGCAGCCCCTGGTTCCAGAAATTGACCGCATAGCGCGAGAGCAGCGCGAAGACCGAGCCGACGAGGCACAGCACGCCCGTCAGGTCTGCCGCGCTGTCGGGGTTCTCGATCGCGGCCCAGAGCGCCATGTAGCCGAGGTAGAAGAGAAACAGGATCAGGAACGAGGTCAGGCGCGGGTCCCACTCCCACCAGGTCCCCCACATCGGCTGGCCCCAGACGGCCCCGGTGACGAGCGCGATCACCGTCATCACCGCGCCCACCGGGGCGGCGGCGCGGGCGGCGAGCGCGCTGACGTGGTGGCGCCGGATCAGCCAGATCAGCGAGGTGACGAGCATCATCACCCAGATGTTGATCGCCATCATCGCCGCAGGCACGTGCAGGAACATGATCTTGACGGTCGCGCCTTGCTTGTAGTCCTCGGGCACCGAAAAGCCCCAGATCAGGCCGCCGACCAGCGTCACGGCGGCGGCGGCAGAGACCCACGGCAGCACCGCGCCCGAAAGGCGCATGAACTTGACCGGGTTGGCGTATTCCCAAAGCGACATGCGGGTTGTCTAGCCGTCCGCGCGGGGGGGTGAAAGCCCCCTCCTCACCGCAGGTTGACCCTGAGGGCGGCGGCAGCGGCAAAGGGGATGGCCGCCAGCACCGCCAGGCTGATGCCGGCAAGCAGCACCAGCGGGGTCATCCCGTCCGCCCCCGCGGCACCACGTCGCACCGCCTCGGCCCCAAAGATCAGCGTGGGGACGTAAAGCGGCAGCACCAGCAGCGACATGAGCAGCCCGCCCCGCCGCAGCCCCACCGTGAGCGCCGCGCCGAACGCGCCCAGCATCGAGAGCGCGGGCGTACCCAACAGCAGCGCCGCCACCAGCCACGGCAGCGCCGCCCCTGACAGGTGCAGCAGGATGCCGAAGAGCGGCGCGGCCGCGACCAGCGGCAGCCCGGTAGTGATCCAGTGGGCGAGCGCCTTGATCCCCACCGCCCCCTCGAGCGGCAACGGCGAGGTGGCGAGCAGGTCGAGGCTCCCATCCTCCCAATCCAGCGCGAACAGGCGGTCGAGCGACAGCAGGCAGGCGAGCAGCGCGCCGACCCAGAGGATGCCGGGGGCGATGCGGGCGAGCGTCCCGCCCTCGGGGCCGACGCCGAAGGGGACGAGGGTGCAGAGGATGAGGAAGAACGCGAGGCCGAGCCCGAAGCCGCCGCCCGCGCGGGTGGCCAGCGCGAGGTCGCGCAGAAGCAGCGCCTTCATGGCCGCGCCTCGCTCAGGTGCCGGATGGGGTACTCGGACCAGACAGAAAGGTCAGGCCGGCCCGCGGGTCGTGCACGGGTGCGGGCGGCGGTCATGCGAAGGCCTCGTCAAAGCTCGCCGGGGCGCGGTCCGCCGGGCGGTCCGGGTCGGCGCGAAAGCGGGCGAGGTCGAGGATGCGCGCCTCGGGCAGGCCGAGGTCGATGTGGGTCGCCATCAGCGCCGCCCCGCCGGCGGCGAGGTGGCCGCGCACCACCCGGGCGAAGAGCGCCACCGAGTCGGCGTCGAGCGAGACGGTCGGCTCGTCCAGCACCCAGACCGCCCGGCCGGTGACCATCAGCCGCGCCAGCCCGGTCCGCCGCTTCTGCCCGGCCGAGAGCATCGCCGCCGGACGCTCGGCCAGCGCGGCGAGGTTCATGGCTTCGAGCGCCGCGCCGATGGGCGGGCCGCCGAAGACCGCGCGCCAGAAGTCGAGGTTCTCGGCCACCGTCAGCGCGCCCTTCAGCCCGTCGGCATGGGCGGCATAGGCGATGGCGTCGGGGTCGGCCTCGATCCGGCCCGCGGCGGGGGGCTGAAGCCCGGCCACGGTGCGCAGCAGCGTGGTCTTGCCGATCCCGTTCGGGCCGCGGAGGATCAGCGCCTCGCCCGGCGCGAGGGTGAAGGCGACGCGTTCGACCGCCCGCCGCCCGCCGCGCGACACGGCAAGGTCATGGGCGGTGACCAGCGGCGCCGTCACACCGGCAGAAGCGCGCAGGCGACGCGCCGCCCCTCGGACAGGGTGACGTTGTAGCTGCGCGCGGCGGTGGGGGTGGCGGTCGGCTCGACCGCGAGGCCAGCGGCGGCGAGCGCCTGCGACAGCGCCGCCGAAGGCCGCTCGGGGTCGGCGCCCATGCCGAGGAACAGCACGTCCACCGTGCCCCCCAGCGCCTCGAGCGCGGCAATGTCGTCCAGCCCGCCCCAGGGCCGCGGTCCGGCGGCGGTCACGATCACCGGCCCGTGGTGCAGCCGCCCGCCGACGCGAAAGAAACCGGGGCCGTAGCCGTCCACGGGGACCGCGCCGGCGAAGTCGGTTTCCTTCATCGCCATCAGGGGCGGTCCTGGAAAGGCGTGCCGGCCAGGTCGCTGACCTCGCCCGCCGGGGTCTTTTCGGGCTTCGACCAGTCCCGCTTGACCCCCAGCCACAGCACGATGTTCTTGGCGACGTAGATCGTCGAGTAGCAGCCGACGAATACGCCCCAGAGCATCGCGAAGACGAAGCCGCGGATCACGTCGCCCCCCAGCGCGAGCAGCGCGGCGAGCGCCAGCGCCGTCGCCACAGCCGTCATGATGGTGCGCGACAGCGTCTCGTTCACCGTCAGGTTCATCACGTCGATCAGCGGCATGGTCTTGAACTTGATCAGGTTCTCGCGCAGCCGGTCGAACACCACGACGGTGTCGTTGATCGAATAGCCGAGGATGGTCAGCAGCGCCGCGATGGTCGAGAGGTCGAACTTGATCTGGAACAGCGAGAAGATGCCGGCCGTCAGCAGGATGTCGTGGACCAGCGCGAACACGCCGCCTACCGCAAACTGCCACTCGAACCGCAGCCAGACGTAGAAGAGGATGCCCAGCGTCGCCGCGCCCACGGCATAGAGCGCGGTCTTGATCAGCTCGCCCGAGACCTTGGGGCCGACCGACTCGACCGCGGCGAAGCGGACCTGCGGATCGACGGTCTTCAGCGCCGCCTCGACCTGGTTCAGCTCTTCGGGGGTGACCGAGCCGGTCTCGCCCGAGGTGCCGATGCGGATCATGGCGACGTGCCGGTCGGCGCCGAAGGAGGGGTCGAAGACCTCAGTGATCGACACGTCCCCGAGGTTCAGCCCGCCGAGCGCCTGCCGGTAGTCCGAGACCTCGAAGGCCGTCGGGCTTTCGGCGCGGATGGTCGTGCCGCCCTTGAAGTCGATGCCGAAGTTGAAGCCGTTCAGGAAGATGATGATCACCGAGGCGATCATCGCCACCGCCGAGATGCCGAAGGTCAGCTTCTGCCAGCGGAAGAAGTCGTAGTGGGTGACGTCGGGAACGAGTTTCAGACGAAAGGCCATCTCACGCCCCCCTTACAGAACGAGTGTCTTGGGCTTGCGCCAGTCGAGCCACAGCACGATCATCAACCGGGTGAGGAAGATCGCGGTGAAGACCGAGGTCACGAGGCCGATGGTCAGCGTCACGGCGAAGCCCTTGACCGGGCCCGAGCCCAGGAAGAACATCACCAGCGCCGCGATGAAGGTCGTCACGTTGGCGTCGATGATCGCGCTCATCGCCTCGTTGAAGCCGTTGTTGATGGCGGTGGCGACGCGCTTGCCGGCGCGCAGCTCCTCGCGGATGCGCTCGTAGATGATGACGTTGGCATCGACCGCGGTGCCCACGGTCAGCACGATGCCGGCGATGCCGGGCAGCGTCAGCGTGGCCCCCATCGCCGACATGATGGCGAGGATCATCACCACGTTCACGATCACCGCGATCGAGGCGAAGACGCCGAAGAGCCCGTAGCTGGCGACGATGTAGGCCACGACGAGGATGGTGCCGACCACCGCCGCGATCTTGCCCGCGTCGATCGAATCCTGCCCCAGTTCCGGGCCGATGGTCCGTTCCTCAAGGAAGGTCATCTCGGCCGGCAGCGCCCCCGCGCGCAGCAGCACGGCAAGGCGGTTCGACTCATCCACCCCCATCGACCCCGAGATCTGTCCCGAGCCGGTGGTGATCGCGTCGCGGATCACCGGCGCCGAGATCACCTGGTTGTCGAGCACGATGGCGAAGGGCTGGCCGACGTTGGCCGAGGTATAGGCGCCGAAGCGGCGCGCGCCCTGCGGGTTGAAGCGGAAGTCGACCGAGGGCTGGCCGTTCTGGTCGAACGAGGGCCGCGCGTCGGTCAGTTCCTCGCCGGTGACCACGGGGGCCTCGGCGATGGTGTAGTAGACGCCCTGCTCGTCGAGCGAGGGGACCACGATGTTGCCGACGCCAGCCGGCGCGTTCGGGTCCGTGCCGCGGCCCACGACCGGGTTGAAGGTCAGCTTGGCAGTGGTGCCGATCAGCTTCTTCAGCTCTTCGGCCGAGCCGATGCCCGGCACCTGGATCAGGATGCGGTCCTTGCCCTGGCGCTGGATGGTCGGCTCACGCGTGCCGACCTCGTCGACCCGGCGGCGCACGATCTCGAGCGACTGCTGGATGGTGCGGTCGTCGGTGGCGGCCTTCTCGGCGTCCGACAGCTTGATCATCATCGTCGGCCCGTTGGCCGTGATATCGAGGCTCGACGACCCGGCGCCGGTCAGCGACACCACGGGCGCGGCGAGCGTCCGGGCGATCTCGACCGCGCGGGCCATCTGGTCGGGGTTGCCGATCTCGACGCGCAGCTCGTCCTCGGGGCCCGGCACGCGGCGCACGGCGCCGAGCGTGTCGCGCTCGGCCGCGAGCGCGTCGCGGAGTTCCGGCCAGAGGGCGGTCATGCGGGACTTGTAGACGTCGGCCGTGTGGACCTCGCCCAGAAGATGCGCCCCGCCGCGCAGGTCGAGCCCGAGATTGACGAGGCTCGACGGCAGCCACGACGGCCAGAGACCGCGCGCGGCGGCCTGCTCGGGCGTCTCGAACCCGGCGCGCTCGGCCGCGACGAGGGCGTCGTTATGGGCCTCGACGCGGGAATAGAACAGGTTGGGCATCGCATAGACGAAGGCCAGCGCCACGACGGCGAGGATCGCAATGCGTTTCCACAGCGGGATCTGCAGCATGATGGGGGCGGCTCAGCTGTTGGCGGCGACGGGCGCGGTGCGGTTCACGACCTGCGCGATGCTCGACCGGACGACGCGGACGCGCACGCCCTGCGCCAGCTCGACGTCCAGCTCATCGTCGCGCACACCCACGACCTTGCCGATCAGCCCGCCCTGGGTGATCACCTGGTCGCCCTTCTTCAGCGCCGCAACCATCGCCCGGTGCTGGGACATCTTCTTCTGCTGCGGGCGCAGGATCAGGAAATACATGATCACGAAGACCAGCAGCAGCGGGACGAACTGCGCGAAGGCGGCGGCGCCGCCGGGCGCGCCGGCAGCCTGGGCATAGGCAGGAGAGACGAACATGGGCGATCCTCAGCTGGGGCCGGTCATGAGGCCGGTCAGGGCATGATCCGCGGGCACGCGGCGGCAGGGCCGCGGCCGGGGCGCAAAGCGCGAATTGGCGCGGGTTCTAGTCGGGCGGGCGGCGCTTGTCCAGAAACGCCGTGGCCCCGCCGCGTCACCGCTTCGTGGGCGCGGCGCAGCCGTAGGGGGCGCCACGTCGGGACTTATTTGTGGCGCGATTACCCCGGGGGACGCACCGGAACGGCGCGAGGGGCAGCGCCACCGGCACCGACGGCTGCAGGTCGCCCGGCGACCCGCGCCGGCTCAGCCCACCGCCGCGGGCTGGGCCCGCTCGACGAGGCGGGCGAAGAAACTCGCCCCGATCGGCGCGATCTCGTCGTTGAAGTCATAGGCGGGGTGGTGCAGCCCTGCCCCCGGCCCCTGGCCGATGAAGACATAGGCCCCAGGACGCGCCTCGAGCATGTAGCTGAAATCCTCGGCCCCCATCTCGCGCGGGCATTCGCCGTCGACCATGTCGAGCCCCGCGACCTCGGCCGCGACCCCGGCGGCGAAGCTCGCGCAGGCCGGGTCGTTGACCGTCGCCGGGTCGCCGGTCTGGTAGTCGAGCACCGCCTCGACCCCGTAGCTCGCGGCCTGTCCGGCGACGATCTCCTCCATCCGGCGCATCACCATCGCCTGCACGGCGGGGTCGAAGGTCCGCACCGTGCCGTTGATCCAGGCGTCGTCGGGGATGACGTTGTGGGCCGAGCCGGTGTGGATCTGGGTGACCGAGACCACGAGGTCGTCGGTGGCCTTGTGGTTGCGGCTGACGATGGATTGCAACGCCTGCACGATGCCCACCGCGGCGATCACCGGGTCGGCGGTCTCGTGCGGCATGGCCCCGTGCCCGCCGCGGCCCTTGATGCGGATGTCGAAAGCGTCGACCGCCGCCATCAGCGCCCCGCCGTTGGTCTGGAACGACCCCAGCGCCACGTTGGGCGAGTTGTGCAGCGCGAACACCTGGCCGATGTCGAAGCGCTCCATGATGCCTTCGTCCACCATGACCTTGGCGCCGCGCCCGCCCTCTTCCGCGGGCTGGAAGATCAGCGCCACGCGGCCCGAGAAGTTGCGCGTCTCGGCCAGATACTTCGCCGCGCCGAGCAGCATCGTGGTGTGGCCGTCGTGCCCGCAGGCGTGCATCTTGCCCGGCACGGTCGAGGCATACGCCGCCCCCGTCGCCTCGACGATCGGCAGCGCGTCCATGTCGGCCCTGAGCCCGATGGTCGGCCCCTCGCCGCGCCCGTTGATGATCGCCACCATGCCGGTCTGCGCGATCCCCTCGTGCAGCTCGTCCACCCCGAACTCGCGCAGGCGGGCGGCGACGAAGGCGGCGGTCTCGCCGAGGTCGAACTGCAGCTCGGGGTGCTGGTGCAGATGCCGCCGCCAGGCGGTCATCTCGTCGGCGTATCCGGCGATGCGGTTCAGGACGGGCATGGTGGACTCTTTCCGGGTGCTTGTGTCTCTTGGCCGCACTCGAACCGAACGGGGCGCGAAAGTCCATGACCGACCGATCCGCAGACACCGCCGACGCCACGGCCGCCACCCTGTCAGCCACCGACGAAACCGCGCGGCTGATCGGGATCATGGCCGCGCTGCGCGACCCGCAGACGGGCTGCCCCTGGGACATCGAGCAGGATTTCGCCTCGATCGCCCCCTATACCATCGAGGAGGCCCACGAGGTCGCCGACGCCATCGCCCGGCAGGCCTGGGACGAGCTGCCGGGCGAGCTGGGCGACCTGCTGCTGCAGGTCGTGTTCCACGCCCAGATGGCCGACGAGGCGGGGATGTTCGGCTTCGCCGACGTGGCCCGCGCCATTTCGGACAAGCTGGTGGCGCGGCACCCGCACGTCTTCGGCACCGAATCGCGCGACAAGTCCGCCGCCCAGCAGGTGAAGGACTGGGAGGCAATCAAGGCCACCGAGCGCGCCGCCAAGGCCGAGAAGGGCGTGCTCGACGGCGTGGCGCTTGGCCTGCCGGCGCTGACGCGGGCGATCAAGCTGCAGAACCGGGCGGCGCGGGTGGGGTTCGACTGGCCCTCGGCCGACGAGGTGCTGGACAAGCTCGCCGAGGAGACCGCCGAGCTGCGCGCCGCCACCGACCCCGCCCACCGGGCCGAGGAGTTCGGCGACCTCATGTTCGTGATGGCCAATCTCGCCCGCCACCTCGACATCGACCCCGAGGCCGCGCTGCGCGACGCGAACGCCAAGTTCACCCGCCGCTTCGCCGCCATCGAAGCGGCGCTGGCCGCCGAGGGCCGCCGCCCCGAGGACTCGACGCTGGCCGAGATGGACGCGCTCTGGGATGCTGCCAAGGCGGCGGAGAGGGCGGGCTAGAGCAGCGCCTTCCGCAGCATGTTCAGGCCCACGGCGAGCAGGAACACGGCAAAGATCCGCCGCAGCCGCCGCGCGTCGGTACCATGCGCGAGGTTCGCGCCGATCGGCGCGGTCAGCAGCGTCATGGCGATGGTCAGCGCGAAGATCGGCAGGTTGACCGAGCCCACCGTGCCGGGCGGCGCCCCCGCAGCGGGCACGAACAGGAACGCCAGCACCGAGGGTAGCGCGATCACCGCCCCGAACCCGGCCGAGGTCGCCACCGCGCGGTGCATCGGCCGCCCGTGCAGCGTCAGCATCGGCACCCCGAGCGAGCCCCCGCCGATCCCCAGCAGCACGCCCACCAGCCCCACGGTGCCGCCGAGGGCGGCGCGACGGGCGCCTTCGGGCGGGGTGTCGGCCAGCCGCCAGTCGGCGCGGCTGATCAGCATGAAGCTCGCCACGCAGAGCACCAGCACCCCGAAGATCGCCTTGAGCTGCTGGGTCGAGAGCCGCGAGACGAGCCACACGCCAACGATCGCGCCCAGCATGATCCACGGCGCCCAGGCCCGCAGGATGTCCCAGTCCACCGCCCCCTTGCGGTTGTGGGCCAGCACCGAGCGGATCGAGGTCACGAAGATCGTCGACAGCGAGGTGGCGAGGCAGACCTGCATGAGGTCGCCCGCCCCATAGCCCGCCGCCGTCAGGATCGCCGCGAAGGCGGGGACGAGGACGATGCCGCCGCCGACGCCCAGAAGCCCGGCGAGGATGCCGGCAAAGGCGCCCGCCGCCAGGAGGGCTGCGACATAAGGCAGAAGTTCGGTCATGACGGTCGTCCGTTGTTGCGTCGCGCCCGCTTAGCGCCGCGGCGCGGGCGGCGCCAGCGGGCGCGGCGGGGCCTGCCGCAGGGTCCGGTGGTGGGATGGCGCGTCGCGCCCCGACGCCGGCGCTCAGGCCGCGTCCAAGCTGACCGCCGCGAGCGCCGCGTCATAGTCGGCGAGTGTGCCCTGCGACGCGCGCTCGGACAGGATGCGCTTCCACTGCCGCGCGCCGGGGCGGCCGTGGAAGAGCCCGAGCATGTGCCGGGTGATCTGGTGCATCCGCCCGCCGGCGGCGAGGTGGCGGGCCAGCACCTCGCGCATCGCCTCGGCCGCGGCGACGGGAGAGGCGAGCGGCGGCGCCTCGCCCCATAGCCGGTCCGCCGCGCCGAGGATGGCCCAGGGCTCGTGATACGCGGCGCGGCCGATCATCGCCCCGTCCATCACCGCCAGCTGCGCCTCGGCCTCGGCCAGCGAGGCGATGCCGCCGTTGATCGACAGGTGCAGGCCGGGAAAGGCCGCCTTCATCGCGTGGACCAGCGGATAGTCGAGCGGCGGGATCTCGCGGTTCTCGCGCGGGCTCAGCCCCTCGAGCCAGGCCTTGCGGGCGTGGACGATGACCCGGCGGACACCGGCCGCCTCGAGCGTGGCGAGGAAGGCGGGCAGGACCTCGGCGGGCTCCTGCTCGTCCACGCCGATGCGGCATTTCACCGTGACCTCGACCGGCGAGGCCGCCTGCATCGCCGCGACGCAGGCGGCGACGAGGTCGGGCGACTTCATCAGCACCGCGCCGAAGCAGCCCGACTGCACCCGGTCGCTGGGGCAGCCGACGTTGAGGTTGATCTCGTCGTAGCCGTAATCCGCGCCGATGCGCGCGGCTTCGGCCAGCTGCGCGGGGTCCGAACCGCCGATCTGCAGCGCCACCGGCCCGTCGCCGTCATGGCCGAGCAGCCGGTCGCGGTCGCCATGCAGGATCGCCGGGGCGGTGATCATCTCGGTATAGAGCAGCGCCCGGCGCGAAAGCAGCCGGTGGAAGCCGCGGCATTGACGGTCGGTCCAGTCGATCATCGGCGCCACGCTCAGGCGGGCGGCCTGCCGCGCGGGGCTGGCGTCGAAGCGCCCCGGCGCAGCGGGGTGAATAGCGAGGGGACGGGTCATGGCGCGGTCCAGACGGGATCAGGCGGCGGTCCCTAGCACGGCGGGGGCCCGCAAGGCCAGCGCGCGCCGCGGGTTGAGCCGGGCAGCCCTCGCCCCTATCTTCTGGGGCAAGCGCGAAAGGCATCCCATGTTCTCGATCCCCGGCAAGCCCCCCGTCACCATCACCCCCGCCGCTGAGGCGCGGATCGCCCGGCTGATGGCTGGCAAGGACGGGGCGGGCCTGCGCATCGGCCTGAAGAAGGGAGGCTGCGCGGGGATGGAATACACGATGGAACTGGCCGACGCCGCCAACCCCGGCGACGAGGTGGTCGAACAGGGCGCGGCGCGGGTCCTGATCGCGCCCACCGCGCAGATGTTCCTCTTCGGCACCCAGATCGACTATCAGGACGGGCTGCTCGACAGCGGGTTCCGCTTCATCAATCCCAATGTCACCGACAGCTGCGGCTGCGGCGAGTCGGTGCGGTTCGAGCCGCTGGAGGGGTCGGCCGCGCGACAGGGCTGACCGCGGGCGGACGCCCGCCCTCCGGCCTCTCTTGCACGGGCGCCCGCCGCCGGGCTAGGCGGGGGCGACCCTGATCGAGGAGGATGAGATGGCCCCCCGCAAGCTTGCCGCCGGCAACTGGAAGATGAACGGCACCCGCGCCGCGCTGGCCGAGATCGCCGCGCTCGCGCCCCAAGCCGGAGGCGTCGATGTCCTGATCTGCCCGCCCGCCACGCTGGTCGCGCCGATGGCCGAAGCCGCGCCCAAGGGGATCGCGGTCGGCGGGCAGGACTGCCATGCCGAGGCCTCGGGCGCCCACACGGGCGACATCGCCGCCGAGCAGCTGCGCGACGCCGGCGCGAGCCACGTCATCGTCGGCCACTCGGAGCGCCGCACCGACCATGCCGAAACCGACGCGCAGGTTGCCGCCAAGGCGACGGCCGCGCATCGCGCCGGCCTCGTCGCGGTCATCTGCGTGGGCGAGACCGAGGCGCAACGCGACGCGGGCGAGACGCTTGCCGTGATCGCCGCGCAGCTCGCTGGCTCGGTCCCCGAGGGGGCGACCGCCGCCAACACGGTCATCGCCTATGAGCCGGTCTGGGCCATCGGCACCGGCCGCACCCCCACCGTCGAGCAGATCGCCGAGGTCCACGCCGCCATGCGCCAGGCCCTCGCCAACCGGCTGGCGGACGGGGCCGAGATGACGCTGCTCTACGGCGGCAGCGTCAAGCCGGGCAACGCGGCCGAGATCTTCGCCATCGCCAACGTGGACGGCGCGCTGGTCGGCGGGGCGAGCCTCAAGGCCGCCGATTTCGGCCCCATCGTCGCGGCGCTCGCGGCGGCCTGAGCCGCCGCGCCGTCCCGGGCTTAGGCCTTGGCCGGGTCGCGCACCGCCGGATAGCTGTGGAACGGCACGTTCCACAGCTGCCCGTCCACCGCCTCGACCCGCATCATGTAGATCGTCTGGACGATGTCGCGGGTGGCGGCGTCGATCTCGATCGGGCCGCGCGGCGACTCGAGGCGCGCACCCTTCATCGCCTCGACCAGCGCCGCGCCGGTGGCGTCGCCGCCGGTGCGCCCCAGCGCCTCGGCCAGCAGCCGGGCGCCGTCGTAAGCCGACACGGCCATGAAGTTCGGGCGGGTGCGGTTCCGCTCCATGAAGGTGGCGACGAAGGCGCGGTTCGCCTCGGTCGGCAGGGCGGCGCTGTAGTGCAGCCCCGTCACCAACCCCAGCGCGGCATCCCCCATCTGCGGCAGCACGATGTCGTCGGTCACCGAGCCGTCCGCGACCAGCCGGATGCCCGACCGGTCGAGGCCGCGCTCGACCCACTGCTTGAGGAACGGCGCGCCGATCCCGGATGGCAGGAACACGAACAGCGCCTGCGGCTTCGCGTCCACCACGCGCTGCAGGAAGGCCGCGAAGTCCGGGTCGCGCAGCGGCACCCGCAGGCTGCCCGCGACGGTGCCGCCGGCCTCGGCGAAGACCTTGGCGAAGCTCGCCTCGGCGTCGTGGCCGGGGCCGTAGTCGGTCACCAGCGTCATCGCCTGCCCGATCCCGTCGCCGGCCATCCACCGGGCGATCACGCTCGTCACCTGCGGGGTGGTGTAGCTGGTGCGCACGATCATCGGCGAGGCCTCGGTCACGGCAGAGGTCGCCGCGACCATGACGATCTGCGCCACGCCCGCGCGGGCCGAGACAGGCGCCGCGGCGAGCGCGAGCGGGGTCAGGCCGAAGCCGCCCAGCACCTCGATCCCGCCCGAGGTCACCATCTCCTGCGCGATGCGGCGGGTGGTGTCGGCGATGCCGCCGTCATCGGCGATCACCGGCTCGATCCGCCGCCCCGCCGCGGCGGCGCCCTGGGTGTCGAGATATTGCTGGAACCCCGCCTGCAT
Organism: Paracoccus sanguinis; assembly: GCF_900106665.1. Lineage (GTDB taxonomy): Bacteria > Pseudomonadota > Alphaproteobacteria > Rhodobacterales > Rhodobacteraceae > Paracoccus > Paracoccus panacisoli. The sequence goes on from NZ_FNNA01000003.1 coordinate 302,002, forward strand.
CTGCTGGCCGTAGGCCGCAAACGGGCCGGTGAGCGGCAGGATCAGCCCGACCTTGAGCGCGCGGTCCTGCGCCAGGGCGGGGGCGGCAAACCCGCCGGCGAGGGCCGCGGCGGCGCCGGTCAGAAGGGTGCGTCGGTGCATCGAAAAGCCTCGTTCAGCTGGCGGACGGCGGCGACTAGGCCATGACGGCGCGGCGCCGCGCAAGCGGTCTCTCGCGCCCCTTCGGCCCCAGGCGCGGGGGCCGCCACGCGCCCGGTCGGCCGCGGACCGCGCCATGCGGCCGTTCGGACGGGTTGATCCATCCCCCCCGCGTGCCGCATGGTGCGCGCGTCACGACGCGGCGTCACGACCGCGACCGTCCCAACACCCGGAGGAGACTACCCCATGCGCATCACCCGCCTTGCCGCCGCTGCGGCCACCGCGGCCGCCCTCGTCGGCGCCCCGCTCACCGCCTCGGCGGCCGAGTTCATCAACGTCCTGACCGGCGGTACCTCGGGGGTCTATTACCCGATGGGCGTCGCCATGTCCGAGATCTGGGCCAAGGGCATCCCCGACGCGCGGACCCAGGTGCAGGCCACCAAGGCCTCGGTCGAGAACCTCAACCTGCTGCAGCAGGGCAAGGGCGAGGCGGGCTTCGCGCTCGGCGACAGCGTCCAGATGGCGTGGGAGGGCGACGAGGAGGCCGGCTTCAAGGGCAAGCTCGACAAGCTGCGCGCGATCGGCGCGATCTATCCGAACTACATCCAGATCGTCGCCTCGAAGGATTCGGGCATCGCTTCGCTCGCCGATCTCAAGGGCAAGAGCCTGTCGGTCGGCGCGGCCAAGTCGGGGACCGAGCTGAACGCCCGCGCCATCCTCGAGGCCGCCGGGATGAGCTATGCCGATCTGGCCAAGGTCGAGTACCTGCCCTTCGCCGAATCGGTCGAGCTGATGAAGAACCGCCAGCTTGACGCCACGCTGCAGTCCGCGGGGCTGGGCGTCGCGTCGCTCAAGGACCTGGCGACCTCGACCCCGATCACCGTGATCCCGGTGCCCGCCGACCTGGTGGCCAAGCTCGGCGGCGCCTATCACGCCGCGACGATCCCGGCCGACACCTATGACGGGCAGGCGGCCGATGTGCCGACCGCGTCGGTGACGAACATCCTCGTGACCCATGACGGGGTGCCCGAGGAAACCGTCTACCAGATGACCAAGCAGCTGTTCGAGAACCTCGACACCGTCAAGGCGGCGCACGCGGCGGGCAAGGCCATCGACGTGGCGAAGGCGGCCGAGAACCTGCCGATCCCGCTGCACCCGGGCGCCGAGCGCTACTACCGCGAGGCCGGCGTCCTGAAGTAAGGCGCCTGCTCTGACCGGCTCGCGGTCCCGGTGCAGCGCTGCGCCGGGGCCGTTCTCGTCCCGCGACCACCCTGCCGCGCCACGTCGCGCGGAGGGTCGGCGCCCCCTCCCTTCCCCTGACAATCCAGGTGCATGATGCAGCCCCCCTCCCCCGCCCGCGCGCCGCACGCCCCCCCGGCCACGCCGGACCACCCGCACCGGATGCCGCCCGGCGCGCAGGAGCTGGCGATCCACGATCCCCTTGCCGACAGCTTCCCGCCGGGACTTCAGGGCCGGCTGCTCTGGGGCATCGCCGTCGCCTTCTCGGTGTTCCAGATCGCCACCGCGGCGCATTTCATCGACCTGCCGAGCCAGGTCGTGCGGGCGATGCACGTGGGCTTCCTGATGCTGCTGGTTTTCCCGCTGATCGCGCTGGCCCGCGGCAGGGGCCCGGCCGTGCAGGCCGCGGCCTGGGCGCTGGCCCTGACCGGCGGCGCGGTCGCGATCTACCAGTGGGTCGAGTACGAGCCGCTGCTGCTGCGCGCCGGCGACCCCAGCCAGATGGACCTCGTGATCGGGGTGCTGGCGCTGATCACCGTGTTCCTCGCCGCCTGGGCCGAGATGGGGATCGCGCTGCCGATCATCGCCGGGGTGTTCCTGCTCTACTGCTTCTTCGGGCAGTATGCGCCGGGGCTCTTGCAGACCCGCGGCTATGACGCGGCGCAGGTGATCGAGCACATGGCCTATGGGACGGAAGGGATCTACGGCATCCCGACCTATGTCAGCTCTTCCTACATCTTCCTCTTCATCCTGTTCGGGGCGTTCCTCGAAAAGGCCGGGATGATCAAGCTCTTCACCGACGTGTCGCTGGGTCTGGTCGGGCACCTGCTCGGCGGGCCGGCCAAGGTGGCGGTGTTTTCGTCGGCGCTGATGGGCACGATCTCGGGCTCGGGCGTGGCCAACGTCGTGACCACCGGGCAGTTCACCATCCCGCTGATGAAGCGCTTCGGCTATCGCCCGGCCTTCGCCGGCGGGGTCGAGGCGACCGCCTCGATGGGTGGGCAGATCATGCCGCCGGTGATGGGCGCCGTCGCCTTCATCATGGCCGAGACGCTGGGCGTGCACTACGTCGAGATCGTCAAGGCGGCGCTCATCCCCGCGATCCTCTATTTCGGCGCGGCGTTCTGGATGGTCCACCTCGAGGCCGGGCGGCGCGGGCTGGTGGGGATGCCCAAGTCGCAGCTTCCCTCGCCCATGGCGGCGCTGAAGGAGGGCTGGTATCTGATCCTGCCGCTCGCAGTGCTGGTTTGGCTGCTCTTTTCCGGCACCACCCCGCTGTACGCGGGCACCATCGGCCTGGCGCTGACGATCGTGCTGATCCTCGGCGGGTCGGTGGCGCTGGGGCTGCCCTCGGTGGTGCTGCGCGCCATCGTCTGGGTCGGGCTCGGGCTCATCTGCGCGTGGATCTTTTCGCAGGACCTGCGGCTGTCGATGCCGCTGGTCGGCGCGCTCGTCTCGGCGCTGATCCTGCTCAACGCGCTGACCCGCGGCGGGCGGGCGACGGTCGCGATGGTCGTGGACAGCCTTGCCGACGGGGCCAAGACGGCGCTGCCGGTCGGCGTGGCCTGTGCGCTGGTCGGCATCGTGATCGGCACGATGACCCTGACCGGGGCGGCCACCACCTTCGGCGGCTTCATCGTCTCGGTGGGCGAGAGCAACCTGTTCCTGTCGCTGGTCCTGACGATGGTGACCTGCCTCATCCTCGGGATGGGGATTCCGACGATCCCCAACTACATCATCACCTCGACCATCGCCGGGGGCGCGCTCTTGCAGCTGGGCGTGCCGCTGATCGTCAGCCACATGTTCGTGTTCTACTTCGGCATCCTGGCCGACCTGACCCCGCCGGTGGCGCTGGCCTGCTTTGCCGCCGCCCCCATCGCGCGCGAGTCGGGCCTCAAGATCAGCATGGAGGCGATCAAGATCGCCGCCGCGGGCTTCGTGATCCCGTTCATGGCGGTCTACACCCCCGCCCTGATGCTGCAGGACGGCGGGCCGCTTGCCACCGCCATCGGCTACGCGCCGGCGGTGGTCTATATCGTGGTCAAGACGGTGCTGGCGATCGGCCTGTGGGGGATCGCGGTGATCGGGTGGATGGGCCGCAAGCTGAACCTGGCCGAGCGCGCCTTTGCGATGATCTCGGCCTTCATGCTCGTCTATGCCGCGACGTGGAGCGATGCGGTGGGCTTTGCCCTGTCGCTCGCCTGCATCGGCTGGATCTGGATGAGCCAGCGCCGCGCGGTCGCCGCATGAGCGCCTGCCTCATGGCCGGGGCCGTGGCCCTGGCTGTGAGTAGCGGCTTCTCCCTCGGCTGGACCCACTCGGTCGAGCGGGTCCGCTGGGAGGAGCGCTGGCGCGTCGAGGGCAACCGGCTGGTGCTGGCCGAGGCGCGGGTGCGCGGCTCGGGCGCGGGGATGGAGCCCGGCGAGGGTGCGGTCGAGCGCGACGGCTGGTGGGTCTGGCAGCCGGAGCGGTCCGTCCCCGAGGTGACGCTCGCCGCGTCGGGGGCGACGGGCGGCGGCTGGACGCTCTGCACCGACGGCGGCTGCCGCGAACTGGGCGCGGTCGCGGGCGCGCCGGTGACGCTGCGGCCCTGCCCCGAGGGCACCGTGGGCGGCTGATGCCGGACCGGGGGGCTGTCTGCCCCCCGGACCCCCCGAGGATATTTTTGTCCAGCCCGAGGGGGGCCTCGGGTTGCGAGGGGAGCGAGGCTATTCACGGGCCGGTGGCTCGTCTTCCGCCGAGCCTGCGGAGCGCGGGCAGACCCGCGGGGTGTCAGCGGAACAGGATCAGCGAGCCGGGCGACCAGCCGACGCGGACGCGGGTGCCGAGGTCCGGCAACTCGCGCCCGAAGACGTTGCGCATCGAGATCCGCACCTCGTGCTCGCCGTCGAACCCCTCGCCCGCGAGCATCACGTCGTAATAGCTCATGTCGCCGTAATAGACGACCTCGTCGATGATCCCCTCGGTCACGCGGTCGCTGGCCGGAGCGTTCGCGGCGAGCAGCGTCACCGCCTCGGGGCGGAAGCCGATCGAGGGGCTGGCGTCGCCCGCGTCCGCGTGGCTGACGTTGGCGGCGGGAATGTCCACCCGGCCGAAGCCCGGCGCCTCGACCGTCACCGCGTCGCGGCTTTCGCCCAGGATGCGGGCCGGCAGGAAGTTCATCACCCCGATGAAATCCGCGACCCGGCGGCTCGCCGGGCGGGTGTAGAGCGCCTCGGCCGAGTCGAGCTGGGCGATCTGGCCCTCGAACATGACGGCGATCCGGTCGGACATGACCAGCGCCTCCTCCTGGTCGTGGGTCACGAGGACGAAGGTGATGCCGACCTGCCGTTGCAGCTTGATCAGCTCGAGCTGCATCTGCTCGCGCATCTTGCGGTCGAGCGCCGAGAGCGGCTCATCCAGGAGCAGCACCTTGGGCTTGAGGATCAGCGCCCGCGCCAGCGCCACCCGCTGCCGCTGCCCGCCCGAGAGCGCGTGCGCCGCCCGCGCCCCGTAGCCGCGCAAGCCCACCATCGCCAGCGCCTCATCCACCGCCGCCGCCTTGTCGGCGCGCGAGCGCGGGTCGCGGCGCAGACCGAAGGCCACGTTCTCGGCCACCGTCAGGTGTGGGAAGATGGCGTAGGACTGGAACACCATGTTCGTGGGCCGGACGTTGGCCGGCACGTCCGCCATGTCCTTGCCGTCGATCAGCACCACCCCGGAGGAGATGTCCTCGAACCCGGCGATGGTTCTGAGCAGCGTGGTCTTGCCGCAGCCCGACGGCCCGAGCAGCGAGAAGAACTCGGCCTCGCGGATGGTCAGGTCGATGCCCCTGAGCGCGTGGTAATCGCCGTAGTACTTGTGCACCTCGCGGCACTCGATCATCGGCTTGCGCTCGGCGATGGGCGTCGGGCGGCCGGCGGCATCGCGGGCCGGGGCGTAGCTCGGGGCGGGTTGCGCGTGTGGGGCGGTCACAGGAAGCCTCCGCTGTCCTTCTGGCCGGTGCGGGCAACACCGCGGCGGCGGAAATATTCGGCGATCGTCAGCAGCAGGATCGACAGGCCCACCAGAACCGTCCCGAGCGCCATGATCATCGGGATCGACTTGGGAAACCTGAGCTGGCTGAAGATGTAGGTGGGCAGCGTCGGCTCGTTGCCGGCGAGGAAGAAGGCGATGATGAACTCGTCAAGGCTGATGGTGAAGCTCATCAGCAGCGCCGAGATGATGCCCGGCATCACCAGCGGCAGGATCACCAGCCGGAACGCGCTCCACTTCGTTTCGCCGAGGTCCTGCGCGGCCTCCTCGAGCGAGCGGTCGAGCGACGAGAAGGCGGTCGAGAGGATCGCCACCGTGTAGGGCATGCAGATCAGCGTGTGCCCGAGGATCACCGTCAGCACCGAGAGCTGCACCCCGAGCCCCAGCAGCACCACCAGCAGCGACACGCTGATGATGATCTCGGGCAGCACCAGCGGCAGCATGATCAGCCCCATGATCGGGGCCTTGAAGGGGAACGAGAACCGGGTCGAGGCGCGGGCGGCGAAGAGCCCGAGGCAGGTGGCGAGGATCGACGAACTGACCGCGATGGTCAGCGAGTTCATCAGCGCCCGGCGCAGCGTCGCGTTGCCCCACATCTGGGCGAACCACTCGGTCGTGAAGCCCTTGAGCGGAAAGGCGATGATCGTGCCGTTGTTGAAGGCGAAGACCGGCAGCAGCAGGATCGGAGCGTAGAGGAACAGCAGATAGGCGATGGCGTAGGCCTTGAGGCCCCCGCCGGGCCCCCGGCCGCTGGCGCGCACCCCGCTCATGCCCGCACCTTGAGGAAGCGGCGGTTGAGGAACAGGAACACCAGCGCGAGCAGCGTCACGATCAGCATCGCGGTGATGGCGATGGCCGAGCCGAGCGGCTTGTTGTCGATGTCGAGCATCTGCGCCTGAATGAGGTTCGCCACCATCGGGATCTTGCCGCCGCCGATGATCGTGGGCGTCACGTAGTCCCCGATGGTCGGGATGAAGACGATCAGCACCGCCGCCAGCACCCCCGGCATGGCCAGCGGCAGCGTCACCCGCCAGAAGGTCATGGCACGGCTTTCGCCGAGGTCGCGCCCGGCCTCGAGCAGCGAGCGGTCGATCTTTTCCAGCGCGACGTAGATCGGCAGGATCGCGAAGGGCGCATAGGCGTGCGCCAGCGTCACCACGATCGAGCCGGTGTTGTAGAGCAGGAACGACAGCGGCTGCTCGATGATCCCGAGGCTCTTCAACCCCGAGTTGATGACCCCGTTGTAGCCGAGGATCACCTTCCACAAGAATACCCGGATCAGGTAGCTGGTCCAGAACGGGATGGTGATCAGGAACAGCCACAGCGACTTGCGCTCGGGGCGGACCACGAAGGACAGGAAATAGGCGACCGGAAACGCCAGCAGCACCGTGACCACCGTCACCAGCCCGGCCACGAAGAGCGAGCGCAGCATGAGCGTGCGGAAGATCGGGTCGGCCCAGACCGCGCGATAGTTCTCGAGCGTGAACTCGCGGATGATGGTCTGGTAGCCGTCCTTGAAGAAGGAATAGGCGAGGATGGTCAGCAGCGGCACCGCCAGCATCGCCAGCGCGTAAAGCAATGGCGGGGTGATGATCCGCAGCCCCTGGGCCGATTCCGATCCGCTGGCCGATGCCATGTCGCTCTGCGCTCCCCCCATAGATCCCGGCGGCGTCCGTCTGCCTCGCATCAGAACCATATGGGTTGGCGAAGGAAAAGCGGATTCGCGCCGGCTGCGGCGTGGCCGCGGCGGCGCCCCGCGCTCTGCCTGCGGCGCGGGCAGCGGGGGGCGGTGTCGGGGGTGGTCTCGGGGGTGGTGCCGGGGGGCGGTGGCAGGCGGCGCGAAAACCGCCCGGTTGCCGATATGGATGTCTCGACAGGTGACGGCGGGCGGTGCAATCTGCCGGCGCATCAAGGGCGGCGCGCGGGTCTGACACCGCGTCCGCGACAGTGGAGGAAGACTATGACTGAGAAGACCCATTTCGACCGCCGGGCGTTCCTGACCCGCGCCGGGATCGGCGGCGCCGCCGCCGCCGCGGGGGCCACGCTGGCCGCCCCCGCCATCGCGCAGGAGGCGCCGACGATCAACTGGCGCGTCGCCTCGTCGTTCCCCAAGTCGCTCGACACGATCTACGGCAGCGCCGAGGACGTGGCGACCCGCCTGAAAGAGGCGACCGACGGCAAGTTCAACCTGCAGGTCTTCGCCGCCGGCGAGATCGTCCCGGGCCTGCAGGCGATCGACGCCACCTCGGACGGCACGGTCGAAGTGTCGAACTCGGTCGGCTACTACAACTGGGGCAAGGACCCGGCCTTCGCGCCCGGCGCCGACCTGCCCTTCACCTTCAACGCCCGCTCGAAGGCCGCCTATAACTACCAGGGCGGCGGCATCGACAAGTACAACGAGTTTCTAGCCACCCAGAACCTGATCTGCTTCCCGGTCGGCAACACCGGCGCGCAGATGGGCGGCTGGTACCGGAAAGAGATCAAGTCGCTCGAGGACATGAAGGGCCTCAAGATGCGGATCTCGGGCCTCGCCGGGAAGGTGATGGAGAAGCTGGGCGTGGTGCCCCAGCAGATCGCCGGCGGCGACATCTACCCGTCGCTCGAAAAGGGCACCATCGACGCCGCCGAGTGGGTCGGCCCCTATGACGACGAGAAGCTGGGCTTCCAGAAGGTCGCGCCCTACTACTACTACCCGGGCTTCTGGGAAGGCGGGCCGACGGTGGGGATGTTCATCAACCTCGCCAAGTGGAACGAGCTGCCCGACAGCTACAAGTCGCTGCTGCGCACGGCCTGCCAGGCGGTCGACCAGAACACCCTGTCGAAATACGACTACAAGAACCCCACCGCGCTGAAGAACCTGGTCGCCGCGGGCGCCCAGCTGAGGCCGTTCCCCGAGGACGTGATGGTCGCCGCGTTCGACGCCTCGCGCGCGCTCTATGAGGAGCTGGCGGGCCAGAACCCGGCGTTCAAGGCCCAGTGGGACGCGCAGAAGGCCTATCTGAACGACTGGTACCTGTACCAGCAGACGACGGATTACACCTTCGACACGATGATGATGATCCAGCAGCGCAACAACAAGCTGGCCTCCGCAGATGCGGCACCTGCCGCGGCCCCGGCCGATGCGGCGCCGGCTGCCCCGGCCGATGCGGCGCCCGCCGCGCCGGCCGCGCCCGCGAGCAACTGATCCGCGACGCCGCGCGCCGCGCGCGCGGCACGAGCCCGGACCGCCGCCCCCGACCGGGGCGGCGGTTTTCGTTTGTGCGGGGCGGCGGGTGGACTGGAGCGCCTCGGAGGGGTCGCTCGACCCCCGTTCGGAAATGAAGAAGGGCGGCCCGAGGGCCGCCCATTTATCGTCGGGGCTGCGCGTCAGTTCGACGGCGGGGCGAGGCCCGGCGGAGGACCGGAGAGCCCACCCGCCGCCGGTGCCGGCGCAGCGGGTGCCGGAGCCGCAGGCGCCGCAGGGGCAGCCGGGGCCGGGGCCGGGCTGCCGAAGTTCGGCGCGCCCAGTCCCCCCAGCCCACCCGAGGCCGGCGCTGCGGGCGCCGGGGCCGGCGCCGGGGTGCCGAAGTTCGGCGTCCCGAGACCGCCCAGCCCACCCGCGGCCGGCGCCGCGGGGGCACCCGGCGCCGCAGGAGCAGCCGGGGCGCCGAACGGGCTGCCCAGACCGCCGAGCCCGCCGCCCAGGCCGCCACCAAGGCCGCCCAGCCCGCCGCTGCCGCCGCCCATCGGCACCTCGATGCGGACCTGCGACATGTCCACGGGCTTGCCCTTGTAGTGCATGACCATCTGCGGGAAGGCCATCACAAGCCCCACCATCACCAGCTGGATCACCACGAAGGGCACCGCCCCCCAATAGATTTGGCTGGTCTTCACCGGCTCCATCATCCGGCCCGTGACCTTGTCCTTGTAGGGGATCTTGGGCGCCACGGATCGCAGGAAGAACAGCGCGAAGCCGAAGGGCGGGTGCATGAACGAGGTCTGCATGTTGACCCCGAGCAGCACCCCGAACCAGATCAGGTCGATCCCCAGCTTCTCGGCCGCCGGCGCCAGCAGCGGCACGATGATGAACGCCAGCTCGAAGAAGTCGAGGAAGAAAGCCAGCAGGAAGACGAGGATCGAGACGACGATCAGGAAGCCGTATTCGCCGCCCGGCAGGCTGGTCAGCAGCTCTTCGACCCACAGGTGCCCGTTCACGCCGTAGAAGGTGAGCGAGAACACCCGCGCGCCGACGAGGATGAACATCACGAAGGACGACAGCCGCGTGGTCGAGGCGAGCGCCTGCGGGATTACCCCGCCGCCCAGCCGGCCCTTGAGACCGGCGAGGATCAGCGCCCCGACCGCGCCCATCGCGCCGCCCTCGGTCGGCGTGGCGATGCCGAGGAAGATCGTGCCCAGCACCAGGAAGATCAGCGCCAGCGGCGGGATCAGCACGATGATGACCTGCTGCGCGAGCCGGCTCATCACGTTGGCGCCCATCGACTTGTCGAGCAGCGCCGCGACATAGATCACCGCGATGGCCGCCGCCGCCGCGAGGATGTCGGCGTTGGCGCCCTGGGTCGGGTGCAGCCAGTGCCAGAAGCCGTAGAAGACCCCCGCGCCGATCAGCAGCGCCACGATCAGCGAGGTGACGCCCGAGCCGAGCGTCCGCGCCTCTTTCGGCAGCGCCGGCATCGACTCGGGCCGCATGATCGACATCACGAAGACATAGGCCATGTAGAGCGCGGTCAGCACGAGGCCCGGGATCATCGCGCCCTTGTACATGTCGCCGACCGACCGGCCGAGCTGGTCGGCCAGCACGATCAGCACGAGGCTGGGCGGGATGATCTGCGCCAGCGTCCCCGACGCCGCGATGACGCCCGAGGCGATGCGCCGGTCATAGCCATAGCGCAACATGATCGGCAGCGAGATGAGGCCCATGGCGATCACGCTCGCCGCCACCACGCCGGTGGTCGCCGCCAGCAGCGCGCCGACGATGATGACCGCGTAGGCAAGGCCCCCGCGCACCGGGCCGAAGAGCTGGCCGATGGTGTCGAGCAGATCCTCGGCCATGCCCGATTTCTCGAGCACGATCCCCATGAAGGTGAAGAAGGGGATGGCCAGCAATGTCTCGTTGCTCAAGAGGCCCCAGAGCCGCTCGGGCATGGCGTAGAGCAGGTTCCAGCTCAGGTTGATCTCGCCGCCCGAGAGGGGGGCCAGCTCGACGCCGATGATGAAGAACAGCAGCCCGTTCGCGGCCAGCGCAAAGGCGACCGGATAGCCCAGCAGCAGGAATGCCACGAGGCTCGCGAACATGATGGGCGCCATGTTGTGGGCGATGATCTCCATCATTTGCGGACGTCCCGGTCGGTGTAGTTGCGGTTATGATCGCGCGGGTGGTCGATCATCTGGTCGGTCACCGGGTGGTCGGGGCTGGCAAACCCCGCCTCGGCCAGCATCCGGTCGTCGATCTCGACCGCCGGGGTGTGGGACGACACATGCGCCTGGGTGTCGGGCAGATCGCCGCGCATCACCGCGATCTTCTTGATGATCTCGGAAATCCCCTGGAAGAACAGCAGGATGAAGCCTGCGAGCAGCAGCGCCTTGGCCGGCCACAGGATCAGGCCGCCGGCGTTCATCGACCGCTCGCCCGACGCGATCGAGCGCTGCAGCCACGGCACCATCAGCCAGATCATCAGGATGACGAAGGGCATCAGGAACAGCAGGTGGCCGATCAGGTCGATCCAGTGCTGCGTGCGCCGGCTGCGCCCGCCATAGATGATGTCGATGCGGATATGTTCATTCTCGAGCAGCGTGTAGGCCGCGGCGAGCAGGAAGGCCGCGCCGTAGAGATACCACTGCAGTTCGAGCCAGGCGTTCGACGAGATCGACCAGACCTTGCGGCTGATCGCGTTCCCCGCGCTCACCAGAATGGCCACGAGGATCAGCCAGCTCACCCCGCGGCCGATCACCGTGTTGACGCGGTCGATGCCGCGAGACATGGCCAGAAGGCCGCCCATCGTCTGTTCCCCCCTTGCGCGCCGCGATCTTTGCGCGGCGGCGTCACGCGTGACGTTGCGCCATTTGCGGCTTTTGCAGGCCTGCGGTATGGCCGAGCCAGACCCGCCCGGTCAAGCGTTTCCGCGTCGCGCCGGGCCGGCCCGGCGCGACCGCCTCGCGGCCCGCGCGCGCGGCGCTTCGGCCCGCTGCCGCAGCACCCGGAGGCCGCCCCAGACCCACGCCGTCGCGGACGCCCGGCCGCGCCGGCCCCACCCGATCCAGCCGCACGAGGCCGCGCCCATGCCCCCCTTCGAGGCCCGCCAGGCCCCCCGCAGCTTCCGCGACCGCTGGGCGGCGATGCGCAACGTGCCCCCGTTCCTGCGGCTCGTCTGGCGCGCGGGCCCCGGCCTTGCGCTGGCCACCATCGTGCTGCGGCTGACGCGCGCGCTGATCCCGGTCGCCACGCTTTATGTCGGCAAGCTGATCGTGGACGAGGTGGTGCGGCTGGCCGCCCTGCCCGACGCGCCCGACACGATCGGGGCGTGGTGGGACGCAGGCCTTGCCGCAGGCCTCGGCTGGATGCTCGCGGCCGAGCTGGGGCTCGCCATCCTGCAGGACGTGCTCACGCGGCTCATCGGGCTGGTGGACAGCCTGCTCTCCGAGCGGCTGACCAACGATCTCTCGACCCGGCTCATGGACCATGCGGCGACGCTCGACCTCGAGGATTTCGAGGACGCGGTATTCCAGGACAAGCTCGACCGCGCGCGGCGGCAGACGGCCTTCCGGATGTCGCTGATGGGCCAGCTCTTCGGGCAGATCGAGAGCCTGATCACGGTGCTGAGCTTCGCGGGCGGGCTTCTCGCCTATAACCCGTGGCTGGTGGCCCTGCTGCTGCTCACGCTGATCCCGGCGTTCCTGGGCGAGGCGCATTTCAACGCCCGCAGCTATTCGCTCGACTACGGCCGCACGCCCGAGCGGCGCGAGATGGACTATGTCCGCCAGATCGCCGCCAGCGCCGACACGGCCAAGGAGATCAAGATCTTCGGCCTCGACCGATTCCTGCGCGACCGTTACCTCACGCTGGCGCGGCGTTTCTACGCCCAGAACCGCGCCGTGGCGCAGGCCCGCGCCGCCTGGGGGGCGTTGTTCGCGGGGCTGGGCACGCTCGGCTATTACGCGGCCTATGTCTGGATCGTGGCGCAGACGGTCACCGGGCACCTGAGCCTCGGCGACCTGACCTTCCTCGCCGGGTCGTTCCAGCGCCTCAGGACGCTGATGGAGAACCTGCTCACCGGCTTCGGCCAGGTCGCAGCGCAGGCGCTCTATCTCGACGACCTGTTCGAGTTCTTCCGGGTGGCACCCGAGATCGCCTCGCCCCCGAACCCCCTGCCCGTCCCGAACCCGATCCGCGAGGGGTTCCGCTTCGAGAACGTGGGTTTTCACTATCCCGGCAGCACCCGCTGGGCGGTGCGCGGGCTCGACTTCACGCTGCACGCCGGCGAGACGCTGGCGCTGGTGGGCGAGAACGGGGCCGGCAAGACCACGCTCGTCAAGCTGCTCGCCCGGCTCTACGACCCCGACGAGGGGCGCATCCTCTTGGACGGGCGCGACCTGCGGGACTACGACCTCGACGCGCTCAGGGGCGCGATGGGGGTGATCTTCCAAGATTTCGTGCGCTTCAACCTGAGTGCGGGGGACAACATCGCGGTCGGCCGGATTGCGGCGCGCGAGGACGCCGCGCGGGTGAAGGCGGCGGCCGAACGGGCGCTCGCCGACCGGGTGATCGCGCGGCTGCCGGCGGGCTACGACCAGATGATCGGCAAGCGCTTTGCCAACGGCGTCGAGCTGTCGGGCGGCGAGTGGCAGAAGATCGCCATCGCGCGGGCCTACATGCGCGACGCGCAGGTGCTGATCCTGGACGAGCCGACCGCGGCGCTGGACGCGCGGTCCGAATACGAGGTCTTCCAGCGCTTCAAGGAGCTGTCCTCGGGCAAGACCGCGGTGCTGATCTCGCACCGCTTCTCGTCAGTGCGGATGGCCGACCGGATTCTGGTGCTCGAGGGCGGCCGGGTCGAGGCGCAGGGCACCCACGAAGAGCTGCTGGCGCAGGACGGGCGGTATCGCGAGCTCTTCGAGTTGCAGGCCGAGGGGTATCGGTGAGGCGAGCCTAGCCGGGCCCGGCCCGCTCCACCCACTCCACGAGCTTCGGCAGGCTGACCCGCGTCAGGTCGTAGTCCGCGACGATCCGCGCGCGCGCGGCGGCGGTCAGGCGCGCGGCGTCGGGGTCGCCGTCGAGGCCCCGGACCAACGCCGCGACCAGCGCGGGCTGATCGAAAAAATCGACCAGCCGCCCGTGCTCGCCTTCGGTGACGAGTTCCCGCACCGGCTCGGTGTCCGAGGCGACGATCAGCGGCCCCGCCGCCATCGCCTCGGTCAGCGACCACGACAGCACGAAGGGATAGGTCAGGTAGCAGTGCACCCGTGCGACCTGCAGCAACGACAGGTAGGTGGGATAGGGCACGCGGCCGAGGAAATGGATGCGGTCGAGCGGCAGCTTGCCGTCCAGTTCGGCCAGCATCTTCGACTTCCAGCTTTCGCCGTCCTTCGGCTTGCTGCCGTAGCTGACCCCGTCGCCGCCGACGATGACCACCTGCGCCGCGGGGCGCGCCGCCAGTACCTCGGGCAGCGCCCGCATGAAGCGGTGAAAGCCGCGGTAGGGCTCGAGCGAGCGGCTGACGTAGCTCAAGACCTCGTCGCCGGGCTTGAGCACCTGCCCGGTGGGCAGGGTCAGCCGCGCCGCGGGGTCGGGGCGGACCCGGTCGGTGTCGATCCCGTCGTGGATCACCGTCAGCTTTTGGCGCAGCTCGGGCGGGAAGCTCTCGGCCTGGTAGCGGGTGGGCGAGAGCCCCGCGTCCGCCATCACCAGCCCCTGGATGAGATGCGCGCCCCGGGCGATGGTCGAGACCCGCGCCTCGTCGGTGCCGGGCGAGATCTCGGGGTCGAAGCCCACGTCCTGCCCCTGGGTGCGATACATAAGCTCGGCATAGACCAAGAGCCGCGCCTCGGGCCAGATCTCGCGCAGAAACAGCGTCTCGCCCCAGCCCGAGTGGCCCACGATCACGTCCGGCCGATAGCCGTGCCGGTCCCTGAGCGCCCGCGCCCCGCGGGCGGCGAGCCAGCCGCGCTCGGCCATCTGGGCGTAGGTGCGGCCCAGCGGGTGGCTGGTCGTGACCTCGGGGGGGGCGGCGTATTTCACCACCCGCACCGGGGAGGGGCGGTGGTTCTTCTCGTCGGTCAGGGCCAGCACCTCGTGCCCGCGGGCGGCGAGGGCGGGGGCGAGATGGGGGAACTGGCCAGGGAAATTCTGGTGGACGAACAGGATCTTCATCAAACGCCCGTGGTCTCGGCTTCAGTCTCGGTGATCGCGAAAGGCCGCTGCCATCAGGGCCCGGGTATAGTGGCTGGCAGGCGCGGCGAAGAGCCGGTCGGCCGGCCCCTGCTCGACCACCTCGCCCGCGCGCATGACGAGGATCTGGTGCGACATGGCGCGCACCACCCGCAGATCGTGGCTGATGAACAGGAAGGCGAGCCCGTATTTGCGCTGCAACCCCCGCAGCAGGTCCACGATCTGCACCTGCACCGTCATGTCGAGCGCGCTAGTCGGCTCGTCCAGCACCACCACCTTGGGGCGCAGGATCATCGCCCGCGCGATGGCGATGCGCTGCCGCTGGCCGCCCGAGAACTCGTGCGGGTAGCGATCCATCGCGCCCGCGTCGAGCCCGACCTCGGCCATGATCTCGGCCACCATCTGGCGCGGGTCGCGGCCCTTCTCGACGCCGTGGACGCCGAGGCCCTCGGCGATGATCTGGCCCACGGTCATCCGCGGCGAGAGGCTGCCGTAGGGGTCCTGGAAGACGATCTGCATGTCCCGGCGCAGCCGGCGCAGCGCGCGGCCCGAGAGGCGCGAGATGTCGCGGCCGAGAAAGACGATCGGTCCCTCGCTCTCGATCAGCCGCATGATGGCAAGCGCGAGCGTGGTCTTGCCCGAGCCGGATTCGCCGACGATCCCCAGCGTCTCGCCCGCGCGGACGCTGAGCGTCGCGCCGTTCACCGCCTTGATGTGGCCCACGGTGCGGCGCAGGAAGCCGCGCTTGATCGGGAACCACACCTTGAGGTCGCGGGTGGCCACCACCTCGGGTGCCGCGGGGTCGATGGGGTCGGCCGCGCCTGCCGGTTCGGCGGCGAGGAGTTTCCGGGTGTAGGGGTGCTGCGGGTTGGCGAAGATCGCCTCGACCGGGCCCTGCTCGACGATCTCGCCGTCCTTCATCACGCAGACCCGGTCGGCGATGCGCCGCACGATCCCGAGGTCGTGGCTGATGAACAGCATCGACAGCCCCTCGTCGCGCTTCAGGTCGGCCAGCAGGTCGAG
Organism: Paracoccus sanguinis; assembly: GCF_900106665.1. Classification (GTDB taxonomy): domain Bacteria; phylum Pseudomonadota; class Alphaproteobacteria; order Rhodobacterales; family Rhodobacteraceae; genus Paracoccus; species Paracoccus panacisoli. The sequence goes on from NZ_FNNA01000003.1 coordinate 317,798, forward strand.
GATCTGCGCCTGGATGGTGACGTCGAGGGCGGTGGTCGGCTCATCCGCGATCAGCAGTTCGGGGCCGTTGGCAAGCGCCATCGCGATCATCACCCGCTGCCGCTGCCCGCCGGAAAGCTGGTGGGGGTAGTCGGCGAGCCGCGAGGCCGCGTCGCGGATGCCGACCTTTTCCAGCAGCTCGACGATCCGCGCCCGCGCCGCCGCACCCGTGAGGTTTTGGTGCAGGGCGAGGCTTTCCGCCAGCTGCCGCTCGATCGTGTGGAGCGGGTTGAGCGAGGTCATCGGCTCCTGGAAGACGAAGCTGATGTCGTTGCCGCGGATGGCGCGCAGACGCGGCTCGGGCGCGCCGATCATCTCGGCGCCCTCATAGCGGACGCTGCCCGACAGCTCGGCCGCGTCGCCCAGAAGCTGAACGGTGCTGAGCGCGGTGACGGACTTGCCCGAGCCGGATTCGCCCACCAGCGCCACCGTCTCGCCGCGGCCGACGGTGAAGCTGACCCCGCGGACGGCGAGGCTGCGGCGGCCCTCGGTGCGGAAGGCCACGGTGAGGTCGCGGACCTCGAGGACCGGTGCGGGGTGGGGTGAGTCGGACCGGGGCGCTGCCCCGGACCCCGGGATATTTGGGTCCAGCCCGAGGGGGGCGGGGGCCGAGGGCGGGGCCGGGACGGCCGCGGCGGCGCCTGGGCTGGGTTGCACGGGCGGGACGGCCGCCGCCGGGGGGTGCAGCGGATCGCTCATTTGAAGGTCTTGCGCGGGTCGAAGGCGTCGCGGATGCCCTCGAAGATGAACACCAGGAGCGACAGCATGATCGCGAAGGTGAAGAAGGCGGTGAAGCCGAGCCACGGCGCCTGCAGGTTCTGCTTGGCCTGAAGTGCCAGCTCGCCCAGCGAGGGCGCCGAGGCGGGCAGCCCGTAGCCGAGGTAGTCGAGCGCCGCGAGCGAGGCGATGGTGCCGGTCACGACGAAGGGCAGCATCGTCAGCGTGGCCACCATGGCGTTCGGCAGGATGTGGCGGAACATGATGGTGCGGTCGCCCACCCCGAGCGCACGGGCGGCGCGGACATATTCGAAGTTACGCGCGCGCAAGAACTCGGCCCGCACCACGCCGACGAGCGCCGGCCAACCGAACAGGATCGAGACGAACACCAGCAGCCAGAAGCTGCGCCCCAGAATCGCGAACAGGATGATGATGACGTAAAGCGAGGGGGTGGAGCCCCAGATCTCGAGCAGGCGCTGGAAGATCAGGTCGGTGCGGCCGCCGAAATAGCCCTGCACCGCGCCCGCCGCGATGCCGATGACCGACGAGACGGCGGTGACGATCAGGGTGAAGAGGATCGAGACCCGGAACCCGTAGATGACCCGCGCGGCGACGTCGCGGGCGGTGTCGTCGGTGCCGAGCCAATGCGCCCGGTCGGGCGCCGAAGGTGCGGTGCCCACGTCGTTGATGGTGCGGAAGTGATAGGGGATCGGCGGCCAGATCGCCCAGCCCCTCTCGACCCCCTCGGTCAGCGTGCCCGCGGCGATGGCCGCCTGCGTCGCCTCGGGGTCGTCGAGGCAATCCTCGACCCCGCCCGAGGCGATGAGACAGGCCACGACCGGGTCCTTGTAGTTCGCCTCGGTCCCGAAATCGCCGCCGAACGCCGTCTCGGGGTAGAAGCGGTAGGCGGGGACGAAATACTCGCCGCGGTACTGGACGAGGATCGGCTTGTCGTTGGCGATCAGCTCGGCAAAGAGCGAGGCCACGAACAGCAGCGTGAAGATCACGAGCGACCAGAACGCTCGGCCATTGCGGCGGAAGTTGCGCCAGCGGCGCTGGTTGAGCGGCGAGAGCGTCATCCGGCGCGCTTCTCGAAGTCGATGCGCGGGTCGACCAGCACATACATCAGGTCAGACAGGATGCCGACCAGAAGGCCCATGAGGCCGAAGACGTAGAGCGTGCCGAAGATCACCGGATAGTCACGCTGGACGGCTGCCTCGAACCCCAGCCGGCCGAGGCCGTCGAGCGAGAAGATCGTCTCGATCAGGATCGACGAGCCGAAGAACACGCCGAGGAACAGCGCCGGAAAGCCCGCGATCACGATCAGCATCGCGTTGCGGAACACATGGCCGTAGAGCACGCGCCCCTCGGTCAGGCCCTTGGCGCGGGCGGTCATCACGTACTGCTTGTTGATCTCGTCCAGAAAGCTGTTCTTGGTCAGCAGGGTGAGCGTCGCGAAGCTCGAAATCGTCGCGGCCGTCACCGGCAGGGTGATGTGCCAGAGGTAGTCCTTGATCTTCCCGATCAGGCTGAGGTCGGCGAAGTTGTCCGAAGTGAGGCCACGCAGCGGGAAGATCTTCCAGTAGCTCCCGCCGGCGAACAGCACCATCAGCAGCACCGCGAAGAGGAAGCCGGGGATGGCGTAGCCCACGATGATCGCGCTCGAGGTCCAGGTGTCGAAGGGGGTGCCGTCTCGCACCGCCTTGCGGATGCCGAGCGGGATCGAGATCAGATAGGCGAGCAGCGTCGACCACAGCCCGAGCGTGATCGAGACGGGCATCTTTTCCAGCACCAGATCGACAACCGAGATCGAGCGGAACCACGACTGGCCGAAGTCGAAGCGCAGGTAGTTGCCGAGCATGGTCAGGAACCGCACCGGCGCGGGCTTGTCGAAGCCGAACTCCTTTTCCAGCTCGGCGATGAACTCGGGCGGCAGGCCCTGGGCGCCGGCATAGCGCTCGGTCGTGGCGCCGCCCTGCCCCGCGTCGCCGCCGCCGGCGATGTTGCGGAACACGTCGCCCTCGCCCTGCACGCGGGCCACGATCTGCTCGATCGGCCCGCCGGGGACGAACTGCGTCAGGGTGAAATTGACCAGCATGATCCCGATGAGCGTCGGGACGATGAGCAGCAGCCGCCGCAGAAGATATGCGCCCATTCCTCGTCCCTGCCCCGGCGCGATCGCGCTCTTGGGGCCGGTGGCGTCAGCGGATCGCCCCGGCCTCTTTCAGCTTTGCCGCCTTATCGGCGTCGTACCACCAGAAATCAAGTTCGCCGAGCGAGTAGGGCGGCAGCGTCTCGGGGTGAGCATACATGTCCCAGTAGGCCACGGTGTGCTTGCCCTTGAACCACTGCGGCACCCAGAAATGCAGCGCCCTGAGCACCCGGTCGAGGGCGTGGACGCGGGTCGTCAGCTCTTCTTGCGTGGTGGCGGCCTCGACCTGGGTGATGAGCGCGTCGACCGCCGGGTTGGCCAGCCCCATGGCGTTGAACACGTCGCCGGTGGCCTTCGAGCCGAAATACTGCTGCAGCCCGGCGCCGGGGATCAGGTCCTGGCCCAGATGCACGTTGATGAGGTCGAAGTCGTGGTTGCGCTTGCGGTCCTCGAGCTGGGCGTCGTCCACCCGCTCGTGCACGGCGTCGATGCCGGCGGCGCGCAGGTTCTGGACATAGGGGTTGATCACCCGGTCGAAGGTCTGGCTTTCGTTCAGGATCTGCACCCGAAGCGTCTGACCGTCCTTGCGCCGCAACCCGTCGCGGGCGCCCTCGGGGATCACCCACCCCGCCGCGTCCAGCAACTGCGCGGCCCGGCGCAGGTTGCCGCGGTCGAGCTGGCGCTCGCCGCTCACAGGGGGGACGAAGGCGTCGGCGGTGAACACCGCCTCGGGCAGATCGGCGCGCAGCGGCTCGAGCAGGGCGAGTTCGCCCGGCGAGGGCAGGCCCGACGCGGACAGCGGTGAGTTGTCCCAGAAGCCCTTCACCCGCTCGTAGAGCCCGTAGAACAGCGTCTGGTTGGCCCATTCGAAGTTGAAGAGCAGCCCCAGCGCCTCGCGCACCCGCACGTCCTGGAACTGCGGCCGGCGCAGGTTGATGGCCCAGGCCTGCCCGTTCGCCACGTTGCCGTCGGCCAGCTCCTCCTTCTTCACCCAGCCCTGGGTGAAGGCGGGGAAGTCGTAGCGGGTCGCCCAGTTGATCGAGGAGGCCTCGTTGCGAAAGCGGTATTCGCCGGCCTTGAACGCCTCGAAGGCGCTTTCGTAGTCGCCGAAGTACTCGATGCGGATGCGGTCGAAGTTATTGCGGCCGATGTTGATCGGCAGGTTGGCGCCCCAGTAATCCGGGTTGCGCTTCCAGCTCACCGAGCGGCCGATGTCGGCGCGGTCGAAGAGATAAGGGCCCGAGCCGACATAGGGCAGGTTCGAGCTTTCCCCCAGATCCCGATGATTCGCCTCGAAATCCGCCTTCGAGAAGATGGGCAGCCCGCCCGCCGCCTGGATCACGTCGCGGCGCGGGTAGTCGGGGGTGAAGGTGAAGCGCACCCTCCGGTCGTCCAGCACCTCGGCCTTGGCGACCATCTGCGCGATCACCGCGCGGAAGGACGACAGGCCCTTGTCGCGCAGTTGTTCGTACGAGAACAGCACGTCGGCCGAGGTCATCGGCGTGCCATCCGAGAACCGGATCCCCTCGCGCAGGGTGAAGATCGCCCAATCGCGGCTCGGCGGGTACTCCACCGTCTCGCAGAGGAGGCAGTAGGCGGCGCCGATCTCGTCGGCGGGCGCGGTCAGCAGGCTTTCCAGCATCACCGTCGAGAGGGCCGCCGCCCGGCCCTTGATCGTGTAGGGGTTGTAGCTGTCGAACCCGCCCGGCGCCCACTGGCTCATCTCGCCGCCCTTGGGCGCGTCGGGGTTCACATAGCGCAAATGCGGGAAGTCGGCCGGCAGGGCGAGGTCGCCGAAGGTCGAGACGCCATGCGCGACGATGGTGCCCGCGGCGGCATCCGGTGCCGCCGGGGCAGCGGGGGTCTGGGCCCAAGCCGCGGTGCCGGTCAGGGCCAGGCCCGCGGCCAGAACAAGATGTCGCACCATGCCGTCCCCCGTTTGCGCGCCGCCCGGGCGCGCCATTCCATCCGTCATCTCGCGGCCCGCGCGGCCTCGGTCTTCCGCGCCACGGCGACCCGTCGGGCGCCGCTGGCCAGCTGACGCTAAGGCAGCGGTCGGGCTGGCGGCAAGCGCCATGTCGGGAATGTGACACGAGGCCGGATGCCGCGGCCGGGACACCGCCGCGGAAAGACGAACGGCGCGAGCGGCAGAGCCGTCGCGCGGTCGGGTCGTTGGTCCGGCGAAGCGCCGATTACTGCGTGGTGGTCGCCAGATAGGCGATCAGGTCGGCGCGCTCGGCGGCGCTCTTGATCCCGGCGAAGGTCATCTTGGTGCCCGGCATGTACTCACGCGGGCTGGTCACGAACCCGTTGAGGTTCTCGGGCGTCCAGACGCCGGGCATGTCCATCGCCGCCTGCGAGTATTTGAAGCCGGCGACCGATGCCTTGTCGCGCTCCACGACGCCGTTCAGGTGCGGGCCGACGCCGTCGGTCCCGTCGATCTTGTGGCAGGACTTGCACTTGCCGAAGGCGCGCTCACCCTTGGCGGGGTCGGCGGCGGCCAGCAGCGTGGCGAAGTCCGGGCCTTCCTCGGCGGCGGCGCCGCCCTCGGCCGGGGCGGCATCCTCGACCGCGATGCGGTAGGCCTGCGGCGCTTCCTCGCCCTCGGCGGCGTGGCCCGCGGGGCCGACGTGATAGAGCGATGAGGCGAACCACGAGGCCAGCATCAGGAACAGCAGTGACCCGATCAGCGCACCGGCCGCCTTCGTCACCGTCATCGTGTTGAACATCGCGCGTATTCCCCTGCGGCCTCAGCTCTGTCTGGGCGCTATCTATCCGCTTTCACTTTGCCGGTTCAAGGTATAGTTCGGCCCGGCGCCCGCAATCGGGGGGCGGCGTTTCGCCGCCGCATCGCCCCGCCCGCCGCGGCGCCCCGCGCCCCGCGACGGGGGCCACCTGCGGGCCTCAACGCCGGCCCGGCCGCGGGCCCCGAACCTGCGCGCGGGCCTGCCCGGTCCGCGCCGTCCGCCCAAGGTCACAGATGTCCGATCCCGCCCCCCCTGCCAGCGCCCCCGCCAACCTGTCGGCCAACCGGTCGGAAGCCCCGGCCGAGGCGCCTGCGTGGCCGACCGCGCCGCGCATCGCCTTTCAGGGCGAACCCGGGGCCTATTCGCACCAGGCCTGCCGCCAGTGGTCGCCCGAGAGCGAGGCCCTGCCCTGCCCCACCTTCGAGGATACCGTCGAGGCCTGCCGCTCGGGCGCGGCCGACCTGGCGATGCTGCCGGTCGAGAACTCGACCTACGGCCGGGTCGCCGACATCCACCACCTGCTGCCCGAATCCGGCCTGAACATCATCGGCGAGACCTTCGTGCGGGTGCACATCAGCCTGCTGGGCGTGCCCGGCGCCCGGCTCGAGGACGTGACCGAGGCAATGAGCCACACCGTCCTGCTGGGCCAGTGCCGCGGCTTCCTGCGGCGCCACAACATCCGCACCCTGACCGGCCCCGACACCGCGGGCAGCGCGATGATGGTCGCGCAGGGCGGCGATCCGCGCCGCGCCGCGCTGGCCAGTCCGCTCGCGGGCGAGATCTACGGGCTCGACCGGCTGGCCGACGAGATCGAGGACCGGCAGAACAACACCACGCGGTTCCTCATCATGTCGCGCACCCCCGACCTTACCCGGCGGGTGAACGCGGCCGGACGGCCCGACATGCTGACGAGCTTCGTCTTCCGGGTCAGGAACATTCCCGCCGCGCTTTACAAGGCGATGGGCGGGTTCGCGACCAACGGCGTCAACATGACCAAGCTGGAAAGCTACATGGTGGACGGGGTGTTCACCGCGACCCAGTTCTACGCCGACATCGAGGGCCATCCCGACGACCCGGCAGTGGCGCGGGCGCTGGACGAGCTGCGCTATTTCACCTCGATGCTGACGATCCTCGGGGTCTATCCCGCCGATCCGCTGCGCGCCCGTCAGCAGCAGGGCTAGCGCGCGCCTTCGGGCGCCGCGACCCGGCTGAGGCTCAGCCCCGGCGGGCCGAGAGGTCGGACAGGAACGCGCCGATCCGTTCGGCGAACTTGCGGTCGAGCTGCGCCTTGCCGAGCTTGGCCGTCTGCAGCATCAGCCGCGCCCGAATCGTCTGCGGCCGCGCCTCGAGCTCGAAGATCACCCGCGATTTCGCGGGGGTGAGGGCAATGACGGTCATCTCGACCGTCAGCGAAAGCGACTCGGCGTCGCCGAGGATCACCACCTTTTCGGGGCGATCGAACTGGGCCACGCTGAGGCGCATCTCGCGCCGCTTGCCGCGCAGGTCGAAGGCCACGTCCCAGGCCATGCCGGCGCCCGGCTCGACGGCGGGGTCCAGCCGGGTGATCTCGACCCCGCGACGGGCCAGCATCCGCTCGATCCGGGGAAAGTCACTGACCGCGTCGAACAGCTGGTCGGCGGGCAGATCGGTATCCTGACGGCTCGAGAACTTCATGCACAACCACTCACACGCTTTCCGGCCAACTCCTACCCGCGAGGGGGTAAGCGTGCAAGCTGACCGCCCGAGCGCAGCGTCCGCCCGTGCGCTGACGCTGCCGGGGCGGGCGAAAACCGCGCGGCGGCAAGGCGTTGGTCATGCGATGGGGGGAATGGTGAGAGGCTGGACAACGACCCAAGCGGGGCTCGTTACGGCTGCTTCCTTCCGGACCTGACCGGGTTGGCGAGGCGCCTGCCCGCGCCAACCTCTCGCCCCCGACTTATGACGGGGCGCCGGGGGTTGCAAGATCCGATCCGACGTCCGGGCGTTCGCGCTCCACCCGCCTCACGCCCCCGCCCTCTCCATTGACACCGTCCCGCGCCCGGTCCACAGCACCGCCCACATAACCCGCAACCGGGCGTTCCGTGGGCGCCGAACCGACGAGGAGAGCTGTGATGGCTGACCCGATTTCCCTCATCTTCCCCGATGGCTCCGTCCGCGACTACCCCGCCGGCACCACCGCCGCCGAGGTCGCGCAGTCGATCGCCCCGTCGCTCGCCAAGGCCGCGATCAGCGCCACGCTCGACGGCGCGCACATCGACCTCGCCTGGCCGATCACGCGGGGCGGGCATCTGTCGATCAACACGATGAAGGACCAGGCCGCGGCGCTCGAGCTGATCCGCCACGACTTCGCCCATGTCATGGCCCGCGCCGTGCAGGAGATCTGGCCCGACGTGAAGGTGACGATCGGCCCGGTGCGCGACGCCGGCTGGTTCTACGACTTCGACCGCGCCGAGCCCTTCACGCCCGAGGATCTCGGCCAGATCGAGACGCGGATGAAGCAGATCATCGCCGCCCGCGACCCGGTCCGCACCGAGGTCTGGGACCGCGCCCGCGCCGTGGCCCATTACGAGGCCGCCGGCGAGCCATTCAAGATCGAGTTGATCGACCGCATCCCCGAGGGCGAGGATCTGCGGATGTACTGGCACGGCGACTGGCAGGACCTCTGCCGCGGCCCGCACCTGCAATCGACGGGCCAGCTGCCCGCCGACGCGTTCCGCCTCACGCACGTCGCCGGTGCCTACTGGCTGGGCGATTCCTCGCGCCCGATGCTGCAGCGCATCTACGGCGTGGCGTTCCGCAACCGCGACGAGCTCAAGGCCCACATGACGATGCTCGAGGAGGCCGCCAAGCGCGACCACCGCAAGCTCGGCCGCGAGATGGACCTGTTCCACCTGCAGGAGGAAGCGCCGGGGCAGATCTTCTGGCACCCGAACGGCTGGACGATCTACACGACGCTGCAGGACTACATGCGCCGCCAGCAGCGCCGCGGCGGCTATGTCGAGGTCAACACGCCCCAGGTCGTGAACCGCAAGCTGTGGGAGGCCTCGGGCCACTGGGAGAACTACCAGGAGAACATGTTCATCGTCGAAGTGGACGAGGAGCACGCCCGGGAAAAGACCGTCAACGCGCTCAAGCCGATGAACTGCCCCTGCCATGTGCAGGTCTATAACCACGGGCTGAAGTCCTACCGCGACCTGCCGCTCAGGATGGCCGAGTTCGGCTCGTGCAACCGCTACGAGCCCTCGGGCGCGCTGCACGGGATCATGCGGGTCCGCGGCTTCACCCAGGACGACGCGCATATCTTCTGCACCGAGGCGCAGATCGAGAGCGAGTCGCGCAAGTTCATCAGCTTCCTGTCGGGGATCTACGCAGACCTTGGCTTCACCGACTGGCGCATCAAGCTGTCCACCCGCCCCGACAAGCGGATCGGCACCGAAGAGAGCTGGGACCACGCCGAGGCGGCGCTCGCCAACGCGGTGACGGCGGCCGGGCACGAGTACGAGGTGTTCCCCGGCGAGGGCGCCTTCTACGGCCCGAAGCTCGAGTTCGTGCTGACCGACGCCATCGGCCGCGACTGGCAGTGCGGGACGCTGCAGGTCGATCCGAACCTGCCCGAGCGGCTCGACGCCTATTACATCGGCGAGGACGGCGCCAAGCACCGCCCGATCATGCTGCACCGCGCCGTGCTCGGCAGCTTCGAGCGCTTCATCGGGATGCTGATCGAGAACTTCGCCGGCAAGCTGCCGCTGTGGCTCGCGCCGCGGCAGGTGGTGGTGGCCTCGATCGTGTCGGACGCGGATGATTATGTGCGCGAGGTCGTGGCGGCCCTGACCGCCGCGGGCGTGCGCGCCGAGGCCGACCTGCGCAACGAGAAGATCAACTACAAGGTCCGCGAGCACAGCCTCGCCAAGGTGCCGGTGATCCTCGCCGTGGGCATGAAGGAGGTCGAGAGCCGCAGCGTCTCTGCCCGCCGCCTCGACAAGCAGGGCAGCGAGAGCCTGACGCTCGAGGAGGCGGTGCAGACGCTCGCCGGGGAGGCGACGCCGCCTGACCTGCGCTGAGCGTGAGGTGGGGCTGCGGCGGCGGTCTCGTGAAGGTGTGTTAGCGTTGATCATGAAGCGCCCCCTGCCCGCCTGTGGTAGTCGTGGCGGCACCGCGGGCGCGCGCTGGAGCGCGTGTTGACGCGCCGATGCTTCGCCTGCTGACCGCAGGCCGGCGGGCGCAGAGGCACCGGTGAGGACAGCATCGGTCAGATAGCTGTATTCGAGCCCGCCACTGATGCTTCGCCGGCTCACCGGCAAAAACCCGCCGGTCCTGCGTCGTCTTTGACGTAGCGTCAAGCAGGGTTGATTTTTCGCACTTGGCGGCGCCTTGCGAATCAGGCATCCTGACGTCTGCGTGAGCGTTACTTTCTACCGCCTCCCTTCACGGGGCAGCCGGACGTCGAAAGGGCTGCACGGCCCGCCAGGCAATCTCGCCTCGCGGGGACTTGAAGGAGAGAAGGTCATGGCGACCGGTACCGTCAAATGGTTCAATGCCACCAAGGGTTATGGCTTCATCGCCCCCGATGATGGCGGCAAGGACGTGTTCGTCCACATCTCGGCTGTCGAGCGCGCCGGCCTGACCGGACTGAACGACAACCAGAAGATCGAGTATGAGCTGCAGTCGGGCCGCGACGGCCGCGCCTCGGCCTCGGACCTGCGCCTGCTCTGATCTTCAGTGACCCGCAGCCCTCTGGCCGCCGAGCGACGTCGGCCTGCCCATTCGGGCGGGCCGTTTTTGTATTTCGCGGGACCTTGAGGCAAATTTGCCGACCATCTCTGCGACGGTGCGTTCGAGCCGACCCGTTTTGATGGGCGGGGGTGGCTGGGTCGGACTTTACCAATTCATAGCCGTTCAGCCACCTGCAGCCCCGAGCACGCTCGGACGGAGTATGGGGCACGAGCAGGACCTCAGAGCATCGTGATAGTTGCTGCCTTAGGCGGGACGAGGTCGGTCAGCCTCTCAGGATGGGGCCTTGTCTACGCTCTTGGCGGCGTCTGCAGCCTCAAGCACGCTGACGAAAGCGCGGTATGAGCGCCGTGAGGATTTTCTTTCCAGCCCCCTTGCGCTCCCCTCCACACCCCTCTAAATCCCGCCCTCACCACCCAGAAAGCGCGGAGAGGTGCCGGAGTGGTCGAACGGGGCGGTCTCGAAAACCGTTGAGCCTGCAAGGGTTCCGTGGGTTCGAATCCCACCCTCTCCGCCATTTCTCATCTTACCCGTTGGCAGTAGATGCCAGACAGCGACATTAGGCGCTGAGATTCCATGCCTATCCCACCTTGCTGCTGCCTCTCGGCTTCGTCGATTACTGTCGGTTCTACTCAATTTGCGGTATGACGAGGTGTAGGGTTATGCCGATCCGCAGCGGCAAATTTCCCTAGCGCATTGCCCACTTACCTTGTACGGATACTGGTCCCCGGGCGGCGTGGCGGCGGTGACGGCCTGTACCTTAGAGTCGATCTGGGCTGAGCGCGGAGCTCAATCGTGCGCGTGACTGTCCAGCGACAGCGCAATCGCGACGACAAACCGCTGAGGAACGACTTCGCCCTTGGCAGTCCCGGACATCGTACGCCGAATTTAGCTCCAGAGAGCGCTCGAATACGAGCGGCGAGCGCCCGACCTGCGGCTGCGATTGATCGAATGCCAGACAGGCGGAACGCAATTGTAGAACGGCGCCCCATCGCGTTTTCGATACTTGATCCGCGCAGTCTTCCCGCATCGCGGGCAAATCTTCTCTATCGGTACTTCTTCGGTCAAATAGAAGAGGGCCACAAAGAGGATATTCTTCACACCTGCCTTAAGGAGCATGTCGACATGCGACATCGCCGTTGCCCCCGTGGTGTATTGGTCGTCGACGACAATGACGTTCTTCCCCTCGAGGTCCAGATCGCTTTCTAGGCGCACGAAGCGTTTGATGAAGCCCATTCGACCCGCACGCTTTTTTTCCTGTGGAATACTGCCTGTCACGTCCGGCGACCAAACGAAAAGCTCTTCCTTCGGCAGGGCTACCTCGAGCGCATGAAGAAGTTTCGCCATCTTTCGCGGGGGCTTTGTCGTTGCCTTGTCAGCAACACAGGTGATCATGTCCCAGCGGATGAAGTCATGTGCCATAACTTCATCATGCAGGTACCGGCTCACATCGCGCGCGACCCCCGCAAGGAAGGCCTCGGTACGATCCTCGCTTCCGAACTTGTAGTACCTGCCGATTGCCCCATAGGCATCGCACGGCCCTTGTTGCTGTCGGCCGAGGCCGCGAATGAGCGTGTGGCCGTCGTTGAGATTTCTGCCGTTGAACATGCGAGCGGCAGCTGTACCCATCCGGTCTTCAAGAACCAGGCGATGCTTGGCAGGCATCTCGATGACGCCGAGAAGCTCATCGAAGGATCGGCAATTGTACGTCGCACCTTCCATGCAACGGCGTGCCCAACTTGCCTCCTCGTTGTAGTAGGGGTCATGAGGAACGTCATCCGTGCTCCGAAAAAGCAAAGCAGACGGGATCGCCAGTCCACGCGCCAACTGAATATCGAGGCGGGTATCTCCGACGAGCAAGAACTCTTCTGCGACCGAGCGAGATGGAAAGCCAAATTTGCTTTCGAGATAAGCTCTTAATTTCGCGGTGTTAGGTTTATCGGCGAGTGCCAGCCACGGCGTGCCGAAAATTTTCTCCGAGACTGCGCCGACATAAGCGCCATGGGAATCCGATACGATCGTCACCGAGTGCCCGCGACTCTTCACGGCCTCAATAAATTCCCGAGCCCCTGCAACGACTGGAATATCGTTCAGGGAAAAGCTTCGATCACGGCCATACTTGATGCCGTCGTACCTGCTTGCATTCGTGTCGACGAGCGTCCCGTCCAGATCCAAAAGTATGTTCAAAGGTCAGTCCAACGCCCCACCAGTCGTTGATGAACCCCACGGTACGCCCTGGTTCACCTTAGGGCTTGAAGCTGGACCTTCGTTCTGCATCTTGTTGATACTGTGAAAATTCTTTGGCGGCCGGGAGCGCAAGACTTGTACAAAAGATTGGCTGCGGGCCACGCTACGAAGTTCATCCAGGAACGTCCAGACCTGAGCGTGATAACAGACTGGTTGAACTCGCCGCGGCGCAAGGCCGCACTGTGCGCCTTTCATGAATCCGTTCCTTCCAAGAAGCCCGGCCGCGTGATCGAGCGCGTATCCAAGAATGTGCGCCCTGCGTTTGGCGGCGTCCATTTGGCCCAATGGGACAAGGTCATGAAGGCTGTGTTCGCCGTGCGGATGGCGTCTGCCTGTGAAACAGATGTCCTTGCGATGACCGGCGACGAACAGAAGGCCTTTTCTGAGCGATCGGTCATTCTTGCCGATCTTTTGTGCATCGCGCGCACCGGACAGAGTAATTCGCACATCAATATCGCCGCCAATATCTCGCACCATGCCATTTCCAGATTAATGGAGCGCGGCGCTTCGACCCCCGAGACACTGAATGCCGATGTTCTCCAGATCCTTCAGAAGGCGCGCTCCCTTCGAAACATGTTGACTTCAGGCTTCGAGCACAACCTGACCAAGCTGCAGGACGGCACGACGTACGACATGCTCATTCCTCACGGTGACGGGGCACTGGTCTTGCGAACGCTGCGCGTGAATGCTGCGGCCAAGTCATTCTTTCCAGATCCCATGCCAGTCTTTTCGATCCGGACATACTTGGAAAGATCAATGCTGGGATCGCGCGATCTTGAACGCATGGCAGGGTTCCGCATCTCCCGCGATGCAACGGTTTCGGTAGAGGACTCGCGGCACATCCTTGCATGGCTTCAGGGGAATGCCGAGGAGACAGATCCGCGGCGAAGGCTCGTGATCTCTCAGGAACCTGGTGAGCGCTCGCCGCAATAGTCACCCCTGATCTCTCGAGAGGCCCTTCCACACCGGTTGCCAGCTGCTCTTCTCAATCTCTACTTTTCCCCGCAGGCTTCGCGCAAAACTCCCAATACATGCCAACGACCACGCCCGGTTCGTTGCTCCGTCTCCGTCGAAACAAGCCGGAACCAGCGAAACGCGGGCGCGACGCGCCCCCGCCAGTTCATTGAAATGTATGGTGATTTTTTACCCGTCTCGAGCGCGAGGGGCGGGTGGAGAGACGGTGGGCGTTCGGAGACTATCTCGCGCAGCTGGCGCGTCTCCGAAGGGCGGATGGCTCCTGCAACCCCCTCTGGCACATACAAAAAAAGGCCCCGCGAGGGACCTATTTTCGGCGTTTAAATCATGCAAGTGGCGGAGGGGATGGGCCTGCCGTCGAACCTTCTCTGCCCTTTAACACGTTGATTCATTAGTGCGAATTCCAGGCGATCTCCTTCAGATTGTGCTTTGACGTCGATGGGCCCCGCTTCCACAACGAATGACGCGCAAGCGCGAGAGTTCCCCGGCTTCGACCTCCTTCCCCTCGCGGGACGGTGGCGTTACGGCTCTCGGGCGAGGTCTTGAAGTAGCGGAAGGGCGATCGCTGAGTCATGGCGACCGGCTACGGGGCTAGTTGCACCCGTGGCAACCGGGTTCCCTTTTACAGGTCCGCAGGCAGCCTTCCGCCGATTTGTGCGTCTTCGGCTCTTGTCGGCTGACCGGAAGGACGTGGGTGGTTGCGAGGCGAGCGCCTCCCAACTAAGCGGACACGCGGACGGCGGGCAAGGCCGCGTCAACGTGGGACGACGACATTTGACCCTTCGACCAATCCGAGGACTACGCACGCTTGTGGGTTGCGTCCTTCCGGAGCGAAGATTGTTCATCCGGTCCGGCGACCATGTCCGGTTCGTTCGCCTGAGCCCCGGAAGGCAGGCCCTCGCCTGGGCTGGTGGAGCGTTTCTGGTGGCGTGGTGCCTGACGGTCACGTCAGTCCTGATCATGAACTCCATCGACTTCCTAACCATGCGCGAGCAGGCCAAGCGAGAGCAGGCGCTCTTTGAGGACCGCGCTCTCGCACTCGGCGGGGAGCGCGACCAGCAGGCGATGGAAGCACTCGCGGCCCAAGAGCGGTTTGCAGCCGCCACGGTGCAGATGTCGTCGATGCAGAGCGACCTGCTTGCGCTCGAGACCCGCCGCCGCGAGATGGAGAGCGAGTTGCAGGCGGCCCAGGCCACTCTGCGCCGTACGATGGACGCGCGCGCTGCCGCAGTGTCTGCGTCGCAGGACCCGAGATCTGAGGAACTCGCCGCCACACTCGACCTACTGACCCTCGCCCTGACCGAAACGGTGGTCGAGCGTGATCAGGCCGCCACCAAGGCCAAGGAGGCCGTTCTTCTTGCCGGCGAGCTGGAGTTCGATCTGCGGCTGAGAAAATCCGAGAGTAATCGAATCCTGCTGCAGATCGAGGAGGCTCTGATCGCCTCGGTGGAGCCGCTCGACGAGGTGCTCCGTGAGGCCGGACTGGACTCTGAGGCGGTACTCGCATCCGCTGGCGATGGTCACTCAGCCCCGAAGGAAGCCTTGGTTCCCCTTGCGGTCTCCACGAGGGGAATAGCCTCGCTGGATGACGAGACCGTGCGCGCGAACCGCATTCTCGAGCGGCTCGACGAGCTCAGCCACTATCGCTTGGCCCTTGAATCGCTGCCGCTCGCCATGCCGGTCCAGGACGCCTTCCGGTACACCTCGCCCTTTGGCCGGCGCTGGGGGCAAATGCACAAAGGGGTCGACATGGCAGGGCCTGTCGGCACCCCCGTCTACGCCACGGCCGACGGGGTCGTCACCTTCGCCGGCTGGCAGAACGGCTACGGGCGGATCATCATCGTTCGCCACCCCTTCGGTCTGGAGACCCGCTACCCGCACCTCAACGCCATCCGCGTCGAGGTGGGCCAGGAAGTTGCGCGCGGCGAGCGGGTCGGCGACATGGGTAACTCGGGCCGCTCCACGGGATCCCACCTCCACTACGAGGTGCGCGTGAACGGTGAAGCGGTCGATCCGATGGGCTACATTCGCGCCGGCCGGGACCTCCTCTGAGCGCGCCCGCGCGCGCCGGTAGCCGGGCTCTTGCTACGTCAGTGAGGCGAAGGGGCGTCGAACTGCACGTAGAGGTGCTCGACGATCTCGAACTGAAGGTCATGGAACTTGCTTGGGCCCGGTTCGCGGCATGACGCGGGAACTGCACTGCCTGCAGTACGGCGAGCCCGAAATCCAGTACGAGATTGTCCGCCGCCCGAGGAAGACACTGGAGATCGCTGGTGAGCCTGCTGCGACAACGTCGATCCGATCATGACCGAAGGTCATGCGCTCGTCCGCCGGCCGCCGTGCGATCTTGCGCGCGCGAAGGCGCTGAGGGCGAGGCTGCCCGAGAGGATTCGGCAGACAATCTGGGCGCCGGTCAAGCGCGTTGGCCCAGATAAGCAATGGTGACCCGCCGGTCGCGGGACGCGGGGCTGATATGGGCGTGGCCGTGATCGTGAGGCATCGTCTTCTCTCTCAGGTCTCGGCGTCACCTTGATGGACCGCCTTGTGGTGCTCGCCATGCGCGTCGCGCAGGATTCCGATGCCGCCCCAAGCGGCGACGCCGGCGACGGCGATACCGACCACCAGATCGGGCCAATTGCTGCCCAGCCACCAGACGAGACCGCCTGCGACGAGAATTCCGCCGTTTGAAATGAAGTCGTTGATACTGAAGGTGTTGGCCGCTCTGACATTCACGTCCGGATCCTCGAGTCGACCAAGAAGCCGGATGCAGACGCCATTCACGACCGCGGCAATGAGCGCCATGGAAATCATGAGCGGGCCGAGCGGCTCGGAACCGGTGTAGTAGCGACGAACAGCATCGATCAGGATGCCAACCGCCAGAATCAGCAGCAGGCCCCCCGACAAGTTCGCGGCCCAACGCTTCCATTTGTCCGAACGAGACAGCGCGAAAAGGCTGATGGCGTAGACGAAGCTGTCGGAGGTGTTGTCCAGACCGTTGGCGATCAGCGCACTGGAGTCGCCCAGTGCGCCGGTCGCGAAGAAGCCGAACGCAATGGCAACATTCAGCAGCAGAACCGTCCAGAGCGTACGGCGCTGACGTTCATCCGGATCCTTTGACAGTTTTCTGGACATCAGGTTCGCCTCCGTTCGTACTGGCCGGCGGATCAAGGCGGCTCCATCCACCCTGCAGGCGCAAACCACTCGATCCTCGCCGGAAAAGGGTAGCCCTTTGCCCAAGAATCGGTCGAGAGACAGTTTTGGTTCCTCTGGTCCCCAGAAGTTCGAGGGCGGCGCGTGGATTTATGCCCAGCGCTGCGCGGGCCGGGCGGGTTCACGGCAGCGCCCGCAAGGCAGACGCGGCCGCCTGTCACGTCCGGGCGATCGGGTCGCTCGGCCAGCCACGTCCAGAGGATCGACGCCACGATGCAGACGCTTCGGAGTCGATCTGCGCCAGGAACCGGCCGAAGGCGATCAGGCTCGCCACGCCCGGCCCGAGCGAAGCCGCGGAGGCGCCGAGGCGCCACAATGGCGAAACAGCCCGCGATCTCGCGCCAAAGCCGCGGCGGCATAGATCGTCAAGGTCGGCAGCGCCGTCATTCAGCCGCCGCCGTCGGCACGTCGTGGTCATGTGCGCAGTGGGAATGGTCGCTCAGCGACTCGATTACGCGGCAGTCGGCGATGGTCCCTTGTGCGCATTGCCGGATCATCCGCTCCAGCTCGGCTTCCAGCGCCGTCAGCTGCGCGATCCGGGCCTTCACCGCAGCGAGTTGCTCCTTCGCGATGATGTCGGCGGCTGCGCAGGATTGGTCGGGCTGGTCGGAGAGGCTCAGAAGGTCGCGGATGGCGTCCAGCGGAAACCCGAGTTCGCGCGCGTGGCGAATGAAAGCCAGCCGATCCTGTGCGGACTTTCCGTATAGACGCTGGTTGCCGGCGCTGCGCTCCGGCTCGGGCAGGAGGCCGATCTGCTCGTAGTAGCGGATGGTCGGCACCTTCACCCCGGCCGCCTCACCCAGTTTTCCGATGGTGAGCATCAGATTCCCTCTTGAAGCTACAGTAGCTAGAGACATTAAGTTCCCGATTCGATGAAGGCAACTGCCCGATCGGGGCGAAGGAAAGACGATGACGGGAACCGACGTGGAAACAGCGACGGCCTGCGACTGGACCGTTTCGGGCATGGATTGCGGCTCCTGCGCGACCAAGATCAAGGATGCGGTCGGGCGCCTCCCCGGCGTCAGCGGCGTGGAGGTCGGCATCATGTCCGAGCGTCTGCGCCTGACCCTGGACGAGGCGCAGACCGGCCGCGACAAGGTTGAAAAGACGGTCCGGGCCCTTGGATACGGCATCGCACCACGCGCCGCGGCGGCCAAGAACGAGTTTGTGATGCCCGGCGGCCCGAAGGCCGGCACGGCCGCGACACGAGACGAAAGCGGCCACGGCAGCCCCAGCCATGTCCATGACGACCCGGCAGACCGCGGCAAGCGCTGGTATCAGACGGGCAAGGGCAAGCTCGTCATCTTTACCGCTCTCCTACTGGCGGTGGCCTGGGGCATAGAGTTGCTGGCGCCTCAGTTCGGCAAGTGGGCCTTTGTCGCCGCCTGCCTGATCGGCGTGGCACCGGTGGCGCAACGCGCCTTTGCCGCCCTGCGGCTGGGCCAACCGTTCACCATCGAAAGCCTGATGACCGTGGCTGCCATCGGCGCCCTTTTCATCGACGCGGCCGAGGAGGCGGCACTGGTCGTGTTCCTGTTCGCGGTCGGCGAGGTTCTGGAAGGTGTCGCGGCGGGCAAGGCCCGGGACGGCATTCGGGCTCTGGCCAATCTGGTGCCGAAGACCGCATTTCTTGAACTGAATGGCGTCACGAAAGAGGTTCCGGCCGCCAGCCTGCGGGTCGGGCAGTTCGTGCTCGTCCGCCCCGGCGACCGCGTCCCGGCGGATGGCGAGATCGCCAAGGGCACATCCGGCATCGACGAAAGCCCGGTCACCGGCGAGAGCATGCCGAAAACGCGGGGGCCGGGCGATCCGGTCTTTGCCGGGTCGATCAACACCGAGGCCGTGCTGCGCGTAATGGTCACGAAGGCGGCCGAGGACAACACCATCGCCCGCATCATCCGTCTGGTCGAAGAAGCCGAGGAGGCCCGCGCGCCGACCGAACGCTTCATCGACCGCTTCAGCCGCTGGTACATGCCCGCCATCGTCACCGTGGCGGCGCTGGTCGTGCTGGTGCCGCCGCTGGCCTTCGCTCAGCCTTGGGATACCTGGATTTATCGTGGCCTTGCGCTTCTGCTGATCGGCTGCCCCTGCGCGCTGGTCATCTCGGTTCCGGCCTCAATCGCCTCGGCGCTATCCACCGGCGCGCGGCGCGGCTTGCTGATGAAGGGTGGCGCGGTGATCGAGGCGGCCTCGAAGGTCAGCCGCATCGCCTTCGACAAGACCGGCACCCTGACCCACGGGCGGCCGATGGTTACCGATATCGTGACCTTCGGCGCCACCACCGAGGCCGAGCTTCTGGCCGTGGCGGCGGGCGTCGAGACCGGATCCAGCCATCCGCTGGCCATCGCCATCCTGAACAAGGCCACGGAAGCGGGCGTTGCAGCCCTGCCGTCGCGCGATGCCAGGGCGCTGATGGGCAAGGGCGTGATCGCGACAGTCGGGGACGCAGCGGCCTGGGTGACCTCCCCCCGCCATGCGATGGAGAACGGCGGCCTCGACGATCCTGGCCTGCGCCAGGCCACCGTCTTCGAAGAAGAGGGCAAGACCGCCGTTGCGGTGTTCCGTGAAAAGACCCCGCTCGGCCTGATCGCCATGCGCGACGAACCCCGCAAGGACGCGGCCGAGGCGGTCCGGCAGCTCAAGGACATGGGTGTCGCCCCGGTCATCCTGACCGGAGACAATCCGCGCACGGCCGCTGCCATTGCCGGGGGCCTCGGCATGGAGTTCCAGGCCGACATGATGCCCGAGGACAAGCTCACGGCGATCCGCGACATGAGCGAGCACGGTGGCGTGATGATGATCGGCGACGGGATCAACGACGCCCCCGCGCTGAAACAGGCGGATGTCGGCGTGGCTATGGGGTCAGGAACCGACGTGGCCTTGGAAACCGCCGATGCGGCGATCCTTCGCGACCGGGTGATCGATATCCCGGCGATGATCCGGCTCGCCCGTGCGGCAATGGCCAACGTCCGGCAGAACGTGGCGATCGCGCTCGGCCTCAAGGCGGTGTTTCTGGTGACGACCATCCTCGGGATCACCGGGCTCTGGATTGCCATCCTCGCCGATACCGGCGCAACGGTGCTGGTCACGCTCAATGCGCTGCGGCTTCTCGCTTTCAAGCCCGAACGCGAGGCATGACGCATGATCTCCGGCTTTGGCTGGGCCGTCCTGGTCCTGATCTTCGGCTATCTGGCGCTGTTCCTCTGGGGCATCGCCATCGCGGCAGATGCATCTGGCCGCTCTGTCTGGCTTTTCGGGCGGGCGTCCGGACGCGACCGCTGGGCGGCCTTCGGCTTTCGTGCGGCCTTCGTCGTCGCCTTGTTCGGGCCACTCTTCTGGCTGGCCTGGCCGATCCTGCACAAGGCCGACCCGCTCTGGACCGAGGGAGAGGTGGCTGCGCTTGGTGCGGTTGGCGTGTTCCTCGCCGGGGTCGGCGCGATGGTGGCTTTTGCCGCGCAGATGTCGATGGGCACATCGTGGCGCGTCGGGGTCGCAAGCGATGCCACGGGCGATCTCGTCTCGGGCGGGCTTTACCGGTTCAGCCGCAATCCGACCTTCCTCGGGCAGTTCGCGCTGCTTGCGGGCGTCGGCTTCGCAATCCCTTCACTCCCGACGATCCTTGCGCCGCTGCTCTTCCTCGGATCGGCCTCCTTGCAGATCCGGTCCGAGGAAGCTGTCCTGCGCCAGTCCCTTGGCGCGGAGTATGAGCGCTACGCGGCTTCAGTCCCGCGCTGGATCGGCTTGCGCCGCAGGAGCGTCAAATGAGCACCCGGCTGATCGTTGCCCTGATCGGTATCACCACGCTGGCCGATCAACTGACGAAGGCGGCGGCGCTGGCGCTGCTCTCTCGCGACGAGACGGTTCCCGTTCTTCCCGGCTTCAGCCTGACGCTCGGCTTCAACGAGGGATCGAGCTTCGGCATGCTGTCGGACGTAATGGCGGGCAAGCCACTGCTGATGGCGGCCCTGACAGGATTTCTGACCCTGATCTTCGCCGTCATGGCAGTCCGGGCGCCGCGCCCGTTCGAGCGGGCCGGTCTTGCGCTGGTCGTTGGCGGTGCGCTTGGCAACATCATCGACCGGCTGCGGCAGGGCGCCGTGACCGACTTCCTCGACCTCTATTGGCGCGACTGGCATTGGCCCACGTTCAACGTCGCGGATATTGCCATCACGCTTGGCGCGGTGTGCATCCTCGCAGCCTCTCTTCCCGCACGCCGTCGCAAGGAGCCTGTTCTTGACCAACACTGACGTACAGAGCCTGTCCCACGACGACTTGCACCTTACGGCCGCATTCCTGATCGCGCTGGCGGCAACACTTGGCGCGCTCTTCATCGGCGAGGTGCTGGGACAGACGCCCTGCACGCTCTGCTGGTATCAGCGCATCGCCATGTTCCCGCTGGTGCCGATCCTTGGCCTGTCGCTGTGGCGAAGCGACGGCATGGCCCGCCCATACGCCCTGCCGCTGGCGCTGGCGGGTCTGGCGTTGGCCGCCTGGCATTCCGGGCTTTACATGGGGCTAATCCCGCAGGACATCGCACCCTGCACCAAGGATGGCCCGTCCTGCTCTGGTCCGGCGCAGATCATTCTGGGCCTGCCTATTCCCTACCTGTCGCTGGCAGCCTTTGCCGCGATCCTTGCCTGTCTCATCTTGCCCAAAGGAAACCGCATATGAACCGCCGCACTCTCTTGATCGGGGCTCCGGCTCTTGGGCTTGTCGCATTCGGCGGCGGTGCGTCCATCCTGAACCGCCAGCGTCAGGCCGAGGCCGAAGCGCTCGCTGCCGCCACCCCCGCGGTGGATCAATCCCTTCTGATCCGCGCCCATTCCCCCAGCTTCGGCCCCGAGGATGCTCCGGTTACCTTGGTCGAGTTCTTCGACCCCTCCTGCGAAGCCTGCCGAGCCTATCATCCGGTGGTGCAGGAAATCCGGCGGCAGTTCCCGAAGCAGGTCCGGGTCGTGCTGCGCTACACGGTGTTCCACGAAGGCTCGGACGAAGCGGTGCGCATCCTCGAAACCGCGCGGATGCAGGACAAGCTCGAACCGGTGCTTGATGCGCTGCTGGAGCGGCAACCCCAGTGGGCAGTGCATGGCATGCCGAGACTGGACGTGGCCTGGCAGGTCGCGGGAGCTGCTGGCCTCGACCTCGAGCGGGCCGAAAGCGACAGGCTGTTTCCGGGGATCACCGGCATCCTCAATCAGGACATGGCCGATATTGAAGCCCTCGGCGTCGGCCAGACGCCGACGTTCTTTCTGAACGGCACGCGACTGGAAAACTTCAGCGCGGAAAGCCTTGTCGCCGCTGTGCGATCTGCCGTGGAGAATGCCTGAACGGAAGGCTCAGGAACGGTCGGCAAAGGCCGCGAACAAGGCGAGCGTTCGCTCGCTCACGTGATGCTCGATCCCTTCGGCATCGCGCTCGGCTGTCTCGGGATCAAGACCAAGACTGAGCAGGAACCGCAACACGATCTCGTGCCGCTGTTGTCTGGCTGACGGCCTTGGCGTGCTTTCTGCTGCTGATGGCGATCGGACGCTGGCGCGGCCAACCGGAGGGTCTGGCGCTCGCCTTCTACATCGCCCTCGGGATCGGGTTGCACAACTTTGGCGAGGGGCTGGCGATCGGGGGCGCCTTTGCCGCCGGATCGGCGGGGCTTGGCACGTTCCTCGTCCTCGGCTTTGCGCTGCACAATGTGACCGAGGGGATCGGCATTGCAGCGCCGATGCTGCGGATTCGACCGCCGCTCTGGACCTTCGCAGCCCTGACGCTTCTGGCTGGCGGCCCGGCCGTGCTGGGAATGTGGACGGGCAGTCTGGCCTATGCGCCGCAATGGTCGGCCTTGGCGCTGGCGGTCGGGGCCGGTGCGATCCTGCAGGTCATGGTCGAGGTCAGCGCCTACCTGATGCGTCAGAACAGCGACCGGCAAGCGGCACTGTTTTCCCCCGCCGTTCTTGGCGGATTTCTTGGCGGGCTCGCCTTCATGTACGCGACGGCGGCGCTGATCAAGGTGTGACCCGGACCATTCCCCGGCGTCGGATCATGGCGAGATCCGGCACACCGGCTTTTGCCGGGCGCAATCCGCGCGCTTGTCGCTGACACAATCGTCGCCGTGAACATGAGCTTTCTGCGCAGCGTTCTGCTCCGCCGACGGCTCACCGTTGTGTGACGACAGGAGTTCGCTCTTGAACCTCAAGTCACTGGAGGCTTTAGGGAGGACGCAAGAAGAGGAGTGACGGATCGGATGCGATTGACACGGCTGCAAAAAAGCCTCTGGGCGGCGGCGGGTATTGCCATGCTGGGCTACGGGACGATGTTTCTGATTGCAGACCGTTTGCCCGCGCCGGTGGTCGAGGCCCCGTTCCGTCCCACCTTCGCACTCCCCGACGCCGAAGGGCGCCTGCGGACCCCGACGGAATTCGGGGGGAAACACATTCTGGTTTTCTTCGGGTTCACCAATTGCCCCGACGTCTGCCCCACGACGCTGGCCGATGTCGCTCAGGTCATGGACGATCTGGGCGACGAGGCCACGCAAGTGCAGCCGCTCTTCATATCCATCGACCCCGAGCGCGACCGCAGGCTGGGTATTGCCGAATTCACCGCTGCCTTCCATCCCACCATCCTCGGGCTTGCCGGGGATGCGAACCAGACCCGGGCTGCGGCGGACAGCTTCCGCATTCACTACGCGCGCGAAGACGATGCCGCCGCGCCCGACGGCTATTCCATGTCGCACAGCCCCGCGCTTTACCTCATCGGGCCGGAGGGGGACTGGCTGCGTCAGTTCACCTATGGCACGCCCGCCGCCGACATCCTTGCCGACCTCCAGAACCGCCTCTAGGAACATCACCATGAAGCTCCCTGTTATTGCCGTTTTTGCCTTCGGCCTTTCCGCCGGCCTCGCCCAAGCAGAACCCGTCCGGCAGGGCAACCTTGAGATCGACGCGGCCTGGGCACGCGCCTCGATCGGTACCTCGCGGCCGGGCGCCGCCTACTT
Organism: Paracoccus sanguinis; assembly: GCF_900106665.1. Lineage (GTDB taxonomy): Bacteria > Pseudomonadota > Alphaproteobacteria > Rhodobacterales > Rhodobacteraceae > Paracoccus > Paracoccus panacisoli. Next base: position 341,601 of record NZ_FNNA01000003.1, read on the forward strand.
CACCGTCCGCAACTTCGGCGACGAGGGCGATCGCCTGATCGGCCTGTCCTCGCCGGTCTCGACCATGACCATGCTGCACGAGACCACCCTTTCCGAGGGCATCTCCCGGATGGCCCATGTGGAGGCGGCCGAGATCCCCGCGAGCGGCGAACTCACACTCGAGCCGGGCGGGATGCACGTCATGCTGATGGAACTGGCCACACCTCTCCGGGAGGGTGCCACCTTCCCGCTGACGCTCGCCTTCGAGGCCGCGGGCGAGGTCACGGTGGAGGTGCATGTGTTCGGACCGGGCGCCACGGGACCTGCGGAATGAGCCTCTCGCGCCGGCTCCTTCTCGGCGCGGGCGCGGTCACGGCACTCGGCGCCGGCGCGCTGGGTCTGGGCTGGTGGCAAGTGGACGGGCCCGGCGCGGCGCAGCTGGCGAGCCCTACCCGCAACCTGCCTCGACCGCTGGGCGAAATGGACGTCACGCTCACGGACCATCGGGGCCGTCGGGTGACGATCTCGGACTGGGTCGGCAGGCCGAGCCTGGTTTTCTTCGGCTTCACCTGGTGCCCCGACGTCTGCCCCACCACGCTCTCGGACATCTCGCTCTGGCTGGAGGAGCTGGGGCCAGACGCCGACCGCCTCAACGTGGCTCTGATCTCTGTGGACCCCGAGCGTGACACGCCGGAGGTTCTTGCGGACTACCTCGGCTATTTCGATCCGCGCATCGTCGGTGTGACCGGAGAGCCAGGCGAGGTCGCCCGCATTCTTGGCGACTTCCGCGCGAAGGCAGAGCGCATCGAGGACGTAAACGGTGACTACACCATGAATCATACTGCCGGTGTGTTCCTGTTCCGGGCCGACGGAAGCTTTGGCAGCATCATCGACTTTCACGAGGACCGAAGGTTCGCCGTTCCCAAGATCCGGCGGGCCATGAAAAAGGAGCAACCATGATTGATCGTATTCGACGCTTCACGCAGGGCGTAGCGGTCCTGCTGACGACGACCTCGGCCGCCATGGCCGCCGATCGCGGAACGGTCCATGTGGTCGAAGGGACCGGCTGCGAATGCTGTTCCCAGTGGACCGAGTATCTGCGCCAGAACGGCTTCGAGGTGACATCCGAGGAACGCTACGGTGCTCTTCTGATCCGGCACAAAATGGACTTGGGCGTCCCGACCAGTCAGTTGTCGTGCCATACGGGAGAGATCGACGGCTATTTCATAGAAGGCCATGTCCCCGCGGCCGACATCGAGCGCCTTCTGAAAGAGAGGCCGGATGCCGCAGGGCTCGCGGTTCCCGGAATGCCCTATGGCAGTCCCGGGATGGGACCCGAAAACAAGCGTAAAGCCTACGACGTCAATCTTGTTAAGCGGGATGGCTCGGTTGAGGTGTTCTCGCACTACGCCGCCGCGCAATAATCTCCGGATGATATAAATTGCCGATGCGTCGACCGAACCGCCGTCATTTTTCGCTCACGATGCTCGCGGCTCTGGCCGCGTGCGGCACGCAACCCCCCGTCTTGAAGAGGTACCTGGGGCCTCCGGTGACACAGGTCGTCGTTCAGAAGGAGCGGCGCCGAATGTACCTGCTCAGCGGGCAGACGGTCCTGAAATCGTATGACTTCGGACTGGGAAACGAGCCCATCGGCCACAAGCAGTTTGAAGGCGACGGAAAGACCCCGGAGGGCCTCTATTACATCGACCGTTTCAATCCCCGCAGTCGATACCATCTTTCAGTGGGGATTTCCTATCCGAATGAGCGGGACCGAGCTTTTGCGGAGCAGTTCGGATTGGATCCGGGCGGTGATATCATGATCCATGGCCGCGGGCCGGAGGGAAAGCGTCTGGTCAGACAGAAGCGGGACTGGACGGCGGGCTGCATCACGGTCAGCGACGACGAGGTCGAAGATATCTTCGCGATGCTGCGCCTCGGGGTGCCGGTGATGATTTACCCCTGATATCATGGCTCGTAGGTGAGGGCGGGCCGGAGATGTCTCCGGCTCCGCCCTTCGATGGTAGATCAGAAGACCGCGACCTGTGTGCCTATCTCGGCGACCTCGTAGAGTTTCAGGACATGCTCGTTATAAAGACCGTAGCATCCGTTCGACGATTTGCGGCCGATCTTCCGGGTGTCGTGGGTTCCGTGAATCAGATATGCAGGCCATGAAAGATAAAGGCCGCGGACGCCCAGCGGATTTTCTGGCACGCCTCCTTCGACGCGTTGCGGCAGCGAAGGATCTCTCTCGCGCATGCTCGGGGTCGGGGTCCACGGAGGGTTTTCCGCTTTTCTGACGATCTCGGTCTTTCCTCTGCGGGTCAGATCCTCGGATACGGGTACCGCTGTAGGGAACAACAAGTATACCGATTCGTCGGCAGACCAGTAATGCAGCGCCCGCGAGGTCACATCAGCAAGGATGACGCCCTTTCCCAGACTCGGATAGAAATCGCTCCAATGCCACGCGCGAAATGACGACTGATTGCGGCGTTGATCGGCGTCCGGGTCTACCTGAAACACGCCGAGGTCGGGGGCCGCCCCTCCGGCGGAACCGTAGACAGGCATTCCGGTATAAGGGTCGATATTCTGTGCGAAACTCCGTCCGGCCGGAAGGACGAGCGCCGTGGCCATCAGTCCGGTCAAGAACTGTCGGCGCCCGCTCGATCGATCTGCCTGTGTCATGTCCCACCTTTCGCTATTGTTTTCATTGCGATACTAGCTGCCCACTGCTGCCCTTCAAGAACAATGGAGATCATGACCCATAACGCCTGCGTGAGACGGATAGGCGAAGTGTCTCACGTCGACGTGACCTGGTGTCGGCGCTGGGTTGGGCTGCACCTCAGGTGGCCTCCTTCGCTACGGGCTGCAGCCGTGCTGGCCGTCCACGTCGTCGAGGGCACTGGTTGCGCCTGCTGCACCCGCGCACGGCTTCTGGGGGCGGGAAGAATGCAGTGTCACCGAAGAGTTCTACGGAGGCCCCTTTCGTGAGCCACAAGCTCGACAATGACGTACCCCAAGGAGGATGATGTCCTGCCACACCGCGCCGACCACCCATCTATCGGCCTCGCGCGCTCGTCTCGGCCTGATAGCTCCGCTCGCGTTCCGGCCACGTGCTCTTGATGTAGGCGAGCACGGCCCGGATCTCGGCGTCGCTGAGGACATCGGCAAACCCGGGCATGTCGCTCTCGTATCCGCCTCCCACGATGGCGGCGGTGCCTTCCTTGACGATCCGGAACAGGATGTCGTCCGGATGATGCCATGTGTGGCCGGTGGCGTCGTGCGGGGGAGCCGGCAGGCGCCCGGAGGGCAGAGGCATTTGCCAGTCCGGCTGCCCCTCAAGCTGCGCGCCATGACATGCGGCGCACTGGGTCTCGTAAATGGTGCGGCCCAGTGCGATCGTCTCGGCATTCTCCGCATCCGCCCGCAGCCCGACAAGGATCCAGGTGGCGATGAGCGCGGAGGCGGTGAGGCCGATGAGGGTTGGTATCCGGAGCATCATTTGGCATGCTGGGCGAGCCAGTCCTGCAGGAACACGATCCGCGCGTGCTGTTCGTCGCCGGTGACTTCGGCAGACTGATGGCAGAAACGGTCTGAACGCATGTCGGCAGCACCATGATCAGCGGAACACTTCGCCTCCTCGGCCGTTCCCACAGGATGCAACGGCGGACCCCCCGGACGAAAGCCGGATTCGTCTGGCAGAAGCTTGCGAACGCACTGGCGCTTCTTGCAACTGCCATGCTCATCGCCCATGGCGCGGCGGCCGGAAGTCTGGTGCCCCACAGTCATGCCCACATCTCCGTCCACGCCGAATCTTCGCCGACGGCGACGAACGTGGCGGACCCCGTCCCGCATCACGCTCCTTCGATGGCTGTGGGGGAGGAGCCCAGCGATGACAACCATGACACGCTCGCCTGTTGCGGAGATGCGTGCCTGGCAGCGCTGATCCCCGGCCGAACCGCCGATCTGAAAGAGCCGCGCAGGAGCGATCAGAAGTTTGTGATGCCAGTCTCCTTGCTCAGCGGGCTTGCCCCGGATGGGCCGCGCCGTCCGCCGCGGGACCACCATCTGATCTGATCGTTACCCATCGTGAGCGCGTGTCGCGCCTTGCTGCCTGGCGTCGCTCGCGCCGGAGGGATGAGAAGACGGTCTGAAGACGCCAGGAAAGTCTTTTCGTGTCATCGCTGGCTGCGAGTGCCGAGCGCCACGCTTGCTGCTTCTCTTCCCGGCGCTTTCCGAAGATGGAGAATACAAATGCACCAGATGTCCCCTGAAATGCAGAGCTGCATCGACGAATGCCTGAGCTGCCACAGCACTTGCCTCAGCATGGCCATGAACCATTGTCTTGAGGCAGGTGGCCGGCATGTCGAGCCGGAGCACTTCCGGCTCATGATCGCCTGCGCCGAAATTTGCCAGACCGCGGCGAATTTCATGCTGATCGGCACCAGTCATCACAAGCATCTCTGCCGTGAGTGTGCCGAGATCTGTGAGGAATGCGCCCGGAGCTGCGAGCAGGTCGGCGACATGCAGGAATGCGTGGATGCGTGCCGCCGGTGCGCCGAGAGCTGCCGGAAAATGGCGGCCTGATCCCCACCGAAACCAGTTACATCAAAGGAGAACCCTTATGCGCAAGTTTGAACTCGCCGCCGTCGTTGCTGCCCTTCTCGCCGCGCCCGCGGCTTTCGCTCAGGAGAGCGGGACAGGCGGGCAGGCTGGCCACATGGCGGGACAGGGAGGTCCCATGCCCGACCTGTCGATCCTCCCGCAGGGCTGCCAGGACGCCATCCAGCAGTCCGGGATGCCGGGGATGATGCAGGGCATGGACATGTCCGCCATGATGGGAGGCATGGAGGGCATGGATGAGGCCCAGCAAGCCTCCATGCAGGCCATGATGGAGATGAACGGTCCGATGATGGCCACCCACACCATCGAGGATCCCGACCTCGCCTTCCACTGCGGGATGATCGCGCATCATGCGGGCGCCATCGCCATGGCAGAAGTCGAGCTGAAGTATGGCGACGATGAGGAGTCGAAAGCGATGGCTCAGAAGATCATCGACGCCCAAGGCCCGGAAATCGAGGAGATGACCGCCTGGGTCGAGGAGAACGCGGGCCAGCAGTAAGGACTCGGGCCGCCGGAGCTTGGAGCTGCGGCGGCCTCAACGACCGGGACGATGCATGATGCGCGGTCAGCAGGAGGCGAACCCATGTCGATGTCTCACGGCAGCCATACGGGCCACCTGCCCGCGAGCGGTGATCGCAAAGCGCTTGTCATCTCCGGCTGGCTCACCGGCCTTTACTTCATCGTTGAACTCGGGATCGGCATCTGGACGGGCTCAGTCGCCGTCATGTCGGATGCCTTCCACACCTTCTCGGCCGTCGGCGGCGTGCTCATCGCCTTGGTCGCCATGCGCCTGAGCGAGCGGAAGTCCAGCCCGGCGCGCACCTTCGGCTACATTCGCGCGGAGATCCTCGGCGCCCTCTTCAACGGCCTCTTTCTCGTCGGAATGGCCATTTTCGTGCTGTGGATGGGCGCGATGCGCCTCATGGAGCCGATCGAGTTGGCCACCACGCCGATGCTGATCGCGGCAGCGGGGGGCATCGCCACCGAGCTTGTCGCCCTCTGGCTCCTGTACGAGCGCCAGAAGGACAACCTGAACATGCGGGGCGCCTACTGGCACATCCTGCAGACGTTCGTCGGCAGCTTCCTCATCATCATCTCGGCCCTGGTGATCCGCTTTACCGGCTTCCTCGCCGTCGACCCGCTGCTCGGCATGGCCTTCGGACTGGTGCTGCTCTGGGCTTCCTTGGGGCATCCTGCGCGAGTCGCTGCACATCCTGCTGCAAGGCACGCCGGAGGACCTGGATCTCGAGGCTGTGATCGCGGCCATTCGGGAGCTGGAGGGCGTGACGGACGTGCATCACGTCCATGCCTGGAGCCTGACGTCCGGGCGCAACGTGTTCTCGAGCCACGTCTGCGTTCGAGACTGGCAGGATGGCGAGCGGGTGCTGAGGGAGGTGAACAACCTCCTGCGCGACCGGTTCAAGGTCTACTTCTCGACCACGCAGATCGAGGAATACTGCCTTGCCGTTGAGGAGGGAGCTGCCGAGATCGATGTTACGCGGCCGAAGGCGAAGTCCCGGCAGGCCGTGCGGGCAAGACCGGAAGAAGGGAGCGCCCAGCATGAACACTGACGCCGCGGCTTCCGCCTGGCGGCTTACTCTTGACCTTCCAACGACAGGAAGGTGCAGGACGAATGAGGACGATTCTCGGGCACTTCCCGGACGAGGTACATGATGGCCAGCAAGAGCAAAGACCAACACCCTGCCCCCCTCCACATGGAGAGCAGTTCTCGCGTCGGCGGCCATGAGCATCGCGGGCCGGGACATTCTCACGAACACGGGCATGCTCACTCGGGGCACCACGGGACGGAGCATTCGCACGCTGCGGAGGCGACTCCGACAGACAGCGTGCATCGGGTCAAGGACCCGGTCTGCGGCATGATGGTCGATCCCCATGCGACGCAGCACAAGGCCGAGCATGCGGGGCGGCCGTATTACTTCTGCTCGGCCGGATGCCGCGCGAAGTTCCTGGCCGAGCCGGACCGCTACCTCGACCCGGCCGCTGCGGCGGCAAAGGCCGAGCCCGTGCCCGAGGGGACGATCTACACCTGTCCCATGCACCCAGAGATCCGGCAGGTGGGGCCGGGATCCTGCCCGATCTGCGGCATGGGGCTGGAGCCTGTGCTGGTCAGCCTCGAGGCGGAGCCCAATCTCGAACTGATCGATATGCGGCGCCGCTTCTGGATCGGGCTGGTGCTGACGGTCCCTGTATTCATTCTGGAAATGGGCGGCCACTTCCTCGGGCTGGACCGCTACATCGATCAGCAGACCTCGAACTGGATCCAGCTGCTCTTCGCGACCCCGGTCGTCCTGTGGGCCGGGTGGCCCTTCTTCCAGCGCGGCTGGCAGTCGCTGGTCACGCGCAATCTCAACATGTTCACCCTGATCGCCATGGGCACGGGGGCGGCGTGGATCTACAGCGTCGTTGCGACGCTCGCGCCAGACATCTTCCCGGACGCCTTCCGCCAGCATGACGGGTCGGTCGCGGTTTATTTCGAAGCCGCAGCGGTCATCACCGTGCTCGTGCTGCTCGGACGGGTGCTGGAACTCCGGGCGCGGGAAAGCACCAGCGGCGCAATCCGGGCGCTGCTCGATCTCGCCCCGAAAACCGCACGGGTCATCCGTGATGACGGCACCGAAGAAGAGGTGCAGCTCGACACTGTCCATGTCGGCGACCGCCTGCGGGTGCGGCCGGGCGAGAAGGTGCCCGTGGATGGCGAGGTGCTGGAAGGCCGCAGCGCCGTCGACGAGTCGATGGTGACGGGCGAATCCATGCCGGTGACCAAGGAGGTCGGCTCGCGGGCGATCGGGGGGACCATGAACCAGTCCGGCGCGCTGGTGATCGAGGCCCGCAAGGTCGGACGCGACACCATGCTGTCGCAGATCGTCCAGCTTGTCGCAGAGGCACAGCGCAGCCGTGCCCCGATCCAGCGACTTGCCGACCAGGTGTCGGGCTGGTTCGTGCCGGCGGTGATCGTGGTCGCGGTGCTCGCCTTCATCGCCTGGTCGATCTGGGGCCCGGAGCCGCGCTTCGCCTATGCGCTGGTCGTGGCGGTTTCGGTCCTGATCATCGCCTGCCCCTGCGCGCTGGGTCTGGCGACGCCGATGTCGATCATGTTCGGCGTCGGCCGCGGCGCGCAGAATGGCGTCCTGATCAAGAACGCCGAGGCGCTCGAGCACATGGAGAAGGTCGACACGATCATCGTCGACAAGACCGGCACACTGACGGAGGGGCGTCCCGCCGTCACGGCCATCGTTCCCGCTGCCGGTCTTACCGAGGAGGAGGTGCTGCGCCTGGCCGCCAGCGTCGAGCGGGCGAGCGAGCATCCGCTGGCGCTCGCCATCGTGCGCGCGGCAGAGGAGCGGGGGATCGCGACCGCACCGGTTGCGGATTTCGACTCGCCGACCGGGAAGGGCGCCTATGGCACGGTCGAGGGCAAGCGCATTCCCCTCGGCAACGCAAACTTCCTGGCCGAAGAAGGGGTCGATGTGACGCCGCTGGCCGCGCAGGCTGACCGGCTGCGCCAAGACGGGGCGACCGCGATCTTCATGGGCGTGGACGGAGAGGTCGCCGCAATCTTCGCCATCGCCGATCCGGTCAAGCCCTCCACGCCTGAAGCGCTTGCCGCGCTGAAGGCCCAAGGCATCCGCGTGGTCATGCTCACCGGCGACAACTGGACCACAGCGAAGGCGGTCGCCCGACAGCTGGGCATCGACGAGGTCGAGGCGGAGGTCCTGCCGGACCAGAAGAGCGAGGTCGTGCAGCGGCACAAGGCGGCGGGCGAGGTGGTGGCGATGGCGGGCGACGGCGTCAACGATGCCCCTGCGCTCGCGGCCGCGGATGTCGGCATCGCCATGGGCACCGGCACCGACGTGGCGATGGAGAGCGCGGGCGTCACCCTCCTGAAGGGCGATCTCACCGGCATTGTTCGGGCGCGGCGACTGTCTCAGGCGGTGATGCGCAACATCCGCCAGAACCTTTTCTTCGCCTTCATCTACAACGCGCTCGGTATCCCGATCGCCGCGGGGGTGCTTTATCCGTTCTTCGGCATCCTGCTGTCGCCGATCATCGCGGCAGCCGCCATGGCGCTATCCTCGGTCAGCGTGATCGCGAATGCGTCTCGGCTGCGGGGCGTGAAGCTGTGATGTCCGGGTGGCATCGTGGGCCGTTCCCGCGAGCGCATCTGACAGGCGACATCATGCCGCGGGACGCCGGCGCATTCTCACCCGTTCGTGGGTCGCGCTCCGGACTAGCCGGTGATATCATGGAGTCCACGAAGAAAGGTTTGACGATGCGGAACGATCACACCATCGGCCGGCGGGCCGTTCTCGCGGCCGCCGCCGCACTTCCGTTCCTGCTGTCGATGCCGGCGTGGGCGCGGGCCGAGGCCCTGCCGCTCGTGACCGTCACCAAGGATCCGTCCTGCGGCTGCTGCGACGGCTGGATCGCGCATATCGAAGCCGCGGGCTTTCCGGTGCGGGTCGTGGACTCGGACGACGTGTTCAGCCTCAAGGAGCGGCTCGGCGTGCCGGCCGAGCTGACCTCCTGCCATACGGCCGAGGTGGACGGCTATGTGGTGGAGGGTCATGTGCCAGCTGCCGCGATCCGCCGCCTGCTGGCCGAGCGGCCCTCCGAGACGGGACTTGCCGTTCCCGGAATGCCTGCCGGCTCGCCCGGCATGGATTTTTCCGGGGTCGAACCCGAGCCCTATGAAGTGCTCCTGTTCGGTCCGACCACCCAGACCTTCGGGCGCTACCTCGGCGCGCAGGAAATCTGAGCCAGGCGCCTCCACATGACCGTCCACCTTGCCGCCGATCCGATGCAGCTCAAGCCGCGAGCGATGGCCCTTTCCCGCGTCAGCAGCGCATCGGCCCGGCTCGACACCGAGAAGGCAGGTGGCTCATGAGCGGGCGCTTCAGAGTTGCGTTCGCGGCGAGATGCGGCCGATTGCGCCAGTTCGCGATCGGCATCCTGTTGCTTGCCATCAGCTCCCTCGTTCTGCAGGGCGTAGCGCATGCCAGCCCGACCGGACACGCCCTCCACCGCGAACAGAGCGCGGCCACGGCGAGCCACTGCGGCCAACATCACCTGCCCGGCGATCACGGGGCAGAGACATCTGCAGGCTGCGAGAGTGATGACGGCGGCCAGATGCTGGCCGACTGCTGTCAGACCTGTCTGATCGCCGCCGTTCCCGTCGGGCCGCTGACGTTCGGGCCGTCCGTGAATGGTGAACTGTTCAGGGTCATGCACCGTGACCCGTGGGAACGATCCCCCGAAGGAATCCTGAGGCCGCCTCGTCTGATTGCTGCGTGACGGCCGCTCCGGCGCGACCGCCGGCAGCGCGCACTTCGAGCCCAGACGAACTTTCGGAGACCCGCGTCCGCGAATGTGACGCCGGCCCTCCGGTGCCAAGGATGAAAACCCATGAACCGAACTGCAATCGTTCTTTCCGTCAGCCTGCTGGCGGGCCTGCCGGGCGCTGCTCTCGCCCAGGCCGAACATGATACCCACCACCCGGGAACCCCGCCCGCCCAAGCGGAACAGGCTCCCGCGCCCACGTCTCCCTCGGACCGGATGCCCGGCATGCAGGGCATCCCCGAGCATGGCCAGGCCATGATGCAGGCGATGCAGCAAATGATGCAGGGGGGCATGCACGGCGGAATGGCCGCACCCGGCGCTGACGGCGCCCCAACGAGCCTTTCCAGCGCTCCCGACTTCACGCAGGCCTACGTCGCCGCGATGAATGAAATGCACGGACCGATGATGGAAGGCGTGATGGCCGGCGATCCGGATGTCGCCTTCGTCCGGGGCATGATCCCGCATCATCAGGGTGCGATCGACATGGCGAAGATCGTCCAGCAATACGGCGACGATCCGCAGACCAGGGAGTGGGCGGACCAGATCATCGCGGCGCAGGAAGGCGAGATCGTCGAAATGCAGGCCTGGCTGGCGACGAACGCCGGCGAGGCACCAACCGCCCTCGGTCAGACCGGCGGGACCGTCTACTCCGCCAACGAGGGCGGCAATTCGATCAGCGCCATCGATCTCGGCACGGGTTCGGTCGAGACCGTTGACGTCGGCGTGTCGCCGCACAATGTCGATCTGACGCCGGACGGAAATCTGCTGCTGGCGGTCGGAAGCCCTGCCGCCGATCACGCGCACGGATCGGATGACGATGGACATGCCGACACCGATGCGGGCGGAGGGGTCCTGGTGGTGCTCGATCCGGAGCGACTGTCGCAGCCCGTCGCCACTGTGGAAGTCGGCGCGCATCCGGCGCATGTCGTCGCCGACCGCAGCGGGCGCGCCTATGCTTCGCTGTCCGGCGGGAACGAGATTGCGGTCGTCGATCTCGCACAGGCCGAAGTCATCGAGCGCATCGCGACCGGCGCCTATCCGCACGGGCTGCGCCTCAGCCCGGATGAGAGCGAGATCTATGTGGCCAATGTCGAGGACGGCTCGGTCTCCGTCATCGACACGCAGGACCTGACGGAAGTTGCGCGCATTCCGGTGGGCGCAGCGCCTGTTCAGGTCGGGTTCACGCCGTCTGGCGATCAGGTCTACGTCTCGCTGCGCGACGAGAACCGGGTGGCCGTCATCGACACCTCGTCCCGGCAGGTGACGAACAGGATCGACGTCGGGCCGAACCCGATCCAGATGTTCGCGACCCCCGATGGAGCCTACGTCTACGTGGCCAATCAGGGCACCGACGCGGAGCCGAACGACACGGTGTCCGTGATCGACACGGCGACGGGAGAGGTCGTGAAGACGATCACCACCGGGGGTGGCGCCCATGGCGTGTCGGCATCGGCCGACGGGGCTTACGTGTTCGTGACCAACATTGCGGACGACACAGTGTCGATCATCGATGTCGAGAGCCAGGACGTGGTGAGGACGGTGCCGGTCGGCGATCGGCCGAATGGCATCGTCTACGGCGACTCGAGCCGCTAAGGAGTTCGGCGCCGGAGCGGTCCAGCTCCGGCGCCAGACTTGGAGGCAGGGATATCATGTCCGCCTACACGGCCAGCGCCGGTCTGCGCGGAAGTGCAGGGCTTCTCCAAACGGTACTGGGTGCATCGGAATTGCCGCCGCCATCGCCCTCGTGGCTATCCAAGAGGTGAGAAGAGACAATGAGACTGATAGTGTTCGGACCACCAGGAGCAGGGAAGGGAACGCAGGCGCAGCGCCTGGCCGAACGCCACTCGATCCCTCAGCTTTCTACAGGAGATATGCTGCGCGCTGCTGTGACCGAAGGCACCGAAACCGGGCGGCGGGTCGACGCGATCATGGATCGCGGCGAACTCGTACCCGACGATGTGGTCAACCAGATGGTATCCGACCGGATCGATCAAGAGGATTGGCGCAAAGGGTTCATTCTCGACGGCTTTCCCCGGACAGTCGCGCAGGCGGAGTCCCTGACCGCCATGCTGGAGCAAAGGGGTGTCAGGCTTGACGCAGTCATCGAACTGAAGGTCGATGAGACCTCGCTGGTCGAGCGAATGGAAAAGCGCGTCGCCGATACGCTGGCCGCTGGCGGCACGGCTCGCAGCGACGACAATCGGGATACCTTTGTCAGACGTCTCGACGCATATCGGAACAAGACGGAGCCGCTACTGGACTACTATCGCCGAAGGAGAGAGCTCATTACGGTTGATGGAATGCAGGGCATCGACGACGTGGCGCGCGAGATTGAGGACGTACTGACCCGGCGATCCTCGGGATCACGACGCTGATCCTGATCCTGGCGACAAGGAACGGTGAGGGACACCACCAGGCCGCTGCGTCCAGCGATCGATCGGCATGCTGCCTGCCGCCATATTGGTGCGGATTGCAGACCGCAGGCGCTCAGGCTCTTGCTAGCTTGTCTCAGGAGAGCAGGCCCGAGCCTGCTCTCTCATCACTGCGTAGTCGGTCAGCATTTCCGCGATGATCGAGCCTTCCGGCAACCACGCCAGTTCGTCGGCGGCCCGCGTCTGTAACTCCTGACCATATTCCACGACCGGCGGACAAAGTGCCATGATCCTTTGTTCAGAACCGACCGTCGCGCAGCCGGTCAGCAAGCTCGTCGCGATTGCGAGGGCGGCGAGCCGCCGCCTCCAGCATCCGGCGTTGGGCATCATTGATCTTCTCCGTGGTCTCATGGCGTTCGGCGAGGCGGCCAGTGCGCTCGCCGGAACGCCGGAGCGCGAGCAGGAACATAAGCACGCTGAAGCCAACGGCGCCGTAGCGCAGCGCGGCCCGCATCCATGGGCTGGCGGCAATGCCGCCCAGCAGCGCGGCGATCATCGACGCCCCCGCTTCCAGTCGTCGAGCCGCGCGTAGATGGTCACGACGATGCCAACGAGTGCCACGGCGATGAACACCCAGCGCAGCGTTTCGAGATAGGACACAAGCGGCAGGATGGCGGTCTGGGTCTCGGCAAGGACGTCTCGAGCCACCTCGACGCCCGCCGCGCCCAGCGTCGCCACACCGGCCGCTCCGCCACCCTTCATGGTGCGGCTCTGCGCCAGCACTTCGCGCGCCGGCGGGGTTTCGGCAGCGAAGGGAGTCGGCCGGACCGGGAAGCGCTCGCCCCACTGCCGTGCCGGGCCGAGATCGACATGGATGAAGCCCGAGCGCGGGTAGAAACCGAAGCCGAGGAACCCCACCGCCCGCGCTGCCGCCTCGAACGCCACCGGATCGTGGTTCGCCATGGCGATGTCGAAGGCCGCGCCGTCGAGATGTTTCGACCGGGTCGCGCCGCCAACGGCGGTTCGTTGATCAGCAGCTTGCCGGTCCCTCGGCAGGCGATCTCGGCGGGCGAGAAGTTCGGCCAGCGCCAGGCATTCTTCGGCACGTCACGCCAATGGCGGTGGAAGGTCGTGGTCATGGGGTCCTCCAAACGAAAAAACCCGCCTCGAGGGCGGGTCATGATGGGCTGACAGATCGGAACGAGACGACGGCTACGGGCCGTTGCCGAAGATCTTGAGCTTGATGGCGATGCCCGCCAGCAGCGCCAGCACGACGCCGGTGGTGATCATGCGAACTGCAGTCTGCATCGCGGTGCGGCGCACCAGCCGGATACAGTCCACCAGCGAGCGCAGATCGCGGATGTCGAGCGCGGCCTCGTCGCCGTCGAGGCCGACATCGGCAAGCGCACGCTTCGCGCCTTCCTCAGCCGCCCGGGTCAGGATCGCCTCGAACTCGGCGTCCGGCATGCGGACGTAGCCTTCGGATCGGGGTGGGTTCATCGGTTCCTCCTTTCGCCGCTCAGCCGATCTTGCAGCCCCAGAAGGACGTGTGGTCGGCCGCGAAGTAGCCGTCCGCGACCCGGAAATACCCCTGCAGCTCGACGGTGTCGCCCGCGGTCAGCGGCACCATGGTCTGCAGCCAGATCGCGGTGGC
>NZ_FNNA01000004.1 GCF_900106665.1 Paracoccus sanguinis
CGGGGGGGGGGGGGGGGGGGGGGGGGGGGGGGGGGGGGGGGGGGGGGGGGGGGGGGGGGGGGGGGGCGGGGGGGGGGGGGGGGGGGGGGGGGGGCGGCCCGGTCGGCCGCCCCGCGCAGGGTCAGAACCGCTGCGACAGGCTGAGCGTGAAGACGCGCCCGGCCTCGGGCTCGACCCGGCTGCCGCTGAAGGCCGAGGCGTAGTTCCGGTGATCGGTCAGGTTGGTGCCGTTCAGCGCCACCCGCCAGTTGTCCTGCTCGTAGGCCAGCATCATGTCGACCGAGACGGTCTCGGGGATGCGGGCGGCGTTGGCGCTGTCGGACCAGTAGTCCGAGGCATAGCGGACCCCGCCCGCGACCGTGACCTCGCCGCCGCCGGTGCCGACGGGGCGGGCATGGCTGGCCCAGAGGGCGAGGTTATGGCGCGGCACGCCCGGCGCATCGCGGCCCACCTTCGCCGCGTCGGCGCCGCGCCCGCCGGTGATCTCGCCGTCGAGGTTCGAGTAGGCCAGCAGCAGGTCCACGCCCGGCGCGACCTCGCCCGAGGCGCCCAGCTCGAGGCCGCGGATGCGGCGGTTCTCGCCGTTGGCGCTGAAGCCCGGCGTGATCTCGCCCGTGGTCGGGTCGCGGTCGAACGAGTTTCTCTTGTCGATCTGGAACAGCGCCGCCGTCAGGCCCAGCCGGTGGTCCAGCACGTCGATCTTGCCGCCCAGCTCGATCAGGTCGGACCGCTCGGGCGCGAAGTCGCGGTCGCTGGCCGGCACCTCGGTCTCGAAGGCGTTGGCGGCGGCGGCGATGTCGGTCCCCAGCGGGCGATAGGTCCGCGCGAAGGTCAGATAGGCCATGCGGTCGGGCGTGGGTTCCCAGATCAGGCTCAGCGAGGGGCTGATCTCGAAGCCGTCGATGCTGCCGCTGACGGGCGAGGTCCCGCCGATCAGCGTGCCGTCGAACGAGCTTTCGAACCAGTCCGCACGGGCGCTGGCGAGGACCGAGACCTGGTCGCCGAAGTGCATCCGGTCCGCAAGGAACAGCCCGGCGTTCAGCGCCTTGGCGGTGCTGTCGCGGTCGTCCCACGCGAAGACGGCGTCGCGGGCGTCGAACACCGGGTCGAGGATCGTGCCCTCGGGCCGGGCGACAAGCCACGCGCCGCGGCGGCGGTGGTCGATCTGCCATGACAGGTCGAGCCCCGCGGTGACCTGATGCCGGATGCCCCCGGTCACCGCCTCGCCCTTCAGCGTGGTCACGTTCTGGACGCCCCAGCCCTGCTGGTCATAGGTCATGCCGCCGCCCGCGCCGTAGCGGAGGGGCTGGTCGATCCCCGCCCGCAGCCCCGCGACGCAGGCCGCATCGCAGAGCGCGGGGTTGGTGGCCGAGAAATCGCGCGCGTAGCGGGTCACGCGGGTGTCGTTCGACAGGGTCCAGCCGCCGTCCAGCTCATGCGTGAGGGACCAGGTCACCATGTGGACATCCGCGTCGTCGCGGTCGGTGCTGCGGACGTAGGAGATGTCGCGGTCATATCCCGGCACGTCGAACTCGAGCAGCGGACGCAGGCGTCCGTCCGCGGCCTCGCCCATCGGCTGGCCCATGTCCGGCACACCGCGGTTGCGCAGATAGGAATAGCCCAGATGCCACTGCGTCCCGGTGCCGAGCCCGCGGCCGTAATCCACCGTGAGGCCCAGCCGGTCGTCGGTCACGCGGTCGCGGTCGGCCGCCTCGCCGTTCTGGACCATCACGTTCAGGCGCAGCGCCTCGGTGTCGCCGATGACGCGATTGGTGTCGTACTGCAGGCGCTGCGTGGCGCCGGTGCTGGCGCTGCCCTGAAGCTCGCTGAACGCCTCGAGCCCGGCTTTCTTGCGCTGCTGGTTGATCAGGCCGCCGAGGTTGCCGACGCCGAAGCTGTCGCCGGACGGTCCCTTGATGACCTGCACGCCCTCGGTGTTGAAGCTGTCGCGGGTATAGACGCCGAAGTCGCGCAGGCCGTCCTGATAGACGTCCCCCTGCGCCGCAAGGCCGCGGATGCGGAACTGGTCGCCGGACGAGCCGCCCCGCCCCTCGCCGGTCGAGAGCGTGATGCCGGGCACGTTCCGCAGCGCCTCCTGCAGGGTGGTGGCGGCCTGCTGGGGGATGATCTCGGCCGGGACCACGGTCACGACCTTGGGCGTCTCGCGCACGGTGCCGGGCAGGCGGGCGATGCCGGTGTTAGCCGCGTTGGTGTTGAGGGACGCCTCGTCCGAGGCGGTCAGGACGACCGTGTCCAGCTGCACCACGCCGTCGGGCATGGGCTCGGCCGCGGCGCCGTCCTGCGCCAGCGCAGGGTGCGGTATGCCGGTCGCGACGAGGGCGCCGAAGGACGCGCCCGCGCCGCACAGGAGGGGTCGAAGGGAGGAAGGGGAAATCGGGGGCATCGGCGGCCTCTCTCTCGGTTTCGTGCAGGGGGAAAGGCTTGCACGCGCCGTGAGGGGCGTCGGACTGGCTAATGCCCTAGTAATTTGCTAGGGAACCCGGAGTCAACCGGCTTTCTCCCTGATTATGGCCGAAAATCAACGCCGGGGCGATGTCGGACAGCCGCGCGCAGCCGGTCAGGGCCATGGCGATCCGCAGCTCGTCGCGCAAAAGGCGCAGGACATGGGCGACGCCCGTCGCCCCCGCCGCGGCCAGTCCCCAGACCAGCGGCCGCCCCACCATCACCGCGTCGGCCCCGCGGGCGAGCGCCCGCTGCACGTCGGCCCCGGACCGGATGCCGCCGTCCACCAGCACCGGGACGCGCCCCGCCACCGCGGCCGCGACGGCGGGCAGCGCCTCGATGCTGGCGGGCAGGCCGTCCAGCACCCGGCCGCCGTGGTTCGAGACGACGATCCCGGCCGCGCCCGCGCCGATCGCGTGGACCGCGTCGTCGGGGTGCAGGATGCCCTTGACCAGCATCGGCAACGGCGCGGCGGCGCAGAGCCAGGCGAGATCCGCCCATCGCGGCGCGGCGGCGGTGAGGGCGTCGAAGGTCACGCCCTGCCGCGGCAGACCGGCGAGGTTCACCGCCTCGATCCCCGCGGGCAGCGCGAAGCCGGCCCGCAACTCGCGCAGGCGCTGGCCCGCCACCGGCGCGTCCACGGTCAGGACCAGCGCCGCACAGCCCGCCTCGGCGGCGCGGCGGGCGAGCGTCAGCGTCGCCTCCCGCCCCAGCCAGTAGAGCTGGAACCAGTCGCAGAGCGCGCCCGCCGCCCGCGCCGCGGCCAGCGAGGTCGTGGCCTGCGCGCTCAGCACCATGCGCGCGCCCTGCGCCGTGGCGCCCGCGGCCATCGCGCGCTCGGCATCAGGGTGGACGAGCCGCTGCCAGGCGACCGGCGCGACGAGGATCGGGTGGTCGAGCCGCGTCCCCAGCAGCGTCAGCGTGGTGTCGCAACAGCCCACATCGCGCAGCACGCGCGGCAGCAGCGGCAGCGCGTCAAAGGCGGCCTCGTTGCGGCGCAGCGTCCGCTCGTCACCCGCGCCGCCCATGACCCAGGCGGTGACATCCGCGCGCAGCACGGCCTCGGCGGCGCGACGATAGTCGGCGAGCGTCGGCGGCAGCCCCTCAGGCGGCATCCGCGATCTGCCAGTCGAGGCCCGTGAAGCCCTCGCGGAAGGCGAAGATCACCAGATGCTTGTCGATGACGTAGCGGGCGTCGATCAGGCCCTTCGCATCCTCGGCCTCGACCCGCGCCACGAAGGCGCCGTCCTCGGCCGTCAGACGCACGCGACCCGCCTGCACAGTGAAATCGGCCGAGTCCGCGTCCGAGCGGACCTCGATCTTGTGGGCGAAGTGCTTGGCGAGTTGCTGGACGTACTTCGATGCATTCGGGGTGGGGTAGCGCGCGGTCGAGATCATGGAAGCCTCAGTGCAGATGGGGGCGGGGAAGGTGGGGGCGCGTGTCGCCCGCGGTGGGGAAGGGCGCGCCCAGGTCGTCGTGCCAGTGGTGGTGCAGCACCAGCGGCCGGTCGTCGTGGCGCGCGACCTCGACCGGCGTGTCGTAGAGGGCAGAGAGCATCGGCTCGGTCAGCACGGCCTCGGGCGCGCCTTCGGCGACGATGCGGCCGTCCTTCATGGCCACGATGTGGTCGGCCCAGGCGGCGGCGTAGTTGACCTCATGCACGACCGTGACGACGCTGCGGCCGCTGCCGCGCACGAGGTCCGCCAGCCGCGCCATCAGCGCGCGGGAATGGGCCATGTCGAGGTTGTTCAGCGGCTCGTCCAGCAGCAGCCAGTCGGTCCCCTGCGCGAAGGTCATCGCCAGATGCGCGCGCTGCGCCTGCCCGCCGGAAATCTCGTCGAGGAAGCGGTGGGCGAGCGGCGTCAGGCCAAAGGCCGCCAGCGCGTCGTCAACCGCCGCGCGGTCGGCGGGGCGGGGGCGGCCGCGGTGATGCGGCCAGCGCCCGAAGCCCACCAGCTCGGCCACGCGCAGCCGGCTGGCGATGTGGGTCTGCTGGCCCATGACCGCCATGACCCGCGCCAGCCGCTCGGTGGGCGTCGTGGCGAGGTCCAGCCCGTCGATCCCGATCCGGCCGCATTGCAAGGGCTCGAGCCGGGCGACGAGGCGCAGCAGCGTGGACTTGCCCGCGCCGTTCGGCCCGATCAGTGCGATCAGCTTGCCGCGCGGCAGCGTCAGGTCTATGTCCTTGAGGATCGGCGCGGCGCCGATGCGGTGGTTCACCCCCTCGATCACGATCATCGCGCGCGTCCTTTCAGCAGCAGGAACAGGAAGAAGATGCCGCCGGCGAATTCGACCACGACCGACAGCGTCGCGGTCTGGCCCATCAGGCGCTCGAACAGGGTCTGGCCGGCGACGAGGATCAGCGCCCCGATCAGCCCGGCCGCCGGCAGCAGCACCGCGTGGCGCGACGCAGGCGCGAGGCCGTGGGCGAGGCCCGCCACCAGCAGCCCGAAGAAGGCCACGGGCCCGACCAGCGCCGTCGACACCGCGACCAGCATCCCCACCAGCCCCAGCGTCACCAGCACGAAGCGCTCGAACCGCAGGCCCAGCGGCACCGCAGCCTCGCGCCCCAGCGCCAGCACGTCGAGACGCGGCGCCAGCCACAGCGCCGCCGCGACGCAGGCGGCCGCGATCGCGCCGGCCATCGGCAGCAGCGTGGCATCGATCCGGCCGAAGCTGGCGAAGCTCGCGGCCTGCACCACGGCGAAGGCGTTGGGGTCCATGACGCGGGCCAGGAAGGACGAGAGCGAGCGGAACAGCACGCCGAGGATCACCCCGGTCAGGATGGTGCGCGGGATGTCGCGCGCCCCCCGCCCCAGCAGCGTGCCGAACAGCACCGCCGCCAGCAGCGACATGATCGCGACCTCGGCCAGGAACTTGGCGCCACCCGGCAGCCCGGCGAAGCCCGCGACGCCGAGCGCCGCGACGAGCCCGGTCTGCAGCAGCACGTAGAGCGCGTCGAAGCCCATGATCGCGGGCGTCAGCACCCGGTTGGCGGCGACCGTCTGGAACAGCACCGTGGCGATGCCGATGGCCGCGCCGACCACCACCAGCCCGGCCAGCTTCGTTGCGCGCAGATGCAGGATGAAGCCGCGGTTGCCGCCGCCGATCCCCTGGAACATCCAGATCAGCGAGGACGCCGCCAGCAGCCCCAGCAGCGTGCCGATCAGGATCGCGGCCGCCCTATCCATGCGCGGCCGGCCGGTAGAGAAGCCACAGGAAGATCGCCGAGCCGACGATGCCGAGGATGGTCCCGACCGGGATCTCGTAGGGGTAGCGCACGCTGCGGCCGATCAGGTCGCAGGCCAGCAGCAGCCCCGCGCCCCCGGCCGCCACCACCGGGATCGAGGCGCGCAGGTTGTCGCCCATCACCCGCGCGACGATGTTCGGGACCACCAGCCCGACGAAGGGGATCATCCCGACCGTGGTCACCACCATCGCCGAGACGACCGACACGACCACCATCCCCAGCCGCATCACGCCCCGCGACGAGAGCCCGAGCCCCGTCGCCACCTGATCGCCCAGCGACAGGATCGCGAAGCGGTCGGCCGCGAACCAGGCCAGCGCCGCCGCAGCCCCCGCGACCCACAGCAGCTCGTAGCGGCCGGCGATGACGCCCGAGAACTCTCCCGACATCAGCCAGGTGCCGACGAACTGCAGCAGGTCCGCCTCCCACGCGATCGAGGTCACGACGCTGCCGATGATGCCCGACAGGATCAGGCCGGCGATGGGGACCAGCATGACCTCGCGCACCGGCAGGCGGCGGATGATGGCCAGAAACAGCGCCGTGCCCGCCATGGCCGCCAGGCTGGCCGCCACCATCTTGACCCAGATCGGCGCGCCGGGGGCGATCAGAGTGACGCCGAGCAGCCCCAGCGCCGCGCTCTCGCCCGTGCCCGCCGTATCGGGACCGACGAAGCGGTTCCGCACGAGGCTCTGGATCACGACGCCCGCGACTGCCAGTGCCGCCCCGGACAGCAGCACGGCGAGCGTCCGCGGCAGCCGCGATTCCATCAGCACGAGCATCGTCCAGCCGCCCCCCGCCGCGTCGCGCAGGTCGATGCGCGCCGCGCCGAGGCCCAGGCTGGCCAGCGTCAGCGCCGCCAGCGCCAGCGCCAGGCCGAGCGGGCGGGCCGTCATCCGGCCAGCGCGGCGGTCAGGGCATCCAGCGTTTCGGACAGCGCGGTGTAGCCGCCGGGCGCCAGATAGACGTTGTCGGCGGGCAGATAGACGACGTTGCCGTTCTTCCAGGCGTTGGTGCGGCGCACCAGCTCATTGTCCAGCGTCGCCTGCGCCGACGGCTCGTCCGCGCCGATCGCGGCGCCCCGGTCCAGCACGAAGAGCCAGTCGGGGTTCGCCTGCGCGATGAACTCGTGGCTGATGGCGTCGCCGTGGTTGGCCGAGGCGTCCAGCGCGACCCCGACCTGCGGCAGCCCGGTCACGTCGTAAAGCCAGCCGAAGCGCGAGCCCTCGCCATAGGCCGACATCTTCGGCCCGTTGGTCAGGACCACGAGCGCGCGGCCCTTGTCCTTGCCCGCCGCGCGCACGGCGGCCAGCTTGCCGTCCAGCGTGGCCAGCAGCGCCTCGCCCTCGGCCTGTTTCCCGAAGAGCGTGGCAAATGCGGTGAGCCGCGCCTTGGCGTCGTCGATGAGCCGCGCGCCATCCACGGTCATGTCGATGGCCGGGGCGACCTGCGCCACCGCGTCCCTCTTCACGGCCGAGCGGTTGGCGACGACGATGAGGTCGGGCCCGACCTCGGCCAGCTTCTCGAGGTTCGGCTCCTGCAAGGTGCCGACGGGCTCGGCGCCTTGGGCCAGCGGCTGCAGGTGATCGATGTAGAGCTTGTCCGGCACCGCCCGCGGCGTCACGCCGAGCGCCATCATGGTGTCGGCCGCCCCGAGGTCGAGCACCGCGACCTTCGCCGGTGCCTCGGGCAGCGAGACCGCACCCTGGGCGGTGTCGATCCGCACCTCGGCGGCAACGGCGGTGGAGGCCAACAGGGCCGCGAATCCGGCCGAAAATAGCATTCGCATGAGCGTGTCCTTTCCTGAGCACAGCGTGTGGCTTCAGGCTTCACGCGGGGCCGGATTAGACGCCGGCGCGGCAGGGGTCAATAATGTTGACTGATTTAGTAGTGCTATGAAGCGGGGCGCGCCGGACCTGCGTGAGCGCATCCGCCGTCAAAGTTTCACGTTGATGTCGGCACTCCTGGGAGGAAGCGGCAGCTCTTCGAAGGCCCGTGCTGGACGGGCGCTGCACCGGCAGGGTAAGGCTTCTGGTCTAGCGTTCCGTCCGTCCGCCAAGATCGTCCACGAGAGGACCGACTAGCGCCGGCCTGCGGCCCGGTGATTTCCGCGTCGCGCGCGGTCGGCGGATCGGATGTCACCTGCCGGACGCGCTCGGGGGATGCGGTGCCCGTCCCGGGCAGGTTGGGCGACCGCCGCTTCAGTGAAGCGTCGGCGGGGGCCCGAGCCGGGCGAGGGCGACCCCGATCAAAGCGCCTACTGACAGCGGACCGATGGCTGTGGGGCTGACGAGGAACGCCACGATCAGCACCGCGGCCACCGGCCTGCCCATCCCCAGCGTCGCCGCCGCCGTCACCCCAGCGAGCAGTCCGGCCGACACGGGCGCCTCAAGCGGGATGGCCGCGGCCACCGCGGCGCCGGCCGCCGCGCCTGCGAACAGCAGCGGAAAGATGGCCCCGCCGCGCCAGCCTGCGGCGAGGCAGAGCGACAGCGCTAGCACCTTCAGCCCTGCGAGCATGGCCAGGGGACCGGGCCCTGCCTGCGCACCCCACTCAAGCATCGCGCCGATCTGGTGATGCCCCGAAAACCGCAGCTCGGGCCACAGCGCCGCCAGCGCGGCAAAGGCCAGCGTCCCGGCCAGGGTCTGCGTGACGGGGCCGCCCAGCGTCTCGAGCCCCGCCCTGAGCCTCGGCAGGATGGTGACGAAGACGAGGCCGACCAGCCCCCCGCCCAACGCGGGCGGGACGACCGCCAGCAGCTCGGTTGCGGTGCGTGAGGGGGTGTAATCCGGCAGCGCCACGACCAGATGCCCCTCACCCCCCGGCAGCATCTGCAGGACGAGGACGAAGCCCGCCAGACCCGCGACGCTGGCGAGGAAGACCAGCGCGCGCGGCAACCGATCCTCGGGGCCGGGGCTCTCGGCCAGGAAGGCCCCGGCCGGCGGCGACGCGTAGAACCCGCCAAGCGCGCCCGCCGCCCCGGCCGCGCCGATCAGCCGGCGCTCGTCGGCATCCCGCGCCATCAGCGCCGCGACCAGCGCGGACAGTTCGGTGGCCACCGCGACGAGGCCTGCCTCGGGCCCGACGGCCCCGCCGAAGGCGACGGCCAGCGTCGCGGCAAGCCCGACCATCAGACCCTGGCGCAGATGATCGACCGGCAGGGTGGCGGCGGCCTCGAGCTGCTCGCCGAAGCTGTCGGGCGACGGGGGCGCCCCGCCCGCCAGCCGGGTCTCGACCCAGCGCAAAAGGGCGATCAGCGCCCCGCCGAGCATGATGGTGCCGAACACCGTCGTGGCGCTGTGCGGTGTCGTCTCGCTGCCCCAGATCACGTTCGTCAGCGCCTGCATGGCGCGGAACACGATCGCGGTCACGCCGCCCGCCACCGCACCGTACCCCCCGGCGAGAAGCGCCCGCCGCAGGGTCAAGGCGTCGTCCTGCGGAAGGTGATGATGCGCTCGGCTACCGCGCTGACCAGCGCGACGAAGAGCCCGATCCCGACCAGCATGAACCCGATGGTGAAGAGCTTGCCCGCGTCCGTGCGCGGCGCGAAATCGCCATGGCCGACCGTGGCCAGCGTGATGGCCAAAAAACAGGCCGCGGCGAGCAGCCGCCACCCCTCGATCCAGTGATAGACCACCGCGCCGAACGCGATCAGTCCCGGGATGAGACCCGGAAGGCTGCGCACCGTGGGATCGGCGAAGGCAAACCGCAGCCCCGCGAGCCCGTGGCGGACGCCGTGACGCGAGCCCTTCGATGCCATCCTGCGCACCTATGCCGACCTGTGATCCATCTTCCATCAAGCCCGTCCCGCCGGGAAGCTCCGATCCCTTGCGGCGCCTCACGGGTGACGCGCCGAGGGGGCGCTGTCCTCTCCGCCCATCAGCGGCCGCGGCCGGACCGAGACTGCCCGTGGGGGGGCGCCGCGACCGTCGGACCGGCCGCAGCGCCTCCGCCACGGGCCGGATCGCCCTCTCACCCCGCGGCGAGACGGCGCGTCTTCAGCAGGGCGCCGAAATCGGCGAGCGTGTCCAGCGTCTCGTGGGCCGCGGCCGTTTGCACCTCGTTGCCGTGAAAGCGCCCCTCGGCGTCGCGCTGCCCGGCATAGAGCGGGCACACGACCCCCTGCACCAGCGGGATCATCTTGAGCGCGACGGCCACCCGGCGCAGATCCTCGACCGCGCGCGCGGCCCCGGAAATGCCGCCGTAGGCCACCGCACACATCGGCTTGCCGGCCCATTCGACGCTCAGATAGTCGAGCGCGTTCTTCAGCGCCCCCGGCAGGGCATAATTGTATTCGGTCGTCACGAAGACATAGGCATCGCCACGGGCGATGATCTCGCTGAACCGCTTCGTGTGGTCGTGGGTATAGCGCTGTAGCCGCGGGTGGTTCGGCTCGTCCATCAGCGGCAGCTTCAGCTCGGCCAGATCGACCCGCTCGACCTCGAACCGGGCATCGCGGCGGGCGATCTCCTCGAACCACTCGGCGACCGACAGCCCGCCCCGGCCCTGTCGGACGCTGCCGACGATGATTTGCAGTCTCAGCATGTTACCTCACGTTCGCGGTCAGCCCGCCATCGACGACGAGCTGCGTGCCGGTGATATAGCCCGCCCGCGCCGAGGCAAGAAAGGCAATGGCATCGCCGATTTCCTCGACCCGCGCCCAACGGCGGGCGAGGATGCCCTTGCCGCCGCAGAATTCGCGCAGCCAGTCCTCGGGCGGCTGGTCGCCGGCCATGCCCCCGGCCCAGCCCTGCCGCCACTCGGTGCCGACGATCCCCGGCACCACGGTGTTGACGGTGATCTGGCGGCCCGCGAGGTCGGCGGCCAGATAGCGCGTGGCGTGGATGACGGCGGCGTTGTTCATGCCGTAGTTCAGGGCCGGCATCCAGGCCATCATCCCCGACGCGCCGGTCACGTTGACGATCCGGCCCGATCCGTCCTCGGCCAGCATCGCCTCGAACTCGCGGATCACCCGCAGGACGCCGGTGACCTTGATCTCGATGTCGGCCTGCCAGTCGGCGTCGTCCCAGGTGATCGTGCGGTCCTGGCGGCGGATCGCCGTGCCGACGCTGGTGACGAGGATGTTGATGCGCGGCGCGGCGGCCGCCACCTCGGCCGCGGCCCTGCGGACCGACGCGGCATCGGCGACGTCGCAGGCGATGGGCGTCACCGGGACGCCGAACTCAGCGGCGATCTCGCGCGCCGTCGCCTCAAGCCCGGCCGCGTCGCGCGCCAGAAGGAACAGCGCGCATCCCTCGGCGGCGAGCGCCCGGGCGGCGCCCTTGCCGATCCCCTTGCTGCCGCCGACGACGACGGCGATCCGGCCGTTCAGCCCCAGATCCATCGATCTCTCTCCCCCCTGAAAACTCTGGCCGCCCGAAACCTCGGGCAGCGTCAGTGCGGCAGCGGCGTCGGCTGATAGGCGATGAGCCGCCAGTGGCCGTCATCCTCGATCGCCCAGACGGCGAGGAAGGCGTTGTCGATGCTGCGCGGGACGCCCGATACGGTCGCCCGCGCGGTCATCCGGCCGCCCAGCAGCACCGCATCGGCCAGCCGCTCGGTCCAGGCGACGGGCGCCGTGACCTCGTGATAGATGATGTCGCCGGCCCCGATCCGGGCCAGCAGGCTGTCCCGGCTGTCCTGATCACCCAGCGAGTGGCTGTAGTGCAGCCGCTCGGACAAGAGCACGCGCAGCCGGTCCACGTCGCCCGCCAGCATCGCCGCGTAGCGCTGCGCCTCGAGCGCGGCGATGTCCGGGGGTGTCACGCCGCACACGGGTTGTAATGCGCCAGCCACGCCTCGGACGGCAGCTGGCCCCAGCGGTTGACGACGCGGTAGTTCGAAAGGTTCTCGCCCGGATCGACGATCCGGGGCTGGAAGTCGGGATCGGCGATGATCTCCATCTCGGCCGTGGTCTCGACGAGAAAGCCCGCCGCATCGACGTAATAGGCGAAGATGTTGTCGCCCGCGCCGTGCCGCCCCGGTCCCCACACGAGGGTCCGGTCCTGCGCGTCCAGCACGTCGCCCAGCCGCTTGAAATCGGCGAAATCCGCGAACTCCCAGCTGTAGTGGTGCAGCCCGCCGCCGACCGCCGACTTGGCGAAGGCCAGGGTGTGGTGGCGCCCGTCGCCGGCGCGCATCCAGGCAAGCTCCCACCCCTCGGTCCGTTCCGAGAGCTTGAGCCCCAGCACCTCGATCATCAGCCGGGCCGAGGTCTCGGGGTCGACGGCGGTCATGTTGGCGTGGTCGAGATAGCGCGGATGGATGCCCGGCCCGGCGTAGCGCGGGGCGCGGTCGCGCGGCATCGGGGTATGGACCTCGATCACATGGCCCTCGGGGAACGCCACCCGCACCGCCCGCTCGATCACCGGCAGCGAGGGCTGGTCAGAGATCACGCGCAGCCCGGCCGCCTCGGCCCGCCGCGCGACCTCGTCCACGTGCTTGGGATCGAGCGCCTCCAACCCGATCGAATGCAGCGACGAGGCCGCCGCGCGGTGCAGGATCAGCTCGGCATGGCGCGCGTTCGACGACATCAGGGCGCGATCGGGTGTGCTGTCGACCAGCGCCGCGCCGGCGATCATGCGCGTATCCTCGACCGCGCCCTCCAGATCGCTGACTCCTCGACGGGGTTGCGCAGCACGCCGATGCCCTCGACCACGACCTCGATGACGTCGCCGGGCTTCATGTAGCGCTTGGGGTCGCGGGCCATGCCGATGCCGGCCGGCGTGCCGGTCACGATCAGGTCGCCCGGCTCAAGCGTGATCGCCTCGGAGATGATGGCGATCAGCTCGTCCACCGGATAGATCATGTCGTCGGTGTTGGCGTCCTGCATGACCTCGCCGTTCAGGCGGGTCTGAAGCCGCAGCCCCCTGGCGCCCGGCGGCAGGGCGTCGGCGGACACGACGACCGGGCCGAAGGCGCCGGTGTTGTCGAAGTTCTTGCCGACCGTCCACTGGGGCGACTTGAACTGATAGTCCCGCAGCGAGCCGTCGTTGAAGATCGAATAGCCGGCGACGTGCTCAAGCGCCTTGTCGCGCGCGATGTGGCGCCCGGCCTTGCCGATGATCGCCACGACCTCGCCTTCGAAATCGAGGTCCTGCGAGACGCGCGGCCGCACGATCGGCGCGCCGTCCGGGATCAGACTGGTGGTGAAGCGCGGAAAGAGCGTCGGATAGTTCGGCTGCTCGTAGGGCGATTCCGCCGTGTGGTCGGCGTAGTTCAGCCCGACGCAGATGATCTTGCCCGGCCGCGCCAGCGGCAGCGCGGGCGTGACGCCGGCAAGGTCGAGTTCGGGCGCGGTGTCCGCTGCCCCGGCGTGGTCGCCGGCCAGCACCGCCAGCAGGTCCGCGGCGCCCAGGTCCGCCCAGCCGTCGCCCCGCGCCACCGCGAGACCGGTGTCCGCCCCTTTCCGATAGCTCATCACCCGCATGTCGTCCTCCTGAATGACCGAGTCGCGCCTTGTGCAACCCAGTCATACCGGAGAATCAGCGAAGAGGCAATGGATTTTCGAAAATCAGGCGTCCATTCCACTTTCCTGAAGATCGTCGTCCGCGAGGAGGATCTCGACGGTGCGCGCCAGATGGGCGCGGATCAGCTCATCGGCCAGCGCGGCCTGGCGATTGACCACCGCCTCGGACAGGGCGACGTGTTCGGACAGATGGTCCCGCCCGGCGGCAGGGTAGTGGTGCGACAGCCGCCGGTAGCGGTCGGCATGGTCGGTGAGCTGCTGGTGGAACAGCAGCAGCCGCGGCGAGTCGCACGCCGCCACGAGGCTGTCGTGGAACACCCGGTGCCGCAGCTCCCACTCGGGGTCGATCCGGCCGTCGTCGGTCAGGCTGCCGCGCTTGCCGAGTGCGTGGATCGCCGCGACGATCGCCCCCTCCCAGGCGTCGTCGCCGCGCTCGATCGACCGGCGGATGCCCAGCCCCTCGATCTCCTGCCGCATCATCAGCAGGTCGCGCAGGTCCGAACGCGAGATCGGCGCGACCCGGAAGCCCTTGTGCTCCTCGAGGATGACCAGCTTTTCGGCCGCAAGCCGCGTCAGCGCCTCGCGCAGCGGCGACAGGCCGACGCCATACCCCTCTTTCAGCTCTTCGAACCGCAGCCGCGCGCCGGGCCGCAGCTCGCCATCGACGATGTCGCTGCGCAGCCGGTCATAGACCGACGCCATCAGGGTCCGGGTCTCGCCGGAGGGTCGGGACGTCATGATCATGATCGGGGCTCCTTGCCACGCGTGAGGGCTCGCTTTGATTTGCCATAGCACATCGCTTCGTGAACGCGATCAACTTTCGAATATTTGTGGCCTGCGCGACGCGGATCATATGCGCCGCTTTATTTTCGAATATTGACCGCATATTCGTTATTAGAGGCACGAATCGGTCGCGGGGGAGGGCAGGGAGGCCGACCCCGGCGCAATCCCCGGCTCGCCGAGCCCGCGGAACGGATCGTCCGCCCCAGAGAACACGACCATCGACAGCATCTGATGAGGGAGGATCATATGCGCATCGAGACCACGGATGTTCCAGTCATCGGCGCCGGTCCTGCGGGCCTGACCCTCACCGCCCTTCTCGCACGTGAGCAGGTCGCCGCGATCACCGTCACCAAATTCGAGACCATTGCCCACACGCCCCGCGCGCACATCCGCGAACCGCGCGCGGTGTTCCGCGATCTCGGCGCCGTGGCCCTTCGTCACGATCAAGCCGTGGCATGAACTCCCCCGCCGCGCTCGTGGCCCGGGCGCGGCGCACGTGGCGGCTGGCGGGCGCCAGCGTGACCTGACCGCGCCCTCGCCCCTGCAGCGCCGCTCTCGCCCTCGACCCGTGCCTGGGCATCGCCCGGCACTCCCTGACCCTTCACCGAAAGGACGCCCGATGTTGCGCTCAACGACCCTTGCGACCCTCGCCCTTCTGGCCGCACCCGCCGCCTGGGCCGAGGACATTCCCCTGACCATCTCCTCCAGCCACGGCATCCAGATCCCCTGGGTCGCGCCGCTGCATGAGGTGATCGTCACCGAGACCAACAAGCGGCTCGAGGCGATGGGGTCCGAGAACCGCGTCACCTGGACCGAATCCTACGGCGGCGCGCTTTACAACTTCAGCGACACGCTCGAGGCGGTGGGCGACGGGATCACCGATTCCGGCTGGATCGGCGCGCTGTGGGAAGAGGCGAAGATGCCCTACAGCAACGTCACCTATTTCACCCCCTTCACGACCGACGATCCGGGGCTGCTGATCGACGTCTTCAACACGCTCTATCACCAGATCCCGGCGCTGCAGGCGGAATGGGAACAGAACAACGTCCATTTCCTCGGCGCGACGGGGGCGGACACCTATCACCTCTACACCAAGTTCCCGGTCACGACGCTCGCGGACCTGCGCGGCAAGAAGATCCTCGCCCCCGGTCCGACCGGACCGTGGATGGCCGCGATCGGCGCGGTGCCGGTGAACGGCGCGCTGCCGACCTATTACAACCAGATCGAGACGGGCGTGGCCGACGGCGTGATCTCGATCGTCAGCGGCGCCCACCCGCTGAAGATCCAGGAGGTCGCGCCCTATGTCACGCTGGTCGGCGCGGGCGCCAACTACATCGGCGGGTTCGGCGTCAACAAGGATGTCTGGGACGGCCTGCCCGACGACGTGAAGCAGGTGTTGACCGACCTCGGGCCGGAATACGGCGCCCGCAACGCGGCCATCCTCAAGGAGCGTTACGACGCCATCCTGGCCGAGCTGCGCGCCGATCCCAAGGTGACGCTGACGACGCTGGACCCGGCTGAGCGCCAGAAATGGGTCGATGCGCTGCCGGACCTGGCCGCGAGCTGGGGCGCGAAGTTGCCCGAGGGCAAGGCCCTGCTCGACGCCTACATGGCCGCGATCCGCGCCGCCGGCGGCACGCCCGCCCGCGACTGGACCCTGAACTGAGCGTCCCGTCGCCGGCCGGGCCGCCGCCGCGCGGCCCCGGCCGGCCTCTGGCACCACCGGCTGGCACGAGGGGGAGGGAGAGAGAGCCCATGCTGCAATCCGACGACGGACCGATCGCCGCCGAAAGCGCGGCGAACCGCGCCTTTCACCATGTCACCGGCGCCTTGTCGGCGTTGGGCACGATATGGATCTTCGTGGCGATGCTGCTGATCTGTGCCGATGTCGCCGGGCTCGCGCTGTTTTCGCGCCCGATCTACGGCGTGGTAGAGCTGGTCGAGGAGACCATCGTCCCGGTCGTCTTCCTGCAACTCGCCCATGCGCTGGGGCATGGCCGGCTGACCCGCGCCGACTTTCTGTTCGCGCCGTTGCAGAAGGCCGACCCGGCGGCGGCCGCGCTGCTCAATGCGCTGTTCCTGGCGGTGGGCGGGCTGCTTTTCGGGGCGCTGACCTGGGCGCTCTGGGGCGACTTCGCCGCGGCCCGGCGGGGGGGCGACTATTTCGGGACGATGGGGATCTTCACCCTGCCGACCTGGCCCTTCAAGTTCCTGACCTTCGTCGGCAGCGCGGCGCTGACCGCGCAGTTCCTGCTCGAGGTCGCGGACGTGGTGCGCGGCCTGCCGGGGATGCTGGCCCGCGGCCGCGGCCGGTACCTGACGCTGGTGCTGGCGGGGATCGCGGTCTTTGCCGTGGCGGTGCTGGTCGTGGCGACCGGCGATCTTGGCCGGGTGACGCTCGGCATCCTGTCCATCGTCTTTCTGCTCGCCCTGCTGATGGCCGGGATGCACGTCGCGGTGGTCCTGTCGGTCGTGGGCGTCATCGCCATCTGGCTGATCCGCGACAACCCGATGGTGGCGCTCAACTCGTTTCGGACCTCGGCCACCGGGACGATCAACAAGTTCGACTTCGGCGTGGTGCCGCTGTTCGTGCTGATGGGCCTGTTCACCGACATCTCGGACATCGGCCGCGACGCCTATCGAGTGGCGGCCTGGTGGACGCGCAAGCTGCTGGGCGGGCTCGGGATCGCCACCGTCGTCGCCAACGCGGTCTTTGCCGCGGTCACCGGCATCTCGATCGCCTCGTCGGCGATCTTCTCGCGCGTGGCGGTGCCGCAGATGATCGCGCATGGCTACACCCCGCGCTTCGCCACCGGCACCGTGGCCGGGTCGTCGGTCCTGGGGATGATGATCCCGCCGAGCCTGCTGCTCATCATCTACGGCTTCGTGACGGAGACCTCGGTCGGCAAGCTGTTTCTCGCCGCCTTCGTGCCCGGCCTGCTGATGGCGGTGATCTTCTGCGTGACGATCCTGCTGCTGGCGAAGTTCCGGCCCGATTTCGTCGGCCGCCCGGCCGGCAACGATGATCTCGAGCCCGAGACGCTGGTCTCGTCGGCGCGGCGGCTGCTGCCGATCGCGGTGCTGGTGACGATCGTCCTTGGCGGCATCTATCTCGGCTGGTTCACGCCCACGCAGGCCGGCGCGGTCGGCGCCTTTGCGACGATGATCGTCACGCTTCTGCGGCGCAAGCTGACGCGCGCCGCGCTGTGGAACGTCCTGCGCGAGACGGGGCAGATCACCGTCGCGGTCCTGTCGCTGGTCATCGCGGCCAGCGTGCTGACCAAGGCGCTGGTCATGTCCACGGTGCCGGCGGTCATGGTCGATGCCGCCGTTGCCTCGGGCTTCGGCTTCTGGGGGGTGATCCTGCTCTTCCTGCTGGTCGTCATCATCATGGGGATGTTCCTCGATTCGACCTCGATCATCGTGATCGCCGTGCCCATCGTGATGCCGCTGGTGGTCCAGCTCGGCACCGGCGTCATCGGCCCCGACGTGCTGATCTGGTTCGGCATCATCACCGTGATCGCGGTCGAGATGGGGCTGCTGACACCGCCCTTCGGCATCAGCGTGTTCGTGGTGAAGAGCACGGTCGGCGACCTCGTGACGCTGCAGGACGTGTTCGCCGGGGTGATGCCCTATGTGGCGGCGATGGCGCTGCTGATCGTGATCTGCCTGCTGGTGCCGGGTGTGGTGACGGTCGTGCTGTAGCGCGGCGCCTCAAACGGGCGAGGCTAAGGCCGCCGGCGGGATCGACGGCGGCCTTTCCGTATCTTTGCAGGGGCGGGCGCGGGCAACGAACGGCGACGAAAGAACCCGGCCGGCAGGTCTGCCGGCCGGGTCATGCCATTTTCGAAGGGCGCCGCCCGCCTCAGGCGCGGCCGAGGATGCGTCCCATGACGGCCTTCAGATCCTCGGTCGCGGTGGCGCGGGTGGACGGCGCCCGCCAGGCGACATGGTGGTCGGGGCGCACGAGGATGGCGCCGTCCTCCTCGATCTCGGCGGCACGGAACCAGTCGCCGAAGATGTCCATCGCATCCGATCCCGAGGGGCCGATGGTCAGGCAGGGCAGCTCGATCCCATAGGCGCCCGGGGTCGCGCGGGCGGCCTCGTGCCACGCCTCGCCGCCGATCCCGGTCAGCAGGGTGAACTGCCCGTGCCCGCACAGATCGAGGGTCGAGACCCGCGCCCCGTCGCGCTCGACCCAGACGTGCGGCAGGCGCGCGCCCGGCCAGGTGGTCGGGTGGTAATACAGCTCGGGGTCGCGGGTGTAGTCGGGTTCGGGCTGCCCATCGGTAACGATGGCGGGCGAGTTGCGGTAGCGCTCCCCCATCTCGACGCCGTGGGTGTTGAACTCATAGTTCTTCTGCTGCACCGCCGCGTGGATGCGGCGGCGACGCGCCTTCCCCTCGGGGGTCGGGGCCTTGCGGTCCTCGATCCGCTGGCGCAACGCATCGGGGTCGTCCGAGCCGAGGATTCCGATCGCATCGAAGAGCGGCGGATAGTCCTCGGCGCTCTTGTTCGCGCGGGTCACGATCTGTTGGCCCACCGGCTGGCGCTCGATGGAATAGCTGTCGAGCAGCGACGGCGCCGCCTGCCCCTTCAGCACCATCGCCAGCTTCCAGCACAGGTTGAAGGCGTCCTGGATGCAGGTGTTCGACCCCAGCCCGTTCAGCGGCGGGTGGCGGTGGACCGCATCGCCCATGCAGAACACCCGGCCGACCGCATAGTCGCGCGCGTACATGTTGTTGACGGTCCAGACCGCGGTCGACTTGACCCGGATCGGGATGTCCGGGTCGCCGATCAGCTGGCGCAGCGTCGCCTCGGCCTCTTCCTTCGTGATGTTCGTCTCGACCTTGTCGAGATCGACGCCCCAGATCGACTGCCATTCCGTCCAGGGCCGCACCATCCGCAGCACGCTGGCGCCGATGCCGCCGACGTTCGAGCCAGGCTGCTGCAGCCAGTAGAGGACGCTGGGCCGGTGCGCGACATATCTGGTCAGATCGGCCTCGAAGATGACGTTGGTGCTGGCCGAAAGGCCGGTCTTGCCCTCCATCGGCAGGTCGATCGCCTTCGCCACGTCGCTGCGCGCGCCGTCGGCACCGATCAGGTACTTCGCCCGGATCTGGTAGTCGGTGCCCGAGGTGCGGTCGGTCACCGTCGCCGTCACGCCCTCCGCATCCTGCGTCAGGCTGCGGAAGATGGTGTTCATGCGGATCGAGGTGCCACGGGCGCCCGCCGCCTTGAACAGGATCGGCTCCATGTAGGTCTGGGGGATGTCGCACATCTCGGTCGGGCTCGAGAGCTCATAGTCCGCGCGCCGCTGCGGATGGTTGCCCCAGGCCAGCAGCCGCCCGAATTCCTCGCCCGCGAGGCTGTAGCAGAAGACGCAGTTCGCCATCTGGTGCTGCACGCTCGAGACCGAGACGGCCTCCTCCTCGAGCCCGAGGTCGCGCAGCACCTCCATCGTGCGCTGGTTGGTGATGTGGGCGCGCGGCGTGTCGGCCAGCCAGCCATGCCGGTTGATCATGATGTTGCGGATGCCGTAGCTGCTGAGCAGCGCCGCCGAGGACGACCCGGCCGGGCCGCTGCCGACGATCAGCACATCGGTTTCGATGGGTTGGTTCATTCCGGGGCTCCTCCTTGAATGGACAATCGTGCCTGTCGCTGCCCGCCCGCCGCCGTGCCGTCGTGGGGCAGGGGGGGCAGGGGCGGGGCAACAGGAAGGCGTCGGGCGCCCTGCGGGGGCGCCCGTGTCCGGGCGGTGCCCCGGACAGTCGGTGGGGCAGGGTCGGCCCGGTCAGATTGCGCGGGCCGGCAGCGTCACGACGGCCGCACCGCCGCGCGCGCCAGCGCCCGGGTCAGACAGCGTCGGGGTCAGACGGCGCCTGGGTCAGACGGCGCCTGGGTCAGACAGCGCCCGCTGCCGCGCCGGGGGTCACGGCGTCGGCGTCCGCGGCCTCGTAGTTGTGGACGAAATCGCTCGGCATCTCGGGCCCCCAGAGGTATATCCCGTCCTCGGGCGGATAGTCGCCCGCCTCCCAGTCCTGGGTGACGGGGATATAGTCGATGTCGGCGGAGTATTCCGAGTAGCTGCCCCACGGGTCCTTCACGTAGTGGAAGTAGTTCGACCCGAGGACGTGGCGGCCGAGCCCCCAGCCCTTCTGATAGCCCTTGTCGGCCATCTGCGAGGCGCCGAGCCCGATCTCGTTGATCCCGCCCACGTCCCACGAGACATGATGCAGCCCCGGCGCTGAGGATTTCGCAAAGGCGATGAGGTGGTGGTCCGAGCCGTGGATGCCGTGCATGAAGCAGATGCCGTCACCCGAGCGGTCCGAAAGCCGCAGCCCGAGGTTGCGCGCATAGAAGGTCAGCGAATCCGGCACCGACGGGGTGAACACCAGCAGATGCGCCAGCCGCCGCGGCTCGACCTTCGGGGCGCGCGACCGGGACACGGACCCCATCCGTCCGGCCTCGCACGAGGTGGTGAGGAAGTCGACCTTGGCATCCGGCGAGGTCTTTTCGGCGATCTTGATCTCGACCGACATCCCGAACGGGTCCTGGATCCAGAAGCCGTTGGAATCGCGGCCAGAGGCGCGGGGCGCGTCCATGATGCGGACGCCGTTCGCCTCGATCCGGCGGCGGATGGGGTCGAAATCCTCTTCGAAGACCGCGAAGCTGAGGTGGTTCAGCTTCTTGCGCGGCCCCTCGTCGAGGCTGACCCAGCGGTGGTCCGACCCGAAGGTATAGATGCCGAGGCCCTGGCCCTCCTCGCGGACGTCGAGCCCGAAGGAGCGATAGAAATGCTCGGCGACCTTCAGGTCGGGCACCATCATGCTGAAGGTGTCCATCGAATGGATCCCGAGCTCGCCCGGGCGCTTGGTGATCGCCACCTTTCCGGTGATGGCCGTCATGGGCGTGTCCTCCTCTGATGTGGCAGGCGGCGGTCACGGATCCGCCATGGGCAGGTCGCAGGTCTCGCGGCGGTCGGTTCGGCGGTCTCGGCGGGGGTGCCCCGCGTCGAGATTCGTGCCGGGGATCCTACGCTCCTCCACCTTATTATCGAAAATATATTGCTTCGTCGTATGGCGCAATAGATTCTACATCTTCCATCCGCCGTGGGTCGGACCCTTCCCGGCTCGGCCACGGCAGGGCCGGACCAGCGAATCACGAGGCGCTCATCGCGGCTCGCATCGTCCCTGTGGCCTTCAGTGCGGGGCGTGACGTCGCCGCTCTGACACCCGGGCTGCGCCCGAGGAGTTGGCGGCGTGCCGGGCGCGCTGGGTGGGCGCTGCGGTGACTCGGGGCAGTGCCGATCACCTGCCACATCGACGCCGAAAGTGCCCCGCTGAGGCTCACAAGCTCCGCATGGACGGCGCCGGTCCGCGCCGCGCCGCGGCCCGGAAGGTGACGACGAGGACCGTCACGGCAGAACCC
Organism: Paracoccus sanguinis; assembly: GCF_900106665.1. GTDB lineage: Bacteria > Pseudomonadota > Alphaproteobacteria > Rhodobacterales > Rhodobacteraceae > Paracoccus > Paracoccus panacisoli. Next base: position 21,391 of record NZ_FNNA01000004.1, read on the forward strand.
CGCCATGCCGAGATTGCATACCGATGCGTACCGTATCGATACTATATCGTATCAACAACGCTCCGGCACATCGAGGACCATCATGACGCTTCCACCACTCCCCGCCGCCGCGCTTGCGGCGATCCTGTGGGGCTTCACCTACATCATCACGACCACGATGCTTCCCCCCAACCCGATGTTCATCGCGGCGGTGCGCGCCCTGGGCGGCGGGCTGCCGCTGCTGCTGATCGCGCGCGAGATCCCACCGCGCGCGTGGTGGGGGCGCATCATCATCCTCGGCACGCTCAACAGCGCGCTGTTCTTCGCCCTGCTGTTCGTCGCCGCGATCCGCCTGCCCGGCGGGATGGCGGCCACCTTCCAGGCGCTCGGTCCGCTGTTCATGGTCCTGATGGCCTGGCCGCTGCTGGGCGCCATCCCGTCACCGTCCAAGCTGGCCGCGGTGGGGCTGGGCGTCGTCGGCGTGGCGATGGTCGTGCTGAAAGGCGATGCGGCGCTCGACCTGATCGGCGTCGCCGCGGCGCTCGGCGCGGCGCTGTCGATGGCGCTCGGCAGTTCGCTGGTGCACAAATGGGGCCGGCCGCAATCCATCGTCGGGCTGACCGGATGGCAGATGGTCGTGGCGGGGATCGAGCTTTCCGTCGTCGCGGCCCTGCTGGGCGACGTGCCGGCCAGCCTCGACCTCGTCAACATCGCGGGGCTCGTCATCATGGCGCTGGTCGTGACGGCGCTTGCCTTCGTGCTGTGGTTCGCGGCGGTGCAGGGGGCAGGGGGGCCTGCCGCCGTCGCGCCGATGATGCTGCTGACGCCGATCACCGCCTTCGCGCTCGACGCCCTCTTCCGCGGCTTCGTCCCGTCGCCGCTGCAGTCCCTCGGGGTTGTGGTCGTGATCGTCAGCCTGCTGTATGGCCAGCACGTGGACCGCCGCGCCTTCCGGGTCGCGCGGCACCACGCGCCGTCCGCCCGGCAACTGGCCAAGGGGATTCCCGCCGAATGACCGAGACGCCGCGGACGCCCCGGCTGAACATCCGGGGCGCCGCCCGCCACGAGCAGATCATCGAGGCCGCGACCGAGGCATTCCTCGGCCGCGGCTTCGACGCGACCAGCGTGGACGAGATCGTCCGCGCGGCCGGCGGGTCCAAGACCAACGTCTACCGCCAGTTCGGCGACAAGGAGGGGCTGTTCGCCGCCGTGGTCCGCCGCCTCGCCGCCGAGTTCCTGTCGCCGCTCGAGGTGCTCGACCTCGGCGGGGTCGGGACGCGCGCGGGGCTGGTCATCCTCGGACGGACGCTGATGCGGCAGCTCATCCAGCCGCGCCACATCGCGTTCCAGCGCATGGTGCTGGCGGTCTCGGACCGGCTGCCGGCACAGATGGCCGAATGGTACCGGGTCGGGCCCGAGACGAGCCAGTCCGTCATCACCGCGTTCCTGGGCGGCGGGGCCGAGGCCGCGCAGAGCGCCATGCTGTTTCACGACATGATCGTGACCGACGCGGTCAATCGCGCGCTGATGGGGACGCCGCCCCCCTGGGACGAGATCGAGGCCCGCATCGACGCCGCCGCCACGCTCATCGCGACTCGGCACCGAGCCTGACGGGCTGAACCGCCGCGATCCGCGGGGCAGGTGGTATCTGGCCGGCCCCGCTGCCCATGCGATCAGGGGCGCGGGCGGGCGCCGGGCGGGACCGGCGCCCGGCGATTGGTCAGCCCGCGCCTGCGGGCCGACCGGACGTTAGGGGGGCGCGCCGACCGCCGGGCCGCTGGACGAACAGCGCCCGGCCCGCCCCCCCACCGATCAGGCGATCGGATCACCCGTGACCGGGCCCTCGGTGTTCGGCTTCCAGCCCAGGGCGGGGGCGACGTGCTTCGCGAAGGACTCGAGGATGTGCAGGTTGTAGTCCGGCCCGAGCTGGCTCGGGATCGTCAGCATCAGCGTATCGGCCAGCGCGATGGCCTGGTCCTGCTTCAGCTCTTCGATCAGCCGGTCGGGCTCGGCGGCATAGGTCCGCCCCGAGGTCGCGCGGAACCCGTCCATCATGCCGCGGCTGTCGCGGGACTCGGCCCCGCCGCGGTGGCCGAAGTAGGCGACGTCCAGCTCGTTCACCAGCGGGATGATGCTGCGGCTGACCGAGACGCGCGGCGCGCCGGTGTGGCCGGCGGCGCGGTACGCCTCGCGGAAGCGCAGGATCTGCTCGGCCTGCAGCTCGTGGAAGGGTTGGCCGGTATCCTCGACCAGCGCCGTCGAGGACATCATGTTCAGCCCCAGCCGGCCCGTCCATTCGGCGCTGTCGCGCGTGGCCGAACCCCACCAGATGTGGTCGCGGAGCGTCGGTGACTGCGGCTCGATCGCCAGCATCTGCCCGCGGCCCACGTGGTCGGGGTTGCCCGGCGCCAGCCGCTCGCCCTCGATCGCGCGCAGGAACAGATCGAACTTCGCGCGGGCGATGTCGGCGCCGCGCGGGTCGGTCGAGCCGGTGTAGCCGAAGGCCTCGTAGCCGCGCAGCGCCGTCTCGGGCGAGCCGCGGCTGATCCCCAGCGCCAGCCGGCCGTCCGCGATCACGTCGAGGGCGGCGGCCTCCTCGGCCAGGTGCAGCGGGTTTTCATAGCGCATGTCGATGACGCCGGTGCCGACCTCGATCCGCTTGGTCTTTGCCGCGATGGCGGTGAGCAGGGGGATCGGGGCGGCCTGCTGGCGGGCGAAGTGGTGGACGCGGAAATATGCGCCGTTGACGCCAAGCTCTTCGGCGCCGACGCCGATCTCGACCGCCTGCCGGATCATGTCGGCGGCGGTGCGGGCCTGAGAGCCGAAGGAATTGCCGTAGTGACCGAAACTGAGAAAGCCGAACGCGCGCATGGAACCCTCCTCAAGGGGCGCCGGGCCGGCAGGACGCACGGGGTCGATGAGCCGGGGACAGCGCCGCTGGTGTCTGGCCGGCACCCGATCGGGGCCGGCGTTTGCATCCGATAAGGCGATGGCAGGGCCGTCGCGCGAGAGGCCGACGGGCGAAGCCGGCGTTCGCCTGCGCCGAACGGGCAGAGGGGTCAAGCGTCCGGCGCCTCGCCCTTCGCCAGCGCCGCGTCATAGCGCGCCTGCGCCGCCGCGATCCGCGCCTCGTTCCTGACCGCCCACGCGCCGATCGCCTCGACCGGCTCGCGCAGCGACCGGCCGAGGTCGGTCAGCGCGTATTCCACCCGCGGTGGCGTCGTCGGCAGGACCGCGCGGGTCACAAGCCCGTCACGCTCCATCCCGCGCAGGGTCAGGGTCAGCATCCGCTGGGTGATCCCGGTCACCGCGCGCTTCAGCTCGTTGAACCGCAGCGGCCCGGCGCAGAGCGCCATCACGATCAGCACCGACCACTTGTCGCCGACCCGGTTCAGGATCGCCCGCACCGGCGCGCAGGCGTCGAGCAGGTTCGGCCCGGCCGCTTCGGGATCAGGTATCACGGATGTGCCTCCTTGCGCGGTGAAATCAGGTATCAATATAGGTGCAGGTTACAAATTGATACCGGGCGCCGTCGAAAAATTTCCGGCGTCGCGGATGTCAGGAGGAAACGACATGGAACTGGGAGTCTACAGCTTCGGCGACGTGCAGCGCGACCCGCGGACCGGGGCGCTGGGATCGACCGCCGAGGCGCAGCGCAACCTGCTCGAGGCGATCCAGCTCGCCGATCAGGTCGGGCTGGATTATTTCGGCATCGGCGAACACCACACCCGCGAGATGCCGGCCTCGGCGGCCTCGGTCGTGCTGGGGGCGGCGGCGGCGACGACGACGAACATCACGCTGGGCAGCGCGGTCACGGTGCTGTCCACCGACGATCCGGTGCGGGTGTTCCAGCAGTTCGCCACGCTCGACGCGCTGTCGAACGGCCGGGCCGAGATCACCGCCGGGCGCGGCTCGTCGACCGAAAGCTTCCCGCTCTTCGGCCACAGCCTGAACGACTATGACGAACTCTACGCCGAAAAGCTCGACCTGCTGCTCAAGCTGAACGAGAGCGAGGAGATCACGTGGGAGGGGCGGTTCCGCCCGGCGCTGGACCATGCGCTGGTGGTGCCGCGGCCCGAGCGCGGCAAGCTGCCGATCTGGCTGGCGACCGGGGGCAACCCGTCCTCGACCGTGCGGGCGGCGATGGCGGGGCTGCCGGTGAGCTATGCGATCATCGGCGGCGAGGCCGTGCGCTTCGCGCCGCTGGCCGCGCTCTACCGCAAGGCGGTCGAGCAGGTGAACCTGCCCGGTGCCGACACCCGCATCTCGGTCGCCAGCCCCGGCTTCATCGGCGACGACGCGCAGACGGCCAAGGATTTCTGGTGGACCCACTACCACGAGGCCTTCCGCGCCCTGGGCGAGATCCGCGGTTTCCCCGCGCCGCGTCGGGCCGGCTATGATGTCGAGGCCAACGGCCGCGGCGCGCTGTTCGTCGGCTCGCCCGAGGAGATCGCCGCGCGCATCGTCGATCTGCACGGCGTGATGGGTCACGACCGGCATTTCTTCCAGATGGATCTGGGCCAGGTGCCGCAGAAGGACTTTCTGCACTCGATCGAGCTGCTCGGGACGCGGGTGAAGCCTCTGGTCGACGCCGCGCTGGCCAAGCCCGCCGCCGCGCCCGCGGCGGCCGTGTGAAAGGGAGGAGGCCCATGACGGAGATCAGGACCATCGGCATCATCGGCGCGGGGCGCGTGGGGACCGCTGTGGCGCGCCGCGCCGTCGCCGCCGGGTATGAGGTGCGGGTCGCCTCGGCCCGCCCGGCGGCGGAAACCGGGCTGCTGTTGCAGTTCACCGCGCCCGGTGCGGTGGCCGGTGATCTGCCGGACGTGATCGCGGCCAGCGACCTCGTGGTGCTGGCGCTGCCGCTGTCGCGCTATCGCAGCCTCGCGCCCGAGGCGCTGGCCGGCAAGGTCGTGATCGACGCGATGAACTACTGGCCCGCGACCGACGGGACGCTTGCGGATTTCGAAGGCCCGCGGGCGAGCAGCGAGGTGGTGGCGGCGCATCTGCCGGGGGCGCGCATCGTGCGCAGCCTCAACCACCTCGGCTATCACGAGATCGACGGCGCCGCCCGGCCCAAGGGCGACGCCGACCGGCGCGCCATGGCGGTCGCCGGCGACGACCCTGCGGCGCGCGCCGCGGTGGCCGGGTTCATCGACCGGATCGGCTTCGATCCGGTCGACGCCGGGCCGCTGTCGACTGCGCGCGCCTTTGCCATCGGCAGCCCCGTCTTCGGCGCGGTGCTGAACCAAGACGACCTGCGGGCGGCGCTGACGGCGCCGCGCGCGGCCTGAACCCTGAAAGGACGACGAACATGGCCACCCCCATCAAGATCGACATCTGGTCCGACATCGCCTGCCCGTGGTGCTACATCGGCAAGCGCCGGCTCGAGGGCGCGCTGGCGCAGTTCGGCGAGGCCCCGGTCGAGATCGAATACCACAGCTTCGAGCTGAACCCCGCGGCGCCGGTCGACTTCGAGGGCACGCAGGCCGATTATCTGGCCCGCCACCTCGGCGCGACCCCGCAGCAGATCGCCGCGATGGGCCAGAACGTGACCGCGACCGCCAAGGCCGACGGGCTCGACTATCGCCTGGGCGACGTCAAGGTGACCAACACCGGCAAGGCGCATGAGCTGATCCATTTCGCCAAGGCCCACGGCAAGGGCGCCGAGATGAAGGAACGGCTGCTTCGCGCCTATTTCACCGAAGGGCGCCACGTCGGCCACGACGACGCGCTGGCCGATCTGGCCGCCGAGGTCGGGCTCGACCGCGCCGCGGCGCTGGCCGCGCTGACGGACGGGACCTACCGGCAGGCGGTCGAGGCCGACAAGGCGCAAGGCACCGCCATTGGCGTGCAGGGCGTGCCGTTCTACGTGGTCGGCGGCAAATACGCCGTCTCCGGCGCCCAGCCGTCGGAGCTGTTCCTGCGTGCCCTGAGGCAGGTCGCCGCCGAGCAGGGGGGTGCCCGCGCATGAACGGCCCGCTGATCCCCCTGGGCGAGACTGGCGCAACCTGCGACGGCGGGCTGTGCGAGATGCCCGGGGCCGACGCCGCGACGGCAGCCTCGGCCCCCAAACTGACGCTGATCAGTTTCCCGACCTGCCCCTTCGTCCAGCGCGCGGTGATCGCGCTCAAGGAACGGGGCGTCGATTTCGACGTGATCTACATCGATCTGGCCGACAAGCCGGACTGGTTCCTGAAGATCTCGCCCTTGGGCAAGGTGCCGGTGCTGAAGGTCGAGGCCGAGGGCCGCGCGCCCGCGATCCTCTTCGAAAGCACCGTGATCCTGCAGTATCTCGACGAGACGCTGCCGGGCCCGACGCTCTTCGCCGCCGACCCGCTCGACCGGGCTGTGCAGCGGGCGTGGGTGGAATACGCGGGCAGCCTGCTCGGCGACGTGTACCGGCTGGGCATGGCGCCGGACCGGGCCGGCTTCGACGAGGCGCGCGCCGCGGTGCGGTCCCGTCTCGCCCCGCTGGAAGAGGCGCTGCGGGGGCCCTATTTCTCCGGCGCGGCGTTCTCGGCGGTGGATGCGGCCTGTGCCCCGGCCTTCCGCCAGCTCGATGCGCTCGAGACGGTGCGGCCGCTCGACCTGTTCGACGGGTTGCCGCGTCTGGACGCCTGGCGCCGGGTCCTCGCCGACCGCCCCAGCGTCCGCGCCGCGGTCCCCGCCGACTTCCGCGAGATGTTCCTGGGGCGGTTGAAGGCGGCCGGGAGCTTCGGGACGGCGGCGGCGTGAACCGGCCCCGCCCGGCATCGGGCGGGGTTTTTCTTTGGGGGACACCGAGACGTGCGCGCTCGGAGGCGATGCCCGCACGTCGGAGGTTCTGGCGACGCTTGATGGGTGACTGTCGCGCGGCCGCCAGAGCCGCCGACCGCACCAATGAATTACATAATTCGCGTTATAGCAGGTTTGCCGACGCCGGCGCCCACCGCGCGGCCACGCCGATCACCCGACCTCCACAACCACGAGCAGACTACCGAAAAAACCAGCTTGCGCGACGGGCCGCGCTGGGGCCCTCTAACGGATGAGTGACGTCTGCGCGTCGACCTGAGAGCGCCGCGCGCCGTCACATCGAGGACGGGGGACGGCACGCAAGACGCAGACGGCTCTCTCTCCTCTAGAGAGCCGGCACACCACGACGGCAGGTCGCACCGGGTCCGCTGCCTCCGAAAATGGTGACACGACCCAACTGTTGAGTTTTTCGGCGCGTTACGAGTGATAAGGTGATCTGGGAAAATGCCGGCGATCAGCATTGTCAGGCTGGACGAGAGCCCGTTTGAGTTCGTCAACGGATTGCGGGCCGACACCGTGTCGCGCGGGGTCGATCTCGAAGGGGCCACGATCACGGCGACATATGCCGACGGGTCGGTGGAAATCCTCACGTGGCACGCCACCGACCCCTACACCAACGGGGCGGCGGTCGGCACGGACATCTCGATGTCCTACGGCTATGCATGGCACAGTCTGACGACGACCAAGCTTCTGACCTCGCTTCAATTCGACCTTCAGCCCGCCATCTCGGCGTTCGATACGGTGGTCAGCACCGACAGTGCGTCCTCGACCCCGGGCTCGTCGAGCGGCTATCCGTTCCGGCTGAACCCCGATGGCCCCGACCCCGACGGCACGATCACGGTGACCTATACGGGCATCGTCAATCTTGCCGGCGCGTCGGCCGTGGGCGATCTCTACACGACCATGATCATCGACTTCTCCGGCCTCTCGGCCGGGGGGTTGCTGGGCGAGCTGAGCTGGCAGTCCGACATCGACACGATGGACCCGTGCTGCTTTGCCGCGGGCACGCGGATCGCGACGGACCGGGGCGAGGTGGCGGTCGAGGATCTGCGCGCGGGCGACCTCGTCCTCACCCGCGATCGCGGGATGCAGGCGATCCGCTGGATCGGGTCGCGCAGGCTGTCGGCGGCCGACCTCGCGGCGCGCGCGCAGATGCGCCCGATCCGCATCCGCCGCCACGCGCTCGGCACCAACATCCCCTCGGCCGACCTGCTGGTGAGCCCGCAGCACCGGGTTCTGGTGCGCTCGAAGATCGCGCAGAAGATGTTCGGCACGCCCGAGATCCTCGTCGCCGCCAAGCAGCTGTGCGAGATCGACGGGATCGAGGTCGCCCGCGACGTGACCGAGGTCACCTATTTCCACCTGATGTTCGACCGACACGAGGTGGTGATCTCGAACGGCGCGGAAACCGAGTCCCTCTATACCGGCCCCGAGGCGCTGAAGACGGTCGGCGCGGCGGCGCGCCGGGAAATCTTTGCGCTGTTTCCCGAATTGGCGGACCGGGATTTTGTTCCGTCCCCCGCCCGCGTTCTGGTTCCGGGCTGGATGGGCCGCAGGCTCGCCGCCCGCCATGTCCGAAACGGCAAGCTGCTGGTGAACTGACGCGTGGCCTGACCGGCCGGCGCAGCCCCCCTCCCCCGCTTGCACAGCGCACGACGCCTCGCTAACCCCCGCCAGATCACGGGAGGGCGGGGTTTGCGCGACCACGGGGGCAATCTGGACGCGGCCGTGGCCCGCTTCGGCGCCGGCGACTGGATCGACCTGTCCACGGGCATCAACCGCCGCCCCTGGCCCCTCCCCCCGCTCGATGCCGAGGTCTGGCGCCACCTGCCGACCCGCGCGGCGCAAGAGGCGCTGGTGGCGCAGGCCGCGCGGGCCTGGGGCGTCGCAGCACCGGCAGCGGGGGTCGCGCTCGGCGGGGCGCAGGCGGCGATCCAGCTGCTGCCGCTGCTGCGCCGGCCCGGTCGGGCGGCGGTGCTCGGGCCGACCTACAACGAGCACGCGGCGAGCCTCGACCGGGCGGGATGGACGGTGGCGACCGTGACCGACCGCGACGCGCTGCACGGCGCCGATCTGGCGGTGGTGGTCAACCCCAACAACCCCGACGGGCGCACCCATGCCCCGGCCGAGTTGCTCGCGCTGGCGCAGAGGGTCGGGCTGCTGGTGGTCGATGAAAGCTTCGCCGACGTCGCGCCCGAACTGTCGCTGCTGCCGCAGGCGGGGCGGGACAGGCTGCTGATCCTGCGCTCGTTCGGCAAGTTCTACGGGCTCGCCGGGCTGCGGCTGGGCTTCGCCTTCGGCGCGCCCGCCGACATCGCGGCGCTGGCGCAGCTGGCCGGGCCGTGGCCGGTCTCGGGCCCGGCCATCGAGATCGGGCGGCGGGCGCTCTCCGACGACCGCTGGGCCGCGGCGATGCGCGTGCAACTCGCGCAGAACGCGGCACGGGCCGATGGCCTCGCGCGCGCCGCGGGCTGGCGGCTGGCGGGCGGCACGACGCTCTTCCGCCTCTATGAGACGCCGGATGCGCGGGCGGCGCAGGACCGCCTCGCCCGGCACCGGGTCTGGAGCCGGATCTTCCCCTGGTCCGAGCGCCTGCTGCGCCTCGGCCTGCCGGGGCCCGAGGCCGAGTGGCACCGCCTCGCCGCCGCGCTCAGCCCCTAGCGGGCGAGCGCCAGCAGCCCCGGCACGTCCAGATGCGCCTCGAGGTGATCGGCGAGGGCATCCAGCGTCGCCTCGACCGCCGCCGCGTGGCTGCGCGGCGCGGCGGCGACGCCGAGGCGGGCCAGAAACGCGGCGCGGAACGCGTCCGACAGGAACATCCCGTGCAGATAGGTGCCCCCGATCCGGCCGCAGGCGCTTTGCGCGCCCTCGGGGCGGCCCTCGACCAGTGCGAAGGGCCGCGCGCAATCGGGGCCGGTGGTCCGGCCGATGTGGATCTCATACCCCGCCAGCGGCAGGCCGCTGGCGATGTGCTGACCCGTCACCCGGCTCAGGCGCTTGTCGGGCGACATCACCGTCTGGACGTCCAGAAGGCCGAGGCCCGGCGTCTGCCCGGCCGCGCCCTCGATCCCCTCGGGGTCGGCGATGAGGCTGCCGAGCATCTGATAGCCGCCGCAGATGCCCAGCACATGGCCGCCGCGCCGGACATGGGCGGCCAGATCCACGTCCCAGCCCTGATCCCGCAGGAAGGCCAGGTCGCCGCGGGTCGATTTCGTCCCCGGCAGGATCACCAGCCGCGCGTCGCCGGGGATCGGCTGGCCGGGCGCGACCATCACCAGATCGACCCCCGGCTCGGCCCCGAGCGGGTCGAGGTCGTCGAAGTTGGCGATCCGCGACAGGCACAGCGCGGCGATCGTCACGCCCTCGCGGCGCCGGCCGCTGGCGAGGTCCAGCGCATCCTCGGCCGGCAGCAGATGCGCGTCCGGGAACCACGGCACGACGCCGAAGCCGGGCCAGCCGGTCCGCTCGGCCACGAAGCGGTAGCCGTCGTCGAAGAGCCGCGGGTCGCCGCGGAACTTGTTGACCAGAAACCCCGCGATCAGCGCGGCATCCGCGGGGTCGATCACCGCCTGCGTGCCCACGATCTGCGCGATCACCCCGCCGCGGTCGATGTCGCCGACCAGCACCACGGGCACGCCCGCGGCGCGGGCAAACCCCATGTTGGCGATGTCGTTCGCGCGCAGGTTGACCTCGGCCGGGCTGCCGGCGCCCTCGACGATCACGAGGTCATGGGCGGCCGCGAGGCGGTGGAAACTCTCCAGCACCGCGCCCATCAGCCGTGGCTTCAGCGCCGCATAGTCGCGGGCGCGGGTGGTGGTCAGGCGCTTCCCCTGCACCACGACCTGCGCGCCGGTGTCGCTCTCGGGCTTCAGCAGCACCGGGTTCATGTCGGTGACCGGGTCCAGCCCGCAGGCCATCGCCTGCAGAGCCTGCGCGCGCCCGATCTCGCCCCCGTCCGCCGTCACGGCAGCGTTGTTCGACATGTTCTGCGGCTTGAACGGGGCGACCGTCAGCCCGCGCCGCCGCGCCGCCCGGCAGAGGCCCGCGACCAGCATCGACTTGCCGACGTTCGACCCGCAGCCCTGCACCATGAGCGCGGGCATGGGGTCAGAACTCGACGCCGGGCTGGCCCTTGATCCCCGACCGGAAGGGGTGCTTGACCAGCGTCATCTCGGTGACCAGATCGGCCGCATCGATCAGCGCCGGGCTGGCGTTGCGGCCGGTCAGGCAGACGTGGGTCAGGAGGGGGCGCTCGTCGCGCAGGAAGGCCAGCACCTCGTCCAGATCGAGGTAGTCGTAGCGCAGCGCGATGTTGATCTCGTCCAGCAGGACGAAGCGGATCGCAGGGTTGCGGATCAGTTCTTTCGCCTTCTCCCACGCGGCGCGGGCGGCGGCGATGTCGCGGGCCTTGTCCTGCGTTTCCCAGGTGAACCCCTCGCCCATCGCGTGGAACGCGCACAGATGGCCGAACTGCCCCTCGATCAGCCGCCGCTCGCCCGTGTCCCAGGCGCCCTTGATGAACTGCACCACGGCGCAGGGCATCCCGTGGGCGATGCAGCGCAGGATCATCCCGAACCCGGCCGAGGACTTGCCCTTGCCCGACCCGGTGTGGACGATCAGCAGGCCCTTGTCGCCCGACTTCCCGGCCATGATCCGGTCGCGGGCGGCCTTCTTCTTCGCCATCTTCCCGGCGTGGCGGGCCAGATCGTCGGGCGCCTCCAGGGTGGTCGTGTCGGCGGTGTCGGCGGTGTCGGGCATCGGGCGCCTCCTTCGTTCTTGACAGCAAGGCCCGGGTCGCAGACTAGGTGCGCAGGCGCAGGTGCCTGTCTTAGGGCAGGTGAAAAGGGAATGCGACAGGGTTCGCGGCACGCCTGCCGCACCGCCCCAAGCGCAGCCGCCCCCGCGACCGTGACCGGAAAGGTCTGCCGCATGTCACTGGCCGCAAGGTTCGGGAAGACGGGCAGAGCGCCGGGTCAGGCCCTCGCGCCTGCCCCGATATCCGCAAGCCGGGAGACCTGCCAGCGCCTGAACTGAATGCGCGGACGGGGTGTTCCGTGACCTTCGGCATCCGGGCCGACGCGCGCGCCCATGCTGCAGGCTGACCCCGTTCGTTTTTGCGGGAGAAGGCCATGACCACGGTTCTGCACGTCTGCACCACCTGCCGCGCCGGGCAGCCCGTGACCGAGGGCGAGGCCTGCGCCGGCCAGCGCCTGCACGACCGTCTCGCCCGGTCCGCCGCGCCCGCGGGGGTGACCCTGCGCGCCGTCGAGTGCCTGTCGGCCTGCGATCACGGCTGTTCCGTCGCGCTGACGAAGCCCGGCGGCTGGTCCTATGTCTACGGCCGCATGACGCCCAACGACGCGCCCGAGATCCTGCGCGGCGCCGGGCTCTTCGCCGCGACGCCCGACGGTCTGGTGCCCTGGCGCGACCGGCCGGTGATCTTCCGCAAGCAGAGCCTTGCCCGCATCCCCCCGATCGAAAGCTGACCCATGTCCGACCTGACCAAGATCCCCGTCACCGTCATCACCGGCTTCCTCGGGGCGGGCAAGACCACGCTCATCCGCCAGCTGATGCAGAACCCGCAGGGCCGGCGCCTCGCGATCCTCGTCAACGAGTTCGGCACCGTGGGCGTCGACGGCGAGATCCTGAAATCCTGCGCCGACGCCAACTGCCCGGCCGAGAACATCGTGGAACTGGCCAACGGCTGCATCTGCTGCACCGTCGCCGACGACTTCATCCCGACGATCGAGGCGCTGATGGCGATGCCCCAGCGCCCCGACCACATCCTGATCGAGACCTCGGGCCTCGCGCTGCCGAAGCCGCTGCTCAAGGCGTTCGACTGGCCGGCGATCCGGTCGCGGATCACCGTGGACGGGGTCATCGCGCTCGCCGATGCCGAGGCGGTGGCGGCGGGGCGCTTTGCCCCCGACCCCGCGGCGGTGGCGGCACAGCGGGCGGCCGACGACAGCCTCGACCACGACACCCCGCTGGCCGAGGTGTTCGAGGACCAGATCGCCTGCGCCGACCTGATCCTGCTGACCAAGGCCGATCTGGCCGGCCCCGCGGGGGTCGAGGCGGCGCGCGCGGCGATCGAGGCCGAGAACCCGCGCCGCCTGCCGATCCTCCCGGTGGTCGAGGGGGCGGTGGACCCGCGCGTCGTCCTCGGCCTCGACGCGGCGGCCGAGGATGATCTCGCCGCCCGTCCCAGCCACCACGACGGCGCCGACGACCACGAGCACGACGACTTCGACAGCGTGGTGATCGACCTGCCCGAGATCGCCGACCCGGCCCTTCTCGCCGCCCGCATCGAGCGGCTGGCGCGCGAGCAGCAGGTGCTGCGCGTCAAGGGCCACGTCGCCGTCGCGGGCAAGCCCATGCGGCTGCTCGTGCAGGCGGTGGGCGAGCGGGTGCGCCACCAGTTCGACCGCCCGTGGGGGGACGCGCCCCGGCAGGGGCGGCTGGTGGTGATCGCCGAGCATGACCACATCGACCCGGCGGCGATCCGCGCGGTGCTTGTGGGCTAGCCACGGATGCACGTCGTCTTCCGCGACAGCCGGGGGCTGGACGAGGCCGAGGCGCCCTTCGATCCGGCGCAGGACCCGGCCGACCTGGTGGTGCTGTCGTTCTCGGACAGCGACCTCGGCGCGTTCGCGGCGGGGTGGCGGCGGGCGGGCGGCACCCTGCCCGCGCTGCGGGTGCAGAACATCGTGGCCCTGCGCCACCCGCTGTCGGTCGACACCTATGTCGAGCGCACGCTGGCCGGGGCGAAGGCCATCCTGATCCGGCTGATCGGCGGCGCGGCTTATTGGCCCTACGGCATCGCCTCGATCCAGGACCTCGCGCGGCGGCGGGGGATCGCGCTTGCCGTGCTGCCCGCCGACGGGCGGCCCGACCCGGCGCTCGAGGCGGCCTCGACCCTGCCCGGGCCGGTGCTGCGGCGGCTGGCCGGGCTCTGCGATGCAGGCGGCGCGGTGGCGGCGCAAGCGGCGCTGGCGGAGCTGGCGCAGGCGGCGGGGCTTGACGCGGCCCCGGTCGCGGGCGAGCGGCTGGTGCCCGAGATGGGGCTTTACGACCCCGATCTGGGCGTGGTGGGCGAGCTGCCGCCCGGCCGGGTGGTGCTCGTCTGCTTCTACCGCAGCTACCTGACCGCTGCCGACACCGCCCCGGTCGATGCGCTGATCCGTGCCCTGCGCGCTTCGGGGCTGGCGGCGATCGGCGTCTTCGCCCCCTCGCTCAAGGCGCCGGGCTTCGCCGCGTGGCTGCGCCCGATCCTCGCCGCGGCCAACCCGCCCGCCATCGTCAACGCCACCGCCTTTTCCGCCCGCTCGGACGCGGGCGAGACGCCCTTCGACCCCGCCGACTGCCCGGTGTTCCAGGTCGCGCTCTCGACCGCGCGGCGCCGCGACTGGGCCGGGTCCGAGCGCGGGTTGTCACCCGCCGACCTCGCCATGCACGTCGTCCTGCCCGAGGTGGACGGGCGCCTGTTCGCGGGCGTCGTCTCGTTCAAGAGCGCGGGCCGGCGCGACCCCGCCCTGCAATTCGCCCGCTTCGCCCACCGCGCCGAGCCCGAGCGCGTGGCCGCGGCGGTGGCCCGCATCGCGGGCTGGCTGCGGCTGGCCGCGGCCGCGCCTGCCGACCGGCGGCTGGCCGTGGTGCTCTCGACCTATCCGGGGCGCGCGCACCAGATGGCCCATGCGGTGGGCCTCGACGCGCTCGCCTCGACCGAGGCGCTGCTGGCCGATCTCGCGGCCGAGGGCTACGCCGTGGCCCCCCGCCCGCTCGCCCCCGCCCTGCGGACCGAGACGCTCGCCTGGCCGCTCGCCGACTATCGCGCCGCGCTGGACGCCCTGCCCGCGGCGCTGCGGGCCGACCTCGACGCGGCGTGGGGCGATCCGGCCGACGACCCCGCCTGCCGCGACGGCGCCTTTTGGTTCGCGGCCACCCGCTGCGGGGCGGCGCTGGTGGCGCTGCAACCGGAACGGGGCGAGGTCGCGCGCCGCGACGACGACTATCACGACCTCTCCCGCGTCCCCCGGCACGGCTACGTCGCCTTCTACCTGTGGCTGCGGGCGCAGGGGCTGCACGCGATGCTGCACGTGGGCGCGCACGGGACGCTCGAATGGTTGCCGGGCAAGTCGGTCGCGCTGTCGGCGGCCTGCTGGCCCGAGGCGCTCGCGGGCGACCTGCCGGTGATCTATCCCTTCATCGTCAACGACCCGGGCGAGGCCGCGCAGGCCAAGCGCCGGATCGGGGCGCTGACGCTGGGCCACCTGCCCCCGCCCCTGCGCACCGCCGCGCTGCCTGCGGGGATGGCGCGGCTGGAACGGCTGCTCGACGAATATTCCACCGCCGACGGGCTCGACCCCGCCCGCCGGGACCGGCTGATCGGCGACATCCGGGCCGAGGCGCAGGCTTCGGGCGTCGAGGCCGACCTCGGCATCTCGGCCGGCGCCTCGGCCGCCGAGGCGATGACCCGGATCGACCGCTTCGTCTGCGACATCAAGGAAAGCAGCTACGGCGACGGGCTGCACGTGCTGGGCCGCGGCCCCTGCGGCCCGGCCGAGCGCGACGGGCTGCGCCGCGCGCTCGCCGGCCTGCGGGTGGCGCCGGGGCCGTCGGGCTCGCCCGCGCGGGGGCGGTCGGACGTGCTGCCGACCGGGCGCAACCTCTTTGCCGTCGATCCCCGCGCGGTGCCGAGCCGAGCCGCCCACGCGCAGGGCGTCCGGCTAGCCGAAGAGCTGCTGCGCCGCCATTTGCAGGACCACGGCGACTGGCCGCAGGGGCTGGTCGTCGATCTGTGGGGCAGCGCCACCATGCGCACCGCGGGTGAAGAGTTCGCCATGGCGCTGCACCTCGCCGGGCTCGCCCCGGTCTGGGATGCGGGCTCGGCGCGCGTCTCGGGCGTCGAGGTGCTGGCGCTCGCGCAGCTCGGCCGGCCCCGGATCGACGTGACGCTGCGCGTCTCGGGCCTCTTCCGCGACGTGTTCCCGGGGCTTGCGACGCTCTTCGAGACCGGCGCCGCGATGCTCGCCGCCCGGGACGAGGGGGCCGCCGACAACCCCTATCGCGCCGCCGCCGCCCGCGTCTTCGGCCCCCGGCCGGGGCAGTACGGGCTGGGCATGGGGGTGGCGATGGACGATTTCAACGCCGCGGCGCGGGCCGCGGCGGGCGAGGCGTGGCTTGCCGCCTCGAGCTGGGCGATCGGCGCCGACGGGCAGTCCCGTCCCGACCGCGCGGGGCTCGAGGCGCGGCTGCGCGGGGCCGACAGCTTCGTCCATGCGCAGGATCTGCCCGAAAGCGACCTGCTGCTCGCCGCCGACTATGCCGCGCATGAGGCGGGGTTTGCCGCCGCGCTGGCCCGGCTGGGGACGGCCACCCCCGCGCTCTACCATCTCGACGCGACCCGCCCCGAGCGCCCCCGCGCCCGGAGCCTGACCGAGGAAATCGCCCGCGTGGTCCGCGCCCGCGCCGCCGACCCGGCCTGGGCCGACGGGATGATGCGGCACGGCTTCCGCGGCGCGGCCGAGATCGCGGCCACCGCCGACCACATGGCAGCCTTTGCCCATCTGGCCGGGGTGGTGCCGCCGCATCTCTTCGACCTCTACCACGACGCGACGCTCGGCCGCGACGATCTGGTGGCCTTCATGGCGCGCGAGAATCCCGCCGCGCTGGCGGCGCTGCGCGACCTGTTCCACAGGCTCGCCGAGGCCGGGCTGTGGGTCACCCGCCGCAACTCGATCGCCGCCACGCTGGGGGTGGGGGGATGAGCGGGTTCCAGGTCCAGGGCTGGTGTCCCGGCGCGCTGCGCCCGATGCCGTCGGGCGACGGGCTGGTGGTGCGAGTGCGCCCGGCGCTCGGCCGGCTGACGGGGGCGCAGGCCCGCGGCCTCGCCGCGGCCGCCGGCGCCTTCGGCAACGGCTGGATCGAGCTTTCGGCGCGCGGCAACGTGCAGCTGCGCGGGGTGTCCGAGGCGGGCCATCCGGGCCTGATCGCCGCGCTCTCGGCGCTGGGGCTGATCGACCCCGACGCCGAGGCGGAACGGCGCCGCAACATCCTCGTGACGCCCTTCGCCGATGCCGCGACGCTGGCGCTCGCGGCCGCGGTGCAGGGGGTGCTGGCGCAGATGCCCGCACTGCCGGCGAAGTTCGGCTTTGCCGTGGACACCGGCCCGGCCCCGGTCCTTTCGGCGGTCGCCGCCGACATCCGCCTCGAGCGGTCCGCCGACGGCCGGCTGCTCGTCCGCTGCGACGGCGCGGCGCTTGGCGCGCCGGTCGAGGATGCGGCGGCGGCCGTGGTCGCGCTGGCGCGCTGGTTCGTGGCGGCGGGCGGGGTGAGCGGGGGGCGCGGCCGGATAGCGCGGCTGATCGCCCGCGGCGCGGTGCCGCCGGACGCGCTCGCCGGGCGCATCGCCCCGGCGGCGCCCGCCCCCGCGCCGGTCCCCGGCCTTCGCCCCGAGGGCGCGCTCGTCGCCGTGGCCTTCGGCCGGATGCGCGCCGGGACGCTCGCCGCCCTCGGCGCGCTGGGGCCCGTGCGCATGACGCCGTGGCGGATGCTGCTCATCGAGGGCGCGACCCGCCTGCCCGCCCTGCCCGAGGTCATCACCGACCCCGCCGACCCGATCCTGCGGGTCGCGGCCTGCCCCGGCGCGCCGGACTGCCTGCAGGGCCTTGCCCCGGTGCGCACGCTCGCCCGGCGGCTCGCGCCCGGGGTGCCCGCGGGGCGGGTGCTGCACGTCTCGGGCTGCGCCAAGGGCTGCGCCCATCCCGGCGCGGCCGACGTGACGCTGGTCGCCACCGGCGCGGGCTTCGACCTGATCCGCGACGGCGCCCCCGGCGCCCCCCCGATGCAGCGGGGGCTGTCCGCCGACACTCTCGATCCCAAGGATTTGTTCTGATGCCCCATGCTTACGAGACGGACGGGGCGGCGATCTATCGCCAGTCCTTCGCCACCATCCGGGCCGAGGCCGACCTGGCCGCCTTCACCCCGGAAGAGGAGGTCGTGGTGGTCCGCATGATCCACGCCGCGGGCCTCGTGGCGCTCGCCCGCGACGTGCGCTTCACCCCCGGCATGGCCCTCGCGGCGCGGACGGCGCTGGAGGGGGGCGCGCCGATCCTCTGCGACGCGCGGATGGTGAGCGAGGGGATCACCCGCCCGCGCCTGCCGGCGGGGAACGAGGTCATCTGCACCCTGCACGACCCCGCCGTGCCCGCCCTCGCCGCGCGGATCGGCAACACCCGCTCGGCGGCGGCGGTCGAGCTGTGGCGGCCGCATCTCGCCGGCGCGGTGGTGGCGATCGGCAACGCGCCGACCGCGCTCTTCCACCTGCTCAACCTGCTCGAGGATCCCGCCTGCCCGCGCCCGGCCGCGATCATCGGCTGCCCCGTGGGCTTCGTCGGCGCGGCGGAATCCAAGGCCGCGCTGATCGAGGCGCCCCCGGCCCCGGCGGTGGTGGTCGCGGGGCGGCTCGGCGGGTCGGCGATCACGGTCGCCGCCGTCAACGCGCTGGCGAGCCGCGTCGAATGAGCGCCCCCCTGCCCCATTCCCTGCCCACTGGCCTGCCCCCTGCCCTCCCCCGTGGCCGCATCATCTGCGCCGGGCTCGGCCCCGGCGACCCCGAGCTGATGTCGGTGCGCGCCGACCGGGCGATCCGCGCCGCCCGCCACGTCGCCTATTTCCGCAAGCCCGGCCGGCAGGGTCAGGCGCGACGCATCGTCCGGGGGATGCTGGCCCCGGGCGCCGTCGAATACCCGATGGAATACCCCGTCACGACCGAGCTGCCCTTCGACGGGGCCGACTACAACGACCTGCTGTCGGGGTTCTACGACGACTGGACCGCGCGGTTGCAATCCCTCGTGGCGCAGGGGCACGAGGTGGTGGTGCTTTGCGAAGGCGACCCGTTCTTCTACGGCTCGTTCATGCATCTCTATGTCCGGCTGCAGGGCCGGGTGCCGGTCGAGGTGATCCCCGGCATCCCCGGCATGGTCGGCTGCTGGAACGCCACGCAGGTGCCGATCAGCTGGGGCGACGACGTGCTGACGGTGCTGATGGGCACCCTGCCCGAACCCGAGCTGATCCGCCACATGCGCGGCGCCGACGCGCTGGCGATCATGAAGACCGGGCGCAACCTGCCCCGCGTGCGCCGCGCGCTGGCGGCGGCCGGGCGGCTCGAGGACGCCTGGCTGATCGAGCGCGGGACGATGGAGGATCAGCGCCTGGCCCGGCTGGTCGAGGTCGATGCCGCCGACTGCCCCTATTTCGCCATCGTGCTGGTCCACGGCCGGGGCCGCCGCCCCATCGCCGCGGTGCGCAGCGCATGAGCGGGGGGTGGGTCACGGTGGCGGGCCTCGGCCCGGGCGATGCGGCCCTCGTCACGCCCGAGGTCACCGCGGCGCTGGCGCAGGCGACCGACGTGGTGGGGTATATCCCCTATGTCGCGCGGGTGGCGCCCCGCCCGGGGCTGACCCTGCACGCCACCGACAACCGGGTCGAGCTGGACCGCGCCCGCCACGCGCTCGACCTTGCCGCGGCGGGGGCGCGGGTGGTGATCGTGTCGTCCGGCGATCCGGGTGTCTTCGCCATGGCCTCGGCGCTGTTCGAGGCGCTCGAGGCGCACCCGGGCCGACAGGGCGCCGACATCCGCATCCTGCCCGGCATCACCGCGATGCTGGCCGCGGCGGCGCGCGCCGGGGCGCCGCTGGGGCATGATTTCTGCGCCATCAACCTCAGCGACAACCTCAAGCCCTTTACCGAGGTCGAGCGTCGCGTCCGCCACGCCGCCCGCGGCGGCTTTGCGATGGCGTTCTACAACCCCCGCTCGCGCGCGCGGCCGCACCAGTTCGGGCAGGTGCTCAGCCTGCTGCGCGCCGAGTGCGAGCCGGAGCGGCTGGTCCTCTTTGCCCGCGCGGTCAGCACGCCCGAGGAGCGCCTGACCTGCGTCACGCTTGCCGAGGCGGCGCCCGAGATGGCCGACATGCGGACGGTGGTGATCGTCGGCAATCAGGCCACCCGCCGGGTGGGGCGCTGGGTCTATACCCCGCGCGGGGTGCCGGCATGACCGAGCCACGCCATCACCTCGGCGACCGTGGCCGCGACCGCGCGCGGCGGCAGCACGGGGCGGTCGATCAGGATCACCGGCAGGCCGAGCGTGCGGGCGGCGGTCAGCTTGGCCGCGGCGCCGGAGCCGCCAGCGTTCTTGGCGACCACATGGGTGATCGCGTGGGCGCGCAGCAGCGCGGTGTCGGCCGCCGCATCGAACGGCCCGCGGGCGATGACCACCGACGCCTGCGGCAGCGGCAGGGGCTCGGCCGGCGGATCGACGAGCCGCAGCAGGTAGTGGTGCTGCGGGCGGGCGGCAAAGGCGGCGAGCCCCTGTTTCCCGATCGCGAGGAACACCCGCGCCGGGGCCTCGGGCAGCGCCGCGACCGCCGCCGCGGGGTCGGCCACGGGGCGCCAGTCGTCGCCGGGCCCGGCCTGCCACGGCGGCCGTTCCAGCCCGATCAGCGGGGTGGCGGTGCGGGCGCAGGCCTCGACCGCGTTGCGGCTCATCTGCGCGGCAAAGGGGTGGGTGGCGTCGATGACGTGGCTGATGCCCTCGGCGCGCAGCCACCGGGCCAGCCCCGCCGCGCCGCCGAACCCGCCCACCCGCACCGGCAGCGGCTGCGGCACCGGCTGGTGGGTGCGGCCGGCGTAGGAAAACACCGCCTCTACCCCGGCCTCGGCCAGCGCGCGGGCCATGAGGCTCGCTTCGGTCGTGCCGCCCAGCAGCAGGATGCGCGGCATGACTGAACCTTGGCTTGCCATCATCGGGTTGGGCGAAGATGGGCCGGCGGGCCTGTCGGACGCAAGCCGCGCCGCGCTGGCCCGGGCCGAGGTCGTGTTCGGCGCCCCCCGGCACCTGGCGCTCGTCGGCGCCGGGGCGCGGGGGCAGGCGTGGCCGGTGCCCTTCGACCTCGGCCCGCTGCTCGCCCGGCGCGGGCAGCCAGTGGCGATGCTCGTCTCGGGCGATCCGTTCTGGTTCGGCGCGGGCGGTTCGGTCGCAGCCCAGTTGTCCCCGGCCGAGTGGGTCGCGCACCCCGTCGCCGGCAGCTTCTCGCTGCTCGCCGCGCGGCTCGGCTGGCGGCTGGAGGAGGTCGTCTGCCTCGGCCTGCACGCCGCCCCGTTCGAGCGCTTGCGCCCGGTGCTTGCGCCGGGGGTGCGGGTGCTCTGCACGCTGCGCGACGGGCCGGCGGTGGGGGCGCTGTCGGGCTGGCTGGGCGCGAACGGCTTTGGTGCCGCGCGGCTGACGGTGGCCGAGGCGCTCGGCGGCCCGCGCGAGCGGCTGCGCGAGGGGGCCGGCTGGCCCGACATCGCCGCGCCGGTGGCGGTGGCGATCGACGGCGCGACGCTGCCGCCGGGCGCGGGCCTGCCACGGGCCAGCGGGCTGCCCGACGAGCTGTTCCGCCACGACGGCCAGATCACCAAGGCGCCGGTGCGCGCCGTCACGCTGTCGGCCCTCGCCCCCCGGCCCGGCGCGCTGCTGTGGGATCTGGGCGCGGGGTCCGGCTCGGTCTCAGTCGAATGGTGCCTCGCCGGCGGCCGCGCCATCGCGGTCGAGGCGCGGGCCGACCGGGCCGCCACCATCCGCGCCAACGCGCAGCACTTCGGCCTCTCGCACCGGATGGAGGTGCGGGCGGAGCGGGCGCTTACGGCCCTGCCCGCCCTGCCCCGCCCCGCCGCGGTCTTCGTCGGCGGCGGCGGCGAGGCGGCGCTTTACGACGCGCTCTGGTCGTGCCTGCCGCCCGGAACCCCGGTCGTCGCCAACGGCGTGACGCTCGAGGCCGAGGGCCTGCTGTCGGACCTGCACGCCCGCCACGGCGGCACGCTGCTCAGGATCGAGATCGCCGCCGCCGGCCGGCTGGGGCGGTTCCGCGACTGGCAGGCGGCGCGGCCGGTGGTGCAGTGGCGGGGGCAGCGATGAGGGTCGCCGGGATCGGCTACCGCGAGGGCGCCGCGCCCGAGGCGCTGGCGGCGGCGCTGCGCGAGGTGCTGGCCCGCGCCGAGGCCGCGGGCGGCCCGGTCGCGGCGCTGGCCACCCTGCCCGGCAAGGTCGCCGGGCTGCGCGCGCTCGGGCAGGCGCGGGGGCTGCCGGTGCTGGGGGTCGCGGTGGCGGGCGTGCCGACCCCGACCCGCTCACCCCGGATCGAGGCGCTGCACGGCACCGGATCGGTGGCCGAGGCGGCGGCGCTGGCCGCGGCAGGACCGGGGGCGCGGATCACCGTGGCGCGGATGATCGCGCCGGGCGGCATGGCGACCTGCGCCATCGCCGAAGTGAGGGGAGAGGACGCATGACGGTTCACTTCATCGGCGCGGGGCCGGGGGCCCCCGACCTCATCACCCTGCGCGGGCGCGACCTGATCGCGGCCTGCCCGGTCTGCCTCTACGCCGGGTCGCTGGTGCCGCAGGCGCTGCTTGCCCATTGCCCGCCGGGCGCGCGGATCGTGAACACCGCGCCGCTGTCGCTCGACGAGATCATGGCCGAGATCGCCGCCGCCCACGCGGCCGGGCTGGACGTGGCGCGGCTGCACTCGGGCGATCTGTCGATCTGGTCGGCGATGGGCGAGCAGCTGCGCCGGCTGCGGGCGCTCGGCATCCCCTTCGACGTGACGCCGGGGGTGCCGTCGTTCGCCGCCGCGGCCGCGGTGCTCGAGGCCGAGCTGACCCTGCCGGGCGTCGCGCAATCGGTGGTGCTGACCCGCACATCGGGCCGCGCCTCGGCCATGCCCGCGGCCGAAACGCTCGAAAACTTCGCCCGCACCGGGGCGACGCTCGCCATCCACCTGTCGGTGCAGGTGCTGGACGAGGTGGTGGCGCGGCTGACGCCCTCCTATGGCGCCGACTGCCCGGTGGCGGTGGTGTTCCGGGCGAGCTGGCCCGACGAGCAGGTGGTGCGCGCGACGCTCGGCACGCTCGATCCGGCCATCGGGCGGGGCGAACGCACCGCACTGATCCTCGTGGGCCCCGCGCTCGGCGCCGAGGGGTTCGACGAAAGCCGCCTTTACGCCGGGGACTACGACCGCCGCTATCGCCCGGTCGGCCCCGCGCCGCGGTTCCCCGAATGACCCCGCCCGGGCTGCTGATCGCGGCCGCCGGATCGGGCAGCGGCAAGACCACCGTGACGCTGGGGCTGATCGCGGCGCTGCGGGCCGAGGGCGTGGCGGTGCAGCCCTTCAAGTGCGGGCCGGACTACATCGACCCGGCCTTTCACGCCGCGGCGGCGGGGCGGGTGTCGCTCAACCTCGACAGCTGGGCGATGGGGCCGGGGCGGATCGGCGCGCTGGTCGGGGCGGCCGCGGGCGCCGATCTGGTGATCGCCGAGGGGGCGATGGGGCTTTTCGACGGCGTGGCCCGGCCGGGCGCGGCGGGGACCGGGGCCAGCGCCGACATCGCCGCGCTGACCGGCTGGCCGGTGGTGGCGGTGATCGACTGCGCGGGGCAGGCGCAGACGGCGGCGGCGGTGGGGCTGGGGCTCGCCCGCTTCCGCGCCGACGTGACGCTTGCGGGGGTGATCCTGAACCGCGTCGCCTCGGCCCGGCACGAGGCGCTGGTGCGGGCGGGCTTCGCCAGCGCCGGCATCCCGGTGCTGGGCGCCCTGCCGCGCCGCGCCGACGTGACCCTGCCCGCGCGGCACCTCGGGCTGGTGCAGGCCGAGGAGCTGCCGCGCCTCGACGCGACGCTGGCGGCGCTCGGCACCTTCGTCGCCGCGCATTGCGACCTGACGGCGTTGCGGGCGCTGGCCGGGGGGCGCGCACCGCCCGCCGGCGGCCCGCCCGTCCCGCCGCCGGGCGAGCGGATCGCGCTGGCGCGGGATGCGGCGTTCTCGTTCATCTATCCGCATCTGCTCGCCGACTGGCGGGCCGCGGGGGCGACGATCCTGCCGTTCTCGCCGTTGCAGGACGCGGGCCCCGACCCCAGCGCCACCGTCTGCTGGCTGCCCGGCGGCTACCCCGAGCTGCACGCGGGCGCCCTCGCCGCCGCCGAGGGGTTCCGCGCCGGGCTGGCCGCCTTTGCCCGGACCCGGCCGGTCCATGGCGAGTGCGGCGGCTACATGGCGCTGGGGGCGGGGTTGGTCGCCGCGGACGGGACGCGGCACCGGATGGCCGGGCTGCTGGGGCTCGAGACCAGCTTCGCCACCCGGCGGATGCACCTCGGCTATCGGCTGGCGCGGCCCCTGCACCCGCTGCCGGGCCTCGGCCGCGACCACGCTCTGCGGGGTCACGAGTTCCACTATGCCACGATCCTCGCCCAGCCCGACCCGCCGCTGGCCGCGGTCGAGGATGCGACCGGCGCCGCGGTGGCCGAGACGGGCTCATGCCGGGGAACCGGGGAAGCGGTGGTCAGCGGCAGCTTCTTCCACCTGATCGACCTTAGCGCGGCCCCGGCCGGCTGAGCGGCGGCGGCGCCGAAGGGAACGGCCCGATGCCGCAGCGGGCCGGGCGATTTCCGCTTGCCTGCCCGCGCCGATCGGCCGATGAGTGGCCCCACAAGGTGCCCCGCGGCCGAACGCGCCAAGGGGCTGAAACGGGAATGGGGAAGGGCAGACCAAGTTGCGGTGCCCCCACCCCAGCCGCCCCCGCGACTGTCAGCGGTGAGCGTCCTTTCAACAGCCACTGGCCCCCGGGCCGGGAAGGCGAAGGGACGCATCGACCCGCCAGCCAGGAGACCGGCCTTGTGCGACGACAACCCAACCTCCGTCGGGTGTGACGGAAAGGAGCACATATGCATATCGAACCGGGCCTGGTCGATCCCAGCAAGATCGCCCTGAGCTATGCCACCGCCGTCGCTGCCGGCGCCACCGGCCTCTATTTCGCCGGACAGGCGCTGCGCGAGCGCGGCCTGCCGTCGCTGGTCCTGCGCAGCCTGACCGCGACCGTCCTGACCTTCGTCTTCTTCGAGGTGCTGCCGCACGTCCCCGTTGGCGTCTCCGAGGTGCATCTCATCCTCGGCTCGACGCTGTTCCTGCTGCTTGGGGCCGGGCCCTCGGCCATCGGGCTGGCGCTGGGGCTGCTGATTCAGGGGCTGTTCTTCGCCCCCTCGGACCTGCCGCAATACGGCATGAACCTGACCACGCTGCTGGTGCCCCTCTTCGCGCTGCACGAGGTCGCGCGCCGCGTGATCGCGCCGGGCACGCCTTACGTGGACCTGCGCTATGCCCAAGTCATGCAGATGTCGCTGATCTATCAGGGGGGCATCGTGGCCTGGGTCGCGTTCTGGGCGCTCTACGGCCAGGGGTTCGGGGCCACCGCCGCCATCGCCTCGTTCGGGCTGGCCTACATGAGCGTCGTGCTGCTTGAGCCGCTGGTCGATCTGGCCGTCCTCGCCGCCGCCAAGGCGCTGCGCGGCCGGCTGCCCGAGGCGCTCGTCGCCCGCCGCCTCTACGCCGCCTGACCCTGACCGCATCGCCGGGCGCGCCCGTCTGAGGCGGCGCCCGGTCCCTGACGGGGACCCCGCATGATCCAGCTTTCGCTCATCGGGATCGGCACGGGCAATCCCGACCACGTTACGCGCGAGGCGCAGGCGGCGATGGACGCGGCCGACCTGATCCTCATCCCGCTGAAGGGCGAGGACAAGGCCGACCTCGCCGGGCTGCGGCTGCGGATCTGCCGGGCCTGCGTCACCAACCCCGCCACCCGGATCGAGACGTTCGCGTTGCCGGTCCGCGATCCGGCCAACCCCGACTATCTCGCCCGGGTCAGCGACTGGCACGACGCCATCGCCGCCCGGTGGGAGGGTGCGATGCGCGCCCATCTGGCCAGCGGCGGCGGCCCCCGGGTGGCGCTGCTCGTCTGGGGCGACCCGTCGCTCTACGACAGCAGCCTGCGCATCGCGGCGCGGGTCGGGCAGAGGCTGCCGCTGGCGCTGACCGTCATCCCCGGCATCACCGCGATCCAGATGCTGTGCGCGGCCCATGCCATTCCGCTGAACGATCTCGGCGCGCCCGTCACCATCACCACCGGCCGGGCGCTGCGCCGGGACGGCTGGCCCGCGGGGGCCTCGACCGTCGTCGTCATGCTGGACGCGGGCGGGGCCTTCGCGGCGCTCGATCCGGCGGGGGTGACGATCTGGTGGGGGGCCTATGTCGGCATGGCCGAACAGATGCTGCGCGCCGGTCCGCTGGCCGAGGTGCAGGACGAGATATTGGCCACCCGCGCCGCCGCCCGCGCTGCGCAGGGCTGGATCATGGACATCTATCTGCTGCGCCGGGGCTGACGATGGGCGGGATCGAGGGGGTGAGGGTGTGTGAAAGGGTGACGTTGGCCGCGCCGTCGCGGCCGCCCGCATCTCCCCCCGCGCGGCCCCGCGGCTGAGCCATGGTCTTCGTCGCGGGACATTTCGGTGAGTGGCTTCAGGGCCTTTGCGGGCCCGAGGGGCGGGTCGCGCTGGTGACGCTCGCCTGCCCGGTGGCCGGCGTGCACGCCGCCTGGTGCCCGGCGCGCGATCTGCGGATCGAGCAGAACGCCCCCCTGCTGGACGCGCCGCGGTGCCGCGCGTTCCTCGCGGCGCTCGGGCGGCCCGCGACGGGTGAGGTGCGGCTGAGCGCCGACCTGCCGCCCGGCGGCGGTGCGGGGATGTCCACCGCCGCGCTCGTGGCGCTGGCCCGCGCCAGCGGGGCAGCCGAGGAGGGGCTCGCCGCTGCCTGCCTGACGCTCGAAGGGGCCACCGATCCGCTGATGCTGCCGGCGCCCGACGCCGTGCTGTGGGCCCCGCGCGCGGCGCGGGTGCTGACGCCGCTCACACCCCCGCCCGGGGCCGAGATCGTCGGCGGGTTCTGGGGCCCCCCCTGCCCCACCGATCCGGCGGACACGGCGTTTCCGCGCATCGACGACCTGGTGGCCGAGTGGCAGCGCGGCCCCGACCTGCGCGGTGCGGCGCGGCTCGCCGCGCTCTCGGCCGCGCGCACCACCGCGCTGCGCGGCCCGCAGGACGACCCCACCCCCGCGCTGGCCCGGGCCCTGGGCGCGCTCGGCCATGCCCGCGCCCACACAGGATCGGCCCGGGCGCTGATCTTCGCTCCCGGCACCGCCCCGCCCGCGGCCGAGGCGCGGCTGCGCGCGGCAGGCTACGCCGGCGTCCTGCGCTTCCGCACCGGGGGGCGGGGATGAGCCTTGCTGCCGCCATGGCCCTCGCGCTCGCCCTCGACGCCGTCATGGGCTGGCCGGAGCGGCTTTATGCCCGGATCGGGCACCCGGTCACCTGGATCGGTCGCCTCATTTCAGCGCTGGAGGCGCGCCTCAACCGCGGCGGCACGTGGCGGCGGCGCGTGGCCGGCGCGGCCTGCGTCGCGGTGGTGCTGGCCGTCGCGGTGGGGCCGGCGGTGCTGGCCCAACGCCTGCTGCCCCAAGGGGTGGCGGGCGTTCTGGTCGCCGCGATCCTCGCCTGGCCGCTGGTCGCGGTGCGGTCGCTCTACGATCACGTCGCCGCCGTGGCGCGCCCACTGGCCGCGCGCGACCTCGAGGCCGCGCGGCGGGCCGTCGCGCTGATCGTCGGCCGCGATCCGGCCCGGCTCGACGCCGCCGGCGTGGCCCGCGCGGGGATCGAGAGCCTGGCCGAGAACGCCTCGGACGGGGTGGTGGCGCCGCTCGTCTGGGGGGCGGTGCTCGGGCTGCCGGGGCTTGCGGCCTACAAGGCGGCCAACACGCTCGATTCCATGATCGGGCATCGCAGCGCCCGCTACGAGGATTTCGGCAAGGCCGCGGCGCGGCTGGACGACCTGATGAACCTGGTCCCGGCGCGGCTGACGGGGGTGCTGTTCGCGGTGGCCTCGACCCGGCCGCGGGCGGCGCTGGGGGTCATGGCCCGCGACGCGCGCCGGCACCGCTCACCCAACGCCGGCTGGCCCGAGGCCGCCATGGCCGGCGCGCTCGGCATCCGCCTGTCCGGCCCGCGGACCTACGGCACGACCGTGGCGGAGGAGCCCTGGGTCAACGCGGGCGCCCCCGATCCGCGGGCGGCCGAGATGGGCGCCGCGCTGGCGCTTTATGTGCGGGCGATGGTGCTGTTCGGAGCGGGGCTGGGGGTGGTGGGGGTGGTGTGAGGGTGGGGCCGGTTAAGGACAATCGATCTCAAACCCCGACCGCATCGAGGCCACCGCGCCCGCGCCCGAAGACGACCTCCGCGCCGGGTGATCCGGGGCGGAACGGGCAGCCTCCTCCGCCCGGCATCGCGGGCCGATCAGCCGCGCCGCAGAACGCGCCGCGCCGCGGTGGATACGCTGCGCAGGGGCTTCGTCACCTTCCACGACCGGCTGACGAAGAGTTCCGCGATATAGGCCCGTTGCGCCGCCGTCTCGGCCTCGAGTGCCGCCACATGCTGCCTCAGCGCCTCGATCTCTTCGCCGCGCTGCGCAAGCTTGCGGGCCTCTTCATCCCGCTCGGATTCGCGTGTCGCGCCGATCTGCTGGAGATGGGCGAATTCGCGATGCCGCTCGGCCAGCGCACGCTCGGCCTCGGCCTGCTCGGTCTCGCGTCGCACGATGATCCGGGTCAGTTCGGCGAGTTCGCGGGTGCGCTCGTCCAGGCTGCGCTCGAGCCGCTGCGCGAGGGCTTCGCGGTCCGCGAGACGGCCGGCGATCACCGCCTGACGCTCGCCCGCATCCACCTCGGCCTTTTCGACCGCCGCCTGCAGCGCGGCAAGCTCGCCCTGCAGGCTGGTCACGGTGCGCTGGTGCGCGCCCTCGCGCTGGATCATCCGCTCGCGCAGCTCCGCCATCGCCGCCTCGGCCTGCGCCGCGGTCATGCGGCGCTCGTCCAGCGCGCCGCGCGTGACCGCCAGCTCGATCTCCAGTTCCGCGATGCGCGCCTCGTGCGCCTTCGCCTGGGCTGCGCCGGCACCCACCATCTCGTCGCGCGCGGCCGCGAGCGCGGCGATCTGGCCCTCGAGATTGGCAAAGTTCAGGCGCAGCGTCTCGACCTTCAGGGCCAGATCCCAGTGGTCCGCCGCGGCCGGTCCACGGTCGCTTTGCACAGTGTTCGCGCGCAGGGTGTCCAGCTCGCGCTCGAGCGTCGCCCGCTCTTCGGCCCAGCGAGTGCTTTCGGCGGTCAGTTTCTTCAACTCTTCCTGCGCCTTCTGCACGAGCTGCAGCGGCCGGGCATAAACGTGCGCCGAACCGTCGAATTGCGCCCGCACCGTGTCGAGCGCGTCGAAGTCTGCCTCGGATTCCCCTTCGGCCACCCATTTCTCGAGGATGCCGAAGACTTCCCGGACCCACCCGGCGGTGCGCTTGTCGGTTATCGCCTCGTCTGCCGCCACGGACTGGTGGCGCAGATTGGTGCTGAGGAATTCCTCGAGGTCGCCCGTCGCCGCCTCGGACAGGCGCGGCAGCGCGACGTCCAGTTCGGTCTCGATCTTCCGCGCCACGCCGTTCCAGTCGGTCATCAGTTCGGCATAATTGGTGAAGCACCGCGGCTTGCCGCGCGTCGCCGCTTCGGCGTCGAGGACGTGCCGCAGCCAGATCAGCAGCGCGATCTCGATCTCCATCCCGTTGCGGCTGTTCAGCGACTGGCCCACTTCCAGCGGATTGCGGTGGGTCAGGATGTAGCGCGGCGTGACGCCCAGATCGTCCATCACCTTCTCCCAGAACGGCACGAGCCGGCAGATGCGCGGATCCTTCAGCACGAACAGGGGGGACTCGCCGAACTGCTTTTCGATCACGGCCGCCGCGCGCGACCGGAAGTCCTCGGCCTGCGCGCTCTCCAGCCAGCCGGCCTCGACGGCCAGCCAGTCGTCCCATCGGGACGACGCGGCTTCCAGCAACCGGGTATGGAGGGGGTAGAGGGGCTCGGGCTCGAAATAGCCCTTGGCGTTGTCCGGCGTCGGCTTCATCGGCGTGGCAGGTCCGTCGCAGCCCAGCAAGGTCAGCGCGCCGGCCAGGGCCGAGGTGCCGGAACGGTGCATCCCCAGCACCACCAGCGCGACGCGCGACGCTTCTTGCCGATTACTCTCCATCGAACTCTCTCGCATTCTCGTCGTGGGGGCGACCTTGCGGCGTTTGCCCCGGCCTGCCTGTCGCTTTCCCGCTGCTCCGGCGGGCCTCATGCCACTTGCCTCGTGCGCGTCTCGTCCCAGAGCCGCTGGATTCCCTCGCGCAGCGAGACCCGGGGCGCCCATCCGGTTGCCGCGCGGAACCGGCGGGTGTCGAGGTAGATCGTCTCGACATCGAAGCCGCGTGAAGGTTTGTGGATCGGGTCGATCCGGGTTCCGGTGATCGTGCGGATCAACGCCCAAACGTCAAGGACGCTCGTGCCCTGCCCCGAGCCCACGTTGTAGGCCCCCGAGGGGATGTCCGCGACATCGACGGCGTGGCGAAAGGCCGAGATCACGTCGTCCACGTGCAGAAAGTCCCGCACCACCATCCCGTCGCCCCAGATCTCGGGGGTCTCGCCCCGGGCGATGCTGTTGAGGAACTGCGCGATGATGCCGATGGCGGCGCCGCGCAGCTGGAAGGGGCCATAGGGATTGCCGACCCGCAGGCTCACGCCGCTGAACCCGTCGCGTGCCGCCGCGACGTGAAGGAAGTGCTCGGCCGCAAGCTTGGAGGCGCCGTAGCCCGACAGCGGGTTGCGGGCCGCCTCCTCGGGCACCGGCACCGTCTCGGGGTTGCCGTAGACCGTGCCGCCCGAGGACGCGAAGACCACCCGGCGCACGCCGGCCCGGCCAGCCTCCTCGAAGATGCGGGCACTCGCCACGACGTTCTCGAGCGCATCGCCGGCAAGGTCGTTCATCGAACTCGAGGGTGTCGAGGTCCAGGACAGACAGACCAGCGCATCCGCCCCGGCAAAAAGGTCGGGCGCCGCCGACAGGTCGTCGGGAAACTCGAGAACCGCCGAGGGCGTGTCGCCCAGCCACTCTGCCGCTGCCTGCAAGCGCGAGGCGGTGTCGACCACCAGCACGTCACGGGTCTGAGCGAGATCGCGCGCGATGCTGGTCCCCAGGAACCCGGCGCCGCCGACGATGACGGTTTTCCGTTTCACGATGTCGTCTCCTTGCCGTGCGGCGCTCACGCGCTTTTCTCGTAGGTCAGCACCGGGTGCCAATCGTAATGCGTGACCCGGCTGACATGGCGCCGGCGTTCGGTCAGCCGCAGACCCGCGCGCGCGATGGTCACCTGCGCCGCGGCATCGACCCCCCCGCCCGTCACCAGGCACACACCATCGGCGGCCATCAGCCGCTGCGCCTCGGCAAGGACCCGGACGCGCGCCTCGGCACCGATCTCCGCCTCGAAAAGCCCGTTCAGCAGGATCACCTTGAGGCGACCGTCCGGCAGGTCCAGCCGCCCCGATTTGCCCTGAAGCGCCCCGACCAGTTCCCCGGTGCCCATCACGGGCCCCTGGAACTGCGCCTGCCAGAACGGCTTCAGGCCCGTGGGCAGGTTGACGCCCAGGGCAAGCAGCCGCTGGAACAGCAGCGTGGACTCGGCAAGGGTGCGATGCACGCTGCGCGCCCGCCGGTCGGCGCCGCAATTCGGACAGGTCGACGCGCCCTGTTCGGCGTTGAAGGCCGGAAACTGCGTGGCGCAGATGTTGCAGTGGCAGACCTCGGCATTGGCGATGGCGTCCAGCGCCGGCAGGTCCGCCAGCGTCGGCGGATGGACGGCGCCCATGCCCTCGTCGATGCGGTGAAACAGGCCAGGCCGTGTCTTGTTGAACAGCGACTTGAGGCCGGGGGTCTCGCCCAGCTCCCAGCCGCTGCTCTCGACGAAATACGAGAACTCCACATCCGTGTAGTTGTGCGGGACAGCGGTCGAGAAGCCGCCCACCTCGTCGACCATCTGCCGCCTCAGGATGAAGAAGCCGCCCTGGACGTGCGAGAAGATGCGGTCGGGGTGACGCGCGGCGAAATCCCTGTTCCGGAACTTGTCGAACAGCGCAACGCCCGTGGGATAGTCGCGCCCCCGCAGGTAGCTGGGGGAATAGCACAACGTGCCCCCCTGCCCCACGCGCGGATGGGCGTCCATGTAGTGGACCAGCGGCAGTTCCCAGCCCTTGCGAAGGGTCATGCCCTCCTTGCCGCAGACGTAGATCGCGTAATCCGAGCGCCCGTGTTCCAGACAGATGTTGGTGCCGGGGCCGACATAGGCGTTGTCGCGGTTCAGGATCAGCGTGACACGGTCGTTGTTGGCCTGCAGGTCTATGAGATAGGCCAGTGTCGCGGCGCGCGAGCCGTTGTCGCAGATCACCAGGTGATACGGCAGGCTGGTGTTGGCGATCAGACGCCGTGTGACCTCGGCCAGTTCGGGCAGGTTGTTCCAGCTGACGATCATCAGGTCGATCGTCTCGTTGGCCCAGACCCGCATCATCCCTTCGACCAGACGCTCGGAATTGTAGTTCTGGCGGATGCGGTCCAGCCCGTTCTCGATGATCGCCTCGACCGCGGCCTCGGGCAGCGCGTAGTAGTCGCGCACGCGGGCAGCGATGGACCGGGGGTCGGCGTCGCAGATGATGCCGGTGATCCCGTCGTCGACCAGATCGGGAATTCCCGAGATCGCCGTGGTGAGGACCGGCAGGCCGGCCGACATCGCCTCCATCACCACGGTCGGGATGCCGTCCATGTCGCCATCCGAGGCCCGCACCGACGGGCAGGCGAACAGGTCGGCGCCGCGGAACACCTCGAGCATCGCCTCGCGGTTGGCGACCGCGCCGCAGAACTCGACGTTGGTGATGCCCTCCTGCGCCACCACGTCCCGATACTGCTGCTCGAGATCGCCGTAACCGTAAAGCGCGATCCGAACCCCCTCGTCCGCCAGCAGCTTGCCGGCGCGGATCAGGTGGATGAGCCCCTTCTTCTCGGTGAAGCGATGGATCGCGACGATGCGCCGGAACGGTCGGGCCGCCCGGTTGGCGATCCGGCCGTCGACATAGAGCGTGTCGTCGCAGCCGTTGGCGCTGAGCATCATCCTGTCCGTCGGCACCCCGCGCGCCGCGAGGTAGCGGAAGTGGAACTGCGACGGCACGAGCACCTTGCGGCACCAGCGCGACCGGCTCACCTCGCCGATGCGGTTCTCGATGTCGTTGCGATAGCGGAAGATGTCCTGCGCATGGGCGATGAAGGTGAAGGGGATCTCGGCCCGCTCGCAGGCCGGCATCACCATGTTGGTGACGGTCGGATAGACGAAATGGCTGTGCACGATCGAACGGCCCGTGGCGCGAAGCCGCTCGGCCAGGTGGTCGGGGTCGCGCACGCTTTCCCA
Organism: Paracoccus sanguinis; assembly: GCF_900106665.1. Classification (GTDB taxonomy): domain Bacteria; phylum Pseudomonadota; class Alphaproteobacteria; order Rhodobacterales; family Rhodobacteraceae; genus Paracoccus; species Paracoccus panacisoli. Next base: position 54,386 of record NZ_FNNA01000004.1, read on the forward strand.
CTCGATGTCGAAATCGGGCGTGAAGTCGGGATAGGGCGACTGCCGGCAGAACACCCGCACATCGATCCCCATGGCGCGCAGGATGCGCAATTCGTTGAGAACGAAGGTCTCCGACGGCACCGGGAAGTGCCACATGAAATAGGCGACCTTCATCTCGCTGCGCGGTGTCGGCGCCAGATCGGCGCGGGCAGGCAGCACCATCTTCTGCGGCGCGTGCGGCGAGGACAGCACCCGGTCATAGGCGGCCCGCATCTGCGCGACATAGGCCTTGCGCCCGAAGCGCTCATCGGCATCGGCGCGGGCCGCCGCACCCATGCGCGCCAGCCGCGCGCGGTCACCGGCCAGCACGCGCAGCCGGTCCGCGACCGCTGCGGTATCGCCCACCGGCACGACAAAGCCGGACTCCCCCTCCCGCACCAGTTCGGGCGGACCGCCGTGGTCATAGACGATCACCGGCCGGCCGGCCGCCATCCCCTCGAGCACCGTCCGCCCGAAGGATTCCTGGAACGTCGACAGGCTGAGCACGACGTCAGCCTGGGCAATCGCCTCCACCGGGCTGCTGCTGTAGCCGAGCAGTTCGATCGAGGGCGGCAGGTCGCCGGCATGGATCCTGCTGGCAATCTGCTCGGTATGTTCGTTATGGGGGCCGATCAGGCAGAACCGGACCTCGGGATGGTCGGCATGCAGGGCACGCGCGACCTCGCAGAAGTCCCACACCCCCTTCTTCGGAATGTTCGAGCTGATCATCGCGACCCGCAGCGGCCCCGGCCCGCCCGGCGCGTCGAGCGCGCGCAGGTCGTCCATGTCGGCGGTGTTGTAGACCACCACCGGCAGCCGCCCGTCATCCTCGAACCCGGCGCAGGTCGCCTGTGAATTGGCGATCAGCAGATCGGCGCTGTCCCAGACCCCCGCCACGATCTCGTCCGGTGTCTCGCCCATGATCTCGAGCAGCGCATCGTCGTGGCGAATGAGCTCTCGCACGTGGACGATTCCGCGGATCCCCATCCGGCGCGCCGCGAGCAGCGGCTCGCGCAGCATGATGGTGTTGACATGGACCACATCGACGCTGTCGGCCGCGATCGCCGAGCAGAAGGTGCCGATCACCGGCTCGTTGATCGGGACATTCCGACGCCACCAGCCGTAGGGGATCACATAGGCCGCCATCGCCTGACCCAGCAGCGCGTCGAAATACGCCGTGTTCTGCACGGCCGGAACCGTGACCACGACGTTGAAATCCAGCGCGTTCAGCGCGTTGAGCATGTCCATCAGGCTGCGCTCGCTGCCGAACAGGTGCTGTGCCGCGACATGGGCGCAGAGCATGACGGTCGGGCGTCCCGGACGGCGGGCGACCGCGCCCTCGACGCGGTGCGGCGCCTCCTTCACCGGGGCCGGCGCCGCGCGGGTGAAGGCCTGGCGGTTCTCGCGCCTCCCGTGGCGGATGTAGTGCTGCAGCGGATCGACGTTGGCGCGGGCGAGATCCTCGTGAGCGGACAGGTACCGCGCGCTGTCGAAATCGGGACCGGGGCTTCGCACCAGATGCCGCCCGATCCGCAGATAGTGCTCGAGCGGGGCGAGGCCGGACTGGTCCACGTCCGGATAGGTTTCACGATACCAGTCCGCATCGAACAACCCCGACGCCAGAAGCTCGGCCCGATCGCTTTGACTCACACTCATCCGGGGTTACATCTCTTTGAAATCTCTTGCCTCTTCTCCGGAACTGGCAAGATCTGCGGCACGGACGCCGTGCGGAGGCCCGCATCGCACGGCTCGACAAACGAAACAAAATTATCTCTGCCGTGCGATAGGGTGTAAGATCATTGCGCTCCAATCGCTCGCCGGATCGCAGCATGTTGATTCAATTGCATTTCCCAACGTTGCAGCCAATCGCCCCTGCGATGTGGCAATCACCCGTCGACCACGCACAACACGCTGGAATATTTGACTAATTGGACTGCGCGGACGACTCCTTGAACGGTACAATTCCGATAATGGGACGTCGTGCTGTTAACGCAGGGGGGCGGGGGTCGCAATCGCTTTCCCGGATTTCGGAACGTCAGCTCAAGTGAGATTGGCTTGCCGCGCGACCTCTCGCCAATTCGCACACACAAATCGCAACGCGATTATCGCACGCCGAAACTTCTGTTTCTTTAACGAAACGAGGTGGATGGTCAACGGCCCAACCGCGCCGACCAGAGGCCGTCAGGCGCGCTTCTCATGGCCGACGCCGACCCGCGCGGGCGCGCAGGTCGCGTGCGATCCAGCCGTCGCCCCCTCACCCCAGCGCCCGATCCAGATGCGCATACCCGCCGTCGGGGAAGACCCACTGCCCCGTGGTGTGGCTCGCGCGGTCCGACAGCAGGAACGCGCAGGTGTCGGCGATCTCGCGCGGGGTCGTCATGCGCTGGCCCAGGGGAATGCGCCGGGTGATCCGCGACAGCGCCGCCTCGGGGTCGTCCATGCCGTCCAGCCAGCGGCGATAGAGCGGCGTCATCACCTCGGCCACGACGATGGCGTTGACGCGCACGCCGTCGGCCAGGAACTCGGCCGCCCACTCCCGCGTCAGCCCCAGCTGCGCGGCCTTCGCCGCGACATAGGCCGAAGTGCCCCCCTGCCCCGTCACCGCGGTCTTCGAGCTGATGTTGACGATCGCCCCGCGGCTCGCGCGCAAATCGTCGGCGAGCAGGTGGACCATCGTGTAGTAGTGGACGAGGTTCTGGCTGAGGCTCGCCCGGAAGGCCGCCGGCCCCGCCCCCAGCCCGACGCCGTCATTGGCCCCGGCGTTGTTGACCAGCCCGTGAACCGCGCCGCCGGATCGCACCTCTTCGACGGCGGCGGCGCACTGGGCGTCGTCGGACAGCTCGACCGGCACGAAGCTGCCGCCCAACCGCGCCAGCCACGCCGGATCGGGCGCGCGGCGGGCGAGGATAACCGGCACCGCCCCCTCCTCGGCCAGCACCTCCGAAATCGCCGCCCCGATCCCCGAGGCGCCGCCGGTCACCACGATGCGCTTGCCCGCCAGATGCAGATCCACCCTGCCCCCCTTCTGCGGACCCCGCGGCCCGCTTCTTTCTTGCCCAAATATCCCGGGGGGTCCGGGGGGCTGGCCCCCCGGCGGCGCGGGACCCCGTCACCCCGCGAAGCGATAGTCCCGCAGGCTCTCGGGCCGCATCTCGATCGAGAACCCCGGCCGCTCGGGCGGCATGTAGGCGGCATTCTCGATCCGCACGGGGTCGAGGAAATGCTCGTGCAGGTGATCGACGAACTCGATCACCCGGCCCTCGCGGGTGCCGGCGATGCACAGATAGTCGATCATCGACATGTGCTGGACATACTCGCAGAGCCCGACCCCGCCGGCGTGGGGACAGACCTTCAGCCCGTATTTCGCGGCCATCAGCATCACGGCGAGGACCTCGTTCAGCCCGCCGAGGCGGCAGGCGTCGATCTGCACCACGTCGATCGCGCCCCCCATGATGAACTGCTTGAAGAGGATGCGATTCTGGCACATCTCGCCGGTCGCCACCTCGACCGGGGCGACGGCGGCGCGGATGCGGGCGTGGCCGGCCACGTCGTCGGGGCTGGTCGGCTCCTCGATGAACCACGGGTTCACGAACGACAGGCGCTTCACCCAGTCGATCGCCTCGTCCACCTCCCACACCTGGTTGGCGTCGATCATCAGGGCGACGTCGGGGCCCACCGTCTCGCGGGCGATGGTCAGGCGGCGGATGTCGTCGTCGAGATCGCGGCCGACCTTCATCTTGACGTGCCGGAACCCCGCCTCGACCGCCGCGCGGCAGAGCCGGCGCAGCTTCTCGTCGTCGTAGCCGAGCCACCCGGCCGAGGTGGTGTAGCACGGATACCCCTCGGCCCGCAGCGTCGCCACGCGGTCGGCCTTGCCCGCGGCCTGCGCGGTCAGGAACGCGAGCGCCCAGTCGGGCGTGATGCAGTCGGTCAGATAGCGGAAGTCGATGCAGCGCACGAGCTCGGCCGGGGTCATGTCGGCGACGAGCTGCCAGACCGGCTTGCCCTCGGCCTTGGCCCACAGGTCCCAGGCGGCGTTGACGACCGCGCCGGTGGCCAGATGGATCGCGCCCTTGTCCGGGCCGATCCAGCGCAGCTGGCTGTCGCCGGTCACATGGCGCCAGAACCGGCCCATGTCGGACGCGATCCAGTCGAGGTCGAGGCCCACGACCAGCGGCCGCAGCGCCTCGATCGCGGCCACGCAGATCTCGTTGCCGCGGCCGATGGTGAAGGTCAGCCCGTGCCCCTCGAGCGGCCCGTCGGTCTCGAGCACCACATAGGCCGCCGAGTAATCCGGGTCCGGGTTCATCGCGTCCGATCCGTCCAGCGCGGCCGAGGTCGGAAACCGCACGTCCACCGTCCGCAGGCCGGTGATCCTCATGCCCGCCCCCTCACGTTCCTGCTCATGCCCTCACCCCCCCCCTTCGCGTCACGACCCGCACGGCGCAGGCGAGGCACCCAGCCCCTGCCCGTCCGGCAGCCTCGGTCCGAACGCCGAGGGGGCGCGCAAGCCCCCCCGGCGCACGGGGTCACTCGTAAAGGACAGCCGCGATCTCGGGGCTGTCGATGTTGGTCTTGTCGTACCAGAAGAACCCGGTATCGATCTTCGGCTCGACCTTCTCGCCCTTGGCGGCGGCGACGGCGGCCTTGACGGTCTCGTAGCCGATGCCGACCGGGTTCTGGGTGATGGCGCCCGCCATCAGCCCCTCGCGGATCGCGTCGGTCTGGGCCTTGCCACTGTCGTAGCCGACCACGACCACCTTGGCGCCGGACTCGCGCACGCCGTTCACCACCCCGATGGCGCTGCCCTCGTTGGTGCCGAAGATGCCCTTGATGTCGGGGTTCGCGGTCAGGATCGCCTTGGTGATCTCGGTCGATTTCAGGTGATCGCCGCCGCCGTATTCGATGGCCACGATCTCGACCTCGGGGTGCTTCGACTTCATCTCGTTCACGAAGCCGTCGCGGCGGTCCACCCCGGTGCGCGAGGTCTGGTCGTGGGCCACCACCGCTACCTTGCCCGACCCGCCGATCAGCTCGGCCATCTTGTCGGCGGCAAGCGCCGCGGCCGCCACGTTGTCGGTCGCCGCGGTGGCGAGCGGGATGTCGCTGTCCACGCCGCTGTCGAAGGCGATGACCGGGATGCCCGCCTCCTTCGCCTGGGTCAGCAGCGGGATCGCCGCCTGGCTGTCGAGCGCCGCAAAGCCGATCGCCGCGGGCTTCTTGGCCAGCGCCGCGGCCAGCATGTCGATCTGCTTGTCGACCTGGCTTTCGTTGTCCGGCCCCTCGAACGTCACCTCGACGCCGAGTTCGCCCGCGGCCTTGTCGGCGCCGGCCTTCACGGCCTGCCAGAATTGGTGCTGGAAGCCCTTCGAGATCAGCGGCACGTACAGCTTGTCCTGCGCCAGCGCGCCATGCGCCATCAGCGACAGCGCCGCGGCCGCGCCCAGCAGGGTTCTTCTGGTGAACATGGTTTCCCTCCCTAAGGTTCACGTCGGTGGGGCGCGGACCGCCCTTCTTTCAGGTTTTTCTCCGATGCCGCAGCTGGTCGGCATAGACCGCCACGATGATGATCGCCCCGGTCACGACGGTCTGCCATTCGGGGGCGACCGACATCACCCGCAGGCCGTTGGTCAGCACCGCCATGATGAGCGCCCCGATCAGCGTGCCCATGACCGTGCCGCGCCCGCCCGACAGGCTGGTGCCGCCGATCACGACCGCCGCGATCGCCTCGAGCTCGTAGCCGAGGCCGAGCGCGGGCTGGGCGCTGTTCAGGCGGCTCGCGATCAGCAGCCCGGCGATGCCGACGATGCCGCCCGCGAGCGCATAGATCGCCATCTTCCAGGCGTCAGTGTTGACGCCCGAGAGGCGCACCGCCTCTTCGTTCGACCCCAGCGCGAAGGTGTAGCGCCCGAGCACGGTGCGCGACAGGATCCACGCCGTGGCGGCCGCGACGAGGAACAGGATCAGCACCCCGTTCGGGACCGGAAACCCCGGCAGCACCCGCCCGATGAGCGAGCCCTGCGCGATCTGCGTGAAGCCCGGCGTGGCGTTGAAATAGATGGGCTTGGTGCCGGTCACGATCAGCGACAGGCCCTTGAGCACCAGCATCATCCCCAGCGTGGCGATGAAGGGCGGGATCTTCGCCTTGGCGACCAGCGTCCCCGAGATGAGGCCGCAGAGCGCCCCGGTCCCGATCGCGGTCGCGACGCCGAGGATCAGCGGCATCCCGGCCCAGGTCAGCACCACCCCGGTCATCACCGCGCAAAAGGTCATCAGCGTGCCGATCGACAGGTCGATCCCGCCGGTGATGATGATCAGCGTCACCCCGATGGCAAGGACGCCGTTGACCGACGCCGCCTGCAGGATCGACATGATGTTGGCGACTTGGAAGAAATTCGGGCTGGCGAGCGAGAACCCGACCACGAGGACGATGAGGCTCGCGAACGCCAGCAGCTTCTGCTGGGCGCTGCCGCGCAGGCGCGGGGTTGCGGTGGTCGTGGTGGGGGTCATGGGTGCGCCTCCGTCGCAAGGCTCGGGCGCTGCGTGGCCAGCGCCATGATGTCGTGCTGCGTCGCGCCGCCGGGCAGGATGCCGGTCAGCCGCCCCTCGCACATCACCGCGATGCGGTGCGACAGGCGCAGGATCTCGGGCAGTTCGGACGAGATCACGATGATCGCCTTGCCGGCGGCCGCGAGGTCGGCCAGCAGGCGGTAGATCTCGGCCTTGGCGCCGACGTCGATGCCGCGGGTCGGCTCGTCGAAGATCAGGATGTCGCAGTCGCGCAGCAGCCAGCGGGCGATCACCACCTTCTGCTGGTTCCCGCCCGAGAGCAGCCGCACCTCCTGCCGGTCCGAGGGGGTGCGGATCGCCAGCCGGGCGATGTAGTCGCGCGCGATGCGGGCGAGCGCCGGCTCGTCGATGCGGCCCAGCCGGTCGGCGTGGCGCGGCAGGCTGGCGAGCGCGATGTTGGCGCGCACGTCCATGGTGAGCGCAAGGCCGAAGTGCTTGCGGTCCTCGGAGAGATACCCGATCCCCGCCCGCACCGCGTCGCGCGGGCTGGCGATGGCGACGGGGCGGCCGTGGACGAGGATCTCGCCCCCGTCGCGCGGGTCGGCGCCGAAGATGGCGCGCGCGACCTCGGTCCGGCCCGCGCCCATCAGCCCGGCGAGGCCGAGGATCTCGCCCCGCCGCAGCGAGAAGCTGATCGCGTGCAGGTCCGGCGCCCGGGTGATCCCCCGCACCTCGAGCGCGGTCTCTGCGCCCGCGAGGTCGGGGATCGCCAGCGCCTCGTCGCTGAGCGCCCGGCCGACCATCATCTGGATGATCGTGCCGATGGGGGTGTCCCCGGCCGCGACCGTGCCCACGGTTTCGCCGTCGCGCATCACCGTCACCCGGTCGGCGATGCGCTTGATCTCGTCCATCTTGTGGCTGATGTAGATCACCCCCGCGCCTTCGGATTTCAGCCGCCGGATGATGGTGAACAGCTCGTCGATCTCGGCGTCGTTCAGCGCCGCAGTGGGTTCGTCCATGATCAGCACGCGCGAGCGGAAGGACAGCGCCTTGGCGATCTCGACCATCTGCTGGCGGGCGATGGTCAGCTCGCCCACCCGCGCCTCGGGGTCCATGCGCAGGTTCATGGCGGCAAAGATCGCCGCCGTGTCGGCGTTGAGCCGCCCCTCGTCCAGCCGCCCGAAGCTGCGGCGCGGCTCGCGCCCGATCCAGATGTTCTGGGCCACGGTCAGGTCGCGCATCAGCGCGAGTTCCTGGTGGGTGATCCCGATCCCGAGGTCGCGCGCGGCCTTGGGGCTGGGCAGCGTCACGGCCTGCCCGTCGAGCGTCACGGTGCCGCCGTCGGGCTGATAGACGCCCGAAAGCACCTTCATCAGCGTGGATTTGCCGGCGCCGTTCTCGCCCATGAGCGCGTGCACCTCGCCCGCGCGCAGGTCGAAGTCGACGGATCTGAGCGCGTGGACGCCGGGAAAGCGCTTGTCGATGGCGCTCATGCGGACGAGGTCGGTCACGGCCCCACCCCATAGAGGCGCGCCGCGTTGCCGCCCATGATCGCCGCCCGCGCGTCGGGCGTGAGGTCGGCGAGCGCCGCCGCGGTCAGCGCGTGCCAGTCGGCGTAGGGGGCGGCGAGGGTCAGCACCGGCCAGTCGCTGCCCCAGATCAGCCGCTCGGCCCCGAAAAGGGCGACGAGCGCGTGGATCGCGCGCGTCACCTCGGCCCGGTCGGGCAGCTCGGTCATTAGCCCCGACAGCTTGCAGGCGACGTTCGGGCGGCGGGCGAGCGCGGCCATTCCCGCGCGCCAGTCCGCGCCAAAGCCCGGCTGCGGCTTGGCGCCGTGGTCGATGACGATGGGCAGGTCGGGGTGGGCGTCCGCAAAGCGCGCCAGCATGGGCAGGTGCCGCGTCGTCACCAGCGCGTCGAGCACCAGCCCGCGCGCCTTGACCCGCGCCCACACCCCCGGCGCGGGGGCGGTCATCAGCCAGTCTGTGTCGGCGATGTCCTGCAGCATCGGACGCAGCCCGACCAGCCGCGGGTGCGACAGGTCCCCCGGCGCGGTGAGGTCCGTCCAGCCCACGACGCCGAGGATGCGCGGATCGTCGAGGCCCAGCAGATACGCGGTTTCGGCCTCGGTGGGCGCGGCCTGCACCGCGATCACCCGGCCCGCGCCGGGATAGTCGGCGGGGGCGAAATCGCGGCGGATCGGGGCCACCGCCGCGGCGTCGAGCCAGCCATAGTCGCCCCGCGCCACGGCCCAGAAATGCGCATGGGCGTCGATCGGCAGGACGTCGGGCCGCGCGCGCGCCATCAGATCGTCACGCCGCCATCGACCAGCATCGCCTGGCCGGTGACGAAGCGGCTTTCGTCCGACAGCAGATAGACGATCATCGGGGTCATGTCGTCCACGGTGGCGAGCCTGCCCATCGGCTGGCGGGCCACGAAGTCACGCTCGGCCTGCGCCGGGTCGGCGGCGGCGGCGATGCGGCCGCGCAGGCTCGGCGTGTCGACCGTGCCCGGGCACAGCGCGTTGCAGCGGATGCCCTGGCGGACGAAATCCGCCGCGATCGCCTTGGTCAGCCCGATCACCGCCGCCTTCGAGGCGCCATAGACGAGCCGGTTCGGGAAGCCTTTGATCGAGGACGCCATCGACGCCATGTTCAGCACCGACGCGCTGCCCGTCTCGGCCGCGCGCGCGATCATCCCCGGCAGGCAGGCCCGCGTCAGCCGCATCATCGCGGTGACGTTCAGGTCCATGCTGAAGGCCCAGTCCGCGTCGGTCACCTCAAGGATCGTGCCGTGGTGGACGAACCCCGCGCAGTTGAAGAGCCCGTCGAGCGGCCCGACCCGCGCGGCCATCTCGATCAGCGCCGCGGGGTCGGTGACGTCGAGGGCGTGGGTCTCGACCATGAGCCCCTCGAGCAGCGCCGGGTCGCGGTCGGTGGCGATGACGCGGGCGCCCTCGGCCGCGCAGGCGATGGCGGCGGCGCGCCCCATCCCCTGCCCCGCCGCGGTGATCAGGATGGTCTTGTCCTTCAGGCGCATTGCCCCCTCCCGGTCAATTCGCATATGAACAGACTATTCACTTGTGATCTTGTGACGCAAGGTCATTTTGGCGCTTTCCCTTCCGCGGCCCGCGAGGAACCCCCGATGAACCGTCCCGACCCGGACACCCGCTACCGCGCCCCGGCCCTCGACAAGGGTCTGGATATCCTCGAGATTCTGGCCGCCCAGGACGAGGCGATGACGCGGGCCGAGCTGGTCGCCGCGATGGGGCGCAGCGCCTCCGAGATCTACCGGATGCTCGAGCGGCTGGTGGCGCGCGGCTATGTCGCCCGGCTGGGCGGCGGCGACCGCTATGCGCTGACGATGAAGATGTTCCTGCTCGCGCACCGCCATCCGCCACTGCGCCGGCTGGTGGCGCAGGCGCAGCCGCTGATGGACGGCTTCGCGCGCCAGACGCGGCAATCCTGCCACCTCGTCGCGCCCGACCGCGGCATGGGCGTCGTCGTGGCGCAGGCGAGCCCGGTGGACACGTGGGAGTTCCGGGTCCGCATCGGCGCGCCGCTGGACCTGACGCGGACCGGCTCGGGCCTGACGCTGCTGGCCTTTCAGCACCCCGACCGCGCTGCCGACACCCTGTCCCAGTGGGGGGTGGCCGAGGCCGCGGCGGTGCTGGCGCCCCTGCGCGACCACCTCGACGCGATCCGCGCGCAGGGGTGGCGTGAGGCGCCCTCGGCGCAGGTGGTGGGGGTCGTGGACCTCAGCGCGCCGGTGCTGGGGCCGGACGGGGACGCGGCGGCGGTCCTGACCTGCGCCTATGTGCTGCACCCGGGCGACGACGCGCGCACCGACCGCGCCGGCGCGCTGGCGATGCTGCGCGAGACCGCCGCCGCGCTCTCCTTCACGGGTTGATGACGCCCTTGCGCAGCAGGAAATTGCCGTAGGGCCGCGTCTCGGCCGTGCGGATGACGGCGAAGCCGCGGCGGGCGCGGTCGTAGAAGGCGAAGCGCTCGAGCCCCGCGGGCGTCACGCCGAGCGCGGCGAGCTGCGGGGCGGCGGCGGCCAGCACCTCGGGGATGGCGGCGGGATCGCCCACCACCTGCATGGTCAGCACCGGGTCCGGCTCATGCGCGTCGAGCGGCAGGACCGAGAGCACCGCGGAAAGCACCCGCAGCGCGTCCGCCTCGATCCTGAGCGCGGTGCCGGTGACGGTGCCGCGCGCCACCGATTCGGCGGGGAAATTGGCGTCGACGAGGGCGATCTCGTCCCCGTGGCCCATCGCCGCAAGCGCCCGCAGCACCTCGGGCCCCAGCAGCGGATCGATCCCCTTCAGCATGATGGCCCCTCCTCTCGGTGACCGGGGCCGCGTGACCTCCCTGCCCTCTTGCCGCTCAGGCGCCCTCGACCGCGACGCCGCGGATCGAGGGGTCGGCGGCCTGCACCGCTATCAGCAGGCGATGGGCGAAATGGGTGTGGATGTAGCTGGCCTGAAACCGCGTCGGCGCGACGAGATGCAGGCAGCCCTCGCGCAGCCCTGCCTCGGCCAGCCCCGCGAACCACGCCGAGAAGAGCGCAGCGTCCTCGGCCCGCAGCCGTGCGGCGGCGGCGCCCCAGACCCCGCCCTCGGGGGCCGCGTCGGGGCGGCGGAACGGGACCACGGTGCTGTCGGCCGGGGCTGCCGCTTCTGGCGCCTCCCCTGCCCCGGCGCGGGCCACGAAATCCGGCCCGATGTTGTCCCAGACCGGCCGCGTGTCGGCCATGATCCGCGCCCAGTCGAGCGCGAGCTGCGCCACCCGGCCCCGAGTCCCCTGTCGGCGCAGCTGCACCCAGCCCAGGGTACGCAGCCGCGCCATGTCGCGCTTGACCGTCCGCTCGTCCACGCACCAGAGCCGCGCGATCTCGCGCTGGCCCATCGCCAGCTCGTTGCGCTGCCAGTTGTAGCGGGTGGTGATCAGCGCCATGAGCCGCAGCACCAGCCGCTGCCGGTTCGGGTCGCCCGCCAGCGCGAACGCCATCAGCGCCGACAGCGCGTCATACTTGCGGACCGCGGCATCGCGGCCCACGGCACTCGTGCCGGGACGGATCACCTGCATCACTGCTCCCGCCGGTTGACCCGGCTGCCCTTGTGCCCGCGCGACCGACGCGCCCCGACGGCGCCCCGGCAAGCGCGCGGGCTTGCCCTGAGCCGGCGTGATGATCTTGTGCCATCCGCAACGCTTTTCGCCGACCTGTCCGCATTAGCGTTTGCGATCGCGATTCTGTCAAGCCGTTGCGCGGCGGACGGTCGTTGCCGATCCGTCCTCGATCGAAAGAAAGGGTATCATTGGTATAGGGGGACACACTGGGCGTCTTCTGTTCGGGCCGCGATGTCCCCTGATCGGCCCCTGCCCCGCCCGGCGCGTCCCCTGATCGCGGGCGCAGCCCCCGCCCCCGCCGCGGTGCCCGCCCGCCCTGCCCGGCGAGCGTTGCCGGGCCGATTCGCGCAACAGGGGCTGCGATCTGGTAATTCCCCAGGACAGCAAAGCGCATCTTTACCCAAGCTGCAAATTCGGCGTAAATCTGGATCGAGCCATATTTTGCGTCCGGACAGGCAGGCACAAGATGTATACGCACGACGACCTCGCGCAGCTTCAGGCGCAATCCCTCAAGATGCAGGGCTGGATTCGGCGCCAGACCTTCAGCCCGCAGAACGAAAAGACCCTGCGCCGTTTCTCGAGCTGGGAGGTGGCCGAGCTGATCTTCGGCATCAACCAGTCGACCTTCCGGGGGAAGCTCGCCGCCGACCCGAACCTTCCCCTCGGGGAAGTCGAGGAGGACGGCCGCCAGCGCTGGTTCAGCCTCGAGGAGATCAACGAGCTGCGCCGCCGCATCCGCATCGGCCGCCGCTCGCTGCTGCCGCCGCGGCCCGAGGCCAAGCGGGCGCTGCGGGCGGCCATCGCCAACTTCAAGGGCGGCGCGGGGAAATCCACCGTCGCGCTGCACTTCGCCCACGCCGCGGCGCTCGACGGCTATCGCGTGCTGGCGGTGGACTTCGACCCGCAGGCGACGCTCTCGCACAGCATGGGGCTGAACGACGTGGGCGAGGATCACACCGTCTGGGGCATCATGGCCCGCGACCTCGAGCGTGAGACGGACCGGATGAACAGCGCGGCCAAGGGCGCCGAGTCGGGCACCGCCCTGCCCCGGCGCAAGCTGCCGGCCTCGATCCGCGACATGGGTCTGGGCGCGCTGCGGCCCGGCGACTTCATCAAGCCGACCGCCTGGGCCACCATCGACATCATCCCGAGCTGCGCCAACGCCGCCTTCGTCGAGTTCGCGAGCGCCCAGTACCGGCACCTGAACCCGGAATGGACCTTCTTCGGCGCCGTCTCGCGCTTCCTCGACGCGCTGCCGGACGATGCCTACGACCTGATCCTCTTCGACTGCCCGCCGGCCATCGGCTACCAGTCGATGAACGCGGTCTTCGCCGCTGACATGCTCTATATCCCCTCCGGCCCCGGCTACTGGGAATACGACTCGACCACCAGCTTCATCGGCCAGCTGGCCGAGGCGCTGGCCGACCTGTCGCACGGCTTCGCCGACTTCCCCGCGGGGAAGATTTCGCTGCCCAAGGAATTCGCCGACATCCGCTTCCTGATGACCCGCTACGAGCCCTCGAACGAGCTGCACCAGGCGATGTTCAACGCCTTCCGCCAGGTCTTCGGCGACCGGCTGGCGCAGCACCCGATCGAGCTGACCCGCGCGGTCGAGCAGTCCGGCCGCTTCCTCAGCTCGATCTACGAGATCGACTATCGCCAGATGACCCGCGGCACCTGGCGCCGCGCCCGCGCCAGCTTCGACCAGGCCTACGAGGAATTCCGCACCCACGCGCTCGCCGCCTGGGACAAACTGGAGGACGCCGCATGACCCGCAAGCGCCGCATGTTCGACATCGAGCTGCCCGAGGGCGACGACGAAACCTTCCCCGCGGGGAATGTGGCGCCGGCGCGGCGCGGGCCGATGGCGACCGCGATTACCGAGACGGCCGAGTCGAGCCGCGACCGCGCCCGGATCGAGGCGCAGATCCGGGCCGAGAACGACGCGCTCGCCGAAGAGCACGTGCGGCTGAAGCAGGCCGGGCTGATCACCGACCTGATCCCGCTCGACGCGATCGACACCACGCGGCTGATCCGCGACCGCGCGCCGGGGCCGGACCCCGAGCTGGGCGAGCTGGTGGACTCGATCCGCGACATCGGCCTGTCGAACCCGATCCGGGTCGAGAAGGCGGGCGAGGGGCGCTATGAGCTGATTCAGGGCTGGCGCCGCCTGACCGCCTATCGCCAGTTGCTGGAGGAGACCGGCGACGCCGCCCGCTGGGGCACGATCCCGGCCGGGATCGTCGCGCGGGGCGCGGAACTGAGCGAGCTTTACCGCCGGATGGTGGACGAGAACATGGTCCGCAAGGACATCTCGTTCGGCGAGATGGCGCAGCTTGCGCTGCATTACGCGATGGACCCGCTGACCGAAGAGCACGACGCCGACAAGGCCGTGGCGATCCTGTTCCGCTCGGCCGGCTATCAGAAGCGCAGCTACATCCGCAAGTTCATCCCGGTGGTCGAACGCCTGGGCGAGACGCTGCAATTCATCCACGAGATCCCGCGGGCGCTGGGGCTGGCGCTCGCCGACCGCATCGACGAGGTGCCGGGCACGGTCGCGGCGATCAAGGCCGATCTCAAGGGCTGGGACAATCGCTCGGTGAAGGACGAGCTGGACGTGCTGCGCCGCTATGCGGGGCAGGGGGCCTCGGTGCGGGAAGGGCAGGGGGCTGCCGAGCCCGCCGGCCCCGCGCACCCGCCCGTCGCCCCCGAGGCGCGGGCCCGGACGACGTTCCAGCTCACCCGTCCGCAGGGCAAGGCGAAATGCGTGGCCGCCAACGGGCGGCTGGAAATCCGCCTGCCGCGCGACTTCACCGCCATCGACCGGCGGCGGCTCGAGGCGGCCGTGGCGTCGATGCTGGACCAGTTGGAGTGAACCTTCCCCGCGGGGAAAGTGAATTGAAAAAACGTTTTTAATCAATAGGTTACATGTCTACCCAGACGCGCTTTCGAAGGGTCATACCTTCCGAAGCGCTCTCGGGGTCACGCTGAACGGCTGCCGGATCAGGAGAAGATCGGCCCCTGCCGCCCGCATGAGACGGGGCAGGGCGCGCATCCCGCGCCGAACGGTGTGAGCCGCCCGCAGGCCGGAACCCCGCGGGAAGCCCCGACCTACCGCACCACCAACCGCGCCGCGCTGAAATAATCCGCCAGCGCGCGGATCGCGGCGTCGTCGAGCGCCGCGGCCACGGGTTCCATCACCGCGCTGCTGCGCTTGCCCGACCGGAACGCCTTGAGTTGCGTGTCGAGGTACATCGCCGTCTCGCCCGCGAGGTTCGGCGCTTCGGGGATCACGGCGATCCCGTTCGCGCCGTGGCAGGCGACGCAGGCGGGCGGGGCGGGCTGGGCGGCGGGAGCCTCGGCCGTGGCGGTGAAGCCGGCGTAATAGGCGGCCACGTCGGCGATCTGGCGGTCGCTCAGGCCCTTGGCCACCACGCTCATCATCTCGTTCTCGCGCGCGCCGCTGCGGAAGGCGGCGAGCTGGCGGGTCAGGTAGCTGGCGGACTCGCCGCCGATGTTCGGCGCGACCGGGATCACCGCCACCCCGTTCGCCCCGTGGCACGTCCGGCACTGGACGGCGATCCGGCCGCCCGCTGCGGCATCGCCGGGGGCCGCCACCTCGTCAGCCCACCCCCCGCCGACCCACAGGCCGGCGAGGAGGACGGCGACACGCCACGCGGTCATGGCCCGTCGTACGAGATGCGGTAGATGGCCCCGGCCAGGTCATCCGAGACGAGCAGCGAGCCGTCCTTCAGCATCGCCACATCGACCGGACGGCCGAGATACTCGCCCGAGGGCGTCAGCCAGCCCTCGGCGAAGGGCTCGGTCACAGCGGTGCCGTCGGCGGCGATCCGCGTGACCATGACGCGGGCGCCGACCGGCTCGGTGCGGTTCCACGAGCCGTGCTGGGCCGAGAAGATCGCGCCCTTGTAGCTGTCGGGGAACTGGTCGCCGGTATAGAACACCATGCCGAGGTCGGCGGCGTGCGGCGCCATCTCGACCACCGGGGGGACGGCGTCGGCGGGGGGCGTCTCGTCCTGGTACTCGACCGTGCGGACCGTCCCGCCGCCGTACCACGGGAAGCCGAAATTCTGCCCCTGGGCGGTGGCGCGGTTCAGCTCTCCGGGTGGGGTGTCGTCGCCCATGCCGTCGACCTGGTTGTCGGTGAACCACAGCTCGGTCGTGCCGGGGCGGAAGTCCATGCCGACCGAGTTGCGGATGCCGTCCACATAGACCTCGCGCTCGGCCCCGTCCTGGGTCATGCGGACGATGCCGCCGATGCCGTGGCTCTTGAAGACCTCGCGCTTGTCCTTGGGCGGGACGTTGAAGGGCTGACCCAGCGCGACATACAGTCTGCCGTCCGGCCCGATCCGGCAGACCCGGGCGGTGTGGTTGTAGCTTTCCTCGCTGGCGGGGATGAGCGCGCCCTTGGGCACCGCCTCGAAGGCCGCGACGTCCGGGCCCTCATAGAAGAACTCGGCGGCGGGGAACTTGAGGATGCGGTTCTGCTCGGCGATGAACAGCACCCCGTCGGGCGAGAAGCAGGGCCCGTTCGGGATCGAGAACTGCAGCGAGGGGGCGAAATCCTTGACCTCGTCGGCGACGCGATCCTTGTTGCGGTCGGTGACCGCCCAGACCTTTTCCTTGCGGGTGCCGACGAAGGTGACGATGCCCTGCGTGCCCACCGCCATGTGCCGCGCGTCCGGCACGATGGCATAGAGCGAGATCCTGAACCCGTCGGGCAGGGTGATCGCCTCGAGGTTCTTGCGGATTCCGTCGGCGAAGGGGCCGTCCTGCGGGATGGTGGTGAAGGTCGCGCCCGCGGACTGCTGGAAGTTCGAGAGCTTGCCGAGGTTGGCGTCGCCGGCTGTTGGGGCAGGGGCTGGGGCGGCGTTGGCGTCCGGGGCCGCGGGCGCGGTGACGGCCGGCGGGGGGGCTACTGCTGCAGGCGGTGCCGCGGGCGCCGCCGCGGGCGCCGCGGCAGCCTCGGCCGCCGGCTGGGTCGCGGCGGTCGGCGGGGCCTCGACCGGCGGCGGGGCCGTGTCGGGCGGCGGGGCAGGTGGGGTCTCGGCGGTCACCGCCGCGGTCGCGGCGTCGGGCGCGGCGGCGGTGCCCTCGGGCGCGGTGGCGGCGGCGATCGGCGCCGGCGCGGCGCTGGGGGTCGCCCCCGTGCCCTGCGCCGTCGTGTCCGTGGCTGGGGCGGGTGCCGCGGCCGGGGCAGGGGCCGCGGCCGGGGCAGGGGCCGCGGCCGGAGCGGGGGCCGCCGTCTGGCCCGCCGCCGGCAGCGCCGCCGCCAGCGCCAGCGCGGCGGCCGTGCAAAGCAGTCTCGTCATCATGTCCTCCCGGGGGTTGCGCCGGGGGTCACGGGCGGACCCCGGCCGCGGATAAGGGGGACTGCGCCGCGCGCGGCGGCGCAGACGGGTTCACAGATTGCCCTTGGCCATCTCGCCGGCGATGTGCTCGGCCTGCCGGATCGCCAGCGCCACGATGGTCAGCGTCGGGTTCTCGGCCGCGCCGGTGGTGAACTGGCTGCCGTCCGAGACGAACAGGTTGGCGATGTCGTGGCTTTGCCCGTGCCGGTTCACCACCCCGTCGCGGGCGTGTTCCGACATCCGGTTGGTCCCGAGGTTGTGGGTCGAGGGGTAGGGCGGCGTCGGCAGCGTCCGCGTGGCGCCCACCGCCTTGTAGATGGCGATGCCCTTCTCATAGGCGTGCTCGCGCATGGCCACGTCGTTCGGATGGTCGCTGTAGTGCACGTCCGCGACCGGCATCCCGTGGTCGTCCGTGACCTCGGCGTTCAGCGTCACGCGGTTCGTTTCCTGCGGCATGTCCTCGCCCACGATCCACATCCCGGCCATGTTCTCATAGGCGTCGAGCGCGGTGGTGAACGACCGCCCCCAGCCGCCGGGGTCGAGGAACGCGGCCATGAACGGCAGCCCGAGGCTCAGCGTCTCGAGCTCGTAGCCGCCGACGAACCCGCGCGAGGGGTCGTGGCGCGCCTCGTCCTGGATGATCCCGGCCATGGTCGTGCCGCGCCACATCCGCACCGGCTTCTCGAAGATGCCGTAGACCGAGCCGGTGGTGTGGCGCATGTAGTTGCGCCCGACCTGGCCCGAGCTGTTGGCGAGCCCGTCGGGGAACAGGTTCGAGGCGCTGTTGAGCAAGAGCCGCGGGCTTTCGATCGAGTTGCCCGCGACGCAGACCACGCGCGCGCCCTGCCGCTGCTCGGTGCCGTTGGCGTCCTTGTAGACGCCGCCGGTGACCTTGCCGCTGTCGTCATGCTCGATCCGCATGACGTGGCAGCGCTCGCGCACCTCGAGGTTGCCGGTGGCCTCGCCGCGCGGGATGTCGGTATAGGCGGCCGACCACTTGGCGCCCCATTTGCAGCCCTGAAAGCAGAACCCGGTCTGCTGGCAGGCCATCCGGTCGTCGTATTCGACGCTGTTGATCGCCATGCGCCCGGTGTGGACTTCGGTGCAGCCGATGGCGCGGGCGCCTGTCTCGAACACCTTGTAGTTGTTCGACCCCGGCAGGCCGGGGCGGTCGCCGGTGCGGGTGACGCCCAGCTTCGCCTCGGCGCGGTCGTACCAGGGCGCCATCTCGTCGGCGTCGATCGGCCAGTCGAGCAGGTTCGCGCCCGCCACCGCGCCATAGATCGTGCGCGCCTTCCACTCGTGCGGCTGGAAGCGGATCGAGGCGCCGGCCCAGTGGATCGAGGTGCCCCCCACCGCCTTGACGATCCACGCCGGCAGGTTCTTGAAGTCGCGGGCCACGCGCCAGTCGCCGCTGGTCGTGCGCGTGTCGGTCCAGGCGAGCTGGCCGAAGCTGTCCCATTCGTCGTTGATGTAGTCCTCGGGCAGGTAGCGGCCCCCGGCCTCGAGTGCCACGACCTTGACGCCCTTCTGCGCCAGCTCGTTGGCCAGGACGCCGCCCCCGGCGCCGGTGCCGATCACGACCACGACGCTGTCGTCGGCCAGATCGAAACGTGCAGGATTTGCCATGATCCGTCCCCCTTACAGCCAGTCGATGTCGTCGAAGCCGCGGTTGATGTAGCCGCCTTTCGAGTAGCTCTCGCCCTCGTAGCCGAAGAGCGGCCAGACCTCTTTCTGGTTGTAGAGCCCGGTCACCAGCCCCGAGCGGACGGTCTGGAAGAAGTCGCCGCGCTCGATGTCCTGCAGGATGGCGGTGCGGTCGCTCTCCCACCGCGCGGCGGCGTAGGAGGTGAAGCCGCGGCCGCGGGCGGCGGCGTCCAGCGCGGCGATCCCGGCCTCGACCATCTCCGCCTTGGCGGGATCGTCGTAGCCCTTGACCGCGACGGCGTAGAAGCGGTCGGCCAGGCGGTCGTGCGGATAGATGTCGCGCGCCATCTGGATCAGCGTGGCCATGGTCTCGGGCTTGAGCGTCGTGACCTCGACTGCCCAGGCGGCGTCCCGCGCGGTCACGAAGCCCGCGCCGACGATCAGCGTCGTGCCGAAGGCGGCGCCGCGCGCCAGCAGGGCGCGGCGCGTCAGCCCGCGCGGCGCGGGCTCTGCGCCCGCCGCGGCGCCCGCATCCGGCCGGGCGCGTGTCTCGGTGGTCTCCACTGGCTTCCCCCTCCCCCTTGGGTTGCTTTGGAACTGGCCCGGCCGCGCCTCCCCGCGCGGCGGGGCGCTCAGGCGAAGCGGCCCCCCCGTTCGATCACCTCGATCTGGTAGCCGTCGGGGTCCGCGACGAAGAAGAACCGCGCGAAGGGCTGGCCGTCCTTGAGGAACGACTTGATGTCGCGCGGCGCGTGGCCGAGGTCGGCCAGCCGCCGGTGGGCGGCGGGCAGGTCGTCCACGACGAAGGCCACATGGCCGTAGCCGTCGCCCAGGTCATAGGGCTCGGTCCGGTCGGCGTTCACCGTCAGCTCGATCTCGAACCCGGTCTCGGCGTTCGACAGGTAGATGAGCGAGAACCCGTCGAAGCGATGCGTCTCGATCCGGTCCAGCCCGAAGCCGTCGCGGTAGAAGGCGATCGCCCGCGCCTCGTCGAGGACCCGGATCATCATGTGCACGGCCTTGGCCATCTGTCCCCCTTGCGGTTGTGCAGGGGGCCAGTGTGCGGCCTTGGCGGCGGCGGGGGTAGTAGGGGGCTACTACGCCGACTTTCGGTCGAGCTCCGGCGCCCGTGCCAGCAGCGCGGCCGCGGCCCCCATCTCGGCGCGGGTCAGGCAGGCGCAGCGCAGCAGCGAGGTGAAGTTGGTCGCCTCGCCCTGCGACAGCAGCACCTCGTCGTGCAGGCGCGAGATGAAGGCCGGGGTGGTCAGCCCTTCCTCGGCCGCGATCTGGTCGAGGATCTTCCAGAACGCGCGCTCGAGCCGGATCGAGGTCGACTGCCCGTTCAGCCGCAGCCGCCGGGTCAGCGGCTGGTAGCGGCTCATGTCCTGATGGGCGAACATTCGGCACATGGCGGGGTTCCTTACGCCTGACCCCGACGATGCGGCGCAGGGGGCCGGTCTGTCAAGGAAGGCGGGGGAGGGGGGGCCTCACCCCACCGCGATCAGATGGTTGTCCCACGCCAGCTCGTGCCGGGCGCGCAGGCGCAGGCCGTCGGGGTCGGCGGTCCACACGGCGCCGGCGCCGTCGGTCAGGGTGAAGGCCGCGTCCGGGGCGGGGGCCGCGCCGCACAGATCGGCGCGGCGCAGCGTCGCCAGATGCGCGCCCGCCGCGTCGTGGATCAACGCCACCCCGCCGCGCGGCGAGGTGACCGCGATCAGCCCGGCGTTGGCCGCGATCGAGCCGGCGTAGCCCTGCATCGCCAGCGCCTCGGCCTCGGGCGCGGGGCAGAGGGTCAGCCCGTCGCCCTGCGCCAGCCCGAGCAGCGGCACCGGCTCGGTCGCCTCGCCCTGCCACTGCATCGCGAAGGCCACGCCCGCGCCGGTCAGCGCGAGGTGGCGGATCGAGTTCCGCGCCAGCTCGGGCGCCAGCTCGTGGCGCGAGAGCAGCGCGCCCTCGGCGTCCAGCACGGCGAGGTTCGCGCGCATCGTGTCGAGGTTCAGCGGCGTGCGGTCCTCGGGGTCGGTGGCGATGCCGCCGTTCGCCACCACCAGCGTGCCGTCGGGACGCACGCGCAGCTCATGCGGGCCGATCCCGGCCGAGTCCCACTCGCCCAGCCGGCGATAGTCGCGGCTGTCCCAGATGCCGACCCGGCCGGCCGAGCCCTCGGCCACCACCTCGGAGGTATAGAGCCGCGTCCCGTCCGGCGAGAAGGCGCCGTGGCCGTTGAACTGGCGGCCTTCGGGCGGGGCAAGGCGGCGGATCACCGCGCCGGTGCGGCAGTCGAGCGCCACGCCGAAGACGCCGGGGCGGCGGGCAAAGGCGACCGCCTCGGCGCGCTCGGGGTGGATGGCGGCGGCGTGGCCGCGGCCGGGCAGGGGCACCGCAAAGGTCAGCGCGCCATCGGCGGCGATGCCGTGCAGGGCGTGGCTGCCGTCCGGGTGGCGGGCAGCGGCGACCCAGGCGGGGGCGCCGACCGTGGCCCAGCCGCGGGCCGGCAGCAGCAGGGCAGCGGCCAGCCCCTTGAGCAGCGTGCGGCGGTCGCTCATCAGTCGCCGTCCTGGGCGTTGAACCCGGCCGAGACGCCGAGCGCCGGGCCGATCTCGGCCTCGACCGCGGCGCGTGCGGCGGTGACGGCCTGCTGCAGGATCTCGACCTTGAGCCTCCCCTGAGGGTCGGCCACCCCGGCGAAGACCGGGTCGTCCAGTCCCTCGGCCAGCGCCAGCGCGCGGTCAAAGGCGGCCTGCGTCTGCGGCGCGGGGCTATGCAGTGCCAGCGCGAGGTCGCGCATCCCGCCGAGCGACTGCGCCACGTTCCGCAGGCTGCGGCCGGCGGCGGCGGCCTCGGCGCGCTCGGGGCGGGGCTTGTCGAAACTGCCGAGCGGGCGGCCGAGCCGCGTCGTCTCGAGGGTCGTGAGCCCGGTGACGAGTTGCGTGAACAGCGCCTGCCGCGCCTCGGTCTCGGTCAGATAGGTGGTGTTGGCGCCGCCCGGCGCGGTCAGCAGCGCCGCCTGCGCCGGCCAGTCGGCGGCGATCTCGGCCGCGATCCGGGCGAGGTCGGCGGCGGTGGCGCGGGTCAGGCGGCAGACATCGGCCTCGGACCCCGTGAGTGCCGAGGGGTAGAGCAGCCGCTCAAGCCCCGAGAGCCCGCGCATGGCGACCGACAGCTGGGCGAAGTCCGCGGGCCGGTCGGCGACCGCCGCGCCATCGGCCAGCACCGCCTGCTGCGCCCGCAGGCCCGAGGCCTTGGGGTCGGGCCAGAAGGCCATCGCGAGCCCGCGCCCGTCGCGTTCCACCGCGCCGAGCCGCAGGAAGTCGATGCGCGCCCAGGCGTCCCAGGCGTCCTGATAGTCCGGGCGCAGCGCCTCGGGCGCGCAGTCGCGGGCCGCGGCCTCGGCCAGCGCCGCGGTGCGGTCCGCGAGCGTTTCGTAGGCCGGGGCGATCACCGCGACGGCCTCGGCCACGTCGGCGGTGGCGGGGTGGGCGAGGGGCGCGGCGAGCATCCCCAGCGCCAGCGTCAGAGCGATGCGAGCCATGCGATCAGCGCCTCCCTCTCCTTGGTGGGCAGCGCCACCACGGCGTCGCGGGCGGGCTGCGCCTCGCCGCCGTGCCACAGCACCGCCTCGATCAGCGACCGCGCGCGGCCGTCGTGCAGATAGCTTTCCACCCCGGTCACCTTGCCGTTGAGCGCGATCCCCCACAAGGGCGCGGTCCGCCACTCGCGCCCGTCGGCGCGGGCCTCGGGGCGGTGGTCGGCCAGCCCCTCGCCCATGTCGTGCAGCAGCAGGTCCGAATAGGGCCAGATGAGCTGGAAGCTCTGCTCGGGCCGGTCGGCCAGGCGGTGGGTCACGAACTTGGGCCGGTGGCAGGACGTGCAGCCGATGGCATAGGCGATTTCCTTGCCGCGCAGCACCTGCGGGTCGGCGGCGTTGCGGCGTTCCGGCACGGCGAGGTTGCGCGAGTAGAAGGTCACGAGGTCGAGGCTCGGCCCGTCCACCTCGAGCCCGTCGCGGACCCCCGGTTCCTGCCCCGCGGGGGCGGCGCGGCAGTCGGGCTGCGCCTCGGTGCACTCGCCCGCGGGGTCGGGGAACAGCGGGTTCGACAGCCCCATGTCGCCGGCAAAGGCGCTGGCCGACTGTTCGCGGATCGTGGCGTTGCCCGCCTTGTGGCCGAAGCGGCCCAGCATCGGGCGGTCGAACTCGGACGACCAGACGATCTGCGCCCGCCCCGAGATGCCGTCGCCGTCCGCGTCGTCCTCGTCCGCGGCGGCGACGATGTCGGCGACCGGGATCGCCTCGATCAGCCCCAGCCCGATCATCTGCGGCGCGACGCGGGGCGAGGTCTGCAGCGCCGGATGCGGCGGCCCGTAGGCGGGCGCCTCGACCGCATAGGTAGGCGCGCGGAGGTTGACGACCGTGCCGTCGGCCAGCGTCACCGGTTGCTCGGTCCAGCGCACCCCCATCCGCGCCTCGGCCAGATAGCCTTCGAGCGCGAGGTCCTGAAGCTGCCCGCCATAGACCGGGTCGGGCCGGGTCGGGTGATAGCCGGGGATCTCGGGCCGCCCCGGCCCGCCGGGGACCGAGAGCCGCAGGAAGGCCGACACGCGGCTGTCCTCGGGGCCGTCCGGCGTATGCCCGCGGCCGTCCTTGATGTGGCAGTTCTGGCAGGCCCGCGCGTTGAAGAGCGGCCCCAGCCCGTCGCTGCCCCGCGTCGAGGACGGCGCCCCGACCCAGAGCTTGCGGAAGATGCCGTTGCCGATCTTGAAGTCCATCTCGCGTTCGACCGCCATGTTGGGCGAGAACTGCGAGAAGGCGTCGGCGGTGGGGATCAGCCGGGTGGTGGCGGCGCCCGCGGGCTTCGTCTCGAACGGCTCGGGGGCGGTGAAATCGGCGGGCGGGGCGAGGACGCCCGCGATCCGCGCCGTCTCGGCCGCGGTGCGGGGGATGATCGAGAGATGCGGCTCGGTCCGCCAGTCGCGCGTGGCGGCGGCGGGGTCGGCGGCGGGGGTGGTGTCGGGGGCGACCGGCACGGCGCGCACCGCGTCGGACGGCGTCTCGGCCCAGGCCGCCGTGGCGAGGCCGAGGGCGCAGAGGGCAATGAGGGGGCGCGGGATCATCGGGGCCTGCGGGGTGTGTCAGGGGAACGGCGCCGGCCGCGCGGGGCGGCCGGGGCAGGGGGTTCAGGCGGCCGGGTCGGGACGGGCCGCCGACCCGCCCCGGCCGCGGCTCACTGGAACACCGCGTCGGGGTTGTCGAGGCTGTCCGACCCCTCGAACGCGATCTTGTCGAGCCCCAGCGCCGCCACCGCCCGCTCGATCGAGCGGGTCTGCGCGACCAGCGCATCGACCCCCGCGGTGATCGCCGCGGCACCCTCGGCATTGCCGGGGGCGAGCATCTGGTCATAGGCCATCCCCGCCTCGGCCTTGTCGCGCAAGGCGCCGAGCGCCGTCATCGTCGTGTCGAGATCGCGCCGCAGCGCCTCATCCACGCCCGCATCCCGCGCCGCGACGAGCGCCGAGAGCGACGGCCCCTCGACCACGCTGCCGTCCGGGCGGGCGTAGCGGCCGAGATAGACGTTCTGGATGCCGAGGCCGTCGTAATAGTGGCTCATGTGGGTCTGGTCCGAGAAGCAGTCGTGCTCTTCCTCGGGGTCGTTCAGCATCAGGCCGAGCCGCATCCGCTCACCCGCCTGCTCGCCATAGCTGAGGCTGCCCATGCCGGTCAGCATGGCGTTGAGCCCCGCCTGCGGGTTCGCCGTCACCGCCGCGCGCGCCGCGCCGCCCTTGGCCCAGTTCCCGGCCATCTCACCGAGGTCGCTCACCAGCAGCTCGGTCGCCGCGGTCAGATAGGCCGCGCGCCGGTCGCAATTGCCGCCGGTGCAGCCCGCGCCTTGCACGTAGTCGGTGAAGGGCCGCGCGCCCGCCCCCGGCCCGGTGCCGTTCAGGTCCTGCCCCCAGAGCAGGAACTCGATCGCGTGATAGCCCGAGGCGACGTTCGCCTCGATCCCGCCGGCCTCGTGCAGGGCGCGGATCGTGTCGGGGGTGATGGTCGTGGCGTCGAGCGTCTGGGCGCCGAGCTGCAGCGTCGGGTTGGCGATGACGTTGAGCTGCGCCAGCTCGTTGTCCTCGGCCGCCGGAGTGCCCGCGGCGACGTAGTCGATCAGCCCCTCGTCCAGCGGCCAGGCGTTCACCCGCCCCTCCCAGTCGTCGACGATGGGGTTGCCGAAGCGGAAGGCCTCGGTCTGCTGATAGGGCGCGCGGGCGGCGATCCAGGCGCGGCGCGCGGCGTCGAGCGTCTCGGCCGAGGGTGCCGCGACGAGCGCGGCCACCGCCGATTGCAGCGCCCGCGCGGTCGTGAGGCTGTCGCCATAGGCCGCCGCGGCGATGTCGGCATAGGTCGAGACGACCCCATCGGGCGTGGGCGCCGGCGCCGCGGCGTGGCCGGCCTGCGCGCCGAGGGCCAGCGCCAGCGCGAGGAAAGAGGGGGTCAGCCGCATCGGCGAGGCTCCGTTTCGTGGGTTACTTGGTGAGGATCAGCTTGCCGGCGCGGGTGATCCGCAGCGTGTAGATCTGCCCGTCGAGCGCGATCTGCGCGAGATGCCCGCCCTCGGTCAGCGCGGTCGCATCGTGCAGCGGCACAGTGGGCAAGACGGGCATGGCGACGCGGTCGCTGCCGCGGAAGCTCAGGTCGTTCATGAGGCGCCCCTAAGGTGACTACTTTGGTCGGCTAATATGCCTGAGTCATTGCGTCAGGAGTGGGCGGTGTCAAGGGGGGGGTGTGGGTGGGTTGATGAGGGGGCTAACGAGAAAGTGCTGCGCGCTTCTACCGCGCGGGCGGGGGCGCCAGGCGGCACCTCTAACGTCCAGTCGCTATCCCGCCAGCACCGACCATCACCCCCCCATCCGGATCGCCAGCGCCGCCTCGATGGCGAGGGGGGCGATGCGGGCAGCGAAGTCCTTGGGCGACCACTCCGACAGCGAGGCGGCGACGTGGACGGCGCCCCAGGGGCGTCCGTCGCGCCCGGTGAGCGCCACGCCGAGGGCGATCTCGCCGATCTGGATCTGGTGGAGTGCCAGCGAATAGCCGCGCGCGCGCGTCTCGGCCACGCGGTCGCGGATCTCGGCCGGGTCGGTCAGGGTGCGGGCGGTGATCTTGTGATAGGGCGCGCGGGCCAGGATGTCGTCGACCTCGGCCTCGGGCAGCGCCGCCAGCACCGCCCACCCGCCCGAGGTGCACCAGACGGGCACGCTGTGGCCGACCAGCGTGGCGAACCACGTCTCGCGCTTGGACTGCTGGCGCAGCGCATAGATCATCCGCAGGTCGTCGTGCAGCGACAGGTCCACGCGCTCGCGCACATTGCGGCGAAGCTCGATCAGCACGCCGCTGGCCTGGGCGATCCACGGGTGCAGCCGCAGCTGCCCGTAGGCGAGGTCGAGCACCCGCGGGCCGGGCAGGAAGCCGGTCCCGCCTTCGGCCTGGATCAGATAGCCCAGCGATCGCAGCGTGTGGACCACGCGCTGCGCCGCGGATCGGTTCATGCCGGTCGCGGCCGCGATCTCGGACAGCGACATCGGCCCGGCGGCCCCGGCGAAGCTTTCCAGCACACGCATCGTGCGGGCTGCCGACTGGATGAACAGCCGGTCGCCCTCGGCGCCGGCCTCGGTCGCACCGAGGGTTGAGGCGGGCAGGTTGGTGCTTGACTCGTGGTCGTGGGGCTCCATAGGCTGATCATGCAATGCAATCGTATCGACAGGCAATACACCTTGCCGCGGGGAGGACATGAGCCGCAAGCGCGTCGCCTTTGCCGGGTTCGTTCATGAGAGCAACAGCTTTGCCCCGACTCCGGCGGGCCTCGAGGCGTTCCGCCACGGCGGCGGCTACCTGCCCCTGTCGCGTGGCCCGGCCCTGCTGGCGGCCGACCGCGGGTTGAACCTGCCGATCTCGGGGGCACTCGCCCATGCCGATGCGGTGGGCTGGCAGGTGGTGCCGGTCCTCTACGCCGGGGCGGTCCCCTCGGCCCCCGTCACCGCCGAGGCCTATGACCGGATCACCGCCGAGATCGTGGACGGCATCGCCGCCGCGCTGCCGCTGGACGGGGTGTTCCTGGACCTGCACGGGGCCATGGTGGCCGCGCATGAAGAGGACGGCGAGGGCGCGCTGCTGGACCGGGTCCGCGCCGTGGTCGGCCCCGGGGTGCCGGTGGTGGCGGCGCTCGACCTGCATGGCAACGTCTCGGCCCGGATGGTGGCGGCCGCCGACCTGCTCGAGGGGTTCCGCACCTATCCCCACGTGGTCATGAACGACACCGGCCGTCGGGCCGCCGCGCAGCTCGACCGGCTGATGGGCGGGGCGCGCGACCACAAGGCGTTCCGGCAGCTCGATTTCCTCATCCCCATCGCCTGGCAGTCCACCCTGGGCCAGCCGGGCGGGCGGCTCTACGACCTCGCCGCGCGGCCGCGCGCGGGGGTGGCGTCGCTGTCGCTCTTCATGGGCTTCCCGGCCGCCGACATCGCCGATTGCGGCCCCTCGGTCGTGGCATACGGGCCCGACGCGGCGGCGGTGCAGGCCGCCTGCGACGAGGTCGCCGCCGCCGTGGCCGCCGCCGAGGCGGAGTTCGCCGGCGAGGCGCTGGCCCCCGAGGAGGCCGTGCGCCGCGCCATGACGCTGGCGCAGGGCGCCGCGCGGCCGGTCGTCATCGCCGATACGCAGGACAACCCCGGCGCGGGCGGGGACAGCGACACGACCGGGATGCTGGCCGCGCTCATCGCCTGCGGGGCGGAGCGGGCCGCGATCGGGCTGATCGTCGATGCCGCCGCGGCCGCGGCCGCCCATGCGGCGGGCGAGGGGGCGACGCTGGACCTGACCCTCGGCGGCCGCTCGGGCACGCCGGGCGACGCGCCCTACGCCGGGCGGTTCACGGTCGAGCGTCTGTCGGACGGCCTCTGCCATGCGACGGGCCCCTTCTATGGCGGGGCCACGCTCGAGCTGGGGCCCTCGGCCAGTCTGCGCGCGGTGGAGGCGACGGGGGTGCGGGTGGTGCTGACCTCGGCCAAGACCCAGATGGCCGACCGCGAGATGTTCCGCTTCGTCGGCATCGCGCCCGAGGATCAGGCGATCCTCGTGGTGAAGAGCTCGGCCCATTTCCGCGCCGACTTCCAGCCCATCGCAGAGGCGCTGCTGACCGCCGTCGCGCCCGGCCCGATGCCGCTGTCGCCCGCCTCTCTGTCCTTCACCCGGCTGCGGCCCGGTCTGCGGCTGGCGCCGCGTCCCGCCGCGGACGACGCTGCTGCCGCCACCGCCCCCGCCGCGGCAGCCGCGCCGCCCTAGCCTGCCCGTTTCACCTGCGCCAATGGCACCAAGACCGGCCGCGCCCCCCAGCAAGGAGACCGACCGACCATGTTCCACTTTCGCCTGACCACCCGGCTTGCCGCCGGGTTGCTTGCCGCCACCGCGCTTTCGGGCGCGGCCTGGGCCGAGACCACCCTCACCGCGGTGATGCACTCGGGCCTTCGCGTGCTCGACCCGGTGATGACCACCGCGCACATCACCCGCGACCATGCCTACATGATCTATGACGTGCTGATCGCGCAGGACGACAAGTTCCAGCCGCAGCCGCAGATGGCCGACTGGACCGTCTCGGACGACAAGCTGACCTACACCTTCACCCTGCGCGACGGGCTCAAGTTCCACGACGGCGCGCCGGTGACGGCGGCGGACGCGGTGGCCTCGCTCGAACGCTGGGCCAAGAAGGATGCCGGCGGCCAGATCATCATGGACAAGACCGCGAGCCTGACCGCCACCGACGACAAGACCATCACCTGGACGCTGAAAGAGCCGTTCGTGCCGATGCTCGACGTGCTGTCCAAGCAGTCCGCCCTGCCGCCCTTCATCATGCCGGCGCGGGTCGCGGCGACCTCGGTCGACGAGAACATCACCGATTATACCGGCTCCGGCCCGTTCCGCTTCGTCGAGGCCGAGTTCCAGCCCGGCGTCAGCGTCACCTATGAGAAGAACCCCGACTACGTGCCGCGCAGCGAGCCGGCCAACTGGATGGCGGGCGGCAAGACGGTCAAGGTGGACAAGGTGAAGTGGATCACCATGCCCGACGTCCAGACCGCCGCGAATGCGCTGATGTCGGGCGAGATCGACTATATCGAGCAGATGCAGGTGGACCTGCTGCCGCTGCTCGAGGGGGACGACAACGTCAAGGTCGAGGTGCGCGAGCCGACCGGGATGCAGACCATGGTGCGGATGAACTTTCTGCACCCGCCCTTCGACAACCCCAAGGTCCGGCAGGCCGCGCTCAAGGCGATCAGCCAGGAGCCGGTGCTGGCGGCGATGATCGGCAACCCCCAGTACTACCAGATCTGCGGCGCGGTGCTGGGCTGCGGGACGCCGCTCGGCAGCGAGACGGGCGCCGACAGCCTGACCAAGGGCGGCGGGATCGAGGAGGCCAAGACGCTGCTCAAGGACTCCGGCTATGACGGCACGCCGGTCGTCATCATGCAGCCGACCGACATGGTCGCGCTGCAGGCCCAGCCGGTGGTCATCGCCCAGATGCTGCGCGACGCGGGCTTCACGGTCGAGCTGCAGCCGATGGACTGGCAGACGCTGGTGACCCGCCGCGCCAGCCAGGCCGCGCCCGCCGAGGGCGGCTGGAACATGTTCATCACCAACTGGATGGTGCCGGAAATCTCGAATCCGCTGGGCAACCCGATGCTGAACGGGCGCGGCAACGAGGCGTGGTTCGGCTGGCCGACCGACGAGGCCGCCGAGACGCTCAAGACCGAGTTCATCGCCGCCCAGACCCCGGAAGAGCAGAAGGCGGTGGCCGAGAAGGTCCAGACCCACGCGCTCGACAACGTGCTGCTGGTGCCGCTGGGGCAGTACACGCTGCCGCAGGCGCGGCGGGCGAACATCCAGAACATGATCGGCTCGCCCGTCCCGGTGTTCTGGAACATCGAGAAGACCGACGGCTGACCGCTGCCGGGGGGCGGGCCGCAGCCGGTCCGCCCCCCGATCTGCCTCGCCCCCGACCTGCGTACCCCGCCCTGCTTTTCCCCGACCTGCTTCCCCCGCGAAAGGACAGCCATGCTGGGCTATATCCTGCGCCGCATCCTCGCCGTGATCCCGGTGCTGGTCATCGTCGCGGTGTTCGTCTTCCTGCTGCTGAGGCTGACGCCGGGCGACCCCGCGGCGATCATCGCGGGCGATCAGGCCACCCCCGCCCAGCTCGAGCGCATCCGTGACGCGATGGGGCTGAACGATCCGATCCCGGTGCAGTTCGTCACCTGGGTCGGGCAGCTCGCGCGCGGCGATCTGGGCACGTCGCTGATCTCGAACAAGCCGGTGACCGAGCTGATCGGCGCGCGATTGGGCCCGACGCTGTCCATCGCCGTGCTGACCATCCTGATGTCGGTGGCGCTGGCCGTGCCGATGGGGGTGCTGGCCGCCTGGCGGCACCGGAAATGGGTCGACTACCTCGTGATGACGTTCTCGGTGCTGGGCTTTTCCGTCCCCGTCTTCGTCATCGGTTATCTGCTGATCCTGCTGTTCTCGATCAAGCTGGGCTGGTTCCCGGTGCAGGGCTTCACCCCGATCTCGCAGGGGCTGCTGCCGTTCCTGCACAAGGCCTTCCTGCCGGCGCTGACGCTGACCACCATCTATGTGGCGCTGATCGCCCGGATGACGCGCGCCAACATGCTCGAGGTGCTGGGCGAGGATTATATCCGCACCGCCCGCGCCAAGGGCGCGCCCGAGCGCACGGTGCTGTTCCACCACGCGCTCAGGAACGCCGCCGTCCCGATCCTGACGGTGATCGGCACGGGCTTCGCGCTGCTGATCTCGGGCGTGGTGGTGACCGAAAGCGTCTTCAACATCCCCGGCATCGGGCGGCTGACGGTCGATGCGGTGCTGGCCCGCGACTACCCCGTGATCCAGGCCATGATCCTGCTGACCAGCGCCATCTATGTGCTGGTGAACCTGCTCATCGACCTGTCCTACACGCTCTTTGACCCGAGGATCCGCTATTGACCGACGCGACGCTTCCCCCCCAATCGCGCCTCGGCGCGGTCCTGGCGCAGTTCGGCTGGGCGCCCCGCGTGGCCATGGTGGTGCTGGCGCTGATCGCGCTGGCGGCGCTGGCCGCGCCGTGGATCGCGCCGCATGACCCGCTGGCCATGGACCCGCTGCAACGGCTGAAACCGCCCACCGCCGACCATCCGCTGGGCACCGACAACTTCGGCCGCGACCTGTTCAGCCGGGTGCTGTGGGGCGGCCGTGTCTCGCTGCTGATCGGGATCGGCGCGGCGGTCGTCTCGGTCCTGATCGGCATGGCGATCGGGCTGGTGGCGGGTTTCTTCCGCACCATGGACGCGATCGTGATGCGGATCATGGACGCGCTGATGGCGATCCCCGCGATCCTGCTGGCCATCGCGCTGGTGGCACTCAACGGGCCCTCGATCGGCTCGGTCATCGCCGCGATCACCATCCCCGAGATCCCGCGCGTCGTCCGCCTCGTCCGCGCGGTGGTGCTGTCGGCCCGCGAAGAGCCGTATGTCGAGGCCGCGCTGGCCCTCGGCACGCCGCTGCCCTCGGTGCTCGTGCGCCACCTGCTGCCCAACACCATCGCGCCGATGATCGTGCAGGGCACCTATATCCTCGCCTCGGCGATCCTGACCGAGGCGATCCTGTCCTTCCTCGGCGCGGGCGTCAGCACCGAGACGCCGACCTGGGGCAACATCATGGCCGAGGGGCGGACCTTCTTCCGCATCAAGCCGGAACTGATCCTGTGGCCCGGCCTGGTGCTGTCGCTCTGCATCCTGTCGGTCAACCTGCTGGGCGACGCGGCCCGCGACATGCTGGACCCGCGCCTGAAGAAGAGGGCCGGCTGATGCACCGCACCCGCGACTATTCCGCCGAACCCGAGGTCCTGACGATCCGCGGCCTGACCGTGCGGCTGGCCGGCAACGCCTCGGCCCCCCCGGTGCTGGACGGCATCGACCTGACCATCCGCCGGGGCGAGACGCTGTGCCTGGTGGGCGAAAGCGGCTCGGGCAAGTCGGTCACCTCGCTGGCCACGATGGGGCTTCTGCCCGACGCGCTGACCGTCACCGGCGGCGCGATCCGGCTGGGGGCCGAGGCGCTGCTCGACAAGTCCCCGGCCGAGCTGCGCGCGCTCAGGGCCAGCCGCATGGCGATGATCTTCCAGGAGCCGATGACCGCGCTGAACCCGGTCCTGCGGGTGGGCGAGCAGGTGGCCGAGGTGCTGCGCCTGCACGGGCAGGGTGGCGCGGGATCGGACGCGCGGGTGCGCGAGATCCTCGCCCAGGTCCACATGCCCGACATCGACCGCATCCTGCGCGCCTATCCGCACGAGCTGTCGGGCGGCCAGCGCCAGCGGGTGATGATCGCCATGGCGCTGATCCTCGGCCCGGCGCTGCTGATCGCCGACGAGCCGACGACGGCGCTGGACGTGACCACGCAGAAGCAGATCCTGACCCTCATCGACGAGCTGAAAGAGGCGCACGGCACCGCGGTCCTCTTCATCACCCACGACATGGGGGTGGTGGCCGAGATCGCCGACAGCGTGGCCGTGATGCGGCACGGGCGGATCGTCGAGACCGGCCCCATCGGCACCATCCTGCGCGACCCGCGCGAGGCCTATACGCGCCAGCTTCTGACCGCCGTGCCGAGCCTCGTGCCGCGCGAGCCGCGCCCGGCCGGCGCGGCGGCGCCCGCGGTGCTGGACGTCGCGGGGCTGGGCAAGCGCTATGGCCAGACCCGCGCCGCGGCCGATGTGGGGTTTGCCCTGCCGCCGGGCCGGACGCTGGGCATCGTGGGGGAAAGCGGCTCGGGCAAGTCCACGGTCGCGCGCTGCATCATGCGCCTGATCGAGCCGACCGAGGGCCGCATCTCCCTCGCCGGGGCCGACATCGCGCATCTCTCGCGCGGCGCGCTGCGGCCCCACCGCAAGCGCATCCAGATCGTCTTTCAGGACCCCAACCGCTCGCTCAACCCGCGCTGGAAGATCGCCGACAGCCTGATCGAGGGGCCGCGCAACTACGGCACGCCCCGCGCCGAGGCGCTGGCCGAAGCGCGGCGACTGTTGCAGATCGTGGGCCTGCCGGCGGATGCGATGGACCGCTATCCGCACCAGTTCTCGGGCGGCCAGCGCCAGCGCATCGCCATCGCCCGCGCCGTCGCCATGCGCCCCGAGGTGCTGGTCGCGGACGAGGCGGTGAGCGCGCTCGACGTCTCGGTCCAGGCGCAGGTGCTCGAATTGCTGGACCGCATCCAGCAGGATTTCGGCATCGCCATCGTCTTCATCACCCACGACCTGCGCGTCGCGGCGCAGATCTGCGACGACGTGCTGGTGATGCAGCGGGGCCGGGTCGTGGAACACGGCCCCGCGGCCGAGGTGCTGGCCCACCCAACCCACGCCTACACCCGCGCGCTGATCGAGGCCGCGCCCGGCCGGGGCTGGGATTTCCAGCATTTCCGGGAAACTGCGGCGCCCGCGACCGCGTCGCCGCCCCCTCCCGCCGCCTGAGGCGGCCGCGGGCAGCCCTCGCCGCCCGTGGCCCACCTGCACCGCCCGCCTGACGAAAGGAACCGACCATGCCCACCCTGTCCCCCATCGCCGAGCGCGCCGAGGCGCTGACGGCGTTCTTCCGCGACCTCCACGCCCATCCCGAGCTGGGGTTTCAGGAGACCCGCACCGCCGCCCGCGTGGCCGAGGCGCTGCGGGCGGCCGGGGTCGACGAGATCCACGAGGGGATCGGCGGCACCGGCATCGTCGCGGTGATCCGCGGCAAGGGGCAGGGCAACCGCCGCATCGGGCTGCGCGCCGACATGGATGCGCTGCCGATCCATGAGGCTTCGGGGGTGGACTACGCCTCGCAGAACCCCGGCACGATGCACGCCTGCGGCCATGACGGCCACACCACCATGCTGCTGGGCGCCGCCGAATACCTCGCCGCCACGCGAGAGTTCGACGGCACCGCGGTGCTGATCTTCCAGCCCGCCGAAGAGGGGCTGGGCGGCGCGCGCCGGATGATCGACGAGGGGCTGTTCGAGCGGTTCCCGGTCGACGAGGCCTACGGGCTGCACAACACCCCCGACGGGCAGGTGAACCGCGTGGGCCTGACCAAGGGCGCGGCGATGGCAGGGGCGGCGTTCTTCGACATCGCCATCACCGGCCGCGGCAGCCACGCCGCCCAGCCCCAGCACGCCCGCGACGCGCTGGTGATCGCGGCCACGCTGGTCGGGCAGTTGCAGACCATCGTGGCCCGCAACGTCCCGCCGCTCGACACCTGCGTGCTGTCGGTGACGCAAAGCCACGCCGGCACCGCCTATAACGTGGTGCCCGAGACGGCCACGCTCGCCGGCACGATCCGCTATTTCCGCCCCGAGGTGCTCGAGTTGGCCGAAAGCCGGATGCGGACCCTGTGCGAGGGGCTGGCGCTCGCCTACGGCGTCACGATCGAGGTCGACATCCGCAACGCCTTCGACGTGCTGATGAACGACCCCGACCTGTCGGACGCCTATCTCGACGCGGCCCGCGACGTGGTCGGCGCCGATCTGGTCCATGACGGCGACCCGCCGATGACCGGGTCCGAGGATTTCGCCGACATGCTGCAGGTCGTCCCCGGCGCCTATCTGCGGCTGGGCCACGCGGGCACCGTGCCGCTGCACAACCCGGGCTTCGTGCTCGACCCCGGCTGTCTGCCGGTCGGCGCCTCGATCCTCGCCCGGATCGTCGAGCGCCGGCTGCCGCTGCGCGAGGCCGCGTGATGGACCCGCTGGCCTTGCCCTTCGACGAGGGCGAGATGCTCGCCCGGCTGCGCCCCTGGATCGAATGCGAAAGCCCGACCTGGGACGCGGACGCCGTCACCCGGATGATGGACCTCGCCGCCCGCGATGCCGAGGGCTGGGGCTGCACCGTGGACCGCATCCCTGCCTCGGGCGGGTTCGGCGGCTCGATCCGCATCCGTGTGCCGCATCCCGATCACGGGCGGGTCAAGGGGGTGCTCGTCTCGGGGCACATGGACACGGTCCACCCCGTCGGCGTGCTGGAGAAGAACCCGTGGCGGGTCGAGGGCGGCAAGGCCTGGGGGCCGGGCATCCAGGACATGAAGGGCGGCAACTTCGCCATGCTCGAGGCCGCGCGGCTGCTGCACGCGGCGGGCGCCCGGACGCCGCTGCCGGTCACCTTCCTCTTCACCCCCGACGAAGAGGTCGGCACCCCCGCCACCCGCACGCTCATCGAGGACGAGGCGCGCCGCAACGCCGCCGTCCTGCTGCCCGAACCCGCGCTCCGCGACGGCGGCGCGGTGACGGGCCGCTACGCCATCGCCCGCTTCGACCTGCTGACCGAGGGCCGCCCGAGCCACGCCGGCTGGGCGCTGCGCGAGGGCCGCTCGGCCATCGCCGAGATGGCCCGCCGCATCCTCGACATCGAGGCGCTGACGGGCGACGACTGCACCTTCTCGGTCGGCGTGATCCATGCCGGGCAGTGGGTGAACTGCGTCCCCTCGCGCTGCGAGGCCGAGCTGCTCAGCATGGCCAAGACCAAAGGTGACCTGGACGGCGGGGTGGCGGCGCTGATGGCGATGCAGGGCGAGCGCAACGGGGTCGAGTTCACCGTGACCCGCGGCGTGACCCGCCCGGTGTGGGCGCCCGAGCAGCCCGGCACGATGCAGCTTTACGCCCTCGCCCGCGACATCTGCGGCCGGCTGGGGTTCGATCTGACGCACGAGAGCTCGGGCGGCGGCTCGGACGGGAACTTCACCGGCGCGCTGGGGATTCCGACGCTCGATTCCATCGGCGTCCGCGGCGCCGGGCTGCATACGCTGGACGAGCATATCGAGACCGACAGCCTCGTCGAACGAGCCCGGCTTGCGGCGGGGTTGTTCATGGAGATCCGGGGGTAGGACGAAGGGGCAGGGCGGCCGTTCGGGTCGCCCCCCTCTCACCCGACCGTCGCCTCGCGCGTCAGCCACGCCTCGAAACCCTCGGCCGCGGCGCCGAACCTGTCGGTGAGCGGCGCGCCCGGCCGCTCGGTCGAGGCCCGCCACAGCGCGACCGCCGACAGCCCGTTGTACCAGGCGACCCCGGCGGGGGAGCGGGGGGTGATCAGCACCTCGCGCTCGGACAGGCGGCCGTCCTCGACCACCACGCGGCGTTCTGTGGTGATTGCGGTCGCGGTATCGTGGGCGGGCGCGTCGTCGGGGAAGCCCGAGCGTGCGCGCCAGAAGGGCGCGGCGGCGCGGGCCGTCTCGGCGCGGATGAAGTCGCGCCCGATCCGGGCCTGCCGCAGGAAGAGGTCCGTGGCCCGCTGCCCGAGGAAGCGCCGCGCGAGGGCGTCGGCCCCCGCGTCACGACCGGTGGCGAGGGTGCGGCGGACGGCGGCGGCGGCGAGCGCGCTCGACACGGCCCAGAACATCCCGTGCCCGGACAGCGGGTCCATCGCCGCGCTGGCGTCCCCGATGGGCAGCACCGACAGGTCCGCCGGCACGCCCGACAGCAGCGGCGAGGATTCGCGCACCAGCACGGCGTCGCTCTCGGGCCGGAACCCCTCCGGCAGCCACGCGGCACATTGCGCGAGGCTGCGCGCCAGCCGCGCGGCGGGGCGCGCCTGATGCGGGTCGGCGGCGTCGAGCGTCACCTGCAGCCACGCCCGCCCGCCGCCCATGCCGGCGAACCACGCCCAACCGGCGTCGAACGGCAGGACAATCGTCTGCGGCGGTGTTGACGGCGGGCCCGCGAGCCAGGCGCCCAGCGAGACCGTCGCGGGACCGCGGCGGACGGGGCGCCGGGCCGCGCCGCGGCGGCCGCGGGCGTCGAGGACCAGGGCGGCGGCGAGACGCTCGCCCGAGCCGAGGACGGCCGCGCCCGGCTCGGGGGTGGCGACGCCGGTGATGACCCGCGCCCCGGCCCGCGCGGCGGCGCGGCGCAGCGCGCGGTCGAGCGCGGGGCGGGCCACGAGCAGCTCGTGGTTGCCCTCGTGCATCGTGCCGGACCAGAGGCTGCGGCGGGGGGCGGGGACCGGCTGAAGCGCCCCGGCCTCCAGCATCCCGCTGCGGCCGAGCCAGGCGTGAAGGCGGGGGCTCATGCCCTCGATCCGGTCGGGGGCTTCGTCGGGATCGATCAGCACCACCCGCGCCCCGTCCCGCGCGGCCAGCCAGGCGGACACGGCGCCGGCCGGGCCGCCCCCGATCACCACGAGATCCGCCGTCTGCCCCATCCCGCCCCTCCATTCCCGGCCAGCTTGCCCGCGCGCCGGGCGGAAAGTTGACATTTCCGGCCAATCTCGGGGCGCGCGACATCGCGCCGCATCTTTGTCCGGAAATGTCAACTTTCGGGGGCCGGCCTTCGCAAGACTGGGGCCGAACCAAGCATCCTGCGGGCCGCCGCCCGCCGAGCCAGAGGACCATCGCCGGATGAACCGCCTGACCCTAGCCATGCTTTCAACCTGCGCCACGCTGGCCCTTGCCGCCCCCTCGCTCGGCGCCACGGGGCAAGAGGTGCTCGACACCATCTGCGCGGCCTGCCACGCCAAGGACGCCGACGGGAAATATTCCCGCATCGACGCCAGCCGGCGCACGCCCGAGGGCTGGGACATGAACGTGGTGCGGATGATCCGCAACTACGGCCTCAACCTCAGCGACGCGGATCGGGCCGCGGTGGTGCGCTACCTCGCCGACACCCGCGGCCTCTCGGTCGAGGAGACCGACGGCTACCGCTACGTGCTCGAGAAAGAGCCGGTCGCCGACGACACCGGCGTCAACCAGCTGATGACCGAGACCTGCCGGCGCTGCCACTCCTACGCGCGGGTGGCGCTGCAACGGCGCACGCCCGAGGACTGGAAGAAGCTGATCAACTTCCACCTCGGCCAGTTCCCGTCGCTCGAATACCAGGCGCTGGCGCGCGACCGCGACTGGTGGGGCATGGCCAATGGCGAGGTGCTGGGCGAGCTGACCCGGCGCTATGTGGACGGCGGGGCGCCGGCCAAGGCCGAGGTGGACATGACCGGCGAATGGCGCGTCGCCGGGCACCAGCCGGGGCGGGGCGACTATACCGGCGCGATGACGGTCACGGCCGAGGGCGACGCCTACGCCGTGACGGTGGAGCTGACCTATGCCGACGGCAGCACCGCGACCCAGAGCGGGCGGGCGATCCTCTATGGCGCGGGGGAATGGCGGGGCAGCCTGACCTCGGCCGACACGGCGCTGCGGCAGGTGCTGGCGCTGCGCGCGGACCGGACGATGGACGGGCGCTGGTTCCACACCGACCAGGACACGATCGGCGGCCGGATCAAGGCGGTGCGGGCCGATGCCGCGCCGCAGATCCTGTCGGTCAGCCCCGGGCACCTCAAGGCCGGCGAGACGGCCGAGATCACCGTCAGCGGCATCGGCCTGACCGGTGCGCCGGCCCTGCCCGCAGGCGTCACGGCCGAGGTGGTGTCGCAGGACGCAACCAAGGTCGTCCTCAAGGCCACTGCCGCGGCCGATGCCCCCGCCGCGGCCGGCGACGTGGCGATCGGGGCCAGCGCGCTGCCCGGCGCCCTGACGGTCTATCCGGTGCTCGACCGGGTGACGGTGGAACCCGCGCTCACCTATTCCCGCATCGGCGGCAACGGCGGCCCGATCCCCAAGCACCCCGCCCAGTTCGAGGCGATCGGCTGGCTGAACGGCCCCGACGGCCAGCCCGAGACACCCGACGACATCCGCGTGGGCGCGATGCCGGCCGACTGGCGGACCGAGGATTTCGACGACGCCGCCCGCCAGATGGAGGACGCCCGCTTCGCCGGCCAAATCCAGCCGGACGGCCAGTTCCTGCCCGCCGACGCCGGGCCGAACCCCGAACGCCCGATGATGACCAACAACGCCGGCAACCTGAAGGTGATCGCCACCGTAAAGGACGGCGACACGACGCTCGAGGCGCAGGGGCACCTTTACGCGACGGTGCAGCGCTTCGTCGACATGCCGATCAACTGAACGAGGCCGGAGATGAGCGCGCTTTCCCTGATCCGCCACAACGCCCACCGCGTGGACGTCGATGGCCACGCCATGCTGATGCACGTCCCGACCACCAGCCTGTTCGAGATGGATGCCGTCAGCCGGGACGTCTACGACCTGTTCCGCCGGGTGGGGGTCGCCGACGCAGACCTGCTGCAATCGGAACTCGGCGACCGGTTCAGCCCGCAGGACCTGGCCGAATGCGTGCAGAGCTTCGTCAGCCTCGACATCCTGCGCGATGCCGCGGACCCCGGCACGCCGCTGGCCATCCAGAAGGTCGAGGACATCGCCCTGTCCACGATCGTGCTGAACGTCAACACCGGCTGCAACCTCGCCTGCACCTACTGCTACAAGGAAGACCTGACCACGCCCGCCAAGGGCGAGCGGATGGACTTCGAGACGGCGCGCAAGTCGATCGAGCTGCTGCTGCGGCAGGCCGCCGCCCGCGACAGCGTCAACGTGGTGTTCTTCGGCGGCGAGCCGCTGTCGAACATGGCGCTGATCCGGCAGGTGGTGACGTATGCCGAGGCCCGCGTGGCCGAGCTGGGCAAGGCGGTCGATTTCTCGCTGACCACCAACGCCACGCTGCTGACCGAAGAGATCGTGGACTGGCTGAACGCCCACCGCGTGGCGGTCACGGTCAGCATGGACGGGCCGCGCGCGCTGCATGACGCCAACCGCAAGACGGTCGGCGGGCGCGGCACCTATGACGTGGTGGCGGCGAAGGTGCGGATGCTGCTGGCCCGCTACGACGCGCGGCCGGTCGGCGTCCGCGTCACCCTGACCCGCGGCGTCACCGACGTGCTGGCGATCCACGACCACCTGAAGAACGACCTCGGCTTCGCCGAAGTGGGCTTCGGGCCGGCGACCTCGGGGCCGATCGCGGTCTTCAACCTCGACGGCGAGCTGCTGAAACAGGTGTTCGAGGACATGAAGTCGCTGGGCCGCCGCTATGTCGAGGCCGCGATCCGCGGCGAGAACATCGGCTTTTCCAACATGCACCAGCTTCTGACCGACATCGCCCAGGGGATGAAGAAGGCCGTCCCCTGCGGCGCGGGCCTCGGGATGCTGGCGGTGGACAAGGGCGGCGACCTGCATCTCTGCCACCGCTTCGTCGGGTCCAGCCAGCCGACCTACGGCAACGTCGACCGGGGCATCGACGTGCCCCGCCTCGCCGCCTTCATCGAGGGGGCACAGGACCGCTCGCAGTTCGGCTGCCGGACCTGCCGCATCCGCTCGATCTGCGCGGGCGGGTGCTACCACGAAAGCTATGCCCGGCAGGGCGACCCCTTCGCCCCCGTCTATCACTACTGCGACCTGCTGCGCGACTGGGTGGATTTCGGCATCGAAAGCTACACCCGCATCATGCCGGCCAACCCGTCGTTTTTCCGTCGTCACCTCGAACCGAGGAGAGCCCCCCAATGAAGCACCTGACCCCGGCCAACGCCAAGGCCAAGCAATTCACCGAAGCCGCAGCCGAAGGGCGGCAGGACGAGGTGGTGGCGATGAACTCGATGGTGGGCTGCACCACCTCCTTCGACCCGGGGTGGGAGATCGACGCCTTCGGCGGCGTCGCCAACCTCTGCCAGCCGATGGAGGCCGACCTCTACGGCTGCGCCGACCCGTGCTGGTGGCCCGCGCAGGTGCCCGACACCATGAGCACCTATCCGAACTGGAGCGACAAGGCCGCCGACGTCCTGAACGACTGGCGCCAGCTTCAGTCCGTGTTCCCCAAGTCGAAGGTGTGACGCCCATGCTGAACCGCCTGTCCCTCATCGCGCTCGCCACCCTGCTGGGCGCGGCCCCGGCGCTGGCCAAGGACTATCTGCTTGTCCCCGCCCGCCCCGACAAGCTGGTCGTCGTCGACGCCGCCGCGATGGCGGTCGAGAAGGTGATCCAGCTCGACGACGCGGGCCCCTTGCCCAGCCTGCCGGTCGTCAACGCCGACGGCACCCGCGCCTATGTGCTGATGAACACGCTGGAAAGCATCGCCATCGTCGACCTCGAAAGCGGCAAGACGCTGAAGCGGATCGAGATGAGCAGCGTCGACGAGCGCGTGAAGGGCATGTTCGGCATGGACCTGTCGCCCGACGGCAAGACGCTCGCCGTCTATCAGAGCCCGGTGCGGCGGCTGGTGGACGAGTTCCAGGTCCAGCCGACCCGGATCGCCTTTTACGACGCCGAGACGGGGGCGCTGAAATCGACCGCCGAGGCGCCGCGCCAGATCACGCTGCTGGCGTGGTCGCGCGACGGCAGCAAGCTCTACGGCATGGGCCGCAGGATGCACGTCTTCGACGGGGCGGGGCAGAAGATCGACGAAAAGCCCATCCACGGCTGGGAAACCGAGAAATACGGCCAGCCCGACGTGCTCGACGTCTGGTCGCAGTTCGAGGTGTCGGGCGTGATGGCCGCGCCCTTCTATGCCTCGCGGCTCGACCTGCCCGCCGGCGATCCCACCGCCTTCCGCACCGGGCTGCTGACCCAGGACCTCGCCACCGGCGAGCTGAAGATGCAGGAGGTCGAGGTCGCCGACATCTTCTATTTCTCGACCGCCGTCAGCCCCGACAAGACGCGCGCCTATGGCGCCTACAACTTCCTGTCGAGCTTTGATCTCGACACCGGCAAGCCGATCAAGCGGGTGCCGCTGCCGCACAGCTATTATTCGGTGAACGTCTCGACCGACGGCAAGACCGTCTATCTGGGCGGCGCGCTGTCGGACGTCGCGGCCTATGACGCCGAGACGCTGGAGCGGAAGGGCTCGGTCGAGATGCCGGACAAGGCGTCGATCTCGCTCGCGTCGGTGCGCCTGTTCACGCGGGCGGACTGATGCAGGCGGGCGCGCCCCGGATCGGCATCGTGGACAGCGGCGGGCCCGCGGGCGCGATGGCCGGGGCGCGCGCCTTCCGGCCCGACGGCGAGGCCGAGGCGCAGCCCGACCGGCTGGGCCACGGCACCGCCTGCGCGGCGCTGATCGCCCGGGCGGCCCCGGCCGCGCGGCTGTGCCACGCGCAGGTCTTCGATGACCGCCCCGTGACCAGCGCCGACCGCGTGGCGCGCGCGATCCTGTGGCTGATCCCGCGCAGCGACCTGATCCTGCTGAGCCTCGGGCTGGGCGCCGACCGCCCGCCGCTGGCCGCCGCCTGCATCGAGGCGCGGCGCGCGGGCGTGACCCTCGTCGCGGCCGCGCCCGCGCAGGGCGGGACGTGCTGGCCCGCGGCCTATCCCGGCGT
This sequence comes from Paracoccus sanguinis, assembly GCF_900106665.1. Classification (GTDB taxonomy): domain Bacteria; phylum Pseudomonadota; class Alphaproteobacteria; order Rhodobacterales; family Rhodobacteraceae; genus Paracoccus; species Paracoccus panacisoli. The sequence continues at coordinate 96,310 of NZ_FNNA01000004.1, forward strand.
CATCGCCGCGACCGGGGACGCGCGCTGCGGCTGGGACGAGCTGTCGCTCTTGCCCGGCGGCCGGATCGGGGCGTGGTGCGCCTCGCCCGAGCAGGGCGGGCGGGGGATGGGCGGCGCAAGCCTCGGCGCGGCCCGTGTCGCGGGCCACCTCGCCGCCCACTGGCGGACGAGCCACCCCGACCCGCACGGCTGGCTGTCCGCGCGCGCCGTCCACCTTGGCGCCGAGCGGCGGGGGCTTTGCGCATGAGCGTCAGGGACGGGATGGCGCGGCTGGCGGCCCGGCGGGTCTTCGGCGCGGGGTCCGACTGGATCGCCCCGGTCATCGCCCGGGCCCTGCCGGGGATCGGGGTGGTGCTGGCGACCTCGCTCGGGGCGGCGGTGCTGGCGCTGGCGCCACCGTGGCTGACCAAGCAGCTCATCGACAAGGGGCTGGTCGCGGGGGACGCCGCCGCCCTCTGGCTCTATGCCGCGGCGCTGTTCGCGGTCGGGCTGGCGGCGCTGGGGTCGGGGGCGGTCAACAGCCTTCTGCACCTGCGCTATTCGGCGGCGATGCTGGCTGACCTGCGGGGCCGGATGCTCGGCGCCGCGCTGGCCCGCCCCGCCGCCCGCCCGCCGCTGCCGGTCGGCGAGGCGATGGCCGGGCTGGACGGCGACACCGCCGAGATCCAGCAGTTCGCCTTCAACAGCCTCTTGGCCGCGGCCGGATCGCTGTTCCGCCTGGCCGGGGGGGCGGCGATGCTCTTCGTGCTGGAATGGCGGCTGGCGCTGCTCGCCGTCGCGGCGGCGCCCCTGAACCTGATCTTCCTCGCCTGGGCGCGCCCGCGCACGCAGGCCCGGGCCGAGGCCGTGCGCGAGGCGCGCGGCACCCTCTCGTCCTGGCTGGTCGAGACGGTGGTGGGCCTGCCCTCGCTGCGCGTTCTGGGGGCCGAGGCCACCCGCGCCGCGGGCTTCGCCCCCCTGCAGCAGACCCAGATCGCGCTCCTGATCCGCCAGCGGCGCTGGCTCGAGCTAACCGGCGCGGTGCCGCAGGTCATCAACGCCGCCGTCCGCTCGGCGGTGCTGCTGGCCGGGGGGCTGATGGTGATCGCGGGGACATGGCCGCTCGGCTCGCTGATCGCGTTCCTGGCCTATGTCGGCATGATGACCGGGCCGCTGCAGAACCTGCTCGGGCTCTATCACGCGCAGGCGCAGGCCCGCGTGGCCCTGGCCCGTCTGTCGGCGCTGGCGGCCGAGGCCGGGGCCGATGCGCCCGGCCCCGGCCCGGCGCGGCCCCCGGCGCCGGGGCCGGGCGGGCTGCGCTTCGTCGCCGCGCGCGCGCAGGCGGGGCGGCACCTGCCGCTGACGCTGGCCATCCGGCCGGGGCAGCGCGTGCTGATCGACGGGCCATCGGGGATCGGGAAATCGACGCTCGCCGCGCTCGCCATCCGCGCCGCCGCGCCCGCGCCGGGCGCGCGGGTCTATCTCGACGGCGAGGATGTCTTGGGCCTCGACCCCATCGCGCTGCGCCGCACCATCGCGGTCGTGCCGCAGGCGAGCGTCCTCTTCCGCGGCACGCTGGCCGAGAACCTGCGGCTGGCCGACCCGCAGGCGGACGACGCCCGGCTGTGGCAGGCGCTGGGGGATGTCGGCCTGGCCGAGGCCCTGCGCCACCGCGGCCACGACCTGACCGCCCCCATCGCCGAAGCGGGCCGCAACCTCTCGGGCGGCGAGCGCCAGCGGATCGTCCTCGCCCGCGCGCTCCTGCTGCCGTTCCGGGTGCTCGTCCTCGACGAAAGCCTGTCCGAGGTCGACGCCAGCGCCGCGGCGGCGATCCTGTCCGCGATCCTGGCGCGCCACCCCGACCGCACGCTCATCGTCATCGCCCACGCAGGCCCTGCGCGCGACCTCGGCTTCGATCAGGTCGTGGCGCTGGCCCCCGACCCGGCCTTGCGCAGCTCGCGCGGCGAGGCGCCGAACCAGCGCGAGAACGCGCGGGAGAACGCGGTATGATCGGAATAGCCCAGCCGCATCGAGATCTCGATCATCGGCAGGTCGGTGCGCACCAAGAGCGCGTGGCCCACGTTGCGGCGGCAGGATTCGGTCAGCTCGTGAAACGAGGTGTCCTCGGCGTCGAGCTGCCGGCGCAGGGTCCGGCGCGAGACGCCGAGTGCGCGCGCGATGGCGTCCTGATCGATGTCATCGCGCCCGATCCGCTCTATCATCGCGTGCCAGACGCGGTGGCTGACCGGCTGGCGCAGCCACATCGCCCGCAGATGCGTCTCGAGCGCGACCATCGCCTCGCGGAAGGCGCGGGCGGTGTCCGGGCCCTCGCCCTCGGCGCGGCGGCGGTCGAGCAGCCGGGCGGGGAAGACGATGGCGTTCGTCTCGCCCTGCCGGGGCACCGAGCCCACGGTGGCGGCGAAGGCCGCGCCCTGCGCGCGGGGGTCGTGCTCGAAGTTCAGCGCGCAGGCGGTCGTCGCGTCGGGGGCGAAGCGCCGGGCGATCCCGCTCAGCACCGCGAGCGTCAGTTCGGAATCGGCGCGACGGGGCCAGACCTCGTTGTCGAGGATGCGGTAGCTGAAGCTCGCGCGGTCATCCTCGACCTGGAAATCCACGCTCGAGGCCGACTGAAGCGCGCCGAACCCCTTGTGAAACGCGCGCAGCGCCGCCCCCAGCGTGGGGGCCAGCGCCACCGTGCAGCCCAGCACGCCCAGATCGGCGAGGTCCATCGCCTGTCCCGCGCGCCAGATCGCCAGCGGATCGAGCGAGCTCGCGGCAATCGCCTCGAGGCTCGCCACGAAATCCGCGAGCCGCATCGTCGGCGCCGCCTCGGCGCCGCCCTCGGCTGCGCCGCCCCCGACCACCGACAGCGGCCGCGAGATGATCCACGATCCCTCCACCCGAGTCGCCTCCACTCTCCCCGGGGGACGAGCATCGCGGCGATCCCCGCCGTCCGTCAACCGGCTTCGCTCAAACCGCGCGCACCCGCGCCCATCGAAAGGAAAACGACATGACTGACTATCACCTGCTGATCGACGGACAGCTCGTCGCCGGCGACCAGACCATGCCGGTCGTGAACCCCGCGACCGAGGAGGTGCTGGCCCAGTGCCCCCGCGCCTCGGAAGCCCAGCTCAACGCGGCGGTGGCGGCGGCGAAGGCCGCGTTCCCCTCCTGGTCGCGCCGTCCGATCGCAGAGCGCCGGCAGATGCTGCTTGCGTGGGCCGACGGGCTCGAGCGCGAGGCCGACAGCCTCGCCCGGCTGCTCACGCAGGAGCAGGGCAAGCCGCTGTCCGAATCCACCGCCGAGATCGCCTATACGGTCTATTTCATCCGCCATCTCGCGCCCCTCGACCTGCCGGTGAAGGTGATCGAGGACAACGACACACGGCTGGTCGAACAGTACCGCCGCCCGCTGGGGGTGGTGGGCGCGATCATCCCGTGGAACTTCCCGATCCTGCTGATGGCGTTCAAGGCGCCGCTGGCGCTGCTCGCTGGCAACACGATGGTCATCAAGCCCGCGCCGACGACCCCGCTGACCACGCTCAGGGTCGGCGAGATCATGGCGAAGGTCTTTCCGGCCGGGGTGGTCAACATCATCACCGACCAGAACGACCTCGGGCCGCGGATGACCGCCCACCGCGACATCGCCAAGATCAGCTTCACCGGCTCGTCCGAGACGGGCAAGAAGGTCATGGCCAGCGCCGCCGAGACGATCAAGCGGATCACGCTCGAGCTGGGCGGCAACGACGCGGCCATCGTCCTGCCGGGCGCCGACCCCGACACGGTGGCGCCGGGGATCTTCGGCTCGGCGTTCATGAACGCCGGGCAGGTGTGCCTCGCCGTCAAGCGCGTCTATGTCCACGACACGCTCTATGACGCGGTGGTCGAGCGGCTGGCGCGACTGGCCGACGAGGCGGTGGTGGACGACGGGCTCAAGCAGGGCACGACCGTCGGCCCGATCCAGAACCGCGCCCAGTTCGACAAGGTGCGCGCGATCCTCGACCAGGCGCGGCGCGACGGGCGCGTGGTGGCGGGCGGCACCGCCGAGGACCGGCCGGGCTACTTCATCCGCCCGACCATCGTGGCCGACATCGACGACGACGCCGAGCTGGTCGCGCAGGAGCAGTTCGGCCCGGTCCTGCCGGTGCTGCGCTTCTCGGACCCCGAGGATGCGCTCGCCCGCGCCAACGGCACGCCCTGGGGCCTCGGCGGATCGGTCTGGGGCGGCGACCGCGAGCTTGCGCGCGACATCGCGCTGCGGATGGACGCGGGGCAGGTGTGGATCAACAAGCACCTCGACTTCGGGCCGAACATTCCCTTCGGTGGGTCGAAGCAATCCGGCATCGGGGTCGAGTTCGCCGAGGAGGGGCTGGCCGAGTTCACCCAGCTGCATGTGGTCAACGAAGCCCGCTGAGCGGCAATCAACGGCAGGGCCGCGCGATCCTTCGGTCGCGCGGCCCGCCCCAAGGACAGAGGAGAGGAGAACCGGTGTCGATCTATCGCGAGACGCCCCGCAACGGCGAAAGCCGCGTCAAGGGCCCCACCGACGTGGACCTGCTGGAGGAGACGATCCCCGAGCTGCTGGCCCGGGCCGCGGCCCGGCATGGCCAGCGCGAGGCGCTGGTCTTCCCCGAGCACGAGGTCCGGCTGACCTATGCCGAGTTCGCCGCCGCCGTGGACCGGCTGGCGACCGGGCTTCTGGATCTCGGCATCGCGCGCGGCGACCGGGTGGGGATCTGGGCCCCGAACCGGCCCGAATGGGTGCTGACCCAGTTCGCCACCGCCCGGATCGGCGCGATCCTCGTCAACGTGAACCCCGCCTATCGCGCGGGTGAGCTGGAATACGCGCTGCGGCGCGTGGGCATCCGCTGCCTGATCCTCGCCGACCGGTTCAAGTCCTCGAACTACGTCAACATGATCCAGCACGTCGCGCCCGAGCTGATGTTCTGCGCCCCCGGCGCGCTGATGACGCCGAACCTGCCCGACCTGCGGATCGTGGTGCGGATGGGGGACAGCCGCTCGACGGCGGGGATGCTGAACTTCGCCGCGCTGGCCGCGACGCCGGCCGACCCGGACCGGCTGGACGCGGTGACGCGGACGCTGCGGGCGGACGACCCGATCAACATCCAGTTCACCTCGGGGACCACCGGCCTGCCCAAGGGGGCGACGCTCAGCCACCGCAACATCGTGAACAACGGCCACCTCGTGACCGCCGCCATCCGCCTGACGGCCGAGGACCGGCTGTGCATCCCCGTGCCGCTCTATCACTGCTTCGGCATGGTGATGGGGGTGCTGGGCTGCGTCAGCAAGGGCGCGGCGATGGTGTTCCCGGGCGAGGCGTTCGACCCCGACCTCGTGCTCAACGTCGTGGCCGACGAGCGCTGCACCGGGCTTTACGGGGTGCCGACGATGTTCTCGGCGATGCTCGATTCGCAGAACTTCCTGGCCCATGACCTGTCGAGCCTGCGCACCGGGATCATGGCGGGCGCCCCCTGTCCCATCGAGGTGATGAAGCGCGTCGTCGACCAGATGCACATGCGCGAGGTGACCATCGCCTACGGCATGACCGAGACGAGCCCGGTGTCGTTCCAGTCCCACACCGACGACCCGCTGGAAAAGCGCGTCTCGACCGTCGGCCGCATCCACCCGCATCTCGAGGTCAAGCTGGTGGACGAGGCCGGCCACACCGTCGCGGTGGGCGAGAAGGGCGAGCTCTGCACCCGCGGCTATTCGGTGATGAAGGGCTACTGGGGCGAGCCGGACAAGACCGCCGATGCCGTCGATGCCGACGGCTGGATGCACACCGGCGACCTCGCCACACTGGACGACGAGGGCTATTGCAACATCGTCGGACGGGTCAAGGACATGCTGATCCGCGGCGGCGAGAACATCTATCCGCGCGAGGTCGAGGAGTATCTCTTCCAGCATCCGGCCGTGCTGCTCGTGCAGGTGTTCGGCGTGCCCGACCCGAAATACGGCGAGGAGGTGTGCGCCTGGATCGTCCCCAAGCCCGGCGCCCAGACGTCCGAGGACGAGATCCGCTGCTTCGCGCGCGAGCGGATGGCGCACTACAAGGTGCCGCGCCACATCCGCTTCAAGGGCGAGCTGCCGATGACGGTGACCGGCAAGGCGCAGAAGTTCGTGATGCGGCAGGCGATGATCGACGAGCTGGGACTGGCCGCGGGGTAGGGGGCGGCGCCGCGGCCGGGGTCAGGCCCGGTCCGCGGTGGGCGTGCCCACGTCGTCGGGGCCGTGCGACAGCGACTTGACGATCGCCGTCAGCGCCGCGCCGGGCGCCACGCCCAGCTGCGCGGCCGAGCGGCGGGTGATGCGCGACAGGATCGGGCCGGCGGCGGTGTCCAGCCGCACCAGCACCGCCGGGCCGTCCGCGCGCAGGCTCTCGACCGTGCCGGGCAGGATGTTGAGGGCCGAGAGCCCCTCGGGCCGGCCGCGGGCCAGCATCACGTCGGCCGCGGCGATCCTGAGCCGCAGCCGGGCGCCCGGCGCGGCGGCGAGCGTCGGCAGGAACAGGGGCAGCCCGCCCGCGTCCAGCTCGGTGATCCCGTCGTCGTGCTGGGCCACGACCCGCGCCGCGATCAGCGCCCCCGCCCCGCGCCCCGGCCCGGCCACGGCGGGGTCCGACAGCACCTCGGCCGCCGGCCCCACGGCGGTCACCCGGCCCGCGTCGAGCCGCACCACGGTGGTGGCGATCCGCGCCACCTCGGCGGGGGCGTGGCTCACGTAGAGCATCGGCACCGCCAGCTCGTCGCGCAGCCGCTCGAGATAGGGCAGGATTTCGGCCTTGCGGTCCTCGTCCAGCGCCGACAGCGGCTCGTCGGCGAGGATCAGCCGCGGCTCGGACATCAGCGCCCGGCCGATGGCCACCCGCTGCCGCTCACCCCCCGAGAGCGTCGCGGGCGCGCGGTCGAGCAGCGGGCCGATCCCCAGCATCCCGACGATGGCGCCCTCGTCGGCGCGCGGGCCTTTGGGCGCGAACCAGCGGCCATAGCGCAGGTTCTGGCGCACGGTCAGGTGCGGAAACAGCCGCCCGTCCTGAAAGACGATCCCCAGCCGGCGGCGATGCGGGGGCACGAACACCCCGTGCGCGGTGTCGGTCAGCGCCGCGCCGTCCACCACAATGCGCCCCGCCTGCGGGCGCAGCAGGCCGGCGACCGCGTTCAGCACCGTGGACTTGCCCGACCCCGACGGCCCGTAGAGCGCCGTCACCCCCGCCGGGGCGGTGAAGCCGAGGTCCAGCGCGAAGCCGCCGAACTCGTGGCGCAGGGCGATCTCGATCATCGCCCGGCCTCAAGCCCCGTCATCCGCCGCGCGACGCGGCGCGCGAGCCACTCGCTGGCGACCAGCGCCCCCATGGCGACCGCGACCGAGACGATGACCAGCCGCGCGGCGGACGCCTCGCCCCCCGGCACCTGCAGGAAGCTGTAGATCGCCGAGGGCAGCGTCTGGGTCTGGCCGGGGATGTTCGAGACGAAGGTGATCGTCGCCCCGAACTCGCCCATCGCCTTGGCGAAGCCGAGGATCGCGCCCGCGATCACGCCGGGCAGGATCAGCGGCAGGGTCACCGTCAGCCACACCCACGGCCGCGCCGCCCCGAGCGAGCCCGCCGCCTGTTCCAGCCGCGGGTCCACCGCCTCGATCGACAGCCGCATGGCGCGGACCATCAGCGGAAACGCCATGATCGCCGCGGCGAGCGCCGCGCCGGTCCAGCGGAAGGCGAAGACGATCCCGAACCACTGGTCGAGGTGGCTGCCGATCCACCCCCGCCGCCCGAAGGTCAGAAGCAGCAGGTAGCCCGTCACCACCGGCGGCAGCACCAGCGGCAGGTGCACGAGGCCGTTGAGCAGCCCGTGCCCCGGAAACCGCCAGCGCGCGAGCGCGTGGGCGGCCAGCAGCGCCAGCGGCAGGCTCGTCAGCACCGCGACGACCGAGACGCGCAGCGACAGCCGCAGCGCGTCCCATTCGGCGGGGCCGAGCCAGTCCGTCACCGCGCGCCGCCTCAGTCCGGAAGCGTGAAGCCCTGCGCGGCGAAGACCTTGCGCGCCGCCTCGCCCGACAGCGCCTCATAGAAGGCGCGGTCGGCGGGGTCGGCGGCGGTCTTGAGCAGCGCGGCGGGGTAGGTGATGGGCGTGTGGGTCCCGGCCGGGAAGGTGCCGACGACATGGACCGCGGGATCCGCGGCGGCGTCGGTGGCGTAGACGATGCCGTAGGGCGCCTCGCCGGTCGAGACGAGCGCCAGCGCGGCGCGGACGTTGTCGGCCTGCGCGACCGAGCCCTCGACCTTGTCCCACAGCTTGAGGCTGGTCAGCGCCTCCTTGCCGTATTGCCCTGCGGGGACGGAATCGACCAGCGCCATGGCCAGCTTGCCGCCGTTGAGCAGCGCCGGCAGGTCGGTCGCGTCGCTCAGCTCGACCTTCGCCGCCGCCGGGTCATGGGCGACCAGCACCAGCGTGTTGCCCAGCAGGTCGGCGCGGGTGCCGTCCGCGACCTCGCCCGCCGTCTCGACCGCGTCCATCCACTGGGTCGAGGCCGAGATGAAGATATCCGCCGGCGCCCCCTCGATGATCTGCTTGGCGAGCGTGTTCGAGCCGGCATAGCTGACCGTGACCGTGTTCCCCGTGGCGGCCTGGAACTCGGCCGCGATCGGGTCGAGCGCGGTCTTCATCGAGGCGGCGGCGAAGACCACGACCTCCGCGGCGGCGGCGGGCAATGCCAGCGCCACGCCGAGCGGCAGCGCGAGAAGCAGGGAGCGGCGGGTCATCGGGAGCCTCCGGTGGTTATGTCTGGGAGAACATAACCGACGGCGGGAACGGGGCAACCGTTATTTTCGTGGGGATATAGCGGCGCCCCCCTCACCGCGTGAGAACCGTCACCGCCCCCATGCCCTGCGTCCGGGCCCGGTGGCCGACCGTCAGGATGCCGCCGATCTCGGCGGGGTCGAGGCCGCGGCGCTCTCCGTCTTCGGTCGCGGCGCCGTCGTTGCCGGTGATGCCGCCGACCAGCACGAGGTTGCGGATGTGGGAATACTCCGCGTCCGGGGCAAACGCCGCCGCGCGGGCGATGGCATAGGCGGCGGGGTCGCGCTGCAGCGCCGCCACCAGCGAGATGTTCGAGCGCACGTCCAGATCGCGCGGCGCGGTGCGCTGCGCCCGCTCGAGCAGCGCCCGCGCCGGGGCGAGCTGGTTCAGCCCGGTCAGCGCCCCGGCCTTGAGCAGCATCCCCCGCACGTCCTGGTCGCCCGCCTGGTTGGCGGTCCGCAGGGCGCCCGCGAAATCCCCGACGGCGAGCTGGCCGCGCCCGTAGCCCAGCAGCAGGTTGCGGTCGCCGGGCGCGACGATGAGCGCCTCGCGATAGGCGCCCATCGACTCGGGCCACATCCCCTGGTCGGCGTAGAGATCGCCCAGCCGGGTCAGCGCGGCGGTGTCGGTGGGGTTGGTCCGCAGGGTGCCGCGCAGCTCGACCACGCGCTCGACCGCGGTGGTCTGGCGGGTCTCGGCCACGCCGAAGGCCGGGTCGGTGCAGGCGCCGGTCAGGCCGGCCAGCGCGACGACGAGCGACAGGCGCAGGGGCGAAACGGAAAGGGCAGGGCGGGAACTCTGATGTGTCACGGGCGGTCCAGGGCGGCGGGTCGGAACGATGCGGGCGTGGTCGAGGAATGGACCGGCGCGCGCCCGCGCGGCAAGCGGATCATGCGGCTAGCGGGAATAGGGGTCCACCGGCGGCAGCCACGCGGTGGCGGGCGAGGCTGCCGTCGCGCCGCCTCCACCCCCCGCCGCACTCGCCCAGGGGGTGCGGCCCGCGCGGTAGAGATAGGCGTCGGCGGCCGCGCCCACCGGCCCTGCCACCGGCCGCCCCGGGGTGCGGGGCTGAATCAGGTCGGCGGGGTTGGCGACCTGCCTCGCGAACACCACGTCGCGCTGGCAGGCCGAGGGGGTGCCGGAATAGCTCGACGGCCGGTCGGCGCGGCACGAGGTGGCGGCCAGCCGCCCGCCCTCGTCATAGGTATAGGCGGGCTCGGCCGCGTGGCGGATCACGTCGCTGTCGGGGATCATCGGCTCGGCACAGCCGCCCAGACAGATCAGCGCGACGGAGGCGGCAAGGGCAAGGGGACGGGTCATCGGGTGATGAATCCTACGCTCGACTGGGGCGCGGCGCGGCGCGGGCGTTGGGCCACGGCGTCGGTCGCCTCGGCCAGATAGGGGGTGATGAAGATCATCAGCTCGCGCTCGCGCCGGGTGCGCTGGTTGCGGCCCAGCACCTGGCTGATGCCCGGCACGCCGGCGCCGGACTGGGCGGAGTACTGCTCGTAGAGGCCGGCGATGGCGAAGGTCTGGCCGCTGGCGACCTCGACCGTGGTGTCGGCGCGGCGGACCGAGACGCCGGGCACGCGGAAGCCCGCAACCGCCGAGGTGTTCGATTCGTCCACGAAGCTGACCTCGGGCGCGACATGGATGGCGATGCGGTTGCCGGGCAGGATCGTCGGGGTGAAGTCGATCGCCACGCCGTATTCCTTGAACTCGGCCGCGATCACCCCGTCGCCCTGGTTGACCGGATAGGCGAACTCGCCCCCGGCGCGGAAGCTCGCGGTCTGGCCGGTGACGGTGGTCAGCGTCGGCTCGGACAGGATCTGGACCACGCCGCGCTGTTCCAGCGCCTCGAGGAGCGTGTCGAAGGTCAGCCCCCCGGCCCGCATCCGCGCGCCCACCGCGGGGGTGTTGTAGTCGGCCCCGCCGAGAAACCCGGTCGGATCGGCCAGCCCGCTGATCCGCAGCGGCCCGGCGCCGGTGCTGTCGAGCGCCGAGAGGTCGAGCCCGACCCGGCGCAGGTCGTTGCGCGACGCCTCGACGAAGCGCACCCTGAGCGAGACCTGGTTCGGCCCGGCATAGGTGGTGCGGTCCTGGACCAGCAGCCCCTGGTCGTCCAGCACCCGCTGGGCGCCGCTGACCGACTGGGCGTCGGTGATGTCCATCGCCGTCCCCGACAGGATCGCGCCGTCGTCCGTCTCGGTCAGGCTGATGCTCCGGCCGAGCGCGCGGCCCGCGCCCCCCGTGCCGCGGCGGACCTTGATGGCGAACTGGCGGATCGTCCGGGCATCCGCGTCGCGGACGATGATCGTCGTGCTGCCGGGCGAGACGGCGGTGACGAAGATCGACCGGGGCGAGGTCGCCTGCGCGTCCGCGATCCCCGGATCGGCCACGAGCACGCTCGAGGCGCCGTCGGGCATGGTCAGGTCGCGCCCCTCGCCCACGGACATGGTCAGCGCGGCCTGGGCCAGCGCGGCGGGGGCGGCGGCGGCCGACAGCCACAGCGCGGTCAGCAGGAAGGTCAGCAGGCGGGTCATTTCAGCGACAGCATGGCGAGCGGTTGAACCTTGTAATGGGGGGCGACCTCCTTGTGCGACAGCACGGGCAGGTCCATGTCGTTGTTGGCCAGAAACCGGCGCAGGAAGCGGCGCACGTCCATCGCCGACAAGAACACCGGCGTCTGCGCGTGGGCCGAGAGATCGCCGACCGCGGATTTCAGCACCTCGAGCAGCCGCCGCGACTGCTGCGCCTCGAGCGCGAGATAGACGCCCGAGGGCGCCTGCCGGATCGCGGCGCGGATCGCCTCTTCGATGTCGACCTCGACCACGTAGGCGGGGATCATCCGCTCGCCGTCGGCGTATTTGTGGCTGATCTGGCGGGCGAGCGCGGCGCGGACGTATTCCGACAGAAGCTCGGCGTCCTTCTCGCGCGGGGCCCATTCGACGATGGTTTCCAGCAGCACCCGCAGGTTGCGGATCGGGATTTCCTCTTCGACCAGCCGGCGCATGACAGCGGCGATCTTCTGCACCGGCAGCGCCTTCTGCGCCTCGGCCACGAGGCTGTCATAGCGGCTTTCCATCGCCCCGAGCAGCGCGCCGACCTCTTGCACGCCCAGGAACTCGGACGCGTGGCGGGGCAGGCGGGCGGTGGCGAGGGCGGCGAGCGCCTGTTCCGGCGTCTCGAACCGCAGGCCCGCGCGGCGCAGCGCGGGCGCGGTTGCGGGGGCGAGCCACCAGCTGTGCCGCTCGGCCGCCGACAGCGGCGCCTCGGTCAGCGACAGGCCGAGGATGCGGGCGGCGTCGGGCTGGTCGGTCAGGCGCAGCATCGCGGGCGGGATCGCGCCCTCGGCCACGGGCACGCTCTCCACCCTGAGCTGCCAGCGGTCGCCGGGCAGGTCGGGGTCGGTCCCCAGTTGCAGCCGCGGGAAGGGCACGCCCAGCTCGTCGAAGAGCCGCGTCCGCGCCGCCAGCGCCGCGCGGTCGAAGTCGGCCCGGTTCAGCCCCTCGGCCACGGCGCTGCCCACGGTCAGCTGGATCGGCGGCATCGGCACCATCATCAGGTCGGTGCGCCCCACCGCGGTCGGCGTGTCGGGACCGAGCGGGTCGTGGCTGTCGGCGGCGAGCCGCGCCCGGCGGCCGAGCATCACCCCCAGCCCGCCGATCAGCACCGCGAGCGCGAGGAACGTCACCGTCGGGAAGCCGGGGATCAGGGCAAAGCCCACCAGCACGATCCCCGCCACCTGCAAGGCCCGCGGGCTGGCGCCGACCTGCACCGCGATGTCGCGCCCCAGATCGGCCGAGTCGGCGTTGGTGATCCGGGTGATCACCACGCCCGAGGCGATGGCCATCATCAGCGCCGGGATCTGGCTCACCATCCCGTCGCCCACGGTCAGCACGGAATAGAGGTGCATCGCCTCGCCGAAGGCCATGCCCTTCTGGCCCACACCGACGCCGAGCCCGCCGAGGATGTTGACCGCGATGATGATCAGCCCGGCGATGGCGTCGCCCTTGACGAACTTCATCGCCCCGTCCATCGAGCCGTAGAACTCGCTCTCCATCTGCAGCGCCTCGCGCCGCCGGCGGGCCTCGGCCATGTCGATCTCGCCCGCGCGCATGTCGCTTTCGATCGACATCTGCCGCCCCGGCAACGCGTCGAGCGAGAACCGCGCCGAAACCTCGGCCACCCGCTCGGACCCCTTGGTGATGACGATGAACTGGACGATGGTGATGATCAGGAACACCACGATCCCGACGACGAGGCTGCCGCCGAGGACGAACTTGCCGAACGTCTCGACGATGCGGCCGGCGTCGGCCTGCAGCAGGATCATCCGGGTGGTCGAGATGCCGATGGCCAGACGGAAGAGCGTGGCGAAGAGCAGGATCGCCGGCAGGGTCGAGAAGCTCGCGGGCCGCGTCAGGTAGACCGAGACGATCAGGATCAGCACCGACAGCGCCATGTTGGTGCCGATCATCACGTCCAGAAGCCACGTCGGCAGCGGCAGGATGATCATGAACAGGATCAGGATCAGCAGCACGATCAGCGCCAGATCCTGACGCGCCGCGACCCGGCGCAGCAGGGTGGATGCGGCCTGCACGGGCGTCGTCATGCCACCACCCCCTCGGCCAGCGCGATGGCGCGGTCGAGCGCGGCGCGCGCCGCCTCGGGGCGGTTCTGGCGGTAGAGCGCGCGGGCGTCGAGGTAGTGCCGCGCCGCGACCTGCGCCGGGGTGGGCACGGCGGAGAGCGGGGCGGTGAGCGGGGCGGGGCGGTCGTCGGCCTCGGCCTCGGCCTCAGGGGCGGGGGCGGCGGCGGGGGCGTCGTCGAAGCGGCGCAGGACGGCCAGCGCCTGCTCGGGGTCGCCCGCCTCGATCAGCGATTCCGCGACCAGCAGCACGGTCTGCGGGCGCAGGTCGCCCATCGTCATCGCCGCGAGCCCCAGCACCATCGCCCGCGCGGGCGCGGCGTGGCGCAGGTAGATCAGCGCCAGCGCCGACAGGTGGACGCCATGCGCCTGCGCCCCCTCGGTCCCCGGCGGGGTCGAGAGCTCGGCAAGGTCCGGGTCGGGCAGGGCAAGGGCGTTCACTGTCGGCCGAGATCCAGCATTCGCCCCAGCTTGAAGCGTTCGTCCTCGATCACCGCGCCGACCAGCCGGCCGAGGCCGGGCACCGCGCGGTCGGCCAGCGGCGCGTGCGCCAGCGCGCTGTCGAGCGCCGCCATCAGCTCGAGCGGCGGGGGCAGTTCGCTGCGGCCGAGCGCCGCCTGCATCAGCGCCGCCGCCCCCGGCGCGGTGTCGGGGCGCAGCCGGGCGCGGCCGGGCGCCTCGCCGGCGGCGTCGGCGTGAGGGGCGGCGTGGGGGCCGCCGCGCCGCGTGGGGTCGAGCGCCGGCGCCCCGGCGGGGCGGGCCGGACCGGGGGCGGCGGGCAGCCCGGCGGGGCGGGGGCTCTGCGGAATGCGGCTGTCCATCAGAAGCGCACGACCGTTTCGGCATCGCCCCGGGTCAGGGTGATGCGGCCGCGGGCGATGCCGGCGATGGTCCAGCCGTCCGGGGTGACGTCCCCGATCCGCAGCGTCTGGCCGGATTTCGTCGTGAGTTCCGGCCGCCGCCCGAGCCAGATCGAGGCGACCGCCAGCGCCGGCGCCGCCGCCGTGTCGCCGATCGCCACCACCAGCGGCAGGCTGCGGCCGTGATCGCTTTCGAAGCGCCGTCGCTGCTCGGTCCAGGCCGGGTGCTGGCCGGGGGGCAGGGTGCCGCTGACGCGCATCACCCCGTCCGCGGCCTCGACCGACAGCCCGGTCAGCCCGGCGCTGCGCAGCCGGGCGCGCAGCGCCTCGGCGGCCTCGGCCTGGCAGGCGTCGGTGCAGGGCTGCATCTGCGGCGAGGTGGCGACCAGCGCCGGGGGCGGGGTGGGGGCAGGGGCGGCCAGCGCCACCGCCTCGGGCGGAAAGGCCGAGGCGCGCGCGGCGAGGTCCGGCCGCAGCCCGCTGTCGGGGGGCAGTTGCAGGCCGATCAGCAGCCCGCCGACCAGCGCCGAGGCCGCCACCAGCGCGGCGCTGCGCAGGCCGAGCCGGGGGCCGTTCGCGGGGGCGCAGCGGGCGATGTTGACCAGCGTCTCGTCGTTCAGCCGCACCATCGCCGGCAGCGCCACGATCCGCGCCGCGCCGGGGTCGAGCGGCAAATCCTGCCCGGTCCGCCCCCCGCAGCGCGCGCCGGGCGCGTGGGCGAGAAGCCGCGCCCGGTTCTCCTCGAGCGTCACGCCCAGCAGGCCGGGGCCGACGCCCGACAGGATGACGCCGTCGCCCTCGGCCCCACCCACGGTCGAGCGGCCGCGCCCGAGCGGCGCGGTCGCGCCCGCGTTCGGGCCGGTGAGCACGGTCAGCAGGAATGTCGCCGTGTCGGGTCGTGCCATCGTGATACTCCTCGACGCCGGGCAGCCGGGGCCGGCTCCGACGTGACACGTGCGGGACTGGTCAACAGGACTGGGGCAGCGGGACCGGGAAAGCTTCGGGGGGAAACCGGCGCGGGGCAGGAACCGCCCCGCGCCGTCCGGGATCAGCCGTGGATCTTGTCCCAGGCCTTCTTCTGCGCGTCCAGCGCGGCCATCGCGCCGTTGAACAGCTTGGACTGGGTGTTCATCGCCGACTGGAAGGCCAGCATCTGGGCGTTCTCAGCCTTGGTGTCGGACAGCATCTTGCCGAGGTCAGCAGCGTTCATGTCGTAGTGCTCCGGTCAGAGGGGGTTGTGGTGGTCTTCGTTGATGGATGCCCACAGCTTCGGCAGTGCATCGATGCCAGCATCGTATGCCTGGGCGAGAAGGGAGAGCCGGGCATATTCGTCAGTGCTCACCCCACGGCCCAGTTCCTGGACCACACGCCCCTTGCCCACCGAAAGCCGTTCGGTGAGGCGGCGCAGCTCGGTCCCGTCGGGGTCGTTGCTCAGCCGCCTGTCGAGTTCGACGATTTCGACATTCCTGTCGGACATCCGCTTCTCCGCATCCATGCAGACGAATGCCTGCGCCGTGTTCGATGGCGGGAACCTCGCCGCGAATTGTGACGGCGAAGTGAACGATCGGGACGATTTTCAGCAGTCGGCGTGAAGGCCGCGCGGGCTCGGCGGGAATCTGCCGAAGGGGCCCGGGGGGCGGCGGAAAGGCGCGCAGCGGGCGGGGCGGCCGGGGGGCGTCATAACTCTGTTAACCTTTCCGGGAAGGGTGCCCGGCGCTGGCGATCCCCAACCGCTTTCAGGATGACACACGATGACCATGAACCTGTCTGACCCGGCGCAGATCTTCGCCGTCAAGACCAAGGAATATTCGATCATGTTCGGCGGCCAGCCGAGCTTCCTCTCGCCCGCGCGCACGGGTCTGGGTCTGGGCCACGCCCAGGGCGGGCCGCTGGCGGACCTCTTCAAGGGCCTGTCGCAGGCGTTCCAGGGCCTCGCCGACCTGATCGGCGGCCTGAAAGGCGCGACCGGCGGCGGCCGCGGCGCGCCCGCGTCCTTCGGCACCACTCCGCTGCTGCCGACCGGCAGCACCGGGGCCACCGACGGCGCCGGGATGAAGCCCATCGCCGGCACCGCGCGGATCTGGGGCGACCCCCATTTCATCGGCGCCGACGGCGGCCAGTTCGACGTGCAGGGCCAGGCCGGCAAGACCTACAACCTGCTGTCGGACCGCGGCTTCCAGATGAACGGCCGCTTCGATGCCTGGGGCAGCGGCGGCGCGACCGTGGTGGGCGAGGTCGGCATCACCGCCGGCACCAACTACATCAACGTCGAGAAGACCGGGAAGGCCGTGGTCAACGGCCACGTCCTGAAGGACGGTGAGCGCGTCGCCCTGCGCGGCGGCGGCTATGCCGAGAAGAACGGGTCCGAGGTCACCGTGAAGTCGGGCGAGTGGGAGGTGAACTTCCAGACCCAGCGCGACCATATCAACATGGACATCAAGACCCAGAACGCGGTCGCCGACGGCGTCCGGCCGCACGGGCTGATCGGCCAGACCTTCGACGGCGACGGCAAGGCGCGCAACGGCGACAAGGGCGCGGGCGTCCAGGGCGGCGGCGCGATCGAGGACGTCCACGGCCACATCGCCCGCGCGGGCGACACCTCGGCGGTCAAGTCCTACGAGGTCGCGGCGCTCTGGGACACCAACTTCCAGCACCACAACCGCGACAGCGGGCAGGCGAGCGTCGTGCTGGACGCCACCTCGAACGCGCTGGCGACGCTGGCGATGACCGGCTTCTCAGCCCTGTTCTCGAGCCTCTTCGGCGCCTCGGGCAGCTATGGCTGGGGCAGCCAGTCGTAGTGGACCTGACCCCGCCCCGCGGCCAGACCGCAGCGTTCGAAAGGCCCCGCCACGGCGGGGCCTTTTTCATGCCTCAGCGCAGGTGCGGCGAGACCGCCGCGATCTGCGCGTCGGTGCTGATCCAGTCGCCGATGGCGAGGCGGGCGAGCAGCGCCACCGCCTCGGCATCCTCGCGCGCGGTCAGATCGGCGCGGTTGCGGGCGGCGCGGGCCACCGCCTCGGGGCCGCGGGCGCGGAACACGAGCCGCGGGGCGGGCGTCTCGCCCTCGACATAGCGCAGGCCGACGATCTCGCGCGTGCCGGCGCGGATCAGCACCGTCGCCTCGGCGAGGCCCACGGGCCGCTCGATCGCCTCGCGCCGGTCGGCGCGCAGCTGG
Source organism: Paracoccus sanguinis (assembly GCF_900106665.1). Taxonomy (GTDB): domain Bacteria; phylum Pseudomonadota; class Alphaproteobacteria; order Rhodobacterales; family Rhodobacteraceae; genus Paracoccus; species Paracoccus panacisoli. The sequence continues at coordinate 113,787 of NZ_FNNA01000004.1, forward strand.
CCCTTGAGCTGGGGGTCGCCCTCCTGGTCCTTCCACTCGCGCTTCATCTCGGTGACCGACATCCGCTGCTCGCGCAGGAACTCGGCCCGCTGCACGAGATAGTCGAGCAGCCCGGCCACCACGAGAAACGCCGTCAGCCCCACCAGCAGCGGCACGATCATCCGCTGGGTGATTCGGGCGGCGCAGTCGATCCCGCAGGGCGGCGCCGGCAGCAGCGCGCCGATCTGGCCGCCCAGCAGCACCGCCAGCAGCGCGCCCACCGCGAGAATGCGGACGACGTGCATCAAGAGCCGCATCCACGCGCTGCGGCCGAACATCTTCTTGGCGCCCTTGGCCGGGCTCAGCTTGCCGAAGTCCGGCGTCAGCGCCTGGGCCGAGAACACCGGCCCGCCCGAGATCGCCATCCCCATCAGCACCGTCAGCGCGATGACGAGGACCAGCACCGGCGCCACCAGCCCCACCGCCAGGTCGAGCGCCATCCGCGCCTTCAGCGCCAGCTCCTGCGGGAACGCCAGCCCCGCCGGCGTCTCGAGCGCGAAGAGCGCCCGCAGGTCGCGCCAGATCGCCGCGCGCCGGGCAAAGAGGTAAAGCAGCACCGCCAGCGTGGTGAGCGAGGCGAGCGTCTCTCTCGACGTGACGACCTGACCCTTCTCGCGCGCCTTCTTCAGCTTGCGCTGGGTCGGGGGCAGGGTCTTTTCCTCGCTGCTGTCGCCGCTCATGGCCCCCCCTTACCGCGTGGTGCCGAGCAGAAAGGCCCTGAGCGCCTCGGGCGACAGCGCCGGGTGCCCGGTCAGGTCGAGCGCATAGCCCGCCAGCAGCGTGGCCGAGACGGCCAGCAGGACCGCGTGGACCCCCTGCTTGACCGACATCGACAGGAACATGGCGTTGAGCTGCGGCAGGTATTTGGTGGCGATGACGATCCCCAGCTCGACCAGCAGCAGCGGCACGACCAGCGGCAGCGCCAGCAACAGCCCGCTGCGCAGCAGCGTGTCGAGCAGCCCCAGCGCCAGAGCCCCGGTCGCCGGATCGACGGGCGGCAGCGGGTCGAAGAGCGGCACCACCCGGTAGCTCTCGAAGAGCGGGCCGAACAGCGCCGGCGCCAGCGCCCCGGACGCCGCCAGCAGCAGCAGGCAGACAAGCAGCAACAGCGTCCCCGTGACCGACGATTCGCCCCCCGAGCCGGGGTCGATCAGCTGCGCCATCGAGGCGCCGCGCTGCATGTCGATGATGTCGCCCGCCGCCATCGCCGCCCAGAACGGGATACCGGTCAGCAGCCCGAGGATCGCGCCCACGACGAACTCGCGCGCCACCAGCCCGGGCAGGCGGGCGGGCGCGGTCAGCGTCGGGTCGGCGGCGAGCTGCGCGAGCGCCGCCGGAAACAGCGGCATGATCATCGCCACCATCACCGCCCCGCGCAGGTAGCCGGTGTTGAGGTGGAACCGCCCGAAGAGCGGCATGAGATAGACGAACCCCAGCGGCCGCGCGGCGCAAAGGACGAGCAGCACCAGCGGCTGCCCCAGCCGCCCCGGCTGCAACAGCAGGGCGAGGTGCGCCGGATCGGGCGGGCTCACGGGCTCCATCCCCCTGCTGCGGCCTCAGTAGCGGGCGATCTGGCCGAACAGGTCGGCCGCGAACCGCACCAGCCGCGCCGCCAGCCCGCCGCCGAGGATCATCAGCACCGCGCCCACGGCGGCCAGCTTGACCGCCATCGGCAGGGTCTGGTCCTGGATCTGGGTCAGCGCCTGGATCAGCCCGACGATGATCCCCACCGCCGTCGCCGCGATGATCGCCGGCGCCGACAGCGTGAGGGTCAGGATCAGCGCGTGGTTGAGGGACTGGTAAAGCTCCATTCAGGCCCCCGGCACGTAGCTCATGACCAGCCCGTGGGTCAGCCGCGACCAGCCGTCCACGGCCACGAACAGCAACAGCTTGAAAGGCAGCGAGATCACCATCGGTGCCACCATCATCATCCCCATCGCGGTCAGGATGTTGGTGATCACCAGGTCGATGACGATGAACGGCAGGTAGAGCAGCACCCCGATCTCGAACGCGCGGGTCAGCTCGGCGGTGACGAAGGCGGGGGCGAGGATGAACAGGTCGTGCTCGGTGGGGCCGACGCCGGTCGCGGCGTGCATCTCTTGCGCGGCCTCGAGGAAGAAGGCGCGGTCGGTGGGCGTGGTGAGCCGGGTCAGGAAGGCGCGCACCGGCTCGAGCCCCTGCGAGAGCGCGCGCGGCAGCTCGGTCGGGTTGGTGAGCGACTCGAGGCTGATGCCGCTGTCGACCAGCGCCTGCTGGACCGCCGCCAGCACCGGCGACATGACATAGCCGGTCAGCACGATGGTCACGCCGTAGAGCACGAGGTTCGGCGGCGTCTGCTGGATGCCGAGCGCGCTGCGGACCAGAAACAACACCACGGCGATCTTGACGAAGGCGGTCAGGCTGATGACGAGGAACGGGACGATCATCAGCCCCGTGGCGGCCACCAGCAGCGGAAACGGGTTATCCATCCCCGAACAGCGTGATGATCTCGCAGGCTTTCTGGCCGGCGATGGTGGTGACCTGCCCGGTGCCGATGACCTGCCCGTTCAGGACCAGATCGACCGGCGCGCCGTCGGGCCGGTCGAGCGCGATGACGGTGCCGACCCCGGCCTGCCGCAGCTCGCTCAGCGTCAGCAGCGCCTCGCCGAGGCGAAAGGACAGCCGCAGTTCCAGATCGTCGAGCGCCGCGAGGGCGGGGGCGGGCGCGGCGGGCTGCGGGGCCTCGGGCGGCTGGGGGGCCTCGGGCGGCTGGGGCTGGCCCGGCGCGGCGCCCGGCGGGTCGAGAGAGGGCGGGGTGGGATCGGTCATCGCAAGCGTCTCGGTCAGGGAGGGGGAAGGTGCGGCAGCGTCGCGGCCCGCCGGCGCCGGGCGGCGCGGCGCGAAGGGCGCGGTCAGCCGCCAGAGGCCGGGGCCGGCGGCGGTGACGGGCGCGGTCAGCCGCCCCTCGACCACCGCCCGGGCGGGGCGGGGGGCGGCGTCGGGCGGCAGCATCAGCGCGTCGCCCGGGCGCAGGTCGCGCAGCTCGGCCAGCCGCAGGCTGAGGCTGTCGAGCTCGATCACCGTGCAAAGCGCGAGGTCCGGCATCTCGTCGCGCGGCCGCGCCCAGCGGTCGAGCGCCCCGGCCAGCCGCAGCGCCGCCGTGGGCGACAGCCGCAGCGCCAGCGGTTGCCGGCCGCGGGTGGGGGCCAGCGTCTCGACGCCCAGCAAGAGGGCCAACGGCTCGGGCACGTCGGGGCGCGCCGCCTGAAGCCGCTCGAACCGCAGCGACAGGCCGGTGAGCTGCTCGGCGGCGTCGAGCCAGGGGGTCAGCGCATCCTCGATGAGCAGCGCGGCGTCGGTCGGGGTCGCCGCGTCGAGCGGCAGGCCGGTCAGGCGGCGCAGCACCGGCCAGGGCAGCGCCACCGCCGCCGGGGCGCCGTCGACGGAAAGCGTCAGCCACGGCGCGCCCTCGGCGCCCTGCGGCTCGGGCCGCAGGTGCAGCGCGACGCTGCGCGCCCCGATCCGCAGGCTCAGCGGCCCGCGGCGGCGCATCAGCGCGTTCAGCGCCCGCGCCTGCCCGGCCGTAAGGCCCCGCGTGCGCCGGGTCAGCCGCAGGGGCGGGGCGTCGGGGGCGTCGGGGGCGGTCCCGGCATCGGCCCCCGCCGGAAGCCCCGGCAGGCGCGCGGCGCGCAGGTCGATCCCCAGCGGTGTCTCGGGCGCGCTCATGCGGATGTCCTTCGGGCGGCGAGGGGGCGCTCGTCCGCCTCGCGCTCGTCGCGCCGCTCGCGCGCGCGCAGGCGGGCGTCCTCGATGGGCGCGCGCAGGCGGTCGCGCTGGTCCAGCCGGCGCTCGGCTGTGGCAAGGGCCGCCTGCGCGGTCGCTACGTCGGCGCGCGCCGCCTCGATCATCAGGGCGGCGTCGGTCGTGGCGCGCTCGGCCGCGGCCTCGCGCGCGCGGTCGGCGGCAAAGGTGGTCAGCACCGCGTCGAGCGCGCCGCGCGCCTGCGCCGCCCGCAACAGCGGCGCGCGCAGCACCGCGCGGCGGGCGGCCTGATCCGCGGCCAGCGTGCGGGCGGCGCGGTCGGCGGCGTCGCGGGCGGCGACCGCCTCGACCAGCGCGGCGCGGGCGGCGGCAAGCTCGCCACGGGCGATGTCGCGGCGCATCCGCGCCAGCCGGACCAGCGCCCCGGTCTGCGCCAGACGGCGGGTGAGATGCGCCCCGCTCACGGCGCCACCCCCAGCGCGGCCAGCCGCGCCTGCGTTTCCGAGAGCGGGGAGTGGTCGCCCACGTCCTGACGCAGGAAGGCCTCGATCGCGGCGCGGCTGGCCAGCGCCGCGTCGGCCAGCGCGTCGCTGCCCTCGCGGTATTCGCCGACCTGGACGAGGATCTCGATCTCTTCCAGCTTGGCCAGCCGCGCGGTGACCTCGTGGCTGGCCGCGACCTGCGGGCGCGGGGCCACCGCGGGCATGACCCGGCTTTTCGAGCGCAGCACGTCGATCGCCGGATAATGCCCGCGCGCCGCGAGGTCGCGCGACAGCACGATGTGTCCGTCGAGCAGGCTGCGCATCTCGTCGGCGACCGGGTCGGCGGCGTCGTCGTCGCCCTCGACCAGCACGGTGTAGATGGCGGTGATCGCGCCCTGCCGGGTCTGGCCCGGCCGCTCGACCAGCCGCGGCAGCTGCGCGAAGGTCGAGGGGGGAAAGCCCCGCCGCACCGGCGGCTCGCCCGCGGCCAGCCCGATCTCGCGCAGGGCGCGGGCCACGCGGGTGGCGCTGTCGATGAGCAGAAGGACATTGCGTCCCTCGGCGCGGAAGGCCTCGGCCGCGGCGGTCGCGGTCAGCGCCGCCCGCAGCCGCTCGGGCGCCGAGCGGTCCGAGGTCGCCACCACCACCGCTGCCCGCCGCCGCCCCTCGGGGCCGAGGTCACGCTCGAGGAACTCGGCCACCTCGCGGCCGCGCTCGCCGATCAGGCCCAGCACCACGACGTCGGCCTGCGCGCCGCGGATGATCTGGCTAAGCAGCGTGGACTTGCCCACCCCGGCGGCGCCGAAGATGCCGATCCGCTGGCCGCGGCCCAGCGTCAGCAGCCCGTCGATGGCCCTGAGGCCGGTGACGAAGGGCGTGGCGATCACCGGCCGGTCGAGCGGCGCGGGCGGGTCGGCGTTCAGCGGCACCGTGCGGGGGATGGCCGGGCCGCCGTCGAGCGGGCGGCCGAAGGCGTCGACCACGCGCCCGAGCAGCGCCGGGCCCGCCGGTCCCAGCGGCTCGGCGCCGGTCGGCGTGACCTCGGTGCGCCCCGAGAGGCCGCGCACGTCGTCGGCGGGGGCGAGGATCGCCTGCTCGCCGTCGAAGCCGATGATCTCGGCGGTCATCTCGACCCGGCTGACGGGGTCGCGCAGCAGGCATTCCTCGCCGATCCGGCCGTCGGCGAGCTGGGCGTGCAGGACGCAGCCGGTGATCCGCGTGACCCGGCCCCGCAGGTCGAGCGCCGAGACCCGGCTGGCGCGGGCCCGCAGCGCATCGGCGAGCGAGGCGGTTTCGGGGCTCTCGGGCGCCTCGGGCAGGGGGGTGGGCGAGGTCACGCGCTGCCCTCGCGGTCAGGGGGTAGGGCGGGGGCCGGGGCGGGGGGCGCGGCGGGGGCGGCCGGGGTGCCCTCCTCCCACGCCTTCAGCGCCTGATCGGTGAGCGCGCGCAGGCCGATCTCGGCCGAGCCGTGGTCGCTGGTCAGCACCGCCCGCCCCGGCGCGAGCGCCGGATCGGGGTGCAGGCCCACGATCTCGGGCCCGGCCTCGCCCGCGTCGGCGGCGGCGCGGGTCACGGGGGCGATCACGTCGGGGGCGGCGAAGATGCGGCCCTTGCGGTGGTCGCGCATCTGCCGCAGCGCGGTCAGGGCGGCGTGATAGGTCGCCTCGTCCTCGGCAAACTCGCCGACGATGCGGCGCACGGTCAGCGCCACCATCCGCGCCAGCTCGGGCTCGAGCGCGGCGAGGCGCTGTTCGGCGGCGGCCTCGGCCCGGGCGATCATCCGGGCGGCGGCGCGCGCGCTTTCGCGCAGCGCCTTGCTGCGGGTGTCGCTGATCAGCGCGTCGGCGGCGCGGGCGGCGTCGGCCTCGGTCGCCTGCCGGGCGGCTTCGGCGGCGTGCAGGATGGCGTCGGCGCGGCGCAGCCGGTCCACCTCGGCGGCGCGCAGGATGCGGGGCGGGGGGGCCGCGCGGCTCATGCCGGGGCCTCGGCGGAGGGCAGGGCGCAGGCGGCGAGCGCTGCGTCGAGCGCGAGGTCCGGGCGCTCGGCGGGCGGGACGGCGGCGGGATCGGGGGGCAGCGGCGTGTGGCGGCGCGACCACGGCAGGCGCAGGCCGCGCGGGCCGCGGGCCGGGGACGGGGCGGCAGGGGGGGCCGTGTCGGCGGCCGGCGCGTCGCCGCCGCCCGGCCATTCGGCGGCGAGGACCGCCGGAAGCCTGCGCCGCCACGCCGCGTCGATCCGCCGCTCTGCGGCGCCGAGCGTCTCGGCGAGCGGCAGGGTCTCGGGCGGCAGCGCGAGGTGGCGGCGGGCGAGGGCGAAGGCCTGCGCCTCGTCCGCGACCAGCGCCCGCGCCTCGGCCCGCGCGTCGGGGGTGATGGCGAGCGCCAGCTGGTGCCCGGCCAGCACCGCCGCGGCCGCGGACCGCACCCGCTGCCCCTGCGCCGGATCGACGAGCGCCGCCACCGCCGGGTCGCAGGGGTCGAAGGCCGCCCCGAGGTCCGGCAGCCCGCCCGCCGCCCGTCCGGCCGCGCGACCGTCGGCGGCCAACCCCGAAAGACGCCACGCCCCGCGCCGGTTCTGCAACGCCGTCCGGGCGCGCGCCGCCGCGAGCGCCGCGCGCCGCCCGGCCAGCCGGTCCCCGCCCAGCGCAGCCTCGGGCGCGCCGCTCATGCCTCGCCCTCGCCCGGCAGCGCCGCGCCCGCGCGGCGGCGCAGCCGGGCGCGCAGCCACGGCAGCCCGGCGGTCAGGAACCCCAGCGCCGCCAGCGCCAGCAGCCCGCCGATCATCGCCCACAGCCGCGCCGCGCTGGCCGGATGCACCCACACGCCGGCCACGCTGACCAGCACCGGGGCCGCGACGCCCTGCGCGGCGGCCTCGGCCCGCGCCGGTTCGGCCGGCACCATCACCACGGTGATGTTGTCGTAAAGCAGCCCCTCGATCGAGTTTGCGACCAGCAGCTTGATCTGGGTGCTGTAGCTTTCCACGTTCGACCCCGGCGCGTAGCGCACGAAGACCGAGGCCGAGGACGGCTTGACGTCGCGGCCGAGCATGTCGGCCTCGGGCAGGACGACATGGATGCGCGCCGACTGCACGCCGTCGATCTCGGCGATGGTGCGCGACAGCTCCTGGCTCAGCGCATAGATCATCCGCGCCCGCTCTTCGGTGGGCGAGGAGACCAGCCCCTCCTTGCGGAACACGTCGCCCATGCTGTCGTAGGTCCGCGCCGGCAGGCCGCGCGCCTCGAGCAGGTCGACGGCCTCGGCGAAGCGCGCCTCGTCCACGGTGACGGTCAGGCCGGTCGTGCCCGGGGCCTTGGCGGCGGGGATGCCGCCCGCCGACAGCGCGGCGACCATCTCGTTCGCCTCACGCTCGGAGAGGCCGGTGTAGAGGTCGGTCTTGCAGCCGGCGAGCATCAGCAGCGCGGCCAGCGCCAGCGCCGCCGCGGGCAGGCGGCCGGGGCGGCCGGTCGGGGCCGGCGGGAACATCGGAACTGGCATGTGCGGTCCTGAGGGACCGCCCGGGCCGCCGGGCCGATCGCCCGGCGCGCTCAGGCGCCCTTGAGAAAACTGTTGAGGTTGTTGCCGAGGCTCGACGAGATCGACGTGGCCATCGAGAACTGGATGATCTGCCCCTGCAGTTGCAGCGCCACCTGCATCGCCTCTTGCGCGGCCTGAAGCTGCTGCGAGATGTCCGCCCCGGCCGAGACGGGGGCGGCCATCTGCGTCTCGACGGCGCGGGTGCCGGCCTCGAAACTGGCGTGCATCCGGCCGAGCCCTTGCAGCGCCTCGGTGGCGATGTCGCTCAGCTGCGGGGCGGGGGCGGGCACGGGCTGGGCCGGGACGGCAGAGAGGGCGTCGGCACCCAGGGCGGTGACAGCGGTGACCATCGGCAGGCTCCTTCAGCGGGGGCGGGGGTCAGGCGGGCCGGGGGACCGGGCGCTGACCGCGCGGGAGTGAGGGTGGCTTTCGCAGGGCGAGGCCGGGGGGTGGCGGGGCAGGGCGGCCGGCTCGCGCGCGGGTGCGCCGGGGCAGCGGCCGTCCCGGCGGGGCCGGGGGGCGGGGCCGTCCGGGGCTGCCGCCTCCGCCACCGGCCAGGCCGAGGCCCAGGGCGGCAAGACGGACAGGCCCGAACGGCATGGTGTTCGTGGCGGGGGAATGCACCGGCTGGTCAGGCCGGATGCGGGCGGCGCGGCGGCCGCCATCGAGGACCGCCGCGGCGAGGCGGCGGAAGGGGTTGGCGCAGTCGCCCCGGCCCCGGCCCGCGGCCCCGGCCATCCGCCGGCGCAGCAGCGCGCGCAGCAGCGGCGCGAAATCGCGCCGTCCGGTGCTGGCGGCATCTCGCCGTGAGGTGGGGGCGGGGGCGGTCATCGGCGTCGGTCTCTGGCCTGCGTGGTGCGCGTTTCGGGGGTCGGGGTCCGCGGCCGGGATCTGCCGGCAGCGGGTCGGGCGCGGGGCCGGCGGGCGGGGCCGGCGAGGGACGGGGCGCGGCGTCGGCCGGGACGGGGCAGGGGTCGGTGCTGGCGATCCGTGGCACCCGTCCCTCTGGCCTTGGCCGGCCCGTGTCAGTAGTTCGCGCCGCCGCCGATCGAGCCGGACAGGTCGCCCATCATGCCCACGAAGTTCATCACCCCCGACGCCACCGCCAGCGGCGGGAACGCCATCTTGAGCAGCGCGCCGAGCGGCGAGTTGAGGATGCCCGAGAACGCCTTGGCGATGTTCCCAAGCCCCGAGAAGATCTTGCCAACGCCACCGAGGGCCTTGCCGATCCCGCTAAGAAGTCCCATTGTTTTCAACTCCATGCCTTAGGTTGTTGTCCGCTGACCAATTGCTCCGGGGGGCGCGGACGAGACCCCGGATTCCGCCGCGAGCCCCGCGGGGCCCTGCGTCGTCTCATCGGCGCCGTTGACCAGAAGATCGGCGAAGGCCTCGGCGTGTCCGCCCTCGCCCCGCAGTTCCTCGGCCAGGCGGCGCGCTTCGGCCTGCTGGTTCTCCAGCACCTTGCACATGGCGAGCACCGCCTGCGCCTCGGCCTTGCCTTCCAGGTCCGAGGCGATGACCTCGGTCAGGATCCGGTCGGCCTCGGGGAAATCGCCGGCCACCATCTCGATCAGCGCCAGCCCGATGCGACCGGCGCCGAACTGCGGCATCCAGGTCGAGATCGCCTCGAACACCGGGCGCATGTCGGTGTCGATCCCGCGCATGACGCCGGAATACCCCGCCTCGATCAGCAGCTTCATGTCGGCGCGGTCGATCTGCATCGCGGGGTCCTTTCGGGCGTCGGCCGGGGGGTGGCGGGGGATCAGCGGGCGAGTTCGGGGAAGTCGCTCGCCAGCGAATCGAGCACGTCGCGGGCCTGGGCGGCGCGGGTCGTGGCGGTGCGGGCGGCGTCCTCGATCATCGCATAGCCGGCCTCGGGGTTGCCGTGGCCGATCAGGTGCAGGCCGCGGCCGATCCCGGCCAGCGCGTCCTGCGGATAGTGCTGCGACCAGGTGTCGAAGATCGGCATCAGCGGCGCCTCGACCCCGCGCTGCCCGGCCAGGATCGCCACGGCCATCATCAGGTGCAGATCGTCGATCTGGTCGGCGGTCGCGGCGGCTTGGGGCAGGCTCATCGACAGTCCTTTCTAGCGAAGGGGAACGGGAACGGCGCGCCGGTCGCCCGGCGGCACGGAAGAGGGGGGCGCGGGGTAGGGGGCGGCAGGATAGGGGGCCGCGGGATAGGCGGGGTCCGCGCTCCAGCCGCCCGCGCCCAACGGCCTGCGGCGGCGGCCGGGACCGCGGATGATGATCGGCAGCCGGTCGTCGGCCACCGCCTCGACCCCGGCGGCGAGCGCCGCCACCAGCTCGGCCACGGCGTCGGCGTAGCCCTGCGGGCCGACCACCCGGACCGCCTGCGCGTCGCCCGAGGCGACCAGCGGCCAGGCCGTCTCGTCCATCTGCAACGCCTGCATCTGCGCCCGCAGCTCGGACAGCGGCACGCCCTTGAGCGGGACCAGCCGGCTGACCAGCGCCGACGGCGGCTCGACATGGACGGCGGCGCCGTCGAACCACCAGACGATCTGCCCGCCCGTCGCGAGCGAATCGAGCACGTCGCGCAGCGTGCCCTCGGCGTTGGCGACGTTGACGCGCGTGCTCAGCCCCTCGGCGGCGATCATCGGGATGCCGGACCGCAGGGACATCTGGCGGATGACCTCACTCACGGCCACGTCCCTCGCCTCGTAGGGGAAGGGCTGGGCCAGCATGAGCAGGCCGAAGCTGTCGAGTTCACCCCGCACGCGGGCCGGGTCGGCGGGGGCTGTATCGTTGGGGAGAATGTCGGAAGGTCCGGCGTCCTGCGCCCGCGCCCCCCCGACCCCCGGTCCCGCCAGCCACAGGCACGCGAGGACCAGCGCCGCCGCGGCCCGTGAGGGTCGCGCCGCGGGCCCGCGGGGGGCCCGGCAAACGGGGCAGTCGGCAAAAGTCGCATGGTCGGGTCCGTTCATCTCGCGCGACCCAAGCCGATGAACGCGACAAATGAGTGACGGTCGGAGGGGTGAGTGACGGTCGATCGGCGGAATGCGGCCGATGCCTGCGCCTGTCATGCGGCCGACACGCAGGCGGCGTCGGATGGCGGCCGACAACAGTCGGTGATGCTATGCCCGCCATCCCCTCGCGCCCCGCGATACGCCTCGCCCTGACGCTGGCCCTTGCCACGCTGCCTGCCTCGGCCGGGCTCGGCGCGTCGGGCGGCGGTGCCCCGACGCTCTCGGCGGCGACGCTCGAGGCGCTGACCGACGACCTGCTGGCGCTGACGGATGGCGCGGAGGCCCCCGGCCGGGCGGCGGCGCGGGCCGAGCTCGCGGCGCTCGATGCGGCGCTCGGGGGGATGGACCCGACCCTGCAGCCGCTGCCTGCGGCGCTGGCGCAGGGGGCGGCGCTGGCCCGGCGGGCCGCGCATCCCGCCAGCCGCGCCGTCTTCGCCGACCTGACCCGCGACATGCTGGCCACCGCCCTGCGCGAGACGGGGGCCAAGGACGCCGGCCTGCTCGCCGCTTGGACGCGGCGCGACCCGATGCTGGCCGAGCTGGTGCCGGGGCAGGGGCTGAGCGCCGACGACCTCGAGGCCGGGCGCCGGCTTGCGGCGCTGGACCCCGAAGCGGGGCGCGTCACGGTGCAGGCGTTCTGGGACGCGCAGGCGGACGAGCCGGTGAACCGCGTCCTGCCGACAAGGATGGACGCCTGGACGGCGGGCGTGCTGGCCGCGTGGGACCGGCTCGACCCGGCCGAGCGGGGGCTGGCGGTGGGGGTGCTCGACCACAGCGCCGTGCCGCCGGCCGCGCTGCTCGAGGCGGTGATCGGCACCGTTGACGTGCTGGGTTGGCTCGGCGCGGTCGACCTGCCCCTGACCCCGGCCGAGCGCGCCGCGAGCCCCGAGCTGGTCGCCTACATGCAGGCGGGGGCCTTTGCCGGGCCGGTGCGCCCGCTCCTCGAGGCGCGGGCCGAGGCGATGGTCGCCGCAGGGGTCGGGGCGGGGGCCGGGGCGGGCGAGGCCGCCGATCAGCTCATGCGGCTCAACACCTGGTCGGCGATGACCGGCGAGATGCACAGCTGGGACGCCTACCGCTACATGACGCAGGGCTATTGAGCGGCGTCTTGCGGCGTCCGGCAGGCCCCGCCCGGCCTCAGTTCCAGGTCTTCGAGCTGACCTTGCGCGCGTCGCGCACCTTTCCCTCGGCGTCGAAGCGCACCAGTACGGCGGTGTATTCGCCGCCGAACAGCGTCGGGCCGGCCATGTAGGCCCACGAATCGGGGAAGCTCTGGTCCGGCTCGCCCAGCCGGGCGCGCACCTCGTCGCGGGGGGTGCCGGGCGGGATCTCGGCGATGGCGGCCTCGATCAGCGCAAAGCGCGGCTCGGACTGGTCGGCCTTGCCCGCGACGGCCACCCAGGCCGCGCGGTCAAAGGTCGTCGCGGTGCCGGTCGTCGCGGTGGCGGTGGCGGTGGCCGGCGTCTCGGTCGGGGGGGTGGGGCTCATCGCGCCGGCACTCTCAAGGCTCAGCGCCAGCAGGCTGGCGGCGATTGCGAGGGATGTCTTGGCCATTCGGTCTGTCCTGTCTGCGGGCCGGCGGGCGGCCCCGTGTCTGCGCGCCCCGGTCACGACCCGGTCCGGTCCTGCGCCGGGGCCGCGTTGTGGTTGGCGTTGCCCGGCAGCGCCGCGGTGCCGGGGGGCACGTTGCCATGCTCGCCCAGCTTCACGCGGTCGGACCACGCCAGCCGGTTCGAGCGGTCGATCACCACGAGGTCGCCGCGGTCCACCGCCTGCCGCACCAGCCGTTGCAGATCGGCGTCGGACGCGCCGGGGTTCTCGGTCGCGATCTTGCGGCCGACCTCGTTGTTGTAAAGGTCCATCGCCTCGCGCGGGCCGGGGTTCTCGGGCAGCCGCTCGTGGGCGGTGGCATATTCGCGGGTCCACTCGGCGCCGAACTGCTTCGTCATCCGGGCATTCCACAGCGCGTGGCGATAGGCGTCCACGTGGCCGTCGTTGCTCCACGCGGAATCGTCGCCGCGGTAGCCGGCCGGGCGCGCGAAGGCCGCCACGGCGTCGGTGCCGGTGGCCTTGGTGAGCTTGGCCCAGTCCATCTGCTGCAGCTCGCCCAGCCGGTTCAGCGCCGCCGCCTCGGAGGCGGGGATGCCCTTGCGGTCGAGCTGGCGCAGCTGGTCGTTGGTGTTCGACCCGCTGAGCCCGTCGAGCGCGCGGGTGCCCCATTCGGCCGGCCCGCTCAGCGGGCTGTCGAGCAGCCGCGGCTTCCAGTCGGCGGTGCCGGCGTCGGCGTTGGTCTGATAGCGCGCCAGCACGTCATCGAGCCGGGCGCGTCCGGGGACGTCGTTCGCGGTTCCGCTGGGGGCGGCGGGCGGGGCCGCGGCGTCGGGGGACGGCGCGGGGGCGGGCGACGGGTTGGCGGGGGACGGCGCGGGTGTCGGGCCGCCGGACGCTCCCGGCCCGACTGGCACGCCGGGCGTCACCGATGCACCCGGCGCCACGGGTCCGCCCGGCACCCCCGGCCCGCCCGGCACCCCCGGCGTCACCGATCCCCCCGGCGTGACCGAACTGCCGTCGATACCGTTGCGGCCCTGCGAGCGGCTGTCCACCGAGGGCGCGCCGGGCTTGCCCGGCTCGGCGGGGGTCTCGACCCGCTCGCGGGCGGGGCCGCGGGCGCTGCCCGGGACATAGACCGTGTCGCCCTTGAAGATCAGCGACGGGTTCTCGAGGTGGTCCTTGTTGGCGGCGACCGTCGCCTCGAAGTCCCAGCCGTGCTCGCGGGCGAGGTTCCAGAGGTTGTCGTCCTTGCGGACCTTGATCTGGTCCATGCGGTTGTATTCGGCGGTCGGGTTGATCCGGCCGGTGGCGTCCATCGCCCCGGTCGCGGAATCGTGGCGCGCCAGCAGGTCGGCGCGGACCCAGCCGGCCACCGGCTTGTCGTCCTTGTCCGTGCCGCGCACCTGCATCCACGCCTGCCCGTCGGCGGCGGTCCGGCGCCCGCCCGCGTCGCGCAGGAAGCTGCCCGACTGGACGACGCCCTGGGGCTCGCCCTCGGGCGCCGCGCGCACGACGGCGCCGGCGTAGGGCTGGACCGCATAGGTCTTGCCGTCGTCGGCGGGCGCGGGGGGCGTGCGCCACTCGACGCCGCCGGGGGTGCCGGGCTGGTCCGGACCGCCGGGCTGGACGGTCAGCTCGCGCCGGCCGACGACGTCGTTGACGCCGACCGTGACGATGGCCGTCGCCTCGACATCCAGCACCACCGCGTCCAGCTTGACGCCGGGCTGGACGTCGGTCCCCGACCGCTCGATCGTGTCGGCGCGCAGGTCCAGCCGGGCGCCGGCGGTGCGGGCCGCATCCTCGAACCGGCCCTCGAACAGCTGCCCGGCGGCGGCGCGCAGCCGGGTCGGGTCGTTCAGCTCGAGCCGCTCGGTCACCACGTTGCTGTCCCCGCGCGAGGGGTCGGTCAGCCCCTGGTCGCGCCATTCCAGCCGGTTCTCGACCGCCACCCCCTCGAGCTTCAGCCCGCCGTTCGTCCCCGACATCGCGTCCGCCTCGGGCACCGGGCGCCCGCCGGCCGAGCGCGTCGGGTCCTGCCCGTCGGCGGCAAAGCTGTAGCGCAGGCTGGCCGTGGTGCGGGCGTTGGCCAGTTCCAGCCGGTTGTCGGCCTTGAGCGTCAGCATGTCGGCGCCGGCGAAGGTCGCCTTGCGGTTCGCCCGCTCCTTGGCGGACAGCCGCAGGCCGCTGCTGACCGAATAGGTGACCGAGCCGTCCTTGCCGTCCACCGGCATCTCGACCCGGCGCGAGATCTGCTGGGTGCCGTCCACCCGCCCCTCGAGCGCCCCGTCGAGCAGCTTGAGGTCGCCCTTGACCTCGGCTGCGAGCCGCGTGCGCGAGCCGATGGTCGTCTCATAGGCGGTGACGTGGTCCTTGAGGAACGTCATGTCCTCGGGGCTGACCCCGGCGACCTTGCTGGACAGCCTGCCCGGCGCGCCGTCGCGGTTCAGCGGGTTGGCGACCGGGTTGTCGCCGCCGCCCGACAGTGCCTGGCCGCGCACCGGGATCGGCGCGGCCGAGGCCGCCATGTCCATCGCGTCGTCCAGCAGGTCGGCGCGCTGCAGCCGCTGCAGCGTCTCGCCCGCGCGGATCGCCTCGTCGCGGGTCTTGAAGCGCATCTCGACCACGTCGGCGCCCTGCACCCCGGCCTCGGCCTTGAGGTTGACGCCGCCCGGCGCCTTGCCGCCCGCGCCGCCGGCCTTGCCGCCCTTCGCGCCCTTGATCGTGTCGGTGCCCGCTTCGCCCACGGCGGCGAGCAGCGAATGCTTGTCGTAGCGCACCGTATAGCTGCTGTCGGGGGCATCGCTGTCGCGGCGCACCTCGATGGTCGAGCCGAGCTGCGCCTTGGGGCCGACCTTGAAGGCGCGGATGTTGCCCAGCACCTTCGCCTCGGGCGTCAGGCGCAGGGTGGTGGAATCGCCCGCGCTGTTCAGCTTTTCGATGCCGCCGCGCACCGACAGGCCGTCGGCGGTGCCGGTCACCCCCGCCTTGACCCCGTCCACGACGCCCGACCCGGTGCGGTCCGCGCCCGCCCGCGCGCCCGCGTGGCCGGCGGGCGAGAGGCTCGCCTGCCGCTGCGGCTGGGCGGGCGACGCCGGCGAGGCGTGCCGGGGGGCGGCGGGCGTCGGCGCAGGGGGCGGGGCGGGCGGCTTCGGCAGCGGTTGCGGCGCGGGCGGGCGCGCGAAGCTGCGCAGTCGGTCGCGGAGTCCGTCAAGCATGGTCCAGTCCCCCTCGTGGGCTCGGGCGTGGCATCGGCAGGGCGGCGCCGCCGGTCGCTTCCGGCGGGCGCGTTCTGGACCGGGACGCTCGGGCGCGTCGGTAAACGTCGTGCATCGGGACGATGGCTGTTTCGTGACAACCATATGGCATCGGCGGATTTTTGCCCGGATCGGCGGCGCGCGGCCGAGGCAAGCCCCGGCTGTCGCACGGGCGACATATGGGCGGCTTAACCGGGGCGGGACTCGTCGCCACAGGACCGGTGCCCCCATGCTCGATGGACTTCTTTCTGCCGTCCGCAGCCGCCTGAAATCGAGCGCCGCGCCGCCGCCCGCGCGGCCCGCACCCCCGCCTGCACCTCCGGCCCCGCCCCGCCCGCCCGCGCGGGCCGAGGGCGCGCCGCGCCCGCCGGCGACGCCCGCCCCGGTGGCCGGCCCGCGCCTGCCCGCCAAGCCCGCGCCGGCGCCCGTGGCGGCGCCCGAGATCACCCCCGAGCGGTCGGCCCGGATCGACGCCTTCGTGCGCGACAACGCCACCCATCGCGGCGGGTTCTTCAACGACAGCGACGGCGGCACCCGCACCGGCCGCGCGCTGAGAGGCGAATCCGACCTCGGCGCGCTGACCGCGGCCGAGCGCGACGCGCTCGCCGCGCGGGCGGCGCAGGCGTGGCTGGGGCAGGACCGCGGGCCCTCGACCGAAAACGTCACCGAGGCGGCGGCCGAGGTCAGCCGCGACCCCGGCGCCCGCGCCGCGCTCGCCCGCGCGCTCGCCAGGCCCGAGATGGATAAGCAGGCGATCTATGCCCGCGGCGGCACCACCATCGCCGCCCCCGACCACGGGCCCAAGGTCCACCACATGCTGCAGACCGCGCTGCGCAGCGACGCCGCGGCCGTGGTCGCGGCCCATCCGGGGCTCGAGCCGCAGATCGGGCGGCTGGCGCAGGGGATGCCAGCCGACATCCGCGCCGGGCTCTGGTCGCTCGCCGCAGACGGCGGTCGGCTGGACCCGGCGCAGTCCGAGCGGCTGACCACCGCGCTCTTCATGTTCGAGGATGGCAGCGGCGCGCGGACCGCCGAGGGCCGGACCCGCATCGCGCAGGCGCTGGCCAATGCCGCGGCGCCCGGCGACGGCGACGCCGACCGCATCGTGCGCGAGCAGACGGCGCGCAACATCTCGGGCGCGCTCGACCATGACGCGCCGCGCGGGATGCTTTTCGACCAGAAGACCGCGCCCGAGCTGCGGCTCTGGGCGCTGGGGCAGGTCTCGGGCGCGCGCGGCACCTGCACCAACCCCTCGTCCTTCCGCGACGGCTGGGAGTCCGAGGCGATCTCGCGCGCCTATGCGGCCGAGGTCACGGACGCCTATCGCACGCGCGGCACCGCGCCCCAGACGCTGGGCGGCGAGGCGCTGCGCAACACCGTCGGGCAGGCGATGGGGATCGCCCCCGACCAGTTGCCGCAGGGCGAGCTGACCGAGGACTTCCTGCAGCGGGGCCTGGGCAACCGGTTCTATTCGGCGGGCGGCCGGAACGAGGCGATCGACCGCGTGGCCGGGCAGATCGCCAGCCTCGGCGGCCCCGAGTCCCGCGTCACCGTGGTCCCCGTCACCGTCACCAGCCGCGACGAGGGCGCCGCGACCGTCCCCGTCTTCCGGGTCGAGGACAAGGCGACCGGCGAGGCGCGCTTCGTCGATCACGGCGGCCGCACCTACCGCGACCTCGCCGACTGGGAGGAGAACAACACCCTGCCCGAGGGCCGGATGACCTATGCCGCGGGGCTCGACCTCAAGGCGGGCGAGCTGACCCACCGCAACACGCCGGGCGTGGTGGACAGCTTCGCCGAGGGCTTCGGCAAGGTCGTGGACGGGGTCGCCATCGGGGTCGGGATCGTCGCCGCGGGGGCGCTGATCGTGGGCACCGGCGGGACCACCGCGCCGCTGGTCGCGGCGGGGGCGGCGGGCCTCTGGACCGCCGGGCGGGCCGGGCAAGAGCTGCACGACATGGCCACCCACGGCCAGGACATCGGCGATCTGAGCGATCCCGCCGTCCGGGCCAACTGGCTCGAGGTCGCGGCCGGCGTGCTGTCGGTCGGGGCGATCGGCGGCGGGCTGCGGCTCGCCTCGCAGGGGGCGAAGGCCTCGCCCGCCTTTGCCCGCGCCGTGACCGGCACGGCGCTTGCGGCCGATGTGGCCGATGGGGCGACCATCGCCGACCAGTCGGTGCAGATGGCGCAGAACTGGGACCGGATGTCGGGCGCCGACCGGGCGGCCGGGCTGCTCAACATCGCCTTCTGGGGCGGGATGGGGGTGGCCGCGCACCGCGCCGGGGGGCTGGCGCCCAACGGCACCGACGGGCTGTCCTTCGCCGGGCTCGACCAGCGCATCCGCAGCGGCGGGCCGCTGGATGCCTCGGGCGTGCCGGTCCAGCCGGGCGTGGGGCTCGCGCCGGGCGAGATGCGGGTCGCCTATGACATCCGGAACGGCCGCGCTCGCGACATCCGCATCGAGCATGGCGCGGGGCCGATCGACCCTGCAGCGCTTGCGCTGCACCAGCGGACCGCCGTCCAGCTCGGCCAGGCGGGCAGCCTGCGCGACCGGCTGCGCGGCCTGCTGGCCGGCAAGCCGCAGCCCGAGGTCGGCTCGGCCGCGCACGAGGCGGGGCTGGAGCTCGACAAGATCGAGCGCGAGGCGCTGGCCATCGGCGACGCCGCCGAGCGCGACCTGACCCCCGCCGCGCGCAACGCGCTCGCCGTCCGCCAGCGCGAGCTGGACCAGGCGATCCGGCGCGAGACGGGGCGGCTCGAGTCGCCCTACGCCTCGGCCCGCGGCTTCATCGCGGCGCCCCGCTCGCTCACCGAGCTGCTGGATCACTATGCGGCGCGCGGCGACATCGACCGGGCGGTCCCCGCGCATCTCGCCGCGCTGACCGCGCCCGCGGCGACGGCGACGGCGCGCGTCGACTATGGCAGCCTCAATGCGCTGGGGCAGGCGCAGGGGATCGAGGCGACGATCACCCCCGCGATGCTCGACACCGGCGGCCACGCCAGCCGCAACGTCCGCCCGCCGGGGTTCGAGGGTGGCCCGCATAACCACTCTCGTGGGCATTTGTTGGCAAATATGCTGGGGGGGTCGGGCACCGATCCACGCAACTTCGTGATGCTCTATCAAAATGCCGCCAACTCTCCGGTCATGCGTGACTTCGAGCAGCACGTTTACGACGCGGTGAGTGCCGGCGAGGTGGTGAACTACAAGGTGACGCCGGTCTACGAAGATGGACAGCCTCACCCCACCGCCGTAGTCCTGCAGGCCGAAGGCTCGGAAGGGCTGAGCATCGGCATCACCATCCACAACCGCAACGGCCAAGAGGAGTAAGGGTCATGGACTGGTCGGCCGAACTTCGCAGCGCCCTGCCGCCACCCGCGCACGTTGCCGCCGCGCCGTCGGCTGCGGATTGGGCGGCGGCCGAGGCGGCGCTGGGGGTCACCCTGCCTGCGGATTACAAGCAGTTCCTGTCGGAATGGGGTCCGGCGCAGGTCGGCGCGTTCTTCTATACGCTGTCGCCCGGCCACCCCAACCGCGTCGTCGAGCTGGTGGAGAAGGCCCGCTACGTCACCCATGCCCTCGGCACCCTCAAGGCCCATCACCCCCGGACCTACACCGCGCCGGTGTTCCCCGATGAGGGTGGTTTCCTCGCCTGGGGCCTGACGGACAACGGCGATTTCCTGGGCTGGATGGTGACGGGCGGCGATCCCGCGGCGTGGCCCGCCGCCGTCTGGGGGGAAGAGGAGGGGACGCCCGAGGTCTTCGAGGGCACCGGCTTCGGGGCGCTTATGGCCGGGATCGTGACCGGGACGATCCGCCCGGCGGCGTTTCCCGCGGATGTGTGGGACGAGATGCCGCTGGCCATGGAGCCGCTGGCGTCCGAGTGAGGAGGGGGAGCGGGCGGCGATTGGCGCCGCGCCCCTTCTTGAACGGCGCCGGCCGGGGGGTCAGACTGGTCGCCGGCCTTGACGACGGCGGTGGCAGAGGGGGCAAAGCCCAACTTGGCAGCGCGGTGGTTCGCCTGCGCCGGTGAGCCAGGCGCTTAAGGAAGTCAGGCACTCACCTCTTGTGTCCCGAAGGCCAGCAAGCAACCACGGCTCACGGCTCACGGCTCACGGCTCACGGCTCACGGCTCACGGCTCACGGCTCACGGCTCACGGCTCATGGCTCATGGCTCATGGCTCATGGCTTACGGCGCCGCCCTCACCCCGCCGCCACGTCCGGCACCGGGTCCGCGAGCCGCGCCAGGGACCGCGGCAGGCGGGGCCGGAAATCCTCCCACCAGATGCGGCCGCGGCGGCGTCGGGAGGTCTCGAGCGCCTCGCGCAGAACCGCGCCGCCGATCCGGGTGCCGATGTCGCAGGCGGCGGTGATCCCTTGCACGAAGGGTCGGTCGTGCATGAGGTACGGAATCGCCCCCATGTAAACCCGCGCGTCATAAGCGGGGGCGCCGAGCAGGCGGTAATCCTCGTCCACGTCCAGCACGTCGACGCCGGCGGCCAGCAGGGATTCGCGCAGCGTCGGGAAGGGCAGGTCGTCGGCCTCGAGCGGCTTCTGGCCGCGGGCGTCCACGAACACCTCGAACGTCAGCGGGCCGGCGGCGGTGTCGAGCGTGGTGCCCTCGTCGGACTGCTGCATCGTCCAGTCGCTGCCGATTGCGCGGATCGACAAGAGCCCCGCGTCGTGCAGCGCGAGAAGCCGGCGGATCGATTCCGGCGGGACGGCGGCATAGTTGTCCACGAAAACGGGCTTCAGCGACGCCTCGAACCGGGCGCGGTCGCGGTCGGACATCTGCTCGACCAGCCCCTCAACGGGCTCGTGCATCCGCAGGATCGCGTAGCGCCACGGGACCGTGCGGCGGGCGTCGTGGTTGGCCTCGGCCTCGGCGAGGTTGCGGCGGGCCCAGTCGAACGGCTCGCTCTGCTTGCGGGCGCGGAAATACCGTGCGGCAAAGTCGTCCACGGTGGCATTCGTCAGGTCCAGCGCCGCGGCGTAGCCCGGGTCGGCCAGTTCCAGCTCGGCCCGGAACAGGTCGAACGCCGAGTCGAGCAGGTGGTCGCTGCCCGCCAGCCCCGCCAGCGTGGCGGGGGTCATGACCCTGAGCGGCTCGTAGGGGATCGGGCAGTAGAAATCCGCCTCGGGCAGAAGCCCGGCCCGCGACATCATCGTGATCGACAGGGCGGGGTTGGCGCCCGGATCGCTCGGCTCGAAGCGCAGGGCCTCGCCGCGGCCCTGCACGAAGCGGCCGTGCTGGGTGGCGATCGCCATCGTCGCGTCGATGGCGCTGAGCGAGGTGCCGAGGATGCCGACCCGGCAGGCCGGGATATGCGTGTCGAGCAGCCCCGACCACGGGCTCGGGAAATAGCGCCGGGTCTCGTCGTCGTCGGGGAAGAGGTGGCCGGTGGCGAGGATGACCTTGTCGAAGGGATCCTCGACCTCGCCCCGGTCGGTGACGATCTGCAACCGCCCGTCGGCGCGGGGGCGGATGTCGGTGACCTCGGTGCGCTCGCGCAGCTCGACCTTGTGGCCGAGCGCCTCGGCCTGGTGGACCAGCTCGTTGAACTCGTCGCGGTAATAGCGGCCCAGCATGAGGCGCGGGGTGAAGTCGCGGTCGTCGATGTCGTGCGGGTCGATGCCGTGGCTGCGCAGCAGCGCGTGGGTCTGGGCGCGCAGCCAGTCGAGATAGCTGCGGGTGACCGGCGGGATCTCGATGCTGGCGATGTTGGCCAGCATCACCGCGCTGGCGGTGTCGTCCGAATAGGGCATCCCCACGCCCGCGTCCGCGCCCTTCTCGAACAGCCAGATGGTGACGGCCTCGGCGCTGCGGACCGTGGCCAGCGCCTTGAAGGCGTAAACGCCGGTCGGGCCGGTGCCGACGAGGGCGATGTTGATCATCCGACGCGCCTTTCATCGTCTCTGCTCAGGAGCGGTGAACGCGCCGGGGCGGCCAACGGACGCCTGGGGCGGCAAATGTTAGCCTGCGTCATGTCGCCACGGTGGGGGTGGGCGCGGCGGGCACGACGCGCGGTGCCGAAGGCAGAGCCCGTAACGGTGCCACGGCGCGGCAGGCCGTGTATGTGTCAGCTTCCTGGCGAATCACGGCGCCGCTCGGGAGGATCTTGCCGCGCTTGCGGCGGTGCCGACGCCGCTGATCGATACGTTTGCCGTTGAGAGAGGACAGAGCGCGACGATGGGCAAGCCTGGCGAGGTCGAGAACGACGTCCTGTTCGGCGAGGACGGCTGGCTGTACCTCTGGCAGGGCGGGCAGGCGCAGTTCGACTTTCTGACGGGGGCCCGCGCGCCCGCCTCGTCGTCCGTCCAGAACTTTGCCGCCAACCTCGCCGCACGCCGCGCGATCTGCGACGCGCGGGGCCTGTCGTATGTGCACGTGGTCTATCCCTCGAAGCCGGTCGTGATGACCGGCTTCCTGCCGGAGGGGCTGCGCGCCACGGTGCAGAGCCTGTTCCAGCGCCATTACGCCCCCGGCCTCGGCCCCGACGCCGTGGCCCCGCTCTACCCGCGTGAGACCTTGATCGAGGCCAGCCGCTCCACCCAGGTGTTCAGCCGTCACGACACCCACATGACGGCGGTGGGCAACGCGGTCGTCGCGCAGGAGATCCTGCGGGCCCTCGGCCATGATCACGATCCCCAAGCCTGCATGGACGCGGAAATCCGCCCCCGGCGTGGTGACCTGGCCGACATGGCGGGCATCCGCACCCGATTGCCGGAAACGTTCCTGATCGACAGCCGCCGCAGCATTCAGATCCTGGACAACCGGCCCTTCCTGCCCAGCAACACCGACAACGTTGCCATTGCTCACAATCCCCGTTCGGCCAGCGCGCGGCGACTTCTGGCCTTGGGCGACAGCTTCCTGCGGGACAACCTCCCCACGCTTGCGACCTTTTATCGCGACATCCTTTATGTGCGGTCGGACCTGTTCCAGCCCGAGTTGCTGGATCTGTTCGGCCCCGACGATGTGGTGACCGCGAATGCCGAGCGTTACCTCGCGCGCGTCCGCCCCGATGCCGAGGCCGAGAGCGTGGTGATGCGGGGCTATGGCCGCGAGGACTACCGCCCCGCGGCGCCCTTCGTGACGGCATTGCGCGCTCAAATTTCGGCGCGGGCCTATCCGGCGGTCTATCGGGGATGGGCGGAACGGATGGCGGCTCGGACCTTCGACCGTCTGGGGGTCGCTGAGGTCGTCGCCCAGCTGAGCGACGTTCCGGGTGCGCCCGGCTGGCTCGAGGCGACCGGAAACGATCCGCGCCTCGTCTTTCCCGACGCGGCGATGGAAGCGGGTCGGGACTATGAGTTGCGGATCGTGATGGAGAGTACGGTCGAGGCGGTGGCGCAGCTCTTCTGGGGATGGTCCGGGACGCCGGACGAGGCGTTCCACGAACAGTACTCGATCCGCACGCCGGTCGGGGTCGGTCTGAATGACATGGTTTTCCCCCTCAAGGCGGAGGGCCGGGGACGGCGACTGCGCTTCGACCCGCTGAACGCGCCCGGGCGGGTGCGCCTCGTGACGATGGAGTTAAGCGCCGTCCCCTCATCGGCGTAAGCGGGGGTGCGCTAGGTGCAGGGTGGCCGTGACGTGGGCAGGGCACCGGGCAGGCCGGGCCTGCGGCGCATCATATGGAGTAGGGGCAGCGCGAAGGGCTATGCGGGATCGTGGGGCAGGATGGCGCGAATGTAGTCCGTGAGCTCGCCCGAATCGAACCAGAGCGCGCCGAGCGCGTCGTCGAGCGCGGCGCTCAGCCGGCGGTAGTGCGCCAGCGCCTCGTCGTAGCGCGACACCGCGAGCAAGCCCTTCCCGGCGCCGTGGCCGGCGTCCAGCCCGGTATCCTTGCCCAGCAGCTCGGCCGAGCCGGCCACGTCGCGCAGGTCGTCGAGGGACTGGAAGGCGCGGCCCAGGATCCAGCTCAGCACCACCAGCGCCTCGGTCCGCTCGGCGCCGTGGCCCTGCAGCGCGGCGATGATGCGGAACCCGGCGGCGAACAGCGCGCCGGTCTTGAGATCCTGCTCGCGCGTCACCGAGTGCAGGGTCTTCGGCGCGTGCAGGTCCATGTCCTGCCCGGCGCAGAGCCCCGCGGGGCCCACGCATTCGGCCAGGATCGCCACGGTGCGCGCCCGCACCTCGCCCTCCGGCCCCGGGGTCACGGCCAGCAGGCGGAACGCCTCGGACACCAGAGCGATGCCGGCGAGGATCGCCCGGCTCTCGCCGTGCGCCACGTGGGTCGTGGGCCGGCCACGGCGCAGCGTGGCGCCGTCCATCGCCGGCAGGTCGTCGATGATCAGCGACGCGGCGTGGATCAGCTCGAGCGCCACGGCCGCGTCGGTCACCGCCCGCGTCACCCCGCCGGTGCGCGCGGCCACCAGCAGCATCAGCGTGCCGCGGAACCGCTTGCCGGGGGCCATCACCGCCTCGGCCATGGCGGTGCCGAGGTCGGGGGCGCGGGCCGAGAAGCCG
Source organism: Paracoccus sanguinis (assembly GCF_900106665.1). Lineage (GTDB taxonomy): Bacteria > Pseudomonadota > Alphaproteobacteria > Rhodobacterales > Rhodobacteraceae > Paracoccus > Paracoccus panacisoli. The sequence goes on from NZ_FNNA01000004.1 coordinate 137,841, forward strand.
GCGCAGATCCCGGCAAGCTGGTCCCCGATCCGCGCGCGATACGCGGCGGCGCCCTGGGGGAGGCGGCGGCCGGGGTCGAGACCGCCGATGGTGGGTTGAATAAACTCTCTCATCCTGCACAGGATATGTGGCAAATCCGGCCGCGGAAAGTCCCCCTCGACGGGCCGCGTCCGCCCTGTCCCGCCCCCGCTGACCGGAGCGCCCCTTGGCCCTGCTCGTCCTGATCCTCGCCGTCCTCTTCGCGCTCTCGCCGCTGGCGAGCGACGGCTTCAACGGGTTCACGCCCGCGCAATTCCCGGTGGTGAACGAGGACTGGCCGATCCAGCCGGCGGGCTGGGCCTTCTCGATCTGGGGGGTAATCTATCTGTGGCTGATCGCCGGCTGCGTCGTCGGGGTGTGGCGGGCGCGGCACGCGCCGGACTGGGCGGCGATGCGCCCGGCGCTGGCGCTCAGCCTCGGGGTGGGGGTGTTCTGGATCGCCGCCGCCAACCGGTCGCCGCCGCTGGCCACGGCGATGATCGTGGTCATGGCCGGCGCGGCCGTGGCGGCGCTGTGGCGCACGGGGCGGACCGATGCCGTCTGGCAGCGCGCGCCTGTCGGGTTTTACGCGGGCTGGCTGACCGCGGCGACCGGGGTGGCGATCGGGGTGCTGCTGGGGGGCTACGGCGTCCTGTCGCCGCAGGCCGCCGCGCTCGTGATGCTGCCGCTGATCCTGATCGCGGCGCTGATCGTGCAGCGCCGGCGGCCCGATGCGCTCACCTATCCGCTGGCGGTGGGCTGGGCGCTGGTGGGTATCGCCGCGGACAACCTGCGCGGGGGCTCGACCCCCGTGGCGCTGCTGGCGCTGGCGGGGATTGCGGTTCTGGTCGGGGCGGCGCTGCGGCGGCGGGGGGGCTAGGGGATGGGCGGGTCACCACGGCACCGGCTCGCCCCGCCAGTCGAAGAACCCGCCGGTGTCGGCGGGGCGCAACCCGTCGATGACCGACAGGAGCGCCGCGGCCGACCGCGCCGCGGGCATCGCCGGGTTGCGGCCGCGCCAGGGCCGGGTCAGCGCCGTGTCCACGGTGCCCGGATGCAGCGCCACGACGATCGCCGCGGGGCGGGTGCGGGCGATCTCGATCGCGGCGGTGCGCAGGATCTGGTTCTGCGCGGCCTTGGCGGCGCGATAGGCGATCCAGCCGCCCAGCCGGTTGTCGCCGATCGACCCCAGCCGCGCCGAGAGCGAGGCGAAGACCGCCCGCCCCGCGACCGGCATGAGCGGGGTGAAATGCTTCAGCGCCAGCGCCACCCCGGTCGCGTTCAGCGCGAACTGCGCGGCCATCACGGCCGGATCGAGGGCGGCGATGGTCTTCTCCGGCGCCGCGCCGTTGAGGCTGAGCGCGCCGGTGGCGTTCAGGATCAGCTCGAACCGCTGACCGGCGAGGGCGTGCGCGGCGCGCGCGACGCTCGGCTCGTCGGTCAGGTCCAGCCCCTCGGCGCGGCTGAGCCCGGTCACCCGCGCCCCGCGCGCCGCCAGCGCCCCGGCCAGCGCCGCGCCGATGCCGCCGGTGTGGCCGAGGATCAGTGCCTGCATCGTCCGGCCCCCCTTCCGCCGCCGCGAGGACCAGTGGAATGACCGACATCGCCGCGCGCAAGTCCGAACATCTGGCCATCGTCGGCACGGGCCGGGGGCGGCAGGACGGGCAGCCGACCGGCTTCGACGCCATCCGCTTCCTCCATTGCGCGCTGCCCGAGCTGGATTTCGACGCCATCGACACCGCGACCACGCTGCTCGGCCGCAGGATCTCCGCCCCGCTGATGGTGTCGGCGATGACCGGCGGCCCGGCCGAGGCCGGCGCGATCAACGCCCGCATCGCTGAGGCCTGCGGCGCGCTTGGCCTGCCGCTGGCCGTGGGCAGCCAGCGCATCGCGCTGGAGGGGCAGGGGGACGCGGGCCTCGCCGGGCTGCGGGCGCGGGCGGGGGCGGTGCCGATCCTCGGCAACCTCGGCGCGGTGCAGCTCAACACCGGGCTCGGCCTCGACGACGCCCGGCGCGCCGTGGACATGCTCGAGGCGGATGCGCTGGTCCTGCACCTCAACCCCCTGCAAGAGGCGATCCAGCCCGGCGGCGACCGGAACTTCGCCGGGCTGCTGGCGCGGATCGAGGCGCTCGCCGCGGCGCTGCCCGTCCCGCTGGGCGTCAAGGAAGTCGGCGCGGGCCTTTCGCCCGCGGTCGGGCGGCGGCTGATCGAGGCGGGCGTGCGGCTGATCGACGTGGCCGGCGTCGGCGGCACGAGCTGGGCGCGGGTCGAGGGCGAGCGCGGCGGCGACGATCTGCGCGCGCTGGCGGCGCCGTTCCGGGACTGGGGCATCCCGACCGCCCGCGCCGTGGCCGGAATGGCGCCGGTGATGCCGAAGGGCGGCACGCTCATCGCCTCGGGCGGGGTGCGGGACGGGCTGGACGTGGCCCGCGCGATCCGGCTGGGCGCCGGGCTGGCCGGGCAGGCCGCGGGCGCGCTGACCGACGCGCGCGACAGCGCCGAGGCCCTCGCCGCGCATCTGGCCCGCGTCACCGCCCAGCTGCGCATCGCCATGTTCTGCACCGGCGCGGCCGATCTGGCGGCGCTGGCCCGGGCCCCGCTGCTCGACCCGCCGGGCTGGGTGGAAATCGGGACGGGGGCGGCATAGACTGTTCCCTGTGCGCCATGAAAAGGTCAGCCCCATGAACCCGGCCGCTCGTGCACTCCGCCCGCCCGCCGCCACGCCCGTGAGCGTGGCGCTCGCCGTGGCGATCGTGGCGGCGTGGCTGGGGCTGCACGTCCATGCGGTGTGGTTTCTCGACGCGCCGGCCCATCCGGTCCGTGCGGCGCTGTGCCTGATCGGGCTGACCTGGCTGTCGGTGGGGCTGTTCATCGTCGCCCATGACGCCATGCATGGCGCGATCCTGCCCGGCCGCCCGCGCCTCAACGCCGCCATCGGGCGGCTGGCCCTGACGCTCTATGCCGGGTTTTCCTGGCCCAAGCTGATGCGCCACCACATGGCCCACCACCGCGCGCCGGGGTCGGCCGACGACCCGGATTTCGGCCACGGCCACCGCGGCATCGTCGCGTGGTACGCCGATTTCGTCCGCACCTATTTCGGCTGGCGCGAGGTCTTCGTGCTCGGCGGAGCGGTGATCCTCTACGCGCTGATCCTCGGGCCGCGCTGGCCCTATGTCGCCTTCTGGGCGGTGCCGTCGCTCATGGCCTCGGTGCAGCTGTTCGTCTTCGGCACCTTCCTGCCGCACCGCCTTGAGGCCGGCCCGTTCGCCGACCGCCACAACGCGGCCTCGACACGGCTCGCCGTGCCCTTGTCGCTGCTGACCTGCTATCATTTCGGCGGCTATCACCACGAGCACCACCTGCATCCGGGCGTGCCGTGGTGGGCGCTGCCCCGGACCCGGACGGGGCCGCGGCGATGATGGCGCTGCTGATCGTCGTCGTTACCGTCGCGGGGATGGAGGCCGTCGCCTACGCCGTCCACCGCTGGGTCATGCACGGCCCGCTGGGCTGGGGCTGGCACAAGTCCCACCACGAGGCCGACCACGAGGGCGTGTTCGAGAAGAACGACCTCTATGCCGTGGTGTTCTCGGTCCTCGCCATCGCGCTGTTCGCGCTCGGCAGCCGCTGGTGGCCGCCGCTGTGGTGGATCGCCGTCGGGATGAGCGTCTATGGCGTGATCTACTTCGTCGTCCATGACGGGCTGGTGCATCAGCGCTGGCCATTCCGGGTGGTGCCGAAGCGCGGCTATCTGCGCCGGCTCTATCAGGCCCACCGGCTGCACCACGCGGTCGAGGGGCGCGACGACTGCGTGAGCTTCGGGTTCGTCTATGCGCCGCCCGTCGACGACCTCAAGGCGCGGCTGAGGGCCTCGGACGTGCTGGTGCGGCGACAGTCGGACCACCGGGACGCCTGGCGGCCGGATCGCGGCGAAGCCTGATGGCGCGGATCGCCCTGTGCCTGCCGTCGCTGCGCAGCCATGCCGCCGTGCACGGCGTGCTGGCGCGGGCGCTGGCGGCGCGGGGCCACACGGTGAGCCTCGTCGGCAGCGCGCCGCTGGCGCCGCTGGCCCGGGCCGAGGGGGTCGCCTGGGCGGATCTCGGCGGCCGGCCCGAGCCCGACCTGCGCGGCGCCGGGCTGGCGCGGACGCTGTGGGCCACGGCCGCCGCGACCCGGGCCTGGGTGGCGCACGGCCCCGAGACGCTCGCGCGGCTTGCCCCCGATCTGGTCATCGCCGATCAGGCCGAGCCGGGGGCAAGCCTTGCCGCCGAGGCCGCGGGCCTGCCCCGCGCCACGCTCGCCGCGGCGCTGCCGATGGACCGCGACATGGCGATCCCGCCGCCATTCGTGGACTGGCCGTGGCTGGACGGCGCGGCGGGGGTGCGCCGCAATCGCGGCGGCTGGCGGGTCGCCGACGCGCTGCTGCTGCTGCAACGCCGGGCGCTGGCGCAGGGGTGCCGCGATCACGGCCTGCCGCTGCGGACGCTGTTGTCGGACTGGATCGCCCCCGATCTGGACCTGCGCCAGCTCGTCCCGGCGCTGGATTTCCCGCACGACCTGCCCCCCGGCGCGGCGCCCGTGGGGCCGCTGCGGGACGGCGGGCCGGGGACGCTCGACGGCGATCCGGGCGATGCGCGGCCGATCGTCTTTGCCTCGCTCGGGACGTTGCAGGGCGGCCGGCGGGGGCTGATGACCGCGATCGCCGCGGCAGCCGAGGGCCTTGGCGTGCGCCTGCTTCTGGCCCACGCGGGCGGGCTGACCGAGGCGCAGGCCCGCGCCCTGCCCGGCGCGCCCGAGGTCCGGGCGCTCTGGCCGCAACGGGCGGTGCTGGCGCGCGCGGCGGCCTGCATCACCCATGCGGGGCTGAACACGGCGCTGGACTGCGTGGCCGCGCGGGTGCCGATGGTGGCGATCCCGCTGGCGTTCGAACAGCCGGCCACCGCCGCCCGGCTCGCGCATCATGGGCTCGCCCGCGTCGTCCCGCCGCGCCGGGCCGATCCCGCCACGATCCGCGCCGCGCTGGTCGAGGCGCTGTCGGGCGCCATGCGCCCCCGCTTCGACGCCCCAGCGCGGGCGCTGGCCGAGGCCGGCGGCGCCCCCCGCGCCGTGGCACTTGTCGAGGCGCTGCTCGCGCGCCCCGCCACGACCGGACGCGCGGCATGACCGGGGCGCAGGACGCCGATCTGCTGATCGCCGGGGCGGGGCTCTCGGCCGGGCTGATCGCGCTGGCGGTCCGGGCGGCGCGGCCGGATTGCCGCGTCCTGCTGGTCGATGCGGCGCCTGCGCCCACCGGGTCGCACACCTGGTCCTTTCACCTGCCCGACCTGCCGCCCGCATGGCTGGCCCGGCTGTCCCCCGGGCTGCGCGCCCGCTGGGACGGGCAGGAGGTGCGGTTTTCCGACCATGCCCGACGGCTGCGCGCGGGCTATGCCGCGCTCGACGATGCGGGCCTCGCGCGGCTGGTGGCGGACAGCGGGGCCGAGGTGATCCGCGCCGCCCCCGTCGCACAGGCCGATGCGGCCGGGCTGGTACTGGCCGACGGGCGGCGGCTGAGCGCGCCTTGCGTGATCGACGCGCGGGGGGCGCGTCCCTCGCGCCATCTGGTGACCGGGTTCCAGAAGTTCGTGGGCCTCGAGATCGAGACCGAGGCCCCGCACGGCGTCGCCCGCCCGGTGATCATGGACGCCACCGTGCCGCAGGAGGACGGCTATCGCTTCGTCTATCTGCTGCCCTTTTCGCCCACCCGGTTGCTGATCGAGGACACCCGCTACAGCGACGGCGCGGCGCTGGACGACGCCGCGCTGGCGGATGCCATCGCCGCCTATGCCCGGGCGCGGGGCTGGGCGGGGCGCGAGGTCCGGCGCGAGCGCGGCGTGCTGCCCATCGCGCTGGCCCATGACGCGGCCGGGTTCTGGGACGAGGCGGCGGGCGGCGCGGTCCCCGTCGGTCTGCGCGCCGGGCTGTTTCACCCGGTGACGGGCTATTCGCTGCCCGTGGCGGCGCGGGTCGCCGATGCGGTCGCGGCCGCCTCTCCCCTGACCACCGCGGCGGCGATGGCCGCCGTCCGCCGCCTCGCGCTGACCAAGGCGCGCGAGGATCGGTTCCTGCGCCTGCTGAACCGGATGCTGTTCCGCGGCTGCCCGCCCGAGCGGCGCCACCGCATCCTGTCGCGGTTCTACCGCCTGCCCGAGGGGCTGATCGAGCGCTTCTACGCCGGGCGGCTGACCACGCTCGACCGGCTGCGGATCGTCACGGGCAAGCCGCCCATCCCGATCCGCGACGCGCTGCCCTGCCTGCCCGAAGCCCCGCTCTTCAAGGAATCGCCATGACCCGACCCCGCTCTGCCATCGTCATCGGCTCGGGCTTCGGCGGGCTTGCGCTGGCGATCCGCCTGCAATCGGCCGGCATCGCCACCACGGTGGTGGAGGGCCGCGACGGGCCGGGCGGGCGGGCCTATGTCTGGCGCGATCAGGGCCATGTCTTCGACGCCGGCCCCACGGTCATCACCGACCCCGACAGCCTGCGCGAGCTGTGGGCACTGAGCGGGCAGGACATGGCCCGCGACGTGACGCTGTTGCCCGTCTCGCCCTTCTACCGGCTGCTCTGGGCCGACGGGCGGCAGTTCGACTATGTCGGCGACAGTGCGGGGCTCGAGGCGCAGATCGCGGCGTTCGATCCGGCCGATGTCGAGGGCTACCATCGGTTTCACGACTACGCCGAGGCCGTCTACCGTGAGGGCTACCTGCGGCTCGGCACCGTGCCGTTCCTCGACTTCCGCCAGATGCTGCAGGCCGCGCCGGCGCTGGTCCGGCTCGAGGCGTACCGCTCGGTCCACAGCCTCGTCGCGCGGTTCATCCGCGACCCGCATCTGCGGCAGGCGTTCTCGTTCCACACGCTGCTGGTGGGGGGCAACCCGTTCTCGACCTCGGCGATCTATGCGCTGATCCACGCGCTGGAACGCCGCGGCGGGGTCTGGTTCGCGCAAGGGGGCACGAACCGGCTGGTGGCGGGGATGGTCGCGCTGTTCGAGCGTCTGGGCGGCACGCTGCGGCTGAACGCCCCGGTCGCGCGGATCGAGACCGAGGGCGCGCGCGCCACGGGCGTCGCCCTCGCCTCGGGCGAGCGGATCGCGGCCGACATGGTGGCCAGCAACGCCGACGTGATGCACAGCTACCGCGACCTGCTGGCCGGCACCCGCCGCGGGCGGACCAAGGCCGCGATCCTTGGCCGCCAGCGCTGGTCGATGTCGCTCTTCGTGGTCCATTTCGGGCTGGACCGCATCCCCGAGGGGCTGGCCCATCACACCGTGCTGTTCGGCCCCCGCTACCGCGAGCTGGTCAACGAGATCTTTCGCGGCCCGGCGCTGCCCGAGGATTTCTCGCTCTACCTGCACAGCCCCAGCGTCACCGACCCGAGCCTCGCGCCGCCGGGGATGTCCACGCATTACGCGCTCGCCCCCGTGCCGCATCTGGGCCGCGCCGCCGTGGATTGGGCGGCCGAGGGGCCCGCCTACGCCGACCGCATCCTCGCGGCGCTCGAAGAGCGGGTGATCCCCGGCCTGCACGATCACCTGCGGGTGCGGCGCATCTTCACCCCCGCCGATTTCGCGGGCGAGTTGAACGCCCATCACGGCAGCGCCTTCTCGGTCGAGCCGATCCTCGCCCAGTCGGCATGGTTCCGGCCGCACAACCGCGACCGGACGTTCCGCAACCTCTATATCGTCGGGGCCGGCACCCATCCGGGGGCGGGCATCCCGGGCGTGGTGGGGTCGGCCAAGGCCACCGCCGGGGTGATGCTTTCCGATGCCGGGATCGGCCGTTGAGCGGCGCACCGGTCGCCGAATCCGAGGCCGCGATCGCCGCGGGGTCACAGAGCTTCGCGGCCGCCGCCCGGCTGATGCCGCGGGCGATGCGCGACGACGTGGTGATGCTCTATGCCTGGTGCCGCCACGCCGACGACGTGATCGACGGGCAATCGCTGGGGTCGGCGCCAGAGCGGGTGGACGACCCCGCGGCGCGGCTGACGGCGCTGCGGGCCGAGACGCTCGCGGCGCTGCAGGGCGACGCCCCCATGACGCCGCCCTTCGAGGCGCTGCGCCGGGTCGCGCGCCGGCATGATTTCCCGGCCGACTGGCCGCTGGCGCTGATCGACGGGTTTGCCATGGACGTCGCGGGGCGGCGCTATCGGACCATCGAGGACACGCTGGACTACGCCTATCACGTCGCGGGCGTCGTCGGCGTTATGATGGCGCGGGTGATGGGGGTGCGGGACGAGGCCGCGCTGGACCGCGCCTGCGATCTGGGGATTGCCTTCCAGCTCACCAACATCGCCCGCGACATCCTGGACGATGCGGCCATCGGCCGGGTCTATCTGCCGCAGGACTGGCTGGCGGGCCTGCCGCCGCTGGGCCCCGGCACGGCGCCCTCGCCCGCGCTGCACAGCGCCGCGCTGCGGCTGCTCGATCTGGCCGAGCCGTACTACGCCTCGGCCCGCGCGGGGTTGCCGGCGCTGCCGCTGCGCGCCGCCTGGTCGATCGCCGCGGCGCTGCGCATCTATCGCCAGATCGGGGTGAAGATCCGCGCCGGCGGGCCGGAGGGGATGACCCGCCGCGCCGGCACCGGGCGGGCAGAGAAGGCGGGGCTCGCGGCGGCGGCGGCGGGGGATGCGATGCGCTCGCGGGGTCGGGGGCGGGCCGTCTCGCGCGACCCGGGGCTGTTCCAGCGGCCGCGCGGGCCGGTCTGACGCGGCGAGCCGGCGTCTGCGGCGGCATCGTGAGCTGGCGAATGGGCGCGTGCCGTCTGCCGTCGCGCGCAGGATTGCGCTGGTTGGCCGCGAACCGCTCTGACATCATGACGCGAAACCCACCGCTATTCCCCTCACAATCACCTTGTTCGTGAGCCGAATACGCCCCACAATCCCCTCATGGAGATCTGGGAAACCCCCGCCTGGCCGCGCTTCACCCACGACCCCGCCCGGACCGAGGGGCCGCTGGAGGCGTTCTCCGCGCGGCTCGGGGCGATGTCCGGGCTGCACGAGGCGCTCTCGGCCGACGAGCGGCGCGAGGCATTCCTGCGTGCCGTCACGCATGAGGCCGTCTCGTCCTTCGCCATCGAGGGCGCCACCCTGCCTGCCGCCCAGATCGAGGCCTCGGTCGTGGCCTCGCTGGCCCATCGCGGGCGCGAGCCGCAGCGGCGCAGCGATGCCATCGCCACGCTCATGCTCGAGGCGCGGGCGGGGCAGGGGGTGCTGGACGCGCCGACCCTCTTCCACTGGCACCGGCTGCTCTTTCACGGCACCGAGGTCGAGGACAAGGGCCGCTGGCGCAGCTTTGCCATGGTGATTGCCCGGACCGCCGCGGCCGGGCGCGACGAGGTGCTGTACCGCGCGCCCCCCGCCGCGCAAGTGCCCGCGATGATGGAGGATTTCCTCGCAGCACTCCCCCGCGACACCCGGCCGCTGCCGATCCGCGCGGCGCTGGCGCATCTGTGGTTCGAGTCGATCCACCCGTTCTCGGACGGCAACGGCCGGCTGGGCCGCGCCATCGTGGAGCACGTCTTCGCCCGCGACTCGGCGCTGCCCTTCTCGCTCTCGCGCTCGATCGAGGCCGACAAGCGCGGCTATTACGCCGCCCTGCAGGCCGGCCGCACGGTCGCCGGTGACCGCATCGATGCGACCCCGTTCGTGCTGTGGTTCCTCGAGCGCCTGATCGCGGGGGTCGAGGACGCCATGGCCGAGGCGCGCTTCCTCGTCACCCGCAACGGCTATTTCCTGCGCTTCCCCGACTTGCCCCCGCGCGGACAGGCGGTGCTGCGCCGCCTCTTCGCCGAGGGCCCCGACCGGGTCGCCCAGGGCATCAGCGCCGCGCCCTACGCGCGCATCGCCCGGGTCTCACCCGCGACGGCCACGCGCGACCTCGCCGAGCTGGAGCGCCTCGGCGCGATCCGCAAGGGCCCCGAGGGCGGGCGGTCGACGCGGTATCATATCGCCCATGATTCACGCGCTCGCGCGCCGGACAGGCCGTGACGAGAAGGAGACGAGGCCATGACCAACCACCTTCATGACGCGCTGCTCGGCGCGCGGGCCGGATCGGACCGGGCCTTCCTCATCGCCGCGGACGGCACCGAGACGAGCTATGCGGCGATCGAGCGCCAGTCGGCGCGGCTGGCCAACGCGCTCGTCACGGCCGGGGTGGCGCCCGGCGACCGGGTCGCCATGCAGGTCGAGAAATCGGCGACCGCGCTCACGCTCTATCTGGCCGCGGTGCGGGCGGGGGCGGTGTTCCTGCCGCTGAACACGGCCTATACCGCTGACGAGATCGGCTATTTCCTGAACGACGCCCGCCCGGCGCTGGTCGTCTGTGACCCGGCGCGGGAGGCGGCGACACGGGCGCTCGGCGGCGCGGGGCAGGTGATGACGCTGGCCGCGGACGGCCTGTCGGGCAGCCTCGTCGACGCGGCGCGGGCCGAGCCCGAGACCCACGCCCCGGTTCCCCGCGGGCCCGACGATCTGGCGGCGATCCTCTATACCTCGGGGACCACGGGCCGGTCCAAGGGCGCGATGCTGAGCCACGCGAACCTGCTGTCGAACGCCCGGACGCTCTGCGACTACTGGCGCGTGACGGGCGACGACGTGCTGCTGCACGCGCTGCCGATCTTCCACACCCACGGGCTGTTCGTGGCGACCAACACGCTGATGCTCGCCGGCGGCGCGATGATCTTCCTGCCCCGCTTCGACGCGGCCGAGGCGGTCGCGCTGATGCCGCGGGCCACGCTGATGATGGGGGTGCCGACATTCTACACGCGGCTGCTCGACCGCGCCGACTTCACCCGCGACGCGGCCGCGGGGATGCGGCTCTTCATCTCGGGCTCGGCGCCGCTGCTGGCCGAGACGCATCGCGCCTTCGAGGCGCGAACGGGGCACCGGATACTCGAGCGCTACGGCATGACCGAGACGAACATGAACACCTCGAACCCCTATGACGGCGAGCGCCGGGCCGGGACGGTGGGGGTCCCGCTGCCGGGGGTCGAGCTGCGGATCATGGGCGAGCACGGGGCGCTGCCCGACGGCGAGATCGGGATGATCGAGGTGCGCGGCCCGAACGTCTTTCAGGGCTACTGGCAGATGCCCGAAAAGACCGCCGAGGAGCTGCGCCCGGACGGCTGGTTCATCACCGGCGACCTGGGGCTGCGCGACGGCGACGGCTATGTCTCGATCGTCGGGCGCGGCAAGGACCTGGTCATCTCGGGCGGGTTCAACGTCTATCCGAAAGAGGTCGAGCTGCTGATCGACGAGCTGCCCGGGGTGCTGGAAAGCGCGGTGATCGGCGTCCCGCACCCCGACTTCGGCGAGGCGGTGGTCGCGATCGTCGCCCGCGCCCCGGGCGCCGACCCCGACCCGGACGCGATCCGCGGGGCGCTCGACGGGCGGCTCGCGCGGTTCAAACAGCCGAAATCCGTGGTGATCGTGGACGAGCTGCCCCGCAACACCATGGGCAAGGTGCAGAAGGCCGCGCTGCGTCAGGCCCATGCGGGGATGTTTGCGGCAGGGTAGGGGGGCGCTGAGGCGCGCGCGTCAGCGCAGCGCATGGAAGCGATAGGCGCCGCCTATTTGTCAGGCCGGACATCCGCTGTCATGCTGATTCCCGATCACGCCATTGGGAAGGGTTACGACCATGAAGGCTTTTTCGGGCGCCCGTCTGTCGGGGGCGGTTGCGGTTCTTCTGGCCTGTGCCGCGGGTCCGGCATCCGCCGAAACGACGATCCGCATCGGCCACGTCCTCGCCGAAAGCCACAGCTGGAACATCGCCGCGCAGGGCTTTGCCAAGGACGTGGCCGAGAAGACCGGCGGTGAGCTGAAGGTCGAGATCTTCCCCGGCGGCCAGCTCGGCACTGAAAAGGAGGTCATCGAGGGGCTTCAGTTCGGCTCGGTCCAGGGCGGGGTCATCGGGGCCGGGTCGTTCCAGAGCGTCGAGCCGAAGCTGGGCATCATCGAGATGCCCTATGCCTGGCCGACCCGCGAAAAGGCGTTCGCGGCGCTCGACGGCGATCTGGGGACCGCGCTGGCCAAGCTGCTCGAGGCCAAGAACATCAAGGTCCTCGCCTGGTGGGAGAACGGCTTCCGTGACTTGACGAACTCGAAACGGCCGATCACGACGCCTGCCGATCTCGCCGGGCTCAAGATCCGGGTCACGCCGGACAAGGTGCGGCTCGAGACGTTCGAGGCGCTCGGCGCGCAGCCCGCGCCGCTGGCCTTCGGCGAGCTCTACTCGGCGCTGCAGCAGGGGGTGTTCGACGCGCAGGAAAACCCGCTGGCGGTCATCGAGTCGTCCTCGTTCTTCGACGTGCAGAAATATGTCTCGAAGACCGAGCACGTCTGGGGCGCGGCGGCGCTGGTGCTGTCGAAGCCGGTCTGGGACAAGCTGACGCCAGACCAGCAGCAGGTGGTCGAGGCCGCGGCGAAGGACTGGGGCGCGAAGCAGCGCCAGATGGTGACCGACGGCACCGCCGAGACGGTCAAGAACCTCGAGGCCAAGGGGATGGTCTTCAACGAGGTCGACAAGGCGGCGTTCGAGGCCGCGGTCAAGCCGGTCTGGGACAAGAACGCCGCGGTGTTCGGCGACGAGCTGATGGCGCTGGTCGAGACGTATCGCAAGTGACCCAGGCTCTGCCCGAGATCCGGCATCTCGACCAGATCGAGTCCGTGCCGCTGTTCGACTTCAGCCAGAAGACCGTCTTTTCGCCGAAGCAACGCGGCGAAGGCTTCATCAAGCTGGCCGTGACCACGGGCCGCAAGGGCGCGCGCAGCGTGCCCCACGCCCATCCCCGCGACGAGGTCACCCTGACGCTGAGCGGCGAGGCGGTGCTGCGCGCCTACGGGCAGTCCTATCACATGACGGCCGGCACGGCCCTGCGCCTGCCGCCGGGCTGCGTCCACGAGGTCGAGGTGCTGTCGGACGAATGGGTGGTGGTCGCGGCCTATTGCGACGAATGCCAGCTTTGCGTGCCGCTGCACGGGGCGAGGCCGTGACCGCGCGCGGCATTGCCGGGACGCTCGACGCCATCGCGCGCGGCATCGGCGCGGTCGGCGTCGCGGTGCTGGCGGCGACGGTGACCTGGGTGGTGTTCTCGCGCTATGTGCTGGGCACCACGCCGCGCTGGTCCGAAGAGCTGCCGCGGCTGATCCTGATCTGGGTGACCTGGTTCGGCGTCGTCTCGGCGTTCATCCGCGGGACGCATTTCCAGGCCGGCATCCTGCCCTTCGTCGTGCGCAGCCCGTGGGCGCGCCGCGCCGCGGGCATCGCCGCGCGGCTGGCCAGCGCCGCCTTCCTCGTGCTGCTGGCGGTCACGGGGTGGCAGATCACGCTCTTCACCTGGGATCACGCCTCGACCGCGCTGGGGCTGCCGGGCGGGCTCTTCTATGCGGCGCTGCCGGTCTGTGCGGCGGCCTCGCTCATCGGGCTGATCGCCGCCGAGGTCGGATCATGAGCGTCGAGCTGGTCCTGCTGCTCGGCAGCTTTGCCCTGCTGGTGCTGATCGACGCGCCGATCGCGGTCGCGCTGGGGCTCGCCTCGGCGCTCTACCTGGCGGTGGCGGACATGGCGCCGCTGATGGTGGTGGCGCAGCGGATGATCGCCGGCATCGACAGTTTCACCCTGCTGGCGATCCCGCTGTTCCTGATGGCGGGGCTGCTGATGGTTCACGGCGGGCTCGCCCCGCGGATCGTCAACCTGTTCGCGGCCATCGTCGGGCGCACGACCGGCGGGCTGGCCATCGTCATGGTGGCCGCCTGCATGATGTTCGGGTCGCTGTCGGGATCGGGAGTCGCCGATGTCGTGGCCATCGGCACGATGATGCTGCCGTCGATGAAGGCCCGCGGCTACGATCCGGCCTTCTCCTCGGCCCTGCTCGGATGTGCCGGGTCGCTGGGGACGGTCATCCCGCCCTCGATCGTGCTGATCGTCTACGGGACCGCCACCAACAGCTCGATCGGCGACCTGTTCGTCGGCGCGATCATCCCCGGCCTGCTGCTGGGCGCGGCGCTGGTCGCCGTCGCGTGGTGGATTTCCCGCAAGCACGGCTGGAAGGGGACCGAGGCGGTCCGCGCCGGCGTGCTGGGCCGCGCCTTCCTCGATGCCGTGCCGGCCATGATCGCCCCGATCATCATCGTCGGGGGCATCCGGGCGGGCATCTTCACCCCGACCGAGGCCGCGGGCGCGGGCGTCGCCTATGCGCTGCTGGTCGGCGGGCTCTTCTACCGCACGCTGTCCTGGCGGGTGATCGGCGACATCCTGCGCGAGACGACCGAGATGACCGGCGCCATCCTGATCGTGATCGCCGCCGCCTCGGTCTTCGGGTGGATCCTCGCCGCCGAGCAGGTGCCGCAGCTGGCCGTCAACGGGATCCGCGGCCTGACCGACAGCCCGCTGGTCGCGCTGGTGCTGATGATGGGGGCGGTGCTTCTGCTGGGCACCTTCATGGAATCGCTGGCGATCATCCTGATCCTCGCCCCGGTCTTCCTGCCCGTGCTGGCCGCCTATCAGATCGATCCGGTCTATTTCGGCATCCTGCTGTGCGTGAACCTGGCCATCGGGGCGAACACGCCGCCGCTGGGGATCGACCTGATGGCGGCCTGCCGGACCGCCGGCATCCCGATGTCGGCGTCGTTCCGGTACCTGCTGCCCTTCCTCGGCGCGATGGTCGCCGTCCTGTTCCTGCTGGTCCTGTTTCCGCAGATCGTCACCGTGGCGATCGGCTGAGGCCACCCGCGCGCAAGAAAGGCCGTTGCCATGAGCTTTTCCCCCCAGTCTCGGGTCGACCTCGACCGGTTCTGGACGACCATCGAGGTCTCCGGCCGGATCGGGCCCGGACGCCCGGGCGGGCTGTCGCGGCTGACGCTGACCGACGAGGACCGCGAGATGCGCGACCTGTTCGTCCGGTGGGCCGAGGACGCCGGCCTTGCCGTCACGGTCGACCGGATGGGCAGCATCTTTGCCCGCAGGGCCGGGGCGGATGACACCCTGCCGCCGGTGATGATCGGCAGCCATCTGGACACCCAGATCAACGGTGGCCGCTTCGACGGCATCGCCGGGGTTCTCGCCGGGCTCGAGCTGGTGCGCACCCTGAACGACGCAGGCCACGTCACGCTGCGCCCGATCGTCGTCGTCAACTGGACCAACGAAGAGGGCGCGCGGTTCTCGCCCCCCATGGTCGCCTCGGGCGTGTTCGCGGGGAAATACGACCTCGACTGGGCGCACGACCTGATCTCGGACGACGGCGCCCGCTTCGGCGACGAGCTGCGCCGGATCGGCTATGCCGGCGAGGCCGACCTGACCGGCCCGACCGACGCCTATTTCGAGTTGCACATCGAGCAGGGCCCGATCCTCGATGCCGAGAAGCGGCAGGTCGGCGTGGTGACGGGCGGCTATCCCAGCTACGGGATGCGGGTGATGTTCCAGGGCCAGACCGCCCACACCGGCCCGACCCCGATGGACCTGCGCCACAATGCGCTGATCGCGGGCGCCCGCTGGCTGACCGCGGTCGATGACATCGGGTGGGAGTTCGCGGTCCACGACGGCAAGGCGACCGGCTCGCGGCTCGCGGCATGGCCGAACAAGCCGGGCATCCTGTCGGAAACCGCGCAATGCGTGGCCGACGTGCGCCACCCCGACCCGATCACCGCGCGGGTGATGGCCGAAAAGATGCGCCGCGCCGCGCACGCGGCCGCCGCGATGGCCGGCTGCGCCATGGACATCGAGGACGAATGGGACTGGGGCGGCGACATCTTCGACCCCGACCTGATCGGCATGATCCGCGAGGAGGCCGTCCGGCAGGGCTGGAACTGGCGCGACATCCAGTCCCAGGCGGGGCACGACGCCTATCACATGGCGCTGCACTGCCCGACGGCGATGATCTTCACCCCCTGCAAGGGCGGGATCACCCACAACAACCTCGAATCCTGCGAGCCGGCGGACTTCCTCGCCGGGCTGAACATGCTGCTGCACGCCGTCGTCCGGCGCGCGGACCGCTGAGCGGTCAGGTCATGTCGGGGTAGAGCGCCTTGATCTCCTCGACCGTGTCGACGAAGCGCTGTTCGGAGTCGGACAGCGCGCCGGTGTCGGGGAACACCAGGAACACGTCGGCGCCCAGCACGTGATCGGCGATGCGCAGCCGCCAGATCTGGCCCGAGTCGAGCTCCGGCCCCACGGAATCGACCGGCAGGATGCCGATGCCGATGCCCGCGATGATCATCCGCCGGATCTCGCCCAGATCATGGCTCGAGGCGGTGATGCGCCGGCCGATCCCCAGCCCGTCGCGCAGCATGGACATGGGTTCGAGGCCCATGCCTTCGGTGGCGCAGCTGAAGGCGACGAACGGCTCGCGCGCCAGCTCGCGCGCCCCGACCTCGGATCGGCCGAAGAGCGGATGTTCCGCCCCGCAGAAGACGGCGAACTCCTCTCGCATGATCAGCCGGCAGGCGACGCCCGGCAGGGGCTTGGTGAGCAGGCAGATGCCCTGCTTTTCCTCGGCGATGCGGCGCACCGTTTCCAGCGAGTTGCGGACCTCGATCCGGATCGAGATCGACGGGTTGCGCTGGTGGAACAGGCGCAGCGCCTAGTCCAGCAGGCCCGAGCGCAGGCGGCTGATGACGCTGAGCGTCAACGTGCCGTAGGCCTCGTCGCTGTGCTCTTGCGAGAGCTCGGCGATGCGGTGCACGCCGCGCAGGATTTCCGCACATTCCTGATAGATGCGCTCGCCACGCCGGGTCAGCGCGAAGTGGCGGCTGCCGCGGAACACGAGCTGGCAGCCCAGCTGTTCCTCAAGCCGCTGCAGCGCGAGGCTGACCGAGGGCTGGCTCATCCGCAGCCGCTTCGCCGCGGCGGTGATGCCCTTTTCCTCTGCGATCACGCAGAAGCTGCGCAGCAGGTTCATGTTCACGTCGGAGCGTTCGGTACGCAGATGCATGGGATCCAGCGGGCAGAGGGACGGACCCGAAGTTGCAACTGCCGACGGCGCGCCGCAAGGGCACGGCAGAGAGCCGATGAACGGCAGACGGTGGAGCGGGGGTCAGCCGGGACTGCGGCTATCGCCGACAGGCGCGGCCGGGGCAGGCGCGCCGCCCTCGGTCAAGCAGACCGAACGCTGGCGCCTTGACCGCCCCGCTCGCCGGTCACCGCCGGCAGTTCGCCCGTTCAGCCTCGCCGGCCGCGCTCTCCAGCGTGGCCTCGTCGCCCTTGGTCAGGAGCTGCGCCGATCCCTCCGGCCCGTAGATGGCGCCCGAGGCCGAGACGGCCTGCGGCAGCGCCGTCAGCCGGCCGTCCTGCAGCAGCACCGCGAAGTTGGTGCCGTCGGCGCCCATCACATAGGCCACCTGCAACGTCTGATCCCCGTCGCAGCGATAGTCCACGATCTCGACCGACGTGGCCGCGGTCGCCGCCGCATCCTGCTCCGGCGCCGTCGCAGGCTCGGGCGGGCAGTTGCCGAGGCTGACGTTGGGATCGCACTGCCCCGCGATGCCGGTGTTCTCGGCCGACGTTCCCCCCGTCCGCTCCGCCAGCGGGATCACCGGGGCAGGGTTGGTGGTGGGGATCGAGGTCGACGTGCCGGGCCGCGGGTTGCCGCGCTCGGCGGTGGGCGAGCCGGCCGGTCCGCCACTCAGATCCCCCATCATCTCATGCGGGTTCGGCTGGCCGGTCGCCGCGCCGGGGGCCGCGGGCGCGGCAGGGGGCGGCAACTGCACGGCGGGCGGCGCGCCCGGGGCAGGGGCCGTCTGGGCCACGGCCGCTCCGGCCGCCAGGGTGGCCAGAAGCGCGGCGAGACCGAGGTTCCGTGTGACGATGCGTGACATGACCGCTCCTCTATCGGCTGGGTTCCGGCGCCGCCTGAACGGCAGGGACGGGTCGGGGACACTCAACCTCGCACCCGTTTGACGATCCTTGACCTGTATCAATGCCAGCATAGCGGTCGCCCTCCATACCGCGTCAATAGACTGAGCGAGGTATTCGGAAATGACTGTTCAATTCTCCCGCCGCGGATTCCTGGGTCTGGGTGTGGCCGCGGTGACGGGCGTCACCGCCGCGCGGCTGATGAACAGCACGGCCCTTGCGGCCATCGACCCGAACTCGTTCTCCGAGGGGCGGGTCTTCCACGCCTCGCACTTCGGCCCGTTCGAGGCGATCGTGAAGGACGGCCGGATCGTCGACCTGAGCCCGGTCACGCAGCTCGACCGCCAGCCGACCGACATGCTGATGCTGGGCACGATCGACCGCGTCTATGACGAGACGCGGATCCTCTATCCGATGGTCCGCAAGTCCTATCTCGACGGCTGGCAGACCGGCGACACCAAGCCCGAGCTGCGCGGGACAGAGGAATTCGTCCGCGTCGACTGGGACACGGCGCTGGCGCTGGCCGCCCACGCCATCGTCACCACCGCCGAGAAGCACGGCAACGAGGCGATCTTCAGCTCGTCCTATGGCGGCTGGTCGAACGCCGGCTCGTTCCGCCCCAACGTGCTGCAGCAGCGGTTCTTCAACCTCATCGGCGGATGCTCGATCACCCAGGGCGACTTTTCCGCCGGCGCGAGCCAGGTGGCGCTGCCCCACATCATCGGCGACATGGAGGTCTATTCCCCCCAGACCGCGTGGGAGGTGATCCGCGACAACACCCAGGTCTTCGTGCTCGTCGGCTGCGACCCGATCAAGAACAACCGGATCGAGTTCACCGTCGCCGACCACGGCATGTACGGGCCCTGGGCCGAGATCCGCGACGCCGGCTGCCGCTTCGTGTCGATCAACCCGCAGCGCACTGCCTCGGACCAGTATCTCGACGCCGAGTGGGTGCGGATCATCCCGAACACCGACATCGCGCTGTTTCTCGGGATGGCGCACCATGTGCTTGAAAAGGGCCTCGAGGACCGGGACTACCTGGCGAAATACACGGTCGGCGCCGACCGATGGATCGCCTACGTCATGGGCGAGGACGACGGCACCCCGAAGACGCCGGACTGGGCGGCCGCCATCACCGGCATCCCGGCCGACAAGATCCGCGAGATGGCCGATCTCTTCGCCAGCTCGCGCACCCAGTTCGCAGGCGCGTGGTCGCTGCAGCGCGCGCACCACGGCGAGCTGGTCCACCACGCCATCATCAACTTCGCCGCGCTGACCGGCAAGATCGGCAAGCCCGGCGAAGGCGTGGGCTTCAGCTGGCACTACGGCAACGGCGGGATGCCGCAATCGGGGCAGCCGACGCCCACCGGCCTCTCGGCGGGCAAGAACCTCGTGGACAAGCTCTGTCCCGCCAGCCGCATCGTCGAGATGCTGGAAAACCCGGGCAAGGAGTTCTTCTACAACGGCCAGACGCGGACCTTTCCCGACGTCCACATGATCTACAACGCCGGCAACAACTTCATGTCCCACCAGCAGGACCTGAACCGGCTGGTCAAGGCGTTCGCCAAGCTGCACACGATCGTCAGCCAGGACGTCTGGTGGACGGCCGCGGTCCGCTGGGCCGACATCGTGCTGCCCGCGTCCTCGACGATGGAGCGCGACGACATCTCGGTCGGGGGCACCTACTCGAACGACAAGATCTACGCGATGAAGAAGTGCATCGAGCCGCTGGGCGAGTCGAAGAGCGACTACGAGATCTTCGAGGCCCTGTCCGAGAAGCTCGGCGTCTGGTCGCAGTTCACCGAAGGGCTGGAGATGATGGACCACATCCAGGCCGCCTATGGCCGGAGTGGGGCGTCGAAGACCGTGCCCTTCGAGGAGTTCTGGGCCAAGGGCTACGCCCTGCAGCCCGCCCCGCCCGAGGCGCGCAAGTGGGTCCGTCACGGCGCGTTCCATGACGACCCCGAGGCCAACCCGCTGCACACCGTCTCGGGCAAGATCGAGATGTTCTGCAAGACGATCGCGGACTACGGCATCGCCGACAACCCCGGGATGCCGGTGTGGCAGGAGCCGCTGGAATATCTCGGGAATGCCGCCGAGGGACAGGTGCACGTAGTCAGCCCGCACCCCTGGTACCGGCTGCACAGCCAGATGGGCAACTCGGCGCGCCTGCGCGAACTCTACATGATCGACGGGCGTGAGCCGGTCCGCATCAACCGCGAGGATGCCGAGGCGCGCGGGATCGCCGACGGGGATCTGGTCGAGATCCGCAACGACCGGGGCGCCGTGATCGCCGGCGCCGTCCTGTCGGACGAGATCATGCCCGGCGTGATCTCGCTCTACGAGGGCGGCTGGCCGGATCTGGACAGCAAGGGGCGCTGCAACTCGGGCCTGATCAACTGGATCACCTCGGAGCGCCCGGCCTCGGGGCTGACCCAGGCGACCATCGCCAACACCTGCGTGGCGACGATCAGCAAGTGCGAGGACGCCGAGCGGCCGAACCGCGCCTATCAGCCGCCTGCGATCCTGTCCGACTACCAGTTCGCGGCCATCGACGAGGACGCGCTGCACCTCGACCGCATGGCCGAGCTGGTCGAGGCGCTCTACGCCGAGATGGAGCCGGGCGAGCGCATCTTCTACCAGCGCTGCACCGTCTGCCACGGGCCCCGCGATCCGAAGGGCTTCACGCAGCTGCAATGGCGCGGGATCACCCCGTCAATGTTCCCGCGTGCCGGCCTGGACGAGGAGGAGGCGGCGCTGGTCACCGACTTCCTGATGCGCAACGCCTCTGACGCGGCGGTGAACTGAGGCGGTTGGGGGGTGGACGATGGGATCGGCGCGCGCTGCGCGCCGATCAGTGGCTCTTCGGGTTCGCTGAGGCGGTGGGGATGGGCCGGGGGTTTGCTTCGGCGGGGAGCAGGTCAGGCTGCGGTTGATGGGTTCGCCAACCCCATCTCGGCCCGGATGGCCGCATGGAGGCGCACGGGCCAGCTCCGCGTTGCGGCAGCGGTGAGAAGATCAGCGATTGGCGCCCGCGCTTGCCGATAGCCATCATTAGATTCGGAAATACGTGTCTGCCTATCGCGAAAGATATCATACCCTGCCAGCCCGATTAGTTTAAGGCCGCCAATCAAATCGGTCCCTATTCGAGATAGGGACACTGTCTTTGAATGCGTCTAAGTCAATATTTTCGAGAACCTCAATTTGAAGCATTCCTGACCTGTTCCACAGAACGTCACGGCAGGCTTCGCCCCCTCCCTCATGGCTGTGTTAACCACGCGTCACGCTACTACTCTCCATTCCTGGCGGAGTAGTAGAATGACGCAGCCCAGTGCCAAAATCGCCCGTGCTCTACTTAAACACCTCGGGGGGGTGCTTAAATCTCATCATTTTATCCGCTGCGCAAATGGCGGGCGGACACGTATCGGTTACGGCCTTGGTTGCTGGCGCCAGTTCCGTTTGCGTGCAGCGAAGGGCTCCAATAGATTGCGGGCCAGATTTATTATCGGTATGAAAGCAACCCTACACACAACACTTATGGGAACACTGCGGTCGCGGCATTGCCCGGCTTTCGGACAACAATGACGCCTCTTTGAAAGGCCATTCTGACGCCTATTGCGCACTCGCCAGTGGCTCCGGACCGGCGCCACCACGCTATGAGACAAGCCGGGTTTGGAGCATGGCGCAGCGTCGATGTGGGAAAACAGATGGCGTGTAGATTCAAGGTTTTCGAGACGCCCGCTGCGCGGAATTTACACGCGCCCTGTGCCCAAGTTAAATGGGGCAAGCCGCGTGTAAGCTGATGCCGATTTTACACGCGCCTTGTTTCTGAAACTAGCGCCGCTGGACTGCTCTGCAGACGCGGCGTGGCAAGCTGACCGCGGGCAGTCGCATTCTCCGGACAGGCGGTACGTGTGTGGTCGCTGAGGCACCTGCCACCGGCCCCAAGGCATCGCGGAGTACTTTGACCTGGCGACACCGCACTGGTCCGCAAGTGACCCGAGCGTGGCAAGCGGGAGCCAAGCCGCACGCGCGATGCAACTCGTTCTGCTCAATAGCCGTGTGTGTGCGAGTTCGGTCGGTCGGGTCTTTTGAGGCCCCCGGGGGGGGGGGGTTCTAACTCTCTCGTCAAGGCCGTGAATGACTACTCTGCGCTGACCGCAGCCGCTTCAGCCACAGGTTAAGCCCGCCAAAAAAATCGGCTCGAAACGCCGCGAGTCTTCCGTTCTCGAAGGCTGGATGCTAAATCACTTTCGCCTGGTCGAGCCGACAGGGTTACCTCTCCGCGATTTGTGTATGAAACTCTGGGTAGCACCGGCACCGACGCCAAGTGCGATGCAATTTCGATATCCGAAGTTAAGCGCCGGAATCTTAATTTTTGCTGTTACAGGTATCGATTTCCGCGAATCGCGGATTTAACGACTGTGGTTCTCATTGGCACTTCGGTGCCAGGAGCTCCGCGCACTTCGTTTCCATCAGACCGCCCGGACTCCGTGCCGGATTGAGGCCGAGAAGCGGTGCAGGAAATTCCAAAGGCCGCGACACACGGCCGTCACATTCCAGCTGCAAGCGTAGCACCATGCAGGGATTGCGGTGGACCCCATGGTATCGACGGAAAGCGCATCGAACGACAGCGACAGGTCGGTCAGGGTCAGGCCGGGCAATCCATCCCGAGGACCGTTCGGGGCGAGTGCAGCCGGCCGTATCGCGGCGTTCGATCTTGCGGCCAGGTCGCGCGGGGCGGTCGATCGGGCGGGAATCGATCCGATGCGCGACGCGCTCCGCACGCCCGCCGGCAGAGGGGTGCTGAGGAATGCCGCAGCGCAACTCTCGTCAGCCGATGCTGCGTCCCTCTCGCCAGCAGCGGGCAACCCAGTACCGGCCGGTGTGGCGGGCACGGTCGAGGCTCTGGCGGCGCGATCGGGGATCGCGGCGGCAGGCGCGATGGGTGTCGTCACGGGGGCGGTGGCCTTGGCCGTGGTGCCGACCAACACCGCACCCGCGCATCTCGTCGGGATCGCGCCCGATCTGAGGGTGTCGTTCCCGTTCGATTCGATCGTCGGCCGGGTCGAGTTCCGCGTGGACGGCCATTGGCGCGACACCGGGGTCGAGGCGACCCTGACTCCCGGCGGCTTGAGCGCAGAGACGAGGGCACTCGAAACCCGGGTCGGGCCGCTGGACGACGCGACGCGGGGCGCGTTCATCAACGAACGGCGCAACGGGCTGGGGCTCGCCGCGCTTGACGCGCTGAGCTATCGCTCCCGTGCAGCGCTGCAGATCGAGACCCTGCCGGGCAACTGGCAGGCTCACCACCTGGTGTCGTTCGACGTGGTCGACACGCTGAGCCCCGGCCTGCAGCAGGCAATGGCGGCCTCGGGCTGGGCGATGGATGCGAGGGCCAATCTGGTGGCGCTGCCGCGGGATTGGGCCACCTTCGACGCCAACATGGGCGCGCTTCCCATGCACAACGGCCCGCATCCCGGCTATAGCGGCGATGTGCGGGATCTGCTGACGCCCCTTGAAGCCCGCTATCAGGACATGTCGGCCGAGGAACTCAAGCGTGCGTTGGAACAGATATCTGACCATATGCGCCGTGGCATTCTGGAGCTCAAATACCATGTCACTGTCCGCTGAAGCTCCCGCACCGCAGGGTCCCGCGCCTACCCCGTTCTGGCAGCTGGCAATTGAAACCTCGACCCTGAAACGCCTGCTGGACGCCCACCAGCGCGATCCCAGTTCAATCAGCGTCGTCAACCGCAAGGAGGCGCATCTGCTGCTGGACCGCTTCCGGCATCGGGACAGCGACCGCTCGTACCTGACGCCCCTTGCGCCAGACGCCGCCATATCGATCGAACTTGAGATGCGGGCCCCCGGCTTTGCGCCGGATTACTTTCTCGATAGCGGCTACCATTTCGTCTCGGCGCGGTTCCGGGAGGCTGCGCGCTTTCCCGACGGTGCGGTGTCTTACCTCGACGCGCCGTGCCTGCGCTGTACACCCGAGGCTGCGGCCCAGGACTACAAGGCCATGTGGGTCAACGGGTTCGAGGACGTCATCGACCGCGAGCGCTCCGAGATCCTGCCGCCCGAGCGGCTTCCCGACCGCAGCACCTATGTGATCCGCGACGACCTGTCGGTGTCTGCGCCGATCTTCCAGCCGGGCCTCAACGCATGGGTGATGCTGACGGACGACGCAGCCCGCCGGCTGGCCGCCGCGCATCTGGAAGGCGTCGCGTTCCGGGACGTGACCCGGTATCGCCCGGACGGCCAGTTTGTCCGACTGGGCGACTAGCGCCGGGGTGTGACGGAAGTCCCCAATGCAGTCCACTTCCGAGGGTTATGACTTGGAACACCCCGCCAGCCAGTCGGAATTACTTCCAGTTTGAGGCCACCACGGAAGCCCACAAACGATCAGATTCCAGCTGACTCATTTGTCGGGACTTGGGGGTCTCGCCGCCGGACTCGAGCACACCGGCGCGAACGCGGTGCTGACGGTCTTCGAAAGCATCCTGCTGGCGGCCCGCGGTGGCCGAGGCGCCTGGCGCGTCACCGACGCCGAGCTGGGGCACATCGACCGGGTACTGGAGCTGCTCAACATCGCCGCCCTCGCCTCGCGCAACCTGGGCGCGCTGTCGGGCGGGCAGCGCCAGCTCGTGTCGCTGGCGCAGGTGCTGGTGCGGCGCCCCGACGTGCTGCTGATGGACGAGCCGACCTCGGCGCTGGACCTGCACCGGCAGGTCGAGGTGCTCGAGCTGGTACGCGATCTGGCGGCCGACACCGGCATGGTCGCCATCGTGGCGCTGCACGACCTGAACCAGGCGCTGCGCTATGCGGCCCAGACGCTGGTGCTGGCGGACGGGCGGCTGCGCGCCGCCGGCCCCACGCCCGAGGTCGTGACCGAGGCGATGCTGGCCCGCTCCTATGCCGTCCGCGCCCGCATCGAGCCCTGCCGCCGCGGCTGTCCGCAGCTGATCGTGGACGGCCCCCTGCATGATGAGATTGGGCGGGACATCCGGGCTGGGTGAGCCGACTAGACCTGCATCGTGGCGAAAGAGAATTTTCGGGAATGGTTCTCTTTCATGAATTCGAAGAAGTTGTCGCGGAACTGTCGGGTGTGGGCATGCGCCAGTGCGTCGGCCCGCTCCACGTCCCTGGCCTCGATCGCCTTGAGCATTTCGTTGTGCTCATCCGTTAATAGATAGCCGTCGTTGCCGCGTTCGATGTAATCGAAGTGCAGGTGCAGGATCCGGCGGCCCTGGTTCAGCAGGCGCTCGTAGAAGGCGGCCATATAGGGGTTTCGACCCGCAGCGGCGATCGCCATGTGAAATTCCTTGTTGGCCTCGGACATCAGCAGGTGGTTGCCGGTCCTTACGGCTTCGACGAACTCGGCCTGCCGGGCGGCGATCTTCTTCAGATCGGCTTCGGTGCGCAGCTCGGCGGCGAGGCGCGTGTTCATCCGCTGCGCCAGATCCAGGGCATCGACGTATTTGGGAAAGTTCAGCACGTCGATGGGCGCCACGTTCGTCGAGCGGTTCGACCCGGTGACGACGAGATCTTCGCCGGCAAGGCGGATCAGCGCCTCGCGGATCGGCGAGCGTGACATCCCGAACCGCTCGGCCAGAATCGTCTCGTCCAGAAGCTGACCCGGCTCCAGCATCAGGGTCAGAATCTCGTCGCGCAGCGTCTGATAGACGAAGCGCCACCCCATGCCCTTGCTGTGCCTGATCTCGGATTCGTCGGCCAATCCTGCTCTCCCACCACGTCCGCTGGCCAAGAATGACCTACGGCAAACAGGAAGTCGACACGCTTTTATGTTGACGTGTCGCCACGGTGTCGCCACGGTGTCGTCACGCTGGTAGGGAATCAGGAGGCCGGCAACTTGGCGAATCGCATCGCCCGAGGGGGAAAAACGACCATGATGATGACGAAAGTGACGTTGCCCGCTGCCGCCCTGGCGCTCTCGATGGCGTTCACCGGCGGTCCGGTTCTCGCGCAGGACGCCGGGGGCTACTGGCAGGGCGTGCAGAAGGCGGGCGTGCTGCGCTGCGGGGCCGCCGTGGCGCCGCCCTATGTGATGCGCGACCCGGCGACGGGCGAATATTCCGGCTTCTTCGCCGACCTGTGCCGAGACTTCGCCGCCGTGCTGGAAGTCGAGCCGAAGTTCGTCGACACGACCTGGGACAACATCGTGGCCGGGCTTCAGGCGGGCAAGTGGGACATGTCGCTCGCCCTGAACCGCACCCCGGTCCGCGCCATGGCGGTCCAGTTCTCGGTTCCGGCGATGGAGTATCAGATCTCGCTCGTCTACAACAAAGAGAACCCCAAGATTCCGGCGGGCGCCGCTTCGGTTGCCGATGTGGATGTCGCGGGCGTCACGATGACGGTGATGTCGGGCACCGCACAGGACAAGGCCATCTCGGCCGCCGTCAAGAACGCGACGATCCTTCGTCTGCCGACGGCTGACGAAACCCGTCTGGCCCTTCAGTCGCGCCGCGCCGACATCGTCGTCGATGCCTCCGACACCAACCTGCTCTACACGCAGGCGAACCCGGACTGGAGCGCGACGCTGAACCCCCAGCCCGCCCTGGCCAAGCAGGGCGTGGCCTTCGGCCTGCCGCTCGGCCTCCGGGCCTCGGACGTGGCGGTGGTGGACATCTTCCTGGAAGAGAAGGTCGCCACCGGTGCGGTCGACGCGCTGATCGCCAAGGCTGCCGATCAGGTCCTGGCCGCCGCGGGCCAGTAATTCAGCCAACATGCGGGCCGCCTGACGGGTGGCCCCCTTTCCGATCCAGGAACGGAGGTGAAGGATGACTTCGTCTGCGAACGGCTCTGTGCTGGTCGAGATCAACGACCTCACAAGGGCTATGGTCCGAAGGTTCGGGTCCTGAAGGGCTTGAACATCAAGATGGCGCCGGGTGACCGGGTGGTGGTGATCGGACCCTCTGGCGGCGGCAAGTCGACGCTGCTGCGGGTGGTCATGGGGCTCGAGCAGATCCAGGGCGGCAGCATCCGCTTCGCCGGCAAGCCCTACATCTCGGTCAAGGGCAAGAAGACCGTCATCGACACCGAGACCCGCAAGAAGATCGGCATGGTGTTCCAGCACTACACGCTGTTTCCCCATCTCAGCATCATGCAGAATCTCATGCTGGCGCCGTGCAAGGTGAACGGCGAAAGCCGTGCTTCAGCGCGCGAGCGGGGAGCGAAGATCCTCGAACGCTTCGGGCTCGGCGACAAGGCGGACGCCTATCCCTCGCAGCTGTCCGGCGGCCAGAAGCAACGCGTGGCCATTGCCCGCGCGCTCATGCTGGACCCCAAGCTGATGCTGTTCGACGAGGTGACATCGGCGCTGGACCCGGAGCTGGTGGCAGAGGTCGAGCAGGTCATCCTGCAACTCGCTAAAGCCGGAATGCCGATGATGATGGTCACCCACGACATGTGGTTCGCCAGGAACGTCGCCAGCCGGGTGATCTTCTGCGCCGGCGGCGTCGTGGTCGAGGACGGCCCGCCCGAGCAGGTCCTGGGTAATCCCAAGGAGGAGCGGACCCGGGAATTCATCAACCGCGTCTTCCATATCAAGGCGTAGGGCGATGGAGTATCAGCTCGACATCGGTGCCGTCACCCGCAACATGGGCCCGCTGATCGAAGGGCTCTGGGTCACGCTGCAGCTGACGGTGGCGGCCAACGTGATCGGCGTCGCGGCAGGTTTCGCGCTGGCGCTGCTGACGACGAGCCGGATCACCGTCCTGCGGTGGCCCGCCATGCTGTTCGTCGAATTCTTCCGCTGCACCCCGGCCCTGATCCAGATCGTCTGGTTCTTCTACTGCGTCCCGATGATCTTCAACGTGTTCTGGGGTCCTGTCTTCATGGGCATCATCGCCCTGGGCCTCAACCTCACCGCCTTCAATTCCGAGGCCTATCGCGCCTCGATCCAGGCGGTGCCCAAAGAGCATCTCGATGCCGGAATTGCCCTTGGCCTGTCACCCCGCCAGCGGATCACGAGCATCGTCCTGCCGCAGGCGCTGCGCAACTCGGTGCCTGTCCTGCTGACGAACGGCATCGGAATCTTCCAGCAAAGCGCACTGGTCGCGATCGTCGGCGTGGCTGACCTGATGTATCAGGGCAAGACGCTGGCGACCGCGACCTATCGCCCGATCGAGACGTTCACGGTCGTCGCCCTCATCTATCTCACCATCTCCTACCCGGTCAGCCAGTTCGTGAACTGGCTCGAGCGCCGGCAGAGCTATGCCTGAGGGGGCCGGCTGATGGACATGACGCTCGATTTTTCGGTCCTTCTGCGCTTCACCGATGCGCTGGCCATGGGCCTCTGGACGACGATCCGGCTGACGCTTCTCTGCGTCGTCCTGGGCACCGCCCTGGGCTTCGTGATCGGCCTTCTGCGCAGCGGCGGCAATGCCGTGCTGCGCGGCCTCCTGGGGGTCTACGTCGAGATCTTCCGGGGCACGCCGGTGCTGATCCAGCTTTTCTGGATCTTCTTCTGCCTGCCTCTGATCCTCGGGGTGGAGCTGTCGAACTTCGTGTCGGCCACGGTGGCGCTCACGCTCTACATGGGGGCGATCACCTCGGAAACCTTCCGCGCGTCGCTGCGCTCGGTCGGGCGCGAGCAGCTGGACGCCTGCGTGGCGCTGGGGCTGCCGCGGCGGGCGCAGATCGTGAACGTCATCATGCCGCAAGCGGTCCTGCGCGCGGCGCCGACGCTGCTGTCGAACGCGATCTCGCTGTTCAAGGAAAGCGCGCTGGTCTCGGCCGTCGGCATGGCCGACCTGATGTTCATCGGCCAGAACATCTCGAACAACACCGCCCGGCCGGTCGAGGTGCTGACGGCGGTCGCAATCATCTATTTCGTCATCGCCTTCCCGCTGACGCGGGCAGTCACGGTCATCGAGCAGAAACTGCTCCGCAAGTTCTCTGCATAGTGAAGGGACATTTCATGAAACTCTCCGGCGTCATGCCCGCACTGGTCACGCCGTTCGACGCGGACGGCCAGATCGACTTCAAGGCCTTCGAGACACATCTGACCAACCTGCGCGCCGCCGGCGTGACCGGCTGGGTGCCCTGCGGATCCTCGGGCGAATACAATTTCATGACGGACGAGGAACGCGACCAGGTTCTGCAGTTCGTCAAGGACTTCGCCCAGCCCGGCGAGATCCTGATCGCGGGCACCAACGCGCCTTCGACCGCGGGCGTCATCGCCAACACCCTGCGCGCACAGGCCATGGGGTATGACGCCGTGCTGCTGGCGACGCCCTTCTACACAAAGCCCACGCAGGCCGAGCTGATCCAGCACTTCAAGACCGTGCTGGACGCCACCGACATGCCCATCGTCCTTTACAGCTACCCCGACAAGGACGGCGTCGAGCTGGGGTGGGAGGTGCTGGACGCGCTCGCCGACGATCCGCGCATCATCGGCATCAAGGAAAGCTCGGGCTCGTTGCAGCGCGCCATCGGAATCGCCACCCGCTACAAGGACCGCATCCAGCTGGTGTCCGGCTCGGACGACATCGCGCTCGACTTCATGCTGTGGGGCGCCGACAGCTGGATCTGCGGCCCCGCCAACTGCATGGCGAAAGCCGTCTGCGACCTGGACCGCACCTTCAAGGCGGGCGATCTGGACAAGGCCAAAAGCCAGATGGCCACCCTCTACACGGCCATGAACATCCTGGAATCCAGCAAGTTCGTGCAGAAGCTGAAATACGGCTGCGAACTGCAAGGCACGCCCGTGGGCGAGTGCCGGGCGCCGCTCGGTCCGCTGACGGACGCCGAGAAAGCCGATTTCCGCGCGGCGATGCAGCCGATCCTGAACTGGTAGGCCGCCGGCGCGGCGGGCCCGCGCCTTCGGACCACCCCCTTTCAACGCCATTCTCACGAACGGAACCGAGTCCATGACCACCGTGGTTGTCGGCGCAGGCATCATCGGAACGGCCATCGCGCATGAGTTGCAGCGGCGCGGGCGGCGGGTGATCCTGCTCGACCGGGATGAACCGGTACGCGGCGCCTCTTTCGGCAACATGGCGTCGATCGCGGTGACCGAGTTCATGCCCGCGTCGCGTCCCGCGGTCTGGAAGCAGATCCCGGGCTGGATGCTCGACCCCGAAGGGCCGGTCCGCGTCCGCCCGGCTCACATGCCGAAGCTGATCCCTTGGTTCGCCCGGTTCGTCGCCGCGTCGCGCCCGTCGAAGCTGCGCGAGCTTGAGGCGCAGGGCGCGGCGCTGTGCAAGCGCGTGTATGAGGATCTGCTGCCCCTCCTGCGCGACACAGGGCTGGCAGGCGAGCTGACCGACGAGGGCTGCCTGTCGCTCTACACCGACGACGCCGAGTTCCGTGCCGACCGCGAGCACATCGAGATCCTCGAGCGCTTCGACTTCCCCCACCAGGTGCTGACCGGCACCCAGGCGCGCGAGCTCGAGCCGGAGCTGTCAGGCAGCATCGGCATGGCCGTCCTGTTCCCGCAGAACCGCAGCCTGCGCGATCCCCATCGGCTGGTGGTCAAGCTGGCCGAACGCTTCACCGCAGAGGGCGGGCAGATCGAGCGCGGCGAGGTCGCGGGCTTCGACCGAGCCGAGGGCATTCGCGCCCTTCGGCTGAAGGACGGCCGCAGGATTGCGGCCGATGAGGTCGTGCTCGCAGCCGGCGCCCACACCGGCCGCCTGTCAAGGCAACTTGGCGAGCCGATGCCGCTTGAGACTGAGCGCGGCTATCACACCCAGATCATGCAGCCGGGCATCTCGCTGCGCCATTCGATCATCTGGCCCGCGCGGGCCTTCATGGTGACGCCCACGGCAGGCGGGATCAGGGTCGGCGGGACCGTCGAGATGGCCGGACTGGACGCGCCGCCGGATTACCGCCGCGCGAAGGTCACGGTGAGGCGTGCGCAATCCGCCTTGCCCAACCTGCGCTGCGAAGATGCCACGGAATGGATGGGCCACCGCCCGGCCTTCCCGGACACGGTGCCGGTCATGTCGCCCTCGGCCAAGACCAGGGGCGTCTACTATGCGACCGGTCACGGGCATCTGGGCGTGACCTATGCCGCGACGACCGCACGGCTGATGGGCGACCTGATCACCGGGGCGACCCCGCCCGTCGACATGCGGCCCTACCGCGTCGATCGTTTCTGAAAGGAGTGTTCCATGCCCGACACAAGCGGCACGCGGAAGGTCTGCCTGATCACGGGCGGCGGGCGTGGGATGGGCGCGGCCGTTGCGCGCGAGATGCAGGCCCGCGGCTACAGGCTGGCGCTGATGTCCCCGTCGGAAAGCTGCGAAGAGCTGGCCGCCGAACTGGGCGGGGTGGCCCGCCGGGGTGTCGCGCAAAGCGATGAGGACATCCGGGGCGTCTTCGACCTGGCGATGTCCAGCTACGGCCGCGTCGATGCCGTGTTGAACCACACCGGCCACCCTCCCAAGGGCGATCTGCTCGAGATCGCGGATGAGGACTGGGATCTGGCCCATGAGATGATCGTGAAGCCTGTCATCCGCATGGCCCGGCTGGTCACCCCGGTGATGGAGGCGCAGGGCGGCGGCTCGATCGTCAACATCACCACCTATGAGGCCTTCGAGCCGTCGCTGTGGTTTCCTGCCTCCTGCGTTTACCGGACCGGGGTCTCCTCGTTCACCAAGCTCTATTCGGACCGCTACGGGCCGAAGAACATCCGCATGAACTGCCTGCTTCCCGGCTTTACCGACAGCCTGGACGTGGGTCGGTTCGCCGAACTCACCGCGCTCAAGCGCATCGGACGCGTCGAAGAGCAGGCCAAGGCCGCAGCGTTCCTGCTGAGCGACGACTCCAGCTACATCACGGGCCAGAGCCTGCGCGTCGACGGCGGCCTGACCCGCGCCATCTGAAGGGGGAGCCCATGAAAAACCAGCTGTTCATCGACGGAGAGTATTGCGCCGCAGCCTCGGGACAGGTGTTCGATGTTGTCGATCCCTCGAACCGTCAGGTCTTCGCCCAGGTCGCCCGCGGCGGCCCCGACGACGTCGACCGCGCCGTCAAGGCCGCGCGCCGGGCGTTCGACGAAGGCCCCTGGCCGCGCCTGTCGGGGGCAGAGCGCGCCGCTGTCCTGCACCGCATGGGCGACGCCATCGCCGCGCGCCGCGACGAGCTCGCCCGGCTCGAGGTTCAGGACAACGGCAAGCCCCTGCCCGAGGCGCTCTGGGACATCGACGACACCGCCGGCGTGTTCCATTTCTACGCCGACCTCGCCGCGCGGCTGGACAACTCGGCCGAGCAGGGGATCCCGCTGGCGATGGACGGCTTCACCTCGAAGGCCGTGAAGGAGCCCGTCGGCGTCGCGGGCGCCATCATCCCCTGGAACTTCCCGATGCTGATGGCCTCGTGGAAGGTGGCCCCGGCTCTGGCTGCAGGCTGCACGGTGGTGCTGAAGCCTTCGGAGGCGACCCCGATGACCGCCCTTGAACTGGGCGGGATCGCCAAGGCTGCCGGCCTGCCGCCGGGCGCGTTGAACATCGTTACCGGCTTCGGCCCCGAGGCGGGCCAGCCCCTGACCGAGCATCCGGGCGTCGACAAGCTGGCCTTCACCGGCTCTGTCCCCACGGGGTCGCGGATCATGGCCGCGGCCGCGCGCGACATCAAGGCCGTCAGCCTCGAGCTGGGCGGCAAGTCGCCCCTGGTGGTCTTCGCCGATACCCCCATCGACGAGGCGGTCGAATGGATCATGTTCGGCATCTACTGGAACCAGGGAGAGGTCTGCTCGGCCACCTCGCGCGTGCTGGTCGAAGAGCCGCTCTACGAGCCGCTGATGGCGCGGCTGGCCGAAGAGGCGGGCCGGATCCGGATCGGCCACGGGCTCGAGGACGGCGTCCTGCTCGGCCCCCTGGTGAATGAGGCCCAGCACGAGAAGGTCCTGTCCGCCATCGAGCGCGGCAAGACGGAAGGCCGGCTGGTGACCGGCGGGGGCGTGCCGAAAGGGCTCGAGGGCGGCTTTTATGTCGAGCCCACGATCTTCGCCGACATGGCCGAGGACGCCTGGATCTGGCGTGAGGAGATCTTCGGGCCGGTCCTCTGCGTCAAGTCCTTCAGGACCGAGGACGAGGCGATCCGGATGGCCAACGATTCCCGCTTCGGGCTTGCTGCGGCGGTCATGTCCGCCGATCTCGACCGTGCCGAGCGCGTGGCCCGCGCCTTCCGCGCCGGGATCGTCTGGATCAACTGCAGCCAGCCCACGTTCACCGAGGCGCCCTGGGGCGGCTACAAGCAATCGGGCATCGGCCGGGAACTCGGCGAGTGGGGCCTGAACAACTACCTCGAGACCAAGCAGATCACGGCCTTCGACCGCTCGAAGCCCTGGGGATGGTATCTGAAATGAGGTTCGAGCGGTCCCTCGACATGCTGCTGGTCCATTGCCAGGGTGAAAGCGGCAATGTCCTGATCGGCGGCGCGCCCGAGATTCCCGGCGCCACGATCCTCGACAAGATGAACCATCTCAACGACGTGGACGACAGCCTGCGGCTGTTCCTCACTCGCGAGCCGCGGGCGCAGGTCGTCCATACGACGAACCTGCTGCTGCCGCCCTGCAGGCCCGATGCGGATGCGGCCTTCATCGTCCTGCAGCCCGACCGGGCGCATCCGATGTCCGGCTCGAACTGCATCTGCGTCGTCACCGCTCTGTTGGAAACCGGCCGCGTTCCCATGGTCGAGCCTGAGACACTGGTGCGGCTGGACACCGCAGCCGGGTTGATCGTGGCCCGGGCGCGCTGCGCGAATGGGCGTTGCCTGTCGGTCAGCCTCGACAACGTGCCGGCCTTCGTTCAGCAGCTCGACGCCGCGATCGACACGCCGAAATGGGGCCGCATCCAGGCCGACATCGCCTTCGGCGGCGTCTTCTATGCCCAGGTGGACGTGGACCAGATCGGCCTGCGGATCGTCCCCGAGGCGGCGCGCGCCCTGGCCGAGGCGGGAACCGAGATCAAGTCGCTGCTGGCAGGCCAGGTCGAGGTGAGCCACCCCGATATCCCCGGCCTCGACGAGGTCGCCTATGTGATGTTCCGCGACTATCGTCCCGATGGCTCGGTCACGACCTGCACCACGCTGAAGCCGGGTCGCGTGGACCGGTCGCCCTGCGGCACGGGATCCTCGGCCAATCTCGCGGTCCTGCACGCCCGCGGGCAGGTGAAGACGGGCGACACGCGCATCTCTCACAGCATCATCGGCGGCAGTTTCACCGCCGAGATGCTTGGCGAGACGAGCGTGGGCGGGCGCCCCGCGGTCCTGCCGCGGATCACCGGGCAGGGCTATGTGTTCGGCCGGCAGGAACTGCGGCTCGATCCCGCCGACCCCTTCACGCACGGGTTTGCCCTGTCCGACACCTGGGGTCCGCAGGTGGGTGAACTGTGACGCTGTCGAAGCAGTCCATCCTGGTGACCGGCGCGACGGGGGCCATCGGGCAGGCGATCTGCCGGGCGCTCGTCGCCGAGGGGGCGCGCGTCGTCATCCATGCCGGGCGCAACCGCGCCGGGGCCGAGACGCTTCTGGCCGAGCTGGGGGGGCGAGGGTGGTGCGTGTCGGCCGACCTGTCCGACCCCGCCGCGCCCGAGGCCCTGTGGTCGCAGTCGATTGCGCTGGCCGGACGGCTGACCGGCTTGGTGAACAATGCGGGCATCCGCTCCGAGGTCAGGATCGACGCGCCCATGGCCGAGTGGCAAGCGGTCTGGGCGCGAGAGGTGCGCGTCAACTTCCTCTCGGCGGTCGACCTGTCGAAACTGGCGATCGGGCATTTCCGGGCCCATGGCGGCGGGCGCATCGTCAACATGACGAGCCGCGCGGGCCAGCGCGGCTATGCCTCGGACGCGATGGCCTATGGCGCGTCGAAGGCCGCCCTCATCAACCTGACCAAATCCATCGCGCAGAGCCACGGGCACGAGGGGGTGACTGCGGTCGCCCTCGCCCCGGGCTGGGTGCGCACCGAGATGGCCGAGGCCTTCATCGCCCGGCAGGGCGAGGCCGCGGCCATGGCCGGCATCCCCATCGGTGCGATGGCGGCGCCTGACGAAATCGGCGAGATCGTCGCCTTCGCCTTTCGCTCTTCGCAAGCCTCGCTGAACGGCGCGGTGCTGGATGTGAACGGCGGCAGTTATCTGAGGTAGGGTCATGCGTTTCCGGGACAGGATCGTGGTCGTCACCGGGGCCGCCGGCGGCATCGGCTCGGCCATCGCGCAGCGCTTCGCGTCGGAAGGCGCGCGGGTCGTGCTGACCGACAGGGACGCCCAGGGCGTCGAGGCCGCCGCCGGCGCGATCCGCGCCGCAGGCGGGACGGCGCGCGGGCTTGCGGGCGACATCGCCACGGCCGAGGGCTGTCGTGCCGTCATCGCCGACGTGATCGCAACGGACGGCACGCCGGACGTGCTGTGCAACAACGCAGGGATCAACCGGCGCGGCAATCTTCTGTCGCTCACGCCCGAGGACTGGCGACTGAGCTTTGCCGTCAACCTCGACGCCATGTTCCACCTGTGCCAGGCGGTCCTGCCCGCGATGATCGAGAACGGCGGCAGCGCGATCGTGAACACCGCGTCGCAATGGGGGCTGCACCCGGCCCCAAACCACATCGCCTATAACGTGACGAAGGCCGCGGTCGCGAGCTTCACGCAGAACCTCGCCCGCGATTACGCCCCGCAGAAGATCCGCGTGAACGCCGTCTGCCCGGGCGAGATCCACACGCCGATGCTCGAGGCGGGGGTCACGCGCGCGGGCCGGACCATCGCCGATCTGGATCGACTGGTTCCCTTCGGCCGGATCGGCCGCCCCGACGAGGTCGCCGCCTTGGTAGCCTTCCTCGCCTCGGATGAGGCCGCCTTCATGTGCGGGTCGCTGGTCGAGATCACCGGGGCACAGCCGGTGGCGTGACGCCCGGCCAGACGACCGAGGCGATCGACCCCCGTTTCGCGTGACGTCCGATCAACCCGCCGGCGTCACCGGCACCGGCTGCGAGCTGCGGCCCCCTGTCGGCAGGATCAGAAGGTCGGCGGGGTGCAGGCGCTGACGACCTCGCAGGGCTCGGCGCCGACGCAGCGGAAGCGGTGGGGGCGTCGGCTTTCGAAGCAATAGGCGTCGCCCGGCTGCAGGATGCGGCGCTCATCGTCGACCGTCACCTCCAGCCGCCCCGAGATGACGACGCCGCCTTCCTCACCCTCGTGCACCAGCGGGACTTTCCCGGTGTCGGCGCCCGGCTGATAGCATTCCTTCAATATCTGCAGGTTGCGCCCGAACATGTCCGTGCCGACCTGCCTGTAGGAGATCGCGCCCTTGCCGATCTCCGTCAGTTCCTCGGCCTGGTAGAAGGCCTTGCGCGGCCGATCCGGCTCGAAGGCGAAGAATTCGGCGAGCCCGATGGGAAATCCGTCCAGGATGCGCTTGAGCGCTCCGACAGATGGGTTGGTGCCGTTCGACTCGATCAGCGAGATCGTGGAGTTCGTGACACCCGCGCGCTTCGCCAACTCGCGCTGCGAAAGACCGTGTCGCATCCTGAGGTACCGCAGCCGCCCACCGATATCGACCTGATTCGAGATGGGTGTTCCCCCTGTTGCAGATACCGCAAACCCTGTTCTTGGGATCATTGTTTTCAATGGCTTGCTGTCAACCAGAAAAGGACTTGTTCGAAAATCTTCGACATGGCTCCTGACCCCTGCCAGTGAGGGAGACCGCCATGAACATCGCCGCCCTGCCGAACCGCCAGAAGCTCGACAGCTACTGGATGCCCTTCACCGCCAACCGCCAGTTCAAGTCGGCGCCGCGGCTGCTCGTCGCGGCCGAGGGCATTCACTACACGTCCGCCGACGGGCACCAGGTGCTCGATGGCACGGCCGGCCTCTGGTGCTGCAACGCCGGCCACGGACGCAGCCAGATCACCGAGGCCGTGAGCCGGCAGCTCGCCACGCTCGACTATGCGCCTTCGTTCAACATGGGCCACCCCATCGCCTTCGACTTCGCCGAACGGCTCGCCGCGATCGCGCCGGGGCCCGAGGGCGGAAAGCTCGACCGGGTCTTCTTCACCGGCTCGGGATCGGAATCCGTGGACACCGCGCTGAAGATCGCCATCGCCTACCAGCGCGCCATCGGTCAGGGCACCCGCACCCGCGTGATCGGCCGCGAGCGCGGCTATCACGGCGTGGGCTTCGGCGGCATCTCGGTTGGCGGGCTGGTCAACAACCGCCGCGTCTTCCCGCAGATCCCCGCCGACCACCTGCGCCACACCCATGACCTTGCCCGCAACGCCTTCGTCAAGGGCCAGCCCGAGCATGGCGCCGAGCTGGCCGAAGACCTCGAGCGTCTGGTCCAGCTGCACGGCGCCGAAACCATCGCCGCCTGCATCGTGGAACCCGTCGCGGGCTCGACCGGCGTCCTCGTGCCGCCCAAAGGCTATCTCGAGCGCCTGCGCGACATTGCGACGAAGCACGGCATCCTGCTGATCTTCGACGAGGTCATCACCGGCTTCGGCCGCCTGGGCGCGCGCTTCGCCAGCGACTTCTTCGGCGTCACCCCCGATCTCGTCACAACCGCAAAGGGCCTGACCAACGGCGTCATCCCCATGGGTGCGGTCTTCGCCTCGCGCGCCGTCCATGACGCACTGATGACCGGGCCCTCGAATGCCATCGAGCTTTTCCACGGCTACACGTATTCCGGCCACCCGGTCGCCTGCGCCGCGGGCCTCGCCACGCTCGACATCTACGAGGGCGAGGGGCTCTTCACCCGTGCGGCCGGATTGCAGGCGAAGTGGGATCGGGCGATCCATTCGCTGAAGGGCGCAAGGAACGTCGTGGATATCCGCACCATCGGCCTGATTGCCGGCATCGAGCTTGAGCCGCGCACCGGGGCGGCGGGGGCGCGTGCCTATGACGTCTTCGTGGACTGTTTGGCCAAGGGCCTGCTGATCCGCGTGACCGGCGATATCATCGCCCTGTCACCGCCTCTGATCGTCGAGGACGAGCAGATCGACGAGATGGTCAGCATTCTCGGTGACGCCCTCGCGCGCGCCGCCTGAGCCGAGAGACCGAGGCGGAAGGTTGCGGTCCCCACGGGACGACCGCAACCAACCTGCCAGTTCGAGACGGGGATCGACCAGCGGGTTGCGACCGCCAACCTCACACCGATCAGCCCACTCAGTCGGCGCCCCGGTGACCCCCGGCCCTGCCGCCAGCGGAAGTGCTGGCGAGCAGGCAGCTCCCGCAACATCCGCCCCAGGCCCTAAGCCGGGGGCACTCCAGACCTAACCCGCCCGCACCTCGACCAGAGGCCTGCCGTTCTGCGCGTGCCGCACCGCCAGCTTGCGGGCCATCCGCCCCGAGGCCAGCGTGCGGCCGGCCGGCGGGGTGTAGTCGCGCGTGGCGAGCTCAGGGAACAGCGCCAGGATCTCGGCCCGGGCGGCCGGGCCGACCGACTTCAGCGCCTCTGGCCCGGTGTAGAGGCTCTCGGTCGCCGCCCCGTTCGAGAGTACCACCTCGTGGCGGTCAAACAGGATGTGGACGTATTCGACCGCCGCCAGATCCTCGGCGATGTCGATGCCGGCCAGCTGGCAGAGCTGTCTTGCCGCCACCAGCACCTCGTCGGTCCCGAACATCCGCTGCGCGATGCGCGAGCGGACCAGCACCCGGTGCTGCGGCGAGACGAGCAGATCGGCGCGCGGCGTCCCGGGCCCCAGCGCCCCGGCCCGGATGCGGATCGGCCGCAGCTTCTCGGCCGCCGCAAGCTCGGCCGCCGAGAGCCGCCGCGCGCCGACCCAGCGCACCGGCTGCAGCCCGTGGTCGAGCGTGCGGACCAGGTCGCCCTCGGCCAGCGTTTCGACCGCGCGGGGGCCGTCGGCCGTCTCGATCATCGTGCCGGCGGCAAAGCAGGGGATGCCGAGGGCGTTGAGCTCTTGCCAGCTGTCGAGCTGGCTGGGAAGGACGCCGCGCAGCTGCACCGCCGTCCCGTCCGGGAAGGTCAGGACCGAGCCGATGACCGTGCCGCCCGCGTCGCGCAGCGCCGTGATGGTCCCGGTCGCCCGCGCGCCAAGGAAATCGGCCACGTCCACGGGATTGCCGTCCCGGTCCACCATCGCGCTGACGTCGAGCTTGTCCTCGGAGGTGACGACGCCGGTGGGGCTGGTCACCGGGCCCGCGAACCCCGTCACCGTGTCGGTGCCGCCGTTGTTGCGGATCACCAGCGTGTCGCTCGCGTTGTCGCCCGCGCCGAGGTCGATCTGGTCGTTGCCCCTGCCTGCATCGACCCGGTCAGCCCCGGCCCCGGCCAGGATCGTGTCCGCGCCCGCGCCGCCGACGATGCTGTCGTTGCCGGCCCCGGTGTCGACGTTGATGCCGCCCGCCGTCACCGCCGCGGCGTTGACCACGTCGTTGCCCACCCCGGTGGTCACCCGCTCGATCTCGGAAAATCCGTAGCTCGCGCCGCCCCCGGCCAGCGTGCCGGCCTCGCTGCCGGTGTAGTTCACGGTGACGCCCGAGGTGATCGCCGTCGCGTCGATCCGGTCGACATCGGTCCCGCCCGCGGTCACGCCCTCGCCGCCGGTGATGGTGGCCGCGCCGGTGCCCGTCTGCACGGGATCGAGGCGGAAGACGTCCGCATCGTTTCCACCGAGCGCCGTATCGCCGCGGCCGACGACGATCAGGTCGGCGCCGTCGCCACCCTCGAGCCGGTCGTTGTCGTCGCCGCCGTTGAGCGAATCCGCTTCGGTGCCGCCGTAAAGCTCGTCCCTCCCGGTCCCGCCGATGAGCGAGTCGTTCCCGCGGCCGCCGTAGAGCCTGTCGTCGCCCGCCCCGCCGTCGAGCGTGTCACTTCCGCCGTCGTCCCCGTCCCGACGATAGCCATAGATGACGTCATTGCCATCGCCTCCCAACACGGAATCGTTACCCTCACCGGCATAGACGAGGTCGTTGCCCGCACCCGCGCGGATGACGTCGTCGTTGGGGGCCGCCCCCGGCAGCAGGGCGTCGTTGTTGTCCACCCGGTCGCCTGACGGGTCTACGTAGCTTGCGTCAATGGTGTCACCACCCTCGGTGCCATCGACGTAGCCGTCCTTGAAGCTGAGCACCGAGCGGTTGGTGGTAAGTCCGTTGAATGGGCCGATGTCGTAGGTCGCGTTCGTCGGAATCTGCACGCTGATGATCGGATAGGCCGACAGCTGCGTCTCATTGCCGATCGGGTTGGTGGAGGGCGGCGGCGCGATGAAGACCCGACCGAGCGTGTCCTGAAAAAGCCGCAGTTGGGTCACGATGGTCCGGGTGCCGCCACCTTCAATCCGCTGAGTGACACTGGCCGTCACCCGCAGCCCGGTATCGAGCGCGGCCGTGTAGACGGTGTTATCGATCTGGTAGCTAATCCGATCAGTGCTGTTATTGTCGTGGTTGAACCCGATGAGGTCGTT
Source organism: Paracoccus sanguinis (assembly GCF_900106665.1). Classification (GTDB taxonomy): domain Bacteria; phylum Pseudomonadota; class Alphaproteobacteria; order Rhodobacterales; family Rhodobacteraceae; genus Paracoccus; species Paracoccus panacisoli. Next base: position 178,123 of record NZ_FNNA01000004.1, read on the forward strand.
ATCGTTGACGTCGTTCAACGAGACGCGCGTGCTGCTGGCATACAAGGGGGCATCCGCCGAGCCAAAGGTCCGTCCGTTCAAGACCGTGGCGTAGTTTTCCGGGGTCCGGTTCGTTTCATTAGGATCCATGTCGGCGAGTGTGCCGAGGTTGATCATCGTGTACTGGCTGACGGCCATGTCTTCCCCTTCGAACAGGTCACCGGCCTCGGCTCCCCGAGCGTATGCTGCAGGGCGGACAATCGAGGCGAAACCGTCATTTTACTTTTTGCATAGATGATAGCAAGACGAGAACCCTTAAAAGATTAAGTTCGGCGAGTCTTGCACCATTAGATCAGCGGCCGGCGACATATGGTCGCCCGGGCGTTTTCGCGGGCATGCCAGGGGCACCGGCAGGCGTTCGGCCGAACTGACAAACCCCTCGCCACAACATCGTGGACAAGGGCCGCGTGGTCTGGTCGGGTGGGCCCGCGCGCAGGGCCGTCAGGCCGGGCCGCACACATCGCACGCTGGGGGGCCGGGATGACCGACGACCGCACACGCTGGACCGCTGCCGTGGCACAGATCGCCTCGGTCCCCGACGACGCCACCGCCTCGGCGGTGCGCGCAGCCGACGCGATCCGCACCGCCGCCGGGCAGGGTGCGCGGCTGATCGTCTTCCCCGAGGCGTTCCTCGGCGGCTATCCCAAGGGCGCGTCCTTCGGCGCCCCGATCGGGATGCGCCGCCCCGAGGGGCGCGAGGCGTTCCTGCGCTACCACCGCGCCGCGATCGACCTGCCCGGCCCCGAGACCGCCCTGATCGCCGAGGCCACCGCCGCGACCGGCGCCGTCGTCGTCATCGGCTGCATCGAGCGCGACGGCGGCACGCTCTACTGCACGGCGCTGATCTTCGAGGGGGCGCGCGGGCTCGTCGCCAAGCACCGCAAGCTGATGCCCACGGCGGGCGAGCGGCTGATCTGGGGGTTCGGCGACGGCTCGACCATGCCGGTGGTGGACACGCCGCTCGGCCGCGTGGGCGCGGTGATCTGCTGGGAAAACTACATGCCCATGCTGCGAATGCACATGTATGCGCAGGGGGTGCAGATCTACTGCGCGCCCACCGCCGACGACCGCGACACCTGGGTGCCCTCGATGCAGCACGTCGCGCTCGAGGGGCGGTGCTACGTGCTGACCGCCTGCCAGCACATCACCCGCGGCGCCTATGCGAAGGACCATGAATCGGCGCTCGGGGACGATCCGGCGACGGTGATGATGCGCGGCGGCTCGGCGATCATCGACCCGCTGGGGCGGGTGCTGGCCGGGCCGGACTTCTCGGGCGAGACGATCCTCTACGCCGAGATCGACCCCGACCAGATCCTGCGCGGCAAGTTCGATTTCGACGTGGCGGGCCACTATGCCCGGCCCGACGTGTTCCGCCTGACGGTGGACACCCGGCCGCGCCCGGCCGTCGTGACCGAGGGGTAAGGCGCCGGCCTCACGCGCCACCGCCTCACCCGTCACCGCCTAGCCCACCACGACATCGCCGTAATCGCGGTGGGTGGCATAGAACCGCTGCATGAAGCTGCAGCGCAGCACCGCCTTGCGCCCCGAGGCGCGCAGCAGGTCGAAGGTGCCGGTGGCGAGCCGCGTCCCGAGGCCCTGGCCGCTGTACTCGAACGGGACTTCGGTGTGGGTCAGGACGACGTTGCCCGCCTCGTCGAGGCGATAGTAGGCGGCAGCGATGGCGTCCCCCTCGAGCGGCAGCTCGAAGCGGTTCTCGGCGGGGTTCTCGGTCACGCCGTGCGACATCAGTGATCTCCTTCGGGGTCCGGGGTGGCGGGCGCGAGGCCCAGGTGGTCGACGAGTTCGCGCGCCGCGGCGGCGCCGGCACGGTTGGCGCCGATCGTCGAGGCCGAGGGGCCGTAGCCCACGAGGTGCACCCGCGGATCGCGGGCGACCTGCGTGGCCAGCCGCCCGGTCATGGTGATGCCGCCGCCCGCCTCGCGCAGTTGCAGCGGCGCGAGGTGATCAAGGGCGCTGCGGAACCCGGTGGCCCAGATGATCGCGTCGAGCGCCTCGGCCCGCCCGTCCGGCCAGCGGATGCCGGTCGGCGTAATCTCGGCAAACATCGGCTGGCGGGACAGGACGCCGCGCGCCGCCATCGCCTCGATCGCCGGGGTGCGGGGGATGCCGGTCACCGACACCACCGAGCCCGGCGTCAGGCCCTCGCGCACCCGCGCCTCGACCCGGGCGACGGCGGCGCGGCCCAGCTCGGGGCCGAACGTCGGATCGACGAACTCGGGCGGGCGGCGCGTCACCCAGATCGTGCGGGCGACGCGGGACACCTCGTCGAGGATCTGCAGCGCCGAGATGCCCGCGCCGACGATCGCCACCCGCTGGCCGGCGAAGGCCGCCGCCGTCCGGTAGTCCTGGGTGTGGATCTGCCGGCCCTCGAAGCGTTCGCGGCCGGGATAATAGGGGATCTGCGGCGCGTCCCATGTCCCGGTGGCGTTGATGATGCCGCGGGCCGAGAAGGTCTCGTGATCCGTCTCGACCCGCAGCCGCGCGCCGCGGTTGCAGACCATCCGCACCGTGACCGGCCGATATATGGGCAGGTGGAACCGCTCCTCGTAGGCGCGGAAATAGGCCGGCACCGCCTCGGCCGCGCGCACCTCGGTCTGGTCAGGGTCGAGCACCTCGGCGAACCCCATCCCCGGCAGGTCGTGCAGCCGGTTGATCGTCTTCATGGTGAGCGAGGGCCAGCGGAACTGCCACGCCCCGCCGGGCCGGGGCGATTTGTCGAGGACGAGGAAGCCCTTACCGCTGGTGAGCCCGAGCCGCTGAAGGTGATAGGCCGACAAGAGCCCGGCCTGCCCGCCGCCGATGACGAGAATGTCGATCTTGTAGGCGAGGGTGCTGGGGGTCATCGGGTGGTCCGGGGGGGCGGGTGCGCGGCGCGTTGGGGGCCCGGGCCAGACTGGACGGGCCGAGGGGCGTGGGCAAGGGGCGGCGGCGGGACGGAGAACCTCGCCATGCCGGGCGGGCGGTTGCGTGCCGCTGCGTGCTGACCGGGCATCGTGGAGGCGGTGGGCGGCGGTTAGACTGAGCGCATTCCATCTGAATGGTATCAGGCGATCGAGCCGGATCACCCGTTCTATCCCGGGCTGTTCGATGCCTTGACGCTCTTTCTGGGCCAATAGGGCAACTCGCCGAGTGCGGCCGTCCCGATCGATCTTCCTATCGCCACCGCGAAAGCCGCGGCCATGGACATGTCGACCGAAGATGACATGATCCGGGCCGATCTTGTGATCGCTACGCTGCCCGCCGTCCTCCGAACCTGCACCGCCGCCTCGCCGCAGCCATCGTCAAAGGAGACTGAAGATGTTCAAACGGGGATTTTCCACCCGCGCGCGCCGTCAAGGCTACCCAGCCAAGCTGGACTGGGTCTTGCGCGACCTTGAAAAGGATGGGTGGGTCCGTGACCTCTTTCGTCGTTGGCGCCCGGGGGGCCACCCGCTCGGTGAAGCGGGCCTGCGCTTGGCCCTGCGGGATGATGAAGCGCATTTCTATCGTTTCGGCGGGCGCGCGGCCGCCTTGTCAGTCGAGGAAACCAAGGGTCCGCGCGTCACGGTCGATGCCACGTACGACGGGCGCCCGGGTGACAAGGCCCACCAGGCCCTATTCCCCGACCCCGGCGGAATTCGATCGCTGGACCGCCACCATCGACACGCGACGGGCCGCCGAGAAGACCTCGCGCGAAAAGGCCCTCATCGAGGCCTTGCTGGCTCATCCCGACAGCCGCCATGTGATCGATCTCGAAACCACCTTTCCGGGTGGCGGGGCACGGCGGATCGATCTGATGACGCTCGAGATGGTGGACGGCAGGCCAACGGTGATCGCCGGCGAAGTGAAGACCTACGATGACGGCCGAATGCGCCGGAACGCCGAAGCGTGGCTGACGGAGGACGGGAAACCGGAGATCTTCAAGCAGCGGAAACTTTACCGGCATAATATCGCCGCGAACCGCGAAGCCATGGCGACGCAATATGCCATCGCAGCGATGCAGATGATCCGCCTTGCCGACGCTGCAGGCATCGATTGGGACGTCCCCGAGGCGTTCCGCGCGGCAGCCGAAGAGGGCACCGTCGCCGTCGACCCCGAGTTGCGCCTGATCGTCGTCGGCGAGAGCCGCGAAGCCCGGAACTACGCAAGCTGGCCGCCGCACAGGAAACGCCTGATCGACGCGGGGTTCTGCGGGGTTGAGCTGGTGGAGGGTCAGGGCCTTGGCCAGCTTTCGACCGTCACCGCATGGTCGGAATAACCGTCCACCGTGGCACGGCGGAGATCGGCGGAAGCTGTATCGAGATCGCGCATGACGGCGCGCGACTGATCCTCGACTGCGGTCTGCCTCTCAACCTTCCCGAGGGGACGTCGGGCGAGCTTGCGCCGACGCTGGACCTCCGACGACCGGTTCAGGGGGTTCTTCTCTCTCATGGACATGCCGATCACCACGGGCTGGTCGGCCAGCTTCCAGCAGAATGGCCGGTCTGGTCGGGGGCGCCGACGCGGCGCCTCGTCGCCATCGGCGAGCGGCTGTTCGATCGCGCCTCTCCCGCGGTCTGGAACACGTGGGTTTCGGGTCAGAGTTTCGACCTGGGACCGTTCCGGGTGACCCCGCACCTCACCGATCACTCGGGTTTCGATGCTCACATGCTCGAAGTCGAGGTCGCGGGGCGGCGTATCCTCTATTCCGGCGACTTCCGAACCCATGGACGCAAGGGGGAATTGGTCCGGCGTCTCCGCCTGGGCGGCGAGGTCGACGTGCTGCTTCTCGAGGGAACGAACCTGGCTGGCGGCAAACCCCACGATCGCGAGCAGGATCTGGAGGAGCGGTTCGTCGAACTCGCGACACGCACACCGGGTCGGATGCTGGTTGCGGCATCGGCTCAGAACCTGGACCGGATCGTGACCCTGTTTCGGGCGGCCCGCAGAACCCGGCGAATCTTGGTCGTCGATCTCTACACCGCATATGTGCTGGAAACGGTTCCAGGCGCCGCAGCCATTCCGCGTCCCTCCTGGGGGGTTCCGGAACTCCGCCCGCTCATCTTGTCGAGGATGGCACACAGATTCCGCGAGAAGGGCATGGGTGATTTCGTGGACGCCATGGCGCGATGCCAGGGACTTTCGGCACGCACGCTCGCTGAGGCTGTCCCCGGGGCAATCCTGCTGGTCCGCCCGCGTATGATCCCCGACCTCACCAGAAATGGGTTCATCCCTGCCGCGGGCGACGTCCTGATCTGGTCACAGTGGACCGGCTATCTGGACCGCCCTGACATCCGCGAGATGCGGGACTGGGCCCAGAATGCGGCGTTCGAGATCATTCATACCAGCGGCCACGCGAGCGGAGACGCGCTGAGAGCGTTTGCCGCGGCTGTTGGTGCCAGGTCCATCGTTCCCGTGCATGGCGAGTGCTGGGACACGCGGGCTCAAGGGTTCGACCATATCGCCCGCCTGGCAGACGGTGAGACACTCGTGGTTTGAGTGTGGAGCCTGGAACCGACGAATATTGCTCTATTCATATGTTAAAGCCTGCGTGGTCCCTGTTCCTGCTATGCAGGTGAAATAAGTTGAAATGCCCTTGGTATACCGTACGCGAAAGAGGCGATGGCCATGACAGTTTCCGATGACCCGCAGACCGAGCAACTTGACAAGAGCACCGTTGCGAAAGGTCGCGGGATCACGGGAAAGGTCAGGGCAGGCGGCCGGGATCTCGCTGCCTCGGCGTCGACGGCTGGTCCAGAGGGTGAGACCGGGCGCGAGCCGTCCCGGACCATGACGGGGCTGGGATCGTCTCTCAAGGCCGCTGCGGACCGCCCACACGCGGATGGAGCGGGTGGCGACACGCCACTGAACGTTACGCCTGCCGTGCCGGGGACTGGCGATGCCACAGTCAGCATCGACGTCTCGCGCGTGAAGAAGTCCAAGGACAAGAAGAAAAAGAAGAAATCCGCGGCGGCCAAGGCTGCCGACCCCGCACGGCCGGCGGCGCCAGACGGTTACGTCCTGCCGAATGCGCCGGACACCGAGGCAGCCTCTCCCGATCCGGCCGGCCCAACGGCCGAGGGCACCGCCCCCCGCGAGACCGCCCCCCCGGGACCGGCCGCACCGACTGCGGCGACCAAGAAGCGCAGCAAGGACGGGGCCGACGACGACGGCAAGCCGCTCGGCACCTCCAAGGCGGTCGAGACGATGTTCCGCAATGCCGTCCGCGCCGAGCTGGACATCATCGCCCTGGCCGCGACCAAGGCCAACATCATGATCTCGCTCAACGGCTTCATCATCTCGGCGCTGATGATCTCGGGGGCGTTCCTGTTCAATTCCTCACCCGGCTTCCTGTTTCCGGCGGGGGTGTTCCTGCTCACCTCGGCAGCCTCGATCGTCTTCGCGCTGCTGGCGGCGTCGCCCGAGCGCGCCGACCTGATCGCCTCGATCTGGACCTGGGGGCGGGACGTGGTGGCGCGACGCGCCCGGCTGCGCGACCTCCGCGACTACGTGATGCGCGGCCGCGATGCGCGCCCGCCGGACGAGCTGAACCTGCTGATCTACGAGGATCGCGTGCGGATGACGCGCGACGAGCACTGGGACCGGATGCAGGCGCTGCTGCGCGACCGGGACGGCATCTACCACCGGATGACCGACCAGCTCTACTGGCTGGGCCAGATGGCCAACCACAAGTTCAAGCTGCTGAACGTCTCCTACACCGTGTTCCGCTGGGGCCTGCTCGCCTCGGTGCTGACCTTCTTTACCGTCAAGTCCACCGTCGCCCTCTTCCCCGGCCTTTCCGGCGAGCGGCCGGTGCGGCTGCAGAACCTCGGGATCGCCGAGTTCAGCGACATCTACGAGCCCTCGGCCGTGCAGCAGCTGCCCGACGGCCGCATCCTCGTGGTCGAGGACGAGGCCAAGCGCGCCGTCAGCGTCATGACGCTGGCCGAGGACGGCAGCCTCGTCGAGGACAGCACGGCCGACCTGCGCCTGACCCGCGCCTTCGGGCGCAAGCTCTCGGACCTCGAGGGCCTGTCGATCGACCAAACCGAGAACATCTATGCGATCACCTCGCATTCGGCGACGGCCAAGGGCGAGCGGTCCCCCGACCGCGAGCAGTTGCTGCGCTTCCGCATCAGTGGCAGCACCGTCGGCGACATCGCCAGCGTCACCAACCTGCGCGATGCGCTGGCCGGCGACGCGGCCCTGGCCGAGGCGCTGCGGGGCGCGGCGGGCGAGCCGGTGGACATGGGCAAGCTCAACATCGAGGGGCTGGCCTTTCACCAGCAGACCGGCCAGCTTCTCCTGGGCCTGCGCGCGCCCAAGGCGGGCGACCGCTCGATCATCATCCCGATCCGCAATCCCGGCGCGATGTTCGACGAGGCGGCGGCGCCCGCCTTCGGCGCGCCGATCCTGCTGGACCTGCAGGACGGCGGCATCCGCGCGCTGAGCTTCGATCCGGTGCTGGGCGCCTTCCTGATCGTCAACGAGATCGAGGGCGACGACGACAACAAGGTATCGCAGCTCTGGACTTGGAGCGGCGATCCCGCCGTCGCGGCCGAGCCGATCGCGCTGCCCGAGATCATCAACCTCAACAACGTCGAGTCGATCGATTCGGTAATGGTGCACGGCGAGCCGCGGCTGCTGATCATGAGCGACGAGGGCGACCCGAAGAAGAACCGCCCGGCGAGATACATGATGCTGGATTACGGGCAGCTGGGCGGGTGAGGTTTTGGTGGGCCTCCAGCGGAGGCCCACCATCCGGTCCTCGCGGGGCCGCCGTTCAGATACGGCCGCCCGAAACCTGCTCAGCGGGCGATCCGCACCGGGACGACGACCGACAGCCCTCGCCCGCCCGGGGGCGCGGGCAGCCGGCCGAGGCGGCGGATCTGGCGGGTCAGCGCGGCGTCGAGCGTGCCGCCGGCCGAGGTGACCGCGGCGCCGGTGATGCGGCCGGCGCCATCCACCGTCAGGCTGATCGAGGCGGATACGGGTTGGCGGGTATTGTAGCGACCGCGCTGCATGTGGCGGGCAACGACGGCTGAGGCGGTGGCGCGCCAGCTTGCCTGCGCCTTTGCGCCTGCGCCCTTGCCCGCGCCGCTCGCCTGCGCGGCGGGGCGCGGTGACGCCACCGACGCCGGTGCGCGCGTCCGGGCGGCAGGCTGGGCGGCGGGCGTCTGTGACGGCTTGCGCGTATCGGCCGAGCGCGGCGCGCGCGGCGTCTCGGGGTCCGGCGCGCGCGGGCGCGTCACCCGCTCGGGGCGGGGGGCAGGGCGCTCGGCCGGGGCAGAGGGCGGCAGCAGGGCCGCAGCGTCGAGGCGCGGCAGCGGCTCGATCGGGGGGAGTTCGATCTGCGGGGGCAGGGGGTCGGCGATTGCGGTCGGCTCCACCGGCTCCGAGGCCGAGGGCGGCGCTTCGACATCCGGCGGAGGCGTGGTCACGGGCCCCAAAAGCGACAGCCCCGACTCCGGCACGTCGAAATCCGGCGCCGGCGGCGGCGGGGCGAGGTCCACGAAGATCGGCTGCCCCGCCGGGGGCGGCGGCTCGGGACGGGCGGACATGACCCACAGGGCCGCGCCCGCATGGCCGCCAAGGACGAGCAGCGCCGCCGACGCCCAGCCGACCGTGCGCGCGGCCCTCACGGCCCGGCCTCGAGCCCCACCAGCGCGAGGCGCAGGTAGCCCGCCGCGCGCAGGCGGTTCATCAGCGCCATCAGGTCGCCATAAGCCACGCGTTCGTCGGCGCGCAGGAACAGCCGCGCCTCGGGGTCGCCGTCCGTCGCACGGGCCAGCGCGGCGGCCAGCGCACCCGCGGCGACGGCCTCGGTGCCGACGGCGATCGAGAGGTCCGGCTTCAGCGTCACCCAGACGGGCTGGTCGGGGCGCGGGGCCTGCGGCGCGCCCGACGCGGGCAGGTCCACGTTGATGTCCACCGTCGCCAGCGGCGCCGCCACCATGAAGATGATGAGCAGCACCAGCATCACGTCGATGAAGGGCGTGACGTTGATCTCGGCCATCTCGCCGGTGCCCTCGGGGTCATGCAGGCCCGCGGCCATCTCAGCGCCCCCCTGCCTGGGCGTCCAGCGTGCGGCTGGCCATGCGCGCGATCAGCGCGGCACCGTCGCGCAGGGTCAGGCGATGCGCGGCGATGGCGCGCGAGCACAGGTTGTAGACCACCACCGCCGGGATCGCCGCGACGAGGCCGAGGGCCGTCGCCAGCAGCGCCTCGGCAATGCCCGGCGCGACCACCGCAAGGTTCGTCGTCTGCGCGCGCGAGATGCCGACGAAGGCGTTCATGATGCCCCAGACCGTCCCGAACAGCCCCACGAAGGGCGCCGTCGCGCCGATGGTGGCCAGCACCCCGGTCCCCGCGGCCAGCCGCGCGAGCGTCCCGGCCTCGATCCGCGCCAGCACGGACTCGATCCGCTCCTTGACGCCGGTCGGGCCGGCGGCGGCGAGGAACGGGGCCGCGCCCTCGACCTCGCGCCCCGCCGCGCGCAGCATCCGCGCGACCGGATCGCGGCGGCGGGCGAGCGCGCGTGCGGCGGCGGGCAGGGCGCCCCCGGCCGCGACCAGCCGTTGCGAGCGGCGAGCCGTGCGCATGGCGACGGCGAACTCGACAAGCTTGAAGAGCGCCACGGTCCAGGTGACGACCGAGGCGACCGCCAGCCCGATCATCACCGCCTTCACCACCACGTCGGCCGCCATGAACATCCCCCAGGGGGACAGGTCGTGCGGCAGCGCCTCGGCCGGCAGTTGCGCGAGGGCCGGCGCGGGAAGGATCAGCAGGGGGAGGGTGGCGGTGCGGATCATCGGGGACTCGTCGTTCGGAAGGGGCGGGTGGCGGCGCGCGCCTGCGCGGCGCGGCGGGACAGCTCGGGGTGGCGCGCGCCCGACAGCGCCGCGGCGACGGCCTCGGGGAAGCCGGGCACGCCGCGGGCCAGCGCGCGGTCCAGCCAGACCAGCGCCTCGGGCAGGCGACCCTCGGCCAGCAGCAGGCGGGCGAGGTTGAACTGCCCCCAGCAATCGCCGCGCTCGGCGGCGGCGGTGTAATAGGCGGACGCGGCAGCGGGATCGGCGGGGCCCGCCGCACCCGTTTCGGCCAGCATCCCGAGCATGTTCAGCGCCTGCACCAGCCCGCCCTGCGCCGCCGCGGCATAAAGGCGGGCCGCATGGGCGGCGTCGCGCGGGACGCCCGCGCCCCGCAGGTGCAGGTCGGCGAGGTTGAACATCGCCCAGGGCTCGCCCTGCGCCGCGGCGCGCCGATACCAGCCTGCGGCTTGCCGGGGATCGGGCGCCATGCCCCAGCCCCGCTCGGCCGCGCGGCCCAGCATCGTCAGCCCGCGCGCATCGCCCGCCCGCGCCGCCATGCGGAACGACTCCAGCGCCTGCACCGGCTCTCCTGCTTCGAGCAGCAGTTGCCCGGTGGCGAGGGCGGCCTCGGCGCTCACAGCTCGGCCCACATGCGCAGCAGGTTGTGATAGTGGCTGACGAGGCCCAGCACGGCCGGCGCCGCGTTCCCCATCGCCGCGCGCGCCTGCCGGATCGCGAGGTCGAGGTCGTAGAGCATGGCCCGCCGCCCGTCGTCGCGCACCATCGACTGCGCCCAGAAGAAGCTGGCCCAGCGACTGCCGCGGGTCACCGGGTTCACCCGGTGCAGCGACGAGGCGGGATAGACGACCATGTGCCCGGCCGGCAGCTTGACGGCGTGGGTGCCATAGGTGTCCTCGACCACCAGCTCGCCACCCTCGTAGTCTTCGCGCGCGGTCAGGAAGATCGTTGTGGAGACGTCCGCCCGCATCCGCAGGCCCCCCGCGCCGGGGACCGTGCGGATGGCGTTGTCGGTGTGCGCGCCGAAGGTCATGCCGGGGTCGTAGCGGTTGAACATCGGCGGCAGGACGCGCAGCGGCAGCGCGGCGGCGGTTTAGGTCGGATTGCGCGCCAGCGCGTGCAGCACCCGCTCGCCCAGATCGCGCGCGACGGCGGAGTCGGGCGGGATCTGCAGGTTGGCCTTGACCGTCGCCGCCTGGTCGCCCGCGGTCTCGCGGCCGTCGGCCCAGCTGGCACGCTCGAGCGTCTCGCGGAAGGCGGCGACCTCGTCGGGGGACAGCAGGTCGGGGATCTGGATCAGCATTCGTCGTCCTCGGGGATTGGCGGGGGGGGGGGGGGGGGGCCCGGGCGGCCGCCCCGCGCAGGGGCAGA
>NZ_FNNA01000008.1 GCF_900106665.1 Paracoccus sanguinis
GACTGCGCAAGCTTGGCCTGCGCGTCGACCGTCTGCAGCCCGGACCGGATCATCGCCACGCCAGCGGCAGCGGCCGCTGCCACGGCGGCGGCGGCAGCCACAGCGACACGGCGGGAGAAGGCTGCCAGCCGGGCGTTGGCCGACTCCATCTCGCGGCTCAGCCGTCCGAAGCCGCGCGACCCGGCCTCGCCGACACCTTCCAGTTCGGCGCGCACCTGCCGTCCGCCCACGGCCGCGAGGCGGACGCTAACCCGTTTTTCCGCCATGGGAGTGATCCATCTGTTCGTTGAGCTTGGCCACCATCACCGCTTCGATGACGGGGAGCAGTTCGGCCATGGCGAGCGGCGGCACGCCGAGCGCATCACCGAGCGCCAGCGCCGCCGACATGTCCCATCCGACGACGGCGCCGGGCAGGACGCGCAGCTGGCCGCCGAGACGGCCGACGAGGTCCCAGACCTGCCAGCCCTCGAGGGTGAGCGGCCGGTTCAGCCGCGCCGGGCAGTCCGGGCACGTCGTTTGGCAGGCTTCGCAGTAGCGCTCGCCCCCGCCGAAGGACCATTCGGCGAGGGCGCGGAGGCGTTTTTTTCCTGTTCCAGCAGCAGGCCCTTGGAGACGTAGGTCAGCTGGAAGGCCTCGAAGATCGGCCAGACGTCGAGCAGCGCGTCGATGGCCTCGGGGCTGGGATCGATGGGGTTGCCGTCAGCGTCGCCGATACCCTCCCAGGCGAGAATTGCGCGGCGCGCGAGAGCCTTGGCGAAGGCAACCGCGCGCTCCTCGTCGGACGCCTCCTCGGGCACCGCCTCGACGGCCGGGTCGCTGCGCGTCGCCACCATCAGGGCGGTGGTCAGCGGGCGCAGCTGCACCCGGACGCCGGGCGCGAGGTCATGCCAGCGCGGAGCGTTGGTCAGGTCGAGCGTCAGCATCAGTAGTTCTCCACGTCGTTCACGAGGGTTGCGGTGCACATCCGCCCGACCACGCTGTCGCGGGCGGCCTGCCAGTCGAAGGTCGCCTGCACGCCCTGCGGCCCGGAAATCTCGATGCGTGGGCGCGGCAGGTAGACGGCGTGCACGGTGAAGGTGAAGCTCTCGCCCGAGGGCAGAACATAGGCGAATTCCAACTCGCAGGGATCGCCGTTGATCGCCTGCGTCACCAGCGTGCTGTCGGCGAACCGAACCTCGATGGATCCCGTCAACGCGGCGATGGACGGGTCCGCGCCGTCGATGCGGCCGTCCGAACGGATGGTCTCGATGCGGTCGAGGTTGTTGGCGTAGGTGATGTCGGCCGAGACCACATTGCCGAGGGCAGAGCCGTTCCGAATGATCGACCCGTTGAAATGGCCGAAGCGCTTCAGCTCCAGCGCGGCGGGTGTGCCGGCGCTGGTCATCGTGCCCACCGTCTCTCCTTGCGCCACCAGACGCGCGGTCGCGGTCAGTAGCCCCGAGCGCTGCATCTGCCAGGTGATTTGGTCGAGAACGCAGCCGGAATACATGGCGTAGCGCGGCACCTCGGGCATGCCGGTCTCGATGGAGAGACTCGGCAGCGTCCAGGCGCCCGACTGGAACTCGTGCGTCCAGGGGCCGGTGCCGCTGGTCGTCGGTGCCCCGAAGGCTGCCTTCAGCCAGAAGCCGAAGGCTTCGGCGTCGAGCGGCACCACGACATCGCCGTCCGCCGTCACCGCATCCTTGATCGGTGCCAGCGGATCGCGGCCGTAGCCGAGAAGCTCCGAGTTCAGCAGCGGCTGCTCCGCGCCGAGCGTGGTGCTGGCAAACGGCATCTTCGTGAAGCCGCCTGTCGGCGGCGTGCCATAGGTCGTTTCGAACGCAAGCGCCATCTGCGCCCGCGCCCCTTGGGCTCGTGCCATGGTGTTCTCCTGTTGTAGGTGGGATCAGGCCAGCGGGTCGGCCGTGGAATAGTGCAGCACGACCGGAACCACCGCGGCCTTCAGGCTGGCCGCGCCCTCGACCGGCAGATCGACCGGGCGCGGCGCTTCCGCCTCGACCCAGTCGCAGAGCCCGCCCAACGTGCGGTCGGCTGCGATGGCCGCGCCGACGCTGGCGATCAGCGTGTCGAAGGCGGCGTCACGGTCGGCGCCCTGCACAACGGCCTCGATCTCGGCTCGGTGCTGGTAGTGGTAGCGCAGAGGCGAGAGCGTCACCTCCGGCTCGCCCGGTTCGCCGTCCCGCAGGATCAGGAGCCCGGCGGCGGGCACGCGCTCGGGCAGAACCTCGCCGCGCAGGGTTGTGGCAGGCACCGTCAAAAGACGTGCGTGCAGCGCCGCCAGCGTGGCCTCGCGTGTACTGGGCATGATGTCACCGAAGAAAATCCGAATGGCACAGCACCGGGCGTCGTCGCCCGGTCTTGATCGTAGGCCAACGACGGCGGACGTCCGCCGTCGATCAGACCGTGCCCGCTCCTTTGAAATTCTCGCACGAGTCAACGCCCCGAGCGGTCCCGGCCAGGAGGTCGTCGGCCAGCCTCATCAGTTCGTCCAAGCGCGGATCGCTCAACCGATACCGGACGAACCGACCGTCCGGTTCTCCGACAACCAGCCCGCATTCGCTCAGGCACCGCAGGTGGTTTGAGGCGTTCGACTGCGACAGGCCGGTGGCGCCAACGATCTCCCCAACCGAAAGCGGGCCGTCACGCAGAGCGGCCAAAATCGACATGCGCGAGAAGTCAGCCAAGCCGCGGAAAAGCTTCGCCCGCAACTCGACGACTTGAGCATCAGCCTGCTGAAGGATTCCGGTCTCGCTCGACATATCAGTCTGCAATGATATATAGCCTCGTCTGTCCACGGAAGATCGTAATGAGCGAAACGGCCACAATGAGCAACGCTGAGCACGCGCGCTACAGAGTCACCGGCATGGACTGCCCGTCATGCGCCGCGAAGATCGAGAAGGCGGTGCGGTCGGCCGGGGTCGAGGACGTGAAGGTCTCGACTGCCACGCAGATCATGACGGTGCATGTATCCGACCTGAGTTTGCAGCTGCCCGAAGTGGAGCGTGCGGTGTCGGGCATCGGCTACCGACTGGATCGGCTGGGCGGACCCGAAGCTGATCACGAGGGAGACATCGACGATCTTCCGAAGGACTTGAGCCATATCACCCCGGCCTACCGGCGTGCGCTGTGGATCGTGATCGTGCTGAACGTGGGCTACGGCCTCATCGAGATGGTTGGCGGCTTCATTTCCGGATCGCAGGCCCTGAAAGCCGATGCGCTCGATTTCCTCGGCGATGGCCTGATCACCTTCCTTGGGGTTCTGGCGATCGGCTGGAGCCTGGTCTGGCGAGCCCGTTCCGCTCTGATCCAAGGCTTGTTTCTCGGGGCGCTCGGTCTCGGGGTCCTCGCCAACACGGCCTACCGCGTACTGGTTCAGCAGCAGCCTGAAGCTGAACTGATGGGCCTGTTCGCCGTGATCGCGCTCGTGGTCAACGTGGTTGCCGTTCTGCCGTTGCTGCCCCACCGGGCCGGAGATGCCAACGTTCGGGCCGTCTGGCTGTTCTCGCGCAACGACGCCATCGGCAATGCAGCGGTCGTCGTGGCAGCGGGTCTGGTCGCCTGGACTAACACGGCATGGCCCGACCTCGTTGTAGCGGCAGTGATCGCCGGGCTGTTTCTGCAATCCTCGTGGTCGATCATCCGCGACGCGCGGGCCGATTTGCGGGTGGCCACGTGAGGCCACGCCGGTCACCGGGCTTCGGGCGCCGGATCGTGCAGGCGGCATCAGGACCAGAATACGATCTCTCGGCCGCCGAGATAGACGGGGCCTGTCAGGGCTCCAGATCCTTTTTCCGGCGCGTCCGACTATAGTTTCGCCTCCACCCAATTCGCCACGATCAGTCCCGGCACCGCGTCGTGCGCCCGCTCGGCATCCCTCGCCAGATCAAGCCGCTTCGGCAACTTGACCTGCGGTACCAGCAGGAAGATCGGCGCGGTGACCTTTCCGCGCCCGGTCTTCGAGCGCGACACCACCGCTTGGCCCTTCGTGTTCAACCGGCCCTCCGCCACCAGCAGGCTCGGTCCGGTGCGACGATAGACGAAGCGGAGGCGCAGGCCACGGCGGCGCTCCCATTCGCCGGGCGTGATCCGGCCGCCGCGTAGGGACTTGCCTGCGGCAGGCAGCGGGATCGCCAGCCAGAACCCGTTCTTCGAGCGGATCAGCGGACCGGTGTCATGGGCACCGACGATCACCGGCGCCTTGGACCAGACCAGCGCCGCGGCGTCGAGGCTCTCGCCCGACCTCGGGAAGGTCTGGCTCCGGATCGAGTTGGCGAGCCGGGTGCCAAGGCCCGCGCCGGTGATCTGCAACCGCCACGCGGTCTTCAGCCCGGTCCCGGCCTCGCGCATGGCGGCCGTGACAGCGCGCTCCCCGGCCGTGATCTCCGCCTGCATCATCGCGACGATGTCGGGATCGATGTCGAGATTCAGCTTCATGCAGGTATCAGATACACAGTCCAGGCTAGCCGCTCGCGGTCGCGGACGGGCTCGCCCTGGACCAGGAAGGCGTCGCCGTCGATCTCGAGCCTGTCGCCCGGGCGCGGGTTCGCCACCTCTGCGACCAGCAGATCGATGCGGGTCGTCTCGGACCAGAGCCGGGCATCGCCGAACTCGGTGACGGCGTCAGCACGCCGGGCGACGACGCGCACCAGTACGGGCGCGCCGCCGTCAGCGATGTAGACGGCATCCCTTCCGATGTTCGGATCGGCGAAGAGGGCACTGAGGGCGACCGCGAAGGCGGACATCAGGTCCGCCGCGCGCTGCGCAGCACCTGCGGGCGGGTGCAGATCGGCAGCGGATTGCTCTCGATCTCCAGCCGCACCCACTCGTCGCGATCACGATCGGGGATGGTACGTGCGTAGAGCGGCTGGCCGAGGGTGTTGACCGTCTCGAAGGTGTCGGCGGGCGCGTAATAGATCTCGAACAGCCCCTCGATGCCTTCCGGATAGAAGTACGCCTTGTCGGTCGGCACGCCGAAGCCGACGCCGCCCCTGTAGCGGCGGAAGGTGATGCCGCCGAAGCTGACCTCGTCGGCGACCCGGCCCCGCAGGTCGGCCGCCGCGGCGGTGTTGAGATAGGTCTCGCGCACCTCCTTGTGGGCCACGAGATCGGCGAAGAAGGCCGAGCCGCATTCGGCCCGGACCTGCACGGCGCCGGCCGAGAGCCCGCCCATCGAGTCCTCGACGCTCTCGATCAGCGCCTGGCAGCGCTTGCGGAGCGCCCCCGAGGCCGGGCTTGCGTTGTCGAGGTCAAAGTCGATCTCGGCCGCCGGAGAGATGCCGAACTCGGTGAAGTAGTTCACCACCGTGGCGTGGTCCTTCGGGTCCTTCACCAGCCCCTGGATGCCGTTCAGGAGGTGGTACTCGAAGGTCGTCTCGGCGTCCTGGCGGAGCTTGCGCAGCCGATACGCGACCTCGGTCTGCACCTGCTGGGTGGCGCTCTCCGAGCCGAAGTCGCGGACGGACTGGATCTCGGAGGCCCAGAGCACGTCCTGCTTCTTGAACTGCCGGCAGACGAAGGCGCGCATCTCGCGCCGGTCGGGGACCTGCTGCTCGTAGGCCGAGCCGCGCTCGGAGAACGGGATCAGCGAGAGCGTGCCGTCGCGGCTCTCGATCACGACGGTGCGGGAGCGCACGCCGCGCGGGCTGAAGAGGTTCGAGCCTGACAGCAACGCGGGCTTGTAGGGGATGTTCTCGAGCGCGCGGGTGAGCTCGACGATGGTGAAGGCATCGCCTTCGAAGATGTCCATGGTGGCCATTTGGATGCCTCCTGTCGGGATTGGATCAGCGGACGAGGATGCCCGCGGCGAGGAGCGCCGTGTGGGCGGCCGCGATCTCGCCCTCGCTGGGGGTGCCCGCGAAGAAGAGGTCGTGGCGGTTGACGATGGCGGGTCCGCGAACGACGGCGACGGCGGGCGCATCGCCGGCGCTCGCATCCGCATTGCCCCAGAGCACCGCGACGGCTGTCTCGGTGCCGTCGACGGCGGCCGGGTCGTGGGCGGCGTATTTGCCCGAGGCGGTGATTTGGCCCAGCACCGTGCCGGGCTCGAGCGTGCCCGCGGCGACGGTGATCGTCTCGCGGGTGTAGTCGCGGAAGGCTTCCCAGACGAGGAAGCCGCCGGGGTGCGTGCCTTCGACCAGCGTGGTCATGGTGTCATCCTTTCAGCTTGAAGGTGCGGGCGACGATCTCGCCCCAGGGGCGCGCGGCCGAGGAACGGCCGGGCTGCGGGTGATGGGGCGCGATCTCGGGCTCGGCCTCGGCCTTGGCAGCGAGGAGCGCGGCGCGCACCTCGTCAAGGCTCGCGTCCTCTTCGAGGAAGCGGCCCGCCATCTGCGGCTGGCCCGCGAGGCGGCAGAGGTCGACCACGGCCCGGGCATGCCCGATGGCCTCCGCCCGGATCGCGGCAGGATCGGGCGGCGCGCCGCTGCGCGGTGGCGTCTCGGCAGGCGGCTGAGGAGCGTCGGAGGCGGCGGCCTGCTCGTCGTCGACATCAGACAGTTGATCGCCTTTGGAGGCGTCGTCGGTATCCTCGTCCGCTTCGACTGCGGCGCCGTCGGCCGCGTCGTCGGAGTCCTGATCCGCTTCGACCTGCTCTACCAACACCGGCGGCGCATTGCGGAAGCGCCCGATGTCGAAGTTCGCGGCGATGCGGACGGGCTCGATCAGCCGGTCGGCGAAGCCCTGCGCCACGGCGTCCGACGCGTCGAACCATGTCTCGGCGGCCATGAGCGCGGAGACCTCTTCCGGCGTCCGGCCGGATTTCGCGGCATAGCCGGAGACGAGGCTGCCCTTCACCTTGTCGAGCGCCTCGGCCATGGCGCGCATGTCCTCGGCCGTGCCCATGACGAGGCCGGCGGGGTCGTGGATCATCAGGAAGGCGTTCTCCGGCATGACGATCTCGTCGCCCGCCATCGCGATGTAGGAGGCAGCCGAGGCGGCGATGCCGTCGATCCAGACCGTGACCGGGCCCGCGTGCCGTTTCAGCGCGTTGTGGATAGCGACTGCGTCGAAGACCGACCCGCCGGGGCTGTTGAGCCGCAGATCGACGGGCGTGCCCTCGCGCAGCGCGCCGAGTTCCGCCAGGAACCCCTTCGCCGAGACCCCGTAGGCGCCGATCTCGTCATAGATCGCCACTTCCGCGCCGGTCCCCCGGGCGCGGATCGCATACCAGCTTGCCATGTCGTCACTCCTGTTCGGTGGCCGGATCGGTCGCCGCGGCGCCGTCGTCCGTATCGTTGCCGGCGCCATTGCCGGGCTCGGCCCGCGTTGCAGGCGTCGCGCGGGCGCCCTGCGTCTCGCCGGGGCTCGTGCGGTAGCGCAGGCCGAGACCTGTCGCGCGCGCGGCGTCGGCGGCGTTCTCGCGGTCGACTTCCTCGACGTCGTAGCCGGTGGCCTCGACCACCTTGCGCCGCGAGGTGATGCCCGCCTCCATCGCCAGCACCTGCGCCTGGATGTCCTTCAGCGGATCGACCCAGTCCCAGCGCGGCGGGATCCATTGCACCGGTCGCACCTTCGCGGGAGCGGCATCGAGCGCGCCCGACAGCACCGCAGTTTCGAGCCAGCGCATCCAGACCGCGCGGCAGAGCTGGTGCACGATCACGCCATGCTGCAGCTGGCCGATGCGCCTGCGGAACTCGACGAGTTCGGCGCGCAGGGACGAGTAGTTCGCCTGCCGCACATCCCCGGTGACGAGGTGATACGGCAGCCCCAGCGAGGCTGAGACCGCCAGCAGCGTGCGGTACTGGAACGCCTCGTAGCCGCCGCCGACATCCGCCGGCGACGAGAACTTCACATCCTCGCCCGGCAGCAGCACCTGCATCGTGCCGGGCTCGAGGCTCGCAATGGCGGCGCCGTCGAGATCCGCCTCGGCCTCGCCCATCATGGGCTCTTCGGGCGCGGTCTTGGTGATGAAGCCCGCGAACATCGCCGCGGTCTTCTTCCGGTCGAGTTCGGCGTCGTCGTACTGATCGAGCAGGAACAGCCGCACCATCGCGGGTGCGATATGCGGCAGTCCCCGGATCTGGCCCGCGTCGATGGGCCGGTAGATGTGCAGCACGTCGGCCGCCGGCACGCGCACCGTCTCCGGAATGTCCGCCCCCTGGTCGGTGCTGTCGCCCGGATGGCGGCGGCGGAAGTGGTAGGCCACGCGCCGGCCGATCCCGTCGAACTCGATCCCGCATCGGATGCGGTTGCCGTTTCCCGCCGTCTCCGTCTTCTCGAAGGGCAGCATCTCCGACTGTAGAAGCTGCAGCTGCACCGGGACCAGCAGCCCATCCTCTGCGCGACGGGGACGCAGCCGGACGAAGCATTCGCCCGCGACGAACATCTCGCGCGCGACCATGGCCTGCAGGCCGTAGAAGTCGGTCAACGCGTCCGCATCGGCCTCGTCGGTCCAGGCGAGCCAGAGCCGCTGCACCCTGTCGCGGAGATCCGCGTCCCCGATCAACGAGGACGGCTTGATCCCGTCGCCGACGAGGTTCGCGGCGAAGGCCTCGCAGGCGTTGGTGGCATAGCCGTTCGTGACCACCAATTCGCGAGACCGAGCCAGCAGCCGCGGGCCGCCCGAGGCGACCAGCGCGTTGATGTTCTCGAGCGGCGGGTTCCAGCCGCGCAGCCGCCGCTTCGCCATGGCGCCTTCGAGACGGGCGCGCACGGCAGCGGGACCGCCGGGGGCGCGGCGGCGGAAACGGTCGAAGAGGCCCATGGCTCAGAGCCCCTTTGCTGTCGTCACGCGCAGCTGCCGGACAATCCGACGCCCCTCGGCCGCGGCGATCTCGCGATCCAGCGCCTCGATGGCCCGGTCGATCTCGGCCACGCTCCGATAGTCCACGGTCTTGCCGTCATAGCTCACCCGAGCCACCCCCGAGGACCGCTGCGCGGTCAGCGCGTCGCGGCGGGCGCGGAGCTCTGCGGCCGTGGCCATGGATCACCTCATGTAGCTCGAGCGCACCGTGCGCCGGCGCGGCGTCTTTCGTGTCGGGCCGGACGGCACCGTTGCCGCACCGTCCGTTGGCCCGTCCTGCTTCGCCACACCGAGCTGGGCCTCCAGATCGGCCCACCGCGCCTCCGGCCAGCGATCCGCCCCGAGGATCCACGCGGCCGCGCGGGCATAGACCCGGGTGTCCAGCGCCTCGTTGCGCTCGCGGAGCTTCTGCCATTCGAGCCGCGTGAAGCCACGCTTGCCCTTCACCGTCACCAGCTGCTCGGCGGTCAGCTGCTTGAGCCATTCGCCGTCCGCCCAGTCCGGCAGGTGGATCGTGCCGGGCGGGCACAGAGCGCCCACCGCCTGTTCCTCCCTCGTCGGCCGGTCCTGCCGCAGGAAGCGATAGGTCTCGGCCTTGAAGGTCGAGGTGGCCACGGTCCAGAGCCGGGCCCCGCGCCGGAGCCGCTTGCCGGCGACGGTGGCATCGACATAGGTCGGCCCGGTCACCGGGCTCGTCCGGGTGAACCCCTCGACACCCTTCACCGGCGCAACCTGCGCGAACCCGACCTGGCGCGACCAGGCATAGACCGCGCTGGTCTCGTAGCCCGTGTCGATCGCGAGCCGGGCGAGCGACAGCAGCTGCCCCGAGGCGTGCGTCCAAGTCCGTCCGAGCAGATCCGTCAGCTGCTGCCAGCAGGCCGGATCACCGGGGCCGCCCTCGAGCACAAGGTGATCGACGAGCCAGCTTTCCAGCCCGCGGCCCCAGGCCCAGACGTCGACCTCGATCCGGTCCTTCTGGACGTCGGCGCCCGCGGTCAGGAACAAGCCGCGCTCAGGGACCGTGCCCGGGGACCACGCTTCGCGCCGGTCGGCCAGCCGCTGCCAGTCGGGCGCCTCGCCGGTCTCCATCCAGGTCTCGCCGAGGATGGTGTTCCGGAACGCCCGCATCGCCTCGTCGCTGCCCCGTGCCGCCTCGTGCGCCCGCGCGATCCGCTGCCAGCTGAGCCACCCGACCGGCGAATAGAGCGCCGACAGGTGATAGCCGACGGTCGTCGGATCGGCGGTCGTCACCGTCGCGCGCCACTCGCCGCGCTCGAGCATCCGCGTCTTGTGGTGCTCGGCGATGGGCCGCTCGCAGCCCTCGCAGAGATACTCGGCCGTCTCCGGCCGCCCCTTTTCCCAGCGCAGCCGCTCGAACTTCAGCCACTGCATCGCGTCACAATGCGGGCACGGCACGAAGTAGCGCCGCTGGTCGGACGCCTCGAACTCCCGCTCGATGCGCGACAGCCCCCGGATCGTCGGGGTCGAGACAAGGAACACCTTGCGCCTGTGGGCGAAGGTCAGCGAGCGCGCTTCGGCCAGCGTCACCGGATCGCCTTCCTCGTCGGCCGAGGCCGGATAGGCATCGACCTCGTCGAGGAAGATGTAACGCGCCGGGGTGGACCGCAGCCCCACCGCCGAGTTCGCCCCGGTCATGATCAGGATGCCGCCCGCGAACTCCTTCGAAAGCATCGTGTTGCCCGCGTCGCGGGACCGGGCCGGTTTGACCCGCTCCCGCAGCTCGGGGCTCTCGTCGATCAGCGGGTCGATGCGCTGGCGCGAGTTCCGCTTGGCCAGTTCCACCGTCGGCTGGACCGCGAGCATCGGCCCCGGCGCCTGGTGGATGACGAAGCCGATCCAGTTGTTGCCGGCCTCGGTCGCGCCAACCTGCGCGGCCTTCATGAAAACGATGCGCTGGGTCGGATCGCCGGGCGAGAGCCGGTCCATGATCTCGCGCATGTAGGGCGTGCGCGCGGTCCGGTACTGCCCGGGCTCGGCCGAGGCGCGCGAAGCGAGTTTCCGGTGGCGGTCGGCCCAGCTCGAGACGGTCAGGTCCGGGTCGGGCCGCAGGCCCCGCGACCAGGCACGGATCAGCGCGGCGGACCCGTCGAATCCGACAAGATCGTCATCCAAGCCCGGGTCGGATCTCCGCGAGGCTGTCGAGCTGGGCGCGGACATGGGCCTCCAGAACCTTCTGCATCAGCGCCGCCTCCACCTCGCACGCGTCCCCCAGCGCCGCGGTGAGCTCCGAGGCCATAAGCGCCGCGACGCGCGCCGGCCAGGTCACCCACGCATCGCGTTCGTCGCGCGCGAGCCGGAACATCAGCGTCTCCGCCCGGGCGCGGTCGACCAGTTCCCCCTTCAGCTTCTGCAGCCGGATGCGCCGCTCCTGTGCCTTCAGCACCTCGTTCGCGGTCTTGGCCTGCAGGAAGGTCGTACCGCCGCCGACGGCCGGGGCGGCCAGCCCCTGTTCCCGTAGCGTGTCGCCGACGGCGGCGACGGCGGCCTCGGGCACGGGTTTCAGCTTCGGCGCGGGCGGCTCGCGGGTCTTCGACGGGTCGGTCGTCTCGGCTCGTCGCTTGTCCGAAGCCGCGGCGTCGATGCTGCCATCCTCGTGCAGGACGAGCCGCCCCGCCGTCTTCGCCTTCTGGATCGCGCCGCGCGACAGCCCGACATGGGCGGCATACTGGCGCTCGCTCATGCCCTGCATCGCCAGCCCCGATTATCATTCAAAGTCAGGCGCTTATGTCGTTGATAAGCCTCGCGGACAGAGCGAACGTCCATCCCACGAGGACGATGCAACTCACCCGGAGCCACAACGATGACCACGCGCCTGAACCCGATCACCACCCCGCGCTTTGAGGCCCGCGCCGACAAGGCCCGGCGCAACAAGGAAGCGGCGCTCGCCGCCTTCATCGGCAAGAAGGCCGAGATCGACGAGATGCTCGCCCGCCTGCAGGCGCTCAGCGACGACCATTTCAACTGCCACCCCGACGAGGTGGGCTGGGCCATGGTCGGCACTCTCGAACACTACGCCAGCCTGCTGAAGCGCATCACCGACAGCGCCTTTGGCGAGGGCGAGCACGCCCGCTGACCTCCGGCACTGCCGGAACTCCCGCCGCGCCCCATGCGCGGCTCGGGGTCGTAGAAGGTGCCGCATGACGCGGGCCTCGAACACGGAGACCCCAGATGACCAAGCTTTCCGACACCCAGCTCGTGATCCTCAGCGCCGCCGCGCAGCGCGACGACCGCAACGTCCTGCCGCTTCCCGGCTCGCTCCGCGGCGGCGCCGCCGCCAAGGTGGTCGGCGCGCTCCTGAAGCGCGCGCTGATCGCAGAGAAAGCGACCGACAGCGAGACCAAGGCGGACGCCGCCCTCAACCGCATCTGGCGCAACGACGAGGACGGCCGCGCCATCCTCCTGCACATCACCGATGCAGGCCTCGCCGCCATCGGCGTCGAACCGGAAGGCGGCGCCAGTGCGCCCACGGGCGTCGACGCAGCGCCGAGCGCGGAAGCCCCGCGGGACGCCCCCGCCGAGGGCGAGCCCGCGCCCAAGGCGCGCACACCGCGCACGGGCACCAAGCAGGCGAAACTGATCGAGATGCTTCGCGCCAAGGGCGGCGCGACCATCGACGAAATCGTCGAAGCCACGGGATGGCAGCCTCACACCGTTCGCGGGGCATTCGCCGGGGCGCTGAAGAAGAAACTCGGGCTCGAAGTCACCTCCGAGAAGGTCGAGGGCCGCGGGCGGGTCTATCGCTTGGAGGGCTGATCTCGTCTGATCGCAGGACCGAAATCGCGCCGATAAGGCAGCCGACGACGAACATGGCCGCCGCTCGCATCGAGCGGCGGTCTTGTCGTTCTGACACGGATCGCCTCAAAGAGCCGCCGCAGGACGTAGGATCGCGCGATGCTCACCACCGTGAACACCGCCCCCATCTTCAGGTTCTGCGCGAGCGTCGTGTGCAGCCCGAAGACCGGGAAGATCAGGATCTGCGTCACGACGGCGACCCCGTAGCCCACCCCCACGTTGACGATGGCCTCGACCAGCGACATGGCCCGGCTCTGCTTCATTGCGCCCCCTCATCCATCGGCCAGCAATTGAGCCGCGAGAGTTCGGAGCGCATGCGCCGCGACCAGCGGGACCACTCCGTTGCCACAGAGCCGAAGCCGGTCCACCCGGTGGGCCAGCCCATCAGCGCCTCGACGAAAGCTGGGTTCAAGGTCCGGGGCGTGTCGCAGGAATGCGCGCCAGCCATCGGTGTCACCAGGACCTGGCGGCCAAGCAGGCCGTTCACCGGCGTATTCGTCAAGCTCGTCGCCCCGTCCTTGTGATCCCGCGCCGTCGGCGTCATCCAGAGGCGCATCAACTCCGTCCGATTCCCGCCGCTCGACCGCGTCCCCGAGCAGGCGCGCGGGGTGGGCCACGTGGTCGCGTTCGCGGATGGCGAGGATGAAGAGCCGCTCGCGCCGATGCGGCGCACCGACTTCCGCCGCCGTGAAGAGGCCTGCCGCAAGCCTGTAGCCCATGCCGACCAGTCCTCCGGCGACATCGGGGAAGCCGAGGCGGAGATGATGGGCGACATTCTCGAGGAACACGAAGGGCGGCTCGATCTCGCCGACAATCCGGGCGACATGCGGCCAGAGGTGCCGCGGGTCGTCCGCGCCCCGGCGCTTGCCCGCGACGGAGAACGGCTGGCACGGATAACCCGCAGTGACGATGTCCACCGCGCCGCGCCACGGGCGACCGTCGAATGTTCCAACGTCGTCCCAGACAGGCGCCGGATCCAAGGCCGCGTCTTCCATCCGCGCCACAAGGATGGCCGCGGCGTAGGCGTCCCGCTCGACGTGACCCACAGTGCGATATCCGGGTAGTGCGAGGTGCAGCCCGAGGTCGAGCCCGCCGACGCCGGAGCAGAGCGAGAGGCCGAACAGGCACGCGTCGCCGGCTCCGGCAGGCAGGCCGGAGGAAGGTAGAGCCACGCCATCCACGTCGTCAGGCCGCGTGGGCCCCCTCGGCCGCGGCCGGGGTCTCGCCCAGCCGCTCGGCCTTCACCTCGGCGAAGGTCCGTCCGTCGCCGTCGAGAATGGCCTCCTTGCCGGTCTCGGCCTGCCAGCGTTCGACGGCGACATCGACATAGGCGGGGCTGATCTCCATCGCGAAGACGCGGCGGCCGTTGGCCTCGCCCGCCATGATCTGAGAGCCGGAGCCCGAGAAGGGCTCGTAGCAGAGACCGCCGCGGGCGACGTGCTGGCGCATCGGGATGCCGAAGGCGTCGAGCGGCTTCGGGGTCGGATGGTCGGGCCGCTCGTCCTTCGCGAAGCCGGGCATCTCCCATGTCGAGGGAAGCGTCTGCTCGGCCACCTTCGGCGGCCGATTGGGACGGCGCCAGCCCATGAAGCAGGGCTCGTGCTTCCAGAGATAATGCGAGCGGGTGAGCACCCCGCGATCCTTCACCCAGATGATCTGCTGATGGACGAAGGCGCCCGCTTTATCCCAGCAGGCCTCCAGCATCGCCTGGCGGCGTGAGGCGTGCCAGCAGTACCAGGCGGCGTCCTCGGCGATGGCCTCGGCGACGGCCGCCGAGATGAACCCGTCGTAGAGTTCGGCGCCCTGCGAACTGTCGTCCCAGGTCGTGCCGTAGGACGCCGACCAGTCCTTGTTCCGGGTCGGGTGGTTCGAGCCGTCGTAGTCGACGAGGTACGGCGGGTCGGTTGCGAACAGGATCGCCCGCTCGCCATTCATCAGGCGGCGCACATCGTCGTGGTTCGTGCTGTCGCCACAGAGCAGCCGGTGGTCGCCGAGGATCCAGAGATCGCCCGTGTGCGACGCCGGATTGCGCGGCGGTTCGGGGATGGTCACCGGCGGCACGGAGCCCCCGGCGCCATCCTCTTCTTCACCGCCCCCGTCCGGATCGAGGGCCAGGAGCTTGTCCAGTTCGCCGTCCGAGAAGCCGACCAGCGACAGGTCGTAGTCGTCGGCCAGTAGCTCCTGCAGTTCCGCCGAGAGTAGCGCCTCGTCCCACGTCCCGAGTTCGGTCAGCTTGTTGTCAGCCAGACGATAGGCCCGCCGCTGCGCCTCGGTCAGGTGGCCCAGCACGATCACCGGCGCTTCAGTCAGACCTAGCTGCGTGGCGGCCAGCACGCGGCCGTGGCCCGCGATCAACTCGCCGTCCTCGCCGACGAGGCAGGGCACGGTCCAGCCGAACTCGGCCATGCTGGCGGCGATCTTTGCGACCTGGTCGGGCCCGTGCACCTTCGCGTTCTTCGCGTAGGGTTGGAGGCGCGCAAGCGGCCACATCTCGATCCGCTCGGGGGCGAAGGCGAGGTTCATGCAGGTTCCTGTCGATGATAGGTCGGCATCCGCCTGGCTGGACTCCGGCGCGATGGGGTCCGCCGGCTTCCGGCTGGACTCCGGCATCCGCGGGGAATCCACCACGCGCGGCCGGTCAGATGCTTGAATTCACGAGGGTTTCGTGGCGTCGCGGGTGGACGCTAGATTCCGGTGGCTTCCCAAAAAACCGGCCCTGACGCTGGCGAAATGCCGAGCCAAGCCCGCCAGCATACGTTTCGGCCCGGAAAGGAACCGAAAAACAATGGCTTGGCGGGCTGGACCCCGGCTGGACCCCGGAAGCCAGCCCCGGTGTCCACCGCGGGATCAGCGCCGGTCCGTCCGAGCGCACGACCCCGAGTATATCGCCATGGATACCGTCAGAAGGGCGATCCGTCTCGCCGTCCGGTGTCTCGCCGAAAAGTGTCTCACGCGCCCGTCGTGCCTTGACAGGCTCGGTGCGCCGCCTGCGCCACGACGAATTCCATCGACCGCTTCTGCGGCACGCGCCTCCCGTTCAACCGCCAGACGATGACCGCGATCCCGTATTGCCAGCGCCGGTTCGCAGTGGCGCGGCTGATGCCGAGTTCCCAGCAAATCGGCTTCCACGGCTTTCGGTTCGCCCGGAGCCAGAGCAGGCGCGCGTCGGCAGGGTCGAGCCAGCGCAGCCAGAGCAGAGCATCCTCGGCCTGCGTGAGGTCACGCGGCCCAGGCTTGGGTCGTCGCATCCGAGGCTCCTGGCCCACTTGGTCCGCGAAGCTGTGGAAGTACTCGGGCCAGGCGTTGAAGTAGCCCTGCGGCTTCACCTCGGGCAGCGATCGGAACACGTCGGCGGCGCTCTCGAGCCGATCCTCGACCATGGTGGGCGTCCACTCAGCCATTGGCGGCCTCCCGGTCGCCCGCACGTGGCCCGTAGAGCTTCTCCGCGAGCTGACGCACCAGCTCGCGCTCCGGCCAGGTCAGCCGGTCGTCGTCGACGGAGACGGCGAGCACACCCTCGTCGTGCCAGCCATCGCGCTTCACCTGGTCGGGATCCCTTCGCGTGCCGCCATATCCTTTCGGGTACCACCTCATCCCAGGCCCCCATTCGTCTCGATGGCCCAGTGGAGGATGGCGATGGCGTCGGCCTCGTTGTCGTCGGCGGGTGAGAACCCGAGGGCGCGGGCCGCGGCAATCATCGCCTCCTTGGGAGCGTTGCCCTTGCCAGTGGCGTGCCGCTTGATGGTTCCGACCGGAACGCCCTCGTAAGGAACGCCGCGCAGTTCGGCCCACGATGTGAGCGTCGCCATCAGACCGCCGTAAATGTGGGCCGCGTCGGTCCCGGCGTGCCGGCGGACCTCTTCGAACCAGATCACGGCGATGGGCCCCGACAGCCGGTCGAGTTCGGTCAGCCAGTTGGTGAACCGCAGGTAGCGCATGCCACCGCCGTCGAATCGTCCGGGCCGGAAGCTGACCGTGCCGCTGGTGATCAGTCCGTCATGGCTGCGCATCGCCCAGCCGGTCGTGGTGCCGAGGTCGAGGGCGAGGATGCAGGACCGGCTGATCGCGCCCGGTTCGGGGCGGACGTCCTGCGCGGGGATCGGTGTGTTCATCGTGAAGGCTCACAAGCTGTGGGCCTTCGGCTTCGGTCACCGCAAGATGTAGCATCCGGCGGTCCTCGGCCAAAGCGAAAACGACCAGGGACGACGCGGCCGGCGAAGATCGACGCGCTGCCCGTCCCGGTCCCAACCTCCAAACGCGTGGTCCCAACCTTCGAGGGGGTTGGGACAGCCTTTTATCGTTTCACTCCAATGGCTTGAACGGATGTGGTCCCAACCTCGGTGTCCCCAACGGGGGTCCTTCTCTTTTCGTATAGAAAAACATGTTCCCGACCTTTTCCGTTCTCCCACATGAATGTGTAGCAAAAGGTTGGGACCACAGGGTGAGGTTGGGGACACCTTTGTTTTTGAACGACTTTTCGTGTCCCCGACCCCCTCGGGAGGTTGGGACAGGGTTGGGACCACGGGGGAGGTTGGGACAGAGCGTCGTTCCGAGGACGGTGCGAAAGCTCGAACGCTCAAGCGACGGCTAGGGGCGTAATTCCGTCGTTCGTTGTAGCTGCGACGGATAGGGCTCTACGTTCGGCTGTTGAACGCATGTTTGGTTGCAGGGGCTGGGGACATCGGGGAACAGAGAAGATTGTGGAATCGATTGAGAGCTAAGCAGGCGAATGTCGATCAGAGGGCCGGATCGTATAGCGTCCTCCCGCTGGCGCCTCGTCGGAGATTTCTGTTTTGCAAACAGTAGCTTTGCGATGCATACTCCCGTTTCAGGAGGCAAGTAAGCTGAAGACGTCTGCAGGTTCCAAAGATCGTCAAAGCGCCGTGAGACTTCTCGCATGCATCGTCGCAGGTGGCCGCCCGGCGAACCGCGACGAGTGGGGCGAGGAGGTCATTTCGGTTCTTGAGGGTCAGGCTCGTCTTCAAGCTCTCGACTTCTGGATGCGCTACCCGGACTACCTCGCGAACGAGTTGCTAAACACCTACGAGGCAGGAGGCGCGGGCCATCTTCTCACGACGGCGAGGCGCATCTTCGACGACCGGGAGCCAGACCTGCGGCACCTTCCAATGATCCGCTATCACTTCGGCGCCTACGAGCCCCTCGACAATGCGTTGTCGATCTTGAGGGCCACAGATCTTATCCGGATCGAAAGAACGGGCCAGCCGGGGAAGGTCAAGCAGCACGCCTACCTGCTTACGCGCCACGGTCGCGATGCGCTGGAGACCTTGGCTGCAGAGGCGCCCGAGCTCGCTTGGTACCGCGATCGCGCGCTGCTCGTCGCAGAAGTCGCGGGCGTTCAGGGCGGCAGTAAGCTGAAGGATCGTCAGTACCTCCAAGAGGAATATGCCGATACCGATCTGTCCCAGCCTATACGACCGATCACCGCCCGTGTGTTGGAACGATTGCAGAAACTGGAAGGCGGGTGCGAGCCATGAGCGGGAATTGGTTGGAGACGATAGCCGAGAAGTCGGACCTGCCGCCGCACGAGGCCAGCCAACGGCTCCGCAGGTGGGGGGTCGTTCCGGATCGCGCGGCGCGGCCTGCACCATCGTTCATCATCAAGCGTCTTGCGTTCTCTGGCGAGAAGAAGGGCAAGATACTGGGTCGCATCGATTTCGAATGGGGAGGGCTTGGGCCGGGGGTCTGGGCGGTCACTAGCGAGACCAACCTGCGGGGTAAGTCGACCGTTCTTGAGGTGATGCTCTGGTGTTTGCGGGGAAAGCCAAAGGGTTTGCAGGACGACGTTCGCAGTTGGCTTTCGCGCGTCGTCCTGGAGTTCGGCGTGGAAGCGGAGCGATACCGGGTTGCCTTTGATTTGGTCGATAACATGCCGAATGGCCGCCTTGAGCGGCTTGATCTGGACGGTGCATATCATGAGCTCGACCACTTCACGTCCGACGAGGGCTTCGCCCTGGTGATGGCGCAGTTCATGATGGATGCTCTCGACCTCGAAGTTCTCCGGGCGATGCAGGGACCCACAGGAGAAAAGAAGGAAGTCGAGCACGGATGGCTCGCTCTCTCGAACGTCTTCTACCTAGGCGGTGAGCACATGGTGCTGTTGGGAGGAGATGTGCAGGCGGCCGGCCTGCCGGCGCGGCTCTTCCAAATGTATGTCGGGCTTCCTTGGGCGCACACCAAGGCAATGGTCACAACCGCGAAGAAAGAGCTCGATCAGAGGCGGACGAACGCGGACCGAGCGACGCAACGATCTGAGGCCGAATCCAAGGAGGCCCGCGAGCGCCTCGAGCGGGAAATCGACATCGCGCGTAAGCAGTTGAATGCACTGCCCTCGGAGACGACGACGGCCGAGGCGTTGGCTCAAGCAGGTCATGCGGTCACGTCGGCGACGACCAAAATGGCCGACCTGCAGGCGCGCGCGACCAAGTCCGATGCGGATGCGGAGCAAATCATAGCGGAGGCTCTGGCAGACGAACGCGCCGTCAGAGATCTCCGTGAGTCGATCGTGGCATCGCGGTTCTTCAACGGCCTGAAGCCCAAATGCTGTCCGCGATGCGAGACCGAGGTACCGACAACCCGAGTCAAGGCGGAGGTCACTGACCTGGCCTGTTCGCTCTGTGCTGAAGCTATTACCGAGGATCGTTTGGAAGACGTCAGCGAAGAGCTCGAAGCGGCGGAAGCCCGGGCCAGCGCATCAAAGGCCGCGGCAGATCGCGCGAAGTCGGCCCGATCAGCGGCGCAATCGGCTTTGAAGGCAGCCAAGGAAGCGCTTGGCGCCGCGCAGGCCGAGCTTGCCGAGCTCGCAAAGGGGTCAGACTTTACGGCCAAGCGAAACGCTGAATTGGAGCTGGCCCGCCTCGAGGGTGCGCTGGAGGAACGGAGCACAGCGCCGAAGGAGACCGCGCCGGACCCCGACGCAGAACTGATCGCGGTTGCAGAGAAGGAGACGGCCAAAGCCTACGACGCGGGCCGGACGGACATCATCGACGCTCTGAATGCAGAGATCCTGCCACTCGCGCGCAGGCTCGGCATCGAAGCGCTTGAAAGCGTCACGCTCGATAGCGGCGGCAAGATGAAAGTGGAGAAAGGTGGGACGACCACGTCCTTCACCAAGGTAACGGCCGGGGAACGGCTGAGGCTCCGCCTCGCGACCGCGGTCGCGCTCCTCCGGGTTGGCCGTCGGCTTGGGATTGGGCGTCACCCGGGCCTGCTTATCATCGACTCGCCCAGCAAGGAGGAGGTGACCAAGGTTAACCTCGAAGCCCTTCTCGTCGAGTTGCGGACTATCGCTGAAGAAATCGAAGATATGCAAGTCATCGTCGCAGGCACCGACGCAGACGAGATCGTCCGCGCCCTCGGCGAAGAGCACTGCCGCACCGCGCGTGGTGAAGAGTATGTCTGGTAGGGGCAGATTGCGGGGTCAGGCGTGAATGCGCGAACGACCCTTGAGAGGAGCGTATCCGAAGGCAAGCCCCCTACGGTCAATGAGCTCGGCGGGGTCGGTGCAATCTTGGCTGAGCGAGACGCCATCTTGGCGAGCCCGTTCCTTGATGTCCTGGTCGAGAGTATCGGGAGCGGATCGAAGGACGAACAGACGGCCCTCGCCGAACTCGTAGTGGACGGGTTTCGCATGGCCGATAGGCCTACGGTCTTCCGGGATGCGACTGAAGCGCTTCTGTCGCATCCCGACTTTCGAGCGCTGTCACGCGGCCATCTGGTAAAGGTTCTGATCGACCGGGTCAGCGGACGACGGAATGGAAACGACGCGCTCATCGCGGCCTATGCGTTGGAGGCAATGTTCCGCCTTGGTCTAGAGGATCGCCGAGCACGACTGGAGACTCTCCTGCTTTTTGAAGACCTTGACGCGGAAGACAACGGGCTGTTCCTACAGCACGCCGTCAGGATTGTCGGCGTGGCCTATCATCATTGGGGAGAGCCGGACTTGAGGGAAATCCTGATCCGGCTTCAAGCAAATGGCGAGGCGGCGGACGAGGCGGCGTTCGAACTTGCAATGATCGCCTTTGCGGACGCGCTGAACGCCGACGACATGGCACACGTCGAGTCGATGATGCGCGACGCACGAGCACTGTTTCAGAGCGTCCTGAGGTACGACAGGGAGCGCCTCGACGCGGCCCTGCACGTGGCGGTGATAGATATCGTCTCGTCCTTTGCCGGAGACGACGTCGATGGGCTCGCCGATCGTATCGAAGAGCTCGGCCGGCTCTTGGCCGAGCGGCATGATCAGTTGGGGATCGGCGTTATGCCGAGCTGGCTCGCGCCGCGCATGGGCCGCGAGATTGAATGGTGGGCGCTGCTTCGGCTACTACGCTCAGTCGACAGTGACCTTCGCCGAGAGAGCTGGCTCGACGCCGGCAGGATCATGGAGCAGGTCCTTGCCGTCTACGATGCCGAGCGAACGGTCTCGATTGGCGGTGCCTTGCACACGCTCTTCGCGCCCCGGATTGAGGCAGCATTCATCCGGAGCCAAGGACTCGCGGCTCACCTCCAGGATCTTCTAGAAATTGAGGATTGGACGCCCGAGGAGCGACCGGTCGCGGAGGCTCTGCAAGAGCAAATCACGAAGCGGGCGAAGGATAAATTTCCTTCGCGAATAGACGGGGAGGATGGCGCACTTTCTGAGCTCGGCGCCCTCCTCCAAGACCCTGCACTACTGAGCCAGATCCCCGAGCAGATGGCCCGCAAGCTGGAAGGCATGCTCGCAGATAAGATTCGCGGCAAAAGAAGACGTTTGCGCCGCGATGTTCAGCGCGTTTGCCATTCGATCTCAGCAGGGCTGATCGATGCCGCTGACTATGGCGGCGAGGTTCGCACTGCGTTCGATGAATTGGTCCAGCAGGTCGTCGCCTTCTGCGATGATCGCCAGAACGCCGATCTGTCCCAGATGCCGGAGCGGGGCGCTTATCTAAGGAAAGCCGACGCGATCGAGAACGATCTCCAGCAGGACCTTCGGGAATGGTTGCGTGGCAACATGCCGGGTGTAGGGATCTTCCCGGAGGTGCCGGGCATGGCTGCTGGTCGGTCGGACCTATACATTGATTTCAGCGACACTCAGTTCGTAATCGAGCTGAAGCGGCATCATGGTGTCGTAAGCCAAGATGTCGCCCGCAGGTACCGTGCTCAGGCAGTTGCCTACCAGGCTACTGGGCCAAAGCTCGGGCTACTTGGCATACTCGAACTGGCCGATCGACCGGGGCCGCCCCCAAGTCTAGTCGAGTGCATCTGGAGCGACTCCCATGTGCCCGAGGGGAGTACCCTGATGAGGCACCTCGTCGTGTTCAAGGTTCCGGGCATGCTGAAGCCGCCATCAAAGATGACTTAGCGGCTTGGTCTCGCTCAGTTCGATGGTTGGAGACGCACTGCAACCTGCGCGCATATGGCCACATGAACCGCGCCGGGTTTTCCGGAGGCTGATTGGGATTAGTTACGCGGCCATGTCTTCAGCTTCCAGAGCGGCGTAGAAGTTTGCCTCCGCTTCGGCCGGCGGGATGTTCCCGATCGGCTCGAGCAGGCGGCGGTTGTTGAACCAGTCTACCCATTCGAGGGTGGCATATTCGACAGCCTCGAAGTTGCGCCACGGCCCACGACGGTGGATGACCTCGGCCTTGAACAGGCCATTGATCGTCTCCGCCAAGGCATTGTCGTAGCTATCGCCGACACTGCCGACGGAAGGTTCGATGCCGGCCTCGCCCAGCCTCTCGGTGTATTTGATCGACAGGTATTGCGACCCGCGGTCGGAATGGTGGACGAGCCCCGCGCCCTTGGCTGGGCGGCGATCGTGGACAGCCTGTTCGAGGGCATCGAGAACGAAGCCTGCGTGGGCTGTTTGGCTCGCCCGCCAGCCGACGATCTTGCGGGCATAGGCATCGATGACGAAGGCGACATACACAAACCCCTTCCAGGTGGCGACGTAAGTGAAATCGCTGACCCAGAGCATGTTCGGCGCAGGCGCGCGGAACTGCCGGTTCACCTTGTCCAGCGGGCACGAGGCCTTCTTGTCGGGGATCGTAGTCTTGTGCGGCTTGCCCCGGATGATGCCTTGAATACCCATGTCCTTCATCAGTCTGGCGACTGTGCAACGGGCGACATCGAAGCCTTCCCGATCCAGCTGACGCCAGACCTTACGCACGCCGTAGACGCGCCAGTTCTTTTCGAAGACACGCTCGATCTCGGGCCGCAGCGCTGCGTCGCGCCGGGTGCGATCCGACAATCGGGCCGGATCGGCCCGCTTCGCCAGGTGATCGTAGTAGGTTGATGGGGCGATCGGCATAACCTTGCAGATCGGCTCGACCCCATGCTCACCGCGATGTTCGTCGATGAACCCGACCATCACTTCGACCGGCGGTCGAGCTCCGCCATCGCAAAATACGCACTCGCCTTACGCAGGATCTCGTTTGCCTGGCGCAGTTCCCGGTTCTCCCGCTCCAGCGCCTTCATCTTCTCGGCCATGTCTGCCGGGATACCAGCGCGCTTTCCGCTATCGACCTCGGCCTTCTTGACCCACTCGTTCAGGGTCTGGGGCGCACAGCCGATCTTCGCGGAAATCGACATGACTGCCTGCCAGCGCGATCCATGCTGACCCTCATTGTCGAGAACCAGGCGCACTGCACGCTCGCGCACTTCGGGGGAAAACTTGTTCGTCGTCTTGCTCATGATGCTCCATCCTACTCAGGAGTTGGAGCCTCCGGCAAACCCGGAGCGGTTCAACATGACCTTCACTGAAGCGCGATTATAGAGTGTTCCGGACGATCCGGATCAGAAGATTCTGTAGAGTGCTTCAGGGCGCCAACGGCTCGCTGCTAAGCAGCAACAGAGATGATCCCCACGGTCCGTTTTGGGCCGTTTTGCAGTCTCAACACGAGCCTACCTGACACCCTTCCGATACCGCCACTCCCGTGGCGCCTCGCGCCCGCCCTCGTCGCGCCGTCGGTACCGCTCCCAGCCGTTGGCCTTGAGGTAGGCCGAGACGCGCATCTGGTCTCCGCGGGTCCATCGGGCCGGTTCGAGCCCGATGGCCTCCTCGAGGATTTCGCCGACCGACACATCCTTCAGCGGCTCCGGGCGCGGCACGCTCTCGGTGCGGGAGTTGCCGTAGTCGGGGAAGCCGTCCGAGACGGTGCGGGTCTCGTGGGTCAGCCAGTGCTCGATCAGGTCGTCCCAGGCGTCGGACTGGTAGCGGCGGTCCTGCTCCTCGCGGGCTTCGGCCAGCAGCGCCGGGTCGTCGATCCACCAGATCGCGCCGGCGCGGAAGTGGTGGACGGCTTCGGCCCAGAGCTGGTCCCGGTCCCGGGCGAGCGCCGCAATGTCGATGGTGCCGCAGCGGAGCGGCCAGAAGCGGCGGTTGCCGGTCTCGTCCCGCAGATAGGTGTCAGGGTTCACGGTGCCGGCGAACACGCACTGGCGCGGCACCTCGACGGTGTACCGACCGTAGGGCGGGCGGAAGCGGTCGGTGGTGCGGGTCAGGAACGCCTTGATGCGCGAAACCTCTGCGCGGCCGATGGCGTCGAGTTCGGCGATCTCCACGATCCAGACGCCCTGCATGTGCAGCGCTGCGTCCTTCGAGCCGAGTTCCGGCAGCTCGTCGGTGAACCATTCCTCACCGGCGAGCACCTTGATCGCGGTGGACTTGCGCGCGCCCTGCGGCCCCTCAAGGATCAGCATGTGGTCGGCCTTGACGCCGGGGCGATAGATGCGGGCGACGGCCGAGATCAGCCAGAGCGCGCCGATGGTGTGGTTGAACGCTGTGGGCTCGGCGCCGAGATAGGTGCTCGTCCACGTCTCGATCCGGGGCGTGCCATCCCATGTCAGGGCGTCGAGCCAGTCGCGGACGGGATGAATGCGCAGCTCGCGGGCGACGGCGCCGACAGCGCGGCTGACGACGACCGGGGCCACGTTGATGCCGCGGAGTTGCAGCCATTCGGCGGTGCGGATGTCGTCGGCGTCTTCCCAGGGGCGCGGCAGGGAGGCGGTTCCGGCGTCCCACGGCAGCGGCTGACGCACCACGATCTCCTGTCCGAACTCGTCGAAGGCGAGCACGCCTGCGAAGCCCGGATCGGAGGTCAGGGCGACGATGACGTTGGCCTCGTTGCGCTCGGGTGCGCCCGCGAGGTCGAGCCGGAGACGTCTGAACCAGGCGGGTTTCGGGATCGGCGCGTGCGGGTCGCCGGTGGCGTTCACGCGGCGGCGGAGCTCCGCCAGCTGCTGGGTCAGCACCGACATGCCGATCCCGGTCGCGGACTTGATCCGCGCGACGACTTGCCGCTCGGGCAGCGGGTCGAGCCTTGCAAGCGCGATGCGCCCGAGCAGCGTGGACAGGGCTTCGAACTCGGGCGGGTTGGTCAGCGCCTCGGCCGCGGCGATCAGCGTTGCGGGATCGTCGGCGGACGCAACGACAGGTGTTGCCGTCTCGGGCTGTGCCGGATCCCCGTCCTGCGGCTCCACTGTGGTGTCAGCCGGTCGCGCGTAATCCTCGGCGCCAGCGCCGCGCAGAAGGTCGTCGTTGAAGTCGTCGCCATGCAGCGGCGCAACGATCTCGTTCGGGATGTCCGCCCGGTTCAGGCGGTCCGAGAGCGTCGCGGCCGCCTGGCGGCCAGCGTCTCCGGCATCGGCATAGATTGTGACGCGCCGGGTGCCCTCGGGCCACTGGAACCGCGCCAGACCGTCGGCCGACAGCGCCGCCCAGACCGGTGTGCCGAAGAGCGCGTGCGCGGCGAGCGCCGTCTCGATGCCCTCGGCGATGCCGATGTGTCCGTCCTCCGGCATCGGGAACAGGCGAACCACGGCATCCTTCACGCTGCCGAGCATCTTCTTGCCCGGGGGCGCCTTCGCGCTGCCGTCATCGAGCAGGAAGGTGCGGTGGATGCCCGGCGCGCGCTCCCCGTCCGGCAACCGGAGGATCGCGATCGGGCCGGGCCAGCCGCGGCAGCTGTCGAAGTCCGGAAGATCGGGATGGAACAGAAGGTCGGACGAGCCGGGATCCGACAGGCCGCGGGCGCGCAGATAGGTCTCGCCAGGCGTACCCGCGATCGGCACGGCCCCGCCGACCAGCCGCGCGATCTCGGCCGAGTGGTCGGGGCGTGGGCGCACGGCCGACGCCAGAACAGGCCGCGGCGCAGGATGGTCCATACCTGCCAGCCGCGCCGCCTCGTCGAAGAGCGCGCCATCGCAGAGGCCGGTCGCCTGCGCGATCAGGTCAATGGGACCGGCCCGCTCACCGGTGGCGTAATCGAAGCCCCAACCGGCATAGGGCCCGTCGAGATGGATGGTGCAGGAGCCCTCCTTGCGCGGCTGGCGCCCGGAGAGGTCTGCGCAGCGCAAAGATCGACGGTCCCGCGCAAGCCGGGCCTCGGGAAAGAGCGCCGGCAACCAGTCGGCGGCCGTACTGGCGAGCCGCTCCTTCACCGCCGCCAGATCGTGCCGGGTCTTCGGGACCGCGATGTCGTTGAGATCGATCATCGCGCCCCTCAGGCCAGAAGGACGAGACCGCGCTCGGCCCGGGTGATCGCAGTGTAGAGCCAGCGGCGCCGGTCGATCTCGGTGCGACCGAGTCCGTCGTCCCAGACGATCACGTTCTCCCACTGCGACCCCTGCGCCTTGTGCGCGGTGATCGCCCAGCCAAAGGTCGCCTCGGTCAGCAGGCGCTTCTCCTTGTAGTCGCGGTCGTGGCGCTTGTCGTCGTAGGCGACGTGGTCCTCGAAATGCCCCTTGTAGATCCGCAACCGGCCCGGACGCCCGTCCTCATAGGGCTCGCCGATGTGGCGCCCGTCCTCGTCGTGGACGACGGCGGAGAAGTAGAGACTGCCCTCGTCGACGATGTCCTCGAGCGTCACGAACATCCCGTTGATCAGCCCCAGATCGTTCTGGTTCTTCAGGCAGATGATCTTCTCGGCCGGCCCCGTGGGCAGCCAGGTCCCGCCGAGACCGGCCGCCGCGCGCATGGCGTTGTTGATCTGCAGCCGCGTGGCGTTCAGCCCGCAGATCAGCTGGCCGCCGCGCAGCGCCTGTTCCGGCGTGATGTCGCCCTTGCGGAGCTTGGCGACGTGATCGTCGTAGACGCCGAAGCCGATGGGCCGTCCCTCGCGCGCCATGGTGGCGAGGCGGATGATCGCGCTTTCCGCCGCCTGGCGGTGGATCTCGGTCAGCATCACGTCCGGCTCGTCGCGGGTGAAGGCGCCTTCGCCCCGGATCGGCGGCAGCTGGCCCGGATCGCCGAGCACGAGGATCGGTTTTCCGAAGCTCATCAGGTCGCGCGCCATCTCCTCGCCGACCATCGACACCTCGTCGAGCACGATGAGCTGCGCGTCGGCGGCGTCGCTCTGCGGGTTCAGCGCGAAGCGCGGGTGCTTCATCGCGGAAACACCCTGGCGCATCGCCTCGATCGCGGCATCGGCCGTGGTGCGCGCGAACCCGGTGAGATGGAGCGCGTCGCGCTCGGCCACCGCGATCTTCCGGGTGGCTTCCTCGATCTCCTCCTCGGTCGCCTCGATCACCGTGTAGATCAGGCTGTGGATGGTACGCGCAGGCGTGCCCTTGCGGGTCAGCACCAGCGCGGCCTTGCCGGTGAAGGTGGCGGTGACAACGCCTGGCACGCAGCGGCCGTCCTTCGCGCTGCGGTGGGGCGAGAGACCGAGTTCGTCGAGCGCGAACTTCAGCACGGTGGTCTTGCCGGACCCGGCATAGCCAAACAGGCGGAACACCTGCTGCTGATCGGTTCGGGTCTCGAACCACTCCTTGATCTCGCGGATCGCGGCGGCCTGCGTGGCGGATGGGGTGAACTCGGTCATGGCTGGCGCGCCTCCACTGCGTAATCCTTGACGATCCCGCCGCGGGTCGGATCGCCCACCTCGCACTGGCGCACGAAGACCCGGCGCCCGTCGGCGAGCTGTCGCCAGTGACCGCGACGGATGTGCCAGCGCGGGCTGGCGTGACTGCCGCCCTGCGGCGGCGTCGCCGCGCGCAAGCGCGCCGGATCGATGGCGACCTGGCGCCAGACCCATCCCTGGACCCCGGCGCGCGCGAAAGGCTTGCGCCGCGTCGAGGGCACCTGGCGCTCCCGGAAGTCGGCAGCCTGAGAAAGTATCGCGAGGCCGCGCCAGACGATGGCAGCTGCGGCTTGACCGCACTGCTCCGCCATCTCCACGTCTTCAAGCGCCGGATTGGCGGCGAATTCGGCGACACCGCCGTCGGCAATCCACACATAGGCATGGACGTCCGTCCATCGCCGCGGGGAGCGCCAAAGGGAAAGCCAGAGAGCCTCTATGCCGTCAGGGCGCTGCCTCGCGTACACGATCTGGCTGCGGATCTTTGGTCCACGGTCGCGCAGCTCGAATATCGTATCGGGGTGCGGAAGGCGCTGCGGTCCTGCCGCCAGGCGACGTGCAAGCGCATCGACCTCGTCGGAGTCGAACCGCTCCTGATCGGCAAAGCGCCAGACTGGCGCAAACTCGAACCCGTCGAGCAGATCGGGCATCCAGAACCTGTCGCGATGCGCACGCACGATCCGCTTGAGTTCGTAGGCGTCGGGGATCATGGCCGCTCACCCCAGCACCGTTTCGCCCAGGCGCAGGGGGCGTGCCATTTGCCGGCCGCCATGCCGCCGCGGCAGAGGACTGCGCTGGGCTCGGCAGCGGCCCGCGGCAGCCATTCCCCGGCCTCGGAGGCCCGGACAACGGCGACGGCGCGGTCCGACATCTCCTGCGCGAGATGTGCATCGAAGGGCACGAGTTCAGCGTGCAACTCCATCGTGTCGCGGTTCAGCGCGGTGAAGAGGGCCGGGTGCGGCAGCTCCATGTAGGCCTGATAGAGGGCGATCTGTGCGGCATAGACCGGCCGCGCGAGGCTGACACCGCGCTTGACCACGTCCTTCCAGCTGGCCGCGCCGAGCGCCTTGTTCTCCCAGAGCGCGGGATAGTCCATCGCGACCGGGCCTGAGACGAAGCAGCCGTCGATATGGCCCTTGAAGCGCCCGCCGAGGGCTTCAAAGCCGAACTGACGGCCGTCCGGACGCTCGGTGCGCAGGTCGAACCCGGCGATCCGGAACCAGCCCGCGACGATGTCCTCGGCCCGGTGGCCCGCCTCGAAGATGCGCAGCGTGCGTGGTGCGAACTCCTGGCCTTCGTCCTTGGGCACCGCGAGGAAGTCGTACTGGATCTGGCGCAGGCAGTCGCGGCCGAGACCCGAGGAGCTGACATAGGTGCGCGGACGCTCTGCGCGGTTGCGCGCGGACAGCGCCGTGTCGATGGCCGTGGACACGGCTTCCGCGATGGGCGGGCGCGGCGCGTCGGCGCCGTAGAGGCAGCCCGAGCCATGGTTCAGGTCGATCATCGCTCGCGCTCCCAGAACCCGCCGGCCTGCGCGATGCAGGTCAGCTTGTGGAACTGCGCGTCCGTCAGCCGGGTGCTGTCGCCGAACCGCGCGAGCTTCTCGCGGAGGCTGTCGCAGAACTCGATCTCGAAATCGGTGACGGCGTTCTCGGTGGCAGCCTCGAGCAGGTGCTTCCAGCTGCAGGACGGGGTGTCGTCGTTCAGGTCGATCATCGCCGCGCTCCTAAAATGGGATCGGGTCGTCGAGGACCGTGCCGGTGCGCTCCTTGCGCGCGGCCTGCTCCTGCATGCTGTCGATGTAGCCGGTGACCGCCGCCTCGATCAGGCGGTCGATGTCCTCGGCGCTGCGGTGGAAGAAGGGCTCCATAAGCCCGAGGTCGGTGAGCGCTTCGGCGAAGAGCGTCCGCGCGTCGCGGATCGCACGGGCCTCGCGCGCGGTCTTGTCGATCATGCCGTTATTCCTTTGGGTGATGGAGCTGCCCACGTCCTGACAGCGGCGCGAGCAGAAGCGGTGGTAAGGGTGGCGATCCCAGCGGAGGCCGTGGCAGTAGCCGAAGCCGCGCGCCTCGCGGGCGCAGACGGCGCAGATCGCTACCCGAGCAAGAAGGTCGCGATCGGGTCCTCGGGCGGCCAACCCGCCCTCTGGAGCTTTTCGGACTGGAGCACGATCCAGCGCGAGATCGCGTTGCTGGCCATGGCTTCGAGGTCTCCGAGGCCGAGGCTTGCGATGGGGGCGTGCAGTTTTCCTCGGGCCTCGAGCCATCGTCCGATCTCCAGCGCCGCCTCGCGCGTCACATGCGCCTGCCATTCATCCGGGGTCATCGGCCCGGCAGGATCGCGCCGGGCCTCGGGCGGCGGCGAAGGCCGGGTTGACCTCCGCCGCCGTGCTGCCGACCGCGCCTCACCCATTGAGCCACGCGGGCATGCCGGTCGCCGGCGCTCCGCCCGGCGCGGACGGCGAGGACGCGGGCGGCTGCTGGGCGGGTGGTTGCTGCTGGGCCTGCTGCGGAGCCGGCGCCTGCGCACCCCAGGCCGGGGCCGCGGACGGCGCTTGCGGTTGCGCGCCCCATGCCGGCGTGGGCGCCTGCCAGCCCGGTGCCGGCGCGCTCGCGGCCTTGCGCGGCGGGGCGTTGACGGGCTCCGGGGGAACGGTTTCGCCACGCATGATCGGAGCGTGCTGCGGTTCGTCGGGCAGAACGACGTTCGCGATCCGGTTCTGGTCGCGGTATTGGGGGTTGGACGCGGGCTCCACCATGATCCGGGCGGCGAACACGATGCCGTCGAGATGCTTGAGCCCGGGCAGCACCCGCTTCGCCTTTGCGTCGGGGCTTTCGTCCCTGGGATCGAGCCCGAGAGCGCTGTCGAGCATCGCCCGAAAGGTGGATTTCGAGATCTTCCAGCCGATCGACTGGCCCTTCTCGTCGAGCTTGCCGCCCGCCACGGTGAAGCTTTGCCAGAACTTCCGCCGGGCATGCGGGCCCTCGAGGATGGTGAACTCGCAGTCCAGCATCTTCGCGTCGCTCGACTGCGAGGCCTTCAGAAGCTTCGCGTCCATCGGCGTGGCGCCGTCGACGCCGCCGGGGCGCACGGTCAGGCGGACCTTGGCGAAAGTGCCGTCGGGGATCAGCTCGCCGATGGGGGCCATCTGCGGCTGGGCGTCGTTGAGATCGTAGCTCATGGATCTGTCCTTTGCGTCTGGATCAGGAAGTGGTGGCGGGGTGTGCGGGGGCGCGGCCGTCGATCTTCGCGATCAGCGCGCCGAGATGGGGCGCCTCGGTCACATCGAGCCGGCCGGAGCGGTCCTTGGCGGGAAGGCCCCAGGGGTTGCCGGAGCGACAGACGAGGCGGCGCTCGGCGGAGGTCTCCTCCAGGGTCCATTCGCCCTTGGCGTCGCGGCCGAAGAGCTGCATCGAGACCACCTGATCGACGATGCCCGGCAGCTCGCGCCCGGCCTTCGTGCCCTCCATC
Organism: Paracoccus sanguinis; assembly: GCF_900106665.1. Taxonomy (GTDB): domain Bacteria; phylum Pseudomonadota; class Alphaproteobacteria; order Rhodobacterales; family Rhodobacteraceae; genus Paracoccus; species Paracoccus panacisoli. Next base: position 30,880 of record NZ_FNNA01000008.1, read on the forward strand.
TGCGGCTGCCACGTCGTCGCGCCGAACTCGTCGGTCACCTTCTCGAGCACGCCCACGAAGATCACCGTCTTGCCGCGGGCATGCTGGAGGTGCTTCAGCGCCTGGATCACCTCGCGGCCGAGCAGCCCGTAGGCGCCCCGGACATCCGGTTTGCCGGTCCGCTCGGAAAAGGCCTCCGGCTGCTGGCGGGCATAGGCCATGGCCTGCCGCGTCAGGTCGGTGATCGAGTCGACGAAGACGATCCGCTTCCTGGCGAGGAAGTCCTCGACGCCGGTGCCGAGATACTGCTGCTGCAGCCACGCGTGATACTCGGCGCCGTACCAGGACTTCGGATGCTGGGCCGGGTCGTGCCCGCCGATCAGCACGGCGAGGTCGCGGAAATCGGTGAAGCTGCGCACCGGGATCGAGTCCCCGCGCCAGTCCTGCACCGACTTCATGCCGGCCTCGAGATCGAGGCAGACGGTCTCCTCGGCGGGCAGCGTCTTCAGGAGGGTGGTCTTGCCGACGCCGGGCGGGCCGAAGATGGCGAGCGAGGTCTTGTTCTCGGCGGCCGAGAGCCGTTCGTCGGCGGTGATGATGCGGAAGGCCATGGGGTTCTCCGGGAGTTGCGTTCAGGGTGCGCGGCGGCGGGGATGACCGGGTGCCGAAGGGGAACCTGCCCGGCGTTGCCGCGCGGGCGTCCCGCCGCCGCGCGTCACCGGTCTCGAGCCTCGAGCCGGAAGACGGGTTTGCCGGTGGTCTCGCTGCGCGCGTCCGCGAAGCCCTCGCGCATCGCCGCGGGCCAAGCGCCGTAGCGCCGCTCGGACACGCGGTAGGCGATCTCGAGATACTCGGTCGGGTCGTCGCCGGCGGCGCGGATGCGCTCAGCCATGGCTGCGAGCCGGTCCTGATCCCACGTGACCTTTTTCGGCAGGTCCGCGACGATCACGACGCTTTCGTCCTCGACGCGCACGGTGCCGCTGGTCTTGCCCTGTGCAGCCCGCTCGGCCGTGGCGGCGGCCTCGTAACGCTGCGCGATCCCGGCCTCGAGCCTGTCCCGCAGCCGCTTCACGCGGGCGGTCTCGGCGAGCGCCGTCGTCTGCAGATCCAGCAGCAGCTCGGGTGGCAACGCCGCGATGTCGCCGAAGGCGAGACCTTCGAGATCGTCGAAGCGGGGAGCATTGTCGGGGTGCGGCATGGTGGGATCTCCGTTGGAAGGGAATGGCAGGGCCATCACGCGGCGCGCTCTTCGAGGAGCAGCGCCGAAAGCGAGGTGGCGGCGGCCTTGGGTCTGGGGCGCGCGACAGCGATGTAGGCGAAGCGGTCGGGGCCCACGCGCTCCTGCACGAGGTGGACGAGGCCTTTCTCGAAGGCGCCCAGCGCAGCCTGACCGAGATCGGCGAGATGGCGGCGTTCCGGCTCCGGCAATGTCGAAATCACTGGCGTGACGTCGATCCCCAGAAAGCCGCGGTGATACTCGATCCGGGCGCCAGCCTCGGCCTGTGCGATCCAGGCATAGAGTTCGACGTCGGTGAGCTTCGGCATCGCCACGCGGGCGCCGACAGGGATCGCGGCGACCATCAGCATACCCGTGCGGCCCGCGCGGGATCCGCGGTCAGACGGCGGGACGCGTGGCCAGCGCGCGCGACGGCGTCGCTGATCTTCAGGGCGCGCTGCAGCTGGCTCTGCTCGAAGGCTTCGATGTCGGCGAGCCGGTAGAGCACGCGCCCGCCGAGCTTGAGGAAGGCCGGCCCCAGGCCGGTGTAGCGCCAGCGCTCCAGCGTCCGGTGGGAGATCCCCCAGCGCCGGGCCAGCTCCTTCTGGTTCAGGCAATGCCTCTGCAGCATCGGTGTCTCCTCTCGTGTCGTCGTTGAGGAGACAGTGCGAAATTACGGTGTGGGATGTCGTGGGGACTGGCGGGGGATGCAGCGGGGGATCAGACGGCCCTTGCGGGACAAGGTTCTGACCGCGGGTGGGGCACCATCATCCCCCACCATCCCTCACCCATCCCCCTCCCGATCCCACAGGAATAGGGCGGAAGGGGATCGCTCAGTCGAGATTCAGACGGTAGCCGCCGCGCCGGTCGGAGCGGATCAGATGCCGCCAGTCCTTCTGCGACTTGAAGACGTCGGCCATGCGCAGGCTCTTCGAGCCGGCGCGCGACAGGATCGCCTTGCCGTTCTGCCACGGCGCGCCGGCCTGCGCTGCCTCGTGCAGCGCGCGCACGACCTCCGCCTGGATCGGGCCCAGCTTGAACCGGCAGCCGTTGCAGCGAACCTCGAGATAGTCGGCCGAGTGGATGAAGGTGGCCTCCTCCATCGGCTGCCCGCCCGGCGAGAATCCGGTCTCGATCTCGAAACGGTCGCGTTCATCGCGCCTTAGAAGGAGGTCGCCGATCATGACGAGGACGGGCTTCGCATCGCCCCAGGTCGTCGCGTAGTCGGCCTTCGGCGTCCGGAAGCTTTCGAGATGGACTTCGCCACACCGGAAGAGCTGGAACACGTCGCGGGCGTGGAGATCGAGCAGGCCGCTGTGGTAGCTTTGCTCCCACGGCACCCTGTACGGCTCGCCTCTCTCGTCCTCCTCAATGTCGCCGAACTCCATGGGCACGCCGAACACGCGCACCGAAAGTCGGAGCTTGTCGTTCTCCGCGAGGTAGATCAGGTCGGCCTCGGTGATCTGCCAGCGCTCGAGGATCTCGGGGAGCGTGAAGTACGATTTGTCGATATGCATTCACTGCCCTCCGCGCCGATTCCCATGTAAGATGTTTACCTTCTGTTCTTATTCGCTTGACGGACCTCGATCAATCCGATTTTATCCTATTTCATCCACAGTTGGGTGGGGATGACATGACCGAGCACCACACGCTTTCCGACCGCCTCAGGGCCCGGGCCAACCAGCTTGGCATCAGCCCCGCCCATGTCGCCGAGATGGCCGGCGTGAACCGCTCCTTCGTCTACGACATCCTCCGCGGACGCTCGACCCGCCCCGGCATCGACAAGCTGGCAGAGGTCGCGCGCGTCCTGAAGGTCGATCGCGACTGGCTGATCCACGGGATCGGCGATGTCGAAGGCACGCCCCCCTTCATCGAGAACCCGGACGAGGCCTTCGTCTCGATCGCGCATGCGAGCCCCCGCCCGTCGATGGGCGGCGGGGCCGTGGTGGAAGACCATGGCGACACCGCCGGCCGCGCCTACCACTTCCGGCGCTCCTGGATTCGGAACAGCCTGAAGGCCAGCCCGTCGCAGCTCCGCATCATGCATGTCGAAGGCGACAGCATGGCGCCGACGCTGCTCGACGGCGACACGGTCCTCGTCGACATGACCCGCCGCGCCCCGAACCCTCCGGGCATCTTCGTTCTCGACGACGGCATGGGCCTCGTGGCCAAGCGGCTCGAGCACATCGCAAACAGCGAGCCGCCAGCGGTTCGCGTGATCTCCGACAACAAGCACTATCCCGAATATGAAAGAACGGCCGACGAGATCCACATCGTCGGCCGGATCCGATGGTTCGCGCGGGAGATATAGCAGTGGCGGCTGATGAGGAGTTGGATGATCTTCTCGAGCTGGCGGGCTGCTGCTTTCGGGATGCCATGAGGGCCGTCGATATCGAGGCATTCTTCTCCAGACGCGACATCCCCCTTGCAGAAGGGACCAGCAAGAAGACGGTTGCCCAGAATACGCTCGCAAGCCTTCCACGAGCAAAGGCGCTGGATCTGGTCCTCGAGTTTGCGCGGGAACGGCGGGATATTGGCCTGCAGGACAGGGTGTACATCCTACAAGACAAGGACCAGCCGGAAATCTCCGCGATCACTCGCGACCGAGTAGCCGATCACCTTGGTGCGGGGATCCATGGACAAGGCATTCGTCCGGACGTCATCGAGGGGCTCTTTGATCTGAGTTCGCCCGCCGACTACTTCGAGCACCCCACCAAGACCGAGGAACTCAGACAACACGCGACTGGCGAGGCTCCGTTTTGGAACGCTAAGGAGGTCTTCGAATTCATCGGGGCAATAACATGTCCTTCGAGGAGGTTTGCGCAGCTGATCGAGACCGCTCTGGATCCCCGGTTTCGTGATGCCGACGACCAGGCTGCGCTGGCAGCGGACTTGACCCGCATCCTGCAGCTCGATGGTTACGAGGTTGCTCAGACAGGAGAGGTCTCGGGCCTCGCAACATTCTCGGTACGCCCCGTTCGCCGCGGCGTCGACGGGCGGCCGAAGAACCTGATCTTCGCTTCCAACGGACCAAAGCCGAGGCTCGGGTTCTCGGATGCGATCGACAACGAAGTCGTCGTGCTCGAGCATGCCGACAGCTGCCTCATTTACGAGCGCCCCATAGGCAATGGATTGTCATGGCTCGATCTGGCCCGTTGGTGGATGGAGAAAAACGGGATAGCCGACCTCGCCGAAGCGCGCATCAGCCTCGGACGGCGTCTACTTGAGTCGCTTGACGACGGTCCCGAGCGGGCGTTCTTCGGGGCATATTTCAACAATTTTGCTGAGCGACTTGGAGACCGGCTTCCGGCGCTCATCCCGCAGGTCTACCTGCACTATGATCCGGAGATCGCGAGTCGTCTCGCTGACAAACGCGTTCTGTTCCGGCAACGCATGGACTTCCTCATGCTGTTGCCGGGCCGACAGAGGATCGTCCTCGAGATTGACGGCAAGCACCACTATGCGAAAGGCGAGCGCGCCGATCCCGGCCGGTACGCCGAAATGGTTGCGGCTGACCGCAACCTGCGGCTTCGCGGCTACGAGGTGTTTCGGTTCGGGGGCTCGGAATTCTCTCAGCCGAAGGGATCGATGCAGGAATCTGTCGACGAGCTTGTGAAGTCATTCTTCGAGGAGCTGTTCGTCGTCCATCGGCTAGGATAGCACATCCCAAGAACACCGCAGAGTTACGCAGCACTCCCCTAAGCATCTGAAAGTAATTGTTTTCGGGGGATGGGCGGATAGCGTTTCCCCATGCGAAACGCACCGACATACCCGCGGCTGGGCTCGAACCCGCTGTCGCCCGACCAGATGACTCCCGCCGAGCGCCGCGCCGAGCTGTGCGGCCTGCTGGCGCTCGGGCTGGTCCGGTTGCGGCTGCGGGAGCGCAGCGAACCTTCTGACGAGACTGGAGAAATTCGCCTACACTCTCCGGCGAGCGCATGCCGTCATGCAACTCCAACTTACCGGAGACCCGCATGACGACCCACGATCCAATTCCCGCGCGCCTGGCTGCGCTGAAAACCGCCACGACGCCGGAACTGAAGGCGCAGTGGCGCGAGCTGTTCGACAGCGAGCCGCCGCCGTTCAACCGACGCTACCTGGAGAGCCGGCTGGCCTATCGCATCCAGGAGCTCGCCTATGGTGGCCTGAAGCCGGAGACCATTCGGCGGCTGGAGCGATTGGGCGAGGAACTGGATGGTGGCGACCGGAAGAAGAGCCGCGTCCGCGCCGACGCCATGCCCATCGCCGGCACGCGGCTGATCCGCGAGTGGCAGGGTGTCGAGCATGTCGTCACTGTCACCGCGGATGGATTCGAATGGCAGGGCCGGCCCTACAAGTCGTTGTCCGCCATCGCCCGCGCCATCACCAGCACGCGCTGGAATGGCTGGGTCTTCTTTGGGTTGCGCAACCGGAGGGCGCGGACATGACCAAGCCCATAGTCCGGAAACAGCGCTGCGCCATCTACACGCGCAAGTCCTCCGAGGAAGGGCTGGAGCAGGAGTTCAATTCCCTCCACGCCCAGCGGGAGGCGTGCGAGGCGTTCATCGCCAGCCAGCGCTCCGAAGGCTGGGTGCTGGTCCGCGATCAGTATGACGATGGCGGCATCTCCGGCGGTACGCTGGACCGGCCCGGCCTGCAGCGGCTGCTGGAGGACATCGAGGACGGGCTGGTCGACGTGGTCGTGGTCTACAAGATCGACCGCCTGTCGCGCTCGCTCGCCGACTTCGCCAAGCTGGTCGAGGTGTTCGACCGGAACGGCGTGACCTTCGTCTCGGTGACGCAGTCCTTCAACACCACCACGTCGATGGGGCGGCTGACGCTGAACATCCTGCTCTCCTTCGCCCAGTTCGAGCGCGAGGTCACCGCCGAGCGCATCCGCGACAAGGTCGCCGCCAGCCGCAAGAAGGGCATGTGGATGGGTGGCGTGCCGCCCTACGGATACCGGGTCGAGAACCGGAAACTGGTCGTAGACGATGAAGCTGCGGAGCATGTCCGCTGGATCTTCGCGCGCTTCCTCGAGATCGGCTCGGGCACGGAACTGGCGCGAGAGGTGGTGAAGCGCGGCATCCGCACGCCGCGCGGCAACCGGATCGACAAGAAGTACCTGTACCGGATGCTGAACAACCGCGCCTATATCGGCGAGGCGGTGCACAAGGGCGAGAGCTATCCCGGCGAGCACGACGCGATCATCGACCGCGAGACATGGGACCGGGTCCACGCCATCCTGCAGGAGAGCCCGCGCAAGCGCGCGGCACGCACCCGCGCTGAAACACCGGCGCTACTGAAGGGTCTGCTGTTTGGTCCCGATGGCGCAGCCTTCTCGCCGACCCATACCCGCAAGGGCGGCCGACTCTACCGGTACTATGTCAGCCAGACCGTGCTGAAGCACGGCGCCGGATCCTGCCCCGTCGGCCGCGTGCCGGCGGGCGAGGTCGAAGCGGCCGTCATCGATCAGGTGCGCGCCGTATTCCGCCAGCCGGAGATCGTGGCGGGGACATGGAAGGCCGCGCGCGCCCACGCCGACGACATCACCGAGGCCGACGCACGGGCAGCGCTTCAGCAACTCGACCCGCTGTGGGACGAACTCTTCCCCGCCGAGCAGGCGCGCATCGTGGCACTGCTGGTCGCACGCGTCGATGTTGGCACTGACGGGCTCAACGTTCGCCTGCGCGTCGATGGCCTCGGTGACCTCGCGCGCGAGATGCTGGCCGGCGGCATCGGAGAAGCTGCGTGAAACGCGGCGCACCGATCCCGGAAACCGTCACGCTCCACGTCCCGTACCGGGTCGTGAAGCGCGGCGGGAGGAAGGAGATGCAGATGCCTAAAGGCGCGACGCAACCGCGCCGGACCGACAACGCGCTCGTTAAGGCGATGGCCCGTGCGTTCCGATGGAAGCGGATGCTCGAATCCGGGGAGTTCGCCACCATCGCCGAACTGGCCGAGCGCGAGGGCATCGCGCCCTCCTACATGACCCGTGTCCTGCGCCTGACGCTGCTCGCGCCGGACATCGTCGAGGCGATCCTGGACGGGAAGCAGGGGCCGGAGGTGACACTGGCGCGGCTGCTGGAGCCATTTCCGGTGGAGTGGTCGTCTCAAGTCGCCCGCGGCATGCCAGCGTAGGACTACTCCTCTCTACAAACGAGAGGTGTTTGCATTTCTTTTGCGCTAGAAGCATTCTCGCAGAAGATGAGATTTTTCAAGGCTTAGTGCGTGCCACCGGCTGTCAACCAAACCCCCGAGCAGCTCGCCCGGGACCGGATCGATGAACGCCTGCGGGCGTCCGGTTGGCGTGTTCAGGACAAGGACGCGCTCGATTTCAACGCCGGTCTTGGCGTGGCCGTGCGCGAGTACCAGACAGACATCGGACCCGCCGACTACGTCCTCTTCGCTGACAGGCGGGCGGTCGGCGTGGTCGAAGCCAAACCCGACAACTGGGGAGTCCGTCTAACCTCTGTCGAGGAGCAGTCCGAGGGTTACGCGAACGCCAAGCTGAAATGGGTCACCAATGCCGAACCCCTCCCGTTCCTTTACGAGTGTACAGGCCAGGTCACCCGTTTCACCAATGCCCGCGATCCCAACCCGAGGTCGCGTGAGGTATTCACGTTTCACCGGCCCGAAACCCTGAAATCGTGGGGACAGGCGTCAAAGAGCCTACGAGCCGGCATTGCGGAGTTGCCTTCTCTCAACCCGGATGGCCTCCGCGATTGCCAGGTCAAGGCGATCACAAACCTCGAAGCCTCACTCAAGGGCGACAAGCCTCGCGCCCTCGTCCAGATGGCGACCGGGTCGGGTAAGACATTCACTGCGATCACGCAGGTCTACCGCCTGCTCAAACACGCAGGCGCGCGCCGCATCCTGTTCCTCGTCGATACCAAGAACCTCGGCGAGCAGGCAGAACAGGAGTTCATGGCCTTCATCCCGAACGACGACAACCGCAAGTTTACCGAACTCTACAACGTCCAGCGCCTCACTTCGCCTTCCATCGCGAACGACAGCCAGGTCGTCATCTCTACGATCCAGCGCATGTACGCCACGCTCAAGGGTGAGGAACTGAACGAGGGTGCCGAAGACGAAAACCCGGCCGAGCAGAAATGGCGCCGCAAGGAACCTCTGCCGGTCGTCTACAATGCCAAGCTGCCGCCGGAATACTTCGACGTGGTGGTCATCGATGAATGTCACCGCTCCATCTACAATCTCTGGCGCCAGGTCATCGAATACTTCGACGCTTACCTGATCGGGCTCACCGCCACGCCCGACACCCGCACCTATGGCTTCTTCCAGAAGAACGTCGTCAGCGAGTACACCCACGAGAAGGCCGTAGCCGACAAGGTCAACGTCGGCAACGAGATCTACCTCATCGAGACGAAGGTCACCCAGGGCGGCGAGACGCTCAAGGCCGAGCAGCTGATCGAGAAACGCGAACGGGAAACCCGGGCCCGGCGCTGGGAGACACAGGACGAAGACGAAGCCTACGCAGCCACACAGCTCGACCGATCCGTCGTCAACCCCGACCAGATCCGTACCGTCATCCGCACCTTCCACGACAAGTGGCCCGAAATCTTCCCCGGCCGCAAGGAACTGCCCAAAACCCTGATCTTCGCCAAGACCGATAGCCACGCTGACGACATCATCCAGACCGTCCGGCAGGAATTCGGCGAGGGCAACGATTTCTGCCGCAAAATCACCAACGGCGCGAAGAACCCGAAATCTTCGCTCTCCGCCTTCCGCAACGACTACTACCCGCGCATCGCCGTGACCGTGGACATGATCGCCACGGGTACCGACGTGAAACCCCTCGAATGCCTGATCTTCATGCGCGACGTGAAGTCGAAGAACTACTTCGAGCAGATGAAGGGCCGCGGCACCCGCGTCCTGAAACCTGACGATCTGAAAAAGGTCTCTCCCTCCGCGCAGGCCAAGACCCATTACGTCATCGTCGATGCCGTCGGCGTCACCAAATCGCTCAAGACCGCCAGCCAGCCGCTCGACACCAAGCCCTCGATCCCCTTCAAGGACCTCGCCATGGGGCTGATGATGGGCGACCGGTCCGAGGAAACGGTCAGCTCCCTCGCCGCGCGCCTGTCGCGGCTCGACAATAAGCTCGGGGCCGAGGATCAGGAAAAGATCACGACTGAGGCCGGCAAGCCCCTCACCGCCATCGTCCGCGACCTCTTCGACGCTATCGACCCCGACAAGGTGGAGGCAGATGCCAAGGCCGCCGGGAACCCCGAGCCCGACGACATCGCCATGCAGGCCGCGCGCGAGGAACGGATCAAGCACGCCGCCAACGTCTTCACCGGCCCGCTCATCAACCTGATCGACACGATCCGCCGCGACAACGAACAGACCATCGACCATGACAACCTCGACACGCTCCTGCGCGCCGAATGGGCGGGCGATGTGGCCGAGAACGCCAAGCAGATCGCGCAGGAGTTCGAGGCGTACCTGACCGAGAACCGCGATGAGATCGAAGCCCTGTCTATCTACTTCAACACCCCCGCCCGCCGGGCGCAGGTCACCTACGCGATGATCAAGGACGTGCTGAAGAAGCTGACAGAGGATCGCCCGCGCCTCGCTCCGCTCACCGTCTGGCGCGCCTATGCGCATCTCGATGACTACAAGGGCAGCAACCCCGCCAGTGACCTGACCGCACTGGTGGCGCTGATCCGCAGGGTGACCGGGCTCGACGACACGCTGACCCGCCATTCCGAGCGGGTGCGGCGCAACTTCCAGAACTGGGTGCTGAACCGCCACTCGGGCGCAGGCGAGAAGTTCACCGAGGAGCAGATGGACTGGCTGCGCATGATCCGCGACCACCTCGCCACCTCCTTCACCATCGAGCGCGACGATCTGGAAATGGCCCCCTTCGACGGCAAGGGCGGCATGGGGCAGATGTACGCGCTCTTTGGGGATGGGATGGACGAGGTCATGACCGAGATGAATGAGGCGCTTTCGGCATGACGGATTTTCCGCGCGGATGGGCCAAGGCGCCCCTTAGTGACTTAATCGCGCATGACGGCATCTTCACCGATGGCGACTGGGTCGAAAGTAAGGACCAAGATCCGAATGGTTCGGTTCGCCTAATTCAGTTGGCAGACATTGCTGATAGTCATTTCATTAATAAGTCATCGCGCTTTCTGACGCGCGAGAAGGCCGATGAACTGAACTGCACCTTTCTCAAGAAAGGTGATCTACTAGTTGCTCGGATGCCTGACCCATTGGGCCGATGCTGTATCTTTCCACTTGATGGCGAAGAACGCTTCGTAACCGTAGTTGATGTCTGCGCCATCAGATTGGGCAGCGCCGCAATCGAGCGGCGCTACCTCATGCGGGCAATCAACTCACCGGAAGTTCGCGGCAAAATTTCTGCCCTGCAGTCAGGGTCGACGCGTAAGCGCATTTCACGGGGCAACCTTGCGACAGTTCCAATTCCGATCCCGCCCCTCAACGAACAACGCCGAATCGTGGAGAAGATCGAGGCGATGTTCGACGAGATCGACAAGGGGGTGGAGAGCCTGCAAACGGCGCGCACCACCCTCGGCCTCCACCGCCAGTCTCTGCTGAAATCCGCCTTCGAAGGCCGCCTCACTGCCGACTGGCGCGCGAAGAACGCTGACATACTGGAAGCCCCCGAAAACCTCCTCGCCCGCATCCAAGCCGAACGCGACACCCGCTACAAAGCCGCCCTCGACGCCTGGCAGGACGCACTCGCCAAATGGCGCGCCGATGGCGAGAAGGGAAAGAAACCCGCGAAGCCGAAGCGGCCGAAGGATTTCATTGGCTCAGCCAAGATCCCTTCGGGGGCGACAGTTCCCGTCCCAGCGGAATGGCTCATCCCTGCAATGTCTGATCTCGGACAAACGACGGGTGGCCTGACAAAGAACCAAAAGCGCAATGCCCTTCCACTCAAGGCCAAATACCTGCGCGTCGCCAACGTCTATTCAAATCGGCTCGAACTCGATGAGATCATGGAGATCGGCGTCACGGAAGAAGAGCTCTTGAAAACCAGCCTTATCGCCGGAGACCTGCTGTTTGTGGAAGGCAATGGGTCCATCGAGCAGATTGGGCGCGTCGCCATCTGGGATGGCAGTATCCCGAACATGACCCACCAAAACCATCTCATCCGTTTCAGTTCAGATGGTATCTTGTCATCGCGGTTCGCGCTTTACTTCATGATGTCGCCGGTTGGACGAAAGCTCATCGAAGCGCAGGCAAGCTCGACCTCCGGTCTCCACACCCTGAGCATCTCCAAGATCGAAGGGCTACCCGTCCCAGTCTGTTCCCCTGCCGAACAAACCGAAATCGTCCGCATCCTCGACGAAAAACTCGAAGCCGCCGATGCGCTCGAAGCCGAGATCGACGCCGCTCTCACTCGCGCCAACGCCCTGCGCCAATCCATCCTGAAAAAAGCCTTCTCCGGCCAGCTCGTCCCTCAGGACCCGGACGACGAGCCGGCCCCGGCCCTGCTCGAGCGCATCAAGACCGACCGCGCCAAGGCTCCCTGTGCCAAGAAACGGAAGACCGCCCATGCCTGACGTCATCAATTTTCAGGATGCCATCAAGGCGACGGAGGGCGAGGACAAGGCGCTCCTGATCGGCAACGGCTTCTCCGCGCAATACTTCAACTATGCAAACCTTCTGGCGGAGGCTCAGCTGGAAGAAGGTAGCCCGATCAAAGCGCTGTTTGAAGAACTTGGCACCGTGGACTTCGAAGCCGTGATCCGCGCGCTCGAGGATGCAACCATCGTCGAGCGAGCCTACGGCAACGCCGCCCATGCAGTTGAACTTGAGGCCGATGCCCAAAGAGTGAGAGAGGCCCTCGTCGCCGCCGTCAACGCCACCCATCCCGCCCATCGGGATGACCTCGTATTTCAGTACGAAAGCGCGGCAGCCTTCTTGAAGCACTTCGGCAAGGTCTTCTCTCTGAACTATGACTTGCTTCTTTACTGGGTGAACCTGGAAAAACGGCTGCTCAAGGACGGTTTCGGCCTAGGAAAAGACGTGGCGGAAGGGCGGTTCAAAGGACCCTTTCTTGAGCATGCCTACTGTCACATTTTCAATCTCCACGGCGGATTGCACCTCTTCCAGAACGAAATTGGAGAGGTCTACAAAGCCCTGAACCATGGAGACGGCGTCATCGCGAATATCACACACGAGATCGCAAACAACGGCCGCCTGCCTCTCTATGTCGCCGAGGGCACATCAAAGTCGAAGCTGCGCAAGATCAACTCCGTCGAATATCTCCGACATTGCTATCGTACATTGCAAGAAACCACCGCCGCAGTTTTCGTGTTCGGGCATAGCGCAGACCCAAACGACGCCCACATCTATCATGCAATTTTCGGCTCGAAGGCCAAGCACGTCTATTTCGGCGTCTTCCAGCCGAGCGCCGAAAAGGTGACGGCCTTGGATGCGGAACTCGCAAAATATAAGAAGCTCGGAGGGGATGACGTCCCATACAGCTTCTTCGACTCGGAGACCGCGCACGTCTGGGACGGACCGCCAGTGGGAGAAGAAACCGAATGAACACCGCCCCCATAGTTTCAAGGGTCTGGAGCTTCTGCACGACGCTGCGCGACGACGGTGTCGGCTATGGCGATTACCTGGAGCAGCTGACCTACTTGATCTTCCTCAAGATGGCGGACGAATACGCCAAGCCTCCCTACAGCCGCGATGTGGGGATTCCGGAGGGGTACGACTGGACCAGCCTGACCTCGCGCCGCGGAGCGGAGCTGGAAGCGCATTACGTCATGCTGCTGCGGAAGTTGGGCGAGCAGAAAGGCATGCTCGGTCAGATCTTCACCAAGGCTCAGAACAAGATTACCGATCCGGCGAAGCTGTTCCGTTTGATTGACATGGTGGACGGCACGAAGTGGGTGACGCTCGGTGCCGACGTCAAAGGGGACATCTACGAAGGGCTGCTCGAACGCAACGCCGAGGATACGAAATCGGGCGCCGGCCAGTATTTCACGCCGCGTGCCCTGATCCGTGCAATGGTCGAATGCGTCCGCCCCGAGCCCGGCAAGACCATCGCCGACCCGGCCTGCGGGACAGGCGGCTTCTTCCTCGCCGCGCATGATTTCCTGACCGACCCGGAGAACTATCCGCTCGACAAAGATCAGAAGGCGTTCCTGAAGCACTCGACCTTCTTCGGCAACGAGATCGTCGCCGGGACCCGGCGCCTCTGTCTGATGAACATGTTCCTGCACGGGATCGGCGAGATGACCGGGGATACGCTGGTGTCGCCGGCCGACGCGCTGATCTCGCCGCCGTCGGAGACCTTCGACTACGTTCTGGCGAACCCGCCATTCGGCAAGAAGAGCTCGATGAGCTTCACCAACGCTGAAGGTGAGCAGGAAACCGACGACCTGACCTACAATCGCCAGGACTTCTGGGCGACCACGTCGAACAAACAGCTGAACTTCGTCCAGCACATCCGGACCATGCTGAAGACAACGGGGCGGGCTGCCGTGGTCGTGCCCGACAACGTCCTGTTTGAGGGCGGCGCGGGAGAGACCATCCGGCGCAAACTGCTACAGACGACGGATCTCCACACCATTCTACGCCTACCCACGGGCATCTTCTATGCGCAGGGCGTAAAAGCGAACGTGATCTTCTTCGACAACCGCGCGGCCAGCCCCGATCCGCAGACCTCCAAGGTCTGGTACTACGATTACCGGACGAACGTGCATCACACGTTGAAGCAGAAGTCCCTGACCTACGCGCATCTCGAGGATTTTGTGTCCTGCTACAATCCATGGAACAGGCATCAGCGCAGCCCGACGTGGAGCGAGGACAGCCCCGACGGACGCTGGCGCCCGTTCGACCGGGAAGAACTTCTGGCCCGCGACAAGGCGAGCCTCGACCTGTTCTGGCTGCGGGATGCGTCGATGACCGACCTCGAGAACCTGCCGGAACCAGAGGTCTTGGCAGAGGAAATCATGGAGAACCTTCGGTCTGCACTGGCGAGCTTTGAAGCAGTTTCTGCTGGGTGAGAGCCGCGTCCTGTGCGACATGGCTTGGAGAGCTTTGGGCTTCGGTTCCATCTCAGGCGCGAGCGACTGGAATATAAGTGTTCAGCTGCAGCCTCGGAAAATCGCTACTTTACAGATGCTTACAAGCTATTCACCAAATAGGCGCAGTCATGAGGTCCGGAGAATATCGGCCATGAGAGACCGCTCGCGGGCCGCTTGGCACGAAGGCCAGTGCTCAGCCCCACCCGCATAACCCTCGAAAACAATGATAAAATCCGGCCGCAGCGGGATTTGGAGAACGCTTTCGCTGGGGCAAGTGGCGGAGGCGGTGGGATTCGAACCCACGGTGGGGTTGCCCCCACGTCGGTTTTCAAGACCGGTGCATTCAACCACTCTGCCACGCCTCCCGCGGCCCGGCTGCGTAACCCGCCGCGGGGCGCGGGGCAAGGGCCCCAGCCCCCGCCTCGGGCTACCCCTCGCCCAGCCGGTCCAGCACCCCCGTCAGCCGGGCCAGCGTGCCCTCCACGTCCTTCAGCTTGTCGAGCCCGAAGAGCCCCAGCCGGAAGGTGCGGAAATCCGGCCCCTCGCCGACCTGCAGGGGCACCCCCGCGGCGATCTGCATCCCCAGCGCGGCGAAGCGGCGGCCGCTCTGGATCTCGGGGTCGGTCGTGTGGCTCACCACCACCCCGGGCGCCGCAAAGCCCGGCGCTGCGACCGAGGCGAAGCCGCGCTCGGCCAGCGCCGCGCGCACCCGCTCCCCCAGGTCCCACTGGGCCGCGCGGGCCGCCTCGAACCCCAACTCGCGGGTCTCGACCATCGCGTCGCGCAAGACCAGCAGCGAGTCGGTCGGCAGCGTCGCGTGATAGGCGTGGCCGCCGTCCTCATAGGCCTTCATGATTGCGCGCCACTTCTTCAGGTCCAGCGCGAAGCTGTCGCTCGTCGTCGCCTCGAGCCGTGCGAGGCCTTCGGGCGAGAACATCACCAGCCCCGCGGCGGGCGGCGCGCTCCACCCCTTCTGCGGGGCCGAGATCAGCACGTCGACGCCCGTGGCGCGCATGTCGACCCAGATCGCCCCCGAGGCGATGCAGTCGAGCACCATGAGCGCGCCGACCTCGTGCGCCGCGGCCGCCAGCGCGGTGATGTAGTCGTCGGGCAGGATCAGCCCGGCCGAGGTCTCGACATGGGGGGCGAACACCACCGCCGGGCGGCTGTCGCGGATCTCGGCCACCACGTCCTCGATCGGCGGGGGGGCGAAGGCCGGCTGGGGGTCGTTGCCGGCGGGGCGGGCCATCTCGACGGCGGCTTCGCCCTCCATCGCGGCGGCCTCGTGGATCTGGGTCCAGCGGAAGCTGAACCAGCCGTTGCGCACGATCAGCGCGTCGGCGTGGCGGGCGAACTGGCGGGCCACCGCCTCCATCGCGAAGGTGCCGCCGCCGGGGACCACGGCCACCGCCTCGGCGCCGTAGGCCTCGCGCGCGATGGCCGAGATGTCGCGCATCACGGCCTGGAACTTCTGCGACATGTGGTTGAGGCTGCGGTCGGTGAAGACGACCGAGAACTCCATCAGACCGTCGGGGTCCACCACGCTCTTGCCGTCGGGGCGCAATCCGTCCATCGCCTGCTCCTCTGCTCGCCTGTGGGGCGAGACTAGCCCCCCCGGCCCGGCAAGGCCAGCCGCCGCGAGACCCCCGGCCACCACCCCGCGGCCCCCTTGCGGCACCCCCTGCCCCGTGCCTAGGTTGGCGGTAACGGCAGACACCCCCATGCAGAGGCAATCTCCGATGCGGATCGGCATCCTCAAGACCGGCCAGTCGCCCGAGGTCATCCGCGGCGCGCTCGGCGACTATGACCAGATGTTCGAGCGGCTGCTCGGCGGGCGCGGCTTCGACTTCGACAGCTATCACGTCGAGGCGATGCAGTTCCCCCCCGACGTCCACGCCGCCGACGGCTGGCTGATCACCGGCTCGCGCCACGGCGTCTATGAGGACCACCCGTTCATCCCCCCGCTCGAGGATTTCATCCGCGCGGCCTATGCCGCCGGGGTGCCGGTGGTGGGCATCTGCTTCGGCCACCAGATCATCGCCCAGGCCCTCGGCGGCCGGGTCGAGAAGCACAAGGGCGGCTGGGCCGTGGGGGCGCGGGACTACGACTTCGCCGGCCAGACGGTGACGCTGAACGCCTGGCACCAGGACCAGGTCGTGACCGCGCCCGAGGGGGCCGAGGTGGTCGCCACCAGCCCCTTCTGCGCCAACGCCGCGCTGCTCTACGGCAACCGCGCCTATTCGGTGCAGGCCCACCCCGAGTTTCCCGACGCCTTCATCGACGGGCTGATCGAGCATCGCGGCGGCAGCGTCCCCGAGCCGCTGATCAAGGCCGCCCGCGCCCGCCGCGGCAGCGCCGACGCGCGGCTCGTGGCCGACCGGATCGAGGCGTTCTTCCGCACCCCCCGCGCGCGGGCGCCGGTCCCGGCCGCCGAACCGGACGCGACCGCCCGTCCCGACCGCGAGACGGCCGCCTGATGTACACGCCCCCCGCCTTCGACGAGACGCGCCCCGAGGTGCTGTCGGCGCTGATCGCCGCGCATCCGCTGGCGCTGCTGGTCACGACGGGGGACGACACCGGGCCGACCGCGAACCTCATCCCGATGACCGCCGAGGGCGGCGTCCTGCGCGCCCATCTGGCCCGCGCCAACCCCCAGCTGGCCGAGCTGCGGGCGGCGCAGGCCGCGGGTCGTCCGGTCCTCGCCGTCTTTCAGGGGCCGCAGGCCTATGTCTCGCCCGGCTGGTATGCCAGCAAGGCCGAACATGGCCGGGTGGTGCCGACCTGGAACTTCCTCATGGTGCAGGTCCGGGGCGTGCCGCGGGTGATCGACGAACCCGACTGGCTCGCGGCCCAGGTCACCGATCTGACCGACCGGCTCGAGGCCGAGCGCCCCGACCCGTGGTCGGTCGCCGACGCGCCCGCCCCCTTCGTCGCGGCGCAGTTGCGCGGGATCGTCGGGCTGGAAGTCCCGATGACCGCGCTGGCCGGCAAGTGGAAGGCCAGCCAGAACCGCAGCGCCGCGGACCGCGCGGGGGTGGCGCACGGCCTCGCCCGCGCCGGCCACGCGATGGCCGACCACATCCCCCTGACACCCTGAACCCGATCAAGCCGGCAGCCCCGGCGGAAAGTCCCCGATGTCAGACTGGCTGACCCGATTGCCCCGCGCCGCACAGACCTATATCGACGGCCGCCGCCTCGATGAGGTCGAGTGCATCGTCTCGGACATCGCCGGCGTCGCCCGCGGCAAGGCCATGCCCGCGTCCAAGTTCGCGCGACAGGAAAGCTTCTACCTGCCGAACTCGATCTTCCTGCAGACCATCACCGGGGAATGGGCCGACAACCCCTCGGGCGCCTTCACCGAGCCCGACATGATCCTCGTCCCCGACTTCGAGACAGCGACCGCGGCGCCGTGGACGGCGGACGTGACGCTGCAGGTGATCCACGACGCCTATGACCAGCAGGGCAACCCGGTGCCGGTGGCGCCCCGCAACGTCCTGCGGCGCGTGGTCCAGCTTTACGCCGACAAGGGCTGGAAGCCGCTGGTGGCGCCCGAGATGGAGTTCTTCCTCGTCGCCCGCAACATCGACCCGAACCAGCCGATCCAGCCGCCGATGGGCCGCTCGGGGCGGCGGGCGGCCGCCAAGCAGGCCTATTCGCTGTCGGCGGTGGACGAATACGGCCGGGTGATCGACGACATCTACGACTTCGCCGAGGCGCAGGGGTTCGAGATCGACGGCATCCTGCAAGAGGGCGGCGCCGGTCAGGTCGAGATCAACCTCGCCCACGGCGACCCGGTCAAGCTGGCCGACGAGATCTTCTTCTTCAAGCGCCTGATCCGCGAGGCGGCGCTGCGCCACGACTGTTTCGCCACCTTCATGGCCAAGCCCATCGAAGGCGAGCCGGGCAGCGCCATGCACATCCACCACTCGGTGGTCGAGGCCGAAACGGGCCGGAACATCTTCTCGGACGAGAAGGGCCGCGAGACCCCCGCCTTCCTGCATTTCATCGCCGGGATGCAGCGTCACCTGCCGGCCGCGGTCGCGCTGCTCGCGCCCTACGTCAACAGCTACCGCCGCTACGTCCCCGACTTCGCGGCGCCGATCAACCTTGAGTGGGGCCGCGACAACCGCACCACCGGGCTCAGGGTGCCGATCTCGGGCCCCGACGCGCGGCGGGTGGAAAACCGCCTCGCCGGGATGGACTGCAACCCCTATCTCGGGATCGCGGCGTCGCTCGCCACCGGCTATCTGGGGCTGGTCGAGTCCGACAACCCGCGCGCCGAATGCCTGGGCGACGCCTACATGGGCGACGACGAGCTGCCCACGAACCTGGGCGATGCGCTCGACGAGATGGTCGAGAGCGCGCCCATGCGCGAGGTGCTGGGGTCCGAGTTCATGGCCGTCTACGAATCGGTCAAGCGCAACGAATACAAGGAGTTCCTGCAGGTCATCAGCCCGTGGGAACGTGAGCACCTGTTGCTGAACGTCTGACCCGGCGGCGCCGGGCGCGGCCCGTGCGGGCGGGGTCTTGCGGCGCGGGCCGCGCGGTGGCAAGCCCCGCGGGCAAAGAGGGGTGCCCGCCATGTCCGACCAGAAGCTTGCCATCGTCACCGGCGCCTCGCGCGGCCTCGGGGCTGCCCTTGCCGAGCGGCTCGGCGGGCGCGGCCACCACGTCGTCGCCGTCGCCCGCACCACCGGCGCGCTCGAGGAGCTCGACGACCGCATCCGCGCCCGCGGCGGCGAGGCGACGCTCGCGCCGATGGACGTGGCCAGCCCCGAGGCGATGATCCAGCTGACCCGCGCCGTGCTCGACCGCTGGGGCGGCATCGACCTGTGGGTGCACGCGGCGATCCACGCGGCCCCGCTCGCCCCCGCCCCCCATGTCGATCCGAAGGACATGGAGAAATCCATCGCCGTCAACCTTGCCGCGACCCACGGGCTGATCGCGCTGTTCGAGCCGCTGCTGCGCGCCCGCGGCGGCACCGCGCTGTTCTTCGAGGACGCCCGCGGCGGCCAGCCGTTCTTCGGCGCCTACGGCGCCACCAAGGCCGCGCAGATGGCGCTGGCGCGCAGCTGGCAGGCGGAGACCGCGCGGCTCGGCCCGCGCGTGGTCATCGCCGCGCCCGCGCCGATGCCGACCGGGGTGCGCGCCCGCTTCTACCCCGGCGAGGACCGCGCCGCGCTGACCCCCTGCGGCACCGAGGCCGACCGCATCCTCGGCGAACTCGGTCTCTGACCCCACCCCCCGCGCGGGGTGGCGGGCTGGGGAGCCTCCGGCGGGGATATTTAAGTCCAGCCCGAGGGGGGGGCGCTGCGTGCCGCCCCCGCCTCGGTGGCGTTTACAGGCCGTAGATGGCCCCGAACTTCTCTTCCAGATAGTCGAGCAGCGGCTCGGGGCTGACCGCGGCGCCGGTCGCCGTCTCGACCAGCTCGCGCGGCGGCAGCAGGCCGCCGTGGCGCTGCAGGTTCTCGCGCAGCCACTCGACCCCTGGCCCCGCCTCGCCCCGGGCCAGGCTCTCGTCGAGGTCCGGCACCGCCGCCCGCATCGCCTCGTTCAGACAGCCGGCGTAGACGTTCCCCAGCGCATAGGTCGGGAAATAGCCGAAGAGCCCGACCGACCAGTGCACGTCCTGCAGCATCCCGTTCGCCGGCCGGTCCACCGCCACGCCGAAATCCTTGAGGAAGCGCGCGTTCCACGCCTCGGGCAGGTCATCGACCGCCAGCCGCCCCGAGATCAGGTCGCGCTCGAGGTCGAAGCGCATCATGATGTGCAGGTTGTACTGCACCTCGTCGGCCTCGGTGCGGATGTAGCCCGGCTGGACCCGGTTGACGGTGCGGTAGAACGCATCCGCATCCGCCACCGACAGCCCCCCCATCATGTCCGACATCCGCTGGTAGAGCCAGCCGGTGAACGCCCGGCCCCGCCCCATCTGGTTCTCGTAGATGCGCGACTGGCTTTCGTGCACCCCCATCGACACCCCCCGCCCGAGCGGCGTGAAGGCGTGATCTGGGTCGATCCCCAGCTCGTAGCTCGAATGGCCGACCTCGTGGATGGTCGAGTAGATGCAGTTGAAGGGGTCCGCCTCGACCACCCGGGTCGAGATCCGGCTGTCCTGCCAGCGCCCCGACGAGAACGGATGCACCGCCATGTCCAGCCGGCCGCGGTTCCAGTCGTAGCCGAAGGCCGTGGCGCAGGCCCGCGCGAGCCTCAGCTGCATCTCCTGCGGGAACCGCCCCTCGAGCGCCGCGGGCGGGTTTTCGGCCCCCAGCACGTCCTCGCGCAGGCTGACCAGCCGCGGCCGCATCTCGGCGTAAAGCGCTTCCAGCTCGGCCTGCGTCATGCCCGGTTCGTAGTCGTCCAGCAGCGCGTCATAGGCGTCGCCGCCGCCGAACCCCGCCGCGACCAGCGCCGCCGCCTCGTCCTGCTTCAGCACCACGATCTGGTCGAGCGTCGGCAGGAAATCCCCCGGCGCGTCATTGGCCCGCGCCTGCGCCCAGATCCCCTGCGCGAGGCTCGTCAGCCGCGCCATCTCGGTGGCGAGATCGGCCGGGATCGCGCTCGCCCGGGCGAACTCGCGCCCGATCAGTTCGAGGATGCGCGCCTCGCGGTCGCTCTCGGGGGTGGCGGCGTCCAGCCATTCGCCCAGCCGCGGGTCGGTGCGCCGCTCGTGCAGCACCGCCTCCATCGCCGCCATCTCTTCGGAGCGCTGCTCGGCGGCGCCGCGCGGCATTACCGTCTCCTGGTCCCAGGCGAGCCGTCCGGCCACCGCCGACAGCGCCTCGGTCTGGCGCTGGAACGCCATCAGCTCGACCATCGCAGAGGTGGAGTTGCTCATCGGATGGTCCCCCGGACACTGGTTTCAAATGGATAGCGCGCATGGTGGCGGGCGCGGATGATCAGCACGAACAGCGCCACCGCACCAAGCTGGTGGGCCAGCGCCTCGGGCAGGGGCGCGCCATGCATGATGGTGACGATGCCCAGCACCACCTGGAACGCCACCGCGGCGAGCATCACCGTGAACGCCCCCCGCGTCACCGGATGCGGCGAGCGGCGGGCGCGCAGCCACACCACCACCGCGAAGATCGTCAGCAGATAGGCCACCATCCGGTGGGTGAATTGCACCGTGGCCGCGTTCTCGAAGACATTGCGCCAGCCGAGCGCGCTGTCCCAGATCGCCGCCGGCACCCACTCGCCGCCCATCTTCGGCCAGCCGGTGTACTGCCGCCCCGCGTCGATCCCCGCCACCAGCGCCCCGAGCAGGATCTGCACGAAAGCGAGGTGCATGAGCCCGGTGGACATCGAAAACAGCTTCGGCTCGCCCGCCCGCCGCGCCCGCATCAGCGCCGCCTCGGGCCGCGACAGCTGCAGCACGTACCAAGCGATCAGGCCGAGGATGGCGAAGGCGAGCCCCAGATGCACCGCCAGCCGGTACGAGGCGACCGAGGTCATCCCCGCCACCAGCCCCGAGCTGACCATCCACCAGCCCACCAGCCCCTGCAGCCCGCCGAGCGCCCCCAGCGTCAGCAGCCGCGGGGTCCAGCCCGGCGGGATGCGCTTCGTGAGCCAGAACCCGAGGAACCCCAGCGCCCAGACCGCGCCGACTGCGCGCCCGAGCAGCCGGTGCGCCCACTCCCACCAGTAGATGCGCTTGAACCCGGCGAGGTCCATCGTCGGGTTCTCCTGATGGAACTGCGGGATCTGCTGGTATTTCTCGAACTCGGCGGTCCAGGCGGCCTCGCCCTGCGGCGGCAGGACGCCGGTCACGGGTTTCCATTCGGTGATCGACAGGCCCGAGCCGGTCAGCCGCGTCGCGCCGCCGAGGGCGATCATCGCCGCGACCATGACGAAGAGCACCACGAGCCACGCCCGGATGGCGCCGCGCGCGCCCTTGGGGGCGGCGTCGATCATCCCGCCTTGGGGAAGCTGCGCCGCCGGGGCGAGGTCCGAGACCTCCTGAAAGATCGGGCGCTTGGCCATGTCGAGGATGTTCCTGGGCAGGTGTGGGGGGTCGAATTGCGGGCGCACAGTGGCCTTGGCGGGGGGAAAGGTCAATCGGACGGGGTGAGGGCGGCTGCCGGGGCGGTATGCGAGCGCTGCGGTGCTGAGTGGGTGCGGGCCGGGGTGGCGCGGCGAGTGACGCCGGGCGGCGCGGGCGGGCGCGCTAGGTGGCGCTTAGTCGGCGCCGCGGCGGCGCATGGCTGGCGCTGGGGTGGTCAGTGTGCGGGCGGCCTCGCTTAGCGCGTCGTTTGCGTCGGGGTGGCGCGGGCGAGCCGAGGTGGCACGTGCGAAGGTGGCACGGGTGCGGCGCGCGGGGGTAACGCGGTCGCCGCCGGGCTGGCGGGTGTGCGGGCGGCCCGTGGTGGGCTCCGGGGCGACGCGGGTGCGGGCGGGCTGGGGTAGCGCGCGGTTGGCGCCGGGGCGGCAATGGAGCCCCGCAGGCTGAAGGGATGGGTGCGCCGGCCAGCACTGACGCCCCTTCCCGACCAAATGCAGCGCCTCCGGCAGACCGAAGGGTTCGGCTTCTTTCTGGCCCAGATACCCCGGTGACGCTGCGGCCGCATCATCCGGCCGCCTCTCGTCAGCCTCGGCAGCCGGCGCACACGAACCTTGGGACATTCCGCTTACACCGTGCGGCCCCGGCCACTCGAGCCGAGCCCCGGCTTCCCGTCAGCCGCCCCGCACGGCCCTCACGCGCCCGGCCCGTCCCCGTCCCGCCCGCGCCAGGTCAGTTGCCGGATCATCCCGTGGAAGATCTGCACGTCGGCCCGGGTCAGCGGCAGCCGCGACCACAGGTTGCGCAGCGTCAGCCGCATCGAGGCCGCCTTGTCCTCGGGAAAGAAGAACCGCGCCGCGGTCAGCCGCTCCTCCCAGTGATCGGCCAGCCGCTCGATCTCGAGCCGCGTCGCCGGCACCTCGCCCGCCGGGCGCCGCCCCGCCGGCGCAGGCTCGGGCGGCAGCGCCTCGCGGCCCCACTCGTAGCCCATCAGCAGCACCGCCTGCGCGAGGTTGAGCGAGGGGAACGCGGGGTTCACCGGCACCGTCACGATGGCGCTGGCGCGCGCGATGTCGTCGTTGTCGAGCCCCGCCCGCTCGGGCCCGAAGACCAGCGCCACCCGCCGCCCTTCGGCGGTCAGCGCCCGCGCCTCGGCCATGGCGGTGGCGGGGGTGTGGACGGGCTTGGTCAGCTCGCGCCCCCGCGCGGTGGTGGCATAGGCGGTGTCGACGTCCGCCATCGCCTCGGCGAGCGTCGGGAACACCCGCGCCCGGTCGAGCACCTGCCCCGCCGCGCCCGAGGCCATGGCGACCGCCCGCGGGTTCGGCCACCCGTCCCGCGGCGCGACGAGCCTGAGGTCGGTCAGGGCAAAGTTCAGCATCGCGCGTGCGGCCGCGCCGATGTTCTCGCCCATCTGCGGGCGCACGAGGATGACGACGGGTTGAACGGGGCTGATGGACATGGGCGCGCGGTAGCGAAACCGGGACGTGCGGGCAAGGGTGAGCGGCGGGTTCCGACGGCCGTTGCGGTTCACTCCGCCCGAAAACTGGCCCCGGTCCAAGGCGCTGCACCCCCTGCTGGCACGCGTCCCCTTCCGCCGCACGTGGCGGGCCAGCGGCGGCGAGCGTCAGATCGGCGTGTTGGCCGCGGTTCGGCGTAGCACCTCAACGTGGCGGACCCGGCTCCCCGCGGCATCTCGGGGTGGCGCCTCGGCGCGTGCAACGGCCCCGGGACAGCGACATTCAAAAGGCTCGTCGGCGGTGCAACCTGCGGCGTGCATCACTCACGCCGCGGCTGTCTCGCCCCCGAAAAGCTCCCACCTGACCGCCCCTCCGCGCGGCCCACAGCAGAGCAACAGGGATCAGCGCGCGTCTCCCGGGGCGGCCCCCTCGTCGCCCCGCGAGATGCCTGCAAGCTAATCGCCGAAGAGGCCCACACTGCAGTTGTGCCCGAGTCCGACGGAGGCAGGCGGGTCATCGTCCGCATTCGCGCGACACGCCCCCGCGTGGCTAGGAAGTCTCGTCGTCACGGCGGAGCTTGGCGGGACTGAAGCGCCAAATCGTTCGCATGAACTGTGCATGAACATCACATGAACGATCAGGAACTCTGAACGGATCGTGCATAACGTATTTCTACAATATACAATCTACTCAAATGCCAATTAATGAAACCTAACCCATTTCGAGAGTTGCGCACCGCCCCGTTGCCCGCTCGCCCGCCTCCACCGAACGTTGCGCGTGCCCCGTCGTCCCCGCCCCAACCAACCGGCCCTTCCCCCGCCCGCCACGCTGCGCTATCCCCCGTCCCCAGCCCGACAGGAGAGCCGCAGATGACCGAGGACGCCCCGCAGCTTTACCTCATCGCCCCGGCCCGCCTGCCGGCCTCGGAACTCGCGCCCCGCCTCACCGCGGTGCTCGACGCACACCCCGTCGCCTGCCTGCGCCTCTCGGGCGCCGGCGACGAGGCCGAGCTCGCCCGCATCGCCGACCTTGCCCGCGAGATCGCCCACGCCCGCGACGTCGCCGTGGTGATCGAGGATCACGTCGCTCTCGCCGCCCGCCACGGGCTCGACGGAGTGCACCTGACCCAGGGCGCGCGCGGCGTCCGCCACGCCCGCAAGGAACTCGGCGCCGATGCCATCGTCGGCGCCTTCTGCGGCGCCTCGCGGCACGAGGGGATGAACGCCGGCGAGGCGGGGGCGGATTACGTCAGCTTCGGCCCCCTCGGCCCGACCGCGCTGGGCCCGGGAACCCCGGTGGATCTCGAACTTCTCCAGTGGTGGTCCGAGGTGATCGAGGTGCCCGTCGTGGCGGAAGGCGCCCTCGACGCGGCCCTGATCCGCGCCGTCTGGCCGGTCGCGGACTTCATCGCCCTGGGGCCGGAAATCTGGCAGGCGCCCGACCCGGCCGAGGCGCTGAGCGCGCTCTGGCCCGTCTGAACCGGGGCCGCGGCGCTAGCAGCTATCCGCGGCTGACGCGCTTAACCTGATCTTCACCCGCCCCGTGCCAGCCTGCACGGATGCTGTGGCTTCTGACCCTTCTGCTGATTCCCTGCGCCTGCGCGGCGGCATGGCGCGCGCACCAGCCAGCCCCTTGCCCGGCGCGGATGCGCGGCGTAACAGCGGCCCATGACCCAGCACCAGCGCCTTCTCATCATCGACTTCGGCAGCCAAGTGACGCAGCTGATCGCGCGCCGCCTGCGCGAACTGAACGTCTATTGCGAGATCCACCCGTACCAGAGCCTCGACGACGCGGCCCTGCGGGCGCTCGCGCCCCAGGCCGTGATCCTGTCGGGCGGGCCAGACAGCGTGACCCGCCCCGGCAGCCCCCGCGCCCCGCAGGCGGTGTTCGAGATGGGGGTGCCGGTGTTCGGCATCTGCTACGGCCAGCAGGTGATGATGGCGCAGCTCGGCGGCTCGGTCGAGGCCGGCCACCACGCCGAATACGGCCGTGCCTTCGTGACCCCGGCACCGGGCCACTCGGGCGACGGGATCTTCGCCGGGCTGTTCGCCGCCGGGCGCGAGGAGGTGTGGATGAGCCACGGCGACCGCGTCACCGCGCTCGCCCCCGGCTTCGAGGTGATCGGCACCTCGCCCAACGCCCCCTTCGCCATGATCGCGGACCCGGCCCGCAGCTTCTACGCCGTTCAATTCCACCCCGAGGTGCACCACACCCCGAACGGCCGGGTCATGCTGGAAAACTTCGTGCGCATGGCGGGGTTCACCGGCGACTGGACGATGGCCGGCTACCGCGACGAGGCGATCCGCCGCATCCGCGAGCAGGTCGGCGGCGGCAAGGTGATCTGCGGACTCTCGGGCGGGGTCGACAGCTCGGTCGCGGCGGTGCTGATCCACGAGGCGATCGGGGACCAGCTCACCTGCGTCTTCGTCGACCACGGCCTGTTGCGCCAGGGCGAGGCCGAGGAGGTCGTGGCGATGTTCCGCGACGCCTACAACATCCCGCTCGTCCACGCCGACGAATCCGAGCTGTTCCTGGGCGCGCTCGAGGGCGTCAGCGACCCCGAGGTGAAGCGCAAGACCATCGGGCGGCTCTTCATCGACGTGTTCCAGAAGCACGCGGCCGAGGTGGGCGGGGCCGAATACCTCGCGCAAGGGACGCTCTACCCCGACGTGATCGAGAGCGTCAGCTTCACCGGCGGCCCCTCGGTCACGATCAAGTCGCACCACAACGTCGGCGGCCTGCCCGAGAAGATGGGCCTGAAGCTGGTCGAGCCGCTGCGCGAGCTCTTCAAGGACGAGGTCCGCGCGCTCGGCCGCGAACTCGGCCTGCCGGAGAAGTTCATCGGCCGCCACCCGTTCCCCGGCCCCGGCCTCGCCATCCGCTGCCCGGGCGAGATCACCCGCGAGAAGCTCGAGATCCTGCGCCAGGCCGACGCGGTATTCATCGACCAGATCCGGCGGCACGGGCTCTACGACGAGATCTGGCAGGCGTTCGTCGCGATCCTGCCGGTCCGCACCGTGGGGGTGATGGGCGACGGGCGCACCTACGACTTTGCCTGCGCGCTGCGCGCGGTGACCTCGGTCGATGGGATGACGGCGGACTATTATCCCTTCTCTCACGCCTTTCTCGGCGAGACCGCGACGCGGATCATCAACGAGGTCAAGGGGATCAACCGGGTGACCTACGACATCACGTCGAAGCCGCCCGGCACGATCGAGTGGGAATGATTTTTGCCTATCCGGGCATATCCAAAACCACGCCAGAGCACGATCTAACTCACTGATAAGAAATAATATTCCTGTCTTCATCTATCGATGCCTATCGGTGGACAGAGATCGCGGCTGTCGGCCCGGTTGACGGGCCTTGGCCACATTGATCGCGACGAAATTTGAAAGTACCGTCAAGGGAGATGAGGCTCCTGACGGTACTTTTTTCACGCTAAGCTGCTGACAATACACAGACTTTTCCGACGAGAGCCGCCCAAAACCGCGTGACGGTACTTTTTGGAGGTGGCGTACCATGTTGACGGACGCAGCGATCAAGTCGCTGAAACCCAAAGAAAAAATGTATAAGGTGACGGACCGCGACGGCATGTATGTGCGCGTCGCGCCATCAGGCGCTCTGTCGTTCAGGCTGGATTATCGGCTCAATGGGCGACGGGAGACGGTCTACCTGGGCAAATACGGACGAGATGGAATCTCGCTGGCGAGGGCCCGAGAGCTGTGCCTAGACGCGCGGCGAGCGATCAGCGAGGGCCGGTCGCCGGCAATTGAGAAGCAGCGGGAGAAGCGTCGTATCAAGGAGGCGAAGAGCTTCGGCGAGTTCGGCGAAAAGTGGCTGGTGAACGCGCCGATGGCTGACAGCACCAGAGCGATGCGCCGTTCCATCTTTGAAAGAGAGCTGTTGCCGGTTTGGCGCAACCGCCTGCTGACGGAGATCACTCCGGACGACCTACGCGCCCAATGCGGAAAGATTGTCGAGCGCGGCTCGCCGGCGACGGCGATCCATGTCCGGGACATCCTGAAGCAGATCTACGGGTTCGCGATCTTGCATGGCGAGAAGGTGGCTAATCCGGCCGATGACGTCGGCCCGGCATCGATTGCGACGTTCACACCGAAGGATCGCGCTCTATCGCCTGCCGAAATTCGAGTGATGGTGAAGGAGCTGGAAAAGGTCGCCACGTCGCGCAACGCGAGTTGTGCTGCGATACGATTCCCGGTTGCGGTTATCTGAGGAAGAACGGAGTGACCGGCACGTGATGCAGGTTACGCATCACTCAATGCAGCCGGTCCTAGAGAAGTGCGCAGAAGCCGCTTGTCGTCATCCACTTCGCACGATCGAGATGGGTGCTGTAGACGCGAAATGCGCGGTCGATGTCTTTGGAGTGGTCGAGGTCGAACAATGACGCGACGATTTCGCGCCAATCAGCGCCCTGCCGATCAGCGTCAAGCAGGCGAATGTATAGCTTCAAATGCGCTTTATCGTACGCGGTCAGCGCGGTTCCTAATGGCGGCTGGTCGAGAAAATCGTGCTTTGTCACAGCGTCCCCCGAGCGGGAGATGTATCCGTTGTGGAGGAAATTGTTAACGTGCCTTTTACCTTCCGGCTTCGCGACGAGCCAGACGAATGCGAGCACACGATGCAGGGACGAGACTGGTTATCAGGCTTCGGCCTTTCCATGAACCAACAGCACTCCCACACTCTGGTCGGAGTGCATGAAGACGATCCCTGCTCGTTCGAAGGCGCGCCTGACTTCGCCGCGTGTGCTCTCATAAACCTCGAGACCGCTTGCGGATTCGAGGCGCTTCAGCGCGGTCAGTGATACTCGGGCCTTGTCAGCGAGCGTCTCCTGCGTCCAACCCAGCAACGCGCGTGCGGCCCGCGATTGTCGGGCGGTGATCATGCATGATCACCTCCCACTCGGACCTACGCGCACGCCAGAACTACGACTATAATAGTCGCTTCATGTGGGCGGGGCTACCAATTTGTCGCTGGCTGGCTGCGCCGGCTGCGATTTTCGCGCCGACTGATTCGGTCGCCTTGAACTTCGAAGGCCCCGTCCATCGGACGGGGCCTTGCGCGGGCCTCAGTCGCTGCGCCGCCCGTTCGGACGGGACCAGATCAGCGAGAAGGTGTCGGCGTCCTCGTCGTCGAAGAGGTTGGCGTAGATCGGGGCGTTGAAGCTGGGGTCATCGAGCTTCAGGCCCATATAGTCGCGGCCCTCGTTGGAGCGCTTGGACCAGGCGGCGCCGATCTCCGCGCGGCCGACTAGGACCCGTTGGCTGGGGGCGTTCTCGCCGGTGGCGCGCTGGTCGGGGACGATGCGCACGTTCTTGGCCTGGACGCTGAGGGTGACGATTTCGCCGCTGAACTCGTTCGAGCCGCTATTCTTGAAGGTGCCGATGGTCGCCATTGTAAGTCTCCGTTTTACGTTCCCGAGCCCGCACCATTGCGGCCTCGATGGCGATCGGCAGGCCGGAGGCGATCGACGGCGCACCCCGCAGGGGCTTGACAGCTAAGGAGGGCTTTCTTGTTTCGCGAGGAATGGCGGCGCAGCCGGCAGGGGAAGAAAGTTTGACGCGGCTGTTGCGTCATAGGCGATCGAGGCGAAGCCGGCCTTCGGCCAGATCAGGCCATTGAAGAGGCCGTATGGAGCGGTCGAGGCACGGGGAGGTAACGGAGAAGATGGCGGCCATCGCGCAACGGCAAACCGGCCGCACGGCGGCTCACCGGCTTCCTCTCCTCCCGCCAAGCTGACGCTGCTGCATCTTGGCTTCCCGCCGCCGCGATGGAGATCGCCGCGTCCGATGTCCGGTGCTCGCCAAGGCACGGCGCAGCTCCCACAGCGCTCCAGAGAAGACCGCCTTTCCGGACTAGCGTCGATCCGTGCCCATACGCCGCCCACCGCTCGACATGAGACGACGGAAAGACCACCACAACGACTGGCCTGATCCTCCTAACGGCGACGACGAAGATCAGGCCCGCGCGAGATCCCGGTCGGACGGGGCCGGAGCCGCCGCCATTCCAGCGACCCGCACGAACGCGGTAATGCCGACCGCGACCGCGCCGATGACGGAGAACGCGATTTGCCAAGTGTCGGACGGCATGAGGTGCTTCACGATGCCATGGGTGGCATGGAAGCCGGCGATTGCCGCCGGGACGACGAAGGCAGCGGCGACGATCACCTTGAGCCACATCGGCCGGACGAAGGTGAGCAGCAGATGACCGGCCGCCAGGGTCATGGCGGCCGCGATAGCGCCGACAAAGACCGCGCCGGCAATTCCGGCCCCCATGCCGTGGGCCCAAGCCCCTGCGGTCACGCCGACGAACGCCGGCAGCGCGAAGATAGCCAGCGTGAACAGCAGCCAGCAGAACAGGCCGATGGCAGTGAGGGATGCGAGTATTGCGAGGATGATCATGGTGGTGGCGTCCGTGAAAAGTCTGACTGTCGCGCCTCCACCACCACCACGGCGCGCTTGAACTATAGCCGAAAATCGGCTGCGTCGGGAGCGGAAATCGCGTGGGATTTCCGCCAGGCGACGCCAGTTCGCACCTGTTATGGGGCCAACGGATCGATCTCGTGGACGATCGCGGCCATATCGCCGTCATACTCGCTGGCGGGGGTCACCGAGAGGCTGCCGTCGCCGGCCTGAAAGATGATGATGGCGGCCATCAGGGTGGTGGCGAGACTGAAGGCGAAGGCGTGGGCGTCGTTAAGAGACATCGATCCGGCTCCTGTTTAAGCGGAGGACCATCCCCCGCTGACAGGCGCCCGAAGTGTCGGGCTGAGCGCTGCAATCACCGCGCAGGCGCAGCCGGAGCGGCGGCATGCTCGCATAGCCGACCCTTTACGGGTTGATGGCGTCAGGCGATCAGTCTGACCAAGGATCAGCGCAGATAAGCGGGGGTGGTTTTCGCGTCAGGAGCCCCGGTGATGCCGGGATCAGGCGTTAGTCGAGCTCGATCGTTTTGCCGCGGTCCTTTTCGAGGCGGTTCAGATATTTATTCAGGCTGACGGTTACGAAGTGCTCAGTGTGAACGACAGCTTCCAGGAAGTCGGCGATCTCGTTGACAGGGACTGCCATCGTCCACAGGTGCCGGATGACAAGACGTTCGGCCTCCTCCTTCACCGCGAGCGTGAGGCGAACGATGTCCGACGCGTCGGTGTGTGCGGCTATTGAGTTCCGCAGACCAATGAGACGTTCGTGGATCTGCTTCCCGTCGTCAGATCCCTCGTAGACCTTCTTCGCATCAAGCATCGGAACTCCCGATCCTGACGATGCAAAGCAGCGGCAGTAGGCCATGATACCGGCGACGAAAAACGCCTGCTGGCGGAGCGAGTTTTCCATTTCGCCGAGCTCGACCGGGTGATCGCGCACCCACTCGAAGTTGGTGCGCGCGTTGACGAGGTGCATCAGCATATGTGTCCACGACGAAAGACGCTCAAATCCGGGAGCATCGAGCGTGAACCCTTCGGCGACGATTTGCGCCATATGCGTTTCGTAGTCTTCGTCCGTGATTGTGCTCATTGCATTCCCGCCGTTCGTCCAGTGGGTAAGTAGACACGGCGTTGGCTGCGTTCCAGGGTTCCGCCATTTTGGTAGAGGCAGCGCTCACGCGCCGCCGAACTTCCAGACCGGAATGCCGAGCTTCTTGGCCTTGTCGGCGAGGTTGTCGTTGATCCCCGTGCCCGGGAAGTGCATCACGCCCTTCGGCACGATCTCGAGCATCTGGTCGTTGCGCTTGAATGGTGCGGCTCGGCCGTGTTTCGTCCAGTCGGGCGCGAAGCCAATCTGTGGCACCTTGCGGTTGGTCGCCCAGAGGGAGGCAATCTCCTCGGCGCCCTTCGGCGATTTGCCATGCACGAGGACCATGTCGGGGTGCTTCTCATGCACCTGGTCGAGCTTGGCCCAGACGAGTCGGTGATCGTTGAAGTCGAGCCCGCCGGTGACGACGATCTTGGGGCCGGGAGGCAGGAGGATTTCCTGTTCGGCCCGCTTCTTCGCCATCAGGAAGTCGCGGCTGTCGATCATCGCGGAGGTGAGGTTGCGATGGTTGACCTTCGATCCGCTGCGCGGGAGCCACGGCTTGCCGATCTGGCGCTCGTAGTGTTCGGCTGCCTGGTCGCGCATCAGCTCGAAGGCGTTCTGGCGCTCGATCAGGGTCATGCCCTCGGCGATCAGGCGCTCCAGTTCGACGGACTTCACCTCGCTGCCGTCCTGTTCGCGCTGCGCCCGCTTCTGGGCCTGCTCGTTGTCGTCCAGTTCCGGGGCGATCCGGTCGGTGGCGCGGTGGAAGACGCAGACGGTCGACCAAAGGAGATCGTCGAGGTCGGGTTCGAGGCGGGTGTCCTCCAGGGTGCCGATGAGGGCGTCGAAGATATCGGCGACGGCCCCCGCGACCTGGTTGCCGTCGGGTAGCAGACGCTGGTCGGGCTCGTCGGCGAAGGGGCGGTAGCCGTGAAGCTGGAGTTCGTTCAGGACATGGTCGGTGGGTGAGGATTCGTGGTGCGGTTCGTACTCGTCGTGATCGCGCATGGGATGCTCCGTCGGTTGGACCGCGACCGTCGCGGCCTTCATGGCGACGAAAGCCAGCGGGCGGGGCGGCCCTGCACCCGGAGCGGAGCGCAGGGCCGAGCGTCAGCGGAGGATGGCGAAGGCCGGCGATTTTGCTTCGCGATGGAAAGGCGCGGTACGCGCCGCCGGAAAATCGTCGGCCGCAGCCATTGTCGGGCCGGCCCGTTTGCTGGCCGATCGCCCTCTCGAAGGCCGAGGCGCGGTCCCCCTCCGATGGATTGACGCATCCGCCGAGCACGGCGGCGAACCGCAGGCTCATTCTCCTACCAGCTATGCCGCCAACGCCATGAAGCGGGCGACGTCCTGCGGCGCGACCTGCAACCGGGCTTCCATGCGCAGTGCATCCAGGCCGAGCGTGCGCAGATCCTCGTTGAAGTCGTCCAGCTCCGGCGAGATGACGATCGGCTCGATGCCGGCCGCGTTCGCCCGTTCGATCAGGGTGTCGCGGGCCCCGTCACCGGCCGGATCCTTGTCGCGGACGATGTAGAGCCGGCGCAACGTGTCGGGAAACAGGATGGCGGCGAGATGTGCCGCTGAAAGGGCCGCTAGCATTGGCATGTCGGGAAGAACCTGTCGGAGCGACAGAACGGTCTCGATGCCTTCGCCTGCCGCCATCACCTCGCCACCGATGCCGAAGCGGACCGCATGCCCGAGAAGATCGCCCATTGCTCGCCTTGGCGTGTCGATCGGCGCCTTGTCGCGGCGCCGGGGATCGAGCCAGGTGCGATGCGCCCCGGTGATCTTGCCGTCGAGGTCGGTGACGGCCGCGATCATCGCCGGCCAGGTCTCGGTCGGCGAATGCTCGTCGGGTCGATAATAGCAGCGCGGGTGGAAGTGCAGGCTTCCGGTTCCGCGTAAATCCGTAATGCCGCGTTCCCGTAAATACGCCTGTACGAGCGTGCCGTAGATCGGCTGCGACATGCGAACCAGGCGGCGCGCCGCCTCCGGAGACCCATGCGGCGCCGGGCTGCGCCGCTGGTGGTCACGGGGTTCAGGCTCGGGCGGCGGCAAAGAGAGGAAGGTCCGGGCCTCCTCAGCGACGTCCTTGAAGTCGATGAGACCGCAGCTCTCCTGGATGACGTCGAGGAGATCGCCATGCTCGCCGGTTGCTGCATCGGTCCATTTGCCGGCGGGACCCTTGGGCGTGTCCTTGAGGCGGACGTACATCGAGCGCCCCGGTGTGTTGCGCACATCGCCCACCAGCCAGTAGCCTCCCTCGCGTCTGCCATTGGAGAGATAATGCCGGCATACCGCCTCGGCCTGCCGGCCGAGACGGTGCGCGAGATCGGACGCGTCCTGACGTGCCATCACGCGGCCTCCCGTTCTGAGATACGCGCCACGGGGAAGGTGTCGAGCAGCTTGGCCAGGATGGCGGGCCCGGCAGCGTCGACCGGCACGAAGAAACGGAGCTTCCACGAGATGATCTCGCTGAACAGGCCATAGGCCCGCAACCGGTCCCGCATCGCCTCGGTGAAGCCGGTCAACTCCAGTCGCTGGGCGCTCATGACGCGCGCGCGGCGAAGCTGAAGGCCGTCGGCGAGATCGAGGATCGTCGTTCCTTCCATCAGCGCGGTGAAGGCTTGTTCCGGCGTCAGCGACGTGGCGCCCATTGTGACGGCATCCGCCGCCCAGGCCGGCGAAACGCGGCGGCCGATGATGCGCTCGCCTGCATCGGTCTGGAGTCGGTAGACGCGGGTCGACTCGTTGGGCAGGCGCTTCCAGATCGGTAGCAGCAGTCCCGCGACGATATGGATCGTGCTGTCGGAAAACTCCGGCACATCGTTCAGCTCCGCCCACCATGCGGCGGCAAAGGCGCCTCGATCGGCTTCCTCCCAATGGCTTTCGTCCATCATGCGCAGCGGCGCGTAATGTTGCTCCATCGGCCGGATCAGGCAGACACGCCGTTCGATGTCGCCGTCGTCGAGCATCATCGACGGTGCGGTAACCTGCACGGCGGCGCGACCGGAGCGGCCGTTGACCAGCAGTCGCGCGCGTGGATCGGAAAGTTGGTCGAGCGCGTCGGCGAGGCTCGTCGGCCGATTGCGCTCCCGGCGGGTGATGGTGAGCAGCCGCGTTTCGGCACTGGTGCCCGGATGGGTGTGGATCACCTGGGCGTCGGTGACGATAAAGCTCTCGGCCTGCAGCGTCTCGAGTCCGATGTCATAGACGCCGCTGCGGATCGCGCCCTCGACCTTGGCGGTCAGGAGCTGCTCAAACGCCGTAAAGAGCACGCCCTGCAAGTCGATGGTGAGCGCCAGCAGACGATTCAGGAAGGTGGTGATCGGCGGCAACTCATCCTTGATGCCGTTATCGTCCATGAGCTTGAGACCGGTGGCGGACTCGAAGCGGTCGAGCGAGCAACCTTCCACCTTGCCCCGCACGAGCAGCAGGTAGAGGTGGCGAAGCGCGTCGAGCGCGTAGGGGCTTTCCAGATTGTCCTCGGGCCGGAACAAGCCTTGGCCGCCCGTCTGGCGCTGGCCGCGCGTGATGGCGCCGAGCGTGTCGAGCCGGCGCGCGATCGACGAGAGGAAGCGCTTTTCGGCCTTCACATCGCTGGCGATCGGCCGGAAGAGCGGCGGCTGCGCCTGGTTGGTGCGGTTGGTGCGGCCGAGCCCCTGGATCGCCGCGTCGGCCTTCCACCCCGGCTCCAGAAGATAGTGGATGCGCAGGCGCTGGTTCCGGGCGGCGAGATCGGCGTGATAGCTGCGCCCCGTGCCGCCGGCATCCGAGAAGACGAGGATGCGCTTCTGGTCGTCCATGAAGGCGGCCGCCTCGGCGAGATTGGCGGACGCCGCCCGGTTCTCGACGGCAAGGCGCTCGCCCTTGCGCACCACGCGCCGCGAGCGGCCGGTGACCTCGGCGACGACATCGGTGCCGAAGCGCTGGACGATCTGATCAAGGGCGCCGGGCACAGGCTCAAGCGATGCGAGCCGCTCGATCAGCTCATCGCGGCGGGCGAAGGCCTCCCGGCTCTCTACGGGCTGGCCGTCCCGGTAGACCGGCCGCGACGATAGATTGCCCTCGCTGTCGGAGAACGGCTCGTAAAGCTGCACCGGGAAGGAATGGGCGAGGTAGTCGAGGACGTATTCGCGCGGCGTGATGTCGATCCGGATGTCGTTCCATTCCTCGGGCGGGATCTCGGCCAGGCGCCGCTCCATCAGCGCTTCGCCGGTCGAAACGATCTGGATAACAGCGCTGTGCCCGTCGGCCAGGTCCTGCTCGATCGAGCGGATCAGCGTCGGGGTCTTCATGCTGGTCAGGAGATGGCCGAAGAAGCGCTGTTTGGCGCTCTCGAAGGCCGAACGCGCGGCCGACTTGGCCTGCCGGTTCAGCGTGCCGCTGTCGCCGGTGATGTTGGCGGCCTGCATCGCCGCGTCGAGATGGTTGTGAATGATGGCGAAGGCGTCGGCATAGGCATCATAGATGCGCGTCTGCTCGGGCGTGAGCTGATGTTCGACCAGCTCATATTCCACGCCGTCATAGGAGAGAGACCGGGCCGTGTAGAGGCCGAGCGCGCGCAGGTCACGGGCGAGCACCTCCATGGCCGCGACGCCGCCATTCTCAACGGCTTCGACGAACTCGGCGCGATTGGCGAAGGGAAAATCGTCTCCGCCCCACAGGCCGAGCCGCTGGGCGTAGGCGAGATTATGGACGGTGGTCGCGACGGTCGCCGAGACGTAGACGACGCGGGCGTTCGGCAGCGCGTGCTGGAGCCGGAGCCCCGCACGGCCTTGCTGCGACGGGGCGACGTCGCCGCGCTCTCCCTTGCCGCCGCCGGCGTTCTGCATCGCGTGGGACTCGTCGAAAATGATCACTCCGTCGAAATCGGAGCCCAACCATTCGACGATCTGCTTGACCCGCGAAAGCTTCTCCCCACGGTCGTCGGACCGTAGCGTGGCGTAGGTGGTGAATAGGACGCCTTCGTTCAGCCGGATTGGCGTACCCTGCGGGAAGCGCGGCAGCGGCGTGACCAGCAAGCGTTCCATGCCGAGCGCCGACCAATCGCGCTGGGCGTCCTCCAGCAGCTTGTCCGACTTCGAGATCCAGCGTGCCTTGCGGCGGCCCTGAAGCCAGTTGTCGAGGATGATGCCGGCCGATTGGCGGCCTTTGCCGGCGCCGGTGCCGTCGCCAAACATGAAGCCACGGCGGAAGCG
Source organism: Paracoccus sanguinis (assembly GCF_900106665.1). GTDB lineage: Bacteria > Pseudomonadota > Alphaproteobacteria > Rhodobacterales > Rhodobacteraceae > Paracoccus > Paracoccus panacisoli. Next base: position 67,274 of record NZ_FNNA01000008.1, read on the forward strand.
GATGGCGTTCGGCGCATCGTTCGGCGCCGCGGTGACGAGATCGCCGGTCTCGTCCACGGTCCAGGCGCCGGCGAGATATTCGTCATGGGCCTCGCCGGCATAGATAACCGTCTCAAGCTGGGCGTCGGAGAGCACGCCCTCGGTTACGATCACGGCCGGAAGTGTCGGGCGATAGTTCGGCTTGGGCGGCGCGACCGATGCCATAGCGGCCGATTGCACCAATTTGGTGGGATGGGGCTGCGCGCCCGGGATGCGGATCGATTGGAGCACATAGGCCTCGTAGATCGAGTCCGAGCGGCGGCCCTCTTCGGGCGGCGTCCACTCGACAGTCTCATAGTCGAGCGGCACGCCTTCGATCTCAGCCGTGCGTCTGGCGGGCGTGCTGGCTGCGGCCCGGGTGAGATAGCCGCGAACGGTGCGTGGCGCCGCGTCAGACGCGACCTTGGGCAATGTGACGGCCATGCGTGGAGGCACGTCCCGTTCGATCCAGGCGAGCAGCGTCGACACATCGGACGCGATGCCGGGAGATGCGGGGAAGCGCGCAGCATCCTCGGCGGGCGCCTTGTCAATGACGGTCAGGCGCGTCTCGATGGTGGTGCCGTGTTTGGCATAGACCGAGCCGGCGACCGCCGCGGTGAACACAACGCGGCCGCGCTCCTGCAGCCGGATGAAGTTGTCCCGCCAGGCCGGCAGCTCAGGCGAGAAATTCGCGCCGGTGATCGCGACCAGTCGACCGCCCGGCGCGAGCCGCGCCAGCGCCGAGGCGATGTGGCGATAGGCGGCGTCGGCGACCCGTCCGGAGACGTTCGCTATGACCGAGAACGGCGGCTTCATGATGACGACGCTGGGAATAGCGGCGCGATCTAGGTGATCGTCGATCTGGGCGGCATCGAAGCGCCTGACGGCAATGGCCGGAAAGAGGCGGCCAAGAAGATCGGCGCGGATCTCGGCCAGCTCGTTCAGGATGAGACCGGAACCGGCGACCTCCGCGAGGACCGCGAGCAGGCCCGTGCCGACCGAGGGCTCCAGCACCCGGTCGGCGGGCGTGAGCGATGCGGCGGTCAACGTCGCCAGGCCGAGCGGGATCGGCGTCGAGAACTGTTGGAGGGCTTGGGCTTCCTCGGAGCGGCGCGTGTGGGTCGGCAGCAGGCCTGCGATCTTGGTCAGCGCGGCGAGCCGTGCAGCCGGCGAAGCGGCTTTGCGGAAAAGCGGCTTTCCGTATTTGCGCAGGAACAGGACGGTCGCGGCCTCGCAAGCGTCGTAGGCCGTCTTCCAGTCCCAGACGCCGCTGGCGTCGGACTCGCCGAAGGCCTGTTCCATGGCCGAGCGTAGGAGCGCGCCATCGACGAGTCGGCCCTGTTCGAGATGAGGGAGGATATGACGGGCAGCGGCGAGTATGGCGGCGGCAGGAGGCGTGTTGACGGCGGGCAGCAGCGATGCGGCCGCTCGAAGCGAAGCATTGATCATGAGGGATACCTTCGGGAGAGCGGGGAGACAGGGTGAGCCCGCCCGCCGCTCTCTCTCCGACCGGACGGGCTCAAACCCGTCCCGGCCGCCCTCTCACTCTGCCGTCAGCCTTGAAACGAAACGCCGCCGACCTATGTCGAAGGTGTCAGGGTCGCCACGCTCGGTGTGGCAAGAACCGCTCGCGGCGATAGCCGCGATAGCTGAACTGCCTGGTGAACGGGCCGCCGCTGACCTGCTTCCGCGTGGTGCGCGGGCGGGTCTCGGCTGTGCGGTTCACCGATTCCCGTCAAAATTGAACCGCTTCACAAGATGAAGGAGGTTCTGATGGGTCAGATCCTGAAATTTCCGACCAAGAAAATTGTGCCCGTCGTCGCGCGCAGTGGCCGAAATCACAGCATCAGCGTCGAGGTCCTGGACGAACGCCGCCCACGGCGCACGCGCTGGACGGTGCAATTCGAGATCCAGGAGGTGGCGGGATATGGCGCCTCCCTGAAGGGATTCACCGGTGCTGCTGTCGCCCAAGGCTATCGGCACCGTTTCAAGGTGACGAGCACGGCTGCGGTGCGTCAGTTCGTGGCGGAAACGTCCGGCCTTGTGGCGGCCGGAAGGGTCGCGGTCTGGGTCGACGGCGTGCGGGTGCGGCCGCTCATCGCTGGCGTGGCATAAAAAAGCCGGGGCGGTTCGCACCGCCCCGGCGACTGTCGCTATTCGGCGGCAATCATCATCGCCGGGTCCTCCTCGGGGTCGGTCGGCTCGGCGTCATCCTCGCCGTCGCCAGCGAGGAACCGCGGCAGGTCGACTTCCGCGTCGGGCTCCGCCGGCGCAGGCTTGGCAGGAGGGGTATCGTCGGCCACGAGGCGCAGCGGTTCCGGCAACCAGCCGCTGTCGGCCAGCAGGCGCTCAGCCTCCTTGGCCATATCGCCCTTCTTCAGGCGGTCGATTAGCTGCACGGCCTGCTCGCCAGCGACCTCGCGGACGGCTTGGAGGATGCGCGCCTTGGTGACGCGGCCGAGATAGTTGGCTGACGTTGCTCGCCAGCCGGCGTCGACCATGTCGAGACCCACCACCCGGGCAAGGCGGTCGGCCTGGGCGAGGCGGAGGTCGAGGTTGTGCTGGGAGAGGCCCGCGCCGCCGTAGCGGTCGACTTTCTCGACCAGTGCGTTGACGCCATAGCTGACGCAATGCGCCAGGAGCGCCATGCGACTGGTGTCGTCGAGGCCGGCGATCCAGTCCCACAGCGCGGCGTCTTCGGCAGGCACAACAACTTTCCAGCCTTCATGGCGCTCAGCGACCGACCTCGCGCACGGGCTGTCCTTGAGGTCGTCGGGCTGGGCAGGAAAGAAGACGTGACGGACGGAGGCTTCGAGGCATCCGCCGCTCGCCGAGGTCCGCAGGAAGATGTCGGTGACGAGCTTGTGGAGTAGCGCCGTCATAGCGACGTGCGGATTGCCGGCGACCGCGTCGCGCAGCGCTAGCGTGCGGTGAGCAGTCAACTCGGTCACGAGGCGCTCGGGGAGCGGCTTGATGGCGTCGTCGTCCTCTTCGGGCTCGGACGGCTCGCCGCCGATGGTTACGACGGCACGCTGGACCGCTCGCGGTTCAGTTGCGCCATCCTCGCCGCCCGCCTCGACGGAGTGACCCTCCGGCGCCAGAGGCACCTCGTCTTCCGGTCGAACATAACCGCGGTCGATGTCAAGCGTGCCGTTCGCGTCGATGCTGATGAACACACCGGCGCGCAGGACCTCGGCTGTATCGAAGAGGACCGGGCGGTTGTCGAAGGTCGCGAGTGCCGTCTCGAGCTCGCCGAGCCGCTGCTCGATCTCGTCGGGCAACTCGTCGGCCTCCTCGTACTCGGCCTCGAGCCTATCGTATTCCGCCTTCAGCGCTTCGATCGCCGCCTGCTCATCGGCCGTCAGGTCGGCCGGAATGCCGACCAGCTCGCGCAGGCCGTTCGTGGCGCCGTAGGGGAAGCTGATGCCGACCGCGACCCATTTCCAGCCTTCGCGGGCGATCTCCTCGGCGACGACCTTGAGCTTGTCGGTCACGAGCTGCTCGAGCAGCGCCGGATCCTGCAGCCAGCCGCCGTCATCGTCCTGAAAGAGGTCGCGCATGGTTGCGCCGCCGGCCGCCTCGTAGGTGTCGAGACCGACGAAGACGGCGCGCTTGTCGCTCGCGCGGACCGTCTGCTCGGTCAGCATGCGCCGGATCTGATACGGCTCCTTGGACCAGGCGTTCTTGATTGATTCCCAGACCTGCTCCTTGCGAGCGTGGTCGCTGGAAACGGTGAAGGCCATGAGCTGTTCGAGCGTCATCTCCTCCGCCTCGTAGACCTCGAGCAGCGCCGGCCAGACGGTGAGCAGGCGGAGACGCTGCTTGACAACCTGAACCTGGACGAGGAAGGCCGCGGCGATCTCCTCCTCGGACATGCCCTTCGACAACATCGCCGCGAAGGCGCGGAACTGCTCGAGCGGCGTCAGCGGCAGGCGATCGATGTTCTCGGCGAGCGAGACTTCCTCGGCGAGGATCGCGCTCTTGGCATCGCCGACGACGCATGGGACCGGCGCGGTCCTCGCGAGGCGCTTCTGCTTCACGAGAAGCTCGAGCGCGCGATAGCGCCGGCCACCGGCTGGAACGTCGAACATGCCGGTTTCGGCGCCGTCGGCATCGAGCACGGGCCGGACGTGGGGGCTCTGGATGAGCCCGCGCCGGGCGATCGAGGCCGCGAGGTCCTCGATTGAGATGCCGTCCTCACGGGTCCGGACGTTGGTCTGGGACAGAATGAGCTTGTTGAAAGGGATGTCGCGCGAGGACGACAGGGTGATCTTCTGAACGACAATAGCCATCGGGATTTACTCCGCGACGGGCGGCCGGGAGACTCTCTCTCGACCTTCAACCCGTCACGGGAATTCCCGTCACTCCTCTAACTCTCGCGGGCGGGCGCCCGACCCGGGAGCCAGGCGCTTCAACCGTGGGAAGCGACCGGCTCGCGCTCCGACTGCTCAGGCTTCACCTCAAGTCGCAGGCCGATCGAGGAGAGGACCTTCAGCACAGTAGTGAACTCCGGGTTCCCCTTGGGATCGAGCGATCGGTAGAGGCTCTCGCGAGCGAGGCCGGTTTCGCGCGCAACCTGGCTCATGCCGCGATCGCGCGCGATCTGGCCGAGGGTTTCCTTGATCGCGGTCTCATCCGACCGGGCGAGCGCCTCGTTGAGTGCTTTAACGACTTCTTCGAGCACGGGAGCCTGTAGTTCCGGCGTGACGTCGGCTTCGCCGGTGACCTTGTCCGACATTTGACCCGACGGTGCTGTCTCCATCGCCGGCAGAAAGGTCGGCTGATCGCTGGTCTCGACCAATCGCCATTCGTCCGGCGTCGCGCGCTCCTTCACATCACGGCGTAGTTCGTCGCTGCAATGCGCGATGAAGTTCCTCCACGCGTCGACCGACTTGATGTTAACGACGTCCTTGTCTGGGACGTTGAACAGCACCGCGATCTTTCCGGCGATGGCGAGGCGCAGCACGTTGAGGACGGTGCCGGGACTCTTGCCGTCCCAGATCATCAGTCCGAAATCCGCCTCGCGCGCCATCTCGCGGTCCTTGGCAGCGTAGAACTGAAAGCCTTTCGCGTTCTTGGGCGCGTCGACATGGTGAGTGAGCCAGGGGCCAAGGTTGTTGCGCGGAGTCGCGCCCGAGCAGAACACGGTGACCTTGTCATAGTGGATGTCGTGGAAGTGCTTCTGCACGGCTTTGTCGGCGCCATTCGCGTCTCCGACGATGACGCGGTGGCCGCTCGCGACGACATTGTCGAGCCGCTTCTTCACCTCGGAGGGAAGCCGGGAAACGTGCCGCGAGCCGCCTATGAAGATCGTGTTCAATGGTTGCTCCGTGTCTTGGTGATGGTGAGGGCACGGACGACGGCAGCCTGTCCCGGGCCGAGCAATTGATCCGTGATGGCGTTCATTGTGGTCCCCGACCGAAAGAGATCGTCGAAGAGAAGGATACTGCAGCCGCGTGTCTGCGTCGCGTCGACCTGATAGAGGCCGTCGACCTGTTTCTTCCGCTCGTCGGGATCGGTCACGTTCTTGAGCTGCGTGGTCGGCCGGGTCGTCGTGATGCACGACAGCACCGGGACGCCAAGCGCAGCGCCGATCCCTTCGGCGAGGACGATGACCGGCTGCAGGGCGCGCTGATGGGACGGCGGGACCGGAACGATGCTGTCGAACTTGTCCCGATGGGCGGCGAGGAAGCTGGCCGCGGTCTCGATGATCGGCCCGGCGGCATCCTTGTCGCCCCGGTTCTTGAGCCGATAGAGAAGCTCGGCAATTTCCGGCCGCACGGTGTCGAACTGCATATGGCCAAATTCATTGTATCCGATCGGCGTGCTGCTTGTCGTGTGGAGGTCGAGGGAGATCCCCGACTGCCAACGCCCCGCAATCTGTATCGGACTGATTTTGACTATAGCCATTCGTGCTCCCGAACCTCCCCTGACTGTAACCTATGGGCTACAGATGGGCAAGGTCGGGACACGATTCAAGACTGTGGAAATTTAGGCCGCCCGCGCCAGAGAGCCGGCGACGGTATTAAGGTCGGGGAGGAATCGGAGCAACCAATCGGCCGCCTTGCCGGCCTGGCTGGCGGTCCGGACGATCGCTCGGTTGTCCTCACGCAGGAGTCCGAGCCATGAGCCGATGTAGTCCGCGTGCCGCACCGTCGGCACGATGCCGATCGATGCGCAGCAGAAGGCGGCATTGATCGCGGCCACCAGCTCCTCGAACGCGTAATTCTTGGTGCCGAACGAGCCCGAGAGATCGCGGCCGAGACGGGAGGGGTGACCGGTCGCGTGGCCGAGCTCGTGCAGCGCCGTGCGGTGCCAGTTGATCGGCTCGAAATAGGCCCTGGGGCGGCGGGACCTGCACGAAGTCGGGACCCGGCGCATAGAAGGCGCGGTCGCCGCCGATGCGAAAGTCGATTGCGGTCGCCTTGATGAGCGCTTCGACGCGAGGTTCGATCAGGCCGGGCGTCGGCGGCGGGACTGGCGGCGCGAGGTCGTCGGGAAGACCGTCGTATTGCGCCGTGTTGAAGACCGTGAAGCGCTTCAGGAAGGGGATGGCCTGCGCGTCCTCGCCGGTCTCGCGGGCCCGCCGCTTCTCGTCGTCCGGCACGAAGCGGTCGGCGTACACGACGGTGGTGCCGCGCTCGCCCTTGCGCACGTTGCCGCCGAGCGACAGCGCCTGGCGAAAAGTGAGCCAGCTCTGGCCCGGATGGCCGTGCTCGATGACTGCGCCCCAGAGGATGAGGACGTTGATCCCGGAATAGCCCCGGCCGGTGCAGGCATTCCGCGGCATAGCGAGTGGCGCCTTCGCCGCCGCCGTGCCCCAGGGCTGGACCCATGGGAGCCGGCCCGCCTCGAGCTCGCCGATGATCTTGTTGGTGATGTCGTTGTAGAGGCTCGCCCGATCGTGGGCGGCCTGGCCCTGTTGCCTCGTCATCGCGGATCTCCGAGACGGGCGCCGGAAGCCTCTCTCCCAGCCCTCAACCCGTCACGGCAAACCCGTCAGCACTCTCACTCTCGGCGGGGCGTTGCGGGGCAGCCGGCCCCGCAGAAGGGGTCGGCCGAGACCGCAGGCTCGGACGCAGGGGAAGGCTTTCCCCGCAAATCCGGAGAGCCGTAAATCCGTAGGCCAGGATTTCAGAGCGCGAGCCGGCGCTGGGCATTAGGCGTGCGATCTTGAGCTGGACCCGGCCGTGCCGACTCGGGAGTCGTTCAAGCCCTTGCGGTCAGGACCGCTCAAGGTCGATAGGTAGAATGAACATGCGACAAGACGGCGTCGACGAACGCCTCAGTATGGTTGGGGGAGAGTTGGGCACGGAAATTACGCTCGATGTGGCCGGCGTATCGGTCACGTACAGCAAGAATCACCGCGGCATCGATCATGGATCGATTTTTCAGGAAAAGGATCGAAATGCGATCAAGAGCGACCAGCTCGACTACGACTGGTACGAGGAGGAGGGCGAGGACCCCACCCCCTCCGAGATGGCGTTCACGCGACCGCTCAAACACGTCGTTCCCCGCCTCGAACTCCTTGGCTTCGATCTGGAGCGCGTGCGCCGTGAATATGACGCCGTCGCCCAAAACTGGCGGGAGGAGAGGCAGTCTCTCCAGGACGATGAAGACGAGCCTATTCCTGACCTGATGAATTTTGCGGAGTTCCGCGCATTCGCCACCGCGCATCCGCTCGGCAGTCTCGACGACACCTTTATCTCGGGCACGGACGATGCGAGCGAAGCGAAGATGCGAGGTCGGTTCGAGGGGATGCGGTTCGAGCGCATCCCCACCTACCGATCCTATGATATCCAAGCCTACTCGGAGCGAAGCTTCTTCGGCGCGTTGGTCGATATCCTTCACCCGTATTCAGTCCTTCGGCTCTTGGCGGAGGCAAAGGCGAACGAGGAGGCCCCCGTCGTCTGGCAGTATGGACCGCTAGTGCAGGCCGGTTGGGCGACGGAGCGGGAGTTCGTACCTCATGCCCGGCGGACCGAGACGTTCCTGATCGCGACCGAGGGCAGCTCGGACGTCCATATCTTGAAGCGCGCACTAGAGCTGTTGCGGCCAGAGATCGAGGATTTCTTCCGCTTCATTGACGTGAGCGAGAGTCATCCATTCTCGGGCACGGGCAACTTGCTGAAGTTCGCGGAAGGGCTCGCAAAAATAGACGTGCAGAATCAAGTCGTCTTCGTGTTCGACAATGACGCCGAGGGGCTCGATGCGCATCAGCGTCTGTCGACACTCACCCTGCCTGTGAACATGCGCGGGATCATGTTACCCGAGCTCGAGGAGTTCCGCTCGTTTCCAGCTCAAGGTCCCGAGGGGCTCCACAACTCAGACATCAACCGGCGCGCGGCCGCGATCGAGTGCTATCTCGATCTCGACCTCGGTGGTTATCCGCCGGCGAAGGTACTCTGGACCGGCTACAAGAAGAGCCTCGACACCTATCAAGGGGCGTTGGAATTTAAGGAGTCTTATAGCAAGGAATTCTTGAAACAGACGGCAGAGACTTTGGTCGAAGGAGCGTATGACGCTCGCAAGATCGAGGCTGTCCTCAATCTACTTGTCGCGGAATGTACAGCCATCGCGGTCGATCAATGGGACGCGACCGAGGTTGAGTTGAGAGGTGCCTTCTGATGGCTGAAAAGAGCGCCTTCCATGAGACCTATGTGCGCGCGGCGGGAGCTGTGGCGTTCGTAGCCATCGTCGACGCTAAGGGGGACGAAGGCATCGGCTCGGCGTTCCATATCGGCGATGGGATCTTCATCACGGCCCGGCACGTGATCGATGGGGTGACCATCAAGGAGATAGCCACCACCAAGTCGGCGCACCTCACCGAAGAGGCTGGCGGCAAGGCGGCTCCTCCGCGTCGGCTGGAGATTGTCGATGGGCCCTATTTTGGTCCGGATGGCCTCGACGTCGCGGTCTTTCGGGTCGACCTTGGCGGCACGTCATTGCCGGCGATCACCGTCAGCCAGCACACGGACTACTCGCTCGGGGAGAATGACCTGGTCCTTTCGGATATTCTCGTCGTCGGGTATCCCCCGATCCCGTTCACCATTGTACCCAGTCAGGTCGTCACCTTGGGACAGATCAACGCTGTGGTGCGTGTGCGTCATTCTCCCGTCCTGCACTTCATCGCTTCAGCCACGGCTCGCGGCGGATTCAGTGGTGGTGTGGCGCTTGATCAGTCTGGCGTCGCGCTGGCGCTCGTGACCGAGAGCCTAGGCCAGGGCGATATGCCGGTGGAGACCGGCTATATGAGCCTGCTGTCGATTGAGCCGGCAGTGGATCTCGCGGCTGAAAAGTTTGGGTTCGGCATCCATGTCGGCTTTCCTGGCCGTTACACCGACACGCTGTTCGCGGCGAAGTTCTCGGACCCGTCCAGCCGGTCGCTCAGTTCTTTCATCTATGACGCGAGCCTCTACGTGTACGACGACGACCGCGATGTCTTCGTCGAAATCAACTGCACTGACGAGGCGCTGCTGGCCAAGGCGGTCGCGACGTTCGGCGCGATCACGCCTCTGACTCGTCACGAGGTCGTAGATGGGTCCGTCCTCTATGCGCCAAAGGAGAACCCGTCCGCAGAGCTGTTGCTCCAGGGGGGAGAGGCGGTCGCCGCGCTCTTCGAGAGGTCCGGTTACAAGAGGATGGCCTTGGAACGCAGCCAATGGCAGCTCAAGCCTAAGCGCTCGCCAAGGCAGGAATGACCGTAACGGGCGCGTCACTCCGGATCGAAGAGCGGTGTAACATCGGCCGGGCGGACGATGCGGACCGCATGCCGCGCTTTGGTGATCCCGACCCGCAGCACACGGCGGCTTTTCTCGTATCTTGGCGCTTCGTCTTCCTTCAGGAGCGCGCCTCCGCGATATCCCTCCACGATGACGACGGCATCGAATTCCTTCCCTTTTGATTTGTGGATGGTCATCAGGATGCATCCGCGAGGAGGGCGATCAGCACCAACAAGGCGTTGCTGATCGAGGATGGCGGTGACGCGCTCGGTCGCGCCGGTATATGTCGCGGTTCGCGCCCAGAGTTCGCTCAATGCCATCGCGATCGGATCGCCGGCTTTCGAGAGGCGGACCATTCCGGCTTGAACCGCGATATCTCGGAGGTCGTCATGGCCGGTGCAATGTTGGCGGGCCAGGCGCCAATCGCTGATGGGATCGCCGGTGCATACGCCCTGATATTGCGCGAGATGATTTGGTCCAGATGCGCGGATCGGCTTGTCCCTGCGTAGCAAGTCGATAGCGGCCGTCATCCTGACGGCGCGGTCGCCGGCCGTCTTGGCTCCGAGGGCATTCTGCTGTTCGCACCAATCCTTCTTCAGGAGCCAAAAATCGGCTGCACGCCGTAGCGCTGCTGTCCGGGATGCGACCGAATAGGCAGAGGTCTGCTCCAGCAACGCGGCCGTAACGAGAGCCGCGGCTGATGATTGCTCGCCGTCCCAGACGATATCGTGATTGATGGGGGAGAGCGCGTTCTTGCCAAAATTATGAGAGGTCAAGAGCAGCTCGGAGATGTCTGCGACGAGATCGTTGCTCGTTGCCAAGACCGCCACGCAAGGCTGTGCCACGCCGCGCCGGGCAAAGTCAGCGAACGCCTGACCGATATGAAAGTGGACGGTGGAATTGAACATATTCTGGAACCGCTTGTAGGTGGTGACGATGACGTCTTTTGATCGCCCCGGCGCTTTTGCCGTCACCACCGCGTTCGCGAAGCGAAGCACGTCCGAAGTTGGGCTACGAAAATTATCCGTCTCCAGATCGGCCTCCAGCAACTTGACGCCGCGGCGCAGGATGTCGAGGCGATCGGCGCGGACGCCCTTACGGAAATCGTAGATCCGCTGCTCGGGGTCAGCGAGGAAGACGCTCTTGGTCGCTACGGCAAGCGCCCTCACTAGGCGCCATTGATCATCAGTTCCCAGCAGAATGAGTGGTAGGTCCTGACCTCGATCCTGGAAAGCTCGTCCCGGCCCAGGACGGTCTTGCAGCGCGTGATAATCTGCTGCACGGCGGCGCGAGAAACGCTCAGGAAAAGTGCCGTTTGACCGGGCTTCATCCCCGACATTCCGGCCTGGGCCTTCAAGATCGCAAGAGTGGTCTTTCCTGCTCCCGGCCCACCCAATACGAGAACGTGTCCTGGCTCTTCGAGCACCGATTTTCGCTGGTCGTTCAGGACGAAGGTCATCCGGGCTTGCCCTCGTCGTCGTCGCCATCCAGCGGCGGAAGTTTCAAAAGCGCGTTCACGCGCTGCAGAAATTCGGTGATCGTTTTGGGAAGCTCGGCCAGCGATTGGCAGCACTCGATCAGAGGGGCCGCGTAGCCATCCCCTTTGCGATCGGCGAGCACGTCGTAGCAGAGCTTTCTAACCTCATCCTCAACGGTGCCGGCCGTCAACTTGCGATGGTGTTGGGGATAGTCGGGCCAGTCAGCGACCGCCGCCAGAAACCGCCTTTGCGCGTCGATCGCAACCTCAGCAACCGGCAGCGCCTCGATCCCCTTGTAGGTCGTCTGGCAGTTCTCCGAATACAGCGCGAGATTGTCCTTCTGCTCCGAAGTCCACTCCTTTTTCCGCAGATCGTGGAAGGCGAAGAATGCCTTCCGCAGGCTTCTAAAAACGGGCCCCCATTTGAGGATTTCACCGTGGGCTCCCGCATCGAAAACGGAAATGCCCGTCAGATCGAATGGGTCATATGCGTTTTCCGGGCTGTGAGCTTCCAGCGCGCGCGATGTCGCGATCAGCGTCGCAACTTCGGTCGCACCTTCGGCAACGATGATGCCGCGCGCGAGGATTGCTTCCGCAAGCTGCAGCTTGCGCTGGCGAACCGCCTTAAACTTGATCCCCTCCGTGGGAATCGCGGTGCTTGAGAGACGATGTCTCTCATCGCGGTCGATTGCGAGAATCTGAGTGACCTCGAATTCGTCGATGACGTGTGGCGAGTTCGAGGTGACGATCGCCTGGCCCATCTTCTTGAGAAGGTAACGGGTGAGCCGACGCTGCGAGTGCGGGGGCAGTGCGATCTCCGGCTCTTCCATTGCGAAGATGACGGAGTCATTTCCGCGAAGGTCGGCGATATGCGTCAGCAGCGCGAAGACCAGCGTGTTGATCGAGCCGGTGCCCAATCTGTGGAAGGGAACCGCATATTCGCTCCCCTTGGACCGCACGAAGAACTGAATGACCTCCCTGAGGTTCTCGCGCGTGAGATCCGATGCGAAAAACGCCGTCGCATCCTCCTCATCGGCTATCCCAATGAAGCGTTGCATCCGCTTCCGGACTTGCTCGCGGATCACTTTGAGCTGCGGGATGGCGCCCACCGGCGGGTCGAACGCCCTTAGGCGTTTGACAGTATCCTCCCACATCGATTAGCGGCCCTTGTCGCCGAGCCGAAGGATCGTATCGAGCAGCGAGCCTCGCTCGAGACTGAGGGCTCTACGGCCGGTGCGCAGTGTTCTCAGGTAGATGAAGCCGCATGCCTGCTTCCAATCGCGACCGAACGATTCCAGCCCATTGCCCGGCGTGGGATCGTCGGGTTCGTCGGGGCTTTCCTTGGCGGGATGAGAGGTGGTCTTCGCCGCTCGGGATGCGGGGGTTCGCACCGCGCGGTTGGCCTCATCTCAAGGGTCAGGCGCCGGCCCCCCCGGGCATCGAGACGATAACCACCCCGAGCGACTCTATCCGCAAAGTGTTCGTCTTGGGCGGCGAGGTGATCTGCTATGGTTGCAAACGCTAGTCGCTGACTGTCCTGCGACCTGCCATCCATCGGATTCGATGACACTCCGAACAGTAAACTACAGCAATCCTCCCGATGTGCGCACCCTGCTTGATGCAAGGCCGCATCGCCCACTGCCGGAGTTACGGCGGCTGGCGCGCTGAGCGCGGTGCGTGTTGGGGAAAGCGGCCGTTCGAGACCCGGCCCGCGCGGACACATCTGCGCCCACCCCCTGACTGCCGAACGCCCGTTCATTGACTGCCCCGTCTTAATAGCTTCTCTGCCCGACAGATGGAGTCTTAGCCGAATGGCGGGGAGTGCCGACCTTTGAGAGCCGCCTCGAACGGACTGTTCTGGCCGTTGGCATTGCTGCATGCCTTGCGATCCTATCGGTCGATGCCTCACCGCCCCAACCATCCCACCGCCACTCGACCCGATGCGCGCCCCGCCCACCCGCCTCTTGGCATCGTGGCCGGGCTGGCGCATCCTCCCCTCGAACCCGCGCGGCAGACGAGACGATGACCCCCAGACCGACGCTCCTCGCCCTGACCATCGCCCTCCTCGCCGGCCTGTCGGGAACCCCTGTCGTCGCCGCCCCGCAGGCCGCGCTGTGCGAGGTCACGCTCGGCGGCGCGCGCATCGACGGGCCGTGCCGCTTCACCCCGCGCAAGGGCGGCAGCTTCGACATCCGCATGGACGACGGCCGCCGCTTCGGCGGCGCCGAACGCCTGTCGCTAGACGTGACCGGCAAGGGTCGGGGACGGCTCTCGGGGTCGGACGGCCGGACGTGGGGCACCGCTCGGCGGCAGGCGGACGGCGCCTGCTGGGCCGCCACCGGCCTCACCGTCTGCGTCCGCGATCCGGGCGACGCCCCGGCCGCTGGCTCCAGGGGCGGCACGCCGCCGACCGAGGCGGAACGTCGCACGGCGTTCGGCGCGCGCTGCCACATGAGTGGCTGCACCTGGGTCATCCAGTCGGCCGCGCGCCAGATCGGCGAGGGCAGCGCCGCGATTCCCGGCCGGCGGGTCGAGGTTACGGCGCGCGTGGCCTCGGCCGAATATCCCGACGACTATCCCGCCCATCCCGAGGCGGGCCTCGACTGGAGCGCGCCGTTCACCGACCAGTATTTCTGCTCGCCCCGCCGCCCGGCCTTTGCCGACTCGGACGGCAGCTGGCAGGTGCTCGACCTGCCGCAGGTCTTCGGCGCGAGCGAGGCGGTCAGCCTGCGCTATCTCAAGGCCTGCCACCCGGGCACCGGCGACGATCCCTACGCCGCCGCCGAGGCGCTGGACCTTGCCCCCAGCCCCGACGCGGGCCGCCGCTTTCTCGATTTCGCCGCTCTCATTGCGAGGTGAGCCGATGACCTGCGCCTGCGGACAGCATCACGGCCCCTCGGCCAGCCACGGCCGTCCCGCGCCGACCGGCGCGCAGGTGGCGCTGTCGGGGCGGCTCACCTGCGCCGATGCGGGTGAGCTGATGGCGGTGCTCGCCCACGCGCCCGACCATATCGCGGCCAGCCGGGCCGAGCCGGGCTGCCTGCATTTCGCGCTGAGCCAGACCGACGACCCGCTCGTCTGGCATGTCGAGGAGCTGTTCGCCGACGAGGCCGCGCTCAAGGCCCACAAGGCGCGCACCACCGCCAGCCCCTGGGGCGCCGCGACGGCGGGGATCGCGCGCTCGATCCACCGCATCGACGCCGCCTGATGGCGCGCGCCCGCAACGCCAAGGCGCTCGGCCCGATCCGCATCGGCGTCGGCGGGTGGAGCTATGACCCGTGGAACGAGACCTTCTACCCCGCGGGGCTGCGCAAGGCCGACCAGCTCGCCCACGCCGCCAGCCGCCTGACCGCGATCGAGGTCAACGGCACCTTCTACCGCACCCAGACGCCCGAGACCTTCGCGGCCTGGCGCGCGGCGGTGCCCGAGGGGTTCGTGCTGGCGCTCAAGGCGCCGCGCTACGCCGTGCAGAAGCGCAAGCTGGCCGAGGCGGGCGAGTCGATCCGCCGCTTCACCGAAAGCGGTATCGACCGGCTGGGCACGGCGCTCGGCCCGATCCTGTGGCAACTCGCGCCGGCCAAGGCCTATGACCCTGAGGATTTCGCGGCCTTCCTCGACCTGCTGCCGGCGCAGGCGGGCGACCAGCGGCTGCGCCACGCGGTCGAGCTGCGCCACCCCTCGTTCGCGTGCGAGGAGGTGGTCGCGGCCTGCCGGGCGCGGGGCGTGGCCATCGTGCTCGCCGCCGACAGCGACTATCCGATGATCGCCGACCAGACGGCGGATTTCAGCTATCTGCGGATCATGGGGACCACCGAGCGCTACAAGGCCGGCTACGCGCCGCGGGCGCTCGACCTGTGGGCGCGCCGGGCGGGGCAACTGGCGTCCGGGCAGCAGCCCGAGGGGCTCGCCCCGCTCGGCGCGCCGCTAGGCGACGGCGCCCCGCGCGAGGTGTTCCTGTTCGTGATCTCGGGGCACAAGGCGCTCAATCCCCTCGCCGCCCTCGAGCTGATCCGGCGGGTGGGCTGAGCCTCACCCCGCCGGCGGATGCGGGGTGTCGGGCAGGCGGGCGCGGACCCGCTTGATGCGGCGGGCGTCGGCGTCGATCACCTCGAACTGCACGCCGCTGTCGTCGGTGACGATCTCGCCCCGCACCGGCACGTGGCCCGCGAGCATGAAGATCAGCCCGCCCAAGGTGTCGATCTCTTCCTCGTAGACGCCCGAGACGAGCTTGACGCCGATGGCGGCCTCTACCTGCTCGATCGGCGCGCGCGCGAGGATCATCCACTGGCCCGGCCGCTCCTGCACCCAGAGCCCGGTCTCGCCCTCGTCATGCTCGTCGTCGATGGCGCCGATCACCTGCTCGACCAGGTCCTCGAGCGTCACCAGCCCGTCCACCCCGCCGTACTCGTCGATCACCAGCGCCATGTGGATTCGCTTCTGCTGCATCTGCTGCAAGAGCGCGCCGATGGGCATCGAGCCGGGGACGTAGAGCAGCGGCCTGAGCAGCGGGCGCAGCGCGAAGCGCGGCACCGGGCCCTTGCCCGCGAACCCGTGCTTCATCGCCAGGTCCTTGAAGAGCACGAGCCCGAGCGGCTGGTCCAGATCGCCGCGATAGACGGGGACGCGCGAATAGCCGTGCTCGCGGAAGACCTCGACCAGTTCGGGCAGACCGACGGTGACCGGCACCGCGACGATGTCGGCCTTGGTCACGGCCACATCGTCCACCGTCTTGCGCCGCAGGTTGAGGATCGAGGGCGCCGCGGCGCTGGTCGCGGCCTCCATCATCGAATCGGGGGCCTCGTCGTCGCCGCCGTTCCCGGCCGAGGCGAAGCGCGTGAGGATGCGGCCGAGGAAGCCGCGCGACTGCGGCAGGTCGCGCCCCTCGCCGCCGATCCCGTCCGACCAGTCGGCATGGGCAGCGGAGGCGGTGACGGGCGATCGCGGCTCGGACGCGGCGTCGGGGTCTGCCGTGCCGTCGGTCGAACGTGCAGGCGGTTGCGGCAGGGAGGAGGACGGGGTCGGCACGCTCAGCTCTCGTGATAGGGGTCGGGGATGCCCAGACCGGCGAGGATCGAACGCTCGGCATCCTCCATGGTTTCCGCGTCGGCGTCGGCCTCGTGGTCGTAGCCGGCAAGGTGCAGGATCGCGTGCACCAGAAGGTGCGTGACGTGATCGGCGAAGGGCTTGCCCTGCTCGGTGGCCTCGCGCGCGCAGGTGTCGAAGCTGATGGCGATGTCGCCCAGCTCGTCGCCCTCGGGCGGCGGCGGCACCTCGCCCGGGCCGCGCGGGGGCGGCTCGGTCGAGGGCCAACTCAGCACGTTGGTGGGCACGGGCTTGCCGCGGAAATGCGCGTTCAGGGCCGCGATGCGCGCGTCGTCGCAGCCCATCACAACGATCTCGACCGCGTCGATGCCGAGATGGCGCGTCGTTGCCTCGGCCGCCCGCTCGGCCATGCCGCCCAGGTCCACGTCAAGCCAGCGCTCGTCCTCGATCACCAGATCGACCGGCGACGGGTGGTGCGCGTCCTCCGGCCCGGGCGCGTCCGGCTCGTCCATGCCGATCATGCCGGCTCTCCGCCCGGGGCGCGCCGCCACGGGTCGCGGCGCGGGGGATAGGCGCCGTAGCCCTCGGGCGGGGCCTCGGCGGCGCGGGCGGCGGCGGTCTCGTCATCGGCGTCGTAGGCGTGGATGATCCGCGCGACCAGCGGGTGGCGCACCACGTCCGAGGCGGTGAAGTAGCTGAACGAGATCCCCGGCACGCCCTTGAGGATGCGCTCGGCGTCCTTGAGCCCCGACTGCACCCCGCGCGGCAGGTCCACCTGCGTGCGGTCGCCGGTGATGACCATGCGCGAGCCCTCGCCCAGACGGGTCAGGAACATCTTCATCTGCATCGAGGTCGCGTTCTGCGCCTCGTCCAGCACCACGAAGGCATTGGCGAGCGTTCGGCCGCGCATGAAGGCCAAGGGCGCGATCTCGATCCGCTTCTCCTCGATCAGCTTGGCCATCTGCTTGGCGGGCAGGAAGTCGTTCAGCGCGTCGTAGAGCGGCTGCATGTAGGGGTCGACCTTGTCCTTCATGTCGCCGGGCAGGAAGCCCAGACGCTCGCCCGCCTCGACCGCCGGGCGCGACAGGATGATCTTGTCGACATGGCCGCCGATCAGCATCGTCACGCCGACAGCGACGGCGAGATAGGTCTTGCCGGTGCCCGCCGGGCCGATGCCGAAGGCGAGTTCGTTGGCGAAGAGCGACCGGACATAGTCCTTCTGCGCCTCGGTGCGCGGCTCGACGGTCTTCTTGCGGGTGCGCAGTTCGACCGGGCCGTGCTGGAACATCTCGAGCTGTTCGGCGGGCGTGGGGGACGGCGCGCCGTCCGGCTCTCCGCCCATCCTGAGCGCGGCCTCGACCTCGCCCATCTCGACCGGGCGGCCCTGCTCGAGCCGGGCATAGAGGCCGCGCAGCACCTGCGCCGCGTCCGCCTGGGCCTCGGCGGGGCCCACCACGGCCAGCAGGTTACCGCGGCGCAGGACATGGACGCCGAGCGCCTGCTCGATCCGGGCAAGGTGCCGGTCGTGCGGCCCGCAGAGGTCGATCAGCAGGCGGTTGTCGGGAAATTCCAGCAGGGTTTCGCCGGAATGGGCGGGGGCGGCAGTGTTCGTCGGGGTCAGACCCACGGGGGCGGTTTCCTCATCGGATGCGTCCGGTCCATCTTGCAAGCGCGTCCCGGGATGGCAAGGGAAAGCCGGCCCCGGGGGGGCCGGCGGCCTCCGGCGGGGATATTTTTGTCCAGCCCGAGGGGGCTGCCCAGCCCCGCCGCTCAGTCGCGCGGGCGGCCCTCGACGAAATCGCGCAGGCGCGGGTCGGGGGCGGCGTCCATCTCGGCCACGCCACCCGCCCAGGCGATGCGCCCGCCGGCGAGGAACGCCACCCGGTCAGCGATGGTGCGCACGCTGGTCATGTCGTGGGTGATGGTGACGGCGGTGGCGCCGGTCTCGGTCACGATGCCGCGGATGAGCGCGTTGATCGCCGCCGCCCGCTGCGGGTCGAGGCCGGTCGTCGGCTCGTCGAAGAAGATCACCCGCGGGTCGGCGGCGATGGCGCGGGCGAGGCCCACGCGCTTGCGCATCCCGCCCGAGAGTTCCGCCGGCATCCGGTCGGCCGTCTCGGGGCCGAGGCCCACGCGCGCCAGCCGCTCGACCGCGCGCGCCCGCGCGGCGGCCGCGGGCATGGTGCGGATGAGGCGGAAGGCGACGTTGCGCCAGACCGGCAGGCTGTCGAACAGCGCCGCATTCTGGAACAGCATTCCGAAGTCGCGCATGAAGGCGGCCCGGACCGCAGCCGTGCTGGCCGCGCCGTTCAGCAGGACCGCGCCCGCGTCCGGCGTCTCGAGCCCGAGGATCGTGCGCAGCAGCACCGACTTGCCGGTGCCCGAGCCGCCGATGACGACGAGACTCTCGCCACGGGGCACGGCGAGGTCGAGCCCGTCCAGCACCGGCGTGGCGCCGTAGGACTTGGCGAGGCCGCGGACCTCGATGACGGGGGGTGCGGTCATGTGAAGAACAGCCCGGTCAGGACGAAGTTGGCGGCGAGGATGCCGACCGAGGCGGCGACGACGGCGTTGGTCGTGGCCCGGCCCACGCCCTCGGCCCCGCGACCTGCGTGCATCCCGAACCAGCAGCCCGCAAGCGCCACGATGGCCCCGAACACCGCGCCCTTGATCAGCCCCGAGAGCACGTCCCAGCTTTCGAGATAGGCCCAGGAGTTCGAGATATAGGCCTGCGAGGTGAACCCCAGCGCGGTCGTGCCGACCAGCCAGCCGCCCATGATCCCGATCGCGTCGCCGACCGCGACCAGCACCGGCACCGACAGGATCGCCGCCCACAGCCGCGGCGTGACCAGCCAGCCCATCGGGTCGGTCGAGAGCGTCACCAGCGCGTCGATCTGCTCGCTCACCCGCATCGAGCCGATCTCGGCGGCGATGGACGAGGCGACGCGGGCCGCCACCATCAGCCCGCCGAGGACGGGGCCGAGCTCGCGGACCATGCCGATGGCGACAATGGCCGGCACCACGTCGCCGGCCTGGAACCGCTCGCCGCCCGAGTTGATCTGCAGGGCCAGCGCCGCCCCGGTGAAGAGCGCCGTCAGCCCCACCACCGGCAGCGACAGCCAGCCGATCCGCAGCAACTGGCGCGCCAGCAGCGCGGGGTGGAAGCCCGGCGCGGCGAGGCCGCGGGCGGCGAAGATCGCCACCTGCCCCACGCCGCGCACAACCCGCAGCGTGACCCGGCCGAGGGCCGCAAGCGGGTTCACGCCCCCTCGCCCACCCAGCGGCGGGCATAGCGCGCCCCGAGCGAGGTCAGGATCTCGTAGCCGATGGTCCCGGCCTTCGCGGCCAGCGCATCGACGCCCTGACGGTCGTTCAGGATCTCGAGCTCGGCCGGCACCTCGGGCAGGTCGGTCACGTCGGCGGTGATGAGGTCCATCGACACCCGCCCGACGATCGGCGCGGACCGCGCGCCCGCCCAGAGCGCCACGTCCTTCCCGGTCAGCGACCGCAGCAGCCCGTCGGCGTAACCCGCCGAGACGGTGGCGATCCGCGACCGGCGCGGCGCGGTCCAGGTGCAGCCATAGCCCACCGCCTCGCCGGGCTCGACCCAGCGGGTCTGGATCACCTCGAGCGCCAGCCGCACCACGGGCCGGGCGTCGGTGAAGGGCTCGGCGCCATAAAGCCCGATGCCGGGCCGCGTCACGTCGAAGTGATAGTCGGGGCCGAGCAGGATGCCGCCGGTTGCCGAGAGCGAGCGGGGCGCAGCGACCCCCTCGGTCATGCTGCGGAAGGCGGCAAGCTGCGCCGCGTTGGCGGGGTGGCCGGGTTCGTCGGCGCACATCAGGTGCGACATGACGAGCGCCGGGCCGGTGCCGTCGCCGGTCGGCGCGGCAAGCGCCTCGGCGCGGACGGCGGCCCACTCGGCCGGCTCGAACCCCAGACGGTTCATGCCGCTGTCGAGCTGGATGCCGAAGGCGCCACGAGGGCGCAGCGCGCGGTCGCGGAAGAACTGCTCGGGGCTGTTCAGCACCGGCACGAGGCCGGTCAGGTCCTGCCCCGGCATATGCCCCGACAGCACGAAGATGCGCGCGTCGGCCCCGAGAAGCGGCCGGATCGCCCGCCCCTCACCCGCCTGCGCCACGAAGAAGTCGCGGGCACCCGCAGCGTAAAGCGCCGGCGCCACCCGCGCTGCGCCCAAGCCGTAGGCGTCGGCCTTGACCACGGCGCCCGGGCGCGCACCCGGCGCCCGGGCGGCGAGGGCGCGCCAGTTTGCCGCGATGGCGGCCAGATCGATCGTCAGTCCCATGCCGGGGGGCATGGCCCCGCCCCGGCGCGGCGTCAAGCCTTCGCCACGCGGCCGCGGCGCCGCACCCGCGCGCGCCACCTATACGGCTTTTCAGTTTAAGCAGCGGTTTCCCAACGTAGTTTGCAAAGTTTCCGCTTTCCGCTTTGCGGCGCATCGCGCGCGCCTTATGGTCCCGCGCAACCCGAACACAGGCATGCAAACCACAGAGGGCGGCGATGAAGGACATTCCGGGACAGCTCGAGCAACTTCGCGCCGAGGCGAGGCTTGGCGGCGGCCAGCGGCGAATCGACGCCCAGCACGCC
>NZ_FNNA01000005.1 GCF_900106665.1 Paracoccus sanguinis
GATTTCTTCCAGAACCCCGAAGAGCCGGTCCAGCCAGTCAACCCGGCCTTCCCTCCCGACCCAGCGTCTCGCCGTCTCGGTGAAGCGGTGTTTAGGGTCAGCGCTCGAAGGCCGCAAGCAGAATTTTCGACCTGCCGGAAAAATTCCTGCAAGCCACTGTTCTGTATGCTCTTTTTCCGGGCGCCTTTCGGGCCCGCCGCGAGAATCGCACGGCCAGGTGACAGGCCGGTGACAGAATCGCCGCGCCGATTCCCCGACTCGGCCCGACTCGCGGGCAAAGAAAAAGGGCGCGGCCAGCGGCCGCGCCCCCAATCGTCTCGCGGAAAGACCGCGACTCAGCGCTTCGAGAACTGGAAGGACCGGCGCGCCTTGGCCTTGCCGTACTTCTTCCGCTCGACCACGCGGCTGTCGCGGGTCAGGAAGCCCGCGGCCTTGAGCGGCGCGCGCAGCCCCGGCTCGTGCAGCTGCAGCGCCTTCGAGATGCCGTGCTTGACCGCACCGGCCTGGCCCGACAGCCCGCCGCCCGCAACGGTGGCATAGACGTCGTACTGGCCGGCGACGCCGGCGATGTCGAACGGCTGGCGCAGGATCATCTGCAGCACCGGACGGGCGAAGTACTCGCTCATGTCCTTGCCGTTCACGGTGACCTTGCCCGAACCCGGCTTGACCCAGACGCGGGCGACCGCGTCCTTGCGCTTGCCGGTGGCGTAGGCGCGGCCCTGCGCGTCGCGCTGCGGCTCACGCGGGGCGGCGGACAGGCTCTGCGCCTCGGCAGAGGACGACCCCAGTACGCCGCCGGCGTTCGCGGTCACGGCGTCCTTGAGCTGGTCGAGGGATTTGATGTCTTCGGCCATGATCAGGCGCTCCGGGTGTTCTTGGTGTTCATCGACTTGACGTCCAGCACTTCGGGCTGCTGGGCCTCGTGCGGGTGCTGGTCGCCGGCATAGACGCGCAGGTTGGTCATCTGCTGCTTGCCCAGCTTGTTGCGGCTGATCATGCGCTCGACGGCCTTGATCACC
Organism: Paracoccus sanguinis; assembly: GCF_900106665.1. Classification (GTDB taxonomy): domain Bacteria; phylum Pseudomonadota; class Alphaproteobacteria; order Rhodobacterales; family Rhodobacteraceae; genus Paracoccus; species Paracoccus panacisoli. The sequence continues at coordinate 1,020 of NZ_FNNA01000005.1, forward strand.
ACGCGCTCGGGGTGGGCGCCGTCCAGAACCTGCCGCGCGGTGCGGAACTTGATCCCGCCCGGGTGGCCGGTGTGCCAGTAGTAGCGCTTGTCGTCGCGCTTGTTGCCGGTCATCTGCACCTTGTCGGCGTTGATGACGATGACGTTGTCGCCCACGTCCATGTGCGGGGTGAAGGTCGGCTTGTGCTTGCCGCGCAGGCGGCTCGCCACGATCGTCGCCAGGCGGCCTAGAACGACGCCCTCGGCGTCGATCAGGATCCACTTCTTCTCGATGTCCGCCGGTTTCGCGGTGTAGGTCTTCATCTCGGTCTTCCCTTTCGGGGCGGTGTGAAATCGGATGGGGGTGTATCGCGGAACCGTGCTCACGGGTCAAGCGCCGCGGCCGCCATTTTCCCTGGTCCTGCCAATGGCTTGCAAGATGGGTATCTTGATACCGCCGCGAAACCCGCCGTTCTGTCACGCTTTCGGCGGAATCGAGTAGGTCAGCGAGGCCCGCGCGACCGGCGCCTCGTCCCCATCGGACCGGATCAGCACGTCGCCCACCGCCAGCACCCGGCCCAGCTTCAGCATCCGGCACTCGGCGACCAGATCGCGCCCCGCCGCCGGCTTGCGCAGAAAGTCGATGCTGGCGCCGGTGGTGACCGCCAACGGCACCCGCCCGACCTGCGCCAGCACCGCGGCATACATCGCCAGGTCCGCCAGCTCGAACATCGTGGGCCCCGAGACGGTGCCGCCCGGCCGCAGATGCCGATCGGCCACCGCGAGGCGCACCCGCGCCCCGTCCGCCCTCGCCTGCTCGATCCGGTAACCCGCAACCTGCGGAAAGATCTCGGCGAGGTACGCCTCGACCTCGGTTGCGCTCAGTGCCGTCATGCTTGCCCCCCATCGTTGCCGGTCTAGACTGTGCCCGCCATCCACGGGAGGAAACAATGGCTGATCCGCACGCCCCCACGCCCATCCGCCGCGAGGATCACGGCGCGGTCGCCCGCCTCGTGCTGTCCAGCCCGCAGAACTACAACGCCCTCTCGCGCGAGATGATCGCGGCGCTGCGCGACGCGCTCGCCACCATTGCGGCGGACGAGGCGGTGCGGGTGGTGGTCATCGCCGCCGAGGGCAAGGCCTTCTCGGCCGGCCACGACCTGCGGCAGATGCAGGCCGCCCGCGGCGAGGCCGACGGCGGCCGCGGCGCCTACGAATCGCTCTTTGCCGACTGCGCGGCGCTGATGCAGGCGATCCCCGCCCTGCCGCAGCCGGTCATCGCCGAGGTGCAGGGCATCGCCACCGCCGCCGGCTGCCAGCTCGTCGCCTCGTGCGACATGGCGGTGGCGGCCGAGGGGACGCGCTTCGGCGTCAACGGCGTCAACATCGGGCTGTTCTGCTCGACCCCCATGGTCGCGGTCACCCGCGCCATCCCGGCCAAGGCGGCCTTCGAGCTGCTGACCACCGGCGCCTTCATCGACGCCGCCCGGGCCGCCGAGCTGGGGCTGGTCAACCGTGTCGTCCCCGCCGAACGCCTCACCGCCGAGACGATGGCCCTGGCCGGGACCGTCGCCGCCAAGCTGCCCGCAGCGATCCGCATGGGCAAGCGCGCCTTCCAGGCGCAGCGCGGCCTGTCGCTCGCCGACGCCTACACCCACGCCGGCGAGGTCATGTGCGAGAACATGATGCTGCCCGACACCGACGAGGGGCTGACCGCCTTCCTCGAGAAGCGCCCGCCCGCCTGGGCCGATCAGCCGATCAGCGCCAGCGCCGGGAAGGTCTCGAGCAGCCAGTAGCTGATCACGCCCAGCCAGCCGGTCAGCAGCAGCACGCCGACCGCGATCAGCAGCACGCCCGAGACGCGCTCGATCATCCCCATGTGCCGCTTGAGACGGTTCATGACCCCCATCGAGCGCTCGATGAACAACGCCGACAGCAGGAACGGGATGCCGAGCCCCAGCGCATAGACGCCCAGAAGCCCCGTCCCCCGCGGTGGATCGGTGGCGGCCAGCGTCAGGATCATGCTGAGCTGCGGCCCGATGCAGGGCGTCCAGCCGAAGGCGAAGGCGAGGCCCAGCAGATAGGCCCCCATCGCCGTGCCGCCCCGCTCTCCGGTATCCACCCGCGCCTCGCGGTCGAGGATCGGGATGCGGAAGACGTGCAGGAAATGCAGGCCCAGCAGTATGACGAAGGCACCCGAGGCCTTCACCAGCAGCGGCTGGTACTGCAGGAACGCCCGGCCGAAGGCCGAGGCGGCATAGCCCATCAGCAGGAACACCGTGCTGAGCCCAAGGACGAAGAACAGCGCCGGCAGCACGGCGCTGCGCTGGCGCTCGCGCAGGGCCGACACCTTCACCCCGGTCATGTAGGCGAGATACGGCGGCACGATCGGCAGCACGCAGGGCGACAGGAAGGACAGCACCCCGGCCGCCAGCGCCACGAGCGCGGCGGGCAGAAAGGCGGCGTCGACGACTTCGATCCCGAACATGGGCGGCACCTTGCAGAATGGGCAGGGGCCGGGAAAGACCCCGGCCCCCGTTCAGTCGGTCACGGCTGCGTCAGCCGAGCGACCACCAGCCGCGGCGCTTGGGCCGCTCGGCCTCGGGTTCGTCGTTGGCGGCGGCCGGCGCGGCCTCGGCCTGCGGTTCGTCGGCGGGTTGATTCTCCGCGGCGCCCGCATCGTCGGCAGCCTCGGCCTCAGCCGCGGCGTCGGTCACGACCGCATCGGCCGGTTCCGCGTCGGCGGCAGGTGCCGCTTCCGTGGCCTCGGTCTCGGTCACGACCGCCTCGCCCGCGTCCGATTCGGGCAGCACGGCCTCGGGCAGCGCCCCGGCAGAGCCCGCCGCCGCCTCGTCGGCGTCCAGCGCATCGCCCGCGGCGGCCTCGTCGGCACGCGGCGCGCTCGCCTCGGTCGCGGGCGCATCGTCGCCCAGCCCGTCGGCGTTGGCGGGAACACCCCCGGCCTCGTCCAGATCGGCGACGCCTGCGGGCACGTCGCGGCTCTCGTCCACGATCTCGCCCGCCTTGGTCGCCGCGGCGACCGGCGGCGCGACCGGCGCGGCGCTGTCGTCCTCGGCCTCCGACTTGCGGCGGCGCGAGCGGCTGCGGCGGCGCGGCTTGGCCCCGGCGTCACCCTCGGCAGCCTCGCCCTCGGGAGCGTCGCCCTCGACGGCCGCCACCGGGCGCGCCTCGGCGTCGACCGTCTCGGCCCCGGCGTCCGCCTGCGCGGCGTTGTCGTCGTCGCCTTCGCCCGAGCCATTGGCGTCGGCCCCGGTCTCGTCGTCCCCGCGCCCGCCGCGACGGCGGCGGCGGCGGCGGCGACGGCCGCGGCCCTCGCTCTCGTCCTCGGACGCCTCGGCCGGCGCCGGCCGGGCGGCCGCGGTCGATTCGGCCTCGTCGGCTTCGGCCTCGGCCACGTCCAGCACCGCCTCGGCGGCATCCTCGGCCTCGTCGATCCGTGCCATCAGGTTGGCATCGACCGACAGCGCCGAGGTCACCGGCTCGGGCACCGCCCGCGTCGCCGTCTTGAACTTCTCGAGCGTGAAGTCGGGCGAGATCAGCGCCGGGTCGGCCTCGACCCGCACCGACAGGCCGAAGCGCGACTCGATCATCGCGATGTGCTCGCGCTTCTGGTTCATCAGGAAGTTGGCGACCGCCACCGGCGCCTTGACCAGCACCTCGCGCGAGCGCTTGCGCGTGCCCTCTTCCTCGATCGCCCGCAGGATCGTCAGCGCCATCGAATCGTCCGAGCGGATCAGCCCGGTGCCGTGGCAATGCGCGCAGGGCTGGGTGGTGCTTTCCAGCATCCCCGGCCGCAGCCGCTGGCGGCTCATCTCCATCAGGCCGAAGCCCGAGATGCGGCCGACCTGGATCCGCGCCCGGTCGTTCTTCAGCGCATCCTTGAAGCGCTTCTCGACGGCGGCATTGTTCTTGCGCTCGTCCATGTCGATGAAGTCGATGACGATCAGACCGGCGAGGTCACGCAGCCGCAGCTGGCGGGCGATCTCGTCCGCCGCCTCGCAGTTGGTCTTGTAGGCGGTCTCCTCGATCGAGCCTTCCTTCGTGGCCCGGCCCGAGTTCACGTCGATGGCGACCAGCGCCTCGGTGATGCCGATGACGATATAGCCGCCCGACTTGAGCTGGACGACCGGGTTGAACATCCCCGACAGGTAGCCCTCGACCTGATAGCGCGCGAACAGCGGCATCGGGTCGGTGTAGTGCTTCACCGCCCGCACCTGGTCGGGCATGATCATCGCCATGAAGTCGCGGGCGGTGCGATAGCCGCGCTCGCCCTCGACCCAGACCTCGTCGATCTCCTTGCTGTAGAGATCGCGGATGGTGCGCTTGATCAGGTCACCCTCTTCGTAGATCGGCGCCGGGGCCATCGACTTGAAGGTGAGCTCGCGGATCTGCTCCCACAGCCGCATGAGGTATTCGTAGTCGCGCTTGATCTCGGTGCGGGTGCGCTGACTGCCCGCGGTGCGGATGATCAGCCCGGCGCCCTGCGGGACCTCGAGGTCGCCCGCGATTTCCTTGAGCTTCTTGCGGTCGGCGACGTTGGTGATCTTGCGGCTGATCCCGCCGCCGCGGGCGGTGTTGGGCATCAGGACGCAGTAGCGGCCGGCGAGCGACAGATAGGTGGTCAGCGCCGCGCCCTTGTTGCCGCGCTCTTCCTTGACGACCTGGACCAGCATGATCTGCCGGACCTTGATCACTTCCTGGATCTTGTAGCGCCGCGCGCGGGGCTTGCGGGTCGGGCGGATTTCCTCGGCCACGTCCTCTTCGGCGACCGATTCGATCTCGTCGTCGTGGTGGTCGTCGTCGCCCTCGCCCGAGTCGCGGGCCTCGGAGGCGCGGGCCTCGGGGGCGCCGGTTTCGGGGCTGGCCTCGACCGCATCGGCGTCGCCGCCCTGACCTTCGACGGTGGGGTCCACCACATCGCCGCCGGCAGCCGAGAAGCCCTGCTCGATGGCGGCGTCCTCGGCGTCGGTCTCGATGACCTCCATTCCGGCGATCTCGGCGGTGGTGACGGCGTCGCCCGCGGGGGCGCGCTCGGCGCGCTCTCCGCCGTTGTCGCGGCTGCGGCGCGAGCGGCCCGAGCCGCGGCGCTCGCGCGAGGATTCCTCGGCCTCGGCGGCCTCGGCGGCGGCGCGATCCTCTTCGATCAGGGCCCGGCGGTCGGCGGCGGGGATCTGGTAATAGTCCGGGTGAATCTCGGCGAAGGCGAGGAAACCGTGGCGGTTTCCGCCGTAATCCACGAACGCCGCCTGCAGCGAGGGTTCGACCCGCGTGACCTTTGCCAGGTAGATGTTGCCAGCCAGCTGGCGCTTGTTCAGGGTCTCGAAATCAAAGTCATCGACCCGCGTTCCATCGGCCACGACCACCCGAGTTTCCTCGGCGTGGGTGGCGTCGATCAGCATCTTCTTTGCCATGTATCTTGCTTTCGCGCAGCCCTCCGGGTCCTGCCGTGCAGGGGATGAGAGAGGGGGTGCGTGTTGATGCGGACGCGGGGCGCGCAAGCGGGGATGGGGACATGGCCGGTCCGGCCGACAGGGCCGCCGGGCCGTGATGGCCCCGCAACCCCTTGAAAACCCTGCCCGTCGCGCGATCCATCGCGTCTGTTACCTCTTGCCCGGAACGACCCCGAGGGGCCCGCGCCGGGCGGCGAATGTTCTGATCCGCGGACGGATGCCCGGCCGGATCGGCTTTCTCTGCGCGACCTGCCCCGAGCCCGAAGGCCCGGACGCGAGTGGCCGCGCTGCGAAACTGGCGGACGGCGGACCGCGGAATGGCAGTCGCGGATCGTCCTGCCTGCAACATAGGCGCGGGGCGACGGGATTGACAATGGATAACCGTCGGCATTCCCCGCCGCCGCCCCTCAAGCCCCTGCGATGCGGGCCGAAACCCGATGCACGACCCATGCAGCGTTCGCGCATCGTTCATGCAACGTTCGTGCACAGTTCATGCGAACGATCATGCGGCTGACAGACCCGCACGCCCCGCGGCGGCCTTACAGGTAGTCGCCGCGGCTCAGCCCGTATTTCGCCATCTTCTCGTTCAGCGTCCGGCGCGGCAGGCACAGCTCGTCCATCACCGCCGAGATGGCCCCCTTATGGCGGCGCATGGTGTTGTCGAGCAGCATCTTCTCGAAGCTCTCGACATATTCCTTGAGCGGCTTGCCCTCGGTCGTCGTCGCGTCGGCGGTCTGGCTGTCGTAGCCGTCGGCCATCAAGAGCGAGGCGATCGAGCCCGAGCCGCGGCGGTTCTGCAGCACCGCGCGCTCGGCCACGTTGATGAGCTGGCGGACGTTGCCCGGCCAGGGCGCCTGCAGAAGCTGGGCGGCCTCTTGCGCGGTCACCTGCGGCGGCTCGCAGCCGTATTCGTCGGCGAACTGCTCGGTCATGCGGGTGAAGAGCGACAGGATGTCCTCGCCGCGCTGGCGCAGCGGCGGCAGCGTGATCTTGAGCGCCGAGAGCCGGTAGAACAGGTCGGGGCGCAGGCTGTCCTCGGCCCGCCGCCCCTCGCCGCGGGCGTTCGAGATGGCGATGATCCGGGTCTCGGCCGGCTGGCCCTGGTCGGCGATGAAGGCGAGCAGCCGGGCCTGCAACGGTTCAGAGAGCGCGTCGATGTCCTCGAGGCACAGGGTCCCGCCGCGGGCTTCCTCGACCGCGGGCAGCCCGTCCTCGACCGGGCCGAAGAGCCGGGTGGCGAGCAGGTCGTCGCTGTAGGCCGCGCACGAGATCGGCACGAACTTCTTCGACGCCCGCGGCCCGACGGCGTGCAGCGCGTGGGCGACCAGCGTCTTGCCGGTGCCGGTCTCGCCGTCGATCAGCACGTGGCCGTCGGCCTGCCCGAGGTCGAGGATGTCCTCGCGCAGCCGCTCCATCGCCGGGCTGGCGCCGACGAGCTTCGACATGACCTGCTGGCCCTCGGACAGGTCGCGGCGCAGCGCCCGGTTGTCCAAGGTGATCCGCCGCGCCAGCGTGGCCTTTTTCGCCAGCTCGGTCATGCGGTCGGGGTTGAAGGGCTTTTCCATGAAGTCCATCGCCCCGAGGCGCATCGCCTCGACCGCCATCGGCACGTCGCCGTGGCCGGTGATCATGATGACCGGCAGGCCCGAATCCTGCCCCATCAGGCGCTTGAGGAAGGCCATCCCGTCCATCCCCGGCATGCGGATGTCCGAGATCACCACCCCCGGCCAGTCCGGGCCGATGGCCTTGAGCGCGTCCTCGGCGCTGGGGAAGGTCTCGGTGCGGAAGCCCGAGAGGCTCAGCCACTGGCTGATCGATTCGCGCATGTCGGGCTCGTCGTCGACGATCGCCACGGTCATGGTCTGGGCCATAGGTTGCGTCCCTTTCGTCATTCCGCCGCCAGCGGCCGGGCGCTGCGCGCGCCGGGTTCGTAGAGCGGGAGTTCCACATCGAACACCGCACCGCCGCTGTCGCGGTTGTGCGCGGTCATCCGACCGCCGAAGTCGGCCACGATGCCCGATGAAATCGCAAGACCAAGCCCCGTGCCCTCGCCCGGCTGCTTGGTCGTCCAGAAGGGTTCAAACAGCTTTTCGAGGTCCGCGACACCCGGCCCGTTGTCGCGCACCGACAAATGCGCGTGAGACAGCCGGTCCACCACCAGCTCGATCGAGGGGTCGCGGACCCGCTTGGTCGCGTCCATCGCGTTGCGGATCAGGTTGATGATGACCTGTTCCAGCCGGATGCGGTCGCAGAGCACCATCACCGGCTCGCGCGGCAGCGAGCGTTGCAGGCGGACCCGGCGGTGGCGCAGCTGCGGCTCCATCATCGTGAGCGCGCCGGAAAGCGCCACGCGCAGGTCCACGGGCTCGAACGCCTCGCCGCCCTTGCGGGCATAGGACTTGAGCTGCCGGGTGATGGTCCCCATCCGCTCGAGCAGGTCGTCGATGCGCTGGAACGAGGTCAGCGCCTCGTCGCCGCGGTCACGCTCGATCAGCAGGCGGGCGCCGGCGAGATAGGTCTTCATCGCCGCCAGCGGCTGGTTCAGCTCGTGGCTGACGCCGGCCGACATCTCGCCCAGCGCGGCCAGCTTGGAGGCCTGCTGCACGGTCTGCTCGGCCACCCGCAGCTCGTTCTGGACCCGCTCGCGCTCGGCGATCTCACGCGTGAGGCGGCTGTTCAGCGCCCTCAGTTCCGCCGATTCGCGACGGTAGCGGGCCGACTGCACCCGGGCCCGGCGCGAGAGCACGTAGAACCCGGCGGCGAGCAGGATGGCGAAGCCCATGATCTCGAGCGCGAGGAAGGCGTTCACCCGCTCGCGGATCGAATCGAAGGTGGTGAAGAGCGTCATCCGCCAGCCGCGGAAGGGTATCCGCGTCTCGGACTGCATCACCGCCTTGCCGCGGACATAGGCATCCGCCGGGCGGGTGGACCAGTCCGCGGTGACTTGGAAGGCGCGTTCGATGGCCGAGGGGGCCGAGCGGACGGCGAGCGCGTCCTTGAGCGTCAGCCCGCGCCAGCGCGGCTCGGTCGACAGGATGATCCGGCCCTCGCTGTCGGTGACGGCCACGGCGTCCGAGATCCCCGACCACGACCGCTCGAGCCGCGTGAGGTCGGCGCCGACGACGATCACCCCCAGCGTCTTGCCCTCGTGGACGATGGCGCGGGAATAGGTGAAGTCATAGCCGCCGGTCTCGGATTCGGACACGGTGAACACGGTGTCGTTGGTCCTGAGCGCATCGACGTAGAAGGGCGCGAGCACGTAGTTCGTGCCCAGCACCCGGCGGTCGGTGGCCCCCACCGTGCGGCCCGAGTTGTCGAGCAGCCGGATCGAGGCGGCGCCGATCTCTTTCTGCGCGCCGATCAGCCGGGCCGAGATGGTCGAATAGTCCTTGCCGTTGAGCGAGTTGATCAGCGCCGGGTCGCGGGCCAGCAGCAGCGGCACGACCGAGGTGCGCTGCAGTTCCGAGAGCAGGTTGCCGGTATAGAGCGCCGAGCGCAGTTCGGACCGGACGCGGGTGTTTTCCGAGAATCGGTCGGTGAGCCAGAGGTTCGTCCACCAGATCGCGCCGATGGCGGCGATCAGCAGGGTGACGATGCCGATCCGGTTGACGATGCGGAATCGCCCCGGCGTGCGCAACCGCATGGCGGCGCCGTCGGTGTCCTCGGTCAGGGGCGCCGCGTCGGTCATGGGCGGAAATCTAGGCGCAGGCGGGGCCTCGCTCAAGCGGGGTGCGTGCGAAGGGAGCCGGGGCGCCCCGCGCTCAGGCGGCGGCGGTCGCGTCCATCAGCCCGCGGAACAGCCGCGCGCCGTCGGCGCCGCCATGCGCGGCCTCGGCCGCGCGCTCGGGGTGGGGCATCATGCCGAGCACCCGGCGGTTCTCGGACAGCACGCCGGCGATGTCGGCGACCGAGCCGTTGATCGGCGTCGCATAGGTCAGCGCGATCCGCCCCTCGCCCTTGAGGCGGGCGAGGCCCTCGGGGTCGATCTGATAGTTGCCGTCGTGGTGGGCGACCGGCAGGCTCAGCCGCTCGCCGGCCGAGAAGGCGCCGAGGAACGGGTTGTCGCGGCTGGCGACCCGCAGCGTGGCGTCCTTGCAGACGAAGGTGAGGCCGGCGTTGCGCATCAGCGCGCCGGGCAGCAGGCCGAGCTCGGTCAGCACCTGGAAGCCGTTGCAGATCCCCAGCACCATGCCGCCGCGCCCGGCGTGGGCGCGGATCGCCGCCGCGATGGGCGAGCGCGCGGCGATCGCCCCGCAGCGCAGGTAGTCGCCGAACGAGAACCCGCCCGGCACCGCCACGAGGTCGGTGCCTGCCGGCAACGCGTCGTCCTTGTGCCAGACGCGGGCGACGTCGGCCCCGGCCGCGGCCAGGGCCACCGCAAGGTCGCGGTCGCAGTTCGACCCGGGAAAGGTGATGACGGCGGCTTTCATCGCGGCGGACTCCGAAACCATGCGGGTTGGGGTGGAGATAGCGCCGGGCGACCGGGTTGGGAAGGGCGGAACCGTGCCGCCGGGGGCGGGTTCGGCTTGAGGAGACATCTGACTGAAGGAGGAGCCGCCATGCACCTGAGCCGACGCCAGACCCTCGCCGCCTGCGCCGCGGCCGCCGCCCTGCCCGGGGCGCTGTGGTCCCGCCCCGCCCGCGCCGCCGCGGCGATGCCCGCCGCCGCAAACCTGACGCCACCGGCGTTCCTGACCCCGATCGAGCACGCGAGCCTGATCCTGACGCTCGGCGGGCGGCGCATCGCCGTCGATCCGGTGGGCGATGCGGCCCGCTATGGCGCGGTCGAGGCGATCCTCGTCACCCACGAGCACCCCGACCACCTCGACCCCGAGACGCTGACGGCGCTCGCCGGCGACAGCGTGCCGCTGATCGTCAACCCCGCCGTCCACGCCAAGCTGCCCGAGGCGCTCAAGGCCCGCGCCACGGCGATGGAGAACGGCGCCCAGGGCGACGTGCTGGGCCTGCCGCTGACCGCGGTGCCGGCCTACAACACCACCCCCGACCGGCTGCAGTATCACCCCAAGGGGCGCGACAACGGCTATGTGATCGACGCGCCCGAGGGGCGGATCTACGTCGCCGGCGACACCGAGGACACGCCCGAGTTCCGGGCCCAGACGGGCATCTCGCTGGCGCTGGTGCCGATGAACCTGCCCTACACCATGACGGCGGCGCAGGCGGCCTCGGGCGTGGCCGAGATGAACCCGCGCCGGGTCATCCCCTATCACCACCGCGGCACCAACCCGGCCGAGTTCGGGGCGCGGCTGGCGGCGATGGGCTCGCCCGTGCAGGTGCTGCTGCTCGACTGGTACCCGGAGGTCGCGGACCCCACCGGCAAGGCGCCCGGCTAGGCCCCGAACGGTCAGGGCCGAAAACGACAACGGCCGGGCGCAGGGCCCGGCCGTCTTTCGCCTCGGCGCGCTGGATCAGCCCGCCAGCGCCTTGTTCAGATACTCGTCCACCTTCTCGAGGTAGCCCATCGTGGTCAGCCATTTCTGGTCCGGCCCGACCAGCATGGCGAGGTCCTTGGTCATGTGGCCGTCCTCGACCGCCTGCACGGTGACGCGCTCGAGCGTCTCGGCAAAGCGCTTGAGCTGGTCGTTGCCGTCCAGCTTCGCGCGGTGCTTGAGGCCGCCGGTCCAGGCGAAGATCGACGCGATCGAGTTGGTCGAAGTCTCCTTGCCCGCCTGGTGCTGGCGGTAGTGGCGCGTCACGGTGCCGTGCGCGGCCTCGGATTCCACGGTCTTCCCGTCCGGCGTCATCAGCACCGAGGTCATCAGGCCGAGCGAGCCGAAGCCCTGCGCCACGGTGTCCGACTGCACGTCGCCGTCGTAGTTCTTGCACGCCCAGACATAGCCGCCCGACCACTTGAGCGCCGAGGCCACCATGTCGTCGATCAGCCGGTGCTCATAGGTGATGCCGGCGGCCTTAAACTTGTCGGCGAACTCGGCGTCGAACACCTCCTGGAACAGGTCCTTGAAGCGGCCGTCATAGGCCTTGAGGATGGTGTTCTTGGTCGAGAGATAGACCGGATAGCCGCGGTTCAGGCCGTAGTTCATCGACGCCCGCGCGAAGTCGCGGATCGAATCGTCGAGGTTGTACATCGCCATGGCGACGCCCGAGGACGGGGCCTGGAAGACCTCGTGCTCGATCGTCTCGCCGTCCTCGCCGACGAACCTGATCGTCAGCGTGCCCTTGCCGGGGAAGCGGAAGTCGGTGGCCTTGTACTGGTCGCCGAAGGCGTGGCGGCCGACGATGATCGGCTGGGTCCAGCCCGGCACCAGCCGCGGCACGTTCTTGCAGATGATCGGCTCGCGGAAGATCACGCCGCCGAGGATGTTGCGGATCGTGCCGTTCGGCGACTTCCACATCTTCTTGAGGCCGAACTCTTCGACGCGGGCCTCGTCGGGGGTGATGGTCGCGCATTTGACGCCGACGCCGTACTGCTTGATCGCGTTGGCCGCATCGACCGTGATCTGGTCCTCGGTCCGGTCGCGCTCTTCGATCCCGAGGTCGTAGTATTTCAGGTCGATGTCGAGATAGGGCAGGATCAGCTTCTGCTTGATGAAGTCCCAGATGATCCGGGTCATCTCGTCGCCGTCGAGTTCGACGACGGGGTTGTCTACCTTGATCTTGGTCATGGGGCGCCCCTCGGGTCTGCGGAATCGGATGGGTTCGTCGCGCGCGTCATAGCGCAGGACGCGGCCGAGGGAAAGGGTTGTATGCCGTGGTATACAACTCTCGCCGACGGGTTCGTGAGCGGCGCGCCGGTCCGGGGGTGCTAGGCTGGCGCGACTCGGCCCGAGGTGCCCCATGCAACGCCTGATCCTCGCCCTCTGCCTTGCCGCGACGCCTGCGGCGGCTGCGCCCTGCTGCGATCCGGCGAGTCCGTTCCGCGAAGGCGAGGCGATGCCCGCGACCAACGCCACCTGCACGACGCTGCCCGGCTGGGCGGCGCAAGCACCCCGGACCGAGGCGCGCATCTCGATGGCGATCGAGGGGCGGGTGACCTCGGCCGAGGCCGACGAGGTGCTCGCCTATGTGGCGATGTGCGAGGATGCGCCGATGACGGTCGTCTGCGTGACTTACCTGCCGCTCGCGCACGGCCCGGGCGACTGGCTGGTGCTGGCGGGCGGCTACAACCGGGCCGAACCGGGGCTGGTGGTGCTCGACCCCTGCCTGCCGTTCGCGCCCGACCCGGGCGGCTGATCCGCGAGGGCGGGTGGACCGCCCCCGCGCGGGGACGATCCGTAGTCCGATGCTCAGGGCTTGGCGGGCGCCGCGCCGTGGTCGTGGGCCGGGGCCGCGTGGTCGTGGGCCGCCGGGGCCGCCGGCGCCATCGCGGCGTGATCGTGCCCGGCCTCGGCCGGGGCCGCGGTGACGGTCAGCCGGGGGGCGGGGTAGCGCGGCTCGGGCTGGCCGGGGACGGCGACCTCGGTCCAGGCCACCTGCCCGTTGGCGCAGGTCTGCGTCACCGGCACCACCAGCTCGGTGCCCGGCGCCAGCTCGGGGCCGACCGCGGCGCGGAAGGCGAACTCGTCGTACCAGGCGTCGGGCAGCTCGCCCGTCCAGGTGATCTTGCGGACCCCCTCGGTCATCACCTTGCCGTGGTTGTCATAGGGCGTCGCATAGGCGCCGGTCTCGGTGGCCAGCGTCCAGTCGGCCTTGGGCATGGGCTTCGCGGCATAGAGCCCCTCGGGCAGCTCGATCGCCACGGTCAGCGTGGCCTGCCCGTCGCAGCCATGCGGTACGCGCAGCACGATCTTGGCGGTCTTGCCGGCGGCGACCTCGGGCGTCTCGAAGCTGGCGTGGGCCTGGGCGGAGAGCGGGGCGGCCAGGGCCGCGGCCACGGCGAGCGCCGCGGTCAGGAGTTGGGTTTTCATCTGGATGTGTCCTTGAAGATCGTGGGTCGGTGCGGCCCCTCGGGGGCCGCCGTGTCGATCATCAGGCGCGCGGCGGGCCGCAGGCGAAGGGACAGGGGCGGGGGCGCACCAGCGCGAGCCGGGGCGCGGCGCGCCGCCGCGACACCCGCCGCACCCGCGCCAGCGGCCGGGCCGGGACGGGGCCGGGCGCGCCGGGCAGCCCGGCGGCCAGCACGCAGGCCAGGCAATGGGGATAGTCGCCCGGGGCGTCGGGAGTGGCCGGCGCATGGCCGCAGATCTCGCCCATGACCGCGAGCGCGCCGGGCGGGTTCATCGCGGACACCGGCATCGCGCCGGGCCACGCCAGCGCCAGCAGCGCGAGCAGCGCCAGCAGGCGCGAGACGAAGGGGAACGGGGCGCGGGTCATCGCGCCATGCCGTGCCGCGCCGTGGCGGTGCGGGCCTTGCCCAAAGTCAACGTCTCGCCCCGGCTCAGAAAAATTGCGTCAGGAAAAATACCGCTCGGCCCGGGTCCAGAGCCAGCCCCAGAGCCGCGGCGCCCCGCGCTCGACCCGGGCGCCGACGAGCCTCAGGAACCCCTCGCGCTCGACCCCGTAGTCGCGCCAGCCGCGGCCGTCATTGGCGAGGATGTGGGCTACCGGCTGCGCCCGGTCGAGCGCCTTGGCGAAGATCGCGTCGGGGGTCTGAACGGCCTCGAACTCGGCCCAGAGCGCGCGGAACTCGGTCGCCTGGTCGGGCGGCAGCAGGCCGAAGATGCGGTCAGCGGCGGCCTCCTCGGCGGCGGCCTGGGCGAAGGGGTCGTAGTCGCCGTGGATCGGGGCGTCGCCGGCGTCGATCTCGACCAGGTCGTGCAGGATCAGCATCCGCATCACCCGGTCGATCCGCACCCCCTCGGGCGCCTGGTCGGCCAGCACCATCGCATAGAGCGCGAGGTGCCAGCTGTGCTCGCCCGAGTTCTCGGGGCGCGAGCCGTCGACCAGCGTCGTGGCCCGCAGCACGTGCTTGAGCCGGTCGGCCTCGAGCAGGAACGCCATCTGCCGGTCGAGCCGCGCGGCGGCGTCTGCCTCGTCCAGTTGCCCCGGACTCCGGGGCGGGGCCCCGGGGGCGCCGTCGCTCACCGCGTGGTCTCGGTCAGGCGGCGGCGGACGTAGGTCTGCACCGTCTCGATCATCGGCGCCATGTGCGCCTCGTCGTCGCGGAAGAAGTGGTCCGCGCCCTCGATCTCGGTGTGGGTGACGGTGATCCCCTTCTGCTCGCGCAGCTTGGCGACCAGCGCGTGGGTGTCCTTCGGCGGCGCCACCCGGTCGGCGGTGCCGTTGATGATGATCCCCGAGGACGGGCAGGGCGCGAGGAAGCTGAAGTCGTACATGTTCGCCGGCGGCGCGACCGAGACGAAGCCGGTGATCTCGGGCCGCCGCATCAGAAGCTGCATCCCGATCCACGCGCCGAAGCTGAAGCCCGCGACCCAGCAGTGCTTCGAGTTCGGGTTCAGCGCCTGCAGGTAGTCGAGCGCCGAGGCCGCGTCCGAGAGCTCGCCCACGCCCTGGTCGAACTCTCCCTGGCTGCGGCCCACGCCGCGGAAGTTGAAGCGCAGGACGGTGAAGCCCATGCGGTGGAAGGCATAGTGCAGGTTGTAGACGACGCGGTTGTTCATCGTCCCGCCGTACTGGGGGTGCGGGTGCAGGACGATGGCGATGGGGGCGTCGGGTTTGGCCTGCCGGTGGTAGCGGCCCTCGAGACGGCCTTCGGGTCCGGGAAAGATCAGTTCGGGCATGGTTCCTCAACTGGGATGGCCGCGGCAGATCGACGCTGGCTCGGGTGGCTCAAGGGCGGCTTTCTTGACGCTTGAGCCCGCGGACCTTAGACGGGACTTGGATGGCGCGGGCCGGTTTCGCAAGACCGGGTCGGCGCGGGCTTAGCGCAGGCCCCGCGCGCGCGTCAATCGCCGCGCACCCCGACCGCAGCCGCATCGGGCCCCACGACCGCGCCCCGTGGGCGATCCGGGTCAGAGGGCCGGTCACGCGGGTGCGCACGGAACGAACGAGCAGAGGCACCGGATGAAGCTGTCCACCAAGGGGCGTTACGCGATGGTCGCGCTGGTCGACCTGGCCAACAGCCCCGGCAACCTGACCACGCTGGCCGAGATCTCGCGCCGGCAGGACATCTCGCTGCCGTATCTCGAACAGCTGTTCGTGCGCCTGCGCCGCGCCGGGCTGGTGGACAGCGTGCGCGGCCCGGGCGGCGGCTACCGCCTCGCCCGCGCGGCCGAGGAGATCAGCGTGGCCGAGGTGCTGGGCGCGGTGGACGAGACGGTCAGCGCGCTGCACGTCGGCGCGGGTGCCTCGGGCGGGCAGAGCGGGACCGAGGTGCAATCGCGCACCAACCGGCTGTGGGAAGGGCTGTCGGCCCATGTCTACGTCTTCCTGCATAACACGAGCCTGGCCGCGGTGGCCCGCGACTCGCTGGCGCCCTGTCCAGCGGTCCCGGCGATCCTGTCGGTGGTGGACGACTGACGGGCGCCGCGGGGGCCAACGACGCGCCCACGCGTCACGTCCTCCGATCACCGAGATTTTCCTTTGAACGCCCCGCTTGCCTTGGGTAAGCGGGAAAAAAACATCGGGGCAGTCACCATGAACAGGATCACCCTTGCCGCCGCGGCTGCGCTGATGGCGCTGGCCGGGTGCAGCTTTGGCCCGCGGGCGCCGCAGCTTGGCCCGGACGGGCAGCCGCTGCCGGTCGCCTATCGCATCTCGGCCCGCGACAATGCCGAGATCCCCACGCGCATCCTCACGCAGGTCAACCTGCTCAGGGCGCAGTCGGGGATGCCGGCGCTGACGCTGAGCCCGCAGCTCTCCGCCGCGGCCATGGCCCACTCGCGCGACATGTCGGCGCAGAACCGGGCCTGGCACTTCGGCTCGGACGGGTCCTCGCCGCTCGACCGGGCGCAGCGGCAGGGCTACGCCGGGCATCTGCTGGGCGAGAACATCTCGGAGACCTACGAGAACGAGATCGCCGCGCTCTCGGGCTGGATGCAGACCCGCGACACCCGCGACGTGCTGATGGACCCGACCGCGAAGGAGCTCGGGATGGGGTGGTTCCAGGAGCCGGGGAACAAGATCTGGTGGACGGCGCTGGTCGGCGGGTGAGGCGGGGGCTCGGGGCGGGCGGCGCGAGTGCGTCGGTGGGCCGGGGCTTCGGCTGGACTTGAGGCGGTGGTAGGGGCAGGTGGGCTGGCGGCCGCGTGATCGCGGCACCCGCCCCGACCTGTAGCGTTGTCGCTTTTGCGGTGCTGCCGCGTGGGCCCGCGCTGCCGCTTCGTGCGCTTTGGCTAAAGCTTGGATTGTGCCGCTCAATCCTCCGGCTGGACTCATCCCGTCGCGCGACGATGAACACCTTGCAGCGGACCGCGCTGCTGCCGCGGTCGGAGCTGTGACAGGAGCGACCGTGGTGAGGTGGCGGGGCGCATGGGTTGCGGGTCGGGGCGGGTTGGGCTCCATACGGCGACAGCCTCCCACGCTCCCCGCCGTCCTGCTCCCCTATAGGTGACGCTTCCCGGCGCTCCGGCGCAGGTCGCAAGCCGCGGTCAGGATAGACGACCGAGACGACAATTTCTCTGTCAGACAAGGTGATGCGACCAACGGTCCATCCCCGCGGCTTTTGTGCGCCAAGCCATCGGCCCCGGGCCCCTGTGCCGTTGCGGGTGACCGCCGCCGCCCTGAGGGCTCGGTTACCGTCGCTGGCGGGTGAACCAACAAGAGAAGGGGCTTTGATCGTCTCTTCATTCACGGCGATGCAGCCAAGTGCCACTCCTGCGCCGTTTGCGTCGGGCCTCAGGTACCGCGGTCCCGAGCCTGCCTTGGGATGATCGACCCTGCCCTCAAGGGGGCACACGACCGGCGTGCCGGAGCAAACTATCGAGACGGCAGCTTCGAGCCGTCTGTCGGTCGCGGAGATTCAACCGACCAGCCTACCGCCGCGCCTCTGCCGCTGCGCCATAGGCGCTGCGATGCCGCGTCCGCTGCCGGTGACCACCCCGCCCTCAGAAGGAGATCACCGCTGGCGTGTGGAGTGGGAGAGCAAGGCGCCCTTTGCGGCGCTCGTCGGTCACGGTTTTGCAAGCCGACGACCCACTTCCGCACCGCGCCACAAGGGCACCCAGCCCCCACAGCGCCCCCTCAGGGGTAGATCACCACCGGCGTGCCGGGGCGGACCATCGAGAAGATGTCCTCGATCTCCTTGTCGGACACGGCGATGCAGCCGGCGGTCCAGTCCCGCGCCTTCTGCGCCGCGCCATAGGCGCCGCGGCCGTGGATCATGATGTCGCCGCCGGGCTGCTGGCCCAACATCATCGCCCGCGCCTTGTCCTCGGGGTCAGGGTACGAGATCCCCAGCGACAGATGGTACTGGCTGTTGGGGTTCTGGCGGTTGATGTAATAGATGCCCTCGGGCGTGCGGCCGTCGCCCTCGAACTGCTTGTGGCCGATCGGCTGGAAGCCCAGCCCGATGTCATAGGCCTTGAGCACCTTGCGGCCCGACAGCAGGAACATCTGCCGGTCGCCCTTCTCCACCACGATCTGGGTGACGGGCGGGCCGTTGTAGGTCTTGAACTTGCTGGTCGGCTTGGCGGCGCAGGCGGTCAGGACGACAAGCGCCACCAGCGCAAGAATATTGCGGATCAACGGAATCATCTCTGCCCCAAGAATCGTTTTTTGTGGTGGTCTTTTACCGGCCATACCATCATCGGCGGTTTCCCGCCAAACCGAAAATGCCTCGAATGTCAGGTTTTGCCTAAGCCTGTCGCCGGAAGGCCGCGGCGATCTCGACGTGCGGGGACCAGCGGAACTGGTCGATCACCCTCAGCGAGGTGAGCGCGTACCCCCCCTCGGTCATGATCCGGGCATCGCGGGCGAAGGTCACCGGGTCGCAGGCGACCCACGCCACCACGGGCACATCGGACGCGGCGAGCGCCCGCGCCTGCGCCTCGGCACCGGCGCGCGGCGGGTCGATCACCACCGCGTCGAACCGCGCCAGCTCGTCGGGCAAGAGCGGCCGGCGGGCGAGGTCGCGGGTCTCGGTCGTGACCTTGCGCAGCGCCCCCGCCGCCGCCCGCCAGCCCGCGTCGAGCGCGGTGAGTGGCGCGGCGAGGCCCTCGACCGCGTGAACCTCGGCGTGCTCGGCCAGCGGCAGGGTGAAGGTGCCGATGCCCGCGTAGAGATCGGCCATGCGAGCAGCGTCGCCCACCGTGGCGCGGATGGCGGCGAGCAGCGCGGCCTCGCCCTCGGCGGTCGCCTGCAGGAAGGCGCCGGGGGGCGGGACCACGCGGGCCCGGCCCAGCGGCAGCGCCGGGGGGCGGCGGGTCAGGGTTTCGGTTGCGCCGGCGGCGTCGGTCCAGTCGAGCCGCGCCCAGTCGGCCTCCCGCGCCTGCGCCGAGAGCGCGGCCAGCAGCTCGGGCGTCAGCGGCTTGCCGCCGCGCGCCGCGATGTCGAGCCCGGCCGGCGTCTCGGTCACGGCCAGCGTCACCTCGCCCGCCCGGCTGCCGCCCAGAGCGACCAGCCGGCGCAGGTCCGGCACCGCGGCGAGGATTGCGGGGCGGACGACGAGGCATTCGGCCAGGTCCACCACCACGTCCGAGGCGCGGGCGTGGAAGCCGACCAGCGCGCCCTTCTTCGTCCGCCGCCCGGAAAGCACCGCACGGCGGCGCGAGCGGGGCGGCGAGGTGGCGATGCCCTCGACCCGCGCCGTGATGCCTTGCGCGGCGAGCGCGCTCTCGACCACCCCGACCTTCCAGCCGGCCACGAACGCGTCGCTGCCGTGCATCAGCGGGCAGCCGCCGCAGGCGCGGTAGTGCGGGCACGGGGCGCGGACCCGGTCGGGCGAGGGGGTGAGGATGCGCGGGGCGGGGATGCGGCCGTCCTCGGCGGTGCCCTCGATCTGTTCCCCCGGCAGCACGAGCGGTGCCAGCGCGCGGGCCTCGCCCGCCACCGCCACCGCCACCCCGTCGCCGCGCCGGCCCAGCCGCTCGACCGTCCAGACGGTCATTGCGCGGCCTCGACCGCCGCCTCGTCGGTGCCGAGGAAGCCGCCCGACTGCCGGTTCCAGTAGCGGGCGTAAAGCCCGCCGCGGGCGAGCAGCGATTCGTGGCTGCCCTCCTCGACGATGCGGCCGGCGTCCAGCACCACGATCCGGTCCATCTCGGCGATGGTCGAGAGCCGGTGGGCGATCGCCAGCACCGTCTTGCCGGCCATCACGCGCGCAAGCTCGTCCTGCACCTGCGCCTCGACCTCGCTGTCGAGCGCACTCGTCGCCTCGTCCAGCACCAGGATCGGCGCGTCCTTGAGGAAGGCGCGGGCCAGCGCGATCCGCTGCCGCTGCCCGCCCGAGAGCTTCACCCCGCGTTCGCCCAGATGCGCGTCATAGCCGGTGCGCCCGGCGAAATCGGTCAGCCCGAGGATGAACTCATGCGCCTCGGCGGCGCGGGCGGCGGCGATCATCTCGGCCTCGGTCGCGTCGGGGCGACCGTAGAGAATGTTGTCGCGGGCCGAGCGGTTGAACATCGCGGTTTCCTGCGTGACCATGCCGATGTTTCGGCGCAGGCTTTCCTGGGTCACGTCGCGGACGTCGTGGCCGTCGACGCGCACCGCGCCCTCGTCCACGTCGTGCAGCCGCAACAGCAGCGCGACCAGCGTCGATTTCCCCGCCCCCGAGGCGCCGACGATGCCGATCCGCTCACCCGGCGCGATGCGCAGGTCGAGCGGCCCGACCGAGCCCGCGCCCTTGCCATAGGCGAAGCGCACCCCCTCGAACGCGACCGCGCCCTCGAGCCGCCCGAGCGGCAGCGCGCCGGGCTTGTCGGTCAGCGAGTGCGGCGGGGACAGCGTCTCCATCCCGTCCTCGACCTCGCCGATGCTGCCCCAGATCCCCATCAGCGCCATGCTGACCCAGCCGGTCATCTGCGCCAGCCGCATGGCGATGGCGCCCGAGGCGGCGACGTCGCCCGGCGTGGCCGCGCCGCGCGACCACATCCAGACCGCGCCGCCGACCAGCACCACCGGCAAGAGCCCCGCCACCACGGTCAGCGAGGTGCGGAACCAGGTGTTCAGCCGGCCGAAGACGATGGCGCGGTCGCGGAACGTCTCCATCGCGCCCAAGGCCGCCTGATCCTCGTGCCCGGCCTGGGCGAAGAGCTTGACCGTCTTGATGTTGGTGATGGTGTCGACGACCTGCCCGGTGATCATGGCGCGGGCCGAGGCGCGGCCGGCGGACTGCGCCCGGATGCGGGGCAGGAAATAGCGGATGAGGCCAAGGTAGAGCGCCAGCCACACGAGCAGCGCCACCGCCCCCCAGCCGTCCACCGAGGCGAGGTAGATCGCCGAGCCCAGTACCGCCGACAGCGCAAAGGCCGCGGTGTTGACCATTTCCGAGGCGACGTCGGTCACGGCGCGGGCGGTCTGCATCTGCTTCTGCGCGATGCGGCCGGCGAAGTCGTTGTCGAAGAAGGTGACGGACTGGCCCATCGTCCAGCGGTGCAGCCGCGATAGCACCAGCGGCAGGACGTTCGGCCCGATGATGACGTTCGAGGTGGCGCTGGAGAACCCGAGGATCGCCGGGCGGAGGATGAGGAAGAACCCCACGAAGGCTGCGATCAGCCCGCCGTGATCGGCCAGCGTGCGGGTGCCGGACTGGGCCACCGCATCGACCACCATCCCGAGCAGCGTGGCCGAGGCGACCTCGGCCGCGCCCGACAGCGCCGAGGCGAAGGCCGCGAGCGTGAGCCCCGGCCAGGCACCCGACAGCGCCCAGCGGAAGAACGCCCCGAGCGTCCGCGGCGGCGGGCCGTCGGCGGGGCGGAAGGCGTCGATCATGCGCTCGAACAGACGGTGCATCAGGGCGCCTCACCGGCAAGAAGGGCGATGTCGATGAGCGCGGGCGCGGGCAGGGCGAAGCCTGATTCGATCCACGCCGCCTCGGCCGCCTTGAGCCCGCGGCCCAGCGCAGCGCCGGTCAGCCGTCCGGCGAGGTCCGCCGCCGTCACCGGCAGGCGCTGCCCCTCGGCCGCGGCGATCCGGTCTCGCCACCCTGCGGGCAGGGCGCCGTCCGCCGCGCGCAGCAGCGCGAGTTCCCCCGCCCGCGCTTGGCCAAAGCGCCAGGCGGCCTCGCCCAGGCTGCCGGCGAAGCGCAGCTCCTCCTGCGCGCGGGACTCAAGGCGCGAGAGGCGCAGCCGCTCGGCGGCCTCCGCCCCGCCCAGCGCGGCGAGCCGCACGGGCCAGCGGGGGGAGGGCGGTGGAAAGTCCGGCTCGGCCGCCACCAGCCGCGCCAGCCGGGCGGGGTCGGCGCCGGGCAGGATCACCGCGAGCACCCCGGTTTCGTCCATCAGCCGCACCGCCTCGCGCGGGTCGGGCGCGTCGAGCAGCTTGCGCAGCTCGGCCCCGATCCGCTCGCGCGAGATCCGCGCCAGCCCCGCCGCGCCGCGGGCGCAGGCGTCCAGCGCCGTAGGGTCGGCGCCGCCCGGGCGGCCATAGCGGGCGTGAAAACGGAAGAAGCGCAGGATGCGCAGGTAATCCTCGGCGATGCGCCGGTCGGCGTCGCCGACGAAGCGCAGCCGGCGGGCGGCGAGGTCGGGCAGGCCGCCGACCGGGTCGATCACCGCCCCGTCGGCGCCCGCGTAAAGCGCGTTGATGGTGAAGTCGCGCCGCGCCGCGTCCTCCTCGAGCCGGTCGGAAAAGGCGACCACGGCCCGGCGGCCGTCGGTCTCGACATCGCGGCGGAAGGTCGTGACCTCGAAGCCGCGGCCATCCGCGACCAGCGTTACGGTCCCGTGGGCGATGCCGGTCGGCACGGCCTTGAGCCCGGCCGCCTCGGCCAGCGCGATCACCCGCTCGGGGCGCGCGTCGGTGGCGAGGTCGATGTCCTCGACCGGCTCGCTCAGCAGGGCGTTGCGCACCGCGCCGCCCACGACCAGCGCCCGCACCGGCGCCAGCGCGCCCAGCACGGCGCGCAGGCCGGGGTCGTCCATGAGCGCGGGCGGCAGGTTCATCCCGCCACCCGGCGCGCCAGCGATAGCAGCACCCGCGCCGTCGCCCCCCAGATGTAGTAGGGACCGAAGGGCGCGACGTGATAGGACCGCCAGCCGCCGCGCCACATCCGCCGCTCGATCCGGTAGCGGGCCGGGTCGGCGATATGGTCGAAGGGGACGGTGAAGACCTCGTCCACCTCGCCCGCCTCGGGGACCGGGATGAAGGGGCCGCGGATCATTGCCAGCACCGGGGTCATGGCGAAGCCGGTGACGGTGCGGTGCGGCGGCAGCAGCCCCAGCACCTCGACCGCGGCGGGGTCGAGCCCCACCTCCTCCTGCGCCTCGCGCAGGGCGGCGGCGGTGGCATCGGCGTCGCCGGGATCGACCTTGCCGCCCGGCAGCGCGATCTGCCCCGGGTGGTGGCGCAGGCCGCTCGCCCGCTTGGTCAGCACCAGCCGCCCGTCGGGATGGAACGCCGCGAGTACCCCGGCGGGCCGCGCCCCGAGCCCCTCGGGGACGGGCCCGTTGAGGTCGAAATCCGAACTCGGCGCGGCCGGCATCGCCAGCGCGCCGAGCAGCCTGTCGCGGATGTCCCCGCCCGACGTCATTCCCGGGCGGCGTCCAGCGCGTTGCCCTCGGCATCCACGGTCGCCTCAAACCCCAGGCTCGCGGGGTCGAAGTCGTAATGCGCGCCGCAGAACTGGCAGTCGGCGGTGACCCGGCCCTCGGGCGTGGTCATGTGGCCGATGTCCTTGGCCGAATAGATCGACAGCGTCCCGCGCACCCGGTCAGCCGAGCACGAGCAGCCGAACTCGACCCGCTGGGGATCGAACACCCGCGGGGTTTCCTCGTGGAACAGCCGCAGCAGCAGGTCGGTGGGCGCCACGCTCGGCCCGATCAGCTCGAGCGGCTCGACCGTCGAGAGCAGGTGGTTGGCGCGGGTCCAGTCCTCGGACTCGGCGCCCTGCAGGATGTCGGCGGCCTCGATCAGCCCACCCTCGCCCGAGCCGCCCTCGCCCGAACCACCCTCGCCGGCCCCCATCGGCTGCGCGGGCAGGGTCTGCAGCATCACCCCCCCGGCCCGCCAGCGCGGGTCCTCGTCGCCCGGCATCAGGCTTTCGCCGTAGCTGAGCGCAAAGCTGGTCGGCAGCTGCTCGGACTGGGCGAAGTACGTCCCCGCGCAGGCCGAGAGGGAGCCGCCGGCCAGCGGCGTGATCCCCTGATAGGGCAGGTTCCCCGCCCCCTGGTCGATGAGCAGCGCGAAGTAGCCCTCGCCGATCTGGTCGAAGGCCGGGCGCTCATCGAGCCGGTCGGCGTCGAAGCTGGCCCAGCCGCGGATGCGGGCCGGGCCGCCGTCCTCGGCGGGGGCATAGTAATCCGCCGCGAGCGTACGGATCGCGCCGTTGCCGCGGACCTGAATCGACAGCTTCCAGCGCAGCTTGACGGTCGGCCCGATCAGCGCGGCGAGCAGCGCCACCTCGGCCACCATGGCGGCGACCGGGGCGGGATAGTCGTGGCGGGTCAGGATATGGTCCAGCACCCCGTCGAGGCGCGCGACGCGGCCGCGCACCCCGGAACGGTCAAGCTGGAACGGCAGGACGGTGTCGTCCCAGGCGATCTGGTTGATCTTGGTCATCTCGGCCTTTCGGAAATCCATCGCGGCCGCTCGTGGGGCGCGGCGCGGTTCGCCCCAATATATAGGCGGCGATCCGGTGAACCCAAGCCGCCCCGCCAGCCCCCCTGACAGCCCGCCCGCCAGCCGCCTCGGGCTGGACCCAAATATCCCCGCCGGAGGCAACCCGCCCGCGACGTCAGAGCCAGCCGGCGAGGTTCTCCTCGACGATCCCGGCCAGCACCTGGATGTGGGCGTCGTCGTCGTTGAGGCAGGGGATATAGGTGAAGTCCTTGCCGCCGGCGTGCTCATAGGCCTCGCGGATCTCGCCGTTGATCTCCTCCAGCGTCTCGATGCAGTCGGCGCTGAACGCGGGCGAGATCACCGCGATGTCGGCGATCCCCCGGCGGGCGAGGTCGGCCACGTGCTCGACCGTATAGGGCTTGAGCCATTCCTCGCGCCCGAAGACCGACTGGAAGGTGGTGTCGATGGCATCCTCGGGCCAGCCCAGCCGCTCGCGCAGAAGCCGCGTCGTCTTCTGGCACTGGCAGTGGTAGGGGTCGCCTTCCAGCAGATAGCGGCGCGGCATCCCGTGATACGAGGCGACCAGCTTCTGCGGCCGCCGCCCGCCCAGCGTGCGTTCCACCGATTGGGCCAGCGCGTCGATATAGTCGGGGCGGTCGAAATAGGCCGGGCAGGTCCGCACCGCCGGCTGCCATTTCTGCGCCATCAGCGCCCGGAACAGCTGGTCGTTCGCGGTCGCCGTCGTGGCGCCGGCGTACTGCGGGTACATCGGCAGGAACACGATCCGCTCGCACCCCGCCTTGACCATCCGGTCGAGCACCGCGGGGGTCGAGGGGTTGCCGTAGCGCATGCAGAAGTCGACCATCACCGCGTCGCCCCAGCGCCGCTGCGCCTCGGCCCGCAGCTTGGCGACCTTGGCCTTGGTGATGGTCATCAGCGGGCTTTCGTCCGCCTCGTGGTTCCAGATCGAGCGGTAGTTGGCGCCCGAGGTGAACGGCCGCTTGGTCAGGATGATCCCCTGCAGCAGCGGCTGCCACTTCCAGCGCGGATAGTCGATCACCCGCTTGTCGCTTAGGAATTCGTTCAGGTAGCGGCGCATCGACCAGTAGTCGTGGCCGTCGGGGGTGCCGAGATTGGCGACCAGCACGCCGATGCGCGGCTGCGGCAGGCTCGGGTGGTCGGCGGGGGCGTGCGGCAGGGCGCGGGGTGCTGGGGCGCGGGGTGCTGGCGAGTTCGGGGCTGGGGAGGTCATGGCTTTCTCTGGCTCAGCGCATCGGCAAGGCTCATCTGGGCCGAGCCGGGGCGCAGGGGCTTGGGTTGGCTGTCCGCCGGCGCCCAGCCGGTCAGGAACACCAGGTCGAAACCGACGCGGATGCGCCCCGGTTCCTCGGGGTCGGGGGCAAGCCGCGCCAGCGCCTCGGCGGCCCGGACGAGGACCGCGCGCCGGGTCGGGCGGCGCAGGCGATGCGCGAGCGCGTTGCCCTCGCCCATCGCGCGCAGGTCGCGGGCGAGCGCCGGAAACCCGCGATAGCTGACCATCTGGGTGATCTGGTCGGCCACCGGCAGCGCCAGCCCGGCGCGGGCCAGCAGCCCGCCGAGGTCGCGGATCTCGCCCATCGGCGCCACCCGGGGCGAGAGCCCGCCGGTCTCGGCGATCTCGGCCTCGGCCAGCGCCTCGCGCAGCGGCGCGAGCGTCCGCCCGCCGGGCAGCACGGCAAGAAACAGCCCGTCCGGCCTGAGCGCCCGGGCGCATTGCACGATCTGCCCCACCGGGTCGTCGGCCCAGTGCAGCGCCAGCGCGTGGATCACGAGGTCATGCGCCCCGGGCTCGAGCGCCAGCACCGGGTCGTCGGCGACGATCCGCGCCCCCGGCATCGCCGCGGCCCAGAAGCCCGGCGCCCCGGTCACGACGGCGGGCGCCGTAAACGCTCTGTTAACCTCGGAGAGCCTATCCTCGATCTCGCCCTGCACCAGCGTGTCGAGCCAGTGTTCGCGTCCCAGACGCTCGGCCCGCGCCCGCTGGCGCAGCAGCGCGGTGCGGTCGGTCAGCCGGGGCGGGGCCGCGCCGGCGTCGGTAACGGGCACGGTTCCCGGCGCGGTGCCGGAAGGGGAAGAGGACGACACGGGCATGGGGATCGCTTCTACGGGGCTTCGCGCGGCAATGAAAGCCGCGCTCGGGGTGGTGGTGCCGCCCCGCTGCCCGGGCTGCGCGAGCGTCGCGGCCGAGGGCGGGCTCTGCCCGGACTGCTGGCGCGAGGCCGAGTTCATCGGCGCCTGCGCCTGCGCCACCTGCGGCGTGCCGCTGCCCGGCGACGGGACCGAGGCGGGGCTGCGCTGCGACGACTGCCTGACCCTGCCGCGGCCCTGGGAGCGGGCGCGGGCGGCGCTGGTCTATGCCGGAACCGGGCGGCGGCTGGCGCTGGCCTTGAAGCACGCCGACCGGGTCGATCTCGCGCCCGCGCTCGGCGGCTGGCTGGCCCAGGCGGCGACGCCGCTGGTCGCGCCGGGGATGCTGGTGGTGCCGGTGCCGATCCACCCGCGGCGGATGCTCGCGCGGCGCTACAACCAGGCGGCGCTGCTCGCCGCGCGGGTGGCGGCGGCGCATCGGCTGCCGCTCGGCCCCGGCGCGCTGGTCCGCACCCGCCACACCCCGATGCAGGACCACGGCGCGGTCAGCGACCGCTTCGCCAACGTCGCGGGCGCCTTTGCAGTGCCGCCGCGGCAGCGCGAACGGGTTGCCGGGCGGCCGGTGCTGCTGGTGGACGACGTGATGGCCTCGGGCGCGACGCTCGCCGCGGCGGCCGAGGCGCTGCTGGCGGCGCGCGCCGGCCCGGTGGCGGTGGCGGTGCTGGCCCGCGCGGTCAAGGCCGGACGGCCGGAGCATCGGCCCGAGTTGCCCGAGGGCGAGGATTGAGAGGGGGGTGGGACTGGCTGCCTCCCGACGGAAGGTGCGGAGCCACGGCGTCCGCGGGGTGGCCTCGACGGGCCCGGAGCCCATGACGGGTGCACCCGGCACGGCACACCCGCTGTGCGGCGCGTGTCCCGGCACGGCTGCGACACCGCGCCCCCGGCCTGCCCTGTGCCTACCCGTTGGGCAGTTCGCAGCGCGCCCTCGCCACCCGGCCCCGGCGCCGCCCGCAGGCCTCTAAAATTGCGTGAGATGGGGCACTCCGCCCTTTCATCTGCCCCGCGTCGCCCGCATCTTTGCGCCATGTTGCGGATCACCGACACCCTCACCCTCGCCGACTGGGAGCTGTCGGAGCAGTTCACCCGCGCGCAAGGGCCGGGCGGGCAGAACGTCAACAAGGTCTCGACCGCCGTCGAGCTGCGGTTCGAGGCGGCGCGCTCGCCGCACCTCAGCCCCGCGGTCAAGGCGCGGCTCAGGCGACTCGCCGGGCGGCGCTGGACGGCGGACGGAGCGGTGGTGATCCATGTCCAGGACACCCGCAGCCAGGCCCGCAACCGCGAGATCGCGCGCGAGCGGCTGGCCGCGCTCATCGCCCAGGCGCTGGTCGCACCGCGGCCGCGGATCGCCACGCGCCCGACGCTGGGCAGCGAGCGGCGGCGGCTGGCCGCCAAGACCCGACGCGGCGCGGTCAAGGCGCTGCGCGGCGCCGTCGGACCGGGGGACGAGACGTGAGCGCCCTGCGCCGCAGGCTCGGCCGGCTGTTCGGCGCGCGGCATCCGCGGATGCAGGTCGCGGCGCTCTGCCTCGACCCGGCGACGGGGCGGGTGCTGATGATCACCAGCCGCGGCACCGGGCGCTGGATCATCCCCAAGGGCTGGCCGATGTCCGGCCGCTCGATGGCCGAGGCCGCCCTGCAGGAGGCGTGGGAAGAAGCGGGCGTCCGCCCGCAGCCAGACGCCCCGATGCTCGAACTCGGGCGCTATCACTATGACAAGATGCAGGATTCGGGCTTCGGCATCCCGGTCGAGGTGCGGGTGTTCCTGATCCGCGTGGCCGCCCTCGCCGAAAGCTTCCCCGAGGCGGGCGGGCGCGAGCGGCGCTGGGTGGCCCCGGCCGAGGCCGCGACGATGGTGGCCGAGCCCGAGCTTGCCGCCCTGCTGCGCGGCCTCGCCGCCCGCGCGGCCTGAGCCCGGATCGCGCCCCCGATCATGGAACTCCGGTTTCTCGACAAGGACCTCGACCGGATCGCCAACGCCGAAAGCGCCGGGTTCTACTCCGGCCGGCCGGTGCGGCAGCTCGGCGTGGCGCTGGTCTTTGCGGCGCTGGCGACGATCGCGGGCGCCACGCTGACCGGCGCCGGCGGGTCGGCGATGCTGGCCGCGGGGGTGATGGTGGGGGCGTTCCTCGCGCTGTCGATCGGGGCCAATGACACGGCGAACGCGATGGGGCCTGCGGTCGGCGCGGGGGCGATCTCGATGCGCGCCGGGCTGGCGCTCGTCGCCGTGGCCGAGATCGCCGGCGCGCTGACCGCCGGCGCGCGGGTCAGCGCCACGCTGACCTCGGACATCCTGCCGGCGGCGGGGGCGGGCGGGGCGGACGCGGCGGCGGTGATGCTGGCCGCGATGATCGCGGCCGCCATCTGGATCACGCTGGCCACATGGGCCGGGGCGCCGGTCTCGACCACCCACGCGGTGGTGGGCGGGATCGCCGGGGCGGGGGCGGCGCAATTCGGGCTCGATGCGCCGCACTGGGGCGGAATCGCGCGGATCGCGGCGGGCTGGCTCGTCTCGCCGGTGATCGCCGGGGCGATCGGGGCGGCGCTGCTGGCGCTGCTGCGCGCCCGCATCCACCGGGCGCCGGACCGGATCTCGGCCGGGGTGCGCTGGCTGCCGGTGCTGGTCGGCGCGGTGGCCGCGGTGCTCGGCGGCTATGCGCTGACGCTGGGGCCGGTGCGCTGGTGGGCGGCGCTGCCGCTGTCGGCGCTGGCTGCGGTCGCGGGCTGGTGGCTCGCCCGCCGGCGGCTCAGGGCCGAGCGGCTGGCCGGCCGCCGCCCGCGCGAGGTGACCGAGCGGCTGTTCGGCCCGCCGCTGATCGCCGCCGCGGTGCTGATCGCCTTTGCCCACGGCGCCAACGACGTGGGCAACGTGGTCGGGCCGCTGTCGGTCATCGCCCGGCAGGGCGACGGCGGGGCAGAGGTGACGCCGACGTGGCTCGCCATGGGCGGGCTGGGCTTCGGCCTCGGGGCGATGCTCTTCGGGCGGCGGCTGGTGGCGATGGTCGGCAGCCGGATCACCCGGCTGAACCCGGCCCGCGCGCTCTGCGTCGCGCTCGCCACCGCGCTGGTGCTGCTGGGGGCGACGTGGCTGGGGCTGCCGGTGTCCTCGACCCACGTGGCGCTCGGCGGGGTGTTCGGGGTGGGGTTCTACCGCGAGTGGGACGAGCGCCGCATGGCCGCCGCCGCCGCGCCCGCCGCCCGTGCGCCCTTGCCGCCCGAGGAGGCGCACCGCCGCCGCCTCGTCCGCCGCTCGGCGGTGCTGCGGACACTCGCCGCCTGGGCGGTCACGGTGCCCAGCACCGCGCTGCTGGGCGCGGGCCTCACCTGGGCCATCGCCTAGCGGCGGGCCGCTAGTGCCGGGCGCCCGGGCGCGCGGCCGAGGTCAGAACGACCTGCCGCGCCTCTTCCTCTTGCGGGGTGTGCGAGATGTCGGGGCGGAAGCGCAGCGCCAGCCGGTAGGTGCCATCCTCGATGTCGATCTCGGCGTCGCTGTCGAGCTGCATGGCGAAGGCCTCGATGAGCTGGCTGCCGAGGCCCGTGCCGTCGTGGTCGGGCTGCACGGCGCCCAGCGAGTTCTCGATCTCGAGCACCGCCCAGCCTTCGGGGTCCATGCGCAGGCTGATGCGCACGAACGGCCGCGCCCCGTCCGAGGCGCCGGCGTATTTCAGCGCGTTGGTGAAGGCCTCGGTGGTCAGCAGGGTCAGCGGCACGGCCTGGTCGGGCTGCAGGACCAGCGGCTCGAGCTCGGTCTGCACGTCCATCGCCGCCCCGGTCATGATCGAGGCCGACGACATCTGGCCGATGATCTCGCCGATCAGCCGGTCGGCCGAGACCGAATCGAGGTGCTCGGCCTGGTAGAGGTTCTTGTAGATGGTGGCGAGCGACGCCACCCGGTCCTGCACCGAGCGCAGCACCCGCTTGGCGTCGGTGTCGTCGATCATCCGGCTCTGCATGTTGATGATCGAGGCGATGAGCTGGAGGTTGTTCTTGACCCGGTGGTGGACCTCTTTCAGCAGCACGGTCTTTTCCGCCACCGCCTCCTCCATCGCCGCCTCGTCGCGGATCAGGATGCGGGCCATGTTGTGGAAGGTCGCGCTCACGTCGCGGATCTCGGCCGGCGCGGCCTCGAGCACCGGCGGGGGTTTGCTGCGATCGCCGAGCGCAAAGCGGCGCATCTGCCCGCGCAATTCGCGGACGTGGCGCAGCACGAGGCGGTAGACGGCGAAATACGCCACCCCCAGCGACGCCGCCCACAGCGCCAGCGGGAACAGGATCGCGGCAAAGCGCGAGAGGTTCAGCCCGGCGATGCCGGTCTCGCGCGGGCTCCAGCTGCCCAGCGCATAGACGAGGTCGGGGACCACCGGCACGACGGCGAACACCCGCTGCTCGCCCGAGTTCGAGCGCGCCCGGAACGACGTGTCCGAATGGCTGACGAGCGAGGCAAGCGTTTCGCCCTGCGGCAGGATCGGGGTCGGGTCGCCGGTCGCGCCGAGATCGCCCGACAGCGCCTGCCCGGCCCGGTTGAAGGTGAGGATGCGCGCGCCCTCGGCCCAGTAGGACTGCGAATGAGTCGAGCGTAGCAGGTCCTGCGAGAGCGACAGCGCGACATAGCCCAGGAGCTCGGTGCCCCGGAACAGCGGCTGCGAGACGATGACCACGTCCTCACCCGAGGCCGTGCCGCGGGCCGCGGCCGAGATGAGAGTCCCCGGGTCGCGCATAAACGCCTGGTAATGCGGCGAGCCGGTCAGGTCGATGACCCGCCCGGTAGACGAGCAGACATTGCGGCCGGCCAGGTCGGTGAACCCGGCGTAGACATAGGTCGCGCTGCGCTGGACATACTGGTGCATCGCTTCCGAGCAGGCTGCGGGATCCTCGATCAGCGTCAGGATCGAGGCGCCGAGCGCGTCGGCGGTGCCGATGGTGCTTTGCAGCAGCGCCCGTTCACCCGCCGCGGCGGTCGCCGTGCGGCCCTGCAACGCCAGCTCGCTCGACCGTTCGGCCTCGCGCGACAGGTGCAGGGTCTGGATGATCGAGATCATCCCGATCGGCAGGATGGCGATGCTGAGCAGCGCCCCGAGGCGGAAGCCGAGCCTGCCCGCAATGCCGTCCCACCGCATGACGGCCTACCGCGAGACGGGCTGGTTCACCGCCATCACGGCCAGCGTCGAGGCGTCGGTCATGTCGAGTTCCTCGCCCTCGGCCATGTGCATCAGCTCGGCCAGCTTGCGGCGGCCGCGGTTGGCGCGCGACTTGACCGTGCCGACCGCGACCCCGGTCATCGCGGCCGCTTCCTCGTACGAGAAGCCCGAACCGCCGACAAGGATCAGCGCCTCGCGCTGCTCGTCCGGCAGTTGCTGGAACGCGGCCTTGAAGTCGTTCATGGCCAGCCGCCCGTCATGCTCGGGCCGCGTCGCCTGCCGCGCGGCGTGGATGCCGTCGCTGTCGTTGACCTCGCGCCGGGTCTTGCGGCGGGCGGAATAGAAGGTGTTGCGCAGGATAGTGAAGAGCCACGCCCGCAGGTTGGTGCCGGGCTGGAACTTGTCCATGTTGGTCCACGCCTTGACGATGGTGTCCTGTACCAGGTCGTCGGCCGACGCGCCCTCGCGGGTCAGCGACAGCGCAAAGGCCCGCAGCGCGGGCAGGTGATCCACCAGCTCGTCGCGCGGATTGCCGACGGCGGCGGGCCGGGGAGAGGCCGCAGATGTCATGGGACTCATTCCTGCTCGCGCAGGCGCTCGAGAAGCGAAAGGAACCTGTCAGGCACGTCCTGCAAGGCATCCTGTTCATAGACGCGCCGGAGATTCTCGTCGATCTGCTTCTCCAGGGCGGCGCGCTTCCGTTCTTCCCGCCTCGTGTTCATATATTTGTTTGTCCCGGAAATCTTGTGTGCACGTTGCCCAACCGTTACAGCAGCTCAAGGTTCCCCGACAGGGATCAAATTGAGGAAAGCCATGTCCGCAGCTGATCTTGCGCAATCCATCGGCCGCGAGCTGCCGTATCTGCGCCGCTATGCACGCGCCCTGACAGGCAGCCAGACCGCCGGCGACAACTACGCCGCCGCCACGCTCGAGGCGATCCTCAGCGACCGTTCCCTGATGGACGGCGAAGAGACCCGCATCGGGCTGTTCCGCACCTTCCACGCCATCTGGCAGAGCTCAGGCCAGCCGGTCGCCGCGGACGAACAGTCCTCGCGCGAGGCGGTGGTCCAGCAGCACCTTCGCGGCCTGACCGCCAACTCGCGCGAGGCGCTGCTGCTGCGCACGATCGAAGAGCTGCGCTACGACCAGATTGCGCGGATCATGCAGACCGATCAGGACGAGGCCGAAGAGCTGGTCCAGATCGCCCTGAACGAGATGGGCCGGGCAATCCGTGGCCGGGTGATGATCATCGAGGACGAGACGATCATCGCCATGGACCTCAAGGGCATCGTGCAGGCGATGGGGCACGAGGTGACCGGCATCGCCCGCACCCACACCGCCGCGATCGAGCTCGCCGGCGACCGCCGCCCGGACCTGATCCTCGCCGACATCCAGCTGGCCGACGGCTCGTCGGGCATCGACGCGGTGAACGAGCTGCTGGGCAGCATGGGCGACCTGCCGGTGATCTTCATCACCGCCTTCTCCGAGCGGCTTCTGACCGGCGACCGGCCGGAGCCTGCGTTCCTGATCTCGAAGCCCTATTCCGAGGAACAGGTGCGTTCGGCGGTGTCGCAGGCGATGTTCTTCGCCTCGACCGACGGGCTGGGCGTGGCCTGAGCCATCCCCCTCTGGAATGACCAACGGCGCCCCGCGGGGCGCCGTTTTCGTTTCCCGGCCGGGTGCGGGGCCCTCAGACCGGCACGTAGCGGTCGCGGTCGAGCATCGTCAGCTCGCCCTCGCGGATATCGTGCATCAGCCCGTGCAGCGTCAGCTGGCCGGATTCGACCGCCGCCACCACGAAGGGGAAGGTCAGCAGGTTCTCCAGCGAGACCTTGACCGCCACCCGCTCGAGCGCCGGCACCTGCTCTTCGAGCGGCAGGTCGCGCACCTGCTCGTAGCCCGGCCGCAGGATATCCATCCAGCGGCCGACGAAGCTCGTCGCCTCCTCAAGCTCGGGGGCGGCGCCCGAGCACATGGCGTGGCAGCCGGCGACGCCGCCGCACTGGCTGTGGCCCAGCACGATCAGATGCGCGACCTTGAGCGTGTTGACGGCATATTCCACCGCCGCCGAGGTGCCGTGCTGCAACCCGTCCGGCGCATAGGGCGGCACGAGGTTGGCGACGTTGCGGTGGATGAAGAACTCGCCCGTGTCGGCCCCGAAGATCGAAGTGACGTGGACCCGGGAATCGCAGCACGAGATCACCATCGCCCGCGGCCGCTGCCCCTCGTCGGCGAGGCGGCGGTACCAGGCGCGGTTTTCCGCGTACGAGGTCGCGCGCCAGCCGTGGTAGCGCTGGACCAGATAATGCGGCAAGGGACGGGCGTTGAGCATCGGAACTGCCTCTCTCGCGGGTGGCTGACGGCCGGACTGCCCGTCGAGATAGCCGCCGGACGCCTAAACTTCGAGAGGTTTCTCGCGGCCGCAGCAAGGATTTCTTAGCGGCTTGGCGCCATCCTGCCCGGACGTGTGGGGACACGTGGGAAAAGGGGTGACGTGATGGGGAACCTGACGGTTCTGGCCATGCAGGAGCCTGTGCAGGTCGATGTGCGACGGCTGGGCGAGATCGTGAACGAGCTGGGCGAAAGCGCGGCGCAGACGATCATCTGCGCGGCGATGGAGCAGCTTGCGGCGGCGCTGGCCGGCGCGCGCGAGGCGGCGATGGCGGGCGACATGGCGCGGCTGGCCGAACGGGCCGAGCTGCTGTCGCGGCTGGCCTGGCAGGTGGGCCTGCCGGGGCTGGCCGGGGTGGCGGTGGACGTGCTCGCCTGCGCCGAGCGCCGCGATGCGACCGGTTTGGCCGCGACGCTGGCGCGGATGATGCGGATCGGCAACCGCTCGCTGACCGAGATCTGGGACGGCACGCTGCCCTCGGGCTGACGCCGGCGCCGCGGCACCCGGTGGCGCTGCTGGCGGGGTATCTAGGCCAGAAAGAATGCCAGCGTGCGGGCGCGGTCGCGGCGCAGGCCCGAGAGGCCGCGCTCAGGCGATCCTGAGCCGCGCGTCCGCCTCGGCGCGGGCGGCAAACCACGCCGCCTCGGCCGCGAAGTCATGCGGCACGTCGGCCTTGCCGCGCGAGCCGCTGAGCGACAGCGAGGCGAAGAAGTCGAAGCCATAGAGCGTCAGCCCCGCCACCGGCGCCGCCAGCACCAGCGCCGCAGTCATGATCCCGGTCGAGGGCGGCGCGCCGAGCGTCTGCTCCAATTCGCGGACCGCGGGCAGCGGGTGCAGGTAGAAGCCGGGGCTGTGCGCCGTCTGCCAGTCCAGCCGCTTGCGCTTGGGCGACATCCACAGGATGCGCCGCGGCGCGAGGCGGGCGCGGTCCGCCGCGGGCAGGCGCATCGCCAGCGCCAGCCAGTCAG
This sequence comes from Paracoccus sanguinis, assembly GCF_900106665.1. Classification (GTDB taxonomy): domain Bacteria; phylum Pseudomonadota; class Alphaproteobacteria; order Rhodobacterales; family Rhodobacteraceae; genus Paracoccus; species Paracoccus panacisoli. The sequence continues at coordinate 35,681 of NZ_FNNA01000005.1, forward strand.
TGCGGCTGCCGTGGCTTTCCGGGTCGGGCATCGGCGCGCGGTTGATGCGGATCACCAGATCGGCCGTGTCGATCGCCGCGCCGTGCCGCGCCTCGGCCAGCGCCCGCGCGTTGCCGACCAGCGCCACCCGCTGCCCGGCCAGCGCCTGCGCCAGCGCCGCGGGGGCGACCGACAGGGTCTTGAGCAGGCCCTCGTTGCGAAGCGTCCGGGCGGCGTAGAAGCGAAGCGGGGTCATCGGGGCACCTTTCGCGCCATCATGACCCGCCCGCCGCGGCGGCGCCAGAGGCTCGGCCCGACGCGCGCCCCCTCGGGCTGGACCCAAATATCCCCGCCGGAGGCATCCGGCGGCCCGACCCGCGCCCCGCTTGGTCAGCGCGCCCCCGCCTCACCCAGCAGGCGCCGATAGACCCCGACGATGGCGCGTGCCTCGGCCTCGATCCCGTGGTGCGCGGCGACATGGGCGCGCGCCGCCTCGCCCGCCGCCACCCGCCCCGCTGGATCGCCGAGCCAGCGGTCGAGCGCCGCCGCCAGCGCCGCCCCGTCGCCGGCGTCGATCAGCGTGCCGGTCTCGCCGTCGCGGATCAGCGCCTCATAGGCCCCGACCCGCGCCGCCACCACCGGCACTCCGCAGGCCATCGCCTCGAGCGGGGTGAGGCCGAACCCCTCCCACCGCGCCGGGGCGACAAAGAGGTCGAGGGCCTGGTAATGGCGCACCACCGCCTCCCACGGCAGTTCGCCGAGGAAGCGGATGCGGTCCGACAGGCCCGCCGCGGCGATCCGGGCGATCAGCGCATCGGCGAAGCCGCGGTTGTCGGCGGTGATCCGGCCGGTGAAGACGAGCTGCGCGTCCGGGTGGCGCGGAAAGACCTCCAACGCGGCCTCGACCAGCAGATCGACGCCCTTCTGCGCCCGCACCCGGCCGAAGCAGCCGATCAGCACCGCGTCGGGGTCGAGCCCCAGCGCCCGGCGCAGCGCCGCGCGGTCGGGGGCGGGGTGGAACACCCCGGTATCGACCCCGTGCAGGATGACCGTCGCGGGCCGCTCGAGGTAACTCGCCGCCTGCGGCGAGGTGGCGATCAGCGCGTCCTGGCGGCGGATCAGCCAGCGGGTGAAACCGGTGTGGCGGCGCTGCGCCGCGCTGGTGAAGAGCAGCCGGTAGCGCCGCCCGAGCAGGTGGCGCACGATCAGGCCCAGCGCCATCTCGGTATTCCGCCGCGCGTGCCAGACCCGCCAGCGGTCGCGCGGCAGGGTGGCGGCGCGGGTCAGCGGAATGTGTGGCAGCTCGGGCGGCAGCCCCGGCCCGGTCGCCACGATGCCGATCATCCGTGCCTGCACCGGGATCAGCCGCACCACCGTGGCGGTCACCCCCGACAGGCGGCGCTTGAGGTTCGGGGCGACGACCTCGATCCGGTCGGGCGAGCGGGGGGTCTCAGGCATCGGCAGGCTCGGCAGGGGCGAGAAGGAAGATCGCGAAGCCGATCACCAGCGGCACGAGGAAGAACAGGAACAGCATCGCGTAGGCCTCGGGCGGGGCATAGCGCGCCTCGGCCGCCGCCGACAGCGGGCGCGAGGCGAACTGCATCATCCCGACCCCGCCGATCGAGGCCATGTTGAGCAGCGTCATCCCCCGCCCGACCAGCGCGGGCGACAGGAACCGCCGGGCATGGGCCATGAGCAGCGTGTAGTTGGTCCCCGTCAGCCCCACCGCGCCCAGAAGGACGATGGCCGGCGCCAGCCCCCAGTCGGGCGCGAGCCACAGGACCGACAGCGCCGCGACCGACAGCACATGGCCGATCAGCACGGCCCGCCGTACCCCGCCCACGGCAGCGACGAACGCCCCCGCGCCGAGGTTCCCCACCACCATGGCGATCCCCATGACCAACGTGGCCCGGCCCACGGTCACGTCGTCGGCCCCGAACACGTCGCGCAGATAGGGCGAGGCCCACAGCCCGCGCAGCGCCGCGGAACTGGCGTAGCTCACGAGGATCAGCGGCAGCATCAGCCGCAGCGTCGGCAGGGCGAACAGCGCCGATAGCCGCCCCCGCGGCGCGCCCCCATGGTGGACCGGGTCGCGCACCGTCAGCGCCAGCGCCGCCGCCACGGCGAGCGTCACCGCCGCCATGAGCCAGAGCGATTCCCGCCACCCGATCGCGTGGATGAGCGAGACGAGCGGCGCGGCGCCGAGGATGTTGCCCGCCGAGCCCAGCCCCACCATCGCCCCGGTCAGCGCCCCGAACCGCGCCGGCGGGTAGTCATGGGCGAAGATGTAATAGGCCGCCATCAGCGCCGGCGCGCAGCCGATCCCGATCAGCCCCATGGCGACGTGCAGGTGCCACGGCGCCTGCGCCAGCGCAAAGATCGCCGCCCCGCCGGCGCCGCCCACCGCCAGCACCACCGCGGCGGTCCGGCGCGGCCCGATCCGGTCCAGCGCCCAGCCCACCGGCAGTTGCATCAGCGCGAAGGTCAGGAACCACATCCCCGACGACAGCGCGAGATCGCCGGGCGTCGCCCCCAGCTCGGTCTGCAGCGTCTGGCTGAGGACGGCGAGGAAGGCGCGGTAGAACTGGCTCAGCGTATAGCCGAGCGTCAGCGCGATGATCCCGGCGTTGAGAAAGCTCGACATGGTGCCCTGCCTGATGGTCGCGCCGACGCTGGGCCAAGCGCCGCCCGGTTGCAACCCGAGGCGGCCCACCACGCTAGCAGACGCGTCACGCCCTCACAGTCGCCCCAGCGCCGCGGCAAGCCACAGCGCCGCCTGCGACACCGGCCCCTGCCGGCGGAACCCGCCGCGCGCCATCGCCACCAGCCGGTCGGCCATCTCGCCATGATGCAGCGCCGTGAAGGCGTCGAGCACCCGGCGGTTCTCGTCGGTCAGAAGGTGCCGCACCGGCGTCAGCGCGGCGAGCGTCTGCGCCCCCCATGCGCGGTGCCCGCCGCCGAGCATCCGCGTGAAGCTCTCGAGCCGCGCCCGCGGCCCGGCGTTGCCGCCGACCACGTTGCCCTCGTGCTGGCGGTAGAGCACCGTCTCGGCCGGATCGAGGATCACCGTGCCCCCCGCACCGGTCACGAGCTGGTAGAGCCACCAGTCATGCATCACCACCGGCGGGGTCAGCGGCTCGGCGGCGCGGACCAGCGCCAGCGCCGCCGGGTTCAGCACCGCGGTGTTGCCCTGCACGAGGTTCTGCACCAGCGCGTGGCGGAAGGACGGCGGATAGGGCGGCCGCGACGCGCCGATGGGCCGCAGCGCCGGATCGCAGAGCGTGACCCGGCTGCAATAGAGCGCCGGCCGCCCGGCCGGGACCGCCGCCAGCGCCGCCAGCGCCCGGGTGAGCTTGCCCGGCCGCCACACGTCGTCCTGATCGGCCAGCGCCGCCCAGCCGGCCCCTTCGGGCACGCCGGCCAGCAGGGCGCGGAAGTTGGCCGCCGCCCCCTGCCCGGGGCCGCGGGTCAGCGTGACCCGCCCCGGATGGGCATCGGCGAAGCCGCGCACCATCCCCGGCCCCGCATCGGTCGAGCCGTCGTCCGAGACGACCAGCCGCCACGGCACCTCCTGCGCGGCGATGCTGTCGAGCTGCGCGCCGAGGAACCGCTCGCCCTGATAGAGCGCGAGCAGCACCACCCCCGGCGGGGGCGATCGGGTCTCTGGCATCCCGGTTCCGGTCATTGCGCCCTCGGCTCTGGCAGATGAGCGCCCAACCGTCTAGCCTGAGCGGCACGGCGGCCCGCCAGAGGCCGCGCCACAGACCTCGCCGAGCAGGACAGGGACAGACCATGCAGATCATCGGACCGGACATCGAACCCCAGCTCGACTGGATCGCCCTGACCGACGCGCTCGCCCAGGGTCACGAGTTGCCCCGCGCCGAGGTGGCCGACAGCTTCCTCTACCGCGGCGACGACACGCTGCTGACCCGCAGCGCCTGGATCGACGGACTCGGGCTGGCGATCAAGCCGGCAGCGATCTTTCCCGGCAACCCGCGCCGCGGCCTCGCCATGATCAACGGCGTGGTCAACCTGCTGGACGATGTGACCGGAGAGCTGCGGGCGCTGGTCGATTTTCACCTCGTCACCAAGTGGAAGACGGCGGGCGACAGCCTGCTGTCGGCGCGCCGGCTGGCGCGGCCGGATGCGCGGCGGGTGCTGCTGATCGGGGCGGGCCACGTCGCCGAAAGCATGATCGACGCCTACCGCGCCATGATCCCCGATGCCGAGATCAGCATCTGGAACCGCTCGCCCGAGGCCGCCCGCGCGCTGGCCGACCGGCGCGAGGCGCGGGCCGTGGCCGACCTCGAGCCCGCGGTCCGCGATGCCGAGATCATCGCCACCGCGACCATGGCCACCAGCCCGGTGCTGCACGGCGAGTGGATCTCGCCCGGCACCCACGTCGACCTGATCGGCGCCTACCGCCCCGACATGCGCGAGGGTGACGACGAGCTGCTGCGCCGGGCGCGGCTGTTCGTGGACAGCCGGGCCACTACCATCGGCCACATCGGCGAGATCCAGATCCCGCTCGACGCAGGCACCATCCGGGAAAGCGACATCCTCGCCGATTTCTACGACCTGCCGGCCGGGGCCTATGGCCGGCGGTCGGATGACGAGATCACCGTCGCCAAGAACGGCGGCGGCGCGCATCTGGACCTGATGACGGCGCGCTACATCCTCTCGGCGGCCGAAGGCTGAGCGCCGCCCCTCAGGCCGCCGCCGCCGTGCCGCGCGGCAGGGCGGCCGAGGGCGCCTCGCGCACCGGCAGGTGGATCAGCGCCGAGAAGGCGCCGACGCCCACGCCGACCCACCAGACCAGCGTGTAGTCGCCGTAGAGGTCATAGAGCTTGCCGCCCAGCCAGACGCCGAGGAACGACCCGAGCTGGTGGGACAGGAAGACGAAGCCGTAGAGCGTCCCCATGTAGCGCAGCCCGTAGATATAGGCGACGAGCCCCGAGGTCAGCGGCACCGTGGCGAGCCACAGCGACCCCATCGCCAGCGAGAAGATCAGCACCGTCGCGGGGGTGATCGGGGTCAGGATGAACCACGCCGCGACCAGCGTCCGCAGCGCATAGATCCCGGCCAGCAGGTACTTGCGCGGATAGCGCTTCCCCAGCCACCCGGCGAGGATCGAGCCGCCGATGTTGGCCAGCCCGATCACCGAGATCGCCACCGCGCCCAGCGCCGAGGTGGTGGTGATCCCCAGTGCGGCCAGGCTGCCGTCCGGGGCGATCGGCCCGCACATCTCGGTCACCATCGCCGGGAAATGCGCGGTGATGAAGGCGAGCTGGTAGCCACACGAAAAGAACCCGGCGAAGATCATCAGATAGCTCGGGTCGGTGAAGGCGCGGCGCAGGACGGCGCCCATGCTCTCCTCGAGCTCGGACCGGCTGGCGGGCCGGGCGTTGCCGAGCATCGGCAGGAACAGCAGCACCGTCAGCACCAGCGCGGCAAAGACCATGAACACCTGCTGCCACGGCAGGAACGCGAGCAACCCCTGCGCCAGCGGTGCGCCAATCACCTGTCCGGCCGACCCGGCCGCGGTGGCGATCCCCAGCGCGAGGCTGCGGTTCTCGTCGCTCGCCGCGCGGCCGACGATGGCGAGGATCACGCCGAACCCCGTCCCGGCGATGCCGAAGCCGACCGCGACCTCCCACAGCTGCATCGCCTCGGGGGTGGTGGCGACCGCGGTCATGACCAGCCCCAGCGCATAGAGCGCCGCGCCCAGCACGATGGCGACCTTGTCGCCCCAGCGCTCGGCCAGCGCCCCGAACAGCGGCTGGCCGATGCCCCAGGCGAGGTTCTGGATGGCGATGGCCAGCGAGAACTCGGCCCGCGGCCAGCCGAAGGTCTCGGCGATGGGGATCTGGAAGACGCCGAAGCTTGCCCGCATGGCGAAGTTGATGAGCAGGATGATCGACCCGCCGATCAGCACGGGGGTGAAGAGCCGCGCGGACGAGGCGCTGAGGGTCTGCGGATGCGGCATGATGGGCGCTTTCGCGGCAGGTTGATGACGCCACGTGACAGCTTGTCGCAGGGCCGGTCAATGGGACCGCCCCCGCGCCCGCTGCAGGGCGGCCATGCGTTCCGGCGAAGGCTGCCCAGCGGGGCGGTTCAGCCGGACAGACGCTGCGCCGCGGCGAGCCCCGCATGGCGGCCGGTGGCGAGGCAGGCGGTCAGCAGATAGCCGCCGGTCGGCGCCTCCCAGTCCAGCATCTCGCCGGCGGCGAAGACCCCCGGCCGGGCGGCGAGTTCAAGCGTCGGGCGCAGGCTGCCCAGCTTGATCCCGCCCGCCGACGAGATCGCCCGCTCCAGCCCCTGCACCCCGTCGTGCCGGATCGGCAGCGCCTTGATCCGGGCGGCGAGCGCGGCGGGATCGTCGGGCAGGGGCCGCCCCCACTCGAACAGCAGCGCCACCCGGACCGGATCGCCCAGCACCCGCCGCAGCCAGTTGCCGACCGACAGCTTGCCCCGCGGCCGGGCGAGCCGCGCCGCCAGCGTCGGCGCGTCGAGGTCGGGTGCGAGGTCCACGACCGCTGCCGCCCCGTCGCGCAGCGCGGCCGAGACCTCGTAGATCCCGCCGCCCTCGGCGCCGTGGCGGGTCACAACCCACTCGCCGCGGCTGGAGAGCCCGCCCGCCGCCAGCCGCGTCCCCTTGATCGCGGTGCCAAAATGCCGGTCCATGGCGGGCGACCAGGCGACCCGCAGCCCCATGTTGGCCGGGCGGAACGGCGCCACCGCGACCCCCTCGGCGCTCAGCCACGGCACCCATGCCGCGTCCGAGCCGAGCCGCGGCCAGCTCGCCCCGCCCAGCGCCAGGACCGTGACGGCGGGGCGCAGCGCGCGCTCCCCCTCGGGCGACGCAAAGCGCAGCGCATCCCCGGCGAATCCCTGCCAGCGCCAGCGGCTCCGCAACTCGACCCTCGCCGCCCCCAGCCGCGCCAGCCAGGCGCGCAGCAGCGGCGAGGCCTTCATGCCGACCGGAAATACCCGGCCGGTCGAGCCGGCAAACAGCGCGATCCCCAGCCCTTCGGCCCAGGCCCGCACCTCGGCAGGGCCGAAGCCCGCGACGATCGCCTGCAGGTCTTTCTGGCTCAAATACCCCTCGGCGTGGGCCCCGCCCCCGGCGATGCGGGCGGCGAACGCCGCCGCGGGCTCGTCGCGGGTCAGGTTCAGCCCGGACTTGCCGGCCATGAGGAACTTGCGCGCCGGGGTCGGCATCGCCTCGGTCACGACCACCGGCACGCCCGTCGCGGCCAGCGTCTCGGCCGCCATCAGCCCGGCCGGTCCGGCGCCGATCACCAGCGCCCGCACCGCCTCGCTCACCGCTGGCCCCGCGGCATCATCGCCAGCCGGATCAGCGCCCGCTCCATCACCGCCATCGCCGGCGCCCGCGACGAGGAGCGGAGCGTGAGGTCCGTCCCGACCAGCTCGTGCATCGCGTCCTCGAGCGCGCGCATCCCCCAGCTCTGCGCCTGCCGCGCCATCCGGTCGCGGCGCGGGCCGAAGAGCGGCGGGCGCAGCTTGCCCAGCCCCGCCTGCACGCCGCCCGGATCGGCGGCGATGCGGTGCAGGGTGCGGAAATGGCGCAGAGCGGCGATGCAGATGGCGACCGGGGCGATGCCCTGCGTCTCGATCCGGCGCATCAGCGGGCCGAGCGCGTCGGCGCGGCCCTCGGCAGCGGCGTCGATCAGCTCGTCCACCCCCGCCTCGATGGTGGCAGGCGCCAGCGCGGCGATCTCGTCGGCGGTCAGCGGGCTGTCGTCGCCGCGCTTGTAAAGCCCGATCTTGGTCAGCGTCTGGCGGAAATCGCCGGGGTCGATGGCCCGCGACAACGCCGAGAGGTCGCGCATGGCCGCCGGCGGGACGGCGCGCAGCCCCGCCTCGGCCAGCCAGCGGGCGATCTCCTCCTCGCCCGGCGGCTCGTCATAGACCGGGGCGCAGACCGCCGTCTTGTGCGGCTCGAAGAGCTTGCGCAGCGCCGAGCCCTTGCCGAGCCCCGCGGCGGTCACGACGATCACCGCATCGCCATGCGCCCAGCCGTCCAGCGCCGCGGCGATGGCCGGGGCGGCGGCGTCCGTCGCCTCGTCCACCAGCACCACGCGGGGGCCGGGAAAGAACCCCACCGCCTTGATCTCGTCCATCAGCCGCGCCCCGTCACGGCGCAGCTCGGCCCCGGCGATGCGGGTCAGGCGCATCTCGGCCTCGGCATCCGGGCCAGTCAGCGCCCCCACCGCGTCGGCGCGCTTGAGCGCCACGCGCATCGCGTCCTGCCCGTGGATCAGCAGCGCCGGTCGGGTCGGGTCCGGCTTCGCCAGATAGCGCGCGATCTCGGCGCCCTTCAGCAGCACCTCAGGGCACCGTCGCCAGAAGCCGCGTCACCACCTGATCGGCCAGCATCACCGCCAGCCGCCCGCGCGCGTCCGCCTCGGCCGCCGTGGTGGCGATGACGGTGCCCACGGTCGAGTGGCTGGTGAAGTTGCTGACCTCACCCTGCGCCACCACCGCGCCCGAGGCCGCATCGATCAGCCGATAGGCCGCGGTGCCGTTGAGCGAGAAGCGCGTGGTCACCTCGTCCGGGGTGATCGCCTGCGGCAGCACCGCGATCCGCAGCGTATAGGCGAGGTCATAGCGCCCCGCCTCGGCCGGCCCCAGCCGCTCGGTCATGCGGCGCAGGAAGGCGTAGTCGTCGGCGGTCACCGGGTCCGCGACCCGCACCTGCCCGTGCAGCCGCGTGCCCGCGCCCCCCGGTCCGAAGACCGGGGTGAAGCCGCAGCCCGCCAGCCCGAACCCGGCCAGCAGCGCCGCGGCGAGGGCCGCCCTACGCGACCACATTGACGATCCGCCCCGGCACGACGATCAGCTTCTTCGGCGCCGCGCCGTTCAGGAACTTCTGCACCGCCGGATCGGCGAGGACGAGCGCCTCGACCTCGGCCGCGGCCATGTCGCGCGGCACGGCGATCTCGCCCCGCCGCTTGCCGTTGATCTGGATCGGCAGCGTCACGCTGTCCTCGACCAGCATCGCCGGGTCGGCCTTGGGCCAGGGCGCGTCCACGGCGAGGCCCGCACCGCCGGCCATCGCCCAGACATCCTCGGCCAGGTGCGGCACCATCGGCGCCATCAGCTGCGCCATCACCCGCAGCACCGCGCGCCGCGGCTCGCCCCGCGCCGGCGACTTGCCCAGCGTGTTGGCAAGTTCATAGAGCTTGGCTACCGCCTTGTTGAAGGCAAAGCCCTCGATCGCGCGGGTGATCTCGTCGATCGCCCGGTGGGTGGCGCGGTCGAGTTCGGGGTCGGCCACGTCCTCGGCCCCCGCCCGCCCCTCGTCCGCAAGCCGCCAGAGCCGCGACAGGAACCGCGCCGAGGCCTCGGCCCCTGCGGCGGTCCATTCGACGTCGCGCTCGGGCGGGCTGTCCGACAGCATGAACCAGCGCGCCGTGTCGGCGCCCAGCCGGGTCACGATGTCCACCGGGTCCACGACGTTCTTCTTGGATTTCGACATCTTGGCCGAGGGGATGATCTCGACCGCGGTGCCGTCCGCGAGCTTTCCGTCGCGCACCTCTTCGGGCAGGTGATAGACCGGCCGGCCGCGGTCGTCGCGGGTCAGATAGATCTCGTGCGTGACCATCCCTTGGGTGAAGAGCGCGTCGAACGGCTCCTTCGCGGTCTCGGGCAGGTGGCCGGTGCGGACCATCGCCCGGGCGAAGAAGCGGGAATAGAGCAGGTGCAGGATCGCGTGCTCGATGCCGCCGATATACTGGTCGACGTTCATCCAGTAATCCGCATCCTCCCGCACGGTCGGGGTCAGCGCGTGCGGGGCGGTGAAGCGGGCGTAGTACCAGGACGAATCGACGAAGGTGTCCATCGTGTCGGTCTCGCGCCGCGCCGCGCCGCCGCACCTGGGGCAGGTCGTCTCGCGCCAGGTCGGGTGGCGGTCGAGCGGATTGCCCGGCTGGTCGAAGCTCACGTCGCGGGGCAGCAGCACCGGCAGGTTCTCGGGCGCCTCGGGCACGGTGCCGCAGGCGGGGCAATGCACCACCGGGATCGGGCAGCCCCAGTAGCGCTGCCGCGAGATGCCCCAGTCGCGCAGGCGGAACCGGGTCACGCCCTCGCCCCAGCCGGCGGCCTCGGCCGCCTCGATCGCCGCGGCGACGCCGGCGTCGCCGCTCTGCTCGGGCGGGCCGGCAAAGCCGCGGACGTAGCACACCGGCTCGGACTTGGGCGGGAGGAAGGGCGCCGCGGCCACGAACGCATCCGCCTCGGCCTCGGTCATCCCCGAGGGGGCGAAGGTGGCGCGGATCGGCAGGCCGTATTTCACCGCGAAGTCATGGTCGCGCTGGTCATGCGCGGGCGAGCCGAAGATCGCCCCGGTGCCGTAGTCCATCAGCACGAAATTGGCGATCCAGACCGGCAGCTCCCACGCGGGGTCGAGCGGGTGGCGCACCTTGATCCCGGTGTCGAGGCCCAGCTTCTCGCCCGTCTCGATCGCCTCTTCGGTCGTGCCGCCCTTGCGGCACTCGGCCACGAAGGCCGCGATGGCCGGGTCATGCTCGAGGGCCTTGGCCAGCGGGTGATCGGGCGAGATCGCCACGAACGAGGCGCCGCGCAGCGTGTCGGGGCGGGTGGTATAGACCTCGATCTTGTCGAACCCCGCGGGCGCGTCCACCGTCTCGAACCAAAACTGCAGCCCGCGCGAGCGGCCGATCCAGTTGGCCTGCATGGTGCGGACCTTCTCGGGCCAGCCGTTGAGCCCGTCGAGCGCCGCCAGCAGCTCCTCGGAATAATCCGAGATGCGGAAGAACCACTGGGTCAGCTCGCGCCGCTCGACCGGGGCGTTGGAGCGCCAGCCCTTGCCGTCAATGACCTGCTCGTTGGCGAGAACGGTCATGTCCACCGGGTCCCAGTTCACCACCGCCGCCTTGCGGTAGATCAGCCCGGCGTCGAGGAAGTCGAGGAACATCCGCTGCTGCTGGGCCACGTAGTCGTCGTCGCAGGTGGCGAACTCGCGGCTCCAGTCGATCGAGAGGCCCAGCGGCTTCAGCTGCCCGCGCATGGTGGCGATGTTGGCATAGGTCCAGTCGCGGGGGTGGCCGCCCTGCTCCATCGCGGCGTTCTCGGCCGGCATCCCGAAGGCGTCCCAGCCCATCGGGTGCAGGACGCTGAATCCCTGGGCGCGCTTGAACCGCGCCACCACGTCGCCCATCGTGTAGTTGCGCACGTGCCCCATGTGGATGCGCCCCGAGGGATAGGGGAACATCTCGAGCACGTAGTATTTCGGCCGGTCGTCGCGCACGGCGCGGAAGCTGCCGGCATCGTCCCAGGCCTGCTGCCAGCGCGGCTCGCTGTGGGCGGGATCATAGGACATGGCGGACCTCGGCAACTTCTCTGGGGAGGGTGGAACGCACGCCACGCGCGCGCCCGGCGGGTTTAGCCGCCTGCCCTCCGAAGGTCCAGTTGCCCGGCCGGGGCTGAGAGCGCCGGCTTACAGTTGCCCGTCGCGGACCCTGAGCTGGCGGGCGCGGGTCAGGATCGCATCCTCGACCGCGCGCACGGTGTCGGGCGCCACCGCCGCGCCGCCCGCTCCCTGCAGCGACAGCTTGAGGCTGCGCGCGTCGAGCGCCGGGTCGCTGATCTTGACCGTGGCGCGATAGGCGCGCCCGCCGCCGGGGGGCGTGCCGTAGCCGGTCACGATCACCCCGGTGAACGGGTCGATGGATTGGATCGGCAGGAAGTTGAGGATGTCGAGGCTGGCGTTCCACAGGTAGCGGTTCACCGCGACCTGCTGGTTGCTGGAGTCGCGGCCCGAGAACAGGTCCCAGATGGTCGATTCGCGCTGCTCGGCGACCGGGCGCTTGTTGTGTTCGGACGGGCCGAGGCCGAAGAGCCCGCCTTTCCCGCCGCTGCCCCCGCAGGCGGCCAGCGACAGGACGAGTCCGAGGACGGCAACCGGGCGTGCGGCGCGGAACGGAACGGCGCAAAGGATCATGTCGAGGCTTTCCCCAGAAACGGCGCGGTCGCCCGCGTACGGCGTCGGGCGAGGCATAGCGCGGATTCCCCGCGCGCGACAAGCGCCCCGGCGGGTAACGGGGGTGCGCCGGCCTCGGCGCCTGGCCCCTCGGTTGCGGCGCCGGATCGCCGCGAAATCCTGCGTGGCGCTTGGCTGGAGCGGTGGTACCGGGGGCCGATCCGCCTGCAATTGCAGCCCGCGCAACGGACTGTGGCGCTTGTGCACCACAAAAAAGGCAACCGCCCGGGCGGGGGGGCGCAATCGTTGCAATGCCATGCGGAAAGCGCGACTTATTCCCCATACCCACGCTGGACCAACCGGCAGGGGTGACAGAGAGACATGAGGGAAGCCATGAAAAAGGTTCTTTTCGCCACCAGCGCGCTGGTCGCCTTCGCCGGCGCCGCGTCGGCTGAAGTCGCCGTGTCGGGCGACGCGCGCATCGGTATGCGCTACGACAGCGATCTGTGCGCCAACGCCGCCTGCACCACCACCGACTCGGCCTGGAACGTCGTGAACCGCGCCCGCGTCAAGTTCACCATGACCGGCACCAGCGACTCGGGCCTGGAATTCGGCGCCGAAGTCCGCGCTGAAGAAGCCCAGCGCGCCCGCTACGGCAGCCAGTTCTCGATCGACGAGACCGATGGCACCGTCGTCAACACCTATGCGATCCGCAACGGCCTGTCGGCCGACAAGGGTATCGTCTGGGTGTCGGGTACCTACGGAAAGCTGACCGCCGGCGATATCGACTCGGGCATGGAAAACGCCCTGGGCGACCTGCCGGAAATCGGGATGTCGGGCCTCGATTACCTGAACGAGTTCGGCTATTCGTCGTCGGACTTCGATGACAGCCTCTACAGCGAAGCCGGCCTGCTGTACGAATACAGCATCAATGGTGTGAAGCTGTTCGCGTCGTTCATGGACCAGAACATCGGATATTCGGCCATCGATCGCGACAACAACGCCTACTCGCTGGGCGCCAAGTACGAGATGGCTGGGTACGAGTTCGGCATCGGTTACGAAAAGTCGGACTTCTATATCGACCCGGTGAACTTCGCCGGCATCCCGTATGAAAACACCAGCTGGGGTATCTCGGCCGCGACGGTCTTTAACGAAGTCAAGGTCAAAGGGATCTACGTGACCACCACGGTCAAGGACATCCCGACCCTGACCGGCGACCTCGACGTCGACCAGTTCGGCGTCGGCGCCGAGTACAAGATGGCGAACGGTGTCGGCTTGGCTGGCTACTGGCGTCGGGTGGCGTACGACACCCCGGCCGACGAGTTCACGGCTGATATCGTTGGTGTTGGCGCTTCCTACGATCTGGGTGGCGGCGCGACCGTGAAAGGTGGCGTGGTCAACGTCTCGGGCGACGACACTCTCGGCTCCAGCCTGAGCGACCGCACCATGGCCGACTTCGGTCTGGTCTTCAAATTCTGATCCATCCGGATCGGGACTACGGAACGAGCGGGCCTTGCGCCCGCTCTTTTCTTTTGCGACGCCCGTGACGTGCGCGGCGGTCAGACGCAGAAACGCACGCGGGAGATCCTGACGTTTCCGTCTGACGACGACGCTGCCTGAAGTTCCGACGACAGGCGCCGGCCGCTCGGGTGCACGAATACAAGGAGGATCGCATGGGACTGGACGACATCCGCCACCGCATCGCCGCGGCCGAGGCCGCCGCCGGGCGTCCTGCGGGCAGCGTCACCCTCATCGCGGTCAGCAAGCTGCAACCACCCGAGCGGGTCGAGTCCGTCCTCGAGGCCGGAGCCAAGGTGTTCGGCGAGAACTACGTGCAGGAGGCGCAGGGCAAGTGGCCCGCCTGGCGCGAGCGCTGGCCCGATGTGGCGCTGCACCTGATCGGCCCGCTGCAATCCAACAAGGCCCGCGCGGCGATTGAGCTGTTCGACGCGATCCACAGCCTCGACCGGCTCTCGCTCGCCGAGCGGCTGGCCCGGATCTCGGACGACACCGGCCGCCGCCCCGAGGTCTTCGTGCAGGTCAACACCGGCGCCGAGCCGCAGAAAGCGGGTGTCCTTCCCGACGAGGCCGACGCGCTGATCGCGGTCGCCCGGCGGCTGGGACTGAACCTCGTCGGCTGCATGGCGATCCCGCCCGACGACGCCGACCCGCTGCCGCATTTCCGCGCCCTCGCCGCCATCGCCAAGCGCAACGACCTGCCCGGCCTGTCGATGGGCATGAGCGCCGATTTCGAGACCGCCATCGCCGAGGGCGCCACCCACGTCCGCGTCGGCAGCGCCATCTTCGGCGCCCGGACGACGCGGTAGCCGCGCGCGGCTGGCGAGAGGGCCAACCGCCAATGGCGGCGTGCCGTGACCGCACCGTATTGTGGCGCGTTGGCAAAATTCACCTGAAGTTTGGAGCTGCGGTGCGCGCAGCGGCCGAGGCGCTCGGCAGACGCCTTATCTCCTAGTTACCGCGCACCAACCGTGTGTCGCGCCGACTGTCGCGAGACAGGGGGGCAGCGGTGAGAGCTCTACCGATTCGATAGAGGCGGCGCCTTTGGAACTGCATCCGAGGGACACCACCCGCCCCTCAGCCGCTCCCAGCGGCCACCCGCTCCGCGCCTTCCATCAGCGCCAGCGCGGCCCCCGAACGCACCGTCCAGCCCGACTGCAGTGCCGGCACCCTTGCCCAGGCATTCGCAAATTCAGCCCGACGTCCGCATACACCGCCCGCCCCTCAGCCGACGCCGCCCGCCACGCGCTCCCCGCCTTCCGTCAGAGCCAGCGCGGCCCCCGAGCGCACCGGCCAGCCCTGCTGCGGCTCGCGCGACGGTGTTGCACCGGGATCCGGCTGGGCACCGGCCGCCTCCGGGATGGCCGCCGCGGGCACGGCAAAGGCCATCGCCGCCTCACTCGCCTCGCCAAGAACCCCCGCCGCCCCAGCCACGCTGTCCGCAGAGGACGCGAGTGTCGCGCCCGCCGGAACCGTCGGCGCAAACATCACCATCCGGCGTCCCGCCGACAGCGGGCACACCTGCCACGAGAGCAGCTCGCGCGCCGGGCCGGCCATCGCGCCGCTGCGGCTGCCCTCGGGGCGCGCGGCGGTGAGCGCGGCGCGCAGGGCGTGATAGCCGGGGCTGTCCCCGGCGGTCAGCCGCCAGCGCTCGTCGTAGCCGCGCAGCGTCGGGGTGCCCTCGGCGGCCCACAGCGCCTCGAAGCGGCGGTTCGTGCTGAGCAGGCGCCCGTCGGCGTCGAAGATCGCCACCGCCGAGCCCATCGCATCCATGACCTCGGCGCTGAGGGACAGCTCGGCCCGGAACCGCCGGGTCATGGCGATCTCGGCGCTGATGTCGTCGATGAGCAGCGCAATCGCCCCGTCCGGGTGCGGCCGCCCGGTGACGCGGTAGGTCTGTCCGCCCGGCAGGCTCCACGTCTCGACATGGTGGCCCGACGCGGCGCCGGCCTCGAGCGTGGCGATGGTGCGCCGCCAACTCGCGTAGTCCTTGGGCTCGGGGACCATCCGGCGCTCGCGCAGCGCGTCGAGCACCGCGTGCAGGGTCGGGCGCGCGGTCAGGAAGCCGCCGGGCAGGCCGGTCAGGTCGATCAGGGCCGGGTTGAAGAGTTGCAACCGCCGCTCGCGGTCGAAGATGGCAAGGCCGATGTGCAGGTCGGCGAAGGTCTTGGTCAGCGTGCGGACGAACTCGCGCAGGCTGCCCTCGGCCCGCACCGCATCGTCGGCGGGGACGGCAAAGATCGTGCGGTGCCCGTCCGCGGCCTGGACATGACAGTCGAACCAGCGCGACTGGTCGTCCAGCTCGATCCGCGCGCGGCGGACCGAATCGGCGTCGCCGGGCAGGTCGATCAGCCGCGGCAACGGCCAGACCACGTCGTCGGGGTTCAGCGCCTCGATCTCGCGCAGATAGGCGGCGTTGGCCCAGGTCACGGTCCCTTCCGCGTCCTCACGCCAGATCAGCACCGGCGCGTGGTCCACCGATTCGCGCAGCACCCCGAGCTCATCCTCCATCGCGGCCAGCGCGTGGGCGTTGACCGTGATCCCGCCTTGCTCGAGCGTCGGATCGACCAGCTCGAGCCGCAGCAGCCCGCCGCCCAGATCCTCGGCCCGCAGCCGCAAGGCGGCGCTGCGCCCGCTCGCCACGGCCCCGGCGGGCGGGGTGCCCGCGAGAACCGCGGTACCGTCCGCCGCCGCCATCTCGAGGATGCGCTGCGGCGCCTCGAACCGTTGCCCGAGCCAAGTCCAGAGCCGCGCCCAGTCACCCTCGCCCGGCAGCGCGTCGAGTAGCGCCCGCGCCGGGCCGGTCGCATCCACCAGACGGCGGTCGCGGAACAGCAGGATCAGCGGTTCAACCGAGGGTCGTGCGGCCTTGCGCGCGGCCCCCTCACCGCCAAGCCCGCTACCGGGCGCTCCGGTCAGCCGCAGGATCAGCAGGGCGGCCAAGAGCGACCCCGTTCCGGCCAGAAATGCCCAGGCAATGATCGTCCAGTCCACCATGCAACCGCCCGCGATCGTTCAGGCGTTGCGTAACACCCGTTCGCTTAAGGAAAGGTTAAGGCGCGTCCGGATTCAATCGGAGATTGCGGGATTCGGCCGCAGCACCGCGCGATCGTCGGCCAGCAGCGCGGCCTCGGGCCAGCTCACCCGCGCCACCGCCCCGCCGTCGTTGGCAAAGCTCACCCGTCCCCCGCTGCGCTCGAGCAGCGTGCGGCCGATGAACAGCCCCAGCCCCATCCCCTCATAGCCGTCCGGACCCTCGGTCCCCTGCCGGCGGGTGGTCAGGTAGGGCTCGCCCAGACGACCCAGCAGATGCGGCGGATAGCCGGGGCCGTCGTCACGGATCGTCACCGTGATCCGCCCGGCCTCGCGCGCGGCGGTGACGTTGACCCGCGTGGCGGCGAAATCGACGGCGTTCTGGACGAGGTTGCGCAGCGCGTGGATCACCGCGGGATCGCGCCGGACGATCGCACCGGTGGTGTCGTCGATGCAGATCTCGGCGCCGCGGTTGAGGTGGGGGCGGGCGGCTTCCTCGAGCAGGTCCGACAGCGGCGCGCTGTGCAGGTGCAGGTCGTCTTTTCCGGCGCTCCCCATGCTGCGCAGGATGTCGCGGCAGCGGTCGGCCGAGCTTTGCAGCAGCGCGAGATCCGCACCGACGTCGGGACCGATCCCCTCGCGCCCCGACAGATCGTCGGCGAGCTCGCCCGCGACGAGCTTGATGGTCGCCAGCGGCGTGCCCATCTCGTGCGCCGCCGCCGCGACCACCCCGCCCAGGTGCTGCAAGCGCTGTTCCCGCGCGAGGCCCATGCGGGTCGCCTGCAGGGCGTTCTCGGTCGCCGACAGCTCCGACGAGACGCGGTGCGTCGAGAGCGCGAGGAACAGCCCGCCGATCGCCAGCGCCAGCACCGCCGCGACATCCATCGCGGTGTCGGCGGTCCGGGCGCTCGCCGCGGCGAACACCAGCGGCACGGGCAGCAGCGTCATCGTCAGCACCGTCAGCGCCGTGGCCGTGCCCAGCACGTAGAGCTGCCGGCGCGGCAGGACGCTCGCCCCGATGGTCAGCGGCGCGAGCACGAACAGCGCGAACGGATTGCCGGTCCCGCCGGTCAGCGTCAGAAGCGTCCCGGTCTGCACGGTGTCGAGCACCAGCTGCGCCAGCGCCTCGCGCGGTGAGACGCGACCCTGCCGGCCCCCGAGCGCCAGATTGGCCGCCGCCGCCGCGAGGATCACCGCCAGCACCGGCAGGAATGGCAGTTGCGCGCCCAGCAGCCACGCCGCCAGCACGGCCGAGGCCTGTCCCGCGAGCGCCACCCAGCGCAGCGCGACGAGGGTGCGGCGACGGACCGGCTCGGCCCGGCCGAGCGGGCCGCCGGCCCCGAGGCGGGGGTCCGGCCCGCCGGCGACGGTGCTGGGGAAATGGCTCCGCGTCATCCTGCCGACTTGAAGACCTGCGCCCGGACTTGATACCCACGGCCGGGCGTCGGCGCAACGCCGCGCCCCCGCGTGCGCTGCCTGCGCGCCCGTCCCTGCGCCCCTCTCTGCGCCGCAACCGGCGCCCGAACCCGAAGGCCCGCCCGATGACCGAACGCCGCATCATGATCCTCGCCGTCGTCGCCTCGGCGCTGCTGTTGCTGACCGGCTGGCTGTGGCTGCGCCCGGCGGGGGGCGACGTCTTCGCCGACTGCCGCCGCTCGGCCGTGGCCGGGGGCACCGAGGCGCTCGGCGGGCGCTTCACGCTGACCGACGAGACCGGCGCCCGCGTGACCGACGCGCAGGTCTTCGACCGGCCGTCGATCTTCTACATGGGCTACACCTATTGCCCGGACGTCTGCCCGATGGACAACGCCCGCAATGCCGCCGCCGTCGACCTGCTCAAGGCGCGCGGCTATGACGTGCGACCGGTCTTCATGTCCGTCGATCCGGCCCGCGACACGCCCGAGCGGATGCGCGACTTCACCGACGCGATGCACCCCGACATGCTGGGCCTGACCGGCAGCGTGGACGAGGTCACCGCCGTCAGCAAAGCCTGGCGCGGCTATTTCAAGGTGAACGACGCCGAGGACAAGGAGAGCTATCTCGTCGATCACACGACCCAGAGTTATCTGGTGCTGCCGGGTCGCGGCACGGTCGAGTTCTTTACCCGCGATACCACCCCCGAGCAGATGGCCGACACCGTCGCCTGTTTCGTGGATCACGCAAAATCCTGATGCGGATTTGACCCCGGGCGGTTTTCCCGAATATCTGGTCGCGGAACGTCGTTGATCCGCGAGAAAGCCATGACCGAAGACAACAGCGCCGCAATCGGCAGCGACCCGAGCCTGCTGCTGGTGGACGACGACGAGGTCTTCGTGACCCGGCTGGCCCGCGCGATGGAGCGGCGGGGCTTCCAGCCGCGCATCGCCACCAGCGTCGCCGCCGCGCGCGAGGCGCTCGCCGCGGGTTGCCCGGCCTATGCGGTGGTGGACCTGCGGCTCGAGGATGGCAGCGGGCTCGACGTCGTGGATGCGCTGCGGTCGGGGCGCGAGGATGCGCGGATCGTCGTGCTCACGGGATATGGCGCGATTGCGACCGCGGTGGCGGCGGTGAAGATGGGGGCCACGGATTACCTGTCGAAACCCGCCGACGCCGACGAGATCACGACTGCATTACTGACCGAGGAATCCGCATTGCCGCCGCCGCCGGAAAATCCGATGTCGGCCGATCGGATTCGCTGGGAACATATCCAGCGGGTGTTCGAGCAATGCGACCGCAATGTCAGCGAAACCGCGCGGCGGCTGCATATGCACCGCCGGACATTGCAAAGAATACTTGCGAAACGCAGTCCGCGCTGAAATACGTTAATTAAGGCAATGTCGGATGGTCCGATATTGTCTGCATTAATGAACAGCCAGACAGGTGAACCAGCTTGGAAGATTTCGATATCGACTCGCTGTCGCTCGAGGATCTTCGCGGACTTCGTGCCCGTGTCGATCGGGCGATCAGCTCGTTTCAGGACCGCAAACGCAAGGAAGCGATGGCCGCCGTCGAGCAGGCGGCGCGCGAACATGGTTTTGCGCTCAACGAGCTGACGGGGAAAACCGGCGGGCGCAAAGGCCGCCGCACGTCCGAAGGGGCCGCGTCGCGCCCCGCCGGAGAGGCGAAATACGCCCACCCCGAGGACAATACGCAAACCTGGTCGGGGCGCGGACGCCGCCCGCGCTGGGTGAGCGAGCATCTCGACGGCGGCGGATCGCTGGAGGACCTGGCGCTCTGAGCGCGCCCATGGCGGGCGCCTGAGGCGCTCAGGGCTGGTGCCGCCGGTCGGCGCCAGCCATCAACTCGGCGAACCGCGCGAGATAGGCGGCGCGGGTCTCGACCGGGGGACGCAGGCGGATCTTGAGCCCGGCGGTGTCCACCCCGCGCGGCAGCGGGAACAGCCGGTCCGCTTCGGCGGGGCTGAAGCCCGCGATCTCGACCGCCTCGAGCCGGGCGGAAATGCGGTCGGCGGTCTTGATCCGCTTGCGGATTAGCGCGGGAATGGCGGCGGGCAGGCCGAAACGGCGATGCACGGCGGCGGAAATCCGCGCATCCATTTCCCCGTATTCCACCCCGAGCGCCGCCTTGACCGGCGAGATCATGTCGCCGATCACATATTCCGGCGCATCATGCAGCAGCGCCGCCAGACACCAGCGCGGATCGGCGCCGGGATCGAGCCGGGCGAATATCTCTTCCACCAGCAGCGAATGTTCGGCGACCGAATAGGCCCAGTCGCCGCGGGTCTGGCCATTCCAGCGGGCGACGAATGAAAGCCCGTGGGCAATATCGGCGATTTCGATATCGACCGGCGTCGGATCGAGCAGATCGAGGCGCCGTCCCGACAGCATTCTTTGCCACGCCCGTTTCGGCGGACGTTTCAGCGGCAATTTCCCGGTAGGCCCCGAGGGCGCACTCATGAAACTTCCCCCGTGGGCGCGCAGGGCCGAAAGACGGCCCTGCACAGACCATATGATGTTCGCTTGATGTTCATGCAGCGTTCATGCACAGTTCATGCGAACGCCGTTCGCACAACGAACGGCCGCGCCATCGCCGCTCAGGACAGCGGCGCGCCCTCGGGGCGGGTGGCCTGGGCGGCGGCGCGGCGCTGCGCCTCTTGCCGGTAGAGGGCCACGAAGTCGACCGGGTCGAGGTTGAAGGGCGGGAAGCCGCCGTCGCGGGTCACGTCCGACAGGATGCGGCGCACGAAGGGGAACAGGATGCGCGGGCACTCGATCATCAGGAACGGGTGCATCTGCTCTTCCGGCACGCCCTCGATGTGGAACACCCCGGCGTAGTCCAGCTCGCACAGGAACAGCTTGGCCTGGTCGTTGGTGTTCACCGAGGTGACGCGGTACTTGCAGATCACCTCGTACTGGTGGTCGGGCTGGCGCTTGCGGGCGTCGAGGCTGACCTGCACCTGGATCTCGGGCGAGACCTCGCCGGCGATGCCCTTCTGCGCGACGATGTTCTCGAACGAGAGGTCGCGGATGAACTGGGCGAGGATGTTCAGCCGGACCTGGGGCTCTTGCTGGGCCTCGGTCTCGGCGGGGGCGGCGGTCGCGGCGCCGTTGGCGGTTTCGTCGGTCATCGGTCGATCCTTGCTGCGAGTTGGGGCCTTCCCGGGCGGGGGCCATCCTGGGCAGGGGCGACCCCTGCCGGGCGTGCGGGACAGTCGCGCCGGGTGTTAGCACCCGCGCCCGCGCCGCTCAATGCCGCGTCCACCCCGAGGGCGGTTGCGGGCGGCCCGAGGGGCGCGGGGGCGGCGGCGCCGCGTCGTCGTCGATCACCACGTAGTCGGCGTCGATCACCGTGCCTCTATAGGGGCCGCGGGGTGCGCCGCCCGGCGGCCCGGCGCGGTGCCAGTCGGCCGCCGGGCCTGCGCCGCCGTAGCCGAAGCCCGCCCCGGCGACCCGGATGCGCCGCCCCAGCCGGCCGATGACCCAGCCCCGCACCGCCGGGATCAGCAGCGCGATCCCCATGAGGTCGGTCACGAACCCCGGCGTCACCATCAGCGCCCCGGCCAGCAGGATCAGCGCCCCGTGCGCCAAGGGCGCGGTCGGGTCGCGCAGGTCGCGGAAGGCGCGCTGCAGGTCGGCCAGCGCCGCCGCCCCCTGCTGGCGCATGAGCCAGCTGCCCGCGACCGCCGACAGCACCACCAGCCCGATCGTGGGCCACAGGCCGATCAGCCCGCCCATCTGGATGAACAGCGCGATCTCGACGATCGGCAGGACGAGAAAGGCAAGCAGAAGCCACATCGGCGAAACCCTCGGAAACCTTGGCGCATCGGGCGCGCAACTGGACTCGTGCACCGCTCGTCCCTACATAGTCTGACGTCCCCGCGCCACCAATGCCCACCCAGTCCGAAGGCCGCCCATGTCGAACTCGCTGATCCAGATCCTCGTGCTCGGGGCCATCGCCGTCTTCCTGATCATGCGGCTGCGCAACGTGCTGGGCACCCGCGACGGGTTCGAGCCGCCGCGCGAGGCCGCCCAGCCGCAGGCGCTGCCGCGCCGGGCCGGGCCGGTCCCGGTCGAGCCCGAGGCGGGCGACGTGCTGGACCACGCCGAGCCGGGCAGCCCCGCCGCCGCCGCGCTGACCGAGATGCAGCGGACCGAGCCGGGGTTCGCGGTCGGGCCGTTCCTGTCGGGCGCGCGGCAGGCCTATGAGATGATCCTGACCGCCTTCGAGCGCGGCGACCTGACCGAGGTGCGGGCCTTCCTCGCCCCGCAGGTGGCCGAGGCCTTTGAGGCGGTGATCGCCGACCGCAAGGCCCGCGGGATCGTGACCGAGGTGCAGTATCTGGGCACCCGCGAGACGGCGCTCGACGGGGCCGTGTTCGACCCGCAGAGCCGGGTGGGCGAGGTCTCGGTGCGCTTCGTGGGCGAGCTGATCGCCGCCCACCGCGACGCCGAGGGCAACGTCGTCGACGGCGACCCCAAGGCGGCGCGCAAGCAGCGCGACGTGTGGACCTTTGCCCGCCGGATGGGGCAGGACGACCCCAACTGGCAGCTCGTCGCCACGGCCTGAGCCGTGGCGCGGCGGCGCGGAAGCCGGTCCGGCGGCGGTTTGTCGGACGAGGATGCCGCCCTGTGGCGTCAGGTCGCCGCCAGTGTCACCCCGATGGAACGCGCCGCGCGCGACAAGCTGCGCCAGCGGGCCGAGCCGTTCGGCGCGCCGGTCGATGGCGTGCCCGCGCCGGTGCCGGTGGCGCCGCGCCTTGCCCCTCCGCCGGCGGTGACGCGGGCGCCGGTGCCGGCGGGGTTCCGGGTCGGGGCGCTGGCGCCGGTGGCGCGGACGGCGAAGCCCTCGGCTGCGGCGGCGACCTCGCCGGGTGAGCGTTTGCGCGCCGAGCCGTTGCGGATGGATGCGCGGACGCACCGCGACCTCGTGCGCGGCAAGCTGAAGCCGCAGGCGCGGCTGGACCTGCACGGGCTCACGCTGGCCGCCGCCAAGGGCGAGCTGGCCGGGTTCATCCTGTCGGCGCGCTCGGCCGGGCTGCGGCTGGTGCTGGTGATCACCGGCAAGGGGCGCGGCGACCTGGGGCCGCTGCCGACCCGCTCGGGCGCGCTGCGCCATGAGGTGCCGCACTGGCTGGGGATGGCGCCGATGGCCGGCGCGGTGATGCAGGTGGTGCCCGCCCATGACCGGCACGGCGGCGGCGGGGCCTATTACGTCTGGCTGCGGCGGTTGCCTCAGGGCTGAGGCGGCGGGCGGGCGGTCGGGGCGGATGTTAACGCTTTTCTAACCTTTGGCTCGGCGGCGGGCGGCGGGGCGGCTATAACGGCGGCAAGGGCCGTCTGTTTCCGGCCGCGACTCGGGGTGTTCACGATGCTGCTGTTGATGGGGTGCGCGGGCCTGATGCTGCTGGCCCTGACGTTCGACCACGCCGCCGGGGACGAAGCCGACGACGACGCCGATCACGACGCGGGCGAGGCGACCGACCCCGGCGCTGCCGAGGGCGGGGCCGATGGCGGGGCCGACGGCAGCGATCCCGACCCGGATGGCGGGGCCGGCGAGGCCCCCGGCGACGCGCCGGGCGGGGCGCCGGACGGGCCCGAGGCGCCGATCCTCGGCAGCGACGACAGCGACTGGCTGGCCGGGACCGACGCCGACGAGCGGCTGGACGGGCGCGGCGGCGACGACGACATCCGCGCCGGGGCCGGCGACGACCTGATCGCCGGCGGGGCGGGCGATGACGTGATCTACGGCGACTACAGCCTCGGCCAGTTCGGCGACGACACGCTGCGCGGCGGGCACGGCGACGACCTGCTGGCCGGCGACGGCGGCGACGACTGGCTGCAGGGCGGGACCGGCGACGACACGCTGCTGGGCGGTGACGGCGACGACCGGGCCGAGGGCGGGGTCGGGGACGACTGGCTGTCCGGGAACGCCGGGGACGATACGCTGCACGCGGGCGCGGGGGCGGACGACCTGTCGGGGGATGCGGGCGACGACGTGCTCGACGCGGGCGAGGCCGACGGGGTGCGCGACTGGCTGCACGGCGGCGAGGGCGACGACACGCTGACCGGCCACGCCGACGACTGGCTCGAGGGCGGGGCGGGGGCGGACCGGTTCACCCTGCCCGGCGATGCGGTGGGCAGCGGTCCGGCGACGCTGGCCGATTTCCGCGCCGACGAGGACCGGATCGAGCTGGTGGTGCCGCAGAACCGCCTGGCCGATGCGCAGGTGACGGTCGAGCCGCAGGATGACGGCACGGCGCTGGTCTTGCTGAACGGCGAGCCGGTGGCGATGGTGCTGGACGGCCGCGGGCTCGAGGCCGGGATGATCGGGGTGCGGGCGGCGTGAACGCGGCCCCGGCGGGGCGCCCGGCCCGGCCGCCGGCGGGCACTCGGGCCAGACAGACGCCGGGCGCGGGAAGGGCGGACGGGCGCGAATCGGCTTTCCTTTGCGGGCCCGCTGCCCTATAGCCGCGCGATCCGCGATCGGCGCATCGCGGCCAACCCTCCACGGGCCAGCGCTGGACGACATCCCGGGCTGTGCCATTCACCTTTCGTCAACAGGAGACCCCGATGTCGATCACCGTCGAGGACAAGGCCCGCGTCATGGGCGAATATGCCACCAAATCCGGCGACACCGGCTCGCCCGAAGTGCAGGTGGCCATCCTCAGCTCGCGCATCGCGACGCTGACCGAGCACTTCAAGACCCACAAGAAGGACAACCACTCGCGGCGTGGCCTTCTGAAGCTGGTGGCCCAGCGCCGCAAGCTGCTGGACTATCTGAAGAAGAAGGACGAGGCGCGCTACACCGCGCTGATCGGCCGCCTGGGCCTGCGTCGCTGAGCGCTGCCGCAAGGTTTCCCGGAAACGCCCCGCCGCAAGGTCGGGGCGTTTTGCTTTTTGGGGGGTGTGTGGGGGGCGTCGCCGGCCGGGGCTGTGCCCCGGGCCCCGGGATATTTGGGTCCAGCCCGAGAGGGGACGGGATTTTCGCCGTCGCCGCGTCAGGTCGCGTCTGGGCGGCGGCGTTGACAAACCCGCGTGCGGCCCGCAGTCGGGTGTCGCGTCCTGTGGAGTGGCCATGACCATCCTTGCCAACGCCCGGCTGATCCTGCCCGACCGCGTGCTGCGCGGCGGGGTCGAGATCGACGGCGACCGGATCGCGCGGATCACCGAGGGGGACCGGGTGCCGGCGGGCGCCATTGACTGCGGCGGCGACCACCTTTCGCCCGGGCTGGTCGAGCTGCACACCGACAACCTCGAGCGTCACATCCAGCCGCGGCCCGGCGTGGACTGGCCGCACGCCGCCGCTTTCCTCGCCCATGACGGAGAGCTGGCGAGCGTCGGGATCACCACCGTCTTCGACGCGCTCAGGGTCGGCTCGATCGGCAAGCCGGGCACCCCCTCTGGTCCCTATGCGCGGGCGCTCTCGCGCGAGATCGCGGCGCTGTCGGGCGAGACGCGGATCAGCCACGCCCTGCACCTGCGGGCCGAGATGTGCTCGGAAACGCTGGTCGAGGAGCTGGCGGCCTTCGGCCCCGGCGACGGGGTGCGGCTGGTCAGCCTGATGGACCACACGCCGGGGCAGCGGCAGTTCCGCGACATCGGCAAGCTGAAGGAATACGAGCAGGGCCGGAACGGCCTGAGCGACGCGGCCTTCGCGGCGCTGGTCGAGCGGCTTGGCGCGATCAGCGCCCGGCACGGGGACGAAAACCTGCGCGCCGCGGTGGCGGCGGCGGGCGCGCTGGGCGCGGTGCTGGCGAGCCACGACGACACCACCGCCGGGCAGGTCGCCGACAGCGCGGCGCTGGGCGTCCGCCTGGCCGAGTTTCCCACCACCCTCGAGGCGGCGCAGGCCTGCCGCGACCACGGGATCCTCACCATCCTCGGCGGACCGAACCTGATCCGGGGCGGCAGCCATTCGGGCAACGTCGCGGCCGAGGCGCTGGCGGGCGAGGGGCTGCTGGACATCCTGTCCTCGGATTATGTGCCGGGCAGCCTGATCCTCGGGGCGGCGCGGCTCGCGCAGTTCTGGGGGGACGTGCCGCAGGCCTTCGCCACGGTGACGGCGACCCCGGCGCGGGCGACGGGGCTGGCCGACCGCGGGGCGCTGGCGGAGGGGCTGCGCGCCGACATCGTGAGGGTGGCGGGGCTCGAGACAACCCCGCGGGTGCGCGGAGTCTGGGCCGGCGGTAGACAGGTCGGGTAGGACTGCTGGGAATGCTCGAAGGTGTCCGATTTCGGCCCAACAAGAAATGGCCGGACAGCCTATCTTGTGTTCATTTACCCGAACACAACAAGTGCTGGACTCAGAAAAATGAGTCGATGTAAAAGGATAGCCGCAGGGTGGACTAGACCCTGCGGCTTTAGCAACCCGCCGTTGGCTGGCGGTGATTTAGGATATCCTCAGGCGCTCTTGCCATACGGGGAGTCCGACTGTCAAGCGTCATGCCAACGGTCCCATAAGGACTACTAAGATGCGAACTTCACCCGAAGTTACGTTCGATATGGCGACTCAGTTCTGGTTGATGCGTTGGTCGGGCATGAATCAGCACGACATTGCTGCGAAGTTTGGTGTGAACCAAGGCCGAGTCAGTGAAGTGCTTTGCGGACATCGCCAACCCGGCAGCGAGAGCGCAGCCCGACACGTGGCGTAGTTGAGATTGGGGCGGCTTCGGTCGCCCCTTTCTCTTTCTAGATTTAGACGAAGAGATTGCTCTCGTCTGCGCCGTGCTTTCCAAGCGGGCCATTTTCCTGTACACCCCGCCAATCTGTGACGTGAGGCCCGCCCCCGGCCTCGTGCAAAGGATAGGGGGCGGCGGCAATGGGGCCGCCATGCACACACGGGCGGCCGCAGGGGCGGCGCGTCCATGAGGAAACCAGATGTTTGATGAAATTCGGAAATCCATCCAGTGGGGTCAGGAAACCCTGACGCTGGAAACGGGCAAGGTTGCCCGCCAGGCGGACGGCTCGGTGATCGCCACGCTGGGCGAGACCAGCGTCATGGCCAACGTGACCTACGCCCGCGAACCCAAGCCGGGGCAGGATTTCTTCCCGCTGACCGTGCACTACCAGGAAAAATACTATGCCGCCGGCAAGATCCCGGGCGGCTTCTTCAAGCGCGAGGCGCGGCCGACCGAAAAGGAAACGCTGACCTCGCGGCTGATCGACCGCCCCGTGCGGCCGCTCTTTGCCAAGGGCTTCAAGAACGAAGTGCTCGTCATGTGCACCGTGCTGAGCCATGACCTCGTGAACGACCCCGACATCGTGGCGATGATCGCGGCCTCGGCGGCGCTGACCATCTCGGGCGTGCCGTTCATGGGCCCAATCGGCGCGGCGCGCGTCGGCTTCTCGAACGGCGAATACGTGCTGAACCCCGAGGTTCAGGACATGGACAACCTCAAGGGCAACCCCGACCAGCGCCTCGACCTCGTCGTGGCCGGCACCCGCGACGCGGTGATGATGGTCGAGTCCGAGGCCTATGAGCTGACCGAGGAAGAGATGCTCGGCGCCGTCAAGTTCGGTCACGAGCAGATGCAGCCGGTCATCGACCTGATCGTCGAGCTGGCCGAGGCCGCCGCGAAAGAGCCCTTCGACTTCCAGTCGCCGGATTATTCCGAGCTCTACGCGCGCGTGAAGTCGCTGGGCGAGACGGACATGCGCGCCGCCTATGCCATCAAGGACAAGGGCGAGCGCCGCGACGCCATCGAGGCGGCGCAGGTCAAGGTCCGCGAGGGTCTGACCGAGGACGAGCTGGCGAACCCGAACCTCGGGTCGGCGATGAAGAAGCTCGAATCGGGCATCCTGCGCGGCGACATCATCCGCGGCGGCACCCGCATCGACGGGCGCGATACCAAGACCGTGCGCCCGATCGACACCGAGGTCGGCATCCTGCCGCGCACCCACGGCTCGGCGCTGTTCACCCGCGGTGAGACGCAGGCGCTGTGCGTGACCACGCTGGGCACCGGCGACGATGAGCAGATCATCGACGCGCTGCACGGCAACTTCCGCTCGAACTTCCTGCTGCACTACAACTTCCCGCCCTATTCGGTGGGCGAGGTGGGCCGCGTGGGCAGCCCCGGCCGGCGCGAGATCGGCCACGGCAAGCTGGCCTGGCGGGCGCTGCAGGCGGTGCTGCCGACGGCGACCGACTTCCCCTACACCATCCGCCTGGTGAGCGAGATCACCGAGTCGAACGGCTCGTCGTCGATGGCGACGGTCTGCGGCTCGTCGCTTGCCATGATGGACGCGGGTGTGCCGCTGAAGGCGCCGGTCGCGGGCGTGGCGATGGGCCTGATCCTCGAGGATGAGGCGAACTGGGCAGTGCTGACCGACATCCTGGGCGACGAGGACCACCTCGGCGACATGGACTTCAAGGTGGCCGGCACCGAGAAGGGCATCACCTCGCTGCAGATGGACATCAAGGTCCAGGGCATCACGCCCGAGATCATGGAAAAGGCGCTGGCACAGGCCAAGGACGGGCGGATGCACATCCTGGGCGAGATGGCCAAGGCGCTGTCCGAAGGCCGCCGCGAGTTCTCGGCCCATGCCCCGCGCATCGAGACAATGACCATCCCGACCGACAAGATCCGCGAAGTGATCGGCTCGGGCGGCAAGGTGATCCGCGAGATCGTCGAGACCTCGGGCGCCAAGGTCGACATCAACGACGACGGCACGATCAAGATCGCCTCGGCCAACGCCGATTCGATCAAGAAGGCCTACGAGATGATCCACTCGATCGTGGCCGAGCCGGAAGAGGGCAAGATCTACACCGGCAAGGTCGTCAAGCTGGTCGATTTCGGCGCCTTCGTGAACTTCTTCGGCAAGCGCGACGGTCTGGTGCACGTCAGCCAGATCGCCGGCAAGCGGCTGAACCACCCGAACGAACTGCTCAAGGAAGGGCAGGAGGTGAAGGTGAAGCTGCTGGGCTTCGACGATCGCGGCAAGGTCCGTCTGGGCATGAAGATGGTCGATCAGGAGACCGGCGAGGAGATCTCCGAGCCGAAGCGCGAGTCCGCCGACGCGGAGTGATCCGCCCCTGAGCTGAAACGAGAAAGGCCCCGGTTCGCCGGGGCCTTTTTCATGCGGCGGACGCAGGGAGCCGTTGCGGGCCGGGTCAGCGGGGCGACTGGTCCCCTGCGGGTTCGGGGCCGCGCACCGCCTCGACCAGCGCCCGGATCGCCGCAGGGTCGGTGGCATCCGCTCGGGCGCGATCCGCAGCGCGCCGAGCGGCCCGGCGACCGGCCGCATTGCGCTGCATGAGGCGTGGAGCGCGTCCACCCCCGCAGCCATCAGCGCGGGCGCGTTCCCCGCGCTGACCCCGCCCCCGGCCATGATCGCCACCCGCCCCCGGGCCGCATCCACCAACGCGCGCAGCCCGGCGGTGCCCTCAGCCGCGGTCGCTGCGTGGCCGGCGGTCATGATCCGCGCCACGCCCAGCGCCACGCAGTCCTCGAGCGCCGCGCGCCGGTCGGGCGTCACGTCGAAGGCGCGGTGGATCGTCACCGCCATCCCCCCGGCCGCCGCGATCAGGGGGCCGAGCGCCGCACGGTCGAGCCGCCCGTCCGCGTCCGTCACCCCCAGCGCCACTCCCCAGAGCCCGGCCTGCCGGGCGGCGCGGATGTCGTCGCGCATCACCGCCAGCTCGGCCGCGTCATAGCGGAAGTCGCCGGGCCGGGGGCGGATCATCGCCGCCACCCGCACGCCGCAGCGTGCCGCCCGCGCCATCAGCCCGGCCGAGGGCGTCAGCGCGCCGAGCGCCAGCCCGCCGCACAGCTCGATGCTGTCCACGCCCGCGGCGGCGGCGGCGTCCAGCCCGGCGGGGTCGTCCACCACGATCTCGATCTCGACGGCCATGCGCGCTCCCTTCGTTCGGCCTTCACTCGGGCGCCGGGCGGGATTTGGCAAGCGCCGGGCGGCGGGATAGAGGAAGGGGGCGGCAACGGGCGGGGGAAGCGGGATGATCAGCGGCGGGCTCGACATCGGCGGGACCAAGATCGAGGCGCGGCTCTTCGACGAGGGGATGGGGCTGCGCGACAGCCGCCGGGTGCCGACGCCCCGCGACAGCGCCGACAGCTTCTTCGCCGCGCTGGCCGGGCAGGTGGCGTGGCTGCGCGCGCAGGCGGGCGCGGACCTGCCGGTGGGGATCGCCATGACCGGGATGGTCGAGCCCGAAACCGGGCTGGCGCAGACCGCGAACCTGCCGATCTCGGGGCAGCCGATGGCGGCACGCCTGACCGAAGCGGTGGGGCGGCCGCTGCCGGTGATGAACGATTCGATGGCGCTCGCCTTTTCCGAGGCGAACGGCGGCGCGGCCGAGGGCGCGGCCGCCGCGGTCGGGCTGATCCTCGGCACCGGCGTCGCGGCGGGGTATTGCGTCGATGGCGCCCCGGCGCCCCGGTTCGGCGGGATCGCGGTGGAACTGGGGCACAGCGGGATGCCGGGGCGGGCGCTGGCCCGGCACGGGCTGGGGCTGTTCGACTGCGGCTGCGGGCGCGTGGGCTGCATCGAGAGCTACGTCGCCGGTCCCGGCCTGACGCGGCTCGCCGCGCATCTGGGGCTGGGGGCGCTGCCGGCGCCCGAGATCGCAGCCCGGCTGGCCGCGGGCGACGCCGGGGCCGAGCGGGTGATGGCAGTCTGGGCCGACCTCGCGGCCGAGGCGCTCGAGGTGTTGCAGATGACCATCGACCCGGACGTGGTGGTGCTGGGCGGCGGGGTCTCGCAGATTCCCGGCGTCGTCGCGCGCCTGACCGCCGCCCTGCCCGCGCGGCTGATGCCCGGCGTGCCGCAGCCGCAACTGCGCCTGGCGCGGTTCGGGGATGCGAGCGGGGTGCGCGGCGCGGCGCTGCTGGCCCGGCGCATCGCCGAGGGGACGTTGCCGCCGGTGTGACCGGACGCCTTCGGCACCGCTCGTCCGTCCTTGCCGAACGGCCGCGCCGATCACAAGGCCGTCCCGCGGCGCAGTCTGGCCCTTGTGGCCGGGCGTCCCGGCTGCAATCCTGCGGCCATGCGCGCCCCCCTCCGCTCGACCCCCGCCCTTCTGCTGGCTGCCGCGTTCCTCGGCGGTCTGGCCAGCCTCTCGCCGCTCGTCCTCCCCGGCCCGGCCGTGGCGCAGGGGGCGCCCGGCGGTCCGGGTGGACCCGGCGGGGCGCCGCGGCAGGTGGGCGTCACCACCCTGTCGCGCAGCACGGTCCCGGTGCGGATCGAGCTGCCGGGCCGCGCGGTGGCCTTTCACCAGACCGCCATCCGCCCGCAGGTCGGCGGCGAGATCACCGAGATTGCCTATCGCCCCGGCGAATCCGTCACCACCGGGCAGGTGCTGTTCCGGCTGGACGACGACCAGCGCGCGGCCACCCTGTCGGCGGCCGAGGCCGCGGTGACCAGCGCCCGCGCCGCCGTGGAAGGCGCGCAGGCGACGGTCGGGCGCTATGACCGCCTGCAGGGCACCGGGGTCAGCCGGGCCGAGCTCGAGACCGCGCAGGTGGCGCTCGCCAACGCCCGCGCGAGCCTCTCGGCGGCCGAGGCCGAGCGCGACATGGCGCAGCTGGCGGTGGACCGCTCGGACATCCACAGCCCGATCGACGGGGTGGCCGATCTCGCCACCGTCTCGGTCGGCGATCTCGTGACCGCCAGCCAGAGCGACGCGCTGACCACGGTCACGCAGCTCGACCCGATCTACGTGGACGTCTCGGAAAGCCGCGCCCGCTTCTTGCGCCACAACGCGCGGCGCAGCGAGGGCACGCTCGACCGCCCCGAGGGGATCGAGGCGCAACTCATCCTCGAGACCGGGCAGGTCTACGAGGGCGCGGGCGAGATGGTGACGCCGGGCACGACCGTGTCGGCGACCACCGGCACGGTGCCGTTCCGGTTGCAGTTCCCCAACCCCGACCGGCTGATCCTGCCCGGGCAGTTCGTCCGGGTGCGGCTGACCATCGGCACGGTCGACGGCGTGCTGGTTCCCCAGCGCGCCACGCGCCGCTCGGCCAGCGGGGCGCTGACGGCGTTCCTCGTGCGCGACGGGCGCACGGTCGAGGTGACGCTGACCGAGGTCGGCACGCACGAGAACGCCTGGATCGTGACCGAGGGCGTGGCCGCGGGCGACGCGCTGGTGCTGGACGGGCTGACGAACCTCAGGGCCGGGGTCGAGGTGACGACCGTGCCGGTGGTGATCGACGCCGAAGGGGTGGTGCGCGATGCCGCCGCCGAGGGCGCTGCGGCGACGCCGGAGGCGGGGACGGGGACCGGCGCCCCGGCTGCGGCGGGCGCACCGGACGCGGCGACGCCTCAAGCGGGAACGGAAGCTGCGCCGGCGGCGGCCGGCGCCCCGGAACAACCGGCGGCCGCAGCGGCGGGGACTGACGCCGCAGCGGCCGCGGCAGGTGCGCCAGAACAACCGGCCGCCACGGCGGCTGACGCCGCGCCGGCCCCAGCCACCGCCGACCAACCGGCCCCCGCGGCCCCGGCGGCTCAATCCGCCCCCGCGGCCAGCACGGCCGCCCGGCCGACCGCGCGGCCGCCCGCCACGGCGACCAACTGATGGCGCAGTTCTTCATCCATCGCCCGGTCTTCGCCTGGGTGCTGGCGATCGTCACCATGCTCGCCGGGATCTGGGCGGTGCTGCAACTGCCGGTCTCGCAATATCCCGACATCGCCCCGACCACCGTCCGCATCTCGGCCAGCTACAGCGGCGCCACCGCCGAGGCGGTGCAGAACTCGGTCACCACGCCCATCGAGGACACGCTGACCGGGCTGGACGGGCTGTTGTATTTCGAATCCGCCTCGTCGCAGGGGCGGGCGTCGATCACGCTGACCTTCGACGACAGCGTCGATCCGACCGACGCGCTGAACGACGTCCAGTCGCGGGTGCGCAGCGTCGAGGCGCGGCTGCCCTCGGCGGTGCAGACCGCCGGGGTCTCGGTCACCCGCTCGTCCTCGTCCATCCTGCTGGTCGGCGCGCTCGTCTCGACCGACGGGCGCTATTCGACGCTCGAGCTCGGCAACCTGCTGGAAGAGGTGGTCGAGGGGCCGGTCAAGCGCGTGCCGGGCGTGGGCGGGATCAACGTCTTCGGCTCGGGCTACGCGATGCGCATCTGGCTCGACCCGCTCAGGCTGGCGCAGTTCCAGCTGACGCCCTCGGACATCACCGCGGCGGTGGCGGCGCAGAACGCCACCGTCTCGGTCGGCGCGCTCGGCACCCAGCCGGTGGTTCCGGGCCAGCAGTTCACCGCCACGATCACCGCCCAGAGCCAGCTCACCAGCGTCGAGGATTTCCAGCGCATCCTGCTGCGGACCGGCGCGGACGGCGCCTCGGTCTGGCTGGGCGACGTGGCCGAGATCGAGATCGGCCAGCAGAGCTATGGTTCGAACAGCCGGTTCTCGGGGCAGAACGCCTCGGGGTTCGGCGTCAACCTCGAGACCGGGGCCAATGCGGTGGACACCGCGTCGGGCGTGCGGGCGGTGCTGGACGGGCTGCAATCGGCGCTGCCCGAGGGGGTCGAGGTGCGGGTGGCCTATGACACCTCGCCCTTCGTCGAGGAATCCATCAACAAGGTCTATCACACGCTGATCGAGGCGGTGGTGCTGGTGATCGGGGTGATCCTGATCTTCCTGCAGAGCTGGCGGGCGACGATCATCCCGGTGGTGGTGGTGCCGGTGGTGCTGCTCGGCACCTTCGGGGTGCTCTATGCGCTGGGGTATTCGATCAACACGCTGACGATGTTCGCCATGGTGCTGGCCATCGGCCTTCTGGTCGACGACGCCATCGTGGTGGTCGAGAACGTCGAGCGGATCATGCGCGAGGACGGGCTCGACCCGGTGCGGGCGACCGAGATCGGGATGCGGCAGATCACCGGGGCGCTGATCGGCATCGCCGTGGTGCTGTCGGCGGTGTTCCTGCCGATGGCGTTCATGGCCGGCTCGACCGGGGTGGTCTACCGGCAGTTCTCGGTCACGATCATCACCGCCATGGCGCTGTCGCTGGCCGCGGCGCTGATCCTGACGCCGTCGCAGACCGCCTCGCTGCTGCGGCCGCACCGCGAGGGCAAGGGCTTCGCCCCGGCGCGCTGGTTCAACCACGGGTTCGACCGACTGACCGACGGCTATGCCGCTGCGGTGGCGCGGATCGTGCGGCATCCGGTGCTGGTCCTCGTGGTGCTGGCGCTGCTCAGCGCGGGGGTGTGGGCGCTGTTCACGCGGATGAACTCGACCTTCCTGCCGACCGAGGACCAGGGCGTGATGATGGCGCAGGTGAACCTGTCCGAGGGCACCACGGCGCAGCAGACCCTCGCCGTGGTGGAGGAGATCGAGCACTACCTGCTGACCGAGGAGCCGGCGGTCGAATCGACCTTCGGGGCGCTGGGGTTCGGGTTCTCGGGCAGCGGCCAGGGGCGGGCGATGCTCTTCGTCAAGCTGCGCGACTTTGCCGAGCGCGGCGACCCCGACCAGTCGGCCGCGGCCGTGGTGCGGCGCGCCAACGCCCGCTTCGGCGGCCATCGCGCCGGGCGGGTGATTTTCATGCAGCCGCCGCCGATCCAGGGCCTGGGCAATCAGGCCGGGTTCCAGATGTATCTGATCGACCAGTCGGCGCAGGGCACGGACGCGCTGCGCACCGCCGTCCAGACACTCGAGACCCGCGCCGCGACCGACCCTCGGCTGAGCAACGTGCAGGGCCAGGGCGACCAGGACGACGCGGCGCTGCGGCTCGACATCGACGCGCAGCGGGCCGAGGCGCTGGGCTTGAGCCTCTCGGACGTGAACGGGATGCTCTCGACGATCTTCGCCGGGCGCGAGGTCAACGACTTCGCCATGGGCGCCACGCTGCGCCCGGTGATCGTGCAGGGCGGCGCGCCGTTCCGCATGCAGCCCGACGACCTCGAAAGCTGGTACGCGCGCAACGTGCAGGGCGAGATGGTGCCCTTCAGCGCCTTCATGTCCACGCGCTGGGTGCCGGTGGCGCCGCGGCTGGCGCGGTTCGAGGGCTCGGACGCGATCTCGGTCTCGGGCAGCGAGGGCGCGGGCTGGACCTCGGGTCAGGCGATGGAGGCGATGGAGGAGCTGGTGGCCGAGCTGCCCGGCGGCTGGGGCGTGGCCTGGACCGGCCTCAGCTATCAGGAGCGGCAGTCGGGCAATCAGGCGCCCTATCTCTATGCGCTGTCGGCGCTGGTGGTGTTCCTGTCGCTGGCGGCGCTGTACGAAAGCTGGACGGTGCCGTTCTCGGTGATGCTGGCGGTGCCGGTCGGCGTGCTGGGCGCGGTCGCGGCGGCGCTGCTGTTCGGACAGTCGAACGACGTCTATTTCAAGGTCGGCATCCTCACGACCATCGGGCTCGCGGCCAAGAACGCCATCCTGATCGTCGAGTTCGCGCGCGAGCTCGAGTTCGCGGGCCGCAGCACCGCGCAGGCGGCGGTCGAGGCGGCGCGGCTGCGGCTGCGGCCGATCCTGATGACCTCGTTCGCCTTCATCCTCGGGGTGACGCCGCTGGCCGTGGCGAGCGGCGCGGGTGCGGTGGCGCAGAACTCGATCGGGATCGGGGTGATGGGCGGGATGATGGCGGCGACGTTCCTCGGCGTGTTCCTCGTGCCGGGGTTCTATGTCGCGGTGCGGCGCTTCAGCGGCAACCGGCCGCTGCGAAACCCGGACGCGCCGGCCGCCGCGCCGCCCGCGGCGCCGGCGGAATGAACGGGGGCCGCCCCGGATGAGGCGGCCCCGCTGGTCTTTCGGTCTCAGAGCGGCTCAGAGCAGGAACTCGTCCCCGCTGTACTGATTGGCGGTGATCGCGCCGTCGGCGATGACGAGGGTGAAGTCGGCCACCCCGTCGTTGTTGACGTGGCCGTTGATGACCGTGTTGCCGTTGACCTCGCTCAGCGCGATGGTCCCGGCGGCGCGCGACGCGCTCCACACGAAGGCCTGGTCGCCGGCGAGCGTCAGGTTCGCGTCGATGCCGCGCAGGTCGAGCACGTCGCCGCCGGTCACGCCCACGCCCTCGAACGCGATAGCGCCATCGGCGCCGGCGATCACGTCCACGCCGTTGGTGTTGTTCGATTCGGCGTGCGACAGGAACCGGAAGGTGTCGGCCCCGGTCCCGCCGTAGAGGTTGTCCGCCCCCAGCCCGCCGAACAGGATATCGTTGCCGGCCTGCCCGCGCAGCGCGTCGGCGCCCGCCTGCCCCTGCAGCACGTCGCCCAGATCACCGCCCAGCAGAGTGTCGTTGCCGGCGCCGCCGATCAGGTTGTCGTTGCCGCCCAGACCGTAGATCACGTCGTCGCCCGCCATGCCGTGGATGGCGTCATTGGCCGAGGTCCCGGTCACGCTGTCGTTCGCGTTGGAGGCATAGCCGGCCGACACGGTCAGGGTGTAGCTGCCGATCGCGTTGTTGCCGGTCTCGCCCACGCCCAGCGTATAGGTGCCGGTCCCGCCCGCGGCGATCTTGAAGGTGATCTGGCCGTCGCGGTTGGTGCCGGGGGTCGAGTCGTTCGGCGGGTTGATGTCGTCGTTGTACATCAGCCGGGTGCTGCCCGAGTAGAGCGAGATGTTCGGGTCGACGAGCGAGCCGCTGCCGCTCGAGGCGCCCTTGGCCGCGACCGAATAGGTCAGCCCGGCGATGAAGGTCGTGTTGAAGGTGTCGTAGTCGCCATTGTACGAGATCGATCCGGTCCGCGAGGTGCCGGTTCCGATGAGACCGTTGTAAGCCATTCTGCTCGAACTCCGCAGGGGTAGCGCCATGATCGGCGCGGGACAGTCTAGACGCCGGCGCGATCAACCCGGCATCACCTTGCGGCGCGCCGGGCGTGATCGCCGGGTCTGCGCGGATGAACGCGGCCGGGCCTGACCCGTTCGCTCACATTCAGGTGTCGAGACGGGCGCGGCCCGGATCGGCAGGTTCCGGCCCGCGCGCCGGGCGGCGAGGGCGGAAACCTGCCCGGTGAGGGGCGCTATCGGGTCGCTGAAAGGGCGCTATTCGACGAGCACCTGACCCTCGGGCCAGCGCATCGTCGTGGTCAGGGTGATCTCGCGCACCGCGTGCGGGGCGACGTCGGTGTGCCAGACGAGCACGCCGCGCTGGCCCTCGGGGTCGGTCTCGTCCGGGGCCGGGTTCGCCTGCCACTCGACCCTGAGGTCGTCCTGGGTGCTGACCGGCACCCGGTCCACCACCCGCAGCGGCCACGCCTCGCCGGTCAGGTTCTCGATCCTGAGGGTCGCGGTCTCCTCGCGCAGGTTGGCGCTGCGGATCAGGCCGCGGGTGCCCTCGGACTGCTCGGGCACCCGCCGCTCGACCCTGAGGCCGTCGATGGGGCCGAAGCCCAGCCGGATGTAGTCGCCCGCGGCAATCAGCGGCAGCGCCGTCTCGCCCACCCGCGCGCCGTCGGCATAAAGCGTCGCGGCGCCCGGCAGGATCAGCTCGGGCAGCGGGTTCTTGCCCTCGGCCCGCAGATAGGCGCTGTCATCGTAGAGCGGCACGGCCTCGGCCACGACCTCGACCGGGATCGCCTGCGCGTCCATTCCCAGCCGCACCGCGTCAGCGCCGGTGCGGATCGTGACCGGCGTCGGGTAGCGATAGACGACCGTCGCGCCGATCCGGTCCAGCGCCGCGTTGCCGACCGCGGCGCCCTTGCCCATGCTGCGCACCGCCATCTCGGGCATCGGCGCGGCGGGGGCGTAGCTCGGCATGGCATCCTGCATCGGGACGGCGCTCACCGCGCCATCCTCGACCCGCGGGAACCACGGGTCCACCGGGGTCGCCTGAACCTGCCCCGAGGGGCGGGCGGTGGAGAGCGTCAGCGCCGCCCCCGTCCAGTCCTCGCCCGTCGATTGCGAGACCATCAGCCCGCGGTCGAGCGTGATCGTCCCCGCCGTGCCGCCGGTCCGCGCCAGCCGCAGGTCATAGACCGGGGACCAGCTGGCCGCGCCGGTCTGGTGGGTGATCGTCAGGTCGGCGGGGCCGTGCAGGTCCAGCTGGACGATCAGCGCGGCGGGCGGGGTCTCGGGCGTCTCGAGCGCCGCGAGCGCGGCGCGGGCGCGGTCGAGGGCCTTCACGTCCTCGTCGCGGCCGACTTCGGCGGCGGCGGCCTCGGTTTCGGCGGCGACCATCTCGCGCCGGGCGGCGACGAGCCGGGCGGCCACGGTGTCGGCGAGCGCGTTCACGTCGCCCGAGGTTGCGTTGTCGGACTGGCCGAGGGCGCGGAGGAAGGCGACGGTATCCTCGGCCGCCTGCGCGCCGGCGCGGATCGCGGCAGTGGCGGCGTCGCGGTCGCGCAGCGCGGCCTCGAGCCGCTGCACCTCTTCGCGGGCGGCGCGGACGGCGTCGGTCTCGGCCAGATCGCCGGGCAGGGCGCGGTCGGATTGCAGCGCGACCGAGCCGACCGTGGCGCCGGTGGCCGCGACGCGCAGCGTGGTGGCGTCGATGCCGGGCGGCAGGTCGGTGACGATCAGCTCGCGCACGCCCGGGGCGGCGTCGAGGTGCAGCGCCCGGGTCACCGTGGCGCCGTCGGGGTAGAGCGTGACCTCGCGCACCGGGGCGCTGGCGCGGATCGGCTCGGCGGCGGGGGCCACCGGGGCCGGCGGGATGGCCGCGGCGGGGATCGGGGCGGGCAGCGCCGTCGGGGCCGGGGCGGCGGTCTGGGCCGAAAGCGGCAGGGCGGCGCAGGCCGGGACCAGCGCGGCGGCCAGGATCCGGCGCAGCGCCGGCGAGGTGGGGGAGAGCGGCATCGGGGCGATCCTCTCGCGCGGGGACGGGTCGGCCCACAGGGTCCGACCGATCCCGCCACAACGCAAGAGGGCGCCCGTCCGGGGCGCCCTCACGTCTGCGATGGGTCAGGCGGGGGCCGCCGATGCGGGCGGCGCGGGCCGGTCGGCCTCAGCCCTTCTTCAGCACCCGGTTGCCCAGCAGCTCGGCGATCTGCACCGCGTTCAGCGCCGCGCCCTTGCGCAGGTTGTCGCTGACCACCCACAGGTTCAGCCCGTTCTCGACCGTCGGGTCCTGGCGGATGCGGCTGACGAAGGTGGCATAGTCGCCCACGCACTCGATCGGGGTGACGTAGCCACCCGGCTCGCGCTTGTCGATCACCATGACGCCCGGCGCCTCGCGCAGGATGTCGCGGGCCTCGTCCTCGTCGAGGAAATCCTCGAACTCGACGTTGACCGCCTCGGAATGGCCGACGAACACCGGCACCCGCACGCAGGTCGCCGTGACCTTGATGCGCGGGTCCATGATCTTCTTGGTCTCGGCCGTCATCTTCCATTCCTCCTTGGTGTCGCCACCCTCGAGGAACACGTCGATCTGCGGGATCACGTTGAACGCGATCTGCTTCTGGAACTTCTTCGGCGGCACGTCCGAGGTCGGGTTGTAGACCGCCTTGGTCTGTTCCCACAGCTCGTCCATCCCCTCTTTCCCGGCGCCCGAGACGGACTGGTAGGTCGAGACGACGACGCGCTTGATCCGCGCCCGGTCGTGCAGGGGCTTCAGCGCCACCACCATCTGCGCGGTCGAGCAGTTGGGGTTAGCGATGATGTTCTTCTTGCCGTAGCCCTCGACCGCGTCCGGGTTCACCTCGGGGACGATCAGCGGCACGTCGGGGTCGTAGCGGTAGAGCGACGAGTTGTCGATCACGACGCACCCCTGCGACGCCGCGATGGGGGCGTATTTCTTGGTCGGCTCGGACCCGATGGCGAACAGCGCGATGTCGCAGCCGGTGAAGTCGAAGCCCTCGATGTCCTTGGTCTTCAGGGTCTTGTCGCCATAGCTGACCTCGGTGCCGAGGCTGCGGCGCGAGGCCAGCGCCACGACCTCATCGGCGGGAAACTGGCGCTCGGCCAGGATGTTCAGCATTTCGCGGCCCACGTTCCCCGTGGCGCCCGCGACGACGACCTTGTAACCCATCTGGGGAATCCTTTCGCTTTCAGCCGGCCGCGCTTAGCGGAAACCGGGGGGAAAGTGAATATGTCGTGCGCTGTGCGACGGGGCCGCGTGTCCCCTGCGCGTCTGCGCCCACCCCGAGGGAAACGCCTGATGACCATCGCTTCGCCCGAACCCGAGTTTGCCGCCCCCGACGCCGCGGCGCGTCCGCTGTGGCTGGTGCCGCAGGGCGACGATGGGCCGCTGTGGCCCGAGGGGGTCGAGACCGGCTTTGCCGCGGCCAGCGGGTTCGCCGCCAGGCCGGGGCAGCTCTGCCTGCTGCCCGGGCCGGACGGGGTGGGGGGCGCGCTGTTCGGCATCGGCAAGCCCGCCACCCCCGCCGACCGCCCGGCGCGCGAGCGCTTCACACTGGCCCGCGCCGCCGAGGCGCTGCCCGCCGGGGCATGGCGGATCGAGGGCGCGCCCGCGTCCTATGACCTGATCCACGGGGCGCTCGGCTGGCTCTTCGCGCAATATCGCTTCGCCCGCTACAAGACCGCCGA
Organism: Paracoccus sanguinis; assembly: GCF_900106665.1. Taxonomy (GTDB): domain Bacteria; phylum Pseudomonadota; class Alphaproteobacteria; order Rhodobacterales; family Rhodobacteraceae; genus Paracoccus; species Paracoccus panacisoli. The sequence continues at coordinate 76,001 of NZ_FNNA01000005.1, forward strand.
GCCGCCCAAGGCGCGGCTGGTCTGCCCCGAGAGCGTGGACCGCGACGCGGCGCTGGCGATGGCGGCGGGCGAGTATCTGGCCCGCGACCTCATCAACACGCCGGCCGCCGACATGGGGCCGGCTGAGCTCGAGGCCGCCGCCCGCGCGCTCGCCGACCGGCACGGCGCGGCGGTCGAGGTGATCTCGGGCGCGGCGCTGGCCGAGGGCTATCCGATGATTCATGCCGTGGGCCGCGCCGCCGGGCCGGGGCGCGCGCCGCGGCTGATCGACCTGCGCTTTCCGGGCGCGGGGCCTGCGGTCACACTGGTCGGCAAGGGGGTGTGCTTCGACACCGGCGGGCTCGACATCAAGCCGTCGTCGTCGATGGGGCTGATGAAGAAGGACATGGGCGGGGCGGCGAACGTGCTCGGCCTCGCCGAGACGCTGGCGCGGATGGGCCGCGCGGGCGGGCTGCGGGTGCTGATCCCGGCGGTCGAGAACAGCGTCGGGTCCGACAGCTTCCGGCCCGGCGACGTGCTGACCAGCCGCAAGGGGCTGACGGTCGAGGTCAACAACACCGACGCCGAGGGGCGGCTGGTCCTCGCCGACGCGCTGGCGCTGGCGGCCGAAGAGGCGCCGGCGGTGCTGATTTCCATGGCGACGCTGACCGGCGCCGCGCGGGTGGCGCTGGGGCCGGACCTGCCGCCGTTCTTCTGCGACGACGAGGCCGCGGCCGAGGCGCTGCACGGCGCCGGGCGCGATCACGCCGACCCGATCTGGCGCCTGCCCTTCTGGGAACCCTACGAGGCGATGATCGAGCCTGCCATCGCCGACCTCGACAACGCGCCCTCGGGCGGGTTCGCGGGGGCGATCACCGCGGCGCTGTTCCTGCGGCGCTTCACGGAAGGCGCGGGCACCTACGCCCATTTCGACATCTACGGCTGGCAGCCCGCCGCCGCGCCCGGACGGCCGAAGGGCGGCGTCGGTCAGGGGATGCGGGCGATCCTCAACGCGCTGCCCGCGCTGACCGACCGCGCGACGGGGGCGCGCTGATGGACCCGCGCCTGACCCCGGCCACCGACCGCGTGGCGCTGGCCGGCGCCGGGATCGCGCGGCCCACGCTGACCGAGGGCACGGCGATGCGCGTCGCGGTGCCGCTGGTCGATCTGGACCGCGAGCCGAACGGCCGCCGCGACCGCCAGCTCGTCTTCGGCGCCGACGTGACGGTGATCGAGCGCCGCCACGACCGCGCCTTCGTGCAGGCTGCGGCGGACGGCTATTGCGGCTGGATCGGCATGGCCGCGCTGACGGCCGAGCGGCCCGCGATCACCCACCGGGTCGCCGCGCCCGCCACCCACATCTACCCCAAGGCCACGATGAAAGAGCGTGAGAGCGCCAGCCTGACGCTCGGCGCGCGGCTGGCGGTGGCGGGGATCGCGGGCGGGTTTGCTGAGCTTGTCACCGGCGGGTTCGTCCCGGTCCAGCATCTGACCGACACCCCCGCCGACGACCCGGCGGCGGTGGCGCTGAGCCTCGTCGGCACCCCCTATCTGTGGGGCGGCAACTCGCGCGGCGGGATCGACTGTTCGGGGCTCGCGCAGGCGGCGCTGTGGGCGGCGGGGATCGCCTGTCCGGGCGACAGCGACCTGCAGCGCGCGGCCTTCCCCGAGGTCGAGGACATCCGCCGCGGCGACCTGCTGTTCTGGCCGGGCCATGTGGCGATGGCGCTGGACGCCGGGCGGATGGTCCACGCCACCGCCTCGGCCATGGCGGTGATCGTCGAGGACATCGCCGCCGCCATCGCCCGCATCGACGCGGCCGGCGACGGGCCGTTCCTCGGCGCCCGGCGGCCCCCGGCGGGCGGGGCCGCGCAGGGCGCCCCCTCGCTGGACGGGCGCGTCGCCTTTCCGTAAGCCTCGGCCAACAGCCAACTGGCAACCGCAAACTGGCAACCGCCAGCCCGCCAGCATCGGGAGAGTTCAGCATGACACATCTGTGGGTCCGGGCCGAAAGCCGCCCCAACGAGGACCGCGTCGGCATCACCCCCGAGGGGGTGCGCGACCTCATCCGCCGCGGCTTTGCCGTGACGGTCGAGGACAGCCCCCGCCGCATCCTGCCGACCGAAGAGTACCGCCGCGCCGGCGCCACCATCGCCCCCGAGGGATCGTGGGTCGAGGCGCCCGCCGACGCCATCGTCTTCGGCCTCAAGGAGCTGCCCGAGGACGGCACCCCGCTCACCCACCGCCACATCATGTTCGGCCACGCCTTCAAGGGCCAGCCGGCGGGGCAGGAGCTGCTCAAGCGGTTCCGCGCGGGCGGCGGGCGGCTCTATGACCTCGAATATCTGCTCGACGACGACGGGCGGCGGCTCGCGGCCTTCGGCTACTGGGCGGGCTACGCGGGGGCGGCGGTGGCGCTGAAATGCTGGGCGGCGCAGGCGCATGGCGGCATCTGCGGCCCCGTCCACCCGTTCCCCAACAAGGAAGCGCTCGCCGCGAGCCTGCGGGCCGAACTGGACGGCACCGGCCGGGTGCGGCCGCGCGCCATCGTCATCGGCGCCAAGGGCCGGGTCGGCACCGGCGCCGCCGACCTCTGCGCCGAGATGGGGGTGCGGGTGACCAAGTGGGACATGGCCGAGACCGCCCACGGCGGCCCCTTCCCCGAGATCCTGCTGCACGAGGTGTTCCTCAACTGCATCCTCGCGCAGCCCGGCTGCCCGGTGTTCGTGCCGGAAAGCGCCGTGAACCCCGGCCGCGCGCTGACGGTGATCGGCGACATCGCCTGCGACCCGACGAGCGAGTTTTCCCCGATCAAGGTCTATGACCGCACCACCGACTGGGCCGCCCCCGCGCTGCGGGTGGCCGATCGGCCGCCGCTCGACGTGACGGCGATCGACAACCTGCCCTCGATGCTGCCGCGCGAATCGAGCCAGGATTACGCGGCCCAGCTTCTGCCGGTGCTGCGCCAGCTCGACGCCATCGACGCGGGCCCCTGGGGCCGGGCGGCGACGATCTATGACACCCATCTGAAAGGGCTTTCGGCATGACGATTCACTGGGTTGGCACCGGGCTTTCGGCGATCCCCGGCCTGCGCCGCCTGCTCACGGGCAAGACGCCGGTCGTGGTGTGGAACCGCACGGTGGAGAAGGCCCGCGCCGCGGTGGGCGATCTGGCCCAGGACATCCGCGCCTATGACCCGCAGGCGCTGACCGAGGCGCTGGCGGCGGGAGACGTGGTCGTCTCGATGCTGCCGGCCGACCAGCACCCGGCGCTGGCCCGGATCTGCGTTGAAAAGCGGGCGCATTTCGTCAGCTCGTCCTACATCTCGCCCGAGATGGCGGCGCTCGAGGCGGCGGCCGAGGATGCGGGCGTGGCGCTGGTCAACGAGGTCGGGCTCGACCCCGGCATCGACCACCTGATGGCGCATGAGCTGGTCGCGGATTACCGGCAGGTCGCGCAAAAGGGCGACGCGGTGAGCTTTACCAGCTACTGCGGCGGCATCCCCCGCCACCCCAACCCGTTCCGCTACAAGTTCTCGTGGTCGCCGCTGGGCGTGCTGCGGGCCCTGCGCTCGCCGTCGAAGTCGATCCGCGACGGGGCCGAGCGGGTGGTGGACCGCCCCTGGCACGCCATCGATCCCTATGACGCGCCGCTGCCCGTGCCTGAGCGGTTCGAGGTCTATCCCAACCGCGACTCGACCGCCTTCATCGACCCCTACGGGTTCGACCGCGAATGGACGCTCAGGGATTTCGTCCGCGGCACCATCCGCCTCAAGGGCTGGTCCGAGGCGTGGTCCGAGGTCTTCGCCGAGGTCGAGGGGCTGACCGGCCCCGAGGGCGACGTGCGGCTGCGCGAGATGGCCGAGGGGTTCTGGGACGCCCACGCCTATGCCGAGGGCGAGCCGGACCGCGTGGTGCTGTTCGTCCGGCTGGCGGCCGAGCGCGACGGGGCGCGGGTCTATGACCGCGAGTGGGTGCTGGACGCGCAGGGCAACGACCGCGGGACCGCGATGGCGCAGCTCGTCTCGATCCCCGTGGCGCTGGCGGTCGAGGCGGTGCTGCGCGGCGACTTCGCCCCCGGCGTCCACGCGGCGCCCTCGGCGCCCGAGGCGATTGCCGGCTGGCTGGTCGAGGTGGGCGAGATCGCCGACCACATGGCCAAGGTGGACCACCTGTCAAAACCGTGATCCGCGCGTGAGACCGAGGGGGGAACGCACCCGGCCTGCTGACGTTGCCTGAGTGAATTGTTCAGGAGATTTTGCATGGCCCGCTTTGCCCCCTCGTTCCTCACGACCGCCGCCGCGCTCGGCCTGATGGCCGGGGCGGCGCTCGCGCAGGATTTCAACGCCGCCCCGCCGAATGCGCCCAATCAGCAACCGGCCTTCGAGGGCCAGACCCGCGCCCCGGTGATCGCCGACACGGTGGCGCTCAAGACCGAGACGGTGGTGGACGGGCTGTCGCACCCGTGGGCGCTGGCGCTTCTGCCGGACGGGGCGTGGCTGGTGACCGAGCGGCCGGGGCGGCTGCGGATGGTCGGCGCCGACGGCACGCTGTCCGAGCCGATCGCGGGCCTGCCCGAGATCGACGCCAAGGGCCAGGGCGGGCTGCTCGACGTGATGGTCGGGCCGGACTTCGCCAGCGACCGGCGGCTGTGGATCAGCTATGCCGCGCCGGCCGAGGGTGGCAACCAGACCGCCGTCGCCACTGCGAAGCTCTCGGCGGACGGCCGCAGTCTGGAAGAGGTCAAGGAGCTGTTCCGCCAGATCCCGGTCTATGACGGCGACAAGCACTTCGGCAGCCGCCTGCTGCTCGACGGGCAGGGCGGGCTGATCGTGACGCTGGGCGAGCGCTCGGACGTACCGATCCGCGACAGCGCGCAGGCCGACGACAACCACCTGGGCAAGATCGTCCGCATCGACCCGCTGACCGGCGCTCCGATGGGCGCCGGGATCGGCCTGCCCGAGACCCACGCCAAGGGCTTCCGCAACGTGCAGGCGGCGGCGTTCGACAAGCAGGGCCAGCTCTGGACTGTCGAGCACGGGCCGAAGGGCGGCGACGAGCTGAACCACGTCGAGGCGGGCAAGAACTACGGCTGGCCGGTCATCACCTACGGCGTGGCCTACAGCGGCGCCGACATCAACGCGGGCAAGACCGCGCAGGAGGGGATGGAGCAGCCGGTCTATTACTGGGACCCGGTGATCGCCCCCTCGGGGATGGCGTTCTACGACGGCGCGATGTTCCCCGACTGGAACGGCAGCGCGCTGATCGGCGCGCTGCAGGCCGGCGGCGGGGTCGTGCGGCTGACGCTCGACGGCGGCAAGGTGTCGGGCGAGGCGCGCTATCTGAACGGGATCGGCCGGGTCCGTGACCTCGCCGTGGCCCCGGACGGGGCGCTGATGCTGATCACCGACGCCGACAACGGCGCCGTGATCCGGGTGTCGAAGGAGTAAGGCAGGGGGCGCTCGCGCCCCCTCGGCCGCGTGCCGCGGCCTTCACCCCCTGAGGATATTTGGGTCCAGCCCGAGGCGGTCTCGGGCCGGGGGTGGGGGCGTCAGCCCTTCAGCAGGTTGTCGGCCTCGTCGCCGGGCGAGAGGCCGAGCGCCTCCATCCCCGCCTCGAGGTGGTCGGCGAGTTGCGGCTCGCCCATCAGGTAATCCTCGGTGGGCGTGGTCTTTTCGGCCTTGGCCGTCGCCACCGCCTCGGACAGGTCGTCGGCATCGAAGGTGCCACGGCCGATCCACATCACCGCGGTCAGGGCCGCCTGCTCGTCGTCGTTCAGGTCGGCGATGAAATCGCGCAGCTCATAGGCGTTGCGCCCGCCGCGCCCGTCGAGGCCCTGATCGTAGTCGCGCGCCCGGATGACGACGAAGGCGATCTTGTCGGCGCTGATCTCAAGCATGGCGCGTCAATCCTCTCTGCGGCCCCGGACAGGGTGCCCCGCTTGTCGCCCGAACCCCGCCGCCCGTCAATCCGCGCGCGGCTGCGGTTCTTCCTTGTGCAAATATCCTGGGGTGAGCGCCGCAGGCGCGAGGGGCAAAGCCCCTTCTAGCGCCCGAACAGCCGCTCGATGTCGGTAAGCTTGAGCTCGACCCAGGTCGGGCGGCCGTGGTTGCACTGGCCCGAACGGGGCGTGCGCTCCATCTCGCGCAGAAGCGCGTTCATCTCGTCCCCGCTCATCCGCCGGCCCGAACGCACCGAGCCGTGGCAGGCCATCGACGACAGTACCGCGTCGAGCCGCGCCTGCACCCGGTCGCTCGCGCCCGCGTCGGCGAGGTCGTCGGCGATGTCGCGCATGAGTGCGGCGGCGTCGATCCGGCGGAGCGCCGCGGGCACCTCGCGCACCGCGACGCAGCCGGGGCCGAAGGGCTCGATGACCAGCCCGAGGCGGGCGAGCGGGTCCGCCGCCTCCAGCACGCGTGCGGCCGCGTCGCCCAGATCGACGATCTGGGGGATCAGCAGCGCCTGCCCCGGCACCGGCGCGCCGGCGGCCTGCGCGGCCTCGGCCTGGGCCTTGAGGCGTTCGTAGACGAGCCGCTCGTGGGCGGCGTGCTGGTCCACGATCACGATGCCGTCCGCGGTCTGGGCGATGATCCAGTTCTCGTGCAGCTGCGCCCGCGCCGCGCCGAGCGGGTGCTGGCTTGGGCTGTCAGGCGCGGCTTCGGTGGTGTCGGGCTCGATCCGGGCGGCCGCTGGGGCGAAGTCGGGCGCCGCTTCGGACAGGCCGGGGGCAGACCCCAGCGGGGCCTGCGCGGCCCAGCCCGCCGCCAGCGCCGCGGGGCGCAGCGGCGTCTCGGGGCGGAAGGCGCCGAGCACCGCGGTCCCGCCGGTCGAGGCGGCGCGGTGCCCCGCCCCCGCCATCGCGTGCCTGAGCGCCGAGACGACCAGCCCGCGCGCGGCCTCGGGCGTGCGGAAGCGCACCTCGGCCTTGGCCGGGTGCACGTTCACGTCCACCCCCTCGGGGTCGCAGCTCAGATACAGCACCGCCGCCGGGTGGCGGCCCGCGGCGAGCACGTCGAAATACCCTGCCCTCAGCGCCCCGGTCAGCAGCTTGTCGCGCACCGGGCGGCCGTTGACGTAGAGATGCTGCGCCACCGCCGCGCCGCGCGAATAGGTCGGCAGCGCGGCGAGGCCCGTGAGCCGCAGCCCGTCGCGCTCGGCGTCGAGCGCCACCGCGTTCTCGACGAACTCGCGCCCCATGACCCGGCCGATGCGGGTGGACAGCGCCGCATCGCCCGTCTCGGGGTCGGCGCGGAACAGCACCCGGTCGGCGTCGGCGTCGGTCAAGGTAAAGCCCACGCCGGGCTCGGCCATGGCCAGCCGGCGGATGACCTCGGCGATGGCCTGGGTCTCGGCCCGGTCGCCGCGCAGGAACTTGAGCCGGGCGGGGGTGGCGAAGAAGAGGTCGTGCAGTTCGACCACCGTGCCACGGTTGCCGGCGGCGGGTCGGACCTCACTGATGCGGCCGGCGGCGACCTCGATGCGGGCGGCCTCGGCCCCCGCGGCGCGGCTGGTGAGGGTGAGGCGGCCGACCGCGCCGAGGCTCGGCAAAGCCTCGCCGCGGAAGCCGAAGCTGCGGATGTTGAGCAGGTCCGAGCCGTCGATCTTCGAGGTGGCGTGCCGCGACAGCGCCAGCGGCAGGTCGGCGGCGGTCATGCCGCAGCCGTCGTCGGCGACCCGGATCAACCGCTTGCCGCCGCCGGAGATGGTCACGTCGATGCGCCGGGCCCCGGCGTCGAGCGCGTTCTCGACCAGCTCCTTGACCGCCGAGGCGGGACGCTCGACCACCTCGCCGGCCGCGATACGGTTGGCGGCGGCCTCATCCAGTTGGCGGATGACCGGGCGGATGTTGGGGTCATGGCGCGTCATGACCCCAGATATAGCAAGAATCGCGCTGTCCGCGAAAGCGATTCCTGAGCCGACGGCCGGTCCGGGAACCGGGCGCGCGCGGCGCGGCTTTAGGTCACATCAGACCTCACTCATGCGCCCAACAAGGATGAACGCCATGAAAACCCTGACCCTCGCCGCGCTGGCCACCGCCACCCTCGCCCTGGCCGCCTGCGGCCCCGATGCGGGCACCCGCGCCACCACCGGCGCTGCGACCGGCGCGGTCGTGGCCGGTCCCGTTGGCGCCGTCGCGGGTGCTGCGCTGGGTGGCACCGGGGCCGTTCAGGTCCGCTGACCGGCGTCCATCGCCAACGATACGGCCGCCGCCCCTGAAGGACGGCGGCCGTTTTCGTTGCGCAGGCGCGTCAGAGCCCTTCGGGCCGTCCGACCAGCACGAAGCTCAGCCGCGCGGGGTCGAGCAGGCGTTGGGCCACGCGGTTCACGTCGTCGACCGTGACCGCCTCGATCTGCGGGTTGCGGGTGTTCACGTAGTCGCGCGGCATCCCCATGAGCTGCATACCGGTCAGGATCCCGGCGATCTTGCCGTTCCCGTCGAAGCGCAGCGGGTATTCGCCGGTCAGGTAGGTCTTGGCGTCGGCGACCTCGCGATCGGTGACGCCCTCGCGGATCTTGCCCCAGACCTCACGGACCAGCGCCACGGCCTCTCCCGTCCGGGCGTTGGCGGTGGCCATGCCGCCCTGCCAGCTTTCGCCGAGCACCTGATTGGCGAGGCCGGTGCCGACGCCGTAGGTCAGCCCGCGCTTTTCGCGGATCTCGTCCATCAGCCGCGACGAGAACCCGCCGCCGCCGAGGATGTGGTCGAGCACGAAGGCCGCGAAGTAGTCCTTGTCGCTCATCGGCAGGCCGGGCTGGGCAAAGGCCACCACGGTCTGCGGGCTGTCCCAGTCGATCACCGTCGTCTGGCCGTCGAACTGCGGCGTGGCCGCGGGCGGCAGCGGCACGGACGCCATGGCGGGCAGGTCGCCGAGGATGCGGTCCACCAGCGCGCCGAGCCCGGCCGCGTCGATGTCGCCGGCGGCCGAGACGATGACGCGGTCACGCGCCAGCACCCGGTCCTTGGCGGCGCGCAGGTCGTCCACGGTCAGCGCGGCGACGCTGTCCTCGGTCCCATTGAGCGAGCTGCCATAGGGGTGGCTGCCCCAGAGGCGGGCGGCCATGGCCTTGGCGGCGATGGCGTTCGGCTCGCTCGCCTCGGCGCGGATGATCGACTGGACCTGCGCGCGCACCCGCTCGACCGCGTCGGTGTCGAAGCGCGGCGCGGTGAGCGCGTCGCGCACGAGGTCGGCAGCGGCGTCGCGGTTCTCGGTCAGGGCCCGCAGGCTCACGGTCAGCGCGTCGTCGCCGACGTTGAAGCTCGCGCTGGCGCCGAGCGCCTCCATCGCCTCGGCCCACTGGGTCGCGTCGCGGTCGGCCGCGCCTTCCTCGAGCAGCCCGGTCATCAGGTTGACGGCGCCGCGCTTGCCCTCGGGATCGACCGAGGCACCGCCGCGGAAGGCGATGTTGAGGGCCACGAAGGGGATCGAGTGATCCTCGACCAGCCAGGCCCCGACCCCGCCGGGCGAGGTCACCTGCTGGATGTCGATGGCCCGTGCCGGCAGCACGGCGAGAAGCGTGAGGGCGGCGGCGGTGACGAGCGCGCGGATCATTGCTGCACCTCGGCGGCAGGGGTTTCGGGGGCGGCGCCGTCAGGGGCGGCGGTCCCGTCAGGCGGGGGTGGCGGGGCGCCGGGGGCCGCCGTCGGGTGCGGGGTGTCGGCAGGGCCAGGCGCGGCGGTTTCGGGTGCAGTGTCCGCGGTGTCGGGGGCGGGTGCTGTGGCGCTGTCGTCCGTGGCTGGCGCGTCGGCCGCGGGGGAGCGTTCAGCGGCCGAGTCCGGCACGGCAGCGGCGGCCGGGACGTCGGCAGCCGGCGCCTCCGTCGCCACCGCTCCGGCCTGCTCAGCCCCCTCGCCCGCCGGCGCGGGCAGCAGATGGGCCGTCACCGCGCCCTCGCGGCGCAGCGCGAGGCGGGCGGCGGCCTTCACGTCCTCGACCGTGACCGCGGCGAGAAGGTCCGGCCAGTCGTTCACATCCTCGACCGTCAGCCCGATCGCCAGCCCCTGCCCGTAATCATAGGCGCGCCCGTGGGCCGAATCGCGCTCGTAGATCCGGGCGGCGCGGAGCTGCGTCTTGACCCGGTCGAGCTGCGCCGGGTCCGGCCCCTCTGCCAGAAATTCGTCGAGGGCCGCGTCCAGCGCTGCCTCGGCCGCCGCCTTGGCGGCCTGAGTGTCGGGCTGTGGCGGATAGACCATCGTCACCGCGAAGGTCGTGGGATCGACGGTCAGCCCGTCGTAGCTCGCCCCCGCCCACAGCGCCTTGCCGGTCATCACCAGCTTGCGTCCCAGCACCGAGGTCTGCGGCGAGCCGCCGAGCAATTCGGCCAGCACCGACCGCGCCGCCGCCTGCTTCTGGTCGCCGGCATTGCGCTCGGGCACGATCACGCTGCGCGAGATCGTTGGCTGCGGCACGCGTGGGTCGGCCATCTCGATCACCCGCGACGCCCGCTGCACCGGCTCTTGCGGGCGGGCGGTGCGTTCGGCGCCCGGCCGGGCCGGGATCGGGCCATAGTGCTTTTCGGCGAGGCTGCGGACCTCGTCCGCGGTCACGTCGCCCGCCACGACCAGCACCGCGGCGTTCGGCGCGTAATGGGCGCCGTACCACGCCAGCGCGTCGTCGCGGGTCAGCCCCTCCATCTCTTGCCGCCAGCCGATCACCGGGCGGCCATAGGGGTGGTTGTAGTACTGCACCGCCGCGCGTTCCTCGGCGAAGAGCGCGCGGGGGTCGCTGTCGGTGCGCTGCGCGCGTTCCTCGAGCACGACCTGCCGCTCGGCCTGCCAGTCGTCCTCGCCAATGCGGAGGTTGGCCATGCGGTCCGCCTCCATCCCCATCACGAGGTCGAGGCGGTCGGCGGCGATGCGCTGGAAATAGGTGGTGAAGTCGTACGAGGTGAAGGCGTTGTCCATGCCGCCGTTGGCGGTCACGGTCTTGGACAGCTCGCCCGCCGCCAGCTTGTCGGTGCCCTTGAACATCAGGTGCTCAAGGTAATGCGCGATCCCCGACTTGCCCGGCGTCTCGTCGGCCGAGCCGATGCGGTACCAGACCATCTGCACCACGACCGGGGCGCGGTGATCCTCGATCACCACCGCCTCCATCCCGTTGGGCAGGGTGAAGTGGCTCACGCCCGGCGGCATCTCGGCCAGCGCGGGCGAGGCAGAGATAAGCAGGACGGCGAGGAGCGTGCGGCGCATGGGCGACCCCTTCAGGTCATCAACGGGAAGGCCAGAGGATGACCGCAGCCGGCGAGGCGCACAACCCGTCGCCCGATCACTGCCGCTTGAGGGGCCGCCCGGTTGCGGGGGCCCGTGCGCGCCCGGACGCCCGCGGCCCGCTCAGCGCGGCGGGGCGCTGGGGGTCTGGACGCCGGTGCGGCGCCAACGCTCGAGCTCGGCCCAGCTGTCGAGCGTCTGCGGCCGGTAGGCGCGGTAATAGACGTTGGTGCGGGCCACGATCTCGAGCAGGCGGCGGCCGTGGCGGGCGCGGTATTGCGCATCCTCGGCGGCGGTGACCTGGCGGATGCCGGGCGTGACACCGGCCCGCGCGGCATGGGCGAGCAGCGCGCCGTCCCCGGCCCCCACGCCCTGCGCGGCCAGCTGGCCCGGGTTGCCGCCGAGGGCGGCGACGGCGTCAGCCTCGGGGTGCGGGTCGGTGATGTTCGCGCCGCCCGGCGTCGGCGCGGGCAGCTGCGCGAGGTCCGGCGGCAGTTCGAGCGGGCGGGTCGGGACGATGGCGAATTCTTCGGGGCCGTCGTCGCTGGCGAGCGTCATCAGCTTGCCCTCGTTCGAGCAACCGGCGAGCGCCAGCGCGCAGATGGTCAGCAAAGCGGCCCGCATGATCTCACGTCCTGTCCCGTTTCCGGCCTTCTAGCGCGTCCGGGGCGGTCCGTCACGGGTCTTGTGGCGGTGCTGAGGGCGCGTGAGCAGGAATCGGCGGCAGGGGGTGGCGCGGCCGCCGCAGTCAGTCGCCGCTTCCGGGCCGGCGCCGCGGGCGCGGGGCGGGGGCGGGCGGCGGCGCGGGTTTCGGCCCCGGCTGGACGATCAGCCCCAGCGCCCCGGCGAAGATGGCGATGTCGGCCACGTTGAAGCTGTAGGGGTTGCGCCAGCCCGGCAGGCTCATGTTCAGGAAATCCGCCACCGCGCCATAGGCCACGCGGTCGATGACGTTTCCCAGCGCGCCCCCGACCAGCAGCCCCGCCGCGACCTGCGCGAGCGTGCCGGGCCGCAGCCGCATCAGCCACACCGCGACGCCGACGCAGATCGCCAGCGCCACGCCGATCAGCACCCAGCGCATGAACTCGGCGTCGGTGCCGAAGAGGCCGAAGTTCACCCCCTGGTTCCACGCCATCCTGAGGTTCAGCCACGGGTCGATCACGTCGATCGCCTGCACCTCCTTGAGGTTCAGGGCCTGCACGACGATCCACTTGCTGAGCTGGTCCAGCGCCAGCACCCCGAGCGTCACGCCCAGCGCCCACCACAGCTTGCGCGGCGGCGGGGGCGGCGGTTCGGCCTTGAGCACCCGGCGCTTCTTCGGCGCGGTGCCGTCGGCGGCCGGCAACCGGCGCCGGGCGGGCTTCTTCGCGGGCTCGCCCGCGGCCGCCGGAGGGGTGGGCGTGTCGCTCATCAGTGCCGGAAGTGCCGTTGCCCGGTGAAGACCATCGCCAGGCCGAGCCGGTCGGCGGCCGCGATCACCTCGGCGTCGCGCATCGACCCGCCGGGCTGGATCACCGCGCGGGCGCCGGCGGCGGCCAGCGCCTCGATCCCGTCCGGGAAAGGGAAGAACGCGTCCGAGGCGACCGCCGCCCCCTCGGTCAGCGGCTGCGCGAGGCCCAGCGCCTCGGCCATGTCCTCGGACTTGCGGCGGCCGATGCGGGTGGAATCGACCCGGCTCATCTGCCCGGCGCCGATGCCCACGGTGGCGCGGTCCCTGGCATAGACGATGGCGTTCGACTTGACGTGCTTGGCGACCGTCCAGGCGAACATCAGGTCGTCGAGTTCCTCGGCCGAGGGCTGGCGCTGGGTCACGACCTTCAGCGCCTCGCGCGCCACATGACAGTTGTCGCGGCCCTGGACCAGGAAGCCGCCGGCGACCTGGCGGACCGTCTCGCCCCCCGCGCGCGGATCGGGCAGCCCGCCGGTCGTCAGCAGGCGCAGGTTCTTCTTGGCGGCAAAGACGGCGCGGGCGGCCTCGGTCGCGTCGGGGGCGATCACGACCTCGGTGAAGATCTCGGTGATGGCGCGGGCGGTCGGCTCGTCCAGCGTGCCGTTCAGCGCGATGATCCCGCCGAAGGCCGAGGTGCGGTCGCAGTCAAAGGCGCGCCCGTAAGCCTCGGCGAAGCTCGTGCCCAGCGCCACGCCGCAGGGGTTGGCGTGCTTGATGATCGCCACCGCGGGGGTGGCCGGGTCGAACTCGGCCACCAGCTCGAACGCGGCGTCGGTGTCGTTGATGTTGTTGTAGGACAGCTCCTTGCCCTGCCACTGGCGGGCGGTGGCGACGCCGGGGCGCCCCGTCCCGTCGGTATAGAAGGCCGCCGTCTGGTGCGGGTTCTCGCCGTAGCGCAGCGTCTGCGCCAGCGTCCCGGCAAAGGCGCGCCGCCGCGGGGCGTCCTGCCCGATGGCGCCCGCCATCCACGCCGACACCGCCGCGTCATAGGCCGCCGTCCGGGCATAGGCCGCCTGCGCCAGCCGCTGGCGGAAGGCGAGGGTCGTCGCACCGTCGTTCGCATCGAGCTCGGCCAGCAGGGCGTCGTAATCCTCAACATCCACCACGGTGGCGACGAAGCCGTGGTTCTTGGCCGCGGCGCGGATCATCGCCGGGCCGCCGATGTCGATGTTCTCGACCGCCTCGGCATAGTCGGCCCCGCGGGCGACCGTCGCCTCGAACGGGTAGAGGTTCACCACCAGCAGGTCGATCGGCGCGATGCCGTGCGCGTCCATCGCCGCGACGTGCTCGGGGTTGTCGCGCAGGGCCAGCAGCCCGCCGTGCACCGCCGGGTGCAGCGTCTTGACGCGGCCGTCCATCATCTCGGGGAAACCCGTGACCTCGGCCACGTCGCGCACCGTCAGACCCGCGGCGCGCAGCGCGCTCGCCGTGCCGCCGGTCGAGAGCAGCTCGACCCCGCGGGCGGCCAGCGCCCGGGCGAAATCCTCGAGCCCGGTCTTGTCCGAGACCGACATCAGCGCGCGCTTGAGGGGGGTGCGGTCGGTCATGGCGGGCTCCGGCTATGGCGTCGCGCGTGACCTAGCCTGACCGGCGCCGCCCGTCCAGCCGCCGCTCTCTTCGCGGGGGTGGCCGGGGGACGGACATTTGAAACCGCCCGGCCGCCCGCCTAAGTCAGCCCGCAAGCAGAACGAGGATGCCATGACCGACCTCACCCCCCGCCAGATCGTGGCGGAACTGGACCGCTTCATCATCGGCCAGGCCGACGCCAAGCGCGCCGTCGCCGTGGCGATGCGCAACCGCTGGCGGCGCCAGCAGCTTGCCCCCGAGCTCAAGGCCGAGGTGCATCCCAAGAACATCCTGATGATCGGCCCCACCGGGGTCGGCAAGACCGAGATCAGCCGGCGGCTGGCCAAGCTCGCCGGGGCGCCCTTCGTCAAGGTCGAGGCGACCAAGTTCACCGAGGTCGGCTATGTCGGCCGCGACGTCGAGCAGATCATCCGCGACCTCGCCGACGCCGCGATGGTCGAGACCCGGGCGCGGATGCGCGACGACGTCACCGCCCGGGCCCGCGCGAGCGCCGAGGACCGGGTGATCGCCGCGCTGGCGGGCGATCAGGCGCGCGAGCAGACCCGCGAGATGTTCCGCCGCAAGCTCAAGGCGGGCGAGCTGGACGACACGGTGATCGAGCTTGAGCTGACCGACACCTCGAACCCACTGGGGATGGAGATTCCGGGCCAGCCCGGCATGGGCCAGATGATGGACCTCGGCGCGCTGATGAAGGCGTTCGGCGGCCGCAAGACCCGCCGCAAGGTGACCGTCGCCCAGTCCTACGACCTGCTGATCGCGGAAGAGGCCGACAAGCTGATCGACGACGAGCGGGTCAAGACCGCCGCGCTCGAGGCGGTCGAGCAGTCGGGGATCGTGTTCATCGACGAGATCGACAAGGTCGCTACCCGGGCCGACACCCGCGGCGGCGAGATCAGCCGCGAGGGGGTGCAGCGCGACCTGCTGCCGCTGATCGAGGGCACCACCGTGTCCACGAAATACGGCCCGGTCCGCACCGACCACATCCTGTTCATTGCCTCAGGCGCGTTCCACGTGGCGAAACCCTCGGACCTGTTGCCCGAGCTGCAGGGCCGGCTGCCGATCCGGGTCGAGCTGCGGGCGCTGACCGAGGCGGATTTCGTCCGCATCCTGACCGAGACCGACAACGCCCTGACCCGGCAATATGCCGCGCTGATGGGGACCGAGGGGGTCGAGGTCGCCTTTACCGACGACGGGATCGCGGCGCTGGCCCGCATCGCCGCCGAGGTCAACGGCAGCGTCGAGAACATCGGCGCCCGGCGGCTCTACACGGTGATGGAGCGGGTGTTCGAAGAGCTGTCCTTCGCCGCCCCCGACGCCGGCGGCCAGCGGGTGACGGTGGACGCGGGCTACGTCGAGGCGCAGCTCGGCGACCTCGCCCGCTCGGCGGACCTGTCGCGCTACGTGCTCTAACTGCGACGGAACCGCACGCCGCGGGGGCCGTTGTGCGGTCGGACCCGCGGCGTGGGCGCGGATCGAAGCGGAGGCAGGATGATGAACATTTTCAGCGGCATCGGCGGGATCATCCTGTTCGCGCTCGACATCTGGGCGATCGCCTCGGTGATCAACTCGAACGCCGAACGATCGTCAAAGATCATCTGGACGCTGGTGATCGCCTTCCTGCCGGTGATCGGGCTGATCGCCTGGTGGTTCATGGGGCCGAAGGCGAATTATCAGGGGCGGGTGTAGACGCGCGGATCGTCAGTTGACGGGAGCCCCCGGCCCCGGAACATCTGCGCCATGACCGCGCTTCTCATCTCTCCATCCGGCCCCGCCACGCTTGAGCGTGATGATCTGGTGTCGGGGCTCTCCGAACACTGGCTGCAGGAGTTGCTGCACGGCCATCCCCAACTCATCCCGCTGGACGAGATCGAACCCGGCACAGGCCGCTTCATCCCGGTGGTCCGCGAACTGGCGATCCCCAAGCCCGGCGGGACCGTCTTTCTGGACCTGTTCGGTCTGACCGCGTTCGGTCGTCCAGTGCTGATCGAGTGCAAGCTCTGGCGCAATCCGCAGGCACGGCGCGAGGTCATAGCCCAGATCCTCGAATACGCGGCGCTGCTGCGGCGGTGGAGCTATGCGGACCTGACCGCCCGGCTGAAACCCAGGCTGGAGCCGGTGCTGGCGGCCCAGCAGAACCCGCTGTTCGAGCTTGCGCGCCGTGGCGGCTCGCCCCTGTCCGAAGCCTCCTTTACCGACGCGGTGTCGGCGAACCTGCGGCAGGGAGACTTTCACCTGCTGATCGCCGGTGACGGCATCCGCGAGGACATGATGGCCATCGCCGAGCACATCGGCGATTCGGGAGCCCGTCTGGCGCTGATCGAGTTTCGCCGCTGGTCCGACGGCAACGGCAATATCGTCGTCACCCCTCACGTGCCGTTCCGCACGCAGGTCGTCCGCCAGCGGGTGCTGGTCGATGGCACAGGAGCCGCGCTGACGATTGAGGAGGAGGGTGCCGAGGACCGGATCGCTGCCGCACCCGACACGGCCCCGACAGTCGCCTCGCCCGAGCGACAGGCCACCCTCGCCGCAAACCGGGCGTTCTGGCAGCGGTTCATCGACACGTGCCGGTTCGACCACCCGGATCAGCCGCCACCCCGCCATGGCGGCAACAACTGGGCCAAGATTCCCCTGCCCGAGCCGGCGCGCTGGATCACGGCCTATCGCTGGAATGACCCGCGCTGGAAGGGCCGCGCAGGTCTGACGCTGGTCGAGCAGGAGGGTGCTGACCTCTTTGCGCGCCTTGCTGCCATGGCCCCGGAGATCGAGATGGAAATGGCGCCCTTCCCCGTGCGGTGGGGCGCGATCCTCAATCCAAGCCGGACATGCTTCAGCCTAGATGAGCCAGAGGGTTGCACAGACACGATCGGATGGTTGTGTGCCGCGTCAAACCGGATGGTGTCAGTTCTTCGCCCGGTGCTGGCCGACCTCAAGGGCTGAGTGGCTGACCCGGATCAACCCGTTCACATCGAACCCCTTGTCCCGCGCCAGCCCGACCAGTCGGTCGTAGGTCGCCTGATCCATCCGCGGCTCGCGGGCGAGGATCCACAGATAGCCGCGGTTCGGGCCCGAGATCATTGCCCAGCGGTACGCCTCGTCCAAGGCGAAGACGTGGTAGCCGCCGGGAAAGCCGGGGAAGAAGGTGACGCCGAGGCTCGCCACGTCGGGGGCGCCGAGGAAGCGGGCGGTGCCCTCGATCGAGCGCCATTCGCCGTCCTTGCGACCGCGGTTCAGCACCCGGACCGAGCCGTCGGGGTTCAGAGTGTAGTCTGCGGTCACGTCGGTCATGCCGCGCTCGAAGCGGTGGTCGAGGCGGGCGATCTCATGCCAGCGGCCCATGTAGCGCTGGGCCTCGAAGCCGGTCACCGGCTCAATCCCCGCGGGGACGCGGGTCATCACCGCGCGCGAACAGGCAGCGGCCGCGGCGAGGGCGGCAAGGCCGATGGCGAGGGTGCGGATGCGCATGGGTGACCTCCCGTTGTTTGGCGCTCAACGCGCGGGGCGGGGGTTTGGCTGCATCCGCGTCAGCGCGGATCAGAACGGGACGTCGGCCGAGAAGGTCATGGTGACGTTCGAATCCGGGTGGCGCAGGCGCAGCGTCTCGGCGTGCAGCATCAGGCGGGGAAACTCGGCCGCGGCGCCCGTGGCATAGAGCGGGTCACCCAGGATCGGGTGGCCGAGATGGGCCATGTGCACCCGCAACTGGTGGCTGCGGCCGGTCAGGGGGGTGAGGCGCACCCGGGTCTCGTCGTCGCCCGCGCGGATCACCCGCCAGTCGGTCTGCGCCGGGCGGCCCTCGGGGTGGATCATCTGCCGCGGGCGGTTCGGCCAGTCGACCATCAGCGGCTGGTCGACGGTGCCCGTGCGGCCCTCGACTCGGCCCCAGACGCGGGCGACGTAGGATTTCCGCACCCCCCGCGTCTCGAACTGGCGCGACAGGTGGCGCTGGGCGTGGGGCGTGAGGGCGAAGACCATCACCCCCGAGGTGTCGAGGTCCAGCCGATGCACCAGCAGCACGGTGGGAAACGCCACGCGCAGGCGGGAGATCAGGCAGTCGGCGCGATCCTCGCCGCGGCCGGGGACCGACAGCAGCCCCTCGGGCTTGTCCACGACGAGGATCTGGTCGTCGTCGTGGATCAGCCGCGGCTGGGCCTCGGTCGGGCGATAGACGAAGCTCACCGCGCGACCAGCCGCAGGGCGAGCCCGGCGAACATCACCGTGGCGATGCGGTTCAGCACCCCCAGATGCGCCCCGAGCCGCGCCCCGAGCCATCCGGCGACGAGCCCGTAGCCCATCGTCACCAGCGTGCCGGTGAAGGCGAAGATCAGGCCCAGCGCCAGCAGCTGGTGCCAGATCGGGCCATAGTCGGGGCGGGTGAACTGCGGCAGGAAGGCCAGCAGGAACAGCACCGGCTTGGGGTTGAGAAGGTTCGACAGCGCCCCGCGCCGGAT
The DNA here is from genome assembly GCF_900106665.1 of Paracoccus sanguinis. GTDB lineage: Bacteria > Pseudomonadota > Alphaproteobacteria > Rhodobacterales > Rhodobacteraceae > Paracoccus > Paracoccus panacisoli. The sequence continues at coordinate 94,670 of NZ_FNNA01000005.1, forward strand.
CACGTTCCACGGCCGCACCGCGCCGCGGGCCGCGCCCTGCGGCGCGGCGTGCCAGCTTTTCCAGGCCAGCCACAGCAGATAGCCCGCGCCGATCCACTTGATCGCGGTCAGCGCGGCCGGATGCGCGGCGATCACCGCCCCCAGCCCGGCGGTGGCCAGCAGCACATGGACCACCACCCCCATGCCGACCCCCAGCCCGGCCAGGGCGCCCGCCCGAGGTCCCCCCTGCAGCCCGCAGGCGGTGGCGAAGAACACGTCCTGCCCGGGGGCAAAGTTCAGCACCAGCCCGCCGGCGACAAAGCCCAGCAACTGCGCCAGCGGGATTTTGGCGAGCGTGTCCCAGATCATCCGGTCGACCCGCGCGGGAATTGCGGCAGGCCGTCGGCGATGTCGTAATAGTCGCCCTTGTCGCCCACCCAGACATGCCGCAGCAGCCGCATCCCCGCGGGCGGGTCCAGCGTCCCGGCGGAAATCTCGGTGTCCCCGGTCGCGACGGTGCGCCAGAACAGCGACGACCCGCAGGTAGGGCAGAACCCCCGTTCGCCCGTTTCGGACGAGCGGTACCACGTCACCGGGCCCTCGATTTCGACATGGCCCGCGTTCAGCCCCGCCCAGACATGGCCCGACCAGCGCCGGCACTGGCTGCAATGGCAGGCGACGATGCCCTCGGCCGGGCCGTCGAGTTCGAAGCGGACCGCGCCGCACAGGCATCCGCCGCGCAGGGTCATTGCTGCGCGTCCTGTGGCAGGCGTCGGCGATGTCGTAGTAATCGCCCTTGTCGCCGACCCAGATGTGGCGTTCGAGCCGCAGCCCGGTCGGCGCGTCGATGCAGCCCAGCGCCACGTCGGTGTCGCCGCGGCCGATGGCGCGCCAGAACATCGACGACCCGCAGGTGGTGCAGAAGCCGCGCTCGGCCTTGTCGGACGAGCGGTACCAGCGGATGTGCTCGGCCCCCTCGATGGTCAGCCGGTCGTCGGGGACCGGGACGGCGGCCCAGACATGGCCCGACCAGCGCCGGCACTGGCCGCAGTGGCAGGCCGCCACATCGGGCAGCGGGCCGCGCATGGTGACGCGGATCGCGCCGCAGAGACAGCGCGCGGTGCGCCGGGCGTCGGGGTCAGAGCTTGCCTCAGAGCGTGCCAAAGACATCCTGCATCATCCCTTCGAGCGCCGCCTGGTCGGCGGGTGTGAACGCATCGGGGCGGTCGCTGTCGATGTCGAGCACCCCGATCAGCCGCCCGGCCCTCCCGAACACCGGCACGACGATCTCCGACCGGGTCGAGCTCGAGCAGGCGATGTGGCCGGGGAAGGCCTCGACGTCGGGCACGAGCTGGGTCTCTCCGGTCCGGGCGGCGGCGCCGCAGACGCCGCGCTCGAACGGGATCGTCAGGCAGCCATGCCCGCCCTGGTAGGGGCCGACCTTCAGCACCCCGGGGGCGGTGACGCGGTAGAAGCCGGTCCAGTCGAAGCGGTCGTCGGCGTGGTGCAGCTCGCCCGCGACGGTGGCCATCAGCGCGACCTGGTCGGTCTCGCCTTCGGTCAGGGCGCGGATGCGGGTGCGCAGGTCGGTCCAGTCGGTCATGGCGCTCAGGCTAGCGGCTTCCGGCGCGGCCGGGAAGCGGGGGATGCGGGGGGGGGGGGGTCAGCCGGCGATCGTCTCGACGGTCAGGTTGCCGTTGGTATAGACGCAGATCTCGGCCGCGATCGCCATGGCGCGGCGGGCGATGGTCTCGGCGTCGAGGTCGGTCTCCATCAGCCCACGGGCCGCGGCGAGCGCGAAGTTCCCGCCCGAGCCGATGGCGGCCACGTCATGCTCGGGCTCGAGCACGTCGCCCGCGCCGGTCACGACGTAAAGCTGGGCGCCGTCGGTGACGATCAGCATCGCCTCGAGGTTGCGCAGGTACTTGTCGGTGCGCCAGTCCTTGGCCAGCTCGACGCAGGCGCGCTGCAGCTGGCCCGGCGCGGCCTCGAGCTTCTTTTCCAGCCGCTCGAGCAGGGTGAAGGCGTCGGCGGTCGAGCCGGCGAAGCCCACCACCACGTCGCGCCCGCCCGGCGAGAGGCGGCGGACCTTGCGCGCCGTGCCCTTCATCACCGTCTGCCCGACGCTGACCTGCCCGTCGCCGGCGACCACCACCTGCCCGGCCCGGCGGACCGCGAGGATCGTCGTGCCGTGCCAGCCGGGAAACCTGTCGTCGCTCATGCCTGCGCCTCCGTTCGTTCTGCCGGGTCAGATAGGGGCGCGGGCGCGCCGGCGCAACGCGCGCTTCCGAAGCGGCGCAGCGGGGCCTAGGGTGGCGGCGCCCAGCCACCCCTCGTGACGGCCGATCCATGCCCACCCTGCGCGTCTATCTGCACGGCTCGATGCTGCGCACCGCCCGGGCCGGGACGTTCCCGGCGATGGCGGTGCTGCAGGCAGCGGCCGAGTCGCGCGGCTGGCGGGTGGCGTTCGAGCCGGCGGGGCCGGCTGCCCAGCAGGTGCCGCCGCCGGCCGGCGACTTTGCGTTGCTTCACATGAAACGTCCGCTGCATCCGCGGACCCTGACGCTGCGGCGGGCCTATCACTACCCGTTCTGGCGGATCGAGCCGGTGGCCGAGCGCTGGCGCTTTGCCGTCGCCCGCGCCGTCTTCGATCCGGCCGAGGTGGATGGTGAGGCCGCCGCGGCCTTCGTGCGCCGGCTGCGGGCGCGGGTGCTGCCCGGTCCGCCGCCGACCCGGGACGGGCCGATCCTCGTGCCGCTGCAGGGCCATCTGCGCCGGCACCGCTCGTTCCAGTCGATGAGCCCGGTCGAGATGCTCGCCGCGGTCTGCGCCACGGGCGAGCCCGTCACCGCCACGCTGCACCCGCGCGAACGCTACGATGCCGAGGACCACGCCGCGCTGGCGGCGCTGGCGGCGCGCTACCCCCGGCTGACGATCGGCGGCGACACGCCGGCGCTGCTGCGCACGTGCCGGTTCGTGGCGACCCAGAACAGCGCCGTGGCGTTCGACGGGCTGATCCTTGGCAAGCCCGCGGTGCTCTTTGCCCAGATCGACTTCCACCACGTCGGGCTCAACGTGGCCGAACTGGGGGCCGAGGCGGCGCTGGCCGCAGCCGCGGCCGCGGCGCCGGATTTCGCCCCCTATCTCTGGTGGTTCCTCAAGCGCCACAGCATCGACGCCCAGGCGCCTGACGCGGGCGAGCGGATGCTGGCGGCGATGCGGGCCGGGGGCTGGCTGCTCTGACCGCGCTGCCCTTGCGCCGCCCCGCCCTGCGCGGCAGGGTCTGGCGCGGCAGCGCGCAGCAGAAAGGGCCGGGGGCATGGCGGAACGGGTGGTCATCGTCGGGGCCGGTCAGGGCGGGCTGCAGGCGGCGGCCTCGCTCAGGGCCGAGGGGTTCGCCGGGCCGGTCACGCTCATCGGCGACGAGCCGGGCCTGCCCTACCAGCGCCCGCCGCTCAGCAAGGCCTACATGAAGGACGGCGACGCCAGCCGCCTCGCCCTCAAGCCCGAGAGCTTCTTTGCCCAATCCGACATCGACTATCGCCCCGCCACCATCGTCGCTGCCATCGACCGGGCGGCGGGCGAGGTCGTGCTGGCGGGCGGGGCGCGGGTCGGCTTCGACCACCTGATCCTCGCCACCGGTGCCCGCAACGCGGTGCCGCCGCTGCCGGGGCTCGATCTGCCCGGGGTGCATGGGCTGCGGGGGCTTGCCGACGCCGCGCGGCTGCGCGACGCGATGGGGCGGGCGCGGCGCGCGGTGGTGATCGGGGGCGGGTTCATCGGGCTCGAGTTCGCGGCCGTGGCCGCGGCGGCCGGGGTCGCGGTCACGGTGCTCGAGGCCGCCGACCGGCTCATGGCCCGCGCCGTGACCCCGCCGACCTCGGCGCGGTTCCTCGACTTTCATCGCGGTGCGGGGGTGGACGTACGGCTTTCGACGCTCGGCGCGGGCGTGGCCGGCACCGATGCGGCCGAGGGCGTCGTGCTGACGGACGGCACCACGCTGACGGCCGACCTGGTGCTGCTCGCCACCGGGGTCCGGCCGAACGTGGAACTCGCCGCCGAGGCGGGACTCGCGGTTGCCAACGGCATCGTCGTGGACGGGCATCTGCGGACCGCCGATCCGCGCATCTTCGCCATCGGGGACTGCGCCAGCTTCCCGCTCGACGGCCGCGCCACGCGGCTCGAGTCGGTTCAGGCGGCGGCCGACCACGCCCGCCACGTCGCCCGCAGCATCGCCGGGCAGGACCAGCCGCCCTATGCCGCGCTGCCGTGGTTCTGGTCCGACCAGGGGCCGCTGAAGCTGCAGATCGCCGGGCTCTCCGAGGGCTGGGACGACACCCACGCACTGCGCGATGCCGAGGGCGCGGTGGACACGGTGCTGGTGTTCCGCGCCGGCCGGCTGATGGCGGTCGAGACGGTGAACCAGGCCGGCCGCCACATGGCGGCGCGCAAGCTGCTGGCGGGCCCACCGCTCATGCGCGAGACGCTGGCCGCAGCGGATTGGGACCTGCGCGCGGTGCTGGCGGCGGCGGGCTGAGGGGTCAGCCCGTCGGCTCGGACGCGGCCTTGGCGGCCGCCGCCCGTTCTTGCGCCATCTCGCGGGCCAGCGCGCGGGCCTTGCGGGCCTGGACGAAGCGGCGGTGACGGTCCAGCTCGACGTTGATCAGCGCGCCGAGCATCACCGAGAACCCGGCGAGATAGAACCACATCAGCAGCGCCACCACCGCCCCGATCGAGCCATAGATGCGGTTGTAGCTGTTGAAGCTGGCGAGGTAGGCCGAGAACCCCACCGACGCCGCGCCCCAGGCGAGGGCCGCGAACAGCGACCCCCAGGTGAAGATCGGCGTGCGCGGGGTTTTGACGTTGGGCCCGTAGCGGTACAGGATGCCGATCCCGATCATCACGATGGCGAACATCGCCACCCACGGCACCGAGCTGACCAGCCAGCTGCGCAGCGGGCCGTAGTCGAGGAAGTTGAATGCCAGCGGGACGATGACGATGGTGGCAAGCCCCATCAGCACCACGCCGACGATGGCGAGCGTCAGCACATAGGCCAGCACGAACCCGGTCAGGGTCGAGTGGGACCGCACCCCGTAGGCCGCGTTCAGCCCGCGGACCAGCGCGTCGACCCCGGCCCGCGCGGCAATGGTCGCCACCACGAACGAGATCGCCGAGGCCCAGCCGAGCTGGGTGCGCCCGCCCGAGGTCAGGGCGTCGATCTGCGAATGCAGGATCTCGGCCGCGCCGCCGGGGATGAAGTCGTCGACGTAGCGGTCGTAGTCCTGGATGATCGCCGGATCGAACCACAGCCCCCACAGCGCGATCAGCGCCGCCATGCCGGGAAACACCGCGAACATCGCATAGAATGCCACGCCCGCGGCGATCAGGCCCATGTGGATCTTGTCCATCCGCTCGAACAGCGCGGTGATGAAATGCCAGCTGTCGTGCATGTAATCGACGAACCAGCGGAACGCGGAACGGATCATGGCGCGCCTCCGGCTGGCAGATAGCGGTGCCACAGCGCCTTTTCCCCCATCCGGGCGACGAAGGCGGCGTGGGCGGTGATCTCGGCCGCGGTGAGGCGGGGGGCGAGCGGCACCGGGCGCGGGGCGCGGGGGCCGGTCGAGACCTGCTGCTGCGCCTCGGTGCGCTGTCCGGGGCTGGCGACGAGGACGAGGTCCGGCTGGCGGCCGCCGATCAGCTCGAGATAGACCTCGGCCAGCAGCTCGCTGTCGAGCAGCGCACCGTGCAGCGTGCGGCCCGAGTTGTCGATTCCCCAGCGCCGGCAGAGTGCGTCGAGCGACACCGGCGCGCCCGGAAACTTCTCGCGCGCCATCGCCACCGTGTCGAGCGCGCGGCTCATCGGCAGTGTGGGGCGGCCGGCGCGGCGAAGCTCCCAGTTGAGGAATTTCATGTCGAAGGGCGCGTTGTGGATGATCAGCCGGGCGTCGCCCACGAACTCGACGAAATCGGCCACGATCTCGGCAAAGCGCGGCTTGTCCGAGAGGAAGGCCGAGGTCAGCCCGTGCACGGCCAGCGCGTCGGCCGGCATGTCGCGCTCGGGGTTGATGTAGACGTGGAAATGCCGGCCGGTCGGCAGGTAGTTCATCAGCTCGATGGCGCCAATCTCGACGATGCGGTCGCCGGTGTCGGGGTCGAAGCCGGTGGTTTCGGTGTCGAGGACGATCTCACGCATGGGCCGCCCCGCTGGCGATGTCGTGCAGGATGGCGGCGACGGCGGCCTCGGCCTCGTCCAGGGTCTCGGTCGGGACGATCCAGTCGGCGCGGGCGCGTTTCTCGGCGTCCGGCATCTGCCGCGAGAGGATCAGCCCGAGCGTCGCGTCGGTCATGCCCGGCCGGGCGAGCACCCGCGCGCGCTGCACCTCGGGCGGGGCCGACGCGACCACGACGCCGTCCAGCCACGCCTCGGCCCCCGTCTCGAACAGCAGGGGGATGTCGAGGAGGACCACGGGCGCGGCGGCATGGCTGTCGATGAAGCTGCTGCGATCGGCGGCGACGAGCGGGTGGACGATGACCTCGAGCTCGGCCAGCCGGTGGGGCTCGGCGGCGAGGATGGTCTTGAGCGCGCCGCGGTCGATGCCGGTTTCGTCCAGCGCGGCGGGGAAGCGCGCGGCGACCGGGGCGACGGCCGCGCCGCCCGGCTGATAGAGCCGGTGCACGGCCGCGTCGGCGTCCCACACGGGCACGCCGCGGGCTGCGAACATCGCCGCCGTGGTGGTCTTGCCCATCCCGATTCCGCCAGTCAATCCGAGAAGATAGGTCATCCGAGCACCGCCTCGCGCAGGGCCTCGTCGACCTCGGGCTTGACGCCGAACCAGCGCTCGAACCCCGGCGCGGCCTGGTGCAGCAGCATCCCCAGCCCGTCCACGGTGCGGCAGCCGCGGGCGCGGGCGGCGCGCAGGAAATGGGTGTCGAGGGGCGTATAGACGAGATCGGTCACCAGAGCCTCCGGCGAGAGGGCGTCGAGCGGCAGGCGCAGGGGCTGGGTGCCCTCCATCCCCATCGAGGTCGAGTTGACGACCGTGGCCGCGCCTTCGAGCATGTTGCCGGTCTGTGCCCAGTCGTAGACGACGACGCGGGCGCCGAACTCGGCGCGGATCTGGTCGGCGCGGATGCGGGTGCGGTTGGCGATGCGCAGTTCCGGCACCCCACATTCGAGCAGCGCCGCCACCACGGCCCGCGCGGCGCCGCCGGCACCGATCACCGCGGCCGGCCCGGCGCTCGCGCTCCAGTCCGCGGCGTGCTGCTGGAGGTTGGCGATGAAGCCGTAGCCGTCGGTGTTGTCGGCGTGGATGCGCCCATCGGGGCGGAAGATCAGCGTGTTCGCCGCCCCGATCAGCGAGGCGCGGTCGGTGACGATGTCGGCGAGCGCGAGCGCTGCTTCCTTGTGCGGGATGGTCACGTTGCAGCCGACGAAGCCGGCGCGCGGCAGGGCGTGCAGGACCTGGCCCAGATGTTCGGGCGCCACGGCGAGGGGGACGTAGTGGCCCGCGATCCCGTAGCGGCGCAGCCAATGGGCGTGCAGCCGCGGCGAGCGGGAGTGGGCGACCGGCCAGCCGATCACCCCCGCCAGGGGGATCGTCGCTGCGGGGGTCTGCGGCGGTGCAGGGTCGCGGGGGCTGGCATCCGGTGCGGCGCTCATCGGTCCTCGGCGGTCAGGCTGGGTCCAATCCTTACCCCCGGCGACCGTGAGTGGAAAGCATGTGGAGGACTCTGGGGATAGCTGCGGTATCCGACGTGGGGTCGCGTGCGGAGAAAGCGGACCGTTGCAAGGCAGACGGCCGGACGGGCGCGGATCGGGGCGCTGGATCGCGCGGTTTTCCACACGTGCAAAACCGGGACCGCGGTTTCCCACCGGCTGTGGAGATCGGAGTTATCCACAGGGGCGCGTGTGGCAATAAGCTACTGATCTGAAATGAGAGTTCTCAAACTCGTTCAGAATTATCCGAAGGTTTTTCCGCGTCGTCTAATCTGTGGAAAAGAGGGAGTGTGGACCCGGAACTCGCATATCCGCAGGCCCTACTGAATCATCATCCTTTCTTCTTCTCTTTTCTTTTGAGATAGCAGGGCCGTCCTTGAACCTGGCGGCACCATGATCTCTGACTGGCTGGCGACCCTTTATCCGTGGATCAAGTCGTTCCACGTGATGGCTGTGATCTCGTGGATGGCGGGGCTGTTCTACCTGCCGCGGCTCTACGTCTATCACGCCGAGCGCGGGCGCGGGGCGGGGGTCGAGCCTGACGACAGCTTCGCGGTCATGGAATTCAAGCTGCTGCGCGTGATCATGGGACCGGCGTCGATCGCCACCTGGATCGCCGGTCTGGCGCTCGTCTTCACGCCGGGCATCGTGGACTGGTCGATGATCTGGCCCTGGACGAAGGGAGCAAGCGTCATCGCCATGACGCTGTTCCATCACTGGCTGATGATCCAGCGCCGACGGCTTGGCGCCGGGCAGGGCCTGACCGGACGGCAGTACCGGATGATGAACGAGGTCCCGACCCTGCTGATGGTCGTCATCGTGTTGTCGGTGATCGTCAAGTTCTGAGCGGCGGCGGCGCGGTTTGACTCAGGGCCGGGTTTCGGCTATGTGCCGCCGGCGCGCCGTCCGGCCCGCATCCTCCTGACCCCGAGTCCCAGTCGCTGCGTCCTGCCGGGCGTTCGGCTGCCCGCATGGTGAACCGATGAGCGACGAACGTCTCAACCTGGCCGATCTCAAGGCCAAGAGCCCCGCCGACCTGCTGTCGATGGCGGAGGAATGGGAGATCGAGAACGCCTCGACCATGCGGAAGGGCGAGATGATGTTCTCGCTGTTGAAGGAGCATGCCGAGGAAGGGTTCGACATCGGTGGGGACGGGGTGCTGGAGGTCGTGCAGGACGGGTTTGGCTTCCTGCGCTCGCCCGAGGCCAACTATCTGCCGGGGCCCGACGATATCTACGTGAGCCCGGACATGATCCGGCAGCACAGCCTGCGGACCGGCGACACCGTGGAGGGCGTCATCCGGGCGCCGGGCGAGAACGAGCGGTATTTCGCGCTGACGCGGGTCGAGAAGATCAACTTCGAGGATCCGGAAAAGGCGCGCCACAAGGTGGCGTTCGACAACCTGACGCCGCTTTACCCGAACGAGCGGCTGAAGATGGAGCTGGACGATCCGACGGTGAAGGACCGCTCGGCGCGGATCATCGATCTGGTCGCCCCGATCGGGAAGGGGCAGCGCTCGCTGATCGTCGCGCCGCCGCGGACCGGCAAGACGGTGCTGTTGCAGAACATCGCCCATTCGATCGAGCGCAATCACCCGGAATGTTATCTCATCGTGCTGCTGATCGACGAGCGGCCGGAAGAGGTCACCGATATGCAGCGCTCGGTGAAGGGCGAGGTGATTTCCTCGACCTTCGACGAGCCGGCGACGCGGCACGTTGCGGTCAGCGAGATGGTGATCGAGAAGGCCAAGCGGCTGGTCGAGCACAAGCGCGATGTCGTGATCCTGCTCGATTCGATCACCCGTCTGGGGCGGGCGTTCAACACCGTCGTGCCGTCGTCGGGTAAGGTGCTGACCGGGGGTGTGGATGCGAACGCGTTGCAGCGGCCGAAGCGGTTCTTCGGCGCGGCGCGGAATATCGAGGAGGGCGGGTCGCTGACCATCATCGCGACGGCGCTGATCGACACCGGCTCGCGCATGGACGAGGTGATCTTTGAGGAGTTCAAGGGCACCGGCAACAGCGAGATTGTGCTGGACCGCAAGGTGGCCGACAAGCGCGTCTTCCCGGCGATGGACATCCTCAAGTCGGGGACGCGGAAAGAGGAGCTGCTGGTCGATCAGAAGGACTTGCAGAAGACCTATCTGCTGCGTCGCATCCTGAACCCGATGGGAACCACGGACGCGATCGAGTTCCTGATCTCGAAGCTGAAGCAGACGAAGACCAATTCCGACTTCTTCGAGTCGATGAACGCCTGAGCATGGGATGGAGACGATCTACGCCGAAGCGACGCCTCCTGGTCGGGGCGGGGTCTCGATCGTCCGCCTGAGCGGACCGCGGGCGCGTGAGATCGGCGAGGCGCTGGCGGGGTCGCTGCCGCGTGCGCGCATGGCTTATCGCCGTGCGGTGCGGGACGAGGGGCTGATCGACGAAGCGTTGGTGCTGCGGTTCGACGCCGGCGCGAGCTTCACCGGCGACGAGGTGGTCGAGTTCCAGGTGCATGGGGCGCCTGTCATCGTGCGGCGGTTGCAGGCCGCGCTGAGTGCGCGGGGCGCCCGGCTTGCCGAGCCGGGCGAGTTCACCCGGCGGAGTTTTCTCAACGGAACCATGGCGTTGAGTGGCGTCGAGGCGCTGTCGGACCTGCTTGCGGCCGAGACGGAGGCGCAGCGTGTCCAGGCGATGCGCGTGGTGTCCGGGGAGCTGGCGGCTTGGACCGCTGCGCTGCGCGAGAAGCTGATCCGGGCGGGGGCACTGATCGAGGCGAGCCTCGACTTTGCGGATGAGGAGGTGCCGGAGGACGTGCCGGCGGAGGTCTTTGAGCTTTTTGCGGAGGTGCGGGCCCAGATCGGGCGGCAGATTCTCGGCGTCCCGGCGGCGGAACGGATCCGGGCAGGGTTCGAGGTCGCGATCGTCGGGCCCCCGAATGCCGGGAAGTCGTCGTTGATGAACCGCATTGCCGGGCGCGAGGTGGCGTTGGTCAGCGACGAGGCAGGGACGACGCGGGACGTGCTGGAGTTGCAGACCGAATTGGGCGGGCTGGCGGTGACGTTCCTCGACACGGCGGGGCTGCGCGAGGCGGAGGACAAGGTCGAGCGGATGGGGGTCGCGCGGGCGCGTGACCGGGCGGCCGCGGCGGACCTGAGGGTGATCCTGCGGGGAGAGAACTCGGCGGATGAGCCGCTGCGCGTGCCGGGGGATATCGTCGTTCGGTCGAAGGCCGATCTTGGCGCGGGCGATATTTCGGCCGTGACGGGCGCGGGGGTCGATGCGCTGTTGGCGCGCGTGGCCGACGAGTTGACGGGGCGGGTTGCCGGGGCCGGTTTGGTCAGCCGGCATCGGCAGGCTGAGGCGTTGCGTGATGCTCATGCGGCGCTTGGCATGGCGGATCACACCATGCCGCCGGAAATCCTCGCCGAGCTGGTCCGCAATGTGTCCGCGCGGTTGGCCGAGGTGGTTGGACGGGTGGCGCCGAATGATTATCTGGACGAGGTGTTCTCGTCTTTCTGCATCGGAAAGTAGGGGTTTCACGTGAAGCATTTTGATGTCGCCGTGATCGGGGCTGGCCACGCTGGGCTGGAGGCTGCTGCTGCTGCGGCCCGCCTCGGCGTGTCCGTTGCACTGGTAACGATGCGGGCGGACGATGCTGGAAGCATGTCGTGCAACCCTGCGATTGGCGGCCTGGGGAAGGGCCATCTTGTGCGCGAAATCGATGCGCTGGACGGGCTGATGGGGCGGCTTGCCGATGCCGCCGGGATCCAGTTCCGCTTGCTCAACCGGCGCAAGGGGCCGGCCGTTCAGGGGCCTCGGGCGCAAGCCGACAGGGGCCTGTACCGCGCCGCCGCCAGCGAGGGGCTGGCCAGCTATGAGGGCATTGAACTTGTCCTCGGGGAAGTCTCCGGGTTGCAGATTGGCGACGATGGTGTGGAAGGCCTGATCCTGGCGGACGGGACGGAAATTGCGGCGGACGCGGTCATCGTGACTGCCGGGACGTTCCTGAACGGCATCATCCATGTGGGCGACGTATCGCGCCCCGCGGGTCGTTGGGGCGGGCAGGCTGCACAGGGGCTTGGCGGCGCGCTGCTGGCCCTCGGCCTGCCGCTGGGGCGCCTGAAGACAGGGACGCCGCCCCGTCTGGCCCGCAACAGCATCGCCTGGGATGAGCTTGACCAGCAGCCCGGGGACGACGATCCCGCGATGCTTTCGTTCCTGAGCGAGGCCCCTGTCGCCCCGCAGGTGTCCTGCGCGATCACGCACACGAACGCGGCCACCCACCAGATCATCCGCGACAACCTCGGGCGGTCGGCCATGTACGGCGGTCGTATCGACGGGATCGGGCCGCGATACTGCCCGTCAATCGAGGACAAGGTCGTCCGCTTCGCCGACAAGGACTCGCATCAGATTTTCCTTGAGCCGGAAGGGCACGACAGTCCGCTGGTCTATCCGAACGGCATCTCGACATCACTGCCCGAGGACGTGCAGCTTGCCTATGTAAGGTCTATCCGCGGCCTGGAGGCCGCCGAGATCGTGCAGCCAGGCTATGCCGTCGAGTATGACTATATCGACCCTCGCGCACTTAAGCCGACGCTCGAACTGCGTGCCGTGCGGGGTCTGTACCTGGCTGGCCAGATCAACGGCACCACCGGCTATGAAGAGGCGGCGGCCCAGGGACTGGTCGCTGGCATGCACGCGGCCTGCGCGATTACGGGCCGGCCCCCGGTCCCGTTCAGCCGCTCCAACAGCTACATTGGCGTGATGATCGACGACCTGACCACCCGCGGTGTCACCGAGCCTTACCGGATGTTCACCTCGCGGGCCGAGTTCCGGCTGTCCCTACGCAGCGATAACGCCGACCGGCGGCTCACTCCGGCGGGGATTGAAACCGGTCTCGTCGCAGATGACCGCCGTGCTGTGTTCACGGAGAAGTTTCTCCGCTATCAGAGCCTCCGCTCGCTGACCGAAAGCATCTCGCTGACGCCGACCGATCTGGCGGCAAGGGGTTTTCCGGCCCGGCAGGACGGTCAGCGCCGCACCTTGTTCACGCTGCTGTCGCAACCCGACCTCGATCCCTCGATCGTCCTTGATGCCTTGGCAGATAAAGGCGCCGCCGACCCCACCGCGCTGGAGATGGTCCGAGCCGACGCCCTCTACGCTCAGTTCGCCGAACGCCAGGACCGTGACGCGGACGCCCTTCGTCGTCTGGAGGCCATCGCGATCCCCGACTGGCTTGACTTCAGCGCGATGCCCGGTCTGTCCAACGAATTGAAATCCAAACTGACCGCGCACCGCCCGGCCACCGTGGCGGCGGCGGGCGCCATTGAGGGGATTACCCCAGCGGCGTTGACGCTCATCCTCGCCCATATTCGTGCTGGCCGGTCGGCGGCATGAGTGCTTCACGTGAAGCACGACTGGCGACCTACGCGAGCCTGATCCGCAAATGGAACCCGGCGATCAACCTCGTTGCACCTGCGACACTCGCCAACCTCGAGGAACGCCACCTTGCCGATAGCGCCCAACTGGCGGACCTTGCGCCTGCCGACGGCGACTGGCTGGACATCGGTAGCGGCGGCGGTCTGCCCGGCCTCGTCGTGGCAATCTGCCACCCTGAACGACCGACCCGGCTCGTCGAATCCGACCGCCGCAAGGTTGCCTTCCTGCATTCCGCCATCCGCACCCTCGATCTCCCCCAGTGCGAGGCCGTTGCGGCGCGCATCGAAACTCTCGCCCCGGCCAATGCCCGCCACCTCAGCGCCCGTGCGCTTGCCCCCTTGAGCCGCCTCGTGCCATATCTTGACCGGCATCTGGCACTGGGCGGGACGGGTTGGCTGATGAAGGGGCGCAACTGGCAGGCGGAACTCGAGGCTGCGGGCCCACTCCCTAACTACCGCGTCATCGCACACCCGAGCGTGACCGACCCCGAGGCCGCCATTCTGCAACTCGACAGGCTTTCCGCGTGACCGACCGTCAGATCATCGCCATCGCCAACCAGAAGGGCGGGGTCGGCAAGACCACGACGGCGATCAACCTCGGCGCGGCGCTGGCTGAACTGGGGCGCAGCGTCACCATCCTCGACCTCGACCCGCAAGGAAATGCCTCGACCGGCCTCGGCATTCCCGCCCACCAGCGGCAACCGAGCAGCTACGACCTGCTGATCGGCGACGCCCGCCTGTCTGACTGCATTCGTCCGACGGCCCACCCCGGCCTGAGCGTCATCCCGGCGACCGCCGATCTCGCGTCGGCAGAACTCGACATCGCCGACCGCGCTCGGCGCGTCCAATTGCTCGCCGACGCGCTGACCGATGCCGAAGGCACGGTCCTCATCGACTGCCCGCCCGCCCTCGGCCTCCTCACCCTCAACGCGATGGTCGCCGCCGACAGCCTCGTCGTCCCCCTGCAGGCCGAGTTCTACGCCCTCGAAGGCCTCTCGCAGCTGATGCTCACCGTCCGCCAGGTCCGCAGCAGCGCCAACCCGCGACTACGGATCGAGGGCGTGCTGCTCACCATGTCGGACTCGCGTAACAACCTCTCCCAACAGGTCGAGGCCGACGCCCGCGAAACCCTCGGCCCGCTGGTCTTCGACACCGTCGTCCCCCGCAACGTGCGCGTCTCCGAATCGCCCTCGCACGCGCTGCCGGTCATCCACTACGACCCCGCGTCCAAGGGCAGCGCCGCCTATCGCGCCCTCGCGCGCGAGATCACCGCCGCCGCCGACCGCCGCAGAACGGAGCCCGCCCATGGCTGACGCCCGCCCCCGCAAAGCCAGCCTTGGCCGCGGCCTGTCCGCCCTGATGGCCGACGTCGACCTGACCCCGGGTAGCAGCCCGCAGCCGACCCGTGCGATTCCGGTCGAACAGATCACGCCCAACCCCGACCAGCCACGCCGCGTCTTCGACCCCGACGCGCTCGCCGAACTCGCGGCCTCGCTCAAGAACCGCGGCGTGCTGCAGCCGCTGATCGTCCGTCCGCACCCGACCGAGCCGGGCCTCTACCAGATCGTCGCCGGCGAACGCCGCTGGCGCGCGGCCCAGATCGCGCAACTCCATGAACTTCCAGTGATTATCCGCGAACTGGACGACACCGAGGTGCTCGAGGTCGCACTGATCGAGAACATCCAGCGCGCCGACCTCAACGCCATCGAGGAGGCCGCCTCGTTCCGCCAGCTCATGGACCGCTTCGGCCACACCCAGGACAAGCTGGCCGAGGCGCTCGACAAGAGCCGCAGCCACATTTCCAACCTGCTGCGCCTCCTGAACCTGCCCGAGCAGGTCCAGACCTTCGTCCGCGACGGCAAGCTGAGCGCAGGCCACGCCCGCGCCCTGATCACGACGCCCGACCCGGTCGCGCTGGCCCGCCGGGTCATCGAGCGCGGCCTGTCGGTGCGCGAAACCGAAGCGCTGGCCCGTCAGGCGACGCAAAAGCGCGAGACCCCCGCCGAAAAGCCCCGCGCCGAAAAAGACGCTGACACCCGCGCCATCGAATCGGATCTCGGTGCGCAACTCGGGATGCGTGTCCGGATCGAACACGTCGGCCAAGACGGCGGGCGCCTGACCGTCACCTACCGCGACCTCGACCAGCTCGACCGTCTCTGCCAGCTCCTCAGCGCCGGCGACTGAGCCAGCGCCTCAGGCCAGCGCCCGCAGGATCGCATTGAGCACCGGCCGCCCCGCGGCCGTGACCCGCAGCCGGTCCGCGTCGGTCTCGACGAACCCCATGCCGCGCAGCTCCTCGACGGCCCGCGCATCCAGCTCCCGGCCGGCCAGCCGCGCATAGCGTCCCAAGTCCATTCCCTCGGCCAGCCGCAACGACATGAGCAGATACTCCGTGGCCTGCTCGTCCCGCGGCACCACCACCCGCGGCGCCTCGCCGGACCCGGCATCAACAGCAGCCAACCACGCGCCCGGCGCCCGCGGCGCTTCGGTCGCCCACCGCTGACCGTCGAGCGTCACCCGCCCGTGCGCGCCCGGCCCGATCCCGACCCAATCCCCCTGTCGCCAATAGACGAGGTTGTGCCGGCTCTCGGATCCCGGCGCCGCATGGTTCGAGACCTCATACGCCGGCATCCCGTGCGCGGCACAAATATCCTGCGTTTCCAGATACATATCAGCGGCAAGATCATCGTCCGGCAGACCGCGCAGCTTCCCGGCCGCGGCCCGCGCCCCAAACACTGTCCCGTCCTCGACGGTCAGCTGGTAAAGCGACAGGTGATCCACGGCCATCGACAGCGCCTCGCGCAACTCCCGTCGCCAGGCCTCGCGCGACTGGTCCTGCCGGGCATAAATCAGATCGAAACTCACCCGGCCGAAGCATCCCCGCGCGACGTCGAACGCCGCCCGCGCCTCGGCGACGGTGTGCATCCGCCCCAGCCGGCGCAGATCGGCGTCGTCGAGCGCCTGCACCCCCATCGACAGCCGGTTCACCCCGGCGTCGGCATAGGCCTGGAACCGCCCCCGCTCGACACTGCCGGGGTTGGCCTCGAGGGTGATCTCGATGTCGTTGGCCAGCGGCCACGCCGCCCGTGCGGCGTGGATCACCCCCGCCACCACCTCCGGCGCCATCAGCGAGGGCGTGCCGCCGCCGAAGAACAGGCTGCCCAGCACCCGACCCGGGGTCTCTGCCGCAGCCCGGGCGATCTCGGCCACATAGGCCGCCAGCCACCGCCCCTGGTCGATGGTCACCGCGACATGGCTGTTGAAATCGCAATACGGACATTTCGAGGCGCAGAAGGGCCAGTGGACGTAAAGCCCGAACCCGCCGTTCCGCCAGTCCTCGCTCATTCCCGCAACGCCGTCACTTCGATCTCGACCTTCATCTCGGGCCGGATCAGCCCGGCCACCACCATCGTCGCTGCCGGCCGCACCTCGCCCATCCAGCGCGCGAGAACCGGCGCGATCTCCCCGACGAGCGCAGCGTCTGTGACAGTGTACTGCACCCGCACCACGTCGCTCATCCCGAACCCGGCATCGGCCAGCACCGTCGCGATGGTGGAAAAGGCGTTCTCCGCCTGATCCGCCGCCCCCTCGGGCATCGCCATCGCGGCGTAATCATAGCCCGTGGTGCCCGAGACGAAACACCACGGCCCTTTCACTACCGCCCGGCTGTAGCCCAGCTCCGCCTCGAACGGCGACCCGCTCGAGATCCTACGCAAGTGCCGCCTCCAGCGCTGCAAAGGCGCGGGCCCGGTGGCTGATGGCATTCTTCTCGGCGAAATCCATCTCGGCATAGGTCCGGTCATGCCCGTCGGGGATGAACATCGGGTCATACCCGTGCCCCAGCGCCCCGCGCGGCGGCCACACGAGCCGCCCCGGCGCGACACCCTCGAACACCTGCTCGTCGCCCTCGGGCGTCAGCAGCACCAGCGTCGCCCGGAACTGCGCCCGCCGCGGCTCGGGGGCGCCCCGCGCCTCGAGCGCCTCCCACGTCCGCCGCATCGCCTGCATGAAGTCGCGGCCCGCGCCGGTCTCGGCCCAGTCCGCGGTGTGCACACCAGGCGCCCCGTCCAGCCCGTCCACGGTGATCCCGCTGTCGTCCGCCAGCACCGGCAGCCCAGTCGCCTCCATCGCCGCGCGGGCCTTGATCCGGGCATTGCCGACAAAACTCTCCTCGGTCTCGGCCGGCTCGGGAAGCCCGTGCTCGGCCGCGCCCGTCACGGTGATCCCCAGCGGCGCGAACAACGCCCGCATCTCCTCGAGCTTGCCGGCGTTGTGCGTGGCGATCAGCAGCGTCCGCCCGGCCCACGCGCTCATGCCGCCGCCCCGATCGCCGCCTTCTGCGCCGCGACCAGTCCGGCCACGCCCTGCTCGGCCAGATCCAGCAGCTCAACCATCTGCGCGCGCGAGAACGCGGCGCCCTCGGCCGACATCTGCACCTCGATCAGCCGGCCCGCGCCGGTCAGGACGAAGTTGCCGTCCGTCCCGGCCTCGCTGTCCTCGGCATAGTCGAGATCCAGCACCGGTTGCCCGGCATAGATGCCGCAGCTTACCGCCGCGACGTGATCGAGGATCGGGTCGCTGGTCAGCACCCGCGCCGCGAGCATCCGGTTCACCGCCAGCCGCAGCGCCACCCACCCGCCGGTGATCGCCGCGCAGCGGGTGCCGCCGTCCGCCTGGATGACGTCGCAGTCGATGACGATCTGCCGCTCTCCCAGCGCCGGCCGGTCCACGCCGGCCCGCAGCGCACGACCCACAAGCCGTTGAATCTCCTGCGTTCTTCCCGACTGCTTGCCCGCCGCCGCCTCGCGCCGGTTGCGGGTATGGGTGGCGCGCGGCAGCATCCCGTATTCCGCCGTGACCCAGCCCTGCCCGGTGCCGCGCAGGAACGGTGGCGGCTTGTCCTCAACCGAGGCCGAGCAAAGGACATGGGTGTTGCCGACCCGGATCAGGCACGAGCCCTCGGCATGGGCCATCACCCCGGTTTCGATTGAAATCGGCCGCAATTCGCCTAACGTCCTGCCAGAGGGTCGCATGGGGTGATCCTTTCCCGCCCGGTTGTCGGGCCCGGTCCGCGCCGGGCACCTGCCGCCGCTTCCGCCGGGGCCGCATTGCCCGGCCCGTCCAGATACAGGCCTCGCCCGCGCCACCGCAACCCGAATGCCCGACCCCGCCAACCCGCCCAGCCCGCCCGCAGGTCCGCTCGCCGACCTGAACGACCGCTCGCGCGAGGTCTTCCGCCGCGTGGTCGAGCTCTACCTCGAGACCGGAGAGCCGGTCGGCTCGCGCACGCTGACCCGCGGCATGGCCGTGTCGGCGGCGACGATCCGCAACGTGATGCAGGATCTCGAATACATGGGGCTGCTCGAAAGCCCCCATGTCTCGGCCGGCCGCTTCCCGACCCAGCAGGGCCTGCGCCTCTTCGTGGACGGGCTGATGGAGGCCGGGCCGATCCGCCCCGAGGACCGCGCCATGATCGCCGAGATCGTCGGCGACACCGCCCCCGACACGGGCGCGCTGCTCGACCGCGTCTCGACCGCCCTCTCGCGCCTCACCCGCGGCGCCTCGGTGGTGCTGATGCCGCGCCAGGCCGAGGCGCCGCTGAAGCACATCGAGTTCGTGAGCCTCGCCCCCGACCGGGCGCTGGTGATCCTCGTCTTCGCCGATGGCCGGGTGGAAAACCGCCTGTTCAGCCCGCCCCCCGGCCAGACTCCCAGCTCGCTGCGCGAGGCCGGCAACTTCCTCTCGGCCCGCGCCGAGGGCCATACGCTGGCCGAGCTGCGCCGCGACATGGCGACCCACATCGCCCAGGGTCGGCGCGAGATCGACAGCCTCGCCGCCCAGCTCGCCGAGGCCGGTCTCGCCTCGTGGGACGCCGAGGCCCCCGATCCGCGCCTGATCGTCCGCGGCCGCGCGCATCTTCTGGAACACGAGGCCGCCGACCTCGACCGCATCCGCAGCCTCTTCGACGACCTCGAGCGCAAGCGCGACATCGCCCGCTTCCTCGAACTCGCCGAAGAGGGCGAGGGGGTGCGCATCTTCATCGGCTCCGAGAACCAGCTTTTCTCACTTTCGGGTTCCTCTCTCGTCGTTTCCTCCTATATGAACGCTGACCGAAAGATCGTGGGCGCCGTGGGCGTGATCGGGCCGACCCGGCTCAATTACGGGCGCATCGTCCCGATCGTGGATTACACCGCCCAGCTGGTCGGTCGGGTGCTGTCCGACCGGAAAGGATGAGACGATGAGCGACACGCCAAACCCCAACGACCTGTCCGACATTCCGCTGGATGCCGACCGCCCCACGGCGCTCGACGACCTGCTCGACCAGGACGCCGCGGACCCGATGGCCGCGCTGGCGGCCGAGCGCGACGACTACCGCGACCGCTTCATGCGGGCGCTGGCGGATGCCGAGAACGCCCGCAAGCGCGCCGACAAGGACCGCCGCGAGGCCGAGAACTACGGCGGCTCACGCCTCGCCCGCGACCTCTTGCCCGTCTATGACGCCCTGCACCGCGCGATCGAGGCGGCGGGGGCCGAGCGCGCCGCCGCCCCGCAGCTGATCGAAGGGGTCGAGCTGACCCTGCGCGAGCTGCAGAACGTCTTCTCCCGCCACGGCATCCGGGTCATCAGCCCCGCCCCGGGCGACCGCTTCGACCCGCAGAGCCACGAGGCGATGTTCGAGGCGCCGGTCCCGAACACCAGCGCCGGCGACATCATTCAGGTGATGTCCAACGGCTTCATGCTGCACGACCGGCTGCTGCGCGCGGCGCAGGTCGGCGTGTCCTCGACCCCGGCCAGCGCCGGCTGAGCGGCGCGGGGACGGCCTCGGCCCGATGCCTGACCCGATCCTCCGACCCGAGGCGGTGTTCGACGGCCACCGCCTCGTCCGCCGCGTGGCGCTGCGCCTGTCGGACCCCCCGCAGATCGTCCCGGACCCGCCGGCGGACGCCCGGCCTATCGCCGGCATCGTGAGCCCCGGGCTCATCGACCTGCAGGTGAACGGCGGCGGCGGGGTGCTGTTCAACGCCGATCCCACACCCGAGGGGATCGCCGCGATCCTCGCCGCGCATCGCCGCTTCGGCACCACCCGGCTCCTCCCCACGCTCATCACCGACGCCCCCGAGGTCGCCGAGGCCGTCGCCGCCGCCATCCGCGCCGTCTGGGGCACCCCCGGGCTGCTCGGCTTGCACCTCGAAGGCCCCCACATCGCCCCCGCCCGCCGCGGCACCCACGCCGCGCGCCACATCCGCCCCCTCGACGACCGCACCCTGACGCTGGCCGAGTCACTGCGCGCCGACGGCATCCCGCTGCTCCTCACCCTCGCGCCCGAGGCCGCCACCCCCACCCAGATCGGCCGCCTCACCGCCGCCGGCGTGGTCGTCTCGCTCGGCCACAGCGACGCCACCGCCGCCGAGACCGAGGCCGCGCTGGCCGCAGGCGCCCGCAACTTCACCCATCTCTTCAACGCCATGTCGCAGATGCAGGGGCGCGAGCCCGGCATGGTCGGCGCAGCGATCCTCTCGGACGCCGAGATCGGCATGATCTGCGACGGCCACCACGTCAGCGACGCCATGCTGACCCTCGCCCTGCGCGCCCACGGTGCCGGGCGGTGCCACATCGTCTCGGACGCCATGCCCACGGTCGGCGGCCCGGACCACTTCACTCTCTACGGCCAGACGATCCGCGTGGCCGACGGCCGCCTGATCAACGCCGAAGGCCGCCTCGCCGGCGCCCACACGACGATGGCCGACGGGGTCGCCCGTCTCGCCAAGACCCTCGGCCAGCCCCTGGAAACCGCTCTGCGCATGGCAATCACCAACCCCGCCCGCGTCATCGGCGCCGAACCGTCGCTCGAATCCCAGCCCGCCGCCGACCTGCTGCTATGGGACGCCGCGCTCAAACCGCGCTTCCTCACCGAAGCGCTGGACTGATCGCGCCTACATCACCGCGCCGATCTGCCAGGGCACGAACTCGTTGTCCCCAAGCCCCAGCGCCTCGCTCTTGGTGACCTGACCCGAGGCCGTCGCCACGATCAGCGCCACGATCTCGCGCGCCTTCGCCTCGAGGCTGACCCCCTGCGACAGCACGTCGCCGCAGTTCAGGTCCATGTCGTCCGGCATCGCCACGTAAAGGCGGTCGTTCGTGGCCAGCTTGATCGTCGGCGCAGGTTTCGAACCGAACGCCGACCCGCGCCCGGTGGTGAACACGATCAGCTGCGCGCCCCCCGCGATCTGCCCCGTGACCGACACCGGGTCATACCCCGGCGTATCCATGAAGCTCAGCCCCGGCGCGGTGATCGGCGCGCCATAGGCCAGCACGTCGTTGAGCGGCGAGCTGCCGGCCTTGGCCACCGCACCCAACGACTTTTCGAGGATCGTCGTCAGCCCGCCGGCCTTGTTCCCCGGGCTGGGATTGTTGTCCATCGAGCCGCCGTTCCTGGCGCAATAATCCTCCCACCAGCGGATCTGCGCCAGCAGCCGGTCGGCCAACTCGGGCCGCGCCACCCGGTCAAGCAGCAACCGTTCGGCACCATATATCTCCGAGGTCTCCGACAGCACGACCGAGGCCCCCTGCGCGGCAAGCATGTCGCAGGCCACCCCCAGCGCCGGGTTGGCGGTCACCCCCGACAGCCCGTCCGAGCCGCCGCACTGCAGCCCGATCGCCAGCGCCGAGAGCGGCGCCGGGGCGCGGGTCGCGCGGTTCACCTCGGGCAGCATCTCGCGCACCCGCGCCTTGATGGCGTCGATCGTGGCGCGGGTGCCGCCGGTCTCCTGGATGGTCAGACCGTGGAACCGCGCCGCCTCGCCCAGCCCCTGCTTCATCCGGGCGATCTGCATCACCTCGCAGCCCAGCCCGACGCACAGCGCGGCCGCGACGTTCGGATGCCCGGCGTGGCCCGCGAGCACCCGCTGCAACGCCCCGAACCCCTCGCCGGTCGCGGCCATCCCGCAACCCGTGCCGTGGGCAAAGGCCGCTACCCCGTCCACGTTCGGATACGCGTCGAGCGCGCCCTCGATCCGCAGCTCTTCCGCGGCCCGGCGGATCACCGTGGCGGAACAGTTCACCGTCGCCACCAGCGCGATGAAGTTCCGTGTGCCGACCTACCCGCCCGGCCGGTGATAGCCAAGAAAGCTGTCCTGCGGCCCGGCAAAGCGGTCGCGCGCCGCTTCGGCCGCGGCCAGCCCCGCGCCGGGGGCGTAGTCGCGGCCATGCTCGCCAAAGACCATGTTGTGCGTATGGACGTGCTCGCCCGGCGAGATCGGCGCGGTCGCGTAGCCGATCACCTGCCCGTACTTGATGACCGCCTCGCCGGGCGCCATCGTGCGCAGCGCCACCTTGTGCCCCTGCGGCGCCACTCCCCGTGCGGTCAGGATCGCCACGCTGTCGGCGGGGTTGAGGATAATCTCGTCAGCCATGCGTCACCTCCCGGGCGCTCGCGCGCGCCCCCTGTTGCACTAACCGGGTCAGCGCGGCAGTGAGGTCGCGGCGGAACCCGGCGTCCCCGGCCAAGGCCGGCGGCACCACCTGCGTAAGCTGCAGGAACCCGTCCACCGTCGCCGCCGGATCGTAGTCGCGCCACAGCGCCGCGAGCTCAGGGGCGAGCGGGTCGCGCACGTCGATCGCCTCGCCTGCCTCGTCCTTCCCCGAGACGTAGCGCAGCCAGGCCGCCACCGCGAGCGTCAGCCCCGGCACGGGGTGCCCCGCGGCGCGCGCCTCGGCGATGGTCGAGAGGATGCGCTGCGGCAGCTTCTGGCTGCCGTCCATGGCGATCTGCCAGGTCCGGTGGCGGATCGCGGGGTTGGCATAGCGCGATGCAAGCGCCTGTGCATAGGCACCCAGATCGACGCCCGGCGGGGCGTCGAGAACCGGAATGATCTCGTCGCGCCACAGCCCCTGCACGAAGGCCGCGAACACCGGGTCCGCCATCGTATCGGCAATCGTCTCGTGCCCCGAGAGATAGCCCAGATAGGCCAGCGCCGAATGCGTGCCGTTCAGCATCCGCAGCTTCATGTGCTCGAACGGGGTCACGTCGGCCACGAGCTGCGCCCCTGCGGCCTCGACCCGTGGACGCGGCCCGGCAAAGCGGTCCTCGATGACCCATTGCAGGAACGGCTCGTGCAGGACCGGGGCCGCATCGTGAATGCCGGTCGCGGCCTCGAGCCGGGCAATGTCGGCTGCCGTCGTGGCCGGCACGATCCGGTCCACCATGCTCAAGGGGAACGCCACCGTCTCGGCGATCCAGTCCGCAAGCGCCGGGTCGATCAGCGCGGCGAGTTCCGTCACCACGTCGCGCACCACCCGACCGTTCTCGGGCAGGTTGTCGCAGCAGAGGACCGTGACCGGCCCCAGCCCCCGCGCCCGGCGCAGCGCCAGCGCGCGGACCAGATACCCCGGCGCCGAACGTGGCAGCGGGTGAGCGAGGTCGTGGCGGATGTCCGGATGACTGCGGTCCAGCCGCCCGGTGGCCGGTTCATGGCAATAGCCCTTTTCGGTCACCGTCAGGCTGATGACCGCAACCTCTGGCGCGGCCATCGCCTCCAGCACCGCGGCGGGCGCCTCGGGCGCGACCAGCACGTCGCGAAGGATCTCGACGACCTGGGCCCGGCTGCCGTCCGGGCCAAGTTCGACCGCCGTATAGGCCCAGCCCTGCGGCTTCAGCCGATCCCGGGTGTCGGGTGAGCGCAGTGAAACGCCGGTGATCCCCCAGTTCTCATCCGCCGCCGCGGCCGCGCGCGCGATCACCAGCGCGCCGTGGGCCCGAAAGAACGCACCAAGCCCGAGGTGAACGATGCGGGCCGGTGTGTGCGCAGGGGTGCGGGTCAGGCGTTGGCTCACGCAATTGGCTCCTTACGGCCCGACGAGTGTGACGGTCAGAAATTGTATACCAGATGAGATAACGACAGCGCGGTGAAATGCAAACCCCGCGCGCCGCGGCGGCCACCCGGCCCTTGGGCGCGTCCGCAAATCCCCCACTTTCCGCCGACTTGCGCGACCTCGGCCGCTGGCTCACGCTCGCAGCCATATGGTTTAGCGGAGGACGAACCATGGTGAACATCCACCCCGCCGTGGACAACGGCATCCCGCGCGCGGCGCCGGGCTTTTCCGGCGGGACGCTGACCTGCCACTGCGCCAGCGACCCGGTCAAGGTCCGCGTCGGCGCCCAGACCGCGCACAACCACGTCTGCGGCTGCACCAAGTGCTGGAAGCCCGACGGTGCGATCTTCGCCCAGATCGCCGTCGTCGGCCGCGACGCGGTCGAGGTGCTCGAGAACGGCGACAAGCTCGCCATCGTCAACAAGGATGCCCCGATCCAGCGCTACGCCTGCACCGGCTGCGGCGTGCACATGTACGGGCGGATCGAGAACACCGAGCACCCGTTCTACGGGCTTGACTTCGTCCACACCGAGCTGTCGGACGAGGACGGCTGGTCCGAGCCGGGCTTTGCCGCCTTCGTCTCGTCGATCATCGAATCGGGGGTCAGCCCCGACCGCATGGACGCGGTGCGCGCCCGGTTGCGCGAGATCGGGCTCGAGCCCTATGACGCGCTCTCGCCGCCGCTGATGGACGCCATCGCCACGCATGTGGCCAAGAAATCCGGCAAGCTCGGCACGCTGCACGTCTGAGCCGGCGCCGGCCAAGCCATCCCGCGGGGGCCGGTTCGCGCCGGCCCCCCGAGCCATGACCAGAACCACGATCAGACCCTGATGACCCGAACCCGAGGAGCCCCGAGATGAGAACCCGTGCCGCCGTCGCCCTAGAGGCCGGAAAGCCGCTGGAAGTCATGGAGGTCAATCTCGACGGCCCCAAGCCCGGCGAGGTGATGGTCGAGATCAAGGCCACCGGCATCTGCCACACCGACGAATTCACCCTCTCGGGCGCTGACCCCGAGGGGCTGTTCCCCTCGATCCTCGGGCACGAGGGCGCGGGCGTGGTGGTCGAGGTCGGCGCCGGCGTCACCAGCGTCAAGCCGGGCGACCACGTCATCCCGCTGTATACCCCCGAGTGCCGCCAGTGCGCGTCCTGCCTCTCGGGCAAGACCAACCTCTGCACGGCGATCCGCGCCACCCAGGGGCAGGGGCTGATGCCGGACGGGACCTCGCGCTTCTCGATGCTCGATGGCACGCCGATCCACCATTACATGGGCTGCTCGACCTTCTCGAACTACACCGTCCTGCCCGAGATCGCGGTCGCCAAGGTCCGCGAGGACGCGCCCTTCGACAAGATCTGCTACATCGGCTGCGGCGTGACGACCGGGATCGGCGCGGTCATCAACACAGCCAAGGTCGAGATCGGCGCCAAGGCCGTGGTGTTCGGCCTCGGCGGGATCGGCCTCAACGTGATCCAGGGCCTGCGGCTCGCCGGGGCCGACATGATCATCGGCGTGGACCTGAACCCCGACAAGAAGCCGATGGCCGAACGCTTCGGCATGACCCACTTCATCAACCCGAAAGAGGTCGAGAACGTGGTGCAGGAGATCGTGAACCTCACCAAGACGCCCTTCGACCAGATCGGCGGCGCCGACTATACCTTCGACTGCACCGGCAACGTCACGGTGATGCGGCAGGCGCTCGAGGCGTGCCACCGCGGCTGGGGCCAGTCGATCGTGATCGGCGTGGCGCCCGCGGGGGCCGAGATCGCCACCCGGCCGTTCCAGCTCGTCACCGGACGGGTGTGGAAGGGCTCGGCCTTCGGCGGCGCCCGCGGCCGCACCGACGTGCCGAAGATCGTGGACTGGTACATGGACGGGAAGATCGAGATCGACCCCATGATCACCCACACGCTGACGCTGGATGAGATCAACAAGGGCTTCGACCTGATGCACGCCGGCGAATCCATCCGCTCGGTCGTCATTTACTGATCCTTCAGGGATGCTTAGGTAAGGTCGCGGCGGGGGCATCCGTGCCCCCCGCCGTGCCATGTGAAAGGACGACCCGATGCTGCGCCCGTTTCCGCCCCATCTGCTGAACGACGACGACGACGAGGAAGAGGACGAGCCGCGCGAGGATCGCCGCCACAAGGACGAGGGAGAGGGTGAGCTGGGGATGCCGGCCGGTGACCGGATCGCCAAGCTGTACTTCAAGTCGCGCACGGTGATCGTCGCCGGGCCGATCAACGACAAGCTGGCGCAGCGCACCGTCTCGCACCTGCTGGCGCTGGCCGAGGACAGCGACAAGCCGATCAACATGCTGATCTCGTCGCCCGGCGGCCACGTCGAATCCGGCGACATGATCCACGACGTGATCAAGTTCATCCGCCCGACCGTGCGGACCATCGGCTCGGGCTGGGTCGCCTCGGCCGGGGCGCTGATCTTCGTCGGTGCCGATCGCGAGAACCGCTTCTGCCTGCCCAACACCCGCTTCCTGATCCACCAGCCCTCGGGCGGGATCGGCGGCACCTCGTCGGACATGATGATCCAGGCCGAACAGGTGCGGCTGATGCGCGAGCGCCTGAACCAGATCTTCGCCGATGCCACCGGGCAGAGCGTCGAGCGGATCGAGAAGGACACCCAGCGCGACTTCTGGCTGAACACGCAAGAAGCGCTGGACTACGGGCTGCTCGGCCGCGTCATCCGCAGCGTGGACGACCTCGCCTGACGGCAAAGCGGGGCGGGGGGCCTTCGGGCCTACCCGCCCCACACCCGCGAGCCCGGCTGACGTCGGACCCGCACGGCCCAGCGTCCGCACGCGCCCAACCCTTCTGTCTGGCCCAGATACCCCGGCCCCGGCGGCGCCCTCCGCGCCCGCCCTTCGGCTGAGGCGCGGCGCTTTGCGGTTGCCTCGGACCCCCGCCCGGCCTTTCATCCCCCCATCCATTCCAGTGACCCGGAGTTCCCCATGCCGCTCGAGACCATCTCGGAAAACCGCAGCTTCGGCGGAACCCAGGGCGTCTATCGCCACCGATCTGAGGCGACGGGCACCGACATGACCTTTGCCGTCTACCTGCCGCCCGACGCCGAGGGCGGGCCGGTGCCGGTGCTCTGGTATCTCTCGGGCCTGACCTGCACGCACGAGAACGCCATGACCAAGGCCGGGGCGCAGCAATGGGCGGCCGAGACCGGGCTCGCGCTGATCTTTCCCGACACCTCACCGCGCGGCGAGGGGGCGGCCAACGACGAGGCCTACGACCTCGGGCAGGGCGCGGGCTTCTACGTCAACGCCACGCAGTCGCCGTGGACGCCGCATTTCCGGATGTGGGATTATGTCGTGGAGGAGCTGCCGGGCGTGGTGTTCGACGCCTTCCCGCTGGACCGCGAGGCGCAGGGGATCACCGGCCACTCGATGGGCGGCCACGGCGCGCTGACGATCGCCATGACCCACCCCGACCGCTACCGCAGCGTCTCGGCCTTCGCCCCGATCGCCCATCCGACCGAATCGGATTGGGGGCGCAAGCAGTTCACCGCTTATCTGGGCGAGGACCGCAGCACCTGGACGCCCCACGACGCGACGCTGCTCATGCGCGAGCGCGGCTATCCGGGCGAGATCCTGATCGACCAGGGTAGCGACGACCAGTTCCTCGACCTGCTCAAGCCCGAATCGCTGGCCGAGGCGATGCTGGCCCGCCGCCAGCCCGGCATGATCCGCATGCAGCCGGGCTACGACCACAGCTACTGGTTCGTGCAGAGCTTCATGGGCGACCACGTCCTGTGGCACGCCGAACGGCTGGCCTGACGCCTGACTCCAACGGGAGGTTGCGCCGCCGCGGCCTCCCGCCCCCGGATTGCCGAATGTTCCCGCATTTCCCGGAAGTTCCTCATCAGACTTTACGGTGAAACCCGGCAACCCGACGTTGACGCACGCCCCCGCGGGGCAAAGGCTCACCTCAGGGAGAGCGTCCGCCGACCACAGGCCGGGCACTCGCAACGCGGAGGACACCCATGAAATACCTGCTCAGCGGCACCGCTGCCGTTCTCGCCCTGTCGGCTACGGCCGTGCTGGCCAACGACAGCGTCAAGGAGGCGACCGCCAACCCCGCCCAGTGGGCGATCCAGACCGGCGACTACGCCAACACGCGCTATTCGAACCTCGACCAGATCAACGCCTCGAACGTCGGCGACCTGCGGGTGGCGTGGACGTTCTCGACCGGGGTGCTGCGCGGGCACGAGGGCTCGCCGCTGGTGATCGGGGACATCATGTATGTCCACACGCCTTTCCCGAACAACGTCTTCGCGCTCGACCTCAACGACAACGGCAAGATCCTGTGGCGCTACGAGCCGCAGCAGGACCCGAACGTGATCGCGGTGATGTGCTGCGACACGGTGAACCGCGGCCTCAGCTACGCCGACGGGATGGTGTTCCTGTCGCAGGCCGACACCACCGTGGTGGCACTGGACGCCAAGACGGGTGAGCCGAAGTGGTCCCACAAGGTCGGCGACCCCGCCATCGGCGAGACGCTGACCGCGACCACCATGCCGGTCAAGGACAAGCTGATGGTCGGCATCTCGGGCGGCGAATACGGCGTCCGCGGGCGGATGACCGCGCTCAACATCAAGGACGGCACCGAGGCGTGGAAGGCCTATTCGACCGGTCCCGACGCCGAGATGCTGATGGATCCCGAAAAGACCATGTCGCTCGGCAAGCCGGTCGGCGCCGACAGCTCGCTCAAGTCGTGGGAAGGCGACCAGTGGAAGATCGGCGGAGGCTCGATCTGGGGCTGGTTCTCGTATGACCCCGACCTGAACCTGATCTACTACGGCACCGGCAACCCCTCGACCTGGAACCCGGCCCAGCGTCCGGGCGACAACAAGTGGTCGATGACCATCTTCGCCCGCGACGCCGACACCGGCATGGCCAAGTGGGTCTATCAGATGACCCCGCATGACGAGTGGGACTTCGACGGCGTCAACGAGATGATCCTGACCGACCAGGACTTCAACGGCGCGCCGCGCAAGCTGCTGACCCACTTCGACCGCAACGGCTTCGCCTATACGCTCGACCGCGAGTCGGGTGAGCTGCTGGTGGCCGAGAAGTACGACCCGGCGGTGAACTGGGCGACCGAGGTGGTCATGGACCCGGCGAGCGACCAGTACGGCCGCCCGCAGGTGGTGCCCGAGTTCTCGACCGCCCAGAACGGCGAGGACACCAACACCACCGGCATCTGCCCGGCGGCGCTCGGGACCAAGGACCAGCAGCCGGCGGCGTTCAGCCCCAAGACCAACCTGATGTACGTGCCGACCAACCACGTCTGCATGGACTACGAGCCGTTCCGCGTCGCCTATACCGCCGGCCAGCCCTATGTGGGCGCCACGCTGTCGATGTATCCGGCCCCGAACAGCCACGGCGGGATGGGCAACTTCATCGCCTGGGACAACGTCAAGGGCGAGATCAAGTGGTCGCTGCCCGAGAAGTTCTCGGTCTGGTCCGGTGCGCTGGCGACCGCGGGCGACGTGGTGTTCTACGGCACGCTCGAGGGCTACCTGAAGGCGGTGGACGCCACCTCCGGCAAGGAACTCTACAAGTTCAAGACGCCCTCGGGGATCATCGGCAACGTGATGACCTATGAGCATGGCGGCAAGCAGTATGTCGGCGTGCTGTCGGGCGTCGGCGGCTGGGCCGGCATCGGCCTCGCGGCGGGCCTCACCAACCCGAACGAGGGTCTGGGCGCGGTCGGCGGCTATGCCGCGCTCTCGGACTACACCGAGCTCGGCGGCCAGCTGACGGTCTTCGAACTGCCGGGCGGCGGCGCGGCCCAGACGGGCATGAGCGGCATGTCGGGGATGTCGGGCATGTCCGGAATGGGCGGCATGTCGGGCATGAGCGGCATGGGCGGAATGTCCGGCATGGACGGAATGTCGGGCATGTCGGGTATGGGCGGCATGAGCGGCATGTCCGGCATGGACGGCATGTCGGGAATGTCCGGCATGGGTGGCATGTCGGGGATGGATGGCATGTCCGGGATGGGCGGCATGTCCGGCATGGCGGCCGATCCGACCGCGCCCGCGGCTGGTCAGGGCGGCAGCTCGGCGGTCGAGACCGGCACCGTCTCGCCCAACGAGGCGCCCGCCGGGACCCCGGCCGCGAAGCCCTCGAACTGAGGGGGCGGGGCGCCTTTGCGCCCCGTGCCACCAAAGTGTGACTGCACAGATGATCCGCCCCGAGGCTAACCTCGGGGCGGTTCGGTTCGGAGGAGACCGCACCGCTTGGAGGAGATACAGCCGATGACCGTTACAAGGACCGCAGCCGTCCTGGCGCTTGGCAGCCTGCTGGCGCTGGGCACCGTGGCCGAGGCCCAGACTGCCGCGCCCGATCCCGCCACCGCCGGGGCGGGGGCCGCCGCGGCGACCTCGGGGGCCGGGGCAGCGGCCGCGGCCTCGGGCAACAGCGCACCGGCCCCGGCGGCGGCGCCTGCGGCCGCGCCAGCGACGAGCGCAGCAGCCGCAGCGGCCGCCGGCCCGGTCCTGCCCAACGGCATGGACATCACCCCCGACCACATGGAAAACGGCCGCTGGTACAACGCCGAGGGCATCCCGACCTTCAAGATCGAGGACGGGAAGCTCGACTACGCCAGCTTCTCGGGCTACCGCCGCTACCACGCCGAGTGCCACGTCTGCCACGGCCCCGACGGCGAGGGCTCGACCTACGCTCCGGCGCTCAAGGACTCGGTCGTGAACAAGATCGACTATTACGAGTTCCAGCAGATCGTGGCCTCGGGCAAGCAGAACGTCGGCACCGGACAGGCCAACCAGGTGATGCCGGCCTTCGGGACCAACCGCAACGTGTGGTGCTATGTCGATGACATCTACGCCTATCTGCTCGCCCACGGCACCGGCGCCATCCCGCGCGGGCGGCCGGCCAACCGGGCCGACAAGTCCGACGACTTCGCCAAGCAGGAAGATTCCTGCATGAGCGGCTGATGCGCGCCGGTTCCGCGGCCCTCGCGCTCGCGGCCCTAACCCTTGCCGCGCTGAGCCTCGGCGCGGTCCCGGTCGCGGCGCAGCTGGCCGAGCTGCGCTCGACCACCGCCTTCCGGGTCTGCGCCGATCCGGCGGCGGTGCCGATGTCGGCCGAGGACGGCTCGGGGTTCGAGAACCGGCTCGCCACGCTCTTCGCCGAAAAGCTGAACCTGTCGGTCGAGTATTTCTGGTTTCCGCAGGGCACCGGCTTCGTCCGCAAGACCCTGCGCGAGGGCAACTGCGACGTCATCATGGGCTACGCCCAGGGCGACGAGCTGGTGCAGAACACCAACCATTACTACACCTCGGTCTACGGCATCGTCACCCGCAAGGACGGCCCGCTGGCCGGGGTGGACCATCTGACCGACCCGGCGCTCAAGGGCCGCAACCTCGGCGTCGTCGCGGGCACGCCGCCCGCCACCCACATGGCGCGCGCGGGGCTCGCCAAGGACATGCGCGGCTGGGATCTGTTCGTCGATCGCCGGGTCGAGAACCCGGTGGGCGAGATGCTGGACGGCGTCCGCAACGGGACGCTCGACGCCGCCGTGCTGTGGGGGCCACTCGCCGGGCCGCTGGTCAAGGACGCCCCCGACTTGCAGTTCGTGCCGCTGCTCAAGGAAGAAGGGGGGCCGCGGCTCTTCTACCGCATCACCCTCGGTGTGCGGCCGAGCGAGCAGGACTGGAAGCGCGAGCTGAACAGCCTGATCCGCCGCAACCAGGCCGAGATCGACGCGATCCTGCGCGACGCCGGGGTGCCGCTGGTCGACGACTACGGCAAGGCGTTGAAGCCATGATCCGCCGCGCCGCCGCGCTGGCCTGCCTGCTGGCGGGGCTGGGCGCGGCGGCCGCCGCCGAATCCGCCGTGCCCGAGCCGCAGGGCTACCGCGGCGAGCCCTACCGCGCCCGGGTCCCCGACACGCTGGCCGGCGCCACGGTGCTGGACGCCGCCGGCACCGCCGACTGGCAGGCACAGGGCGCGGTGCTGATCGACGTCCTGCCCGCCACCCGCCGCCCCGCCGGACTGCCCGAGGGAACGCTGTGGCGCGCCCCGCGCCATGACACCCTGCCCGGTGCGATCTGGCTGGCCGACACTGGCTATGACCGCCTCGCCCCCGAGGTCGAGCGCGGCTTCGTCGCGGCGCTCGAGCGGTTGAGCCACGGCGACCGCGGGGCGGCGCTGGTGTTCTTCTGCAAGGCCGACTGCTGGATGAGCTGGAATGCCGCGCGCCGCGCGGTGGCGCTGGGCTATGGCCGGGTCGGCTGGTTCCCCGGCGGCACCGACGCCTGGGCGGCCGAGGGGCGGGCGCTGGTCCCGGCCGTCCCCGCCGACTGAGGCGCCGGGCCGACGAACAGCCCGAAGCTGCGCGGCCCGGCGGGCACGTCGATGGTCGCCTCGACCGTCAGCGTCTCGCCGTCGATGACGGTCAGCGTGTCGGCGTCCCAGTTCGCCAGCGCCAGCCGCCGCCCGTCGCTGAGCGCCGCGATCCCCTCGGGGTAGTCGCCCACTTCGATCCGGCCGAGGGGGGCGAGGGTTTCGGCGTCGAACACCGTCACCGTCGCCGCATACTGGTCGGTGACGAAGCCCTTGCCGGCGGCGAAGGCCACGCCATAGGGGTGGCTGCCCGTCTCAACCCGGCCTGTGACGCGGCCCGTGACGGCGTCGATCACCGTCACGCTGTCGGACTGGACATCGGCGGTCCAGAACCGCCCGGCGTGGAAGGTGACGGCGTAGGGGTGGGTGCCGGTCGGCGCCTGCCAGAGCGGCGCGCCGGTCGCGGCGTCAAAGGCCGACAGCCGGTCCGCGTCGCGGTCGGCGGTCACCACCACCCGCCCGTCCCCCGACAGCGCCACCCCGGCGGGCGCAGGGCCGGTCGCCGCCGCCCACACCGGCGCGCCGTCGAGCGTCAGGCAGCGCAGCCGCGCGCCGTACCAGTCGGTGACGAACATCCGCCCCGCGGCGGGGTCGAGCGCGATGCCGAAGCTGCCCTCGCCCAACGCCTGCTGGCGCAGCACCGCGCCGTCGGCGCCCAGCACCGTCAGCGCCCCCGTCTCGGCCGAGATCACATAGGCCCGCCCCGCCGCCGGGTCATAGGCCACCGGCGCGGGCGCCCCCGCGACGGGCACCGTGACCCGCACCGCCCCGCTGTCGAGATCGACGAGGCTCACCGCCTGCGCCGTCTGCGAGGTCACCACGGCCAGATCGCCCGCCCCCGCCGGCCCGGCGGCGAGCAGCAGCGCGGCCGCGAGGCGCCTCACTCGGCCTTGCCGAACCGCTCGGCCAGCGCGTCGAGCCCGGCCTGATAGACCCCGGTCACGGCCTTGGTCGCGGCCTCGTCGTTCAGCTCGGGCGGCGGCTCGTTGTTGGGATAGCCGCGGTAGAACCCGCCCTTCCACACCACCTTCGCCTTGCCGCCCGCGTCGTTGACGCACAGCGTCGCGGCATAGTTGGTGACCGGCAGCACCGTCACCTCGACCGCCTTGATGAGATAGCCGTAGCAGCGCTTCTCGGGCTGATGCTTGGTCAGCGTCTCGGTGATCGTCGGATCGCCGCCCTCGGCCTTGAGATGCAGGACGCGGGTGGATTTCTCGGGCGTCACCGCGTCGGGGCTGTCGGCGGTCATCTCGGTCCGGGCGACGGCGGGATGCCAGCTCATGTCGTCGAACTTGCCGATCGCCGCCCACACCTCGTCAGGCGAGGCGTTCAGCACCTCGTCCAGCTCGAGCTTGAGCCGCACCGGGCCGTGCGCCAGCGCCATCCCGCCGCTCGCCAGCAGCGCCGCCAGCGCCAGGGTCACGGCCTTCGTCGTCAGGGGTCGCATCTATTTCTCCCGAAAGATGAGGTTGCGCAGCAGGTAGCTGTAGCCGCGCCGGAAACTGTCGTCGGTGTTGCCGCGGATATCGACCGCGCCCGCGCGCACCGTGGCGCCGGTCGCCGCGTCGCGGACGTGCAGGTTCACCGACAGGATGAGGTTCGAGACCTTCTGCACCTCGCCCGAGATGGCGTAGCGCGCGCCCATCTCGGCGGCGATGCGGGTGTCGCGGCGGTTCGAGTGGACGGGGTTGCGGATCGCGGCCACCGCCTCGGGCGGCGGCTCGGTCAGGGTGAAGCCGCGGCGGGTCAGGTCGGCGGCGATGAAATCCTCGGCCATCTCGACCCGCGCGGTTTCGTCGGCGCGCACGCCGTTGATAGCGCCCTCGGTCGAGGTGTCGATGAAGTGCAGCCCGAACCAGACCGCACTGCCCGGCGCGGGGGGCGGCCCCGTGACCGGCGTCGCGGCGGCTGCCGGCAGCGCCAGCAGGGCCGCGAGGGCGGCGGCGGGCAGGACGGACGCAAGGCGGGCCGGGGTGGTCATGGGGCGCATGGTAGCGCTGGCCAAGGCGGCGTCCATCAGCCGAACGTCGCAGGGAAAGGTGGCAATCGGCCTCGGAACGATTGCCGGGTTGCACCCGCGGCGCGCGCCGCCAAGACTGGCACGGGGAAGCCCGGCGCCACGCGCCGGTGTGGTGGGGGAGGGCCGTCATGGCACCGGCGCAGCATCGCAGCATCTGGCGGGTCGCGGCCCTCGCGGCGGCGCTCGGCGCCGCGCCCGCGCTGGCCCAGACGCCGGCGCCGACCGCCCAGACGGCCGCGCCCCAGACCACAGCACCCCCCTCCGTCGCGGCCCAGACGCCCGCCCCGCAGGTCATCCGCATCGGCGTCCTGCGCGTGGACCGCGCCGGGCTGCCGCCGATCTCGCGGCTCGAGATGCCGCCCGCCGACCTCGGGCTCGTCGGCGCGCGGCTCGGGACCGAGGACAACGACACCACCGGCCGCTTCATGGGCCAGGATTTCGACACCACCGAGGCGACCGCCACGCCCGAGACCGCCGCGGCCGAGCTGGGCGCGCTGATCGGGGCGGGGGTGCAGTTCGTGGTGACGCTCGCCGACGACGCCACCACGCTGGCGCTGGCCGACCACGCCGGGGACCGGGCGCTGATCCTGAACGCCCGCGCCCGCGGCGACGCGCTGCGCGGGGCGGACTGCCGCGCCAACGTGATCCACGTGGCGCCCTCGGACGCGATGCTGACCGACGCGCTGGCGCAGTTCCTGATGTGGAAGCGCTGGCCGCGCTGGTTCCTCGTCGCCGGCAGCCACCCCGAGGATACCGCGCTCGCCGCCGCCTGGACCCGCGCCGCGACCAAGTTCGGCGCGAAGATCGTCGAGGAACGGGTGTTCCAGGACACCAGCGGCGCCCGCCGCACCGACTCGGGCCACGTGCAGGTGCAGGCGCAGATGCCGGTCTTCACCCAGCGTGCGCCCGAGCACGACATCCTGATCGCCGCCGACGCGGCCGGGATCTTTGCCGGCTACCTGCCCTATCAGACCTGGGACGCGCGCCCCGTGGCAGGCTCGGCCGGTCTCGTCCCGCGCAGCTGGCACCCGGCGATGGAGGCATGGGGCGCGACCCAGTTCCAGAACCGCTTCGAGGCGCTGGCCCACCGCCCGATGCGCGAGGAAGATTACCAGGCCTGGCTCGCCGTCCGCATGGTGGGCGAGGCGGCGACGCGGGCGCGGACCACCGATCCCGCCGCGCTCAAGGCCTTTATCCTCTCGCCCGAGTTCCAGGTCGCTGGCTTCAAGGGACAGAAGCTGACCGTGCGTGACTGGGACCACCAGCTGCGCCAGCCGATTCTGCTGACCACCGGCCTTCTGATGGCCAGCGTCAGTCCGCAGGACGCCTATCTGCACCAGGTCACCGCGCTCGACACGCTGGGCATCGACCGCCCCGAAACCCAATGCAAGTTCTGAGGTCCGCCATGCGCATCGCCCTGACGCTGATCCTGCTCGCCACGGCCAACCCGGCGCTGGCTGCCCGGGTCTATGTGACCAACGAAAAGGGCAACGACGTCACCGTGCTGGACGACGAGACGCTCGAGGTCGTGGGCCACTATCCGGTCGGCAACCGCCCGCGCGGCATCACACTCTCGCCGGATGGGCGCGAGCTTTACGTCTGCGCCTCGGACGACGACCTCGTGCGGGTCTTCGACCCCCGGACGATGCAGGAAACCCACACCCTGCCCAGCGGCCCCGACCCCGAGCTGTTCGTGCTCAGCCCCGACGGCGGGCGGCTGTACATCGCGAACGAGGACGACAACCTCGTGACCGTGGTGGACACCAAGACGCATCAGATGCTGGCCGAGATCCCGGTCGGCGTGGAACCCGAGGGGATGGGCGTGAGCCCGGACGGCAAGACCGTCATCAACACCTCGGAAACCACCAACATGGCGCATTTCATCGACACCGAGACCTATCAGATCACCGCCAACGTGCTGGTGGACCAGCGCCCGCGGTTTGCCGAGTTCACCGCCGACGGCAAGACGCTGTTCGTCTCGGCCGAGATCGGCGGCACGGTGTCGGTGATCGACCCGGCGACGCAGACCGTGGTCAAGACCATCGGGTTCCAGATCCCCGGCGTCCTGCCTGAGGCGATCCAGCCGGTCGGCATCCGCGCCACCCGCGACGGCAGCAAGGTGTTCGTGGCCCTCGGCCCCGCCAACCGCGTGGCGGTGATCGACGGCAAAAGCCTTGAGGTCACCGACTACATCCTCGTCGGCCAGCGGGTCTGGCAGCTCGCCTTCAACGCCGACCAGAGCCGGCTTTACACCACCAACGGCAACTCGAACGACGTGACGGTGATCGACGTGGCCTCGGGCCGGGCGCTGAAGTCGATCCAGGTCGGCCAGCAGCCCTGGGGCGTCGTCGTGGCGCCCGAATGACCCCCGGAAAGGACCAGCCGATGACCCGCCTCACCCTCGCCGCCTTGCTCGCCTGTGTGCTGCTGACCCCCGCGGTCGCGCAGACGACCGCCCCGGAAGCCCAACCGGCGGCAACCGCGCCGGCGACCGCCCCCACGCCGGCCGATGACGCCGAGGATGACGACGACGGCTCGCCCGCGGCGCCCGTGGCGGCGGCGGCCCCGCGGCACCACGACTACGGCCCCTCGGGCATCCTCTCGCGCGCCAACCGCGAGGACCTGCCGCCCCTCACGCTTGCCGCCGGGAAGCCGCTGGCGCAGGGCGAATACACGCTGCAATCCGGCGGCTACTACCGGATCGAGATCACCGCCGACGGCAGTCAGGAGCTGGCGCTCTCGGGCGGGGATTTCTTCCGCGCCGTGTGGGTGGACGAGATCGTGGTGAACGACATCGAGGTCCGCCCGATGGGGGTCCACTCGCTCGAGTTCGACGCGGCCGGCACCGCGCGGCTGACCTTCGTGGCGATCGTGCCGGGGCGCTATGTCCTGTCGGTCCCCGGCGCGCGCGGCGAAAGCCAGCAGGCCGTGTTCACCATCCGCTGATGCCGCAGACCGCCCCCCCGGCCCTCGAAGTCACCGGCGTCAGCCACGCCTTCGGCGCGGTCACGGCGCTGGACGACGTGTCCCTGACCGTGCCGCGGGGCGGGATGACGGCGCTTCTGGGGGTGAACGGGGCGGGCAAGACCACGCTCTTCAACCTCGTCACCCGGCTTTACGCCAACCGCAGCGGCACGATCCGGGTCGCGGGCCACGACCTGCGCCGCGATCCCGGGGCGGCGCTGGCGCGGCTGGGGGTGGTGTTCCAGAGCCGCGCGCTCGACGCCGACCTGACGGTGCGGCAGAACCTGATGTATCACGCAGCCCTGCACGGGATCGGGCGGGCGGCCGCGCGGGCGCGGCTGGGCGAGGTGCTGGCGCAGGTCGACCTCGCGGGCCGGGTGGACGACCGGGTGAACGCGCTCTCGGGCGGGCAGGTGCGCCGGGCCGAGATCGCCCGCGCGCTCATGCACCGCCCCGAGCTTCTGCTGCTGGACGAGCCGACCGTGGGCCTCGACGTCAAGTCCCGGGCCGAGGTGCTGGCGCTGACCCGACGGCTGATCGCCGAGCGCGGGGTCTCCGCGCTCTGGGCCACGCATATCCTCGACGAGATCGCGCCAGCCGACCGGCTGGTGATCCTGCACCGCGGCCGGGTGCTCTTCGACGGCACCGCAGCCGAGGCCGCGCCGGACGGCGACCTGACCCGCGCCTTCCTGACGCTGACCGGGGTCTCGGCCGGGGGGGCAACATGAGCGGCACCGCCACCGTCTTTCTCGGCATCGCCCGGCGCGAGGCGCTGCGCTTCGTCAACCAGCGGGGGCGGTTCCTCGCGGCGCTGGTGCGGCCGCTCGTGTGGCTCTTCATCTTCGCCGCCGGCTTCCGCTCGGTCCTCGGGCTGTCGATCACCCCACCCTACCAGACCTATGTCCTCTACGAGGTCTACGTGACCCCCGGCCTCTGCGCGATGATCCAGCTCTTCAACGGGATGCAGTCGTCGCTGTCGATAGTCTACGACCGCGAGACGGGGGCGATGCGCACGCTGCTCGTCAGCCCCTGGCCGCGCTGGTTCCTGCTGGGGTCCAAGCTCGTGGCGGGGGTGATGGTCTCGATCCTGCAGGTCTACGCCTTCCTCGCCATCGCCTGGCTCTGGGACGTGCGCCCGCCGGTCCTCGGCTATCTCGCCGTGCTGCCGGCGCTGGTGCTGTCGGGGCTGATGCTCGGGGCGCTGGGGCTGTTCCTCTCCTCGGCCATCCGCCAGCTCGAGAACTTCGCCGGGGTGATGAACTTCGTCATCTTCCCGATGTTCTTCGCCTCGACCGCGCTCTACCCGCTGTGGCGGATGCGGGAATCCTCGACGCTGCTGCACGACATCTGCGCCATCAACCCCTTCACCCATGCGGTGGAGCTGATCCGCTTTGCGCTTTACCTCGAGGTCAACTGGCTGTCCCTTGGGGTCGTGGCGGGATGCCTTGCGGTGTTCTTTCTGGGCGCGGTGGCGATGTATGACCCGGCCCGCGGCCCCGGCGCCCGCCGGAAGGGAGGGGGATGATGCGACGCAGTTTCATGGCGGCTCTCGTGGCGTTGGCGCCCGTTGCGGCGATGGCCGCGCAGGCGACGCCCGACTGGCCCTGCATCCAGCCGCGCCAGCCGCATCTGTCGCTGGGGCAGGTCTGGACCGGGCCGCAGCCCGACGCGGGGACCGCGGCGCTGGCCGCCTCAACCGAAATCGCCGCGCTGGCCGACCGGCTCGCGCAGCGCCGCCTGCCCGTCGTGGACGC
The DNA here is from genome assembly GCF_900106665.1 of Paracoccus sanguinis. GTDB lineage: Bacteria > Pseudomonadota > Alphaproteobacteria > Rhodobacterales > Rhodobacteraceae > Paracoccus > Paracoccus panacisoli. Next base: position 133,788 of record NZ_FNNA01000005.1, read on the forward strand.
CGAGGCCGAGATCGCCGCCTTCGCCGAGGGCCGCGACCCCGCGGCGCGCACCGCGCTGATGCAGGCGCTGTTCGAGCGCATCGACCGGCAGCGCAGCCTGCTGATGGACGGCATCTCGCGCTATGGCCACAAGCAGGTGGCGCTGGCCGCGCAGGTGCAGGCGCGCCGCGCGCGGATGGCCACGCTCGAGGCCGCGGACAAGCCCGATTTCGACGCCATCGACGCCGAGGAAAAGGCGCTCGACTGGGATCAGCGGGTGTTCACCGACCGCCAGCAGAGCCTGACCTATGTCTGTGAGACGCCGGTGATCCTGGAACAGCGGCTGTTCGCGCTGGGCCGGGCGCTGGCCGCGGGCCTGCCGCCCGAATGAGCGTCCGACGCGGTGCGCGGATGAACAGGTGACGCGCCGGGCGGCGCAGGATAACGTGGGACGAGGGGCGCCCGCCGCGGCGCCGCCGACGAGGGAGCGTGCGATGACCAGACTGACCTATCCGCTGCTCGCCCTGCTGCTGGCCGGGGCGCCGGCGCTGGCGCAGAGCGTCTCGACCTATAGCGTGCCGATCACCGCGCCGCCCGCGGACCTCGCCCCGCCCCCGGCGGTCACGGCGACGCAGGAGATCCCGAAACCCCCCGCCGTGACGGCGACCACCCCGGCGCCCGCGCCTGTGGCCGCGCCGGCGGTCACCCCCGCGCCCGCGCCGCCGGCATCCGTGGCCGCGGCCGAGACCCCGGCCCCGGCCGCCTCGGATGGCCTGAAGGCCGACCTCGCCCCGCCGCCGGCGGTGGCCGCGGCGCAGGCCGACGCGGGCGCAGGGTCCGTCGCCCCGCCGCCCGAGGTGACCGGTGCGACCGCCCCCGGCATGACTGCCGAGGGCGTCCCGACCGAGCCCGTCCAGACCCCGACCCCCGCCACCACGCAAGAGGCGCTGGCCGCCCCGGTCCCCGACGCGGCCCAACCCGCCGCGGCGACGGCCTCGGAACAGCCCGGCCCGCAGGCTTCTGCCACCGACGGCACCGCGACCGCCACGGCGACCACGCCCGCGGGCGTCGCGCCCGACACCCCCGCCGTGACCACGCCCGACGGCCAGCAGGTCGCCGCCGGCTCGTCCGCAGCGGCGGCCATCCAGCCCCCCTCGGACCAGGCGACCGCCGGGGCCGAGCAGCAGGACGCGACCGCCGGCGCCGCCGCCTCGGGCGTGGCGACCGCGGCGACCGCCCCCGCGCAGGGCGCCGCCGACGGCACCGCCCCGGGCAGCGCCGGCTCGACCGGCTGGACCGGCGGCACCGGCGGCTCGCAGATCGGGACCAACACCGCGGGCGCCGTGCCCGAGTCCAAGACCTGGCAGCCGCCGACCGCCCGTGGGCTCGACCTCAACGGCTGAACCGCCCGCCAGATGATGCTGCGCCCCGCCCTCACCGGCGGGGCGTCGTCGTTTCGGGAAGGGGACTGGCGGAGGAGAATGGGAGTCGAACCCACCCGGGACAGGCGCGCTGCCCCAACCGGATTTGAAGTCCGGCCGCCCCACCGGGGACGATTCTCCTCCAGTCGCGGCCCGCGCGGAGCCTAGCCGAACAGGTCGGCGCGATGGGGATTGATGCGCCGCAAATCGCCGCGGCGCAAGGTGACGCCCTGCCGATCATAGAAGTCGAGGATCTCGATGGCCACCTTGCGGCCGTTCTGGACCCGGTCGCGGAACGCCGCCGCGGTCACCCAGCCATCGGGCGCGGCGGCCTGAACCTCGGCGATGATCGCCACCATCTCGGCGGTGGTGGCGCGCAGGAAGAAATGGTCGTGGCGGATCTGGTCCACGCGCCCCTGCCGCGCGGCCGACTTGAGCGCGCGGCGCAGGTCGGCCTCGGGCACCTCCCATGCCGTCGCCATGTCGCGCACCCGCGGGGGGCGGAACCGGGCCTCGCCTGCCAGTTCGGGCAGGGCGCGGGCCAGCAGCGCCTCGTCCTCGGGCGACATCCGCGCGACATGGCCGGGCAGGCGCAGAAAGCTGCCCTCGGCCACCATCGCGCCCGCCGCGATGCGCCCGGCGATGAAGGCCGCGAAGCCCGGCTTCGGCAGCCGCGGGGTCAGCGCCAGCCGCAGCCGCTCGCGCCCCAGCCCCTGCATCTCGGGCGTTTCGTCGTGGAACGCGGCCAGTGCCGCCTCAGCGGCGTCGGAGAGCTGGGCCAGCGTCTCCGGCGCCAGCGCCAGCCGCGGCGGGCCGTCCAGCACGGCGACGCCCTGGGCCAGCCGCGCGGCGGCGGCCTCGCCCAGCCCGCGGTCGCGGATGAAGCCGTCGAGATCGACCACATGGGGCGCCACCGCCAGCATCCCCGCCAGCGCCGCGGCGGGGTCGGGGTGCGCCGCGGCCTCAAGCAGCGCGCGGCGCTCGGGCGTCCGCCGCCGCCGGGCGGGGGCGCGCAGGTCAAGGAACTGCCCCCCGCCGATGGTCCGCCGGGCCGAGACATCGCGCAGCACGTAAGCCTCGCCCACCACCGCCGCGATGGGGCGGTCGAGCACGAGCTGCACCAGCCCCGCCGCGCCGGGGTTCAGCGGATCGCCCAGCGGCACCACCCGGGCGCCGACCTCGACCGCGCCGGCGTGCAGCCGGGCCGGGAACCACGTGCCCACCGGCTTCGGCTCGGACCCCAGCACCCGCAGCCGCGTGTCGATCCGGTCGGTCGGCGCGTGCAGGGCCGGGTCGCCCACCACCTCGCCACGCGGGATGGCGTCGGGCGCGATGCCGTCGCCCGCGAGGTTCAGCGCGCAGCGCTGGCCCGCGCGCCCCTCGGCCGCCGGGCGGTTCTGGGCGTGGATGCCCCGCACCCGCGCCACCCGCCCCGAGGGCGAGAGCACCACCGTATCCCCCACCGCCACCCGCCCCGCGGCCACCGTCCCCGTGACCACCGTCCCGGTGCCCTTGAGCGTGAAGCTGCGGTCCACGCTCAGCCGGAACCGCGCGTCGGTGCGGCGCGCCGTGGTGGCGGCCTCGGCCGCGGCCAGCGCGGCGGTCAGCGCCCCGACCCCCTCGCCCGTGACCGCCGAGACCGGGATCACCGGCGCGCCCGCCAGCCCCGTGCCGGCGAGCAGCGCCGCGATCTCGCCCGTCACCGCCGCCCGCCGCTCGGCATCGGCAAGGTCGGCCTTGCTCAGCGCGACGATGCCGCGGTGCACGCCCAGCAGGTCGAGGATCGCCAGATGCTCGCGCGTCTGCGGCATCACCCCGTCGTCGGCGGCCACCACCAGCAGCGCCAGGTCGATGCCCCCCGCGCCGGCGAGCATGGTGTGGACCAACCGCTCGTGCCCCGGCACGTCGACGAAGCCGGTGATCCCGCCGCCGCCGAGGTCGGCATAGGCAAACCCCAGCTCGATGGTGATGCCGCGCGATTTTTCCTCGGCCAGCCGGTCGGCATCGACGCCGGTCAGCGCGCGGACGAGCGCCGTCTTGCCGTGGTCGATATGCCCGGCCGTCCCGACGATCATGCCAGCGCGGCCAGCAGCGCGCCGTCATCCAAAAGGCAGCGCAGGTCGAGGATCAGCGCGCCCTCGCGGATGCGCCCGATCACCGGGCGGTCCCCGGCGCGCAGTCGTGCGGCCAGCCGCTCGGGCGCGTCGCCGGCGCCGTCCTCGGCCCGGATCGCCAGCGCCGCCGAGGGAAGCGTCTCGACCGGCAGGGCGCCCGAGCCGATCTGGCTCGCGCAGGGTTCGACCGTGACCACGTGGCCCGGCAGTAGCCGCGCCACGGCGGGTGCCAGCCGCTCGGCCTGGGCGCGGATTTCGGCCTCGGGCCGCGTCAGCAGCCGCAGAGTCGGCAGCCGTTCGGCCAGCCGGTCGGGGTCGAGATAGAGGCGCAGCGTCGCCTCGATCGCCGCAAGCCGGATCTTGTCCACCCGCAGGGCGCGCTTAAGCGGGTTGCGGTTGATCCGCGCGATCAGGTCGGCGCGCCCGACGATGAACCCGGCCTGCGGGCCGCCCAGAAGCTTGTCACCCGAGAAGGTCACGAGGTCCGCCCCTTCGGCCACCGCCGCCCGCACCGTGGGCTCGGCGGGCAGGCCCCAGCGGGTCATGTCGACCAGCGTCCCCGAGCCGAGGTCGTTCATCAGCGGCACCCCCGCCTCGGCGGCGATGGCGGCGAGTTCGGGGGCGGCGACGCTGCGGGTGAAACCCTCGATGCGGTAGTTCGACGGATGGACCTTGAGCATCAGCGCGGTGTCCGCCCCCACGGCGGCGCGGTAGTCGCGGGGGTGGGTGCGGTTGGTGGTGCCGACCTCGACCAGTCGCACGCCCGCGCGCGCCATGATGTCGGGGATGCGGAAGGCGCCGCCGATCTCGACCAGCTCCCCGCGCGAAACGATGGCCGCGCGCCCCTCGGCCAGGGTGTTGAGGGCGATGAGCACCGCGGCGGCGTTGTTGTTGACGACCGTGGCGGCCTCGGCCCCGGTCAGGGCGCAGATCAGCGGCGCGATGTGGTCGTCGCGCTCGCCGCGGGCGCCGGTGGTGAGGTCGTATTCCAGCGCCAGCGGCGCGCGCATGGCGTCGGTCGCGGCGGCGACGGCGGCCTCGGCCAGCAGCGCCCGGCCCAGATTGGTGTGCAGTACCGTGCCGGTCAGGTTCAGCACCGGGCGCAGCGCGGTGCGCGCGGCGGCATCGAGCGCGGCGCGGGCCTCGGCCGTGATCGCCTCGGCGTCGGGAGCCGCGCCGCCCGCCCGCACGGCCGCGCGGGCGGCGTCCAGCGCCACGCGCAGCGCCTCGGTCGCGGCCTGGCGGCCGTGGGCGGCGACCAGCGCCGCGCCGGCGGGGGCGCCGAGCAGCCGGTCCACCGAGGGCAGGGCGCGGAACGCCTCCACCGGGTCAGTATCCGATGAGGAAGGGGTTGAAGCCGCCGCGCCGCCATTCGCTGTCGCGCATCAGCGCGTCGAGGCCCAGCGAGGCCACGTCGTCGGCCACCGGGTCGAGCGAGGGGTTGCGGTTCTGCGCCATCTGCTTGACCCACTGGCCGCAGTCGCCGCAGGTCTCGGCCTTGATCTGCGCGCCGGTCCCGTCGGCATCGGCGGTGCCCGAGCCGTCGCTGACCGCCTGAAAGCCGATCTTGCCGTTCTCGCCGCAGCACAGGCACTTGACCCGCACCTCGTTCCACAGCGTCTGGCAGCCGGCGCAGGCAGCGTAGCGCGCGCCCTCCGCGCCCATGATCCCGGTCACCACCGAGGCGCAGGCCCGCCCGCCGCAGACCGGGCAGACGCCGGTGCGGATCGGCACCAGCGCCGCGGCGTCCAGCCCCGCCGCGCGGCGGGCGAGGTGGGTCTGCACCGCCGCCGCGACGAAGAGATGCGGGGCGGCGCTGTCGGCGGGGATGTCGTCGGCCATGACGTTGCCGATCAGCCAAGCGCGGTCCTCGGGCCCGGCGGCGGCCAGCGCGTCGAGCGCCAGCCGCGCGGGCGCCGGCATCTCGATCTCGCGCGCCGCCGCGATCAGCGCATCGAGCGTGCCGCCGAGGGCCTCGTCATCGGCCTCGGCCTGCCGGTCGACGGGCGGCATCCGGGCGGCGCGGGCCTGCGCCACGTGGTCGGGGTCGAGCGGGGGAAGCGGCGGCAGCGCCTCGGCCAGCCGCGCCTGCACCTGCGCCAGCGCGGCAAGGAAGCCGAGATACGGCCCGAGGTTGGACCCCTCGGCCAGGAACGCCAGCCGCTCGGCGCGGTGGGTGAAGAGCGCGGGCAGCTTGGGCAGAATGGCAAGCGGCGGCGTCGGGACGCCGCCGATCATGTCGGGTCTGGGCTGGATCGGATCGGTCATCGTTCCTCCGTCGGGCCGGACCGGCCACGGGCGAAGGGTTACTCTGCCGGTTTCGAGGTCTGGCGTCTAGCCAGTTCCCGCAGCCATTTGCGGTGATGGCGCCAAGACCAGCCGCCGGTGACGGTGCCGCGGGTCATCGCCCGGATCGTGCCCTGCGTCCACACCGCGGCAAAGACGTGCAGGATGAACACCAGCACGATCAGCACCGCCGAGATGGAATGGACGAGGATGGCGATCCGCCGCGTCTCGATCGAGACGAGGGTGGGGAAGTACTGCACCCACATCATGATCCCCGAGATCAGCAGCGCGAGGATCAGCCAGAACATCCCCCAGAACACGGTCTTCTGCCCGAAGTTGTACTTGCCGAGTTCCGGCAGGCGCTCTTCGTGCCCCGCGATCACGTCGCCGATCTGCGAGGTCCAGACGAGGTCCTCGCGCCGCAGGATGTTGAGGTGCACGAGCTGCACGAACATCCCGAGGAAGCTGACCGACAGCGCGATCCCGATGAAGGGATGCAGCCAGCGCGTGGTCTGCCCGCCGCCGAAAAGCCCCGTCAGCCCGTAAAGTGCCGGGCTGAACAGGGCGAAGCCCGACAGCATCAGCAGGATGAAGCAGATCGCCGTGAACCAGTGGTTGATCCGGGTGAAGGTCACGTAGCGGCGGACCTCGACCGGGCGCAGGCTCAGGATCTTGTCGGTGGATTCCGAAAACTCGCGTCCTGCCATCACACCTGACCCCTGTCGTCCACGGTCGGCGCGGGCGCCGTCCCGATCTCTTCGCGCACCATCTGCTGGGCCTCGCGCTCATCCTCGACCGTGACGCGGTTGCCGCGGTGGAACACCGCCATCGCCGCCGCGCCCACGGCGGCCAGACCGACCGCCGCCAGACCCACGGGCTTGGCGTTGCCCTTCCACGTCGAGACCACGCCCGAGATCGACGGATCGTCCGGCAGATCGTTGTAGATATGCGGCCGGTCGGCGTGCTGCAGGACATACATCACGTGCGTCCCGCCCACGCCCTGCGGGTCATAGAGCCCCGCATCGGCGTAGCCGCGCCCGCGCAGATCCTCGATCCGCTCGGCGGCGAGGGTCTTCATGTCCTCTTTCGTGCCGAAGGTGATCGCCTGCGTCGGGCAGGCCTTGGCGCAGGCCGGGCCTTGCCCCACCGCCACCCGGTCCGAGCAGAGGGTGCACTTCTTGACCACATGGTTGGCGTTGAGCCGCGGGATGTCGAACGGACAGCCCGAGATGCAGTAGCCGCAGCCGATGCAGTTGTCGCTGATGAAGTCCACGATCCCGTTGGAATACTTGACGATCGCGCCCGGCGCCGGGCACGCCTTGAGGCAGCCCGGGTCTTCGCAGTGCATGCAGCCGTCCTTGCGGATCAGCCACTCGAAGTTGCCGGTGTCCGGGTTGTCGTATTCCGCAAAGCGCATCAGCGTCCACATCTCGGCGGTGAGGTCGTGGGGGTTCTCATAGACCCCCACGTTCACGCCGATCTCGGGGTGCGTGTCGTTCCACTCGGCGCAGGCCGACTGGCAGGCCTTGCAGCCGATGCACTTCGAGATGTCGATCAGCTTCGCCACCGCGTCGAGCGGCGTCGGGTTCTCGGCCACCGGCCCGCCGGCCGAGGACCGCACCACCGCCGCCTGGCCCAGCACCGCGGTGCCCGGCTGCACCGGCGGGTTCATCATCGCCATGTTGGGGGGCGAGTTGTGGGTCGGGATCGGGGTCGTCGCGGTCGTGACCGCCGGCCCCGTGGTGGCGTTGCCTGAGGGGGCCGCCGCCGTCGCCGGGGCGGCCGTGACGGCAGGAGCCGTCACGGGAGCCGCCCCGGCTGCCGTCGCCGGAGTGGTCGTCATCGTGGTGTCGGTCGGAGTGGTCATGACACGGCCTCCCCCACGCTGGGTTCGATGTTGACGAGGAACGCCTTG
>NZ_FNNA01000007.1 GCF_900106665.1 Paracoccus sanguinis
TCAACGGATCCCACGGGGAAACCCCCGCCGCACAAGCGGCACGGTCGCGGGGTAGAGCAGCCCGGTAGCTCGTCAGGCTCATAACCTGAAGGTCATAGGTTCAAATCCTATCCCCGCAACCAAATCTCCCCACAGGTCCGCACACCCAAACGCCGCCCCCAAGGGCGGCATTTGCGTTTGTAGGCGAGGGGGGAGCGGCTGACTCCGGGCGTGCCGAAGCGCAGGCGTCGCTAATGCCAGACAGCCGAGCGTCGGCCGGGCAGCCCTTGCGGCGAGCATCTGGCGGTGCCTCACAAAGGCGGCCTTAGGCAGGTTGCCAGCCAGTGCAACCGGCGCGGAATCCACCACCCCAAGGGTTATCGAGCGGGTAGTTGAGCCCCGAGCGGGGCAGTCCCGCTGGTGTGGGCTCTCTGATCCATGGCGGGCGGACGCTCCGTGCACTCTCGCGAAAGGTCAGCGGCGAGAACACCGGCCGAACCTCACGCCGTAAAGGCGCTGCAGTCCGCGTAAGTCCACCCGGGGCAGCCGCTGGTCTCAGTCTTCACCAAGATTGTCAGCAAGCTGGCGACAGCAGCTACCTCCAGCCAGCGTAACGCGCCCATAAGCCGCCTGTCGCTGAGCGACGGCCAGTCCGGCGGCAGTCAGTTTTGCGAGCGGCGCACGCTGATCGACGTGCCGGTATGGTTAGGAAAAGTGCCCCGACACCAGTTCCAGACCAAGGCCACCCCATCGGAGGCATTATCGTGCTCGCGTCCGGACATGCGCTTTGCCGCTGCCCCTTCGCCGCGCTGGCCGACCGATTGGCAACGGTAGGCAGACTCTCTCCGGAGGCAGCCGGCCACGCAACTAGCTACTGCAGAAAGGCGCAAGTCCAGACCTCGGCCCACAACCGCGGAAAAACGTTAACGCGGCCCCTGACAAGGGCCGCGTTATCGACGTCACAACCGGTCCAGCCCCCTCACCCAAAGACCCGCACCAGCCCCAGCGTGATCGCCGGAAAGGCGATCAGGATCCCGATGCGGATGAAGTCCGAGATCAGGAAGGGCATCACGCCCTTGAAGCTCTCCCACATCGGGACGTCACGGGCCATGCCGTTGATGACGAAGACGTTCATCCCCACGGGCGGAGTGATCAGCCCGACCTCGACCACCACCACGGCGAGGATGCCGAACCAGATCAGCGTGTCCTCGCGGCTCATGCCGAAATCCAGACCGCCGATGATCGGATAGAAGATCGGGATCGTCAGCAGCAGCATGGACATCGAATCCATCACGCAGCCCATCGCCAGGTAGAGGACGAGGATCGCCAGCAGGATCAGCATCGGCGAATGACCCGCCTCAACGATCATCTGTGCGGCGAGCATCGGCGCCTGGGTGGCCGAGAGGAAGGCGTTGAACATCTCGGCGCCGAGCATGATCAGGAAGATCATGCCGGTCGTCTTGGCGGTCCCTTGCAGACACTCGATCAGCCCCGAGAGCCGCATCCCGCCATGCACCACGGCCAGCACGAAGGCACCGAAGGCGCCGACGGCGGCGCCCTCGGTCGGGGTGAACCAGCCGCGATACATCCCGACGATGACGACGCCGAAGATCACGATGATCGACCAGGTTTCCTTGAGGCTGGCGAGGCGCTCGCCCCAGCTCGCCGCCGGGGCGGCGGGGCCGGCGTCGGGCCGCAGCCGGACGAACACCGCCACCGCGATCATGTAGCCGATGGCGGCGAGGATCCCCGGCACCATCGCCGCCACGAACATCTTGGCGATGTTCTGCTCGGCCATCAGCGCATAGAGAACGAGGATCACCGAGGGCGGGATCAGGATGCCGAGCGTGCCCCCCGCGGCCAGCGAGCCGGTCGCCAAGGCGCCGGAGTAGTTGTAGCGCCGCATCTCGGGCAGGGCGACCTGCCCCATGGTGGCCGCGGTGGCCAGCGACGAGCCGCAGATCGCGCCGAAGGCCGCGCAGCCGCCGATCGAGGCCATCGCCAGACCGCCGCGCAGATGCCCGAGGAACGCCGCCGCCGAGCGGTAGAGCGCCCGGCTCAGCCCGGCGTGGGTGGCGAACTCGCCCATCAGCACGAACAGCGGAATGACCGACAGCGAGTAGGTCGAGAACTGGTAGTAGGTGTTGGTCTTGAGATAGGCGAGCAGCGGCATCCAGCCGTTGACCAGCCCGTAGCCTCCGACCCCGACCGCCAGCATGGCGACGGCGATGGGGATGCGGATCGCCATCAGTGCCAGCAGCACCGCAAACCCCGTCAGCCCGGCGGCAATCCCCGTCATCTCCGCGCCTCGCGCCAATGTCCGATCATGGTGAAGAAGGTGGTGACGATCAGCAGCGTCATCGCCGGCAAAACGAGGGTGAAGACCCACCAGACCGGGATGCGCAGCACCATCGACTGCTCGCCGTACAGCCGGAACTCGGACGCGCCGTGCCACATCCGCCAGGTCAGCAGGATGCCGAGGACCAGATAGACGAGGTCACCCAGCGCCTCGAGCGCGTGGTTGGTCCGCGCGCCCGCCTTCATGGTGAAGAAATCCACCAGCACGTTGCCGCCGGTGATCTGGCACCACGGCAGGAAGCAGGCCACGACGATGGCCGAGCCGAGCTCGACCATCTCGAAGTCGCCGGCGATGGGCGCGCCCAGCAGCGAGCGGCGGGTGATGCTGGCGACCGTCATGAACAGCATCGCCATCAGCACCATCCCGCCGATGGTGGCGAACCACCGGCACAGCGCGACCAGCCAGCCCGGCACGGGGACCGGGTGGGCGTGTTCGGTGAGCGGTTCGGCCTCGGCCATCGCCGGCCCGCCCTTACTTCACGCCCGCCGCGGCCAGCGCCGCGCGAGCGTCGTCGAGGATCGCCTGCCCGTTCTGGCCGGCGTCGGTCACCGTCTTGACCCAGGCGTCGAAGACCGGCTGCGTACGCTCTTTCCACGCGGCCAGATCGGCTTCGGGGATCACCGTCACCGTGCCGCCCGCGTCCAGCGCCTTCTGGCGCTCGGCGGCCTCGGCCTCGTCCAGCGCCTTGCCGGCCAACGGCGTGAGATTGGCGCCCGAGTTGTCGTCGATCACCTTCTTCAGGTCGTCGGGCAGCCCCTCGTACTTGGCCTTGTTCATCACCAGCGCAAAGACCGAGGTGGACATCCCGCCGTTCTCGACCCCCATCTCGGTGTGGTTCTTGGCCACCGACTCGATCCGAAGCGAGCCGAACACCTCCCACGGGATCACCGCGCCGTCGATCACTCCGGTGGTCAGCGCCTGCGCCACCTCGGGCACCGGCATCCCGACCGCCGTCGCGCCGAGCGCGTTCAGCGCCTCGGTCATCTGCCGCGAGGGGGCGCGGATCTTCATACCGGCCAGGTCGGGCAGGCCCGCGACCGGCTTGGTCTTCATGTGGATCTTGTAGGCCGCGGGCGCGTGGATCAGCAGCGGATGGACCTGCGCCAGCTCGTCGCCCAGGTGCTTGGCCTGAAACTCCTGCAGGGCCATCGTGGTCTGGGTCGCGGTGCCGCCCATGAACGGCAGCTCGAACACCTCGGCGACCGGGAAGCGGCCGGGGGTGTAGCTCAGCAGCGTCCACGAGATGTCCACGATCCCGTCGCGCGCCTGGTCAAACAGCTGCGGCGGCTTGCCGCCCAGCTGCATCGAGGGGAACAGCTGCACGTCGATGCGGCCGCCCGACTGCTCTTCGACCGCCTTCTCCCACGGTTCGAGGATGCCTTTGTGCAGGGGCGACTCGCCCGACAGGAAGTGGTGGACGCGCAGCGTGACGTCGGCGGCCTGCGCCGCGCTGGCAAGGGCGAGCGCCGCGACGGCGCCCAGCAGGATGGATTTCATGGTTGGTCTCCTCCGGTGTTGGTGTCAGTCCGAGCCGGCAAGCCGTGCCGGGTCGAGTTCGTGGGTCCAGTCCGTCCCCGGCGCCAGCGCGTCGAGCGCCGCCGCGAGGGTCAGGGTCGGGTCGGCGCCGACGCGGGCCAGCGCCTCGGCCACGAGCCGCTGCGCCTCGGGCCGGGGCAGGGTGCGGGACAGCAGGTGGCCGGCGGCCTCGGCGCACATCCGGCCCCGGTCGGCGGCGAAGGTCGAGGCGATGCGGGCCGGGTCGGGGGTCAGCGTCTCGGCCAGACCCTGCGCCAGCCGCAGGCTGGCCGCCGTGCGGGTCAGCATCTGCGGCAGCAGGGTCCATTCCAGCCCCAGCGCGCTGCCGTCGCGTTCCTGCGCGTGGATCAGCGCGTGGTGCATCCCGGCCAGGTCGCCAGCGTTCAGCCGCGCGAGCGTCACCAGCGCCTCGGCGGCGACCGGGTTCGACTTCTGCGGCATCGCCGACGAGCCGCCGCCAGTACCCGCGGTGACCTCGCCCAGTTCCGACTGGCCGAGCTGGATCAGGTCGAGGCCCATCTTGCCCAGGCCCCCCGTGACCAGCGACAGCCAGCCGGCGAGTTCCGCCATCCTGTCGCGCGCCGCGTGCCACGGACCGTCGGGGACGCCGAGGCTTAGTGCCTCGGCCACCGCCGTGCGCAAGGCGGGGCCGTGGCCGCCGAACGACGCGCTGGTGCCCGCCGCGCCGTGCAGCGCGAGCCGCAGCACCCGCGGGCGCAGCTCGGTCAGCCGGGCGCGGTTGCGCTTCACCATCCCGCGCCAGACTTCGATCTTGGCCCCGAGCGTCGTCGGCGCCGCGATCTGGTGGCGGGTGCGGGCCGGGATCGGCTGGTCGGCATGAGCCGCCGCCTTGGCCGCCAGCGTCGCGTCGAGGGCCGCAAGCCGCCCCTCGAGCAGCGCCAGCGCCTCGGTCAGTTGCAGCGCCAGCGCGCTGTCGGTGATGTCCTGCGAGGTCGCGCCGAGATGGACCGCGCCGCCCGCCTCGCCCGCCGCCCGCTTCAGCGCCGCGATCAGCGGTTGCGCGGCGATCCCGGCGCGGTCCACTTCGGCCCGCAGCGCGTCCGCCCCGGGGTGCAGCGTGGCGGCGGCCTCGGCGATGGCCTGCGCGTCGGCCGTGGGGATCATCCCCAGCCCGGCCTGCGCCGTGGCGAGCGTGGTCTCGACCCGCAGCATGGCGGCGAGCGTGGCGGCGTCCGACAGGATCGCCGCCATCCCGGCATCGCCATAGAGCGAGGCGTAGAGACCGCCCTCGCTCATGCGGCCCGCAGCCCCAGGATCGCGCGGGCCTGCTGCCAGCTCGCCACCGGGCGCTCGTAGCGGTCGCACAGCTCCGCCGCCCGCCGCACCAGCGCCGCGTTCGACGGCGCGAGGCGGTCGCGGTCCAGCCGCACGTTGTCCTCGAGCCCCGTGCGCGCGTGCCCGCCCGAGGAGATCGCCCACTCGTTCAGCACGATCTGCGCCGGCCCGATCCCCGCCGCGCACCACGGCGCATCCGCCCCGAAGAGCCGCTGCACCGTGCGGATGTAATAGTCGAACACGTCCCGGTCGGCGGGCATCGCGTTCTTCACCCCCATCACGAACTGGACGTAGGGTGTGCCCTCCAGCCGCCCGTCATCCGCCATCTTCTTGGCCTGAAGGATATGCGAGAGGTCGAAGGCCTCGATCTCGGGCTTGACGCCATAGGCCCGCATCTCGGCGGCGAGCCAGTCCACGAGGTCAGGCGGGTTCTCATAGACCCGCGTCGGAAAGTTGTTCGACCCGACCGAGAGGCTGGCCATGTCCGGCGAAAGCGGCAGCATCCCGCCCCGCGCCTGTCCCGCGCCCGAGCGGCCACCGGTCGAGAGCTGGACGATCATGCCGGGGCAATGGGTCTCGATCCCTTCCTTGAGGCGGGCGAAGCGCTCGGGGTCGGACGTGGGTTTCCCCGCGTCGTCGCGAACGTGGCAATGGGCGATGGTGGCGCCGGCCTCGAAGGCTTCCTGCGTCGACTCCACCTGCTCGGCGATGGTGATCGGCACCGCCGGGTTGTTCTCCTTCGTCGGCAGCGAGCCGGTGATCGCCACGCACAGGATGCAGGGCTTGCCCGCGTGAGGGTTGGTTTCAGACATCGAAGAACACCGTCTCGTTCTCGCCCTGCAGGCGAATGTCGAAGCGATAGACGGGCGTGCCGTCCCGGTCGGAGCGCGTGGCGATCAGCGTCGCGCGGCGGTTTTCCCACTCGATCAGGTTCAGCACCGGGTCGGCGGCGTTCGCCTCGGCCTCGTCGTCGAAATACATCCGCGTGTTCAGCCCGATGTTGATGCCGCGGGCGACGATCCAGAGGTTCAGGTGCGGCGCCATCGGCGCCATGTCCTCGTCCATCCGCCCCTGCCAATCGGGGTGGCTCGCGCGCACCCTGTCGCTGACGCCCGAGGCCATCTTGCGCCGCGCCCGGACCCGGCCCGGCTTGATGGTGTCAAAGCCCCATTCGCCGGTCTCGAAATCGGTGATGACCCGGCCCCAGCCGCGGAAGCCGTCGGCGGTGCGGCTGTCCTCGCGCCGGACGTAGTTGCCGTCTGCGTCGGCCTGCCACACCTCGATCAGCACGTCCTTGACCGGGCTGCCGGTGCCGTCGATCACCACGCCCTCGACGCGGATGCGCTCGCCCTTCGCCCCCTCGCCGGCGATGTCCCAGCCGAGTTCGCGGTCGAAGATCTGGAACCCCGCCGCCCCGGGGGCGAGGCCGATGTGGACATAGGGCCCCGCGGTCTGCGAGGCGGTCTCGCGCAGATAGCCGGGCGCGTTGTTCCGGGCGTCGATGACCATCAGTTCCCCTCCAGCCGGTTCTCGAACAGAGTCGAGCGGCGCCCGCGCAGCACGATGTCGAAGCGATAGGCGATGGCGTCGAGCGGCACGGTCGCGTTCATGTCGAGCTTCGCGGTCAGCCGGTCGATGGCGTCCGCATCCGGGATCGTCTGCACGATGGGGCAAAGCGGGATCAGCGGGTCGCCCTCGAAGTAGAGCTGGGTGATGAGCCGCTGGCAGAAGGCATGACCGAAGACCGAGACGTGGATATGCGCCGGGCGCCAGTTGTTCACCCAGTTCCGCCACGGATAGGCGCCGGGCTTGACGGTGCGGAAGGCGTAGTAGCCCGTCTCGTCCGTCAGCGTCCGCCCGCAGCCGCCGAAGTTCGGGTCGATGGGGGCGAGGTAGCTGTCCTTCTTGTGGCGATAGCGCCCGCCCGCGTTGGCCTGCCAGATTTCGACCAGCGTGCCGGGGACGGGGCGGGCGTTCTCGTCCAGCACCCTTCCGTGGACGATGATCCGCTCGCCCACCGGGTCGCCGGTCTTGGCGTAGTTCTTGATCAGGTCGTTGTCGATCGGGGCGATGTCGTCGTGCCCGAACACCGGCCCCGTCGTCTCGGACACCGAGCCCTGCAGCGAGATCAGCGCGAACCGCGGGCTGCGCGCCACGCTGGTCTTGTAGTCGGGCGTCAGCGCCGGCGGATGGGTGCGGCGGTCGCGCTGGTACAACTCGGCCGGCTGCATCATCGCGCGCCCTCCATCTCGGCATAGGTATCCTTGGCGAGCTTCAGCGCATGGTTGGCGCGCGGCACGCCGCAGTAGATGGCGACGTGCTGGAACACCTCCTGCACGTCGCGGGGCGTGGCGCCGGTGCGGACGGTGGCACGGATGTGCATCGGGATTTCGTCGAAGTTCCCCATCGCCGCCAGCAACCCCAGCGTGATCATCGAGCGTTCCCGCCGGCTGAGCCCGTCCGAGGCCCAGACCGTGCCCCATGCGCTTTCGGTGATGAGGTCCTGGAACGGCCTGTCGAAGTCGCTTTTCCCGGCCTCGGCGCGGTCCACGTGGCTGTCGCCCAGCACCTCGCGGCGGACCTGCATCCCGCGGTCGTGGCGGCGGGAAGCAAACTCATCAGACATGGCCGATCTCCGTCAGGAAGCGGGTGAGGATGCGGGCGTAGTCGGCGGGCGCCTCGACGCAGGGCAGGTGGCCGGCGCCGTCGATCACCTCGAAGCGGGCGTCCGCGATCAGCCCGGCGGTGCCCTGCACCAGCTCGGGCGGGGTCGAGCCGTCGGCGCTGCCCGCGATCAGCTGCACCGGCAGGGTCAGCCCTGCGGTGCTGTCCCGCAGGTCGGCGCCCGCGATGGCCGCGCAGCAGGCGACGTAGCCCTCGACCGGCTGGCGTTCGAGCATCGCCTGCCATGCGGCCAGTTCCGGCGTCGCGCGGAAGGCGGGCGAGAACCAGCGCTCCATCGTCGGGGCGGCGATGGCGGCGATGCCGCCCTTGCGGATCGCCGCGATCCGGTCCTGCCACATCGCCGCCTCGCCGATCTTGGCCGCCGAGTTCGAGATGACCAGCGCGCGCAGCAGCTCGGGCCGCCGGGCCGCGAGGCTCTGGCCGATCAGCCCGCCGATGGACAGGCCGACGAACACCACGTCGCGCAGCCCCAGCGCCTCGATCAGCGCAGCCGCGTCGTCGGCCAGCTGCGCGATGCTGTAGGGGCCGGGGGTTTCCTCGGACAGCCCGTGGCCGCGCTTGTCATAGCGCACCAGCCGCAGCCCGTCCGGCAGGTGCGGGATCAGCGCGTCCCACAGCCGCAGATCGGTGCCGAGCGAGTTGGCGAACACCAGCGCCGGCCCGTCCGCCGGTCCCCCGGTCGGACCGCTGTCTGCGACGTGCAGCGCCGCGCCGTTGGCTTCGATGATCCGCATCAGTAAGGCAGCCCCACATAGTTTTCTGCAAATGCCCGTTGCTGGGCCTCGTTGTCGCGCAGGAAGGCGATATCGGCCTGCTGCATCTTGAGGTCGAACGGCGCCATGTGGGGATAGCGGTGCAGAAGCCCGCTGAACCACCAGCTGAAGCGCTCGGCCTTCCAGACCCGCAAGAGCGCGCGCTCCGAATAGCGCTCCAGCCCCTCGTCGTCGCCGTCGTGGTAGTGCCGCACCAGCCCGTCGATGAGGTAATGCACGTCGCTCGCCGCCGTGTTCAGCCCCTTGGCGCCGGTCGGCGGCACGATGTGGGCGGCGTCGCCGCACAGGAACAGCCGCCCCCAGCGCATCGGCTCGGTCACGAAGGACCGCAGGGGGGCGATGGATTTCTCGATCGACGGGCCGGTGACCAGCCGCTCGGCCACGTCCGGGGGCAGGCGGCGCTTCAGCTCGGCCCAGAAGGCGTCGTCGGTCCAGTCGCCCGGGTGATCCGACAGCGCGCACTGGATGTAGTAGCGCGAGAGGTTCGCGTTGCGCATCGAGCACAGCGCGAAGCCGCGCGCCGAGTTGGCGTAGATCAGCTCGTCATGGACCGGCGGCGTCTCGGACAGGACGCCCAGCCAGCCGAAGGGATAGGTCTTTTCATACTCGCGCCGCACCGACAGCGGGATGGTCTGGCGGCTGATGCCGTGGAACCCGTCGCAGCCGGCCACGAAGTCGCAGTCGATCCGCAGGCTCTGGCCGGCGCGCGTCAGGGTCACGAACGGGTGGTCGGTGTCGGCGTCGTGGATGACCACGTCTTCGACCTCGAAGATCGTCTGCGCGCCCGCCGCCTCGCGGGCGTCATACAGGTCCCGCGTCACCTCGGTCTGGCCGTAGACGATGACCGGGGTGCCGGTCAGGGCCTTGAAGTCGACGTGGAAGCTGCCGCCCTCCCAGGCGATCTCGGTGCCGTCGTGGACGAAACCCTCGGCGTGCAGCCGGTCGGCGACGCCCGCGCGCTCCATCAGCCGCACGAGCCCGGTCTCGAGCACGCCGGCGCGGATGCGGCCCAGCACATAGGCGCGGGTCTTGCGCTCGAGCACCACCGCCTCGATGCCCGCGCGGTGCAGAAGCTGCCCGAGCAGCAGCCCGGACGGCCCGCCCCCGACGATCACCACTTGAGTGCGCATCAACGATCCTCCCCCTGCAGGCAGGTTGATCTGCCGCGACCCTCAAGTAAAATGATTAATCAGGCCGTTTGGTTATCAAATCCGGTAAGTCATGGACCGCCGCATCCGCCTGCGCCACCTTCAGGCTTTCGTCGAGATCGTCCGCCAGGGCAGCCTCAAGCGGGCGGCCGAAGAGCTGTTCCTGACCCAGCCTGCCATCTCGCGCACGCTGGCCGAGTTCGAGGAGATCGTCGGCAGCCCGCTGCTGATCCGCGGCCGGGGCGGCGTGCGCCTGACGCCCGAGGGGCAGTTCCTGCACGGCCATGCGCTCAACGGGCTGGCGGCGCTGTCGACGGGGCTCGCCGGGCTTGCGGGCGGGGCCGGGGACCGGCTCAGGGTCGGGGTCCTGCCCTCGGTCGCGGCGCGGCTGATGCCGGCCGTCGCGGCCGAGCTGCTGGCCGTCGCGCCGGGGGTGATGCTCGAGGTGTCGGACGGCTCGCACGAGCATCTGACCAAGGCGCTGCGGGCGGGTGACCTCGAGGCGGTGATCGGCCGGCTGGGCGCGCCGCAGACCATGCAGGGGCTGAGCTTCACCCAGCTTTACCTCGAGGAGGTGGCGGTCGTCGTCCGGCCCGGCCACCCGATCCTCGCCGATCCCGACCTGCGCCGGGTGGGCGAGCATCTGGTGCTGTATCCGACCGAGGTGGCCGCGATCCGGCCGCTGGTGGACCGGCTGCTGTTGAGCCTTGGGCAGTCGCTGCCGCCGCGCCGGATCGAGACGGTCTCGGGCGCCTTCGGCCGCGCCTTCACCCGCGACAGCGACGCGGTGTGGTTCATCTCGGCCGGGGTGGTGGCGCGCGACGTGGCCGAGGGGCGGCTGGTGCGCCTGCCGGTGGCGACCCGGCTGACCGAGGGGCCGGTGGGCGTGATGACCCGCGCCAACGCCCCCCGGACACTGGCCGGGACGCTGTTTCTGGACATCGTGACCCGTCACGATGCGGGCGGCGGGGCCTGACCCTCAGCCCTCGCCCGCCGCGGCGAGTGCCCGTGCGGCGAGGGCCACGAACGCCGCGCACTCGGCCTCGTCCAGCCCCGGCAGGATCGCGGCCTGCAGCGCCGCCACGACCGGCGCCAGCCGCCCGTGCAGCGCCTGCCCCGAATCGGTCAGCGACAGCAGGATGGCGCGGCGGTCCGTCTCGCTGCCCCGCCGGGCGATCAGCCCCTTCTTCTCGAGCCGCTCGGCCACGGCGCCGACCGTCGCCCGGTCCTTGCCGATGGCGCGGGCGAGCGAGGCCTGGTCGCGGTCCGGCTCGGCCGCGAGCGCGTCGATCATGGCGAACTGCACCGGCGTCAGGTCCTCGCCCGCCTCGGCCATCGCCGCGGCGAAGACCTGGGTGGAGTGCTGGTGCAGCCGCCGGATCAGATGCCCGGGCATCAGCGACAGCGACAGCGGCGGCGTCGGCGGCGTGGCGTCCATGAGCGTCCCCTCGCGCAAGCGGCAGATCGTATCTGCACATACTTCCTGTTGACGCCGGCGCCAAGGATGCCGTATGTCACACACAGCATCGTAAGACGACTTACGACCTTGGGAGGGGTTCATGCAGTATCATCGTGACGGTTTCCGGCCCGGCGACCCGCGGGTGCATCCCGCCGCCCCCGGCGTGCCCGAGGGCGGGACGCCCTTGCCCGACCGCATGGACGTGTTGATTGTCGGCAGCGGCCCCGCGGGGCTGACGCTCGCCGCCCAGCTTTCGGCCTTTCCCGAGATCACCACCCGCGTCGTGGAACGCCGCGACGGCCCGCTTGAGAAGGGGCAGGCGGACGGCATCTCGTGCCGCTCGATGGAGATGTTCCAGGCCTTCGGCTTCGCCCACACGGTCAAGGAACAGGGCTACTGGGTGAACGAGGCGACCTTCTGGAAGGCCGATCCCGCCGATCCCGCGCGGCTGGTACGCGCCGGCCGGGTGCAGGATGTCGAGGACGGGCTGTCCGAGATGCCGCACGTCATCCTGAATCAGGCAAGGGTGCATGACTTCTACCTTGAGATCATGCGCCACAGCCCCAGCCGGCTGAGCCCCGATTATGGCCTGACGCTGGTCGGCCTGACCGTCGAGGAAGGGGCCGAGCATCCCGTGGTGGCCGAGCTGGAGGCCGCGGACGGCACCCGCCGCACGGTCCGGGCGCGCTATGCGGTGGGCTGCGAAGGGGCGCGTAGCGCCGTGCGGCGGGCCATCGGGCGCGAGTTGAGGGGCGATTCGGCCAATCAGGCGTGGGGCGTGATGGACGTGCTCTGCGACACCGATTTCCCCGACATCCGCATGAAGTCGATCCTCAAGTCCGACCGCGGCAGCGTCCTGATCATCCCGCGCGAGGGCGGCTTCCTGACCCGCATCTACATCGAACTCGACAAGCTCGCCGCGGGTGAGCGGGTGGCCGACCGCGCCAACACCCTCGACCGGCTGGTGGCGGCGGCGCAGGCGGTATTCGCGCCCTTCACGCTGACCGTCCGGGACGTGGCCTGGTGGTCGGTCTACGAGATCGGCCAGCGCCTGACCGACCGCTTCGACGATGTGCCCGAGGGGGCGGACCGCCTGCCGCGGGTGTTCATCGCCGGCGACGCCTGCCACACCCACAGCCCCAAGGCGGGGCAGGGGATGAACGTCTCGATGGGCGACGGCTTCAACCTCGGCTGGAAGCTGGCGGCGGTGCTGCGCGGCCGCGCCGATCCGGCGATCCTGCACAGCTACTCGGCCGAGCGGCAGGGGGTGGCGCAGGACCTCATCGACTTCGACCGGCGCTGGGCGCGGATCATGAGCGAGCGCCCCGAGGACGGCGCCGACACCCCGCAGTTCCAGCGCAGCTTCATCGAGAACGGCCGCTACACCGCGGGGATGCAGGTGACCTACGCGCTCTCGGCGCTGATCGGCCCGGCGACGCACCAGCATCTGGCGACCGGGTTTCCGGTCGGCGCGCGGCTGCACTCGGCCCCGGTGGTGCGGCTCGCGGACGCCCTGCCGATGCACCTCGGTCATGCCTTCACCGCGGACGGGCGCTGGCGGCTGATCGCCTTTGCCCCGGACGAGGATCACGCGGCCGAGGGCGCGGCGCTGAACCGGCTCTGCGGCTTTCTGGCCGACGACCCGGCCTCGCCCCTGCGCCACAACCGCCCGGGCGAGGATGCCGACGCCCAGATCGACCTGCGCGCGGTGCTGCCGCAGGGGTTCCGCGACGTGGCGCTCGAGACGCTGCCCGCGCTGCTGCGCCCGCGGGTGGGGCGGCTGGGGCTGGTCGATGCGGAGAAGATCTTCTGCGCCGATCCAAGCCGCGACATCTACGCGCTGCGCGGCATCGACCGGGCGCAAGGCGCGCTGGTGGTGGTGCGCCCCGACCAGCACGTGGCCCATGTCCTGCCGCTCGATGCGACGGACGAGCTCGCCGCGTTCTTCGACGGGTTCCTGATCTGACGAGGGGCGGGGCGCGGCCGACGCGCGCCCCGCCCGCGCGGTCAGCTCGCGCTCAGCCAGGCGTTGAAGCGCTCGGTCAGCTCGGCCTCGTGATCGACCCAGAAATCATAGGACGACCCGAGCGCCTTCTTCATGTTGTCGGGGTTGGTCGGCATGTTCGGCGCCATCTCGGTCTTGCCGTCGTTGTAGAGCCCGACCAGCGGCGCCGAGGACTTGCGCGCCGGGCCATAGCTGATCCACTTGGCCTGGTCGGCCAGCGGCTGGGTCGAGGTGGCGAACTTGATGAACTCGAGCGCGTCCTTGGCGTTCGGCGCGCCCTTTGGGATGGCGAACAGGTTGTATTCGTACACCTGCCCGTCCCACACCATCTTGAACGGCTTGCCCTCGCTGACTGTCGCGTTGAAGATCCGGCCGTTGTAGGCGGTGGTCATCACCACCTCGCCATCGGCCAGAAGCTGCGGCGCCTGCGCGCCCGATTCCCACCAGACGACGTCCTTCTTGATGGTGTCGAGCTTCTTGAACGCCCGGTCCACCCCCTCGGGCGTGCCGAGCACCTTGTAGACCTCGTCCGCGGGCACCCCGTCGCCCATCAGCGCCATCTCGAGCAGCGCCTTGGGCGCGCGCTTCAGGCCGCGCTTGCCGGGATATTTCGCGGTGTCGAAGAAATCCGCGATGGTCGTGGGCGGGTCGGCGGTGATCTTGGTGGTGTCATAGGCATAGACCGTCGAGAACACGATCGAGCCGACCGCACATTCCGCCAGCGCGTTGGGCAGGAAATCCTCGGTCGCGGGCGTGCCGTCGGGCGCCGCGGGCAGGCCGGCCGGGTCGATCGGCTCGAGCAGCCCCTCGTCGCACAGGCGGATCGCGTCGGGGTATTCGATGTCCACCACGTCGGTGGTGACGTTGCCCGCCTCGACCTGCGCCTTGACCGGGATCGCCGGGTTGTCGCTGTCCACCGACACGACGTTGATCCCGGTCTTGGCGGTGAAGGGGGTGTAGTAGGCCTCGACCTGGCTCTTGGTGTAGGTGCCGCCCCAGGACATGACGGTGATCTGCGCGGCCTGCGCCGCCCCCGCGCTCAGCGCCAGCGCCGAGACGAGGCCGAGCGTCCGCAGGACGGGGGTGATCGGGCCGGATGTGGATTTCATGGCTTCGTTCCCTGTTGTGGTTGTCGTGGTCCCGGTCTTTGCCGGGCGTGAAGGCCCCTTCTGCCGGGGGCGCTTGAGGTCCGGTCCGGGCGCGGGGGGGCATGGGCGCCCCCGCGCGCCCGCCGGGTCAGCCGACGAGGGCCGGCGTGTCTGCCTGCCGGGCGGCCTGAGGCGCCGGGGCGTGGCCCGCCGCGCTGCCGACGATCAGGTGCTCAGGCCCATAGGGGAACCCGGTGATGTTGCGGTTGCCCTCGGGCGTGATCACGAGGATGTCGTGCTCGCGGTAGCCGCCGGCGCCCGGCAGGTGGTCGGGGATGGTGATCATCGGCTCCATGCTGACCACCATGCCGGGTTCCAGCACCGTGTCGCAGTCCTCGCGCAGCTCCAGCCCCGCCTCGCGGCCGTAATAGTGGCACAGCACCCCGAAGCTGTGGCCATAGCCGAAGCTGCGGTACTGCAGCAGGTTCTCGGCCGCGTACATCTCATTCAGTTCGCGGGCGATGTCCGAGCAGCGGTTGCCGGGGACCAGCAGCTCCTTGCCGCGGTCGTGGACGCGGCAGTTGAAGTCCCACAGCCGCAGGTGCGCGTCGCTGGCGGTCTCCGCAAACAGCGTCCGTTCCAGCGCGACGTAATAGCCCGCGACCATCGGGAAGCAGTTGAGCGACAGGATGTCGCCGCGCTCGATCCGGCGCGAGGTGACGGGGTTGTGGGCGCCGTCGGTGTTGATCCCCGACTGGAACCAGGTCCAGGTGTCCAGCAGTTCGGCGTGCGGCCAGACGCGGGCGATCTCGCGCACCATCGTCGCTGTGGAATGCAGCGCCACCTCGTGCTCGGGGACGCCGACCGCCACCGCCTCGACCACCGCGGCGCCGCCGATGTCGGCGATCCGGGTCATCTTCTCGATGTGGGCGATCTCTTCGGCCGACTTGATCATCCGCAGCTGCATGGCGGGCTGGGCGATGTCGACGAACTCCATCCCCGGGAACTCGGCCTTGAGCAGGTTCAGCAGGTCGATGTTGACGTGGTCGAACTCGATCCCCAGCCGCCGCACGCCGCCGGTGAGCTGGCGGATGGCGTGGAAATAATTGTCCTTCTGCCAGTCGGTATAGGTCAGGTTGCGCCCGCCGAAGGTGCGGCGCCACGGCTGGCCGCCGTCGATCCCGGCGCTAATCGAGGTGCTCGCGTCAGGGGTGACGACCAGCCCGTAGCGGCGCCCGAACTGGCAGTACAGGAAATCCGCGTAGTAGTTGATGTTGTGATAGCTGGTGAACAGCGCCGCATCGATGCCGCGCTCGGCCATCGCCGCGCGGATCCCGTCGAGGCGCCGCTGCATCTCGCCCGCCGAAAAGGTCGGCTGCACCGGGGTGCCGTTGCCGACGTAGTTCTGAAGCCGTTCGCGTTCCATCCGTCCCCTGATTCCCTTGACCGCCGCGCCCCGCGGGCGCTTGAACCTGCCCTCACGATCCGCCCCGTCCGCGGCCCTTGTCAAAAGAGTGTTTCTCACCCCAGGATGAGAAAACCTCATGGGGGTCCCGCGATGTCCGGTCCTGCGCCGCTGAACGCGCTGCGCGCCTTCGAGGCGGTGGTCCGCTCGGGCTCGTTCGCGGCCGCGGCCAGTGAGCTGCACGTCACGCAAAGCGCGATCAGCCATCAGATCAAGGGGTTGGAGCAGTGGTTCGGCGCGCCCCTCTTCGACCGCGAGGGGCCGCGGCCGCGCCCGCTGCCGCACGCGCAGCAGCTTGCGCGCAGTCTGTCGCTCGGGTTCGACTCCATCAACGCGGCCTGCCGCGCGGCGCGGGGGTACAGCCAGACTCGCCCCCTGGTGGTCGCGGCGATCCCCTCGGTCGCGGTCTGCTGGCTCATCCCCCGGCTCGGTTCCTTCCGGGCTGCCCACGCGGGCGTCGAGATGCGCATCGTCTACGCACTCCACGGACAGGAGATCGACTTCGCCGAGGTCGATTTCGCCTTCGTCTTCGCCGCCCAGCCCCCCGCGGCGCGCGGTGCCGATTCGCTGCGGCTGCTGCCGGGGGCCGCCGTGCCGGTGTGCAGCCCGCAACTGGCCGCGACGCGGGCGGCCGGTGAGGGGGACCGGGGGATCGCGGGGATGGCGCTCTTGCACGACACCGACCACGACGGCTGGGCGACGTGGTTTGCCCGCGCCGGCCTGCCGGGCCGCGGCCTGGCGACGGGGCCGGTGTTCGAGGATTTCAACCTGCTGCGCGCCGCGGCGCTGGCCGGGCAGGGGGTGGCGCTCTGCCCCGAGGCGATGATCCGCGACGACCTGGCCGCCGGTCGCCTTGTGCGGCTGTCGCAGACGGCGGTGGCCGAGGGGTCGGCCTATTACCTGCTGCAAGGCCCGGCGGCGGCGGTCGCCCCCGGTCACGCCCGCGCCTTCCGCGACTGGGTGCTGGCCGAGCGGGCGGGCGACGACATGGGTGAGGGCCCATGAGTTAGGCCCGCCGGGGGGAACCGGCGGGCCTTCGGGATCGGCTCAGGGCCGGATCAGGCGAGCAGCTTCAGCAGCGCTTTCGCGGCATCCTCGGACGAGGCCGGGTTCTGCCCCGTGACCAGCTTGCCGTCGGTCAGCACGAAGCTCGCCCAGTCGGCGCCTTTCTCGTAATTGCCGCCGTTGGCCTTGAGCATGTCCTCGACGAGGAACGGCACCACGTCCGTCAGGCCGACGCCGTCCTCCTCGGTGTTGGTGAAGCCGGTCACCCGGCGGCCCGAGACCAGCGGCTTGCCGTCTGGCCCCTGCGTGTGGCGGAACACCGCCGGGGCGTGGCAGACCGCGCCCACCGGGCGGTCGGCGGCGGCAAAGCTCTCGATCAGGCGGCGGGCGTCGGCGTCCTCGGCCAGGTCCCACAGCGGCCCGTGCCCGCCGGGGAAGAACACCGCGTCGAACCCGTCGATCGTCACCTCGGACAGCCGCTTCGTGCTGGCCAGCTGCGCCTGCGCGTCCGCGTCGTCCTTGAAGCGGCGGGTGGCGTCGGTCTGGGCGTCGGCCGCGTCGCTCATGGGGTCGAGCGGCGGCTGCCCCCCCTTGGGCGAGGCCAGCGTGACCGAGGCGCCCGCGTCCTTGAAGACATAGTAGGGCGCGGCGAACTCTTCGAGCCAGAAGCCGGTCTTCTTGCCGGTGTCGCCAAGCTGGTCGTGCGAGGTCAGGACCATCAGGATGTTCATGTCGTTTCCCTTCAGTTGCGGCCGACGCGGATCACGCGCTTGCCGAGGTTTTCACCGCGCAGCAGCCCGACAAAGGCGGCCGGCGCGTTCTCGAGGCCGTCGATGACCTCTTCGCGGTAGGCGATGCGGCCCTCGCCGATCCAGCCGGTCATCGCCTTGGCGAAGTCCGGGTAGAGGTGGCCGAAGTCGTCGAAGATGATGAAGCCCTGCACCTTCAGCTTCTTGCGCAGGATCAGGCCCATCAGCCAGTTGAGCCGGTCCGGCCCCTCGGGCAGGCTGGTGGCGTTGTACTGCGAGACGAGCCCGCAGACCGGCACCCGCGCGTTGGCGTTGAGCAGCGGCATCACGCCGTCCAGCACCTTGCCGCCGACGTTCTCGAAATAGACGTCGATGCCATCGGGGCAGGCGGCGGCGAGCTGCTGGGCGAAGTCGTCGGCCTTGTGGTCGATGCAGGCGTCAAAGCCCAGCTCGTCCACCGCCAGCGCGCATTTCTCGGGTCCACCGGCGACGCCGACCACGCGGCAGCCGAGGATCTTGCCGATCTGCCCCACCGTCGCGCCGACCGGCCCGGTGGCCGAGGCGACCACGATCGTCTCGCCCGGTTTCGGCGCGCCGATCTGCGTCAGCCCGGCCCAGGCGGTGAACCCCGGCATCCCGAGGATGCCCAGGGCCCACGACGGACGGTCGGGCGAGGCCCCGAGGTTGGTCACGCCCTTGCCGTCCGACAGCGCGTAATCCTGCCAGCCGTTGAAGCTGAGCACCCAGTCGCCCTCGGCGAAGCCCTCGACGTTCGAGGTCACGACCCGCGCGACGGTCCCGCCGACCATCACCGCGCCCAGCTCGACCGGGTCGGCATAGGATTCCGCGGCGCTCATCCGGCCGCGCATATAGGGGTCGAGCGAGAGATATTCGGTCCTGAGCAGCATCTGCCCGGGGCCGGGGGTGGGGACGGGGGTCTCGGTCAGCTTCAGCGTCGCGTCCGTCGGCTCGCCCTTCGGGCGCTCGGCCAGCAGGAACTGGCGGTTGGTGGTGTCGGTCTGTGTCATCTGGGGTCTTTCTGTCAGGCCGCGGCGGTGTCGATGTGCAGGCGCACGTCGATGTTGCCGCGGGTGGCGTTGGAATAGGGGCAGAGCTGGTGGGTCGCCTCGACGAGCTTCTGCGCGTCGGCGTCGTCCATGCCCGGCAGATGCGCGGTGATGTCGAGGTCGAGCGCATAGCCCCCGGCGGCCTGCTGGCCGATGCCGACCGCGACGCTGGTGCGGGCGCCCTCGGGCGACAGCTTGAGCTGCTTGGCCGCGATCTCCATCGCGCTGTCGAAGCAGGCGGCATAGCCGAGGGCGAAGAGCTGCTCGGGGTTCACGCCGGTCTTGTCGCCGGTCGCGGCGGCGTCGGGGCGCACCATGTCCACGGCGAAGCTGCCATCGTCGAGCGCCGAGCGGCCCGAGCGCCCGCCGGTGGCGGTGGCCGAGGTCTTGTAGAAGATTTTCATGGCATCTGTCCTTTCTGATTAGACCAGTCGTCTCATGGGAGGGTCGGCCCCGTCAGGCGCTCGGCCCGGGGGGAACCAGCCGCTTGGTGGTCCGCATCGCGGCGACCAGCGCGGCGTCGTCGTGGGCCAGCGAGGCGACGAGGCTCGCCCCCAGCCACAGGTGATAGATCGCTTCGGCCGTGGCCTCGGGGTCGTCGATCGCGGCGATCGAGCCGTCGGCCAGCCCCTCGCGCAGCGTCGCCGCCAGGCGGCCGGTGATCGACTCGACCCCGTCGCGCAGGATGCGGCTCATGTCCGGCGACAAATCGGCGATTTCCGCGGAAAGCTTGACGATCAGGCAGCGTTCGGCCGGATCGGGGCTGACCTGCTTGCGCTGCCAGTCGGCGAAATAGGCCAGCAGCCGCGCCCGCGCGTCCCACGCCGGATGGGTCAGCGACCCGTCGAGGCGGGTGCCGTACTCGGTCACGAAATCCTCGAGCAGCGCGCAGCCGTAAGCCTCTTTCGAGGGAAAGTAGTGGTAGAACGACCCCTTCGGCACCCCGGCCTGCTTGAGCAGCTCGCTCAGCCCGACGCCGGTATAGCCCTGCTGCGCGGTCAGGCGGCGGCCGGTCGAGAGGATCTGGGTGCGAGTGTCGTGTGGCTGGTCCATGGTTCCGATATGGGGTGATTAGACCAGTCGTCTAGTGGGCGGCGCGAAAAAAATCCCGGGCCCGCGTCGGGGCGGGCCCGGCCCCCCGGCTTGCCGCCCCCGCCGCGGCCCCCCTAGAGTGCGGCCCATCCCTCGCCCGGCGGAGCCATGATCTATCGTTTCCTGCAAAGCTCGGACCTGCATCTTGGCCGCGCCTTCGGCACCTACCCCGAGGACATCCGCCACCGCCTGCGCGAGGCCCGCCACGCCGCCATCGCCCGGCTGGCCGCCGCGGCGCGCGAGGCGGGCGCGCGCGACGTGCTGCTGGCCGGCGACAGCTTCGACGCCGAGACCCCGGCGCCCGCCACGCTGCGGCAGGCGCTGGGCGCGATGGCGCATGAGGCGGACCTGCGCTGGTATCTGCTGCCCGGCAACCACGACAGCCTCGCCGCGTCCGAGCTGTGGCAGCGGGTGGCGGCGGCCTGCCCCGCGAACGTCACCGTGCTCGACACCCCCGCGCCGGTGGCGCTGGCCGAGGGCGTGTGGCTGCTGCCCGCGCCCGTCACCCAGCGCCGCCCGGGCCGCGACCTGACCGAGGCGATGTCCGCCCCCACCGCCGAAGGCGCGATCCGCATAGGCCTCGGCCACGGGGCGATCGTCGATTTCACCGGCGAAGAGGGCAGCCCCGGCATCATCCCGCCGGACCGGGCGGCGCGCTCGGGCCTCGACTACCTCGCCATCGGGGACTGGCACGGGCAGATGCAGGTCGGCCCCGCGACGTGGTACGCCGGCACGCCCGAGGCCGACGGCTTCAAGCATGCCACCGCGCCCGGCGCGCTGGTGGTGACGCTGGCGGCGGGCGCGCCGCCGCAGGTGACGCCGGTGCCGATCGGGCAGTTCGCGTGGGTGCGCCCCGACCTCGACCTGCTGCCGGGCGAGGATGGCGCGGCGCGGCTGACGGCGCTGCTGCCCGCCGGGGCGCTGCGTCGCAACGCGCTGGTCCGGGTTGCCCCGCGCGGGCGGCTCGCGCTGGCGGAACGCGCGGCGCTCGAGGCCGCGCTGACGGCGCTCGCGCCGGATTTCGGCTGGTTCCAGTCCGATCTCTCGGGCCTTGCCGCCGATGTCGCGCCCGACGACCTCGACCAGATCGAGCGCGGCGGCGCGCTGCGGCGTGCGGCCGAGGCGCTGCTGGCCGAAAGCGCCGACGCGGCGCTGGCGCGGGACGACCGCGACGTGGCGGCGGCGGCGCTCGCCCGGCTCTACGCGCTCGCGCAAGAGGTGCAGCCATGAAGCTGCGCGCCATCGAGCTGACCAACCTGCGCCGCTTTGCCGGCCAGCGGGCCCGGATCGACGGGATCGGCGACGGCATCTCGGTGCTGTCCGAGTGCAACGAATACGGCAAATCCACCTTCTTCGACGGGCTGCGGGCGGTGTTCTTTGAGCCCCACCGCGGGACGCGGGCGGCGATCCGCGGCCTGCAACCCCACGGCGGCGGCGCCCCCGAGGCGGCGGTCGAGATCGACCTGCCCCAGGGCCGGTTCCGCATCGAGAAGCGCTGGCTCTCGCGCCCCACGGCGCAGGTCATGGACGCCTCGGGCCGGATGGTGGCGCGCGACGACGAAGCCGAGGCGTGGATCGACGGGCTGACGCAGGGCGGGCTCGCCGGGCCGAGCGGGCTCTTGTGGGTGCGCCAGGGGCTGCTGGGGATCGAGCCGGACGCCAAAGGCGATGCCGGCGACCCGAAGAGCGGCCTCTCGGTCCGCCGCGACCTGCTGTCCTCGGTCGCGGGCGAGATCGAGCTGATGACTGGCGGGCGGCGGATGGACGCGGTGCTGATCCGGGTCCGCGAGGCGCTGGACCGGCTGGCGACCCGCACGTTGCGCCCGAAATCGGGCGGCCCGTGGGCGCGGGCGGTCGAGGAGGCCGAGGCGCTCGAAGCCGAGCGGGCGGCGCTGGAGGCGAAGGCGCGCGGGCTCGCGGCGCAACTGCAGACCCGCGCGCGGCTCGGGCGCGAGCGCAAGGCCCTGACGGACCCCGAGGCGGACGCCCGCGACACCGCGGCGCTGCGCGCGGCCGAAGCGGCGCTCGAGGCCGCGACCCGCCGCGCCGACGAGATCCGGGCCGCCGACAGCGCCTGCAAGCTGGCCCTGCGCGACGTCGAGAAGGGCCGCAGCGACGCCGAGACCCTGACCGCATTGCGCGACCGGCTGGCCGAGGCCGAGACCCGCGCCACCCGGTCCGCCGCGGTGGTCACGACCGCCGAGGCTACCGCGGGCGACCGTGCCACCGAGGTCGCGCAGGCGACGCGCGCCCAGGACACCGCCGCGGCCGCCGCCAAGGCCGCAACCGCGCGGCTTGAGGCGGCGCAGCGGGCCGCCCACGCGCGCACCGCCCGCGATCTGGCCCAGACGCTCGCCCAGACCCTCGCCCGCGCCGAGGCGCAGCGCAGCGCGCTGGAAGAGCAGCGCGCCCGCCGCAAGGCGCTGGTGGTGACGGACCAGACCCTTTCCGCCGCAGAGACCGCGCAGGCGGCGCTCGACCGCCTCAGGGCGCAGGCCGAGGCGCAGCAGGTGGCGGTGCGGTTCGACTATGACGGCGCCGCGCGGGTGACGCTCGCGGGCCGGCCGCTGGGGCCGGAGGGGGTGCGGCTCACCGGCGCCACGACCTTCGAGCTGCCGGGCATCGGCCGCATGACCGTCGATCCGGGCGCGGCGGGCGAGGGCGCGCTCGCCCCCCGGCTCACCGCGGCCGAAGCGGCGCTCGCCAACGCGCTGGCCGCCTGCGGGGCGCCGGACCTGCGCGGCGCGCAGCGGGCGGCGGACGAGGCCCGGCATCTCGACGGCGCGATCCGCGACGGCGCGGCGGCCTTGGCCGAGAGCGCGCCCGACGGGATCGAGTCGCTGCGCGTCAAGCTCGCGCAGGCGCGCGAGGCAGCGGGCGCGGGCGCCGACGACGCGCC
This sequence comes from Paracoccus sanguinis, assembly GCF_900106665.1. GTDB lineage: Bacteria > Pseudomonadota > Alphaproteobacteria > Rhodobacterales > Rhodobacteraceae > Paracoccus > Paracoccus panacisoli. The sequence continues at coordinate 22,606 of NZ_FNNA01000007.1, forward strand.
CGACGACCCCGCGCCGCTCGAGGCCGCGCTGGCCGCCGCCCGCGCGGATGAGGCCGCGGCGGCGCAGGCGCTGGCCGCGGCGACCGCCCGGCAGGGGCAGGCGCGCGAGGATCTCGCCTCGGCCAAGGCCGCGGCGGTGGCGGCGCAGGATGCGCTCGGCCGCGTCCGGGCTGAGGCCGGCGACGCGGTGACGCTGGCCGCGCGGCTGCTGACGCTCGGCACGGCGCAACCGGCGCTCGAGGCGTCGCTCGCCGACGCCGAGGCGCGGCGCGCCGCGCTGGCCGCCGATGCCCCCGACGAGGCCACCGCGCGGGCCGAGGTCGCGCGGCTCGGCTCGGTCCTCGCCGGCCGGGCGCAAGAGCGCACCCGGCTCGACCGCGAACTGGCCGAGGTCAACGGCTCGATCGGCGCGCTGGCCGATCAGGGCATCGAGGAGGCGCTGGACGAGATCACCGGCCGCGCCGCCGAGGCCGCCGCCCGCGCCGCGCGCTACGAACGCGAGGTGGGCGCGCTCGACCGGCTGCGCCGCGCGCTCGAGGACGCCCGCACGGCGGCGCGCGAGCAGTATCTGCGCCCGGTCATGGACGAGCTGCGGCCGCTGCTGGACATCCTGCACCCCGGCGCCGAACTCGGCTTCGACGACACCAGCCTCTTGCCCGCGACGCTGACCCGCGCCGGGCAGGACGAGGCGCTGGACATCCTGTCGGGCGGCACGCGCGAGCAACTGGCGGTCCTGACCCGGCTGGCCTTTGCGCGGCTGTTCCTGCGGCGCGGCCAGCCGGTGCCGGTGGTGCTGGACGATGCGCTGGTCCACAGCGACGACGACCGGATCGAGGCGATGTTCACGGCGCTGCACCGGGTGGCGCAGGACCAGCAGATCCTCGTTTTCACCTGCCGTCAGCGCGCCTTTGCGCCGCTGGGGGGCCAGCGGCTGCGCGTCGAGGTCACGCCCGCCTGAGGTTAAACGTCAGACCGGCCCAAGCCGGAAGCGGTCCACGAACGCCTGCCCCCGCGCGGGGTCGCCGGTGAACCGCAGCGTCCCCGCGGCGATCTGCGCGGCGAGCGGCTGGGGGCCATAGATCATCGCAGCCATGAGGTTCGGCGGCGCCTCGAACTGCATCTCGCCGGCGGGCAAGAGGGCGCGCACCGTCTCGATCCGTTCGCCGTCGGTGGTGACGAGGAAGCTCTCGTCCTCCATCCCGAACCCCGCCGCGATCACGCCGGGGGCAGGGCGCAGCATGGTCTGCATCGACAGCATCAGCGCCACCGGGCTGATCGGCAGCCGCGGGTCGTGGCCGGGCACGGTGACGGCCCAGCGGCAGAGCTCGCGCAGGATCGGCCACAGGCCCAGGCCCTGCGGCGTCAGCTGGTAGACCGGGACCGCCGCGGGCGGCGGCAGGGTGGTGTGGGTCAGCACCCCCGCGGCCTCGAGGTCGGCGAGCCTGCGGGTCAGCATGTTGGTGGCGATCCCCGGCAGCCGCGCCTTGATCGCGCCGAAGCGGCGCGGCCCGAGCATCAGCTCGCGCACGATCAGCAGCGCCCAGCGGTCGCCGATCAGGTCGAGCGCGTGGGCGGCGAGGCACCCCTCGCCATAGGATTTGCGGGTTTCCGCCAACAGGGCCTCCGTGTCAGTTTCATAACTAAAGTTTTCGGTTGCAAAATGCAAGTATCCTGCCACGCTGTGTCCAGCGGGGCTGCGGCGTGATGCCGGTCAGCTACCGACAGGACAAGCACAAGGGAGAGTCGCGATGTCTTACCACACGGGTTCGGTCGCCGCCGTGCCGACCGCCAACCGCGAGGCCTACCGCGCCCACGCCGCCCGGGCCTGGCCGCATTTCCAGCGCCGCGGCGCGCTGCGCATGGTCGAGACCTGGGGCGAGGACGTGCCGGACGGCACGCGCACCGACTTTCGCCGCGCGGTTCAGGCCACGCCCGACGAGACGGTGGTGTTCTCGTGGATCGAATGGCCCGACCGCGCCACCTGCGACGCCGCCTGGGGCGACATGATGGCCGACGAATCGATGGGCGCCGAGATGGGCGAGATGCCCTTCGACGGGCACCGGATGTTCTGGGGCGGGTTCTCGACCGTGCTGGACGAGGGCGAGACGCGCCCCGGCGCCTGGGTGCAGGGCTTCGTCCTCGCCGTGCCCGAGGCCAACCGCGACGCCTTCGCGGCGCTGGCCCGCGCCTCGTGGGAGGGGTTCCGCGCCCGCGGCGCGCTGCGCCAGGCCGAGCTGTGGGGCGAGGACGTGCCGCACGGCAAGACCACCGACTTCTATCGCGCCACCCAGGCCGAGGCGGGCGAAGTGCCGGTCTTCGCCTGGATCGAGTGGCCCGACCGCGCGACCTGCGACGCCGCCGCCCGCGCGATGCAGGCGGACGCGGGCGGCCAGCCGATGCCCGAGATGCCGTTCGACGGGAAGCGGATGTTCTGGGGCGGCTTCGCGCCGCTGTTCGATTCGCGTGAGGGACGGTGATGTTCGTCCCCTACCTCATGTTTCCCGGCCACGCCGCTCAAGCCTTCGCAGCCTATGCCGAGATCTTCGGCGGGACGCTCGAAACCAGCCGCTTTTCGGACATTCCGCCCGGCGCGGGTGCACCGGAGCTGCCGGCCGAGCAGAGGGACTGGCTGATGCACGCGCGGCTCGAGGCCGCGGATGGTGGCGTTCTGATGGGGTCGGACGCGCCGCCGCAGTTCGCCGACCCGACAGAGCCCGACGGTCAGCGGCAATCGGGCGTGTCTGTTGCCGTATCACGCCCCGACCCAGCGTCGGCGCGCATATTGTTCGACCGCCTGGCCGCCGGTGGCGACGTGACGATGCCGTTTGGCGAGACGTTCTTCGCCAAGGGCTTCGGCATGTGCCGCGACCGTTTCGGCACACACTGGATGATCAGCGCAGCCGACTGATCGCAACCGACCGAAAGGAGACGACCGTGAGCGGATTTCAGGGCAATCCCTGCTGGTACGAGCTCGGCACGACCGATCCCGCGGCGGCGGGGCGGTTCTATGCCGACGTGCTGGGCTGGGCTGTGAGCGATTCGGGGATGGAGGGGATGGTCTACCTCCTCGCCCGCGCGGGCGAGGAGATGGTCGCCGGGCTGACCTCGAACGCGGGTCAGGCCGGGGCGCCGCCGCCGAACTGGCTGACCTATTTCGCCGCCGACGACTGCGACGCGACCGCGGCGGCGGCCGAGGCGGCGGACGGCCGCGTGCTCGTCGCGCCCGCCGACATCCCCGGCACCGGCCGCTTCGCCGTGGTCGCGGACCCGCAGGGGGCGGTGTTCGGCCTGCTCGAGCCCGACATGCGCCGCATGACCGAGGCCGAGCGCAAAAAGGCGCTGACGACCGGCGCCTTCGATCCCGCAAAGACCGGCCACGGGGCCTGGAACGAGTTGATGAGTTCCGACCCCGCCGCGGCCGAGGGGTTCTATGCCGGGCTCTTCGGCTGGACGAAGGCCCGGACGCTCGACATGGGCGAGGCGGGCACCTACCGGATCCTCAGCCACAAGGGCCGCGACATCGGCGCGGTGATGGGGATGGGCAACGCCCCGGTGCCGGCGTGGCTGCCCTATTTCGGCGCCGACCCCGTACGCGCCGCGATGGCGCGGATCGAGGCCGCGGGCGGCACGGTCCACCACGGCCCGCACGAGGTGCCGGGCGGGATGCACATCGCCGTCGCCACCGACCCGCAGGGGGCGTGGTTCGCGGTCGTCGGGCCGCTCGACTGACCGGCGGCCGCGGCTGCCCCCCTTCAGACTTCCTGCCAGACGACGCCATAGGCGCGAGGAGGCGCGATGCTGACCATCACCACCTTTGACTGGGTGCCCGAGATGCCGCGCGGCTATGTCCGCGACATCCGTCCCCGCTGGGCCTGCGAAGAGGCGGGGCTGCCCTACCGCATCGCCACGGTGCCCTCGACCGACAAGAGCGCGGCGCATCTGGCGATCCAGCCCTTTCACCAGGTGCCGGTGCTGCAGGACGACGACCGCACGATCTTCGAATCGGGCGCGATGACCCTCTATCTGGGTGAGAAATCGCCGGTCCTGATGCCCGCCGACGAGGACGGGCGGATCGAGGTGCTGCAATGGGCCTTTGCCGCGCTGAACTCGATCGAGCCGCCGGTCACCGGCTGGGCCGTCGCCCGGTTCTTCCACCGCGACGAGGCCAGCGCCGCCCGGTGGGAGGAGTGGATGACCCAGCGCCTCGCGCAGCTCGACGCGGTGCTCTCGACCCGCGCGTTCATCGCCGCGGGGCGGTTCACCGCCGCCGACATCCTGATGACCGAGGCCGTGCGGATGGCGGGTGACGAGGGGAAGCTCGCCCCCCATCCCGCCCTGACCGACTATGTCGCGCGGATGACGGCGCGGCCGGCGTTCCGCAAGGCGCTGGCCGACCAGCTCGCCCATTTCGCCGCCGCGAAGGCGCCCACCAACGCGCCTGCCGGGGCGCAGGACAAGGTGCCGTCATGAAACCCGCCCTCTTCGCCGCCCTTCTGCTCGCCGCGCCCGCCGCGGCTGAGACGGTCGCCGTGAACGGCCACGAGGTCTGGTACGAGGTCCACGGCGACCTCGGCTCCGGCAGGACCCCGGTGCTGGTGCTGCACGGCGGCATGATGACCATCGAGTCGAGCTTCGGCGCGCTGATCCCCGGCCTCGCGCAGGACCGCCCGGTGATCGGCGTCGAGCAGCAGGGCCACGGCCACACCTCCGACTACGACGGCCCGATGAGCTTCGCCGCGATGCGCGACGACACGCTGGCGGTGCTGGACGCGCTGAAGGTGCCGCGCGCCCATGTCGTGGGCTTCTCGATGGGCGGGATGCTGGGGCTGGACCTCGCCATGAGCGCGCCCGAGCGGGTCGCCTCGCTCACCGCGATCTCGGCCAGCCACCAGCCCGAGGGGTTCCTGCCCGAACTGGTGCGGATGAACCGCGAGCCGGGCTTCACCCCGCCGCCCGAGGTCGCGGCGCTGCTGCCGACGCCGGCCGACTTCGCCGCCATGTCGGCGGACCTGGCCGCCAAGAACCCCGGCGGCGCGGCGGCGGTGGCGCGGACGATGACGGAAACGGCCGCCTTCATCGGCTCGGACTGGGGGGCGCCCGACGCGCGGCTGGCGGCGGTGACGGCGCCCACGCTGATCCTGATCGGCGACCGCGACTTCATCCGGCCCGAGTTCGCCGTCCACATGGCCCGCACCCTGCCCGGCGCGTGGCTCGGCATCCTGCCCGACACCACGCACCTGACCATCCTCGCCCGCCCCGAGCTGCCCGGCCTGATCGCCGCACGGATCGCGGCGGCCGAGGCGCCCTGACGCCCCCCCGTCGCCGCCCCCGTCGCGGCTTGGCGTTTCCCGCCCCAGCGGCTAATCCGGTCGGCGACCGAAAGGATGCCGACCGATGACCATGGACAAGAGTTTCGACGCCCCCGTCGCGGCTTGGCGTTTCCCGCCCCAGCGGCTAATCCGGTCGGCGACCGAAAGGATGCCGACCGATGACCATGGACAAGAGTTTCGACGCCCCCGCCGCCGAGGCGCGCATCGCCGCCGAGTGGGAACGCTCCAACGCCTTTGCCGCAGGCGCCAACGCCCGGCCGGGGGCCCCGGCGTTCTCGGTCGTCATCCCGCCGCCGAACGTCACCGGCAGCCTGCACATCGGCCACGCGCTGAACAACACGCTGCAGGACATCCTTGTCCGCTGGCACCGGATGCGCGGCTTCGACGTGCTGTGGCAGCCCGGACAGGACCACGCCGGCATCGCCACCCAGATGGTGGTTGAGCGCCGGATGGCCGAGCGCGGCGAGCCGAACCGGCGCGAGATCGGCCGCGAGGCCTTCACCCGCGCGATCTGGGACTGGAAGGCCGAGTCGGGCGGCACGATCATCGGGCAGTTGAAGCGGCTCGGCGCCTCGCTCGACTGGTCGCGCAACGCCTTCACCATGTCCGGCGCCCCCGGCGCGCCCGCGGGCGAAGAGGGGAACTTCCACGACGCGGTGATCCGCGTGTTCGTGGCGCTCTACGACAAGGGGATCATCTACCGCGGCAAGCGGCTGGTGAACTGGGACCCGCATTTCGAGACCGCGATTTCCGATCTCGAGGTCGAGAACCGCGAGGTGGACGGGCAGATGTGGCACTTCCGCTATCCGCTCGCGGGCGGCGAGACCTACGAATACGTGGAGCGCGACGCCGACGGGAACGTGACCCTGCGCGAGACGCGCGACTACATCTCGATCGCCACGACCCGGCCCGAGACGATGCTGGGCGACGGCGCGGTGGCCGTACACCCCTCGGACGCGCGCTATGCGCCGATCGTGGGCAAGCTCTGCGAGATCCCGGTGGGGCCCAAGGAACACCGCCGGCTCATCCCGATCATCACCGACGACTATCCCGACCCCAGCTTCGGCTCGGGCGCGGTGAAGATCACCGGGGCGCATGACTTCAACGACTACGGCGTGGCGCAGCGCAACGGCATCCCGCTTTACGCGCTGATGGACGGCAAGGGGGCGATGCGCGACGACGGGCTGTCCTATGCCGACAGCGCCGCCATCGCCACCCGCGCCGCCCGCGGCGAGGACGTGGGCGACGTGACCGAGGTGAACCTCGTCCCCGAGCATCTGCGTGGCCTCGACCGCTACGCGGCACGCAAGCTGGTGGTGGACGAGATCAACGCCGAGGGGCTGGCCGTCACCGACGCCGAGGGCGCGCCCTACGTCGAGCAGAAGAAGATCATGCAGCCCTTCGGCGACCGCTCGGGCGTGGTGATCGAGCCGATGCTGACCGACCAGTGGTTCGTGGACACCGCCCGGATCGTGCAGCCCGCCATCGATGCGGTCCGCGACGGGCGCACCCGGATCATCCCCGAGCAGCATGAGAAGGTCTATTTCCACTGGCTCGAGAACATCGAGCCGTGGACGATCAGCCGCCAGCTCTGGTGGGGGCACCAGATCCCGGTGTGGTATGGCCTCAGCCTCGGCGCCGAGACCTATCACGACGACGAGGGCGACAGCGCCATCGACCCGTCCGAGATGTTCCGCCTGCTGAACGAGGACCGGCTGGTGCGCCCGGGCGAGGTCCAGCACTGCGCCGCGAGCTTCGCCGAGGTCGCGCCGCGCTTCGACGACGTGCTGGCCGGGCTGCCCGCCCCGCTGCACGGCGCGCGGGTGATCGAGGTCGCCGACCGCGCGGCGGCGGTCCACGCCTTCGCGCTGGGCTTGGGCGAATACGAGATCGACCGCGACCCGACCCGGCTGGTCTATCCAGTCTGGCGCGACCCCGACGTGCTCGACACGTGGTTCTCGTCCGGCCTCTGGCCCATCGGGACGCTCGGATGGCCCGCCGACACGCCCGAGCTGCGCCGCTATTTCCCCACCGACACGCTCATCACCGGGTTCGACATCATCTTCTTCTGGGTCGCCCGGATGATGATGATGCAGCTCGAGCTGACCGGCGAGGTGCCGTTCCGCACCGTCTATGTCCACGGGCTGGTGCGCGACGAAAAGGGCGCCAAGATGTCCAAGTCCAAGGGCAACGTGATCGACCCCTTGACGCTGATCGACGATTACGGCGCCGACGCGCTGCGCTTCACGCTGACCTCGATGGCGGCGATGGGCCGCGATCCGAAGCTGGGTCCGAAGCACGTCGAGGCGAACCGCAACTTCGTCACCAAGATCTGGAACGCCACCCGCTTTGCTGAGATGAACGGCGTCTTCGCCGCCCCCCGCGCGGGCACGCCCACCCCCCGGCACACCGTCAACCGCTGGATCATGGGCGAGACGGCGCGCGCCCGCCTCGCCTTTGACGAGGCGCTGGCCGCCTATCGCTTCAACGACGCGGCGCAGGGGCTTTACGCCTTCGTCTGGGGCAAGCTCTGCGACTGGTATGTCGAGTTCGCCAAGCCCCTGTTCGATGGCGACCACGCCGCGGAAACCCGCGCCACGATGGCCTGGGTCATCGACCAGGCGGTGACGCTGCTGCACCCGGTGATGCCTTTCGTCACCGAGGACATCTGGGCCCTGACCGGCACCCGCGACCGGATGCTCGTGCACGGCGACTGGCCCGAGTATGGGGCCGAGCTGATCGACGCCGAGGCCGACCGGCAGATGAACTGGGTGATCGGGCTGATCGAGGCGCTGCGCTCGGCCCGGGCACAGATGGGGGTGCCGGCGGGCGCCAAGCTCGACCTGATCGTGACCGAGGCCGATGCCGCGGCCCGCGCTGCGCTTTCCGCCAACGCCCCGCTGATCGAGCGGCTGGCGCGGGTGAACCCGGCCCGCGACGGCGCGCCCGGCCGCGGGATGATCGCGGTCGCGGCACCCGGCGCGTCCTTCGCCCTGCCCATCGGCGAGGTGATCGACGCCGCCGCCGAGACCGCGCGCCTCAGGAAGGCCGCCGAGAAGGCCGCGAAGGACGCGGGCGGGCTGCGCGGCCGGCTCGGCAACCCGAAGTTCGTCGAGAACGCCGACCCCGAGGTGATCGAGGAGACGCGCGCCAAGCTCGCCGATCTGGACGAGGAGATCGCCCGCCTCAACGCCGCCGTCGCGCAGCTCTCCGCCTTCTGATGCACTGGTTCGAGCGGATCGCCCAGCGGGCCATCGACAAGGCGGCGGCCGAGGGCAAGCTGTCGGGTCTGGCCGGCGAGGGGCGGCCGCTCGACCCCGAGCGGCTGCGCGAAAGCGCCGACGACGTGCTGCACCGGATGATGGCCGACGGCGGCTTCCTGCCGCCCGAGGTGACGCTCGCCCGCGAGATCGAGGCGCAGCGGGCGGTGCTGGACCAGATCGAGGACGAGGCCGAGCGCCGCGCGCTGCAACGCCGGATCGCGCTGATGGAACTCAAGCGCAACGTCGCCGCCGACGCCCGCCGCCGGGCGATGCGCTAGGCGGGGCGCTCATCTGGGTGGAACCCGGCGGGGATGCGGTCCGCGCCGGTCAGCAGCAGGTCAGCCAGCATCCCGGCCACCGGCGGGGCCATCGCGAAGCCGATCTTGAACCCGCCGTTGGCGATGAAATGCCCCGGCCGCCCCGGCCACGCGCCCACCAGCGGCGCGCGCGAGAGGGCGCGCGGCCGCACCCCCGCCCAGCGGTCGATCACCTCGGCCCCTGCCAGCGCCGGGCAGATCGCCACCGCCCTGGCGATCAGCGCATCAAGCTGCGCGTCGGGGCCGGGGGTCACCGCGTCCCGCTCGCTCGTCGAGCCGATGGCCACGGTGCCGTCGGCGTGGGGCACGATGTGCAGCCCGTCCGCGAAGACCTGCGGCGCGTCGGGCGCGGCGAAGCCCAGCAGCGCCGACTGGCCCTTGACACCGTTTCCCATCGCCCGCCCCAGATCGGCCGAGAGGTCCGCCAGCCCCGGCGCGCCCGTGGCCCAGATCACCGGCCCGCCGCCTGCATCCAGCCGGTCGGGGTGCTGCGCGCCCGCGCCCTCGACGATCTCTCCGCCCGCCGCCCGGATTGCCGCCGCCAGCGCCGCCAGCGCCCGGCGCGGCGCGATCCGCGCGGTGATGTCGTCGGCCAGCCATCCGGTCGCGCTGTCCGGGACCAGCGGCCCCCGCGGCGCGGCCTCGCGCCACATCGCGAACCCGCGCCACCGCGCCCTGGCCGCGGCGATGCGGTCGTCCAGCGCCGGCCCCTCGACCAGCGGTTGCAGCCGCCCGGTGCGGCCGTAACCCGGATCGACCCCGCCCGCGGCGGCGACCTCGGCCCACCAGCCCTCAGCGGCCACCAGCGCGTCGCGCTGCAGCGCCTTCTTGTCGTTCCACGGCTCGGGCACATGCGGCGCGAGCGCCCCCACCGTGCCGCCCGAGGAGCCCGCGCCGAGCCGGTCGGCCTCGATCAGCCGCACCCGCGCGCCGCGGCGCGCCAGTTCCCACGCGCAGGCCAAGCCGAAGATCCCGCCGCCGACCACTGTGATCCCGCTTGCCACCGCCGCGCGTCCCCGCCAATGCCACCCAAGGCGGCAGGAGTAGCGCGAATGACCCCCAGCGAGCAATCGGGCGACCAGATGGGCGGGGCGTCGGGCGAGGAATCTGGCCTCGACTGGCGGGCGACCGGGGCGGGCGAGATTCCCGTCTCGCGCCGCTTCGACGACCCGTTCTTCAGCCTTGCCGGGGGGCTGGACGAGACGCGGCACGTGTTCCTTTCGGGCAACGACCTGCCCGCCCGGCTGGTGCCCGGCTTCCACGTCGCCGAGACGGGGTTCGGCACCGGGCTGAACCTGCTCGCGCTGGCCGAGGTGGCGCGCGTCCCGGTCCGCTTCACCAGCTTCGAGGCCTTTCCGCTGAGCGCGGCCGACCTGTCCCGCGCCCACGCCGCCTTTCCCGCCCTCGCGCCGCTCTCGGCCGAGCTGCAGGCGGGCTGGGGGCAGCCCACCTTCACCGTGGGATCGGTGACGGCGACGGTGATCGTGGGCGACGCGCGCGAGACGCTGGCGGCGTGGGACGGGCGGGCGGATGCGTGGTTCCTCGACGGATTCTCACCGGCCCGGAACCCCGAGCTGTGGGGCCCCGACCTGATGGCGCAGGTCGCGCGCCACACCGCTCCCGGCGGCAGCTTCGCCACCTACACCGCCGCGGGTCACGTCCGCCGCGCGCTCTCCGAGGCCGGGTTCGCGGTCAGTCGCGCGCCGGGCTTCGCCGGCAAGCGCCACATGAGCCGCGGCGTGCTGGCCTAGCGGCGCACCTGCGGGATGCGCGTCGGCGCGTAGTCGAGCGGCAGGTGCGGGGGCCGCCCCCGCGTGACCGCCCAGAAGACGGTGCCGCCGCGGCGGAAGAACAGCGGCAGCGTCAGCACGAGGCCCGCGGCGAAGCCCCCGGCGTGGGCCCAATAGGCCACCCCGGCCTCGCCCCCGTGCATGGCGTAGCCCGAGAACACCTGCACCCCGAACCAGACCGCCAGCATCACCCAGGCGGGGATGGTGAACACCTTGATCAGGATGATGATGATCGCCACCACGTCCACCTTGGCCTTGGGGAAGAGCAGCAGATACCCTCCCATCACCCCGGCGATGGCGCCCGAGGCGCCGACCATCGGGATGCCTTCGGACGGGTCGGCGGCGATCTGGAACCCCGCCGCCGCCAGCCCGCAGGCGAGGTAGAAGGCGAGGAACCCGAAATGCCCCATCTGGTCCTCGAGGTTGTCGCCGAAGATCCACAGGAACAGCATGTTGCCCGCGATGTGCAGCAGCCCCGCGTGCAGGAACATGTGGGTGACGAGGCCCCACAGATGCGCGCCGTTGGTGACGGCGACGGGGTAGAGGGCCAGATCCTCCCACAGCCCCTCCATCCCGCCGCCCCATGGCATGGTGAGCAGGAACATCACCACGTTGACGAAGATCAGCCCGATGGTGACGTACGGCGTCGTCTCGGAGGGGTTGTGGTCGCGGATCGGGAACATGAGGGGCCTTGGGCTGACGGGTGCAGGGCGAACGCGGGCGGGGCGGCAAGGTTGCAGTCCGGTGCCCGCCCGGCGTGATCCGGCACCGGCGCGCGGCTGGCGTCAAGGCCGGGGCCGCGGTCCCGGCCTGACGAGGTCAGGGCGCAGGCGCGGGCCCGAGGCGGACGACGGGCCGCCCGGCCGCGGTCAGGTCGAGCTGCCCGCCCGGCTGCGGGGCCGCGCCATCCACCCGACCGAGGGCCGCGTGCAGCAGGGCGTCGAACTCCATCGCCGCGGGGGCGCAGGCCATCAGCGTGGCGCCCAACGGGCCGATGCGGACCGGCGGCGTGATCTGGCCGGGACCGAAGAACCCGTTGCAGGCGCCGGTGCCGCTCACTCGGCCGCCCGGCTCGAACCGGATCACCGGCAAGGTGCCCTGCGGCGGCCGCGCCTCGCCCACCGACAGCACTCGCCAGGCTTCGGGGCCGCCCGGCACGGCGGGGCCGGTCGGCGCGCAGGCGGCGAGCAGCGGCAGGATCAGGACAGGCAGAACGGGCAGTCGCATGGCGGCGCCTTGGCTGGGACACGGGGTGCGGCCATGCTGCCCTGACCCCGTGCGCAGGTAAAGCGGCCCCCCATGCCGCCCTGCCGGGCGTTCCGTTGGCACGGTGCGTCAGAACGCCGGGGGCGGGGCGATTGTCCCCCCTCGGCGGGGCGGCTAGATTGCGCCCCGGCGCCCGTTCCGGGGCGCGCGAGCCGCGAGGGGGACCGCCAGATGACCACGATGACCGACCGCAAGAACGCCGCCATCTCGCGCGGCGTGGGGATGACCACCCAGATCTACGCCGACCGCGCCGAGAACGCGGAAATCTGGGACAAGGACGGCAAGCGCTACATCGACTTCGCTGCCGGCATCGCGGTCGTGAACACGGGCCACCGCCACCCCAAGGTGATCCAGGCCGTCAAGGACCAGCTCGACCGCTTCACCCACACCTGCCACCAGGTCGTGCCGTATGAGAACTACGTGGCGCTGGCCGAGCGGCTGAACCGGCTCGTGCCCGGCGATTTCGAGAAGAAGACCATCTTCGCCACCACCGGCGCCGAGGCGGTCGAGAACGCCGTCAAGATCGCCCGCTATGCCACCGGGCGCAGCGCCATCGTGGCCTTCACCGGCGCCTTCCACGGCCGCACCTTCATGGGCATGACGCTGACCGGCAAGGTCCAGCCCTACAAGGCCGGCTTCGGGGCGATGATGCCCGACGTCTATCACCTGCCGTTCCCGAACGACCTCCACGGGGTCAGCCAGGACGACGCGCTCGCGGCGCTCGACAAGCTCTTCAAGGCCGACGTGGACCCCAGGCGCGTCGCCGCGATCATCGTCGAGCCGGTGCAGGGCGAGGGCGGGTTCTACCCGGTCCCCGCCGGCTTCATGCAGAAGCTGCGGGCGCTCTGCGACGAGCACGGGATGCTGCTGATCGCCGATGAGGTGCAGACCGGCTTCGCCCGCACCGGCAAGCTGTTCGCGATGGAGCATCACGGCGTCGCCGCCGACATCACCACCATGGCCAAGGGGCTGGGCGGCGGCCTGCCGATCTCGGCCGTCACCGGCCGCGCCGAGGTGATGGACGCGCCGAACCCCGGGGGCCTGGGCGGCACCTACGCCGGCAACCCGCTGGGCGTGGCCGCGGCCCACGCCGTCCTCGACGTGATCGAGGAGGAGGGCCTGTCCGAGCGCGCCGAGCGGCTGGGCCAGCGCCTCAAGCAGCGGCTCGCCAGCCTGCGCGACGACGTGCCCGAGATCATCGACATCCGCGGCCCCGGCCTGATGAACGCGGTCGAGTTCAACGTCGCGGGCACCGACACGCCCTCGCCCGAGTTCACCAACAAGGTGCGGGAAGAGGCGCTGACGCGCGGCCTGATCCTGCTGACCTGCGGCGTCTACGGCAACGTGATCCGCTTCCTGCCGCCGCTGACGGTGCCGGATGCGGTGTTCGACGAGGCGCTGGGGCTGCTCGAGGACTCGATCCGCGCCGCCCGCGGGCCGGGGGCGCATCAGGCGGCGGAGGACGGCGATCTGGCGCCGGGCCAGCAGGAGTCCTGAGACAAGCCGGGGGCTTCGCGCCCCCGGACCCCCGCGGGATATTTGGGTCCAGCCCGAGGGGGGCTTGTCCGATCCGCGCAGGGATCGGCCACTCAGGCGGTCTCAAATATCCTCGGGGGGAGCGCGGAACGCGCGCAGGGGGCAGACAGCCCCCTCCGGCGCTCGCGCCGGTTCCTAGAGCGCCCCAACCAGCGCCTCGGTCAGCGGCGCATCGGCCTGCGTAAGCCCGGCGATCACGTCCATGTGGTGCCGGCCCGGTTCCACCGTCAGCCGCGTCGCGCGCGGCATCCCGGCCCAAGCGTCGGCGATGAGGCGGGACTGGCGCAGGAACACCGGGCGCTCGTCGGCGCCGACCCAGACGTGCAGATCGACATGGGCCGCGGGCAGGTGGAAGAGCGGGCTTTCCGCCGCCGCGGTCGCGTCGTCCAGCCCGAGGTCGCCCGCCATCGCCGTGCGCTGCAACGGGCGCAGGTCGAAAAGGCCCGAGATTGGCAGGCAGCGCGCCACCCGGCTGAGCGACCTGAGCGGGGTGTCGTCGCAGATCATTCGCGCGGCCAAATGCCCACCCGCCGAGTGTCCGCTCAGCGTGATCGGCCCCGCCACCCGCTCGGCGGCAGCGTCGATCTGGCCCGCCACGGCGTCGCGCATCTGCCGCAGGCTGGCGGCGGGCGCGAGCGGATAGCCGGGCAGCAGCACCGCCCAGCCCCGCGCCAGCGCGCCGCCCGCGTGGTGCGAGAACCAGCGGGGCCCGAAGCGCAGCCAGTAGCCGCCGTGGATGAACACGGCGAGGCCCCTGGGCGTGCCGGCGGGAAGGTAGAGCTCGCCGCGCCCCACTGTCTCGGGCGGGTGTGCGGCGCGGAAGGCCTCGGCCTCGCCTTCCCACCGGGGGGCGAAGTCCTCGCCGCCGGGGATGTGGGCGACGTTGGCATAGGCGTCGTCCCAGTCCGTGATCTGCTCGACCCGGTCGCTCATTCCGGCTTCACCTTCGCCGCGGTGCCCTTGGCGAAGGCCTCGAGCCGGGCCTTCGCGGCCTCCTGCGTGTTGACCACGCCGGCGACGACCGCCTCGGCATAGGCCGCGTCCAGCGCGCTCATGTTCTGCATGTGGCTGATGGCCGAACAGATGGCGAAGTTCGACAAGGGCGGGTTCTGCGCCGCCGCGCGGGCGATCTCGTAGGCCTTGGCCTCGGAGTCGGGCACCAGATACTGCGCCAGGCCCACGTCCACCGCCTCTTGCCCGCGGTAGAGGCGGCCGGACAGCATCATGTCGATCATCCGCGCCTTGCCGATCAGGTCGGCGACCCGGATCGTCGCCCCGCCGCCGGTGAAGAGGCCGCGCTGCCCCTCGGGCAGGCCGAAATAGGTGGTCTCGTCGGCGACCCGGATATGGGCCGCCGAGGCGAGCTCCAGCCCGCCGCCCACCACCGCGCCTTTCAGCGCCGCGATCACCGGCACGCCGCCGTACTCCATCTTGTTGAACGCCTCGTGCCAGCGCAGGCAGACGTGCATGAAGTCGGCGGCCGAGCGGTCCGCGTGGTAGTGCTCGACCAGGTCCAGCCCGGCGCTGAAATGCGTGCCCTCGCCGCGCAGCACGCAGGCGCGCACGCCGGCGCGGGGCAGGGTGGCGAAGACCTCGATCAGCTCGTCGATGGTGGCCGCGTCCAGCGCGTTGCGCTTGGCGGGGCGGTTCAGCGTGACGGTGGCGATGCCGTCCTCGTCCACGTCCAGCACCACGTTCTCGAGCGAGAGTTGCGAGATCTTCTTCATGGATCAGCCTTTCGGGATCAGGTGGATGACAAGGGGAAGGGTCGCCACGCTGAGCGCGGTCGAGATCAGGATCGCCGCCGACACCCGTTCCTCGGCGATGCCGAAGTGGTGGGCGAGGATGTAGACGTTGCCCGCCACCGGCAGGGCCGCGGCGGCGACCATGACGCCGGCCGCGACCGGGTCGACGGCGAACGCCAGCGCCGCGAGGCCGACGGCCAGCGGGTGCAGGACCAGCTTGACCCCGCTCAGCGCCAGCGCCGGGCCGACGCGCCGGGCCGGGCGCAGCGCCAGCGAGGCGCCGATGGCGAAGAGCGCGCCGGGGGTGGCGGCGGCGCCCAGCAGCGACAGGAACTCGGCCGCGGGCGCGGGCAGCGGCAGGTCGAGCCCCGCCCAGGCGAGGCCGGCGAGCATCGCCACGATCATCGGGTTGGCGACGATCCCGCGCAGCACCGGCCTGAGCGTCGAGGGGCCGATGCGCCCGTGCCGCACGGCCGCGATGATCAGGGTGATGAGGGTGGAAAACACCAGCATGTCCAGCGTCAGCACCATCAGCACCGGGCCGATGGCGACCTCGCCCAGGATCACCACCAGCATCGGCACGCCCAGGAAGCCGGTGTTCCCGATCATCCCGGTGTGGGCCAGCATCGCCGCCTCGGCCGCCCCGCTGCCGCGGCTGCGGGCGACGGCGAAGACCACCGCCCAGACGGCCAGCGACCCGGCGAGATAGGCCAGCACGAAGCGCAGGTCGAAAAGCGCGCCGAGGTCGAGGCGCGCGGCAAAGCCGAACAGCATCGCCGACAGCGCGAAGTAGAAGACGAAGTTGGTCAGCGCCGCGGTCGCCTCGGCCGAAAAGAGCCGCAGCCGCCCGGCCAGCCAGCCGGTGCCGATCAGCGCAAAGAACGGCAGCGTCTTGAGAAAGATCGCCAGCATGGGCGTCCCCCCCTAGATCCGCCTCCCGCCGGGGACAGAACCACTCTGCGCGCGCGGGCGCAAGGTCGGGGTCTCAGCCGCGTTGCACCAGATAGCGCCGCGCCCCGCAGGAGAGCGGCGTGGTGCTGAGCAACTGATGCCCGCCCTCGGCGCAGAAATGCGGCACGTCCAGCACCGCCGCGGGGTCGGTCGCCACGAGCGCCACGCGGGCGCCGGGGGGCAGCGGCAGCAGCGCCTTGCGCAGCCGCAGGACCGGCAGGGGGCAGAGCAGGTGGCGGGCGTCGATCTCGGCCACTGCGTCCGTGGCGGTGGCGGCCTCGTCGGGGGCGCTCATGCGGCGGCCGGGCGCTTTCCGCGGGCCCAGTCGGTCGCGCCGTCCCAGTCGAGGCGCACGGCCATGCCGTCGGCAAACTCGAGGAACGCGGGCAAATAGGCGGGCGGCACCGCGGTCAGGACCGGCACGCCCTCGGACAGTGCCAGCCCGATCAGGTCGCGGAAGCCGCGGCCCGAGGCCTCCTGCTTGCCGAACTTGTTGATGATCAGCAGGTCGGTCGTCCGGGTCAGCCGCGCCGCCACCATCGCCACCGCCCGTTCAAGCGCGTCGCTGTCCAGCCGGCAGCCGTGCGAGCCGCGCCCCAGCGACTGCGAGATCCGCAGCGGCGCGCTCGAGGCGCCGAGGATCGTCAGCTCGACGTCGCACTCGTGGCGGTGGCGGGGGTCGAGGTTCGCCTGCACCGCCCCGGCCAGCCGGAATCCGTCCGCCATCAGCGACATGGCGATCTCGGCCATGCGCGCGTTGGGGTCCCCGCGGTCCTCGTGGATCACATAGCCGAGCATGGGACCACCCTAGCGGCTCGCCCCCGCCGGCGTAAAGGACAGCATTGCCGCAGCCGACCGCCGCAGGGGATCGGCCGCAGCGGCGCACAACCGGCGAGCGAGCGCGGGGCGCCTACCGGAGGGGGGCGCCGAGGGCGGGGCGCTTGCGGCGGGCTTGGGCGCAACGCATGGTGCCGCTCATGCGCCCGACCTCTACCCCTGCCCACCCCGACGCCGCGCCCGACCGGGGCGCGCCGGTCGGCGTCGTGCTGGCGGGGGGGCGCGCGCAGCGGATGGGGGGCGGCGACAAGCCGCTGCTCGATCTCGGCGGGCGGCCGATTCTCGCCCATGTCCTCGCCCGGCTGGGCTGCGCGCAGGCGATCAGCGCGAACGGAGACCCTGCGCGCCTCGCCGCCTTCGGCCTGCCGATCCTTCCCGATTCGCTGCCCGACTTTCCCGGCCCGCTCGCCGGCGTCCTCGCCGCGCTCGACTGGGCGGCGGCTCAGGGGCACGCCCGGGTCGTCACCGCGGCCGGGGACACGCCGTTCTTCCCCCCGGACCTCGCCGCCCGGCTCGCCGCCGATCCGGCGCCCGTGGCGCTCGCCACCCACGACGGGCGCGACCACCCCGCCTTCGCCGCCTGGGACACCTCCCTGCGCGCGCCCCTGCGCGACGCGCTGATGCAGGGCGAGCGGCGGATGCGCAGCGTGATGGAGGCGCTCGGCGCCGCCCGCGTCGCCTTTGCGGGCGCGGCCCCCTTCTTCAACATCAACACCCCCGAGGACCTGGCCGAGGCCCGCCGCCGCCTCGCCGTGGGTGAGGAGACCGCATGGACCTGAAGTCCGTCCTCATGGGCCTCGCCTTCGCGGCGATCTGGGCCTCGGCCTTCACCGCGACGCGGATCGTCGTGGTCGAGATGCCGCCGCTCTTCGCGCTGGTGGTACGCTTCGCCATCTCGGCGGTGATCGCGCTCGGGCTCGCCCGGGCGATGGGCCAGTCGCTGCGGCTGACGCGGGACGAGGCGCGGACGGTGGTGATCTTCGGCCTCTGCCAGAACGCCCTCTACCTCGGGCTGAACTGGATGGCGATGCAGCGGGTCGAGGCGTCCGCCGCCGCGATCATCGCCTCGATGATGCCGCTGCTGGTGGCGTTCTTCGGCTGGGCCGCGGGGCGCGAGCCGCTGCGCCCGCAGGCGGCCCTCGGCCTGCTGCTGGGGGTGACGGGCGTCGTCGTCATCATGAGCGTGCGGCTGCGCCACGGGCTCGACCTCGTGGGGGTCGCCATGTGCCTTGTGGCGGTGGTGGCGCTGACCGTCGCCACGCTGGTCGTGCGCGGCACCGGCGGCGGGTCGAACTTGATGGCCATCGTCGGCTGGCAGATGGCGGTCGGCGCGGTGGCGCTGGCCCTTCCCTCGTTGCTGCTCGAATGGGGCGAGCCGGTGCGGTGGACGCCGCGGCTGGTGGGGGCGCTGGCGTTCTCGATCTTCATTCCCGGGATTCTCGCCACCTTCATCTGGTTTCGGCTGGTCACCCGGATCGGGGCGGTGCGGGCGGCGGCGTTCCATTTCCTGTCGCCGCCGCTGGGGGTCACGATCGCGGCGCTCGCGCTGGGCGAGCGCTTCGGCTGGTCGGACGTGATCGGCTCGCTCATCGTCGCGGCCGGCATCCTGATGGTGCAGCTGGCGCGGGTGACGCCCGCCGCTCAGCGCTCGCCCACCGCGCGGACCGACGGGCGGTCCTGACAGCGCGCCGCCCAGTCGCGGATCGCCGGGGTCGCGGGCAGCCGGTCGCCGAACCACGCGAACGGCGCCGCGCAGAGCAGGTCGGCGGCGCTGAAGCCGGCGCCCAGCAGATAGGGCTGGCGGCTGAGAACCTCATCAAGCCGCCGGATCGCGGTGTCGAAGTCGCGCAGGCTGGCGGCGATCGCCGGGTGGTCGATGCCGGCCCAGTGCAGGATCGCCAGCGGCTCGAACACGCCCTGATACCAGAAGAGCCACGACAGCAACGCGCCGCGCTGCGGGTCGCCGACCGGGCGGCCGATCCCCTCGGCCGGGAAGCGGTCGGCGAGATAGAGGATGATCGCCCCGCGCTCGCGCACATGGTCGGTGCCGTCGGTCAGATAGGGCACCTTGCCCTCGGGGTGGGGATTGGCCGGATCACGGCCGCCGGTGCCGTCCTGGCGCGGGATGGTGACCTCGCGCACCGTCACTTGGTCGGTGATGCCGAGTTCGTGGAGGAGCTGCACGACCGAGGTCGAGCGCGAGTTCGGGGCGTGGTAGAGGGTGAGCATCGGGGCCTCTTGAGGTTGGTTCGCCCCGTCATCGCACGGGGCTGCTGACAGGATCGGGCAGCAGCCCGCCGGGCGGGCGGCTTGCGCGGCGCCGTCCGCTCACCGAAGGTCGCGGCATGGCCCGCTCGGACCGCCTGATGCGCCTGATGGACGCGCTGCGCCGCCTGCCGGCGCCGGTCACCGCGCAGCGGCTGGCCGCGGAAACCGGCGTCTCGCTGCGCCAGCTTTACCGCGACATCGCCAGCCTGCGCGCCGGCGGGGCGCTGATCGACGGTGCGGCGGGGGTGGGCTATCGCCTGACCGAGGACCCGGCCTTGCCGCCGCAGAGCTTCGACCGGCTCGAGATCGAGGCGCTGCGGCTGGCGGTGGCGCAGTTGCCGCGGCTGGGCGACCCGGCGCTGACGCGGGCGGGCGAGGATGCGCTGGCGCGGATCATCGCCACCCTGCCCGAGCGGCAGGCGCAGATGGCGCTGCACGCGGTGGCCCGCGTCTGGACCCCGGCGCCGAACGAGCTTGTGCCGCCGCATCTCGACCTCGGCGCGATCCGGCAGGCGTGCTGGGACGAGACCAGCCTCGTGATCCGCTACCGTGACCTGAACGACGCGGTGACCGAGCGCGAGGTCTGGCCGCTGGGGATCAGCCACGCCGACCGCTCGCTCATGCTGCTGGCGCATTGCCGGCTGCGGATGGATTTCCGCATCTTCCACATCCCGCGGATCGAGCGCCTGTCCCCAGGCGGCACCAGCTTTCGCCCGCGCCGGGTGGCGCTGCTGCGCGACTACGTGGCCCAGCGGATGTGTGAGCGGCGCGGTGAGGGGTCGGGGGCCTAAAGCTCGCCCTTTAGACACATCGCATAGACGGTGCGCGCGGCCACCTGCGCGTTGTCGATGCGCGGGTCGAGGTCGAGCGAATAGGCGATCCGCAGCAGCGTCGTGGCCATCCCGCCCAGCAGGTTGGCGACGTGCTGGCGGTCGGCGCGGCTGCCGGACTGGTTGCTCGCCGCCTCGCCGATGCCGGCGGCGATGTAGCGGGCGGCCTGGCGCTGGGTGGCGCCGCCCTCGCGCTGGGTGACGGCGATGTGCATCAGGTCGCCCGCGACCTCGCACACGTCCTCTTCGGTCACCTGGGCGGTGGCCGGGGTGGCGAGGGCGAGCGCCAGCGCGAGACAGAGGGAAAAGCGGGGCATCGGTCACCTTCAAGGTGGCGCACCGGGCAGGGGCCGCGGCCTCACGTTTCCGTGAAGAGTGGGGCGGCCCGCCGATTCGCGCAAGACCCGCGACCGGGCCCCTCAGGCAGCGGGCGAGAAGATCGCCCGGCTCTCGTCGCAGGCGTAGCGCGGGGCGAGGCCGGGGGCGCGGGCCGCCACGTCGGCGATGGCGTCGAGGATGAAGCGGACCTCGGCCTCAGGCGCGAGCCAGCAGAGGTTGAGCCGCACGAAGCCGGGCTTCTCGACCTCGTGCCCCGCGAGGATCGCGGCCCGCAGCCGGTCCGAGGCATCGCGGTCCAGCCCGAGCAGCCGGTGCACGTAAGGCCCCGCGCAGGCGCAGCCGCCGCGCGCCTGCACCCCGTGCAGGTCGCTCAGCATCCGGGTGGCAAGCTGCTGGTGGACATGGCCGCCCTGCCCGTCGCGCAGGCGAAACGACAGGATCGGCACCCGCGGGCAGTCGAGATTGCCCAGCAGCTCGATCCGGGGGTCGCGGGCCAGCCGCGCCCGCGCCATCGCCCACCAGCGCGCGTGCGCCGCGTCGATCGCCGCCTGCCCGACGGCGTCCTTGACCGCAAACGCCAGCGCCGCGCGGATGTCGCCGATGACGTTGGGGGTGCCGGCCTCCTCGCGCGCCTCGACGCCCGCGGCATAGTCGTGGCCGTGCGGCGAGACGAAACGCACCGTGCCGCCGCCGGGGCTGCTCGGCCGGTCCGCGCGCACCGCGTCGCGGCGGACGATCAGCACGCCCGAGGCGCCCGGCCCGCCGACGAACTTGTGGGGCGAGGCGACCACCGCCTCCATCCCCAGGCTCAGGTCGATGGGCAGGTAGGGGGCGCCGCCGGCGTAGTCCCAGACCACTCGTGCGCCCGCCGCGTGGACCTGCGCGGTCAGCGCCGCCACGTCGCAGGTGATGCCGGTGACGTTGGAACAGGCCGACAGCGCCACCACCGTGTCGGGCACCAGCGCCGCCTCGAGCGCGTCGGGGCAGGGGCCGCCGCAGGCCGCTTCGGGCAGCTCGACCACCGTGGCGCCCGATTCGCGCCACGGCAGGATGTTCGAGTGATGCTCGTAGGGCCCGAGGATCACCGTCGTCCCCGGCCCGACGCCCATCAGATGCACCAGCCGGTTGATCCCCGCCGTGGCACCCGACCCGGCAAAGATCACCGCGTGGGCGTCGTCGCCGTGGCAGCAACGCAGGATCTCGGCCCGCGCGGCCCGGCGGGCGCGGGTCATCGCCGCCCCGCAGGCCGAGGCCTCGGTGTGGCTGTTGGCGTACCACGGCAGGATCTCGTCCATGACGAACCGCTCGACCTGCCGCAGCGCGCGTCCCGAGGCGACGTAATCGGCATAGACCAGCGGGTGCGGGCCGAACGGGCCGTCCACCGGGACGCCGTGGCCGATCAGCCCGGCGTGAAGGGCAGGGGCCGGGTCGGGGCCGAGCGCGGCGCGAAAGCGGGTGAAGAGATCAGGCTGGGTCATGCGATCCAGTTTGACCCATGCCACGCGATGGATCATCATCAATGTCATAACTCGCAGAGCTGTTTGGTTGTCATATGATCGCCTCAACGCCCAGACTTGACGAAACCGACCACCGCATCCTCGCCGAGCTTCAGGCCGACGCAAGCCTCTCGCAGCGGGAACTCGCCGAGCGGCTGGGGCTGTCGCAGAACGCCTGTTGGCGGCGGATCGGGCAGTTGCGCGCGGCGGGGGTCCTGCGCGGCAGCCGCGCGGTGATCGACGCCCCCGCGGTCGGGCTGGGGCTGACGGTGTTCGTGCTGATCCGCACCCGCCACCACGACGACCGCTGGGCCGACCGCATCCGCCGCCGGGCGGAGTCGATCCCCGAGATCACCGCCTTTCACCGCATCGGCGGCGAGTGGGACTATCTCGCGCAGGTCTCGACCGGCTCGATGGCGGGGTATGACCGGGTCTACAAGGCGCTGATCGAGGGGCTGGACCTCGAGCGCGTCACCGGGATGTTCAGCATGGAGACGATCTTCGCCGACCGCCCGCTGCCGACCCGCCGGGCGGGTGAACGATAGGTGAACCAAGCCGCCGCACCGGCGTTGGGCGGGATGCTGCGCGCCGACGACTGCCTTTATCCCACCGATGCCGGGCTTTACTGCCCGCTGGGCGATTTCTTCATCGACCCGGTGCGCCCGGTGCCGCGCGCGCTGATCACCCACGGCCACGGCGACCACGCCCGTTCGGGCCACGGCGCGGTGCTGGCCACTGCGCAGACGCTCGACATCATGGCGATCCGCTATGGCGAGGACTTCACGGCGCAGCGGCAGGTCGCGGACGGCCCCCTGCGGCTGGGCGGCGTCGAGGTGAGCTTTCACCCCGCCGGCCACATCCTCGGCTCGGCGCAGATCCGCCTCGGCTGTGCGAACGGGCCGGTGATCGTCGTCTCGGGCGACTATTGCCGCACCCCGAACCCCGTCTGCGCCCCGTGGGAGCCGGTCGCCTGCGACATCTTCGTGACCGAGGCGACCTTCGGCCTGCCGGTCTTCCGCCACCCCGACCCCGCCGCCGAGACGCGCCGCCTGCTCGCCAGTATGGCCGAGTTTCCCGACCGCAAGCACCTGATCGGCGCCTATGCGCTGGGCAAGGCGCAGCGGGTGATCGCGCTGCTCAGGGCCGAGGGCTATGACGCCCCTATCCACCTGCACGGCGCGGCGCAGCGGCTGACCGAGTATCACGTGGCCCAAGGCATCGCGCTGGGCGACCTGCGCCCGGCCACCACGCCGAAGGACATCGAGGGGCAGGTGGTGATCGCCCCGCCCTCGGCGTTCGCCTCGCCTTGGGTGCAGCGCTTCCGCGACCCGGTGATCGGCTTCGCCTCGGGCTGGATGACGGTGCGCGCCCGCGCCCGCCAGCGCGGGGTCGAGCTGCCGCTGGTGATCTCGGATCACGTCGACTGGCCGCAACTCACCCAGACCCTGCAGGAGCTGCGCCCCGAAGAGGTCTGGGTCACCCACGGCGCCGAGGAGGGGGTGCTGCGCTGGTGCGCGCTGAACCAGATGCGCGCCCGGCCGCTGCGGCTGGTGGGCTATGAGGACGAGGCGGAATGAAGGGGTTCGCCGACCTGCTCGAGCGGCTGGCGTTCACGCCCTCGCGCAACGCCAAGCTGCAACTTCTGCAGCATTACCTCGAACGCACCCCGGACCCCGACCGCGGCTATGCCTTCGCCGCGCTGACCGGCGACCTGAAGCTGCGGACCGTCACCCCCTCGCTGCTGCGCGGGCTGGCGGTCGAGCGCTTCGACGACGAGCTGTTCGCGCTCAGCTACGACTTCGTCGGTGACCTCGCCGAGACCATCGCGCTCTTGTGGGAGGGCGAGGGCGGCGCCACGCTCAGCGTCACCGACGCGGTGCATCTGCTGGAAACCACCGGCAAGGCGGGGTTGCCCGCGGCCATCGCCGGGGTGCTGGACCGGCTCGGCGCGTCGGAACGGCTCGCGTTCCTCAAGCTCGCCACTGGCAACCTGCGGATCGGGCTCTCGGGGCGGCTGGCGCGGACGGCGCTGGCGCAGATGGGCGGGCCGGGCCTCGCCGAGATCGAGGAGCTGTGGCACGGCCTGACCCCGCCCTTCACCGAGCTTTTCGCCTGGATCGAGGGCGGCCCGCGCCCCGAACAGGCGGCGCTGGCGCCGTTCCGGCCGGTGATGCTGTCCACCCCGACCGACCTCGACGAGCTGCGCGCGCTCGACCCGGCCGAGCACGCCGCCGAGTGGAAATGGGACGGCATCCGCGTGCAGGCGGTCAGCGACGGCGGCGTGCGGCGCCTCTATTCGCGGACGGGCGAGGACATCTCGGCCGCCTTCCCGGACGTGATCGCGGCGATGAACTATGACGGCGCACTGGACGGCGAGTTGGTGGTGCGCCGCGACGGCGCGGTGGCCAGCTTCAACGACCTGCAGCAGCGGCTGAACCGCAAGGGGGTGGGCCGGGCGATGCTGGCCAGCCACCCGGCGGGGCTGCGGATCTATGACGCGCTGATCTGGCAGGGCCGCGACCTGCGCGGCCTTCCCTTCACCGAGCGTCGCGCGGTGCTCGAGGGCGCGGATTTCGGCTCGGACCGGATCGACCTGTCGGGGCTGCTGTCGTTCGAGACGTGGGACGACCTGGCCGCGCTCAGGGCCGATCCGCCCGACGCGGTGATCGAGGGCGTGATGATCAAGCGCCGCGATTCGCTTTATGTGGGCGGCCGCCCCCGCGGGCCGTGGTTCAAGTGGAAGCGCGACCCGAGGGTGGTGGACGCGGTGCTGATGTATGCGCAGCGCGGGCACGGCAAGCGCTCGGGGTTCTACTCGGACTTCACCTTCGGGCTCTGGGACGGCGAGATGCTGGTGCCGGTCGGCAAGGCCTATTTCGGCTTCACCGACGAGGAGCTGCGCGAGCTCGACCGCTTCGTGCGCAACCACACCACCGAGCGCTTCGGCCCGGTGCGGGCGGTGGCGCCGAAGCTGGTGCTCGAGGTCGCGTTCGAGGGGGTGAACAGCTCGGCCCGGCACAAGTCCGGCGTGGCGATGCGCTTTCCCCGCATCAGCCGCATCCGCTGGGACAAGCCCGCGGCCGAGGCCGACCGGCTCGAGACGCTGGCCGCGATGATCGACACGCCCAACGCCTTCGACGCCGAGACCGCCCGCGCCGGCACCCGCCACGGCCGCAAGAAGCGCCGCGACGAGGCCCAGCCGCCCGGAGGGGCGGAGGTGCCCGAGTTGGGTCAGACAGACGGTGCGGAACGGTCCGCGGGGCGCGCGGACGCCCCAAGTTCTCCTGACGACAAATATCCTGCGGGGGTCCGGGGGCGCAAAGCCCCCGGTCCGGCGGATGACGGGGGCGCGGCGTGACCAGCCTGCCCCCCGCCTTTGAAGACTGGTTCGCGCGCCAGGGCTGGGCGCCGCACCCGCACCAGCTCGCGCTGCTCGAGACGACGGGCGACAGCCTGCTGGTCGCGCCGACCGGGGGCGGCAAGACGCTCGCCGGGTTCCTGCCGTCGCTGGTGGAACTCGCCGGGGGGCATACGGGGCTGCACACGCTCTATGTCTCGCCGCTCAAGGCGCTGACCGCCGACATCGGGCGCAACCTCGCGCGTCCGGTGGCCGAGCTCGGCCTGCCGATCCGGGTCGAGGACCGGACCGGCGACACCAAGTCCGCTGCCCGCGCCCGGCAGCGCACCGACCCGCCGCAGATTCTGCTGACCACGCCGGAAAGCCTTGCGCTGATGCTCAGCTACCCCGAGGCGCCGAAGATATTCGGCAGCGTGCGCCGGGTGGTGCTGGACGAGCTGCACGCGCTGGCCGAATCGAAGCGCGGCGACCAGCTGATGCTCGGCCTCGCACGGCTCAGGACGCTGTCCCCGGGCCTGCGCGCCACGGGCCTCAGCGCCACGGTCGAGGACCCCGCCGCGCTCGCCCGGTTCATGGGCGGGGCCGAGGTGATCCACGCCGACCCCGGCCCCGATCCCGACATCGCCATGCTCCCCACCGCCCGCCCCGCCCCCTGGGCCGGCGGCAACGGCCATTACGCGGTGCCCGAGGTGCTCGCGGCGATCCGGGGGGCCAACACCACCATCGTCTTCATCAACACCCGCGCCCAGGCCGAGCTCTATTTCCAGCAGCTCTGGGCCGCGAACGAGGACAACCTGCCGATCGGCCTGCACCACGGCAGCCTCTCGCGCGAGGCCCGCCAGAAGGTCGAGGCGGCGATGGCCGCCGGTGCGCTGCGCGCCGTGGTGGCGACGGGCAGCCTCGATCTCGGGATCGACTGGGGCGGCGTCGATCTGGTGATCCAGGTCGGCGCGCCGAAGAACGTCAAGCGGCTGGTGCAGCGGATCGGGCGTGCCAACCACCGCTACAACGCCCCCTCGGTCGCCCGCATCGTGCCCGCCAACCGCTTCGAGGTGATCGAGTGCATCGCCGCGCTGGAGGCCGTGCGGGCCCGCGATCTGGACGGCGATCCGCGCGGGCCGGGGCCGCTCGACGTGCTCTGCCAGCACATCCTGCTGACCGCCTGCGCCGCGCCCTTCGACGCCGACGCGCTTTATGCCGAGGTCGCGGGCGCCGGCCCCTACGCCACGCTGACCCGCGCCGATTTCGATGATTGCCTCAACTTCTGCGCCACCGGCGGCTATGCCCTGCGCGCCTATGACCGCTGGCAGCGGCTCGTCCAGCGCGGCGGGTTGTGGGGCCTGCGCGATCCCCGCGCCGCCCGCGACCTGCGCATGAACATCGGCACGATCATCGACCCCGAGACGCTGAAGGTCCGCTGGCAGCGCGGCAAGGGCCTTCTGGGCGAGATCGAGGAGGGGTTCGCCGCCACCCTCGTCCCCGGCGACACTTTCCTCATCGGCGGCCAGACGGTGCGGTACGAGGGGCTGCGCGAACTCAGCATCGAGGTCACGCCGAACCCCCACAAGGAGCCGCGCATCGCCACCTTCAACGGGCTGAAGCTGGCGACCTCGACCGAGCTCAGCCACCGGGTGCTGGCGCTGATCGGGGACCCCGCGCGCTGGTCGGCGCTGCCCCCCGACACCCGCGACTGGCTGGCGCTGCAGGCCGAGCAGTCGGCGCTGCCGCAGCCCGGCACGCTCCTGTCGGAAAGCTTCCGCTATGACGGGCGCTGGCACTTCGCGCTCTACGGCTTTGCCGGGCGCAACGCGCTGCAGACGCTGGGGCTGTTGATGACCCGGACGATGGAGCTGGCGGGGCTGGGCCCGCTCGGGTTCCTCGCCACCGATTACGCGCTGCTGATCTGGTCGGTGGACCCGGTGACCGAGACCGAAACGCTGCTCGACCGCGCCGCGCTGCGCGAGGGGTTGGGCGACTGGCTCGGCGGCAACGCGGTGATGAAGCGGACCTTCCGCAACGTGGCCATCGTCGCCGGGCTGATCCAGCGCAACCTGCCGGGCGGGCGGCGCTCGGGCAAGCAGGCGACGTTTTCCAGCGACATCCTGTATGACACGCTGCGCCGCCACGACCCCGACCACCTGCTGCTCAGGATCACCGCGATCGAGGCGGGCCGCGGCCTCGTGGACTTCGGCCGGATCGAGGAGATGCTGGACCGCTCGCCCCGGCTTGACCACCGGATGCTGGACCGGGTATCGCCGCTGGCCGCGCCGCTCATGCTCGAGATGGGGCGGGTCAGGATCGACGGGCAGGGCCGGATGCGGCTCGCCGAGGCAGAGGCAGAGGCGATGATGGCAGATGCGGGGCTGACGCTGTCGGCCGACCCGGCCGAGGCGGCAAGGATGGCCGGGATCGGCGACGGGGTGAACCGCCCCGCGACCGGGCTGAAGTCGCGCGACCCGGAGGCGCCGCGCCGGCCCCGGCGCGGCCCGCGCCCGGCCACGGTGCCGCGGGCGCACTGAGGGCAGGCCGTGACGGGGTTCCCCTTCCGCTGGCACGGGCTGGTGCTCGAGGCGCGCTGTTCCGGCGCGCTGTGGTGGCCCGAGGGCCGCCGGCTCATCGTGGCCGACCTGCACCTCGGCAAGTCCGAGCGCATGGCCCGCCGCGGCGGCGCGCTGCTGCCGCCTTATGAGGGGCGCGAGACGCTGCGGCGGCTCTCCGAGGAGGTCGCGGCGCTCGACCCCGCCTGCGTGGTCAGCCTGGGCGACGGGTTCGACGACGATGCCGCCGCCGAGGCGCTCGAGCCCGAGGTGAGGGCGGGGATCGCGGCGCTGGCGGTGGGGCGCGACTGGCTGTGGATCGCGGGCAACCACGACCCGCGTCCGGCGGCGGGGCGGCTGCCCGGGCGCTGCGCGCCCGAGGCGGTGCTGGGCGGGGCGGTGCTGCGCCACCAGCCCGAAGGCGAGGGCCCGGACATCGCCGGGCATTTCCACCCGGTCCTGCGGCTGGCCGGCGCCCGTCGCCGTGCGCTGCTGGTCGGCCCCGATCACATGATCCTGCCGGCGTTCGGCGCCTACACCGGGGGCCTCGACGCAGCCGACCCGGCGCTGCGGGCCTGGGTGGCCGAGGGCTTTGCCGTGGCCTGCGTCCACCGCGCCCTGCCGGTGCCGCTGCCGCGCCGGATGAGCGCCTGACGGCTCATGCGAAAAGGCCGCCGGCTCACGCCGACGGCCCTTTGTGCAATGCGGGCGACCTCAGAACTTGAAGTTCAGGCCCAGCTTGACGTTCGAGTGCTCGGGCGTCGCCTTCGAGATGACGCCGCCGCCCAGGTCCACCGTGGTCTTGCCGAAGTTCGAGTACTCGTACTCACCGGTGACCGAGATCCGGTCGGTGATCATCTTTTCTGCCCCGAGGCCCAGCACATAGCCGTCGGCGTCATAGTCGATGTCGGTGCCGTTGTAGTTGTAGGTGAAATCACCCGTCTGCCACCCGGCGATGCCGTAGACGAGCGTGTCGGGACGCGCGAGGTAGCCGGTCTTCAGCTTGACCGCGAAGAGGTTGTTCACCTTCGACTCGAACGAGCCGCCGGCGCCGAAGTCGAAGCCGTCCTTGATGTCGCCGGCGGTGTACGACAGTTCCGGCCCCACCACCCAGTTGTTGCGCTGCCAGCGATAGCCGGCGCGCAGCGACAGGTTCACACCCGACAGCTCGGCGGTGCCGATCGAATCGTCAAGCCCGGCGCCGCGGCGGCCGATCCGGTCGTCGCCGTTGAACGCATACCCGAGCGCCACACCGGCATAGCCGCCCTGCCAGGCCGGCGCAGGGGCCGGGGTGACGGCGACGACCGGCTCGACCTCGACCACGGGGGCGGCGAAACCGCCCGCCTGCGCGGCGCCGGTGGCGAGAAGGGCAAACCCGGTGACGAGGGGAAGGGCGTGGCGCATGGTCGACTCCTGAAACTGACAGCAGAGATCCGGGATCGCTGCGATGGTCGTAAACACCCCATGCCATACATCCCCCCGATTCTGAAGGGAGCGACGGCGCGGGACACGAACTTGTGGATAACGCCGCATAGATGGCGCGGTTTCGGATTACACGATCAGCGGCTGCGGAAACAGCGCGCCGTTGCTAAAATGCAACCGGTCGGCGCCGTCCGACGTGGGGGACGGCCGCCTGCGTCCCGCCCAGCCCCCGACGCGCCGTCAGGCGTCGAGGTTCTCCACGCTCAGCGCGTTCTGCTGAATGAAGTCGCGCCGCGGCTCGACCACGTCGCCCATCAGCTTGGTGAAGATGTCGTCGGCCTCGGCCACGTCCTCGATCCGCACCTGCAGCATGGTGCGCGCCTCGGGGTCGAGCGTCGTCTCCCACAGCTGCTCGGGATTCATCTCGCCCAGACCCTTGTAGCGCTGCAGGTTCAGGCCCTTCTCGCCCTCGGCGAAGATCGCGTCCAGCAGCGACAGCGGGCCCATGATCGGCAGCTCGCGGTCCTTGCGCACCAGCGTCGCGCGCTGGCCATAGACCTCTCGCAGCGCGTCGGTCATCTGCCCCAGCCGCCGGCTTTCGCCCGAGCGCAGCATCGGCCCGTCGAGCAGCCGGCTCTCCTCGACCCCGCGCAGCATCCGCGCCAGCCGCAGGCCGCCGTCCTGCGTCGGCCGGGCCGCCCAGCCGCGCTCATACTCCTCGGCTACCATGTCCAGCCGCTCGGCCACCGCGGCGCCCACCGCACCCGCATCCGCCTCGAGCGCGCCGGCGACCATCGCGCCCGCGATCGCCGCCTGCTCGGTGATGTGCGCCGGGTAGTGGGTCGGATAGGCCCTGAGCACCCGCCGCGCGAGCCGCGCCTCGTCCACCACCCGCGCGAGGTCCGCGCCGGTGATCTCTTCGCCCGAGCCGAGGCGCAGGCTGGCGCCCTCGATCCCCTGCGCGATCAGGTAATCCTCAAGCGCCTGCTGGTCCTTGAGATAGACCTCGGACCGGCCGCGCGCGACTTTGTAAAGCGGCGGCTGGGCGATGTAGAGGTGGCCGGCCTCGATCAGCTGCGGCATCTGCCGGAAGAAGAACGTGAGCAGCAGCGTGCGGATATGCGCGCCGTCCACGTCGGCGTCGGTCATGATGACGATCTTGTGGTAGCGCAGCTTGCCGAGGTTGAACTCGTCGCGCCCGATGCCGGTGCCGAGCGCGGTGATCAGCGTGCCGATCATCTCGGAGGACAGCATCCGGTCGAAGCGCGCCCGCTCGACGTTCAGGATCTTGCCGCGGAGCGGCAGCACCGCCTGGTTCTGGCGCGACCGGCCCTGCTTGGCCGAGCCGCCGGCGCTGTCACCCTCGACGATGAACAGCTCGGCCAGCGCCGGGTCCTTCTCCTGACAGTCGGCGAGCTTGCCGGGCAGGCTCGCCACGTCCATCGCCGTCTTGCGTCGGGTCAGCTCGCGCGCCTTGCGCGCCGCCTCGCGCGCCAGCGCCGCCTCGACGATCTTGCCGACGATGGCCTTGGCCTCGGTCGGGTTCTCCTCGAACCACTCGGCCAGCTTCTCGTTCATCAGCGTCTCGACCGCCGGCCGCACCTCGGACGAGACCAGCTTGTCCTTGGTCTGGCTCGAGAACTTGGGGTCGGGCACCTTGACCGACAGCACGCAGGTCAGCCCCTCGCGGGCGTCGTCGCCGGTGAAGTCCACCTTCTCGCGCTTGGCGATGCCCGAGGACTGGGCATAGGCGTTGATGACCCGCGTCAGCGCGCCGCGGAAGCCCGCAAGGTGCGTGCCGCCGTCGCGCTGGGGGATGTTGTTGGTGAAGGGCAGGACCGTCTCGTGGTAGCTGTCGTTCCACCACATGGCGATCTCGACCCCGATCCCGCCGCGCTCGCCGGTGATGAAGATCGGGTCGGGCAGCACCGGGTTCTTCGAGCGGTCGAGGTAGCGGACGAACTCACGCACCCCGCCCTCGTAGAACAGCTCGGTCCGCAGCGGCTCGGCCGGGCGCTCGTCCTCAAGCACGATGCGGACGCCCGAGTTGAGGAACGCGAGTTCCCGCAGCCGGTTTTCCAGCGTCTTGAAGCTGTAGTCGAGGTTCGAGAACGTGCCCGTCCCGCCATGCTCGCGCGAGCTGGCGAGGAAGCGCACCTCGGTCCCCTTTTCGCCCGGCGCCGCGTCGCCCACGACGCGCAGATGCTCGACCGTGTCGCCGTGCTCGAAGCGGGCGTAGTGTTCCTTGCCGCCCCGCCAGATGCGCAGCTCGAGCCAGTCGCTCAGCGCGTTGACCACCGAGACGCCGACCCCGTGCAAGCCGCCCGAGACCTTGTAGCTGTTCTGGTCGAACTTCCCGCCGGCATGAAGCTGGGTCATGATGACCTCGGCGGCGCTGACGCCTTCGGTGGGGTGCTTGTCGACCGGGATGCCGCGACCGTTGTCGCGCACGCTCACGCTGCTGTCGGCGTGGATCTTGACCGAGACGACGTCGGCGTGGCCGGCCAGCGCCTCGTCGATGCCGTTGTCCACGACCTCATATACCATGTGGTGCAGGCCAGAGCCGTCGTCGGTGTCCCCGATATACATCCCGGGCCGCTTGCGGACGGCCTCGAGACCCTTGAGAACCTTGATGGAATCGGCGCCGTATTCGGGCTGCGCCGCGGGGACTGCGGTCATGCGTCTGGTATCCTGCGATTGACCCGCATCATATAGCGACCGCCCCCGCCAATGTCACGCAATGACACAGGATTTGGTGGGCTTCTGCCCACGCGCCCCCCATCCGTCCGGCGTCACGGCGCCGTCCGGTCGGGGTGTCGACGGCGGCAGGCGCGCGCCACCCCGCGCCGCGCTCAGTCCCGCAGGAACCGCCGCAGCACCCGTTCGAGCTTCTCCGCCCCGATCGGGGCCATCTGCTTGGTGTGGTCGTGGCTGATCCGCTCGGTCGAGAGCCCCGCCCCCATGTTGGTGATCACCGACACTGCCGCGCAGCGCAGGCCGAGGAAGCGGCCGAGGATGATTTCGGGCACCGTGGACATCCCCACCGCGTCGGCGCCGAGGACGCGGGCGGCGCGGATCTCCGCCGGCGTCTCGAACGACGGGCCCGAGAACCAGGCATAGACCCCCTCGGGCAGCGCCACCCCCTCGGCCGCGGCGGCGGCGCGCAGGTCGGCGCGGATGCCGGGGTCGTGGGCGTCGGTCAGGGGGACGAAGCGGCGCTCGTCGCGCTCTCCGATCAGCGGGTTGGTCCCGGCAAAGGCGATGTGGTCCGAGAGCAGCATCAATTCGCCCGGCGGAATGTCCTCGCGCAGGCTGCCGGCGGCGTTGGTCAGGATCAGCCGGTCGCAGCCGAGTTCGGCCAGCAGCTCCAGCGGCAGCCGCATCGCGTCGGGGCGCCCGGTCTCGTAGTAATGCGACCGGCCGCCGAACACCGCCACCCGCCGCCCCTCGAGTTGGCCGAGGTAAAGCTGCGGGACGTGCCCCGAGACCCCCGCATGGGGAAACCCGTCGAGGTCGGCATAGGGGATCGCCACCCCCTCGACCATGCCGCCGAGGTGGCCCAGCCCCGAGCCCAGCACCAGCCCATAGGCCGGCGGCTCGGACCCGGCGCGGTCGCGGACGAGGCGCGCCAGCTCAGCGCTCTTTGACATAGGGCTCTCCTCCGGCACGGGGGGGCGTGGCGCGGCCGATGAACCCCGCAAGGATCACGACGGTCAGGATATAGGGCAGCGCCTGCATGAACATGGACGGGACAGTGACCGGCCCGAGGTCGATCTCGGGATAGCGGTTGGCCACCGCCTCCATCAGCCCGAAGAGGAAGGTGGCGCCGAGCGCCCGCCACGGCCGCCAGTTGGCGAAGATCAGCGCGGCAAGCGCGATGTAGCCGCGCCCGGCGGTCATCTCCTTGACGAACCCGGCCGAGAGCCCGGCGGCGAGATAGGCCCCCGCGAGGCCGCACAGCGCCCCGGTGATCAGCACCGCCGTCCAGCGCAGCCGCACGACCGAGACGCCGGCGGTATCGACCGACGCCGGGTTGTCGCCCACCGCGCGCAGCCGCAGCCCGAAGCGCGTGCGGTAGAGCAGCCACCACGTCGCCGGCACCAGCGCCAGGGCCACATAGACGAGCAGCGTGTGCCCCGAGACGACCTCGGCGTAGAACGGCCCCAGCACCGGCACGCCGCGCAGCGCCTCGGCGAAGGGCAGGGTGATCGGCTGGAACCGCGCCCCGGCCTCGAGCGAGGGGGTGCGCCCGCCGAGCCCGAACCAGCTCTGCCCCAGAAGCACCGTCAGCCCCGAGGCGAGGAAGTTGATCGCCACGCCCGAGATCAGCTGGTTGCCGCGAAAGGTGATCGCCGTCGCCCCGTGGATCAGCGCCAGCGCCCCCGAGGCCACGATTGCCGCCCCGAGCACCAGCCACAGGTTGCCGGTCATCGCCCCCGCCGCGCCCGCCGCGAAGGCCGCGATCAGCATCTTGCCTTCCAGCCCGATGTCGAAGATCCCCGAGCGTTCCGAGAACAGCCCCGCGAGGCAGGCGAGCAGCAGCGGCGTCATCAGCCGCACCGCGCTGTCGAGGATCTGCAGGACGGTCGCGTAGTCCATCACCCGCGCCCCCCCGACCGTCCGGCGAACAGCCGCTCGAGCGGCATCCGCACCATGTTGTCGAGCGCGCCGGTGAACAGGATCACCAGCGCCTGGATCGCCACGATCAGCTCGCGCGGGATGTTCGAGAACAGCGCGAGCTCGCCCCCGCCCTGGTAGAGGAACCCGAACAGCAGCGCCGAGAGCAGGATGCCGAGCGGATGGTTGCGCCCCATCAGCGCCACGGCGATGCCGATGAAGCCCGCGCCCTCGACGTTGTTCAGGACCAGCCGCCCGGCCTCGCCCATGACGTTGTTGATCGTCATCAGCCCGGCCAGCGCGCCCGAGATCAGCATGGCGATCACGGTGATCCGCACCGGCGAGATGCCCGCATAGCGCGCCGCCCGCTCGGACTTGCCGAAGGCGCGGATCTCGTAGCCGAGCGGGGTGCGCCAGATTAGCACCCAGACGAGGACGCAGGCGGCGACGGCGATCAGAAAGGTGATGTTGGCGGGCGTCGAGCGGCCCCAGCTCATCCCCACGGCGGCGGCCATGTCGCTCAGCGTCGGCAGGGTGGTGCCAGCGGGAAACCGCGCCGTCGCCGGGTCCATGCTGCCCGCCGGGCGCATGACGTTGACGAGCAGCCAGTTCAACAGCGCCGCGGCGATGAAGTTGAACATGATCGTGGTGATGACGACGTGGCTGCCCCGCTTGGCCTGCAGCCACGCCGGGATGAACGCCCAGGCCGCGCCGAAGAGCGCCGCCCCCACCATCGCCGCGGGCAGCGCCAGCGCCCAGTGCGGCCAGGGCAGCGACAGGCACACCAGCGCGACCCCGAGGCCACCCAGCGTCGCCTGCCCCTCGGCGCCGATGTTGAACAGCCCCGCGTGCGCCGCCACCGCCACCGCGAGCCCGGTGAAGATGAAGTTCGTCGCGTAATAGAGCGTGTAGCCCCAGCCGTAGGACGACCCGAGGGCGCCGGTGACCATCGTCCGAAGCGCCTCCCACGGGTCCTGGCCGATGGCGAGGATCACCAGCGCCGACAGCCCGAAGGCCAGCGCCAGAGAAATCAGCGGGGTGAGGATCAGGTCGGCCCAGCGGGGCAGGCGGGTCATGAGATCACCTTGAGCGGTTCGCCGGCAGCGGCGGGGGCGGTCGCGGGCGTGATCCCCTCATCGGCCCGGTGCGTGGCCGGGTCCACCCCCGCCATGAGCAGCCCCAGTTCCCCCGCGGTCGTCCGGTCGGGCAGGCGTTCGCCCATGATCCGGCCGTCGAACATCACCGCGATGCGGTCAGAGAGGCCAAGGATCTCGTCCAGCTCGACCGAGACGAGCAGGATCGCCGCGCCCGCGTCGCGCATCTCGATCAGGCGGCGATGGATGAACTCGATGGCGCCGATGTCCACGCCCCGCGTCGGCTGGCCGACGAGCAGCAGCGACGGGCGTTCCTCGATCTCGCGCGCGACCACGATCTTCTGCTGGTTCCCGCCCGAGAAGTTGCGCGCGGCGAGGTCGGGGTTCGGCGGGCGCACGTCGAAATGCTCGATCAGGCAAGCGGCGCGGCTGCGGATCGCCTCGCGGTCCATCAGCAGGCCGGACTGGTATTCGGGGTCGCGATGGTGGCCGAAGACGGTGTTCTCCCACGCGTCGAAGTCCATGATCAGCCCCTCGACCTGCCGGTCCTCGGGGATGTTGCCGACGCCCGCGCGCCGGCGCGCCGCCGCATCCGCGCCGGTCAGGGGCAGCCCCGCGCCGTTCAGCCGCGCCGCCCCCTCGATCCGGGCGCCCGGCTCGGGGTAGCCGCCGAGGATCTCCATCAGCTGCGTCTGGCCGTTGCCGCTGACCCCGGCGATGCCGAGGATCTCGCCCGCCCGCACCGTCAGGTCGATGCCGCGCAGCCGCTCGACCCCGTGCCGGTCGCGCATCCTGAGGCCGCTGATCTCGAGCACCGGGGCCCCCGGCCGGGCCGGGGTCTTGTCCACCCTGAGCAGCACCTTGCGCCCGACCATCAGCTCGGCCAGCTGCTCGGGCGAGGTCTCGGCCGTGCGCACCGTCGCCACCATCTCGCCGCGCCGCATGACGCTGACGTTGTCGGTGATCTCCATGATCTCGCGCAGCTTGTGGGTGATCAGGATGATCGTCTTGCCCTCGTCCCTGAGCCCGCGAAGGATGCGGAACAGGTGATCGGCCTCGGCCGGGGTCAGCACGCCCGTCGGCTCGTCGAGGATCAGGATGTCGGCCTGGCGGTACAGCGCCTTGAGGATTTCCACCCGCTGCTGGTGGCCGACCGACAGCGTCTCGACCACCGCATCGGGATCGACCTGCATCTCGTATTCGGCCGCGAGCCGCCGCAGTTCCTTGCGCGCCCGGCTGAGCGAGGGGGCGAGCAACGCGCTGTCCTCGGCCCCGAGGATGACGTTCTCGACCACGGTCATGTTCGGGACCAGCTTGAAATGCTGGAACACCATGCCGATCCCGGCGCGGATCGCGGACTGGCTGTCGGTGATCCCCGCGTCGCGCCCGCCGATCAGGATCGCGCCGGCGTCCGGGCGGTAGAAGCCGTAGAGGATCGACATCAGCGTCGACTTGCCGGCGCCGTTCTCGCCCACGATGCCGTGGATCGTGCCGCGCGGGACGACCATCGAGATGTCGCGGTTGGCCTGCACCGGCCCGAAGGATTTCGAGATCCCGCGCAGCTCGATGGCGGGCGGGGTGCCGGGGGCGGCCGCGCGCCCCCGGTCGGTCGGCAGGGCGGGGCCGCGATCGGGCCCCGCCTCGGGTTGGGTCGGCGTCACTTACTGGACCGGGCAGGCGTTGTCCGTCATGTAGTCGTGGACCTTGATCTCGCCCGAGGCGATCTTGGCCGAGGCCTCGTCGATGGCCTTGGTGATCTCGTCGGTCATCAGCGGCTTGTTGTTGTCGTCCATGGCGAGGCTGACGCCCCCCGACTTGAGGTCCATGACCTTGGTGCCCGGCTCGACCGCGGTGCCGGCCTTGAACGCCTCGTAGACCGAGTTGTCGACGCCCTTCACCACCGAGGTCAGCACCTTGCCCGGGTGCAGGTGGTTCTGGTTCGAATCGACCCCGATGGACAGGATCCCCTCGTCGGCCGCGGCCTGCAGCACGCCGATGCCCGTCCCGCCGGCGGCGGCATAGATCACGTCCGCGCCCTGCGCCTTCTGCGCGCGGGCAAGCTCGCCGCCCTTCACCGGGTCGTTCCAGGCGGCGGGGGTGGTGCCGGTCATGTTCTGGATCACCTTGGCGTCGGGGTTCGTCGCCTTGACGCCCTGCACATAGCCGCAGGCAAACTTGCGGATCAGCGGCACGTCCATCCCGCCGATGAAGCCGACCGTCCCGGACTTCGAGGCTTTCGTCGCCGCGATCCCGGCCAGATAGCTGCCCTCGCCCTCGTTGAAGACGACCGACTGGACGTTCGGCGCCTCGACCACGGTGTCGATGATGACGAAGCGGGTGTCGGGATAGTCGGGCGCGACCTTGGTCAGCACGTCGCCGAAGGCGAAGCCGGTCATCACGATCGGGTTCGCCCCGGTCTCGGCCAGCCGGCGCAGCGCCTGTTCGCGCTGGGCCTCGGACTGCATCTCGAGTTCCTTGTAGTTGCCGCCGGTCTCGGTCTTCCACTTCTCGGCGCCGTGATAGGCGGCCTCGTTGAAGGATTTGTCGAACTTGCCGCCAAGGTCGAAGATCAGCGCCGGATCGGCCGCGGCGGCGCCGCAGGTCAGCGCCAGCGCCGCGGCACCGGCCGCAAGACGGGTCATCAGGGTCATGGTCAGCTCTCCCGTTGGTTTTGCGGGGATTACAGGAAATGCGCCCGGCGGCGTCAATGACAAACGCCGCGACAGGCCCGCGACAAGCCCGCGACAGGCCCGCGGCGCGGCATTTCCCGAGGGCATTGAACAGGGGCAGTCAATCCTGCTAACCCGCCCCTGCAAACATATGTTGCGAGGCTACGGATGAACGCCCCGACCGCCCCCTCCCTCACCGGCCGCCCGCACTGGACCCCCGAGGCCGCGCGCGAGATCTTCGATCTGCCGTTCATGGAGCTGCTGTTCCGCGCCCAGACCGTGCACCGGGCGCATTTCGACCCGAACCGGATCCAGCTCAGCCGCCTGCTGTCGATCAAGACCGGCGGCTGCCCCGAGGATTGCAGCTATTGCAGCCAGTCCGCGCGGCATGATTCGGGCCTGTCGGCGTCGAAGCTGATGGAGGTGCAGCGGGTGATCGCCGAGGCCGCCCGCGCCAAGGCCGCCGGGGCCACGCGCTACTGCATGGGCGCCGCCTGGCGGTCGCCGAAAGAGCGCGACATGGCGCAGATCGTGGCCATGGTCGAGGGCGTGAAGGCGCTGGGGATGGAAACCTGCATGACGCTGGGAATGCTCGACAAATTCCAGGCGACGCGGCTCGCGGCGGCGGGGCTCGACTACTACAACCACAACGTGGACACGTCCGAGGCGCATTATTCCAACGTGATCACGACCCGCAGCTACGCCGACCGGCTGGATACGCTGGCCGTGGTCCGCGACAGCGGGATCAAGGTCTGCTCGGGCGGCATCCTGGGCCTGGGCGAGGGGGCGCAGGACCGCGTGGACATGCTGGTGACGCTGGCGAACCTGCCCGAGCCGCCGGATTCGGTGCCGCTGAACCTGCTGATCCCGATCCCCGGCACGCCGCTCGCCGACGCCCCGCCGGTCGATCCGATCGACTTCGTGCGCACCATCGCGCTGGCGCGGATCATGATGCCCGAGAGCCACGTCCGGCTGTCGGCCGGTCGCACCGAGATGTCCGACGAGATGCAGGCGCTGTGCTTCTTCGCCGGCGCGAACTCGATCTTCGTGGGTGAGACGCTGCTGACGGCGGGCAACCCGGACGAGGACAAGGACATGAAACTGCTGGCGAAACTCGGGATGCAGCCGATGGTCGCGTGGGAGCACGCGCCCGCGGACGGCGCCGCCGCGCCGGCCCCCGCGGCGATCCCCGAGGGCGCGCCCGCGGCCTGTCCGATGCGCGCGGCCGCGGGCGAGACGCCGGTTCCGATGCTGCGCTGAGCCGATGCGGGACGTCAGCACGCCCGACCGGCTGGCGCCGTTCCGCGCCGATCTCGCCGCGCTCGAGGCCGCCGGGCGGACGCGGCGGCTGATCCTGCGGGCGGGGGTCGACTTTGCCTCGAACGACTATCTCGGGCTCGCCGGGCACCCCCGGCTGGCGGCCGCGGTGCAGGCGGCGCTCGCCGACGGCGTGCCGGTGGGCGCGGCCGGGTCGCGGCTGCTGAGGGGCAACACCGACTGGCAGGAAGCCTTTGAAATCAACGCCGCAGCCTTCTTCGGGGCCGAGGCCGCGCTGGGCTTCGGGGGCGGGTATCAGGCCAACGTGGCGGTGGTCTCGACCCTGCCGCAGCGGGGCGACCTGCTGCTGATGGATGCGCTGAGCCATGCCTCGACCCGGGACGGGGCGCGGCTGGCGCGGGCCGAGGTGGCCGAGTTCCAGCACAACGACGCGGGCCACGCCGAGGATGTGATCACAGACTGGCGGGCGCGGGGCGGCAACGGCGCGGTGTGGATCGCGGTCGAGAGCCTCTACAGCATGGACGGCGACCGGGCGCCCTTGGACGATCTGGCGCAACTCGCGGATCGGGAAGGGTTTCTGATCGTCGACGAGGCCCACGCGACCGGCGTCTGGGGGCCGGGCGGCAAGGGCCTCTCGCACGCGCTCGAGGGGCGCGAGAACGTGATCACGCTGCACACCTTGGGCAAGGCGCTGGGCGGGTCGGGCGCGCTGCTCTGCCTGCCCGCGGTGCTGCGCGCGGCGCTCATCAACCGCGCCCGGCCGTTCATCTTCGCCACCGCGCCCTCGCCGCTGATGGCGGTCGCGGGGGGCGCGGCGCTCGACCTGCTGCGTGACGAGCCCGATCTGCCGCAGCGGCTGCACGATCACATTGCCTTGTTTTCGCAGGAAATGTCGGCGCGGTTGCCGCATCTGCCGATGTCGGGCAGCCAGATCGTGCCGCTGATCGTGGGCGAGGACGCCGCCACGATGCGGCTTGCCGCGGCGGTGCAGGCCGAGGGCTTCGACGTCCGCGGCATCCGCCCGCCGACGGTCCCGCCGGGGACCGCGCGGCTGCGGGTGTCGCTGACGCTGAATGCCTCGGCCGAGGACGTGGTGCGGCTTGCCGCGACGTTGGAGCGACTATGGCCCGATTTGTGATCACAGGCACCGGGACGGACATCGGCAAGACGGTGTTCGCGGCCGGGCTGACGGGGCTGATCGGGGCGCGCTACTGGAAGCCGGTGCAGACCGGCATCCCGGTTTCGGCGATGCAGAAACCGTCCGATGTTCCTGCACCGTTCGTTCAACGTTCATGCACAGTTCATGCGAACGATCCTGCGAACGCCCCCGAAAGCGACAGCGCCTTCGTCCGCCGCATGACCGGCGCCGCGACGCTGCCCGAGGCGGTGGTCCTGCCCGAACCGCTCTCGCCCCACCGGGCGGCGGAGCTCGCCGGTGTCGCCATCCCCGACCTGCCGCTGCCCGACGCCGACCCGCTGGTGATCGAGGGCGCGGGCGGCGTGCTCGTCCCGATCACCCGCGAGCTGCTGTCGGCCGAGCTGTTCGCGCGCTGGGGGCTGCCGGTGATCCTCGTCGCCACCACCGGGCTCGGGACGATCAGCCACACGCTCACCGCGCTCGAGTCGCTGCGGGTGCGGGGGTGCCGTGTGCATGGCGTGGCCTTCGTCGGCGACGACAACGCCGACAACATCGCCACCATCGGCCAGATCGGGCAGGTGCGGGTGCTGGGCCGGTTGCCGCGGCTCGATCCGCTGACGCCCGACAGCCTTGCCGCCGCCATGCGCGCGGGCTTCGACCCGCAGGACTTCGCCTGACCGCCCTCTGGTCCGCCCCATCCCCGCCGCGGGCCGTGCCTGCGGCGCAACGGAGACCCCGATGACCGATTCGCCCGTCTGGCACCCGTTCACCCAGCACGCCACCGAGCCCCGGCCGCCGCGCGCGCTCAAGGCCG
The DNA here is from genome assembly GCF_900106665.1 of Paracoccus sanguinis. Taxonomy (GTDB): domain Bacteria; phylum Pseudomonadota; class Alphaproteobacteria; order Rhodobacterales; family Rhodobacteraceae; genus Paracoccus; species Paracoccus panacisoli. The sequence goes on from NZ_FNNA01000007.1 coordinate 63,501, forward strand.
AGGGATCGGTGATCGAGACTGACCGCGGCCCGCTGATCGACGCGATCTCGAGCTGGTGGGTGATCACCCATGGCCACCGGCACCCGCCGATCATGGCGGCGATCCGGGCCGAGACCGAGCGGCTGGACCAGGTGATCTTCGCCGGGCTGACCCATCAGCCGGCCGAGGATCTGGCGCGGGCGCTCGTGGACCTCGCCCCCGCAGGGCTGACGCGGGTGTTCTATTCCGACAGCGGCTCGACCAGCGTCGAGGTGGCGCTGAAGATGGCGCTGGGGTTCTGGGCGAACAGCGGCCGGCCGCGGCACCGGATCGCGGTGCTCGACGGCAGCTATCACGGCGACACCATCGGGACGATGAGTGTCGGCGCCCGCGGGGTCTTCAACGCCGCCTATCAGCCCTTGATGTTCGCGGTCGACAGCCTGCCCTTTCCCGAGGGCGACGGGGCGGCGACGCTCGCCGCCTTCGAGGCGCTGGCGGCGCAGGGCGACCTTGCCGCGCTGATCGTCGAGCCGCTGGTGCTCGGGGCGGGCGGGATGCTGATGTATCCGCCCGAGGTGCTGGCGCGGCTGCGCGCCGCCTGCGACCGGCACGGGGTGCTGCTGATCGCCGACGAGGTGATGACCGGATGGGGCCGGACCGGGCGGCTCTGGGCCTGCGATCATGCCGGGATCGCGCCGGATATTCTCTGCACCTCCAAGGGGTTGACCGGGGGCGCCATCCCGCTGGCCGCGACGCTGGCGACCGAGGCGGTCTTTGCCGCGCACTGGTCCGAGGACCCGGCCAAGACCTTCTTCCACTCCTCGAGCTACACCGCGAACCCGATCGCCTGCGCGGCGGGGCTGGCCAATGCGCGGATCTGGCAGGCGGGGGGCATGCAGGCGCAGCTCGACGCCTTGGGCGCGATGCAGGCCGAGCGGCTGGCGGCGGTGGGCGGCGCGGCGCGCTTCACCGGCGCGCGGCGCTGCGGGACCATCGCGGCGCTGGACCTGCGGGTTGACGGTGCGGGCTACCTCGCCGCCGCGGGGCAGCGGCTTAGGGGCTTTGCGCTCGACCGCGGCGTGCTGCTGCGGCCGCTCGGCAGCACGGTCTATGTGCTGCCGCCCTACGGTATCTCGGCGGCCGAGCTGGACCGCGTGTGGGAGGCGATCGCGGCCTTCGCCCCCTGAGCCGCCTGCTGGCGGGGATGTGACCGGCGGCGCTGATGCGCGGCGGTGACAGGGGCGGGGCGGCTGCGGCAGTCTGGCGTGCAGGCGCTGGCGCTGGCCGCGGCGCCACGGCTATAGGCGGAGCGGGCAGAGCCGGGCGCAAGACCGCGGCGCACCCCCGACGACAGAGACGAGGACGAGCGATGACCACACCCAGATTTCCCCTTTCCGTGCCGCAGCGCGTGATGGCCCACGGCCTCGCGCTGGCGGCCGCAGCCCTGCTGGCCGGCTGCATGGCGGCCCCGGCTCCGGCGCCCGAGCCGGTGGCCGTGGTGGCCCCGATGCCCGAGGTCGCCCCGCCCCCGATCACCGGCGTCGCCGGGCTGCAATCGCGCGAGCCGGACGCCTGCCACGCCGCCAACTACCGCAGCGCCATCGGCCAGCCGGCGAGCGTGATCCCGACGCTGGGCATCACGCGGCAGTACCGGGTCGCGGAATATCGCGGCATCGAACCCGAGGAGTACAACGCCCTCAGGATCGCCTTCCAGCTTGACGCGGCCGGCAACATCGCCGCCGTGACCTGCGGCTGAGGGCGGGGGTGATGCGCGCGCTCGCCCTTCTGCCGCTGCTGGCGCTGGCCGCCTGCGTCGAGCCGGTGCCGCCGCCCGGCGCGGCGCCGCTGCCGGACGCGGACCTCTGCAAGGCCTCGGGGTTCCAGGGGCTGGTCGGCCAGCCGCAGTCGGTGCTCAGGACCATGATGCTGCCGGCGGGCAGCCGGGTGATCGGCCCGGGCGACGCGGTGACGGCGGATTTCCGGCCCGACCGGCTGAACATCGAGACCGGCACCGACGGGCGGATCGCCAAGGTCGGCTGCTACTGAACGGCGCCGCGCGCGGGGCGCACTCCCCGCGCGCGGACTGCGAAACATCAACCCGGGCGGGCCGGCGGCGCGGGCGCGCGAGGGTTGCGGGATCGCCGCGGTTGGGCCAGCGTGGCGGGCATGACGCTGCTTTACTCTGACGCTTCGGCCGAGGGGCACCTGACCCCGCCCGGCCATCCCGAACAGGTCGCCCGCCACGCCGCGGTGCTGAAGGCCCTCGCGCCGCTGGCGCTGGCGCCGCGCGACTGCCCGGAGGCGGACGAGGCGGACCTGCTGCGCGCCCACCCGGCGCGCTACCTCGACCGGCTGCGGGCGGCGGTGCCCGCGCAGGGCAGCGTGGCGCTGGACGCCGACACGCATCTCTCCCCCGGCAGCCTGACCGCGGCCCTCAAGGCCGCGGGCGGGGCCTGCGCGGCCGTCGATGCGGTGCTGGGCGGCGAGGACGAGAGCGCCTTCGTCGCCATGCGCCCGCCCGGCCACCACGCCGAGCGCGAGACGGCGATGGGGTTCTGCCTGCTCGGCACCGCCGCCATCGCGGCGCTGCGGGGGCTCGAACATCACGGGCTCGACCGGGTGGCGGTGGTGGATTTCGATGTCCACCACGGCAACGGCACCCAGGACATCCTGTGGACCGAGGGGCGGGCGTTCTTTGCCTCGACCCACCAGATGCCGCTTTATCCCGGCACCGGGGCGGCGCACGAGACGGGCGCCCACGGGCAGGTGATGAACGTCCCGCTGCGCCCCGGATCGGGCGGGGCCGAGGCGGTCGCGGCCTGGCGGCTGATCGCCGCGCGGCTGGCCGACTGGCGGCCGGGGCTGGTCGTCGTCTCGGCCGGGTTCGACGCCCATGCCGCCGATCCGCTGGCGCAGCTCAACTGGACCGAGGCCGATTTCGCCGCCGTCACGGCGCTGATCCGCGACGCCGCGCGGGCCGCGGGGGCGCCTGTGGTATCGGTGCTGGAAGGCGGCTATGATCTCGCCGCGCTGGGCCGCTCGGCCCGCGTGCACGTCGAAACACTCAAGGAAGCCGCTCAATGACCGACCCCGAGATCGACCGGATGTCCTTCGAGGACGCGATGAAGGAGCTCGAGTCCGTCGTGGGCAAGCTCGAGCATGGCGACGCGACGCTGGACGAGTCGATCGCGCTGTATGAACGCGGCGCCAAGCTGCGCGCCCATTGCGAGCGGCGGCTGCGGCAGGCCGAGGAGCGGGTGGAGAAGATCATGCTCTCGGCCTCGGGCGAGCCGGTGGGCACCACGCCGGTCGAGGGTCTTTAGGCGATGATCGCCCGGATGGAGGCGGTGCGCGCGGCGGTGAACGCGGCGCTCGAGGCCGCGCTGGCCGATCTGCCGGACGGCGACCTGACCGATGCGATGCGCTATGCCTGCGTCGGCGGCAAGCGCGTCCGCGCGTTCCTGGTGCTGGAATCGGCGCGGCTGCACGGGGTCGCGGATGCCCACGCGATGCCGGTCGCGGTGGCGGTCGAGATGCTGCACGCCTACAGCCTCGTCCACGACGACCTGCCGGCGATGGACGACGACGATCTGCGCCGCGGGATGCCCACGGTGCACATCCAGTGGTCCGAGGCGACGGCGATCCTCGCCGGCGACGCGCTGCAGGCGCGGGCGTTCGAGATGCTGGCCGACCCGGCGATCGGGGATTGCGAGATCCGCGTGGCGCTGCTGCGCCGCTTTGCCGCCGCCGTGGGCGCGGGGGGGATGGTCTGGGGGCAGGCCCGCGACATCGCCGCCGAGACGGCGGTCGAGCCGCTGGATCTGGCCGAGGTCAAGGCGCTGCAGCAGGCCAAGACCGGGGCGCTGATCCAGTTCGCGGCGACCGCGGGCGCGGTGATGGCGGGGGCCGATCCGGCGCCGCTCTCCGAGTATGCCAAGGGGCTGGGGCTCGCCTTCCAGATCGCCGACGACATCCTCGATGTGACGGGCGACCCCGAGCAGACCGGCAAGCGCACCGGCAAGGACGCGCGGCTGGGCAAGGCCACCTTCGTCTCGCTGCTCGGGCTGGACGAGGCGCGCGACAAGGCCGCGGCGATCGTGGCGCGGGCCGAGGCGGCGCTGAACGACGAGGCCGAGGGGGTGAACCCCGACGCGGCCGGAAACTTGCGGCAACTGGCGCGTTTCGTTATCCACCGCCAGACCTGACGCGGCACCTGTCTCTGGCGGGGGCGCGCGCCCCTGCCAGCGCCCGGAAAGGGCCAGCCGATGACCGACACGACCCCTCCCGCCCCCGAGCCCGTGCTCTCGGCCCCCGCCGCGGCGCCGCAGCCGCGGCCCGCGACGCCGCTTCTCGACCGGGTGTCGGGGCCGGCGGACCTCAAGGCGCTGAGCGACCGCGAGTTGCGCCAGCTCGCCGACGAGCTGCGGTCCGAGACGATCAGCGCGGTCAGCGTCACCGGCGGCCATCTGGGCGCCGGGCTGGGCGTGGTCGAGCTGACCGTGGCGCTGCACGCGGTCTTCGACAGCCCGCGCGACAAGATCATCTGGGACGTGGGCCACCAGTGCTATCCCCACAAGATCCTGACCGGGCGGCGCGACCGCATCCGCACGCTGCGGATGGAGGGCGGGCTTTCGGGCTTCACCAAGCGCGCCGAGAGCGCGCATGACCCGTTCGGGGCGGGGCACTCGTCGACGTCCATTTCGGCGGCGCTGGGGTTTGCGGTGGCGCGCGATCTGGGCGGCGATCCGGGCGATGCGGTGGCGGTGATCGGCGACGGCGCGATGAGCGCGGGCATGGCCTTCGAGGCGCTGAACAACGCCGGCCACCTGGGCAGCCGGCTGTTCGTGATCCTGAACGACAACGAGATGTCCATCGCCCCGCCGACCGGGGCGCTGTCGTCCTATCTGACCCGGCTTTACACCCGCGGCCCGTTCCAGGAACTCAAGGCCGCCGCCAAGGGCGCCGTGAGCCTGCTGCCCCCGCCGATGCAGGAGGGGGCGCGGCGCGCCAAGGAAATGCTCAAGGGCATGACCATCGGCGGCACGCTGTTCGAGGAGCTGGGGTTTTCCTACATCGGGCCGGTGGACGGCCACGACCTCGAGCAGCTTCTGCCGCTGCTCAGGACGGTGAAGGCGCGGGCCGACGGGCCGGTGCTGATCCATGCGGTGACGAAGAAGGGCAAGGGCTACGCGCCGGCGGAATCCTCGGCCGACCGCGGCCATGCGCGGGCGCGCTTCGACGTGGTGACGGGCGAGCAGGCCAAGGCCAAGTCGAACGCGCCGAGTTACACCTCGGTCTTTGCCAAGGCGCTGATCGCGCAGGCGGAACGCGACGAGAAGATCGTGGCGATCACGGCGGCGATGCCGGACGGGACCGGGCTCAACCTCTTTGCCGAGCGCTTCCCGCGCCGCTGCTTCGACGTGGGGATCGCCGAGCAGCACGCGGTGACGTTCGCCGCAGGACTGGCGGCGGGCGGGCTGCGGCCGTTCTGCGCGCTCTATTCCACCTTCCTGCAGCGCGGCTACGATCAGGTCGTGCACGATGTGGCGATCCAGCGCCTGCCGGTGCGCTTTGCCATCGACCGGGCCGGGCTGGTGGGTGCCGACGGGGCGACCCATGCCGGGGCCTATGACGTGGCCTTCCTCGCCAACCTGCCGGGCTTCGTGGTCATGGCCGCCGCCGACGAGGCGGAACTGACGCGGATGGTCGCCACCGCGGCGGCGCTGGACGACCGGCCCTCGGCCTTCCGCTTCCCGCGTGGCGAGGGCGTGGGGGTCGAACTGCCCGAGCGGGCCGAGCCCTTGGAGATCGGGCGCGGCCGGATGATCGCCGAGGGCGGGCGGGTGGCAGTGCTGTCGTTCGGCACCCGGCTGGCCGAGGTGATGGTGGCGCGCGAGTCGCTGGCGCAGCGCGGCATCGCGGTCACGGTGGCGGATGCGCGGTTCGCCAAGCCGCTCGACCGCGAGCTGGTCCTGCGGCTGGCGCGCGAGCACGAGGCGCTGATCACCATCGAGGAGGGCGCGGTCGGCGGCTTCGGCAGCCACGTCGCGCAGCTTCTGGCGGATGAGGGCGTGTTCGACCGCGGGCTGAGGTTCCGCAGCATGGTCCTGCCCGACACGTTCATCGACCATGCCTCGCCCGAGGCGATGTATGCGGCAGCCGCGATGAACGCGCCGCAGATCGAGGCCAAGGTGCTTGAGGTGCTGGGGGTCGCGTCGCTCGGGCGGCGGGCCTGACGCCGGGGAAAGGCGGGGCCTGGCCGAGACGGGTTAGCCCACACGGGCGGCCCGCACTGGTCAGGCGCCCGCCCGCCTCAGGTCAGCACCACGATCCCGCTGTGCTTGGCCTTGTGTTCGGGCTCGACGTGGATCGTCACGCGGGTGTCGGGCACCTCATGCTTGATCGCCGCTTCGACCCGGTCGCAGATCTCGTGCGCGTCAAGGACGGTCATCGCGCCCGGCACGACGAGGTGGAACTCGACGAAGGTCGCGGCGCCGGCGTGGCGGGTGCGCAGGTCGTGCGCCTCGACCGCGCCGTGGGCCTCGGTCGAGATGGCGGTGCGGATGCGGTCGAGCGTGTCCTCGGGCACCGCCTCGTCCATCAGCCCGCTGAGCGAATCGCGCACCACGCGGGCGCCCGACCACAGGATGTTGAGCGCCACCACCCCCGCCATGAGCGGGTCGAGCACCAGCCAGCCGGTGACAATGGCCGCAAGCACGCCGAGCGCGACGCCGGCCGAGGTGATGACGTCGGTCCACAGGTGCCGCCCGTCCGCCACCAGTGCGGGTGAGCGCAGCCGCCGCCCCTGCCGCACCAGCACCCCGGCCCAGACCGCGTTGATCGCGGTGGCGGCGCCGTTGAGCAGCAGCCCCTCGATCGGGGCGTCGAGGGCGCGGGGGGCGAAGAACCCGTCCCACGCCTCGCGCAGGATCAGCATCGCGGCGATGATGATCATCACCCCCTCGAGGACGGCGCTGAAGAACTCGGCCTTGTGGTGGCCGAAGGGGTGGTTGGCGTCGGCGGGCAGGGCGGCCACGCGGATCGCCACCAGCGCGGCGATGGCGGTGGCGAGGTTGACGGTGCTTTCCAGCGCATCCGACAGCAGCGCGACCGAGCCGGTGATCCACCAGGCGAGGGTCTTGAGCCCGAGGACGATGACCCCGATCACCAGGCTGCCGATGGCGAGTTTGAGGGTCGTGGACACGGGGACCGCCGGGCAGTTCGGGTTCGGGGCGCGTATAGACCCGGGGGCGGGGCGGGGCAACCGGCGGGGGCGGGGCGCCTCCGGCGGGGATATTTGGGCAGGGGAGAGGGGTGGGCTGCCGGGAGGGGCGGCAGACGCTGGAGGCGTTGCGCGCGAGGACGGCAGATGGGCCGCACGACTTCGGGAGTGGGGGCGGTGCGCCGGAGACGGCAGATGCGGAAGGGGGGAGGGGACGGCGGGAGCCGGGCGCACGGCCGCCTCGCCAAAGCGTGTCCGGCGGTGGACGCGACCGGGCGCTCTGTGCGGTAGCGGGGCGGCGCGTCCTGGGGCAGGATGGGGGCTCACCGTCCTGTCGGAGCCTGCCCCATGCGCCTTGCCCCTGCTTCTGCCCTCGCGCTCTCGCTCGGCCTGTCGCTGCTCGGCGGCCCGGCCGCGGCGACGCCGGAATACGTGCTGCCGACGCTCTTCGACGTGACCGGGGTGGCGGCGGGCGACAAGCTCAACATCCGCGAGGCGCCGAGCGCGCAGGCGCGGATCATCGGCACGCTGCCCGCCGACGCCAAAGGGGTCGAGGTGGTGGCCGAGCGCGCCGGCTGGGCGCAGGTCAACACCGCCGAGCGGGCGGGCTGGGTCAAGTCCCGCTACCTCGCCTATCGGACCGACGTCTGGCTGCCGGGCGGGCTGCCGGCGGGGCTGAACTGCCTCGGGACCGAGCCATTCTGGTCCGTGCGGCAGGTCGGGCCGCAGGTGGTCTATGAGACGCCCGAGGGCGCCCGCGCGATGGAGCGGCGCGTGGTGCTGGACGACGGCCTGCCCCGCAGCCCGGCGCGGGCGGTGATCGCCGGGGACGGGCAGGGGCGGATGACGGCGGTGATCCAGCCTGCGCAGTGCAGCGACGGGATGTCGGACCGGGTCTACGGGCTGTCGGCGGTGCTGGTCTTCGACGGCGCCGGGCAGCCGAGCCGGATGCAGACCGGCTGCTGCCGGCTGGCGCCCTGAGCTGCGACGCGGCCGGCGAGGGCCGCGACGGCGGCCTCAGCCCTCGGCGGCGAGCAGCGCCTTGAGGCCGCTGCGATAGTCCGGGTGGCGCAGCTGCACCCCTAGCTCGCGCTTGATGCGGTCGTTGGCCACCCGCTTGCTCTCGGCATAGAAGCTGCGCGCCATCGGGGTCATCTCGGCGGTGGCGTAGTCCTCGGCCGGGGGGACCGGCACGCCGAGCAGTTCGGCGGCGTGGGCGATCACCACCTCGGGCGGGGCCGGGTCGTCGTCGCAGAGGTTGTAGATCGCGCCCGGGTTCGGCCGCGCGATCGAGGCCGCGAGGGTCTGGGCGATGTCCTCGGCATGGATGCGCGAGAACACCTGGCCGGGCTTGACGATGCGCCGGGCGGTGCCCTCGCGCAGCTTCTGGAACGGGCCGCGGCCGGGGCCGTAGATCCCGGCGAGGCGGAAGATGTGCAGCGACCGCCCGTGGGCGGTGGCCAGCGCCTGCCACGCGGCCTCGGCGGCGACGCGCTGCTGGCCGCGGCGGGTGGCGGGGGTGAGGGGGGTGGTCTCGTCCACCCAGCCGCCCTGGTGGTCGCCATAGACCCCGGTGGTCGAGAGATAGCCGAGCCAGCGGGCCGGGGCGGCCGCCAGCGCGTCGGCGAAGTCGCGCAGCGCCGGGTCGCCCTCGGCGTCGGGACCAGCGCTGATGAGGATGGCGTCGGCGCGGGCGATCTCGGCGCGGATGGCGGGCTCATCGCCCGGCCAGCGCAGCGGGGTCGCGCCGGCGTCCGCCACGCGGGCGGGGTCGTCGCGGGTGGTGCCGGTGACGGCCCAGCCCTGCGGGACCAGCAGCCGGGTCAGGAACCCGGCCGAATAGCCGTGCCCGAGGACCACGAGCCTCATGGACGGGACAGGCCCATCACCTCGGCGCCGATGGCGAAGGACCGCAGCCGCGCCTCGGGGTCCCAGATGTTGCCGGTCAGGATCAGCTCGTCGGGCTGGTAGCGGGCGACCAGCGCATCGAGCTGCGCCTTGACCGCCTCGGGCCCGCCCACGGCCGAGACGCTGAGCAGGCTGTCCACCATCGGCTGGAACTGCGGCGGCACCACGCTGTCGAGGTCATCGACGGGGGGCGGCAGCTTGCCGGGGGTGCCGGCGCGCAGGCGATAGAAGCTCTGCTGCTGGCTGGTCCGCAGCTTGCGCGCCGCGGCGTCCGTGTCGGCGGCGACCAGGTTCGCGGCCAGCATGAAGCGCGGGCTTTGGCCCCAGGGGCCGGGCTCGAAGCGGGTGCGGTAAAGCCGCAGGGCCTCGTCGAGGTCGTTCGGCGCGAAGTGGCTGGCGAAGGCGTAGGGCAGGCCGAGCGCCGCGGCGAGGCTCGCCCCGTAGAGCGACGAGCCGAGGATCCAGACCGGCACGTTGGTGCCCTGCCCAGGGTGGGCGGCGACGGGGGCGCCGGGACGCTCGGGGCCGAGATAGGAGAGCAGCTCCACCACGTCGTTCGGAAAGTCGTCGTTGCGGCTCATCCCGCGACGCAGGGCGCGCATCACCGCCCCGTCGCCGCCCGGCGCGCGGCCGAGCCCGAGGTCGATGCGCGGGCCGTGGATCGTGGCGAGGGTGCCGAACGCCTCGGCCACCGCGAGGGGGGCGTGGTTCGGCAGCATGATCCCGCCGGCGCCGACGCGGATGCGCTTGGTGTGGTCGGCAATGTGGCCGATCAGCACGGCGGTGGCGGCGCTGGCGATGCCGGGCAGGTTGTGGTGCTCGGCCAGCCAGTAGCGGGCGTAGCCTTGCGTTTCGGCGGCCTGGGCCAGCGCGATGCTGCTGGCGATGGCGGCGCGCGCGTCCGACCCCTGGGGGACCGGCGCGAGGTCGAGAATCGAGATGTCCATGCCGCAGAGATAGGGGCCGGGCCGGGGCCTTGCCAGAGGCGCCGGCGGCTGACGTCGGGTTGCCCGAGGCCGGGCGATCCGCGGGTGCAGGACCGGCAAAGCGCCTGAGCGCCCGGCTTCTTTTTTGCCCAAATATCCCGGGGTCCGGGGCAGCACCCCGGCCGGCGGCGGTCACGGGCGGCACGCCGCTCGCCTCGCCCCGGCGTGATTTCCCCTCGTGGCCGCGCCGCATTACCCCTGCGGACGCCCCCCGGAAGGAGAAACCGCACATGACCCGCCTGCCCCTGCGCGCTGCCGCGCTGCTTGCCCTGCCGCTGCTCGCCCAGCTGCTGGCGGCGCCGGGTCTGGCCGAGACGCCCTCGAACCGGCCCGAGGACGGCGCGTTCACCTCGCAGGTCACGTTCCGCTGCGAGCGGGGGGCGGTGGTGCCCGTCACCTACGTGAACCTGCCGGGGGCCGAGGGCTTCGCCGTGGTCCAGATCGACGGGCAGCAGATCGCCATGAAGCAGGTCGCCTCGGGGTCGGGGCTGCGCTTCCGCTCGGTCGACGCCGAGCGGCCCTATGCGCTGCACGCCCAGTCCCGCGCGGGCACGTTCTTCTACGGCGCCGACGACAACCCGGCGACGATCCTCGGGACCTGCGAAGCCGACTGAGGGCCACCGGGTTCACCTGCCGCCCGCGGCTTGCCACCGTCAGGCGGCGCGGGCAGTCTGGCCGCGCCAGAGGAGCCGCCCGATGTCCCAGACCACCCGCCTGCTGCCGGTCGAAACCCCCGAGCCGGTGGAGCGCACCTATTTCGACGACCCGGTCGCGGCCGTGGACCGCCTGACCGAGCTTTACGCCCGCGCGACCGGCTGGCTCAAGGACCGCTTCGTGGACAGCATCGGCGGGGCAACCCCCGAGGCGCGGTTCCGCGCCTATTACCCCGAGCTGCGGCTGACCACGGCCAGCCACTCGCTGGGCGACTCGCGCCTGTCCTTCGGCCATGTCGCGCTGCCGGGCAGCTATGTGGCGACGATCACCCGGCCGGACCTGTTCCGCGACTATCTGATCCAGCAGATCGGCCTGCTGATCCGCAACCACCAGGTGCCGGTCGCGGTGGGCGACAGCGACACGCCGATCCCGGTGCATTTCGCCGTCGCCGCGCAGGCCGACCTGAACGTCCCGCAAGAGGGGGTGCTGACCTTCTCGCTGCGCGACGTGTTCGACGTGCCCGATCTGGACACGATGAACGACGACATCGTGAACGGCATTGCCCAGCCGGGCGCGGACGGGACGCGGCACCTCGCGCCCTTCACGGCGCAGCGGGTGGATTACTCGCTGGCGCGGCTGTCGCACTACACCGCGACCGCGCCCGAGCATTTCCAGACCTTCGTGCTCTTCACGAACTACCAGTTCTACGTGGACGAGTTCGAGGCCTTCGCCCGCCGCGCGCTGGCCAATCCGGCCTCGGGCTACTCGGCCTTCGTGGCGCCGGGGGACCAGGTGCTCGAACGGCCCGAGGATGTGCTGGTGACCGGCACCAAGACGCCGCAGATGCCGGCCTATCACCTCAAGCGCCCGGACGGGCAGGGGATCACGCTGGTCAACATCGGCGTCGGCCCGTCGAACGCCAAGACCGCGACCGACCACATCGCCGTGCTGCGCCCGCACGCCTGGCTGATGGTCGGGCATTGCGCGGGGCTGCGCAACAGCCAGCGGCTGGGGGACTATGTGCTGGCCCACGCCTACCTGCGCGAGGATCACGTGCTGGACGACGACCTGCCGGTGTGGGTGCCGATCCCGGCCCTGGCCGAGGTGCAGGTGGCGCTGGAAGAGGCGGTGGCCGAGATCACCCGGCTCGAGGGGTTCGAGCTCAAGCGGATCATGCGCACGGGCACCGTCGCCACCATCGACAACCGCAACTGGGAGCTGCGCGACCAGTCCGGCCCGGTGCAGCGCCTGTCGCAGTCGCGCGCCGTGGCGCTGGACATGGAAAGCGCCACCATCGCCGCCAACGGCTTCCGCTTCCGGGTGCCCTACGGCACGCTGCTCTGCGTCTCGGACCGGCCGCTGCATGGCGAGCTGAAGCTGCCGGGGATGGCCACCGACTTCTATCGCACCCAGGTCGCGAGCCACCTGCTGATCGGCATCCGGGCGATGGAGAAGCTGCGCGAGATGCCGCTCGAGCGCATCCACTCGCGCAAGCTGCGGTCCTTCGACGAGACGGCGTTCCTCTAGCGCCGAGCCCCCCGCGACAACGGGTCAGCGCCGCCAGGGCGTTGATTTCTGGTATGATACGCTCCCCGAACGGACGGGCGGAAGGGAGCGTGACATGGCGACACTGCAACTTGACCTCGCTGGCGATTTCTCGGTCGGCCACCTCGACCAGCTTCTGGCGACGACGCTGACGGCGCCGTCCGAGACGGCGATGATCCACCAGGACGGCGGCGCGACGACGACCTTTTCGGGCAGCTTCAACAACGAGGGGCATTACCCCGACTGGACCGGCACCGTCTCGGCCGTGCTGCACGCGCGGGACGGGGTGCGCGCGCTGTGGATGGAAGGGCTGAACGTGGCCTATCCCTCGGTGCTGACGGGGTTCGACTATGCCCGGTTCTTCATCGACGCGCTCGAGTATCAGGATACCATCTATGGCAGCGCGGGCGCCGACTGGCTGAACGGCTTTGCCGACAATGACCGGATCTGGGGCGGGGCGGGCCACGACACGATCGAGGGCGGCGCGGGCAACGACACGATCGACGGGGAGTCGGGCAACGACCTGTTTCTGGCCGATGCGGCGGTGTCGGGGGACTGGATCGAGGGCGACGACGGCATCGACACGCTGAGCTATGCCGGGATCACCGGGGCGGTGACGCTGAACCTCGGGCTGACCGGGGCGCAGAACGTCGAGGGCGGCCGGGTCGCGGGGGTCGAGAACCTGATCGGCGGGACCGCGGGCGACCGGCTGAGCGGCAGCGCGGTGGCCAACCGGATCGAGGGCGGGCTGGGCCACGACCTGCTGAGCGGGCTCGCCGGCGCCGACGAGCTGGTCGGCAACGCCGGGGACGACCGGCTGGACGGCGGGGCCGGGAACGATGTGCTGCTGGGCAGCGCGGGCCGGGACTGGGCCGTCTATGGCTCGGGCGCAAATGTCGCGGTGGTGCTGTCGGCGGTCGCGGCCCAGCAGACCGGCGAGGGCGTGGACCGGCTGAGCAGCATCGAGAACCTTGCCACCGGGGCGGGGAACGACGGGCTCACCGGCTCGGCCGTGGCGAACGTGCTGGTCGCGGGCGCGGGCAGCGACGTGCTGGTGGGCGCCGGCGGCGACGACACGCTGTCGGGCGAGGCGGGGCTCGACCGGCTGTTCGGCAACGAGGGCGCCGACTGGCTGGCGGGCGGGACCGGCAACGACGTGCTGGCCGGCGGCGCGGGGGCGGACCGCTTCGTCTTCCTGCCGGGCGACGGCGCCGACCGGGTCGCGGATTTCGAGGACGGGCTGGACCGGCTGGTCTTCGACGCGCCCGGCCCCGGGCCGGCGGCGTTTCAGGTCATCGACCAGGGCCCGGACGCGGTGGTCGTCTGCCTCGGCCTGCGGGTGCTGCTCAGCGGCGTGGATCACGCGCTGATCTCGGCCGCCGACCTCGCGTTCGTCTGAGACGGCCGGGACGGTCGCGGTAGGGGCGACGGGGGAAGGGTGCGGCGGCGCGATCCGGCCCCCGCCCGCGGGGCCTCTCTGGCGTCGCTCCCCCGGCTCTTTTTTGCCGTATCCCGCGCCCGTGCCCGATTGCGACATCAAAAGGGCTTGAAATGCAGGGTGAAACCGGCTGTAGCAGTCGCATTGCCAGCGCGACTGGCACGGAAAACCGACAGACGAGGAGACAGGCCATGGCGAAAGCCCCGGCGAAGCCGATGACCAAGACGCAACTCGTGGCTGCACTGGCCGATGAGATGGGCAGCGACAAGAAATCCGCGACGGCTGCTCTGGACGCGATTTCGGCGGTCGTCAGCCGCACCGTCGCCGAAGGCGGCGCCCTGACCCTGCCGGGGATCGGCAAGGTCGGCGTGCGCGCCCGCCCCGAGCGCCAGGTCCGCAACCCGCAGACCCAGGAAATGATGACCAAGCCGGCCGACAAGGTGGTCAAGATCACCATCGCCAAGGCGCTGAAGGACAGCGTCAACGCCTGATCGGGCGTGACGGCTGCAAGGTTCGAAAGGGGGTCGCTGGCATCGCGGCCCCCTTTCTCGATCTGCGAAAGGGACTGCCGGCATGACCCGGACCGTTGACGATGCGCTGGCCGAGGCCGGCGCGGGACGCTTTCAGCTTCGGCTGATGGGAATTTTCGGCCTCGTGTGGGCCGCCGACGCGATGCAGGTGATCGCGGTCGGCTTTGCGGCGCCCTCGATCGCCAAGCATTTCGGCGTCGAGATGAAGGTCGCGCTGCAGACCGGCACCCTGTTCTTCCTGGGGATGTTCGTCGGCGCCTTCCTGTTCGGGCGGCTGGCCGACCGGATCGGGCGGCGCAACGTGCTGCTGGCGACGGTGACGGCGGATGCGGTGTTCGGCATCGCCTCGATCTTCGCGCCGAGCTTCGGCTGGCTGCTGGCGCTGCGCTTCCTGACCGGCGCCGCGGTGGGCGGCACGCTGCCGGTCGACTACGCCATGATGGCCGAGTTCCTGCCGCCGAAGAACCGCGGCCGCTGGCTCGTCTGGCTCGAGGGGTTCTGGGCGGTCGGCACGCTGGTCGTGGCGCTGACCGCGTGGTGGGCGGCGAGTGCCGGGATCGCGGCGCCGTGGAAGCTGATCTACCTCGTCGCGGCGCTGCCGGCCTGCCTGGGCATCTTCCTGCGGCTCTGGGTGCCGGAATCGCCCATGTTCCTGCTGCGCCGCGACCGCGAGCCCGAGGCGCGCGCCATCGTCAACCGCATCCGCCGGGTGAACGGCACCGCGCCGCTGGCCGAGGCCGAGCGGCTGGTGATCCCGCCGACCGCGCCGACCCCGCAGGGGGGCATCTTCGCCCCGGCGCTGGCGCGCACCACGGTCGCCGTGCTGGCGGTGTGGTTCCTCGTCTCGCTCAGCTACTACGGCGTCTTCGTCTGGCTGCCGGGCAAGCTCGCCGCCGGCGGCTTCGGCTTCGTCAAGGGCTACAGCTTCCTCGTCTGGCTGGCGCTCGCGCAACTGCCGGGCTACGCGCTCGCCGCCTGGGGGGTCGAGACGCTGGGCCGCAAGACGACGCTCAGGGTGTTCCTGATGCTGTCGGCGGCGGGGTGTCTGCTCTTCGTCACCGCCGGGTCGGGGACGATGGTGGGCGCGGCGCTGCTGCTGATGAGCTTTGCGCTCTTGGGGACCTGGGGCGCGCTCTATGCGCTGACGCCCGAGCTTTACCCGACGACGCTGCGCGCGACCGGCATGGGCACGGCGGGCGCGGTGGCGCGGCTGGGGGGCCTTGCCGCGCCGTCGGTCATGGCGGCGCTCGCCACGCGCGACTTCAACGCGATGATCGGGCTTTTTGCGGCGCTGCTGGCGCTGGCGGCGGTCGCCTCGCTGATGATCGGGCGCGAGACGCGCGACGCCTCGATCGCGTGAGCGGTCGAGCGGGGATCTGAGCCGGAAAGACGGCGTCTTTCCGGTCCAGATGCCCAGCTTTCAGGCGGCGAGGACGAACACCCGGCTGGGGTGGACCTCGCCGCCGAGATAGCGGCCGATGGCGATGGCGCGGCCGGCGTGGCTGACCCAGACCTCGGTGCCGTATTCGGCGTGGCCCAGCACCTGGCCGGGGTTGCCGTGGCCGAGCCGCACCGCCCCCTGCTCGGTCGCGCGCATCTCGGCCAGGTCGAGCGCGGCCTCGATGGGCTTGAGCGCGGCCTCGAGCTCCGCCTGGTTGGCGCGGTCCACGCGGTCGAAGGGGATCGCGTCCGCCACATCGAACGGCCCCGACCAGACCCGGCGCAGCGTGGCGACATGGCCGAGGCAGCCGAGCGTGCGGCCGAGGTCGCGGGCGATGCTGCGGACATAGCCGCCCTTGCCGCAGACCATGTGCAGGTCGGCACCGTCCGCGTGGGCTTCGGTGAGGGAGAGTTCCTCGACCCAGAGCGGGCGCGGGGCAAGCTCCACCGTCTCGCCCGCGCGGGCGAGGTCGTAGGCGCGGGCGCCCTCGACCCGCACGGCCGAGACGGCGGGGGGCACCTGCAGGATCTCGCCGCGGAAGGCGGGCAGCGCGGCCTCGATGGCGGCGGCCGCGGGGCGGGTGTCGGCGGTGCGGGTCACCGTGCCCGCGGCATCGTCGGTGCTGGTCTCGGCGCCCCAGGTCACGGTGAAATCATAGGCCTTGAGCGCCTCGGCGAGGTAGGGGACGGTCTTCGTCGCCTCGCCCAGCGCGACCGCCAGGAGCCCCGTCGCATCGGGGTCGAGCGTGCCGGCGTGCCCGGCCTTCTTCGCGTCCAGCGCCCAGCGCACCCGGCCCACCACATCGGTCGAGCCTACCCCCGCGGGCTTGTCCACGAGCAGCCAGCCCGAGATGTCGCGGCCCTTCTTGCGTGCCATCAGGGCTGCTCCACATAGCCGATGATCGGCCCCATCGTCCGGCCCCAGTCGGCGCGGTTCAGCGCCGGCGCATAGAGGCGGCTGATCGAGCCGTCGAAATAGAGCGCGTTGCGCGCCCCGAGTTCGTCGCGGAAGAACCGGGCGAACTCGTGGAAGGTCACCGCCCGGTCCGAGATGACGAACCACGCCGTCTTCATGTCGCGCGAGACGCCGACCCCGTTGCGGATGTAGCGGCTGGTCGAGGTGGCGTCGAAGCGCGGGTGCAGCGCGCCGTCGATGACCAGCATCGGCCCGGACTGGGTGGCCAGCCGGCAGGCGGGGTTTGCCTTGGCGAAGCGGCGGCTTTCGATCACCTGAAAGGGCGCCTTGGCGCCGACGCAGAAGACCCCGTTCGGGCGCATCCCGAAGTTGCCGCCGCCCCCCGCGGTGACCAGTTGCCCGCGCTCGACCCCGCCCGAGCGGTAGAGGCCGACCGGCGCATAGTCGGGGTGAAACATCCCCGCGTTCATGGCGAAGCCCAGCACCTCGCCGGGGCCGAGCGTGCGGCGGACGGCGGTGAAGTCGCCCAGCGTCTTGCCGCTGTCGTCGTCGAGCCAGAGCCGCAGCCGGTCCTGCCGGTCGCCGGTGACGGTGCAGACGGCGTAGCCCGTCCCCTCGAACGCCCGCCGCTCGCAGAGGTCGGCGACCGCGGGCAGGGTCATGGCGACGAGCGCGCCGACCGCCAGCCCGAGCCGCCGCTTGAGGTCAGCGAGGCTCATCGTCGCGGGGCGTGTCGTCGCCGGTCTTGCGGGCAAGGTCGGCGCCTTCGTCCCAGTCCTCGGCGTCGGCCTCGTCGTCGTCGGCCTCGATGTCGCGGCGGACGCGCTCATCGGCGAACATCCGGCGGGTGTCGTCCATGCGGTCGAACGTCTCGTCGAGGATGAAGCGCAGGTCGGGGGCGTATTTCAGCGTCATCTCGCGGGCGACGTGGTGGCGCAGCTCGCGGGTGTTGCGGCGCAGCGCGGCCAGCGCCTCGTCGGCGTCATGGCCGCCCAGCGGCATGACGTAGACCGTGGCGACCTTGAGGTCGGGCGAGGCCTTGACCTCGCCCACGGTGATCGAGTGGCGGTTCAACTCGGGGTCGTGCACGTCGCCGCGCATGAGCACGTCCGACAGCGTGCGCCGGATCAGTTCGCCGACGCGCAGCTGGCGCTGGGACGGGCCGGACCCGTGATGGAAGCGATTGGAAGCCATGCGCCCCATCTAGGGGGTCGCGGGGCGGCTCGCAACGGGATAGGCATCGGGGAAATCAGGACGGAGCGCGCGCATGGACACCGCCGGTACCCAAACCCCCGGCTTGCAGACCCCCGGCCCCCAGACCCCCGGCATCGTCATCACCGGCGTTTCGGGCCGGATGGGCCGGATGCTGGTGCGCGAGGTGCTGGCGTCGGACGCCTGCCAGCTGGTGGGCGCGCTCGAGCGGCCGGGCCACGACTGGGTCGGGCGCGACCTTGGCGCGGCGCTGGGCGGGGCGGACCTTGGGGTGACGGTCAGCGACGATCCGATCGCCACGATCGCGCGGGCGCAGGCGGTGATCGACTTCACCAGCCCCGCGGCGACGGTGGGGTTTGCCGAGCTGACGGCGCAGGCGCGGGCGGTCCATGTGATCGGGACGACGGGGCTCTCGGCCGACGACCTGCGCGCCATCGCGGCGGCGGCGCGCCATGCGCCGATCATCCGGGCGGGGAACATGAGCCTGGGGGTCAACCTGCTGGTCGGGCTGACGCGGCGGGTGGCGGCGGCGCTGGGGACCGACTGGGACATCGAGATCGTCGAGGCGCATCACCGCATGAAGGTCGATGCGCCCTCGGGGACCGCGCTGATGCTGGGCGAGGCGGCGGCCGAGGGGCGGGGCGTGACGCTCGACGCCGTGCGGACCCCGGCCCGCGAGGGCGTGACCGGCGCGCGCGCGGCGGGCAGCATCGGGTTCTCGGCCATCCGCGGCGGCGACGTGGTGGGCGAGCACGACGTGATCTTCGCCGCCGATGGCGAGCGGGTGGTGCTGCGCCACCTCGCCACCGACCGGGCGATCTTCGCCCGGGGCGCGCTGCGCGCGGCGCTCTGGGGGCAGGACAAGGGGCCGGGCGAATACGACATGGCCGACGTTCTGGGGCTGTAGCCGCACCGATTCGGCAGGATGTTGCGCGCGGGCGGGCGCTGGCGGGCTGATTGTCGGCTCATTTGCGTAATCGAGCAACGATCCGCGGCCCAAGGGTCCTGAAACGCGCGTTTCTTCGCGCGCCTGCGACAAACGCGCACAACTTCGGCAGCACCTTGCCGCAGCTTTGGCCGATCCTTGCCGGGCAATCATCGCAAGGGGGCGGGGCCATGAAGATCGTCGTGCTGGGAGCGGGTGTGATCGGCGTCACCTCGGCGTGGGAACTGTCCCGGGCCGGGCATGAGGTCACGGTCGTGGACCGCCAGCCGGCCGCGGCGATGGAGACCTCGTTCGCCAACGCCGGCGAGATCTCGCCCGGCTACTCGACCCCCTGGGCCGCCCCCGGCATCCCGCAGAAGGCGCTGCGCTGGATGTTCCAGCGCCACGCGCCGCTGGTGCTGCACGCCTCGGCCGACCCGGTGCGGGCGGGCTGGATGGCGAAGATGCTGGGGAACTGCACCTCGGACGCCTATGCCGTGAACAAGTCCCGGATGATGCGGGTCGCCGAATATTCGCGCGACCGGCTGCAGGCGCTGCGCGAGGAAACCGGCATCCGCTACGACGAGCGCACGCAGGGCACGCTGCAGGTGTTCCGCAAGCCCGAGCAGCTCGTGGCGGTGCAGAAGGACATCAAGGTGCTCAAGGCCGACGGCGTGGCCTATGAAGAGCTCGACGTGGCGGGCTGCATCGCCGCCGAGCCGGGACTGGCGGCGGCGCGCGAGCGCCTCGTCGGCGGGCTGCGGCTGCCGGGCGACGAGACCGGCGATTGCCATATCTTCACGCAAGCCCTCGCGGCGCTGGCGGCCGAGGCGGGGGTGGTGTTCCACTACGGCACCACGATCCACGGGCTCGAGGGGACGCGGGGCCGGATCACCGCGGCGCTGACCTCGGCCGGGCGGTTCGAGGCGGATGCCTTTGTCGTGGCGCTGGGGTCGCACTCGCCGGCGCTGGTGGCGCCGTTCGGGATCAAACTGCCGGTGCATCCGGTCAAGGGCTACTCGCTGACGCTGCCGATCGTGGACGAGGCGCGGGCGCCCGTCTCGACGGTGATGGACGAGACCTACAAGGTGGCGATCACCCGGCTGGGCGACCGCATCCGCGTGGGCGGGCTGGCCGAGCTGGCGGGGTTCGACCTCACCCTGTCGCCGCGGCGGCGGGCGACGCTGGCCAAGTCGGTGGGCGAGCTTTTCGGCGGGGCGGGCGATCTGGAGCGGGCGACGTTCTGGACCGGTCTGCGCCCCATGACGCCGGACGGGACGCCGATCATCGGCGCCACGGCGACCGGGAACCTGTGGGTGAACACCGGGCACGGGACGCTGGGCTGGACGATGGCGGCGGGCTCGGCCCGGGTGCTGGCCGACCTGATGAGCGGCCGGACCCCGGCGATCCGCTCGGACGACCTGTCGGTGGCGCGCTACGGGCGCGGCCGGCGGGCGACGGCGCCGGCGCTGCACCCGCAGGCGGCCTGAAGGGCGGCGATGGACCGGGGCGGCCGCCCCGGACCTCGCGGGTATTTTTCCAGAAAGAGACCGGCGGGCCGGCTCAGAAGTCGACGGCGATGCCCTTGCGCTCGTAATCGCCGAAGCGCACCGGCTCGGGCCCGTCGCGGCCGCCGAGTTCCGGCGGCAGGTCGAGCGGCGCGGCCGCCTTGCGGCGGGCCTCGGCCTCGGCCAGCGCGCGCTGGGCGGCGGGCGGGAGGTCCGGTTTCGGCAGAGTCTCATCACTCATGGCGCATCCCCGGCTGATTGCGTAACGCTGACCCTCAGCTAAGCGCCGGGGACGCGATGGACAAGAACAAGGACAGGCCGCGGGGCGAACGGCAGCGCGGGCAGGACGGGCGGCGTCAGGGCCAGCGGCCGGGCCAGCGGCCGGGGCGGCGCGAGGCCGGGCCGGCGGATGCCCGCGCCGGGGCGCTGGCGCTGCTGGCCGCGGTGCGGGGCGGGGCGACGCTGGGCGAGGGCGCGGCGCTGCTGGACGGCTTGCCGCCGGGCGAACGGGCCCGGGCGCAGCGGCTGGCCGCGGCCACCCTGCGTGCCCGCGGCCGGGCCGAGGCGGTGCTGGCGCCGCTGCTGTGCCGGACGCCCGCGCCTGAGATCGGCGACGCGCTGGCGCTCGCCATCACCGAGATGCTGGGCTTGGGCGAGGCGCCGCACGGGGCGGTGAACGCCGCGGTCGAGCAGGTGCGCGCGCTCGGCCCCAAGGGCGCGGCGGCGGCGGGGATGGTCAACGCCGTGCTGCGCCGCGCCGCCGAGGCGCAGGCGGACTGGGACGCCGCCCCCGCGACGCGGCTGCCCGCGTGGCTGCGCAGCCCGGTGCGGGCGCGCTGGGGCGAGGCGGTGGCCGCGGCCATCGAGGCCGCGCACGAGGCGCTGCCGCCGCTCGACCTGACCGGCAAGCCGGGGGCGGCGCTGCCCGGCGCGGCGCTGCCGACCGGCAGTCACCGGCTTGAGCCGGGGGCGCAGGTGTCGGCGCTGCCGGGCTACGCGGCCGGCGACTGGTGGGTGCAGGATGCCGCCGCCGCGCTGCCGGCGCGGATGCTCGACCCGCAGCCCGGCGAGCGGATCGCCGATCTCTGCGCCGCGCCGGGTGGCAAGACGATGCAGCTTGCCGCCGCCGGGGCCGAGGTGACGGCGGTCGACCTGTCCGAGGCGCGGCTTGCGCGGGTGGACGAGAACCTCGCCCGCACCGGGCTGAATGCCAAGCTGGTCGCGGCGGATGCGCTGGCGTGGCGGCCCGAGGCGCCGCTCGATGCGGTGCTGCTCGACGCGCCGTGCTCGGCCACCGGGACGATCCGGCGCCATCCCGAACTGCCGCTGATCCGCGACGGGGCGATGATCCCCGAGCTGGTGCGCTTGCAGGCGGCGCTGATCGACCACGCGCTGGGGCTGATCCGCCCCGGCGGGCGGCTGGTCTATGCGGTCTGCTCGGTCCACCCGGCCGAGGGCGAGGCGCAGCTCGCGGCGGCGCTGGCCCGCCATCCGGGGCTGGTCGTCGAACCGCCGGCTGTGCCCGGCGTCGAGGCCGAATGGATCACCCCCGACGGCGCGCTGCGGACCCTGCCCCATCACTGGTCCGCGCGCGGCGGGCTGGACGGTTTCTTCGCCGTGCGGTTGCGGCTGCCGGGCTGAGGCCGCATTCAGGTTTGCGGTGCCGGGCCTCGCGGTGCAGACTGCCACCCATCCGGGGCACAACCCGGAACACATTCCGCGACACACGGCGAAAGGAAGAACGATGTTCACACGACGGATTCTGGGACTGGCCACCGCAGCGATGGTCGCCATGGGTGGCATGGCCGCGGCGCAGGACATGGCGTTCTTCCGCATCGGCACCGGCGGCACGGCGGGCACCTATTACCCGATCGGCGGTCTGCTGGCGAACGCCATCTCGGCGCCCCCCGGCTCGCGCGCCTGCGAGGACGGCGGCTCGTGCGGGGTGCCGGGGCTGGTCGCCTCGGCGCTCGCCGCGAACGGCTCGGTCGCCAACGTCAACGCGATCATGGGTGGGACGCTCGAATCCGGCTTCGCGCAGGGTGACGTGGCCGCCTGGGCCTACACCGGCACCGGCATCTGGGAGGGCAAGCCCAAGGCCGAGAAGCTGCGCGCCATCGCCAACCTCTACCCCGAGTCGATCCACCTGGTCGCCTCGGAAGGGTCGGGGATCAACTCGGTCGCGGACCTCAAGGGCAAGCGCGTCTCGCTGGACGAGCCGGGCTCGGGCACGCTGGTCGATGCGCAGCTGATCCTGCAGGCGGCGGGGCTGTCCGAGGCCGACATCCGGCCCGAGTATCTCAAGCCCGACCAGGCCGCCGACCGGATGAAGGACAACGCGATGGACGCGTTCTTCTTCGTCGGCGGCTATCCGGCCGGCGCGATCGCCGAGCTGGCCAGCCAGCACAAGGTGAAGCTGGTGCCGATCGACGGCGCGGTGGCCGACAAGGTGCTGGAGAGCAAGTTCTTCGCCAAGGACACCGTCCCGGCCGGCACCTATGACGGCAACGACGCCGACGTGGCCACCATCGCGGTGGGCGCGCAGTGGGTGACCTCGGCCGACCAGCCCGAAGAGCTGATCTACAACATCACCAAGGCGCTGTGGAACGACAACACCCGCAAGCAGCTGGATGCGGGCCACGCCAAGGGCAAGATGATCACCAAGGAGCACGCGCTCGACGGTCTGGGCATCCCGCTGCACCCGGGCGCCGAGCGGTTCTACAAGGAAGCCGGGCTGCTGAAGTAAGCCCATCATGACCGGGGGCCGTGCGGGCAGACCGCGCGGCCCCGCCACCCGCCGGCGCAAAGAACAACGACACGCCGCCGGCCGCACAGGGGACAGTGCCCATGACCAACCGCGAGACTGACCGCGACCCCCTCATCCAGGGCCAGCGCCCGGCCGATGCCGCCCCCGGCGCGACGCCGGGCGGGCGGCTGTCGGATCATCCGCCGGGCCAGCGCCCCGCGCATTACGACGAGCCCGACCTGCTCAGCGCCGACGAGTTGCAGGCCATCGAGGAGAAGTTCGACCCCGAGCTGCGGTTCCGGGTCTGGCTGAAGCCGGTCGCCATCCTCGCCGGCGGCATCCTGTTCCTGCTCAGCTGCTATCACTATTACACCGCCGGGTTCGGCATCCCGCAGGCCACGATCCACCGCGGGCTGCACATGGCGGTGACGCTGTTCCTGATCTTCATGGCCTTCTCGGCATCCGGCCGGCAGGAGCCCGCGACCGGGCCGCTGTCGTTCCTCGGCGTGCCGGTGACCGACTGGCTGATGGGGATCGCGGGCGCGGTCACGGCGCTTTACGTGCCGTGGATCTATGCCGAACTGGCCTTCCGCGTCGGCAACCCCAACACCACCGACATCGTCATGGGCACGGTGCTGATCATCGTCCTGCTCGAGGCGGTGCGCCGCTCGATGGGCTGGCCGTTGCCGGTGATCGCCATCCTGTTCATGGCCTATGCCTATTACGGCCAGTCGATGCCCGGCATCCTGGTCCATCCCGGCGCAAGCTGGGCCAACATCGTCAACCACCTGTATCTCACCAGCCAGGGCATCTACGGCACCGCGCTGGGGGTGATCGCCACCTACGTCTTCCACTTCGTCCTGTTCGGCGTCATGGCGACGCGGATCGGGCTGGGGCAGCTCTTCATCGACGTCGCGTCGGCGCTCGCGGGCCGCTATGCGGGCGGGCCGGCCAAGGTCTCGGTGCTCAGCTCGGCGCTGCTCGGCTCGATCTCGGGGTCGTCCATCGCCAACACGGTGACCACCGGGGCGCTGACCATCCCGGCGATGATCCGCATCGGCTATCCCCGCCACTTCGCCGCCGCGGTCGAGGCCGCCGCCTCGACCGGCGGGCAGATCACGCCCCCGGTGATGGGCGCGGTCGCGTTCCTGATGATCGAGTATCTGGGCCTGCCGCTGACCACGATCCTGACCGCCGCGCTGGTGCCGGCGTTCATGCACTTCTTCGGGGTGCTGGTGCAGGTCCACCTCGAGGCGAAGCGGCTGGGCCTGCGCGGGCTGCACCGCGACGAGCTGCCGAACGCCTGGCGGGTGCTCAAGGCGGGCTGGCTGTCGGTGCTGCCGCTGATCATCCTGATCGCGGTGCTGCTGTCGGGCCGCACGCCCTTTGCCGCGGCCTTCTGGTCGATCACCGCCTGCATCGTGGTGATGCTGATCCAAGACATCACCGCGCGCGGGCTGACCGAGGGGCTGCGCGCCTCGGCCCACGGGCTGTTCGAGGGGTTCGCGCTCGGCGCCCGCCAGTCGCTGTCGGTGACCGCCGCGGCGGCGCTGGTCGGCGTGGTGATCGGCGTCGTGACGCTGACCGGCGTGGGGTTCAAGATCGCCTATATGGTGACCTCGATCGCCGCGGGCTGGGCGCAGTCGGTGTCGGGCTGGCTCGCGGTGCTGCCGTTCGAGCTGATGGGCGTCGACACGCTGACGCTGCTCTTCACGCTGATCCTGACCGGGATCGTCTGCATCCTGATGGGCTGCGGCATCCCCACCACGGCGAACTATATCATCATGGTCGCCGTGGCCGCCCCGGTGCTCGGCCTCTTGCAGGTCGAGCCGATCGTCGCCCATTTCTTCGTCTTCTACTACGGGGTGCTGGCCGACGTGACGCCACCCGTGGCGATGGCGGCCTATGCGGGGGCGGGGATCGCGGGGGCCAACGCCTTCAAGGCCGGCAACACCGCGTTCCGGCTGTCGATGGGCAAGGCGCTGGTGCCGTTCGTCTTCGTGTTCCAGCCGGCGCTGCTGCTGGTGACGCAGGACTTCACGTGGACGAACTTTGCGCTGGCGTTCGGCGGGGCGGTGATGGGGATCTTCGCGCTGTCGGCGGCGATCACCGGATGGCTGTTCGCCTCGCTGAACATGCTCGAGCGTCTGGCGCTCGGCTTCGCCGCGATCCTGCTGGTGGCGCCGGACTGGGGGGCGACGGCGGTGGGGCTGCTGATCGTGGTGCCGATCGCGGTGCTGCAGCTGATGGCCGGACGGCGCGGCGCGCCGGGGGCGGCGGCCTAGCCCCAGGCGACCTCGCTGAGGAAGATGTAGCCCGCGCCGTAGATCGTCTTGATCAGGCGCGGGTTCTTCGGGTCCTCGCCCAGCTTGGTCCTGAGGCGCGAGATCCGCACGTCCATCGCCCGGTCGAAGCTGTCGCCCGCCGAGCCGCCGAGGCTTTCGAGCATCTGCGCACGGCTGATGAGCCGCCGCGGGCTGTCGAGGAACATCCGCAGCATCTCGGCCTCGGCGTGCGAAAGCGGGGTCTCGGCCCCGTCGGGCGCGCGCAGCAGATAGCGGTCGAAATCCGCGCTCCACCCCGCGAAGCGGGCGGTCTGGGCGCCGCGGGTGGCGGCCTCGCGCGCCGGCCGGCGCAGGCGGGCGCGGATGCGGGCCACGACCTCGGCCGGGTCGAAGGGCTTGGTCACGTAGTCGTCGGCGCCGAGTTCCAGCCCCGTCACCCGGTCCTGCACCTGCGCGCGGCCCGAGATGATGATGATCGCCGCGCCGGATTCGGTCGCCAGCCGGTGCACCAGCGCCAGCCCGTCGCGGTCCGGCAGGCCAAGGTCGATGAGGCAGGCGTCGGGGGTCATGCGCCTGAGCGCGGCCTCGAACTCGGTGGCGCGGGCGAAGCCGGCGGTGCGGAACCCCGCGTCCTCGAGCGCCGCGGCCAGAAGCCGGCGGATGTCCGGCTCGTCGTCGAGGATGGCGATCAGCGGCGCGTCGGTCATGCGGTCGGTCCGTCGGCTTGGGGTGAGAGGGGCGGTGCAGCGGCCAGCGCGGCCCCGAGTGCGGCGCCGAGGTCGGCGGACGAGAAGGGCTTGGTCAGCGTCGGCGCCGCCAGCCCCTCGCGCGCCGGATGCCCGGCGGGCAGCGCGGTCATCAGCACCAGGGGCAGGCCGAGGCCCGCCAGCGCCGCCCCCGAGCCGTCGCCCAGCTGCAGGTCCGAGAGCACCGCCGTCAGCCCGGCGATGTCGCCCAGCGCCTGCGCCTCGGCGAGCGAGCCCGCCTCGAGCACCGCGTGGCCCATGCCGGTCAGCATCTCGCGGAAGCCGGTGCGCAGGTCTGGGTCGTCCTCGACCAGCAGCACCAGTTGCGGGGCGATGCGACGCAGGGGCAGGCGCAGGCGGACGAGCCCGCCGGTGGCGCTGTTGGCCAGGTGCAGCGTCCCGCCGGCGCGCTTGGCGTGGTCATAGACCATCGAGAGCCCGAGCCCCGACCCCGCGCGCCCGCCGCCCTTGGTGGTGAAGAACGGCTCGGCCCCGCGGGCCAGCGCCTCAGGCGAGAACCCCGGGCCGGTGTCGGCCACGGTCAGGTCGAGCCAGCCCGCCACCTCGCGCGCGGCCAGCGTGATCCGGCCGCCGCCGGCCGGGGCCATCGCATCGCGGGCGTTCAGGATCAGGTTCAACAGCGAATCCTGCACCGCGTCGGGGTCGAGCAGCAGTTCGCCCCCCGCCACCGCCACGTCGAGGTCGAGCGTCACCCCCTCGCCCAGCGAGGGGCGCGCCAGCCGCGCCAGCTCCGCCATCAGCGCCGGCAGGTCCACCGGGCGCGGCGAGGGCGCGGCGCCCGTCACCATCCCCGCGATGCGCTGAAGAAGCGCGGCGCCGCGGTGCGCGGCGGCGAGGGTGGCGGCCACGTCCTCGGCCGCGTCGCGCGGCAGCGGCGCCTTGGCGAGGCGGCCCTGCAGCCCGAGGATGATGGTCAGCAGGTTGCCGAAATCATGCGCCAGCCCCGAGGTCATCTGCGCGGCAAGGCTGCGCCGCCCGGCGTGGGCCAGCGCCTCGCGCGCCTGCACCTCGGCGGTGACGTCGGTCGAGAGGACATAGGCCCCGCGCCCGTCGCGGTCGGGCGTCAGCGCGATGCGGATGCGCCGCCCGGTCGGGTCGTGGGTCGTCTCGAACACCTGCGGCTGGCCGGCGAGCGCGGCATCGACGTGCGGGCGGATGCGCTCGAACGTCTCGCCCAGCACCTCGGACCCGGTGCGCCCGACGATGCGCGCCGGCGCGCCCGGAAACACCGCGCCGAGCTGGTTGTTCGAGAAGGTGTAGCGGTGCGCCCGGTCGATGTGGGCGATGTGGGCCGGGACCATCTCGACCACCTGCCGGGTGTGCGATTCGGTCTCGGTCAGCACGCGCTTGGCCTCTTCGAGGGCCGAGATGGTCGCGGCGAGCTGGCGGTTTGTGGCCGAGAGATGCTCGGCATGGTCGAGCACCTGGGTCGAGAGTTCTTCCGAGCGGGCGCGCAGCAGCGCCTCCTGCGACTTGATCTCGGTGATGTCGGTGTAGACCGCGACCCAGCCGCCCTGGCTCAGCGGCGCGCCCTCGACGGCGATGATCCGGCCGTTGGGGCGGGCGCGCTCGATGTAATGCGGCTGGAAGGTGCGCGCCTGCTCGACCCGCAGGCGCACGGCGGCCTGCGCGTCGGGCTGGGGGCCGTATTCGCCGCGCTCGACGAGATAGGCGATGGTCGCCTCGAAGCTGGTGCCGGGGGCGGTCAGCGCGTCGGGCAGGTCGAACATCTGCTGATAGGCGCGGTTCGACACCGCCAGCCGCAGGTCGGCGTCGAAGATCGAGATCGCCTGCTGGATCAGGTTCAGCCCCGATTGGGTCAGTTCGGCGCGGCTGTCGTGCGAGACCATGCCAGACTGGCTAGCATCCCCCGTGGCCGCGCGGAAGCGTGAAACAATTCGTTGGATTCAGGCAAAACTCGGGCAAGGATCGCCCGGCAGGTTTGCAGCCGGCACAGGGTTGAGGAGAGCCCGGTGCCGCGGCCCAAAGCCGCCAGAGGGGGACAGATGAACGCCATGACACGGCCCGCTTCCGGGCCCGATTCGACGCCGGCTGCGGGTCTGCGGTCGATTCCGGCGCTGCTGGCGCGGAATGCGGCCCAGATGGGCGGCCGTCCGGCTTACCGCGAGAAAGAATTCGGGATCTGGCAGAGCTGGACCTGGGCCGAGGCGCAGGCCGAGATCCGGGCGCTGGCGCTGGGGTTCCTGGCGCTGGGGCTCGAGCGGGGCGATCACGTGGCGATCATCGGCCGCAACCGGCCGGCGCATTACTGGGCGATGGTGGCGGCGCAGATGTGCGGCGCGATCCCGGTGCCGCTCTATCAGGACGCGGTCGCGTCCGAGATGGCCTATGTGCTGGGCCACTCGCGCTCGCGCTTCGTCGTCTGCGGCGACCAGGAGCAGGTGGACAAGGTCATCGAGGCCGAAGAGACCGACCACACGGTCGACCAGATCCTCTACACCGACAAGCGCGGGATGCGGAAATACGACCATTCCCGCATGAACTGGCTGTCGGACGTACAGGCCGAGGGCCGCGCCGCCGAGCAGCGCCTGTCGGGCGAGCTCGAGGCGCGGATGGCCGAGCTGGATTACGACAGCACCTGCGTGATGCTGTACACCTCGGGCACCACCGGCAAGCCCAAGGGCGTGGTGTTGTCGAACCGCAACGTGATCGAGACCGCCCGCGCCTCGTCCGAATTCGACAAGCTCAAGCCCACCGACGAGGTGCTGGCCTATCTGCCGATGGCCTGGGTCGGCGACTTCATCTTCTCGGTCGGGCAGGCCTACTGGACGGGGTTCTGCGTGAACTGCCCCGAGGGCGCGCACACGATGATGACCGACCTGCGCGAGATCGGGCCCACCTATTTCTTCGCCCCGCCGCGGGTGTTCGAGGGCCAGCTCACCAACGTCATGATCCGCATGGAGGGCGCCGGGCGGTTCAAGAAGTGGCTCTTTGACCACTACATGACGCTCGCCCGCCGGGTCGGCACCGCGCTGACCGACGGCCGCCCGGTCGGCGCCATCGACCGGCTGCGCTACGGGCTGGGGAACCTGCTGGTGTTCGGGCCGCTCAAGAACACGCTCGGCTATTCGCGCATCCGCGTGGGCTATACCGCGGGCGAGGCGATCGGGCCCGAGATCTTCGACTTCTACCGCTCGCTCGGGATCAACCTGAAGCAGCTCTACGGCCAGACCGAGGCGACGGTGTTCATCACCCAGCAGCCCGACGGGCAGGTGCGGGCCGACACGGTGGGCGTGCCCTCGCCCGGCGTCGAGGTCAGGATCGGCGAGAACGGCGAGGTGTTCTATCGCTCGCCCGGCACCTTCGTCGAATATTTCAACAACCCGGAAAGCACCGCCTCGACCAAGGATGCCGAGGGTTGGGTGGCGACCGGCGACGCGGGCTTCTTCGAGCCCGGCAGCGGGCACCTGAGGATCATCGACCGGGCCAAGGACGTGGGCAAGATGGCCGACGGGTCGCTGTTCGCGCCCAAGTATGTCGAGAACAAGCTCAAGTTCTATCCCAACATCCTCGAGGCGGTGGTGCTGGGGAACGGCAAGGACTACTGCACCGCGTTCATCAACATCGACCTGACCGCGGTCGGCAACTGGGCCGAGCGCAACAACGTGGCCTATGCGTCGTATCAGGAACTCGCCGGTCACCCGCAGGTCTATGCGACGATCAAGAAGCACGTCGAAGAGGTGAACGCCTCGGTGGCGCAGGACCCGATGCTGTCGGGCTGCCAGGTTCACCGCTTCCTCGTGCTGCACAAGGAACTGGACGCCGACGACGGCGAGATGACGCGGACCCGCAAGGTCAAGCGCGGGGTGATCTCGGACAAGTACGCCGACCTGATCGCGGCGCTCTATGACGGGCGCGACAGCGTCTATACCGAGACCGAGGTGACCTATGAGGACGGCCGCAAGGGCAAGCTGAGGGCCACGGTGCGGATCGAGGATGCGCGGGTGTTCCCGACCGCCCACGCCCAGCAGAAGGTTGCCGCCGAATGAGCCCCGTTGCCGACACCATCCTGCATTCCATGAACGTCATGCAGCCCCCCGCCGGCGCCGCGACCGACGAGGGCTACGTCACCCCGGACGGCCGCAAGATCGGCCCGGTGCTGATGGACATGCGCCACATCACCCTGCGCTTCGGCGGGGTGGTGGCGATCAAGGACATCAGCTTCGACATCCGCGAGGGCGAGATCCGCGCCATCATCGGCCCGAACGGGGCCGGCAAGTCTTCGATGATGAACGTCATGTCGGGCTTCTACGTCCCGCAGGAGGGCGAGGTCTGGTTCCGCGGCGCCAAGCGCCCGCCGATGCGGCCCTATCAGGTCGCCCGGCAGGGGCTGGCGCGGACCTTCCAGAACATCGCGCTGTTCGACGGGATGTCGGTGCTGGACAACATCATGACCGGCCGACTCACGATGATGGACGCGAGCCTGCTGTCGCAGGCCGTCTGGTGGGGCAAGGCCGAGCGCGAGGAGACCTGGCACCGCGAGAAGGTCGAGAAGATCATCGACTTCCTCGAGATCCAGAACATCCGCAAGACGCCGGTGGGGCGGCTGCCCTACGGCCTCAAGAAGCGGGTCGAGCTGGCCCGCGCGCTCGCGGCCGAGCCGAAGCTTCTGATGCTCGACGAGCCGATGGCCGGCATGAACGTCGAGGAGAAGGAGGACATGAGCCGCTTCATCCTCGACGTGAACGACGAGTTCGGCACCACCATCGCGCTGATCGAGCACGACATGGGCGTCGTCATGGACCTGAGCGACCGGGTGGTGGTGATGGATTACGGCAAGAAGATCGGCGACGGCACGCCCGACGAGGTGCGCAACAACCAGGACGTGATCGACGCCTATCTGGGGGTCTCCCATGACTGACGCGTGCCCGACGCCGGTTCCCGGCTTGATCAACCTGACCTTGGAGGCCCGCTGATGGACCAGCTTCTCTACGCATCCGAGGTGGTCGTGAACGGCCTCATGGCCGGGGTCATGTATGCGCTCGTCGCGCTCGGCTTCGTGCTGATCTACAAAGCCTCGGGCGTGTTCAACTACGCGCAGGGGGTGCTCGCGCTCTTCGCGGCGATGACGCTGGTGGGGATCCAGAACGGCCAGGTGCCGTTCGCCCACCTGATCAACGCCATGACCGGCGCGCATCTCGAAGGCTTCGGCTGGACCGTGCCCTCGCTGCTGGCGATCCTCCTGACGGCGCTGGTCATGGTGGGGCTCGCGATCCTGATCGAAAGCCTCGTGCTCAAGCACCTCGTGGGGCAAGAGCCGATCATCCTCTTCATGGCCACCATCGGGCTTGCCTATTTCCTCGAGGGGCTGGGCGACATCATGTGGGGCGCCAACGTCAAGACGCTGGACGTGGGGCTGCCGCAGGGCCTGTCCGAGACGATGGAGAGCTGGACCGAGAGCCTGACCGGCTACGGGTTCTTCATCGACCGGCTGGACATCTGGGCGGCGATCATCGCGGCGCTTCTGGTCGCGGCGCTGGTGGCGTTCTCGCAATACACCAAGCAGGGCCGCGCCATGCGGGCGGTCGCCGACGACCACCAGGCGGCGCTGTCGGTGGGCATCTCGCTGCGCTTCATCTGGGTCATGGTGTGGTCGATCGCGGGCTTCGTGGCGCTGGTCGCGGGGATCATGTGGGGCACCAAGTCGGGGGTACAGTTCAGCCTGTCGCTGATCGCGCTCAAGGCGCTGCCGGTTCTGATGCTGGGCGGCTTCACCTCGATCCCCGGCGCCATCGTCGGCGGGCTGATCATCGGGGTGGGCGAGAAGCTCTTCGAATACTTCGTGGGCCCGCTGGTCGGCGGCGCCACCGAGGCCTGGTTCGCCTATGTCCTCGCGCTTCTCTTCCTCGTCTTCCGGCCGCAGGGCCTGTTCGGCGAGAAGATCATCGAGCGGGTGTGAGGATGACGCACCCCCTCGCCTGCGGCGCAGGCCTGCCCTGCTCGTTCTCTCTTGTTGAAATATCCTCCGGGGGTCCGGGGGTGGAAAACCCCCGGTTCGACCGCGCAGAAAGGACCGCCTGATGCTTTACCGTGAGGCCGGCGACTTCAAGACCAGCTACCGCGACGACAGCCAGACCTTTCCGCTCAAGCTCGACCGCTGGGGCTACTGGATCGTCCTCGCCATCGCCTTCCTGGTGGTGCCCTTCGTCATCACCGACTACTGGGCCAACTCGGTGCTGGTGCCGTTCCTGATCTACGCCATCGCGGCGCTGGGGCTGAACATCCTCGTGGGCTACGCGGGGCAGGTCTCGCTCGGCACCGGGGGGTTCATGGCGGTGGGGGCCTATGCCACCTACAAGCTGGCGACCTCGTTCCCCGAGATCTCGATCCTGATCCACATCGTCCTGGCGGGCGGGATCACCGCGGCGGTGGGCGTGCTGTTCGGCCTGCCGAGCCTTCGGATCAAGGGGTTCTACCTCGCGGTCGCCACGCTCGCGGCGCAGTTCTTCCTCGTCTGGCTCTTCAACAAGGTGCCGTGGTTCTACAACTACTCGGCCTCGGGGCAGATCACCGTGCCCGAGCGCACGTTCCTCGGCCATTTCATCACCGGGCCGCAGACGACCGCCTCGGCCAAGTACCTCGTCTGCCTCGTCTTCGTGGTGCTGGTGGCGTGGATTGCCCGCAACCTCACCCGCGGCACCGCGGGGCGGAAATGGATGGCGATCCGCGACATGGATATCGCCGCCGAGATCATCGGGGTGAACCCGCTCACCGCCAAGATCAGCGCCTTCGCCGTCAGCTCGTTCTTCGTCGGCATCGCGGGCGCGCTGTTCTTCGCCGTCTACCTGGGCGCCGCCGAGGCGGGCGAGGCCTTCGGGATCAACAAGTCCTTCCTCGTCCTCTTCATGGTCATCATCGGCGGCCTCGGCTCGATCTTCGGCAGCTTCGCGGGGGCGGCGTTCCTCGTCCTGCTGCCGGTGTTCCTCAAGAACGTCCTCGTGGGCTCGCTCGGCTGGCCCACCGACCTGGCCGCCCACATCGAGCTGATGATCGTCGGCGGGCTGATCGTGTTCTTCCTGATCGTCGAGCCGCACGGCCTCGCCCAGCTCTGGCGCCTGACCAAGGAGAAGCTGCGGCTCTGGCCGTTCCCGCACTGAGTTCTACCACCAAGACCGGGGGCCAACCCGGCACCCCAAATCACCCCCTGGGAGGAAACTGATGAAACTTCGCTTCGCTTCGCTGGTCGCCGCGGCGGTCATGGCCACCGCCGCCCCGGCGCTCGCCGACCTCGTGGTGCCGAACCTGAGCTACCGCACCGGCCCCTATGCCGCGAACGGCACCCAGTACGCCGACGGCTTCAACGACTACTTCACCCTGCTGAACGAGCGCGACGGCGGGATCGGCGGCCAGAAGATCGTCGTCCCCGAGTGCGAGACCGCCTACAACACCGAGAAGGGCGTCGAGTGCTACGAGTCGACCAAGGGCCAGGGCGCGCTGGTCTATAACCCGCTCTCGACCGGCATCACCTATCAGCTGATCCCCAAGGCGACCGCCGACAAGATCCCGCTCTACACCCCCGGCTACGGCCGCACCTCGGCCCAGAACGGCAAGGTGTTCGAGTGGGTGTTCAACGCCCCCGCGAACTACTGGGACGGCGCCTCGATCATCGTCAAGCACCTGCTCGACGTGCACGGCGGCAGCCTCGAGGGCAAGAAGATCGCGCTGCTCTACCACAACTCGGCCTATGGCAAAGAGCCGATCCGCACGCTGCAGGAGCTGGCCAAGAAGCACAAGTTCGAGCTGATCGAGGTGCCGGTCGATCCCGCCGCCGGGCAGGAACAGAAGTCCCAGTGGCTGCAGATCCGCCGCGACAAGCCCGACAACGTCATCATCTACGGCTGGGGCGTGATGAACCAGGCCGCCATCCAGGAGGCCGCGAACGTCCGCTATCCGATGGACCAGATCGTCGGCATCTGGTGGTCGGGCTCCGAGGTTGACGTGACCCCGGCGGGCGCCGGCGCCAACGGCTACAAGGCGCTGACCTTCCACGGCGCGGGCAAGGACTATCCGATCTACGCCGACCTGCAGAAATACGTCATGGACCCCGGCAAGGCCTCGCAGGGCGGCGCCAACGCGGGCACCGTGCTCTATTCGCGCGGGATGTATGCGGCCGTCGTGATCGCCGAGGCGATCAAGAAGGCGCAGGAGCTGGCCGGCACCCCCACCATCACCCCCGCGCAGCTGCGCGACGGGTTCGAGGCGCTGGACATCTCGCCCGCCCGCATGGCCGAGCTGGGGCTGCCGGACTTCGGCCCGGAGGTGAAGATGTCGTGCGAGAACCACGGCGGCTCGGGCATGGCCCGGGTGCAGCAGTGGGACGCCGCGGCCGGCAAGTGGAACCTCATCACCGAGTTCACCGAGCCGGACAACGAGGTGATCGAGCCGCTGATCACCGCCGACTCCGAGGCGTTCGCCAAGGAAAACAACATCACGATGCGCTGCAACTGACGCGCGCGTGACGACGATCCCGGCGGCGGGCCACCGCCGCCGGGGCACCGACCCCCCTTCCCGCGCCCTCGAAGGAGCGATGACGATGCTTGACACCGCGACCCCGCACCCGACCCCGGCCGAGCCCGCGCCTGCGCCGGTCGAGACGCTGCTCGAGGTCAACAACATCGAGGTGATCTACAACCACGTCATCCTCGTGCTCAAAGGCGTGAGCCTGAGCGTGCCGAAAGGCTCGATCACCGCGCTTCTGGGCGGCAACGGGGCGGGCAAGACGACGACGCTCAAGGCGGTGTCGAACCTGCTGCATTCCGAACGCGGCGAGGTCACCAAGGGCGCGATCACCTATCGCGGCGAGAACATCACCACGCTGAACCCGGCCGCGCTGGTCAAGAAGGGCGTGATCCAGGTGATGGAAGGGCGGCACTGCTTCGAGCATCTGACCGTCGAGGAGAACCTGATGACCGGCGCCTATACCCGCACCGACGGGGCGGCGGCGGTGAAGCGCGACCTCGAGATGGTCTACAATTATTTCCCCCGCCTCAAGGAGCGCCGCCGCAGCCAGGCCGGCTATACCTCGGGCGGCGAGCAGCAGATGGTGGCGATGGGCCGGGCGCTGATGAGCCGGCCCGAGACGATCCTGCTGGACGAGCCGTCGATGGGCCTTGCCCCGCAGCTCGTCGAGCAGATCTTCCAGATCGTCAAGGCGGTGAACGAGGGCGAGGGGGTGACCTTTCTTCTGGCCGAGCAGAACACCAACGTGGCCCTGCGCTATGCCCATTACGGCTACATCCTCGAAAGCGGCCGGGTGGTGATGGACGGGCAGGCGGCCGCCCTGCGCGAGAACCCGGACGTCAAGGAATTCTACCTCGGGATGTCGGACGAGGGCCGCAAGTCGTTCCGCGACGTGCGCAGCTACCGCCGCCGCAAGCGCTGGCTGGCCTGAGCCGCCCACCCCCTGACCCTGCCGGGCCGCGCCCATGCCCGGCCCTGCCTGACGACATTGACGCCTGCCCCGCGGAGGGATTTCGCATGACCTATTACGACGAGCTGGAAACCCGAAGCGCCGATGCCCGCGCGGCCGATCTGGCCGAGGCGCTGGGCCGCGCCATCGCCAACGCCAAGAATGCCCCGGCGCTCGCCCGGCTGTTGCGTGACGTCGAGCCAGAGGCGGTGCAGAGCCGCGCGGACCTCGCCCGGCTGCCGGTGATCCGCAAGGCCGAGCTTTCCGAGGCGCAGAAGAAGAAGCCGCCGTTCGGGGGCTTCACGACGCGCCACCCGCACGAGTTCAACCACGTTTTCCAGTCCCCCGGCCCGATCTACGAGCCGGGCCAGATCGACGCCGACTGGTGGCGGCTGGGGCGCTTCGCCTATGCCGCGGGGCTCGGCTCGACCGACATCGTGCAGAACTGCTTCGGCTATCACCTGACCCCGGCGGGGATGATGTTCGAAAGCGCCTGCCGCGCCGTCGGCGCCGCGGTGCTGCCGGCGGGGACCGGGCAGACCGAATTGCAGGTCCGCGCCGCGGCCGACATCGGCACCACCGCCTATGCGGGGACGCCCGACTATCTGAAAGTCATCCTCGAGAAGGCCGACGAGATGGGCGAGACGCTGAGCCTGACCCGGGCGCTCGTCTCGGGCGGGGCGCTGTTCCCGTCGCTGCGCGCCGCCTATGCCGAGCGCGGCATCGCCACCCTCCAATGCTATGCCACCGCCGACCTGGGGCTGATCGCCTACGAATCCCCGGCGATGGAGGGGATGATCGTGGACGAGGGCGTGATCGTCGAGATCGTGCGCCCCGGCACCGGCGACCCGGTCCCCGAGGGCGAGGTGGGCGAGGTCGTCGTCACCACGCTCAACCGCGACTATCCGCTGATCCGCTTCGCCACCGGCGATCTGAGCGCCGTGCTGCCGGGCGAAAGCCCCTGCGGGCGGACCAACATGCGGATCAAGGGCTGGATGGGCCGCGCCGACCAGACCGCCAAGATCAAGGGGATGTTCGTGCGCCCCGAGCAGGTCGCGGGCCTCGTCGCCCGCCACCCCGAGGTGTCACGCGCCCGTGTCATCGCCGACCGGCAGGATGAAATGGACGTGATGGTCGTGCAACTTGAGACACTTGGGCAGGACCGGGCGTTATACGAGGCATCCGTGCTCGAGACGCTGAAGCTCAAGGGCCGGGTTGAGCTGGTTGCGCCGGGATCGCTGCCGAACGACGGCAAGGTGATCGACGACCGCCGCAGCTACGGCTGAACCCGCGTTCCCCGAAGGCCGCGGCGCCCGGGCGCACGACAGGCTTTCAGAGCGTGGCCCGCGAACGGGCCCGGACAAGGGGAACGAGCAATGGTCAGGAACGGGATTTCGGCGGCGCTGGCTGCCGTGCTGGGGTCGGCGCTGGTGGCGGGCGCCGCGATGGCGCAGCAGGCACCGGTGGTGGTGGGCGGCCAGGGGACGCAGCCCGGCGGCGTCGCGGGCACCATCGCCCAGGCCGCGCAGGACCAGCTGATGTGGGAGCTGACGGTCCAGACCGGGACCGAAGCCGCCTATCGCAACTACCTGAGCCGGAACCCGACCGGGATGCACGCGGCCGAGGCGCGCGCCGCGCTCGGCCGGCTGCAGGCCGGAACGCCCGTGCAGGCGCCGGCGCCGTCGGGCACCGCCACGACCACCACGGTCCCGGTGACGACCCCGGCGCCCGAACTGCCGGCGGGCACCTCGGCCGCCGACGCGGCAAGGGCCGAGGTCGCCGCGGCGACCGGGGCGGTCACGGCGCCGAACGCCAACGCCGCAGGGACCGAGGCGGCGCTGGGCCTCAGCCGCGAGACGCGGCAGGCGTTGCAGGCCGGGCTGACCCGGCTCGGCCATGACACCCGCGGCGTGGACGGGGTCTTCGGCTCGGGCACCCGCCGCGCGATCACTGCCTGGCAGCAGAGCCGCGGCTATCCGGCGACCGGCTATCTCAACGCCGCCCAGGTCGAGGAGCTGCGGGTCAGCGGCCGTCCCGGCGGGGCCGAGCCTGCGGGCACCGCCACGGCGGCGGCGACCGAGGCGGCGCTGGACCTGACCGCCACGCAGCGGCGGATCATCCAGTCGCGGCTGACCCAGATGGGCCACGACACCCGCGGGGTCGACGGCAATTTCGGGTCCGGCACGCGCCGGGCGATCACCGCCTGGCAGCGCAGCGCCGGGGTGGCCGCGACCGGCTATCTCACCCGCGCCGACGCCGACGCCATCCTCAACGCGGGCAACACCCCGGTCGTCGGCGGGGGCAGCGTCGATGCCGATGCCGCGGCTCGGGTCGAGCTGGGCCTGAACCTGACCCGCGAACAGCGGATCGCGGTGCAGCGTGGCCTCGTCGCCGCGGGGTACGACACGCGGGGCGTGGACGGGCAGTTCGGCTCGGGCACGCGGCGGGCGATCCGGGCGTGGCAGGTGGCGCGCGGCGACGCGGCGACCGGCTATCTGACCCGCGCGCAGGCCGATGCGCTGAGCGGCAGCGCCCCGGTCGTCGTGCCCGCGCCGGGCACCGGCGGCAGCGCCGGCGCCACGGCGGCCTCCGAGGCGGCGCTGAACCTCGGCGCGATCGAGCGGACCGAGGTGCAGACCCGCCTCGCCGCGCTGGGCTATGACCCGCGCGGGATCGACGGCAAGTTCGGATCCGGCACGCGCGCCGCGATCCGCAGCTGGCAGGGCGACAATGGGCTGACTGCGACCGGCTATCTGAACGCCGACCAGCTTGCCCGCCTGCGCGGCCAGCGCCGCAACTGATCCGGCCCGGCCGCCGCGGAAACCGATCCGCGGCGGCCGGCATTGGGGCAGGGACGGCGACCATGCCGGCGCTGCGGGAGGCGACGATGACAGCGAAGATTTCGACCCGGGCCCGGGTTGCCCTGACGCTTGGGGCGACGATCGGGACCTCGGCCGCGGCCTTGGCGCTGGGGGTCGGGATGGCCGCGGCCGAGCCGCGCGCCGTGGTGGTCGGCAACAGCGACTATGCCGAGCTGCCGGACGTGGCGGCGGTCTCGCTGGGGCCGGTGCTGCGGACGCTCAAGGCCAGCGGCTACCGGGTGGTCGAGGGCGACGACCTGGTGGCGGCCGACCTGCGGGCGGCGCTGTCGGACCTGCTGCGGCCCGACGACCGGCCGGGGCCGCGGCTCGTGGTGCTCAAGGGCCGCTTCGTCCATTCGCGCTGCGAGACGTGGTTTCTGGGCCGCGACGCGGGGACCGTCTCGCTGCTAAGCGTCGGGCTGACCGGCGTGCCGCTGTCGGTCGTGACCGAGGCGATCGAGGGCGGCGACCCGCAGGCGATCCTGATGCTCGGCACCGACCAGAAGCCGTTTGCCACCGGACCCGGGCTGCGGCCCGGCTGGGGCCACATCGCCGCCCGGCCCGGGGTGACGGTGATCGCGGGCTACACCGACGGGATCGGGCGCGCGGCCGAGGTGCTCGCCCGGCCCGACGGAACGGTGGCCGAGGCGCTGACCGCGGGGCCGTCGCTGCGGGTGCTGGCCGGCGGACAAGCGCCCGTGGTCGTGCCCCCGCCGGGCGGGCAACGGCCGGTGGTGGTGCCGCCGCCGAGTGGCGGTCAGCCCGTGGTGGTAACGCCGCCGCGTCCGGGGCAGCCCGTGGTGGTTCCCGGCGGCCAGCCGGTCCTCGTGCCCCCCGACCAGATCGCCGCGCCGGGCGCCGACGAGCAGGCGGCCTGGATCCGGGCCAAGCGCGCCAACTCGGTCGCCGCCTACCGCGAGTTCCTGGGGAAATACCCGCGCAGCATCTATGCCGGCGCCGCCCGCGGCCGGATGGAGGAGCTGGACGCCGCCGCCGTCGCCCCGGCCCCCAGCGGCCCGGCCGCGGACGAGGCAGCGCTGCGGCTCGACCGGGCCCAGCGGGCGCAGATCCAGCGGCAGTTGACGCTGCTCACCTATGACACGGGCGGGATCGACGGGGCCTTCGGGGGCCAGACCCGCGCCGCCATCACCCGCTTCCAGCGCGATTCGGGGGTGGCGGCGACCGGCTATCTGACCCGCGCGCAGATCGACCTGCTGGGGCGCAGCGCCGCGATCCGCTCGCGCGGGCTCGAGGCCGAGGCGCGCCAGCGGCAGGAGGCGCGGGACGCCGCCGACAACCGCGACTGGGCCCGGATGAAGGGCGAGGGGGCGGCGGGGGCCGCGGACTACCTCGCCCGCTATCCCGAGGGGCTGCACGCCGATGCGGCACGCAAGGTGCTGGCCGATGCGGCCCGTGCCGGGGCGGCGGCGACGGGCAGCGAGGGCCCGGCGCGAGAGGCCGACGACCGCGCCTGGGCGCAGGCCACGCGCGGCGATACGGCGGCGGCCTATCGCGGCTACATCGACCGCTATCCCCGCGGCCGCCACACCGCCGAGGCGGAAAAGCGCCTCGCCCGGTTCCGCGCGCAGGAGGCGCAGGATGCCGCGGGTGAGGCTGCCCTCGACCTGGCGCCGCCGGTGCGGCTGGTGGTCGAGCAGCGGCTGGCGGCGATGGGGCACGACGTGGGCAAGGTGGACGGGGTCTTCGACGGCAAGACCCGGGCCGCGATCCGGCGCTATCAGGCGTCGCGGAACCTGCGGGCGACGGGCTATCTGAACCAGTCGACCGCCGTCCGGCTGCTGGCCGACACGCTGATCCGGCAGGACTGAGCGGTTCGCCCAACGAAAGACGCCCGCGGAGCGATCCGCGGGCGTCCTGTCCTTGCCGATCCGGCGCGGGGCGTCAGCCCTGGCGCGCCTTGAAGCGGCGGTTGGTCTTGTTGATCACGTAGATGCGGCCTTTACGGCGCACGATCTGGCAGTCGCGGTGACGCTCTTTCAGCGAACGCAGCGAGTTGCGAACCTTCATCGGTCTCTCTCCTCATGGCGCGCGCGAGTTGCGCCCGGAAACTGAAATGCCCCCGGTCAATGCCCGGGGGCGGCGAAAATGGTGGGCGGTACTGGGATCGAACCAGTGGCCACTACGATGTCAACGTAGTGCTCTACCGCTGAGCTAACCGCCCGTGCCGTGTGACGCCACGGGCCAGGGCCCGCGGAATCGCGTTGGTCGGGTGTCTATATCGCCAGCCCATCGGGGCCGCAAGTGCCCTTTTCGCGCCCCGCCCCGGCGGGCATAGTGGCGGCGCGCGGGCCCTTTCATCCCGGGCGCGGCAGGGAAGGAACCGGCATGGCCCAGGACGCGGCGGCAGGGCATTCGGGCGGGGTCGAACTGACCCGGCCCGCGCACTGGCGCGCGGGCGTGATCCTCGCTTCGCCGCATTCGGGGCGCGACTATCCGCCGTGGTTCCTGGCGGAATCGGTGCTGGACCCGCTGGCGCTGCGTTCGTCCGAGGATGCCTATGTCGACCGGCTGATCGCGCCGGCGGTGGCGGCGGGGGCGGTGACGCTTGCGGCGCGGGTGCCGCGGGTGGTGGTGGACCTGAACCGGGGCCCCGAGGACCTGGACCCGGCGGCGATCGACGGGCTGCCGCCCCGACGGCTCGATGCGCGCATCCTGTCGGGGCTGGGCGTGGTCCCGCGGGTGGTGGCGCGGGGCCGGCCGATCCGGCACGGCAAGCTGTCCGAGGCCGAGGCGCGGCGGCGGATCGAGGCCTACTGGCGCCCCTATCACGCCGCGCTCGCCGCGGTGATGGACGAGGCGGTGGCCACGTTCGGGCGGGCGGTGCTGATCGACGTCCACTCGATGCCGCGCGAGGCGCTGTCCCATTTGAACGCCCCCCGGCCCGACATCGTGCTGGGCGACCGCAACGGCGCCTCGGCCGATCCGGGGGTGAGCGCGCGGGTTCATGGGGCGCTGACCGGGGCGGGGTTCCGGGTGCGCCGGAACTCGCCCTTCGCGGGCGCCTTCGTCGCGGCGGCCTATGGGCGGCCGGGGCAGAACCGCCATGTCGTCCAGATCGAGATCGACCGCGGCCTCTACCTCGACGAGGCGATGGTGCGGCCGCACGCAGGCTATGCGGGGTTCGCCGACCGCTTCGCCCGGGTCGTGGCCGAGCTGGCCGGGATCGCCCCCGCCGCACCCGGCCGCATCGCCGCCGAATGACCGACTGAAGGAGAACGCCCGTGCCCGACGCCCTGACCCAGTTCCTGTCCCAGAACGTGGCGCTCATCATCCTGGCGGTGGTGATCCTCTATGCGATCACCGGCTCGGTCCGCATCGTCCCGCAGTCCGAGAAATTCGTGGTCGAACGCTTCGGCCGGCTGCGCGCGGTGCTGGGGCCGGGGATCAACTTCACCGTGCCGTTCCTCGACCGGGTTGCGCACCGGATCTCGGTCCTCGAGCGGCAGCTGCCGACCAGCCGACAGGACGCGATCACCGCCGACAACGTGCTGGTGCAGGTGGAGACCTCGGTCTTCTATCGCATCCTCGAGCCGGAGAAGACCGTCTACCGCATCCGCGACGTGGACGCAGCCATCGCCACCACGGTGGCCGGGATCGTGCGGTCCGAGATCGGCATGATGGAGCTGGACCAGGTGCAGTCGAACCGCGCGCAGCTGATCGACCGGGTGCGCGAATCGGTCGCCAACGTGGTGGACGACTGGGGGATCGAGGTCACGCGGGCCGAGATCCTCGACGTGAACCTCGACGATGCGACCCGGGCGGCGATGCTGCAGCAGCTCAATGCCGAGCGCGCGCGCCGGGCGCAGGTGACTGAGGCCGAGGGCAAGCGCCGGGCGGTGGAGCTGGCCGCCGACGGCGAGCTTTACGCCGCCGAGCAGCAGGCCAAGGCGCGCCGCGTGCTGGCCGACGCCGAGGCCTATGCCACCCGCGCGCTGGCCGAGGCGCTCGCCGGGGGCGGGATCGAGGCGGCGCAGTATCAGGTGGCGATGAAGCAGGTCGAGGCGCTGACCGAGGTGGCGACCGGGCAGGGCAAGCAGACGGTGATCCTGCCGGCCGCCGCGCTGGACGCGTTCCGCGACGCGGCGCAGCTGTTGAAGGGGCGGTCGTCATGATAGTGTGGACAAACGGCTGGCTGTGGATCATCGCCGCGCTGCTGCTGGCGCTGATCGAGATGATCCTGCCGGGTTATGTCTTCCTCGGCCTCGCCGCGGCGGTGGGGGTGATGGGGGTGGTGCTGCTCGCGGGCCTCTGGGGCTGGGGGCTGCCCGCCGCGCTGGTGGTCACGGCGGTGCTGTCGGGGGTGGCGTGGTTCGGCTTCAGCCGGATGGCGGGGGTGGACCGCTCGCGCACCCGCATCTGGCACCGCGACATCAACGACAACGAATGAGCAGGCCGGAGGCAGGGGCGGACGACGACGGCGGGCTCGCCTGGCGGGGGGCCAAGCTGGTGCTGACCTGCGGGGACCGGCTGCTGGTGCTCAGGCGCGACGACATCCCGACGATCAACTGGCCGGGGATGTGGGACCTGCCGGGCGGCGCGCGCGAGCCGGGCGAGGGGCCGCGGGCCTGCGGCCTGCGCGAGCTGGCGGAAGAGACGGGGCTGGTGCTGGACCCGGCGCGGCTGACCGGCGGGGCGCGGCCCTTGCCGCACAAGCCGGGTCGTTGGGGGTTCTATTTCCACGCCGAGATCACCGCGGCCGAGGCCCGCGCCGCCCGGCTGGGCGATGAGGGGGCCGAGCTGCGGCTGATGCCGGTGGCCGAGTTCGTGGCCCACCCGCAGGCGGTGCCGCATTTCCGCGGCATCGTGGCCGAGATGCTGGGCCTTTAGCCCGCGGCGCGGACCACCGGGCGCAGCGCGTCGCCCTTGACCAGCCACGAGACGGCGAAGGCGAAGGTGGCCACGGTTTCCAGCCAGAACACCGGGCGCAGCGGGGCTAGGCGGGCCGCCGCCCCGGGGACCACGAAGATCGCTGCGATGGCGACGAGGCAGGCGACGATGGTCCAGCCGCAGACCCGGTAGATGCGGTTCGAGCCGCGCTTCTCACGCCCGTCCTCGGACCCGCGCACGAACAGGATCAGGCAGAAGGCCGCGAGGGCGCCGAAAAAGGCCGTGGCCCCGGCCACATGGATCAGCGCCGCGGCCCGGTCGCCGAGCAGGCATTGGCTCAGGGTGCAGATCGCGGGCGCCTCGGGCAGGGTCGGGGCCAGCGCCACGGCGAGCGCGCCGAGCGAGGCGGTGCGGGCGGCCATGCGGTCGCTCAGCACCTCGCAAGGGCGGGGGCGGTAGCCCTCGTAGCTCCACAGGAAGACCGCGTTGGCGGACAGGGTGCCGACGAAGATCTCGCGCATGGGGGTGTAGTAATAGTCCGACATCGTGGGCAGCAGCATTCCGCCCAGCGTTGCGGCATAGGCGACGAGGGCCGCGGGCAGGAAGAAGCCCAGCAGGCCGATGGCGCGGCGGACCCTGAGGAACGACAGCACGAGGTCGTTGTCGGCCCGTTGCAGCGCGCCGCTGATCGCGGCGGCGCGGGTTTCGGACGGGGCGAGGTCAGGGTCGAGCCCAGGGTCGGGGGCAGGGTCGGTCATGGCGGCGCCTCACGCACCCGGCGCGACCCGCCGGGAGGGCGGAGAGTGGGCGGTGCGCCGGGGGCCGTCAACGCCCCTCAGTTGGCGGCCGGCAGCTCGGCCAGGATCGCCTGCGCCGCGGCGCGCGGGTTCGCGGACTGCCAGACGGGGCGGCCCACGACGATGTGGTCGGCGCCGGCGGCGATAGCGGC
The DNA here is from genome assembly GCF_900106665.1 of Paracoccus sanguinis. Lineage (GTDB taxonomy): Bacteria > Pseudomonadota > Alphaproteobacteria > Rhodobacterales > Rhodobacteraceae > Paracoccus > Paracoccus panacisoli. The sequence continues at coordinate 107,650 of NZ_FNNA01000007.1, forward strand.
GGCGGGCGTCTCGATCCGCTTCTGGTCGCCGGCCGCGGCGCCGGCGGGGCGCACGCCGGGAGTGACGATCAGCCCGGCGCCGGGCAGGGCGCGGATGGCCGCGGCCTCGCGCGGGGAACAGATGATCCCGTCGGCGCCGGCCTCGAAGGCGCGGGCCGCGCGGTCCACGGTCAGGTCGTGCAGGTCGCCCGGCGCGATCAGCGCGGCGTCGAGGTCGGCGCGGTCGAGCGAGGTGAGGATCGTCACGGCGAGGATCCTGGTCCCGGTCCCCGCCGCGCCGTTTTTCGCCGCGCGGACCACGTGGGGGTCGCCGTGGACGGTCAGGAAGTCGATGTCGAAGCGGGTCAGGCCGCGCACCGCCGCCTCGACCGTGGCGCCGATGTCGAAGAGCTTCATGTCGAGGAAGATGCGCTTGCCGTGGTCGTCCTTGAGTTCGCGCGCCAAGGCCAGCCCGCCGCCGGTCAGCATCCCCAGCCCGATCTTGTAGAACGAGACCGCGTCGCCCAGTTGGCGGGCGAGTTCCAGCCCGCTCAGCGCGTCCGGCACGTCCAGCGCCACGATCAGTCGGTCGTCCATGGTCCCGGTCCCCTCTGCGATGCCGCGGTCGGGGTCGGCATAGCGGGGCGGGGGGCGGAAAGTCCACCGCCCCGCGTGGGTGCGTCTGCGTGGTTGCGCCCCGGCCCCGTCCGGGCGACCCTCGCGCCTCGCCACAGGGAGAGCGCAGATGACATCATTCACCGAGCGGCTGCGGCAGGCGGCCGAGCCGGACTGGACCGCCGCCGTCACCCACCGCTTCGTCACCGAGCTTTACCGCGGTGCCGTGCCGCCCGAGGTGATGGCGCGCTATCTGGTGCAGGACTACCGCTTTCTCGATGCGTTCCTGTCGCTGCTCGGCGGGGCGATGGCGACCGCCGACACGGCGGCCGCGCGGCTGCGGCTCGGGCGGTTCGTCGGCATGGTCTCGACCGACGAGAACGACTATTTCCTGCGCGCCTTCGACGCGCTCGGGGTCGGCGCCGCCGCGCGGGCCGCGACGCCTGACCTTGAACCCACACAGGGGTTTCAGGCGATCATGCGCGAGGCGGCGGCCAGCGGGTCCTACGCCGCCTGCCTAGCGGTGCTGAACGTGGCCGAGGGCCTCTATCTCGACTGGGCCAGCCGGGCGCCGCAGCCGCTGCCCGAGAGCTTCGTCCATGCCGAATGGATCACGCTGCACGACAACCCGGACTTCCGCGACTTCGTGGGTTTCCTCGCCGCCGAGCTGGACCGGGTCGGCCCGGCCGAGCCGCAGGTGGCCGAGGATTTCTTCCGCCGCGCGACGACGCTGGAACTGCGCTTCTTCGACGCAGCTTATGAGGGTTGAAGGTGCGGGTCATTCTTCCCACATCGCGGGAAAGACCTGCCACGAGCCGCGCCATGACGGGCGGCGCACCGGCGGGGGCTGAACGAGGAGAGACTTGATGGACATGGAAAAATTCACCGAGCGGTCGCGCGGCTTCATCCAGGCGGCGCAGACCATCGCGATCCGCGAGACGAACCAGCGCGTGGTGCCCGAGCACCTGCTCAAGGCGCTGATGGACGACGACCAGGGGCTGGCCGCGAACCTGATCACCCGCGCCGGCGCCGACGCCAAGGCGGTGCAGCGCGCGGTCGATGCGGCGGTGGCGAAGCTGCCCAAGGTCTCGGGCGGGGACGGGCAGGTCTATGTGGACCCGAGCCTCGTGCGGGTGCTGGACGAGGCCGAGACGCTGGCCAAGAAGGCCGGCGACAGCTTCGTGCCGGTCGAGCGCATCCTGATGGCGCTGGCCATGGTGAACACGCGCGCCAAGGACGCGCTGGACGCGGGCAAGGTCACCGCGCAGGCGCTCAACAGCGCGATCAACGACATCCGCAAGGGCCGGACGGCCGACAGTGCGAGCGCCGAGGACACCTTCGAGGCGCTGGGGAAATATGCGCGCGACCTGACCGAGGCCGCCGAGCAGGGCAAGATCGACCCGATCATCGGCCGCGACGAGGAAATCCGCCGCGCCATGCAGGTGCTGAGCCGCCGGACCAAGAACAACCCGGTGCTGATCGGGGAGCCGGGCGTCGGCAAGACCGCGATCGCCGAGGGCCTCGCGCTGCGCATCGTGAACGGCGACGTGCCGGAATCCCTGCGCAACAAGAAGCTGATGGCGCTGGACATGGGCGCGCTGATCGCCGGGGCGAAATACCGCGGCGAGTTCGAGGAGCGGCTGAAGGCGATCCTCAAGGAGATCGAGGCTGCCGCCGGCGAGATCATCCTGTTCATCGACGAGTTGCACGTCCTTGTGGGCGCGGGCAAGACCGATGGCGCGATGGACGCCGCGAACCTCATCAAGCCGGCGCTCGCGCGGGGTGAGCTGCATTGCGTGGGCGCCACGACGCTGGACGAATACCGCAAGTACATCGAGAAGGACGCGGCGCTGGCGCGGCGCTTCCAGCCGGTGATGGTCGAGGAGCCGACGGTCGAGGACACGATCTCGATCCTGCGCGGCATCAAGGAGAAGTACGAGCTGCACCACGGGGTGCGGATCAGCGACGCGGCGCTCGTCTCGGCGGCGGTGCTGTCGCATCGCTACATCACCGACCGCTTCCTGCCGGACAAGGCCATCGACCTCGTGGACGAGGCGGCCTCGCGCCTGCGGATGGAGGTGGACAGCAAGCCCGAGGAACTCGACGCGCTCGACCGGCAGATCCTGCAGATGCAGATCGAGGCCGAGGCGTTGAAGAAAGAGGACGACCAAGCGAGCCGCGACCGGCTCGAGCGGCTCGAGAAGGACCTGTCGAACCTGCAGGAGCGGTCGGCCGAGATGACCGCGCGCTGGCAGGCCGAGCGCGACAAGCTGGAAGGTGGGCGGCAGATCAAGGAGCAGCTGGACCGGGCGCGCGCCGAACTCGAGCAGGCCAAGCGCGAGGGCAACCTCGCCCGCGCGGGCGAGCTGAGCTACGGGATCATCCCCTCGCTCGAGCGGCAGCTGGGCGAGGCCGAGAACCCGACCGAAGGCCCGATGGTCGAAGAGGCCGTGCGCCCTGAGCAGATCGCCGAGGTGGTCGAGCGCTGGACCGGCATCCCGACCAGCAAGCTGATGGAAGGCGAGCGGGACAAGCTTCTCAAGATGGAGGAGGTGCTGGGCCAGCGCGTCATCGGTCAGAACGACGCGGTGATGGCGGTGTCGCAGGCCGTGCGCCGGGCGCGGGCGGGGCTGAACGACCCCAAGCGGCCGCTGGGCAGCTTCCTGTTCCTCGGCCCGACGGGCGTCGGCAAGACCGAGCTGACCAAGGCGATCGCCGAATACATGTTCGACGACGACAGTGCGATGGTGCGCGTCGACATGAGCGAGTTCATGGAGAAGCATTCGGTCAGCCGCCTGATCGGCGCCCCGCCCGGCTATGTCGGCTATGACGAGGGCGGCGTGCTGACCGAGGCGGTGCGGCGCCGGCCCTATCAGGTGATCCTGTTCGACGAGGTCGAGAAGGCGCATCCTGACGTCTTCAACGTGCTGTTGCAGGTGCTCGACGACGGGCAGCTGACCGACGGTCAGGGGCGCAAGGTCGATTTCAAGAACACGCTGATCATCCTGACCTCGAACCTCGGGGCGCAGGCGCTGAGCCAGCTGCCCGAGGGCGCCGACAGTTCGGACGCGCGCGAGCAGGTGATGGCCGCGGTGCGGGCGCATTTCCGGCCCGAGTTCCTGAACCGCCTGGACGAGATCATCATCTTCCACCGGCTGAGCCGGGCGAACATGGACGGGATCGTGAAGATCCAGCTCGCCGGGCTCGAGCGTCGGCTGGCGGATCGCAAGATCACGCTGGACATGGACGAGGCGGCGATGAATTGGCTGGCCGACGAGGGCTATGACCCGGTGTTCGGGGCGCGTCCGCTCAAGCGGGTGATCCAGCGGTCGCTGCAGAACCCGCTGGCCGAGATGATGCTCGGCGGCGAGGTGCTCGACGGGCAGACGGTCAAGGTGTCGGCCGGACCGGACGGGCTGATCGTGGGCAACCGGGTCAGCGGCGGCAAGCTCGGCAGCGCCGGCGAGCGGCCAGCGGGTGCGCCGCTGCAGTAAGCTTGGGACGGCCGATCGCGTCGTGACCGGTTGAACCCAGAAGCCCCGGCGTTCGCGCTGGGGCTTTTTCGTGCCGCGGGTCGCTCAATGTGCGGACGCCGCGTCAGGTTCCATCGGAAAATACAGATATTTCCTTGGGTTGGCGGTTAAAAATAGGGCGTCTGATCCCCATATCGAGGGGGATAACGGAAAAGACGCGAAAGGACGCCCGATGCTCCACCTCGATATTCCCTCGCAAGAGCAGTTGAACCGGCTGGCCGACACCCGCAGCGATGCGGCGGTGACGATCTACCTGGCCACCACCCCCACGACCCAACAGGTGGACACGGCGCGGATCAGCCTCAAGAACCTTGCGCGCGAGGCGATCAACCAGCTCGAGGAGATGGGGCTCGACAAGCGCCGCCGCTGGCCGATCGAAGAGCAGCTGGCCGACTTCGACGACGACGAGGAATTCTGGGCACACCAGGCCCATAGCCTCGCGATCTTCGTGACGCCCGACAAGCTGCGGACCTTCCGGCTGGCCAACGAGATCCCCGACCAGGTCCATGTCTCGGACCGCTTCCACATGAAGCCGCTGCTGCGGGCCACGACCTTCTCGAACGACGCCTATGTGCTGTCGCTGGCCGAGGGCGGGGTGAAGCTGATCGAGGTGCCGGCCTCGGGCGAGGCGCATGAGGTGCGGGTGCCGAACCTGCCCAAGGACGCCTATGACGCGCTGCAGACGACGACGCTGAACGACCGCGCGCCGTCGCGGCGGATCACCGGCGACGAGGGCAAGAACGTCCGCCTGCGGCAGTATGTGCGGATCGTGGACAAGGCGCTGATGGATGTCATCAAGTCCAGCTCGCGGCCGCTGATCATCGCCGCCGCCGACCCGCTGCGCGAGCTCTTCGCCCAGGCGAGCGACTATCCCCACATCGCCCCCGACGCGATCACCGGCAGCCCGGAGGAGAAGTCCGACAACCAGCTCGCCGAAGAGGCGCGCCCGATCCTCGCCAAGCTGCAGGACGCCAAGGTGGCCGAGCTGCGCGACCTCTATGGTGAGCGGTTCGGCGAGGGGCGTGCGTCGAGCGACCTGTCGCAGGTGGCCCGCGCGGCGAGCCATGGGGCGGTCGACACGCTGCTGGTGGACATCGACGTGACGGTGCCCGGCACGATCGACGACGACGGGGTGCTGTTCCTCGACGAGGTCGACGACGCGCGCAACTACGGGGTGATCGACGAGATCGCGCTGCGGGTGCTGCGCAACGGCGGCCGGGTGATGGCGGTGCGCGCGGGCGACCTGCCGGAGGGCGCCAAGGACCTCGCCGCGATTCTGCGCTGGGCGGCCTGAGGTGCCCGTCGTTTGACACCTGCCGCCGCGCCCTCGCCGAGGGCGCGGCGGTTTCGCGTTCGTGAAGACGGCGCCGCCGCGGCTCGGCTAGGATGCCCCGGCAACAGCGGGAGTAGGCCGATGAAGCTGAGCTGGTCCGATGTCACGCCCGAGGCGCTGGTCCTGAACCGGCGCGGGCTTCTCGCCGGAATGGCGGCGGTCGCCGCGACCCCGGCGTTTGCCCGAGGCGATGCGCCGACCGCGTACGAGGACATCACCGGATACAACAACTACGTCGAGCTCGGGATGGGGAAATCGGCCCCCGCCGAGAACGCGCACCGGCGGACGATGAGCCCGTGGTCGGTCGAGATCGGCGGGCTGGTCGAGCGCCCGGTCACGTTGACGCTGGACGAGATCGCTCCGGCCGCCGCGCGCGAAGAGCGGATCTACCGCTTCCGCTGTGTCGAGGCCTGGTCGATGGTCGTCCCGTGGGAGGGGGTGCCGCTCGCCGGCGTGCTCGACCGCGCCGGCGTCAAGCCCGAGGCCCGCTTCGTCGCCTTCGAGACGGTCTATCGCCCCGACGAACTGCCGGGGCAACGCCGCAAGACGCTCGACTGGCCCTACCGCGAGGCGCTGCGGCTGGACGAGGCGCGCCACCCGCTGACGTTCCTGGCCACCGGGCTTTACCGCAAGCCGCTGCCGGCGCAGAGCGGCGGCCCGATCCGGCTGGTGGTGCCGTGGAAATACGGCTTCAAGTCGATCAAGAGCATCGTCCGCATCACCCTGACCGACCGCCAGCCCGAGACCACCTGGAACGCCCTTCAGCCCGACGAATACGGGTTCTATGCCAACGTGAACCCCAAGGTGGACCATCCGCGGTGGAGCCAGCGCACCGAGCGGCGCATCGGCGCCGGACTGCTGGCCGGGCGCGACGAGACGCGGCTCTTCAACGGCTATGACGAGGTGGCGCCGCTCTACGCCGGCATGGACCTGGCGCGCGACTATTGATGCGGCGCGTCCCGGTCTGGGTGGTCTGGGCGCTGGGGCTGGTGCCACTGGCGGTGCTGGGCTGGGATCTGGCGCAGGGCGGGCTTGGCCCCGACCCGGTCGCGGCGATCGAACACCCGCTCGGGCGGACCGCCGTCTATCTCCTGCTCGCCACCTTGTCGGTGACGCCGATCCTGCGCGTCGGACGGATCAACTTCGTGCGGTTCCGGCGCGCGCTGGGGTTGCTGACGTTCCTCTATGCGGCGCTGCACCTCGCCGCGTGGGTGGTGCTCGACATGGGGCTGATGTGGTCCGACGCGCTGCGGGATGTGGTGAAGCGTCCGTATCTGACGATCGGCATGGCGGCGTGGGTGATTCTGGCGATTCTGGCCGCGACCTCGTCGAATCGCGCGATCCGGGTGCTCGGTCTGCGGTGGAAAACCCTGCATAGGCTGGTCTATCCGGCCGCGGGGCTGGCGATTCTGCACTGGCTGATGGCCTATAAGCTGTGGCCGGCGTGGGGGCTGACGATGGGGGCAGCGCTGGTGATTCTGCTGGCGCTGCGGGTCCGGTGGGGCAGGTTGGCGCGGTGGGGTGCCCGAAAAACGGTGTGATAACAGAAGGTTGCAACAAGAATGACGTTTTTCTGAAAAAACCGCTTGCGAGGTATGAAACCTCGCTCTAAACACCGCTTCACCGAGACGGCGAGACGCTGGGTCGGGAGGGAAGGCCGGGTTGACTGGCTGGACCGGCTCTTCGGGGTTCTGGAAGAAATC
>NZ_FNNA01000010.1 GCF_900106665.1 Paracoccus sanguinis
CAGAGGTCGGCCGTCGGTTCCAGCATAGGGGGCTCCATCGGATGGGGCAGGGCGATCAATACACACCATAGTTGATAACATCAAAGTATGTGAAGCGCGATCCTGTCCGCCATGGACATGCGCGCCCTCGTCGGTCGGAACTTCGCACGCATCCGCCGCGAAAAGGGTCTCACCCAGGAGCAGGTCGAGGCCCGCTCGGGCTTCAGCCAGCAGTACCTCAGCGGCCTCGAGCGCGGGAAACGTAACCCGACCGTCATCACCCTCTACGAGCTGGCCCAGGCCTTGGGCGTCAGCCATCTGGAGCTCCTGGTGGAAAGGTAGGAAAATGGGTAGATTCTACGTGACTGGCGCAAGAAAGTCCGCAAGCACCGACTAGCGAGCTTGCCCGGACCGGTGCCGGGCGCAGCCCGTTCGCGGCGGTTGTACGCTGGCTAGGAGCCTCTCTACACTGACACCACAGTGGGGAGACGGATCTGTCTGTCAGGGTGCGCGCATTCGCGTCGACACATTATGGCCGAAGCGCTGCGATAAGCGCCTGCAAAATGTCCGTGTGACCACAGTCCCGCTGCTGCTGAAGTGCCGGCCTTGGTTCAGGACATGGGGTGCCTGATCGAGACGTACGCCCCCCAGAAAAGCGCGGAGCGAGGTGCCCTCCATGGCCAAAGTGCCGTCGCAGTTTTTGGATTTGACACCCCAAGTGCCCACACCGCGTCGCTGACTGTCCAGCTTCTCGCTGAGTCGGCGCCAATCAGCCGTTCGAGCCGCCGGGCGGAGCCGGCATGCCCTCTGCGCCCTCTCAGGCAACGGAATCACGCGCAGCCGCACCGGGCAACGGCCATCTCACAATATCTGAGGCCAAGCGGTTTTTTTCCCCGATCGGCGGCGCGAGAGCACATGCGGAGCCTGCTGCGGCTCGAGTCGCTGGAGATGCAGCTTCTTGGAGCAGCGCCGCGGCCGTCTTCCCGCCTAGTCCGGTGAGGGCACGGGGGAAGGCGTCAGCGGGTGGTCAAGCGCTGGAACTGGGCGCCGGTCAGATAGCCGGTCGACGACAGGTCGTTGGCGCGCTGCCAGTTGGCAATCGCCCGACGGGTACCGGGACCGAAGGTCCCGTCCACGCCGCGGGTGTCGAAGCCTCGCCGGGTCAGCCCGGCTTGCACCGCGCTGCGCTGCGCAATGCTCAACCCCAAGGCACGCTCGCTTTGGGCCGCGCTGCCGCCCCCGGCCGCTTCGGCCGCGGCCGCCGAACCGGCGGAGGGGACATCGCCGGTCGACCGGCCGCGCAGGATCTCGGTCGCCTGGGCACGGGTCAGGGTGCCCGTCTGGGCATAGTTCCGGTCACGCTGCCACAGGGCGATGGCCCGGCGGGTGCCGGGGCCGAAGCTGCCATCGGTACCCCCGGTGGAATACCCAAGGGCGTTCAGGCGCCGCTGCACCTCGACCCGGTCGGCCGCGGACAGCGACACCCCGCCCGAGCCCGCCGGGGTCGTGCCGCCCAGCCGCTCGACCCGGTCGCGGGCATGGCTGGCATAGGCGCCGTTCGGGAACTGGCGAAGATAACTCTGATAGGCGCTCAGCGTGTTGACGCTCTGCGCCTGCGCGAAGGCGGCGCGGTCCTGCTCCTGCTGCAGGTATTGCTTGGCGATGCCGCCGACGATGTCCTTGACCGTGTCGTCCGCATGGGCGGGCACGGCCATCGCCACCATCACCGTGGCGGCCTTGATAAACGAGCTGGGGGTCATGGCAGGATCCTGTCTCGAGTCGACGTTTGTCAGATTTCTGACGGCGCAACGCCCCGGGCGGCGGTTCGGGTTCCGTCTCTGTGCCCAAGTCAGCGCCCATACGGGCGCCGCAACTCTCGGTCGCGGAGCGTGCAGCAGATGCAGCCGTCGAGTATCTTGACCAGCGTCTCCTCGGTGCAGCAAGCTTGATGGCGCACAAGACCAACGCTCGTAACGCTCTCGTACAGGAGCGACTCCAGACTGAAATCTGTCGGTCGTGTCAAAAAATGGTCGTCCGGGGCACGTCCAAACCGGCGGATTCTGACGTAGTCAGAATTCCGGGACAAAACCCCGCCTACTTGGCTCGGTCGGTCATTCCACGCAATTTCCCTTGAATTGCAGCACACCACGCGGCGTCCTGCGCCGATAGTCGAATGCCAGATCGCCGAAGCGGACCGCAATCATTTCACCCCTGTCGAGGCTCTCATATTGGGTGACGCCGCCATCCAAATCCTGCGCGGTGACCTCAACCGGCGGCCCGTCCGACGACAGGCCCAGCCAGCCCGCCTCCGACACCAGCCGCGCGCCCTCGTCGCCGGTAGCGGTTTCGCAAACACCCTCGCGGCAGACCAGCGCGGCTGGGCAGGACAAAGTGTCCGCTGCCGCCAGCACAGGGAAGGCCAGCAGCAGAGGCAAAAGATAGGCCTTATGCAGGGGCCACGGCCGCCAACCGTGGTTGGTGGCCGGAAGAACCAGCAGAACGACGGTCCCGGCCCTCATCGGCCTCCACCGTTCCAGGATTCAATTCGCAGGGCCTGTCGCGCAGTCTCCCGCATCACGCAGGCCTCGGCCGCGATCAGGCCGCCTTCGCCGTGGGCGTAGTGTCGGGCCTCATAGGCGCAGACAGCGTCCCGGAACACCGGAAAGGCCGTGATCTCAGCTTCCAGCAGAGGCAGGTTCTCGGCGTAGCCGTCACGCACCCAGGCCATTAGCGCGGCCTGAGCGCGGTCAAGACGAACCTGCCACTGGGCGGTCGCTGCCTGGGTGCAGGCGGTCATCGAGCCGATCCGGTCCTCGGCCTTCTCCCTCTCGGCGTCCAGGCAGGCAAGATGCGCGAATTGGATGCAGTCCTCGCGCGCGCCATGCGTTTGCGCTGCGGCAAGGCAGGCTGGCAGAAGCTCGTCGTCGAAGGCAAGGGCGAGGGCCGGTAGCGGGGCCAGCAGCGCAGGGGCCAGTGACGCCGCGGCCAGCAGCAGGCGCGTCATTCCTCTCTCTCCACCGGAACGTAAGGCTCAAGCGTCAGGGCGGCGTGCGCGGTTTCCCGCATGAGACACTCCTCTCGCGCGACCTCCAGTGTCTCTCCGCCATCGGTGACGGTCAGGGCGTAAGCGCCGCACAAATCTGCCGCCCAGACCTGACGGGCGGCGAGACCGTCGGTCAGCATGTCAGGCGCCTTATGCTTTTCGCGCAGCCCGGCAAGGCCCGCGTCCTGCCGGGCCTGCCAATCGTCGTGCTCGGCCGCATAGCATCCCGCCATCCGCTGCGCGCTGTCGGTGCGCTCACTGTCGAGACAGACCTGCGCGCCAATTCCGATGCAGCCCGCCCGCGCCGCTTCGCCCTCCATGTGGTAAAGACAGGCAGCGAGAAAGCGCGGGTCGTAATCCGCCTCCTCGGCTAAGGCCGGAACCGCCGCAATGGTGATCAGGGCAATGGTCCAGTGCCACATAGCGGTGTCCCAACGCGTCAGTTCGCTCAACGTCCGCCAAGACTGCCGTGCGCGCAAGCGCGATCTTACGCTCCTCCCACAACAGCTGGGGTCCGGGGTTTTCACCGATACCGACCGCTTGAAGTTGCCCGTTGAACGTCGACTGGTCATTACGCTTGAGTAAGGCGAGAGGGATGGATATGTATATACCGTCTGTATATCCATCCGAAAGACCGCCCGATGCAGGTTGCAAAATGGGGAAACTCGCTGGCGGTTCGACTGCCCGCTGGACTGGTCCGTGAAATGGGCCTCAAGGAAGGCGACCGGGTCGAGCTGACGCCTGCCGAGGGTCATCTGATCGTGCGACGCCAACCTACGCCGGCTGAGCTCCTGGATGGGTTGCGTCGCTTCCGCGGCAGGCTGCCCGCTGCGGACCGCCTGTGCCGTGACGCGGCGAATGAGCGCTGATTTCCTCGATACAAACGTCATTCTCTATCTGCTGGACGATGGCCCCAAGGCAGACCGCGCCGCCGAAGTCGTCGCCAGCGGCGGGACGATCAGTGTGCAGGTGCTGAACGAGACGCTGGCCAACTGCATCCGCAAGGCCCGCATGAGCTGGCACGAAGCCGCCGAGTTTCTCGCCGAAGTTCAAGCGGTGTGTCCGGTATGCGATCTGACGGCCGAGGTGCATCGCGTTGGCTTGGCCTTGGGTGCACGTTACGGGTTTTCTGTTTATGATGCGATGATCGTAGCGGCCGCACTGGTGAACGGCTGCGACCGACTGCTGAGCGAGGACATGCAGGACGGCATGCTGGTCGAAGGCAGGCTCCGCATCATCGATCCTTTCTAAGTTTAGGCGCCGGGCCACCGTCAGCGACAACGGAACCGAGTTCACCAGCAAGGCCATCCTGAAATGGGCCAACGCGAACTGGCCCTCTGGCGTTACGACTACAACAACGTCAGGCCCCATTCCTCGCTGGGCAACAAGACCCCGTCCGACGCGCGCCGAGCGCTTGAGCAATCTGAGGACTCCGCGCCCGGCGCGCTTGCCACACCGAAACCAACCAATATCAACCCCAAGGACTCTCGTTATGAACGAGGGACGACCGGGGGGCAGGTCAAAGGCAATGTCCTACAAACGGTATCCGTTTGGCGCTGCATGGATGCCGACCTGGTCGGCGGGGCAGGTGAGCTCATCGATGGCAGATGGCAGCACGGTCGAGTCCGACGCCAACCGCGACAAGCGGAGGACGCCGGGTGACCTGGTCAGGAGCGAGACCTCAGGGTGTCATTACGCACTTGACACATTCCGAACGTTTGTCCCGGAAGGACTCGTAAAAGCCGGGACCGTCCTCGAGCGTGCCACGATGGGTGATGATGACGCTGGGATCGATCTCGCCCGCCTTGATCCGCTTTAGCAGGCGGTCCATGTAGGCGCGGGTGTTGGTCTGCCCGCCCCGCAGCATCAGGCCCTTGCCGAAGGCGGCGCCGATGGGAAACTTGTCCACCAGTCCTGCATAGACGCCAGGGATCGATACAGCCCCGCCCTTGCGGCAGCACATGATCGCATCGCGCAGTGCGTTCGGCCGGTCGGTTTCCATCATCAACGTCGTCTTTACCCTGTCATAAACATTACCGATGACCGACGCGCCATGTGCCTCCATCCCGACGGCGTCAACGCAGCGATTTGGGAGCTTTCCGCCCGTCAGTTCCATCAGGCTCGCATAGCTGTCCTGTTCGGACAGGTCGATCGTCTCGGCACCCGCTTCGCGCGCCAGCGCCAGCCGACCCTTTTCGAAGTCCAGCGAGAAGACGCGCTCCGCCCCCAGCATCAGCGCCGAGCGGACGGCGAACTGGCCCACCGGCCCCGCGCCCCAGACCGCCACAATATCGCCCGGACCGGTGCCGATCTGTTCGACCGCCTGGTAGCCGGTCGGGAAGATGTCGGTCAGGAAAAGCACCTTTTCGTCGGGCAGGCTTTCGGGAACGGCCAGCAGCCCCACGTCGGCGTGCGGCACACGGACCAGTTCGGCTTGGCCGCCGGCGTATCCGCCGAAAAGATGCGAATAGCCGAACATCCCCCCACCCGACTGGCCATAAAGCTTTTCCACCTTTTCGTGATCAGGGTTCGTGTTCTCGCACAACGAGAAGGCATCGACACGGCAGAAATCGCAGTTGCCACAGGCGATGTTGAAGGGCACCAAGACCCGGTCGCCAACCTTGTGCTTGCCGACGCCGCTGCCCACCGCGACGATCTCGCCCATGAATTCATGGCCCAAGATGTCGCCCTTGCGCATCTCGGGCACGAAGCCGTCGTACAGATGCAGGTCGGATCCGCAGATCGCGGTCGAAGTGACCCGGATCACGACGTCGGTCGTTTCCTCGATGGTCGGGTCATCGACAGTGTCGACCTGGACCTTGCCGGTCCCTTGAAAAGTGAGGGCGCGCATAGGCTTTCTCCTGCTTGACTAAGGTACAATGCCGCGTGGGCACCCGCAGCTCCGCTAATATTTGTGTGGCTTTCTGAAAGCTCCCCCTTCAGATTCCAGGGTCAGACCCCATAAATTGTCTTGAGGCAGCTCGACAGCACGCACATCACGGCACAGCGTACGGCAGCGATCTGCCGTACGCCCAAGACCGACGGAATGGTGCCGAGCACTCTGCTATTTAGCTGCCAGCAGGGTGATCTTATGGATCTGCGGCGGTTCGGAAAACAGCTCATCCGCCTTGTCCATCAGTGCGGCGGCAACCTTTCCGTCAAGATGCGCCTGCCGATCTTCCTCTGTGTCGAACGTATCGAAGATCGCGTACGCACCGGGGCCTTCCTGGATCGCATACCAGGTCAGGGTACCGGGCTCGGCTTGAACGAGCGGTAGCGCCGAGGTGAGAAAATCGGCGACATCGCTTTCTTTTCCGGCCTTGGCCTTCAGTGGCACGTACAGCGCAAGTTTGGCCACGATCAACTCCTCAAGGTAAACGAAAAGATATCATCTGGAAAAATAAACAGGCGAGAGGGTCAAACGTTCCCGGCTCAGGACTCACAACCAGAACATGACGGTTGCAGCGGCCATCCATCGAGATCCGCGTGCCGACGCGGCCCTGTCCAAGCCTGCCCGCAACCGGCGAAGTCCCAAGGTGGGCGCGACCCAGCCTTGTCAGGCGGGCGAGGGCAGGGCCGCCGCATCCCAGATCCGGCCGTGCCATTCCGGGGAGCCGCCGAGAGCATCGAACGCCGCGTCCTTGGAGATCAGGGGACAAGCCAAGGCGATGGCGGTTGCCGCGATCATCCGGTCGAACGGGTCCCGGTGGCTCCACTGCATCGCCCCTGCCAGAAACGCGATCTCGGCCGTGTAGGGCGCGATCTCGGTGCCCTGCGCGCGCCAGAGCGGCAGAAGCTTGCCGATGACGGGATCAAGCTCCGGCCACTTCCCGAGCCGATGCTTCTGCGTGATCTCGTAGAAGCTGATCGGGGCGACATAGGCCACGTCCGCCGCCTCGATCACGTCCCGGGCCGTGGCACTCAGTTCCGAGGACATGACCAGGCTCCAGATGAGGGTATGGGTGTCGAGCAGGACCGCTCTCACTCCCAATCCCTCAGCTCGTTCTCGGACATGGGAGCGAGGAAATCCGGCACCCTGCTGACCAGTCCATCGCCGATTCCGATGCGCACGGTGGGCCGATGGACCGAAACCAGCCGCACGGCCGGCTGGCCGCCGCGCGCGATGATGACGTCCTCGCCCTTTTCGGCCGCGGCGATCAATTCCGACAGCTTTGCCTTCGCCTCTGCGATGTTCATCTGCATGGGGCACCTCCTGAGCTGAAAACAAGATAGTCTTGGACTTGGTTTTGGTCCATAGACCTGTGCTTGTCTCGGTCAAGGGGGAAAGAGTAAACGTCTCACAGGTGTTGAACCTGAACGAAGGTGAACCCTTTGGCGTATACCTTGGGCGCGGCTGCGAAAGCGTCGGGAAAGTCGAAGGCGACGATCTCGAAAGCCATGAAATCCGGGCGCCTCTCCGCGCTCAAGGATGAGACTGGCGTGTATCGGATCGCGCCTTCGGAGTTGCACCGGGGTATACCCCCTCAACGTTGACGGGAACCACGACCGAACCCCCCGAACACCCGAGGAAACCCCGACAAAGGGCCGTCCGTCAGGGAGTTGCAGGTGCGCCTTGAGGCGGCGCATGAGCGTCTGTCCGACAAGGAGGCCATGATCGCCAACCTGCGCGAGGACCGCTGGCGGCAGCCGGCAACCGCGTTGCTGGCCGACCAGCGGTCCGCGCCTGCGCCCGATCAGCCGCCTGCGCAGCCGCGCAGGGGCTTCTGGAAGCGGCTGTTCGGCTGAGGCTCAGGCCGCGAACCGCCCGCCTTCGATGAGGCGGGCTTGACCCAAGGCGCTGAGGCTTTCCAGCAGGGGCATCACCGACGCCGCGCGGGCGCGCTTGAACTGGCGCGCAACCTGTTCGGGCGTGGCCTCGCCCATGTCCGACAGGACGGCGCGGACGGCGGCGATCTGTTCGGGCAGGGCCTTGGGCCACAGCGCCTTGTCGGCGGCCTCGGCCGCCGCGCCCACGTCCAGTTCGACCTGCTGGCCCTTGGCGGCGGCAATGCGGCCTGCGGGGTTCTGATAGTCGGGGCGCAGCCAGCGGACCAGGCCCGCCGCTTCCTCGGCGGCGCGGGCGCGGTTCAGATCGACCAGGCGCGTCAGGATGGCCTCGTCGTCCAGGTCGGCGGGCCAGCGATAGGCGTCGGCCACGGCGGCGTCGATGCGGTCGTGGATGTCCCGCAGGATGCCCACAAGGCCCGCGTCATAGGTTTCCCGGTCGCGCCCTTCGATCCGTTCGCCGGCGCGCAACTTTTCCAGCACGTTGTAGAGGGCCGTCAGGGTCAGCCGGGGATGCGCGGCCTGCTGAGCCTTGCGATGCGCGTCCAGTTCCTCGCCCAAGGCGCGCAGGCGGGTCTTCTGGGCCTCGGTGGCATCTGGGAAGGGGAAGGGGTCGAAGCAAAGCGACTTGTTGTAGCGCGGGCGATCCTCCAGCGTGCCGCCTGCCTTCAAGGCCCAGGCAACATGGATGCGGCTGGACAGCACCGCCAGCGCGGCTGCGTCGTCCAGGCCGATGGCGATCAGCATGTTGTCCGGCAGGGTGTCATGGCCAAGAAACTGGAAGAAACGATGCTTGGCCGTTTCCACCGTGGCGATGTAGCGGGGCAAGCCTTCCAAGGCCGGACGCAACTGCGGGCGAGGCTTTCCATGCAGCCACCAAAGTCGGGCATATTGCGCGCTGTCGGGTGAAGTCGCGGCCTTTGCATCCCTTTCGGGCCGCACACGATCAGATAGCCACTGATAAACGGCGGGAAACCGGGTCCGCACCTCGGCCTCGGACAGGCCGAACAGGTCGATCACCATGACGCCGCGTGGCCTAGCGGTCAGGTCGCGGCCGTTGCGGTAGGTGCGGATATGCGCCTCCAGCCCCGGAACGGTGCCCAGGCCAAGCGCCCGCGCCTCGGCCGGGGTGACGATGAAGCCCGCACCGTGCAGCTTCATTCCTGGTGATGAGATGCCATCATTCGCCCGCAGCGGCCTTGCCCCGGCCACATCCGCGCCGATCCGCAGGTTGGCGTGGATCTTGCCCACCTGCCCGGACAGGGTGACGGGCCGCCCCTCGGCCTCGCGCTCGCCCCGGCGTTCGTCCGTGACGGTGAACAGCCGCCCCGGCGATGATCCGGCCGCTGCCACGGTCATGGCGATCCGCACCGCCGCGCCGTCGCCCGCATCGACCCAAGGGTGATCGGGGATGGCGAAGGCCAGCGACAGGGGTTTCTTCGGGTCGGCCAGATGCGGTTCCAGCACCTGCCGGTTAAAGGTCTGGCGCAGCGAATTGGTGGTGATGAAGCCAAGGCGCCGGGTCTTGCCCGCCCGCACGGCCAAGGCCGCCTTTTCCCACCAGAACATCACGAAATCGGCGCTTTCGGGCATCTTGGGATAGGCCGCGCGCAAGGCCTCGGCATAGCCGTCGCCCAGGGCCTCGCGCATCCGCGATGCGCCGATGAAGGGCGGGTTGCCGACGATGAACTCGGCCTCGGGCCATTTGGCCGGGCGCGGCTTGAGGTAATCCAGAACCTGCACCCGCGCGGCCGGATCGGGCACCTGTTCGCCCGTGACCGGGTGGCGGATGGTGGACACCCCGTCCCAGCGGGTCACGGGGCGCCCCGCCCCGTCCAGCCGGGGGCGGGTGCCGTCCCAGGCCAGCACGGCGTCGCGGTTCTCGATATTGCGGAAGTCGCGCAGGACCGGCTCGGCCGGGCTGGCATTGCCGTGGGTGCGGAAATGCCATTGCAGGTAGCCGATCCACAGCACCAGCTCGGCCACGGCGGCGGCCCAGGGGTTCACCTCGATGCCCAGGAACTGGTGCGGGTCGACGGTGTGGCCTGCCAGCGCCAGCGCGCCCTGATCCTCGCCCAGCTCGCGCAGCAGGGCGATCACCTCGCCTTCCAGGCGCTTCATCAGTTCAAGCGCGACATACAGGAAGTTTCCCGACCCGCAGGCCGGGTCCAGCACCCGCACCTCGCACAGGCGCCGGTGGAAGTCGCGCACGGTCGCGCGGGCCTCGTCCAGCTTGTCCTGGCCTGCCAGCGTGACGGCCGCGGCCTGGATGTCGCGCCATTCGGCCCGCAGCGGCTCGATCACCGTGGGGTTCACCAGCCGTTCGACATAGGCGCGGGGGGTGTAGTGCGCGCCCAGCTTGTGGCGCTGGCGCGTATCCAGCGCGCGTTCCAGCAGGGTGCCGAAGATCGCCGGCTCGACCTCGCGCCAGTCGTGGGACGCGGCCTGGATCAGCAGGCCAAGCTGCATGGCGGACAAGGGCAGGGCGGTTGCCTCCCGAAACAGGCCACCGTTGAACCGCTTGAGGTCGCAGGACAGCGCCGGGCAAAAGCCGCCGGTGTTCATCGTCTGCCACAGGCTTTCCAGCATAGGGGCGGCGTGTTCGGGATGGCCGCGCCTGTCCTGGAGCAGCTTCGAGAAGGCCCCCTCGGGGATCAGTTGCACGTCCTCGGCGAACATGGTGAACAGGGCGCGCATCAGGAAGCGCGCCACCGCCTCGGGGGCATGGCCCTGCGCCTCGAAGGACCGCCCCAGTTCGGCCAGATGCTCGGCCACCTGCCGCGTGACCTGGGCGCTGACGCGGGTCGGGTCGAGGCTGTGCGGATCGGTCCAGATGGCTTGCAGGCGGGCAAGGGTCGCCTCGTCGCGCAGGTCGTCCAGCGTGATCCGGTAGCGGTTGCCGTCCGGGAACTGCGTGTAGCCCTGCCCCTGGCCCGAGAAGTCGGCATAGACCTCGATCACATGGCCCACGTCCACGATCAGCAGGAACGGGGGCCAGCCGTCCTCGCGCGCCACGGCGCGGGCATAGCCGTCGGCCTGGTTGCGGGCGCGCAGCATGGTGTCGTCCCACTGGCGGGAGCCGCGCCTGCCATGCCCCTGGCGCTGCACGGCCGGGACGCCGCCCAGCAGGTCGAGCTGGCTTTCCTCGGGCGCGGCGCCTGTGCCCTGCTTGGCTTCCATGACGAAGCAGCCGCGCCGGTAGAGGTCGATGAAGCCGCGCGACTGCGTGCCGGTATGAATGAAGGTCACGGGCCGCTCGAAGCGGTAGTCGTCGTTCTGCGCATCCGCCGTCGCGGGCTTGGGGGCCGGAACGTCCAAGAGCTGCGTCAGCTCGATGGCGAACTGCTGGAAATTGGCCCGCTCGCTGCCACCCGAGGCCGTCCAGCGGGCAATGAAATCATCGACGTTCAAGATCGGTCCTGCCTGTTTCGGGCCACTCAAGCCGATTTCCGGCGGCTATTCCATGGCCTGTCCCTTTCGCTTTCGTTCTGATCCCCGATCACCAGCGCAGCTAAGGTCAGGTGCGGGCCTTGCCGCCCGGCCAACGACCCGCGGCGACGCCGGAGAGGGAAAGCCAGGCCCTGAAGGCTTGCTGGAAGTGCGGCACCTCTGGAAACGGACGCTCGACGAGGATGCCGCAAATCTGACGCAGAACTGCCGCAGCCCCGGAGGACCTCTGGGGGTATGAACCAGCAGTGTTTATTTCCCGCCTAACACACCCACCATCCGGGACCTGATGCTCGAGGCCGTCGAGCGACGGTTCGGCACATACCGTGCGCCTGCGGTCATCGACATGCTGTCCGACAACGGCTCGCATCGCGAGGGATACGCAGATCTTCGCCCGCCAGCTCGGCCTGAAGCCCTGCTTCACCCCGGTGCGAAGCCCGCAGAGCAACGGCATCTCGACAGGTAACGCCGCTGCCCGATGCACGGACCGTTCCCGAATTGATCGGAGCCTGGATCAAACGACGACAACGAACACCACCCGCACTCAGGGCTGAAGATGCGCTCACCCCGCGAGTTCATCGCAGCTCGAACCGCAACCGCCTGAATGTCCGGCGAAACGGGGGCAAGACCAGCATTGATGAAGGCTGCCCAGACCATCATCAATGCCAGGTTCTGCCGATCATACCGATCCTGGCACGCTTCTGCGGCCTGTGTCCCATTTCGGCGCCGTCACCGTGCCACTAGCCGCTTCCCCTCCCGTCACTCCGCCGAGTTGAGCCGCATCCGGGCACGGCGTTCGCGGCGTTGCAGTTCCCGGCCAAGGCGGATCGACTGCTCGACGAAATCCAGGTGATCGCGGGCAGCCTTGTCGGCCCGGGCGGCGTCGCCCGCCTCGATCGCCGCGATGATTTCGAGGTGCTGGTCCAGCAGCTTGCGGCCGGTGCCGTCGATGCTGCGCAGCAGGTCGCGGTTGTAGAAGATGCCCCGCCTGGTCAGGTCGAAGACCGAGGCCATCATGTGGATCAGCGTCGTATTGTGGCTGGCGTCCACGACCGCGCTGTGCAGCCGGAAATCGGCCTCCTGCTCGGCCTCGCGGTCCTGAGCGTCCCAGGCGACCCGAAGCTCGTCCCGGATCGCGGCCAGGCGTTCCTTGTCGGCCGCGGTCGCGCGTTGGGCGGCGAGGCGGGTCGCGAATGCCTCCTGCTCGCGGCGGTATTCCAGATAATCGTGGAACGCCTCGCCATGGCGCGCGTAAAGGGCCAGCATGGCGGGCGACATCGCCCGTCCCGTGAGTTCCGCGATATAGGTGCCGTCGCCGTGGCGGACCGTGACGAGATTGCGGCTTTCGAGAATCTGCAGGGCCTCGCGCAGCTTCGGGCGCGAGACGTGGAAGGCGTCGGCCATCTCGCGTTCTGACGGCAGGCGGGCGCCGCCCCTCAGCACCCCGTCCACGATCATCGTCTCGATCTTGTCCACTACCATCTGGACCACCGATTCGTGGTCGATGGGTTCAAAGACATCCACTGCGATCATGGTCGGCACTCCTCGACCGCGCGGCGCCAGCGGTCGGCAATATTATTTACCCCCGATGGAACGGTTTCAAGGCGACACGCATACAATGCAAGCAATTGTTATAAATTGTTTTCATGGAAACGCGCTCTGCGCTCAATGGCCTCCCGCAGCGTGGTAAATTAAAATATTTACTTTCAACATAGGATAATAATATAAACCTCTTGCGGCAGACGATTGCCGCCCGCCGGGAGGGGCGGTCAGAGGGAGCGGGAGGATGCCGATCATACCCAGCAGGACGCCTGTGCCTTGCCGAGGCGCGGCTTCACGGGCCGGGCCTGCGCAAGCCTCGAGGCTGGCTGCACGCGGCCCCGGACCGCACCGCCTGCCCGACGGGGCCTGACCGATCGCGTCGTCGCCATGATCCCCGGTGGGCGAGGCGCGGATCAACGGGACGGACCATCCGGAAGTCGTTCTGCGCACGGAAAGTCTCTGTGCAGGTCAAGACCATGTTTCGGTAAAAGGACGGCGCGGAATGGCCGGAACCATCATCGGTCTGGCCGTCCCATACCCAAGCCCCATACCCAAGGGCGCCCTTCAGGGATCGGCCGCCGCTGCGCGCGCTGCAAGGCGCGCCTTGTCCCCGTCCACGCCAACCTTCGCATACCTCCGATAGTGCTTCAGCCAAGGGAAACATGATGAAAGATCAGGCTTCTGACATCGACCCCATCGAATCGCAGGAATGGCAGGACGCGATCGCCGACGTGATCGAGCGCGACGGCGCGAACCGCGCGCATTTCCTGCTGGACAAGGCAGTGCAGCAGGCCCGCGCGGCCGGCGCCAACCTGCCATTCTCGGCTACGACGCCCTATCAGAACACGATCCCGGTGGACGACCAGCACGAGTTCCCCGGCGATCTGGAGATGGAATGGCGCATCCGCACCATCAACCGCTGGAACGCCATGGCGACCGTCGTGCGACGCAACAAGGAATCCAGCGAATACGGCGGGCACATCGCCTCCTACGCCTCGTCGGCGGTGATGTATGACGTGGGCCTCAACCACTTCTGGCGCGCGCAGTCGGAGATTCACGGGGGCGACCTGGTGTTCTTCCAGGGCCATGTGATCCCCGGCATCTACGCGCGGTCCTTCATGGAAGGCCGGATCACCGAGGAGCAGTTGCTGAACTTCCGCTCCGAGGTGGGCGGGGGCGGGCTTTCGTCCTATCCGCATCCCTGGCTGATGCCGGACTACTGGCAGTTCCCGACCGTCTCGATGGGCCTCGGGCCGCTGATGGCGATCTACCAGGCGCGGTTCATGAAATACATGCACAACCGGGGCCTGATCGACATGGCCGACCGCAAGGTCTGGTGCTTTCTCGGCGACGGCGAGATGGACGAGCCCGAAAGCCGCGGCGCCATCGATCTGGCCTCGCGCGAGAAGCTGGACAACCTGATCTTCGTCATCAACTGCAACCTGCAGCGGCTGGACGGGCCGGTCCGCGGCAATGGCAAGATCGTGCAGGAGCTGGAGGGCGATTTCCGGGGCGCGGGCTGGAACGTCATCAAGCTGCTCTGGGGCAAGGGCTGGGACCAGCTGCTGGAGAGGGACACCACCGGCCGTCTGCGGCAACTGATGGACGAGACCGTGGATGGCGACTACCAGACCTTCAAGTCGAAGGACGGCGCCTACATCCGCAAGCATTTCTTCGGCAAGTATCCCGAAACCGCGGCGCTGGTCGAGGACTGGACCGACGACCAGATCTGGGCGCTGAGCCGCGGCGGCCACGACCCCGAAAAGGTCTACACCGCCTTCCGCAAGGCCATCGAGACGAAGAACCAGCCGACCTGCCTGCTGATCAAGACCATCAAGGGCTATGGCATGGGTTCGGCTGGCGAGGGCCAGAACATCACCCACCAGCAGAAGAAGATGGCCGAGGAGCAGTTGCGCGCCTTCCGCGACCGCTTCAGGATCCCGGTCTCGGACGAGGATCTGCCCAAGGCGCCGTTCGTCGCGCTGAACACCGCGCAGAAGGCCTATCTGGCCGACCGCCGCAAGGCCCTTGGCGGGGACTTCCCCAAGCGCAACTCGCAGGCGCCGAAGCTGGAGATCCCCCCGTTGGAGGCGTTCCAGGCGCAGCTGACCGGCACAGGCGAGCGCGAGATCTCGACCACCATGGCGTTCGTGCGGATACTGACCACGCTGATCCGCGACAAGAACCTGGGCAAGCATGTCGTGCCGATCGTGCCGGACGAAAGCCGCACCTTCGGGATGGAGGGGCTGTTCCGCTCGATCGGGATCTACAACCCCGAAGGGCAGCTCTACACGCCCGAGGACCGTGAGCAGATGTCCTATTACCGGGAGTCGGTGGACGGACAGGTGCTGCAGGAAGGCATCAACGAGGCCGGCGCCATGGCCGACTGGATCGCGGCGGCCACGTCCTATTCCAACCACGGCGTGCCGATGATCCCCTTCTTCATCTACTATTCGATGTTCGGCTTCCAGCGGGTGGGCGATCTTGCCTGGGCCGCTGGCGACAGCCGCGCCCGCGGCTTCATGCTGGGGGGCACGGCGGGCCGCACGACCCTGAACGGCGAGGGGCTGCAGCACGAGGACGGCCACAGCCACATCCTGGCCGGCACCATCCCCAACTGCATCAGCTACGACCCGACCTTCCAGCACGAGGTGGCGGTCATCGTCCATCACGGGCTCACGCGGATGTTCCAGGATCAGGAGGATGTGTATTTCTACCTGACCCTGATGAACGAGAACTACAGCCACCCCGACATGCCCGACGGCGTCGAGGACGGCATCATCCGCGGCCTCTACCGCTTCCGCGAGGCCGCCCAGCCGGCAGAGCGGCACGTGAACCTGATGGGCTCGGGCACCATCCTGGTGCAGGCGATCAAGGCCGCCGACATGCTGGAAGCCGATTTCGGCGTCACTGCCGACATCTGGTCGGCCACCAGCTTCAACGAACTGGCCCGCGACGGCCAGGACGCGGCGCGGTGGAACCGGCTCAACCCGCTTAAGGCGCCGCGCGTGCCCTATGTCACGCAGGCGCTGTCAGGGGCGAAGGGCCCCTTCATCGCCGCCACCGACTACATGAAGAACTATGCCGAACAGATCCGCGCCTTCGTGCCGGGCCGCTACACGGTGCTGGGGACGGACGGCTTTGGCCGCTCGGACAGCCGCGTGAACCTGCGCCGCTTCTTCGAGGTGGACGCCAACCACATCGCGGCGGCGGCGATGGTCGATCTGTTCCGCGAGGGCGCGATCGACGAGGCCACGCTGCGGCACGCACTGAGCAGATACGACATCGACGGCGGCAAGCCCAACCCCCGGCTGGTCTGATCGGGAACGAGGAGGAACCACATGGCAATCGAAGTGAACGTTCCCGACATCGGCGACTTCAAGGATGTCCCGGTCATCGGCATCCTCGTGAATGTCGGCGACAGCATCGCCGTCGAGGACCCGCTGATCGAGCTCGAATCCGACAAGGCGACGATGGAGGTGCCAAGCCCCGTCGCAGGCCGGATCGCCGCGATTTCGGTCAACGTGGGCGACAGGGTGTCCGAAGGCGCGCTGATCCTGACCGTCGAGGCCGAAGGAGTGACGGCCGCTGACGCCCCGGCGCAGGACGCGCCCAAGCAGAACATCCCGGACCGGCCCGCCCCGGCGGGGGGCGCCATCACCGACAGCGGTTTCGGCAAGGCCCATGCCTCGCCCTCGGTGCGCGCCTTCGCCCGCCAGTTGGGGGTCGACCTCGGCAGGATCAACGGCAGCGGCCGCAAGGGCCGCATCCTGCGCGAGGACGTGGCCGCCGCGCTGAAGGCCAGCGCCGCCCCCGTGGCGGCGGCCCCCACGCAGGGCGGCATGGGCATCCCGCCGATCCCGGTGGTGGACTTCTCGAAGTTCGGCCCCGTCGAGGACGTCGAGATGCCGCGCATCAAGAAGCTGTCCGGCCCCGCGCTGCACCGGTCCTGGCTGAACGTCCCCCACGTCACCCACAACGAGGACGCCGACATCACCGAGATCGACCGCTACCGCAAGGAGCTGGACGACGAGGCGAAGAAGGACGGATACCGCGTCACGCTTTTGTCCTTCGTCATCAAGGCTAGCGTCTCGGCCCTGCGGAAACACTGGGAGTTCAACTCGTCGATCCATCCCGACGGCGACAAGCTGATCCGCAAGTCCTACTACAACATCGGCTTTGCCGCCGACACGCCAAACGGCCTGGTCGTGCCGGTCATCAAGGACGCCGACCGTAAGGGGATCATCGAGATCTCCAGGGAACTGGGAGAGCTGAGCGCCAAGGCCCGCGCGGGCGAGCTGAAGTCGCAGGACATGCAGGGCGCGACCTTCACCATCTCGTCCCTGGGGGGCATCGGCGGCACGTCCTTCACGCCGATCGTCAACGCGCCCGAGGTCGCGATCCTGGGCCTGACCCGGTCGCGGATGGCCCCCGTCTGGGACGGCGCGCAGTTCGTGGCGCGCAACATGCTGCCGATGTCGCTGAGCTACGACCATCGCGCGGTGGACGGGGCGCTGGCCGCCCGCTTCGCCGCGACGCTGCGGCACCTGCTCGGCGATGTGCGCCGGATCATGCTGTAAGGGAGGGCGACGCCATGGAAGTCAAGGTTCCCGATATTGGCGATTTCAAGGACGTGCCGGTCATCAGCATCCTCGTGGCCGTGGGCGATGAGGTGGCCGAGGAACAACCGCTGATCGAGCTTGAGTCCGACAAGGCGACGATGGAGGTGCCCTCTCCCGCCGCCGGCCGGATCGCGGCAATTGCGGTTAAGCCGGGCGACAGGGTGTCGGAAGGCGCGCTGATCCTGAGGTTGGAGGAGGCTGCGGGCGCCGCCACGGGCGAGGTCGAGCCGCGCAACACCGACAGCGGCTATGGCGGACGCGGCGGTCCGACTGACGCCCCGGCCGGGCCGCAGCCCGCCCCGGCGGCAGTCCCCGCCTCCGCGCGCGGCGACATCCATGCCGAGGTCGTGGTGCTCGGCTCGGGTCCCGGCGGCTACACCGCCGCCTTCCGGGCCGCAGATCTCGGCAAGAAGGTCGTGCTGATCGAGCGTAACCCGACCCTCGGTGGCGTCTGTCTCAACGTCGGCTGCATTCCCTCAAAGGCGCTGCTGCACGCCGCCAAGGTCATCACCGAGGCCGAAGAGATGGCCGGCCACGGCATCGCCTTCGACACGCCCGTGGTGGACCTCGACAAGCTGCGCGGCTGGAAGGACTCGGTTGTCAAGCAACTGACCGGCGGCCTGTCCGGGCTGGCCAAGGGCCGCAAGGTGCAGGTGGTGACGGGCAGCGGCCGCTTCACCGGCCCGAACATGATCGAGGTCGAACGGGACGGGGCGAAAACATCGGTCAGCTTCGACCAGTGCATCATCGCCGCCGGGTCGGAACCCGTGACGCTGCCCTTCATCCCGCATGACGACCCCCGCGTGATTGATTCCACCGGCGCGCTGGAACTGGACGGCATCCCCGAACGGATGCTGGTGCTGGGCGGCGGCATCATCGGGCTGGAGATGGCCTGCGTCTATGACGCGCTCGGCACCCGCATCACGGTGGTCGAGCTGATGGACCAGATCATCCCCGGCGCCGACAAGGACATCGTCAAGCCCCTGCACAAACGCAGCGAGGGACGGTATGAAAAGATCCTGCTGAAGACCAGGGTCACGGACGTGAAGGCGGGCGACGATGGCCTGACCGTCACCTTCGAGGACGAGAAGGGCGCGACCACGACCGACACGTTCGACCGCCTTCTGGTCGCGGTCGGGCGTCGCCCTAACGGCAAGCTGATCGGGGCCGAGGCGGCGGGCGTCGCAGTCGACGAGCGCGGCTTCATCGCCGTGGACAGCCAGCAGCGCACCAACGTGCCGCACATCTTCGCCATCGGCGACGTCGTGGGTCAGCCGATGCTGGCGCACAAGGCGGTGCACGAGGGCAAGGTCGCGGCCGAGGTCGCGGCGGGGCAAAACCGCCATTTCGACGCCCGCGTGATCCCCTCGGTCGCCTACACCGACCCCGAGGTCGCCTGGGTCGGCGTCACCGAGGCGCAGGCCAAGGCCGAGGGCCGCAAGATCGGCAAGGGGGTGTTCCCCTGGGCCGCCTCGGGGCGGTCGCTGTCCTTGGGCCGGTCGGAAGGCATCACCAAGGTCATCTTCGACGAGGCCGACGATCGGGTGATCGGCGCGTGCATCGTCGGGCCGAACGCGGGCGACCTGATCGCCGAGGTGGCGCTGGCGATCGAGATGGGCGCCGACGCGGTGGACCTGGGCCATACCATCCACCCCCACCCGACGCTGAGCGAGACGGTCAACTTCGCCGCCGAGATGTTCGAGGGCACGATCACCGACCTGATCCCGCCGAAGAAGCGGCACTGAGCCGGGCGCGCCCGTATCCCGGTTTTCTGAAAGCCCGGCACGGGGAGGTCGCGCCGGGGACCACTGGAGCAACAAGACGGCGGGGCTGTCCCCGTGATCCGAGGAGGAAAGATGACTGGTTTCCTGATATTCATCCTGGCCCTGCTGCCGATCGCGACAGTGTTCCTGTTGCTGGTGGTGCTGGAACGCTCGGCCAAGCTTTCGATGTTCGTGGCGTACCTAGTTACGGCGGCAACGGCCCTTCTGGTTTGGGGCACCGACCTGAACAAGGTTCTGGGGGCCACCGCCAACGGGGCCATCACCGCGATCAGCCTTCTCTACATCATCTTCGGCGCGATCCTGCTGCTGTTCACGCTTGAGGAAAGCGGCGGCATCCGGTCCATCCGCAGCGGCTTCACCAGCATCTCGCCCGACCGGCGCGTGCAGGCCATCATCATCGCCTGGCTGTTCGGCTCGCTGATCGAGGGCGCGTCGGGTTTCGGCACTCCCGCCGCCATCGCCGCGCCCCTGCTGGTCGCGATCGGCTTTCCCGCCATGGCCGCGGTTCTCGTGACGCTGATCATTCAAAGCACGCCGGTGTCCTTCGGCGCGGTCGGCACGCCGATCCTCGTCGGCGTCAACACCGGCCTCGGCGGCCAGGAGATCGTCGAGTCGACCATCGCGCCGATGGCCTACAGCGACTATCTGCTGGAGATCGCCGTCAAGGTCGCCACCATCCACGGCCTCGTGGGCTTCCTGATCCCGCTGATGCTGGTCGGGATGCTGACGCGCTTCTTCGGATCCAACCGCTCGTTCATCGAAGGCTTCCGCATCTGGAAATTCGCGCTGTTCGCGGGCCTCGCCTTCACCATCCCCTACTGGATCATCGCCAACATCCTGGGGCCGGAGTTCCCGTCGCTTCTGGGCGGCATCATCGGCCTGCTGATCGTCGTTCCGGCGGCGCGGGCGGGCTTCCTGATGCCGAAGGAGGTCTTCGACTTCCCGCCCCGCACCCAATGGGACGACGCCTGGGTTGGCAAGCTGGACGACCTTGAGGATCACCACGCCAGCCGTCCGGTGATGCCGCTGCTGAAGGCATGGGCGCCCTATCTGCTGGTCGTGGTGCTCTTGGTGCTGACCCGCGCGGTCGGACCGGTCAAGGCATGGCTCACTTCGCCCGAAGTGACGGTGGCGCTGGACAACCTGTTCGCCTCGGGCATCAACGCGCGGGTGCAGGTTCTGTATCTGCCCGGCACGGTGCTGATCCTTGCGTCGATTTTCGCCTTCTTCCTGCACGGGATGAGCGGGCGGGACTATGGCCGGGCGCTGCGGTCCTCGGGTTCGACCATGATCGCCGCCGCGCCCGCGCTGCTGCTGGCGGTGCCGATGGTGCAGGTGTTCATCAACTCGGCCTCGGACAGCCTGCCCAGCATGCCGATCGTCCTGGCCGAGGGCGTGTCGGCGGCGGTGGGTCAGGCATGGCCCATGTTCGCGCCGCTGATCGGGGCGATGGGCGCCTTTGTCGCCGGGTCGAACACGATCAGCAACATGATGTTCTCGCTGTTCCAGTTCTCGACCGCCGAGCAGATCGGCCTGGGCGCGGCGGGCGCGGGCACCGTGGTGGCGCTGCAGGCCATCGGGGGGGCCGCGGGCAACATGATCTGCGTGCACAACGTGGTCGCCGCCTCGGCCACGGTGGGCCTCGTCAACCGCGAGGGCGAGATCATCCGCATGACCCTGATCCCGATGACCTACTACATCGTCCAGGGCGGGTTCATCGGGCTTGCGCTGCTGGCCGGGGGATTCAACATGTGGTGGATCGCGGCGGCGGTCTGGGCGGCGGCCGTGCTGCTGTTCATGTCGCGGAACCGGGGGCGCGCGTCCAACCCCGTCGCCGTGCGAAGCTGAGGTAGGTAAAATGTCCGCAAAGCCCAGTCCCCGCGTCGGCCTGTTCGTCACCTGCCTTGTCGATGCCATCCGGCCCGGGATCGGCTTTGCGGCCATCCAGCTGCTGGAGGAAGCGGGCTGCCGGGTCGAGGTGCCGCAGGCCCAGACCTGCTGCGGCCAGCCGGCGTTGAACAGCGGCGATGACAAGGACGCGGCGGACCTTGCGCGCCGGACCATCGCCGCCTTCGAGGGCCATGACTATGTCGTGCTGCCCTCGGGGTCCTGCGCCGGGACGATGGTGCACGCCTATCCCGAACTGCTGGCGGGCGACCCGGAATGGGCCGCCCGCGCCCGCGACTTTGCCGCCCGGACCCACGAGATCACCAGCTTCCTGGTAGATGTCATGGGCTACCGCCCCCAGGGCCGCCGTCTTGACGCGACGGCGACCTATCACGACAGCTGCGCGGGCCTTCGCGAACTCGGCATCGCCGCGCAGCCGCGCGCGCTTCTCGCCTCGGTCGAAGGGCTCGAGATGCGGGGGCTTGAGGGCAACGACGTCTGCTGCGGCTTCGGCGGCACCTTCTGCGTGAAATATTCCTCCATCTCGAACGCCATCGTCACCGAAAAGGCCGAGGCGGTCGAGCGCACCGGGGCCGACCTGCTGCTGTCGGGCGACCTCGGCTGCCTGATGAACATGGCGGGCAAGCTGCACCGGCGCGGCGCGAAGACCCGCTGCTTCCACACCATCGAGGTTCTGGCCGGCCGCGCGGGCGGCCCCGCCATCGGCGAGGAGGGCTGAGCATGAACGCCCCGCAGCAAGGCTTCAAGGAACGCGCCGACGCCGAACTGAAGAACGCGGTCCTGAAGATCGCCATCGACCGGACCACCGGCAACGCCGAGCGCAAGCGCGCCGTCGCGGTCGCCGCCTTTCCCGAGTTTGAGGCCGCCCGCGCACGGGGCCGCGCCATCAAGGACCATGTCATCGCCCATCTCGACCACTATCTCGAGATGTTCGAACGGAACGCCACCGCCGCGGGCGCGACCGTCCACTGGGCCAGTGATGACGCCGAGGCCCGCGCCATCATCACCCGCATCTGCCTTGAGGCCGACGCGAAGCTTGTCACCCGCGCGAAATCCATGCTGGGCGAAGAGATCGGCCTGCCGCATGCGCTGGCCGACGCCGGGATCGAGCGGGTCGAGACGGACCTGGCCGAGCACATCATCCAGCTTGCGGGCGAACGGCCGTCGCATATCGTCTGGCCAGCCATGCACCGCACCCGCGAGCAGGTGGCCATCCTGTTCAAGGAAGCCCATCATCCCCCGCCCGCCGCCGATGATCCGGCAACCATGGTGCAAAGCGCCCGGCGCGAGCTGCGGGCCAAGTTCCTGGGCGCCGACATCGGCATCTCGGGGGCGAACTTCCTGGTCGCCGACACCGGCGCCACCTGCACCGTCACCAACGAGGGCAACGCCGAGCTGACCACCACGCCGCCCCGCATCCACATCGTGACGGCGGGGATCGAGAAGCTGGTGCCATCCACCGCCCACGCCTTCGCGCTGCTGCGGCTGCTGGTGCGGTCGGCCACGGGTGGCGAGATGACGCAGTACACCACCTTCCACTGCGGCCCGAAACGCCCCGGCGACGCCGACGGCCCCGAGGAGATGCACATCGTCCTGGTGGACAACGGCCGCACGCGGATGCTGGCCGACGAGTTCCGTCCCATGCTGCGCTGCATCCGCTGCGGGGCCTGCATGAACCATTGCGTGGTCTATCGCCAGATCGGCGGGCACGCCTATGGCGGGACCTATCCCGGTCCCATGGGCGCGGTGCTGACGCCGGTTCTGGACGGGCTCGCGCAATCCCGCGACCTGCCCCATGCCTGCACCATGAACGGCCGCTGCGCCGAGGTCTGCCCGGTCGAGATCCCCCTGCCCACGCTGCTGCGGGCCTGGCGCATGC
Source organism: Paracoccus sanguinis (assembly GCF_900106665.1). Lineage (GTDB taxonomy): Bacteria > Pseudomonadota > Alphaproteobacteria > Rhodobacterales > Rhodobacteraceae > Paracoccus > Paracoccus panacisoli. Next base: position 22,990 of record NZ_FNNA01000010.1, read on the forward strand.
GCAGTTGGCGCGAGCGGCTGGAGCCCCGGTCCGTCCGCGCGGCCCTTGGCCTCTGGGCCATGGCGGCGCGGCGGCCGTGGCTTTACCGCCTGGGCAGCCGCATCGGCGTGCGGGCGCTGCGGCTGTTCGGGCGGCGCGGCTGGATCGGCAGCCTGCCCCTGGTCGGCGGCTGGACCGCCTACCGCGACCTGCCGCGCCCCCCGGGCCGCACCTTCATGGAACAGTATCGCGCCGGACAGGCCGGGCGGGCCGGGCAGTCGGGGCGGGAGGCGCGGAAATGAGCGCGCGCGACCGCATCCTTGCCGCCATCCGCGCCGCCCGCCCGGCGCCCCTTCCACCCGCCGAGGCCATCGCCGCCGAGGCCGCCGCCCTGCTGGATGCGCCCGAAAGCGTCCGCCCCCGGCCTGTCGAAGCGGTGCTGGCGGCGGAGTTTGTGCGGAAAGCCTCGGCCCTCGGGACGAGTTTCGACCATCTGCCCGACAGGGCGGCGATCCCCTTGGCCGTCAAACGCTATCTGGACACACATGGCCTGCCGCCGGCGCTGGCGCTGCAGCCGGCCCCGGCGCTTGCCGCTCTGGACTGGACGGGCATAGACACCCGCGACACCGTCGCGCCTGACCAGGCGGCCGCCTTGGGGCTTGCCCTCTGGGGCATCGCCGAGACCGGGTCGCTGGTCATCCACTCCGGGGCGGATGCGCCGATCCTGCTGTCCTTCCTGCCGCTGCACCACATCGTCGTGCTCGAGGAACGCAGCCTGCTGCCGCATCTCGAAGACTATGCGGCGCGCATGGCGGGACAGCCCCAGCCCCGCAACGCCATCCTCATCACCGGCCCCAGCGGCACCACCGACATCGAGGGCAGCTATGTCCGGGGGGCGCACGGCCCCGGATTTCTGCATATCCTCATGATCGGCGGCTGAGGCCGGTCCCGCCCGTCATGCGCATCCCGGACCATCCCGCGTCCGGGCTGCCCCGTCATCGCCGATCCGACTGGAGCTCACGAACATGACCCAGCGATCCCCGACTGACCTCAAGGCGGACCCCGCGCCTGTCGAACCCGTCCGGCCTTCCTTGACGCGCTTCGCGCAACCGTGGGGCCGCGCCACGTCCGGACCCGGCCGCAGGACACCGAGCGCTTCCGCATGGATACCGCCCCGGTGGATGCGAGGCCAAGGCGGTCGTCCGCCCCGGCTAACTGCTGAACTGTGGCAGGTGCTGCAGCTTTGCGTGAGGGCGGGACGGATCGTGATCGCGTAGGAGGCCAACACCGGGCTGACCGAGGGCTCGCCCCCCAAGGGCACCTATGACCGGCCTGTTGCCCCCTTGTCGGCGGCTCCGGCCTGTCCTGCCCCTCTACATCAACGCCTGCTGTCTTCCCGGATACCGTCGCCGCTGCCATCCGGCCGCGACCGGCGGACCGGACCGGGCGGGGCGCGGCCCGGCATGTCACGTCTTCATGGCCGTGTCCCGATGCGCAGGGTTCATCATTTCCTTTCTTCCCGGTATCTGGCTGGGCAATGTTCTGAACCTGCCTGCAAACTTAGGTCGCTGCCCGTGGGCCTGCCGCCCCGCCCTGCGTCTGCGGGACTTGGCAGGCTTGCATCAGCCGGGGACGCGGGGGGTTCAGATCCGGCCTTGCGCGCTGCCGGATAGCGCGCCGATGCGGACTGAAGGAAATGCTGATGCAGAGCCCTGCGCCCCTGACGGTTCTTGGCCTTGTCGCCCTTGCCACCACGGCGATCGTCTGCGGCGACACGGCCGGCAAGCTGCTGACGGGGGCGGGGGTGCAGCCGCTGTTCGTGGCCTGGTCGCGCTTCGCGCTGGCGGCCCTGCTGCTGTTCTGGATGCTGGGCCTGGGGCCGGCCGGCCTGGGGCGCCTGCTGGACTGGCGGCTGATCCTGCGGGCGGCCCTGATCGTCGGCGCCATCGCCTCGATCCTGACCGCGCTTCGGACCGAGCCCATCGCGAATGTCTTTGGCGCCTTCTTCATCGGCCCGATCGTGGCCTATGTGCTGTCGGCCCTGCTGCTGGGCGAGCGCGTGTCCTGGGCGCGCACGGTGATGCTGGCGCTGGGATTTGCCGGCGTGCTGCTGGTCGTCCGGCCCGGCGGCGAGATGGGGACCGGCATGCTTTTCGCGGTGCTGGCCGGCACGCTATACGGCTCGTATCTTGCCGCGACGCGCTGGCTGACCGCCTTCTATCCGCCGCCCTTCCTGCTCGGCTCGCAACTGCTGATCGGGGCGGTGCTGCTGCTGCCTGCGGGCCTTGCCAGCATTCCGGCAAGCACCGACCTGCGGGTCTGGGTGCTTGTGATCGTCAGTTCGCTTGCCTCTGCCTTCGGCAACTATCTGCTGGTGGTCGTGAACCGGACGACGCCGGCGACGGTCTCGGCGCCCCTCATCTATTTCCAGTTGATCGCCGCCACCGTGATCGGGTTCTTCGTCTTCGGCGACTGGCCGGAACCGCTGACCCTGCTGGGCCTTGCCGTGATCTTCGCCTCGGGTGTCGGCGGCCTGGCGCTAGTGCCGAAGCGCTAGGCGCGGCGGCCCCGCTCGTGGCGTACACTGACAAGCGCCACGAAGCTGCTCTGCAGTAGCTCATCCCCTGCACGCGACCACCCGTGCAGCGGCGCGGGAGGTCTGCAGTAGCGACCTGTTCCCCGGACACGGCCGAGAAACCTAAACGCCGTCTGCAGAGCGCAGTGCGCCCAAGCGACGGTATGCAAACCGCAACAGGGCCAAAGGCGAGCGGAGCCCTTAAGGCAGGGGCGCATCTCGCGGCACGGGGATAAGCTCCTACGCTCCTACTCTACGAGGCGGCCGCGCAAGCTCGACCCGGCCAGCGCACCCGCCACAACATGTGCAGATCACACGACCAGCCTGCGACAAACGCCTGTTTGTCGCAAATCCGTCCGGCCGACGGGCGCGCGGGCCCCCGAGCGCCCGTCCGTCTTACGATAAAATCGCAGTAATCTGTTTCCGATAACAGATTGCGGTCATATGTTTGTCGCACATCAGGATGCAGTAAAGGGGGCGGACGATGGCTCTCGTCGGCTACGCCCGTATCTCGACATCAGAGGCTGGTCAGATCATGGACCGCCAGCTCGATGCGCTCGCTGCCGCAGGCTGCGAGCGGGTGTTCGAGGACCGTGCATCGGGGGCATCGGGGGCAACGGGGGCCAAGGACCGGCCCGGCCTCTGACCGCCGTCTCGCGTAGGATGATCTCCCACCGGTAAAGGCACAGCGCCACGAAGCGGCCGGACAGGCGCGGGGCCAGTTCCCAAAGCCACAGCACCGCGCCGCGCGGCGCGTCGGGACGCAGCGGCAGCAACGCCGCCTCGCGCCCCAGCCAGCTGGAACCCCAGCGTCGGCAGCCCGATGAACCCCAGCACGGCGGACGAGCGCAGCCCGCACTCGACGCGGTACATCACGTAGCTTTCCATCTGCCGCGCCACCAGCGGCAGCCGCGCCCGGCCCGACGTTCGACGGCAGCGCCCCGATGCCCCCGGCGGCTCGATCCTGCGGAGCTGACCGGCGATGCCGGTTCAGCGCCGCAGGACTGGCGCGGCGCACTTAACCAACATCAGTCCGAAAGTTGCCGTCCGGAGGCAGCCAAAGCGGCCCGCGCGCGTTTCAGGTGGGACCGCACGGGTATTTTCGCCGGGCCCCGCCCAGATCCGCAGCACCGTTTCACAGCCCCATGTGATCACGCCGATCCACGGGTCCGGGATCCTGCCCGCCCCCTGGGGATGCAGGCGAAACGGGCGAGACCGGCTTGGGCCGCGACCCGCCCCCGGGCAGGCGGCGATCGCCCGCACTCGGTCCACGAACGACGGCTGAGCGGTCGCTGCCGATCCGCCCAGCCACCCGACGGCCGCCGCAGGCCGAAACCAGATCAGGGATATTGCACCATGTTCATGCGCGTCGACCAACTGCAGACCGAACTGCCCCGGCCCTTGCGGGCCGACCCCAACGCCGCCGCGGCCCTACAGGAGCTGCTGGGCGGCAAGTACGGCGAGATGTCCACCCTCGGGAACTACATGTTCCAGAGCTTCAACTTCCGCTCGAAGTCCAAGCTGAAGCCCTTCTACAACCTCGTGGCCGCCATCACCGCCGAGGAACTGGGTCACGTCGAGCTGGTGTCCCACGGGATCGCGATGCTGGCCAACGGGCCGGACAAGCCCGGCGCGGACGAAGCGGACGGAGGCGACGTGTCGGACGCCCCGTTCGCCGCGATGAAGGACATCCGGTCGGCGGCCTCGTTCTTTTCCCATGCCGGGGGCGCGGTGCCGGTGAACTCGAACTCGATGTCGTGGAACGTCGACATGGTGACGACCACGGGGAACGTCGTGTTCGACCTTCTGCACAACTTCCACCTGGAATGCGGCGCACGCCTGCACAAGCTGCGGGTCTATGAATCGCTGACCCAGGACAACGCCACCGGCCGCGAGGTCTGCGGCTATCTGCTGGTGCGCGGGTCGGTCCACGCCCACGCCTATGCGCTGGCGCTCAAGAAGCTGACCGGGGTGGCAATCGAACAGATGCTGCCGACGCCGAACATCCCGCTGGACAAGATCCCCGAGTGCCAGAAGTACCTGGTCGAGGGCTCGCACCGGCGGCTGTATACCTTCTCGCCCGGTGACTATCAGGCGATGCGCGGCATCTGGGAAGGCGAGCACGCCCTGCCGACCGACCCGCCGGGCGAGCTGGTCGTGGTGGATGGCCTGCCCGAGGGCGGCAAGATCCACGACCTGACCGGCGAGCCTTGCGCGTTTACCCCGGACTATGCCCCAGAAGAGATGTTCGAGATCGCCGAGCGTCTGACCAAGGCCGCCATGCAGGGCGCCGGATCGCTCTGACGCCAAGGGGGTGCGGCTGTACGGCGGCACCCCTGCCCCACCACCCTTCCGGTGGGTTTCTCTGAACCCGCATTTTTTGCGGAGCTGGCTCGGGACGAGACGGATCACCCCACGCCGCATCCGCCCGCATCGCCCCGCTTGGCTTGGATCACGGCCGCGCAGCGGGCAGGACTAGAGACGGGCCCCGACGCGCCAGAGGCGGGGGGACGCCAAATTATGCCTGTCAATATTGGATGGACGCATCATGATCCGTGCTCATCTGAGAAGAAGAAAACGCTTCTCCTGCTCGCGCTCCTGGCGGGCATTGAGCCGCGCCTTTGCGGCCATGGAACGGGCAGGGTCGTCTCTAGGGTCTTCGAATTGAAAATGGTCAGAGAGCGACGAGGTCAGGGCAACTAGGCCGCAGCACTGCAAATGGGCTGGCTGAAGACGCCGGACTTCGCTGCGATCAAACCTGCTCGAATGCCGCGAGAGCGCGAAGGCGCCCTTCCGCCAACCCGATGATCGGACGCAGGTCGTAGCCGCGTGATGGGTCCAGCCCCCAAGACCGGGGAGCCGCGTCGAAGAACGCGCGCGCGCCGTCCGACTTGCTGCCCTGCCAGCCATAGAGCCAGCGTCGACGATAGACCCCGTCAGGATCGAACTTCTCGGCTTGGGTCGCCGGGTTGAATATCCGGAAGAACGGAGAGGCATCCGGCCCCGAGCCTGCCACCCACTGCCAGTTCGTTGCATTCGACGCGGGATCCCAGTCCATCAACGTGTCAGCGAACCAGTCAAGCCCCGCGCGCCAGTCGATCAGCAAGTGCTTGGTCAGATAGCTCGCCGCCGCCATGCGAGCGCGATTGTGCATCCGCCCGGTAACAAACAACTCGCGCATACCGGCATCGACGAGAGGCTCGCCGGTCTGACCCCGCTGCCAGGCAGTCAGGTCCTCCCGTACCTCGCGCCACGGAAAACCTACGAAGCGCGGGTTCCATGTCTTGCTCTCCATCCAAGGCGCCTCGATCAGAAGCGACCAGGCGAAGTCGCGCCACAGCAGTTCACTCATGAACTTTTCGGCCGCAGGCGCATGTTCGGGGTCGCAGGCGATATCCTGCGCGGCGGCCCAAACGGTCCGCGGAGAGATTTCTCCTACCGCCAAGGCATCGGAGAGCCCGGAGCCTGCCATCTGCTTGTCCAGCCTATCACGTCCAGCCACGTAGTCCGCAGACCGGCTGATGAACTGAGCCAACCGAGTCGTTGCTGCCGCTTCGCCTGCCGGCGGGCTGTGCGCGTTCACGACATCGGCCCCGCGATCCATATCCGGGGCAAGGTCCGGGATCGTGGCCGCGAACCCCGGGGGAAGTCCTGCCGGAACAATCCAGCACACCCCCGACGGTGCAGGACGCGGAGGTGCGGCACCGACCGTCCGGGCGGCCCTTGAGAATGGCGTGAAGACCCGGAAGCCTTTGCCCTGCCGGGTCTGCACGGCGCCGGGAGGTAGCAGCGTATGGGCATGGTGCACGACCAGCCGGAGGCCGGAGGCCTCAAGGGTTCGAGCCAGAAGACGATCGGCCTCAAGGCGCGCCGGCGCTGGCCAGTCACAGACATGAACCTCGCGCGCGTCGATCGCCGACGCCAAGGCCAATACTGCAGCTTCATCACCTTCAACGACGGTCATGGCGCCACCCTGGCGGCGCAGATCGACATCCAGGGCCTTCAATGCCTCCCCAACCCGCCACCGGGAGGCAGCACCTTGGGCACGGAGCACCGCATCGACCCAGAAGGCAGCGCAGACCGGTCCGTTGGCCGCCGCTGCCGCCAGCGCGGGGTTATCGGTCAGCCGCATATCGCGGCGGAAGAGGCAGATCGACGTCATCTCCGATGGGATGTGCTGATCAAGTCTCGTCGTCGAGCGCGACCTGGGCATGCTGGACGACCGTCCAGTCATCGTGAGCCCGGCGGCGGTACACCGATGTGCAGGCGGCCGTGAACCGCCGTTCGCCCTTTGCCGCCCTGACGCGATAGCCGACCACGATCATGCCTTCCTCTGGCCGCATCACCTGCTGGTCCGAAAAGCTGACCTCGTCCCAGTCGGGCGTATGCTTAACTGCCTCGATGGCTGCCGGCCCAGCAAACACCCAAGGAGTATGGCTAAAACGCAGTTATCGTCGACACGACTGTCATACCGCTCTTCTGAAGCCCGCCAGAGGCTTTACTCAAACGCCCAAACCCGGCCGTCGTCCATGGCATAATCCTCCGCCTACGTTTTCTCTGACAGTTGTGACAGGTAACCACCAATCCCGCAACGGTATCTGACTGCCGATGGAAGTATAAACCCGATGGGATACGAAGCGTCAAAAACGACCCTATGGGAGACTGCCAAAACTTCCACTCATCCTGGCTGGCTCGTCACCCAGCAAAGCGTTCTCGGGTGCGGTTGGCGAACGCCACCAGGGTCAGCATCACCGGCACCTCAACCAGCACCCCGACCACGGTCGCCAGCGCCGCGCCCGAGTTGAGCCCGAACAGGCTGATCGCCACGGCGACGGCGAGTTCGAAGAAGTTCGAGGTGCCGATCAGCGCGCAGGGCGCGGCGATCCGGTGCGGCACCTTGAGCGCGAAGGCCGCGGCGTAGGCCAGCGCGAAGATGCCATAGCTCTGGACTAGGATCGGGACGGCGATCATCGCGATGACCAGAGGCCGGTCGAGGATGACGTTGCCCTGGAGGGCGAAGAGGATGACCACCGTCGCGACCAGACCGATGATCGACCAGGGCTTGGCCCGCGCGATGAAGGCGTCAACGGCGGCCTCGGAGCCCAGGGCGCGGCGGGTGATCAGGCCGGCAATCAGTGGCAGCACGATGTAAAGCACGGTCGCCAGCACCAGCGTCCGCCACGGCACGGCGATGTCGGTGACGCCCAGCAGCAATGCGACGATGGGGGCAAAGGCCACCACCATGACGAGATCGTTCACCGAGACCTGGACCAGCGTGTAGGTCTCGTCCCCCCGCGTCAGCTGCGACCAGACGAACACCATCGCCGTGCAAGGCGCGGCGCCCAGCAGGATCAGCCCGGCGATGTATTGCGCGGCGTCCTCGGGCGCGATCCAGGGGGCGAACACGTGCTCGAAGAACAGGACGGCCAGCGCGGCCATGGTGAAGGGCTTGATCAGCCAGTTGACCGCCAGCGTGACCAGCAGTCCCCTGGGCTGGCGGGCGACGTTGGCGACCGCGCCGAAATCGACGCCGATCATCATCGGGTAGACCATCGCCCAGATCAGGGCCGCCACCACGAGGTTGATGCCGGCGACCTCGGCCGCGGCGATCGAGCCGACAAGGCCGGGGGCGATCGAGCCGATGATGATGCCCAGAATGATCGCCAGCGCGATCCAGAGGGTGAGCCAGCGTTCAAAGCGCCCCAACGGAGCGGGCCGGTCCATGGCGGCGTCGCTCATGGCCGGGCCTCGCCGATCTGGTCCAGCTTGCGCTTGAGCGACATGCGTTCGAGCGAGCCGATCGGCAATGCGGTGAACAGGCCGATCCGTGTCGCCAGCGTGCGGTGGGCGGCGTTGAAGGCGGCGGCGATCTCCGCCTCGGAGCCGGTCGCCGCCGCAGGATCGGGAACGCCCCAATGCGCACTCATCGGCTGGCCGGGCCAGTAGGGGCAGGGTTCGGCCGCCGCCGCGTCGCAGACCGTGAAGACGAAATCCATCCGAGGCGCATCGGGCGCCGCGAATTCGTCCCATGATTTCGACCGCAGCTGCGAGGTGTCATGGCCAAGCCGGTCCAGCAGCTGAATCGTTCGCGGGTTCGGGATGCCCGCCGGCTGCGACCCGGCGGAAAAGGCGCGGAACCGTCCCGAGGGGTCGGCATTCAGCACCGCTTCGGCGATCAGCGATCGGGCCGAATTGCCAGTGCAGAGGAACAGGACGTTGAAGGGGGCATCGTGCATGGTCGGCTCCGGGGACCGGGTAAGGGGGCCGCAGACCGCCGGGTTTCCCCCGCAGCAGTCATCGGTGAGGAATCCGATCAGCGCCCCGATCGTGTCGAGCCGCGCGAAATAGCGGATCTGCCGCCCCTCGCGCTGCGAGTGCACAAGGTTGGCCTGGCTGAGCACGCCAAGGTTCGTCGAGAGGGTGTTGGGGCGCGCATCGAGGGCGGCGGCAATCTCGCCGGCGGTCAGGCCGTCAGGTTCGGCGGCCACGAGGTGGCGAAGCGCCTGCAGGCGCATGTCCTGCGAGAGGGCGGCGAAGGCCGTGAGGGCTGATGATGATTCCATAGTTCCAGAATCATGGAATCGTATCTGTTCGTCAAGCCGGTTCGATTGCTCGAAAACGGCCGTTTTTGGAAGTGTAATTTTCAGGAGACGCCTGCACCACTGCGACAGGCATTCCGCCCTGTGTGCAGCTGCCTTCTGACAGCTGAATGTCAGCACTCACCGACACGAAAATCGTGTATGCTCAGCATTCGTGTGCACGAGGCAGGGCTTGGGCATGGCAGGGGAGACCGCGCAGATCACCGAGCAAGGCGTCGCCACGCTGTCGAACGAAAGGTGGGAGGAGGCGCGGCGCAGAGCGGACGTCATCGGGCCATTGGCCCAGCATGATATGGTTGGTCATCAAGCTGCAGATGAGGCGGCCCGAGCTTTGGGTCTGTCGCGGCGGCAGATCTACGTTCTGATCCGCCGTGCGCGGCAGGGTGGTGGTCTCGTGACGGATCTGGCGCCCCGACAGTCCAGCGGAGGGAAAGGCAAAGCGCGCCTGCCGGAGCCGGTGGAACGGGTCATTCGTGACCTGCTGCAAAAGCACTTTCTTGGCAAGCAGAAGCCCAGTCTGGCGGCCGTTCATCGCAAGGTCGTAAAGGAGTGCACGGCGCAGGGGCTGCAGGCGCCGGTGCGCAACACCGTGGCCCTGCGGGTCTCGCGCCTCGATCCGGTCACGACAGCCCGGCGCCGGATGGGCAAGGATGCAGAACGCACTCTGACGGGCGCGGGCGGAGTGCCGCCGCCAATCACGGCTCCTCTGGAGCAGGTCCAGATCGACCACACGGTCGTGGACCTGATCGTCGTGGACGAGCGTGATCGTCAGCCGATCGGCCGTCCGTATCTGACCGTTGCCATCGACACCTTCACGCGATGCGTGATTGGCCTGGTCGTCACACTGGAGGCGCCATCCGCCTTGTCGGTGGGCCTCTGCCTGGCACATGCGGCCTGCGACAAGCGACCTTGGCTGGAAGACCTCGGCTTGGATATGGACTGGCCGATGGGCGGCAAGCCCCGACAGCTCTATCTTGACAATGCACCCGAGTTCCGGAGCGAGGCCCTGCGCCGGGGCTGCGAACAGCACGGCATCGGACTGGATTACCGCCCGCCGGGACAGCCGCACTATGGCGGCATCGTGGAGCGCGTCATCGGCACGGCCATGCGGATGGTTCACGATGAGCTGCCGGGAACCACCTTCTCCAATCCGGAGCAGCGCGGCGATACCGACCCGGAGAGAACGGCGGTCCTGACGCTGCGGGAGCTTGAGCGCTGGCTTGCCCTGGCCGTGGGCACGTACCATGGCACCGTGCACGGCAGCCTGTTGCAGCCACCAGCCGCCCGCTGGGCAGAGGCCGTGGCTCAGGGCGGGCCGCCAACGGTCGTCACGCATGCGGCCGCGTTCCTGATCGACTTTCTGCCGGTGATCCGGCGAACCTTGACCCGAACCGGCTTTGTCATCGACCACATCCGCTACTACGCCGACGCGCTCAAGCCCTGGATCGCCCGGCGCGACCACCTGTCCGCCTTCCTGATCCGGCGCGATCCGCGCGATGTCAGCCGCGTGTGGGTGCTGGAGCCCGAAGGCAAGTATTACCTGGAGGTGCCCTACCGCACCTTGGCGCACCCGGCTGTCACGCTCTGGGAGCAGCGGCGGGCATTGGCACGGCTGCGCGAGCTGGGGCACGAGAAGGTGGACGAGGCATCGCTGTTTCGCATGATCGGGCAGATGCGCGATATCGTCGCCACGGCTCGGAAGGCCACGCGCAAAACCCGCCGCGAGGCCGACCGCCGCCGGCATCTCACGGCAAAGCCACCGCCCGCCGCGCTTGTCCCGCCAAGCGTGGATACCACCGGCCCGCAGGCAAACTGCCACCAGCATCGCCTTTCGATGAGATCGAGGAGTGGTAGCCGTGGACGCCTCTCCTTCGAACGACCTGTCCCACCTGCTGCCGGCCGCGCAAAGGCTGGCCCGCTTGCCGGCAGAGGAGCGCATCCGGCATATCCGCGCCGATCGCTGGATCGGCTACCCGCGCGCAGTGGATGCATTGCAAAAGCTGGAGGCACTGCAGGCGTGGCCAACAAAGCAGCGCATGCCCAACCTGCTTCTGATCGGGCCGACCAACAACGGCAAGTCGATGATCGTCGAGAAGTTCCGGCGCACGCACCCGCCGGAGTCCGCAGCGGATCAGGAATACATTCCGGTTCTGGCCGTGCAGATGCCGTCGGAGCCATCGGTGCTGCGGCTCTACATGGCGCTGCTTGCAGCCATGGGCGCGCCGCTGCACCCGCGCCGGCGACTGGCGGAAGTCGAGCAACTGGCGCTGAAGCTCCTGCGCAGGGTGGGCGTGCGCATGCTGGTGATCGACGAGTTGCACAACATCCTGGCCGGCAACGGTCCCGCGCGGCGGGAATGCCTGAACCTGCTGCGTTTCCTCGGCAACGAACTGCGCATTCCCCTGGTGGGCGTCGGCACGCGCGAGGCCTATCTCGCCATCCGCCTGGACGATCAGCTGGAAAACCGCTTCGAGCCTATGACGCTGCCGCTGTGGGAACCCGATGACGCCTGCTGCTCGTTGCTGGCAAGCTTTGCCGCATCGCTTCCGCTCCGGCAGCAATCGCCGATCGCCACACCCGACATGGCGCGTTATCTGCTCGCCCGGAGCGAGGGCACGATCGGCGAGCTGGCGCGGCTGCTGATGGCGGCGGCTATCGCCGCCGTGGAAAGCGGCGAAGAGGCCATCAATGCCCGTACGCTTGGCATGGCCGATTATGCGGGTCCCGGTGAGCGGCGGCGGCAGTTCGAGCGGGAGTTGAGGTGAAATCTGCATCGCGCTGGCCGCTGCACCCGGAGCCACAGGAGGAGAGGCCCTGTCCTCCTGGCTGCGCCGGGTTGCCGGCTGCTATGACATCGACGCGCGCGAACTGCTGAAGCACGATCTCGGTCAAGGCCTGCACGACGACCTGGACGTGAATCCCGCGCCAGGGCTGCTGAGGCTCTTGTCCAGGCGCAGTGGAGTAGACCTGAAGCGGCTGCACCGGATGAGCCTTGCCGGATGGGCACCAGACCTGTTCGACAGCCTGGAAGGGGCGGACCCCGACGCCTTGGAGGACTACGCCTTCAGGCTGACGATCCTGCTGCAAGATCGCAGCCGCGCAACGAGGTCCGTTGCCGGATGGCGGGCATGGCGCCCCGATCGGCCGATCAGCCGCGCCTGCCCACACTGCATGGACGAGCGGGCAGATCGGCCCATGTGGCTGATGTGGATGGTGCCGCTGATGCTGAGCTGCCCCCGGCACGGCTGCTGGCTGGAAGCCTGCTGGGGCCTCCCTGGCACATTCGTTAATTGGAAAAGCAACGATACTTCACCGCGTCCGGCCAGTGCGGCGATCCGGAGCATGGATCAGCGCAGTTGGGAGGCGCTGACGACCGGTCATGTTCGATTGCCGCGCCAGCGCGTTCCCGCGGACTTGTGGTTTCGTCTGCTGCGCAGCCTGCTGGAAGAACTCAACACACCCATCTCCCGGTGCGGCGCAGGGTCCCGCAGCCTCCGGGCGGTCTGGAACCACTTCGGCCAGCCGCTGCGTGCCGGGCGACTGACGTGGCAGCCTTTCGAAGCTCTGGGCTTACCCGCGCAGCTGCAGATGCTGGAGGTGGCGGCCAATGCCATTGAGTTGATCGAGACCGAAGCAATCAGGCCATTGGGCGCACAGGCTGAACTGTTCCTGCCCGGACCGGGTGCTGAGCTTACCCTTGATCGCCTCATGCGCATCCTGCGGCGCAAGTCGGGCAAAGGCTGGCAAGAAGCCTGGAAGGTCGTCCACGACGCCATCGCCGACGCGCAACACAATCCTGAGACGGCCCGGGCGCTCTATGCGCTGGCCTCCTGTGGGAAGCGGCACGACCCGGTTGCGTTGGAGGGATTGCGCGCGCTCTTCATCGAGGCACAGGTGTCTCAGGAGTTCCTGCCTCTTGAGGGTTCGGAAGCGTTGTCCGCGCTTCGATCTACCTGTGCGCAGGGCCTGAGCCTTGCCTTGCGGAAACTGCCGCCGACCGGCTGCCGGGAACCTTGCCTTGAACGGGCCGGTTGACCCCTGCCGCAACCGGAGAGTCCTAATGTCCTATGCCCGTTTCGGCCTGATGATCCTGACCTCGACCGTGGTCATGTACGGGCTGATGTATCTCAACACCTACGAGCTTGACCACGTCGCCTGGAGCCAGACGCGCGCCTGGATGGCGCTGCTGATGGGCGGGGTCATGGCCGTCATCATGATGGGCTTCATGTGGGCGATGTATGACAAGAAAGGGCGCAACTGGGGCATCATTGCGGCCGCGGTGATCGTAGCGGCGGGATCGCTATGGTTCGTGCGCAGCCAGGCGACCGTGGGAGATGTGTCCTACATGGAAGCGATGATCCCGCACCATTCCATCGCCGTTCTGACCAGTTCGCGCGCGCATATCCGCGATCCCCGCGTGCGCGAACTGGCGGATGGCATCATCAAGGCGCAGATGCAGGAGATCGCTGAGATGCGGGCGCTGATCGCCGATCTCGATGCAAACCCGATCCCTGATGCCGCCCCGGACCTGCCGCCCCTGCGCCCGGATGATGTCGCCGTGGGCGAGGCGGTCGAGAAGGCGCTGCAGCCCCCCGCGCAGTGAGAGCCTTCCGTAGCTTTCAGCAGCGTTGTCCTCTTCGAGGCCGTGCTCCGATGGAGCGAGCGGGTGGAGCCGGAAACGCCCGGCTCCACCTTTCCGGGTCCGATCAGTTCGGGCTTGCGTAGACGATGCCGTTGGGACCATCGCCCACTGGCATCGTTCCAAGGACGTTCTGCTGCCGCACGTCGATGACCGAAACGCTGTCGTCCGCGGTATTGGTCACGAACACCAGCGCCCCATCCGCCGATGCCGACACGCCGTGTGCGCCAAGTCCGGTTTTCAGCGTCTTGGCCACCTGTCCGGTCGCCGCGTCGATCACGGAAACCGTATCGTTCGGCGCATTCTCCGGTCCCTGGTTGGCCACATAGACTTGCTTGCCATCCGCGGTTGCGACAAGCTGGATCGGACCCGGCCCGACCTCCACCTTGCCCACGACCTCACGCGTGGCGGTGTCGATCACGGCCACGCGGTTCTCGTCGCGCAACGAAACATAGACCTTGCCGCCGTCAGGGGTGAACCCGACCTGGACCGGCGCCGCGCCCACCGGAAGGCGCGCCGCTTCCGTCAGGCTTGCAGTGTCGATGACGGACACAGAGCCGTCCTCGACATTGGCAACGTAAAGCTCGGCACCGTCCGGGCTGAGCCGGAGCCCATGCGGAGAGGCGCCGGTCCCGACGCGGCCGATCACCTCGGCACGTGCCAGATCGACGACCGCGACCTCGTTGCCGCCCGACAGCGAGACAAAGGCGCGCCCTTGGCCGTCGGCCACGACATGCGCCGGGTGCGATCCGACCTCGACCGTGGCAGCGGGCCGCGACATGTCCGCCGGATCGAGGATCACCAGAAGACCCGCCGCCCCGCCATCAGCGGCATGGCCATGCCCGCCTGCGGCATGATCGCCTGCGGCAGGCGAGCCGACCGCCAGCAGAAAACGACCGTCCGGCGTCAGATCGACGTTGTGCGGCGACACGGGCAGCGGCACCGTGGTCACCGCCCCGGTGCCCAGGTCGATGGCGCTGAGGCTGTTGCCGCCTTCGTCCGCCGACCAGACGGTTCCTCCTGTCTGGCCAAAGTCCACCGCCTTCGGGCTGGCCTTCCTGTCCAGCCATGTCTGCATTTCGGCGATCTCGCCTTCCTGCGCTTTGACGATCCGGGCGGCCCATGCCCTTGTTTCGGGATCGTCCCCATACTGCTGCACGATCTTCGCCATGGCGATGGCGCCCTGGTGATGCGGGATCATGCCCCGGACAAAGGCCATGTCGGGATCATCCGCCATGACGCCTTCCATCATCGGCCCGTGCATCGCGTCCATGGCGTCCACATAGGCGCGGGTGAAGTCAGGACGGTTCTCGCCGGCATGGACCGCATCCGGCGGGGCCTTCATCTCCTGCATCATTCCGCCCTGCATCATCTGCTGCATGGCGGTCATGCATTCGGAGGGCAGGCCCTGCATCATGGTCCGGCATTGCTCGGGCATGCCCGGCATGGCGGCCATCGCCCCGGCCGCGGTTGCGGGGGTCTGATCCGCCTGCACAGGGGGCTGCGGATCGTGGTGGGTATCATGCCCGGCCTGAGCCAGTGCAGCGGCCGGCAGCGCCGCCAGGAGGCTGACGGAAAAAGCGATTGCAGTTCGTTTCATGGAGATTCAACTCGCGTTCGGACGGGAAGCGGCGTTCTGTGTCGCGCACGGCTTCCCCGTGGATGGTAATGGGCGACTACGGCGCTCTTCATCTCACCGAGACGGTCGGAGGGCACGGCCTCGACCGGTCACAAGCGCCGTCAGAGGGATGCAGACAGGCGTGGAGGCCTCAATACCCCGTCGAGTGCGCGTCCGGAGCGATGCGACCAGAGGGATGGGAGGACATCATCCGCCCATGTCGGCTCAACCAGAGACATCTCAGGCAGAACGGCGACAAAGGTGCAAAACTGAATGCAACAATCATGCCGCAGGGATGATCGGGAATCATCGGAACAACCCGTCTCGGTAACACTTTCCGAATCCATGCCCCCGGCCGCGGGAAAATGCGCGCAACCCTGATACGCCGCGGCAGCGGTCTGGCTGGCGTGGGTCATGTGCCCCGCCAGGGCGGGCTGAACCGCCGCCTGCAGGGTGAAGACCGCAAATCCCAGAAGCACAAGCAGGGCCGCAGCCCGCCGCAGCCGATCCGCCCAAGACCGCCCGACCGGGGCCGCATGGCCATTCATGCAGCCATGCAGATCGGCGGCGGGGACGCGCCGGCTGATGGCGGAAGTGTTCTGGAATCTTTCCAGCTTCATGAGCGCCATTATTCCACCGCTGCGTATCAGGCGCGAGGCTGAAACCTCCAGATGAACCGCAATGGCCCGCGACATGATGCCTCCCGCTGGAACGTCGCGGCACCAGCGGCCATCATCACACAGACGATCAGCTGACTCCGTCTTGAGTTTCTTTTCGCAAAGGTTGTGGCGGCTCACGACAGTTTGTCGTGACATTGCCGGATGCGGTCTCGACGCGCCGGCACGGGCTTGGCACCTTTATCGCATGCAGCTGTTTCGGACCCTGGCCGTGATCGCTCTCGTGCTCCTGGTGCTTCCGTGGGGCGCCTATGCCAGCATCAAGGCGCCACCTGTGACCGGAACTCAGGAACTTGCGGTCCGCCAGACCTTTGCTGTCCCCTCTCGGATGGCGCCACGCGTCAAGGTTGCGTTGACCGCCACGCCAGCAGAGGGGGAGTGCCATAGGTCACTGCCCGGCACGCCCTGTCATCCCGAACACCTGCTGCTTGCCACTGCCGAATCCTGTGGCCGCGATCCTGCACGGGAAGGCCGCTGCATTGATCGCAGCCGAGCCGGAGCGGGACAGAGCCCGCCGCCCATCTACCGCCCCCCACGGTCCTGCTGAGCCGAGCCGCCGCGCCGCAGGCGCGTACTTCCTCAGCTTTCACAAGGACCGCCCAACATGATAACCCGACGCAACTTCGCCGTGGCTAGCGCTGCCGTGCTCCTGTCGGCCTGCACCCGCCCCGTCGCGAAACCTGCCACCCCGCCCCCGCATCCGCCCGTGAAACCGGCAGCGCCAGCCGTCCCTTTTCTGCCGATGCCGGACTTCTACGGCGCCATCACCGACGAACCCTATCCGATCCCGGCCGTGCCGCCCGGCGTGGTGCCACCGCATCTGTGGCGGCAGGAGGTCGTCAACCCTTTCCCCGACGAGCCACCCGGCACGATCATCGTCGATCCCGACGCGGGCATGCTGCATCTGCTCGAAACCAAGGACCGCGCAATGCGCTATGGCGCGGGAACGGGACGCGCTGCCTTCGCCTGGTCGGGCGACGCGCGCCTGCAGTTCCGCCGCAAGTGGCCGCGGTGGAAAGTGCCCGACGAGATGATCGCCCGCCGACCGGAGCTGGAGCCCTATTCGGTCGCCAATGGCGGGATGGAGCCGGGACCGGGCAATCCGCTCGGTGCGCGGGCGCTGTATCTGTTCCAGAACGGCGAGGATACGCTTTACCGGATACACGGCGCCTGCGAACCGGAATACCTGGGCAAGGCGGTGTCCTCGGGTTGCGTCAGGCTTCTCGACCAGGACGCCATCGACCTGTATCGGCGCGCACGGCACGGGGCGACAGTGCGCGTGCTGCCCTCTACTCTGCCTGCAACACTTTCGGCGTGATCGGCAGGTGCTTGCAGCACCCATACCGGTTTCTTCCGCCCGCCGAAGCTCCAAGCTGCGGCGGGCGGTGACGCTGGCACGCGCCAGTTGATTTCAAGCCGCCATTTTCCGGCAGCTTTCCGCGCAACGCCGGCAGGCGTCCACGCAGTCCTGCATGTCGCCGACCTGCTCGCAGCTTGCGGCGCATTGTTCGCAGATCTCGGCGCAGACGGCGCAGAGACGCTTGTGGATGTCGCTGCCGGTCAGCATCACGTTGGCCGAGGCCTGGCAGATTTCGGCGCAGGCGATCATCAGCCGGAAGTGCTCCGGTTCGAGATGTTTGCCGCCCGCTTCAAGGCAGTGGTTCATCGCCATGCCAAGGCAGGTCTGGTGGCAGTCCAGACAGGCCTCGATGCAGGCCTGCATGTCGGCGGATTGATGGTGCATGGAGTTCACCTTTCCTGTTTGCTGCGCCGGGGTTCATCCGCAAGGGGTGGCGCGACCTCCTCGCGAAGACGGGTGCGGGCGGATGCGCGGTGCCGGGTCACACCCGCACCGTTCTCAGCCGCAGGGCGTTCAGCACGACCGAGATCGAGGACGCACTCATGGCGAAGGCCGCAAACATCGGGCTGATGAGGATGCCAAAGAAGGGATACAGCAGCCCCGCGGCGATCGGCACCCCGGCGGCGTTGTAGATCAGGGCGAAGAACAGGTTCTGGCGGATGTTCCTCATCGTCGCCTGCGCCAGCCGCCGCGCCCGGACAATGCCGTCGAGGTTGCCCCTGACCAGCGTGATCCCGGCACTCTCGATCGCTACATCGGCCCCGGTTCCCATGGCGATGCCGACATCGGCCTGCGCCAGCGCAGGCGCATCGTTCACGCCGTCGCCCGCCATCGCCACCTTCCGGCCGGCGGCCTGCAGTTCGGCGATGATCCGCGCCTTGTCCTGGGGCAGCACATCGGCGCGGATCTCGTCGATGCCGAGGCGCGCGGCCACGGCACGGGCCGTGCGCTCGTTGTCGCCGGTCGCCATGATGATGCGGAAGCCAAGCGCGTGCAGCGCCTTCAGCGCCGAGGGCGTGGTATCCTTGACCGGGTCCGCGACCGCAACCATGCCGGCGACGGCGCCATCCACCACGACGAACATCACCGTCTCGCCTTCGTCGCGCCGCGCGTCGGCACGCGCGGTCAGGGCGCCGACATCCAGCCCCATGTCCGCCAGCAGCCGGATGTTGCCGAGCGCAACGGGCTGCCCGTCCACGGTGCCACGAACCCCTTGACCGGTGACGGCCTCGAACTCTCCGGCCTCGACCATCTCGACGCCGCGTTCCTCGGCGCCGCGGACAATCGCCTCGGCCAGCGGATGCTCGGAGCCGCGTTCGAGCGAGGCGGCAAGGCGCAGGATCGCGTCCTCGTCATGCCCGGGCTCGGGCAGCACGGCGACGAGGCGCGGCTTGCCCTCGGTCAGCGTGCCGGTCTTGTCCACAATCAGGGTGTCGACCGTCTCGAAGCGCTCGAGCGCTTCGGCGTTCTTGATCAGCACCCCCGCCTGCGCGCCGCGTCCGGTTGCGGTCATGATTGACATGGGCGTGGCCAGCCCCAGGGCGCAGGGGCAGGCGATGATCAGCACCGCCACGGCGGCGACTAGGCCGTAGGACAGCGAGGGTGCCGGCCCCCAGATCGCCCAGGCGACGAAGGCCACGATCGCGACCCCGATCACCGCCGGCACGAACAGGCCAGCCACCTTGTCGGCATATTTCTGGATCGGCGCGCGCGAGCGTTGCGCATTGGAAACCATTTCCACAATCTGGCTCAGCATGGTGTCGGCGCCGACGCGGGTAGCCTCGATCACCAGCGATCCGGTGCCGTTGATCGTGGCCCCGGTGACCGGATCGCCCGACACCTTCTCGACGGGCAGCGGCTCGCCGGTGATCATGCTCTCGTCCACGGACGAGCGGCCCTCGGCCACCACGCCGTCCACGGGCACCTTGTCGCCGGGACGCACCCGCAACCGGTCACCCACCTGCACCGCGTCGAGCTGTACTTCGGTGTCGGAGCCGTCGGGGCGGATGAGGCGCGCGGTCGCCGGCGCCAGATCGAGCAGGGCGCGGATGGCGCGGCCGGTGCCCTCGCGGGCGCGCAGCTCCATGATCTGGCCCAGCAGGACCAGCGTCACGATCACGGCCGCCGCCTCGAAATAAACGCCGACATGCCCCTCGGCGTCCCGAAAGCCCGCCGGGAAGATCTGCGGCGCCAGAACGGCGGCCACGCTGAACAGCCATGCCGCCATTACCCCCATGGCGATCAGGCTGAACATGTTCAGATTGCCGCTGCGGAAGGATCGCCAGCCCCGCACCAGGAACGGCCAGCCGCTCCACAGCACCACCGGCGTTCCCAGGATCAGCTCGATCCACAGCGTCGCGCGCTCGCCGAAGATGCTCCGGACCCCACCCAGTCCGACCAGCGGCCCCATGGTCAGCACCAGCAGCGGCACGGTCAGCGCGGCGCCGACCCAGAAGCGGCGGGTGAAATCGACAAGTTCCGGGTTGGGACCGTTGTCCACCATGGCGGCGGATTCGAGTTCCAGTCCCATGCCGCAGATCGGGCAGGAGCCGGCCTCGGTCTGCCGCACCTCGGGGTGCATGGGACAGGTATAGACCGCTCCCGTCCAGCCGGGCGGCACGTGATCATAGGTCTTTCCTGGCTCGGGACGGGCGGCCGTGTCGTGGCCGTCCGCGTGGTGTGCGGATGCGCCATGGCCATGATGTTCGTGCCCGTGACACGCGGGACCGGCGGCCGCCCCGGAGGCTTTCGCCTCGGGCACCAGATGCATCCCGCATTTCGGGCAGCGACCAGGGCCGGGCTGCCGGACCTCCGGGTGCATGGGGCAGACATGGACGCCCTCGGCTGTCGCGAGGGGGCGCGGGGAAACATCATGGGACATGGGCTGCTCCTTGAGGTGAGCCGGCTCGGCGAGGATCGGTGCACTCGCCGGGCCCGCACTGGCGCGGGCGCGCTCAGGCCGCTGCTGGCGCCGCAGGATAGCCTGCGGCCGCAAGCGCGGCGGCGATCTGCTGGCGAGGCAGATCGGTCGAGACCTCGACCTCCCGGCTGGCCTGGTCGATGGTGATGCGGGCCTTCGCATCGACGGACTCGATGGCGCGGGTGACGCCACGGGCGCAGCCGCCGCAGCTCATATTTGGAATGTGAAAACGCATGGGGCCTTCCTCGGCTTGTCTCATGCCCTCCCATGTGGAAGGTTCCAGCGCGGGAAGGTCAAGACCGGGTGAGGAAATCCGCGCTCGGGTTGACCTCGGCGTCGGCGGCGGCACTCATGCACGCATGATCCCAGAGCCTCCCGTCCTCCTGCGCCGGTCCTTCGCCTGGCTGATTGTCCTTGCCCTTGTGGTCCTGGTGATCGTCGCGGCCTGGGCTTACGGCAAGACCCCCGACCTGCGGCGCGGGGCCGCGCTCTATGCGCAGCACTGCGCCTCCTGCCACGGCGCGCGGCTGGAAGGGCAGCCGGACTGGCAGATCGCGGGCGCGGACGGGGTGCTGCCCGCCCCGCCCCATGACGAGACCGGCCACACCTGGCATCACGACGACGCCATGCTGACCGACTACGTCCGCCGCGGCGGGCAGGTGGTGCTGGACGACATGGGCGTCGCCATGACCTCGGGCATGCCGGGATTCGGCGACGTGCTGTCGGAGAACGACATCGCCGCCATCCTCGCCTTCATCAAATCGCGGTGGCCTCCGCGCATCCGCGCGATCCAGACCGAGCGGAGCGGCGGCTAGCGTCCGTTCGCGTCGGGGTGACCTCCCGTCAGCGCGTCGAGGATCGCACAATCCGGTCTCGCGTCACCCGCGCAGCTGTCGACAAGCTGCTGCAGGGCCTCACGCAACTGGCCGAGTTCCGCCAGACGCTCGTCCACCTGCGCGAGATGGCGCAGGGCGATCTCGCGCACATCCGCACTGCTGCGGCTGGTGTCTGCGCTCAGGGTCAGAAGCTCGCGGCAGTCCTGGAGCGGGAAATCCAGACGCCGCGCGCGGCCCAGGAAGGTCAGCCGCCGGACCTCCTCCGGGCCGAAGTAGCGGTAGCCGTTCCGTCCGCGCTGCGGGGACACGAGGCCGATCTCTTCATAATAGCGGATCGTCTTAGCGCTCAGGCCCGAAGCGCGGGCGGCCTCGGTGATGTTGATCCCTGTCCCGCCCCTCATGAGATGCCGTTCGCGCGCTGCAATTCGCGCACATAGGCGATGATCGCGGCAAGCTCGCCATCGGTCAGAGGCTGCTCGACCGGCGGCATGTTGCCGAACGACCAGTGATGCGCCCGCACGCCGTTCCGCGCCGCCAGCACGAAGGCCATGTCGCCGTGGTGCGACGGCTCGTAGATGCGGTGGACAAGCGGCGGGGCGATCCCTTCCTGCCCGGCGGCATCCGCACCGTGACAGGAGGCGCAGGCCGCGGTGTAATAGACCTGGCCCTGTTGCGCCTGTGCGGAAAGCTCCGCCGGCACGACGACCCGCGCCATGGGCGCCCCTTGGGCGGTGCCGTCGGATGAGGTGGCGAGGCTCGTGGCCCCGCCGAGCCCGTCCTGGCTCCAATACCAGCCCGCCGTCGCAATGACGGCAACAGCCAATGCGCCGATCAATCCCTTGTTCATGATCTCACCCTTTGTCTCTCTGCGCCCGCTCTGCGGCGGCACGGCCGACCGATCTGGCTTTCGGCCATACCGGCAGGGCGCCTTGTTAACCTGTCTTGCCACCGGAAAGCGGCTGCCCCCGGTGGCGCTCTCTCAGGCTGTGACGGCGAACTCGGTCATCATGCCGGTGAAGAGATGCGGCATGTGGTGGCAGTGCAGCATCCAGCGCGCGGCCTCACCCGCGTCGAGCGCCACCGTCACCATGACCATCGGCGGCACATAGACCGTGTCCCGCAACGCACCGACAATCGCCTGCCCGTTGACGTTGACTACTTGGAACACATGGCCGTGCAGGTGCATCGGATGCCCCATCATCGACATGTTGTGGAAGGTCAGATGCACGCGCTCGCCCGTCCGGGCTGTGATCGGCATATGGTCGCCCCAGGTCCGGCCGTCGATGGTCCAGAGATAGGGCTGCATGGAGCCGCCGAGCATGATCATATGCGAGCGATCCGCTGGCCGTGGCGCCAGCGGCATCGCCGCATTCACCGATGCCGCGCGAAGCAGACCCTCCTGCGCCAGGTCGATATCGAAGGCGCCGCTGACGCTGTCGCCCTGGGCCTCGATCCGGGACACGGAGGCACCGGACGTGGCAAGGACGATCCCGGTCCGCTCGCGTGCGCCTTCGCGGAGGGCAAGGATCGGGAAAGCCCCTGCATCAGTAATGTCGATCTCCAGGTCGAGCCTCTGGCCCATGGCCAGCCCGAAGCGCGTGCCGGGGACAGGCTCCACCGGATGCCCGTCCACCGCCACCAGCCGCGCCGCGATCCCGCCGGTGTCGATCCAGAAGGACGTGGCCGCCGCCGCGTTGATGACCCGCAGCAGGACGCGCCCCCCACGCTCGACCGCGATCACCTCGGGGTCCGCCAGCGTGCGGTCGTTGGCGAGATAAGCGTCGAACTCGATGTCGTTGAGGTCCATGGCCATGCCGCCCATGCCCGAATGACCCGTTCCTCCCATCGCCATGCCGGAGTGGTCCATGCCGGCCATGGCCCCATGCCCGGCCGCGGGCGCGCCCATGGCCGCCATGTCGTGGTGCCCGCCGCCTTCCACCAGTTCGGCCATCACCTCGGAGGGCGGACGAAACGAGAAGTCGTGCAGGAACATCACCACCTCCTGACGGTCGGCCGCGAGATCCTCGGGCCGGCGCACGATCAGGGGGGCGGCAAGCAGGCTCATCTCCTGCAGCGGCACATGGCTGTGCATCCAGAAGGTGCCGGGCAGAGGCGCATAGTCGAAGCTGCGGGTCTCGCCCGGCTTCAGCAGGGGCATCGGCAGGCCCGGCACGCCATCCTGCGCGTTGGGCGGGATCTGCCCGTGCCAGTGGATGATGGTGTCCTCGGCCAGAGCGTTGGTCAGGTCCACCCGGAAACGCTGGCCAGGGTCCAGGATCAGCCCTTGGCCGCCGGAGCCGTTCGCCAGCCCCATCACAGTGGCGGCGCGGCCATCGACCTCGATCACGCGGGTCGTGGCGGTCAGGGACAGCGGCTGTTCACCGGCGGCGGCAAGGCGCGGCCATGCGGTTGTGGCGGCCATGGCGGCGGATGCGGCCAGAAAGCCGCGGCGTGTCAGTGTCATGTCTAAAAATCCATCAGACCCCGCAGGGTAGCACTCGGACTGGAGCCAACTTGCGGCTCCGCTCAGGAGGCGATCAGAGGGATTTGGGAGGGCGGTCGTCCGGGTCGGTCAGCCGGCCCCGCAGGACAAGCGCGGACGGAAACCAGAGCGCGATCGTGGCGAACTCTGCCAGAAATGCGCTGGCAGGCTGCGGCGCCGGGGCCATCGGCCCGACACAAGCGATCGCGCAGGCTTCCGACATCCTGTGCCCCGCTTGGCCGCATGGACCCGCGGTGTCGGGATGCTCGGCCAATCCCGCTTGGTGATGCAGGCACGCGCCTGGCATCTCGGGCGCTCCTCCCGCCATGGAGGCATGGGGAAGCGCCGCGAAAAATAGGACGGCTACCATCAGCAGCAGGGAGGTCAGGTGGCGCAGCATTGTGCACAAGGACGATAGGACGACATCCGATGGAGTATAAACCGCCCGGTATTGATCGCAATGCTTGGCAGCAGATCGGCATCGGCATTTCTTGGGCAGAATGGCGAATGAATAAACAGCATTGTTTCTATCAACTCGCAAGGGCCACATCTGAACTATGCCGCAGCCGCTCCTCAGCTCGCGTCCAGACAGGCCAAGTATACAGCCAGCCGAGATTTACTAAATAGGTATACCTCATCCGGACAGATGCATCGGACACCGGGGCTTGTCCAAATAGGGTTTGTTCCACGGGCTTTCGGACGGTAGCGTGCACGGGTCTAGACCTCAACAGGACAGAACGGCCCCTCATGACCCTTTACGGCTACGCGCGGGTATCTACGACCGACCAAGATCTCGCGCTGCAAGAAACAGCTCTGCGGACCGCCGGCTGTCAGGTGATCCGATCCGAGAAGAAAACCGGCACCCGACGCGAAGGCCGGGCCGAGTTGGACATCCTGCTCCAGTTCCTGCGCGCAGGCGATACGCTGGTCATCACCCGCATCGACCGGCTGGCGCGCTCGCTGAAGGACCTGCAGGACATCGTGCATGAGCTGAAGGCCAAGGGCGTCACCCTGAAGGCCACCGAACAGCCGGTGGACACCTCGACCGCCGCCGGCAAGGCCTTCTTCGACATGCTGGGCGTTTTTGCCGAGTTCGAGACCAACCTGCGCCGCGAGCGGCAGATGGAAGGAATTGCCGCTGCCAAGGTGCGGGGCGTCTACAAGGGCCGCAAGCCGAAGATCGATCCCGCGGAGGTCCGCAGGCTGCACTTCGAGGAACGGCTCAGCCCCACCGCCATCGCAAAGCAACTCGGGATCGCGCGCTCGTCGGTCTACAGGTTCCTGCCAGCACCCAAGCAACCCGTGGCACAGGAACTTACTCCACCAAATCGCCGGGGAGCGCAAAGCCCGGAAGCCTGATCTGCGCCTCTCTCGGCCTATCTGCTGATCCGAAATGGGGTGCGCCTAACGTCAAGGGTTTCGGTAGATATCCAAGTGCCAAGCGCTTCTGACAATAAGTGCAGTCGTCTTCTGAAAGTGACAGGAAGTGCGCGCGCTTCCCCTCCTTGACCGCGCCACAACTCCCTGCCTAAACCCGGCAGGTTGTTGAAGGGTTTGGGCATGATCCTCGGCTATGCGCGTGTCTCGACCGAGGACCAGCACCTCGACGCTCAGCTGGCGGCCCTTGAGACCGCGGGCGCGGGGCGGGTCTTTGCCGAGAAGGTCACCGGCACGCGCACTGCCAGGCCAGAACTCGAGCGGCTGATCGACCAGCTGCGCCCCGGCGACGTTGTGGTCGTGACCAAGTACGACCGCCTCAGCCGCTCGCTTCAGGACCTTCTCGGGATCGTCGCCCGGATTCGGGAGGCAGGCGCGGGCTTCCGGTCCCTGGCCGAGGACATCGACACCACCACCCCGGCCGGGCGCTTGGTGTTCCATGTCTTCGCCTCGATCGCCCAGTTCGAGCGCGAGCGGATCGCCGAGCGCACGCGCGAGGGTCTTGCCGCCGCCCGGCGGCGTGGCCGGGTGGGAGGCAGGCCCCCTGCCCTCTCGCCCGAGCAGCGCGCCGAAGTGCGCCGCCTGCGCGACGACGATCGGCGCTCCATCGCCGAGCTCGCCCGGCTGTTTCGCGTCAGCTTGAATACCATACGCCGCGCGTAAGGCGGGTCAGCTCGGCCATGCGCTGATGCCGCGGCCGCTGGCCCATGCCTAGGAACACGCCGGCTCTTGCACACGCTGCAGCGCTCCAGCGGTCGTCGAGAGGCAGCCGGGGGCAGTGCCCCAAGCTTGGCAGCCAGACAGGTCGGCGCTCGCCAACCGGGTCAGACCTGCAGGATTGCGAGCTTGGGCAAGATGCACGTGTGGATTCAGGATCAGCCGAGGCCTACACACCTGAGGGTCATCCAGAGGCGTCTGGCCGCTGCGGCGCGCGCCATCTCTCCCACATCCGCTCGATTAGCTGGCCTTGCGTGATGCCCAGGCGCTCGGCCTCGTCGGCGATCGCCTGACCCACCTCTGGGAAAACCTTCGGGTGCAGTTGGAAGGTCCGCGGACTTGGCTTCCGGCCGGGCTTCCGGCGCGGGGTGCGGTCCAGAAAGCCCCTCGCCTCTCCGACCTCGTCGACCCGCCGGACCTCTTCGACGGTGGTGTCCTTGGGGCGCGCCCTCAGGCCCGCCAGCCTATTTGAGCCGGTCATAGACGGCCTCCGCGAATGATCGGGCGTTTTCCTGCGCCTTTTCGATGTTCCCGCCGGTGGTGATGGTCTCGTCGGCAGCCATGTCGGTCAGGTCGCCCCCATAGGCGAACAGCTCGGAAAAGGCCGCCCGGTTGACCAGAGCGGGCTGGATGAGGTCGATCCCTGCATCGCAGAGCTGGGCCTCGAGTTCTTTCTGGACCCGGCTTCTCACCGCCGCATTGGTCTTGGTCAGCACGACGGCATGGCGGATCGGCCGGCCTAGTGCCTCCTCCTCCTCGCGGACGAGTGCCAGGGCCTCGGAGCCGATCTCGGCATCGAGCGCGGTCGGCTGCATGGGCACGATCACCAGGTCCGCCTGCGAGATCGCGCGGCTGACCAGCTGCGATGCGACGCCTTCCAGGTCGACGATGACGATACGGCCGTCTCCATCCGCCGCCCGGATGGCGGGCACGATGTCGGATCGGCCGACGTCGCTGCGCAGTGTCACCCCCTTTGGGGTGCGATGCCCCGCCCATCGGCTGAGGGACCTGTTGGGGTCACAGTCGAGGACGGTCACATCCGCCCCCATCCGGGCGAATTCCGACGCGAGCAGCACGGCGCAGGTCGATTTTCCGACCCCGCCCTTTGGGCTGGCCATGACGATGACGGGCATGGGTAATCCTTACGAGACGAGCAGCGGCAGTTTCGCATACCGCAAACTTATCCACAATCTAAAACAAACCGGATTTATATCGGGTTGTTTTAAAAAAACCTGATACAAATCCATAACCGGAATTAAATCCCTATTCCGGGCTGCCGCGCTTCTCGAACCATTTGCGGCAGAAGCCGACGAACGCAGCGTCCGCATCCCGTGGCGGCTCGACGATCCATTCGCGCCATTCTCTCTCGAGGTAGTACACGTCCCAGCCGGGGGCTGCGGCACGGGCCGATTCATACGTCTCCGCGTGCAGCGGCGACACGAGCGTCAGACCTGGTGGGGCAGGGGACATCGTCCCCCGGTTGGTGAAGATCACCATGTCCGCCGTCTCGTCATAGGCGACATGATAGTCGGGCAGGTGATCGTTCATCACCAGTTCCCGGATCATCTGCCGGAAGCGCTTTTCGGGACTTTGCGAGCCGGACTTCAGCAGGAGCTTAGCGAGCGAGATGCGCCACGTCCTCTGCTGGCCGCAGTGCTTGCGCGCCAGCTCGTAAACCCGTCGCTCGACCGGCTTGCGCAGGCGGAAATAGTCCCGATGGAGCGTGAGCACCTCTTCGTTCCGGATCGCGTTGAAGACCCATTCCGACAGTTTGACTTCGCACCACAGCAGCCGGCCATCCATGCCGTGCTTCCGGCGGATGGAGGAGGCATCGATCAGTCCGAAGCCGTCGATCTGCTCTTCGTCGCCGGTGGTGATGTTGGTCCGGATCCGCGTCCCTTCCAGACGATCCAGGGCGTCGATCAGCGACATGTACTCGCGCCCGCTCGTGCCGCGATTAGTGAAGATCAGCAGCTCGTGCGAGTTGATGCGGACGCGCGGCGACACCGGCTCGCCGCGCTTCAGCTTCGCCATGATCTGGCTGATGCAATAGATCAGGATGTCCTTGTCATAGATCGTGGCCAGCCCCTTCACGCTCGGGGTGATCTCGAGCCAGTTGTCCCCATTCCGGTACCGCTTGACCGTCGTCTCCGGCTTCTTGGAAAGCGAGTAGAAGGGGTGCTCCATGTGCTGCATCACATCCTTGAGCACAGCGTCTGCCACGTCGCAGATGAACAGATCATGCTGCGGGTGCCGGTCAGGCAGAAGGGCAGGGAGCGGGTTCGTGGTTTCAGTTACCATGCCCCATATTCGTGTTTTCAGTTACCGCCGTCAAGATTCGTGTTTTCAGTTACCGAAAGCAGGATTTCAGTTACCAAGATTCGTGTTTTCAGTTACTGCCATGCGGCGTAATATATTGAATATAGACGTATAAATTGTACTATTTTCTCGCGTAACACCTATTTTAACACATCTATAACACCCAGACCTGTGGATAAGTCAGAGGCAAGGGGACCGATCCACGATCATCCGTATCCATCGTCCCAACCTTCATCCTGTGCCTTGATCCGCTGCTGCATGGTCTGCGCATCGTCCCGATCATGATCTGCTGAGACGGCCGTGGAGACCTTCGGCTCCGGGGTGTGCAGCGAAGATGGGTGGTGAACGGGGGAGAGGACATGGATCGCCTTGGGCTGTTGCTGCTGCGGAGCTTTCGCCCTCGACGCTTTCGCTGTCTCAGCGTCATCCTTACGGATGGCGTCGTTGATGGATTTCTCAATGAGGTCGTCGAGCAGTTTTTCCTTGGCCCCCAGCCGCTGTCCAAGCTGAGCGGCGTAGTCCCAGGCGACATCGACGGCGATCTTTTCGTGACGAAGATCGCGCTGAAGCTGGCGGATCTCGGCAGCCCTGTCCTCCAAGGCCCGCGACAGCACCCGGTTCTGCCTCTCCAGCCGATCGAGCTGATGCTTCATCGCTGGCGTACCGATGGTCTGCCGCTCGAGGGAGAGGATCTTCACCTCATGCTCCCTCTGCTCCCGGCGCCTGGCCGACCAGGCGCCCACCAGAGCGCCGGTGGCAGCCTCCGAGGCCCTCTGACGCCACTGGGCGTCCGTCTCCTTCCCCCGGCCGAGGAAGTTGCCCGGGCGGCGCTCAGGGAGCTCCACGGCGTGCTCCGGGTCATTGAGATGGGCATAGGCGCTCTTCACCCGCTCATGGGTCGCCTTCGAGCCCTGTACGCCACGTTCGAGCCCATGGGGCTGGCCGACCTGTTCCGCAAAGTCGGTCTGCATGGCCGACAGCTTGCCCCGATCGCCAACGAGGGCGCGGGCGTTGAGCCTGCCCCGGTCATCGAGGGGGATGGTCATCACCGTCATGTGCGGGGTGGCCTCATCACGGTGGATCACGGCCGACAGGACGTTCTCCTTGCCATGCCGGTTCTCGAGCCACTCGAGGGCGCGGCGGAAATACACGTCCTGCTGCTCGCGGCTCATGGCGTTCAGCGCGCCCGGGCTGCCGCCGATGAAGTACTCCAGCCCGTGGACGGCGTTGACCCGGATCTTCTCCGGGGCGCGGGCCCGCCAGGCGTCCAGGACGCCACGGCTGTCCTCCGCCCCGACGAGGACGGTGTTGTCGCGGATGCGGGCCGGATTGGCGTTCGGGGTCTCACGTTCGCGGAACGTGTGCTGAAGGCTGGCGCCCATGTTGCCGAGGTTCTTGATCTTGGCGCAGCGCAGGATGGCGAAGCGCCGGCCGCCGTCCTGGATGCGCCCGCTGTTCGTCCGCCCCAGCCGGAGCTCATCCTCGTCGTGATAGGCCATGATCACCTCGCAACCCGCCAGCCGGCAGAGTAGAAGGGGCTGAAGAGGGAAGGAAGGTTGAATGTGTACTCACTAGACATTCTGACTTCGCCGGAATGTCGTTCGCCCGCCGCAGGCGGGAAAGAAGGTGCACATTCAACCTTCCTTCCCGGCGCCTCGGGCAGCCAGAGCTACCCCGATGCGCGACGCCAGGCCCTGCCTGCGCCGCTTGGACCCCTCGCGTCTGCGCCGCGCAGGCAAGGACACAAACGGCCCGAGGCCGGGGCGGCGGAGTTGGTTCATGCTGAAATGAGGGGTTGCGCCAGAAACCGGTCAGAAGGACCGCACTCTGCGGCGGGGCTGCGGCGGGGCTGCGGCGGGGCTGCGGCGGGGCTGCGGCGGGGCTGCGTTGGCCTAGGTACCCCCCCACTGGGGTCGCACGGTTCCGGCGCAACCCCGCCGCAGCCGGGTCTGTGCCTGAGTAGGATATGGTTCTGAGTAGGATATGGTTACGGTTCGGATATGGTTCTGAGTAGGGTATGGGTCAGATATGAGTAGGATATGGTTCAGAGTAGGATACGGTTCTGAGTAAGATCTGAGTAGGATTAGTGTCAGGTTCTGTGTCGTGTCCGGCGAGCGTCTGGCGTCATCTCGAACCTGGATCCGTCAGATGTCGCCTGATGAACTGGCCCCCTTTTCGACCGGACACCTGGGCATAATCATGGAGGCTTAGGCATATGCCTGAGCATGTGATCATGTCTGAGATCGAGATCATCACCGACGGCGGCCGCCGTCGTCGCTGGAGCGCGGCCGAGAAGCTGCGCATTGTCGAGGAGACGCTGGACAAGAGGGCCAGCATTTCGGTAGTCGCCCGCCGCAATGGCGTTGCCCCGAACTTGCTCTATCGTTGGCGCCGCCTGATGCTGGATGGGGGAGCCGTGGCCGTGTCGGAAGATGACGATGTGACCAGCAACCGGACCGTCCGGCAGATGGAAGACCGGATCCGCGAACTCGAGCGCCAGCTCGGCCGCAAGACGCTGGAGGCCGAGATCCTGCGCGAGGCCCTGGACAAGGCACGCTCAAAAAAACCGACCTTGCTCGCGCGGTCGCCTCTCAGGGACGGTTTCCGGTGAAGGTCGTCGCCGAGACCCTGGGGGTGGCCCGTTCCAACCTGATCGACCGCCTGCAAGGCAGGGCGAAGCCGCGTCGGCGCTATCACAAGGCGCAAGACGCGGCGGTGGTGCCGTTGATCATGGCGCTCGTGTCAGCGCGTCCCACATACGGCTATCGCAGGATCACGGCGCTTCTGAACCGCCAACTGCGGGCGGAAAGCCTGGCGCCCGTGAACCACAAACGGGTTTACCGGATCATGAAGGCCCACAACCTGCTGCTGGCGCGGGAATATTCCGAACGCCCCGAGCATGTGCACGACGGCAAGATCATCGTGATGCGCTCGAACCTGCGCTGGTGCAGCGACGGGTTTGAGTTCACCTGCTGGAACGGCGACATCGTCCGCGGCGCCTTCATCATCGATGCCCATGATCGGGAAATCATCGCCTGGCGGGCTGTGGTCAACGCCGGGGTCAGCGGCTCGGACATCCGGGACCTGATGCTCGAGGCCGTCGAGCGCCGGTTCGGCACATACCGTGCGCCTGCGGTCATCGAGATGCTGTCCGACAACGGCTCGCCCTACATCGCCAAGGACACGCAGGTCTTCGCCCGCCAGCTGGGCCTGAAGCCCTGCTTCACCCCGGTGCGAAGCCCGCAGAGCAACGGCATCTCGGAGGCTTTCGTGAAGACGCTGAAACGCGACTACGTCCAGGTCACGCCGCTGCCGGATGCCAGGACCGCCCTCGGATTGATCGGCGCCTGGATCGAGGATTACAACGAAAACCACCCGCACTCAGGGCTGAAGATGCGCTCGCCTCGCGAGTTCATCAAAGTTCAAACCGCAACGGCCTGAGTGTCCCGCGAAACGGGGGCAAGACCACCTGACTGGTCATCCACCAGCCCTGTCGTCCGGCCCATCAGGGCGCAGGCTGCGCTTTCGTCCTGGACAGGGTAATCAGCTTCCCGAGAGGGCCGGGGCAACGCGGCCGGGAGCGGCTGCTCCAAGAAGCTGCATCTCCGGCGCCTCGAGCCGCAGTAGGCTCAGCATGTGCTCCCGCGCCGCCGACACCCCCTCGGGCCAGAAGCCGTCGATCGTGGAGCCGGGACCACTGGGCGACAAGCCAGGGATCGCCCGGCCCACCACAGCCTTCACCTCGAACTCCGTCCGGGCGCAGACAAGGCCCGCCGACAGGACCACCAGGCCGACCTTCAGGGGGCTGAAGTCCGGAAACAGGAACCGCGCGCGTTCCACGACCTCGGTGCTGCCCTCGACCCACCCCTTCACGCTGATGCCCAGCCCGGCAGCCGCCTCGACGATCTCCCACGACGGCGCCCGGATGGCCTCGATGATCGGCCAGGGGTTGTGGTGGTGTCTGGCCTGAGCCAGCTTCATCGAGGAGCGCGGGCCGCTGTACGTATCAGGGCTTTCGTCATCGACCTCGCCCAGCTCGCGCCGGATCAGCGCCAGTTCCATGAGCCCCGCGGTATGCGGCAGCTCCATCAGCGTCTCACAGAGGTCGGCCGTCGGTTCCAGCATAGGGGGCTCCATCGGATGGGGCAGGGCGATCAATACACACCATAG
The DNA here is from genome assembly GCF_900106665.1 of Paracoccus sanguinis. Lineage (GTDB taxonomy): Bacteria > Pseudomonadota > Alphaproteobacteria > Rhodobacterales > Rhodobacteraceae > Paracoccus > Paracoccus panacisoli. The sequence goes on from NZ_FNNA01000010.1 coordinate 55,318, forward strand.
TTGATAACATCAAAGTATGTGAAG
>NZ_FNNA01000009.1 GCF_900106665.1 Paracoccus sanguinis
TCAACGGATCCCACGGGGAAACCCCCGCCGCACAAGCGGCACGGTCGCGGGGTAGAGCAGCCCGGTAGCTCGTCAGGCTCATAACCTGAAGGTCACAGGTTCAAATCCTGTCCCCGCAACCAAAAAAGCAAATACTATCAAAGACTTAAAAGCCGAGTATAACGCTCGGCTTTACTCATTCCAAATCCTTGTCAACACCTGGTCAACGTTTTGCGAGGCCCCCATCGACGGGCAACATGATCGCGCTCTCTCCTTGCGAAACTTGCTGTGGCAGCATCGCGCCATGATCAAGTTCCGCGCTCTTCCAGATGGCCATCCCGACCTGAAGCACTCGCCGCTCTTACGCGCGGCGCTGCTGACGCTTTGCTACGCGCAGGAGCACGGTGCCATCGGCCTGACCAAGACAATGGCCTTCAAGCGCGTCTTCGTGCACTGGGCGGTCGAGCATTTTGACTGGCCAGGAAAGAGCGCGGAAGAAATGTTCCGCTATAGCAAGGTCATCAATGAATACGAATTCCCGCCGCTCGAGGTGCTGCACCAGCTTCTGATCACCCTGCGCCTCGGCCGGCACTTCAAGGGCGAATTCCGCCTGACCAAGCGCGGCGCCGAATACGCGGGCGCGCCAGCCCGGCTGTTTGCCGAACTCATCCCGTTCTTCGTTCTCCAGATCGACCATTCCTCCTACGCCCGCTTCGAAGATCGCCCCTTCGGGAAGTGGGATGTGTGGATGAACGTCATCAACGCCGAGGCTGACCATGGCACAACCGAGCGGGCGTTGTTCGCGGCATTCTATGGCGAGAACCATGATTGGGACAATGCCGGGTGGCGCGAGATGGCCGCGTTCTCTTCCTGCGTCCTTAGGCCCCTTGAGTGGGCGGGATTGCTTGCCGAGACCCGTGAAGTACGCGACGGCAAACATGTGCACCACGTCTTCAAAACGCCGCTCTGGCGCAGCGCGCTGAAGCTCGACACCGATGACATCCTACGCCCCGTCGCAATGCAGTAGGTCGACGCGATCGGCCCAAAGCTGTCGTTCATCGCCGTCAGCATGTTGCGGTCTGGCTTGACCGGACCGGTCGTTCGCTCATGACACGGCGATGCCTGCTGGTCGAGATCTGGGCTGCCGACGAAAGCGGTTGCCGGCCCTTGGGGGATCGACGCGGATACGCGGGCGCGGTCTCGGCGAAGCGACTGCCGTGGAATGGGAATTGGCCGCTCTCGGAAGGCGCAGGATCGGGCGGTGCGGGGCGGATGGCGAGAATGCCCGCGACGGGTTTCGAGCTCCGCCATCCTGTCTGCGGTCGGGCGCCGCCATCATGGCAGCGCGCCTCACAGACGCAGCGGCAGCCGATCGAATTGCCGGCCGCTCAGCGCCTCGAAGGCATTCGCCACTGCGGCAACAGTCGTCGGTACACCGACTTCCCCGACCCCGGCAGGTGACAGTCCCGGCGCGCCTTCGAGGTGGATCTCGAAGGGCGGCAAGGCGCCGTTCGTGAGGATCGGATAGTCTGCAAGGCTCTCGACGGCGGCGGCCCCGTTGCGGAACGTCAGCTCCTCGTGAAGCGCCATCGACAGGCCAAGCAGGACGCCGCCCTCGATCTGGCGCAACACGCGGTCGCGGTGGACAACCTGCCCGACATCGGCCGCCACCCACAGCCCGACGACATCCTCGCCGGCGACTTCCGCAACCGTCGCCACGCGGGCCTCGCGAAAGATCATGGCGGCAAGACCGAGGCTGCGCCCGGCCGCGCCCCAGCCCGCCATCGCGCCTGCGCGCGCGACGACCGCACGCAGGCGCGCATCCGCCATGTGGCGGAGCCGCCAGGCAAGCGGGTCCTGGCCCGAGCCGCGCGCCAGCCGCTCCACCGTCACCTCGATCGCCCAGATGGTGTAGGCGGCGGAGACACCCCGCAGAAAGCCGGGCGTCGGCGTGGCGGGAACGCGGGTCCAGGTGATCCGCTCGGCGGCAACGCCATAGGGGTGGCGCGCCCCATCGGTGGCTGTATTGTCCTCGTCGCCGCCGGGGCCCTTGAGCGAGGTGGGCAGTTGCGCGGACAGCGTCCCATCGGAGGCGATGTCGTGCCGCCATGTCGCGAGATCGCCACGGCCGTCGAGAGAGGCATGGATGCGCTGGACGGCGGCAGGACGGATCTGGCCCCGCTGCATCTCGTCACGCAAGGGTCGGATCACTTGCACGGGGCGTCCAAGCGCCTTTGCCACGGCGCAGGCGTCGATCACCACATCGTTGAGCACGCGCCGCCCGTAAGCGCCGCCCGAAGGGTGCCCCATGGTCTCCACCATGACCGGCGCCGTCTTCCAGGTTTGCGCGGCGAACCGCATGTCCAGATCGAGCGACTGGGTCGACGCTTCCACGGCGACGCCCAGTCCCATCGCTGTGGGGCGTGCCGTCGCGTTCAGGGGCTCGGGCAGAACATGGGTCAGGGCCGGGGCGTGGAACAAGGCCGCGGCCCCCGCGGCTGCCGAGGGTTCCACCGCGCCGACGCTGCGCAGCGCAACACGGGCCTGCGACGGGTCGTCGAGGGCAGCGGTCAGCCGCCGCTCATGCGCCGCGCCGTCGAAGTCGCCGGCCGGTGTCCAGTCCACCTCCAGCGCCTCGGCCCCCCGGATCGCCGCCCAGGTGTCGGTGGCCGCCACCGCCACCGCATCGGCCAGCGGCACCACAGCGACAACGCCGGGAACGGCCAGTGCGAGGCTGTCGTTGATCTCGCGCGGCGCGCCCTCCAGATGCGCGCTGCGGCGCAGCACCGCGACCAGAGTGTCGGCCGCACGCAGATCGGTGCCGAACCGCTTGCGCCCCGTCACGATGTCATTGGCATTCCGGTCCTCGGGGCTGCTGCCGACGATCCGGAACCCTGCCGGATCCCGCAACGCGCGGCTGGCCCCCCGCGGCAGGCTCAGCCGGCCGGAGGTCGCGATCTCGGCAAAATCAAGCGTCGCGCCACTGGGTCGGTGGATCACGTTGTGAGCTTCCGCGTCGCATTCTGTCACGGCCCAGCCGCGCAACCGGGCCGCCGTGGCCACGAAGGCCGCCCGCGCCTCGGCGCCCGCCAGACGCAGGATCGGCCAGTACCCTTTCGTTGTCTGGGAATCCGCCGTCACCATCCGACCCGCGAAGTCGGGATTGCCGTAGCGCGCGGCATCGCGAGGCGCCGCAATGACGCGCAACCGCGCCAGCGATGCGCCGATCTCCTCGGCCAGGATCATGGCCAAAGCATCCGGCGCGCCCTGTCCGATGTCGAGCGCGGGGCAGACCACTTCGACCGCACCATCCGGGGCGAGTGCCACGTAGGCATTGATCACCCGACCGTTCAGCACGGTTTGCGGCCAGAGCGCCCAGGTCGCTCCGCCCGAGGCGACAGCGACCGCAGCACCACCGGAGAGGGCGACGAAGGCGCGGCGGGACAGGCGGAGGCGCTGGCTCATCGTGTCGCCTCCCCAGCCATGCCCGCGGCGCGCGCGACGGCGCGCAGGATGCGCGGTCCGGTCCCGCAGCGGCAGAGATTGGCGTCCATTGCCGCGGCGATGTCCTCGGGCGAGGGCGCCGGGGTCTCGGCCAGAAAGGCTGCGGCCTGCATGATCTGCCCGGGCTGGCACCAGCCGCATTGGGCCACCCGCTCCTCCAGCCAGGCGCGCTGGACCGGATGGTCGCCATCGGCCGACAGCCCCTCGATCGTGGTGACGCGCCTTCCCTCGACATCGGATGCCCGCAGCAGGCAGGCCCGCATCGCCACACCGTCAAGATGCACGGTGCAGGCGCCGCACAGCCCCTCCAGGCAAGAGAACTTGGTCCCCTTCAGGCCAAGCAGGTCGCGCAGGATAAAGACCAGCGGCATCTCCGGATCCGGCACATCAAGCCTTTGGGCGGCGCCGTTGACAAGAAACGACAGGTGCATGTGAAGCCGTACATGTTGTTACGCTTGCCAAAGACCCGTAATGCAATGTACGGATTCGATCAAGCCATCGCATGCGGGAGCCATGAAGAAAGATCGCAAGACGGAACGACGCGGGCAGATCGAGGCCGCCGCCTATGAAGTGCTTGTCGAACGCGGGTTCAGCGGCGCGACCATGCTGGAGATCGCCCGCCGCGCGCGGGCGTCCAACGAAACGCTTTACGGGTGGTACGGCAGCAAGACAGGCCTGTTTGCCAGCATGATCGCAAGCAATCGCGCGATTGCAGCAGAGGCCCTGACGGCTTCGCTCGAAGGGGAACGGCTCGCAGCCGATCTCGAAGCCTTCGGGTCGACGCTGCTGCAGGGCATCCTGTCCGATCGGGCGATCCTTCTCAATCGCGCGGCGGCAGCGGACGCCAGCGGAGAGCTTGCCCGGTCCCTGGCCGAGACAGGACGCGGCACCATCCTCCCGTTGCTTGTCCGACGCCTTCGGGACGAACCCCTCACCGATGAATTCGCCGATCACGGCGACATGGCGGAGTGCTTCATCTCGCTGCTGGTCGGAGATCTGCAGATCCGACGCCTCATCGGAGTCATCGAGGCGCCGGATGCCGCGACATGCGCCGCGCGGGCAGGGCTGAGCGTCCGGCGTTTCCTGCGCCTGATGCGCCCTTGCGGGACGGATCAAGGCCGCGGCGATTGAAGCATGGGCGGCTCCCTATGCCGCGCATTGCAAGCCCGAAGCCGCCATCGTGACCAGGCCTCGCCGCTCGCGTTGCCCGCACGCCACTGGCCGATGGTCGCGGGATTGCACTCTGCACTGTCGACATCCGGAAAACCAACGGCCGCTTTCGCCCATGGCCGCCTTGCGGCACCGGCAATTGCTGCAGTCCGCTTTCCGCCCCTACCGGCAGGCCCGCGCCTGGTCGCGCAGCACGGCATAGTCGCCCAGCATCCGGACGATGACCGCGCCTTCTGGCAGCGAGTCGACCTCGTCGGCCGCGTGCGCCTGATCGGCAGAAGAATACTCCACCACCGGCGGACATGGCGCGTAGGTCTCAGAACCGCCCGTCGCGCAGGCGCTCAGCCAGAGCGTCACGATCAGCAGGGCGGCGGGCGGCGGCGTCGAGCATCTGGCGGTGGATGGCATCGTTTTTCTCTCTGGCATCAAGCCGTTCGGCGGCGCGCCCAGCGCGTTCACCGGCGCGGCGCAGGTTCAGCAGGAACAGCAGGATCGCTGCGGCGGTGAGGATCAGGCTCAGCGCCTTTCGCGCCGGGACATGGGTCAGAAGCCAGCTGATCACCGCTGGCCCCGCTTCCAGTCGTCGAGCCGGGCGTGGATGGTGACGGCGATGCCGATCAGCGCGATGGCGATCAGCACCCAGCGCAGGGTGTCGAGGTAGGGGATCAGCGGCTGGATGGTGGTCTGCGTTTCGGCAAGAACGTCCTGCAGCACTTCCACCCCTGCCGCACCGACAGTCGCGGCACCCGCCGCGCCGCCACCGCGCAGGGTGCGGCTTTCCGACAGCACTTCGCGCGCAGGCGTCAGTTCCGGCGCGAAGGGCACAAGACGTGCCGGAAAGGGATCGCCCCAGGACCGGGCAGGGCCGAGGTCGATGTGCATGAAGCCGGAGCGCGGATAGTATCCGAACCCCAGGAAGCCCACCGCCCTCGCGGCCGCCTCGAAGGCTGCGGGATCATGGTTTGCCGTGGCGATGTCAAAGGCCGTGCCCTGCATGTGCTTCGAGGCCGGGGCCCCGCCGACAGCACGGTTGTGTTCGGGGCTGCGGTAGGCAGAGCGGATGATCAGCGGCTTGCCGAGGCGGTCGCGCAGGGTCTGCAGCTTGTCCATTGCTTCGGTGTTGATCTTGATCGCGCCGGTGCCGCGGCAGGCGATCTCGGCGGCCGAGAAGTTCGGCCAGCGCCAGGCAGTCGCTGGCACATCGCGCCAATGGGGATAGGTCAGGGTCGGCATGGTGGATCCTCCAGATGAAAAAACCCGCCCCCGCGCGGCAAGGCCGCGCAGACTTTAGGTTCTGGCGGGCATTGCCCGCCGGGGGCGGGGGACATGGTCGTTGTGGTGTGGTCGCCAGGCGGTCAGTCGGATCGGCCGCGCTGGAAGGCGTCGAACAGCATGTCCCGCATGGATCGGATGTCCGTCTCGATCCGGTCGAGGCGGTCGCCATCGACCTTGCGATCTTCGCTGCGCTGCTTGTCAGTCCGGTCGCGTTCGGTGATGAGTTCGCGATCAAGGCGATCCAGCAGGGCCTCGTTGGTGAAGGCCTTGCGGGTGATCGCCGCGATCAGGGCCATGGTGCCGCCGATCAGGGCAGTCAGCGCGGCGGTAATCCCGTGGTCCCGAAAGGCCCGCGCGACCTCCCCGGCGCGAGTGGTCTGGTCGTTCATGATGGTCCTTTCGCTATCGCGGTCCTGCGGTTCAGAAGTCGGTTTCGAGGTAGACCCCGGCGCAGTCGTAGGCGACGGCGGCCGCTGTCGCGCCGGTGTTCATGAAGAGGCGCGGTGAAAGGAACTGAGTGGTCGCTGGCAGGTCGGCGGTGATCTCCTGTTCGAAGACCGCGCCGGAAACCTCGTCGACGACGCGCACCCACACGGATGACCCATTCGGCGGGGCCGCGATGAACAGGGTGAGCACGCCGCCCGTGGCGACGGCAAAGCTCGCCCCCATGTCATTCAGGGTCGGCGCCCCGGTGCCGTCGTTCGCGACCAACTGCCAGCGGGTGTGCGTCCCGCGCTGGAAGCCGATGCCGATGCAGTTGATGGCGGCGGCCAGCGCCAGCGTGGTGGCGAGCGCGGCGGTGGAGCCGTAGAGGCCGAAGAAGCCCATCCCGGTCGCCTGCAACGTCGTCAGCGAAATCCGCGTGACAAAAGTCCAGCCGCCGAGGCCCGCCGCGTTCCCGCGCCAGCAGGCCCAGCCTGCGGATCGCTGGTCGGCGACCGAGTCCACGACGGCCGCCGAGGTCAGGCGCCAGCGCCGCATCGAGGCGGCCAGGTTCGTCGCGGCCAGCGTCGGGTGCGAAACGGTGCCGACCGAGGTGATCGGCATCCCTTCGGTGGTGATCGTCGTCGTGACCGAAGGTGACCACGTGGCGATCCGGTTCACCCCGAAATGCGGCTGCAAAGGGAAATCCCGTCCCGAGGGACGCATGACGTCGATCCATGGCGCCCCGGCACGGCTGCGCGCATAGACGGCGGCCTTCCCTGAGGGCGGCGGGGTCGGCGCGGCGCTGAGGCCGGGCAGGACCGTCGGTTGCGGCAGCTCCAGCTGGCCGCTGGTACGGTCGATCCGGATCGCGTCGAAGAAGGCTGACCCGTCCGGACTGACCTTGAAGCTGAAATCGTCGTTGCCCAAGAGGCCGATCAGCGCCCGCGCTGAAAACCCGGTCTTGAAGGCGAATGCGGCGTCGTTTGCCGGGGCCGCCTTGTTCACCGTCGCTTCGATGCCCGCGCCTGCATTGTTCAATAGGACTGCGGGCGTGTTCACCGACACTCGGTTGTAACTGTCGGCCGTGGCCCCGCCGAGGCCGAGCAGCTGCGCGGTCAGGTTCGCCTGCTGCATTCCGACCTGCGTGACCGCATTGGCGAAGGTGACGGTGGGCGTGTTCACCACCGTCGTGCCGCCCGCGCCAGCCGTCGCAGAGCCTATGTTCACGACCGTCGTCGACCCGGACGCGCCGCCGGTGCCGATGTTCACGGTCTTGGTGACGCCCGTGGTCGTGGCCCCGGTGCCCATGCCGTAGGTTGCGGTCGTCGTGGCCGTGCCGATGCTGGCGCTGGCCGCCGAGACGGTGACTGTGCCCGAGGCGGTCAGCGTCCCCGAGAAGCTCTTGTTGCCCGTGAAGGTCTGCGTCCCCGCGAGGATCGCCAGTTCGGAGGATGTGTTTGGCAGCGTGAAGCTGCGCGTGGTGCCTGCGCTGATCCCCGCCAGCGAGAAGGTGGCCTTCTTCGTCGGATCAGCGTCGTTCACCAGGCTGAACACCGCTTCCGACACGTCGCGCGGCTCGCCCACAACGTCCCACGCGCTGCCGGTCCAGACGAGGAACAGCCCCTCGGCCGCGACCCACACAAGCCAGCCGGTGCGCGGCACCAGCCGGAGCCATGCCCCGTCCACCCAGAAGGCGATGTTCAGATCCCATCCTGCCCAGAGGCCAGTGGCGCCGGAGGCCACCAGATGCCGGTTGCCATCTGCGGGACTGGCGGGCGGGGCCGTCCGCGTGCGGTCGAGGACCGACAGCTGCACCATCGCATCAAGCAGCCGCAGGGCCTCGTTGTGGGTGACATGCTTCTGCGCCTGGGCGGCCAAGAGGTAAGGCAAGCCCAGATGGGTCGTGGTGTCGGACATGGGAAATCCCGTCAGAACTGGAGGGTCACGGTCGCGGGCGTTCCGCGGCCGAGGCGGTTCGAAAGCTGGAAGATACGGATCGCCAGCGTCTGGCCGGGGCCAAGGGGCGCGCCCCAATCGGCTGTCTGCTGTGCGGCGGTGTAGAGGACAGAAGCTATGCTGCTGGTCAGCGTCCGCTTGACGGCCGCCCCGTCGAGGATCTGCACGTCGTAGCCTTCCAGGTCTTCCGCTAGCGGCACCTCGACCTGCTCCCAGGCGTCGGCGACCAGCGTGCGGGAGCGGCGCGTCCAACGGATCGTCAGATCGCCCGGGCTGCGGGCCGTTCGCCATGGCTGCTCGACATGGACCGGGGCGAAGGGGACGACGCCCCGCCCGGTCGGCGTGAAGCCCTGCGCGGCATAGCTTGCGTCACTGACCGCCCGCGCTGCTGGGCCGACCCGCCAGTTCCAAGGCAGTCCAAGATCGGCCTCGGCGATGGGTAGGGCGGCCAGCGTCGTATCCAGTACAACGACCCGCGCACCAGCCGGGGCCGTATTGCCCATCGCAAGTTCCGTTCCGCGCTGGCCGCGCAGGAGCCGGGTCAGGCTGTACCTGCTCGGCGCGATCAGTTCGGCCGCGCCTGCCTGCACGATCTCCCATTGGCCAGCGGCGCTCTCGACCGCCAGCGCATTGGCCCCGCCGAACAGCGCGACGTCTGTCACGCTTTCCAGTGTGCCTGACAGCAGATCGACGACCAGAGCGTTGCCCAGATCGAAGCGCGAGGTCGGCCCCGGAAAGAAATCGAAGGCCAGCGTCCCGATCCGGGCCCGACTGCCGAAGGTCGTCAGCAGATTGAAGCCATCCGTCGAGGCGCTGCGGAACACGGCGATCTCGCCAGGCCATGGGCTGGCATGGGCGGCGATCAGGGGCCGATGTGCAGGCTGGCCCTCGCTGATCTGCGGCAGGTCCAGCATCACCACCTCGGGCATGCCGAAGACGACGGGGCTCGAAAGCGAAGCCGGGCGGGGATCGCCGGGCGGCAGATCATAGGCTGCGCGGTCCTGACGCACTGCCTCGATCCCGCGTGCCTCAGAGTCGGCGACAGAGACGAGGCGGAACTCGACCTCGCGGCCGTCATGCGCGAGGCGGATCACGTCGGCGGGATCGAGGGCGAGCCGCGAAGGCGGCAGGCGGAAGGTGGCGCTTTCCCGGCCGATCCAGGCTTCCATCAGCGCGCGGCGGCAGCGGCGTTCCGCCTCCTCGGGCGGGATGGCCATCGGGAAGGACTCGGACGCGATGCGGGTGGTGTCGACGGTGATGCGCCGCGCCTCGACAAGGGCCGCGTCATAGTCCTCATCCGCCCGCGCGACCTGCCACTTCAGGGCCTGCGGCAGTTCGGTCTCCTGCGCGCGGGTCAGTTCCAGCGCCTCGCCTTCGCGGCTGGCGACCAGATCATCCACCGTGAGGGTCAGGCTGGATGCCCGCCCGCGCATGATGAAGCGGATTACCCCCTCCGTCTCGATGGCATCGAAGCCGAAGTGGCGGGCCAGCGTGGAAATCGACGCGCGAGGGCTTTCCAGCGCCCCGATCACATAGCCCTCGACCGCGCCCCAGAGGCCGGTGACGTCGATCAGGCTTTCCGCAAGCCCGGCGCGCAGGCAGAGGTGCCGCACGAGGGCCGCCAGCGACACCGCACCGAGCCGTCCGGTCAGCCAGTGCCCGAGCCGCCAGTTGGGGCCATCCGTCCAGATGCCGGTCAGTTCGGGAAAGAACGGATAGGGCCGCGCATCCCAGGTCCAGGCGGCGCATTCGGGGACATGCACCATCCGGCCACCGTAGACGGATGAGGTCGGATTGTTCGCGGCCTGACCCCACCAGAGATAGCTCGCCTCGAGGTAGGCACGCTGGATCGCGTCATCCCGCCAGCCGCGGGAGAAGTACGGTGTGAAGCTCTCCGACGACTTCGGGTCGAAGAAGACGTTCGGCTGGTTCGTGCCGCGGTCGATGGCGGGGCAGCCCAGTTCGGTGAACCAGACCGGCTTGGACTGCGGCACCCATGCGGTCGGCGTACCGCTTTCCACCCCACCCGGTCGGTTGAAATGCGGGTTCGACCACCAGGCGCGCAGATCCTTGTATCGGAACACCCAAGGTTTGCCCGCAGCTCCATCCGTGATGGGCGTCCGCAGTTGAGCCGACCGGTCGGCCAGGCTGGCATAGAACCAGTCGAAGCCCTCGCCGCCTGCGATGTTGGCCTGCAGGTAGCCGCGATCATGGTTCGCGGGCCAACCCTCCAGCGCATCGGCATGGTCGAAGCCGTCGCGCCAGTCGGAGAGCGGCATGTAGTTGTCGATGCCGATGAAATCGATGTTCGCGTCCGACCACAGCGGATCGAGGTGGAAGAACACGTCCCCTGTTCCATCGCCCGGTTGGTGACCGAAATACTCCGACCAGTCCGAGGCGTAGCCCACCTTGGTGCCGGGCCCGAGGACTGACTTCACGTCTGCCGCCAGGGCCTTGAAGGCGGTCACGGCGGGATAGGTGCTGGCGCCGGAGCGGATGGTGGTCAGCCCGCGCATCTCGGTGCCGATGAGGAAGGCATCGACCCCGCCCGCGACGGCGCAGAGATGGGCGTAGTGCAGGATCATCCGGCGCAGGCCCCAGTCACCCGATGGGCCGGTCCAGCTGACGCTGTCGCCCGATACCGCGAACTGTGCCGGGGTGGCTGCGCCGAAGAAGGCCGAGACCTGCGTCGCGGCAGCGGCGGTCTTGTCCGCGGTCCCGGCAAAGCCTGCCGCCGGAGAACAGGTGATCCGGCCCCGCCAGGGGAAGCTGGGCTGACCCGGAGTGGCGGCGTTGTTCGAATAGGGGTTCGGCAGGGTATTGCCGGGCGGGACGTCCATCAGCAGGAAGGGGTAGAAGGTGACGCGCAACCCGCGCGCCTTCATCTCGCGGATCGCCTGCACCACCGCGAAATCCGCAGGCGTGCCGCCATAGACCGGCCGGTCCTCGACGTCGCGACTGACGAGATGGGCATTCGCCCGCGCCACGCCGTTGACCGTCCAGACCTTCGGGCTGGTGACCTTGGTCGCCACCTCGACGCCGGGCTTGATGGTGCAGTTCCCCGAGCGCAGGTCGTTGCCGAACCAGGCGACGACGAGGCTGATGCTCTCGACGGCCGGGGCCATGGCCTGCAGGCGGTCCAGCGCCACGACGATGTCGGCCTCATCCGGCAGCGCATTCAAGTTCTCGGCCGAGGTGGTGCCACCGGTTGTCTGGCCGAAGACCGTGGTCGTGGCGCCCACGGTCTTACGGACAGCCTCCGTGGCATAGGTGAACTCGCCCGAAGCGGGGATCATGGTCACGGCCTTGACCAGCCCCTCGGCCGTGTCGGGGTCGGCCAAGGGCCGGAAGACCTCGAAGGACAGTTGCGGCAGGCGGTTGCCGTAGGTCGCAAGCGCCAGTTCCTCGAAGACGACATAAGCGGTGCCGCGATAGGCCGGGGTGTTGGCGGCGCCCATCTTGGCCGCAATGAACGGATCGGCCGCTTGCGCCTCGTTGCCCGGATACCAGCGCCAGGTGATCCCGGTCATGTCGAGCGGCCTGCCGTCGGCCCAGATGCGGCCGATGCCGGTGATCGGACCCTCGCAAAGCGCCACCGCGAAGCTGGCGTAGTAGAGGTACTCGGTCGTCTGGACCCGCCCGCCGCCGCCGCCCTTGCCGCCGCCCTGTGTGGTGGTCTTCGTCTCCTCGCGGAAATCAGTCGCCCAGACGATGTTGGCGCCGATGCGCATGCGGCCGTAGAGGCGTGGGATGATGGCGCCTTCGGTGGCCGAGGTGATGCGCAAGCTGTCGAGGCGTTGGCCCTCGATCTTCTGCGCGGGCGCCAGCGAGGACACGATCCAGCTGTCGACCACCGATCCGATGGTCGAGCCGATGAAGCCACCGATGGCAGCGCCAGAGAAGCCGAGGATCGCGCCTCCAAAGGCCCCGCCGATGGCGGAACCGACGGCGCCGAGGACAAGCGTGGCCATGGGAAAATCTCAGCGTGAAGGGAACAGGAATGCGAAGGCGATGCGCCGCCGCCATGCGGTCGTGAGCGGTTGCTCGATCACGCCGAGGCGGTCGTAGGCGTGCAGGAATGTGTCGGGGCCGGTGAGGATCCCGACATGCTTGGCGATCGCGCGGGGCATCATGCGAAACAGGATCAGCGCACCGGGCCCAGCTTCGGATGGATCCAGTTCCGGCATCATCCGTCTCGCGCCGTCGGCCAGCACCTCGCGCGGCCCCGTCTCACCCCAGTCTCGGCTGTAGGGCGGAATGGGAAACGGTTCCGGCCCCACCACCTCGCGCCAGATGCCGCGCGCGAGGCCGAGACAGTCGCAGCCCACCCCGCGCAAACTGGCCTGGTCGTGATAGGGCGTGCCGAGCCAGGAGCGCGCGACAGCGATGACGATGGCAGGATCGGCGGTCTTCACAGCACCGCCCCCTCGTGGCCGCCATCCTTGGTGGCGTAGCGAAGGACTGCGTCCTGGCCCGGGATGTGCGGGAAGCCGCGGAAGTTGGCGACATTGGCGAACTTCGCGCCGCAGGTGGCGAGGCGCTTGTCGCAGCCCGCCCGGACCACGAAGGTATCCGTCGTCACGATCGGGCGCACCGGGGCTTCCAGCAGGGTCAGGATCGCGACGCCATCGACGAGGTTATGCGACAGCACCTCGACCCGCCGCCCGACGTTCGCGCCACTGGTCCATTCGACCAGCCCGAAGGCGAACCAGCCCGCCGCGAAGCTGCCGAGGCCGGAGGCGGTGAAGGCGCGGTCGCGCAGCACATCGATGACCGCGCCGGTCCCTTTGAAGGCCGATGCCTCGAGGTTCACGCCGCAGCGCGAATCACCCAGCGCGGCATCGCAACTGGCCTGAAACGTCCGCCCCACCGTCTGGCCGAGGATATGGGCGAGGCTGCGCACCTCGGCCACGAAGGCCAGCCGCCCGCGCCGGATCTGGCCGATGGCACCGCGGCGCAGCAGCACGCGCTGCGCCGGTGCCGACCAATTCACCCTCCAGACCTCGACCGAGGCATTGTCCCAGCGGCCGTCGAGGATGTCGGTCTCTGTGATCCGGTCAGAGGACAGCACGCCTTGCGCGTCCTGCGCATCGACCGAGAGGTCGGAGCCGGATCGCACCTCTGACGCGGTCAGCCCGCTTTCCGGTTCGAACTCGGTGCCGTCAAAGGTGAGGGTCCGGTCATGGTCGGTGAAGCCGAAGGTCATGCCATCGGCGCGGGTGATGCGCCAGCACCAGGCGAGGGTCGTGGCGCCTTCGTCGAGATGGGCTTGCACCGCGGGCGGAAGGGATTTCACTTCCGCCCCCAGCCGCGCAGCAGGGCCACGGAGGCCAGGAGCGAAGACACGACACCTCCGGTCGCGCCGGTCAGGGCATAGAGATTGAAGGGGCGAATATCGAGCGTGCCGGTTGCGAGGTCGAAATCTGCCAGCCCTGCCACAGCGAGGCCGGAGGCGGCAAGGCAGGCCAGATAGACGAGGCCACGTGCGAGGGTCCAGTTCATGGTCATGCTCCGATCAGGGTCTTGAGGAAGGTGAAAATGCGGGTGGTCAGGCTCGGCGCCGCCTGCACGGGCGCGGTGCTGGTGGCGGCCGTGGAAGGGGCAGGTGACATAGGGGTTGAGGGTGGATTGAGCAGCGGGCGCAGCAGTGCCAGCGCCTCGGTCTCGCTGAGCCGCCGGATCGGCCGCGAGAAGTCGACCCGGCCGTTGCGGTCGACCGACCAGACCGGAATGGTGCCGGTCGGGTAGCGGCCCTTAGCGAAGAGATCGCGCTCGGTCTCGCGTCGGGACCGGATGGCCGCAGGGCGCAGCCAGCCCATGAATGCCGCAGCCGCTGCTACCCGGTCGCCCGCGTTCAGGTGCCGTGTCAGCAAGGCCTTCGCGATGCCGCCGGTGTTGTAATGGAAGGAGACCAGCGCATCGAATTCGTGGGGTTCCAGCGGCACCTTCACGGTGCGCAGCACTTCGGCCTCGTAGGCGGCGAGATCGGCGCGGAACAGCCGGAACGCCTCGCGGATCCCGGCGTCGAGATCGATTGGCATCCCGCGCGGCATCCTTGCTGGATCGGGCGGACCGGCGGCGGGGGTGTGACCGATGCCGAAGGTCCAGACGTCCTTCACATCGAGATAGGGTCCGGGCACGACGCCTTCGTGCCGGATCAGGGCCAGTAGCCCCCGATCAGAGGTTTGCATGGGATTACCCGAGGGTTGAGAGGAAAAAGATCAGGAAGGCGACGGCGAGGCCGATGCGCAGCCGGTGGGCAAAGGCCTGTCCGGGGTCCGCGGGATCGCAGCGCAGCGAGCGGGCAAGGCGAAGGATCTCATGCATCAGCGTCATCCTTCCCGGCGCGGCGGAGCCTGGCGAGGATGAGCTCGATGAAGGCGGCCCCGAAGACGCCGACCAGGTAGGCGGCCGAGCCGACCGCCCCGCCTGCGGCGACGGCGCCATCGGGCAGACCGAGCCATTCCGCCACGATCACGATGGAGAAACTGCCCATCCCTGCGGCGATCAACCCGCCGAGCAGGACATGGCGCAGGGCTTCGCGCAGCGCCATCCGGGTGGTCAGGGCATTGGTGGCACCGCCCAGCGCGCCCCAGAAAGCCAGCATCAGCGCCGTCGAGGCAGCGATCTCGCGCCAAAGGTGGGACCAGAAGGATTCGTCGTTCATGTACGGAGTTCCACGAGGGGGATCGAGTTGATCGACCCGAGACGTTCGAGATCGAGGGTGACGTCGAGGACGTCGGTGTCGAAGCGGACGGGAACGTCGAATTCGAAGCCTGCGGTGATGGCGACGCCTGCGGCGGGAGCCGTGGTGAAGGTGATGAGACCGGTTGAGGTAGAAACCGACCAGCCGGAGGCCTGGGGCGTGCCGTTCAGGGCGATGGTGACGGTGCCCGCGACAGGCTTGGTGATGGTCCGCGTCCAGGACTGCGCGCCGGAGGTGTAGCGCTTGGTGAGCTGAAACAGGGTGACCGCTCCATTGCCGGTGCCAATCGGCTGGTTGATCGGGCCCGGCGTCTGCGATGGCAGGCAGGACTTGAAATCGGCCCAGTCCTTGAAGCGGAAGCCGTGGAGGCGCCCGTTCCGGGCCTCGAAGAAGGCCATGACTGCCGCCAGATCGTCGGCGCGGCGGATGCCGTAGGCGACGTCATAGCGGCGGCGGCTGTTGGCCCAGCTGGCATTGCGCTCCTCGGCGCCCGAGGCCAGTTCGACAATCTGCGTGCGCCGCTCCGGGCCGCCGCGCGCTCCGCGGCTGATGTTGTCCGGAAACCTGACCTCGTGAAACGCCATCACATCCCCCTCCGACCCAGCGACACGGCACGGGCGATGTCGCTCGCGATCTGCGTGCGGGATTGGCGGAAGCTGTCGGCATCCCGCGCGTTGATCGTGACGTTGACAGTCGGGGCGCTGGCCTGGCCGTAGCCTGCCGCTTCCCGTCGCGAGAGCACCCGCTCCCCGCGCTGAAGGATCGCTGGCACCTCGTCAGGTCGCAGCCCGGCCCAGCCGCCGTTGTGCATGCGCGGGGCACCCGCAAAGGCCAGCGCCGGGACCATGCGTCCGGGTCCAGGGGCGCCGACCATGCCGCCCCCATGCAGGATATTGGCAAAGATCCCGCCCGCCCCGCCCAGCGCGCCGGAAAGGGCGTTCGCAATAGGGCCGAGGATGAAGCGCCGGGCGGCGAGCTTCGCGAGGTCGGCGATCATCGAGGTGACCAGGTCGCGGAAGTCGAGCTTTCCGGTCTTCACGAAGTCGCCGATGGCGTTCTCGGCCGAAGTGAAGGCCCCGACCAGCGCGCTGCCGATATCCCCACCGATGTGGCGCGCCTTGCCGGCATAGTCGGCGAGCGCGGCGGTGACAGCCTGCCAGCCGGTGAGGGCGGTGTCCGCGCCTTGCGCCGCAGCCGTCCCTGCGTCGCGTGCAGCGCCGCCAGCGCCATCTGCGGCGGTGGCGGTGTCGTTCAGCCCGGAAGTCAGGGCATCGGCAGAAGCGGCCGCATCCGCCAGCGCGGTTTCTGCTTCGGTCCCCGTGCCGGTCACCGCATCCTTCAGCGCCTGCCAGCTGGCGAGCGGCCGACCGGCGGCATCGGCGAGCATCCCGGCCGCCTCGCGATAGCCGTCGGCCCGGGCGCGGGCATCGTCAGCCATGGCCCCGAGCCCGAGATCGGGTGGTTCCAGATAGGTCCGCGACAGCGCGGCCGAGAAGGCATCCGCGGCTGCGGCACCGGCTGCGGTCGCGGCCCCTTCAAAGGGATTGCCGATACGCCCCAGTTCCACCGGATCGAGGATGCCGATCCGCACGCCACCTTCGCCCGTGGCCCACTCTGGCAGCAAGGCCAGCGCCGTGTTCAGGGTCCCGATGAAGCTGTTGATACGGGTGACGACACCGTTCAACATCGCCTCGACGCCGGAGATCAGCCCGTTCGCGGCCTGAAACGCGAAGTCTCCGATGGCCCCCGGCAGGCTGCCCCAGATGGCGACGGCCGCGTCATAGGCCCCCTGGAAGATCGCGGCTGTCCGGTCGCCGAAGCTGACGACGCCCGCAATGGTGCCCTCGAGAGCCGAGAGACCCGCTGCCTTCAGGCCCTCCCATCCGGCCGCCATGCGGGCGAGTGCGGCGTCCAGCGACAGGCCGATGCGGGACCAGACCTCGCGCGCCAGATCGCCGAGCAGGCGGAAGGCTTCGCCCACACCGCCGACCCGGGCCACCAGCTGCGAGAACTGATAGACCAGCTCGCCCGCGCCAACGATCAGCGCACCGATGCCGGTGCGGATCAGGGCGCCGCGCAGGAACACGAGCGCCGTGGCCAAGCCGCCCACCGACAGGGCCGCGGCGGCGAGACCCGCCACCCACCGCCCGGCCATGACGGCCGCGAAGGTCGCCGCATAGGACGCCAGGCGTCCAAGGTTGCCGATCAACCCGTCGATGGCCGAGCGCAGGACGCCACCATCGGAGGCGAGGGCCACGAAGGCATTGGCCAGCGCCTCGATCGTCGGGGCCATGGCGACGGCGATGCGGTTCCGGAGACCATCGAACACGAGGGATACGGTGCCCAGCGCCAGTTGCGTGCGGCGCAGGGCTTCGAGCGCGTCACCGTCCAGAACCGCACCCAAATCGGAGGCCTGGTCGCCAAGCCGCGCCATGTCTGCCCCACCATTGCGCAGCAGTGGCAGGAGCCGCGTGGCGTCCGAGGCCATGGCCTCGAGATAGAAGGTCATCTCCTGCTGGCTGAGACCCGCCCGCTCCAGCGTGTCGACGTAGAGTTGCAGCGCCTCCGGCCCCGACAGCCGCGCGAACTGGTCGGCGGTGACGCCCACGCGCGGAGCCACATTCTCGAAGAAATCCGCCATCGGCCCGCCGCCGGTCTGCAGGAAATCCCCGACCCGGTCGTTCACGTCCTTCAGGATGTCGGCGAGCTTCTCCTGCTCGATCCCCACTGTCCGCGCGCCAGCCGACCAACGCTGCAGAGCCTCGGGCGTGGCATTGGCGACCTGCGCAAACTGGCGGATCTGCGCGGCGCTCTCGGCCGTCGAACGGACGATCAGCCCGAGCGAGGCCGTGGCGGCGGCAGCGGCGGCCCCGAGGGCGATGCCCGCCCGGCGCGCAAAGGCGGCCAGACGGGTGTTCGCCAGTTCCATCTCGCGCGACAGGCGGCCAAAGCCACGGGCACCGGCCTCACCGACACCCTCCAGTTCGGCACGCACGCGGCGTCCGCCCTCCGCCACGAGGCGGACGGAGACCTTCTTCTCAGCCATTCCGGCGTCCTTCCATCTGCTCGTTGAGTTTGCGCACCATCACCGCCTCGATCTCGGGCAGCAGTTCGGCGGCGATCAGGACATCGACGCCCAGCGCCTGTGCCAGCGAGAGGGCCGCACCCATGTCCCATCCGATCACGGCCCCCGGCGCGATGCGCAGTTGGCCACCAAGGCGCTGGGTCAGGTCCCAGACCTGCCAGCCCTCGACCGTCAGCGGCCGGTTCAGTCTTGCGGGGCAGTCGGGGCAGGGGCCTGCGCAGGCCGCGCAGTAGCCGTCGCCCCCGCCGAAGGACCAGTCGGCGAGGGCGCGGAGACGTTTTTTTCCTGATCCAGCATCAGGCCACGGGCGACGTACTGCGCCTGGAAGGCCTCGAAGACCGGCCAGATTTCGAGAAGGGCGTCGATCCCCGCTGGGCTGACGGGCATAAGGTTGCCATTCTCGTCACCGACACCTTCCCATTCCAGCACGGCGCGGCGCGCGACGGCCTTGGCCATGGCCAGCGCCAGGTCTTCCTGGCTGGAGGTTTCTGACAGGCCATCGATGGCGGGATCGGCGCGGGCGGAGACCATCAGCGCGGTGGTGAGAGGGGCCACCAGCACGCGAAGGCCGGGCAGCAGGTCCAGCCATTCGGGTCGGTTCGAAAGGTTCAGTCGGATCATGGTCAGTATCCCGTGACGGTGTTGACGAGGACGGCGGTGCACATGCGAGCGGGGCTGGTGGCCTTGGCGGCCTGCCAGTCGAAGCTGGCCTGGATGCCCTGGGGCCCCGGGATCTCGATCCGCGGGACGGGCAGGTAGACGGCGTGGGCCGTGAAGGTGAAGCTGGCATTCGCGCCGAGGCTGTAGGCGAATTCCAATTCGCAGGGCGTGCCGTCGATGGCCTGGGTGACGAGGGCGCTATCTGCGAAGCGCACCTCGATCCGTCCGGTCAGCGCCGCCATGCCGGGATCGGCGCCCTCGATCTTGCCGTCGTTGCGGATGGTCTCGATCCGGTCGAGGCCGTTGGTATAGGTGATCTCGGCCGAGACCACGTTGCCCAGCGCCGTGCCGTTGCGCTTCACCACCCCGTTGAAATGGCCGAAGCGCTGCAGGTCCAGGGCCGTGGGCGTCCCCGCGGCCGTGATGGCCGCAATCGCCTCGCCTTGCGCGATCAGCCGTGCAGTCGCAGTCAGCAGGCCCGAGCGGTTCATCTGCCACGACAACTGGTCCATCACGCAGCCCGCATACATCGCAAACCGCGGCACCTCGGGCATTGCCACTTCGATGGCCATGGAGGGCAGCGTCCAGTTGCCCGACTGGAAGGTGTGGGTCTTCGGCGTGGTCCCCGTCGTGGTCGGGGCGCCGAAGGCCGCCTTCAGCCAGAACCCGAAGGCCTCCACATCGATCGGCACCACCACCTCGCCATCGGCGGTGACGGCGTCCTTGATGGGGGCCAGGGGATCGCGGCCGTAGCCCAGCAGCTCGGAATTCAGCAGCGGCTGTTCCGCGCCCAGTGTGGTTCGGGCAAAGGGCATCAGCCGATAGCCGCTGGCGGGCGGGGTTCCGTAAACCGTCTCGAACGCAAGCGCCATCTGCGCCCGCGCGCCGTGAGCGCGTGCCATGGGGGTCTCCTATGTGGGGGGTGTCAGGCCAGAGGGCCGGTCGTGGTGTAGTGCAGGACGATGGTGATGACCGCCGCCTTCAAGGCCGCGGCACCCTCGATGGGCAGGTCGACCGATGCCGGGGCCTCGGGTTCGACCCAGTCACAGAGGCCGCCAAGCGTCCGGTCGGCTTCAAGCGCCGCGCCGATGGCAGCTATCAGGTCGTCGAAGGCGCTGGCCCGGCCGGTGCCAGCCTGAACGACGATCTCCAGCTCGGCCCGGTGCTGGTAGTGACAGCGCAGCGGTGACAGCGTCACTTCCGGCTCGCCCGGCTGGCCGTCGCGCAGGATGATCAGCCCGGCCACCGGGATCCGCTCGGGCAGCACCTCGTCACGCAAGGTGAGGGCGGCAAGCGGCTGCAGCCGCGCATGCAGCGCGGTGAGAATGGCTTCGCGGGTGGTGGGCATTGACATAAACCTCGCAGCCTCCCTTGGGTCGTTGCCGTGTTGCAGGCACCGTGCGGTGGGGTGAACGCTTCTTTACCAACTGCCGCTACAAACCACCCGCGGGTCAGCGGGAGGTTCCATGCAGCACAATCTACGGGAGTTCCTCCGCCACGGTGGCAACGGGCAGTACGTGTTCGGACGGCAGAACGGGGTCGTGTACGGCTATCGCGCGGGCATTTCCATCAAGTCGCTTTTCCCCGGCTATGCCGACCTGCGCGCCGATTTCACCGACCAACTCGACCGCGTGATCGCCGACAACACCCGGATGCTGCTGAATGCGCTGACGCCCCCGGACACTGTGCCGTGGGTGACCGAAGCAGACCTGCGCGACGTTTCCGATGCGAAGGAGGAGGCGCTGCGCCGGTGGGATGCGCGCTTGACGGCCATCTTCGAGGAATACGAGACCCATCCGCAACGCCTTCGCCCCCTGCGAACCGCCATGGAAGAACGCCTGCTGCGGGCCTTCGCGGGTTTGATCAACCAGCTTCGGCAGCAGGACCTCGGCATCGAGCGTTACATTTGGCGATCCCAGGACGACGCGAAAGTGCGTGACAGCCATGCCGAATACGACGACCAAGTGTTTCGCTGGGACGAGCCACCCGCAGGCAGCCATCCGGGGCAGGCGCACAACTGTCGTTGCTATGCCGAGCCGGTTGCGCCGGGATCACGGAATGATGTGATCCTTGCAGAGTTTGCACCGACGGCAGACAGTTTTCCGAACAGCGGCGGGATCGTACGCAGGCTGGCAAACGGCCTGATAGCTCGGTCACCTGCTGGGATAGCGGCCTATGCTGCGCTGGAAGCGAACAACCTGCTTCAAGGCTTCGTGCAGTCCGCCCGCGAGCAGCGAGTCCAAGATGCCGCCGCCATCCTGGGTGCTGACCTTGGCACCGTGGAGGGTTCGCTTGCCGCGCAATCCTACGCTCAGGCGCTGGTACTGGCTGAAAATGGCTTCTTGTCAGGGTCCCCGGAACGTGGCGAACGGGCGAGAGTGATAGCTGAAGCCCTCGGCTTGTACGAGATGTACCGGCCCGGTCTGTTCACATTACCCAACGAGAACGCCCTTGACGCGGTCAATCTCGCGCGCCGCCTCGCCGCAGACGCTCTCGCCGCACTGGACGCCGGGCGCCTTGTCATCGACGAAGGCTCACTTGCGCAGGGTTGGGTCGAGGTCTTTCCGGAACTGTCTGAGGATGACCGACGCCTCGGGCAGCTTCCCGGTTTCACGCCCGAACGCATCGAGCAATGGCTGGAAACCTACCCGGCAGAGGTGCTTGGGCTTCCGAACCACACGGGTTCGCCCCCTGTCGAAGATTCTACCGGCAACATCATCTCCACGCCGATCCCGGATGAAGCGGGGCCGAACATCGTGACTATGGAGAACCCGCATTCGATTGATAGCGTCTCTATCCCCGAAGACCGCGCGCGGCATATCCTGGATGGCGAGGGGCGTAGCGGAGGGCATCGATACGGAACGGGCACGCCGGGCAAGACGGAATTTCCCGCCAGTTGGTCCGATGATGACATTCTGGATGCTATCCGCCAGGTAGCAGGTTCCGGAACGGTTATCGGTCCGGCGCACCGAGAGGGTGATCTTTTGATCAGCGGCGAGGTAAATGGCGTTACGATACGAGTTGTCGTACGGCCAAACGGGGAAGTGCGAACCGGGTATCCAGTTTCAGGCGATGGCGTCATAGAGAATCCGAGGCAAGAATGACCGACAAAGAAGCAATCAACATTCTTGAGAAGCAGATCATGGCACTCGTTGCTGCTGGCGTTGATATGTCCATGGATCAGGAGTTCTTCCGTGTCGGGGAGTATGATCTCGCGCTGGAAGGTGTCTACGTTGCGCACAAAAGGCACCCCGGTGTGCTCGATGCAAGAGAAGTGCGGGCCCTCGTCGACGATTTCGGCATGGACACGGCCGAATTCGACCAGTGAACTGCTTCGAGAGTGGGAGTGGCCATGCGCGCCGTCAGTGCTGCATTATATCCTAACCTCCACCCACCCCGCCACGATCCGGCCCGGCACGCCGTCGATGGCCCGCTCCGCATCCCGCGCGAGGTCCAGCCGCTTGGGCAGCTTGACCTGCGGCACCAAGAGGAAGATCGGCACGGTGGTCAGCCCGCGGCCGGACTTCGCCCGTGACGCCACAGCGCGCCCCTTGCTGTTAATCCGCCCCTCGGCCACCAGCAGGCTCGGACCCAGGCGGCGATAGATGAACCGCAGCCGCAGTCCCGTGCGGCGTTCCCATTCGCCGGGGGTGATCCGGCCACCGCGGGTGGATTTGCCTGCGGCCGGGGTGGGGATGGCCAGCCAGAACCCGTTGCGCGACCGGATCAGCGGCCCAGCATCATGCGCGCCGACGATCACCGGGGCGTTCGACCAGACCAGCGCCGCGGCGTTCAGGCTCTCGCCGCCCTTGGGATAGGTGGCGAGCCGGATCGAGTTGCCGAGCCGGGTGCCGAGGCCCGCGCCGGTGATCTGGCCGCGCCAGGCGGATTTCAGGCCCGCGCCCGCCTCGCGCATGGCGGTGGTGACGGCCTTTTCGCCCGCGGCGATTTCCGCCTGCATCAGGTTGGCGAGGTCGGGGCTGATTTCCAGCTTCAGCCTCATGCTGGCCTCAGATCGAGGGTCCAGATCAGCCGTTCGCGGTCGCGCAGGGGTTCCCCCTGGATGACATGGCTGTCGGCACCGATGACGATCACGTCGCCCGGGCGCGGGGCGGGCAGGTCGACCACGCGCACGTCCACCACCATGGTGTCGCTGACGAACCGGCCCGCGCCGAAGTCGGTCACGCGATCCGGGGCGCGGCGAATGATGCGGATCTGGCGTTCCTCTGAGGTGGTGGCCGAGATCCAGAGGGCCGGGGCCGCCATGGAGGCATGGCTGAAGATGCGGTCCATGGCGGCGGCAAAGACGGACATGACGATTGCGGCCCGGCGTCAGTTCGAGGTGTGCAGGCGGATCGCAAGCCGCGGCCGCTTGTTCACCGGCAGGATCGAGGCCTCGGTCATCACGTCGATCCAGCGGCCCTTCTCGTCGAGATGCTGGCGGGCGTAGAGGGGCAGGCCGATGGTGTTGGCGGTTTCCAGCAGGTTCGCCGGGCCGCCATAGGTGGTGAAGGTGTCCATGGTGCCCAAGGGGAAGGCGATGCCCTCGTTCGCCGGGACCAGCCGTTCGGTGGCCTTGGTCGAGAGGGTGACAGTGCCGGAGTGCTCTTCGAAGAGGATCCCGGCGAAGGGGAAGTTGCGCCGCACATCCTCGCGCAGGGGCTGCGCGCCGGTCGAGGCGTAGAACTTGTAGGCCTCTTCGGTCTTCGGATGCGCGATCAGCTTGTCGAAGAACTCCCGGCTGACCAGCGCATGGACGCTGGTCATCGCCTCGCCCAGCAGATTGTCCTCGATGGCCCGCAGCACCTCGCGGACCTTGCCCTGCACGTTCGTGCCTGCGGTGCCCAGCACGAAGTCCACCGAGATCTGCGCCAGGCCGAACTCGGTGAAGTAGTTGTAGAGGGTAGTGCCCGCGCCATCCTTCACGATGCCGCGGAGCGCGTTCATCTCCATGTATTCGCGGGTCTGGGCATGCTTGCGCCGCATCAGCAGCAGCTTGCGGTTCATCACCTCGACGAGGGGATCGGCCGCGTCGAAGGCGCCCAGCGCGGGCTGTCCCTGGATGTCGGCAGGCAGGACCACGTCGTCATGCGGGATCCACGGCAGCGCGAAGGACCGCATGGACCGGCCCTCGCGCGTGCCGACCGTGGCGGGGCCGCCGAGGGGAACGGAGGGCAGAAGGCTCAGGACGCCCTCGTACTGTTCGATGATGACCGAGCGCTGGCTGACGCCTTCGAAGCGGAAGAGGCCGATCTGGGCGAGGCGGGTGTAGAGGTTGGGCAGGATGTTGATGGCCTGCGTCATCTCGGCCAGCGAATAGCCGCCAGCGTCGAAGGGATTGCGGACGAGGGTCATGGGATGCTCCGGGGGATGAGGGGATGGGCGCGGCCGGGTAGGCAGCGTCAGACGCCGTCGCGGGCGACGATGCCGACGGCGGCCAGCTGGGTGAGCTTCGCGGCGATCTTGGTGCCGTCATCGACCGTTGCGCCGTAGGCGAGGGCTGCGCGCGACACGATCGAGGGACCGCGGACCAGCACAATGCCCGTGGCATCGGCCAGCGTGGCGTCGACGGCGTAAAGCAGGACAGCCGTGGCGACCTGCGACCCGTCGGCCCCGGTCGCGGGCGACAGGGTATACTTGCCGCTGGCCGTGATTTTCCCGAGCACCGAGCCGACGGGGTAGGGCAGGCCCGCGAGGAGCGTCACAACCTCGCGGGTGTAGTTCGGGTTGACCTCGTATTTGAGGACGTCGCCCATGCTGGGCGGTTCCGTCAGGACGGGCATGGTTCAGTCTCCAGGATGTTGGTGGGGGTGCGCCGCGCGATGACGCAGCGCGGGGTGGTCCGCGCCGGTATCAGCGCGAGGCGGCGGCGGATTTCTTGGCGGCCGCGACGATGGGGCTTTCCTTGGCCCCGGGCGCGGGGGCCGTGGCGATGATGCCCGCGGCATCGCTGCGGGCAGCGAGATCGGCCAGGACCTTGGCGCGCAGGGCCTCGGGCTTCACGCCCTTGGCGACGGCGTCGGCGGCATCAATCTGGATGCCGAGGCGTGCGGCCTGTGCGCAGACCTGCGCGACCTCCGCCGCCTCGGCGCGGATCGCTTCGGGTGACATCGCGGCCGCCGTGGTTTGCACCGGCGCGACTGCCGCGGGCGGGGTTGGTTCCTGCGGCGTGCTGGCAGCAGGCGCGACCGCAGGCTGCGCATGGTCTTCGGGGGCGGTGGTCATCATCGAGCCCTTTCCTCTGGGGGTGATTGTGCCGCGATGTGCGGCGGTGAACGCGCGGAAGGCGGTGACGGGATCGGCCACCTCGTCGGCAAGACCGGCAAAAACCGCCGCCTCGCCGCGGAAGACGGCGGCTTCGGTGCCCAGCGCGCGTTGGGTGTCGAGGCGCTGGCCGCGGCCCTCGGCGACGGTCTCGGCAAAGAGTTGGCGGAGGTCTTCCAACTCGCCCGCGATCCTGGCTCGGACGGCCTCGGGCAGGGGCTGGTAAGGGTTCGCATCGACCTTGCGAGCGCCAGCGTGGATCAGCGTGACGGCGATGCCCTTCTGGTCGAGCGCGCCGCTCATGTCGCTGTGCATGGCCACGACGCCGATGCTGCCGACGGCGCCGGTGCGGGGCAGGATGACCCGGTCGGCCTGCGAAGCCAGCGCATAGGCGGCCGAGAGGGCGTGATCGGCGACGAAAGCCTGCACAGGCTTGACCTGGCGCGCGGCGCGGATGCGGTCGGCGAGGTCGAAGGCCCCCGCGACCTCGCCGCCGAAGCTGTCAATGTCCAGGGCAATGCCACGAATGGAGGGGTCGGCGACGGCCGCCTGCAGCTGGGCCGCGATCCCCTCGTAGGAGGTCAGCCCCGAGGATTGACCGATCCAGGCGCCGCGATGCACCAGCGTGCCCGCGATCTCGATAACGGCAATCCCGTCGACGACCGCGAAGGGCTGGCTTCCGTTCCGCACTTGGCGGCTGGTCAGGTCATCGCCGAAGAGAGAGGCGCGGGCGGGCAGGGCGACTGCATTCCCGTCTTCGGCCGCGATTTCCAGCCCCTCGACACTGATCTCCCGCCCGGTGATCCGCGGACCAAGCCCGGTCAGGAAAGCCAGCGCCTTGGCGGGATCGACCATCAGCGGCGTGTTGAAGACGCGCTGGGCGATCTGAGTGTGGTGCATCATGCGTCCTCCGCGGGCCGGGGATCACGGTCCTCACCCTCGTCATTCTCGCGCTGGTCCTCTTTGTCAGGGCCCGTTTCGCCGCCCTGATCCTCGCTGCTGCCACCGGCTGCCTGCGCCGGTGACCCCGGCCGCCGGAAGTCCAGGCCCAACTCCGCCTCGCGTTTGCGTTCCGCAGCGATTTCGCGGTCCACCTGCTCTGCGTCGTATCCCCGTTCGGCGATGGCCTGCGTGCGGGATTTGAGACCTGCCTCGATCTGCAGAATCTCGGCCGCGGCATCCTTGGCCGGGTCGATCCAGTCCCATTTCGTCGGGAGCCAGTCGCAGGCGAGATAAGCACGCCGGTCGGTGGCATAGCCCGGCAGATCGATGGCGCCCGCCAGCACGGCCATATCCATCCAGCGCGTCCAGACCGCCCGGCAGAGCTGATAGACCATCACCGAATGCTGGAAGGCCGAGATGCGGCGGCGGAAATCGACGAGCGCGATCCGCGTATTCGAGAAGTTGCCCTTCGCCGTGTCGCCGGTCAGATAGCCATAGGGCACGCCCAGCGCCGCGCCGATCTGCAGGAGCGTGCGGTACTGGAAGGGTTCGTAGGTGGACCCGGAATCCGGCGTCGATGGCGTGGTGACATCTTCGCCCGGATCCAGCCGCACCACTTGGCCCGGTTCCACCTCCAGATCGTCCTCGACCGGGTCGAGGGCGGTTTCCGGGGCGGGCGAGGTGATGAACATCGCGAACATCGCCGCGGTCTTCTTCCGCTCCAATTCCGCATCGTCGTAGAGATCGAGGGTGAACAGCTTCACCACTGCCGCGGCGAAGCGCGACACCCCGCGCAGCTGGCCCGCCTCGACCGGGTCCAGAATGTGGATCACCTCGGACGCGGGCACGCGCACCGTTTCCCCGGCCAGCCCCGGATCGGTCATGTCGCCCGGGTGGCGGCGCAGGAAGTGGTACGCCACACGCCGACCGATGCCGTCGAACTCGATCCCCTGCCGGATCGACCCGGCACCGGGCAGAACGCGGATCATGTCCTGGGGCAGCATTTCCGAGGGCAGCATCTGCAACTGCATCGGCACTGTCAGACCATCTTCGGGACGCCGGGTGCGGATGCGCAAGAACACCTCGCCTGCCAGGAATACCTCCCGCGCCGCCCGGCGCTGCAAGCCGAAGAAGTCGGTCAGCCCCTCGGCGTCGGCCTCGTCCGTCCAGGCGAGCCAGAGCTTCTGCAACTCCTCCTTCTTCGCTGCCACAGTTATCTTCGACGAGGGCTTGATGCCGTCGCCGACAACATGGTTGGCGAAGGCGTCGACGGCGTTCGCGGCATAGCCGTTGTTCTTGACCAGCCAGCGGGCGCGGGCCGTGATGGTCTCGCCGGAGGCGGCGATCAGCGTGTTCACATGCGCCCGGGTGGCCCGGAACCCGCGCATGCGACGGTGGGACTGCGCCGCGTCGAACCCGCCGATGATGGACCCGAGCCGCGCACGGAAGGCGTCGAGCACCATGGTCAGAGACCCTTCGTCGCGACCGTGCCCCAGCGGCGGCGACGCGGCGTGGCAGAGGCGGTGGCAATCCGTCCTTCCAGATCCCGGATCGCCGCAGCCAGTTCGGCGTCCGAGCCATAGGTCACGGTCTTGCCGTCGTAACTGACGCTGCGCAGCCCGGCGAAGCGGGCTTCTTGCAGTGCGGTCAGCAGGGCCTGCATGCGTTCCAAGTCCATCAGTCCCTCATGAAGTTCGGGGTGTAGGCCCGCCGTTTCCGGCGCGGCGTGGTCAGGGTTCCGGCCTTGGGCTGGGCCGGATCGGGTGGTGAACTTTCCGTTGCGACGGCCGTGGGCATGCGCGTTTCCACGCCCGCCTGAGTTTCCAGCCGCCGCCAGGTGGCTTCGTCCCACCGGTCTGCGCCAAGGATCCATGCCGCGGCGCGGGCGTAGACCCGGCAGTCCAGCGCCTCGTTCCGTTCACGCATCTTCTGCCATTCCTGATGGGCATAGCCGCGCTTGTTGCGGATCGTGACCAGCTGCTCGGCCACCAGCTGTTTCAGCCATTCGGTGTCGGCCCAGCCAGGGATGTGGACGGTGCCCGGCGCATCGAGGACGCCCAGCGCCCGGTCCTCATCTGACGGCCGTTCAATGCGCAGGAACCTGTAGGTCTCCGCCTTGAACGTCGCCGTTGCCACCGACCAGAGCCGCGCACCGCGGCGCAAGCGCTTCCCGCCGATGGTCGCATCGACATATGTCGGCCCCGAAACCGGCGCGGCCCGGTTGAAGCCCTCGAGCCCCTTCAGCGGCGCGACCTGCTCGAACCCGACCTTGCGCGACCAGGCATAGACCGCCGCGGCCTCATATCCGGTGTCGATGCCGAGCCGCGCCACGGTCATGAAGGCGCCGTTGGCATGTTGCCACGACCGGCCGAGCAAGGCGGTCAGCTTGTCCCATGCGGCCGGATCGTCAGGCCCGCCCGGAATGACGATGTGATCAACAAGCCAGGACTCGAGCCCCCGGCCCCAGGCCCAGATATCGACCTCGATGCGGTCCCTCTGGACGTCCGCCCCAGCGGTCAGGAACAGCCCCGGCACAGGCACGGTACCCGGCTTCCACGCCTCGCGCCGATCCGCCAGCCGTTGCCACTCCGGCGCGTCGCCGCTCTCGACCCATGTCTCGCCCAGAAGCGTGTTGCGCGCTGCGCGCAATGTCTCGTCCGACCCTTGGGCCGCCAGCCATTCCCGCGCGACGTCGGACCAGCTTTTCCACCCGAGCGGCGAGTAGAGTGCCGAGAGGTGGAACCCGATGGCCTTCGGATCCTTGGAAACCGCTGTCGCCCGCCATTCTCCGCGGGCGAGCATCTCGGTCTTGTGGTGTTCGGCGATGGGGCGTTCGCAACCCTCGCAGTGATAGGCCGCCGTTTCCGGCCGGCCCCTCGCCCAGCGCAGGCGGTCGAATTGCAGCCATTGCATCGTCCCGCAATGCGGGCAGGGGACGAAGTAGCGCCGCTGGTCGGACGCCTCGAACTCGCGCTCGATGCGCGACAGCCCCCGGATCGTGGGGGTCGACACCATGAACACCTTGCGCCGATGCGAGAAGGTGGTGGTGCGGGCTTCGGCCAGCGTGACCGGATCGCCTTCCTCGTCGGCTGAGGCCGGATAGGCGTCGACCTCGTCGAGGAAGACATAGCGCGCGGGCATCGACCGCAGGCCGGTCGCCGAATTCGCGCCGGTCAGCACGAGGATGCCGCCGGGGAATTCCTTCGACAGCATCGAATTCCCGGCATCGCGGGACCGCGCCGGGCTGACCTTCTCGCGCAGCGCCGGGCTGTCGGCGATCAGCGGGTCGATTCGGCCGCGTGACGACCGCTTCGCCATCTCGACCGTGGGCAGAACGGCGAGCATCGGGCCCGGGGCATGGTGGATCACGAAGCCGATCCAGTTGTTGCCGGCCTCGGTCGCGCCGACCTGCGCCGCCTTCATGAACGCGATGCGCTGCGCCGGGTGGCCGGGCGACAGCGCATCCATGATCTCGCGCAGGTAAGGGGTGCGCGCCGTCCGGTACCGGCCCGGCTCGGCCGAGGCGCGCGAGCTGAGCCAGCGGTGTTGATCCGCCCATTCCGACACCGTCAGGTTGGGGTCGGGGCGCATCCCCTGCCGCCAGACCCGGAGCAGATCCTCGGCGCCGTCGAAGCCGAGGTCGAGGCCGGCCGTCAGGTCGTTGTCGATCCGATCATCGTCACCCGAGGGAAACCCGGAGGTCGGCGAGGGCGTCGAGCTGTTCGCGGACATGGGCTTCCAGCACCCTCTGCATGATCGCGGTCTCGATCGTCACCGATGCCCCGGATTGCCGTTCCACCTCCGCCATGATCTGCGCCGCCATCAGCGCGGCCACCCGTCCGGGCCAGGTGACCCAGACGTCCCGTTCCTGCCGCGCCAGCCGAAACACCAGTGTTTCCGCCCGCGCACGGTCGACCAGCGCGCCCTTTTTCTTCTGGACCGCGATCTGCTTGTCCTGTGCGGCATAGACCGTCAGCAGCGTCCGGGCCTTGATGTAGGACGAGGTCTCGCCCGCACCGCTGGCGAGGGTTTCGCCACCCAGGCTGCGCCGCTGCTGGTCCGGGTCCGTCATCTCCGCCCGCCGCACATCCGAGGCCGCGGCGTTGATCGACCCGTCGTCATGCACCACCAGTCGCCCGTTCTTGCGTGCCTTCTGCACCCCGCCGCGCGACAGGCCAGAATGGGCCGCGTACTCGCGTTCGCTCATGCCTTTCATGGCGCTGTGAATCCCATCAAGATATTGAAAATAAACAGGAAAAGACAATCAATCCGGTTGATTGCCTTGCCCTCCAGAGCGATTCTGCGATCAGGAACTCACCCCTGGATCGGAGGCCAGACCATGACCGCAACCGCCAAACCCGCCCCCGCCGCGCCCGAGGCGCTCATGCTCGACATCGCCAAGCGCCACTTCTTCGTCGAGACGCTGGACACCCGGAACAGCGATGGGCTCGACTTCCACGACGTCGCCGTCTGGTCGATCCGCGCCGCCCTGATTGAGGCCTATGCCGCGGGCCTCGCTGCGGCCAAGCGCTGAGGGAGCCGTTGACATGACCATGGCCATCACCACCATCCGCATCGACTATTCCGCCCTTCCCGACGGCTTCGATCTGACCCGCCCCGACGCCATCGCCGAAGTCATCGAGCAGGCGCTGCGCGAGAGCGGGATCCCGGCCGAGGCGTCCGACGTCCTTTCGCACCTGAAGATCGAACTGCCCACCGCCCAGCTGGGCGCCGCCAGCCGCACGCTGGCCGAGATGCAGCTGATCTGACGGGAGCGATCAGAAAGCACTGATATTGCTCCGATTTGCCTACGATCATCCGCCCGACAGAGCGATGGTGTCGGCACCAAGACGATGCAACTCACCGAAGGACGCCCTTCCATGACGACCCGCCGCGCCACCGACAACTCCAAGGCCCTCGACGCCTTCATCGCTGCAAAGGCCGAGATCGACACCATGCTGGAGCGCCTGAAGGCCCTCAGCGACGACCACTTCGAAACCCAACCCGACGAGATCCATTGGGGGCATGTCGGGACGCTGACGCACTACGCGGGCCTGCTGCGCCAGATTACCGACAGTGCCTTCAAGGAAGGCGAACACGCCGCTTGACGCGCCCAACCCGCGCGATGGCCGCCCCGTCCGGATGGCGGGGCTTGCCTCAGTAGAAGGCGCGCACTGCGCGCGCCCAAGCGCCCGGAGGCCCCGATGACTACCCCGTCCGACACCCAATCCCTGATCCTGTCCCGCGCTGCCACCCGGCCCGGCAACCTCGCCCTGCCGCTGCCCGAGGGGCTGGTCGGCGCCGCCGCCAAGATGGTTGTCGGCAAGATGATCGCTCGCGGCTGGCTCGAGGAGGTCGAGGCAGACCTGCGGCGCGGCGAGCCGATGTGGCGCGAAACCGGCGACGGCCACGGCACCACGCTGATCGCGACCGAGGCCGGGCTCGAGGCCATCGGGATCGATCCGGTGGTGGCCAACGCCGTCGCCAGCGTGCGGAGGGCGAAGCCCAAGGCGGAACCCGCGCCCGACGCCACAGCCACCACGAAACCCATCGCCATCCGCGCTGGCACCAAGCAGGCGCAGATCATTGCCATGCTGCAGCGGCCCGAGGGGGCGACGGTCGCCGAAATGGTCGAGGCCACCGGATGGTTGGCGCACACGGTCAGGGGCTGCATCTCGGGGGCGCTGAAGAAGAAGCTGGGTTTGCCCATCGCCGCGGAGAAGGTCGAGGGTAGGGGGACGGTGTACACCCTCTTTCCCAGTTGCCAATATCGCAGTTGATCAAATTTGGGCTTCGACGTGCAAGACGTATGTCTGGGTCGGCCAAAGCACATGATGTCTGCCGGCCTTAGCATCCGAGACGGTACAGTGCTTTCGATGGAGGCGGCGAATTCCATCGCTGTCGATAAGGGTAATAGTGTGCTCGCTCATCGTGCTGATGCAGGTCCAGTGGTCATGCTTTCCGCCTAAGCCCAAGATCACCGACCCCGGTCCATGATCGGACAGATGCGAAGATATGAGTTCCCAGAATTGCTGGAGACCTTCAGGCGTTTGGCGAAATGCGAGTTGGCGGCTGAGGCGGTGACCCCGGTTGCCCTGCAGAAATTCACTGGCTGAGTCAATCAGTCGACCAAGGGGTTGCACTGTCATTCCGTTGCAAAGAGCATCTGCCAGACGATCCTCTTCTCCCAACTTGGCAATCAGTTGCCGGAATAGCTTCCTTTCATCTTCGCCATTCAACCTTTTCGGACTCAAGTTTCTCACAGAGTTGACGACTGCGTAGACCCCGCAGAGGCCGTCGAGATTACCCTGTATACGGGCCCTTGGCAGAGAGTTACGTGGCATGCCCTACATCCGCTTGAAATTGTCCAAGCGCACCGTATCGCGTGCAGCAACTTTCAGGCAATCAAAGTCTCCGCTGCTCATGATACGAGACCGCCTTCTCTTCCCGTCGCCATCTCCCAACGTCGTACAGCGACGTCGCAGTAGACCGGGTCCAGTTCCACAGCGCAGCAGCGCCGCCCGGTGCGTTCGGCGGCGATCAGCTGGGTGCCGGAACCGCAGAATGGCTCGAACACCAGGTCGCCTGGATCAGTGAAGGCTTCCAGCACTGCCTCGACCAGCGCCACCGGGAAGACGGCGGGGTGCGACCCGGCGGCGCCAAGACCGCCCTTGTGGCGCATGATGCGGAAGACGCTGTCCGGGATGCGGTGGCTCTGGATCGCGTTGCCGAAACCGGTCTTGCGATGAACCATGCCGTCGGCCCCGCGGAGCCCACCGCCGCCGAGGGTTTCGCCCGCGTGCTTGCTCTCCACTGTCTTGTTCGGCTTCCGGGGCTGGCGGTTGAAGTGGAAGATGAACTCGTGCGACGGTGCCAGCCGCCCGTTCCAGTCGCCGGGCAGGCCGGGCCCCTGGTCCCAGATATACCAGCCGAAGCGCCGCCAGCCCTGCGCGCGCATCCAGTCGAGCCAGCCTTCCCAATACGGGATCCATTCGCCATCGCGATGGACAAGGCCGAGGTTCACCAGCAGCTGGGCGTCGGCCGTGACGGGAGCCGCGGCGAAGACGCCTTGCATCAGCGCATCCCAATCGCCGACCTTCTCCTTCGCCGCGCCATAGTCGCGCTGCTGGGCATAGGGCGGGGAGGTGAAGAGGAGCGACGCCTGCGCCCCGTCCATCAGCCGCGCCACCACGGCGGGGTCGGTTGCATCGCCGCAGATCAGCCGATGATCGCCCAGCGCCCAGATGTCGCCCGGCTGGGTGACCGGTTCGGCCGGGGCCTCGGGGATGGTATCCGCGGTGTCATCGTCGATGGGCGCACGATCGTCGGCGTCATGCAGCAGCGCGTCCAGCTCGTCCTCGGGGATGCCGATCAGCCCCAGGTTGAAATCCTCGGCCATAAGGCCCCGCAATTCCTCGAGGAGGAGCGCCTCGTCCCACCCGCCCAGTTCGGTCAGCTTGTTGTCGGAGATCCGGTAGGCTCGGCGCTGCGCCTCGGTCAGATGGCCCAGCACGATGACTGGCGCCTCCGCCAGCCCGAGCTGTGCAGCGGCCAGGACGCGGCCATGGCCCGCGATCAACTCGCCATCCGCGGCAACCAGGCAAGGAACGGTCCAGCCGAATTCGGCCATGCTGGCGGCGATCTTCGCCACTTGATCGGCATCGTGGGTCTTTGCATTCCGGGCATAGGGGCGAAGGCGGCCCAGCGGCCAATGCTCGATCCGGCCGGGCAGGAGGGGCGCGTTCATGCCGCGAGCCGCTTGGCCTTGAGGGCGGCAAAGGTCTCGCCGGTTTCCGCCAGCACAGCCTCCTCGCCCGTGAAGGACTGCCAGCGCTCGATGGCGACGTCGACATAGGCCGGGTTCAACTCGATCCCGAAGCAGACACGCCCCGTCGTCTCGGCCGCGATCACGGTGGTGCCGGATCCCATGAAAGGCTCGTAGACTGCCTGGCCGGGGCTGGAACTGTTCAGGATCGGGCGGCGCATGCATTCGACCGGTTTCTGCGTGCCGTGGACCGTGTCTGCATCCTGATCTCGGTTGGCGATCTGCCAGAGCGTGGTCTGCTTGCGGTCCCCGGCCCAATGGCCCTTGCCTTTGGCGCGCACCGCATACCAGCAGGGTTCGTGCTGCCAATGATAGTCGCCGCGGCTGAGCACCAGCCTGTCCTTCGCCCAGATGATCTGCGACCGGATCGCGAAACCTGCTGCGGTCAAGCTGTCCGCCACGGTCCCGGCATGCAGCGCGCCGTGCCAGACATAGGCGACGTCGCCGGGAAACAGCGCCCATGCCTCGCGCCAGTCGGCGCGGTCGTCGTTCAGCACCTTTCCGGTGCGTTTCGTCTTGGCCGCGCCCGCCTGATTGCGCCAGCTTGGATCATACTCCACGCCATAGGGCGGGTCGGTGACCATCAGCAGGGGGCGTACATCCCCGAGCAGCCGTCCGACCACATCCGCCGCAGTGCTGTCGCCGCAGATCAGACGGTGCGCGCCGAGTTGCCACAGGTCGCCCGGCACCGACACCGGCGTGACCGGAAGTTCGGGCACATCGTCCTCGCCCTCGACCGGACCATCGTCGCCCAGCGCGTCGGGATCCCGCAAAAGCGCGTCGAGGTCATCGTCGCTGATGCCCAAGAGCGTCAGGTCGAAATCCTCAGCCAGCAGCCCCGCGATCTCGTCGCGCAGCAGGGCTTCGTCCCATTCGCCCAGTTCCGTCAGCTTGTTGTCGGCGATCCGGTAGGCCCGGCGCTCGGCCTCGTCGAGATGGCTGAGCCGGATGACCGGCACCTCGGTCAGCCCGAGCATGGTGGCCGCCAGCACCCGTCCATGGCCCGCGATCAGTTCGCCGTCGTCGGCCACCATG
This sequence comes from Paracoccus sanguinis, assembly GCF_900106665.1. GTDB lineage: Bacteria > Pseudomonadota > Alphaproteobacteria > Rhodobacterales > Rhodobacteraceae > Paracoccus > Paracoccus panacisoli. Next base: position 34,828 of record NZ_FNNA01000009.1, read on the forward strand.
CAGGGCACGGTCCAGCCGAACTTGGCCATGCTGGCAGCGATCTTCGCCACCTGGTCGTCGCCGTGCATCTTGGCATTGCGGGCATACGGGCGCAGCCGGGCAATCGGCCAGGACTCTACCTGGCTCGGCGCGAAGACGAGGTCCATGGGATAGGGCTCGGGATGTGGGGGAGGGGAAATGAAAAGCGCCCGCGAGGGGGTTCCTCCGGGCGCAATTTCTTCGATGATCAAGGGGTAGGTCAATGGGGGCAGGTCTGTCAACCCGAAAAGTGAAGCGGATTCAACAGCTTCTAACGAATTGGCTTTTCGGGGTGGCTTCTGGCCACCTGGCTTCCCCGAAGGTGGCTTCCCTAGCTTCCCGCCGGGAATCCACCCCTGCCAGATCGCGATTCCGCAAGCCGCTGATCTGACTCACGAATTCCGGCATCAGGTCGCAAGGTGGCTTCCGCCTGGCTTCCCCGGTGAAAATGCCTCACGCTAGCGAACCGCCGCGCTGCGCCCCCCCGCATACGTTCGGGGCCGGGGAGGAACCAGAGGAGGGGGATGTTTGCTCGGTACAGACTGAATACATGTGGGGAAGTGATGTGTTGTCTCAGAGTGTCTATCTACCGTGCTTTCCGTATTCGATCTCTGCTGGATGATCTATGCTTGGTTAAGGACGGGAACTTCTGCGTTCTTCCACGATCCTTTCCCGCTATCTGTCGGGATGTGAGGGGCAACCTCCGCCACTGTTCGAGTGTGCAACACTGGCGGTGCTTGATTCATATCCCAGATATGGAAAATGTAAGCGTCGGCAGCCTGAACTGCCTTGTTCCATTCATTGCGTGTCACAATGAAGCGCATGGGAGAGATCGTAGTGGACTTGACTTCAATGAGCCTGTTCGCAATGCCGCCCTTGCTGTTATCGTAGGAAAGCACGTCGTAACCTGCAAAGTTGTCATCAAAACCTGGCCATTCCGGTTCCCGGTCAATACCGATGTCCTTGAGGCGCTTGCGCTCATGTTCCAGCGAAAGGATTTCTGCAGCGCGTCCCTGCTCCATTTTTTCGTGATCTGTGAGCAGGCGTGCATAGCCTGAAACCGAATCCCACCAGGTAACAACATGGAGTGGCGTCGGGCTCTCCATCAGACCGGCAGCTGCGAAAACATCTTGATCGTTGCGGTCAAGCCTTTTGACGAAGCGCTTACGGCCTTGGCGCATGAGCTTTGCCCAAATCGGTTGGTGCTTTATCAAGACACCCTTGATGCAGGTCTGGTAGAAAAGATGGCCGTCGAGCGGGCAGTCTTTCTCGACGAGCCCGGACAGGTAGACAGATGCTTCCATATCCAGGCTGTGTGCGTCTGCTTCAACGCTTTCGATTAGCGCAAGCAGATCGGTGAGCGGAAGTTCTGGATGACTTGCCCGATACTTGCGAAACAGGCGAAGTCCTTCGAAGCACGGCAGCGAGAAGACACGTTCGGTAGAGATCGCCGCGGTCATTCGACCTCCGGCGGAACGTCCGGTGCTGTACCCTCCATCTCCGCGATGAGGTCGATTATATCCTTGAGCTCGACATCATAGTCGAGCGGATCGGCGGCCTCTTCTTCGTCAAAGGCGATCTCGTGGAGATCAGGATCGTCAAGGAGCTGCTGCATGTTGCGGATTTTCTCAACAAGGCGGCGACTGACCGACATGTCGATGCTGCCGATGACGGGCGGTGCCTTGGAGCGGTAGATGTGAATGTGGGTTTCTTCGTCGGGTGCCAGACCGAGGCGGTGAATGCGGTCGATGGATTGAAGATAATGGGTCGAAACGTAGCTGCGGTCGGCGTAGATGGCATTGTGGCAGACGGTGTGGAGGCTTATGCCCTCACCCGCTGCAGCAGGATTTGCCACGAGGACGAAGCATCCTGGGTCTTCGTGGAAGCGCCGAATCCGTCCCTCTCTAGTTTCAGGATCACTAGGCAGGCCTGACGGAACTCCGCCATGGATGTAGACGGGGTTCAGGTCGGCAAGCGCCGAGACGAAACTGTGGATCGTGTCGGTGAAGATCGTCCAGATCACGCACTTCTTGCCGTCCCTCGCCAGTGCATAGGCATGATCCATGACTGCCCGCATTTTCGCGGAGTGGCCTTCATCGAGCACCTGATCGACAATGGCCGAGTCCACCTTGACGTCATCATTGGCCATCGCGCTGAGCGCGAGGGTTGGATTAACGGAGAGCTGAAGCAGGCGCATGACCGACCGCCGTGCTTTCAGGAACTGCGCGTCACCCATGCCGCGCGATATCTGCTTTGAATAGTTGCGCAGGAATTCGTTGCGGACGATGGAGTAAAGGGCGAGTTGCCCCGAATCCATGCTGATATCAATGAAGTGCCGCTCGGCGGGTGGAAGGCCTAGCTCGGTCTTGGTCGTGCGGACATAAAGATTACCGAGAACCTCACGCGGAGATTTTCCGTGCGAGATTTCGAGGCCGTAGCCGTGTCCAGGCCAGAGAAAATCGAGCTGCGACTCCATATCGGATGCCGCCTGCGGCATTGGCGTTCCCGTAAGGATATCGCGCCGTATGGGGTCATCTGCCGTTCGGAGAAAGAACGCGCCGCGCTGAGACTGCCAGCCCGCCTTCATGCGGTGGGCTTCATCAAGTACAAGATGGGTCGGCGTGGTGGCGAAATGTGAAGCCAGCAAACCCTGGTGACGGATCACCATGTCATAGGAGATGATGAACCGCGTCGCCCCCGACCGAAGCGCTTTTCGGGTTTCTTCCTCAGAACCGACCAAGAGCGTGAAAGGTTCAGAGCCGCCGTCTGGGGCATCTTCAATCATGCACTCGTCAGCAATGTCCATCCAGGCCTGAAAAGCCGCCTTCGGCGCGACGACAATGAAGTGATGTCCAGGTCGCCGCGTCAGCATATGCAGCGCGAATGTCACCGTAGTTTTTCCAGCGCCAGGAACAGAAAAGTTTGCACCGTTGCTGAGTGCGAGAAGGTGAGAAAGGTCTCGAAGCTGGAAGTCGCGGAGTTCCCGCTTGGTGAAGCCCATGTCTTTAAGCCGCGCTTCGATCTCATCCGTGCTGAGAACTTCAGTTATCTGACTGCGTAGCTCGCGTGTCTTGCGTATCTGCACAGCGAACGCGCGCAACTTGCCTTCGGCCTCACCCTCGGGTCTGAAGCGGAAATTCAGGCTTATCTGGTTGGCCTTGCTGCCAAGCTCTCGCACCACGCCAAGCGTGTCTGGCCAAGACAGATTGATCGCGCCGCCAGCAACGGTGTGATCGAGCTTCTTCGTACGAATCGCCAGCTTCAGGCGCGACCAGATGGGGGTTTCCAGCGCGTCGTCAGGCACTGTGAAAGTGCCTGTGTGATCTGGATTATATCGAACGGTTACGGCTGTTGGGGTATCGCTCACGCAGGCTTACTCCTCCCCGTCATCATCGGCAGCAACACCGTCCTGGCGCGCTTGGATCGCGGCCTCGATCTTGTCGAGACCTTTGCGGATCGATCCAATCTGCTTGAGGATGGCTGGCAAAGTCGGCGTTCCTGCGGAACTGATGTCGATGCCCGTGATCTTGGAGTTGACCTGCGCCAGCGCCTTGAGCGCGGCTTCTTCGTTCTTCTGACCTTTGTCGAGCTCAATGGCTGTCTCGCAGGCCTCGATCAAAGTGGTGATCGCTTCGTCCCTGGTATCTTCGTCACGCAGCACCTGGATGATGGGCGTGTAGTCTTTGCTGTCGCCGTCATTGTCGATATCGATGGCGAAATCATCGTCATCGACTTGATCGTCATCATCGGCGGCGGGCAGCTCAAGCTGATCTTCCATAATTTCCAGCACTTGGGGTGCCAGCTTGCCGAACGCCGCATTAAAGCGGTAGACACGCCCGCTAATCCTGTCGCGGTTTTCATAGAGACACCACGCAATCGCGCGGCTTGCGTTCTGAAGGTTCGCGTCCTTCTTGGCGATAGCTTTGGGGAGATCCCCAAATATCTGCTGCCCGTCCTGAAGCAGGTCGTACTCGCCAGGCTTCTTGACCCACTCGCTGAGGTACAAGTCTGCTTCATCCAGCGCTTGCAGGACGTTTTCGATGTCGGTCTTGCTGCGGCGAAGGCGGTCAGCGACCTCCTTCGTGGATCTGTTCTTTCCGACCTGGCGGCGGATCAGTCTTGCATCGCCGATCCAGTCATAGTCGAGCTTCGTTTGAGGCCGCGCTTGCAGATCGGCTTCGATATCGTCGATTTCGTCTCGCGTAACGTCTGGCGGCAAAACGGCACACTTGATGTTGGTGAAGCGATCATCAAGCGATCCATCCTTGCGCTTCATGAGCTCGCGCATAGCAGCAAGGCGTCGGTTGCCGTTAACGACAACACCCGTGCTGGTAATGAGGATCGTCTCGCGTTGGCCGTCCTTTTCCAGAACCGAGATGATTGGGGTAACAGAGTCGGTGCCCTGCTTGGCGAGCCGCGCCAGGATTTCGTGCTGCGCCTGCTGAGCGGTGGTCAGCTCCTGACCCTTCTCGAAGAAGTCCTTGGCCAGGCCTTCGCGGGCGATCTCCGTCTGCTGCGCGCTGAACGTGCGGCAGTTTTCCATGCGGTACACGGGAACGTCGATGGGCAAGGAAATCACCTTGGGCGTGAACTTGTCGCTACGAAAATCAAAAATAGTTTCGCCGAATTCATCCGACGCTTCTCGCCTCTTGGCGATCATGGCCTCGCGCTCTGCTCGGGGTGTCAGATTGATTTTGTAGGTCACTGGCGTCCCCCTTCTTACTCGAACGCGACCACGAGGATAGGCACGGTGATTACACGGTCGAAGAGCTCAAGCTCTTTGATAACGCGCTCGGCGTTGGCGATATTATCGCCAATGATCTTTGCAGCTTCTCTTGTTGGCAGGGCTATGCCTGCGGCTTCGATCTTCTGGCTTTGAAATAGGTATTGGAGCTTCAGGAGATCGTAGGGCGCTCGGCTCATGTTGCCCGTTTGAAGCTGGAACGCGAGATCGTCTTGCATGGCAAAGACGCTGAGGCCATGCGCCTGGTCGAGGTTGACGTTTAGCGCCCACCCTTCTTTCAGGAACTCGGTTTCCACATGCGTTCGAATATCGGGCGTGCATCGCGGCGCGATCTTGACTGCGGGCGCTTCAAAAACGTCCGTGAGCCATTCTTTCAGGTCACGCCGATCCCATTCGGCACCCGCGCTGTGATGATCTTCGTAGGTATATGCGAGCTTCATGGATCCTACTAAGCATTGGGGTCATAGACGGGTTTGTTCATCGGGCGGGTGCGGAGCGTACCTGCGCGGAGCTGGTGAATACGATCCCATGCAATATCGACATAGGCTTTATCGAGATCGCAGCCGTAGGCATGTCTTCCATGCTTCAACGCTGCAATCGCGGACGAACCAACGCCAAGATAAGGATCGAGGACGCTCTCGCCTTCGTTTGTCAAAGCCAACACCAATCTCTCCACCAGCCCGATGGGGAACTGGCAAGGATGATCGGTCTTTTCAACGTGGTTGGATTTGACATTGGGAATATCCCAAACATCGGAAGGGTTCTTTCCAAGAGGATTGCTGGAAAGCTCGCCCTTGTTCGGACCTTTGAAGTGCTTTTTGTTCGGATACTTCGAGGGGATGCGGACAGGATCTAGGTTGAACGTGTAGTCCTCAGATTTGGTGAACCATAGAATCGTTTCATGCCTACCCGAAAAGCGCTTCTGACAGTGCAGCCCATGACCGAATGTCCAAACAATTCGATTGCGGAGTTGCAGGCCGTGGTGCTTGAAGAGCGGGTAGAGAAGGATGTCTAGCGGGAATATCTCGCCTGAGTCAACGTGGTTGCCAACCTGCCAGCAGATGGACCCGTTTGGCGCGAGCAGACGTACGGCTTCGGCAATGCACGCAGCCTGATCCTCAACATATTTTTCTTGCGATGTGCGCTTTTCGTAAGACTTTCCAATGTTGTACGGCGGTGAGGTCACGATCAGACTCATGGACTCGTCAGGCAGACGGCGCATGAACTTTAAATTGTGCTCGCAAGCGATTTCGGCTTTCGCATCCCGTTCCAAGCGGTGGATTGTGGCACTATCGTTGTGGTCAGAGTGCACAAGGGCAACGGCTTGCTTCGAGGGCATGTCTTTGTTCCGATGATTCTTTACGCTGCATGAATGGTGCGGCAGGACGAAAACCGAGGCGGCACCTAGACGATATCTGGTATCTGGCGCGAAACGCAATCCTGCATCTGGCGTCGTTCGACCATCCTCGCCTCTTACCATACGTTAGTTGCTCTGGGTTAACGGAAGCTGACTTGGACAGGACCGGTGGCATCGGGAGTACTCGTCGTGCTGCTGGGCCGCACACAACTGTTACGGGCTTGGCGCACCGAGAGGCCGCTTGATGTCTGCCTCGACGACAGTCTCAACGGGATTTGGCAACAGCAATCAATGCCTTTGCCGGTGGCACCTCGGCGCCCCACGGCCGCGCCTTCGGCATCGCTGCCGTCACCTCGACCTCCCGCAGCATCCCGCCTTCGATTAGCCCCTCGCGAACCCAACCCAGCGCCTGGCACCAGTCGTCATAGCCGCGCCGGGCGGCCTCGATCTGTTGCGGATGGGGAGAAAAGGTGACCGGGCAGGCCAGGATGTCGACGGTCTTCCATGTGGCACGGGCGCCCGCGCCACGCACCCGGATGCGTTCGGTGCCGACGACGATGGCCCCTGCATGCGTGCCGTGCTGGTTCTGCTTGACGATGGTCGGCACGCAGCGCGGGACGGCGCCCGGCATCCAGTCCGGTGTCAGCCCGGCGCGGGCCAGTTCGGCGACGCGGATCGCCATGCGCTTGCCGCCGAGGCTGTCGGGGATCCCGGCGACAGTGGCGGCGATGACCTCAGCGTCCTCGTGGGTGTAGCCGCCGATCTTGTGCTGACCGCCGTCGATCTTGCAGCCCAGCACGGCGCGCTGCAGCAGGACGTATTCCAACCCGAAGCCGAAGCCTTCCTCGGTGACGTCTGGGGGCAGCGGCAGTTCCAGCTGCGCCTGTTCGATCCGGAACGCCCATTCCAGCGCGGCTTGCACGCCCAGCGCGCGCTTGATCCTGGTGCCGCTGACGCGGCCGTGGAAACTCATGGGTTCAATCCTTCAAGGAAATCCATCTGCGCCGGGCGCTGGGCCTGGTCCGTCGGCCGCCAGATCCACGGGCCCGAGGCCATGGGCAGCCGCGAGAGTGCGCCACGCATGTGCCGCTGCCAGAGGATGAACTCCGTTGCCGAGCAGGCGCAGAGCGCGTGCCCGATGGGCCAACCCATCAGCCATCCGACGAAGAGCGGGTTCAGCCGCCGCCGTGCCCGGCCCTTCAGGATCCGCCGCGAGACGACGCGCCCATGCGAGGCAGTCATCGAAGCCCAGAGCGGGCGCGAGATCGGGGCGTGTGGCGAGGACCGCGGCCCATCCGGCCAGATCGCCGGGGCTGGGCGGGTGAAGCCCTGCTCCGCCCGGTAGTGCAGCAGGTCCATCCGGGACTTGCCGTCGGTGCGCGTGATGCTGGCTTCCGAACTGCCCTTCCAGTTCTGTGCCGCCGGGGTCGGCCAGTGGTTCGGCAGGGCCTTCGCAATGCCCAGCGCCAGCGCTTCCGCCTTCCGGGTGAAGTCGCTGTTCCCGGCCGGGTTGTAGCGGCCGGTGCCGGGATGCAGGCTCATCGGTGTGGGCCAGGATGAAGATCCGCAGCCGTTCATGCGGCGCGCCGACCTCTGCCGCCGAGAACAGGCCCGCCGCAGGCCTGTAGCCCAATCCCCAAAGCTCTCGCAGGACGGTTTCAAGGCCGAGGGTGACGTGCCCGGCGACGTTTTCGAGGAAGATCCATTCGGGACGGCATTCGCCGATGACCCGCGCAACGTCGGGCCAGAGGTGCCGAGGATCTTCGGCGCCACCGCGCTTTCCAGCAGCGCTGAAGGGCTGGCAGGGGTATCCGGCAAGAACGGCATCGAAGGCGCCGCGGAATGGCCGGGCATCGAAGCTGCGCAGGTCGGTCCAGATTGGGGCCGGGACGAAATACCCCGCGCGCTGGGCGGCGATGAGGACCGCCCTTGGCCAGTCCTCCCATTCGACGAAGGCGCGGGTGTGATAGCCGGGCTCGGCGAGCATGAGGCCCAGATCAAGGCCTCCGCCGCCTGCGCAGAGGGACAATCCGTGCCGGGGACGTGACACCATGCCATTCACCGCACCCCGCGCTCGCGCAGGCGTTCGGCCGTGACCAGCCCCCGGGCCAGCATGGCGTCGCGCATCGTGTTGCTGATCGCGCTGACCGGCAGGTAGCGGTCAGAGTTGACCAGATCGGCGTAGAAGGCTGGCAAGTCGGTGATTGGCTTCGCAGCCGGGGCAGGGGCGGGAGCCTCCTTCGCCTTCCGGCGCTTCCGCCCGGTATCTTCGACCTTGCGCTGGGCGGCACGCTGCATCGCCCGGTCCAGCGCCTTCGGCCCATCAGGCGGTTCCGGATGTTCCTGGCGGCTGGCCTCGGCCGCAGCGATGATCTCCGCCTCGGTCAGGCAAAGTTCGTCGCGCCAGCGCTGGACGTGCAGCCGGGGCGGCCAGCCTTGCCACCAGCCGGGCAGTGCCGCGGGGTCGAGGCCGAGTGCTGCGAGCAGATCCCCGAAAACCTCATCGGAAATCGCCTCGCGCGCCTGCGCGCCCTCCTCCTCCTTTACTGGTTCTCTTAAAGGTTCCCTTACAGGGTTAGTGTCCGAAATCCGGACACGGCTTTCGGGATTTTCCGGACACGGCTCGGCCGGAAAATCGGACACGGGCCTCGCGCTATCCCCGTGTCCGAAATCCGGACACGGCAGGGCGTCGGCAGCGCCATCCAGGGGCGAACCCTCGGCCATGTCAGCGATTTCCGCGCCGCTGTCGTTGCCGTGTCCGATTTCCGGACACGGCACCACAGCCACGGGTGTGAACCCCGGCTCGAACCCCAGGATGTAGCGGGTGGGCAGCTGGCGCTTGGTCACGGGGTCGAGCCGCGGCACCCGCCGCAGCAAGCCCACCGCCTCGAGCTGGCCAAGGTGATCGTTCAGTGTGGACCGGCTGATCTCGCAGTCATGCGCCAGCCGGTCCTGCGAAGGAAAGCAGCCGTAATCCGGGTTGAACCGGTCGCACAGATGCCAGAGCACGATCTTGGTCGTCGGCTTCAGCCCGCGCTGCTTGATGGCCCAGTTGGTGGCCTCGTGGCTCATGGCGCTGTCCTCCGCAGGGCAGGGGCGATGCGCGTGGTGAAGCCGTGATCGGCCAGTGCGCCCAGCGCATCGTCGAGGCTGCGGACCAGCGCCCAGCTGAACCCCTGCGCCAGAACGGCATCACGGAATGCCTCCTGTTCCGGCCGCAGGCGCCCCTTCGGCGCCTTCAACTCGAGGAACAGGACGCGGCCGTCCCAGATCACCATCAGATCGGCGAACCCGGCATGGACGCCCATGCCGACAAGGATCGCCTGGCGCTTGGCCCCGCGGGGCCCGGCCTCGGTGACTTCGTTGGCGCAATGATGGATGATGGCCGAGCGGGGCAGGGCGATGCGAAGCGCCTGCACGACGGCGCGCTGCAGATCGGCCTCGGGGGTGCCAAGGCGCATCATCGCGCGGCCCTCCCCTGGTCTTCGCGCTGGGCGCGCCGCACCGGCCGTCGCGCATCGACGACGACCAGCAGGCGCTGGGCATCAGCTCGCTCGCCCGGGGTCTCGCCATGCTGGGCAAGCACGTTGCAGGCGAGCCGGATCAGGAGATCGCTGTGATGCGCGACGTCAGCGATGACGGCGCGGGCCTCGGCCACGCGGTCGGCGGGCCAGGTGGAACTGCGGGGCTGCATGGTCATGACCGCCCCCGCGTCTTGCGCACCGGATGGGCCTGTTCCTGCGCGCGGATCCACTCCTGAATGGCTGCGCGGCGATAGAAGGTCTTTCGACCTATGCGTGTGCAGGGCGGCCCCTGGCGGCGGGCTTCCCATCGAGACAGCGTGTCTGCCGTCAGGCCCAGCGCCCGGGCCAGCTGCTCTCGGCTGATCCAGTCGGCCAGCAGGTCGGGGATGTCCTCGTCAAGATCGGTCTGAATGTCCTTCATCGGCTGCTCCATTCGCGCGGCACCCCTATGGCGGGGTCGGTTCAGCGAAGCAGAGCGCGAGGACCGGAAGACAGGCGGAAGGTGGAATTGAGGGCCGCCGCCCTATTCCACCTCTTGTTTCATTGAGGTTTTTTGCCGTGATGGCAGATTGGATCACCGCAGGAACGCGTCTCCGCGACCAGGGTCCGTGCCGGTTCCGAGCGGCGATTCATGCGCCAGCGTTACCGCTCTCTCCGGGGAGGGCCGATTGGCCGGTGTTCAGGCGGTTTCGTCGCTGCTGAGGGGAGCGGAATTGCCGGAATGGGGCGTTCCGGTCAGGTTCCGCAGGCGCTCGACGATATCCACAGGTTCTTTCTTTGTTCGGGTGGTGCATCACAGGTTTGTGGTTGCGTGCTCGCCTTCTGGATGCATAGATTAATGGTTGAGCAGTCCATAAGAATCGAAAAGACGAACACAGTCGGATGTCTGCGCCGGTGACGGTGCGGCTCTGGCCTGCAGGCGGTTTTCCTCGACGACGTGCTCTCCACCCCGTGTGCCCGCGCGCCTCTCGCGCGCAGGGTCATTTGCAACCCGCGTGCTGACGGCCCTGGCCGATCGATGCCGCATGTCTGAAAGGAGATTGTTTCATGCCGCTTCCGCCCGTTGCCTTCTTCTCGATCTACGAAATCGCCGTGCGCTGGGGCTGTCACCCGGCCGATGTGGCGGGCTGGGCGGCGGCGGGGCATCTGCATGTCGTGGCGGGCATTCCTCCCGTCCTCTGCGGTGACGAGACGGTGGCCGGTATGGTCCAGGTGCCGATGGCGGAACTGATGGGGATGTTCCGGCGGATGGGCCCGAGCGAGCAGGCGCGGCTCAGGCGAGTCATGCCGCTGGGCAGCAAGACCTGGCTCAAGATCACCGATCCGGCAGAGGGTGTACTGGTCCGGTCCTCGGACTTACTGCTGGATTCCGGAACGCTGCAAGCCTTCGAGGAGGAACGCGATCTGCTGCGGCGCCCGGCTTCCACCATAGGGGCCAGCCCGCGCTACGATTGGGACGCGATGTACGCGTGGCTGACGTGGTTCCTGTTCGAAAAGGGCGTGCCCGACACCCAGACCGCGCTGGTCACGCTGGTGCAGGACTGGTTCGTCCAGAACTCGAAGTCGGGCGAGGTGCCGGATGAAAGCACCATCCGCAAGCGGCTGTCCTCGCTCTGGCGCAGGCTGCGCGGCGAGGATGCCGCGTGACGGTCAGGCCGATTTCGGAAGGTCGGCCCCGTCCTGTGCCGCGTCATGCACGAGGCGCGGCCGCGGGCGCAGGAGGCTGGCCACCGTGTCGACGCCCGCCCGGAGGGGAGAATCCATCAGGTGCGCATAGCGCTGGGTGGTCTGCATCTGGCTGTGGCCCAGAAGCTTGCCGATCATTTCCAGCGATGCGCCGCCACTGACCAGAAGCGAGGCAAAGGTGTGGCGCAGGTCGTGGATGCGGACGTCGGCCAGCCCGGCGTCCTTCTGCACCTTGGCCCAGAAGCGGCGGATTTCGCGCACCGGTTGGCCCACGGTGTCGCCGGGGAAGAGCCACGGATTCCCGCGTGGCACCGCCTGCTGGCGCAGCCGCACGATGGCCGCGACGTCCTGTGAAATCGGGACGCGATGGATCTTGCGCTGCTTCGTGGTCGAGGCGGGTTTCGACCAGATGGCATAGTCGAGGTTGAACTGTTCGAACCGCGCGGTGCGAACCTCGCCCACCCGCGCGCCGGTCAACATGCACATGCGGATGATCGCCGCGGCGCGCTGATCCTCGGCGCCATCCAGCACGGTCGCCAGTCGAGTCAGCTCTTCGGGCGACAGGAAGCGCTCGCGGGCATGTTCGATGCGACGATGGAACCCCTGCGCGGGGTTGTCCGTCCGCCATTCCCATTCCATGGCCAGCGTGAACATCTTGCGCAGCACCTCACCCATGCGGTTGGCGCGGATCGGGGTGGGCTTGTGGCCCTGCAGTTTGCGGGCCCTGTTATTGGGTTTCGCCTTGCAGGGGCGGGGGCGGCCCTCGGCCACGAAATCGAGGAACTTCGCGACGTCGGTCTTGGTGATCTCCGTCACCAGCCGGTTGCCCCAGGCCGGTTCGACCATCTTCTTCAGCATCGAGACCTGGTCGCCCGCATTCGTCTTGGCCAGTTTCGGCAGATGCTCCGCGATGTAGCGGTCGATCATGTCCGTGATCCGCGGGGCCCCGCGCCATTCATCCCGCGCCGCCAGAGGATCCTGTCCCTCGTCGATGGCGCGGCGCAGTTCCTTGGCCCGTTCGCGCGCGGCCGTGACGCTCCACTCCGGCCAGCGCCCGATGGTCATCCGCCGCTGCCGCCCGGCGTGCCGGTAGTCGATGGTGAAGGTCCGCGCGCCCGAGGCCTGCACACGGGCGGCGAAGCCGATCACCTCCGTGTCGAATATCTGATAGCTGACGCCGGGCTTGGGTTCCGCCTCGCGCAGGGTTTTCTCATTCAGTTTCAGTCTCTTGACCATCCATCCCGCCTCCAAGTCCTGTGACACAGGCGTAGACCCGCGCCACTATCAAGTCGGACCACGAGGCAGGGACCGGAATACAGGCGGAAGGTGGAATTGCGCGCCGGTGGCAATTCCGGACAGGAAGAACAAGGGGTTGGGCGAACTGGCCCAGCGCGCGGGACAGGGAGCAGACGGAGGCACGCCACCATCTGTACCCATCGTTTGATCGGGGTCCGCCCATGGGGTAATCCTGTCGGCACGCTCCCAATCGCGAAACTGCCATGCCCAGCGCCAAGCCCCCGAGAAACCTGACGCCAGTGCTGTGTCAGCGCCTGCAAGCCGAGATGCTGAAGGCCTGTGAGGCTGTCGCCGCCCGTCATGGCCTGGTGGTCGAGCCGCGGAACATCACTGCCGTTGACCTGCGCTGGGGGTTTGATGCCACCTTTCGCGTGTCGATCCCCCTGCCGGACGGCTCAGCCCTCGACCTTGGGCGGTTGCGGTTCGAGGCGCTGGCTGAGGCACTTGGGCTTTCCCCCGCCGATTACGGCCGCCAGTTCAGCACAGGGCGCGAGCAGTTCCGCGTCACCGGCATCGACCCCCGCCGCCCAAAATACCCGGTGTCAGCCGAGCGAATCCCCGATGGCCAGGGCTTCAAGTTCACCGCAGAACAGGTGGCACTGCTGCTGCAGAAGAGGATGAAGGATGTTGCGCCGAAGAGGTAGGTAGGGGCGGGGCTTTCGGCCCGAAACGGCCACTCGGCGGCAAATCTTCCGGCAATGCCGCACTCTCCGAAGCCGCCGGTCAGGCGCAACGCAGCGAAGGCTGCATCAACTTAGGAGCGATGCGCCCACCCGGTCGCGCACGTCAGCCGCCGTGGGATCGCGCTTGGCGATTTCGATCCTGCGGGAGAAGCTGGGCCATCCGCCGTCGGCGTGGCGCAACAAAACGTGTTAGGCATCCGACCGCTTCGAGGTCTGGAGGTATCTTGGGCAAACGCGAGCATCGAACCCGATTGACGTGAGCAGTTCAAACCGCGTTAGTACAACAAAGCAGCAGGAAGAGATGCGATGCTAGTTGAACTACAGGTGAAAAACTTCAAGGCGTGGCAGGATACGGGTCCGATCCGACTCGCGCCTCTCACCGTCGTGTTCGGCGGCAACAGCTCCGGCAAATCGAGCCTCGGCCATCTCCTTCTCGCCTTGAAGCAAACGGTGCAGATTTCCGACCGAAAACGCGCGCTTCATCTCGGTGACGAGAACTCCTTGATCGATCTAGGGACTTTTACAGACTGCCTGCATGGTCACGATCTGGAGTCGTCGCTTGAGTTCACCTTGAAGTGGCGGCTTCCTCGTCGATTGGACATCGATAACTCCCTGTCCTCTTCAGAAGGATACTCAGGTGACCAGCTGTCCCTCCATTCGACTCTGCGGGCAGACAAGGCGGGGCAGCCAATCACGGATGAGATCCAATACTCACTCTTCGATGGGGAAGAAAAGATCCTCGAGATCAAGCATGGTCGCAAAGGCAGCGGTGGGTATCTTGATGCCACGCCGCTGCGGCTTATCCATGCTCAAGGTCGAAAATGGCCAGCAGAGCCACCTGAGAAATTCTATCGTTTCGCAGATCGAACGCTTCTCCGATATCAGAATGCTGATTTCCTGACTGAGTTTGCGCTAGAGACCGAACGCCTCTTGGATGATTTATATTATCTCGGCCCTTTGAGAAGCCCACCTCGGCGAGTGTATCAGTGGTCAGGCGATAGTCCCCCCGATGTGGGCCAGGAGGGTGAAAGTGCTATTGCGGCGCTCCTTTCGGCTTCGGCTGAGGGCCGCAGGCTCAATCGCGGCCGCGGGCGCAGCAAGCAGCGTTTCGACGAGTTCATTGCATCTTGGCTGGTTGACCTCGGCATCATCGCCAAGTTTCGCGTGAAGGCCGTCGCTGAAGGCCGCAAAGAGTATGAGGTTCTGGTGAAGGCGCAGGCAAAGTCGCCCGAAGTCAAGCTCACTGATGTAGGCTTCGGTGTTTCGCAGGTCCTTCCAGCGTTGGTGCAAGCCTTCTATTGTCCAGTGGGTTCCACCGTGTGGATGGAGCAGCCGGAAATACATCTTCATCCCAAAGCACAATCCGTATTGGCTGATGCGTTTATCAGTGCAATTCAATCTTACGAGGATGGTAAGCCACGCGAGACACAACTCATCATCGAAACGCATTCGGAGCATCTTCTCAACCGTTTGCAAAGACGGGTTGCTGAGGGAGTGATTAAGAATGATGATATAGCGGTCTATTTTGTCAATGGCAGAAAAGGGATGGCTCAACTCGAGGAGCTTGAGCTCGATGAGAACGGAGAAATCATGAACTGGCCAGAAAACTTTTTCGGAGATGAAATGGAGGACATAACTGCGCGGACACTAGCGGCAATTAGGAGACGATCTGCCGGAAAATTGAGATAGGTAGAATAATGGTTCGTGCAATTGTCGATACCAATGTCCTCTTGGTCGCTAACGGAAGCCACGGAGATGTCTCGGACGCTTGCATTGAAAAATGCATTGAGCGCCTCGTATTCCAGAAGGAACAGGGCATAACCGTGATTGACGACTGCTTTCATATACTTCGTGAATATCAGAACAAGACGCATCCGAACCAACCGAAAGGGGTGGGTGATGTGTTCCTGAAATGGCTGCTTCAAAACCAACGGAACCCCGCTCATGTCGAACAAGTAACAATTACTGAGGTTGAAGAAAACAGATTTTCAGAGTTTCCGGACGCAGAGCTCGAAGATCTCTTTGACCCTCCCGACCGAAAGTTTGCAGCCGTTTCCAACGCGCATCCACAGAAACCACCTATTTTGCAGGCCGCAGACTGCAAATGGCTGGATTGGTGGGAAACGCTCGGAAATCACGGTATCGCGGTCGATTTCTTGTGCCCGGATGATGCTTGTCAGTTTTATGTTTCCAAGTTTCCAGATAACGGCCAACCAAAATTGCCTAAATGAGCAACTTCTTTCGCTTTCCACATACACCCCACTTAGCTTGGCTTGGTTCGGGAGGTCCTCGAGGGGACAAGGTTCTTTCACAATATGAAATGCGGGAGTTTCTGGCGAACGAAGTAATTGTCGAGGAGAAGATCGATGGGGCAAACCTTGGGATTTCGTATGCACAGGACAACGAGATTTTACTGCAGAATCGGGGTTCCTATCTTTCCCCACCCTATCGAGGACAGTTTACCCGACTTACGTCGTGGCTTGGTGAGCACGCGGAAGGCTTAGGCAGCGTTCTCTCCCCGGAGACAATATTGTTCGGTGAATGGTGCGCGGCGAAGCACTCGCTGCTTTATGATCACTTGCCGGACTGGTTTGTGTTATTCGACGTCTATTGCCGCGGTAAAGAAAGATTCTTAAGCACAGTGCAAAGGAATGCGATGGCACGGGCCGCTGGTATCAGCACAGTGCCCGAAATTGCTAGAGGGCGGTTCACGTTGGGTCAGTTAACTAACCTATTACTCAATGCGCAGAGTGAGTTCAGAAATGGCACAATAGAAGGGCTAGTCATCAGAAGTGAAAGCGATGAGCTAAGTGTTGCTCGCGCCAAGCTCGTCAGGCCTGACTTTTCACAAGCTATTCAGGAACATTGGAGCTCTCGCCCTCTATCATGGAACCGCTTGGCATAGCCATCGGCGGTGTCGTATCCGGCCAAGAAATGAAGATAGCTGCACGAACTCTGCCAGCGCACCCCGAAAGAAGAGAGAATCTACCGGGGACAAGCATTTCACGCACACGTTCATGAATGTCCGCGTTTCCGTTTTCGCAGAGACTGCATGTCGCGGTGCCGTCAGACAGCTTTCCGCCCATCGCGTGATGATCGGTGCATGCGACCGTGGTGATGGTCTATTACACTTGATGAGCATCGCTTGTCAACGTCTGGTCAACCCGCGAATGCCTTCCTGTGCGCACGTCGATCCGCCGAAATCCGGCGAGAAACGTCGAGAGTTCGCAAAAGAATCCGCCATTCCAAAGGCCTGTCCACTAAGTCTCTGAAAACAAAAGAGTCAAAAAAATCAATAGGTTCGGCTCATAACCTGAAGGTCATAGGTTCAAATCCTATCCCCGCAACCAGTTTTGTACGCGTTATCAAACGCTTACACGCCGCCCTCCGGGGCGGCGTTTGCGTTTCCGCCACCCGTGGAAGCACTGTGGAAGCAAGAGGGGCCGAAGTCCTTCATACCGCTTCGTAAACCGGTGCCTGCGATGATCGTTGCTTCCAGTGCCGCTCGATCGGGATCATCGCATCGATGCCGACCGGGATCCCGCTGCCAAAGGCGAGCTCTCGAACATCGATCGCGACAACATCCAATACCGGCCGCTCTTCGGTCATGAGCACGAACTCGGTGATCCTTCCTGGCGGGCAGTCCCTTGAGGCCGGGTAAACGAGCGCGAGTCGCTTGCAGCGGTAGCGACTGGCGTAGGCGTTCATCTGATATGCGTCGCCGCTCGAGACGCCCGAGTTCGGTTCGGCGAGATCGAGGTGCTTCCATTTTGCATCGAAGATGGCGACGCACTCGTCTCCGCTCTGAGCGGTGATGTCGGGGCGCAGCTGGAAGCCCGCCGTCGCGAGGTTCTTCACAGGGCTCTGAAGTCCGACAGTAAGGCGTGCACCGGCCTGCACCTGGCAAGCATGCCGGATGCGCAGTCCGAGTACCGTCTCGAAGAGCTTCTCCATGTTGAACAGCAGAGCGGAACCAGCTGCGTCGCCGATGCGAACATCCGGATAGAGGCCTGTCAGCAGCCAGCGGGCCCGCGCAAACACCGGCTCCCAGTGTCGGACGGTGCGATCGAACCGCAAGGCACCGACGTCGCGAGCCCTGACCCTGCGATCGGTCACCTCGTCAAAGCGATGGAGGAACGCAGCCACCATCGCGCGGGTCCTCGGGCTCAGCGCGAATCCGAGGAGGATTCGCAGGACGCCCTTCAGTGTCTGATTGTAGGCGTTGTCGATGCTGCGCTCGTCGAAACGACAGAGCAGATGAGAACGATCGAAGGCGTTCGCGCGCAGGTGCTCGGTCAGCTCGAGCCGTCCGCGGATGGCATTGAGGTTCTCCGTCCTCTCCGAGTACCGGGCAATGGCCCCGCCTCGGAGCGCAGATTTCACCTGGCTGCAGAAATCTTCGATGAAGACGTCCAGGAGGTGGCTGTGCTGTTGCCCAAGGCCTGCATCGCCGACGCGCTTTGATCCAAGCTCACCTGCGCGCGCAAGCATGGCCACCAAAAGGCCCCGCATGTCTTCGCTGCTATCGCTGCCATGGTCGATCTTTGGAAGTATCTCGATTGCCAGCTGCTCGGTTTGCAGGACTCCGCAGAACGGCCCGAACTGCAATGACCGAAGGCCCCATGCGAGGACCCCAGGTGGCAGACGTCCGGCGAGTTTCGCGATGCCTTCTGCCTCGAGCTCGCTGATCTCGCCGGCCGGACCGATGCTGACACTCTCCCTCTCTCGGAAGGTCAGGCACCTCATTCCGGTGGCTCGTAGATCTTGCGGATTGCGTCCGGGGTGATGTCGTCTTCCCGAATGATCTCGAACGCCTCACCGTCCCCGATTTCGGCCGGGTCCGCCTTGGGAAAGAGCACAGCGGCATTCTGTGCCCGCGCCCGGACCAATTGCAGCTCCTCCTCTACGGCCTGGTCGGCGAGGACGTAACGGATCTGACGCCAGTCGTCGTAGAACGCCTCTTGCAGAAACGGCAGTATCTCCCTCGCAAATACACGGCGCAGCTCGTCGAAGGACTTCACGTGGTAGAAGTAGCTGTGGCCAAGGGTCTGGTCGCGATGCAGCAGGCGGGACAGGCGGGCATTCATAACCTGGAGGAGCTGACGCAGGTCGATCGCGTCGCCCTCGCTGTCATTGATCGATCCAAGCAGTTCCGGCTTCGGCGTGAGTTCCTCGAACCGGAACCGGCGCCGTAAGGCGGTGTCGAGCAGAGCGATAGAGCGGTCCGCGGTGTTCATTGTGCCGATTACGTCGACGTTCGCGGGCACACCAAAACGCTCACCGGAGTAAGGGAGCGTCACTTCCAAGCCCTTGCAGCTCGCCAAGCGGTTTCCCGAGGCATCGATGCGGATGCGCTTGTCAACTTCGACCAGCGTGATCAGCTCGCCGAAGACCTTGGCGACGTTCCCGCGATTGATCTCGTCGATGAAGAGGGCGAACCGCTTGTCCGGCGAGCGCCGGGCCCGATCGCAAAGCCGCTTCAACACTCCTGACCGCACCTCGTAGGTGACGGCCCCGTTCTCCGTGACCGGGCGAATGCCCTCGACGAAGTCCTCGTACGCGTAGCTCTGATGAAACGTCACAAACTCGAAGCGATCACCGGCCTCATCCTGGTAGCGCGGCAGATAGTCTTTCTTCAGGCGGTACGTTTTGCCGGTACCCGGAGGGCCGTAGAGAATGAGGTTCAGGGGCGGTGCGAGTTTCTTTGAAAACGGATCTTCAGATCCAGCGTCGCCCCCCGGCGTAGGAGGGTCCGATACGGGTGGTGACAGCGCCTTCCATAGGCGCTCCAAGGTCCGGGCAGCCTTTGCCTTGATCTCGATTCCGGAAGACTGCGGGTTCCATTCCTGGCCGGGCTCGCGGTTTTGCAGCTGTTCCAGAGGGACGATTTCGTCCGTTGTTGCATCGCGGACGGAGTCGAATGCCACGTCAACGAAACGCGTCGTCTCGCCGGCATCGGCGCGGGCCTGTTCCCAGTGCTCGGCTTCGTAGGGCGCGCGCGTGACCTTTCCAACTGCAACGACGCCTTTCGGAGGGCTGCCGGTGCGGATCAAAAAGACGCGGTCACCCTCACGCGGCTTGCTCGAGCTGCAGCGCCATCGGTTGTCGGCCTTCTCCCCGCTGATCGTCGTGGCGCGGTCGGCCGCGAGTGTGTCCCAGGTCCATTTGGAGGGGTTCCAACTGAGCAGCCAGTTCTTCGTCTGGTTCTTCCACTGGGCCTCGAACTCTTCCTCGTAGAAATCGATGTCCTCGCCATGCTCTCCTTCAAGTCGGCGGCGCAGCTCGAGCAAGGCGCGGTCGATCTCGACAGTGCTCCACTTCTTGATCTCCTTCTCCGGCGTGTCTCCGAAGCCGGCGAGGATCAGGCGCTTGTCGCCTGCAGAACTGATCCGCTCAAAAGTGTCGGGAAACAGTAGGTGTGGAAAGATATGAGTTACCTGTCGCCTATCGGCCTCGGGAAGGCTACTTAACCAACTTGAGAAAGCCCAGGGGTCTTTCAGGATCGCGCCGCGGTCGCCGGCCTCCCGGCGTTTCAGGGCTCTCATGGCTTGGATCAAAAACGCGAGCTCGCGCCAATGGTGCGTGAGGAATGCCGTACCGGTGGAGCCCACCCCCCCTAGGACGGCGTCTTCCAGAAGATGATGACCATCTTCGAGTACGTCGCCGGACCATTCCCAAGCCTCGCGTATGGTTTCGCGTTTTTTGGCGGCACCGATGTTTGAAGGAAACAGTCGCAAGACCCATAAACATTCTGCCATCAATTGCTTGCAGTGCGGGGAGCCTGGTTCGAGCTGTTCCTTCAGCGTGGACAGAAAATTACCTTCACCTGCGTAGAGATTTTTGACAAATCGTTGATCAAGCTCATCTAGAAGCTCGATCGTCCACAGGGTTCGATCCTCGACGAAGACCGAGCCGTCTGCCTGTAGACAGCGCCTTGCCCATAAGTCAGCAGCCCGATAGATCGGCTCAGCGTTGTAGCTTGGGATAAACTTCGACACGTGCTGCGCCTCCACGTCGGCGGTCTCTGTTGAAACCCTTGTTGATAATGCGTAACACTCCGCATATCCGCGAACAAGCGGATCGACGGGAGAGAGGACTGTGTACTGCGATGCCGACTGACGGTGTGACCTTCGGGCAGGCGATTTCGAAGGCCCGCAAGGCACTCGGTCTCAGCCAGAAGGAACTCGCAGCGCGCGTGATGAAGGAAGAGGGCGGCGGGTCGATATCCCCGCAGTACCTCAACGACATCGAGCACGATCGACGCAGCCCGACCTCCGACCACCTGATCCGGCAGTTTGCCACGGTGCTTGAGGTGGATGAGGGGTATCTGTTTGTCCTCGCCGGCAAGATCCCTGACGAACTGCGCAGGGCGGCGCAGACCGAAGAGAAGATTGTCGCGGCCTTCGCCAATTTCAGGAAGACGTTGAACGAATAGGGGGCTTCTGCATGGTGAAGATGATCCGTGACAACACGGGCCGCTTTGCCGAGCGCCCCTTCTACCAGGCGCGTGACCTCGACGATGAGTGCGAACGTCTGATCTGCGACCTTCTGATAAAGCGCAAAAGAAAGGTCATGTATCCGGTTTCGACCGACGATCTGACCGTGCTGATCGAAATGCATGACGCAGAGCTTGACAGCTACGCTGACCTCTCGGTCCACGGCGCCGATGTCGAAGGGGTCACTGAGTTCTTCCCCGACCGCGGGCCCAAGGTCTCCATCTCGGAACGAATCGCGGCTGACGAACGGCGCGAGAATCGCTTCCGCACCACGCTCGCCCATGAGTTCGGGCATGTGAAGTTCCACGGGCCGCTCTGGGCGCAGAAGTTCGCCACCGGCGACCTGCTCGAGCATGGCCTGAACGCCAACAAGGCGATCTCCACGCGCGAGAACATCCTGAACGCTCCGCAGTCTGACTGGATGGAATGGCAGGCCGGCTACATCAGCGGCGCTCTGCTGATGCCAGCCACGCCGGTCCGTCGCCTGGTCTCCGATTTCTGCGGTCCGCGCGAGCTGCATGGCGACGTCCATGTTTCAAGCTCCCATGCAGCGCGGCTGATCCAGCTGGTCACGGAGCAGTTCGAGGTTTCCGAGGAGGCAGCGCGTATCCGGCTGCTGAAGCTGAACCTGATCACGACGACCTTCGGGCAAAAGTCGCTGTTCGACTCCTAATCGCGAATCCGCGGAGGCGCGTATTTTTTCGATTGACTGCGCGCTGGTACCGCGGATACGCTGATTAGCAGATCGGCCGATCTATCGAATCGCCAACAAGGAGAATTACAGTGTCTGCCCTGTCCGCCTTCCTTCGCAGGACGCCCGGTGAGGCCCTGCGTGAGTACTTCGACCGGCCGGAAATCGGCCTTACCACCAAGTTGGACTGGACCGTGTCTGAGGGTGCGCTGGCAAGGCCGCTTCTCGGCGCCATCGAGGACATGTCCCGCGAACAGCGCGATCGGGTCTCCAATGACGCCGAGCGCGTCCATGCGCTGTCCGATGAGCCGGGGCAGGCCGCGATCTACAGCGTGGCCGAGGATCCTGCCTTCCTCGACGGGCTCGCCAATCCGCATGCGCGGTCGCTCTGGATGTTCCTGAACGCGCAGGACCGCTTTCGTCATGCCGAGGAGGTTCGTTTCACCGAAGACCGACGGCGCGGCCGCATGTGGGCCGGTTTCGTCACGGACCCGGGTTGCGCCCTGCTGCGGGATGCTGCCGCGCGAGAGGCGTTTATTGCTGCGGTCAAGGAGTTCTCAGGCGCAGCTCATGCGTATGTCGACATTTTCGAACGGGTGAGGACAACGCTTGAGGGCGACGTCTGCGATCTCGTCCAGGTCACGGTTTATCGCGAGGGGAGCCCCAACGATCTGCTGCGCTTCGACGACCGCGGTCTTCTGATCCGGCAAGCATATCGGCCAGTGTTCGAGGCTGCCGTCACCTACGAGCCCGCGACGGGAGCCATCGAGGTGATCGCCAGCGACCAGAACACCCGCGGTGAAATCCTCAAGGCCACATTCGCCCATCTCCTCGGCGTCGAGTTCAAGGAGAATCGTCTCCCACTACGTCGTTACGACCTCTCGGTTCTGCTGAAGCCATTCGACTTTC
Organism: Paracoccus sanguinis; assembly: GCF_900106665.1. Lineage (GTDB taxonomy): Bacteria > Pseudomonadota > Alphaproteobacteria > Rhodobacterales > Rhodobacteraceae > Paracoccus > Paracoccus panacisoli. The sequence goes on from NZ_FNNA01000009.1 coordinate 57,232, forward strand.
CGGTCGACCCGGAGGACGGGATCGAGGGTGTTGATGTGCGGGAGCTGCGCGTCATGCCGATCGACGACAGCGATTTCAGGGTGACGTTGGACAAGCCGGCGCGCGCTGGCGAGACGATCTGGACGAAGGCGGAAGAGAGGTTCGGGGACCACACGCCCCTCAGCGACGGGTACGTGGTTACGCGCGCCAAGATCGCAGTCAAGCTCGCCCGGCCTGCTGGGGGCACCGGCCGCCGCTCACTGACCCTATCCATCAGCTGGCCACACGGCTGCGATCTGAAAGACCGCACCGCGACCGAGCAGTTGATCGGTGAAAAGTACCTGCGTCGGTGGGGGATCCTTGTCGATGACGTCCAGCTCTTCGAGGATTGATCTCGGTGCCCGTCGACTGCTCTTGTCCGTTGCCGGAACCCGCCACGCGCAGGTTTCGGCCATGGCGCTGGAGCATTCGCCTAGGCCTGGCAAAGCACTGATGGAAGCCGGGCTGATCGTGCGGCGGGGCAGCGCGATGTCCATCGTTGCCGAGGACGATCTGGACGACACGCCTACTTCCGTCATTTGCCACCCCACCACCGGTGAACTGGGGCATCTCGGAAACGTCGTTTGGCAAGAGGAACAGGCGAGCGCCCGCCGCAGGGTTTATGCGCTGGACATGGTCGCAGCAGCACGGCGGGTGTTCGCCCGGCTCGACTGTTCGCTCGGCGATAATCCCGTGCCGTACCTTGATGGCGCAGTGCTGGACTTCGGGACGGCGCGGCTGCCAAAGCGCAACGCGCGTGTCGGGATCTGGGTCGCCCGCGGCCTTACGACGCCGGCCGTGTTCGCGGAGTTCCGTAAGCTCGTTGCACGGCGACCGGCCGATGGGCTTCGCGTGGTCCTGGTTCTCGACCTGCCGGATCGAGACCGCTTCCAGTTCATAAGGGGCCATGAGTTGGTTGCGGTGGCGGATGTGGTCGATCTTGAAGACGGGCTCGCCGTCGCTCCGGAGGCCCTGAGCGCCCGTCTGCTGAAGGGGCCATCCGACACGGGACCGGTGTGGGTCTCCGGCGACGGAGGCGTGCTGATCGTGCATGGTCGATGGCACGAGTTCACTGGCGGCAAGCAGAAGGTCGCCGTGGCCATGCTTGCCGAGGCTTGGCTCAGCGGCGATCCAGTGCTGCCCGTTGCTCGTATTCTCGAGGAAGCCGAATGCGGGCGTTCAGTGAAGCGACTGCGGGACCTGTTCAGTGGGCACCCGACGTGGCACGAGGTCATCCGGGAGAGCGGATCCAGCGCCTGGCTCGAGGTTTGAAGACAACAAGAACATGACGATCAGGCCGTCCTTCGGGGCGGCCTTTTTTGTTTTCCGGGGCATCAATCTGCATTCCTCCCGTCTCCCCTCCCTGCGCCCTCCCGGTTTCCTCCCTGCCGCTCCCCCATTCTCATTCGCAGGCATTCCGCCTAACGCGAAGGAGTCGACATTGTCAGTCACACATCTGAACCAGGTCGAGCTTGCGGCTCGCTGGAAGATCAGCCCCCGCACGCTGGAGCGGTGGCGCTGGACCGGGGAGGGCCCGGCATTCATCAAGATCGGCGGCCGGGTGGTTTACCGCCTTGCGGATGTCGAGGCCTATGAGGGCACTCGGCACTGCACCAGCACGGCGGACAAACCCGCCGTGAAACTGGCGTGAGGGAGGGCAGGATGGCCATTTCTCTCGCTTCCCTGCGGACGACCTCCGCGCTGACCCCGCCCCGCATCATGATCCATGGCGTGGCGGGGATTGGCAAATCCACCTTCGCGGCCGAATCCGACCGCCCGGTGTTCATCATGACCGAGGATGGCCTCGGCAAGCTGCATGTCCCGCACTTCCCGCTGGCGACGAACTATGCCGAGGTCGCCGAGGCACTCGACGCGCTGCTGAACGAAGACCACGCGTTCGGCACGGTCGTCGTCGACAGCGTCGACTGGCTTGAGCCGCTGATCTGGGCCGAGGCCTGCAAGCGAAACGGCTGGTCGTCGATCGAGGCGCCGGGGTTTGGCAAGGGCTATGCCGAGGCGCTGACCATCTGGCGCGAATATCTCGACAAGCTGAACGCCCTGCGGGACCGGAAGGGCGTGGTGGTCATCCAGATCGCCCATACCGACATCAAGCGCTTCGACAGCCCCGAGCACGAGCCCTACGACCGCTACGTGATCAAGCTGCAGACCCGGGCGTCGGCGCTTCTGCAGGAGCACTCGGATGTCGTGCTCTTCGCCAACTACCAGATCTCGGTCGCCAAATCCGACATCGGCTTCAACAAGAAGGTGACCCGGGCGCTCGGGTCTGGTGCGCGCGTCATGCACACCGAAGAGCGCCCCGCCTTCCTGGCCAAGAACCGCTACGGCCTGCCGGACACCCTGCCGCTGAGCTGGGCAGCGTTCGTCGCCGCCATGCCCCAATCCCTGTAATCCCGAGCAAGGACACCATCATGGCACGTTTTGATACGTCCTTCGACGCGACCAGCGTCGAGCCCACCACCGCCTACGAACTGCTGCCCGCCGGTAAATACCGGGCCCAGATCGTCGAGAGCGAGATGCGCGTGACGAAGAACGGCATGGGTCAGTTCTTGTGGCTGATGCTCGATATCCTCGAGGGCGAGCACAAGGGCCGGAAGATCTTCGACCAGCTGAACCTCGTGAACCCGAATCCCACCACGGTGGAGATCGCACAGCGGACGCTGTCGGCCATCTGCCACGCCACGGGCCGGCTGCAGGTCAATGACAGCGAGGAGCTGCACCTGATCCCGATGACGATCCAGGTGAAGATCCGGCCGCCGAAGAACGGCTACGGCGAGAGCAACGCGCTTGCCTATCTGCCGCCCGACCGTGACGCGACCCCGGCGGCCCGCCCGGCGAATCCCGCGCCCGATCCGGCGGTCTCGACGGCGCCGCAGAAGATGGCCTCCGCGCCCTGGAACAAGAAGGGCTGAGCCTTCGTGCTGCCCCGCGCCCTGACTGACGGGGCAGCGCGCAACCTAATCTGAGAATATTCCCATGACTGACATGACCAACGCGGCCCCCGTGGCCGTGAACAGCCCCGGATTGCCCGCAGACCAGCGCCGGCTGATCGAACTTGACGACGCCATCGCCCGGATCCGGACCCAGATCGCCACCGCCGATCTGGCCCGACAGCGCGGGGCGAAACCCATCGATCCGGACTGGTTCCACCGGGCCCGCACGGCCCTTCGCCATCTTAGCCGCGAGCGGGCGGAACTGCTGGCCCAAGGCACCGGCCGCCGTCGTCGCGAGACCGTGAAGGACGCGCTGATCGGCATCCTGCGCGAGCGCCACGACAGCGAGACCTGGGACGGCATCCTGGCCGAGGCCAGGGCCCGCAGCGAGGGGGAGAGCTCGTGATGGCTGCGCTTCCTCCTGCTCCGACGCCGACGCTTAAGGCGATCTATGCCGACTACGAGGCCCGCCAAGGCGATGGATTCCGCGATCACCTCGGGGCGTCGATCATCGGCAAGTCCTGCGCCCGGGCGCTCTGGTACGATTTCCGCTGGGTCACGCCCGCGCGCCATTCTGGCCGCCTGCTGCGTCTGTTCGAGACGGGTCAGCTGGAAGAGGACCGGCTCGTGCGCAACCTGCGTGCCACCGGGGCGACCGTGCTCGAGGTCGATCCCGAGACTGGTCGACAGTTCCGGGTCGAAGCCCATGGCGGGCATTTCGGCGGCTCGCTCGACGGCGTGGCCATCGGGCTCATGGAGGCGCCGAAGACCTGGCATGTGCTGGAGTTCAAGACCCACTCGGTCAAAAGCTTCAACGAGTTGGTCGCCAAGGGCGTTGTTCTGGCCAAGCCTCAGCACGCCGCGCAGATGCAAATCTACATGCACCTGACGGGCATCACGCGCGCCCTCTACGTCGCGGTCTGCAAGGACACCGACGCGCTGCATGTCGAGCGCATCGAGGCGGACCGCGCCATGGCCGAGCGCCTGCTCGAAAAGGCTGGGCGCATCATCTTCGCCCAGCATCCGCCCGCGCGGATCAGCGAGGATCCGGCCTGGTTCGAATGCCGGTTCTGCGATCACCATGCGACCTGCCACGAAGGCGGTGGGGCTGCGGTGACGTGCCGGTCCTGCCTGCATGCGACGCCGGTCGACGGTGGTTGGCACTGCGCGCGGCACGACCGGATGCTGACGCCTGCCGAGCAGCGCGCCGCCTGCGGCCGCCATCTCTTCATCCCCGATCTCATCCCGGGCGAGGTCATCGATGCGGGCGACGACGTCGTCACCTACCGCATGGCCGATGGCTCGACCTGGACCAACGACGCCCGTGCCCCGGAGGCTGCGCCATGCTGACCCTGCGCCCCTATCAACAGGCCGCGATCACCGCGATCTACGGCTATTTTCAGGCCCACACCGGCAATCCGCTGGTCGTCATTCCGACCGCGGGCGGCAAGTCGCTCGTCATGGCCTCCTTCATCGAGGGTGTGCTGAAGGCCTGGCCCGATCAGCGCATCCTGATCGTGACCCATGTCCGCGAGTTGATCGCGCAGAACCATGCCGAGATGATCGGCCTCTGGCCCGATGCTCCGGCGGGCATCTATTCGGCGGGCCTCGGCAAGCGCGAGGCTCAGGCGCGGATCCTCTTCGCCGGCATCCAGTCGATCCACCGCCGCGCGGGTGAGATCGGTCATACCGATCTTGTGCTGATCGACGAAGCGCACCTGATCCCCGGCAAATCGAGCACGATGTATCGGCGCTTCCTCGACGCGCTGCAGGCCATCAACCCGGCGCTCAAGGTGATCGGGCTGACCGCGACGCCGTTCCGGCTCGACAGCGGGATGCTGCATGAGGGCAAGAACGCGCTTTTCACCGACATTGCTTTCGAGGCGCCGGTGCGGGACCTGATCGATCAAGGCTATCTGAGCACCTTGATCTCGAAGCAGCCCGCCACCCGGCTTGACGTCTAGAAGGTGGGCACCCGCGCAGGCGACTTCATTGCGCGCGATCTGGCGGCGGCGGTTGATCAGGACGCCATCACCCGCGCGGCCGTCACCGAGATTATCGCGCATGGCCGCGACCGCAAATCCTGGTTGGCCTTCTGTTCGGGCGTCGCGCACGCGCAGCACGTGGCGGCGGAGTTTGAGCGCCAGGGGATCATCTGCAGCACCATCTTCGGCGACACGCCGAAGGACGAGCGAGACTGCATCATCGCCGACTTCAAGCGCGGCAAGATCCGCGCGCTGGCCTCGATGGGCGTGCTGACCACCGGCTTCAACGCGCCGGGCGTGGACCTGATCGCGCTGCTGCGCCCGACCCAATCGGCCGGACTCTATGTTCAGATGGTCGGGCGCGGCACGCGGCTGGCGCCGGGAAAGGAGAACTGCCTGGTCCTCGACTTCGCTGGTAATGTCCGGCGGCACGGACCGATCGATCTGGTGCGGCCCAAGCGACCCGGTGAGGCCGGCAGCGCTGAGCCACCGGCCAAGCTCTGCCCAGAATGCGACAGCATAGTCGCGCTCGCCGCGAGCGAATGCCCCGATTGTGGCCATGTGTTCCCGGCCCGCGAGGTGAAGATTGCGCCGACGGCCGCGACCCTGCCGGTGCTGTCGCCGAAGGCGCAGTGGCTGGCAGTTACCGGCGTCGCCTACAGCCGTCACGACAAAGCGGGCGGGCGGCCCTCGTTGAAGGTCACCTATCGCTGCGGGCTCGCCACCTACAGCGAATGGGTCTGTCTCGAGCACCAGGGCTATGCCCGGCAGAAGGCCGCCGAGTGGTGGCACAAGCGCGCGCCGGACTGCCCCGTGCCTTCGAGCGTGGCTGCAGCCCTCGCGCAGACCGGCGAGCTGGCCTGCCCGAGCGAGATCTCGGTCCGCCCATCGGGCCGCTTCCTGGAAATCTCCGGCTACAGGTTCAACCCATGCACGCCTTCCACGCCGGCCTCTGCGCCGTCTGCCACCGGGATCCTCGTGGGTTTGGCTGGTTCGACTCGCGCTATCCCCGCACCGACCCGCGGCGTGCAGCCAGTCGCCGGCAATTCTGCAGCCGGTTCTGCCAGGACCTCTGTCATGGGAGGCAAGGCATGATCGATCCGACCCCGAACGAAACCGCGGCGATGGCGAATGGTGGCCAGCTGGGCGGCGAATATCTCGAGAGCATCGGCACGTCCGATCTTGCAACCCTGACCGAGGCGGAGTGGGCCCGGTTCATCGAGGCAGTGGTCACCGGCTACTGCGACCATTTGCGGGCGCTGGCGGCCAGGGACCAGACGCGCATCGCCGCCATGACCCCGGAGGCACCGTTCTGATGACCAACATCTCCTACATGGCGCGGTACGGGCTTGCACTGCGAACCAACGGCTATGCCCTCCTGCCGATCGCGCCCGGCACCAAGAAGCCGGGCAGGTTCCAGCGCGGCGAATGGGTGGATTACCCGCAATGGGACCGCCACGCCGATCGCGAAACCACCGAGGTCGAGATCGCCACCTGGTCCAGTTGGCCGAGCTGCGGGATCGGGATCGTCGGCGGTAGCATTGCAGCGATCGATATCGACATCGCCGAGGACGCCGAGCTTTCGCTGCGGATCGAGCAGCTGGCACGCGCGCGCCTCGGCGAAACGCCCGCGCTGCGCATTGGTCGGGCGCCGAAGCGCCTGCTGGTCTATCGGACGATTACGCCCTTCCGCGGCATCAAGCGCCACCCGCTGGAGGTGCTGTGCCTCGGGCAGCAGTTCGTGGCCTATGCCGACCACCCCGACACCGGAGCGCCCTATGCCTGGCCCGAAGAGGGGCTGGCCGATCTCGATATCGACAGCCTGCCGGCGATTGATGCGACGATGGCCGCTTCGTTCCTCGACGAAGCTTGGGCCCTGATCCCGGAGACGCTGCGACGGCGCAGCCTGTCCTCGGTCGCTCCGGCTACAGAGCCGGCCCGCACTCATAGTCAGTGCGGCACACTCCCGGCCATCGCGGCGGCGCTGGCGTGGCTGCCCAATGCCGAGCTCGACTATGACAGCTGGATGCGGATTGGCATGGCGATCAAGGGCGCGCTCGGTGAGGCCGGGGGCGAGCTGTTCGCCAGCTGGTCCGCGCAGGCGGCGAAGAACGTCCCGGAAACCACGGCAAAAGCCTGGTCTAGCTTCAAGCCGGACCGGATCGGGGCAGGGACCATCTATCACCTCGCCATGGAGCGGGGCTGGAGCCCGGACCCCGCACTGCGGCTCGATGGCAGCGTGACAGATGCCCATCCGGCAGCGGGCCTCCTGTCGAAGCTGGCAGGAGACAGCGACGATGCCGCTGCTCAGCAGGGACCGTCACCGTTCTCGCTGGTCATCCCGGACGGGCTGGTGGGCGATCTGACGACCTACATGCTCTCGACCGCTCGCCGTCCTCAGCCGCTGCTGTCGCTCGGCGCCAGCCTCTGCGCGATCGGGGCGCTGATGGGCCGCAACTACCGTACGACCAGCAACCTGCGTTCCAACCTCTATGTGGTCGGCATCGCCGACAGTGGCTCTGGCAAGAACCACTCGCGCGAAATCATCAACGAGGTGTTCTTCGAGGCGGGTCTGGCTCACCATCTCGGCGGCAACAAGATCGCCTCCGGGGCTGGGTTGCTGACCGCGCTGCATCGCCAGCCGGCGATCCTGTTCCAGATCGACGAGTTCGGCATGTTCCTGTCCGCGGCGGCCGACCGCAAGCGCAGCCCGCGCCACATCACCGAGATCCTGGACAACATGACCGAGCTCTTCACCGCTGCCGGTGGGGTGTTCCTTGGCGCGGAATATGCCAATCGGGACGGAACGAACGAGCGGCGCGACATCAACCAGCCCTGTCTCTGCGTCTACGGCACCACCACGCCCTTGCACTTCTGGGGCGCGCTGCAGGGGGCCAACGTCGTCGATGGCTCACTCGCCCGGTTCCTGATCCTGCCCAGCGACGAGGACTATCCGGACGAGAACCTTGCGGCGGGTCTCCGGCAGCCCCCACCCGGGCTGATCGAGGGCCTCAAGCGCGTGGCGGCCGGCGGCGGGCATCGGAAAGGCAATCTGGTGGGGATGACGTCCGATCCGGCGACGGCGGTCGTCCCGATGACGGTGCCGATGACCACGGAGGCGCAGGCGCGGTTCCGCCAGCTCAGTGCCGACATGACCGAGGAACTGCGGGCTGCGGCCGGCACGCCCTTCACCGCGATCCTGGCGCGGATCGGAGAGAATGCCCTGAAGCTGGCCCTCATCGTCGCGGTTGGGGGCGATCCGGTCACACCAGAGATCGACATCACCGCGGCTGACTGGGCGATCGAGTTCGTGCGTCACTACGCGCGGCGGACCATGGAGGCGGTCGAGCGGCATGTGGCGGACACCGAGACCGAGGCGCATCTGAAGCGGCTGAAGGAGATTATCCGCGCCTCCGGGGCCAAGGGGATCACCAAGTCCGAGATCACCCGCGCCTCCCAGTGGCTGAAATCCCGTGACCGGGACGAGATCCTGCTCACCCTGATCGAGAGCGGCGACATCACCACGGGGATGCGCGGCTCATCGACCAAGCAGGCAATGGTCTACCGGTTGGCGCGGTGGGGCGGGTAACCGGAGATCCTTCAATCCGTCTGAAGCGATCCTTGAAGCCGGGCGGCATCCAGGAGTTGGAAACCAAAGGGAAAAACCGAATCCTTCAAATCCTTCAATCTTTCAAGAGGACCCTTATCACATACGCGTGCGCGCGCGATTCAAGATGAGGAGACAGGTGCTCATTGAAATATTGAATAATTGAAGGATTATACATTATATATACAGGACAACTACTTAGGGGCGGAAATCTTTCAAGATGCTCCTTTGAAGGTTCTGAAGGATTTGCCGGGCGACCAGCTCGCCCCGCGCCTGACCTGATCTGACCACCCTTCGGGGCCTGGCGAGACCGCAGCCTTCACCGGCCAGCCCTCTCGCCGCGCCCACAGACGCGAAGAGGAGGTCGGCATGACCCAACACAACGGCAACCCGCGCTGCATTCTGGCGCTCGATCTCGGCACCACCACCGGCTGGGCGCTGCAGGCCTGTGACGGGCTGATCACCAGCGGCACCGTCAGCTTCAAGCCCGGCCGCTTCGACGGCGGCGGCATGCGCTATCTGCGCTTCACCAACTGGCTCACCGAGATCGATCGGCTGTCGGGTCCGATCGAGGCGGTCTGGTTCGAGGAAGTCCGTCGCCACGCTGGCACCGACGCAGCTCACGTCTATGGCGGGCTGATAGCCACGCTGACCGCTTGGGCCGACCTGCGGGGCGTGCCCTACGAGGGCGTGCCGGTCGGCACGATCAAGCGCCACGCCACCAGCAAGGGCAATGCGTCGAAGGAGGTGATGATCGCCGCTGCGCGGGCGCGGGGGTTCAGCCCCGCTGACGACAACGAAGCGGATGCCATCGCGCTGTTGCTCTGGGCCATCGAGACCACGGGAGGTCTGGCATGAGCGCCCGCAAGGACTGGACCGCGGACGACGTCGCCGATCACTTCGAGGAGGCGTTCCGCACCCTGCGCAAGCTGCCGCCGGTGAAAGCGCAGGGCTACGTCGGGACCTGGCCGCAAGTGCTGCGGACGAAGCGCGAGATCGCGGCGATGGAGCCCGAGCCGATGCGGGTGGTGCCCTCGGCGCAGGCAATCTCGGCGCTGGAGCGGACCTTCGACTGGGCGCTGTGGATCACCGAGGCCGAGCGCAAGCTGGTCTGGTCTCGCGCGGCGAGGGTTCCGTGGAAGGTTATCTCCGGGGAGCAGGGTTGCGATCGGACCACGGCGTGGCGGCGCTGGCAGCTGGCGCTGACCAAGATCGCCGCGCGGCTGAATGCCGAGTAAGTCCAGAGTGTTGCAACACATTCGTGTTCGACACCTGCAACAGATCCGTGCTACAAGCAGGGCATGATCGGGAGACGAGCGCCAGGAGCGCCACCGATCGTTCCCCCCTCCGCTCCACCCTTTTCGCGAGGCCCCATGCCGCAGCGTCCGTCCATCCATCGCCCGGTGGGGCGGCGCGACAAGCGGGAGCGTGACCGCGACACCGACCGCAAGCGCGACCCGGCAATCCGGGCGCTCTACGCCTCAGCGCGCTGGCAGCGTGCCCGGCAGATGTTCCTCGCTCGCCACCCGCTCTGCGCCGAGTGCCAGCGCCAGGGGCGCGTGACCCCGGCCAACACCGTCGATCACATCATCCCGCATCGGGGCGACACCGCGCGGTTCTGGGACCAGACCGGATGGCAGCCGCTCTGCGCCCCCTGCCACAGCCGGAAGACCGCTGCCGAGGATGGCGGCTTCGGCAATCGGCGGACCGGGCGCGAGTCCTCCGACTGACCCGGGGGGAGGTCAAATCTCTGGGCGGTTCGACGTCAGGACCGCGCGCCAAGCTTTCTGCATCCATGGCCAAAATGGCGAGGGGGGGTGCAGCCCATATCCTGAAGGAAATCGTCCGTGTCCGATCGTCAGCTTGCCGTTGAATACCGCCCGCTCGACAGCCTGGTGCCCTACGCGCGGAATGCCCGTACTCACTCCGAGGCGCAGGTGGCCGAGATCGCGGGCTCGATCCGGGAGTTCGGCTTCACCAACCCGGTGCTGATCGCCGAGGACGGCACGCTGATCGCCGGTCATGGGCGGGTGCTGGCGGCGCGACTGCTCGGCATGGATACCGTGCCGACGATCACCCTGACCGGGCTCAGCGACAACCAGCGGCGGGCACTGGTGCTGGCGGACAACCGCATCGCGCTCAACGCCGGTTGGGACGAGAGCCTGCTGGCGCTGGAGCTCACAGATCTGAAGGACGCGGGTTTTGATCTCGGTATCCTAGGCTTCGAGGATGGGGAACTCGACCGGCTGCTGGCGGGCGCCGAGGATGACGATGAAGGTTCGGCGCCGCCCGTGGTCATCCCCGAGCCGCCGCGCAACCCGGTCTCGCGCACCGGCGATCTATGGATCCTCGGCGATCACCGGCTGCTCTGCGGCGACGCGACGTCTCACGACGATGTCCGCCGGCTGATGAACGGCGAGCGGGCGGTGCTGTTCGCGACCGACCCGCCGTACCTGGTGGACTACGACGGATCGAACCACCCGACCCGCAACAAGGACTGGTCGCAGTCCTATGGCGTGACTTGGGACGACAGTTCTCAGGGCGCGGAGCTCTACGACGGCTTCATCGGGGCCGCCGTGGCCGAGGCAATCACCGAGGACGCCGCGTGGTACTGCTGGCACGCCTCGCGCAGGCAGGCGATGCTCGAGGCATGCTGGGAAAAGGCGGGTGCCTTTGTCCATCAGCAGATCATCTGGGTGAAGGACCGCGGTGTTCTGACCCGGTCCCACTACCTCTGGAAACACGAGCCTTGCTTCATGGGCTGGCGCCGCCCGAACCGCCCGCCGAAGGTGGCGGACGAGACGCTGCCCTCGACCTGGGAGATGCCCAGCTTCGCCAGGGACGACCGGCCCGATCACCCGACGCCGAAACCGCTCGACGCCTTCGGCATCCCGATGCGCCAGCACGTCGCCCGTGGCGGGCTCTGCTACGAGCCGTTCTGTGGCTCCGGCTCACAGATCATGGCGGGCGAGGCGAACGGCCGCCGCGTCTTCGCGATGGAGATCAGCGCAGCCTATGTCGATGTCGCCGTGGAACGCTGGCAGAGGGAGACGGGACGCCACGCCGTGCTGGAGGCTGACGGTCGGACATTCGCGGAGATGAAGGACGAGCGGCTGGGCACGGGCGGCGGTGACCAGGAGGACGCAGCATGACGCAGAGTCGAGCCCTGTCGCTGGTCGAAGCGGCGGCGAATGTCCTCGTCGGCTATGTCCTGGCCGTCATCACGCAGATTGTCCTGTTCCCGCTCTTTGGCTGGAACCCCACCTTGGCGCAGAACATGCGGATCGGTCTCGCCTTCGCCGGCGTCTCGCTGGCGCGGGGCTATCTGCTGCGCCGGCTGTTTGAAAGGCTCAGGGATGCCAGTCGCTCCGGCGACCGTGCCGGACATGGAGAACCTGCACGGACCCATCGATGACGGTATAGTAGATGCGCCAGCGTGTTGCCTTGCCGTAAAGCGCGCGACGGATCGGCAGATCGAGGTCACGCGATTCCGAGGCAACCGGATGGGCGTCCGGCATCTCGCCGAGCGCAAGGATGCTCTTCCTGATGCCCGCCAGCCATTCATCCGCGGCCTTGGGATTGCGATCTCGGAGCCAGTTCCAGGATGCGGTCAGATCATCGGCCGCATTGGGCGTGATGATGACGGGCAGTGATGCGGTCATTGCGACCGTGCAAGGTTGTCGAAGAACTCACCGGCCTCGGTGCCCTGACCGACGCGAGCCTGCGCCAGACCTTTCCGGATACCGGCGACGGTCTCGGCATGATCGAGCAGGTCCTGCATCTCCTGCCACGCGGCGGCATCCATGACCACGACGGAGGGCTTCCCGTTGACGGTGAGGATCTGGGGCCGCCCCGTTTCCTTGATCTGCGCGATCAGCCGTGCGGTGTCGCGTTTGAACTCGGTCAGCGGACTGATGTCCGTCGTGATGTTCATGGCAGCCTCCTGACGCGCATCAAATCAGATGCGAATATAGTATCGTTTGCGATGCGCGTCGAGTGTGGGGAACTCACGTCAAGGCATAGATCCGCCCGTGCCCCTCGACCTTCTCGGACGTCACCTCGAGGCTGAGCTTCTTCTTCAGGACACCAGAGATCACGCCACGGATCGTGTGCGGTTGCCAGCCGGTGGCCGCAACGATCTCGTCGATGGTCGCGCCGCCCTCGGCGCGGAGCATGGCGATCAGGGTCTCCTGCTTGGTGGCGGTCTGGCGCTGAAGCGAGACAGCTGGCATCTCCGCCGTCGGCGGCGTCACCTTGTCAGTCCCGAGCGCCGCGCGCGCCAGCGGCGTGGCGCGCAGGGTGATCGGACCATGGTTCTCGTCGTGCCGCCAGACGGTATCGAGGTTGGTGGCTTCGACCTCCTGGATCAGCCCATGCTTCAGGAGGCTCTTGCAGACATTGCCGACCGCACCGCCCTTAAGACTGGCGGTGACGGGGAAGATGGCTCCGTCCTCGCGTGCGCAGGCGGTGGACAGAATGACGGCTTGGGCGTCGGACAGCTGGATCTGGGGCATGGGGTTGTCTCCGGTTCTGGCCCCGCGACCTGCGGCGCCTTCTACGACCCCGAGCCGCGCGTCTGCGCGGCAGGAGTTCGGGTGGTGCCGGAGATCAGCGGGCGTGCTCGCCCTCGCCGAAAGCGCTGTCGGTGATGCGCTTCAGCAGGCTGGCGTAGTGCTCGAGCGTGCCGACGTGGCCCCAGGTCACCTCGTCGGGGTGGGCGTTGAAGTGCTCGTCGCTGAGGGCAGTGAGCCGGACCAGCATCGCGTCGATCTCGGCTTTCTTGCCGATGAAGGCGCTCAGGGCCTCGGAATTGTCGGTGGTGCGGCGGGTCACCTCGGGGCTCCCTGGCTCTGATGCAGCGTCCTTGTGTCATCAGAGTCGCTCCGCGGCGCTGCGAAGTGTAGGCAAATAGCAGCAAGATCATTGCTTTGTGGGGAGGGAACATCAGGAAGGACGTCAATCATGGCTGGCCGCAAACCGCTCCCGACGCAGCTGAAGCTGGTGAAAGGCACGGCCCGGCCGCACCGGATGAACCCCGCCGAGCCGCAGCCGGTCGTGGCGGTGCCGCCGGCTCCCGATCACCTCGACGATGCGGCCGCCGCAAAGTTCACCGAACTGGCCGAGCTGCTGGCCCGGCACGGGGTGATGACCGAACTCGATGCCGGGGCGCTCGCCCGCTACGTGGTGATCTGGCGGCGCTGGCTCGAGGCAGAGGCCGAGGTCAAGCGCCGCGGCCCGGTGGTGAA